>NZ_JBJWOT010000001.1:1950000-4037500 GCF_047049295.1 Streptomyces sediminimaris | reverse complement strand
GGTGTGTTGCGAGGTTAACCCGGGTGGGGTAGCCGTAGCGAAAGCGAGTCCGAAGAGGGCGTTTTAGTAGCATGCTCAAGACCCGAAGCGGAGTGATCTAGCCATGGGCAGGTTGAAGCGGCTGTAAGAGGTCGTGGAGGACCGAACCCACCAGGGTTGAAAACCTGGGGGATGACCTGTGGTTAGGGGTGAAAGGCCAATCAAACTCCGTGATAGCTGGTTCTCCCCGAAATGCATTTAGGTGCAGCGTCGTGTGTTTCTTGCCGGAGGTAGAGCACTGGATAGGCGATGGGCCCTACCGGGTTACTGACCTTAGCCAAACTCCGAATGCCGGTAAGTGAGAGCGCGGCAGTGAGACTGTGGGGGATAAGCTCCATGGTCGAGAGGGAAACAGCCCAGAGCATCGACTAAGGCCCCTAAGCGTACGCTAAGTGGGAAAGGATGTGGAGTCGCAGAGACAACCAGGAGGTTGGCTTAGAAGCAGCCACCCTTGAAAGAGTGCGTAATAGCTCACTGGTCTAGTGATTCCGCGCCGACAATGTAGCGGGGCTCAAGCGTACCGCCGAAGTCGTGTCATTGCAGCATGAGGGTCAACGCCCGCTGTGATGGGTAGGGGAGCGTCGTGTGCCGGGTGAAGCAGCACCGGAAGGTAGTTGTGGACGGTTCACGAGTGAGAATGCAGGCATGAGTAGCGATTCACACGTGAGAAACGTGTGCGCCGATTGACTAAGGGTTCCTGGGTCAAGCTGATCTGCCCAGGGTAAGTCGGGACCTAAGGCGAGGCCGACAGGCGTAGTCGATGGATAACCGGTTGATATTCCGGTACCCGCTGTGAAGCGTCAAACATCGAGCATCGTGATGCTAAGGCCGTGAAGCCGCCCCGGAGCCTTCGGGCGAAGGGGAGTGGTGGAGCCGCCGGACCAAGCGGTTAGTAGGTGAGTGATGGGGTGACGCAGGAAGGTAGTCCAGCCCGGGCGGTGGTTGTCCCGGGGTAAGGGTGTAGGCCGCAAGGTAGGTAAATCCGCCTTGCATACGGCTGAGACCTGATGCCGAGCCGATTGTGGTGAAGTGGATGATCCTATGCTGTCGAGAAAAGCCTCTAGCGAGTTTCATGGCGGCCCGTACCCTAAACCGACTCAGGTGGTCTGGTAGAGAATACCGAGGCGTTCGGGTGAACTATGGTTAAGGAACTCGGCAAAATGCCCCCGTAACTTCGGGAGAAGGGGGGCCACACCTGGTGACGAGTCTTGCACTCCGAGCTGGGGGTGGCCGCAGAGACCAGCGAGAAGCGACTGTTTACTAAAAACACAGGTCCGTGCGAAGCCGTAAGGCGATGTATACGGACTGACGCCTGCCCGGTGCTGGAACGTTAAGGGGACCGGTTAGTCCGATTTCGGTCGGGCGAAGCTGAGAACTTAAGCGCCAGTAAACGGCGGTGGTAACTATAACCATCCTAAGGTAGCGAAATTCCTTGTCGGGTAAGTTCCGACCTGCACGAATGGCGTAACGACTTCTCGACTGTCTCAACCATAGGCCCGGTGAAATTGCACTACGAGTAAAGATGCTCGTTTCGCGCAGCAGGACGGAAAGACCCCGGGACCTTTACTACAGTTTGATATTGGTGTTCGGTTCGGCTTGTGTAGGATAGCTGGGAGACTTTGAGACGCGGACGCCAGTTCGTGTGGAGTCGTCGTTGAAATACCAGTCTGGTCGTGCTGGATGTCTAACCTGGGTCCGTGATCCGGATCAGGGACAGTGTCTGATGGGTAGTTTAACTGGGGCGGTTGCCTCCTAAAGGGTAACGGAGGCGCCCAAAGGTTCCCTCAGCCTGGTTGGCAATCAGGTGTTGAGTGTAAGTGCACAAGGGAGCTTGACTGTGAGACCGACGGGTCGAGCAGGGACGAAAGTCGGGACTAGTGATCCGGCGGTGGCTTGTGGAAGCGCCGTCGCTCAACGGATAAAAGGTACCCCGGGGATAACAGGCTGATCTTCCCCAAGAGTCCATATCGACGGGATGGTTTGGCACCTCGATGTCGGCTCGTCGCATCCTGGGGCTGGAGTCGGTCCCAAGGGTTGGGCTGTTCGCCCATTAAAGCGGTACGCGAGCTGGGTTTAGAACGTCGTGAGACAGTTCGGTCCCTATCCGCTGTGCGCGTAGGAGTCTTGAGAAGGGCTGTCCCTAGTACGAGAGGACCGGGACGGACGAACCTCTGGTGTGCCAGTTGTTCTGCCAAGGGCATGGCTGGTTGGCTACGTTCGGGAGGGATAACCGCTGAAAGCATCTAAGCGGGAAGCCTGCTTCGAGATGAGGACTCCCACCTCTATAAGAGGGTAAGGCTCCCAGTAGACGACTGGGTTGATAGGCCGGATCTGGAAGCCAGGTGACTGGTGGAGGTGACCGGTACTAATAGGCCGAGGGCTTGTCCTCAGTTGCTCGCGTCCACTGTGTTTGTTCTGAGGCAACGACCGTGTGGTGTCCGGTTGTAACTTCATAGTGTTTCGGTGGTTATAGCGTGAGGGAAACGCCCGGTTACATTCCGAACCCGGAAGCTAAGCCTTACAGCGCCGATGGTACTGCAGGGGGGACCCTGTGGGAGAGTAGGACGCCGCCGAACAATCTTTGAGAAAACCCCCGTACCAATAATCGGTACGGGGGTTTTCTGCGTTCCGCTACCGTTGCGGGCATGAACTACAAGGTCCGTTCCATACACGCCGACGAGTGGCCCGCGGCGAAGGCCCTGCGGCTTGCCGCGCTGCAGGACCCCGTAGCGCATCTGGCTTTTCTGGAGACGTACGACGAGGCGCTGGCGCGGCCGGACTCCTTCTGGCAGGAGCGGGCCGTCGGTGCCGCCGAAGGGGCGTCCGGGGCGCAGCAGATCATCGCCGAGGGACCCGACGGTGAGTGGGTCGGGACCTTGACCGTGCTCATCGAGGACGCCGGCACGACCGACTGGGCGGGGTTTCCCGTGGAGCGGACGCAGGGGCATGTCGTGGGTGTCTTCGTCAGGCCCGAGTGCCGGGGCATCGGACTCACCGAGGTGCTCTTCGACGCCGGGCTGGAGTGGGCGTGGTCGCGCGGTGCGGAGCGGGTGCGGCTCATCGTGCACGAGAACAACGGACGGGCCCAGCGGCTGTATAGGAAGGTCGGGTTCGAGCCGACCGGGGTGATCGTGCCGCTGGGCCAGCACTCCGCGGAGTCCGAGCTGGAGTTCGCCGTCGAGCGTGACGCCGGCTGACGGGCCGGGGAACGGGCCCGCTAGACCGGGAGTTCGTCGTGCGGCCAGCGGGAGCGGCCCTGTTCCCGGGAGCGGAGCAGGGCCAGGGTCGGCAGGCCCCGTTCCGTTCCGGTGGCCAGCAGCTCCGGCAGCTGGGGAAGCGGAGCCACGGCGGCCACGTCGTCGAGCACGAGCGTGAGTGGTGGGTCGAGGCGACCGGAGGATGACCGTTCGGCCATGTGCCGGCCGCGCTCGACCACGCTTGCGACGAGGGCCGTCAGGAGGGGCATCGCACCCGGGTTCGTCCTGGGGTCCTCGATGGATTCCCCCACCACATAAAGCGTGCCCCCTTCATGGACGAAGGAATCCAAGGCGAGGGCATCTGTTCGGTTTGGAGTGCAGGACTCGCGGATGTTCACCGTGAAGAGGGAGGACAGTGCTCTGCCGGTCAACTCCTGGGCCATGTCGCGACGTTCGGGGTGCGCGGTGAGCGCGGCCTCGAGTTCGCCGGCGCAGCCGGGAGCCGCCTTCGGGTTCGTACGGAGGATGCGGACCGCGTCCTGGACCTGGGAGCCCTGGGCCCAGCGGTGGACGTGGCGGGTGGTGCGGCCGTCGACGGCCGCGGCGTGCAGGTAGCAGCGCAGGAGCGTCTCGGCGGTGGCCGCCAGTGCCTGGTCGAGCTTGGCCGTCGGGCGGATCGCGGTGAGCAGCGCGGCGGACCTGGCGGTGGCCGTCTGCTTGTCCTCGCAGCCGGCGGTGGGGGACCAGTGCAGGCGGGCCGGTGTGTCGCAGAGGTGGGCGGGGTCGTAGAGGAGGACGGGACCCAGTTTCGAGCGGGCGTCCTTCGTGTCGGACCAGACCGCCGGGTTCGAGGTGATGACGAGGGCCGGGCCCTCCGCGTCGCGTACGGCCTGGGTCGCGGTCGCCCGGCGGTTCTCCCTCGGGGCCAGCACGAGGCGTTCCTGGCCGGCTGTGAGGGGCTCGCCGCCGAAGAGGGGCGTGGCGGGCGGCGGCGGTTCGGGGTCCGGCGGTGCCGTCCTCGGCGTCGGCACCTCGTGGTGCGCCGGCAGCGGCTCGGGGATGGTGGGGCCGGCCGCCGGCTCGGCCGGTTGTTCGGCCGGCGCCGGGTCCGCCGTCGCGGGCTGCGCGGCCGGCCGTGCGACGCGCCGCTGGTGCCGGACCGCGCGCCAGCGGGCGAACGTCCCCATCACGAACACCGTCAGGACGACCAGCACCATCAGCTGACCGATGAACAGGCCCCAGAAGAGGCCGTATCCGGAGAGCTGGGTCTTCGGTGTGCCGGGCCAGGCGCCGGGGATGTCGTGCGGTTCGCCGATGAGGTGGCGCATGGCGACGGGGGTGCGGGTGAAGGTGACGCCGTCCGGCCAGCCCCCCTTGGCGAACCAGCCGGCGAAGCCGGTGGCCGACCACACCAGCACGGTCATGCCGAGGAGGAAGGCGAGTATGCCGATCAGCAGGCCGTCCGGGATGCCGCCCTGGCCGTCCCGGCCTGCCCGTCTCCGGTCGTCCGGTCTCACCACGTCCTGCCTCCCCCTACGCCACCGTCGACTCGGACGGGCCCTCGTAGTCGCTCAGGTGCTGCTCCACGAAGGCGGCCGCGCGCTCCTCCGCCTCCAGCTCGGCGGCGTGCAGGGCCTCGTCGGCGAGGTCGCTGGACGACTCGGTCATCGCGCGGTCGGTGAAGACCAGCGGGCGTTCCGTCTCGGTGATCAGGTGTTTGACGACCTGGACGTTGCCGTTGACGTCCCAGACCGCGATGCCGGGGGTGAGCGTGGGGATGATCTCCACGGCCCATCTGGGCAGGCCCAGGACCCGTCCCGTCGCCCGTGCCTCGTCCGCCTTCTGGGCGTAGATCGTCCGTGTCGAGGCCATCTTCAGGATCGCGGCCGCCTCCTTGGCCGCGGCCCCGTCCACCACGTCGGACAGGTGGTGGACGACCGCGACGAAGGACAGGCCCAGCCGCCGGCCGAACTTCAGCAGACGCTGGAACAGCTGCGCCACGAAGGGGCTGTTGATGATGTGCCAGGCCTCCTCGACCAGGAAGATGCGTTTCTTGCGGTCGGGGCGGATCCAGGTGTGCTCCAGCCACACGCCGACGATCGCCATCAGGATCGGCATGGCGATGGAGTTGCGGTCGATGTGGGACAGGTCGAACACGATGAGGGGCGCGTCGAGGTCGATGCCGACCGTCGTGGGGCCGTCGAACATGCCCCTGAGGTCGCCGTCGACCAGGCGGTCCAGTACCAGTGCCACGTCCAGGCCCCAGGCCCGTACGTCGTCTATGGCGACGTTCATCGCCTCGGCGGACTCCGGCTCGGGGTGCCGTAGCTGCTCGACGATGTCGGTGAGGACCGGCTGGCGTTCGACGATCGTCTCGTTGACGTAGGCGTGCGCGACCTTCAGCGCGAAGCCGGAGCGCTCGTCGAGGCCGTGGCCCATCGCCACCTCGATGATGGTCCGCAGCAGGGCGAGCTGGCCGGTCGTGGTGATCGCCGGGTCGAGGGGGTTGAGGCGGATCCCCATGTCCAGGGCCGCGGTCGGGTCCAGCCGGATGGGAGTTATCCCCAGCTCCTGCGCGATGAGGTTCCATTCGCCGACGCCGTCCTCGCCCTGGGCGTCCAGGACGACGACCTGGCGGTCGCGGAAGCGCAGCTGGCGCAGGACGTAGGTCTTCTCCAGCGCCGACTTGCCGTTGCCGGACTCGCCGAGGACCAGCCAGTGCGGGGCCGGGAGCTGCTGGCCGTAGAGCTGGAAGGGGTCGTAGATGTAGCCCTTCCCGGAGTAGACCTCGCGGCCGATGATGACGCCCGAGTCGCCGAGGCCGGGGGCTGCGGTCGGGAGGTAGACCGCCTGGGCCTGGCCCGTGGAGGTGCGCACCGGCAGGCGGGTCGTCTCGACCTTCCCGAAGAGGAAGGACGTGAAGGCGTCGGTGAGGACGGACAGCGGATCCCGCATGCTTGTGGTCCCTACCTTCGGATGCCGGTGGCGAACGGGAGGGTGTTCACGAACGCGCGATGGTGTTCGCGGTCGCACCACTCCAGCTTCAGGTACGACTTTCCGGCCGAGGCGCGGATGGTCCGCTTGTCGCGGGCCAGGGCCTCGGGGGAGCGGGAGGAGACGGTGATGTAGCCGACGAGGTTCACGCCGGCCGCGCCGCTGGCGAGGTCCTCGCCGCGCTGGTCGAGGCGGTTGTGGGCGGCGATGTCACGGGGGTCGACGGTGCGGTTCATCTTGGCGGCGCGGGAGGCTTCCGCCACGTCGTTGGTCTTCTCGGTCAGCATGCGTTCGATGGCTACCTCGGTGGGCTCGAGATCCATCGTCACGGCGACCGTTCGGATGACGTCCGGGGTGTGGACCAGGAGCGGGGCCAGGAAGTTGACGCCCACCGGGGTCATCGGCCACTCCTTCACCCAGGCGGTGGCGTGGCACCAGGGCGCGCGGGTGGCCGACTCCCGGGTCTTGGCCTGGAGGAACGTCGGCTCCATGGCGTCGAGCTCGGCCGGCCAGGCGTTGCGCTTGGTCATCGCCTGGATGTGGTCGATCGGGTGGTCGGGGTCGTACATGGAGTGGATGAGGGAGGAGAGGCGTCCCTGGCCCAGGGGCTGGCGCACCCGGATGTCGGCCTCCTGCAGCCGTGAGCAGATGTCGGTGAGCTCGCGGGCCATGACGACCGCGAGGCCCGCGTCCCGGTCCACCTTGCGGCCGCCGTGCGGGCGGGCCGCCCGCGCCATGGCGTGCGCCTCGGCCGCGAGTTCGCGGGTGAAGTGCATGCAGGCGACGAGGTAGGCGCGGTGCTGCTCGCTGCTGGTCGAGACCATCGACTGCAGTTGGTCGTAGGAGTCCCGCAGCCATCCCAGGGCCTTCTCGTCGCCCCGTACGGCGACGTCCTTGGCGTGGGCGTCCGGGTCGGCGGGCAGGGTGCGGGCGAGCATCTGGAGGCGGGTGACGAAGCCGTCGCCGTTGGCCACGTGCTTGAGCAGGGTGCCGAAGCGGTCGACGAGGGCTTCCTGGTCCTCGGAGTCGCGCAGGCCCACGCCGGGTCCCTCGATCTCGATGGCCGCGGTGACCGTCTTGCGGTCGGCGTGCAGCAGGACGGCGATCTCGTCGGGGCCGAAGGGGGCGGCCAGCCAGGTGATGCGGCCGATGCCGGGCGGAGGGCCGATCTCGATCTCGCGGCCGTCGAGGCGGGTGCCGGCCTCGATGACCCCGGAGCGGTACTGGGTGCCCTGCTTCAGGGTGCGCTTGTAGCTGCGGTTGATCTCGAACCACTTGTAGAAGGTGCGGTGCCGGTAGGGGACGTAGACCGCCGCCAGCGCGAGCAGCGGGAAGCCCGTCAGCAGCACGATGCGCAGGGAGAGGACGGGGACGAGGAGCCCGCACATCATGCCGAGGAACGCGCCCGCGATGATCAGTACGATCTCGCCGGACTCGCGGTTGCGGCCGACGATCGCGTTGGGCCGGGCGCGGCCGATGAGATATGTACGGCGGGGCGTGACCGGATGGGACAGGTGGGACTCGGTCGTCAACGCCCTTCACCTCCCGTGCGGTTGGTACTGCTGTTGCGGGTGCTGCCGGCGTGCGGGGTGTTCACCGGGCTCGACGAACGGGGTGCGGGGGCTGCGGAGGGGACGGGTCCGCCGCCACCGCCGGTCGGCGTGCGGGTGCTGTGGGCGGCGACTCCGGCTCCGGCCGGGTTGGCCGGGCGGGCGCCGCCCCCGGAGGACGACTGGCCGCCGCCTCCGTTGTCGTTGGCGCGGGCGCTGTGGGTCTTGATGCCCTGGGCGACCATGGTGGCCGGGGAGCTGATGACCGCGGCGGCCTTGCCCTCGGCGCCCTGCATGATGCGGTTGTTGCGGCCGTTCGCGATCTCGTCGCCGAAGCCGGGGACGAAGCGGTAGATCATCGCGCTGGCGAAGATGGCGAGCAGGATGATCGCGAGGCCGGAGACGACGGCGGAGAAGGAGTCGGGGCCGCCGTCGGTGGACAGGGCGCCCGCGAGGCCGAGCACGATCACGATGACCGGTTTCACCAGGATCACGGCGATCATGATGCCCGCCCAGCGGCGGACGTGGCTCCAGAGGTTCTTGTCGACCAGGCCGGCGTAGACGACGGTGCCGAGGAGGGCGCCGACGTACAGCAGCGCGGCGCGGATGACGAGCTCCAGCCACAGGACGCCCGCGGCGAGGATGCTGACCAGGGAGACGACGATCAGCATGATGGGGCCGCCGCCGATGTCGCTGCCCTTGTTCAGGGCGCCGGAGAACGTGCCGAAGAAGGTGTCCGTCTGGTCGCCGGTGGTCTTGGCGAGGACCTCGGTGATGCCGTCGGTCGCCGATACGACGGTGTAGAGGATCAGCGGGGTGAAGGCCGAGGCGAGGACCGTCAGCCAGAGGAAGCCGATCGCCTCCGAGATGGCCGTCGTGAGGGGGACGCCCCGGACGGCGCGCTTGGCCACGGCGAGCAGCCACAGCAGGAGGGTGAGGATCGTGGAGGCGGCGAAGACGACCGCGTACTGCTGGAGGAACTTGGCGTTGGTGAAGTCGACGTTCGCCGTGTCCTTCACGGCGCCGCTGAGCTTGTCGATGGTCCAGGACGCGGCGTCGGCGCAGCCCTTCGCGAGGGAGGAGAGCGGGTCGAGGGTCGAGGTGGGGTCGTTGATCGACCCGCCGTTCTTCTTGCTGTTGTGGTCGCTCTCGCACAGCGACCGGGCCGCGCCCCCGATCAGGCGGCAGGGGTCCTCGCTGCCGGTCGGGGACGGTGTGGGCGACGGGTCCGCGAAGGCCCGGGTGGCCAGGAGCACGGCCGTCGTCTGCAACGCCGTGAGGGCGGACGCGACCGTGAGTACGCGGTGCTTACCGGGCATAGGTGAAGCCTCCGTACTCCTCGACGGCCTTGGCCATCTCGTCGGCGCTGGATGCCTTGTCGTCACCCGGGACGGGGGCCGGGCCCGACTTCTGGGACTGCGTCACGATCTTCCAGTCCCCGCCGGTCCACTGCAGGTGGAGGGTGTCGGTGAACCAGCTGTTGGTGACCGGGTTCGTGGACTTCTCGCCCGCGAGGCCGAGCAGTCCGCTGCACCAGACCTCCACGGTCGCCTCGTTGTCGGAGGCCGCGGTGACCTTGGTGCCGATCGGAGTGGTGCGGGAGACGAAGGTGTAGCCCGACGGCGTGGAGCCGTCCTCGTTCAGCCCCACGGCCTTGTTGAACTCGGGCGTGTAGGCCTTGTCCAGCGCCGACTCGAAGCCGGTCACCCGGGACGGGGCGATGATGGTCTGCAGGATGGCGTCCCGCCTGACCTTGCTGAACATGTCGGCCGAGCTCAGCGCCACCGCGTAGTTCGCGGCGGCGCTCTGCGCGCCCTGCTGGTCGTGGCTGAAGCCGGAGGGGATGCCGCCCGTCCTCGAGCGCACCGCCTCCGCCCCGCTCGCCGCCGTCGCCGCGGTCTTCGGCCGGTCGCCGGATCCTGCGGAGGAAGAGGAATCGCCTCCTCCACGGTTCGCGAAGGCGATCGCCGCGATCAGCAGGACCACCACGCCGACCACGGTGATCAGGCTCCGCGACGACGAGCGGCCACCGCGACGCACGCCGCCGTACATCTCGCCGCCGCCTTCGGGCAGCCTGGTCCGGGTCTGCCCCTCGTCTCCGAGACTCATACCGCGTACGCCCTCTCCACCTCGTCAACATACGACGGTAGCCGTGCTGCTTGCCGCGTGGGCGCGGTGTGGTGACTCGACATCAGGGAAACGCAACCTCTGCCGGTGGGCACGACGGGCGGGTGGGGGTTGAGGGGACCGGGCGGGCCCGGAGAGGAGTGCAGGACGGCTGCCGTGGGCGGGCGCTAGACGGCCATGCCGTACACGATGGTGAAGAGCGTGCCCAGGGAGCCGATGATGAAGACGCCCGTGAGGCCGGCGATGATGAGGCCCTTGCCCTGTTCCGCGCTGAAGGTGTCGCGCAGCGCCGTCGCGCCGATGCGCTGCTTCGCGGCGCCCCAGACGGCGATGCCGAGGCACAGCAGGATCGCGACCGCCATCACGACCTCGATCATCACCTTGGCCTCGTTGCCCAGGCTGCCGAAGGGGCCCCAGTCCGGAGCGATCCCGCCGATGATGGTGTTGATGTCTCCCTTGTCGGCCGCAAAGAGCATGTAAGTCACCGCCCCTGGTGGGTAGTTCCGCAGTCCCTCTGCGGGGGCGCAGAGGTCAGGCTCATTGTCGCCGACAAATCTGCCGTCGTATGTCGACTTGGCGTCATTGCTCGGCGGGTTTCGTACGAATAGTATTCAGGTAACTCTGTGTATCACGGCAGGTCACGCCGGGCAATGAGGCCTGGGGCGGAACCTCGGGTGTGGTTCCGTCGTTAACCACCACTACGACCCGATTCGTTCCTGACGGTCTGGCAGAGTGAGTGGTCGGGCCCCTGTGCCGCGGGTGATGGAGGAAGAATATCCCGGTACGGCGGACGGGGCCGCGACTCGAGGGCGGCGCCCCCTCGGTGACGGAGAGTCAGCGGCGGGTGAGGTCAGGCTCCGAAGTGGTCGAATTCTCCCGCCCGGACGCCGAGCACGAAGGCGTTCCATTTCGGGCGGTCCGTGGTGACGACCGCGTGGGGGGCGGTGGTGCCGCGCAGGCGGACGGTGCCGTTCTCGCCGTAGGCGACCTCGACGGTGGGGGAGAGGGCCGGGGGCTCGTCCTTGAGCTGGGCGAGGAGGGCGGTGAAGGCGGCCGGGTCGGTGGTGAGTACGGCGCCGGTGGGGTCGCCGGACTCGGTTATGTGGATCGCCTCGGGGGTGGCGGCGACGTGGACGCAGGAGTTGCCTTCGGAGCAGTAGGACGACTTCTGCCAGCGCAGGTTCATGGGTTTCCCTTCACAGCTCTCGCATCACGTGGTGGATGAGGTCCCGGGTCTTTCCAGGGGAGAGGGCGACTGCTTCGATGCGATCGATCAGTGTGCGGTACTTGTGCAGCTGCGCCTCCGCGTCGAGGAACGCGATGCCGTGGGACTGGTCGAGGTGCACCGTGTCCAGCTGGGGTACCGGCCCCCGGGCGTAGTAGATCGACTGTCCCGAGCCTGGGTAGGCGCCGACATCGAACGTGATGGTGCGCAGGGTGATGTGCTCGCGCTCGCTCATGTCGAGCAGATACTGCAACTGCTCGCGCGCCACCGTGGGGCCGCCGACCTTCATGCGCAGGGCTGCCTCGTGGACGATGGCCTCATAAGGGGTGGGGTTCTCTCCGTAGAGGACCGCCTGTCGCTTCATGCGGAACGAGAGGCGGTGCTCGATCTCGGGAGGTGAGAGCTCGGTGACCGCCTGACGGAAGATCTCCAGGGCGTACTCGCGCGTCTGGAGCAGGCCGGGGATGCGGGCGGTGGTGGCGTCGCGTACTTCCTGAGCGTGGTGCTCCAGTTCGGCGAGGTCGAGAAGTTGGCTGGGCAGCAGCTCGCGATACTGCTCCCACCATCCCCGCTTACGGTCGCCGATCATCCCGACGATGGCTTCGACGAGGGGCTTGTCCGAGCAGTCGTAGTGCCTGGCCAGTGTGCGCACCCGTTCGGCGCTCACCCCTGCCCGGCCGGCCTCGATGTTGCTGATCAAAGCCTGTTTACCGCCCAGGAGTTGACCCGCCTCGGTGGCCGTCAGGCCCGCGCGCTCCCGGAGTTTGCGCAGCTCAGCGCCCAGGCGGAGTTGGCGACCCGTCGGATTCGTTCTCACGGGCTGGTCCTTCTCCTCGCTGGTGATCGTCACCCGAACGGGTGGAGTAAAACGCATTTTGGAGCATCCGTGAAATGTGTTTTACGGATGCCGCTACCTTACAACTGGGCCCCCGCCCAGAAGTGCCCCGCTCGACGGAGCGACGCGGTCACTGGGCAACCGTACGCACGTTCCCAACTCCCCGCCGTGATCGGAGACTTCCATGTCCACCGTATCCCCGCCCTGGGCGTACGCCCTCCAACTGCCGCACGATCCGCGCGCACCGGGTGTCGCGCGGGCGACCCTGCGTGCCGTCCTCGGTGCCCACGGGCTCGCCGAACTGGTGCCGACCGCCGAGCTGGTCGCCGCGGAGCTGCTCGCCAACGCCCAGCTCCACACGGCCGGGCCTTACGCCCTCCGCCTTCGTCCGATGGAGTCGGGCCGGCTCCGGGTCGCCGTGTGGGACACGGATCCGCGTGTTCCGCCGGGCTTCCGGGGGGAGCCCGCCGTGGGCCCGCCGGACGACGCCGAGGGCGGCCGGGGGCTGCGGCTCGTGCGCGCCTGCGCCGACGCCGTGGGCGCCTCCGCGCTGCGGGAGCTCGGGGCGTCCAAGGGCGGGAAGCTGCTGTGGGCCGAGTGTCAGTGGGGGGCCCTACAGTGATTTTGTGGGCACGGAGAGTGAGGAAAGGGGGTTGCGGTGAAGGGTGAGGCGCAGGTCAGGAGGGGTGGTCGCCGCTGCGGGGAGCGGGACGCGGAGGCGGGGGCGGCGACCGCACAGTACGGTGGAATCGACGTCGAGCGGGACGCCGGACCTCCCGAAGCCCCCGCTCGCGCAGCCGATCGCGCCGAAGAGGCGGAGGGACGGAGGCGGCGAGCCATGTCCGTGTCACCGGGCGGCCTGCCCGAACCGCGTCCCCGTCCCCGTTCCGGGAACCTGCGTGAGGTCGCCGAGGAGATCGAGGCTGCGACGGGTCTGCGGGCGCAGATCATGGGAGGAAAGCTCGTGATGTCCCCGACCCCGGGCGGCAAGCACGCGGGCGTGGTGAGGCGGCTGCGGCGACAGCTGGAGGACGGCGTCCTGCCGGAAGGGCTGGACATGTACGAGGTGTCGTCGATCGCTCTGCCGGACGATCCCGATGACTACGTCACGCCGGATCTGGTCGTCCTGCCCACCGAGTGGGAGGAGGACGACGACTGGCTCGCCGACCCGGAGGACACCGCGCTCGCCGTCGAGGTCATCTCCCAGTCCGAGAAGTCCCGCGAGATCCGCGACAAGGCCGACTGGTACGCCGTCGCCCGCGTCCCCGTCCTCCTCGTCGTCGACCCCCGCAAGGGCACCTGGTCCCTGCACACCCGTCCGGACAACGGCGCCTACCAGGAGGTGGTGCCGGGCAAGTTCGGGGAGTCCGTGCGGCTGCCGGACCCGTTGGGCGTCGAGATCCTCACGGACGGGTTCCCGGTGTACGGCCGCTCTCCGCGTGGTCCCGAGCGGCAGAAGGGACCGTTCACGGAGAGATCTCAGTGAAGGGCGGACTCTTTTCTCACCTTCGTCGGCCACAGTGGGTGGCGATGAAGCGCACCTCACGCATCAACAGCCGTATCAGTGGTTCCGTGTACGCGGTGGCCCTGATCCTCGTCTCGGCCGTCACCTCGTCCTCGCTCGCGAACGCCGACGACGGTCCAGGACCCTTCGGCGTGACCGCTGTCGCGGCCGTGGGGCGCCAGAGCGCCAGAGTGGGGGCGCTCTTCGACGCCGGACGGAGATCCTCGCTCGCCGGGGGACACTTCTGCACCGCCTCCGTCGTGCACAGCCCGCACCGCAATCTCATCGTCACCGCCGCCCACTGCCTGGGCGGGGACGCGGACCTCGTGTTCGTGCCGGGCTACCGGGACGGGCGGGCGCCCTACGGGGTGTGGACCGTCCACCGTTCCTTCCTGCCCGACGCGTGGACCCAGGACCAGGACGAGGACAGCGACGTCGCCTTCGCCGTCCTGGAGGACCAGGGCGGCAAGGGCGTCGAGGACGTCGTCGGCGCGAACCGGTTCGTGGCCGGCATGGCGACCGGGGCGACCGCCGTCACCATCACCGGGTATCCCAACTCCGGCGAGGTCCCGGTCAGCTGCACCAACAAGCCGACCGCGCACAGCCGCACGCAGCAGCGGATCGAGTGCCCGGGGCTCTCGGGCGGGACCAGCGGCAGCCCCTGGGTCAACGGCGACCGCCAGGTCGTCGGGATCCTGGGCGGGCACGAGCAGGGCGGGGCCACGGACGACGTCTCGTACAGCGTGGTGCTCGGGGCCGGGGCCGCCGAGCTGTACCGGGACGCGGCCGCCGACCCGTGATCCGGCGGGACCCGGGGACGGTGCGGCTCGCCCGGTTCCGGCCGGCCCGAGCCGGCTGAAGGCGCATAGTGGTGCCCGTTTGGCGCGTAACCGTCTTGCGGGGCGCACGGGTTCCCGCGGGCGGGTTCCGCGGTGGGCAGACCGCCGCCACGTGCGGTTTTCTCCCGGTGAGTGATCACCCCACAACACAGGAGGCACCCCTACACTGACGTGGGCGAACGGACTCCCGGACGGTGAGGGGCGGTTGACGGTGCGTAAGGCGTGGATCGTGACGGCCGTGGCCGTCGGCTCGTCCATGTCCTTCGTGGCGCTGCTCGTCGTCGGGGTGTACGTCGTCGCCGGGAACCTGGTCAACGGCGTGGGTGCGGGGGCGAAGGCCCTGGCCAAGGGAGCCGTGCCCGCCGCGTACTCGCCCATCGTGCAGAAGTGGGGCAACCTCTGCCCTGCCCTGAACCCCGCGCTGCTCGCCGCCCAGCTCTACCAGGAGAGCGGGTTCAACCCGAGGGCCAGGAGCGCGGCGGCCGCGGAGGGGATAGCGCAGTTCATCCCGGGCACCTGGGCCACCCACGGCATCGACGGCAACGGCGACGGCGTCCGCAACGTCTGGGACCCGCAGGACGCGATCCCGTCCGCCGCGTCGTACGACTGCCAGCTCGCCTCGTACGTGAAGGACGTACCCGGGAACCTGACCGAAAACATGCTGGCCTCGTACAACGCGGGGTCGTACGCGGTGATCAAGTACGGGGGCGTGCCGCCGTACGCGGAGACGCGGAACTACGTCAAGACGATCACGACGCTGGAGAAGAGCTTCGCCGCGCCCGTCACCCGGGTCGATCCCTCCAAGCAGGCGGCGGGAGCCATCGCCTACGCGCAGAAGAAGCTCGGCACGCCCTATCTGTGGGGCGGGAACGGTACGGCCGCCGACAACGGGCGTTTCGACTGCTCGGGGCTGACCAAGGCCGCGTACGAGAGTGTCGGGATCACGCTGCCGCGGGTCGCCAACGACCAGTACAACGCGGGGCCGCACCCCAAGCGGGACGAACTGCTCCCCGGCGACCTGGTGTTCTTCTCCACGGACCCGGCCGACTCCCGGGCCATCCACCACGTGGGCATCTACGTCGGCGGCGGATACATGATCGACGCGCCGCGGACCGGTGCCGTGATCCGGTTCGACCCGATCGACACCGGTGACTACTTCGGGGCCACGAGGGTCACCGAAGATGGCGCGAAAGCATTGCCCACGACGGTGTGAGCTGAGCGTGAACCCACCCCCTGAGCTGCACTGATGAGTCTCTCTTCGATAACGTCTGCGTGATCATTCGGTGGACTGTGGAACGTACTAAGCGGGACCGTGCGTTCCTGTTCACGTAGGCGTGTGCGAGCGCGCCCGGCAGCAGACGACGAAGGGGCCGCAGCACCATGGCTGGACTCGCCGAATCCGGGTCGAACCCCGACGTCGACCTGCTCTACGACATCAACGGCCTCGCCAAGGACGCGCCGCACTGGTTCGACCGGGTCATGGGCTACGTCGGGGAGTACGGCCTGCTGGCCGCCATGGTGCTGCTCGTGGTCTGGTGCTGGTGGTCCCTGCGGCGCCGGGGCGGACGGGACGCCGCCTCGTCCGTGGCCGCGCTGGTGTGGGCACCGCTGGCCGCCGCGCTCGCGGTGCTGGTGAACGTGCCGATACGGGGCTTCGTCGAACGGCCCCGGCCCTTCCGCACCCACCAGGGGATCGACGTCCTGGTCTCCGGCAAGACCGACTACTCGTTCGTGAGCGACCACGCGACCATCACCATGGCGCTGGGGGTCGGACTCTTCGTCGCGCACCGGAAGTTCGGGCTCGTCGGCATCGGGCTGGCGCTGCTCGAAGGGTTCTCCCGCGTCTACATGGGCGTGCACTACCCGACCGACGTGGTGGGCGGGTTCGCGCTCGGCACAGCCGTCGCGCTGCTGCTCTCGCCGGTCGCGACGGCCCTGCTGACGCCGCTGATGGCCGCGGTGGAGCGGTCGGCCTGGGGCGGGTGGCTGGTGCGGTCCCGCTCGCCGCGCTCGGCCGCGGGACGGGACGCGGTGATCCCGGGCGGCGCGAGGACCGAGGCGACGGAGCCGGAGGAACGGGACCTGGCGGCCTGAGGCCCGCCGGGCCCGGCGGCGGACGGGCCGCCCTACAGCCCCTGCGGGTGGGTGAAGAAGCGGTCCGGGTCGTAGCGCTTCTTGACGGCCGTGAGGCGCGCCGCCGCGTCGCCGTAGTACGCCTCGCGCCAGTTCGTCAGCGTGGGGTCGGTGTAGTTCTGGTACGCCGCCCCGGAGGCGTACGGCCTCATCGCGTCGTGGGCCGAGGTCAGCCAGGACCGGGCGGTGGTGCCCGAGGTGCCCGCGCGCCAGGACGCGATGTACTGCGCCAGCATGCGGGAGCGGCGGTGCACGAAGGCCGTGGCCGTGGGGGAGACGCGGTTGACCGCGCCGCCGAGGGCCGTCAGGGCGATGCTGCCGGAGCCGCCCCGCACCGACGCCATCTGCCGCAGCAGCGCCTGTATCCCGGCGGCCGAGATCGAGCGGTCGAAGAAGTCGGAGCGGGCCGCGTACGTCTCCCTGCCCAGCGCGCCCTGCGGGGAACGGCCCGGGGTGGGGCCGGGGAGGTGGCACTGCGCGGGGGAGGAGAAGGAGGAGCAGCCGGCGTAGATCTCCATCGCCTCCTCGTAGCCGCGGCGGCGCAGTGAGACGCTGCTCGCGTTCGCGCCGGCCCTGTCGGCCAGGCGGTCCACCGCGTTCTTCAGCTCTGCGTAGCCGCCGATGGAGAAGCAGGCGACGGAGACGGTCGGGGTGCCTCCCGCCGCGTTCGCCAGGTGCAGGGCGGACCAGATCTCGTCGGGCAGGGCCGGGCCCCACTCCTGCCAGGCCCTGATCACCGCGGCCGCCTTCGGCCAGGGCCAGGTGAGATAGCCGGTCACCGCCTGCGGGGCCGGGTGGGTGCGGAAGCGCAGTTCGGTCACGACGCCGAAGTTGCCGTTGCCCGCGCCGCGCAGGGCCCAGAACAGGTCCTTGTTCTCGGTGGCGTTCGCGACCAGCTCCTTGCCTTCGGCCGTGATCAGCGTCGCCTGCGTGAGGCTGTCGCAGGTCAGGCCGTAGGCCCGGGAGACCACGCCGTGGCCGCCGCCCAGGACCAGGCCGGAGACGCCGACGGTGGGGCAGGAGCCGGCGGGTATGGTCACGCCCTTCGCGGCCAGTCCGCGGTAGACGTCGATCAGCTTGGCGCCGGCGCCGACGACGGCCTGCCCGCCGCTCACCCGGATCTGCTTCAGCCGGGAGACGTCGAGGATCAGCTTGCCGTCGCCGGAGGACCAGCCCGCGTAGGAGTGGCCGCCGTTGCGTATCGCGACCTCGATGTGGCGGGCGCGGGCGTAGGCGAGGGCCGTGCGGATGTCGTCGGTGTGGGCGGCGTAGGCCACGGCCGCCGGCTTCAGGCCGTCGAAGCGGGTGTTGTAGAGCTGGTGGGCCGCGGCCCAGTCGCGCTCGCCCGGGCGCACCAGGCTGCCGTCCAGGTCGCGCCCGAGAGCGGTCCAGTCCGCCGGGGCGGCCGCGGTTCCGGTGGCCCGGAGGGACGTACCGGAGGACGATGAGGAGGACGACGAATCGCTGGTCGCGTCGGCTGCCCCGCCCCTGCAGGCTGTCGCGACCGCGGCGAGGGCGGCCGCGCCGCCGGCCATGAACGTACGCCGTTGCATGTGGTGCCTCCCGATGGCTCTCGGGGAACGAGACGGCCCGCCGGCCTCATGGGTTCCAGGAGGTAGTGTCACCGCTCTGTCACCGTGGACCGGAACCAGGGTGTGCTCTCCCCGTAAGCATTCCGTGACCTAACCACAACGTCTGCAGGGGTTCACCTCGCGTTCATTTGCGGCCATCGGCGGCTTCACCTGATCTGCCTAATTTCGGCCTTACGCGATGCGGATCGCCCCGAAGGAGTCGTTCCCCGCATCGCCCTGGTTTTCGACTCCGCACGCCGCCGGATTCAGGACGGCGGCTCCTGGAAGGAACTCTTTCAAGTGAAGCTTCAGCGCATGAATCGGCGGGCCATCGCCCTCGGTGCCATCGCCGCGTCGAGCGCCCTGGTCCTCACGGCGTGCGGCTCGAACGACAACAGTGGCGGCAGCAGCAGCGCCTCGTCGTCGGCGAACGCCAGCGCCATCAAGTGTGCGGACGCCAAGGGCCAGCTGCTGGCCTCCGGTTCCACCGCGCAGCAGAACGCCATGGCCACCTGGTCCAAGAACTTCATGGCGGCCTGCTCCGGTGTCCAGGTCAACTACAAGGGTGTCGGCTCCGGTGCGGGCATCCAGGAGTTCCTGCAGGGCAGCACCTCGTTCGCCGGTTCCGACTCCGCCCTGAAGCCGGAGGAGATGGCGCAGTCCAAGAAGGTCTGCAGCAACAGCCAGGCCATCGACCTCCCCATGGTCGGCGGGCCGATCGCCCTCATCTACAACCTGCCCGGTGTGGACGGCCTCGTCCTGGACGCCTCGACCACGGCCAAGATCTTCAACGGCCAGATCACGAAGTGGAACGACAAGGCGATCCAGAAGCTCAACCCGAACGCCAAGCTGCCCAGCACGTCGATCCAGGCCTTCCACCGCACCGAGGACTCGGGCACCACGGACAACTTCACCAAGTACCTGAAGGCGGCCGCCCCGGCCGACTGGAAGTACAGCGGCGGCAAGTCCTGGCAGGCCAAGGGCGGTCAGTCCGCCAAGGGTTCCTCCGGTGTCGCGGCCGGCGTCAAGCAGACCCAGGGCGCCATCGGCTACGACGAGATGTCGTACGCCACCGCCAACAAGCTCCAGACGGCCAAGCTCGACACCGGTGCCTCCGCCCCGGTCGAGCTGACCACGGACACCGCCTCGAAGGCGATCTCCGCCGGCAAGATCGTCGGCACCAACGGTGACCTCTCCCTCCAGCTCGACTACGCCACCAAGGAGGACGGCGCCTGGCCGATCGTCCTGGTGACCTACGAGATCGCCTGCCAGAAGGGCAACAAGCCCGCCACGCTGCCCGCCACCAAGGCGTTCCTGGGCTACATCGCCAGCGAGGACGGCCAGGCGACGCTGAAGGACCAGGGCTACGCCCCGCTGCCGGCCGAGATCGCCACCAAGGTCCGCTCGGCGATCGACTCCCTCGCCTGATCCACGAAGAGGAGGCCGGTCCGCTCCGAAGGGCCCGGCTCACGGAGAACAGCCTGATCCCGATGAACAGCACGACGGCTTGAGACTGGTCCCGCGGTCCACCGACCGCGGGACCGGACCCATGACCGTCCCCCATCCGGTGCACCGCCGCCGGGGGTGAGATCCCCCCACCCAGACCGGAGAAATCCATGGGAATACCCGTACAGCAAGAAGCGCCCGCGCCCGACGCGGGCACGAGCGCACGGACCGTCAGCCGCCCCGGTGACCGCGTCTTCGCCGGCCTCTCCCGGGGATCCGGCATCCTGCTGCTCGTGATCATGGCCGCCATCGCGGTCTTCCTCACCACCCGAGCCGTGAGCGCCATCTCCAAGGACCACGGCAACTTCCTCACGACGTTCGAGTGGAACGCCAACGCCACCCCGGCGGTCTTCGGCATCGCGGTCCTGCTCTACGGCACGGTCGTCAGCTCGATCGTCGCGATGGTCCTGGCGGTTCCGATCGCGATCGGCATCGCCCTCTTCATCACGCACTACGCGCCGCGCCGGCTGGCCGGTCCGCTCGCCTACCTCGTCGACCTGCTCGCCGCCGTCCCCAGCATCGTCTACGGCCTGTGGGGCGCGCTCTTCCTGGTGCCGCACATGGAAGGGACGACGGCGTGGCTGGACCACTACTTCGGCTGGACCGTCATCTTCGACCAGACCAACCCCGGCACCGCGCCCCGCAACCTGTTCACGGTGGGCATCCTGCTGGCGATCATGATCCTGCCGATCATCACCAACGTCAGCCGTGAGGTCTTCCGCCAGGTCCCGGCGGCGCACGAGGAGGCCGCGCTGGCCCTGGGCGCCACCCGGTGGGAGGTCATCCGCATGTCGGTCCTGCCCTTCGCACGCTCCGGCATCATCAGCGCCTCCATGCTCGGCCTGGGCCGCGCGCTCGGCGAGACCATGGCCGTGGCCACCGTCCTCTCCTCCTCGGACGTGCTGAGCCTGCACCTGCTCGACCCGGGCGGCGGCACCTTCGCCGCGAACATCGCCTCCCACTACGGAGAGGCCACCCAGCTCGGCCTCAACGCCCTGATCGCCTCCGGTCTCGTGCTGTTCGTGATCACCCTCGTGGTGAACGGCGCGGCCCGGGTGATCATCGCCCGCCGCAAGGAGTACTCGGGGGCCAACGCATGAGCGAGACCATCACCAAGCGTCCGGCCACGGACCCGCGCGTTCCCGGGTCGGCCCTCTCGCACCGCAGGATGCCCCGGTGGGCCCCGGCCGCCATCGCCGCGGGTGCGATCGCCCTCGGGGTGCTGATCGGGGCCGGGGCCGGGCTGTCCAGCAGGATCCAGTGGGGCCTGATCGCCCTGATCCTCTTCATCGCCGGCACCTACGTGATCACCTCCGTGGTGGAGGACCGCCGGCAGGCCAAGGACCGGGTGGCCACCAGTCTGGTCTGGGCCTCCTTCGTGGTCGCCGTCGTACCGCTGTACTCGCTGGTCGAGGAGACCATCGTGCGCGGCGTCAAGGCCCTCGACGGGAACTTCCTCACCCACTCGATGGCGGGGGTGCTCGCCACCGACGACGGGGGCGGTGTCTACCACGCGATCATCGGCACGCTGGAGCAGGTGGGCCTGGCCTCCCTGATCGCCGTGCCGATCGGCGTGCTGACCGCCGTCTACCTCGTCGAGTACGGGCGCGGCAAGCTGGCCCTGGCCGTCACCTTCTTCGTCGACGTCATGACGGGCATTCCGTCGATCGTCTCCGGTCTGTTCATCCTGTCCTTCTGGATCCTCACCCTCGGCTTCCACTACTCGGGCTTCGCCGGCTCGCTCGCCCTGGTCATCCTGATGATCCCGGTCGTCGTCCGGTCGACCGAGGAGATGCTGAAGCTGGTGCCGAACGAGTTGCGCGAGGCGTCCCTGGCGCTCGGCGTGCCCAAGTGGCGCACCATCCTGAAGGTGGTCCTGCCCACCGCCATCGGCGGCATCATGACCGGCATCATGCTGGCCGTGGCCCGCATCGCCGGTGAGACCGCCCCGGTGCTGCTGCTCGTCTTCGGCAACCAGCTGATCAACAACGACCCGTTCAACGGTCCGCAGTCGTCGCTGCCGTACTACATCTACGAGCAGTACGTCAGCGGAACGCCGCAGGCGTACGACCGTGCCTGGTCGGCCGCGCTCGTGCTGATCGCGTTCGTGATGATCCTGAACCTGGTGGCCCGGGCCATCGCCCGCTGGAAGGCCCCGAAGACCGGTCGCTGAGGCGACAATTCCCGGCTCCGCGGGGCGGGGCCCATCGGCGACCGAAGAATCTGGAAGTGACGTAATCATGGCCAAGCGAATCGATGTCAGCGGACTGACCGCCTACTACAGCTCCCACAAGGCGATCGAGGACATCTCGATGACCGTGGAGCCCCGCACGGTGACGGCCTTCATCGGCCCCTCCGGCTGCGGCAAGTCGACGTTCCTGCGCACCCTCAACCGCATGCACGAGGTCACCCCGGGCGGCCGGGTCGAGGGCAAGGTGCTCCTGGACGACCAGGACCTGTACGGCTCCGGGGTCGACCCGGTGTCCGTGCGCCGGGAGATCGGCATGGTCTTCCAGCGCCCGAACCCCTTCCCCACCATGTCGATCTTCGACAACGTGGCCGCGGGCCTGCGTCTGAACGGCGACTACAAGAAGGGCGAGCTCGGCGACATCGTCGAGAAGTCGCTCAGGGGCGCCAACCTCTGGAACGAGGTCAAGGACCGCCTGAACAAGCCCGGCGCGGGTCTGTCCGGCGGCCAGCAGCAGCGTCTGTGCATCGCGCGGGCGATCGCGGTCGAGCCGAAGGTGCTGCTCATGGACGAGCCGTGCTCCGCCCTCGACCCGATCTCCACCCTCGCGATCGAGGACCTGATCGGTGAGCTGAAGGAGCGCTTCACGATCGTCATCGTGACGCACAACATGCAGCAGGCGGCGCGGGTGTCGGACCGTACGGCGTTCTTCAACCTCTCCGCCGTCGGGCAGCCCGGCAGGCTCATCGAGATCGACGAGACGGAGCGGATCTTCTCCAACCCGTCGGTCCAGGCGACGGAGGACTACATCTCCGGCCGCTTCGGCTAGGCCGGCAGGACCCCTCGCGGTGCTGCATGGCGGTGCCACCGTGAGGACGAAAGGGCCCGCCCCGGCTCCCGGGGCGGGCCCGCGTCGTCGGCTGCGGGGGCGCGGAGATCTCCGGCGGGCGTCCTACAGGAACGCCAGGTCCACCAGCCCGAACGCCCCCGCGGCCACCAGCGCGGCGGCCGGCATCGTGATGAACCAGCCCAGGACGATGTTCTTGGCCACGCCCCAGCGGACGGCGTTGAGGCGCTTGGTCGCGCCCACGCCCATGATGGCCGAGGTGATGACGTGGGTGGTGGAGATCGGGGCCCGGAACAGGTACGCCGTGGCGAACATGATCGACGCGCCGGTGGCCTCCGCGGCGAAGCCCTGCGGCGGGTCCAGTTCGATGATCTTGCGGCCCATCGTGCGCATGATCCGCCAGCCGCCGGCGTAGGTTCCCAGCGACATCATCACGGCGGCGACCAGCTTCACCCACACGGGGATCGGGTCGCCGAAGGTCTCGTGGCCGGAGATCACCAGCGCCATCACCACGACACCCATCGTCTTCTGGGCGTCCTGGAGGCCGTGACCGAGCGCCATGCCCGCCGCCGAGACCGTCTGCGCCATGCGGAAGCCGCGCTTGGTCTTGTGCGGGTTGGACCGGCGGAAGATCCACATGATCGCCAGCATCACCAGATAGCCGATGATCAGGCCGACGACCGGGGACAGGATCATCGGGATGACGACCTTGTCCAGCACGCCGTTCCAGTGCACCGTCGTGCTGCCCGCGAGCGCCGCGCCCACCAGACCGCCGAACAGGGCGTGCGAGGAGGAGGACGGCAGACCGAAGTACCAGGTGATCAGGTTCCAGGTGATCGCGCCCACGAGCGCGGCGAAGAGGATGGCCATCCCCTTCGAGCCCTCCGGCGTCGAGATCAGGCCCTCGCTGACGGTCTTGGCGACCCCGGAGCCCAGGAAGGCACCCGCGAGGTTCATCACGGCGGCCATCGCCAGCGCGGCCCGCGGGGTGAGCGCACGCGTCGACACGGAGGTGGCGATCGCGTTCGCCGAGTCGTGGAAGCCGTTGGTGTACGTGAAGAAGAGCGCGACCGCGATGGTCACGATGAGAGCGAAGGTGTCCATCGACGCCTCAGGACTCCTTGACGGCGATGGTCTCCACCGTGTTCGCCACGTGCTCGAAAGCGTCGGCGGCCTCTTCCAGCACGTCCACGATCTGCTTGAGCTTCAGCACCTCGATCGCGTCGTACTTGCCGTTGAAGAGGTGCGCGAGCAGCTTGCGGTGTATCTGGTCGGCCTGGTTCTCGAGCCGGTTGACCTCGATCCAGTACTCGGTGAGGTTGTCCATCGTCCGCAGGTTCGGCATGGCCTCGGCCGTGAGCTCGGCCGCCCGGGCCAGGACCTCGATCTGCTGCTCGACGCCCTTGGGGAGTTCCTCGACGTTGTAGAGGACGACCAGGTCGACGGCCTCCTCCATGAAGTCCATGATGTCGTCCAGGGACGATGCGAGGGCGTAGATGTCCTCGCGGTCGAACGGCGTGATGAACGAGGAGTTCAGCTGGTGGAAGATCGCATGCGTGGCGTCGTCGCCTGCGTGTTCCGCGGCCCGCATACGCTCTGCGATCTCGGCCCGGGCAGATGTGTCCGCCCCGAGCAGTTCCATCAGGAGCTTCGAGCCGGTGACGATGTTGTCCGCGGACGCGGCGAACATGTCGTAGAAGCTCGTCTCCCTGGGGGTCAGACGAAAGCGCACGTGGGGTCCTCTAGGTGCTTCGGTTTCGGTCAGGCTGATGCTAGGCGCAACATCCGGCCACGGCTAATGTGCCGTCCCCCAGTGTCGCCCATCGGCCGGGGCGATCGGCACGGGGGCGGTGGGAGGTCTCGGATCCGCTGCCGGCCAAGGGCCCCATACCCGGGAAAGTTCGGTACGATATACCCACCTGGGGTATATGTCCGTACGTCTTGCAGGAGGACGCGATGACGACCACCGAGGCCGGCGCGACGGCGCCCTCCGACGAAACCACGCAAAACGTGACATACGGGTACCACAAGCAGAAGGAGGAACACCTCAAGCGCCTGCGCCGGATCGAGGGCCAGATCCGGGGCCTGCAGCGGATGGTGGACGAGGACACCTACTGCATCGACATACTCACCCAGGTGTCCGCCTCCACCAAGGCCCTGCAGTCCTTCGCGCTGCAGCTGCTGGAGGAACACCTGCGGCACTGCGTCGCCGACGCGGCCCGGCGCGGCGGCGACGAGATCGACGCGAAGGTCGAGGAGGCCACGACGGCGATCGCGCGGCTGCTGCGCACCTGAGCGGGGCCGGTGCCGGGGTCCCGCGGCCGCGTCCCGGGGTACGGGGTCAGGCGCCCGTGCCGTCCGTGCCGTGCGTGTCGGCCGCGTCTCGCGCGCGGGCACGCTCTTCGGCCACCTTCAGCACCGCGTCGATGCTCTCCAGGCTGAGCCGCTCCTGCGCGGCAGAGGCCGCGATGATCAGCTCTCCGCACAGCTCGATCTCGGCGAGGGCGACGTGGTCCTGAACTGCCGTACCGCCGACCGGAGCCACGTGCATCACCTCATCTCTGCCGTTACCGACTTCCTAGAGTAGGGATCGGCCTACGCACCGCGCATGGCACGGAAGGGCTAGTTCTTGACGCCGGCCGGTCATTCTCGCGCACGGTCCGCTACTCGGCGATCTTCCCCGCGTAGATGTCCTTCGACGCCGGCAACCGTACGTGCACGGGGGTCCCGAAGCCGTACAGCAGGGTTGTCGAGGCGACCGCGACCGTGCTCTTCCGCCGTCCGTTGACGAAGCTGAACCGGTGCCGGATCTTGCGGATGCGGCCCTGGTCGTCGAGGTAGACGTCGAACGGCACCTCGGCCGTGGCGAACCCTTTCGCCGCCGCGGCGAGCGAGGCGCGGACGCCGTGTGAGGCCCTCTTCGCCGCCGCGGCGAGGTCGGCGGTGCCGCGGTAGTGCCGCACCTCGACACCCGCGAACTCGGTACGGCCGAGATACGTCGCCGTGCGCGTGCCGAGCAGCAACTCCGCCGCGGCGTAGGGGTCGGTGGCCCCGCCGGTCACCAGGTTGCCGTCGGAGAGGGTGGCCGTGTCGACCCGTACCCACTTGTCGGCCGGTACGCCCGCGCCCCGGTTCTTCATGAACAGGGCGCCGGGGGCGAGGAGTTCGGTGATCGGCCGGTGCTCGGCGGTGCCGGCCGGGGTCTGCGGCAGCTGCACCCGCAGCCTGCCGACCTGCCGGCGGTAGTCGTAGTCGCCCGTGCCGCGGATGGTGACCCGGGTGTGGCCGGTGGCCATCTCCATCGACGTGCCGGCCTTCGACGTGCCCGCGTCCACCAGGGCGCCGGCGGCGTGGCGCAGGATCCCCACGGGGTCGGCGGCGGCCGGGTCCTCGGCGGCGGAGCCGGTGCCGGCGCAGCCGCCCGCACCCAGGCACACACAGGCCATCAGCCCGGCCGCGACGATCGTCCCCCTGTGCTGCAGCTCCGTCATGGCCTGTCTCCCCCAGCCGGTACGTCCGTCACGGGCTCGTTCCGCTTAACGACGGGTCGGAGGGGCCGTCACGCGCATACCAAGGCTTTACGCGGGCTCGGTAACGTTGTCACCGTGGCGCAGCCGGAACATCGCACGACGACGGTCGAACAGGGCCGGTTCTGTTTCGCACGGTGCAGTTGCGGGTGGCGGGGCCCCGCGCGCCGGGCCCGCAGCCAGGCCCGCACGGACGCCGAGGGGCACATGACCTCCATGCGGTACTAGAGAGGCTGCAGTTCGTCGATGAGGGCGCGGTCGCGGAACTGTGTCAGGCGGCCGCGGGCCGCGGCGGGGGAGAGCCACAGGATGCGGTCCACCTCGTCGTTCGGCGTGAAGTGGCCGCCGGTCGCCTCGGCCGCCCAGTAACGCACCTGTTTGGGGCGGCCGTTGACCATGTAGCGCACGGAGGCCAGCTCGGCCCCGGGCCGGGCGGTGTACCCCGTCTCCTCCGCGACCTCGCGCAGCGCGCCCGCGACCGGGTCCTCGCCGCGCTTCAACTTGCCCTTGGGGTGCGACCAGTCGTCGTACTTCGGCCGGTGGACGAGGCAGATCTCCAGCTCTCCGCCGACCGGGGAACGGCGCCACAGGACGCAGCCGGCCGCCTGGACGAGGGTGTCGTTGGTCTGAGTCACCGGCTCACCGCCTCCTTCGACGGGGTTGACACCTCAGGACGTGCTCACCGCCTGCTTCTGCCAGCACTGCTGGAAGGCGAAGCGGGCCGCCTCCACCTCGTGCCGCTGGTCCGCGTGCAGCACCCCGAGCGCGTAGGCGGTGGCCGGCGCGATGCGCGGGGTGCGGGCGGCCGCGGCCGCGGCGGCGGCCGCCTCGGAGGCGTCGCGGTGGCGGTCCAGGGCCTGGCCCGCGGTCAGCAGGCGGACGTCGACGGGGCCGTCCGTGCCGTACAGCGCCTCGCGGGCGTAGCGGTGCAGGCGCAGCAGCAGCCGGACCTGGTGCCAGGGGGCGTCCTGGGGGTGCGGCGACGGGTCCGGGGAGAGGCCGTGGATCAGGGCCTCGGCGTTGTAGGGGCTGCCCGCGGTGACGAGCGGCAGCGCGGCCACGGCGTCGGTCAGCCGCTCCTCGGCGGCCGCGGCCAGGGGGCGCAGGTCGGTGGTGGGCGCGGTCGCGGTGAGCGGGACCTCGCTGGCCAGGACGGCGACCTGGTCGGCGACGGCGTGGAAGCGGCCCGAGCCCAGGGCCTGGAGGGCGGTGGAGTGCGCCCGGGTCCGGGCCAGTGTCAGCTGGCGTTCGAGCAGGGCGCCCGCCTTGGCCGCGCCGACGGTCAGGTTGCCGCGGTCCGGCGCGGGTGTCTCCGCGGGGGGACCGGCGGCCGTCCGCGACGCGTTCACCGGGAGCTGCTGCGTCCCGGCGGTGCGACCGCCGGCCACCGCGGTCGCCGCCTGGGCCGGGAAGGCCGCGGCCCCCGACAGCCGGTGCAGCGCCAGCAGCAGCCGCTCCAGGCGGCCGGCGTAGGCGTGCTCCATCGACAACGTCCCCGACAGCCACGCCAGTTCGGGGCGCAGGCTCTCGGACCAGTCGGCCTCCAGCAGGGGGCGGAAGGTGTGCAGGCTGCCGCTGATGCGGCGGACCGAGCGGCGCAGGGCGCGCGCCGCGTCGACGGGATCCTCCGTGCCGCCCTGGGCCGCGGCGCCGGTCTCCCGGTGCTGGCGCAGTGCGCGGAGGAACTCCGTGGCCTGGGCCCGCAGATAGCCCGCGAGGGCGTCACCTGTGGGGGCGGGCCCGGCCGTGGGGTCCGTCGGGTCAAGGTGTTGCTGTGCCACGCCGGCGCCTCCGGGCGTCTATGAGCATCTCCTGGATGTTCCGCAGGGGCGCGCCGTCCGCGTCGGTGGCGTGCCGGACCCAGTCGCCGTCCGGCCCGAGGTGCCAGGAGGAAGTGGTGTCGGACATGCCCGTCTCCAGCAGCCGGTTCAGGGCCGCCCGGTGGGCCGGGTCGGTGACCCTGACCAGGGCCTCGATACGGCGGTCGAGGTTGCGGTGCATCATGTCGGCGCTGCCGATCCACACCTCGGGCTCGCCGCCGTTGCCGAAGGCGAAGACCCGGGAGTGCTCGAGGAAGCGGCCGAGGACGGAGCGGACCCGGATGT
Source organism: Streptomyces sediminimaris (assembly GCF_047049295.1). Taxonomy (NCBI): domain Bacteria; kingdom Bacillati; phylum Actinomycetota; class Actinomycetes; order Kitasatosporales; family Streptomycetaceae; genus Streptomyces; species Streptomyces sediminimaris. The sequence goes on along the minus strand of NZ_JBJWOT010000001.1, from coordinate 4,009,313 downwards.
TCTCCGACAGGCCCGCGACGCCGGGGCGGATCGCGCAGATCCCGCGCACCCAGATGTCCACCGGCACGCCCGCCTGCGACGCCCGGTAGAGCGCGTCGACGACGGCCTCGTCGACCATCGAGTTGACCTTGATGCGGATGAAGGCGGGGCGCCCCGCACGGTGGTGCTGGGCCTCCTTGTTGATCCGCGAGATCAGGCCGTCACGCAGGGACTTGGGGGCGACCAGGAGACGGCGGTAGGTCTCCCGGCGCGAGTACCCGGACAGCCGGTTGAAGAGGTCCGAGAGGTCGGCGCCGACCTGCGGGTCCGCCGTCAGCAGGCCCAGGTCCTCGTAGAGGCGGGCCGTCTTCGGGTGGTAGTTGCCGGTGCCGACGTGGCTGTAGCGCCGCAGGGTGTCGCCTTCCTGGCGGACCACCAGGGACAGCTTGCAGTGCGTCTTGAGGCCGACCAGGCCGTAGACGACGTGGCAGCCGGCCTCCTCCAGCTTGCGCGCCCACTTGATGTTGGCGTGCTCGTCGAACCGGGCCTTGATCTCGACCAGCACCAGGACCTGCTTGCCGGCCTCGGCGGCGTCGATGAGCGCGTCGACTATGGGGGAGTCGCCGGAGGTGCGGTACAGGGTCTGCTTGATGGCGAGGACGTCCGGGTCGTTGGCCGCCTGCTCCAGGAACGCCTGCACGGAGGTGGAGAAGGAGTCGTAGGGGTGGTGCAGCAGGACGTCCCGGCTGCGCAGCGCGGCGAAGATGTCGGGCGCGGACGCCGACTCCACCTCGGCGAGGTCGCGGTGCACGCCGGCGATGAACTTGCGGTACTTCAGCTCGGGCCGGTCGAGGCCGGCGATGCGGAAGAGGCCCGTGAGGTCGAGCGGGCCCGGCAGCGGGTACACCTCGGCCTCGGAGATCTTCAGCTCGCGCACCAGCAGGTCCAGCACCTCGCGGTCGATGGACTCCTCGACCTCCAGGCGCACCGGCGGCCCGAAGCGGCGCCGCATGAGCTCCTTCTCCAGGGCCTGGAGCAGGTTCTCGGCGTCGTCCTCCTCGACCTCGAGGTCCTCGTTGCGGGTCAGCCGGAAGGCGTGGTGCTCCAGCACCTCCATGCCCGGGAACAGTTCCTCCAGGTGGGCGGCGATGACGTCCTCGATGGGGACGTAGCGCCCGGGGGAGCTCTCCAGGAAGCGGGACAGCAGCGGCGGCACCTTCACGCGGGCGAAGTGCCGGTGGCCCGTGACGGGGTTGCGTACCACGACGGCCAGGTTCAGGGACAGGCCGGAGATGTACGGGAAGGGGTGCGCCGGGTCGACCGCCAGGGGGGTCAGGACCGGGAAGATCTGGTGCCGGAAGAGGGTGAACAGGCGCGCCTGCTCCTTCTCCGTCAGCTCGCTCCAGCGGACCAGGTGGATGCCCTCCTCCGCGAGCGCGGGGGCGACGTCCTCGTGGTAGCAGGCGGCGTGCCGGGCCATGAGCTCGCGCGAGCGGGCCCAGATCATCTCCAGCACCTCGCGCGGCTGGAGTCCGGACGCCGAACGGGTGGCGACACCGGTGGCGATACGGCGCTTCAGACCGGCCACCCGGACCATGAAGAACTCGTCCAGGTTGCTGGCGAAGATCGCGAGGAAGTTGGCCCGTTCGAGCAGGGGCGTGTTCGGGTCCTCGGCGAGTTCCAGGACGCGCTCGTTGAAGGCGAGCCAGCTTCGCTCCCGGTCGAGGAAACGGCCCTGCGGCAGCTGGGGCCCGTCGTACGGCGACTCCTCGTAGGCGTCGAGGTCCGCGTCGATGTCGGGTTCCAGGTCGGACACCGCGGCGGCCACCGTGTGCGGGCGGTGCGCGGCGATGGAGCCCACGGAGGGCTGCGCGTGCTGGACCGGTACCTGGGCTTCTTGCTGGCTCATGAACCCATTCTTCCGCGCCCCGAGCGATACGGGCGCGTCGGAAAGCGCGGGAGGCAGGGCGTTCACGGAGCGGATTGCGTCCCCGCCCCCCGCGGGCCCCTCGGGGGGCGGCGAAGGCTTCGGCACGGAGGGCGTCATTGGCCGAGCGTCGCAAGCCCGTCTGAACCGTTGGTTACGGCGACATGGCGTGCGGGATATCTGGGCGCGGCTCCCGGGCGCCCGCGCCGGCCGCCCGCGGTGCCCGTCGACGTGGCGGGGCGGGCGGGACAGCCGCCTGCGGAGGGGTGGGAAAGCCGTGCGCTCAAGGGCGGGGGGAGCTGTCCGCGCGGGGCCGGAGGGGCCGGAGGGGCCGTGCGGGGAGGGGCGGGAGCAACTGCCCTGCAGGGGGGTGGGAGGGCCGTTCGCGCAGGGCGGGGGAGCTACCCGGGGAGGGCGGCGGGAGCCGTCTGCGGAGGGGGCCGTCCGTGCGGGTCGGGAGGGTCGTGCGTCCGCGAAGGGGCGGCGGGAGCCGTCCGCGCAGGGGCCGTGCGTCGAGAACGCGGATGGTCCTCCCGTCCGGGAAGGGCGGGAGGACCATCCGAGGGGCGGGTGTGTCACACGGCGCGGCGGCGCAGTACCGCGAAGGCGGTGGCCGTGGCGAGGGCCGCGAGGGCCAGCAGGACGCCCGTCTCCAGGAGCTGGCGGGGCCAGTAGTCGGGGGAGGGGAGGTACTCGCGGCCGAAGCGGGCGATGTGGTGGGCGGCCAGGCAGTGCCGGTCGGTGTAGCAGCCGGGGTCGGGGACCCGGGCGCCGGTGGTGTCGATCGCCCAGCTGCGGGAGTGCAGGTCCGGCTGCTGGTATCGGCCCTGGAAGGGCCAGTGGTTGCCGCGGAAGGCGTAGACCAGGAAGTACGCGAAGCCGCTGAGGGCGAGCGCGGGCAGCGTACGGCGCACCGCGAGGCCGATGAGCGCGCCGAGGGCCAGGCCGAGCAGGGGCGCGGCGAGGGTGGCCGGGCCCAGGGAGAAGTAGAGGGCGCGGGGGCCGATGCCGGCCACCAGCAGATTGCCGTGGGCGTGCCACAGCTGCCGGTAGAGCGCGACCAGCAGGCCGTCGCCCAGCACGAGGAAGCACGCGGGCACGGCCAGTTTGGCGGCGAGCCAGCGGGCGGGCGAGACCGACTGCGTCCAGGCGAGCTGCGCGGTGCCCTCCTCCAGCTCGCGGGCGATCAGCGGCCCGGCCGCGAACAGGGCGACGGCGAAGGAGGCGAGCGTGATGAGGGTTTCGGGGTCGTAGAAGAGGTCGTTGTAGGCGCCCGAGGTGAAGGCGAACAGCGTCGCCGAGGACGAGGAAGCCTCCAGCACCCCGCCGTAGCCGTAGGACTCGAGCTTGCGCTGGGTGGCGTCGGCGGCGGGACCGGTCAGCCACAGCAGGAAGCCCGCGGTGGCGGCGACGAAGGCGAGCCAGACCCACAGCGCGGTCCGGTGCAGCCGCAGCACCGTCCAGAGCAGGCCGCGGGGGCGGGGGAGGGAGCGGCGGGCGGACGCGGGGGCCGGGAGCGTGGCGGTGGTCATGCCGTCACCGCCAGGGGGGCCGCGGTGGTGCCCGGGGTGAGCAGGGCGGGCACGTCGGGGGAGCGCAGATGGGCGAGCAGGAGTTCCTCCAGGGACGGTTCCTCGGTGGCCCAGGCGCCCTCGACCGGGCCGTCGCGGCGGATCAGCGCGGTCGTGCCGCGGCCGGCCGTACGGGACTCGACGACCGTGTGCGGGGCGAGGTCGGCGGGTGTGCCGCGGCCGGTGACCACGGTGTGCGCGGCGAGCAGGTCGTCGATGCCGCCGCCGAGCCGTATCCGGCCGCCGGTCAGGAGCAGCAGGTGGTCGCAGGCGTCGGCGAGCTCGCTGACGATGTGCGAGGACATCAGCACGGTGGTGCCGTGTTCGGCGGCGTCCGCCATCAGCGCGCCCATCAGCTCGTGCCGGGCGAGCGGGTCGAGGTCGGCCATCGGCTCGTCGAGCAGCAGCAGCTCCGGCCGCTTGCCGAGGGCGAGGGCGAGCGCGACGCGGGTGTGCTGGCCGCCGGAGAGGCCGCTCACCTTCAGGCCGGGGTCGAGCGAGCCCTGTTCGACGATCGCGGCGGCGCGGGCCGCGTCCCAGCGGCCCGGGTTGAGCTCGGCGCCCAGGCGCAGGGTCTCGGCGATGTTCAGCCGCGGGTAGAGCGGCTTGTGCTGTCCCAGGTGGGCGATGCGCTCGCGGTGCTCGCCGGGCGGCCCGCCGAGCACGGTGAGCGTGCCGGAGGTCGGCCGCAGCAGCCCGGCGGCGAGTGACAGCAGCGTCGACTTGCCCGCGCCGTTGGGGCCGACCAGTGCGCTGATCCGGCCGGCGGGCAGGCGGAAGGAGCAGCCGTCGAGGGCCGGCGGTGTCCTCCTGCCGTACCGCATGCCGAGCCCGGACGCCTCCAGGGCGACGGCCGGGGTGGTGCTCGTGGAACTCACTGGTCCCCCTCAGGGAAGAGCTCGTCGGGTTTCGGGAAGTGGGTGTCGAGGACGGCGCCGAACAGGGCGTCGACGTCCTCGCGGTCCAGTCCGGCCGTACGGGCGCGCCGCGCCCAGGCGTCGAGTCCGGCCCGCAGGGGCGAGTCGGCCGGCTGCGCGCCGAGCGTCCTGCGGACGAAGGTGCCGAGCCCGCGCCGTGCCTCGACCAGGCCCTCGCGCTCCAGCTCGCGGTAGGCCTTGAGGACGGTGTTGGGATTGACGGCGGTGGCCTCGACCACCTCCCGGGCCGTGGGCAGCCGGTCCCCCGGCTCCAGCAGGCCCAGCCGCAGGGCCTGTTTGGTCTGCCGGACGATCTGGACGTAGGTGGCGACGCCGGAGCGCCGGTCGATGCGGTACTCGACCACTCGTACAACCACCCTTTCACTAATTGAGTAGTGAAAGGGTGGTGGAAGGGTGCGGCAAAGTCAAGCGCGAGCCTGTGAACCGATCCGGTACGGCCGTCCGATGAGGAGACGTGAGCGAAACGAGAACCGACGGGGAGCTGCTGCGCGCGGTCGCCGCGGACGGCGACCGGCGCGCCTTCGAGGAGCTGTACCGGCGGCACGCGCCCTGGCTGACCGCACGCCTGCGCGGCCGCTGCGCCGACCCCGGTGTGGTCGACGACGTCGTGCAGGAGACGTTCCTCGCGATCTGGCGGGGCAAGGCCCGCTTCCGCGAGCAGGGCCACTGCGAGGACGCGGCCGGGTGGCTGTGGCGCATCGCTTCGCGGCGGCTGATCGACGCGCTGCGCGGCGACGGGGCGCGCGGCCGGCTGCGGCAGGCGCTCGCGCGGCTGCGGCACCGGGACGAGGCGTCCGCGGAGGAGCGCGTGCTCGCCGGGGTGGAGCACGGGGACCTCGCGGGCGCCCTGGTCCGGCTCTCGCCGGAACTCCGGGCGGTCCTGCAGGCCACGGTCATCGACGGGCTCACCACCCGTGAGGCGGCCGTCCTGCTCGGGATTCCGCCCGGCACGGTCAAGACACGGGCGATGCGGGCCCGGAAGCAACTGCGGGAGGCGCTGGCATGAGCGGGCAGGTATGCGATCGAGGCCGCGGCACCGCCCGCGCCCGTGAACGGACGCGGGAGGTGGCGGCATGACGTGGCACGTCGCCGTAGAGGATCTACGGGCCTACGCCCGGGGCGAGCTGTCGCCGCCCCTGCTCTGGTCGGCCGACACCCACCTGCTCGCCTGCGCACAGTGCCGGGCCGTGCTCGCGGGCGTCGGCGACCCCGCGACGCTCGACGCCGGCTGGGAGCGGCTGGACGCCGAACTCGACGCGCCCCGGCCCGGCCGGCTCGAGTCGCTGCTGGTGCGGCTGGGGATCGCCGACCACACCGCGCGCCTGCTCACGGCCACCCCGGTGCTGCGCCGCTCCTGGCTCGCTGCGGTGGTGTTCCTGCTGGTGGCGACGGTCGGGGCGGTGTACACGGCCGGTTCGCCCACCCTGTTCCTCGCCCTCGCGCCGCTGCTGCCGCTCGCCGGGGTCGCGCTCGCCTACGGGCCCGTGATGGACCCGACGTACGAGATGGCGGTCGTCGCCCCGCTGCACGGGTTCCGGCTGCTGATGATCCGTACCGTCGCGGTCCTCGCCACCGGCATCGGGCTGAACCTGCTGGCCACGCTCGCTCTGCCGTCCTACGGCCTGCGCGCCCTCGCCTGGCTGCTGCCGGCCCTCGCCCTGACCGCGACCGGGCTCGCGCTGACCCCGCGGCTCGGGCCGGTGCTCGCGCCGTCGCTGGTCGGCCTCGCATGGGTCGCGCTGCTCGCCGTCCGGGCGGGCGGCGACCGCACGCCCGTCCCGTTCACCGCCGCCGGACAGGGCGCCGCCGCCGTGCTGGCCGCCCTCGCCGTGGGGCTGCTCCTCCTCGTACGTGACCGCTTCGACTTCTTCTCCAGGAGTGCCGCATGACCCCCACCGTCTCCGCCTCGGGGCTGAGCCTCAGCTACGGCGGGACCCGGGCCCTCGACGACGTGTCGCTGCGGCTGACACCGGGTGTGACCGGGCTGCTCGGGCCCAACGGGGCCGGGAAGACCACCCTGTTGCGGGTGCTGGCCACGGCCGTGCCCGCCGACCGGGGCGCCTTCACCGCGCTCGGGTACGACCCGGCCACGGCCGGCGGCCGGCAGGAGGTGCGGCGCCGGCTCGGCTATCTGCCCCAGACGCCCGGCTTCCACCCGGACTTCACGGCCTTCGAGTTCGTCGACTACGTGGCGATCCTCAAGGAGCTGACCGACCGGGCGGCGCGCCATCGCGAGGTGCGCCGCGTCCTGGACGAGGTCGACCTCGCCGGCGTACGCGGCAAGCGCATCAAGAAGCTGTCCGGCGGGATGCGGCAGCGGGTCGCGCTGGCCGCCGCGCTCGTCGGCGACCCGGGCTTCCTGGCCCTGGACGAGCCGACCGTCGGCCTCGACCCCGAACAGCGCATGCGCTTCCGGGAGTTGATCGCGCGGGCCGGAGAGGGCCGCACGGTCCTGCTGTCCACGCACCAGACCGAGGACGTGGCGATGCTCTGCCACCGGGTGCTGGTGATGGCGGGCGGCCGCATCCGCTTCGACGGCACCCCGGCCGAGCTGACCGCGCGGGCCGCCGGGCGGGTGTGGAGCAGCGCGGAACGCGACCCCGGCGCGAAGGCCGGCTGGCGCACCGGCACCGGTTCCTTCCGCAACGTGGGCAGCCCGCCCGACCGCGTCGACCTGCTCGAACCCACCCTGGAGGACGGCTACCTGCTCGCCCTGGACGACGCGGGCGCGGAGGTGGCGGCATGACCGCGGTACTGGAGGAGACCCCCGTCGAGGTGCGGAGCGCGGGCCGCCGGGGCTCCTGGGCCGCCGTCTTCGCCCTGGCCCGTTTCGAGGCCCGCCGGCTGCTGCTGAGCATCCCGGTGCTGCTCGCCTTCGCGGTGTACGCCGCCTGGATCGTGTGGCGGACCCCGGACTTCGAGAACGGCTACCCCGCGCTCCAGGACGCCGACCGGGCCACCCAGAGCACCCCGCTGCTGGTCGGCCTCGCGGTGCTGGTGTGCGCCAACCGCGCCGTGCTGCGCTCCAGGCGGCGCGACACGGAACGGCACTTCGCCGTCCTGGTGCTTCCGCGGTCCCTGCGTACGGCGGCCCACGCGCTCGCCGTCGTCCCGGCGGCCCTGCTCACCGCCGTCGGCGTGCTCGGCCAGTTCGGCTGGGCGGCGCTGCGCTCCGGCGCGGTCGGCAGCGGCTCGCCCGGCGAACTGCTCGTCGGACCGCTGACGGTGCTGCTGTTCGGCGTGCTCGGGGTGCTGGTCGCCCGGCTGGTGCCGTCGCTGGTCGCGGCACCGATGTTCATCGTGCTGCTGCTCGTGCTGTTCGTCGGCGGAGGGTTCCCCGCGGGCAGCGGCGAGCGCGGCACGCGCTGGCTGGAACCGGTCGTGAGCGTGGCGAACTCCAAGGCGTTTCCGTCCGACCTGATGGACCGGCCCGCCGCCTGGCACGCCCTCTACCTCGCCGGGCTCGCCCTGACCGTGGCGCTGCTCGCGGTGCTGGCGGGCGGCGGCCGCGGCTGGACCCTGTCGGGGGCCCTGGCCGCCGCCCTGGCGCTCGCGCTGACCGGCGGCATCCTGCAGACCGGCGCCCTGCCGGCCGGGACGAAGGCGGCACGGGAGCGGGCCTCGGTCTCCCCCGAGAAGGTGCAGACCTGCGTCAGGCGCGGGACCTCCACGTACTGCGCCTACCCCGAGTGGACGCCCCGGGCGGACACCTGGGCAGGCGTGGTGCACGACGTGCAGTCCGGGGCCGGCGGCACCGCCCACACCCGGTCCCTGGTCGTACGGCAGCGCATCGACGCCCGCTACGGCCTGGACAGCGACGCGGCGATCGAGCCGTCCACCACCCCGCACCAGGTGACGGTCGGCACCGCATGGGGAGGCAACCGGGTCCCCGAGTTCTCGGCCGCCGTCGCCGCCGTGCTGGTCGCGGGCGACGAGAAGGCGGCCGGCTCGCTGTGCGACGGCCGGATGGTGACCGTCATGTGGCTCGCCCTGAACCGCCTGCCCGACCCGATGACCTCGCTGCGCAACGTCCGCCTCGACGACAGCGTGACCGGCTCCGCGATCGTCCTGTCGCCGACGGACCCGATGGACATGACGGCGGGCCAGACCGACGTCGTACGGGAGCTGCTGGGCAAGCCGGCCGGGTCCGTCGCCACGCGCGTGAAGGCGCACTGGGCGGAGCTGACGGCGCCGAAGGTGACGACCGCGCGGGTCGCGCGGCTGCTGGGCGTGACCGCTCCGAAGGCGGCGGACAAGTGCGAGTGACAAGGGAGCTGGCCCTCCCCCTCCTGCGCGCGCTGCCGTGGCGGGCGCCGGCGGCGGGGGCCGGCCTCGGACTGCTGATCGCGGGGTCGCAGCGGCTGTCGGGCGGTACGCCCGAGCCCTGGCTCGCCCTGACCCTGCTGCGCACCGCGATCCTCGCGTACGCGCTGGGCCTGGCCTTCCTCCTGGACGACCCGGCCCGTCACACCACCGCCACGGTGCCGACCCGCCGCGCCCTGCGCACGGCCCTCAGGCTCGCGCTCGCCGGGCCGGCCACCGCCCTGTGGTGGACGGCCGCGCTCCTCCTCGTCCCCTCGCGGGTACGGCCACCGGTGGGCGCCGTCACCCTGGAGGCGGCGGCCACCTGCGTCCTGGCCCTCGCGGCCGGCGCGGCGGCCGTCCGCCTGTCGGACGCCCCGGCGTCCGGCCCGTCGGTGGCGGCGGCCCTTCTCTTCACGGCCGTCGTCACCCCCCTGCTCCTGCCGCCGCGGTGGGACCTGCTGGTCCCGCTCGGGGACGAGCGGTGGGAGGCCGCGCACGAGCGGTGGGCGTGGGTGCTGGCCGGGGCGGCGGTGCTGTGGGGACTGTGCCTGCCGGAGCCGGTGCGGCGCCGGCCGGGCGTCGCCCGGATCAGGTTTCCGTCCGGTACATCAGGTCCGTCTCGTACGTGGTGAAGCCGAGCCGCTCGTAGACCGACACCGCCGCCTTGTTGTCCCCGTCGACGTAGAGCATCGCCGTCGGCAGGCCCCCGGCCGCCAGGTGCCGCAGCCCGATCGTCGTGAGGGCCTTGCCCAGGCCGCCGCCCTGTGCGCCCGGGCGCACGCCGAGGACGTACACCTCGCCGAGCCGCTCCCCGGCGTGCACCTTCGTCCAGTGGAAGCCGACGAGTTCGCCGTCGCGGAAGGCGAGGAAGAAGCCCGCCGGGTCGAACCACGGCTCGGCCATGCGGTCGTCGAGGTCGCGCTGGGTGAGGGAGCCCTGCTCGGGGTGGTGGGCGAAGGCGGCGGCGTTCACCGCGAGCCAGTCGGCGTCGTCGGCGCCGGGGACGAACGCACGGACCGTGACGCCCGCCGGGAGGACCGGCTCGGGCAGGTCCAGGTCCCGCAACGACCGCCGCATCTGGCGCAGTTCGCGGAAGAGCGTGAGTCCCAGCACCTGCGCGAGGTGGCGGGCCGCCGCGTGCCCGCCGTGCGCCCAGACCCGCAGCCGCTTGCCGGAGGCGGCGAGCAGCGCCGAGCCCAGCGCCCGCCCGTGCCCCCGGCCGCGGTGCGCGGGGTGGACGACCAGCTCGCCGGCCGGCGCCTCCACCGGGTCGGTGTCCTCCAGCTGGGCGTAGCCGACGAGTTGGCCGCCGACGCTCAGCAGGAGATGGGACACCCCCTCGCGCCCTCCGCCCGCCCGGCCCCCCTCACTTTCGGCCGCCCCGCCTCGCGGCGCCATGAAGTGCCGCAGCTGCAGACGCCCTTGCTCGGACACCGCCTGCTGGCCGTCCTCCCGGGCGGCGTCGGCGAGCAGCGAGAGCACGGCCTCGGTCTGCTCCGGGGTGAGCACGGAGTAGGTCTCGATGGAGCGGTTCCGGCCGGGCCGGGCGGTGTCGTCGCTGGTCATGCGTATGAGGGTAATTGGAGGGGAGCGCAAAGTGAGGGTCAAGGGAGGGGCAAAGGGAGACCAGGGTGTCACCACGGCCGGGGCGGCGGGCGGTGCGCCCTCCTCCTCCGCGGGAGGGCGTACCGCCGGTGTGCCGGCCGCTGCCGCTCAGTAGACCGTGGGCAGGTACCTGTAGCAGTAGGTCGAGTAGCTGTTGTCCGCCCAGAGGTGGCTGCCGGTCTGCGGGCCGACGACTCCGTCCTTGCGGATGTGCTCGGCGGCCTGGTACTTGATGACGGCCTTCCTGGTCTTGAGGCCGAACTTGCCGTCCGTCTTCACGACCTTCTTGTGGAAGTGCGCGTTGATGCCGGCCTGGACGCACCACACGCCGTGGTGGTTGTGCGAACCCACGCTGATGTTCGCGACCTTCGGCGCCGCGGTGGCCGAGGGGGCGACGGCCAGGCCCGTACCGATGACCGCGGTCGCCGCGAGCAGGGCCGCGCGCTTGTGCACCCGCATGGTGGTTCTCCCTTCGTCGAGTCGCAGGGCGGCGCGGGGTGGACCGCGCCGCCCGCCTTGCACCACCGACGATGCTGGCCAATTCACCGGTGGGGCCAGGGGGTACCCGCGGTACGGGTCAACGTGGGACGCCACCCGCGCCGACCTGCTGGGATGCCCTGGACGGTGCCGCGTCCCCGGGACGTGGGAGGACGCCGCGGGGCGGTCGTCGGGTGGCCGGATCACGGAGGTGCGGCGCCGCGGGAGGGACGGACGGGGAACCATGGGGCCGGGGGCGGGACTCTTCGACGGGGACTCGGAACACCGGACATGGGGTGGAACATGTCGCGTTGGAAGGAGCTGCCGGCATCGCTGGACCAGCAGACGTGGCAGCTCGCCGTACAGCTGCGGCGGTTGAAGGACCGCGCCGGTCTCAGCCTGAGCGCGCTCGCCGCGAAGACGACGTTCAGCAAGTCGTCCTGGGAGCGCTATCTGAACGGCAGGACGCTGCCGCCGCGTTCGGCCGTGGAGGAACTGGCGACGGCCTGCGGCGCTGATCCCGAGCGTCTGCTCGCCCTGCACGAGGTCGCCGAGGCCGAGTGGAGGGCGTCCGCGGCGAGGCGGGAGGACGGACCGGGCGAGGTCCCGGAGGAGCCGGCGCCGGAGACCGGGCCGCCGGCCACCGCGGTGGCCTCGCGCCGCAGTCCGCTGTGGCCGGTCCTGGGCGGCCTGTGCTGCGCCCTCGTGGGCGGTGTCGTCGGCGCCCTGCTGGTGTCGGCGCCCTGGGAGGGCGGCGGCACGGACGCGGGCGGCACGGCGCGAGCGGTGTCGGCCGGCGCCTCCGCCGGGGCGTTCACGTACGGCAGGACCTACCACTGCCACTTCGAGCGGCGCGGCGGCACCCTCTACGCGGGACACAGCACGGACCACAAGTCGGTGATCGGCCTCAACGTGCAGGGCTGGCAGGTGGTCGAGGCCCAGTGCCTGCTGCAGCACGCCGGGTTCTCACCGGGGCGGATCGACGGCAGTTTCGGCCCGGACACCGAGATCGCCGTCAAGCGCTTCCAGCACAAGAAGGGGCTCGACGTCGACGGCCTGGTCGGACCGCGGACCTGGGGAGCACTCGGCAGATGAGCGGCCGGGCGCCGGAATGCGCACGGCTCGCCGAGGCCCTGCGCGAGCTGCGCGGACGTACGGAGCTGAGCCTGGCCGCGCTCGCCGGGAGGACGGCGTTCAGCAAGTCGTCCTGGGAGCGGTATCTCAACGGCAGGACGCTGCCGCCGCGTTCGGCGGTGGAGGCGCTGTGCCGGGTGGCGGACGTGCCGGCCACACGGTACGTGGCGCTGTGGGAACTGGCGGAGGCGGCGTGGAGCGGGCGGGGCGCCCGCCCGGGGCCGGCGCGGGCACAGCCGGGACCCGCGGGGGGACGGGCGGGATCCGCGGGGGGACGGGCGGGATCCGCGAAGGAAACCGCTGGATCCGCGGCGGAACCGGCGGGAGCCGGGAACGAGTCCGCGGGACTCGCCGGGGACCGTGGGCGGCCCTCGGCGGAAGCCTCCGGTCCGTCGTGGTGGCGCCGCCCTCCGGTGATCGCGGCCGCGGGCGCGGGCGCCGTGGTGTGTGCCCTCGCCGCCGTGCTGACCGTGGCGCACCGGCCGGCCGACGAGCGGGGTTCACCCCCCGCCCCGGAGGTGAGCCGCACCACCCGGCAGGTCCTCTGCCACGGTGCGGGCTGCACCGGCCGGCCGCCCCTGTCCTCGGGCTGCGGGGACGTGGAGGTGCAGGGGGCGCCGAAGGTCCTGCGGACGGTCAGGAGCGCCGGTGTCGAGATCCAGATCCGCTACAAGCCGGAGTGCGGTGCCGCCTGGGTGCGGGTGAGCGGACAGCACGTGGGCGACCGCTTCGAGGTCACCGCGCCGGGCGTGGCCGCACAGCGCATGGTGATCGCGGACCGGTACGCCACGGGAATCCTCCGTTCGTCGCCGATGGTCGCGGTGCGGGCCGGGAAGACGAAGGAGGTCGAGGCGTGCGCGGATCTCGCCGGCAGCGGCGGCTGGAAGTGCTTCCGGCCGTGACGCCGGACGGCCGCTGCTCGCGGGGCCCGTGTGCGCGCAGCCCGGACGCGCCACGGCCGCTACGGGACCTCCGGTGGCGGCATGGGCGCACCGGGCAGCCGCACCGTCACCACAGTGCCGCCGCCCTCGGCGGGCTCCAGCGCGACCTCGCCGCCCGCCTGCTGGACCGTGCGGGCCACTATGGACAGGCCGAGGCCCGAACCGGGCAGGGCCCGGGCGCTGGGGGAGCGCCAGAAGCGGTCGAAGACGTGCGGGAGTTCGTCGGCGTCGATGCCGGGGCCGTGGTCGCGGACGGTCAGGATGCCGCTGCCGAGCTCCACCTCGATCGTGCCGTGCTCCGGACTGAACTTCACCGCGTTGTCGAGGATGTTGACGAACGCCCGCTCCAGGGCGGAGGGCTCCGCCCGTACGTACCAGGGGTGCAGGTCCGCCGTGATCGTCAGCTCCGGTCCGCGCAGCCGGGCGCGGCGCAGCGCGGCCTCCACGGTGTCCTCCAGCGAGACGACCTGCACGCGCTCGCCGCGCTGGCCCTCCGACCGCGACAGCTCCTGGAGGTCACCGATCAGCGCGGCCAGTTCGGTCATCTGCGCCTTCACGGACGCGAGCAGCGCCTTGCGGTCGCCCTCCGGCAGGGGGCGGCCGGTCTCCTCGCTCCGGCTGAGCAGCTCGATGTTGGTGCGCAGTGAGGTGAGCGGGGTGCGCAGCTCGTGACCGGCGTCGGCGATGAGCTGCTGCTGCAGGTCGCGGGAGCTGGCCAGGGCGGACGTCATCGAGTTGAACGACCGCGTGAGCCGGGCGACCTCGTCCTCGGCTTCGTCCTCCACGGGGATGCGGACGCTGAGGTCCTCGGTGCGGGCGACGGTCTCGACGGCCTCGGTGAGCTTGTCGACGGGCCGCAGCCCCGCCCGCGCGACGGCCAGCCCGGCGGCACCGGCGCCGAGGACTCCGATGCCGGAGACGAGCAGGAGGATGAGGGCGAGTTCGTTGAGGGTGGACTGGGTGCTCTTGAGCGGGACCGCGAGGAGGACGGCGACCCCCTGGGAGTCAGTCGAGTCGACGCCCAGGTACTGGGTCAGCACCCGTACGGCGTTGCCGTCCTCGTCCGTGCCGTTGCGGAAGTACCACACATCGGGCTTGGCGTCCCTGATGACCCGCTTGTCCGCGCCGGTGACCTCGACCGTGCCGGGGGAATTCGGGTTGACGCAGGGAGGGCCGTCCACCTTGATCGCCTGGACGTAGTCGTTCCGGCCGAGGTACGGCCGGGTGTTCTTCTCGGGGGTCTGCGTGCACCCGTTCAGAAGCGACGGGACCGTGCCGGGCCGCCGGGCCATCTCCTTCAGGTCGCCGTCGGCCTGGTCGTACAGCTTCCCCTGCACGATGAACCAGCACGTCACGGAGACCGTCGCCACCGCGAAGGCCACAGCGGCGGCGACGAGCATCGCCAGGCGCGACCGGATCGGCAGCGTCCGGTAGCGCCGCAGGAGCCTCCTCACTCCGCGCCGCCCTGCCGCAGTACGTACCCCACCCCGCGCACCGTGTGCACCAGCCGCGGCTCGCCGCCGGCCTCGGTCTTGCGGCGCAGGTACATCACATACACGTCCAGCGAGTTCGACGACGGCTCGAAGTCGAAGCCCCAGACCGCCTTCAGGATCTGCTCACGCGTGAGGACCTGCCGCGGGTGCGCCATGAACATCTCCAGCAGCGTGAACTCGGTGCGGGTCAGCTCCACCGGCCGGCCGCCCCGCGTCACCTCCCGCGTCGCCAGGTCCATCCGCAGGTCCGCGAAGGACAGCGCCTCGTCCTCCTGGTCCGTGCCGGCGAGCGCGGCAGCCGCGTAGGAACTGCGCCGCAGCAGCGCGCGCACGCGGGCGAAGAGCTCGTCCAGTTCGAAGGGCTTGACCAGGTAGTCGTCCGCGCCGGCGTCCAGGCCGGTCACCCGGTCACCGACGGTGTCCCGTGCCGTGAGCATGAGGATCGGCGTCGTCGTGCCGGCCCCGCGCATGCGGCGCGCGGCGGTCAGGCCGTCCATGCGCGGCATCTGGATGTCGAGGACGACCAGGTCGGGCCGGTACGCGGTGGTCTTCTCCAGCGCGTCCGCGCCGTCCACGGCGACCTCGGTGTCGTACCCCTCGAAGGCGAGGCTGCGCTGGAGTGCTTCGCGCACCGCCGGCTCGTCGTCGACGATCAGGATGCGCTGGGGGTCACGGTCGCCATCGGCGGGGCTCATGGGCTTCGGGTTCCTCGGGTGCGGTGGGACGGCAAGAGGCTGGACGTACCGGTGTCAGCCGGACCGGTCGGACCAGGTGGATGGACCGGTCGGACCAGGTGGACCGGTCGGACCTGCTGGACGCCTTCAGCCTCGCATGTTTCCCCGCGGACGCGTACGGGCGGACGGGCGGGCTCGGAGCCAGGGGGGCGCGGGCTCAGCCGCCCAGCGCCGCGAGGCGGTTCAGCGGCACCTTGTGCCGGTGGGTGCGGGCCGCGGGGGTGTGCAGGCCCATCATCTGGGGAATGGCCGCCACCTCGGGTGCCCGGCCCACGGGCGCGTGCAGCTCGTACGCCACCTCCAGGGCCAGGGCGAGGCCGGCGGGGTCGAGGCCGGAGACCGGGTGCGAAACCTGCTTGATCATGACGTGCTCCCTGCTGGTGCGGTGTCGGGTCAGCTGCCGCCCGCCCTGAGGTTGGCGAGGTCGGACTTGACGGTGTTGATCGGGATGGCGAAGCCGAGGCCGACGCTGCCGGCGTCGGACGAGGACGACTGCGCGCTGGAGCTGTACATCGCGGAGTTGATGCCGATGACGTCGCCCCCGGCGTCGATCAGCGCGCCGCCGGAGTTGCCCGGGTTGAGCGAGGCGTCGGTCTGGATGGCCTTGTACGTCGTCGTCGAGGAGCCGGTGTCGCCGTTGAACTGCCGGCCGCCGAAGGAGAACGGCCACTGGTCGTTGCCGCCGCCCTGCCCCTGGCCCTGGCTCTCGTCGACGGGGACGGTCACGTCGCGGTTGAGCGCGGAGACGATGCCGCTGGTGACGGTGCCGCTCAGGCCCTCGGGGGAGCCGATCGCCACGACCGTGTCGCCGACCTGCACCCCGCTGGAGTTGCCGAGGGTGGCGGCCTTGAGGCCGGAGGCGCCCTCCAGCTTGATCAGGGCGAGGTCCTTCTTGCTGTCGGTGCCGACGATCTTCGCGGTGTAGCTCTTGCCGCTCTTGGTCGTCACCTTGACCGACGAGGCGCCGGCGACGACGTGGTTGTTGGTGACGATCTGGCCGTCGCTGGTGATGATCACGCCGGAGCCGGTGGACTCACCGGTGCTCGAGGTGGCGTTGATCTCGACCACGCTGGGGCTCACGGCCGCGGCGATGGTGGCGACGTCGCCCTTCTTGCTCGACGGCACCACGCTCGTGCTGGTGCTGCTCGTGGCGCCGCCGTCGCCGCCGGTCAGCTCCTGGAAGGCGTACGCGGTACCGCCGCCGACGGCCGCGGCGACGATCGCCACGGCGGCCAGCAGGGCGACCGGTCCCCGGGTCCGCCTGCCGCGCGCCGGAGCCGGCGCGGGCCCGGCGGGGGCGGGCTCCGCGGCCAGGAGGGCCGTACCGCCGCCGCTGCCGTCACCGCCGTAGCCGGAACCCCCGGCCGTGACCGGCTGCGGCGCGGGCGCCTGCGCCGGCGGGGGCGGCCACTCGGGGTTCACGGGGGAGGAGGCGTGCTGCTGCTGGGGGTACGCGTGCTGCTGCCCGCCCTGGTAAGGGTTCTCGTACTCGCCGCTGCGGCGGAAGCTCTCGGTCATGGAATCAGCTTGTCCCGCGACCATGAGAGTCGGCTGAGTGCTTCCTGAGAAGCCCGGCAGAACCGCGTTTGCCCGATATAAAGACGCGGCCTCCGGCTTGAGAGGCGGCCTCCTGCCGGGGTCGGCGGGGCCGGAGCGACCCGATGGACCGGAGGGCCTCAGCAGCCGGAGAGGCTGGAGGGGCCTCAGGGGCCGGAGGGGCTCAGGGGCCGGAGGGAAAGGGGGACGACGGTCGGAGGGAAAGGGGGACGACGGTCGGAGGGAAAGGGGGACGACGGTCGGAGGGAAAGGGGTACGACGGTCGCCTGCCCGCCGTGGACGGTGCCGCTCAGCCCTCGCAGCCGCAGGAGCGCCGCACCACCAGGCGGGAGGGGAACTGCTTGAGGCGCTCGCGCCGCGACCCGGCCACCCGCAGCCCGTCGTCCAGCACCAGGTCCACGGCGGCCCTGGCCATCGCCGAGCGGTCGGAGGCGACCGTGGTCAGCGGCGGGTCGGTGAGCCCCGCCTCCTTGATGTCGTCGAAGCCGGCCACCGCCAGCTCGCCCGGCACGTCGATGCGCAGCTCGCGCGCCGCCCGCAGCACGCCGATCGCCTGGTCGTCGGTGGAGCAGAAGATCGCGGGCGGCCGCCGCGGCCCGGAGAGGATCTCCAGCGCCACCCGGTAGGCGTCGTAGCGGTTGTACGGCGCCTCGAAGAGCCGGTCCCCGGTCGGCATCCCGGCCTCCTCCATCGCGCGCCGCCAGCCCTCGACGTGGTCGGAGACGGGGTCGCCGACCACGGGTGTCTCGGCGGTACCGCCCATACAGGCGACGTACGGATAGCCGTGCCCGATCAGGTGGCGGACGGCCTGCTGGGCGCCGTCCAGGTCGTCGATCACCACGGCGACGTCGTCGATGGCCTCGGGCCGCTCGTGCAGCAGGACCACCCGGGCGTCCCAGGCCTCTATCTCGGCGGCCGCCAGGTCGTTCAGGGCGTGGCTGACCAGGATCAGCCCGGACACCCGCATGCCGAGGAAGGCCCGCAGATAGTGGACCTCGCGCTCGGCCACGTAGTCGGTGTTGCCGACGAGCACCATCTTGCCGCGCTCGGAGGCGGCCTGCTCGACCGCGTGCGCCATCTCCCCGAAGAAGGGCTGGCGCGCGTCCGGGATGATCAGGCCTATGAGGTCCGTGCGCCGCGACGCCATCGCCTGGGCGACCCGGTCGGGCCGGTACCCCAGCTCCTTGATGGCGGCGAGGACACGCTCGCGCGTGGCCGGGGCGACCGGCCGGGGTCCGTTGTTGATGACATAGCTGACGACGGCGGTGGATGTCCCCGCCAGCCGTGCCACGTCATCCCGAGTCACCTTGGCCACGCGCGGAGTCTACGCGGATATACCCGCTCCGGGCAGGGCGGAAGAAGCATCCCTCGGCACCGCCCGTGCGGAAGGGATGCCCCCGTGGCGGCCGACTATGCCTCCGCCGTCACCTCGGCACCGTCCCGCGCGGCGGCCTCGTCCGAAGTGTCCTGCTTTGCCTGGTCCGTCTTGGCCTTGGCGTCCTCGGAGGAACGATCACCCTTCTCGGGCGTAACGAATCGATAACCGACGTTCCGGACGGTCCCGATCAGCGACTCGTGCTCGGGCCCGAGCTTGGCGCGCAGCCGCCGTACGTGGACGTCGACCGTGCGGGTGCCGCCGAAGTAGTCGTAGCCCCAGACCTCCTGGAGCAGCTGCGCGCGCGTGAAGACGCGGCCCGGATGCTGCGCGAGGTACTTCAGCAGCTCGAACTCCTTGAAGGTGAGGTCGAGGACCCGGCCCTTGAGCTTGGCGGAGTACGTCGCCTCGTCCACCGACAGATCGCCGTTGCGGATCTCCATCGGGGAGTCGTCGTTGACGATCTGCTGCCGCCCCATGGCCAGCCGCAGGCGCGCCTCCACCTCCGCGGGACCGGCGGTGTCGAGCAGTACGTCGTCGATGCCCCAGTCGGCGGTCACGGCGGCGAGGCCGCCCTCGGTGACGACGAGGACGAGCGGACAGCCGGGGCCGGTGGAGCGCAGCAGCTGGCACAGGCTGCGCACCTGGGGCAGGTCGCGGCGGCCGTCGACGAGGATGACGTCGGCGCCGGGGGTGTCGACGAGGGCGGGCCCCTCCGCCGGGGCCACGCGCACGTTGTGCAGAAGGAGGCCGAGGGCGGGAAGCACCTCCGTCGACGGCTGGAGGGCGTTGGTCAGGAGCAGCAGAGAACTCATACGTCTGGTTCCTCCTCGGTCCCTGCGAGGACGTGTGCGGTGCGTCACCTGCGCTGCGATCCCGGCGGCCCCGTACACCCGCGGTCACCTGGAGTTTCCCGGCGATTCCCGCTTCGTATACAACGCTTCCGAAAGCACAAAAGGACCCGGGGGCTACGCTGCCCGAGTCCTCTGCCCAGCAGAATAGCCCACATGAGCAGCACTCCGGCAGGTCGTGTGGCGCGTTCCACCGCTCGTCCGCATTCCGAGACGATCGACCGCTCCCGCGCGCGGACGTTCCTGACGACGGACGACGGGGTGCCGATCGATGCCGTGTACGACCCGCCGGCGACCCTGCCGGACGCCTCCGCGACACCTTCCCTCGGCCTGGTGTTCGTGATCGCGCACGGCTTCACGGGCGACGTGGACAAACCGCACGTGCGCCGCGTGGCCGAGGCGTTCGCGCAGTACGGGGCGGTGGTCTCGTTCTCCTTCCGGGGCCACGGCGCGTCCGGCGGGCGCTCCACGGTCGGCGACCGGGAGGTGCTCGACCTGGCGGCCGCGGTGCGGTGGGCCCGCGAGCGCGGGCACGCGCGCGTGGTGACCGTCGGCTTCTCCATGGGCGGCTCGGTGGTGCTGCGGCACGCGGCGCTGTACGGGCGGGGGCGCGGGGGGCGCACGGAAGCGTCCACGGACGCGGTGGTCTCGGTGAGCGCGCCGGCCCGCTGGTACTACCGGGGGACCGCCCCCATGCGCAAGCTGCACTGGCTGGTGACGCGTCCCGAGGGCCGACTGGTGAGCCGCTACGGCTTCCGTACGCGCATCCACCACCGCCACTGGGACCCGGTGCCGCTGTCTCCCGTGGAGGCCGTCCCGCGGATCGCGCCGACGCCGCTGCTGCTCGTGCACGGCGACCGGGACGGGTACTTCCCGCTCGACCACCCGCGCATGCTCGCCGCCGCGGCCGGTGACCACGGCGAACTCTGGATCGAGGGCGGCATGGGGCACGCCGAGCACGCGGCCACGGACGGGCTGCTGGCCCGGATCGGGGAATGGGCCGTCGCGCGGGCGGGCTAGCCTGACGGGGTACACAGCCGACCGGCTGCCCACCGACCGTTAGTCGAGGAACCGGATGCCAAAGGTCACGGTGCGCTTCTGGGCCGCCGCGAAGGCCGCGGCCGGGGTCGCGGAGGAGCCGTACGACGCGGCCACCCTCGCCGAGGCCCTGGACGCCGTGCGCGAGCGACACCCCGGTGAACTGACGCGCGTGCTGCGGCGATGCTCGTTCCTCGTCGACGGTGACCCCGTGGGCACCCGCGGACATGAGACGGTACGGCTGGCCGACGGCGGCACGGTCGAGGTGCTCCCGCCGTTCGCAGGAGGGTGAGGATGACCGATCAGCCGTACGAGCCGTACCAGCAGCAGCCGCAGCAGCAGGGGTGGCCCGGGCAGCAGCAGCCGTACCAGCAACAACAGGCGCATCAGCAGCAGGGCCAGCAGGGACACGAGGGCCACCAGGGACAGGGGTACCAGCAGCACCAGCAGCACCAGGGGCACCAGGGACACCACGGGCACCAGGGGTACGACGACCCGTACGCCGCCCAGCAGTACACGCAGCACTGGCAGGGGCAGACCTGGGAGGCGCAGGCGCCGGCGCCCGCCCCCGCGGCGATGTCGGCGGCGGAGACCGCGTACCTGCCGCCGCAGGAGGCCCAGCCGGCGGCCCAGCAGTGGCAGCGGCCGCAGCCACCGCAGCAGCCGCAGGCCCCGGCGGTGGCAGCCCCCGCCGCCGACGCGTCCCCGGACGTCGGCTACGGCCCCGCCACCCTCGCCGGCAACGCCCGGGTCACGGACGCCCAGCGGGCCCGGCTCAAGGGGCGTTCCCCGGTCATCGAGCCCGGTATGCAGCCGGCCGCGCTGACCGCGCTGCTGGGGCTGCTGCTGGCGGGCACGGCGGCGGCCGGGTCGTACGCCCTGCTCGTCCCGCTCGTCGCCCTGCAGGCGGTCACCGCCGCGGGCTGGTTCCGGCTGAACGGCATGTGGCCGGCCCGGCAGGGCATCGCGCTGGCGTTCCTCGGCGCGCTGGCCGCGGACGCCGCGCTGCTCGCGGCGGGCCGGGAGAACGGCCCGGCGGCGATCCTCGGCACCCTCGGCGTGTGGGTGCTGCTCTCCCTCGTCCTGCAGCTGCGCTCGCACGCGGACCCGGACGAGCGGATGTACGGCCTGATGGCGACCGTCGCCTCCGCCGCGCTGTCCATCGTCGCGGCCGGGTACCTCGCCGCCTCGGCCCACGCGGCGACCGTCGGCGCCGCCGCGGCGGCGGTGGCCGTCCTGGCCCGCGCCCTGCCGCTGCCGGCCCCGGCATCGGTGGTCGTCTCGCTGCTCGCCGCCGCGGGAGCGGGCATCGCGGCCGGCTCGATGACCGGCTTCGGCACGAAGGGCGCGCTGCTGGGCGCGGGCGCGGCGGTGTGCGCGCTGATCGGCCACCGGGTGGCGAGCTACGACTACCCGTCGCGGTTCGTGCACTTCACGGCGGGTGTCGCCCTGCCGCTGACGGCGGCGGCACCGGTGGTGTACGTGCTCGGGCGGGCTCTCGGGTAGGACCCGGCCGTGCCGGAACGGCTCCTGTCACAGGTGATCGACAATTGCCGGGCGCCCGCCTGCCCCGGGGTTACGCTCGCGACGGACGGCCACCCGGTCGTCGGGACCACTCGTGAACGTCCGGACAGGTGGGGGAAGACCGCATGCGCGCGCTGCGAATACTTCTGATCGTGGTCGTGATCCTCGGCGGCCTGTTCGTGGTGGCGGACCGGGTCGCGGTGCACTTCGCCGAGAAGGAGGCGGCCGCCAAGCTGAAGACCACCGAGAACCTGGCCGCCACCCCGGACGTGTCCATCAACGGCTTCCCCTTCCTCACCCAGGTGGCCTCCGGTGAGCTGGACGACGTCGAGGTCGGCATCAAGGACTACCAGGCCGACACGGGCAACGGCGGCAACGGCGGGCCGTCGACGATCCGCATCGACGACCTTGAGGCGCACATGAAGGGCGTCTCCTTCTCCGGCGACTACAGCTCCGCCACCGCGGCCCATGCCACCGGCACCGCGACGATCGCCTACGGCGAGCTGCTCAAGGCGGCCAAGTCCCAGCCGACGACGATCATCCGCGGCGTCACCGCCCAGGTCGTCGGCCTCTCCGACGGCGGCAACGGCAAGATCAGGGTCGACGTCAGGTTCCGGACCCCGTTCGGCACCAAGACGTATCCCGTGCTCAGCACGGTGACCGTCGACGGCGACGACGTGAAGGTGCACGCCGACAACCTGCCCAAGCTGGTCGTCGACCTCGCCGAGTCCCGCGTCCGCTCGATCACCGACTTCCGGCAGACCATCGACCGGCTGCCGGGCGGCGTGAAGCTGGACAGCGTACGGGCCGCGAAGGACGGGGTGGAGATCACGGTGAAGGGTTCGGACGTCAGGCTCGCGGGGTAGGACGCCGGGCGGCGTGCCCGCACCGTCGTACGGGATGCGTCGTACGGGGAGCGTCGTAGGGGATGCGTTGTACGGGATGCGTTGTACGGGGGATCGTCGTGAGGTGACCGCCGGGTGTCCGAGGGGCGAGACGGCCGCGTCCGCACCGTAGCCCCGATGCCCGATACTTCCACCAGGGACCGCGCCGCCACGGGCCGGGTCGAGATCGTTTCCCACATCCCGGACATTCACGTCTCACGATTCGACACGCCGGTGACATGTCGGCCTGTCCGTCCCTACGATCGACGGCATGCAGTGTCAGACGAGCGTCCTCCGGTCACGGGGACAGGCGGATCTCACGAAGCGGCGGGCAGTCGACCTGTGCCGCGTCGCCGCCATGCTCTGTCGCACCTTCTGAGCGGAAAGCTCCGACTTCCGCATCCACCGCCGCCCTGACCAGGGCACCTCTGCGCGCCGCCGTCCGCGCGCGCAATCCCCCACTCGCACGCCCCGCCGCAACTGCCCCGGAGGAGACAAGATGAGCCGCAGCGACGTCCTCGTCGACGCCGACTGGGTCCAGGAGAACCTGGACGACCCGAACATCGCGATCGTGGAGGTGGACGAGGACACGTCCGCCTACGAGAAGAACCACATCAGGAACGCGATCCGCATCGACTGGACCAAGGACCTGCAGGACCCGGTCCGCCGCGACTTCATCGACCAGGAGGGCTTCGAGAAGCTCCTGTCGGCGAAGGGCATCGCCAACGACACGCTGGTGATCCTCTACGGCGGCAACAACAACTGGTTCGCGTCCTACGCCTACTGGTACTTCAAGCTCTACGGCCACGAGAACGTCAAGCTCCTCGACGGCGGCCGCAAGAAGTGGGAGCTGGACGCCCGCGAGCTGGTCGAGGAGGTCCCCGAGCGGGCCGCCACCAACTACAAGGCGAAGCCGCAGAACACCGCCATCCGCGCCTTCCGCGACGACGTCGTCGCCGCGATCGGCGCGCAGAACCTGGTCGACGTGCGCTCCCCCGACGAGTTCTCGGGCAAGCTGCTCGCCCCGGCCCACCTGCCGCAGGAGCAGTCCCAGCGCCCGGGCCACGTCCCGAGCGCCCGCAACATCCCGTGGTCGAAGAACGCCAACGACGACGGCACCTTCAAGTCGGACGACGAGCTCAAGGAGCTCTACGCCGCCGAGCAGGTCGACCTGGCGAAGGACACCATCGCCTACTGCCGCATCGGTGAGCGCTCCGCGCTGACCTGGTTCGTGCTGCACGAGCTGCTCGGTGTCGAGAACGTCAAGAACTACGACGGCTCCTGGACCGAGTACGGCTCCCTCGTCGGCGTTCCGATCGAGCTCGGCGCCAACAAGTAACCCGACCAGCCCGCAACCCGACCAGCCCGTAGACCCGACCAGCCCGTAGACCCGACCGGCCTTCCCTCCGGTCAGACCCCTCTTGGAGAAAGACATGTGTGGAGCGAAGGCCGGCGGCCCGGACGCCTCGACGATCAAGCCCGGTGAGACCACGATCCAGGGCCAGGTGACCCGCGACGGCGAGCCGGTGACGGGCTACGTCCGCCTCCTGGACTCGACCGGCGAGTTCACCGCGGAGGTCCCCACCTCCGCCACCGGACAGTTCCGCTTCTACGCGGCCGAGGGCACCTGGACGCTCCGCGCCCTGGTCCCCGGCGGCACCGCCGACCGCACGGTCGTCGCCCAGCAGGGCGGCCTGGCGGAGGTCGCGATCGCGGTCTGACGCGCTGACCGCGCGGAACAGGGCCGCACCCCTCCGGGTGCGGCCCTTCGGCGTTCCCGGGCCTACCCTGGAGTCATGTACGCACGGCGGCGTCGCAGGTACTTCGCCATGATGGGCACCTGTATCGGGCTGTTCGTCCTGGCCTGGGGAGTCGTACGTATCTGGTCGATCCCGGCGGCCGTGGGAATGTGCGTGGTGGCGATGCTGATCCCGCCCGTCGCCGCCATGGTCGCCAACCGGCGCGACCCCGAGGACCGCTGGTGGGACGACCCGTCCGGCGACCCGCAGTCCGACGAGTGGTGGGACGAGCTGGACGGCAAGAGACGCCGTCAGTAGCCCTGGGCGCCGCCCGGCGGATGCCGGAGACGCCTGGCCGCCGCAGGCGCCCGAAGCCCTCAGCGGCCTCAGTAGACGAGCGCCTGCGTCCCGTCGGCGAGCGCCTCCTGCACGAAGACCTGCGCGCCCGCGATCCGTACCCCCTCCAGGACGTCCTTCTCCGTGATGTCCCGCCGTGCGGCGCACTGGGTGCACAGGGTGACGCTGCCGCCCGCGAGCAGGGAGTCCAGCAGGTCCGGCAGCGGCGCGGCGTGCGGCAGCTCGAACTCGGCCGCGCGCCCCGGCAGCGCGAACCACGCCGACTCGCCGGTCAGCCACAGGGAGACGTCGACGCCGCTGGCCACGGCCACCGCCGCCACCGTGAACGCCTGCGAGCACCGCTCGGGCGCGTCGGCGCCCGCCGTCACCTTGATCACCAGCTTCTTCGTCATGGCCGAAGCGTAATCAACCCCGGGACACCGCCGGGCCCTCGCCTGCGCGGGCCGCCTCGTGGGGGCCGGCCGGGGGCGGCCCGCGGAACCGGCTGCCCGGCCGACTCCCGCAGGGGCGTACCTCGCCAAGAGGGCCCCGTCGCGGCCGCGTAAGCTGGGGGCGGCCTTTGTACCCCCCCCGCTTTCGGCCGTCCGGGCGGGGGACCCGCAACCCGCTCATCAAGGAGCACCCCGTGCTTGAGGCATTCTACGAAGCCCTGCTGGTCCTGGTCTGCGTCGGCGTTCTCGCCTTCGCCGGGCTGACCGTGAAGAAGCTGTACCAGGGCCAGCGCTGACACCCATCAAGGAACTGCCGACCCCATGATCGAGATTCCGTCCGACCTCCACAAGGACCTCGTCCCGCTCGCCTTCCTGCTCGGCAACTGGGCCGGCGCGGGCGTGCACGACTTCCCCGGCTCCGAGAAGTGCAACTTCGGGCAGGAGGTCACCTTCACCCACGACGGCCGGGACTTCCTGGAGTACCACTCCCGCACCTGGGTCCTGGACGACGACGGGAACAAGGTCCGGCCCCTGGAGTCGGAGTCCGGCTTCTGGCGCGTCGACGGCGGCCGCAAGGTCGAGGTCACGATGACCCGCGACGACGGCGTCATCGAGATCTGGTACGGCGAGCTCGCCGCGCAGAAGCCGCAGATCGACCTGGTCACGGACGCGGTGGCCCGCACGGCCGCCTCCGCCCCGTACTCGGGCGGCAAGCGCCTGTACGGCTACGTCAAGAGCGACCTGATGTGGGTCGGCGAGAAGCAGACCCCCGAGGTCGAGCTGCGCCCCTACATGTCGGCGCACCTGAAGAAGGTCGTCACCCCCGAGGACGTCGAGCGCTGGGCCAAGGCCCTGCCCGACGACATGCCCGACGACGGGATCGCCTTCTTCAAGTAGTTCGGACGTCAAGTAGTTCGAAATCAAGTAGTTCCGATGTCAGGTAGCCGGACTCCGAGTAGCCGGACTCCGAGCAGTCGGACCGCCTTCGGCCGGACCGCCTTCCCCGAGTGGTCCTAGACTCGTCGGTGTGGTGAGCACCGACTGGAAGAGCGACCTCAGGCAGCGCGGCTACCGGCTGACGCCGCAGCGGCAGCTTGTCCTCGAAGCCGTCGACACCCTCGAGCACGCGACCCCCGACGACATCCTCGTGGAAGTGAGGAAGACGGCGTCGGGGGTCAACATCTCCACCGTGTACCGCACCCTGGAGCTCCTGGAGGAGCTCGGGCTGGTCAGCCACGCCCACCTGGGCCACGGGGCGCCGACGTACCACCTCGCCGACCGGCACCACCACATCCACCTGGTCTGCCGGGACTGCCAGAACGTGATCGAGGCCGATGTGTCGGTGGCCGCGGAGTTCACCGCGAAGCTGCGCCGGGAGTTCGGCTTCGAGACCGACATGAAGCACTTCGCGATCTTCGGCAGATGCCGGGACTGTTCCCTGCAGGGTTCAACTACCGAGTCGTAGGCTTGTGCCCATGAAGAGCCCCCTGCTGTCCCTGCCCGGCGCCGTCCCCGCCGAGGGCGTGGACGAAGGCGTAGCCGCCCACTACGGCGACCTGTTCCGCGAGCAGCGTGCCCTCGCCGACGGGTCCGGCTTCGTCGACCTCTCGCACCGCGGCGTCGTCACCGTCACCGGCGAGGACCGGCTGAGCTGGCTGCACCTGCTGCTCACCCAGCACGTCAGCGACCTCCCGCCCGGCCTGGCCACGGAGGCGCTGATCCTGTCCGCGCACGGCCACATCGAGCACGCGCTCTACCTGGTCGACGACGGCGAGACGGTCTGGGCCCACGTCGAACCCGGCACACAGGCCGCGCTCATCGCGTACCTGGAGTCGATGAAGTTCTTCTACCGGGTCGACGTCGCCGACCGCACGTCCGAGTTCGCGGTGGTGCACCTGCCGGCCGGTTCGATCGCCGAGGTGCCGGAGGGCGTCGTCGTACGCGAGACGCCGTACGGCCGCGACCTCTTCCTGCCCCGCGCGGACCTGGAGGCCTACGCCGAGACGGCCGGCCCGCCCGCCGGGATCCTGGCCCACGAGGCCCTGCGCGTCGAGCAGCACCGCCCGCGCCTCGGATTCGAGACCGACCACCGCACCATCCCGCACGAGCTGGGCTGGATCGGCAGCGCGGTGCACCTGCAGAAGGGCTGCTACCGCGGCCAGGAGACGGTCGCCCGCGTGCAGAACCTGGGCAAGCCCCCGCGCCGCCTGGTCTTCCTCCACCTGGACGGCAGCGAGGTCCACCTGCCCGCCCCCGGCACGGAGCTCCGCCTCGCCGACGACGGGCCCGACGGCCGCAAGGTCGGCGTCGTCACGACGTCCGTGCGCCACCACGAGCTGGGCCCGGTCGCGCTGGCCCTGGTGAAGCGGAACGTGCCGGTGGACGCGCGGCTGCTGGCCGGAGAGACGGCGGCGGCGCAGGAAGTGGTCGTCGAGCCGTAGCCGCGGCCTGCGTCAGATCTCCAGCAGGACGGTGAACGGGCCGTCGTTCGTCAGCGAGACGCGCATCCGCGCGCCGAACCGGCCCGTCGCCACCGTCGCACCGAGTGCGCGCAGCCGGGCCACGACCTCCTCGACGAGGGGCTCGGCCACGTCACCGGGGGCGGCCGCGTTCCAGGTGGGCCGGCGTCCCTTGCGCGCGTCGCCGTAGAGGGTGAACTGACTGATGACGAGCAGCGGTGCGTCGATGTCGCTGCACGACTTCTCGTCCTGGAGCATGCGGATCGACCAGAGCTTGCGGGCGAGCTGGGCCGCCTTCTCCTTGGTGTCCTCGTGCGTCACCCCCACCAGCACGCACAGGCCCTCACCGATGATCTCCCCGACGGTCCGGCCGTCCACGACGACGCTCGCGCCGTCCACCCTCTGCACCACTGCACGCATACGACCATCATGCCGGGCCGTCCGCGAGGGACCGCACCCGTACCGCACCGGCCTTCTTTTTGCTCCTTAACCCCCCATCTGGGGCCGATCGGGGGCACTCGGTCACATAGCGGCCACTTGGGGTGGCACGATGCTTCCACACGCCGGTCGAGGGGACGGTAGAGGGACATGAGCACACCGAGTACCGGGCAGCCGCCTGGGGCTGTCTCGTTGATCAGAACGGGGGAGCGGATGGCCCTGCGGCCGCCCGTGCAGCGCACCGACAGCCCGGGCCCGCAAATGCCCGCCGGCCCGCCCGAGCACGATCTGACCACGCTGAGCCTGCCCGAACTGCGCACGCTGCGCCGGGACGCCCAGCGCGACGAGGCCGACCTCAGCTACGTACGGCGGCTGCTGCAGGGCCGTATCGACATCCTGCGCGCGGAGCAGGCGCGGCGGTCACCGGCGGGCGCGGGCTCGGTGGTCGACCGCCTCCCGGAGATCCTCACGGACGCCCCGGCCCGCCAGCGTTCCTCCGCCCGCCACGTCACCCTGGGCACCCCGCACAACGAGGAGTACCGGCGCCTGGCCGCCGACATGCTCGCCGAGGTCGAACTCTCGGACCTCGCCGCCCGGACCGACCTCGAACTGACCACCGCGATGGCCCGGTTGGTCCGCTACGAGCAGCAGGTCTCCCGACGACGCCACCGCCTCCAGCGAACGGCGGACGACTGCAGCTCGGAGATCGCACGCCGGTACCGGGAGGGGGAGGCGCAGATCGACGATCTGCTGACGTGAGCATGAGGTGAGGGGGACGGTGCGGTCCGTGGCGGTGGGGTCCGTGGCGGTGCGGTCCGCGGCGGAGCGGTTCGTAGTTGTGCGGTTCGTGGTGGCGGGGTTCCTGGTTGTGGGACTCGTCGTTGTGGGATTCGTGGCGGTGGGGTTCTGGGTGGTGGGGTTCTGGGTGGTGGGGTTCGTGGTGGTGGGGCGCGGGGCAGTCGGGCGCGGCCGCCGGGAAATCCGGGCGACACTCCACCGCCGTACACCTACCGTGATCCCATGACCCGCGCGCATTCCGACATAGACGTCCGTCCGATCACCGAGGCCGAACTGCCCGAGTGGCTCCGCGCAGTGAACACCGGGTTCCTGCGCGCGACGACCGTCACCGAGAAGGAACTCGAGGCGCGACGCGAACGCTTCGAGGCGAGCCGTTACATCGGAGCGTTCGACGGGGGGCGCTGTGTGGCGACCTTCCGCTCGTTCGCGCAGGAGGTCACCGCGGTCGGCGGCACTCCGGTGGCCGCCGACGCCATCTCCGCCGTCACGGTCACCGCGACCCACCGCCGCCGCGGCCTGCTGACCCGGATGATGAGCCAGGACCTGGCGGCCGCCAAGGACCGGGGCGACACCGTGGCCACCCTGATCGCCGCCGAGTACCCGATCTACGGCCGCTACGGCTTCGGGCCCGCCACCTCCGCCACGGAGTGGACCGTCGACGTGCCGCGCACGGGCCTCGACCGCCACCGGGCCGGGCCGGACGGCGGCGGCCGTATCGACCTCGTGGACGCCGAGGAGGTGCGCAAGCTCGGCCCCGAACTGCACGACCGCGTCCGCGGCGCCGTGCCCGGCGTCGTCAGCCGCGGCGAGTGGTGGTGGCGGCTGAACACCGGCGCGGTGCGGGTGGACCCGAAGTGGACGGAACCGTTCTACGCCGTCTACCGCGCTGCGGACGGCGAGGTCGAGGGACTGGTCGTGTACGAGGTCGACGACAAGTGGGGCGACGCCAAGCAGCCGCAGGACACGGCGACCGTACGGGACCTGCTCGCGGCGACACCGGCCGCGGAGCGCGCCCTGTGGGGCTACCTCTGCTCCATCGACTGGGTCACCCGGGTCAAGAGCGGCCAGCGGGCCCCCGACGACCTGCTCCCGCTCCTGCTGCCGGACGCGAGGGCCGCCCGCATCACCTCGACCGCGGACTGGCTGTGGGTGCGGATCCTGGACGTCGTACGGGCGCTGGAGGTGCGCGCCTACGAGGGCGCGGGCTCCCTGGTGCTCCAGGTCGCGGACCGCGCCGGACTGGCGGGCGGCCGCTACCGGCTGGAGGCGTCGGAGCAGGGGGCGTCCTGCACGCCGACCACCGAGAGCGCCGAACTGGCCCTGGACGTCGGTGACCTGGCGCGGCTGTGGCTGGGCGACGAGTCCGTCGCGCGGCTGGTGGCGCTCGGCCGGGTGCGGGAAGAACGAGCGGGCGCCGCCCTGGTGGCCGACGCCCTGCTGCGTACGTCCAGGCGCCCTTGGTGCCCGGACATGTTCTGAACCCCCTTCCCGGTGACGGTCGATGACTCATCCGTAGCTGTTCGGTTGTGACCGTGCTGTTCGGTTGTGACCGTGCTGTTGAGTTGTGGCTGTGCTGTTGAGTTGTGGCTGTGCCGGTGGGGCTCTTCAGTTGTCGTTGTTCGGTTGTGGCTGTGCCGGTGCGGCTGGCGGAGCTCCCGGCTCCCCTCCGGAAGGGAGCCCGGCCAGCCGGTTCGTGGGCCGGCGAACCGGTCGGGCTCAGCCGGACTGGGCGAGCAGCATCACGAGGACGGCCGCGCCGAGGCCGCTGATCGCGGTGTTCCTGGCCTTGAGCCCCACGGAGAGCGCGACAAAGGCGATGATGCCCAGGGGCCCGTACTTCCACTGGATGAGCTGCTCGAATCCGATGGCGAGGGCGGCGGCGGCAAGGGCGACGAGCGGCATGACGGTCCCTCCTTCGAGACGGGGAGGCGGACCCTGTGGTTGCGGCCAACCCTCCTGAAGCTTGACCATGTTCATGAAGTTGGTGACCAACTTCACTGTACTTATCTCCGCTTGGAGTCGTCCTATAACCACCTGCCCAGGAACTGCCGGAAGATGGCGAGAAGTTGTAGGGTTTGGTCGTGGACCCGAAAAATGCCGCCGTCAACGGGCGGAAGAGGTCACAGCGGTCACCGACGTCACCGGCGTCCCATCTGGAGGTGGCCGACGCGCTGCGTGCCCGCATCAGGTCGGGTCAGCTGCGACCGGGGCAACGTATGCCCACACAGGCCACTCTGGCCGACGAGTTCGGCGTCGAGCGCGGCGCCGTCCGCCAGGCGCTGCGCATTCTGCAGTCGGAGCACCTGCTGACCAACGTATCCAAGGGAAGCCCGGCGACCGTGGCACCTGACCTGGGGCTCGGCAACGCGCTGAGTGGTCCGGGGGCGCCGCCGCTGCCGACGATGGTGGCTCTTGCCCCGCGCATAGCGGACGCCTTCGCGGCTCCGCACGTGGAGATAGACGCCCTCTGCCTGACCTCGGTCTCCCTGACGCTCGCCATCGGTGAGCCCCTGCGCCGCATCCACGAGGGGCGACTGAAACCGGCCAAGGTCGACGTCCGCGTGCTGCTGCCCAGCCGCGACATCGACCTCGCCTTCCCGACGCCGGTCGACTCCTCGGCGGACGGGCGGCTGCAGCGCCGGTGGCTGGCCCACCGCAACGCCCAGGGCCAGGTGCTGCGGCACAACCTGCAGGCCCTGCGCGCCACGCACGGCATCGACGTGAGCGTCGCCTTCCGCGCGCTGCCCTTCACCCCGCCCGTGAAGCTGTACCTGCTCAACGGCGTCGAGGCGCTGTTCGCGTACTACACCCTCACGCGGCGCGAGGAGGAGATCGACCACGAACACCTGGAGATGTACGACGCCGAGGGCACCCGGTCGATGCTGTTCGCCTTCGCGCAGGGCGCCGGCCTGCGCGACACCACCTTCGTCGAGCAGTCCCACCTGTGGTTCAACGCACTGTGGGAGACGATCAGTTCGGAGCTGGTGCTCACGAGCTGACGTCTCCCACAGAGACTGACGGGGCCGGCCTCACGCTCACAGGGCGGGCCCGGCGACCAGGAGGGCGAGCACGACGGCCCCCATGGAGCTGACGGTGGGGTTCTTGGCCTTGATGCCGATGGTGAGCAGGAGCAGGCCGATGATGCCGGTGGCGCCGTACTTCCAACTGACGATCTGCTCCGCGCCGACGACGAACACGGCGGAGAGGAGGGCGAGAGCAGGCACGATGGTTCCCCCTTCAGGCTGCGCGGGCGGGACGGTGCGGTGGGGGGTTGTGCGAGGGGAGCAGAGGCGGACTCGAAGCGGACTCGGGGCCGGCCCGGAGCGGGCTCGGACAGGAAGCAAACCTTCCGCCAACTCCTAGAAGTTGGCAGCCAACTCTGATGTAGTTGTCCCCACTTGGCACCCACTCGTAAACCAAGCTCTAAACAACTCCCTGTAGATGGATCGGAGTTGTAGCGTTTGGTTGTGACCCAGGAGAACGTGGCAGTGAACGGCAGCAGAAGGTTCTCGCCGCAGGAGATCGCCGACATCCTGCGGGAACGGATCCGCAGCGGTGACCTCAAGGCAGGAGACCGCCTGCCCACCCAGGCCGAACTCGCCGACGAGTTCGGGGTGGAACGAGGTACCGTACGCCAGGCCCTGCGCGCTCTCCAGGAAGACGGCCTGCTGAGCAATGTGAGCAAGGGGAGCCCCCCGCGGATCGCGGAGCCGCCGGCACCGGCGCTGGAGGAACCTCAGCCGACGATGGTGGGCCTGGCACCACGGCTCACGGAGGCGTTCGCGGCACCGCATGTGCGTGTCGACGCCGCCTGCCTCACCGCCGAGACCCTGATGCTGGCCCTGGGAGAGCCGATCCGCCTGATCCACGAGGGCCGCATCCGCCCCAAGTCGATCGACGTCCGCATTCTCCTTCCCTCGCGCGACATACCCCTCGCCTTCCCGGTGCCGGTCGAGGGGCGCACCGACGACGACCCGGTCCACGAGCGCTGGCTCGCCATGCGCAACTCACAGGGACACGTGCTGCGCCACAACCTCCGCTCCCTGCGCTTCTCCCACCGCATCGACGTGAGCGTCGCCTTCCGCGCGCTGCCCTTCACCCCGCCCGTGAAGCTGTACCTGCTCAACGAGGCGGAAGCACTGGTCGCGTACTACATGATCACGCGCCGTGAGGAGCCCACGGACACGGGCACGATGGACATGTACGACGTCCTGGGCACCGAATCGCTCCTGTTCTCGTTCGAGAAGCGGGCAGGTCAGCGCGACGAGGCATTCGTGGAGGAATCCCAGAAGTGGTTCGACGCCCTCTGGGAAACCATCACGACGGACCTGACACTCTCCTAGTGACTCCTGATACGACGCAGACTGAGCCGGTGGCAGCAGAGACGGAGTACGACATTGAGAAAATTCGGGCCCTGATCACTCGAGCCAGGGTCGTCCTGTGGGACTTCGACGGCCCGATCTGCATGCTGTTCGCAGGGCACCCGTCCGACCGCGTGGCCGCCGGGTTCGTCCGATGGCTGGACCAGCTCGGCCTGAGCGATCTGCTGACGGATGAGGAGCGGACGTACACGGACCCGCAGGCGGTGCTGCGCGCGATCGACGGCCGGCACCCGGGCAGCGACCTGGTGATGGCGATGGAGAAACGTCTCACTCAGGAGGAGTTCAAGGCGGTGACCAGCGCGATGCCGACGCCGTTCGCCGATCCGCTGATCCGAACCTGGAAGGCGTTGGGTTCTCGTCTCGCCATCACGACGAACAACTCGCCCGAGGTGGTGCACCGCTACCTGGGCACCCGAGGCCTGCTCTCGTGCTTCGCCCCGCACATCTACGGCCGCACCCAGGACCTCGGCCTCCTCAAGCCGGATCCGCACTGCCTCAACCGGGCGCTGAGCGCCACCGGGGCTGACCCGTCCGACGCCCTGATGATCGGTGACGCCCCGTCGGACTTCGACGCGGCTCAAGAGGCCGGCGTCGCCTTCCTCGGCTACGCGCGTAACCCGAAGAAGGAAGAGGACCTGAAACAGGCCGGAGTCGAGAGCGTCGTCGGGTCCCTCGAGCCCTTGCTGACCCTGTTGTGGGAGCGCTCGACCTGACGGGCTGACCGATGGAGGCTGCGCGGGGGCCTGACTTCGGGGGAGGGGTGTCCCTCCTGCTCACGTCTGCGTCATGAGCAGGAGGAGCACGACCGCCCCGAAGCTCGCGCAGGTCGAGTTGCGTGCTCTGATCCCCACGCCCAGCAGCAGCAGACCGAGCAGACCCAGTCCGCCGAGCCGTGACTGAACCAGCTGGTCGAGGCCCAACGTGAAGACGGTGAACACGAGTTGCAGCGCGATCATCGGGTCCCCCTTGTTCATGCCGCCGTGGAGCGACCAACTTCCAGTCCAATTGGACTGGTTAACGTACTGGGGTTCTGCCCTGGCCTGTTGATCCCTTAACTAGCAGTCATATTGGGTCCGTCCAAATTGACTGAATGTGGGTTTGCTCCGCCGTGAGGAGAGGTACGGTCGCAGTGTGGGTGGCGTGTACGGCAGTGATGGTGGCGGCAGGGAGCTCGACCGTGTCGCCGATGCGTTGCGGGCTCGAATGGCCGACGGAGAGTACGCGCTGAACTCTCTGCTTCCGACACAGCGCGAGCTGGCCGAGGAGTTCGGCGTCTCGCGCGACACCGTGCAGCGCGTGCTCAGGGAGCTGAAGGACGAGGGTTGGATCTCGTCGCGCCAGGGGAGCGGCTCCCGGGTGGTCAGGACCCAGCGGGTGCACTCCCCCAAGAGCAGCGAACGGCCCGATCGTACGGTCACGTTGGGTCCGCTCATCAGCGAGGCCTTCGAGCAGGACCAAGTGGCCCTCGACGTCTTCACGTTGTCGTCCGAGTCGCTGGACACACACATCCGGGTGCAGGCGGAACGTATCCAGAACAAGTTGATCTCACCCCAGCGCATCGCGCTGCGCATCCTGCTTCCCGAGGAGTCCCTCCCGTTCCCCTACTGGCGGACCGAGGACGGCCTGCACGACCAGGAACTCACGGACCGGTTCCTCGCGATCATGCGTCGGCACACCGAATCGCTGCGCGACAAGCTGGGCGAGCTGAGAGCCATGAACCACGTGCCCGCGGTGGATTTCGAGGTCCGCCGTATCCGGCTGGTGCCGCCCTTCAAGCTCTACCTGGTGAATGAGGTGGCCGCGCTGCTTGGTCCCTACAAGATCTTCAAGCGGCCCATACTCCTCGGCGGCGAACAGATCGAGGCCACCGATGTGTTCGGCCGGGACGCCGGGCTGACTCATCACGTCAAGGACGACGATCCCCACTCCCAGGAGACCGTTTTCGTCGAGCAGTGGCGAGCCTGGTTCGATTCCGCCTGGGATTTCCTCGCCGTCATCGACGAATCGCTCACAAAGCCTGTCGATCGGCCCTGAGTTTCCGAGCAACGGCGATCACTCGGTCGTGGGAGGCCACGACGACCTCGGCACCGCTCGTCTTCATTTCCTCGATACGGTGCGCGTCCTGGGCGTATCCGAGGAAACGAGTTCCAGCTTTCCTGGCGGCCTCGAAATCGGAGATTTTGTCGCCGACGAGCAGGCATTCGGAAGCCGTGAGGGACAGATCCTCCACGGCGCGCTCCACACAATCCGGGTGCGGTTTCATGAGTCGTGCGTCGTCGGGATTCCTGCCGAACACGCCACTGAATTCAGCATCGAGCCGGACGTCGGACCGCTTGAGAAAAACTCTGATCGGGCCCGCGGCGTTGTTGCTGACGATGGCAAGTCGCTTGCCGAGGCCTGCCAGCAGGGGGAGGAGAACGTCGATGTGCGGTGCCGGCTCGGCGGTCTCGACGGCCTCGGCCTCCGCGTCCGCCACTTTGGCCTCGGCAGCCTTGAGCGGCAGCGGGCTGAGCTTGTCCGGAGCGGATTCGTACATGCCCCTGAGGAGCCGGAGGATGTCGTGCGAGTCGTCGCACAACTCGACCTCCGGGCTGAGGAAGTCGCACTCCCAGACCTCGCGTGCCGTCCGCTTGATGGCATCCGCCACGCTCGTCGTGGGTCGGCCGGCGAAGAGTGCGCAAATCGGCCCGTCGAAGTCGAAGAGAACAGCCTTCACCTGACCGAGGAGGCTGAACAGGGCATCCTGGTCGTCGGTCGCGTCACCCAATGGGCCTCCTCGAGGTCAAGGCGACAGTCTGACCCACGATCCGGGTCGGCCGCCAGCGCTTCCCGAGGGTTCACACTGAGGTGTCGATATGTCTCGCATGGGCGTACGCCAGTTAGACCAACGAGGCGACAGTGAACAGTGAATACTGGTGTTTACCGACGATGCTGGACTCAGGGGTAGTAGGGTGCGGCCCCATCTCCCCATCGGCTCGACTCGAATGGCCGGCACCCAGCGCATGACAACCCACTCGGCCCCCGACAGCCGGCCGCGACCTGACCAGGTGAGCGTCGACGCCAGTCTGGTCATGCCTCGCCCACTCGAGGGATATCACCACGTGACGCATGTCTGGTCGCTGGCCGACAGGAGCCGTACGTGGATCAAGATCCGGGAGCCACGCGACCGAATCCTGTGGTTCGACCGGCGCTGCTTCCAGTCGGAAGAAGATCTGCTCCGGGCCCTCAAGAAGCTCGACGTCGCCTGTGTCCCGGAGGTCGTGGAGGTCGGTGACACGGGCTTTCAGGGGTTCATCGAGGGGCGGACCGTGGGCACGTGGCGTTGGTGGGCGAGCCGCCGCGTGCCGGATGCGGTCTTCGATCAGCTCGTCGAACTGTTCCGCGAGACGGCGCGTATCAAGCCGGACATGCTGACGGCTGAACGAAGGTGCACGGCCGACGATCGCCCCAAGGACGGTGACAGCGGCGGTTTCCTGGAACGGCTGATCTTTTTTATGAGGAGCCAGGTCTACGAGGCGAACAAGCTAGCTTTCGGGGAGTTGTTCCGAAAGCTCGGCGTGACTGATGAATCGTTCAGTCGGCTCGAAGAACACGTGTCCGGCCTGACGGGGCGGCCTTTCTGTCTGCTGCACGCGGATCTGCACCGCAAGAATCTCATCGTGGATCCGAACGGTCGGCTCTGGGTGATCGACTGGGAGCTGGCAATGGTGGGTGACCCTCTCTACGACCTGGCCACCCATCTCTATCTGATGCGGTATCCGAAGACTCAGGCAGACCGCATGGCGCAGGAATGGTGCCGGGTTGTCGAGCGTGTCAGTCCGGGAAGCTCGTTCGGCTGGGAACAGGATCTGCCGCGCTATCTGGCGTTCAAAAGGGCGCAGTCGGTATTCACCGACGTCATTCGCGAGTCCTTGAAACTGCGTGAGAGGAACCGGTTCAACTGGCCGGCCCTTCCCGGAACCACCCGCAAACTGCACCGGATCCTGGCCGCGGCCGCCGAACCGCTGGGCCTGGCGACCGTCGCGACCCAGGCGCAGATCATGAGCGCCCTCATCCAGTGGCACCGGACGACGCCCACGCACCTGCGCAAGACCCCTGACCCGTCATAGGTGCCCCACCCCGGCCGACCCGGCCCGGTACACGCACGGCCCGGTACACGCACCTGGCCCGGGCCGGGCAGTGTCCGTCCGCCGGGCGGCGACCGTCGTCCGAGTGCCCCCGCGTTCCTCACATCTGCAGGACGACCTTCCCCACCACCCGGCGCCCCTCGATGAGCGCATGCGCCTCGCTCGCCCGCTCCAGCGGCACCACCTCTCCTACTGTCGTCCGCAGCCGCCCGGCCGCCGCCTCCTCATGGACGTACGACGTCAGGCGGGCGAGGTCGCCCGCAGCGAACTGCACGTCCTGGATGCCGAACAGTCTGATGCCGCGCCGCTTCGCCTCCTCGGCGTCCACCGTCGCGAAGCCTCCCGACGGCGCCCCGTGCGCCGAGAACCGCCCGTGGTCGGCCGTCAGGGCGAACGCCGCGGTGCCCAGCTCACCGCCCACCCCGTCCAGCACCACGTCGGCCGCCTCGCCCAGTGCCCGCCGAGCTTCCTGCAGCCAGTCCCCGGGCGTGAGGTCCACGGCCGAGGCCGCTCCCAACTGCCCGACCAGGGAGAGTTTCCCGGCTCCGCGGGCAGGCGCCACCACGTGGGCGCCCCGTGCGGTGGCCAGCTGGATCAGCAGCGTTCCCATGCCCCCGGATGCCCCGAGGATCAGCACCCGGTCGCCCTTCGAGACGCCCGTCATGTCGATCAGCCCGGCCGCCGTCACCCCGTCGTGCACCAGGGCTGCCGCCGTCAGCAGGTCCAGGGTGTCCGGTACGGCGGTCAGGCCCGAGACCGGTGACAGGGCCCGGCTGGCGTAGCTTCCCTGGACGAGGGACGTGACGCGGCGGCCGAGCCACTCGGATGCGACGCTCTCTCCGAGCGCGGTCACAGTTCCGGAGACACCGCCTCCGGGGACATAGGGGGGCGTCACGGGAAAGAACTCCCGCCCCCATCCCGACCGCACCTGCGTCTCCACGAAGATCGTATCGGCGTATGCGACGTCGATCAGCACCTCGTCCGGGCCGGGGACAGGATCCGCCAGATCCACCGGGACCAGGACCTCCGGGCCGCCGTACTCCATCACCTGTGCCGCTCGCATCGCATACCCCGATTCGCCGTTCGGACTCCCGGGCAGTCTTCGACCTCAACCGTGCTTGAGGTCAAGCGGCGGCCTGCGCGTAGGCTCACCGGCATGACCGAGCCCGGCCTGCGTGAGCGCAAGAAGCAGCGGATGTACGAGCACGTGTCCGAGGTCGCCGTCCGGCTCTTCCTCGCGCGGGGGTTCGACGCGGTCTCCGTCGCGGAGGTGGCGGCCGAGGCCGGGATCTCCAAACCGACCCTTTTCCGGTACTTTCCGGCCAAGGAGGACCTCGTTCTCCACCGCATCGTCGACCACGAGGACGAGGCCGCGCGCATCGCCGGCGGGCAGGCGCATCCCCTCGCCGCCCTGCGCCGGCACTTCCTCGACGGGCTGGAGCAGGGTGACCCGGTCACCGGGCTGAGTGATCACCCGGAGGTGCTCGCCTTTCACCGGCTGCTGTACGGGTCGCCCTCGCTGGTCGCCCGGGCGCACGCCCACCTCGAGCGGTCCGAGGCCGCTCTCGCCGACGCCCTCGGCGGTGGGCTGGAGGCGCGGCTCGCGGCAGGGCAGATCCTCGCCGTGCAGCGGATTCTCGCGATGGAGAACTGGCGGCGCGTCGCCGCGGGGGAGCGGGTGGCGGCGGTGCGGCCCGATGCCGTCGTCTCCGCCGAGCGGGCGTTCGCGCAGCTCGCGGCCGGGTTGCCGCATCTGGCGTAGGTGCCGTCGGAGGCTGACCTCCGCCACTGCAGAACGTGAAACTCGGTAAAAAATGTTACTCGGTTACGTTATTTCGGTACGCTCGCTGGAATGACATCACCCGACCCCGCCCTCAAGGACTCGCTCCGCCGCGAACGCGCACACCACGACCGCTGCCGTGCCGCCCTCGACGCCATGGTCGACGGGGCGCGGGAGCACGTCGTCACCGGCCAGGACGTCTCCGCCTCCGGAGCCGACGCCGAGGTGCTCGGCTTCGAGCTGCGCAGTCGGGCCAAGGCGATGGGGGAGCTGCCCCCGGGGCCGCTGTTCTTCGGGCGGCTGGACTTCGCGGACGGCCCCGGCCAGCACGCCGGGCAGGGTCGTCACGCCCCGCAGGGTCGTCACGCCGAGCAGGATCGTCACGCCGAGCAGGGTCGTCGTCACGCCGAG
This sequence comes from Streptomyces sediminimaris, assembly GCF_047049295.1. Taxonomy (NCBI): domain Bacteria; kingdom Bacillati; phylum Actinomycetota; class Actinomycetes; order Kitasatosporales; family Streptomycetaceae; genus Streptomyces; species Streptomyces sediminimaris. Next base: position 3,970,058 of record NZ_JBJWOT010000001.1, on the reverse strand, counting down.
CAGGGTCGTCGTCACGCCGAGCAGGGTCGTCATGCCGGGCAGAGTTATCACATCGGGCGGTTGCGGATCAGTGAGCAGCCCACCGCTCCGCCCCTCGTCGTCGACTGGCGCGCTCCCGTCTCGCGCGCCTTCTACCAGGCGAGCGCCGGCGATCCGCAAGGCGTCGCCGTGCGGCGGCGGTTCGGGTGGGCGCCCGGGAGCCAGGGGGACTCCCATGACCTGACCGGCCTCGAGGACGAGCTGCTGGAGAAGCAGCCCGGCAGTGGGGAACCGCCCGTCAGCGGCATCGTCACCCGCGAGATCGAGCGGCCCCGCGTCGGTCCCATGCGGGACATCGCCGCCACCATCCAGCCCGAACAGGACGACCTCGTACGGGGGGATCTCGGCCTGTCGGTGTGTGTCCAGGGCGCTCCCGGCACCGGCAAGACCGCCGTCGGGCTGCACCGTGCCGCTTATCTCCTCTACACCCACCCGCAGCGCATCCGGCGCGGCGGTCTGCTCATCCTCGGACCCAACCGGACGTTCCTGTCGTACATCTGCGAGGTGCTGCCCGCGCTCGGCGAGACGGGCGTACGGCAGTCCACGCTTCAGGAGGAGATCGCCCGGCACCCGGCCACGGGGACCGACGACGAGCGCGCCGCCGCCGTCAAGCACGACGCCCGGATGGCCGAGGTGCTGCGCCGGGCGCTGTACGCGCGGGTGTCGAGCCGGAACGCCGGCTCCCTCGCCGTCAAGGACGGCTCGTACCGGTGGCGGGTGCGGGACGGCGAGCTCGTGCGGATCGTCGAGGACGTGCTGGCCGAGCAGCCGCCGTACGGCGTCGGGCGCGAGCGGGTGCGCGGCCGGGTCGTGCGGTGCCTGCAACTGCGGGCGGAGCGACGGGCCGGGCCGCGGAGCAGCGCCTGGGTGCAGAAGATCTCGCGGGCGAGCGCGGTCAAGGAGTATGTGGACGCCGTATGGCCGCGCGTGCGGCCCGAGGAGGTCGTGGCCGAACTCCTCACCGAAAGCCATGCGTTGAAGGAGGCCGCCGAGGGGCTGCTGGACTCCGCCGAGCAGCGGGCACTGCTCTGGACCAAGGCGCCCCGGTCCTGGAAGTCGGCCCGCTGGTCGGCCGCCGACCTGGTGCTGCTCGACGAGGTCGCCGGGCTCATCGGCCATCCGGAGGGCTACGGTCACGTCGTCGTCGACGAGGCGCAGGACCTCTCCCCGATGGAGTGCCGGGCCATCGCCCGCCGGGCGCCCTTCGGATCGCTCACCGTCCTCGGTGATCTGGCGCAGGCGACCACGCCGTGGGGCGCACGGTCGTGGGACACGGTCCTGCGGCACCTGGGCAAGCCGGACGCGGCCGTCGTGCCGCTGACCACCGGGTTCCGGGTTCCGGAGGCCGTCGTCTCGCTCGCCAACCGGCTGCTGCGGCGCCTCGACGTGGATGTCCCCGCCGGCCGATCCCTGCGCCGGGACGGGGAACTGAGGGTGCGGGCGGTGCCGGTGGTCGATGTCCCGGGTGCGGTCGTGGACGCCGTACGCGACGCCCTGGAGGGGGAGGGTTCGGTCGGGGTCGTCGCCGCCGACGCCCATGTGGGACGGGTGGCCGAGGCGCTCGCGGCGGCCGGGATCCCCGCCGCCGGGCCCGCCGAGCTGCGCGCCCGCGTGGCCGTGGTGCCGGCGACGCTGGTCAAGGGGCTCGAGTACGACAACGTCGTCGCCGTCGAGCCCGCGGCCATCGCCGAGGAGGGGACACGGGGCCTGCACCGGCTGTACATCGTGCTGACCCGGGCGGTGTCGCGGCTGGAGGTGGTGCACGGGCGGCCGTTGCCGTTCTAGGGCCAAGGGGCGCCGAGTGGTGTTGAGTGACAACGGATGGCGTCGAGTGGCACCGGATGGCGCCGGATGGCGCCGCGTGGTGCCGCATGGTGTCGCATGGTGTCGAGTGGTGCCACTCGGTGCCTGTTGGTGTCACAGTGGTGGCACTCAAGACTCGGAAGTGGTCGCGGCACTGCGAAGGCGAGGCCGTCTTTTCTCGCGTTGCTGCAGGTAGAGGCGTTAATCGTAGATGGCTGGCCCCTCTCGGTGCCATCTGGGCTTGCGGATGGTGTCATCGTGGTGCCATTATGACGTCATGGATCTCACCCCGTATGTCGACTCCCTCCGCCGCGAACTCGCGGTGGCCGCCGAAGCCGGTGGCGACGAAGCTCGCGAGCTGGCCGATCGGCTCACCGCTCCGCTGGAGTCGGCGACCCGGCTGACCATGCTCAACGTGCTCTCCGCCGCGATGGACGAGATCACCCGTGAACTCGCCCCCGGCTCGGTCGACGTACGGCTGCGCGGGCTGGACCCCGACTTCGTGGTGACGCCGCCGCCCACCTACGGCGCCGCGCCCGCGGAGCCGTCCCCGCCCGCCGAACCCCTCGCGGCCCCGGCTCCCGCCGAGGGCGACGAGGGCGGCACCGCCCGGGTCAACCTGCGTCTGCCGGCCCACCTCAAGGCGCGCGCCGAGGAGGCCGCCAACCGTGAGGGCCTGTCGGTCAACGCGTGGCTGGTGCGGGCCGTGTCGGCCGCGGTCGACGGCGGCACGCGGCCGCGTACGACGGAGAGGACCCGCACCGTCGGACAGAGCTTCACGGGCTGGGTGCGCTAACCGCACCCGCGCCCGGGAGAAGAAGCACAGCACCCACATCACGTCCCACCAGCGGGGACGCCCCGAAGACTCAAGAGGACGGGACAGCCATGCCTATTTTCGACACTCCCGAACCGATCGCGGTCACCGCCCACGTGCCCGCCGGTTCCATCCGGTTCGCCACCGGCGACCGCATCGACACGGTCGTCGAGGTGCGCCCTCGCGACCCGAAGCGGGACAAGGACGTGCGGGCCGCCGAACAGGCCGAGGTCACGTACGCGAGCGGCGTCCTGACCATCAGGACGGTGCCCAGGCGCCGCAGCCTCGTCGGACCGAGCGGTCTCGTCGATGTGACGGTCGACCTGCCCACGGGCTCGGGCGTCGACGTGACGGGTTCCTGGACCGAGGTGCTCGGTGAGGGCCGGCTCGGCGAGACGCAGGTGAAGACCACGACCGGCTCCGTCCGCCTCGACACCACCGGCCCGCTGAAGCTGACCGTGTCGCACGGCCCGGTCACCGTGGAGCGGGTCGAGGGCCCGGCCGAGATCACGAGCAACACCGGCAACCTGCGCGTCGGTCTCGTCGACGGCCCCGCCGTCCTGAAGAACTCGCACGGTGCCACGACCCTCGGCGCCGTGACCGGCGAGCTGCGGGTGAGCGGTGCCAACGGCGACATCGACGTCGCGCGCGCCGAGGCGTCGGTCACCGGCACCACCACCAACGGCGCCCTGCGCGTCGCCGAGGTCGCCCGTGGGAGCGTGCGGTTGGAGACCTCCAACGGGCTCATCGAGGTCGGCGTCCGCGAGGGCACCGCCGCCTGGCTCGACGTGAGTTCCAACCGGGGGCAGGTGCGCAACTCGCTCGCCACCGCCGAGGCTCCGGAGGAGACCGCGGACACGGTCGAGGTCCGCGCCCGTACCAACTGGGGCAACATCGACATCCTCCGCGCCAAGGCCTGAGCGCCGGACCCCGACCGGGCCCGCCCATCACCTTCGTCGTAGAGCCCGGGTCCGGGGCCCGGCCACTTGGGGCTCTCCGCCACTGCGGGCTCTCCGCCACTGCGGGCTCCCGGCCGCCGGCTCGCGTCACGTCGGCCCCTCGCCTGCTTCCCGCTTCCCGCTCCCCGCTCCCCGCTTCCCTCCCGGGCCACGCACTCTTCACCCCGCCCGCTTCAGCCTTCGATCGGAAGGGCACCATGCCTTCATCTGTCATGCCCACATCCAGGCGGGCCGACGGTCCGCAGTCGCCCGCCGCCGTCTCCGCCGCCGGTCTGCGCAAGTCGTACGGCGACAAGACCGTGCTCGACGGCATCGATCTGCACATCCCGGCCGGGAGCGTGTTCGCCCTGCTCGGACCCAACGGCGCCGGCAAGACCACCACCGTGCAGATCCTGTCCACGCTCATCGCCGCCGACGGCGGCCGGGCCCAGGTGGCCGGGCACGATGTCGCCACCTCACCGGACGGCGTACGATCCGCGATCGGCGTCACCGGGCAGTTCTCCGCCGTCGACGGACTGATCACCGGCGAGGAGAACATGCTCCTCATGGCGGACCTGCACCACCTCTCCAGGCGCGAGGGGCGGCGGGTCACCGGCGAGCTGCTGGAGCGGTTCGAGCTCACGGAGGCCGCGAAAAGGCCGGCCTCCACCTACTCCGGCGGCATGAAGCGCCGCCTCGACATCGCCATGACGCTGGTCGGCGACCCGCGGATCATCTTCCTCGACGAACCGACCACCGGCCTGGACCCGCGTGCCCGCCACAACATGTGGCAGATCATCCGCGACCTCGTCACGGGCGGCGTCACCGTCTTCCTCACCACCCAGTACCTGGACGAGGCCGACGAACTCGCCGACCGCATCGCGGTGCTCCACGACGGCAGGATCGCCGCCGAGGGCAGCGCCGAGGAACTGAAGCGGCTGATCCCCGGCGGACACGTCCGGCTCCGCTTCACCGACCCGGCCGCCTACCAGCGCGCGGCGGCCGGGCTGCGCGAGGGCATCACCCTCCCCCGTGCCCGGCTCCGTTCGAGCGGGGGGACGCCCGTCGACGAGGCCCTGGCCCTGCACATCCCCAGCGACGGCAGCCAGCGCGAGCTGCGCTCCCTCCTCGACTGGCTCGACTCGCTCGGCATCGAGGCGGACGAGCTGACCGTGCACACCCCCGACCTCGACGACGTGTTCTTCGCCCTGACCGCCGCGGCCGCGCCCGGCCGGCCCGACCAGCCCAAGGAGACCGCCCGATGAGCACCCCCCTGGCGCCTGCCCGCGCGACCCGCCTCCCCCTCGCCGTACGCGACAGCGCCACGATGCTGCGGCGCAACCTCCTGCACGCCCGGCGCTACCCGTCCATGACGCTGAACCTGCTGCTCACGCCGGTCATGCTGCTGCTCCTCTTCGTCTACATCTTCGGCGACACCATGAGCGCGGGCATGAGCGCGGGCATGAGCGCGGGCGCGGGCGGCGCCGACCGCTCCGCGTACATCGCCTATCTGGTCCCCGGCCTGCTGCTGATGACCGTCGGCAGCACCACGATCGGCACCGCGGTCTCCGTCGCCACGGACATGACCGAGGGCATCATCGCCCGCTTCCGTACGATGCCGATCCACCGCGGGTCGGTGCTCGTCGGACACGTCGTCGGCAGTGTGCTGCAGTGCGTGCTCAGCGTCGTCCTCGTAGGAGCCGTCGCGGTGGCCATCGGCTTCCGCTCCACGAACGCCACCGCCCTGGAGTGGCTCGCGGCGTTCGGGCTGCTCGTGCTCTTCGCCACGGCGCTGACCTGGGTCGCGGTCGGCATGGGCCTGTCCAGCCCGAACGCCGAGGCGGCCAGCAACAGCGCGATGCCGCTGATCTTCCTGCCGCTCATCTCCAGCACCTTCGTGCCGGTCGACGCGATGCCGGGCTGGTTCCGGCCGATCGCCGAGTACCAGCCGTTCACCCCGGCCATCGAGACCCTCCGGGGACTGCTGCTGGGGACCGGGATCGGGCACAACGGCTGGCTGGCCCTCACCTGGTGCCTGGGCCTGGCCGTGCTCGGCTACTTCTGGTCCAAGTCCCTGTTCGACCGGACCACCAAGCGCTGAGGCCCGGCCCGGCAACCGACAGCGCCGCGCCACTCGTACGGGTCGCACCACGCGGCCGTACGAGTGGTGTGGCGCACTATTGCAAGCATCTGCTTGCAATAGTTAGCGAGCGGGTGCAAGGTGGAGGTATGGCATCGCTCAACGTCGGCAACCTCGGCGAATACCTCCGCGAGCAGCGGCGCTCCGCGCAGCTGTCGCTCAGGCAGCTCGCCGATGCCGCCGGGGTGTCCAATCCGTATCTGAGCCAGATCGAGCGCGGGCTGCGCAAGCCGAGCGCGGAGGTGCTGCAGCAGGTCGCCAAGGCGCTGCGGATCTCCGCCGAGACGCTGTACGTGCGCGCCGGCATCCTCGACGCCGAGCGGGGCGGGGAGGAGCGCCTCCGGGAAGGCGCGACGCGCGCCGTCATCCTGGCCGATCCCACGCTGAACGAGCGGCAGAAGCAGGTGCTGCTCCAGATCTACGAGTCCTTCCGCAAGGAGAACGGATTCGGGAGCGGCCCGGGCGACGCGGAGAGCGATCAGGCCCCGGTGGACGGCGCGGTGGTCCTGACCGCCGAGCCCGGCCCGGATCCGACCGCGGACCAGGACGCCGGGGAGGCCGACGGGAAGGGTGCCGGGACGGACGCCCGGGAGAGCGGCACCGCCATACGCCGCACCCGCAAGACCCGTACGGCCGGCGGGCGAAAGCCCGCCACGCGCCGCACCCGCCCGTCCGACGGCAGCGACGCCGAACCGCAGGAACCGCACGAATCGCAGGCACCGCAGGACCCGCAAGAACCGCACGACCCGCAGCGGCCCGCCGGCTGACCACCGGCCCCGGCTGCCGCGGGAACCCAAAACCCTCAGCTGCAAGTGAACCGGGAGGACCATCACCATGGCCATCACCGAAGACCTCCGCAAGACCCTCAGCGACCCGACGCCGCTCTACTTCGCCGCCGGCACCGCCGACCTGGCCCTTCAGCAGGCCAAGAAGGTGCCCGGCCTGGTGGAGCAGCTGCGCACCGAGGCCCCGGCCCGCTTCGAGGCCGTCCGCAACACCGACCCCAAGGCCGTCCAGGAGAAGGCACAGGCCCGCGTCAAGGAGACGCAGGCGCGCGTCCGGGAGACGCAGGAGTCCCTCCAGACCAAGGTCACCGAGTTCTTCGCGACCCTCGACGGCGACATCAAGAAGCTCGGCACCACCATCGACACCGACCTCAAGAAGCTGGGTGAGTCCGCGCAGGACATCGCGCTGCGCGGTGTCGGCGTCGCAGCCGAGTACGCCGTCAAGGCCCGGGAGACCTACGAGAAGGTCGCCGAGCACGGCGAGCAGGCCGTGAAGTCCTGGCGCGGCGAGGCCGCCGAGGGCATCGAGTCCGTGGCCGAGGAGGTCGAGGAGCTCGCCGTCGCCGTCGAGCCCAAGGCCGAGCCGGTCGAGGACAAGGGCGGGGCCAGGCCCGCCGAGGCGAAGGCCGAGCCCGCCGCGAAGAAGCCGGCCGCCGCCAAGAAGGCGCCGGCGCGCAAGACCACCACCGCGAAGAAGACCACGCCGCCCGCGAAGTGACACGGACGGGTGATCGGTGACGGGTCGGGCACTCCTGGAGGGCCCGGCCCGTTCCCCATACAGCGGCGCCACCGGAACGGGTACGGTGACCGCGTAGGAACAAGCCGAGTCTGGTGGTGGACGTAGTGCTGATGCAGGGGTTCGCAGGCTTCATGTGGCTGCTGAGCATGGCCCTGATCGTTTTCAGCGGCTTCGCGCTGATCGACGCCGCCACGCGCCGTGAGGACGGCTACCGCGCGGCCGGCAAGCAGAGCAAGCCGTTCTGGCTGATCGTCCTCGGGATCGCCTTCGCGGTGAACCTGATCTTCAACATCCTGTCGTTCCTGCCGGTGATAGGACTCATCGCGACGATCGTGTACATGGTCGACGTCCGTCCCGCCCTGCGCGGCCTGCCGGGCGGCGGCCGCAACCGCCGGGGCTCCAGCAGCGACGGCCCGTACGGCCCGTACAACGGCGGCCGCTGAAGCGTCCGGGCCCGCCGGTTCGGCATCGGGTCTCGGCCGTCTCCGCGTCCGCGTCCGGGCCCGCCGGTTCGGCATCGGGTCTCGGCCGTCTCCGCGTCCGCGTCCGGGCCCGCCCGGTTCCGCTCAGGCTTCCCGGTCCAGCAGCAGCACCGCCACGTCGTCCGTCAGCTCGCCGCCGTTGAGTTCGCGCACCTCGTTCACGGCCGCCCGCAGCAGCTCCTCGCCGCGCAGGCCGTCGGCGAGCTGGCGTCGCACCATCTCCACCATGCCGTCCTGACCGAGCCGCTCCCTGCCCACGCCGATCCGGCCCTCGATCAGGCCGTCGGTGTAGAGCATCAGGGTCCACTCACGCCCGAGATCCACCTGCATGCGCGGCCACCGTGCGCCCGGCAGCAGGCCGAGCGCGGGCCCGTTGTTGTCGTACGGCAGCAGCTGCGCGGGCCGTCCCGGACGGGCGATCAGCGGGGACGGGTGCCCGGCCAGACACAGGCCGGCGCTGCGGCCGTCCGGCGAGATGTCCACCGTGCACAGTGTCGCGAAGATCTCCTCGTCGGCGCGTTCGTGCTCCAGGACCTGCTGCAGGGTTCCCAGCAGCTGGTCGCCGCACAGGCCCGCCAGCGTCAGCGCGCGCCAGGCGATGCGCAGTTCCACGCCGAGCGCCGCCTCGTCCGGACCGTGCCCGCAGACGTCGCCGATCATGGCGTGCACGGTCCCGTCCGGGGTGCGTACGACGTCGTAGAAGTCACCGCCGAGCAGCGCACGGGAGCGCCCCGGGCGGTAGCGGGCGGCGAACCGCAGGGTGGAGCCCTCCAGCAGCGGCGTCGGCAGCAGTCCGCGCTCCAGGCGGCGGTTCTCCTGCGCGCGCACCCGGCCCTCGGCGAGCCGCCGTTCGGCCGAGTCGGAACGTTTCCTCTCCACGGCGTAACGAATGGCCCGGCTCAGCAGCCGGGCGTCCAGCTCGTCGCGGAAGAGGTAGTCCTGGGCGCCGACGCGGACCGCCTCGGCGCCGCGCTCGGCGTCGCCGGAGGCGGTGAGGGCGAGGACGGCGTGCCGGGGCGCGAGTTCCAGCACGTGCCGCAGCACGGCGAGCTCGTCCTCGTCGGCGCCGCGGCCCGGGGCCGGCAGCGCCAGGTCCAGCAGGATGCAGTGGACGTCATCGGTCAGCAGCCGCTCGGCCTCCGTGAGGTTGCGGGCCGTGCGCACGCGGATGGGCCGGCCGACCGCGTCCTGCAGTTCGGGTACGACCGCTGAGCCGCCGGGATCGTCCTCGATCAGCAGCAGCGTCAGGTTGGTGTTCGCGGTGTTGTTGTCGACCGTTGCTTCCTTGCGCGGAGTCTCGTCCTTGGAGGTGCCGCCTTGCTGCACGGCTGGAGCCTGACCACTCTCCGCGGCCGGGATCGCTCTCTGCCGCGGTATGGGTGCGGGCATCGTCTTGAGTTCCTTCCCTCCCCCCGAGGGCGTGGTGGGGCGAGAGATCTCGATCCACCGACGGGGACCATAGCGGGTGCTGGTGCGGTAAAGGAATGGTGTGAGCCACGCCGCTTGGCGACGCGCCAGCGTCATATGCCGCGATCCGTACCGCAGTTGGACAGGAGAGCCCGTCGGCGGGGATGACGAACGTCACGTCCGCCGTGGGTTTGCCGGGCTGTTCGCGTGCGCTGGGTCACGTGAGCCGCCTCTCACGCGTCGGGCCGCACCACCCCGAGGATCGGCATCGACCCCGCGCCCGTGATCGTCACGGTCCGTCCGGGCCGGGGGGCGTGCACGATCGCCCCGTCGCCGATGTACATCCCGACATGGGTGGCGTCGGGGAAGTAGATGACCAGGTCGCCGGGGCGCATGTCCTTCACGGCGATGTGCTTGAGCTGCTTCCACTGCTCCTGCGACGTGCGCGGAATGGCGTGCCCGGCGTCCGCCCAGGCCTGCGAGGTGAGCCCGGAGCAGTCGTAGGTGTCCGGTCCCTCGGCACCCCATTCGTACGGCTTCCCGATCTGGGCGGTGGCGTAGGCGACCGCCTTCTTGCCCTGCGCGGACGCCTTGCCCTTGATCTCGCCGAGGATCCCGGAGCCGAGCCAGACGGTCTGGGCCTTGAGGGCGGCCTCCTCCTCCAGCTTGGCGAGGCGCTCCTTCTCCTTCTTCGCCAGCCGGGCCTGGAGCTCCTCGGCGGCCGCGATCTGCTTCTTGATCTTCTTGCGGGCGGCGTCCTTCGCCCTGCGGTTGGCCTCCAGCTCCTTCCACCGGGCGGAGGCGTCCCTGGCGTACTGCGCCAAGTCCTGCTGCGTGCGGGTCAGTTCCTCGATCAGGCCCCTGGCGGCGCGCTCGCCCTGCAGGGTGCGGTCCGCGCCGTCGAGGAACTCCTGCGGGTCGTCGCTGAGCAGCAGCCGGGCCTCGTCGGGCAGTCCGCCGGTGCGGTACTGGGCGGCGGCCGCCGCCCCCGCCCGCTTCTTCAGCCGGTCCAGCTTCTTCTGGCCCTCGACGATCTTCTTCGCCAGGTCGACGATGGCTGCGGACTGCTTGTCGGCCTTCTCCTGGGCGGCGTTGTAGGAGTCCGTGGCGAGCGCGGCGTCGTGGTAGAGCTTGTCGAGTTTCTTCCGGACGGCCTCAAGGTGCTTGTCCGGCGGGGGAGTGGCGGAAGCCGACGGGGTGGGGGTCGGCCGGGGTGCGGCGAAGGCCGTGCCCGGCACGGCCAGCACGGTGACCGCGCAGACCACGGTCACGGCCGTCGCGATCAGGCCGCGCTTGCCCGAACCCATACCGCTACCCCCGAACTGATTTACCGTCAGTAACTTACGGATGCCTGGGGGATCGTGCCACGACCGGGCGCAAAACGACAGAGTGCGTCACCCTCCGGATTCCCCTCTCCCTCCTCGCGGCGACGATCTCCCTGTCCACGCGGCGACGATCTTCCCGTCCGTAAGGTGACGATCACCCCGTCCACGCGGCGGCGATTTTCCCGCACGATCTCCTCGCCTCTGTGACGAACGGCTCATCAGGAACGTTCCCCGCAGGCCAGCCTGGCTCCGCTGGTCAGCCGCGAGGCGCCAAGGCGCCCCACCGCACCGTCACTTCACCCTGCCGCCACCGCACCGGCCCGTCGGTCAGCGGCCAGTCGCCCGCGAGGTCCCCGGCGGCCCGCACCCAGCGCTGCCGTGCGCCGTAGGCGGCGTAGGGCGCGGCGGCGGCCCACGCGCGGTCGAAGTCACGCAGGAAGGCGTGCACGGCTTCACCGGGCACATTGCGGTGGATGAGAGCCTTGGGCAGCCGTTCCGCGAGATCGGACGGCCGCTGGAGAGAGCCCAGCCGGGTGGCGAAGGTGACGGTCCGCGGACCCTCCGGTCCGAGCGCGACCCACACGTGCCGCCGCCCGATCTCGTCACAGGTCCCCTCGACCAGCAGCCCCCGGGGTGCGAGCCGCGCGCACAGCCGCTCCCAGACGCCGGCGACCTCGGCCTCGTCGTACTGCCGGAGCACGTTGGCGGCCCGGATCAGCGAGGGCCGCCCGGCGAGCGGGATCTCGAACCCGCCGTGCACGAACACGAGCCCGTCCCGTTCGTAGGACCTGGCCGCGGCCACCCGCGCGGGGTCGATCTCCACCCCCGCCACGCGAACCCGGGGCGCGACCGCCCTGAGGCGCTGCAGGAGTTCCACGGCGGTCCAGGGAGCGGCCCCGTACCCGAGGTCGACGGCGACGGGGTCATCGGCCCGCCGCAACGCCGCGCCCTGCACGGCGGCGATCCACCGGTCCATCCGCCGCAGCCGATTGGGGTTGGTGGTCCCGCGCGTGACCGTGCCCACGGGGCGGCGGGTGGCGCGGGATGTCATGCGTACGAGGGTATGCGGCGCCGAGGAACCGCAGGCACCGACCGTACGCGGGCTCACGGCCACCCGCCGCGCCCGCATCAGCCACCACATACGGCATCAGCCACCACGCATGACATCAGCCACCACGCATGGCGTCAGCCACCACGTATGGCATCAGCCATCACGCGTCAGCATCAGCCATCACGTTCGCATCAGTCGCCACGTTTACACCAATTATCACACTTGCATCAGCCGTCACGCTTACATCAGCCGTACTGCTTCCATCAGCCGCCACACTTGCATCAGCCACCCCCCCCACGCACCCAGCCACCGAACAGTTGAGCGACACCCGGTAATGCCTGGGCAAAATTAGCCGCGGCCGGAATGGGAACCCGCTCCTCCGCTGTTGCCCTCCTCGGAGGGAGCCCCACACCCCCCTGCCCGGCATGCCCGCACAAGGAGGAACGCCACGTGAGCCAGTACGTCAGCAGGCTCGGGCGTCGCTCGCAGGCAACGCCCCCGCGGCTCAGGCTCCACCGCCGCCCCCGCCGCGTGGCGATGCTCAGCGTGCACACCTCTCCCCTGCACCAGCCCGGCACCGGCGACGCGGGCGGCATGAACGTCTACATCGTCGAGCTCGCGCAGCGTCTCGCCGCGATCAACATCGAGGTCGAGATCTTCACGCGCGCGACCGCCGCCGTCCTCCCCCCGACCGTGGAACTCGCCCCCGGCGTCCTCGTCAGGCACGTCGACGCCGGCCCCTACGAGGGCCTGGCCAAGGAGGAGCTCCCCGCCCAGCTCTGCGCCTTCACGCACGGCGTGATGCAGGCGTGGGCCGGCCACCGCCCCGGCCACTACGACCTCGTCCACTCCCACTACTGGCTCTCCGGCCACGTCGGCTGGCTCGCGGCCCAGCGCTGGGGCGCCCCCCTCGTCCACGCCATGCACACCATGGCCAAGGTCAAGAACGCCAACCTCGCCGACGGCGACACCCCCGAGCCCGCCGCCCGCGTCATCGGCGAGACCCAGATCGTGGGAGCGGCGGACCGCCTCATCGCCAACACCGACGAAGAGGCCGACGAACTCGTACGCCACTACTGCGCCGACCCCGCCAAGGTCGCCGTCGTCCACCCCGGCGTGAACCTCGACCGCTTCCGCCCCGCCGACGGCCGTGCCGCCGCACGCGCCCGCCTCGGCCTGCCGCAGGACGCCCTGATCCCGCTCTTCGCGGGCCGCATCCAGCCGCTCAAGGCACCCGACATCCTGCTGCGCGCGGTCGCCGCCCTGCTCGACCGGCGCCCCGAGCTGCGCTCCCGCGTCCTGGTCCCCGTGGTCGGCGGTCCCAGCGGCAGCGGTCTCGCCAAGCCCGAGGGCCTGCAGAAGCTCGCCGCCCGCCTCGGCATCGCGGACGTCGTACGCTTCCACCCGCCCGTCGGCCAGGAGCAGCTCGCGGACTGGTTCCGGGCGGCCTCCGTCCTGGTCATGCCCTCGTACAGCGAGTCCTTCGGACTGGTCGCCATCGAGGCGCAGGCGGCCGGCACCCCCGTGCTCGCGGCCGCGGTCGGCGGGCTCCCGGTCGCGGTCCACGACCGGCGGACCGGCTTCCTCGTACGTGGCCACAACCCCGCCGACTACGCGCGCGTGCTCGGCGACTTCGCCGACGACCCGTCCCTGCCCGCCCGTATGGGCGCGGCGGCCGCCCACCACGCGCAGTCCTTCGGCTGGGACACGGCGGCCGCCGCGACGGCGGACGCCTACACGGCCGCGATCCAGGCACACCGCCGTCGCGTACCCTCCCACCATGGCTGATGCACAGAACGCGGCCCAGGTGATCGAAGGCGTGCTGAAGGACGCCGAACTGGAGTGGGAGAGCCCGGCGGACGGCAACTACGTCGTGCAGCTCCCCGGCACCCGCAAGCTGAAGACGACCGTCTCCCTCCTCGTGGGCCGCCACTCCCTCTCCCTCAACGCCTTCGTCATCCGCCACCCCGACGAGAACGAACCCGGCGTCCACCGCTGGCTCCTGGAGCGCAACCTCAAGCTGTACGGCGTCAGTTACGCGGTCGACCGCCTCGGCGACATCTACGTCACCGCCCGCCTCCCCCTGTCCTCCGTCACCCCGGACGAGATCGACCGTCTGCTCGGCCAGGTCCTGGAGGCGGCGGACGGCAGCTTCAACACCCTCCTGGAACTCGGCTTCGCCTCCGCGATCCGCAAGGAGTACGCGTGGCGGGTGGCCCGCGGCGAATCGACCCGCAACCTCGAGGCGTTCACTCACCTGACCCAACGCCCGGCCGACTGAACCCCGGGATGGCGGGTCAGCCGCGTGCCGTGCGCGAGTAGTGCCCCGGCGTGACCCCCACCAGCTTCCGGAAGTGCCGGGTGAGGTGGGACTGGTCGAAGAACCCCGTGGCGGAGGCCACCTCACCCGCCGGACGCCCTTCGAGGAGAAGCCGGCGGGCACGCTCGACGCGCCGTGAGTTCAGGTACTGGTGCGGCGCGATGCCGTAGGCGGTGCTGAACGCCCGTACCAGATGGGCGGGATGGGCGTGGACGAGCGCCGCGGCCTGCTCCAGCGTGAGCCCGTCGACGACGTGCTCGTCGAGGAGTTCGCGCAACCGGCGCGCGAGCGCGGGGTCGGCCCGGGACAGGCCGGAGACCTCACGCGGCCGCAGATGCGTGCGCAGCCGCTCGCCGATGAGCGTCAGCCTGCTCTCGGCCTCCAGTTCGTCCCCGGCCCGCGCGAGCGCGGCGTGCAACTGGCCCACACGCGTCCGCAGCACCGGGTCGCGCAGGTCGGGCCGGTCCACGGCGGCCCCGATCAGGTCGTCGGAGACGCGCGTGGCGTCGAGGTACAGGACCCGCTTGCGGAAGCCGTACGGCGTGGCGGGGGAGCCGTTGTGCGGGACGTGCGGCGGCAGCAGCGTGACCGTGTCGTGCGGAGTGCCGTGCTCGTGCCGCTCGAGGTCGTACCGTACGGCTCCGTCGTCCACGATGAGCAGCGTCCACGCGTCGTGGACGTGCATCGGGTAGGCGTACTCGGTGAAGTGGGCGTGGAAGACCTCGACGACGCCGGACACGCGGGGCCGCCAGGCGGACACTTCCGGCTGCGGGGCCATGCAAAGAACGTACAAGACGGGGCCGCGGGCCGGTCGGCAGTCTCGGAGTATGAGCGACGACGCACCCATCCGTTTCGACACCAAGATCGCCGTCCTGCTGCGCGAGGACCTGGAGACCTGGCAGCGTCTCAACGTCACCGCGTTCCTGGTCAGCGGCCTGGGCAGCCAGGTCCCCGAGGTGGTCGGCGATCCCTACGAGGACGCGGACGGCGTCCGGTACCTGCCGATGTTCCGCCAGCCCGTGCTGGTCTTCGAGGGTACGAAGGAGACGCTGAGGTCCGCCCACACCAAGGCCCTCTCCCGCGCCCTCCCGCGCTCCCTGTTCACCTCCGACCTGTTCAGCACCGGCAACGACCGCGACAACCGGGCGGCGGTACGGGCCGTGGGGACGGACGGGCTCGACCTGGTGGGGCTGGCGGTGTACGGACCGAAGAACGCGGTGGACAAGGTGATCAAGGGCGCACGGATGCACCCGTGAGACGGGCACCACGGCACCGGCCCCGGCGGGCCGGACGGGGAACGGGTGCCGGCGGCATCGGGGGCGCCTCCGTGCCACGGCGCCGCGGTCCGCTTCCGTGCCATGGCGCCGCGGTCTGCTTCCGTGCCATGGCGCCGCGGTCCGCTTCCGTGCCACGGCGTGGTCGGCTGCTCCATGCCACCACGCCGCTGGCGGGCCCGTGCCGCCCGTACCGCCGGCTTGGACCAGCCGGCGGACCCGTGCCGCCCACGCCGTCGGCGGACCCCTGCCGCCCGCGCCACCCGCGGCGCCGGGCGGACCCTTACCGCCTACGCACCCGCGACGCCGGCGCGAATCCGCACAGGGCTCAGTTGGCGGAGACCTCCGCGTCTCAGTTCGCGGAGACCTCCGCCGCGTCGGCGGTGGCGGCCGGCACCGCGGTCGACGTCCCCGTCGGCGGGAGCCGTCGCATCAGCGCCCCGTATCCGGCGGCCGCCACCATGCCGACGGCCGCGCACAGCCCCCACAGCCACTCGGCCCCGAACCGGTCGATGACCAGGCCGGACATGAGCGGAGCGACCAGCGCGGCGAGGGACCAGGAAAGGGTGTACACGCCCTGGTAGCGGCCGCGGCCTTGCACCGGCGAGAGCCGGACGACCAGACTGGTCTGCGTCGGCGCGTTGACGATCTCGGCGAGGGTCCACAGGCAGACGGTGAGCGCGAAGACCCCGACCGACCCGGCGAAGGCGGTGAGCCCGAAGCCGTACCCGGCGAGCAGCGAGGAGACCACGAGCAGCCGACGCGGGTCCCGGCGTTCGATGAGCCGTGTGACGGGGATCTGCAGGACGACGATGATGACGCCGTTGAGGGCGATCGCCATGCCGTAGTCGGCGGGCGTGAACCCGGCCTCGCCCATCGCGACCGGCAGACCGAGCGACCCCTGCTGGAAGACGAGCGCGACGAGGAAGGACAGGCCGACGACGCCCATGTAGCGCCCGTCGCGCAGGACCGTCCCGAGCCCGACCTCCTCCTCCTCCGTGGCCTTCCCGGTCGCCGTCCGCTGCGGCCGTGACTCGGGCAGCTTGAGGAAGACCAGGACCGCGCAGACGGCCGTCATGCCTGCCTCGAGCAGGAACCCGGCGCGATAGCTGAACTCGGCGATGAAGCCCGCGGACATGGAGGAGACGGCGAAGCCGAGGTTGATGGCCCAGTAGTTCAGGGAGAAGGCCCGCACCCGGTCCTCGGGCCGCACGATGTCGGCCAGCATCGCCTGCACGGCGGGCCGTGAGGCGTTGCCGGCCATGCCCACCAGGAACGCGACCGCGGCGATGGCGACCGGGTCCTGCATGAAGCCGAGCAGGGCGACCGAGGCGGCGGTGGCGGACTGGGCGATCAGCAGGGTGGGCCGGCGGCCGAGCCGGTCGGTCATCACGCCGGCGCCCAGGGAGGAGGCGACGCCGCCGAGCCCGTGCAGGGAGGCGACGAGCCCGGCGTACGAGGCGGAGTAGCCCCGGTCGATCGTCAGGTACAGCGCCATGAAGGTGGCGACGAACGCCCCGAGCCGGTTGACCAGCGTGCTGGTCCACAGCCACCAGAACTCGCGGGGGAGCCCGGAGACGCTCTCCCGGGCGGCACGTCTCAGACTGGCGACGGACATCAGGATCCCCCACGGCACGGCAAGACGGTGTGTAAGTGCCCCACTTGGCAGGCACAACTTACAAAGCCGCCGTCCTCACCGGCCAGTCAATTAACGAGTCCCGCGATCTGTCCGGCTGATGGGCGGGCCTGCTGCGGCCCGAATGCGTGGATTACGCTCTGGGGCATGGCCGACGCACCGTACAAGCTGATCCTCCTCCGCCACGGCGAGAGCGAGTGGAACGCGAAGAACCTGTTCACCGGCTGGGTGGACGTCAATCTCAACGAGAAGGGCGAGAAGGAGGCGGTCCGCGGCGGTGAGCTGCTGAAGGACGCCGGCCTGCTCCCCGACGTGGTGCACACGTCCTTGCAGAAGCGCGCCATCCGCACCGCGCAGCTCGCGCTGGAGGCCGCCGACCGCCACTGGATCCCGGTCCATCGCAGCTGGCGCCTGAACGAGCGCCACTACGGCGCCCTCCAGGGCAAGGACAAGGCGCAGACCCTCGCCGAGTTCGGCGAGGAGCAGTTCATGCTGTGGCGTCGTTCCTACGACACCCCGCCGCCCCCGCTGGCCGACGGCGCCGAGTTCTCCCAGTCGGACGACCCGCGCTACGCCTCCGTCCCCCCGGAGCTGCGTCCCCGCACGGAGTGCCTGAAGGACGTCGTCATCCGCATGCTGCCGTACTGGTACGACGGCATCGTCCCCGACCTCCTCACCGGCCGCACGGTCCTCGTCGCCGCCCACGGCAACAGCCTGCGCGCCCTGGTCAAGCACCTGGACGGCATCTCGGACGCGGACATCGCGGGCCTGAACATCCCGACGGGCATCCCCCTCGTCTACGAACTCGACGCGGACTTCAAGCCGGTCACCCCGGGCGGCAAGTACCTCGACCCCGAGGCGGCGGCAGCAGCGATCGAGGCGGTCAAGAACCAGGGCAAGAAGAAGTAAGCCGGAACGATCAAGCCCCCTGCCTGCGGACTCCCCGCGAGTAGGGGGCTCGTTGCCGTTCTGGGGCCGTCTGTGGCCTGTTGCTTTTCCGCGTGCGTTCGGATGGCCGGAGATGAGTACGGCCCGGGGGTGGCCAAGATCGGGTAAAGGGGCATCCGCGCAACTGTTCGCCTTTCTGCAGTTGATCTAGCCTCGCTTCAGCTCCAGCGGACAGCCGACTGGATGTGACAGGCCGTGCTCGTCGGCGATCCCGTGCCCTCGGCGGCCAGGGGGGAGCGCACCCGATGGGCCGCAGACAACCGGTCGTGGCGTCCGCCGTCCTGGCGGTCCTGCTCGGCAGCCTCGGCACCGGCACGGCTCACGCGGACACCGGTACCGCGCTGTACGTCGACGATCTCGCCGCCGACTGCAGTGACACCGGCCCCGGTTCGCAGACGGAGCCCTTCTGCCAGATCCAGCCGGCCGCGCGGGCCGCGACCCCCGGCGAGACCGTTCACATCGCGGGCAACACGACCGCCTACGCGCCGGTGACCATAGCGGCCTCGGGTACCGCGGACGCGCCCATCACGTTCGTCGCCGCACCCGGCACCGGCACCGCCGTCACCGTGCTGGGCAAGCAGACGGCGGCCGTCACCTTCTCCGGCGCCCAGTACGTCGACATGGCCGGGATCCACGCCTCGGCGAGCGGGGCCAGCGCCCTTGCCGTCACGGATTCGCGGCACATCACCTACCGCGTCGCCACGGCCAGGACCGGTGCCACCACCGCGACCACTCCGGTGATCGCGGTCGACGGTGCCTCCTCCGGCATCACGCTCACCCGTGACCTGGTCCTCACCTCGTCGGGTCTCGGCTTCGCCAGCTCGGCCGGAACGCGGGACATCACCCTCGCCGACGACCGTTTCAGCGCGGACATGGGCGGCGGCATCTCGGCCGTCGGCACCACGGGCATCCACCTCGCCGGCGACACCGTCTCGACGCTCTGCGGAAACGCCATCAGGCTGACCGGCGGCAGCTCCGGGTCGGTGGAGAACACCGTCGCGATGCCCGGCGGGCCCACCACCTGCTCCGACACCGGCACACCGGCCGAGATCACGGTGGACGCCGCCTCCGCCGGCCAGGTCACCGAGGACTACAACGCGGTCAACCCGCTGTCGACCGGCACCGACTACGACTGGGCCGGCACCGCGTACGGAACCAGGCAGGCACTCCGGGCAGGCACCGGGCAGGGCGCCCACGACCTCGACCAGACAGATGTGACCATCCCCGTGGGCGGGGAGCCGGCAGAGCACTCACCGCTCATCGACTCCGCCGACGCGGGCGCCCCCGGAGAACTCTCCACGGACTACTACGGCCGCCCCAGGGTCGACGACCCCCTGGTCGCCGGCACCGGCACGGGTGACAGCTCCTACGACCGGGGGGCCCAGGAGTTCCAGGACCCGTTCGCGGTGAGCGGGGTCGAGATGAGTCCCTACCGCACGACCGGCTACGTCGGTGTTCCCACCACCGCCACGGCACAGATCAGCAATCCGTGGTCGGACTCGCTCGACGGCTTCACGTACACCTTCGACTTCGGAGACGGCACCGCCACCGCCACCTCCACCAGCGGCTCGGCCACGCACACCTACACCCAGGCCACCGGAAGCAGCTACGACCAGGTCCTGGTGCTGGCGGACAAGGCCGACGGCACGCGGGCCGGCGCCGCCGACGTACCGTACCGGGTCGAGCCGCCACCGGCCCTCACCTCGACCGTCCGCTGTGCGAGCAGCCCCTCGGCTCCGGACACCGCCCACTGCTCCTACGAAATCGGCTTCGATCCCTACCCGATCACGAGTGACCGGATCACTTTCGGTGACGGGTCGTCGGCCGTCTCCCCCAGCGCCCTCAGCGACACGGTCAAGCACACCTACGCGGCCCCCGGCACGTACACCGTGACGCAGAAGATCACCGACGCCGGCGGGCGGACCGCCACCACGACCGGCCGGGCCAGGGTCGGCGCGGCCTTCGTCACCATGAGCTCCGAGCGTCTGCTGGACACCCGGTACGGGACGGGCGCGCCCAGGCGGCCCGTGGGCCCCGGCGGTGTGGTCCGGCTGAAGGTCCTCGGTGTGGGCGGCGTCCCGGCGTCCGGGGTGACGGCGGTGGCGCTGAACGTCACGGACACCGACGCCACCTCCACCAGCTATGTGACGGCCTATCCGGACGGCACCACCCGCCCGAACGCCTCGAACCTCAACTTCCACGCCGGGCAGGACAATCCGAACCTGGTCACCGTCCCGGTGGGCGCCGACGGCTACGTCGACCTCTACAACGCGCACGGCGATGTGAACCTCATCGCCGACCTGGTGGGCTACTACACCATCACACCCAGCAGTAACGACCCGTACCCCTCCGACCTGGCCACGGTGACCCCGACCCGGGTGCTGGACACCCGCTACGGCATCGGCGCGCCCAAGGGCAAGGCCGGGCCCGGCAGCACCACAACGGTGACCCTGCCGAAGTACGCCCGGGGTGAGGCGACCGTCGGCGCCGTGCTCAACGTCACCGTGACCGGCGAGACCAGCAGCGGCTACGTCACCGTCGACTGTGCCGGTACCACTCCGCCGAAGACCTCCACCCTCAACTACCGGACCGGGCAGACCGCGTCGAACCTGGCCGTCCCCTGTGTCGGCGCCGGCATGTTCCACATCTACAACAGCTCCGGGCACGTGCACCTGATCGCCGATCTCCAAGGGGTGTTCACCAACGGCGACTCGCTCGACGACCCCGTCGCCCCGTCCGGCAGTCCGTTCGTGGGGACCAGGCCCACCCGTTTCCTCGACACCCGCGTCGGTCTGGGCGCGGCCGACAAGCCCCTGGGCGCGGGCGGCACCCTCACCGTGAAGGTCGCCGGTGTCGACGGTGTCCCGGTCGGTGCCGACGCGGTGCTGGTCAACCTCACGGGCGTCGCCCCGACCGTCAACACCCACCTGACCGCCTACGGCGACGGCAGCCTGCCGAACGTGTCCAACGACAATCTGATCGCCGGCCGGACCCGCCCGGTTCTGGCCGTGGTCCCGGTCGGCGCCGACGGCTGCGTCCGCATCCACAACGCGCTCGGATCGGTCGACGTCATCGCCGACCTGGAGGGGTACTACGGCTGACCGGCCCGGTCCTGTGAGTTCGACGCGAGCGAAGGCGTAGGGCCCCGGTGATCGCACCGGGGCCCTACGCCGACGTACACGGTCGTCACACGGTCGTCGGGCAGCGGTCGCGGCCGGCTGCCGTCAACCGCACTGACAGGGACTTCCCGACTGGCACCCGCAGCCGCAGCCCGAGCCGCAGCCGCACGCGCCGAAGAGCGGGAGGCTCTTGATCTCGGCGGGCTGTTCCGTCTCGCGCTCCTGCGTCGGGTCGGGCGGGGTGGGGGCTTCGGCCATGCGTCCTCCTGGAGACCTGGCGACCTGGTGACCTGGCGGCCCAGAGGCTGGTGCCTCTGTTCATTGCATGCCCGCTTCGCCGGGCGCATCAACGGCGCACAGTGGCGCCCACACGCCCTGCCCCTCCGGCTCACGCCCCCTCGGCGCCCGCGACCGGCTGGATCTCCGGCTGGATGTCGCCCTGGAGGTCGTCCGCGTGCTCGCCCGTCACCAGGAACACCACACGCTTGGCGACGGCCACCGCGTGGTCGGCGTACCGCTCGTAGTAACGGCCGAGGAGGGTGACGTCCACCGCCGTCTCGATGCCGTGCTTCCAGCGGTCGTCCAGCAGGTGCTGGAAGAGGGTGCGGTGCAGCTGGTCCATCTCGTCGTCGTCCTGCTCCAGCTGCATCGCCAGGTCGACGTCCTTGGTGACGATCACCTCGGCGGCCTTCGCCATCAGGCGCTGCGCGAGCTGGCCCATCTCCAGGATGGTGGCGTGCAGGTCGTGCGGGATCGCGCGCTCCGGGAAACGGAGGCGGGCGAGCTTCGCGACGTGCTGGGCCAGGTCGCCGGAGCGCTCCAGGTCGGCCGACATACGGAGCGAGGTGACGACGATGCGCAGGTCCGTGGCCACCGGCTGCTGGCGGGCGAGCAGGGCTATCGCCCTCGCCTCCAGGTCGTGCTGGAGCTCGTCGACCTTCTTGTCGCCCTCGATCACGCTCTCGGCCAGCTTGAGGTCGGAGTCGAGGATGGCGGTCGTGGCGCGCCCGATCGCCGACCCGACGAGCCGGGCCATGTCCACCAGACCGTCGCCGATCGAGTCAAGTTCCTCGTGGTACGCGTCCCGCATCAGGGATCCCTCTCTCACGTGTTCTTCGGGGCTGCCGGGGCAGGGGCGGGGGCCCGCGTCCGTCGTCCAACAACCGGCGCTTCGCCCCCACGCTCCCACGTTCCGGCTCGTACGCGTCGTTTTCCGCCACCCCAAATGAACCGGTACTGGCTCCAAGGTGAACTCTGGGCGACGAGTGTTCGAGGTCGCACCCGGACGGCTGTGGGGATGTCCGACGCCATGCCTAACCTGGACGCATGGACGTGAACGCGGCGGTCGCCGCAGCGGCGGCGATCGCCGGGGTGCTCACCGGTGTGATCGCCATGCTGGCGTTCCGCTGGAGCGAGCGGGAGCAGAAGCGTCCCACGCGTACCTCCCTGCACACCGACCCGGTCCTTCCCCCGGGTGTGGACACCGTCCTCTCCGTGCTCCGGTCGTCGGCCGTCGTCCTCGACGAGGCCGACGCCGTCGTCAAGGCCAGCTCCGCGGCGTACGCCCTGGGACTGGTCCGCGGTGGCCGGCTCTCGGTCGAGCCGATGCTCCAGATGGCCAGGGACACCCGGCGGGACGGGGAGATACGCCAGGTCGAGCTGGATCTGCCGCGCCGGGGGACCGGGCGCGGCGAGGCACTCGCCGTCTCCGCGCGCGTGGCGCCCCTCGGCTCCCGGCTGGTGCTCCTGCTGGTCGAGGACCTCACCGAGGCCCGCCGCATCGAGGCGGTACGGCGCGACTTCGTCGCGAACGTCAGCCATGAGCTGAAGACCCCGGTCGGCGCGCTGTCCCTGCTGTCCGAGGCCGTCATGGACGCCGCCGACGACCCCGAGGCGGTCGAGCGCTTCGCCGGCCGTATGCAGATCGAGGCCACGCGGCTCACCAACCTGGTGCAGGAGCTGATCGACCTCTCCCGGGTGCAGAACGACGACCCTCTGGAGGACGCCGAGCCCGTCCGCGTGGACGAACTGGTCGCCGAGGCGATCGACCGCTGCCGGCACCAGGCCGGCGCCAAGCAGATCACCATGGCCGCCTCGATAGGAGGGCCCGCGGGGCCTTCGAACGAGGGGGGCGGCGGGCGCCGGGCGGTCACCGCCGACCTGCACGTCTGGGGCAACCGGGGCCAGCTGGCCGCCGCCCTCGGCAACCTGGTCGAGAACGCCGTCAACTACAGCCCGGCCCGCACCCGGGTGGGCATAGCCGCCCGCCGGGTGACGGCGCCCGGCGGAGACCACATCGAGGTCGCCGTGACCGACCAGGGCATCGGCATCTCGGACAAGGACAAGGAGCGCATCTTCGAGCGCTTCTACCGCGTCGACCCCGCTCGCTCCCGTGCCACCGGCGGTACGGGCCTGGGGCTGGCGATCGTCAAGCACGTGGCCGCCTCGCACGGCGGGGAGGTCACGGTGTGGAGCTCGGAGGGTCAGGGCTCCACGTTCACCCTGAGGCTGCCGGAGGCGGGGGTCGCCCGCGACCGCGCGCACCAACACCCAGACCCGGACGATCTCGACGACGAGGCCGGCCGCATCACCCCCCAGTCATCCCCGTACGAACCGCTTCCCGCCCCGGAGGTCCTTCCGTGACCCGAGTGCTTGTCGTCGAGGACGAGGAGTCCTTCTCCGACGCCCTGTCGTACATGCTCCGCAAGGAGGGCTTCGAGGTCGCCGTCGCGACCACGGGCCCCGACGGACTCGACGAGTTCGAGCGCAACGGCGCCGACCTCGTCCTCCTCGACCTGATGCTGCCGGGACTGCCCGGCACGGAGGTGTGCCGCCAGCTGCGCGGCCGCTCCAACGTTCCCGTGATCATGGTGACCGCCAAGGACAGCGAGATCGACAAGGTCGTCGGTCTCGAGATAGGAGCCGACGACTACGTCACCAAGCCGTTCTCCTCGCGTGAGCTGGTCGCCCGTATCCGGGCCGTCCTGCGCCGCCGCGGGGAGCCGGAGGAGGTGACCCCGGCGGCCCTGGAGGCCGGCCCGGTCCGCATGGACGTCGACCGCCACGTGGTCACGGTCTCCGGTTCCAAGGTCGACCTCCCGCTCAAGGAGTTCGACCTGCTGGAGATGCTGCTGCGCAACGCCGGCCGTGTGCTGACCCGTATGCAGCTCATCGACCGGGTCTGGGGCGCCGACTACGTCGGGGACACCAAGACCCTCGACGTCCACGTCAAGCGTCTGCGCGCCAAGATCGAGCCGGACCCGGGCGCCCCGCGCTACCTGGTCACGGTCCGCGGCCTCGGCTACAAGTTCGAACCGTAGACAGCCGCGGGCGCACCGCGGCCCGGCCCGTACGAACGCCGAAGGGCGGGACCTCCCCGGGAGGACCCGCCCTTCTCGGCCACGGCTGCCGTCACATCATCACGGCCACATCACCACGGCCACATCACCACGGCACAGGGGCCGCGGCAGCCGTGGAACCGCTCACTGGCCGGAGGCCGTCGCGCTCGCGGAGGCCGAGTCCGTCGGGGTGGCCGAGGAGTTCGGGGTGTTCGCGGGGGAGGCGGCCGAGCCGGTCGGGCTGGGGGAGCCCTTCGGGGTCTTGCCCGGCTTCGGGGTGTTGGAGGTGGTGGGGGCGGTGGCCGACGGGATGCTGCTCGGGCCCCACTTCTGGAAGTAGCTCTTGGCCGGTACCACGAAGGCCCGCAGGCTCACGTCACCGGTCTTGCTGAAGGTGAAGGTGACCTTGCGGACGCTGCCGTCCTGGACGGCCTGGCTTCCGTTGGGCAGCACGGCGCTGGCGTTGCCCTTGCCGCCGATCACCACGGAGCCGTGCGCCGGGACGACGAGCTTGCCGCTGCCCTTGGCCGGCTTGACCTGGGCGGTCGCGTGGGTGTTCGGCAGGGTGATCGAGTCCACGGTCTGCGGGGTGTCACCGTTGTTGAAGACGGTCGCCGAGATCACGGCCGGTCCGGTCGCGTTGAGGTCCGGCTGGGTGACCACCAGCGCGTTCTGCACCTGCATGTCGCCGACCTTCACGGCGGCGTTGTCCGGCTTGACCTGCAGCGTCTGGGCGTCGTTGCCGGCACCGCACGCGGCGAGCGAGGCGATCGAGAACGCGATGGCGGCGGCGGCGAGGGCGCCGCGTCGAAGGCTGCTGCTCACGGCGGCGGCAACTCCTTGACTTGAGCGTGGCGACCGTTGAAGCCGCCCCAAGTGTCTGTGTGTCTGTCAGTGGCCCATAGGCTACCGAGCCGTTCGCGGCGCACCGCACCCGACCCTCCCTCGGGGCGCCGGGATCGCCCATGAGGGGCGGACCACTCACCCGTCCGCCATTCACATAAGCCGCTTCGGCATACGCCGGACGGCGGAGGCGCAAAATTTCCGCGAAGGAACGCGAAGGAACGCGAAGGAATAGGCGGGTGTCCCCGGAATTGATCACGCCGGGGGAACGGGGAACCGGGAACCGGGAACAACGGGCGACGTGGACAAGGCCCCGTGATCAATTCCGGAATCGGCGCGGAAGCGACTCCCGGCACCGAACGGAGTAGCGGAAGTCGCACATCTGGAACCGGACATATGTGGATGTTCATCCTCTTCGGAGGGCTCCCGGACGTGTGTGACGTACGTGTTTCCCCTCCCCCGGAGAGCCGCTCCGACCTGCGAATACCTTCTTCCGCCGGCATCGCGAAGCACGTTCCTGTTGCTGTTGTCAAGCCCCGAGATATGCCCTGACCTGCGAAAACGCCATTCAGAACCCGCGGTTTCCGTGTTACCCTGGATAGCCACGGAAGGGGTACCTGTCACATGACGTTCAAGGTTGGCGACACCGTGGTCTATCCCCATCACGGGGCCGCGCTGATCGAGGCCATCGAAACTCGCCAGATCAAAGGCGTGGACAAGACCTACTTGGTGCTGAAGGTCGCCCAGGGTGACCTGACGGTGCGTGTGCCAGCGGACAATGCGGAGTTCGTCGGCGTACGTGATGTGGTCGGTCAGGACGGGCTGGACCGGGTCTTCGAGGTGCTGCGCGCGCCGTACGCCGAGGAGCCCACGAACTGGTCGCGTCGATACAAGGCAAACCTGGAGAAGCTCGCCTCGGGCGATGTCATCAAGGTCGCGGAAGTGGTGCGTGACCTGTGGCGTCGTGAGCGCGAGCGTGGACTGTCCGCCGGTGAGAAGCGCATGCTCGCCAAGGCCCGCCAGATCCTGGTGAGCGAGCTCGCCCTCGCGGAGAACACGAACGAGGACAAGGCCGAGGCCCTGCTCGACGAGGTTCTCGCGTCCTGAACCTGACGCAGGCGCAAGCCCGCTTCAGCACTCAGTACATCGACACTCAGTACATCGACGTACATCGAAATGCCGCAGTGCCCGATGACGTATTTTCTGTCGCCGGGCCCTGCGGCATGTCCGCACTCTGACGCCTTGCCTGCAGCTACGTTCGACCACAGCTACGTTCGAACAGGGCGGGGAGCCCTTGCTGGCGTGCCGGGCCCGGGCTGCAGGCTCGACCAGGGTCACGGAAGGGTCCGGTCAAGGCGTCGCGCCCGGCACTTCCCAGGCCATACCCACGCCTGGACGGCACACAAACCTGACAGGAACCGATGTCTGACGATTCGCGTCCTTCACCCGCGGAACCCCGTACGGCCGCGGTGATTCCGGCCGCCGGACGGGGTGTACGCCTCGGTCCGGGCGCCCCCAAAGCGCTCCGCGCGCTGGGCGGCACCCCCATGCTCATCCACGCGGTGCGCGCGATGGCCGCCTCCCGCGCGGTCTCCCTGGTCGTCGTCGTGGCGCCGCCCGACGGAGCCGCCGAGGTCAAGTCGCTCCTCGACGCGCACGCCCTGCCCGAGCGGACCGACTTCCTCGTCGTCCCCGGCGGCGAGAGCCGCCAGGAGTCCGTGCGGCTCGGCCTCGACGCGCTGCCGCCCGACTACGGCATCGTGCTGGTGCACGACGCCGCGCGGCCCCTGGTGCCGGTGGACACGGTGGACGGGGTGATCGAGGCCGTGCGCGGGGGCGCGCCGGCCGTCGTGCCCGCGCTGCCGCTCGCCGACACCGTGAAGGAGGTCGAGCCGGCGGCGACGCCGGGCGAACCGGAGCCGGTGGTGGCCACCCCGGTGCGCTCCCGCCTGCGCGCGGTGCAGACACCCCAGGGCTTCCACCGGGCCACGCTGGTGCGCGCCCACGAAGAGGTCACCGAGGACGTCACCGACGACGCGAGCATGGTCGAAAGACTCGGCGAGACGGTCCTGCTGGTGCCCGGCCACGAGGAGGCCTTCAAGGTCACGCGCCCGCTGGACCTGGTCCTGGCCGAGGCGGTCCTGGCCCGCAGGAGGCTGAACGATGGCTTCTGAGGCACCTGGTCCGCGGCTGCCGCCGGGCGAGCCGGTCCCCCTGCCCCAGGTCGGCATCGGCACCGACATCCACGCCTTCGAGGAGGGCCGCGCCCTGTGGTGCGCGGGCCTGAAGTGGGAGGGCGAGGGGCCGGGGCTGGCCGGCCACTCCGACGCGGACGTCGTCGCGCACGCCGCGTGCAACGCGCTGTTCTCGGCCGCCGGCCTCGGCGACCTGGGACAGCACTTCGGCACCGGGCGCCCCGAGTGGTCCGGCGCCTCCGGCGTCACACTGCTCACGGAGGCGGCCCGTGTCGTCCGCGCGGCCGGCTTCCGGATCGGCAACGTCGCCGTACAGGTCGTAGGACCCCGTCCGAAGATCGGCAAGCGCCGCGACGAGGCGCAGCAGCTGCTGTCGGAGGCGGCGGGCGCGCCGGTCTCCGTCTCCGGCGCCACGACCGACGGCCTGGGGTTCCCGGGCCGCGGCGAGGGGCTGATGGCGATCGCGACGGCACTCGTGGTGCGCGCGGGCTGATCGGGCGCGGGGGTGCCGCCCGGGGCCCGCGCTCCGGGCAGGACGCCGAACGGGTTCTCGTGCGCATCACCCGCAGGAGGGCCGTCAGGAGCGTCCGGACCCGTCCCGGACGGGCCCGGCGGGGCCGCGGGGGACGTCACGAAAGCGTCCGGCTTGACGTGAGGGGCGCGAGGCACTACCCCGCGCCCACTACCCTGGAGTCGTGACTATTCGCCTGTACGACACCAGCGCCCGGCAGATCCGTGACTTCACCCCGATCAAGCCGGGTTGTGTCTCGATCTACCTGTGTGGCGCCACCGTGCAGGCGGCCCCGCACATCGGGCACATCCGCTCCGGGCTCAACTTCGACATCATGCGCCGCTGGTTCGAGTACCGCGGCCACGAGGTGACGTTCATCCGGAACGTCACCGACATCGACGACAAGATCATCGCCAAGGCGGCCGAGCAGAACCGCCCGTGGTGGTCGATCGGGTACGGCAACGAGCGCGCCTTCGACGAGGGTTACACCGCGCTCGGCTGCCTCCCGCCGACGTACGAGCCGCGGGCCACCGGTCACGTGACCGAGATGGTCGAGATGATGCAGGGCCTGATCGAGCGCGGACACGCCTACGAGGCGGACGGCAACGTCTACTTCGACGTGCGCTCCTTCCCCGGCTACCTGGAGCTGTCCCGGCAGGAGCTCGACAACCTCCAGCAGCCCGCCGGCACCGGCGAGACCGGCAAGCGCGACCCGCGCGACTTCGCCATGTGGAAGGCCGCCAAGCCCGGCGAGCCGACCTGGGCGACCCCGTGGGGCCGCGGCCGTCCCGGCTGGCACCTGGAGTGCTCGGCGATGGCGCACAAGTACCTCGGCACCGCCTTCGACATCCACGGCGGCGGCCTGGACCTGATCTTCCCGCACCACGAGAACGAGATCGCCCAGGCCAAGGCCTACGGCGACGACTTCGCCCGGTACTGGGTGCACAACGCCTGGGTCACCATGGCCGGCGACAAGATGTCCAAGTCGCTGGGCAACAGCGTCCTCGTGAGCGAGATGGTCAAGCGGTGGCGCCCGATCGTGCTGCGCTACTACCTCGGCACCCCGCACTACCGCTCGATGATCGAGTACAGCGAGGAGTCGCTGCGCGAGGCCGAGTCGGCGTTCGCGCGCATCGAGGGCTTCGTGCAGCGGGTGGGCGAGCTGACGGGGAAGGCCGGCGTCGTCGAGCCGTCCCCCGAGGTGCCGCCCGCCTTCGCCGAGGCGATGGACGACGACCTGGGCGTGCCCCAGGCGCTGGCGATCGTGCACAACACCGTCCGGCAGGGCAACAGCGCGCTGGCCGCCGACGACAAGGAAGCCGCCGTGGCCCGCCTCGCCGAGGTGCGCGCCATGCTCGGCGTCCTCGGCCTGGACCCCCTCGACCCGCACTGGGCGGGGGAGACCGGCCGCGGCGAGGATCTGCACGGCGTCGTCGACAGCCTCGTACGCCTGGTCCTGGACCAGCGTGAGGCGGCCCGCGCCCGCAAGGACTGGGCGACCGCGGACGCCATCCGCGACCAGCTGGGCCAGTCCGGTCTCGCCATCGAGGACAGCCCGCAGGGCCCGCGCTGGAGCCTCGGCCCGCGCTGAGCCCGGCCGCTGAACGGAAGACCGGAACGGAACCGAGCCCGGAAGACCGAGCCCGGAAGACCGGGTCCGGAAGACCGGGTCCGGAAGACCGGGTCCGGAAGACCGGGTCCGGAAGACCGGGTCCGGAAGACGGGTCCGGAAGACCGGGTCCGGAAGACCGGAACAGAAGATCGATTGTGCCGCCCGGCCCCCCGGGCGGCACACTTCACAGACGTACGCACACACACTCACGACAGACGGGTAGGTCATGGCCACCAACAACCGCCGCATGTCCGGCAAGAAGGGCGCGCAGGTCGGCAGTGGCGGCCAGCGGCGCAAGGGCCTGGAGGGCAAGGGCCCGACCCCGCCCGCCGAGATGCGCAAGGGCCACAAGAAGAACCGCATCGCGGGCGCCAAAGCGAAGCAGACCGCGCGCCGTCCCGCACCGCGCGGCCGCGGCGGCAGGTCGTCGTCCGAACTGGTCGTGGGCCGCAACCCGGTGGTCGAGGCGCTGCGCGAGGGCGTACCGGCCACCACCCTCTACGTGCAGCAGTTCATCGACAACGACGAGCGGGTGCGCGAGGCGCTCCAGCTCGCGGCCGACCGCGGCGGCATCAACCTCATGGAGGCCCCCCGCCCCGAGCTCGACCGCATGACGAACGGGCTCAACCACCAGGGGCTGGTCCTCCAGGTCCCGCCGTACGAGTACGCCCACCCCGAGGACCTGGCGAACGCGGCGTACGACGCGGGCGAGGACCCGCTGATCGTCGCCCTCGACGGCGTGACCGACCCGCGCAACCTCGGCGCCGTCGTCCGCTCCGTCTCCGCCTTCGGCGGTCACGGTGTGGTCGTGCCCGAGCGGCGCGCGGCCGGGATGACCGCCGGGGCCTGGAAGACCTCCGCCGGCACGGCCGCCCGTACGCCCGTCGCCCGCGCCACCAACCTGACGCGCGCGCTGGAGGCGTACAGGAAGCAGGGCATCGCGGTCGTCGGTCTCGCCGCCGACGGGGAGGCCGAGATCGGCGAGCTGCAGGCCCTGGAGGGCCCGGTCGTCATCGTCGTCGGCAGCGAGGGCAAGGGCCTGTCCCGGCTCGTCGGCGAGACCTGCGACTTCCGGGTGCGGATCCCGATGCCGGGCGGCGCGGAGTCGCTGAACGCGGGCGTCGCCGCGGGCGTCGTTCTGTACGAGGCGGCCCGGCGCCGCGGCTGAACACGTGTCCGCGCCGTCACCCGTGCGGGTCGATCTGGGCGTCTCGGGACAAGGTTGACGCGGTCCGGACACATCCGGCACGGGTCACGGCAGTGTCCTAAACGACCGTCACTCGGTTAGATGAGTGTGGACACCAGAACACCCCGCACACCCACGGGGGACGGCCCGTCGGGAATCGATGACGCTCCCGCGCTGAGCATGGTGAAGGTGCCGAGCGATCCGGCGCAGGTGATCGTCAACCATGCGAGCTTCCGCGTGATGCTGGGCGCCTCGACGCGAGCCCAGTCGCCGCGGATCGCCCGTCACTTGAGCGCCACCCAGGAGGGCGCCCGCCAGCCGCTCGCCGGCACCGCGGCGGGCAGAGCGGGGGCCGCCGCGGGCGCCCGGCGCCGGCCCGTCGTGTGGAGCGGCCGGTCCGCCCCCGACGACACCGGGGCGCACCGCCTGCTGCAGGCCGTACGCGGCGGCAGCGTCCGGCACGGCGAGGAGCCGTCCGCCGACGCCGGAGCCACCCAGGTCATCCCGCGCGTCGACGCCGGCGGCTACGACGAGGTCTACGACGAGCTCGACGCCACCGTCGAGACCCCGCTCGTCGGCGCCCAGCGCAGGCATCACGACGACCCCGGCGGCACCCGCCTCCTGCCCGCGATGCGCACCGTCGGCAGTGCCTACGACGAGGAACCGCCCTACGGCGCCGAGGAGTCCGAGGACTTCGACGAGTCCGGCGAGGCCGACGGCGCCGACCGGCCGGCCAGGCGGCACGGCGACGACCCGGCCCGGCACGCCTACTACCCGGGCCGCCGGATGAACCTCGGCGTCGTCCTGCTCCCGCTGCGCATCTTCCTCGGCTTCATCTCCGTCTACGCCGGCATGGGCAAGCTGTGCGACCCCGTCTACTTCGACGGCGGCAAGCGCGGCTCCATGGTCAAGTGGCTCAACACGCTGCACCCCTGGGAGGTCGCCGAGCCGCTGCGCCAGTTCGCCCTGCACCACCCGGTCGGCTCGGGCCTGGTCATCGCCTTCGCGCAGGTCGTCGTGGGCGTCCTGACGGTCCTGGGCTGCTGGCAGCGCGTGGCCGCCGTCTTCGGCGGCCTGCTCTCCGCCGCGCTGATCGTCACGGTCAGCTGGAAGACGGTCCCCGCTTACGACGCCCCCGACATCATCTATCTCGCCGCCTGGTCCCCGCTGATCATCGCCGGCGCCCCCGTCTACTCCGTCGACGGCCGGCTCGCGGGCAGCGCCTGGCGGCGCCTGGGCCCCGCCTCCGACATCTGGGAGCTGCGCCGCTACGTCCTGCGCCGCGGTGCCCTCGTCACGGCGGTCGTCACCGGCGTCACGCTGCTCGTCGGGTCGCTGCTCGGCGGCGCGGTGCGCGACGCCGACCGGGTGACCGTCCCGGGCCCGGGCGAGGCCCCGCGCAACGAGCTGCCCGGCTCCCCGCTCCCGCACACGCCGGGCGCGCGGCACAGCCGGTCGCCGTCGGCCTCCAGCGCGCCCAGCCAGGGCACGACCGCCGGATCCACCCCCTCGCACGCGGCGACCACGCCGGGCGCCACCGCGACGGGCGGCGCGCCCAGCCAGGCCCAGAGCACGGCGGGCCAGGCACCGCCGCAGCGGTCGTCGCCGACCGGGGGCGCCCCCAGCACCAGCTCCGGACCCACCTCCGGCGGCAGCGCGGGCGGCACCGGCTCGACCGGCGGCACCGGCTCGGGGGGCTCATCCTCCGGCGAGCCGGGCCTGGTGGGCGGCCTGTTGGGGTAGCCGGGCCGGTGGGCGGAATCCTGGGCACCCCCACCGGCTGACTCACCGGGTCCATACGAAGGGGCCCCGCACGCGGTGTGCGGGGCCCCTTTCGACCTGCGCCCCACAAGGGGTGCGGGGAACTGCGCGACCAGCCCCCACCGACCCGCGGCCGAAGGACGACCGAATCGCCCAAGGCGCGACGTCACCGCCCCTGAGCGGCCAGCTCCTTCGCGGCCTCGGTCAGATCCTTCGCCGTGTCGATGGCACGCCAGTAGGCGCCCTGCGGGATCGGGAACCCGGCCAGCCGGCGCTCACGCGCCAGATGCGGGAAGGTCGTCCGCTCGTGGTCGCCCCGCTCCGGGAGCAGTGCGGCGAACCCGGGGGAGAAGACGTACACGCCGGCGTTGATCTCGAACGTCGAGGGCGGCGCCTCGATGAAGTCCGTGATGTGCCCGAAGCCGTCCGTCTTCACCGCGCCCCAGGGCAGGCGCGGGCGGGCCAGGGCGAGCGTCGCGGTCGCGTCGCGCTCGGTGTGGAAGTCCGCCATGTCGCGCAGCGAGAAGCGGGTCCAGATGTCGCCGTTGGTGGCGTACCAGGGCAGGTCGGGGTGCGGGAGCCGGGCGGCGGCGTACTTCAGCCCGCCACCGCGGCCGAGCGGCTCGGTCTCCACGACCGTCGTCACCCTCACCGGCAGGTCGGCCGAGGCGAGCCAGTCCTGCAGGACCTCGGCGAGATGGCCGCAGCTGATCACCACGTCGGTCACGCCCTCTTCGGCCAGCCAGGCAAGCTGATGGCCGATGATCGGAGTCCCGGTGCCGGGTATCTCGACCATCGGCTTGGGCCGGTCGTCGGTGTAGGGGCGCAGCCGGGATCCCTGGCCGCCGGCCAGGACGACGGCTTGAACGGGGCGGGAGGCGGCGTTCGGATCGGTCATGACCGAACTGTACGGCGCGTCCCGCCCGGGTCCGGACCAGGAAGCCCTTCCTTAATCAGCCGTTACCCTCCTCGATCAGCCGTTGCCCTCCTCCCGGCCCACCGCGGGGAGGAGGGCCGGGATCAGACGTGCGCGGCGGCGACGCCGGAGGCGAACGAGGTGTCGCAGACGGGGCGGGCGTAGGACTGGGCGCGGGTGGGGCCGTAGACGCGGACCGCGGCGCGGCCCACGGCGCGGGCGATGGACGCGCAGTGCTTGGCGAGCGACGGGCGCTCCGCCACGGCCTGCTGCAGGTGCGTGAGCACCACGCCCGGATCGTCCTGCTGGAGCTCGGCCAGGAGCTTGTCGCGCAGCACGTCCTGGGGGGCGCGGTGGGCCGCCTTGGCGTCCTTGCCGATGTCGGACGCGTCGGAGGCGGTGAGGACCGAGTCGGACCGGGATCCCGTCCAGTTGACTCGGGTGACCGCGAGGGTCCCGGAAAGCACCAGGACGACGGGCAGGACGAGGGCGAGCGTACGGCCGATACGGCGGGCGGGGCCCCGGCCGCATCGCGTCTGTCGGTTAGTGGAGTGCTTCACGCGAGTGAGAGTAGCGCCCGGTGATGATTTGGCGACATTTGGTCACCACTTCGGGGGATGGGCAATGGCCTCGTGCGGGGTACGGGGTTGACGCACGCTGCTCGAAATGACCGGTGTGCCGGGGTATTTGTCGACAAGAAAGAGGGCCCCGCAGGCGTCTGCGGGGCCCTCTTCGTCAACTTGGGTGAATTTTCCCGGATGGGCGCTTGGGCGGTTGCCGTCCGGGCCCGCCGCCTCGCCGCCTCAGTCGGAGAGGCGCTCGCCCGTGGAGGTCGAGAACACGTGGGCCTCGCCCGGACGCGGCACGACGTGCAGCGTGGAGCCCTTCTCCGGCACCCGGCGGCCCTCGACGCGGACGACGAGGTCCTTGGTCTCGCCGCCGACCTCGGCGGTGCCGTAGACGTAGCCGTCGGCGCCGAGCTCCTCGACGACGTTGACGGAGACCGCGAGACCGGCCGGGGCGTCGTCGGCGTCCTTGGACAGGGAGGCCGCGGCGCCGCCGTTCTGCTCGACGATGTCGAAGTGCTCGGGGCGGACGCCGACGGTGACCGTGCGGTCGCCCTTGTCGCCGGCGGCCTTCAGGGCCTCGCGGTTGACCGGGAGGACGCTGTTGCCGAACTTCACGCCGCCGTCGGTGATCGGCACCTCGACCAGGTTCATGGCGGGGGAGCCGATGAAGCCGGCGACGAAGAGGTTGGCCGGGCGGTCGTACATGTGGCGCGGCGAGTCGACCTGCTGCAGCAGCCCGTCCTTGAGCACCGCCACGCGGTCGCCCATCGTCATGGCCTCGACCTGGTCGTGGGTGACGTAGACGGTGGTGATGCCGAGGCGGCGCTGCAGCGAGGCGATCTGCGTGCGGGTGGAGACGCGGAGCTTGGCGTCGAGGTTGGACAGCGGCTCGTCCATGAGGAAGACCTGCGGCTCACGCACGATGGCGCGGCCCATGGCGACACGCTGACGCTGACCACCGGAGAGCGCCTTCGGCTTGCGGTCCAGGTACTCGGTGAGGTCGAGGATCTTCGCCGCCTCCTCGACCTTCTTGCGGATCTCCGCCTTGTTGACGCCGGCGATCTTGAGCGCGAAGCCCATGTTGTCGGCGACGGTCATGTGCGGGTACAGCGCGTAGTTCTGGAACACCATGGCGATGTCCCGGTCCTTCGGCGGCAGGTGGGTGACGTCGCGCTCACCGATGCGGATGGCGCCGGCGTTCACGTCCTCGAGCCCCGCCAGCATGCGGAGCGAGGTGGACTTGCCGCAGCCGGACGGGCCGACCAGGACGAGGAACTCGCCGTCCTCGATCTCGATGTCCAGGCCGTCAACGGCGGGCTTCTCGGAACCCGGGTAGATCCGGGTCGCTTTGTCGAACGAGACAGTGGCCATGGTGAATGGGCCCCCTTCTACCGGCAGGAACGTGCCGGACGATCCGTTGTAGGAAGGTGGTGGTGTAGTCCACGAGGGTGAACTGGCTCAGGACGCTACCTGGCGTACGGCTGATCTGTCAGTACCTGCGGGGCAGTGAACTTCGCGGAAATTTTCGACAGGGGGCCACGGGGACCTGGGTACACTGCACGGGCACGCACCCGAAGCGGACGTGCGCGCCTCCTTAGCTCAGCTGGTCAGAGCGCCGCTCTTGTAAAGCGAAGGTCGTCGGTTCGAATCCGACAGGGGGCTCCTTCCCTGCCAGGGACAACGCCCCCACGATTCATGATCGCGGGGGCGTTGACGGCAGTTTTTGACGGCAGTCCCCTCGGAGGCTCGGGCTGGCGGTGCTCCGGTATTGGTGGGTGTGGAGCTCTCCAGAGCCTCCTTCACCATGCCGGTCAGGGATACCAGGCGTCCCGCCAGGCGGGGTGCAATTCGAACCGTAGAGCGAGGGCCTTCATCGTCCCGAAGGCGAGGGCGGAATCCAGTGGCCAACACACCCCCGCTCTCCGTTCCTCTTCGATGCGCTGCTCGCAGCGCTCCAGGATTCTGCGGTGGGTGGCGATACGAGTCCGTATCTGGGTAGGGAAGGGGCAATGGCAGGCGCAGGGGCTGGCGCAAGTACCCTCCTGGGCGGCGGGGCAGTCCAGTTCGTGGAAGAGCGCGCAGTCCAGTTCCTCTTCGTCCCATCGCTCCCTGAGGAAAGCAGCTAGGTACTTCGGCATGCTGTCTCCCAGACGTCCGCTCAGGCGCGTACGGCTGTCACGCTCCCCGGACTGGTCGGCGCGCGGTCGCAGCGCTCCAGCGGGGGCACCAGGCAAGGCCTCGCGTCGTCTGGTGCGCTCCGTGTCGGACCAGGCGAATACGGCGGACCGCTTCCCCGGATGGGCCGCTCGCTCCGAGAACTGGGACTGAGCAGCCTGACCGTTGCGGGGGCCAACTGACCTTCCATCAGGCTAGTAGGCCTATGGCTCTATCCTACTGCTCCTCGCGGCTCTGTCCTGATGCGTCACCGGCGCTCATCCATGTGCGAATAACAGGCCTCGCAGGTCGCTGTCGCCGGTCCTGGGAATGGCCCGCTTGACCGAGTCCCCGCCGCGCGCTCCCCTGCCTGCCGAAATGCGTCGACTTGATACGGCAGGCGGGGAGCCGCGCAGGAACGAGCGCGGTTGTCACCGAGCGTGGCTGCGGCGCCTGAGCAGGCGGTCCATGTGGCCCATGGCCTCCCGTCGGTCGCCGTCGCTCACGTGCGTGTAGACGTTCATCGTCACCGCGATCTGTGAGTGTCCAAGGATCTCCATCACGGTCCGGGGTGCCACGCCGGCCGCGAACAGGAGCGAGGCGCATCCGTGGCGGGTGTCGTGCAAGCGGACCTGCGGCAGCCCTGCGGAAGACGAGATCCGGAGGAACGAGCGGTAGAGGTTCCGAGGCTCGATGGGCCGACCGCTCCGCGTGGTGAACACGAGGTCGCTTCGCTGCCAGTCCTTCCCGGCAGTGGCGCGCTGCTCCGCCTGCCGCAGACGCTGCCACCGGAGCGGCGCCACACACATCAGCGGAATCGGGATCACGCGCGCCCGCCGGTTCTTCGTCGTGTCGAGGTACAGCAGCTTGCCACCACGGTGCAGCGTGGTCCGGACGGTCAGCGTGCGCCGGTCAAGGTCCACGTCCTTCCACTGCAATCCCAGGATCTCGCCACGCCTCAGACCGAGCGCGACGGCGAGAACGAACGCCGCGTAAAGCGGGTCGGTCCGTGCTGCTTCCAGGAACGTCAGCGTCTCGTCCAGCGACCACGGGCGCAGCTCGCGCGGCTCCACTCGGGGAGCGGGAACCAACTGGACCACGTTGCGGCTGATCAGTTCCTCACGGCACGCGGCGGCCATGGCGGTCCGTAGCACGCGGTGCGCTTCCTTCGCGGTCGCCGCAGACGACTGTTTGGTGACCTCCGAGAGCATCCGCCGGACGTTCGCCGTTGTCAGCGACTCCAGCCGTCGACTGCCGAGGAGCGGCACCAGGTAGAGCCGCACGTGCATCTCGTACTTGATGTACGTCGTGCGCTTCCGGTTGGGCTTGATGTGCTCGTCCAGCCAGTACGGCAGCCACTCGGAGAGCTTCGCGGACCGGGACGGCGTCGGGATGCCCTGACGGTCGCGGCGCACGAGTTCCTGACGCTTCTCGTCGCACTCCTCCCACGTGTTGCCGTACACCGTCTTGCGCTTGCGCGTGCCGTCCGGCTGAGGGACGTAGACGCGGGCCTCGAAGCGTCCGTCCTTCCGCTGCCAGATGCTGCCGGCGCCGTTGGGGTTCCTCTTTCGCTGAGCCATCAGGCTGCGTTCTCCTCAAGTCGGTTGTGCATGTAGTGGCGTACGGCGTCGACCGGGATGCGGCGTGCACGGCCGGACGTGTAGCTCGGGAGCTGCTTGGAGCGAATGAGGTCGTAGACCTTGCTGCGGCTGAGCCGCAGAGCGGTCATGACCTCTGGGACGGTGAGTGCTTGCGGGTCGCTCGGGACGACGGTCAGCACGGTGAGACCTCCGAGAGAGGGCGGGGCCTACGAAGGGGACTCGTTCAGGGGCTCGTCACGAGCCCGCGTGTGTCCGAGGTACGGATTTCTGCGTCACGGCGTCACCAGCGTCACTTGAGCTTCTGACCTGCGGCTTTGTGTGACGCGCTGTCGAGAGGCTGCGTCATCGGCGCGTCACGGGCTGCGTCATCGCGTGACGCA
Source organism: Streptomyces sediminimaris (assembly GCF_047049295.1). Lineage (NCBI taxonomy): Bacteria > Bacillati > Actinomycetota > Actinomycetes > Kitasatosporales > Streptomycetaceae > Streptomyces > Streptomyces sediminimaris. Next base: position 3,932,172 of record NZ_JBJWOT010000001.1, on the reverse strand, counting down.
GGTGACGCAGGATGACGCAGAGGATGCCGTCTGCGTCACGCCTGTTGCCGCAGGTCAGGTGCCGTTTTTCGGCGTGCGTGACGCACGTGACGCAGCGTCTTCCTCTTAAGACAAAAGAGGGGGTGTCTGTTGTAGTAGCGGTGGCGCCTCAAAGCGTGAAGAAGGAGCCGCTTCGCGGCGCGACCTTGGGGCGGCGGCGGTGCCGCCGGAAGAGCAGTGACGGGCCGCTGCGCGGCGCGCCCTTTGGGCGGCGCGCGGCGCCGAACAGCAAGAGGAGCACGCGCCGCCTGGTGCTCTTCTTGCTTGTCCGGGCGCGGGTCAGAACGCCTGCTGCTCGTGTGGCGGTGGTGCGGCCGGGCGGGTCATTTCGAGGTAGCGGCCCGTCCTGGTGCGGCCCGAGTCGACGAGCACGCCGCGTGCGGCCAGGGTCGGCTGGAGGCGCTTGAGCCGGTCGGAGAGCACCTTTCCGGTGGTCGGCCAGCCCTTGGGCAGGGGACGCGGATCGTCGTTGCTGTAGAGGCCGCTGAGGAGGTGCAGCCACTCGGTGGACGTCATCCGCTGCGCCCCGCCCGGCTCGATGGTCTCGGCATGCCTGAGGACGGTCTGCGCCAGGAGGTCACCCTCGATTACGTCGTCGTTGAGGTCGTCCAGGCTGGCCCGGTACGCGGCGAGCGCCCCGAGACCGGTCGCTGCATCGAGCTGCGCGCACAGGTGGGCGAAGTCCGCCATGCGCAGGTCGGTGGGGGTCTCCGCCTCAACGGCGCGGACCTTGACGGTGAGGTCGAGCAGGGACCCGAGGACGACGGGCAGCGCCTCCGCGTACTCCGCCCACAGTTCGGCCTCGGTACGCCGGACCTTGGGCCGCTCCAGCCGCAGCGGCAGAAGCCGTTCCGCGAGGTCACCGCGAATGACGCCCACGTCGATGCCGGTCAGCAGCAGCGGGCGGCGGTAGCCGACGCGGAAGACGTCCCCGTCGGTGAACAGGGCGCGCTTGACGCTCTCGGCTCCGGTGACGACGCAGCACACGGCGTCGGACAGTTCCGGGGTGAGGTGGGAGAGGTTGTCCAGCGCGGTGACCCAGCCCGCCGCCACGGCCGCGATCAGGTTCTCCTCGTCCCTGGGAGCCCGGCGCAGGTCCCCGCCCATGCCCTCGATGATCCGCACGAGCATCCGCCCGCCGGTGGACTTGCCCGCACCCTGCGGCCCGGTCAGGAACGGGGCGGGCACCGGAACGGATGGCCCGAGGCATCCGATCAGCCACGCGATGGCCAGGCATTCGGTCTCGGCGGTAGCGAAGTTGCACAGCCGGAGCAACAGGTCGATGCCCTTGCCGTCGGTGTCCTTGGCGGGCAGGGGCAGTTCCCCGGTGAGCTGGGTGCGCCGCCAGCACACCTCACGCGGGTCCGGGACGGCGATATCCCAGCCGGTGGGGTGGATGCGGACGGACTGCCCGTCGCTGCGGCCCAGGTCCAGCCAAGTCGCCCCGTCGAATCCCGGGGCCACGCGGATGTGCACGGGCTGTACGTCCTCGGACAGGGCGAGTGCTTCGATCAGGTCCAACGCCTCCTTGAGGGCGGTGCCGTTGAAGACGCCGCGTCCGTCCCTGAACAGGCCGACCATGAGTTCCTGGCGGTGGCTGCCGGTGGTGCCCTGGGAACGGATCGGGCGGGCCACGGGGTGGCCGTTCTTCTGTGCGTAGACAGTGCCGTCGGCGGTGCGGAAGTAGCGGAAGTGTTCTTGGGCGTAGGCGGCGATGACCTCGCGGGCCGGGGTCTTGTCGTCCTCGGACATGGTCACAGTCCCAACTTCGTACGGGCGTTGGTCCACGCGTCGGTGCAGTGCCGGGCCGTCTCGCCCTTGGCCTGCGCGGCGGCGAACAGCCGCGCGATGTACGCCTCGGTGAGGCAGCCGCACCGGCCGTGCGTGGACAGCACCGCGAGGAACGTGCGGTAGACGGTGGCGTGCACCGCGCTGCGGGCCTCGGCGATGCGCTGCTCCGCCATGGCGATGCCACGGGCCAGGTAGGCGGGCGTGCGGTGCGGGCACGCCCCGCCCCCGACCGGCGTGGGCACGGCGGTGGCCACCGGTCGGACGGCGGCGGGCGCCTTCACGGTCAGCGCGCGCACGACGTTCGGGAGGGCGGTGAGGGTGCCGGTGCCGGGCCCAAGCCAGCGGGCGTAGGCCATGGTGGATTTGATGTCGACGCCGGGGCGGACGGCGTTGGCGGAGGGCATGACGCCCTGGTAGAGCCAGTGTTCGCCCCGGGTGGTGGGCACGGTCTGTGTGGCGGGCAGGTTGGCGCGGGCCCACGCGATGGCGTCGGCGTGGTCGAGGTCCACGACCGTCAGTCCCGCGCCGCCCGGGTGGTAGGCGACGGCTTCGGCGTGCCGCCAGGCGCGGCGCCAGGGGGCGGAGGTGATGAGGTGCGGGTCGGTGGTCGCGGCGGCCCACGCGTGGCAGGGCCCGGGGCAGGCGCACGGCCCCGGAATCTTCATGTTGGGTCGGCCGCCACAGGCGTTGTCGGCGCAGCGGCGGCAGTTGCCGAACGGCACCTTCCCGGCCCGTAACGGCAGCACCGGCACGCCGGAGGCGGCCAGGGCGAGAGCGGCTTGCAGGTGCTCTGCCCGGATGTCGGTCGGTTGGGTCATGCTGGAGGTCTCCAGTTCGTGAGTGTGCTGGATTGGCGGCGGCCCCGGTCATTGGCGTGAGGGGGCCGCCGCTGTCGTGCGGCGAGTGGTCAAGCGCGGGTGCTCAGGCCGCTTCCTTGCCGGGCAGGAGCATTCCGTCGTCGCTCTTGCGGAGGTCTCCCGTAGTGGTGAGCGCCTTGATTTCGCGGGAGACGGTGCCCTTGTTGATGCCGGTCCGGTCGGTGACGTCCCGCAGGGTGCGGGCCCCGTCGTGCACGGCCCGCAGCACCCGGTCCCGGTTCGTCTCCGGCACCGGCGTCGTGCTCACGTCCGGGGCGGTGGCCTGCTCCTTGACCAGCCGGAGCGTGCTTCCGGTCGGCTTGGACGAACCGCGGTGCCAGACGGGCCGGTCGGGCAGGGCGATGACGTCGGCCGGGGAGAACGCGCGGGTGCTGATCGGGTTCGGCTTGGCCTTCGGCCCCGAGCGCAGCATCGCCACGCCGGGCATGGGCAGTTCGTGCGCGTGCCAGCCCTTCTCGGTGGCGTCCTCACCGAATACCACCCGGGACTCCCCGGACGTGCTCAGGGCGAGCGCGGCCCGGTAGGTGATCTGCGCGCTGACCTGCGGGTCAATGCCACCGTTGCGGTCCATGGTCGGCTTCTGCGTGGCCCAGATCAGGATGATCTCGGCCGCGCGCGCCATGCGGGCCAGGGTTCGCAGGTTCTCCATGATCCGGCCCCAGTCCGGGTCACCCGGGTCGTCCTTCGTGGCACGGGCCCGGGGGGTTGCGGCCATGGAGATGACCTCCGCGCCTTCGTCCACGAAGACCGTGATGCGGGGCCGTTCGGGGCTGATGGAGATGACGTCCTGGCCGCGCGGGATGAGCGCCAGGCGCTCGTGCATCTCGGCAACCAGGTCGTCGGTGACCTCCAGCACCTCGTTCGGGGTGATGGCGGTGCGGGCGCGGTGCTGCCAGTTCATGGCCTCCACCCGCTTGGGATCGATGACGACCAGGCGGTGATCCTCCGCCTCGGAGCCCTCCGCCAGCAGCGCGCGGGTGGACCAGGACTTGCCCGACCCGGAGGTGCCCGCGACCAGCATCCGGCGCCCGAGCGGCACCATGACCGGCTCGCCGGTGACGGTGTCGACGCCCCACGGGGCGCCGGGAGTCCAGCCGGTCAGGTCGATGCCGTCGGCCGCGCTGCGGGTCCGCAGCGTGATCGTGGCGCGGTCGCCGTGACTGCCGGAGGCGATCTCCATGCGCAGGTCGGTGCGCGCCCCGAGCAGGGCCCGGATCTCATCCGCCTTCACTCGGAACGTCTTCGGCGTCCACCGGCCGTCCAGCCGGACGTGGGAGACGAGACCGGCCGGGGTGAGCTTGGCCGGGGCGGGCACGGTGCCCGACAGACCGCGCGCGTCGGCATTGGTCACCCAGAACGACGGATCCAACCGCGCGGCCAGGCGCCGCTCCTCAGCGGTCATCCCGTCATCGAGGTGCACCGACGGCTGACGACGCCCCAGCCACAACCCGGCGACATTCAGGCCGATGAGTCCGGCGGAGATGGACGCCGGCCACAGCGTGAGCGCGTGCGTGGCCTCCGTCATCAGCCACGTTGCCAGCCCGCCCGGGACCGCGTGCGCCGCGTGCGTCTGCACCGCGCGGGCCGCGAGGGTGGCCGGGTAGTTCTTCCGCGCCTCCTTCAACACCGACCGTGCCTGGCTGTGATGCTGCCGGGCGGCCTTGTGAGCGGTGCGCGCGGCCCGACGGGTCGCAGACAGCGGGTTGTTCGACGCCTTGCGCGCCGCGCTGCGCTGATTGCGCGCCATCGCGTGTGTGGAGCGCGCAGAGTTGTGCTCGCGCTGCGCCGCCATGAGCGCCTTCAGATTCTCCGAGGTGCGGAGCTGCGCGCGTCGCTCCGCCTCGCGGTCCCACCGTGCCGCGAACGGCGCGCACATCGGCGCGAGCGCATCCAACGCGCTGTTGGTCGTAGCGGCGGTGGTCGACCATGCTTGTTTCCAGTCCACGAAAGGGTCCTCCAAGACCGTGGATGAGGGCCGGTGCGCCGTTGCGTGGCGTCACCGGCCCGCCCGATTTGGGATGGTTGGCGCTGCCGGTTGCGTCGGCAACGCCGGTTGAACCTCCGCAACCGCCCCTGACCTGCGGAGTTGCGGAGTTGCGCCGTTCCGGGGAGAGGGCCTCTACGCGCACGCGCGCGTAGAGGCTCGGAAAATGCGGTCACGCAGCGTCTTCGTGGGGGCGTGGGCGGCCGTTCACGGCCCGGGGGTCTTGCCCCCTCACGCGAGGGGGCTCGGGCGCCTCACGGGCCGTCTACGACTTCCGCCCGCCCCGGGCGAATTTGAAGGTGATGCCACCGGCCCCGATCGGTCCGGCGGTCTGCGTGATGACGGTGAAGGTGTGCGCGGCAGCGTCGAGCAAGGCGCACAGGGCGGCGACCAATCCCCAGCAGCCCATGGCGGCGGCGCCCGCGATGACGAGCGGAACCAGGTAGTGACGCATCGGGCGTCCGGCCGGGTCGGTCGTGTGGACGACGATGACGACGGGATGTCCGGTGGCTTCCGCACGCCGGTAGGCGTCGGCGGGAATGTGCGGGGCGATGATCCCCGGCGGGTCACGGTGGTCCATCAGGGCTCTCCCTCCCGATCAGGTAGGGCTCGCGCAAGGCACGCAGGCACCGAGCGCGGCGGGGATGACGTATCCGGCATCGCGCCGGCACGCGGGGCAGATGCGCCGCGCCCGGTTGGCGCGGGCGAGCGCGGCCCACCGACCCGGCGTCATCGGCCGGACGGGCTTGGCTGCCTCGATGCGGTAGAGGTAGGCGACCAGCGGGCCCCGCCGTCGGCGGGGACGCCGGAGTTCGGCGACCACGTCCTGACCCCCCGGGCGCAGTCCCATCGCGCGGAGCTGGCGGCGGGTGGCCAGCCCGTCGGGGGCGAGCCGCCACCGGTACACCGGCAGTGCGCCACCGGCCGGGGCGGTGGCCATCAGCGGGCCGTGCCCGTCAGGTCGACGGGCACGCCGTTGACCGGACCGCGCAGCTCGGCGTAGCGGGTGGACACCCAGCCGACCGACCAGCCGCACAGCTCGGCCGCCTGCCGCACCGGCAGGCCCTCGGCATGCGCGGCGGCCACGACGGCGCGGGCGTCGTCCTCGGGCAGCTTGTCCGTGGCCGGACCGGCGGACAGCAGCGCGGCGCGTTCACGGCGCTCCTGCTCGGCACGCTCGCGCCGCTCGTGTTCGGCGCGTTCGGCGGTCTCGCGTTCACGGCGTTCACGCTCCCGCTCACGCTGTTCACGCTCACGCTCCAGACGTTCACGCTCGGCTTGCTCAGCCCGCTCCCGGGCCTGTTCCCGCTCGCGTTCCTCGCGCCGTGCGCGCTCTTCCCGCTCGGCCTGTTCACGGGCCATGCGGGCTTCGTGCTCGCGCTGTTCACGCGCCAGCGCCGCCGCGTGCTCGCGCTCCTCCCGGGCCCGCCGCACGGCCTCCTCACGCCGCTCGATCGCGGCGCGTTCACGGGCATCCCGCTCGGCCTGCTGCCTGGTCTCCAGCGCCACCACGGCGGCGCTGATCGCGCGCCGGTAGGCAAGCCCGGTCTCGGCGGTGACGATCAGCAGCAGCGGGGCGACCGCGTGCACCGCCACGCCCACCAGGTCGTTCTTGAGGGCGGAGTCGGCGACGTTGAGGGCGAGCGTCATGCAGCCGGTCATCCACCGCAGCGCGATCGGCCAGCGCCCGCCGTGCCCCCCGAGTCGGGCGAGCACGGCATCGAGGCGGACCACGATGACCACGGCCGCATCCACCACCAGCGGCAGGATGGGAGCCGTCCAGGCCCACCGGTCGGGGGTGTGGGCGGCGGCCAGCGGGGTGACGGTCAGGATCGAATACAGCATGGCGCCCGCCACGATCAGCCACGTGCCGGCCGACAGCGCGCGCTCGGCTGAACGGATCTGAACGGCGTTCATACGCTCACCCCCGACCGTGAACGCACGCGCATCGCAGCGATCAGCACGACCGCAGAGGCGGGGTCGTCGGGGTTCTCGCGGTCCTCGGTCCACGACCATTCGGCACCCGGTACCGGCTCGAACCCGAGCGCGGCGAGCGCGTGCGTACGTTCCGTGAACGTCGGCACCACACGGCCGAACCGGCACTCCGGCCACCGCTCGGTCGTGTCCAGCAGCACCACATACAGGCGCCAGCGGCCCGCCCGGACCGACATCTGCGCGGTGAACTCCCGCGCGCTCGTCTGCCCGCTCATGCCGCGCCGCCCCGGTGCGTGGTCGCGGCCTGGTGTGCCAGCGCGGCCAGCAGCCGACGCCGGGCCCGGCGGATACGCCGGACATCCAGCTCGCTGGGGGTGCGGTCCAGGGTGATGATCTGCGCGTCCAGCAGGTCGACGTCCGCCAGGATGACGGGCATCTCCCGCTCGATCGCGTCCAGCTCCGCGTTCGTCGGCTCCATGAAGTCAGCGAACGCGGTAACAGCGTCCTGAACAGTGACGATGTCTTCCATTGGGTCGTGTTCTCCCTCGCAGGTGGAACGGCCCGAACAGCGGCCCCGGTGCTCCAACACCGGGGCCGCGCGCCGTTGAAATGGGAAGGGATGCCGCTGCACTGGGCGCAGCGGCGAATGCGGCCAAGATCGATGGGCCGCAGTGCCCCGGACCGGACTCGAACCGGCCAGGCTGCCGTACGGGGCACGCCGGTCTTCTCCGCCTTGTTTCCGACCCCTTCGGGCAGGCGGACCACGGGTTACCGGCAGTTCCCTGTGTGAAGTTCTCAAGCTGCTTGCGCTGCCTTCGTACTCACCCCTGCGGGCTTTCCTCCGTGCGCTATCAGTCCAGGCAGGCGCACTTGCAGGCGTTGCACCTCCTGTTCAGCTTGTTGGTACAAGCTGATGCAGTGATGCTGCACCGGCGGACGGTGAGTCGTCAAGGGGGTTGGCCTACATGTACCAACAAGTTGCGCGAGTGCGTCATGATGAGGGCATGAACAAGCAACCGAAGTACCGGCAAGTCGCCGACGCCCTGCGCCGCGAGATCGACAACGGCACGTTCCCGCCGGGGTCGCGGCTGCCCTCCGAGAACGAGCTACAGCAGCGGTTCGACGCGTCTCGGAACACCGTCCGCAACGGGCTGAGCCTGCTGGTCAGCGAGGGACTGCTGACGTCCAGCCAGGGGCTCGGCTACGAGGTCAAGTCTCACGAGGTGTTCGAACTCAATGCGTCCCGGTTCGAGAACCTGAACTTCCCTCAGAACGGAGACTCGTACAACACCGACGTCACCAACGCGGGTCGACGGCCACACCAGACGTTCCGGGTTGAGATGCTGCAGGCGCCGGAGGAGATCGCTCGGCGGCTGAACATCATGACGGGTGCGAAGGCGGTGTTGCGGTTCTGCCATCGCTATGTGGACGACGTCCCTTGGTCGACGCAAGCGACCTACTACCCATCGTGGCTGGTCGAGGCGTCGCCGCGACTTGCCGAGCCCGAGGACATCGACGAGGGAACCACGCGGTATCTAGCGGCTCAAGGCATTGAGCAGATCGGGTACTTCGACGAGATCGCCGCGCGCATGCCGACGCCGGAGGAGGCGCGACTGTTGGAGATCAGCGCCGGCGTCCCGGTCCTTCTTTGGACGCGTACCGGCTATTCCGGGGACCGGCCCATCCGGTGCACCATCACCACGTTCCGGGGCGACCTCAACCAGATGAACTACGAGATCGGCGACCTGTCCGCCCGAAGCGAGAATGAGCCCAAGTGAGAATCGTCCCAGCTCAACCGCAGGATGTGTCCAAGCTGCTGGCCTTCCGTGAGGAGGCCGCAGCTTGGCTTTCCCGGCTTGGCACCGACCAATGGCAGCGCCCCTATCCGGCGGACAAGCTGCTGAAGACCGTTGAGGCGGGAACCGTCTTCATGGTCAGAGACGGCGACGCCACGGCGGGAACCATCACCCTCACTCCCGAGGCGGAAGCCGGGCTCTGGACAGACGAGGAGCTGACGGAACCCTCACTGTTCATCAACAAGTTGACAGTGGCTCGAACTCACGCCGGTCAGAACCTCGGTGGACGCTTGCTCGATTGGGCCGGAGACCGGGCCTACCGAGCGGGGGCGAAGTGGCTGCGCCTTGACGCGTGGACGACCAACGCCAGCTTGCAGGAGTACTACATCCGGCAGGAGTTCGAGTACGTCCGGACCGTCGTAGAGGGTGGGGCCGTGAACGGTGGCCCACGTGTCTCAGGGTGGCTCGCTCAGCGTCCGGCGCGGCCGACGAAACATGGATTCGTGGACGAAACCGCAGCTCCGGGGTCTTTGGCATGACTGCACATCGGGAGGTGTGCGACCAGCAAAGCTTGACTGATGTGCCACTGAACGTTAAGCGGGCACGATGAGCGAGGTAGTTCACTCCTCTTCGTCAAGCGGTGGGTCCACCTGCACGTGGCCGCTTCTGAGCCGCGACCGAATTGCCTGAACAGCGGCTTTCATGGCCGCAGGCCCGCCCGACACGAGCATGGGGATGACTACTTCGTGTACGACATTGATGCCGCCCCGTTCTTCCGTCGGGGGTTCCCACTCGACCTCAAGGCCGTGCTCCTCAAGAGTTCCGACCGTCATCCGAGCTAGCCCTGGGGTGCCGGTATACCGAAGTGTCCACGTTCTAGTCATGCGCTGTCTCCGCACTGCCGACTCAACGTCCCCTTACTTGACCAGCTGCCATTGCATTGCAGGGGAGTCTCGTAACAGCACCGTAGAACCAACTCTAGGAGGTGCCTAGCAGGCAGGCTGTGCCGCTTGGTCACAGGTGGGACAAGCTGACTGTCCGGCGCGAGCACAGTTGTGATGATCGGGGGGTGGCAGGACTCGGGGGACGCCGCCGACGGCGCAACTGGCAGTTGATCGGCGCCGTGGGCAGCCTGATGGTTGTGGTGAGCACCGTGTACGCGGTCCGAGCGATTATCCACGGTGGCCTGCAGTCAGCCGACACCGCAGGCATGCTGGGCCTCCCGCTGGGTGCGGCCGGTGTTGTGCTCGCGGGGGTGGCGTTGCGCAAGCCCGTCGAGGGCAACGACGCCGAACTCGCCCGCGGCTGGGCCGCGACATTGGCCAGCCAGGTCGAGGACCCAGAATTGGGGGAGGGCGCGGTGTGGCGGCAGCTGCTGGGCGATGACACCCAGCGCATCAATCTCGCGTATGTCCTGCATCCCGCTAGGGTCCGCCCGGCCATGGCCCCGGCTGCCGGGCGGCTGGCCGCCGGCGGTCCGGGCGCGGTGACGCTGCCGGACATCGTCACCTACTATCGCTCCATCCGCCCGCTGCGCCTGGTCGTCACTGGCGCGCCAGGGGCGGGTAAGACGGTCCTGGCGCTGGAACTGCTGCTGGCCCTGATCGACGACCGCAACGAGGATGATCCCGTTCCGGTCCGTATCCCGCTGTCGAGGTGGGACACCGAACGCCAGTCCCTGACCGAGTTGCTACAGCAGCGGCTGGTCGAGGCATACGACTGGCCTAAGGCACTGGCCGCCGGTCTCGTCCGCCACCGCCTGGTGCTACCGGTCCTCGACGGCCTGGACGAGATGGACCCCCCGCTCCCCGACGGCTCCCCAGATCCCGTCGCGCCCCGCGCCACCGCCGTCGTCCGCGCCCTCAACGCCTACCAGCAGGGCCGTGACGCCGGGCCCCTCATCCTGACCTGCCGCTCCCGGCACTACGACGCCTTGGACTCACATATCGAGGTCCTGGACGCCGCCCGCATCACCGTCGCCCCCGTCAATGCCGACGACGCCCGTACCTACCTCACCGACCGCGCCCTTGATGCGCCCCGCTGGCAGCCCCTGCTCGACGACCTAGCCGCACACCCGGGCGGAACCCTGGCCACCATCCTGTCCACTCCCTGGCGGCTGTGCCTGAGCGCCACCGTCTACCATCACGACGGCCAACCTTCCGAGCTTCTCGCCTTCCCCGACGCCGACGCCCTGGACTGCCACCTCCTGGCCCGCTACATTCCCGCCGCCACCCGCACCACCTCCAACCCCCGCGGCTACAAACCCGAGGACGTCCACCGCTGGCTCCACCACCTCGCCACGCACCTCGACCCCACCGGCACCCTCTCCGCCACGACCCCCGCGAGCGCGGAGGCCACCGACCTCGTCCTCCACGAGCTGTGGCCGCTTGCCGGACGCACCCGAGTCCGCACCACCGACGTCCTCCTCACCGTTCTCACCGTCCTTACCCCTCTCCCTCTCCTCTGGCCGATACTCCAGGTGCAGAAAACCCAGATCGTGCTGGTCGCCGTGTTCGGCATATGTGCGGCCATGGCCGGAGTGCTCGCCATCACTCCCGGCAAGCCCAACAGCCTGCAGAACCCGTTCAAGACCCCTCAAAACCGAAAGAGACTCGCATTCGGGCTTGCGGGCGCGTTCGCGTTCGCGCTCGTGTTCGCGGCCGGGCTTGCGTTCGGGTTCGCGGGCGGGCTCGCGAACGCGAGCGCGGGCGGGCTCGCGCTTGGGATTGGGATTGGGATTGGGATTGTGTTTGGGGTCGGGCAGGCGCCGGGTGAAAATCTCGGAGCCCGGTCCGTTATCCGGAGCGACGCCCTGCTCGGGCTCGTGGTCGGGATCCCGGTCGGGCTCGCGTTCGGGCTCGCGTTCGGAGTCGCGGTTCGGCTCTCGTTCGGGCTCGCGGCCGGGCTCTCGTTCGGGCTCACGGGCGGGCTCGCGGCCGGGCTCACGCTTGGGCTCGGGGCCGTTGCGGAAGCTTCGCGGCGGTATGTGGTTTTCCTGCTCTGCTCGCGCCGACGTCTCCCGTTCCGGCTCGGCCTGTTCCTGGACTGGGCCGTCACCGCAGGACTCATGCGCAACAGCGGACCCGCCTACCAGTATCGCCACCGCGAACTTCAGCACTGGTTACGCCAACGCCCCAGCCCCCCACCCGTCCCCTGACCACGCAGCCTCTGCCACGGCTCGACACGACGAACCCATTCGCATGGACCATTCGCGCAGGACAGCGTCGTCATGACGCCATTCCGAAGAGCACACCAACACCCCGCACTACCCGACGCCATCCCCCGACCTGCTAGAAGAAGGATGTGACACAGGTTCTGACTAGCGCGGGACGCAGCGTCAGAGTAGCGGCGTCGAAACCGCAATCTCAGCCCACAGCCTGACGGCGCACTTTGACGGCAACACAGATGCACATCGCCGTACTCGGAGAGCCTGCTGTGCACCCCGCACGGCAGGCAGGGGAGCCGCCTCACCGATCGTTAGGCCGTTGGGGTGAACTTGTAAAGCGAAGGTCGTCGGTTCGAATCCGACAGGGGGCTCCCCGGTGTCAGGCTCGCCCCCTCGCGGGAGCGAGCCTGCTGTGTGTCGTGGTCATCCCGCGAGGCCCTGCGGGGCGAGTTCGCCGGCCCGCTGCTCGCGGGCCACGGTGAGGATGACGTCCCGCAGCCGCTCGACGTACAGCCGCATGTTCTTGTACGCGGCGTCGGTGTCGGGGTAGCGGCAGGTGAACCACAGGCCCTCGTGGAGCCGGTTCAGCCAGACGCACACCTGGTCGCCGTAGGAGACGCGGACCAGCCCGTAGGCCGTCAGCTCGGCCCAGCGCTCCGATCCGGGGATGCCGCGTGCGTCGACGAACGACACGATCGAGTACAGGTCGGGGGAGGTCGGCCGGAAGTCCGCGCCGAGCAGGCGCAGCACCCGGGCCAGCGGCATGCGCGCCAGCGACCGGTTGGCCTGCAGTTCGGCACGCACCGTCTTGACGGCGGTGAGGAAGTCGGGCGCGTCGTCGACGGCGACCTCGATGGGCGCTCCGCCGACGTACCAGCCCACGGAATTGCTCCACTTGGACTTCACCCGGGTGTGGAACGGCACGACGGCGCGGTAGACGGGCCGGCCGCCGATCTCGTGGACGATGAGGCTCGTGGCGGCCAGGACGCCGACGAGGCTGCCGCCGAAGGGCCGGCAGTACGCCTCGAACGCCGCCGCGGCGTCCGCGTCGACGAGCATCTCCCGCATGAGCTTCTGCGTGGGCAGGGTGCCGCCGGGCTCGAGCCCCAGCTCTACGGGGAAGTTGGGCAGTTTCCCGTCGCACCGCTGGATGAACTCCCGCCAGCGGCTGACGATCGTGTGCGTGCCGTCGATGCGGTCCGCGTCCGCGCGCTCGATCTCGCAGAAGTCCACGTAGCTGCCGACCGGCGGCTCCTCCACGGGGCGGCCCTGCACCGCCGCCGCGTAGAGCTCGTGGATCTCGGCGGGGATGCGCTGGATGGAGTAGGCGTCGACGTTGCTGTGGTCGAAGCCAATGTACACGCTGGTGCAGTCGTCCCTGATCACCGCCGCGTAGAGGAAGTTGGGCCAGTTCAGCGCGTTGGCGCCGTCGTCGAAGCGGTCCTGGAGGTGCTGCACGAGCCGGTCCGCGTCCGGGAAGTCGCCGACCTCCTCGCGGTGCAGCGACACGGCCGCGGGGTCGAGGGTGAAGCGGCGCATCTCGTCGCCCTCCCAGCGGAAGCCGCTGCGCAGCGTCTCGTGCCGCAGGGTCCAGCCGCGCAGCGCCTCCTCGAGGGCGTCGAGGTCGACCGTGCCGGGGATGTCGAAGGCCGTGCCGAGCCAGGTCGGCACGAACAGGCCGTCCTCCCGCACGGACCGCGCGGTCCTGATGTGCCCTTCCTGGACGTACGCCGGCGGCCGGGGGTCGGTCGGAAGGTCCGCCGCAGCCGCGACTGTCGCCGGACTGAGCGCCCACTCGACAAGCCGTCCGGGCCGGACCTCGCAACGCTGGATGTCGGTCATTCGCACGGGCGTCTCCGTTCGCAGTTGGAGCCCGAATGGGGCGGACCCGATCAAGGGAATGCCGCGACCGTGAAAGGAGATGCGCGGAACATGGGCTGTTCCCACTTTTGAGTGGATTGAGTGATCGGCGATTGTGAGCCAATCGGTCTGCCGGGCATCTCGCAGCGCCATTCGGGGCGCATATTCCGGGCCTTCTCCTCGGACACGGGTCGTCCGGCGGTGCGGAATCCCCTTTAGTGACTGATAGTGTTCGTCCAGTCACAGTAGGCAATCAGCCTCGACTTACAGGCAATCAAGGACCGAGGGTTCCATGCGCAAGCTTCAGAAGGCCATGATCGCAGCGGCAGTGGCGGCCGGCGGCCTGTCCGCCATCGGCGCCGGCGCCGGTACCGCATACGCTCACGGCCACGACGGTGCGCCGAAGTCGGCCGAGCACTACCGGCCCTACCAGGAGTGCAGCCCCCAGACGGCGGCCGAGGGCGACCTTCCGATCAGCGTGCTGGGTCTGTCCGAGACCTTCGACACCACCTGCGGCCAGTTCAACAACGCCTTCACCGGCTGACGGCGGCCGCCAGGTCCTGCGCGACGCTTCCCGCGGGCCCCTCGGGCTCACCCCCGAAGGGGCCCGTCCGTGTGTGGCGGCCCGGCGTGCGAGGCCGCTCAACCCCAGGTCAGCCCTTCACTTCGCAAGCGAATCGGCCCCTAACGGGCGTCCCTCACAAAGGAAACGGATCACATGTTCAGTAGGAAGAAGATCGCGGCCGTCTCGGGGCTCATCTGCGGCCTCGCTGTGACCGGTCTCGGCGTCACCCAGGCGCATGCCGCGGCGGGTCCGGGCACCTGCACCGTCGACCTCCAGGGCAACGTCACCTGCGTGCAGAAGATCACCGGCCAGGTGCCCGAGGGTGAGGGGTTCGCCATCCGCAAGGCGACCACGTGCGTGCCGGTCCAGCCCATGCAGCTGCCGGTCATTCCGCTGGTGAACAACGGGTCCACCCGGATCGGCCCCGAGGTGACCTGTACTCCCGACGGCGCTCCGGCGCCCACCAGGAACGACAAGAACGACGACGGTTTCGAATTGCCCGGTGGCCTGCTGGGCTGACCCTCTTTTCGGGTGACGGACGGCCGGTATTCGGGGGGACCCGGACCGGCCGTTCGTCATGGCGGGGAATTAAAAATACGTTTATCGCCATAAACCGACACGGCGCATGGAAGACCCAGAGATCCCAAATGACTACGTTGCGTCTGTATATGCTCACATTAAGTAGTCAAACCAGGGCTTCACGCCCAGTCAGGGAAGGGTCGAACTATGCGCAAGTTTCAGCGGGCCGCGGTCGTAGTCGCAGCGGTCGCGGGGCTGTCCGCTCTCGGTGCCGGCGTCAGCTTCGCCGACGGCTTCGGCGGGGTCACCGCGGTGGCCTCCTCGCAGGCCAACGCCGTGGCCATGGGAGGCGCCCCGTACGGTCCGCAGGCCGCTCCGCAGGCGGCTCCGTACTTCGCGCCGACGAACGGTTTCAACTACATGCCGCAGACCGCCTACTTCGCCGCTCCGCAGGCCGCCCCCCAGGCGGCTCCGCAGGCGGCTCCCCAGGCGGCTCCGCAGGTCGCGCCGCAGGCGGCTCCGCAGGCCGGCTACGGCTACGCGGCCCCGTACGGCGGCCAGTAAGCAGCGCCGCACACCCTCATAAAGCACCGGCAGCCCGGACGCGCGAGAACCCCCTCGGGGCGCGCGGCCGGGCTGCGGCGATTGCAAAGGAAGAGAGCATGCTCAGTCGAAGGACCATCGCAACCGTCTCGGGGCTCCTCGGGAGCCTCGCCGTCATCTGTGCCGGCGGCGCGCAGGCGTACGCCGACCAGCGCCCCGGTGACTGCAAGACCTCCGCCGAGGGAGAGACGACCTGCGTGCACAAGAGCGAGTCCGTCCACAAGACCAAGCACGGCCGGTTCGTCGTCAAGCAGGACCAGAAGTGCACGACCGTATACCGGCCGCGGCTGTTGCTGCCCGACGACGAGACGCTGAGCACGGGGCACACCCAGGTGGGCCCGGTGGTGGAGTGCTCCAACACCGCACCGCTGCCCAAGGGGTTCAAGCGCCCTCACGTCGACCGCCCGCACATCCAGCGTCCGCACATCGAATTCTGAGGCGGCCGGGAACGCCGGAGAGCCCGGAACGCCGCAACGCCGGAAAGCCGGAACGCCGGATCGGAGACGGTTCCCGATCCGGCGTTCCGGCGTTGCGGGCTCTCCAGGCTTCGCGGCGACACCCAAGACCTCTGTGCGGCGACGCCAAAACCTCGGTGCCCCGGCCGGTCGGCCGGGGCACCGAGGTTCCTGCCTGTTTCTGCCTTACTTGCCGACGCTGTTGTTGCAGCCCATGCTCGAGCCCAGCGAGGTCTGCTGCGCGCCCGCGTTGCCCTCGCCGTTGAGCAGGTTGCCGCCCAGGCCGTTGAGGATGCCGACCTGGCCGAGGACGTCGACGTTGGCGTCGTGCGACCGGCAGGTGGTGCTCTGCAGGACGCTGAAGCTGGAAGTGCCACGGTGCCCTTCTCCGCCCGAACCCCAGCCGCCCTGATCGGCGTGGGCGGCGCCGGCACCCAGGAGCCCGACGCTGCTGATGGCAGCGACCAGGACGGCGGCCTTGCGAAGGTTGTGCATGTCATCTCCGGTGGAGTGAAGTGGATGCGATCTGTGACAGATCGACTTCGTGCAGTTACGGAGGCTAATACGAAATATCCATGGAAAACCGTGCGGCGCGCCGAATTCGGGGAATCCTCACCGCCTTGGTCGATGGCCGGGAATAGGCCGCGTACGAATC
This sequence comes from Streptomyces sediminimaris, assembly GCF_047049295.1. Classification (NCBI taxonomy): domain Bacteria; kingdom Bacillati; phylum Actinomycetota; class Actinomycetes; order Kitasatosporales; family Streptomycetaceae; genus Streptomyces; species Streptomyces sediminimaris. The sequence goes on along the minus strand of NZ_JBJWOT010000001.1, from coordinate 3,915,926 downwards.
CCGTGCGCGAGTCACGCGTGCGTATCCCGCGTGCGTATCCCGCATACGAATCCGTGCATGAGCCGCGTGCGAGTCCCGTGCGAGTCCCGCGCGCAAACAAGGGGTCCCGGCCCCGAGTTGCCCTCGGTGCCGGGACCTGATTCCCGCTCGCGGTCGTGTGCGACCGGCCGCGCGAATTAGAAGGCGCTGTTGTTGCAGCCCATGCTCGAGCCGATGTGCGTGTCCTGCGCGCCCGGGTTGCCCTCGCCGTTGAGCGCGTTGCCCAGCAGGCCGTTGAGGAGGCCGACCTGGCCGAGGACGTCCAGGTTCAGGTCGTGCGACTTGCAGTTGGAGCTCTGCAGCACGCTGGTGTGCTGGTCGCCGCCCCGGCCGCCGTGGCCGCCTCCCTCTCCGGCCTGGGCGGTGCCGGCGCCGACGAGCCCGACGGTGCTGATGGCGGCGACCAGGACGGCAGCCTTGCGAAGCTTGTGCATGTCATCTCCGGTGGAGTGAAGTGGTTGCGATCTGTGGCAGATCGACTTCGTACAGTCACGGAGATTAATACGAAATAAGGGCAAACCGGGCAGCGACGCGCCGTGTTTTTCGATCTTGCCGTGCACGCCCCGGAGGGGGTGCGGCGGCTCTAGTGGGCCTTGGCGAGGGCGTTCGCCTGGCTGTTGCCCTGACCGCAGTTGACGCCCTTGGTCTCGGCGGCGGCGAGCAGCGCGACGGGGAGGTTGGCGTTGAGCAGGTTCTGCGGGCTGCACTCCTGGTAGGGGCGGAAGAGGTTGTTCTGCTCCACCGGGCCGGAGTGGGCGGCCGGGGCCGGCTGCGGGGTGAGCTGCGGGCTGAGCTTCGGGTTCACCTGCGGATTGAGCTGCGGGCTGACATCGGCGCCGCCCATCGGCGCGGCCTGGTGCTGCGGCGCGGGTGAACCGGTGGTGTGCGCGGTGGCCTGCGAACTGGTCCACGACGCGGCCTGACTGCCCTGCTGCGGGACGGGCGGCGGAGCGGCGTTGTACGCGGCGGGGGCGTCGGCGAAGCTGGGGGCGACGCCGATGGCGGACAGGCCCCCGGCTGCTGCTGCGACGAGCGCGACGTGCTGGAACTTGCGCATGGAACCCTCGGCCCTTCATTGACCTGTGCATGGAACGTGCGGAAAAGCTGGATGGACCATTGCTCTGGCCCTGTGCCAACGACATGACTTCGGCGCCCGTCACGGGAGTCGGGTGCCGGTCACCCATTTGCCGAGGAGGCGGAATCGGTGATCCGGTAATCCGATCAATGCCAAACGGGTGACGGGGTTTTCGACCCCGTGACCGGGCCGGTCAAAAGGTCGTTGCCAGCGGGGAGAGGGCAGTTGGGCATCCACCGGAGAGGGACATCGGGATCCGCTGTCGGCTCCGGCGTGACTGCACTGAATACAACGGATTTCCCTGCACTGGTTATTGAAGGGCCGAGGGTTCCATGCGAAAGCTTCACAAGGCCGCACTCGTCGTAGCGGCGGCCGGCGGTCTGTCCGCGATCGGCGCCGGCGTCAGCCACGCCGACTCCCCGGGCGGGTACTACCCCGGCTACCCCGGTTCCGCTCCTGCGCCGGCTCCTTACTATCCGGAGCCCCAGGCAGCGGCTCCGGCGCCCGCTCCCCAGTACTACTACGCGCCCCCGGCGCCCCAGTACCAGGCGCCTCCTCCCCGGTACTACGGGCCCCCGGCCCCCCAGTACTACCCGGCACCCCAGCAGAGCGCACCGCGGGCCGCGGCCGCGACCACCGCCGCGGGCAGCGCGCAGGCCGGTCCGCAGTACATGCGGCCGGTGATGCAGGCCGCTCCCCCGGCCCCGCCGCAGATCGGTCAGGCCTCCGCCTTCGCCTCGTCGGGCGGTGCCGCGCGGGCCGGTCAGCCGTCGTACAGCGCGCCGCAGCAGGCCGCACCGATGCAGGCCGCTCCCCAGCAGCAGGCCCCGCAGGTCGTGCCGCAGGTCGCCCCGCAGACCTCTCCGCAGGTCGTGCCGAAGGTGGCCCCGCAGGTCGAGATGCCGCAGGTCTTCAACCCCGAGCCGGCGCCGCACGTCGCGCCCCAGGTGAACCCGCAGGTGAACCCCGAGGTGAGCCCGCTCATCAACCCGCTGATCTCGCCGGCCAGCGCGCCGCAGGTGCCCGGGCTCGGACTCGGCCAGGTCGCGGCGCCGCCCGTGGGTCAGCTGGGTCTGCCGCGGCTCGGCTGACGGCCTCTCAGCAGGTGTTCACCCTCCCGACTCGATCTGCCGCAGATCACATCCGCTCGATCAATGGAGAAGACATGCGCAAGCTTCAGAAGGCGGCCGTCGTGGGCGCCGCCGTCCTCGGCAGCCTGGGTTCCCTCGGTGCCGCTCCCGCCTTCGCACACGGTGAGGCCGGGGCGCACGACGGCGGCTTCGGCATCTCGCAGGGCATCGAGTGCCGCTCGCACGACATGAACATCGACGTCCTCGGCAGCGTCGGCGCCCTCAACGGCGTGCTGGGCAACGCGCTCAACGGCGAGGGCAACCCGGGTGCGCAGGACCACCACCTCGGCTCGGACATGGGCTGCAACAGCAAGGCCCTCTGAGCGCTCGCCTCACCTGCTTCTCCGCACGGCCCTTCCCGGCATCCCCGCGCATGCGAACGCCCAGGTCAGGAGCGATCCGGCCTGGGCTTTCGCATGCCCGCACGCCTGCCCGCCTGCACGCCCCGGCGGACCGTCAACCGTCGTTCCTGTCGTTCCCGTCGTTTTCGTCGTGCCCACCCTTCCCGCCGTGCCCACCCTTCCCGCCGTTCCCGCCGAGGCTCCGGAGCGGTTCGTCGGTCAGCCGGTAGACCGTCCACTCGTCCTGCGGGCGGGCGCCGAGGGACTCGTAGAAGGCGATGCTCGGGGCGTTCCAGTCCAGGACCGACCACTCGAGGCGTTCGTAGCCGCGGGCGACGCAGATGCGGGCCAGTTCGGTGAGCAGGGCCCTGCCGTGGCCGGCGCCGCGGGCGGCGGGGCGGACGTAGAGGTCCTCCAGGTAGATGCCGTGGACGCCGCGCCAGGTGGAGAAGTTCAGGAACCACAGCGCGAAGCCGACCGGCTCGCCGGTGGCGGCGTCGGCCGCGATGTGGGCGAAGGCGGCGGGGTGTTCGCCGAAGAGGGCCTCGTGGAGCTGGGCCTCGGTGGCCCTCGCCTCGTGCGGGAGCTTCTCGTACTCGGCCAGTTCGCGGATCAGGGTGTGGATGACGGGGATGTCGGCGGGGGCCGCGGTTCGGATCATGCCGCCGAGGCTAAGGGGTCGGGCGGGGGGCCGCCGCGGACGGCACATCGCGGCGCTACCGGCGGGGTGCCCGGCCGGTGTGGCCGCGCAGGCGGCGGGCGACCTCCTGCCGACGAAGGCGCGGCCCGCCGTGCCGTTGTACCTCTGCTGTGCCGTCGCCAGTTCGCCCGGGATGTCGATCACCCGGCCGACGATACTGACATGCGTGAATCGCCTCATGCGAATCGACCGCGGCCTCGGAGACAGGGCGTGGACCTACGTGCGCAGCGCGCCCGGCACGTACGTCTGGCTGGCCGTCCTGTTCGTCACCACCGTCGCGCTGCACCACATGTCGCCGGAGTTCGAGCAGGACTTCCTGCGGCAGCGGTCCACGAACATCCATGAGCTGTCGAACGACCCCGCGCGGGTGCTGGTGCAGAGCGCGATGTGGATCGACGGCGGTCACTGGGTGCCGTACGCCGCGCTCTACACCGTCTTCCACGCGCAGGCCGAGCGCTGGCTGGGGACGTTGCGGTGGCTGGTGGTGTGCGTGGCCGCGCACGTGCTGGCGACGCTGATCAGCGAGGGCGCGCTGCTGCGGGCCGTACGGGACGGGATGGCGCCGCACTCCGCGGTCGACACCCTGGACATCGGGGTGAGTTACGCGCTCGCGGGGGTGGTGGCGGTCCTGACGTACCGGATCGCGCCGCCCTGGCGGTACGCGTATCTGGTGGTCGTGCTGGCCGTGTACGGGGAACCGCTCACCTCGACGCCCACCTTCACCGACCTCGGGCACTTCGTCTCCGTGCTGATCGGGCTCGGCTGCTATCCGCTGGTCAGAGGACGCGGAGAGGCATGGGACCCGAGGGAGGCATGGGCCGCGCGGAGGGGTTAGCTCAGGGCACCGGTTCCGGTACCGGGTCCTCCGCGCGGGCGCCGTGCTTGGGGGCCCGCGCCGTCACCATCAGGCCCGCCACCAGGCCGGCCAGGAGCATGACGCCGGCGGCCCACCAGATGGCGACCGTGTAGCCGTGCACGACGCCCTCCTTGACGACCAGCGCCTTGTGCGCCGGGTTGTGGAGGTGGGCGGTGATGTAGGCGGCGCTGCTGCTGGTGGCGATCGTGTTGAGCAGGGCCGTACCGATCGAGCCGCCCACCTGCTGCGAGGTGTTGACGGTCGCCGAGGTCACGCCGGAGTCCCGCGCGGCTACGCCCGCGGTGGCGGTGGCGAAGACCGGCATGAAGGTCAGGCCCATGCCCAGCCCCATCAGGAGCAGGGCGGGCAGGATCTCGGTGGCGTAGGACGAGTCGACCGTCATCCGCGTCAGGAGCACCATGCCGCCCGCCGCGAGGACCATGCCCGGGACCATCAGCAGGCGCGGCGGCACGTGGTTCAGCAGCCGGGCGGAGATCTGGGTGGAGCCGATGATGATCGCGACCGTCAGCGGCAGGAAGGCCAGGCCCGTCTCCACCGGCGAGTAGCCGAGCACGACCTGCAGGTAGTAGGTCATGAACAGGAACAGGCCGAACATGCCGATGGTGGCGAGCGCCATGGTCAGGAAGCAGCCGGCGCGGTTGCGCTCCTTGACGACGTGGAGCGGGAGCAGGGGCATGCGCGCCCGGGTCTGCCACCACACGAAGGCGGCGAGGAGTACGACGCCCGCCGCGAACATCGCGAGCACCAGCCCGTCCGTCCAGCCGCGCGACTCGGCCTCGCTGAAGCCGTAGACGATCGCGACCAGTCCGCCGCAGCCCAGCAGCGCGCCGGGGACGTCGAGGCGGGCGTCCGTGCGGCGGGGGCGGTCGTGGAGGAGGGAGAAGGCGCCGAGGACGGCGACGACCGCGATGGGGACGTTGACGAAGAGGCACCAGCGCCAGTTCAGGTACTCCGTCAGCAGGCCGCCGACGATGAAGCCGATCGCGGAGCCGCTGCCGGCCAGGGCGCCGTAGATGCCGAACGCCTTGCCGCGCTCCTTGGAGTCGGTGAAGGTCGTCGTCAGCAGGGACAGGGCCGAGGGGGCCAGTACGGCGGCGAAGGCGCCCTGCAGGGCGCGGGCGCCGAAGAGCATGCCCGAGGAGGTGGCGGCGCCGCCGAGCGCAGAGGCGGCGGCGAAGCCGATCAGGCCGAAGATGAACGTCCGTTTGCGGCCCACCAGGTCGGCGATGCGGCCGCCGAGCAGGAGCAGACCGCCGAAGGCCAGGGTGTACGCGGTGATGACCCACTGCCGGTTGGCGTCGGACATGCCCAGGTCGCGCTGCGCGGAGGGGAGGGCGATGTTCACGATCGTCGCGTCGAGCACGACCATGAGCTGGGCGAGGGCGATGATCACCAGACCCCACCAGCGGCGGGGGTCGGCGTCCATGGGAGTTTCACCTGCCCGGGCGTCACTCATCCGGCCAGAAGACCATGCCTCGGTCCGTATCGCATCTTCGGAGGCCTTGCGCTCGCTCATGGCTCCAGAACCACCTTTCCTGTCGTTGCGCGCGTTTCGAGTGCCCGGTGTGCCGCCGCCGCATCCGCGAGCGGGAAACGCTGCACGGCGGGGCTGAGGCGTCCCGCGGCGGCCTCGGCCAGAGCGCGCAGCTCCAGGGTCCGCAGCGGGTCGGGACCGCCGGCCCGGCGCATCATCACCGGACCGAGGACCTGCTCGGACAGGCCGTCGACGAGATGGGGCGCGCCGTCCCGGACGCCCTGGGAGGACCAGCCGAAGACGAGGTGTCTGCCGCCGGGACCGAGGAGGCCGGTGGCGTGGCGGGCGACCTCGCCGCCCACGCCGTCGAGGACGACCGTCGCGGGCCGGCCGCCCAGCCGGGCGCGGACCTGGTCCGGCCAGTCCGGCTCGGTGTAGTCGGCGGCGACGTCCGCGCCGTTCGCCCGCACCCGCGCGACCTTCCCGGGGCCGCCCGCGAGACCGACGACCACCGCGCCGGCGTTCTTCGCGTACTGCACGAGCAGCGTGCCGACGCCGCCCGCGGCCGCCGGGATCACGGCCACGGAGTCCGGGCCCAGCTCGGCGAACTGCACGATCCCCATCACCGTGCGTCCCGTGCCGATCATGGCGACCGCCTGGGCGGGGTCCAGTCCGGCGGGGATCTCGTGCACCCGGTCGACGTCGGTGACGGCCAGTTCGGCGTAGCCGCCGGACGCGAGCCCGAGATGGGCCACGACACGCCTGCCGAGCCACAGCGCGGCGACGCCCTCGCCGAGCGACTCCACGACGCCGGCGACCTCGCGGCCCGGGACGGTGGGCAGCCGGGGCGGCTCGGGCAGCGGCCCCCGGGCACCCGCGCGCAGGGCGGTGTCGAGCAGGTGCACCCCCGCCGCCGCGACGGCGATGCGGACCTGGCCGGGACCCGGTACGGGATCGGCGACCTCCTCGTGACGGAGGTTCCCGGCCGGGCCGAAGGCGTGCAGACGGATGGCGCGCATGGTGGGTCCCCCAGCTGTTCGGGAACGCCCCACTCTTCAACCTGAAGCCTGCTTGAGGTCAAGCGCGCGCCGGCCGAGGGCCAGCGACACCGCGGTGAGGGCGCTGTTGAAGGACACCTCGGACAGGACGCCGGGGGCCGCGACCTGGTCGCCGGCGAGGTAGACGCCGTCGCCGCGGTCGATGGCGGGCCGGTCGCGCCAGCTGGTGCCGGGCAGGTCGACGGCGCCGGTACGGCCGTTCGCGACGGACTCGCGCCGCCAGGTGACCCGCTCGCGCCAGCCCGCGAAGGCCAGGTCGAGCAGCTCCTCGGCGCGCGCGGCGCCGTCGGCCTTCGACTCGTACGGCGCGAGGGGGATCTGCCCCTGGATCAGCTGCTCACCGGCCGGGGCGAGGGAACGGTCCTGCGCGGTGAACCGCTCCAGCCGGCCGGGGGCGTCGAGGTCGGACACCGCGAAGGCGTCCCCGCGCCGGGTCCGCAGGGCGAGATCGACCAGTGCCGTACGGCCGCCGGTCCAGGTCAGGGAGGCGTCGCCGAGCAGCCGGCGGGCGGCGTCGAGGGAGGTCGCGACGACCACGGGACCGCCGGCCGGCAGCGTGTCGACGCGCGACAGGGTCTCCATCCGCACGCCCAGGTTCCACGCCCGCGCGGCCATCCGGTCGATGACGCTCGCCCAGCCGCCCCGCGGGTGGTGCGCCTCGCTCGGGAGCCTGGCGGCGCGGCGCAGCCGCTCCTGCACGAACGCGGCGGACAGGGCGCCCGGGTCGTGGTGGAAGAGGGTGACGGCGGAGTAGTGGGCGGCGGCGCGGGCGGCCTCCTCGCCCGCGACGCCCGTGGCCCAGCTCATGAAGTCGGCGTCCACGGGCGCCCGCTGCAGGCCGTGGCGCAGCAGTTTCAGCATCGCGAAGGGCGGGGTGCGGCGCAGCACGCCGTGGTGGCGCAGCCGCAGCCGGGCCGTCTCCAGGGGCGGGACCGGGGCCGGCGTGCCGAGCAGGCCGCGCTGCCTGAGCCAGGACCAGTGCGGGCCGCCGCTGTAGAGGGCGTGCGGTCCGTCGTTCGTCCGGTACGGGGCCTCGGCCGTGCGGGCTCTGCCGCCGAGGGTGTGGTGGGCCTCGTACACGGTCACTTTGGCGCCCGCCTCGGCAGCGGTGACGGCCGCGGTCAGTCCGGCGAAACCGCCGCCGATGACGGTGATGCGGTGCATGGGTGGGATCTCCCTCGGGTGTCGGACCTCAGTCGGGGGCTCCTTGTGCCGGTCGCCTTCGACGAGCCTTCGCGGATACGACGGTCTTCGGCACCCGGAATGTGACAGCGTTCGCGTTCTGCCTGCTCAGGGCCTCGTCACGGTGTGGCCGGGCGGATTGTCAGTGGCGGGGTGCAGGATGGGGGCCATGGCGAGGAGAGCGGCGGGTGGTCCGGGTGCGGCGCGCGGCGGGGCAGGCGCCCGCGGGTCGGCGGTGAAGGGGGCGCGGCGGCCGGAGGTGCGGCTGCCCCCGCTGGAGCCGTTCGAGGGCGGGGAACTGGAGCCGGACGGGGACTACGACGGGCTGGAGTTCCGGGACGCGGACCTCGCGGGGCAGGACGGCGGGGGAGCGAGGTTCATGGACTGCGCGCTGACGGGGTGCGCGCTGGACGAGACGCGGCTGCGGCAGGCCCGCGTCCTCGACTCGGTGCTGACGGGGCCGAGAGGCGTGGGTACCGACCTCGCCGAGGCGACCCTGCGCGACGTCGAACTGCTGGACGCCCGCCTCGGCGGAGCACAGCTGCACGGCGCCGTGCTGGAGCGTGTCGTCGTCCGCGGCGGCAAGATCGACTACCTGAACCTGCGCACGGCCCGGCTGAAGGACGTCGTCTTCGACAACTGCGTCCTCGTCGAGCCCGACTTCGGCGGCGCCATGCTGGAGCGGGTGGAGTTCGTGGACTGCGTCCTCAAGGAGGCGGACCTCACCGCGGCGGTGCTCAAGGACGTGGACCTGAGGGGGGCGGTGGAGCTGGGGATCGCGCGCGGTGTGGACCGGCTGGCGGGGGCGGTGATCAGTCCGGCGCAGCTGATGGATCTGGCGCTGGTGCTGGCGGGGGAGATGGGGATCCGGGTGGAGGGGTGAGGCCGGGCTGAGAGCCGTTTCAGGCCGGCAGTGTGTCAGGCCGTCAGTTTCAGGCCGGCAGTGTGTCAGGCCGGCCGTGTCACCGGACGCGGGGGAAGCGGGCCTGCAGGGTCCAGATCGCCGGGTTCTCGCCCAGGTCCTCGTGCAGGTCCACCAGGTCGGCGAGCAGGTCGTGCAGGAAATCCCGGGCCTCGCGGCGGAGTCCGGCGAAGGAGAGGGTCAGCGGCGGCTCCTCCGGGGGCATCCAGTCCGCCTCCACCTCCACCCACCCGAAGCGCCGCTCGAAGAGCATCCGGTCGGTCGACTCGGTGAAGTCGAGCTCCGCGCGCTGGGGACGCGCGGCGCGGGACCCCGCCGGGTCCCGGTCCAGCCGCTCCACGATGTCGCACAGCGCCCACGCGAAGTCGAGCACCGGCACCCATCCCCAGGCTGTGGACAACTCCCGGTCGGCCTTGGTGTCGGCGAGGTAGACGTCGCCGCAGAACAGGTCGTGGCGCAGGGCGCGGACGTCCGCGCGGCGGTAGTCGGTCTGCGGGGGGTCCGGGAAGCGGTTGGAGAGGGCGTAGCCGATGTCGAGCACGTACGGAATGGTGTCACGCCGTCCGGTACGCACGGGACGGCGTCTGCGCCGTCCCGGGAACACGCGCAGCCGTGGGGTCACGCGCCGTCCCGGGGTCACGCGCCGCTCCGGGATCATGCGCCGCTGCGGGATCACCCGTCGTCCTAGGATCTCAGCCGTGCCCCGATCCCTGCCGACTGTCCCGGCCGCCCTGCTCGCCCTCGTCCTGACCGCGTGCGACGGCGGTGTCCACGGCACCCCGGGCGGCTCCGGCGTGCACGACCCGTACTTCCCGAAGGCCGGCAACGGCGGGTACGACGTCGGCCACTACGACCTGAGACTCGCCTACGACCCCTCCGGCGGCGACCGGCGTCTGACCGGCATTGCGACCCTCACCGCCCGCGCCGACCAGGACCTCTCCGCCTTCGACCTCGACCTCGTGGGGCTGCACGTCGACGGGGTCACCGTCGAGGGCCGGCCCGCCCGCTTCAACCGGGCCGGGCAGGAGCTCACCGTCCGCCCGCACGACGACCTCGCCGCTCGCGAGACCTTCCGCGTCACCGTCCGCTACTCCGGCACCCCGCGGACCCTCACCGACCCCGACGGCTCCCACGAGGGCTGGCTGCGCACGGCCGACGGGGCGCTCGCCCTCGGCGAACCGGTCGGCTCCATGGCCTGGTTCCCGGGCAACCACCACCCCTCCGACAAAGCGACGTACGACATCGCGGTCACCGTGCCGAAGGGCCTGCAGGCCGTGTCCAACGGGGAGTTGACGGGCGAGACGAGCGCCGGCGGCCGTACGACCTTCAGCTGGCACACGGCCGCGCCGATGGCGAGCTACCTCGCCACGGTCGCCGTGGGCCACTACGACGTCAGCCGGTACACCATCGGCCCGGACCGGCTGCCGGCGTACGTGGCCGTCGACCCGACCCAGACGAAGGCGAGCCGCGCGGTGCTCGCGAAGATCCCCGAGATCGTGGAGTGGGAGGAGCACAACTTCGGGCCCTATCCCTTCTCCTCCACCGGCGCGATCGTCGTCCGGCCGCAGGACGCCGAGTACTCCTTGGAGACCCAGAACCGGCCCGTCTTCCACGGCGCGCCCGGTACCGGGACCCTCGTCCACGAACTCGTCCACCAGTGGTACGGCGACTCCGTCACGCCACGGACCTGGCGGGACATATGGCTCAACGAGGGCTTCGCCACCTACGCCGAGTGGCTCTGGGAGGAGGACCACGGCGGCGACAGCGCGCAGCAGACCTTCGACAGGCTCTACGCCCACGGCGAGGACGACCACCCGGGTCTGTGGTCCTTCCCGCCCGCCAAGCCGAGCGGCGCCGCCCACCTCTTCGACGACCCGGTCTACGTCCGCGGTGCGATGGTCCTGCACAAGATCCGGCAGACGGTCGGCGACGCCGCCTTCTACGACATCCTCCGGGGCTGGGCCGCCGCCCACCGGCACGGCAACGCCGACACCGGCGAGTTCACGGCGTACGTCGAGAAGAAGGCGCCGGACAAGGACTTCGGCCCGATCTGGAAGAACTGGTTGTACGGGAAGGGGAAGCCGGACCGTCCGTGAGGAGGCCGCCACGACGGACGGACCGGCCCGTATCGTCCCCGCAGGTCAGGTCAGGTCAGGTCAGGTCAGGTCAGTTGACGTTGACCGCCTTCCAGGCCGCGGCCACCGCGTCGTACTCCGCGCCCGCATACTGCACCGTCGCCGGTGCGGCTCACTCGGCCGGGGTGGGGAGTTCCTTGCGCAGCACCGCGCAGGGGCGGCCCTGTCGGAGGTCGGGGCGGTGGTCGATCACCTCGTAGTTGAGGGCCGTCCAGAAGGCGAGGGCCGCGGGGTTGCTGTCGAGTACGGCGAGCCGGACGGCACCGCGGCCCGCCGCCCGGAAGCGGTCCTCGACGAGCGTGGCCAGGCGGCGGCCGTGGCCCTGGCCGTGCAGGCCCGCGTCCACCATCAGCAGGCCGATCCACGGGTCCGGGTCGGAGGGGTCGGGGTGGTGGGCGAGGGTGACGGCGATCCCGACGAGCCGCCCCTCGCTGCGGGCGAGCAGCACCTCGGCGTCCGGGTGCACGAACTCGTCGGCCAGCACGGTCGCGACCTGCTCGGGCCGGATGTCGTCCGGGTCGGGGAAGTCACCGCTGAGGGCGTGGAAGTCGCGGTTGGAGGCGTAGAGGGCGGTCAGCTCGGTGAGGATGGGGGCCGGGATGTCGTGGTCGGGGGTGAGGCGGAGCTGCTCGAGGATCATGTCGCGCAACCTATCCGCACGCGCGGGCGGCAGTACCTGAGGCGCGATCAGACGCCGGCCCGGTCCAGTGCGCTCTGCAGCGACTGCCGGTAGCCGGCGCTGGTGTACGAGGCTCCCGACACCGTGTCGATGCTCGCGCTCTGCGCCTGGAGCGTCTCCTGGTCGAGTTTGGGGACGGCGGTGGAGTTGATGTCCTTGCTGCGTGCCGTCCCGTCCGGGTACTGAACGGCGCTCGCCCCGGTGATCCTGCTGCCGGTGAGGGTGATCCGTACCTGGACGGGGCCGTACTTCGTCTGCGCCGTGGTCCCGGTGACGGTGCGGGTCGTGGGGGCGGCGGCTGTGGTCTTCGGCGCGGAGGGGGCACTGCTCGTCCTGGTGGGCGCGGCGGGCGCCGAGCGCGGTGCGCCCGGCGTGGCAGCGGTGTGCTTCTTCGCGGGGGTCTTCCGCCGCGAGGCCGACGCGGACGGGGAGGGCGAGGCCGCGGACGGGGAAGGCGGCGCGGAGGACCGGGCCGTGGCCGTGACCGTGGCCGTGGGCGCGTCGGCCTGTGCCAGGCCCGGGTCGGTGCTCGGCTTCAGAGCGAGCAGCAGCACGATGCCGGAGACGGTGCCGACCGTGGCCAGCAACGCGTGGCGGAACGGATGCTTCTTCCTCATGGGAGTCTCAGCGCAACAACGGAACCAGATGTCACAGGCTCACCGGCACCGCGAGGCCGGAACGCGGAACCTCCAGCGAGGTCAGAACTCGAACGACTCGTGGTGGATACGGCGGTGCGGGACGCCCGCCTCGCGCAGGGCGGCGTACGACTCCTCGGCCAGCCCCGGCGGACCGCACAGGTACACGTCGTGGTGGGCGATGTCCGGCAGGATCCGGCGCAGCATCTTCGCGGTGATCGCGGGCCGTCGCCCGTCGGGACTGTTGACCGCGTAGAGCAGCTGGGCCCCCCGTTCGTCCGCGATCGCCTCCAGCTCGTCCCGCAGCGCCAGGTCCTCGGCCGTGCGGGCCCGGTAGAGCAGGGTCAGATCACCGGACGCGGCGGGCAGCGTCTCGAACAGGGCCCGCAGCGGTGTGATGCCCGCGCCGCCCGCGAGCAGCAGCACCTTGCCGCGGCTGCGGCGGGCCGCCGTCATCGCTCCGTAGGGGCCCTCCGCCCACACACGTGTGCCGGGCCGCAGCCGGGCCAGCGCCGCGCTGTGCCCGCCGACCGCCTTCACGGTGATCCGCAGCAGGTCGGGGCGGGGCGGCGCCGAGAGGGAGTAGGGGTTCGCGGTCCACCGCAGGCCCGTGGTGAGGAACCGCCAGCGGAAGAACTGCCCGGCCTCGGCGCCGAGGCGGTGCAGCCGCCGGCCCCGGATCAGCACGGAGACCACACCCGGCGTCTCCTGCACCACCGCCTCGACGCGCATCCGGTGCCGGAGATTGAGCCGCAGCGGAGTGAGCACGCGGAACCACAGCAGCAGCGCACCGACCGTGAGGTACAGGGCGTACCAGGCCGCACGGGCGGCCGCGTCGCCGACGAACTCGTCGCCCGTCGTCAGCTGGTGCCAGAAGGCGAGGTAGACCGCGGCGTAGGTGAGCAGGTGCAGGTAGTACCAGGTCTCGTAGCGCATACGACGTCGTACGGCGCCGGCGGAGACGAAGCCGACGAGAAGCAGCAGCAGGGTGCCGGCCGTCGCCTTGACCATGTCCGGGTAGCCGGTGACGACGGACACCGTCTGCGCCACGACGCCGGTGTCCGCCTGCAGGGCGTATCCGTACAGGATCAGCACGACGTGGGCGAGGGTCAGCGAGAGCGCGTAGCGGCCGCTGCGGGCGTGCCAGCGCACCACGCGGTCGGAGCCGACCCGGCGTTCGAGCGCGGGGACGCGCGCCATCTGGGCGATCACCAGGGCGATCGCGTAGCCGGCGAGCAGTCCGGTGATGCGGCCCGCGTTCACCAGCCGGTCGGCCGTGGTCGCGGCGACGGCGGGCGTGTCCCGCCACCACAGCCACACCACGGCGGCGGCGCCGGCCCAGGAGAGCGCGAGCAGGGGTGTGGCGGGGGAGCGCCGGGGACGGATCCTGCGCATGGCCTGCCGCCGGCCCGCCCGGCCGTGCTGGATGGTGGTCAAGGCGTGTCTTCCGTGTCGGGGACGGTGTGTGAGGGCCCCCTCCCTGCATCCACGTAGTCCAGCGCACCGGCAGGGCCGACCGTCACATCCTCCCCGGACAGAACAACTAGGGGGTGTCCTGGTAGCGCGGCAGGTCGGCCGTGGAGATCGTCCAGTCGGCGATGGTGACGTCCTCGCCGTAGACGAAGTCCTTGCGGGTGGCATAGCGGGGGCCGTCGGGGGTGGGGTGGATGTCGGTGAGGACGGCGCCGGTGCCGGTGCGGGGGTCGAAGACGGCGTAGACGGGGATGCCGATCAGGGGGTAGTCGCGCACCTTGCCCACCCAGTCGTTGTCCGGGTTCGAGCGGGAGACCACTTCGATGGCGGCGATGAGCGTGTGCGGGTCGATCGAGCCCTCGGTGTCCAGATCGGTCCAGGCGATCACCATGACGTCAGGGTGGCGCATGATGCCTTCGGGCTCGTCCTCCACGTCGGGGGTGCCGTTGTGGGCCAGCAACTCGTCCGGCATCACGCTTTCCAGCCGGCGGCTGATGCGCGCCGTCGTGACCTCGTGCGGCCCTCCCGGCGACATCATGTCGTGGACGATCCCTTCCCTGGTGATCTCGAATTTGCCGGGCAGAGTGTCGTCCGTGGACTGAAGGAAGTCCCGCATGGCCCGGTAGGCGCCCGTTGCGCCGTGTCGCGTGTCGTCGGGGGCGATGGTCATGGCGCTCGCTCCTCGTCTGTGCCCGGGGGCAAGGATCGTCACGTCCATGCTAGGCGGCCTCCAGAAGATCGGATCGGCAGCCGCGGCAGCGGCCGGGAGCAGGAGCGCGGAAGGCGCGGTCGCAGCCGTCGCAGTTGCGGAGTGGGTGCCGGGCCGCCGGGGGAGGTGACACCGGAGTGCGGAACGGCGGCGGAAGCGGCAGCTGGGCGGCCAGGCGGTGGGCCAGGAGGGCGGCCGGACGGCAGAGGCGTTCTCGTGGCAGGTCCGTGGTGAGGACTTCGCGTACGGCGGCGGGTGTCACGTCGCGCTCCAGCCAGGCGGCGACGCCGGGGGCCAGATGGGCGGTGTCGCCCTCGCTGAGCAGCACGCGACGGTCGTGGCGGTGGAGGTCCGAGAGGAGATCGGTGGCCTGCTTAATGAGGGTGGGGGAGGGGCAGGAGGGGCGTGGCACCGGTGGAAGGGGCTTGGGTGACGTCTTCCTCGGGCGGGGCGTCCTGCCGGGACGGGGTGAGTCGTCGTCCCCGCCGTGGCCCGGCTGGTTGCAGGAGACCGTGCGGGTGACGATGCGGCCGTGGCCGGCGCGTTCGCGGGTGCGGCGCAGGTAGCCGTGGGTTTCCAACTCGCGCAGGGCGGCGGCGATGCGGGTGGTGCCCTCGGGGAAGCGGGCGGCGAGCGTCTTGATGTCCACCCGCGCCCCGGAGGGGAGCGACTGGATGTGAACGGCCAGTCCGATGGCGAGCGCCGACAGCTCCGGGTGCTGGGCGAGGTGGTTGCCGATCACCGTGAAGCGGGCGGTGTGGCGGGCGTTGTCGTGGACGAGACCACCCGCGTGAGGGTGGTTTTTGCCCGTGATGCGGGACCGGGCGCGCGAGGGCGCGCTAGGGTTTTGGATGTCCATCGGGAAGGTCCAGCTTCCTTGGTGGTCAGGCCCTCGCATCGGGATTGCAGTCCCGGCGAGGGCCGTTGCATGTTTGCGGTTGTGTTGCGGCGAGCGTAGAGCAAGCAACCGGGCGGAAATCCAGCTGAGTTGGCGATGTTCACCCGGGCGGGTGAGAGGCGCGTCGGCGGCGGGAGGCGGGGTGGGGCTTGGTGCTGGTCCTTTCACCGTCGTGTTTCTTGGACAAGACCGCCCGTGGCACCGGAGCACCGGTTTCCGGGGTTCGGTGGCAGGACGACCTCGGCCCACACCGTCTTGCGCGGGGGCAGGCCCGGCGCGACGCCCCACTTGTCGGCGAGCGCCTCCACGAGGACGAGGCCGCGGCCCGACTCGGCGTCCGCCGCCGGGGGCTGGGCGCACGGCAGACGGTCGCCCCGGGTGTCCGTGACCTCGATGCGGAGGGTGCCGGCGACGACGTAGAGCGTGAGGCGGAAGTCGCGTCCGGGGACGCGGCCGTGCGTGGCCGCGTTCGTCGCCAGCTCGGCCACGATGTGCTCCGCCGGGTCCGACGGCAGCCCCCAGCTGCGGAGTTGTTCCGTCGCCAGCAGGCGGGCCAGGCGGGCTCCGCGTGGGGTGGGGGAGAGCTGGACCGTGAAGTTCCGGATGACGGCGGTTTCTTGATTCACATCACTCAGCGTGGCGGCGCGTGCTTACTGTGAACAGTGACGAGTCCGATACGTACGGTGACTGTCCGGAGCTTGTCCGGTGCTGTCCGGGCTGTCGGCAACGGCCGTACGGGTAAGGGGCGTCGCGGGTACGGACGTACGGCGGAGGGGTGCGGGATGGGTGTGGACGGCGAGGCGGTCGAGCCGGGCTGGGAGGTCGACCCGGACGACGAGTGGGGCGTGGCCGTGATCGCGACGGTCGGGCGCCAGCTGAAGCTGCGGCGCGAGGCGGCGGGGATGCGGGCCGCCGAGTTCGGGGAGGCCGTCGGGTACGGCGAGGACCTGGTCTACAAGGTCGAGGGCGGGAAGCGGATCCCGCGCCTCGAGTATCTGGACAGGGCGGACGAGGTGTTGGGCGCCGGTGGGCTCATCGCGGCGATGAAGGAGGACGTGAGGAAGGTCCGCTATCCGAAGCGGGTCCGGGAGCTGGCCAAGCTGGAGGGGCGGGCGGTCGAGATCGGGGTGTACGAGTGCAACATCGTCGCCGGGCTGCTCCAGACGCCGGAGCATGCGCGGGCCGTGATCGGGGCGGCGCAACCTCCGTACTCGCCGGACGACGTGGAGCGCATGGTGGCCGCTCGCCTGGCCCGGCAGTCGGTGTTCGCACGGGATCCTGCTCCGTCGATCCACTTCGTCCTGGAAGAGACGGTGTTACGGCGTCCTATCGGAGGCACAATGGTGCGGCGACGACAGCTCGAACACCTGCTTGAGGTAGGGCGGTTGCACAACGTCGTGCTTCAGGTGATGCCCTTGGACTGCGAGGTGCACTCGGGTCTGGACGGAAGGATCGAGGTGCTGAAGTTCTCGGACGGCACGGCGATGGGGCGCTCCGGCGGGGCGTTCAACGGCCGCCCCACCTCGGACCCAAAACAGCTCCGCATCCTTGAGCTGCGGTATGGCACCATCCGGGCGCAGGCTCTCCCGCCCAGAGAGTCGCTGGCCTTCATCGAGCAACTGCTGGGAGAGACATGATCCGCAAGGCCCCCTCCGGGGACGCCTCCGAACTGGCGTGGTTCAAGAGCAGCTACAGCGGCGGCAATGACGGCAACTCCTGCGTCGAGATCGCGGTAGCGCCCCGCACCGTCCACGTCCGCGACTCCAAGAACACCGCGGGACCCCGCCTCGCCTTCGCCCCCGCCGCGTGGGCGAACTTCGTGCCGCATCTCAAGGGCTGAACGCCGGAGCCCCCGGCCGTACGGCCGGGGGCTCCGGCTCGGTGCGACGTCCGTCAGACGTTCACGCCGAAGTCCTGGGCGATGCCCGACAGGCCCGAGGCGTAGCCCTGGCCGACCGCGCGGAACTTCCACTCCGCGCCATTGCGGTACAGCTCGCCGAAGACCATGGCCGTCTCCGTGGCCGCGTCCTCCGAGAGGTCGTAGCGCGCGATCTCGGCGCCGCCGGCCTGGTTGACGATGCGGATGTAGGCGTTGCGGACCTGGCCGAAGTTCTGCGAGCGGGTCTCCGCGTCGTAGATGGAGACCGGGAAGACGATCTTGTCGACGTCGGCGGGCAGGGCGGCCAGGTTGACGTTGATCGCCTCGTCGTCGCCCTCGCCCTCACCGGTGCGGTTGTCGCCGGTGTGGACGATGGTGTTGTCCGGGGTCTGCTTGTTGTTGAAGAACACGAAGTGGGCGTCCGAGTACACCTTGCCCTGCGTGTTGACCGCGATGGCGGAGGCGTCGAGGTCGAAGTCCGTGCCGGTGGTGGTGCGGACGTCCCAGCCGAGGCCCACGGTGACGGCGGTCAGGCCCGGAGCCTCCTTGGTGAGCGAGACGTTGCCACCCTTGGACAGGCTTACAGCCATGGTTGGGAGTCCTTTCCCTCGTGTGTGTACGGCGGTGCGCGCCGAACGGGCAGTACGGCACGAAGCTACAGCTACCCGTATGAACGCCTGCAGGGGCGCGGAAGGTTCCGCGTCTCTTTACTTTCTTTACCGAACTCGCGGTGAACGATATTCGCGTGACGTGTGCCGGTCAGCCGCGCGACGATGGGGGTATGTCCGGTCCCTATGTCATCCGCGGCTCCGTCTCGCTCCCCGAGGCCGAGCTGATGTGGCGTTTCTCGCGGTCGTCGGGGCCCGGCGGGCAGCACGTCAACACCAGTGACTCGCAGGTGGAGCTGCGCTTCGACCTCGCGGGCACGCAGGCGCTGCCCGAGGCGTGGAAGCGCCGGGCGCTGGAGCGGCTGTCCGGCCGGCTCGTCGACGGCGTCGTCTCCGTGCGCGCCTCGGAGCACCGTTCGCAGTGGCGCAACCGGGAGACCGCCGCGGTGCGCCTCGCGGCGCTGCTCGCCGAGGCGACGGCGCCGCCGCCCAAGCCGCGCCGGGCGACGCGGATCCCGCGCGGGATCAACGAGCGGCGGCTGCGGGAGAAGAAGCAGCGCTCGGAGACGAAGCGGGGGCGGTCCGGGCGCAACTGGAGCTGAAAGCGGGCTCCCGGTGCGCGGCCGCAGAACGTTTTCGCGGTCGTAGAACGTCCTTTGTCGCATCCGCGTCACATTCGCGGCGTCCCGTTCGTCAACTGAACGGCAGGGCAACGGCGGGCGAGGAGCGGTGGCGATGAACGAGAACGGAATTCCCGGCGGGGACGGCGAGCGGAACGCGGCGGAGAACGAATTCCTCGCCCGGCGATTCGAATCGCACCGAAGTCATCTGCGTGCCGTCGCCTACCGCATGCTCGGCTCGGGCGCGGAGGCCGACGACGCGGTGCAGGAGGCCTGGTTCCGGTTGAGCCGTTCCGGCGCCCGGCAGGTGGAGAACCTCGGGGGCTGGCTGACGACGGTGGTCGGCCGGGTCTGCCTGGACATGCTGCGCTCGCGCAAATCCCGCGGGGAGGAGCCGCTGGAGGCCACCGCGCGCGTGGCGGACGCCTCCGTCGCCGATCCCGAGCAGGACGCGCTGCTCGCCGACTCCGTGGGCGTCGCGCTGCTCGTCGTGCTCGAGACGCTGTCGCCCGCCGAGCGGCTGGCGTTCGTGCTGCACGACCTGTTCGCGGTGTCCTACGAGGAGGTCGGGGACATCGTGGGGCGCAGCCCGGTGGCGGCGCGGCAGCTGGCCAGCCGGGCGCGGCGGCGGGTGCAGGGGGCCGGCGCGCCAGGCCGGGACGTGGTGCGGCAGCGCCAGGTCGTGGACGCGTTCCTGGCGGCGGCGCGGGAGGGCGACTTCGAGGCGCTGGTCGAACTGCTCGACCCGGACGTCGTGGCGCGCACCGACGTCGGCGTCACCACGGGCGCGCAGGCCGTGGCCAAGGGTGCGGCGAGCTTCGCCCACTTCGCGTACGTGGCGCGTCCCGCCCTGGTGGACGGCGCCACCGGTCTCGCGGTCTTCCTCGACGACCGCCTCGACCGGGCCCTCGCCTTCACCTTCGTACACGACCGGATCGCCCTGATCGAGATCGTGACGGCCCCGGACCGGGTCGCCCGGCTGGACGTGGAGCTGGTGTAGCGCGGACGACGCCGGGCCGCCCCGGGCCGGAGCCCTGCCCCGCGCGGAAGGTGCCGTGTGCGGACACCACGGGCCCGGCGGCTCGCCCGCCGCTCAGCGCAGCTGCCGGTAGCGGCCCCGGAAGTAGGTCAGCGGGCCGCCGTCCGCGCTCGGTACCGACGCCGTCAGTACCCGTCCTATCACCAGGGTGTGGTCACCTGCGGCGACCCGTTGCTCGGTGCGGCACTCCAGGGTGGCCAGGGCGCCGCGGACCAGGGGCGCGCCGGTCACCTCGCCGCGGGCGTAGGGGATGTCCTCGAAGAGCAGGCGGTCGCTGATGCGGCCCTTCATGGCGAAGCGGCCGGCGATGTGGCGCTGGCTCTCGGAGAGCACCGAGACCGCCCACAGGGGCTGTTCGTCGAGGAGGTCGTCCATGCGGGCGCCGGTGCGCAGGCTGACCAGCACCAGGGGCGGGTCCAGGGAGACCGACAGGAAGGCCGTCGCCGTCATGCCGACGTCCTCGCCGTCCGGCGCCGACGGGTCGTCGGGGTCCAGCGGCGGCTCCTGCGCGGTCACCAGGACCACGCCCGCGGCCAGCCGGGACATGGCGGCGCGGAACTCGTCGTTGCTCACCCCCTCAGCATGCCCGGAGGCGGACGGAGCAGTGATCGGGAACGCGGCAGGGGAGGTGTTCGGCACGCCGGAAACGCTAATCTGCGCTCTGCTCTCCGCGCATCGGGCCCCGGGCCGAGAACGGACCTAGGTCCACCGGCGGAGTCCGGGAAGCAGTTGTGAAGGAGCCCGTACGCTGTTCTGCCGCGTCTCCACAGACGCACAAAGTTTGCGTTCGGTAAACGCATAGAGAAAACACAGAAACACCACTCAATTGTTCATCTTTGGCTGTGACTTGAGTCACAAGGGCCATTAATTGTTGACCCTGTGTACCGAGTGGGCAGCGCGCTGTGATTCAGTGGCTGGGAAGCTGCCAGGAACGATACGCCGATGAGAACCCTTGATTCACTGCGAGGTCTCGGGGGGAGGGCGAGCATGGAGACCGAGTCGGAGCCCTACGTCCGTCTTGCGACCCTGCGGCAACTGCACCAGGTCATGGCCGACATGAACACGGCCCGCAGCCTCGCGGACACCCTGCAGACGGTCGCGGAAGGCGTGGTGAACGGCCTCGGCTACGAGCTGGCGTGCGTCAACCTCGTCCGCCCCGACGGCGACCTCGTGGTCGCCGCCTTCGCGGGGAACGCGGCGGCGGAGGCGCTCATCACCGGCCGCGTCGGCTCCCGCGAGTCCTGGGAGCGCCGCCTGAGCATGGGTGAGCACTGGGGCGACCTGGTCTTCATATCGCACACCGAGGGCTGGGTCCTCGACGACGACGACGTCCCGCAGTGGTACACCGACGGGCCCGCGCCCCGCTTCGAGGACGAGTGGCACCCCGCCGACCGGCTGTTCGCCCCGATGTACATGCCCGGCGGCCCGGGCGGCTCCAGCGGCGAGCTGATCGGCGTGCTGTCCGTGGACCGGCCGCGCAACGGCCGCCGGCCGGGCGCGTGGGGCCGGGAAGCCCTCCAGATGTACGCGTTCCAGGCGGCCATCGCGATCAGCAACGCGCGCCTGCGCGCCAACATGCAGCGCGCCCTGGTCCGGCTCGAACGCGAGCAGCAGGCGCTGCGCGCCAGCGAGGAAAGCTTCCGTCAGGCGTTCGAGTACGCGCCCTCCGGCATGGCCATCGCCGAGATGGGCGGCGACCAGCACGGCCGGATCCTGCGCACCAACGACGCGCTGTGCCGGCTGCTCGGCCGCCCCGCCTCGGCGATGCGCCGCTACTCCTTCTCCGACCTGGTCCACCCCGAGGACATCGGCACCCTGCTGCGGACCTCCGCCGAGGGGGGACGGGCGGAGCTCAGACTCGGCCGCCGCGACGGCACCTACGTCTGGGTGTCGCTGCGCAACAGCGTCGTCGCCGACGCCGCGGACGGCCCGCGTTTCCTCCTCACCCACGTCGAGGACATCGAGGAGCGCAAGCGCCGCGAGCTGCAGCTCGCCCACCGCGCCTCGCACGACTCGCTCACCGGCCTGCCGAACTCCGCCGAGCTGCGCTCGCGGCTGTCCTCGCGCCTGTGCCACCGCCCCACCCACCCCGGAGCCCTGGAGTCCCTGGACGCGGCCTACGGCCACCCCGCCTTCGACGCGAACGGCCACGGCTTCGACTTCCGGCCCGGCAGCGGCGTCGAGGTGTTCGACGGCTACGACCACCATGTGCACACCGCCGCGCCGGCGAACGACCACGACGACGGCACCAAGGGCCTCGCGGTCCTCTTCTGCGACCTCGACGGCTTCAAGTCGATCAACGACCGGTTCGGGCACAACGCCGGTGACGCGGTCCTCATCGAGGTCGCGCGGCGGCTGTCCCGCGGCGTGCGCGACGGCGACACGGTGGCGCGGCTCGGCGGTGACGAGTTCGTGGTGCTGGCCGACGGGCTCGGGCGGGCCGACGCGCAGGACCTCGCGGTCCGGCTGCGCAGCGAGATCATCCAGCCGATCCGGGTCGACGGCCGGGCCATGCGCGTCGGTGCCAGCTTCGGCATCGGATGGGCGCACTGCGGCATGACCGCGGACGAAGTGCTGAAGTCCGCCGACGAGCGGATGTACGTAGAGAAACGATCTCGTCCCAAACAGCACAGACGCGCGGGTTGATCACCAGGTCAGCGAGCCGATGCGAGCCGAGTCACCCGTTTGGGTCAGCGGAAGCGGGTAGGCTCGCCATTCCGACCCCTCGTATCGCACCCGACCCGCACCGCTGAGGAGTACCAAGGGATGACGTCCGGCAACAACGGCGCCAGCACGCCCGAGGACGACGACCCGTTCGGCTACCTCTACGCCGACGGGCAGGCCAACGGAGCCCAGCCGCCGTCCGGTGGCTACGGCTACCCGAACTCCGTCAACCGGGTCCGCTCGGTCGGTCAGCGGCAGTACGGCCAGCCGGCGCAGCAGACGGCCGCCTACGGACAGGTCCCGCAGCAGCCGGGCGGCTACGGCTCGCCGAACGCCCACTACGCCGCGCCGGAGACGCTGCCGGGCGGCGGCGCCCCCACCGCCCCGGTGCAGCAGCCCGCCCGCACCGGCGGCGGCCGCAGCGGCGGCCCGAACACCAAGGGCCTGCTGATCGGCGCGATCGCGGTGGTCGCCGCGGTCGTGATCGGCATCGGCGTGGCGATGATGGGCGGCGACTCGCAGAACGACAAGGCGGGCGGCCAGAGCTCGGCCACGCCGTCGGCGCAGCAGAGCTCCGAGCCGAGCGCGTCGGCGAGCGGCAGCGCGCAGGCGGCGGACCTGCCGAAGACCGACGCGAAGGCCCTGAACCTCGGCACCGGTGTGACGACGGCCTCCGACGTCCCGGGCGCGAGCGCGGACGGCGGCATATACGTGTCGGGTCTCAACCAGCCCGGTGCCTCGGTCACCTGGAACGTCGACGGCATCCCCAAGTCCGGCGTCTACACGCTGTTCGTGAACTACAGCACGGCCGACGAGGACCAGTCGATGACGCTCATCGTCAACGGCAAGCCGTTCGGCAGCAAGCTGAACCTGGGCAACTTCGCACATGCCAAGGGCGGGGACTTCTCGAAGGGCTGGACGCGGACCTTCGCCTGGCCGACCCTCAACAAGGGCAGCAACACCATCTCGATCGCCTGCCAGAACGGCGACAAGTGCAACGTCCTGCTGGACCAGCTGTCGCTGAAGGAAGGCCAGGTCAAGGACTAGGGGCGCGCCGGCACACGCCCTAGGCGGCGCTGGCCTCCTGGGTCACCGCCACCCGGCCCACCAGCTCCTCGTACGTCCCCCGGTCGAACTCGCCCGCCGACGCCGCCAGAACCGTCGCCGCCGACAGGGCCGCCGCGCGGGAGAGGCGGTCCGGCCAGGGGAGCTGTTCCGCCAGGCCCGACAGGAGGCCGGCCACCGCCGAGTCGCCGGCCCCGGTGGGGTTGCCGTGCAGCCGGGCGGGGGGTGTGGCCCGCCAGCGGCCCTCCGGGGTCGCCGCGAGCAGGCCCTGCGTGCCCAGGGAGGCGACGACCGTGCGGGCGCCCCGGCGGCGGGCGTCCAGGGTGGCGCGCAGCGGGTCGTGGGAGCCGGTGAGTTCGGCCAGTTCGCCGGCGTTGGGCTTGATCAGGTCGGGACGGGCCGCGACACCCCGGCGCAGCGGTTCGCCGCTGGTGTCCAGCAGGACGGGGACGCCGGCGGCCTTGGCGGCCCGTATCAGGCCCGCGTACGCACCCACCGGCACCCCCGGCGGCAGGCTGCCGCACAGGGCCACCGCGGACGCCGTCGCGAGCAGGTCCTCGTAGACCTCCTGGAAGGCGCGCCACTCGGCGGGCGTGACGGTGGGGCCGGGCTCGTTGAGCTGGGTCGTGTCGCCGGTCCGTTCGTCCACCAGCGCGATCGTGCGCCGCGTCGGGCCCTCGACCGGCACCAGCGCGTCCACCAGGCCGGCCGTGGCGGTCAGGCCGTCCTGCACCGTGCGGCCCGTCGCGCCGCCCGTGAAGCCCGTGACCGTCACCTCGTGCCCCAGCGCCGCGAGGACCCGCGCCACGTTCACGCCCTTGCCGCCGGGCCGCTCGATCACCTCGGTGACCCGGTGGGTGGCGTGCGCACGGAGCGCGGGTACGCGGTACGTGATGTCGAGAGCGGTGTTCAGCGTGACCGTGAGGATCACCTGCGCCGGCCTCCCCCCGAAGATGGATCTGTCCGTCCGGAAGGGTGATCATGCCAAACGGACGGCGGGCGTCCCAGTCTCCCAGGACAACCGCCGCCCTCAACAGCGGGACAAGTCATCCCAGTTGTGGATCGACCACCCATTCACCCCGGCGCATCACGCCCTTGAGGTCGAAGTGCTCGTCCAGGACCACCAGGTCGGCGTCCTTCCCGGGCTCCAGCGAGCCGACGGTGTCGTACATGCCGAGCAGCTTCGCCGGGTTGGCCGAGGCCGCCGCGACCACGTCCCGCACCGGCAGCCCGTCCACGGTCACCGCACGCTTGAACGCCCGGTCCATGGTGAGGGTCGACCCCGCGATCGAGCCGCCCTCCACCAGCCGCGCCACGCCCTCGCTGACCTCGACCTCCAGCGGGCCGAGCAGATAGCGCCCGTCCCCGACGCCGGCCGCGTCCATCGCGTCGGTGATGAACGCCACCCGCCCGGCGCCCGCGTGGTGGAACGCCAGCCGGAGGGGGGCGGGGTGCAGGTGCGTGCCGTCGTTGATCAGCTCGACCGTGACGCGCTCGTCCTCCAGCAGGGCGGTGATCGGGCCGGGCGCCCGGTGGCCGATCTGCGGCATCGCGTTGAACAGGTGCGTCGCGACCGTGGCACCGGCCTCGATCGCCTCCACCGTCTGCTCGTACGTCGCGTCCGTGTGCCCGACCGCCGCGATCACGCCGTGCTCGGCCAGCAGCCGTACGGAGTCGATGCCGCCCGGCAGTTCGGTGGCGAGCGTGACCATCCTGGCCCTGCCGCGCGCCGCGTCGATCAGCTTGCGCACCTCCGCCGGGTCCGGGTCGCGCAGCAGCGCCTCGGAGTGCGCGCCCTTGCGGCACGGCGAGATGAACGGGCCCTCGAAGTGGATGCCGGCGATCTCCCCCTGCTCGGCCAGCTCCGACAGCAGCCCGGCCTGCTTGACCAGGGCGTCCATGTGGTCGGTGACGGTGGAGGCGACGAGGGTGGTGGTGCCGTGGCGGCGGTGGGTGTCGAGGGCCCTGAGGACGTCGTCCACCGGGCCGGAGAACGAGGCTCCGCCGCCGCCGTGGTTGTGGATGTCGACGAAGCCGGGGACGATCCAGTGCCCGCGGGCGTCCACGACGTGCGCGCGGGGGTCCTCCTCCGCGGCGATCCGGGCGCCGTCGACGGCGAGGCGGGCGTCGTCCACCGTGCCGGTGGGCAGCACCAGACGCGCGCCGGTGAACACCCGCGGGTGCGTCGTGGCCGGGCGCGCCCCGCGCCGGGCTCGCATGTCGGCGCTGTCCCGTGCCCCTGGGTCGGTTGCCATCAGGTCGCTACCTCCGTGCCGTCCGTAGTTGCGAGGAGATCCCAGGCCAGCAGTCCGGCGCCCAGGCAGCCCGCCGTGTCCCCCAGCGCCGCGGGGACGATCGACGGCAGTTTTTGGAAGGTGACCCGCCGCCGGACGGCGTCCCGCAGCGGCGTGAACAGCGTTTCCCCCGCCTCCGCGAGGCCGCCGCCGATGATCAGGGTGCGCGGGTCCAGCAGGGTGAGGGCGGTGACCAGGCCGTCGGCCAGGGCGTCGATGGCGTCCTGCCAGACCCGGACGGCGTTCGGGTCACCGGACGCGACGGCCTTCGCGCAGTCCGCGGCGTCCGCGTCCGGGTCCCCGCAGGCCGCCGCCCACGCCTCGCTGACGGCCGCGGCGGAGGCGTACCGCTCCAGGCAGCCGCTCTGCCCGCACGGGCAGGGGCTGCCGCCCGGCCGTACGACGATGTGGCCGATCTCACCGGCGAAGCCGTGCGCGCCCGCCTCCACCCGGCCCGCGATCCCGATGGCGCCCGCGATGCCGGTGCCGAGGGGGATGAACAGGAAGCGGTCGGCGCCCCTGCCCGCCCCGATCCGGCCCTCCGCGAGCCCGCCGGTGCGCACGTCGTGCCCGAGGGCGACCGGGACCCCGAGCCGTGCGGACAGCAGGTCGCGCAGCGGGACCTCGCGCCAGCCGAGGTTGGCGGAGTAGCGGGCGACGCCCCGGTCGGCGTCGACGATGCCGGGCACGGCGACGCCGGCCGCGGCAGCGGGCTCGCCGAAGCGCCCGGCGCCGTACGCGCTGAGCTCGGCGGCGAAGTCGAGGATGCCGTCGACGACCGCGCCGGGTCCGCGCTCGCGCCCGGTCGCCCGGCGGGCCTGGTGCAGCAGCCCGCCGTCGGCCGCGACCAGCGCGGCCTTCATCCCGGTGCCGCCCACGTCGAGGGCGATGACATGTCTCACGGGGGACAGTGTGGCCCCAGGACCCGCAAGAGGTCTAGTCCACTCACGTGGTGTAGACCTATCCTGTCCACATATTGAACAGCGAGACAGCAGAGTTGGGGTCACAGGCAGTGCAGCGGCGTAGGACAGGAACGATCGCGGCGGTGTCCGCACTGGGCATGACGGCGGTCCTCGGCGGCTGCGGCCTCACCGGCGGACCGGGGGACGTCACCCTGAAGCTGATCGCCGCGGACTACGGCGACTCCGCCGCCAACAGCTCCCAGAAGTACTGGGACGAGCTCGTCCGGGAGTACGAGGGCAAGCACCCCGGCGTGAAGATCGACGTCAGCGTGTACTCGTGGAACGACGTCGACCGCAAGGTCAAGGAGCTGGTGGACGCCGGCCAGGAGCCCGACATGGCGCAGATCGGCGCCTACGCCGACTACGCCGACAAGGGCCTGCTCTACACGGCCGACGACCTGCTCTCCATCACCACGCAGGCCGACCTCGCCTCCCAGCTCGCCACCGCGGGCCAGGTCAAGGGCGTGCAGTACGGGATGCCGTTCGCCGCCTCCACCCGGCTGCTCTTCTACAACAAGACCCTCTTCAAGCGCGCCGGGCTCACCCCGCCGAAGACCTGGTCCGAGCTCGCCTCCGACGCCGGGGCGCTCGAGCGGCGGGGCGTGAAGTACCCGTACGCGCTGCCGCTGGGGCCCGAGGAGGCGCAGGCCGAGACGATGCAGTGGATGCTGAGCGGAGGCGGTGGCTACACCGACGACGTCGGCACCTACGCCATCGACTCCGCGCAGAACGTCGACACCTTCGACTGGCTCAAGCACGACCTGGTCGACAAGGGCCTGACCGGTCCCGTCGCGCCCGGCAGGCTCAACCGCGCCGCCGCCTTCGCGGCCTTCGCCGACGGCGACGTCGGCATGCTCGACGGCCATCCCTCGCTGATGAAGATAGCCGCGAGGAAGGGCGTGAAGTTCGGCATGGTGCCCATGCCCGGTGCCGACGGCAGGAGCAGGAACGCGCTGGGCGTCGCGGACTGGATGATGGCCTTCAAGAAGAACGGCCACGCCGATCAGATCGGCGACTTCCTCGACTTCGTCTACAGCACCAGGAACGTGCTCGCCTTCTCCCGCGAGTACGACCTGCTGCCGGTGACCACCTCCGCCTCCGAGGTCATGAGCTCGGACAAGCGGGACGCCGGCCTCAAGCCGTTCCTCGACCAGCTCCCGCTGTCCGAGCTCTACCCGGTCGGCAACACCTCCTGGGCGCGGGTCGCCGCGGCCGTCAAGAAGAACATCGGCGAGGCGGTCGCCCCGGGCGGCAGCCCCGCGGCCACCCTCGCGCGGCTGCAGTCGACGGCCGCCAAGGCGGAGGTCGCCGGGTAGGCGGTGTCGGTGCCGGGGGCTACGGTGGCCGGCATGGATCAGCAGCCGCTGGGGGACCGCGAACGGGCCGTCCTCGCCCTGGAGCGCAGAGGCTTCCCGGGGCCGGGCGCCAAGGAGCGCGCCATACGCGAGGAGCTGGGCCTGGCCCCGGTCCGCTACTACCAGCTCCTGAACGCCCTCCTGGACGACACCAGGGCGCTCGCCCACGATCCGGTGACGGTGAACAGACTGCGGCGGGTGAGGGAACAAAGACGGGCCGAACGCTGAGGAGGGCGCCCCCGGTTAAGGTCGTCCGTATGGGCACCCCTACGGATACGGACTCGACGCACTCCATGGACCCCCTGCCGACGCCTGCCACGCGGGCGGGCCGCGAAGGACTCGCCGCGATCCTCGCCGATCCCGGCAAGACGGTGGTCGGCCTCGACTTCGACGGCACCCTCGCACCGATCGTGGCGGACCCGGAACAGGCCCGCGCCCACCCGGAGGCGGTGCCGGCGCTCGCCGCCCTCGCCCCGAAGGTCGCCTCCGTGGCGGTCGTCACCGGCCGCCCGGCCGGCGTCGCCGTCCGCAACGGCGGCTTCGCGGGCGTCCCGGGCCTGGAGCACCTGCTCGTCCTCGGCCACTACGGCGCCGAGCGCTGGGACGCCGTCAGCGGCGAGGTCAGCGCCCCCGCCCCGCACCCCGGCGTCGCCGCCGTCCGGGCCGAGCTGCCCGGGGTCCTCGACCGCGAGGGCGCCTGGCAGGGCACCTGGATCGAGGAGAAGGGCCGCGCCGTCGCGGTCCACACCCGCCGCGCCGCCGACCCGCAGGCCGCCTTCGAGGCGCTGCGCGCACCCCTCGCCGACCTCGCCGCGCGCCACGGCCTGATCGTCGAACCCGGCCGCCTGGTCCTGGAGCTGCGCCCGCCGGGCATGGACAAGGGCGTGGCCCTGCTGGAGTACGTCCGCGAGACCGGCGCCTCGGCGGTCCTCTACGCCGGCGACGACCTCGGCGACCTGCCCGCCTTCTCCGCCGTCGACCGGCTGCGCGCCGACGGCGTCCCGGGCCTGCTGGTGTGCAGCGGCAGCGACGAGGTGACGCGGCTGCGGGAGCGGGCGGACGTGGTGGTGGACGGCCCGGCCGGGGTCGTCCGCCTGCTGCGCGGGATCGCGGCTCAGCTCGCCTGACCGGTCAGCGCGTTCAGCTGGTCCAGGAACCACTGCGCGGGCGGCAGCGCGGTCGCCGCTGCCGCCAGCCGCTTGGCCCGCTCCGCCCGCTCCGCCGCGGGCATGGTCAGCGCCTCGTGCAGGGCGTCCGCCGTCTCCACGATGTCGTAGGGGTTCACGGTGATGGCGTCCTCGCCCAGCTCGGCGTGGGCGCCCGCCTCGCGCGAGAGCACCAGCGCGCACCCCTCGTCGGAGATCACCGGCATCTCCTTGGCGACGAGGTTCATGCCGTCCCGGATGGGGTTGACGAGGGCCACGTCGGCCAGCCGGTAGGCGGCCAGCGAGCGCGCGAAGTCGTCCTTGACGTGCAGCACGACCGGGGTCCAGCCGGGGGTGCCGTACCGGGAGTTGATCTCCTCGGCCAGCCGCTGCACCTCGGCCGTGTAGTCCCGGTAGACGGCGAGGTCCTGCCGCGAGGGATAGGCGAACGCCACGTGCACGACGCGCTCGCGCCACTCGGGGCGGTCGTCCAGCAGCTGACGGAACGCCAGCAGCCCGCGCACGATGTTCTTCGACAGCTCGGTGCGGTCCACCCGCACGATCGTCCTGCGGCCCTCACCGATCTCGGCCCGCAGCGCGGTCATCCGCTCGGCCACGTCGGCCTCGTGCGCGCGCCGCCGCAGGAAGTCGGCGTCCGCGCCGAGCCCGTGGACGCCGACCTCCGTGCCCCCGAGGCCGCCCACCAACGCGGTGCAGCAGGCCGTGAACGCGTCCGCCCAGCGCCGGGTCAGGAAGCCCAGGCGGTCGGCGCCGAGCATGCCGCGCAGCACCTGCCCGGCGATGTCGTCGGGCAGCAGCCGGAAGTACTCCGCGGGCGCCCACGGCGTGTGCGAGAAGTGCCCGATCCGCAGGTCGGGCCGCAGCTCCCGCAGCATCCCCGGCACCAGGCACAGGTGGTAGTCCTGCACCAGCACGGCCGCGCCCTCGGCGGCCTCCTCGGCGAGTGCCTCGGCGAAGGCCCGGTTGTAGGTCTCGTACGAGGCCCACTGCCGCCGGAACTCCGCGTCGAAGACCGGCTCCAGCGGCGTCTGGTACAGCAGGTGGTGGACGAACCAGAGCACCGAGTTCGCGATGCCGTTGTAGGCGTCGGCGTGGACGCCGGCCGGGACGTCCAGCATCCGCACGCCCTCTTCGCCGACCCCGCAGCGCACCGCCTCCCGGTCGCCGTCGGACAGCGCCGAGCACACCCACAGCGCGCCCGCGTCCGGGCCGATCGCGGACAGCCCGGAGACCAGCCCGCCGCCGCCGCGTTTCGCGGACAGCGAGCCGTCCTCCTGCACCTCGTACGAGACCGGGCCGCGGTTGGACGCGACCAGCACCTGATGAGCAGCGCCGTGCGTGGAAGCCATACGCCACAACCTAGCCAGGCCCGGAAACGCTCAAACGTTTGGCTGCCCCCTGCGGGTGGACCGTATACGGCGCGTGACGGGCGGACTGGCGGACTCAGGCCACCCGGCGCTCGGCGTACTCGGCGATCTCCACCATCGGCGGGCGCTCCTCGGTGTCCACGGAGTGGGTCCGCGGCTCGAAACCGTCCTCGCCGCGCTCGAACTGGGTCAGCGACGGCCGCAGCAGATGCCCGCGGGCCAGCCTCAGCTGCGCCGTGCGGTAGATCGCGGCGGCCATGCGGCCCAGCGCCTGCCCGTCCTGGTGGCGGTGCTTGCGCACGCCGACGTCCACCTGGGCGAGCGCGTCGAGGCCCACCAGGTGCAGGGCGTCGACCAGCATGCCCAGCTCCACGCCGTAGCCGACCGGGAAGGGCAGCTGTTCCAGCAGGGAGCGGCGGGCCGCGTACTCGCCGCCGAGCGGCTGCACGAAGCCGGCCAGCTGCGGCCAGTGCATGTTCAGCAGCGGGCGCGCCATCAGCTCGGTGACCCGGCCGCCCTGTCCCGCGGCCCCGGCCAGCGGGCGGTCGTACATGCCCTTGACCAGTTCGACGCCGGGGTCGGTGAGCAGCGGGCCCACGATCCCGGAGACGAAGCCGGAGGAGAACTCCCTCAGGTCGGCGTCGACGAAGCAGACGATGTCCCCCGTCGTGACGAGCAGGGAGCGCCACAGCACCTCGCCCTTGCCGGGCACGGCCGGGACGCGCGGCAGGATCTCGTCCCGGTGCACCACCCGGGCGCCCGCCGCCGCGGCCACCTCGGAGGTGCGGTCGGTGGACCCCGAGTCGACGACGACGATCTCGTCGACCAGCGGCACCTGCCGCATGAGGTCGCGGCGGACGACGGCGACGATGTCGCCGACCGTCTCCTGCTCGTTGAGCGCGGGCAGCACGACGGAGACCGACTGGCCCGTGCGCTGCTTGGCGGCCAGGATCCGGTGCAGCGGGCGGTCGGACAGGGCCCAGGAGCGGGTGCGCAGCCAGCGCTCGACTTCTTCCAGCACGGTCGGCGGCTCCTCACGGTTGTCTCGCGTTACGGACGGCTCTCTCAACTGTCCTGGGCGTCGGTTACAGTCTTGAACAACGCCGGTGACCATCGCATGTCCGGGGTCACCGCCGTTCACAACCGCATACAGCTCATCCAGAGGGGCAGAGGGAAACGGCCCGATGAAGCCCCGGCAACCCTCCAGCCGGTACTCGTAGATCAGTGCTGATCGTTCCGCGAGGCTCCCCGGCTAGGGAAGGTGCCAAATCCGTCTCACGGCGAGATGCGTCGTGAGGAAGATGAGGAGAAAGGGCCTCGCCTCATATGGCTGCGCAGACTGTTGCAAGCACCACCGACTCCACGACCGTCGACCTCGGTCCCGCCGCGGCCCTCAGCTGCCGCGAGTGCGGTCACCGGGTACCGCTCGGCCCGGTCTTCGCGTGCGAGGAGTGTTTCGGCCCCCTCGAGATCGCCTACGACTTCTCGGCCTACGGCGCCGAGGAGCTCCGCAAGCGCATCGAGGCGGGCCCCGCGAACATCTGGCGCTACGCGCCCCTGCTGCCGGTCCCGGCGGACGTGGCGGACAAGCCGAACATCAACCCCGGCTGGACCAAGCTCGTCAGGGCCGACAACCTCGCCCGCGAGCTGGGCGTGACCGGCGGCCTGTACGTCAAGGACGACTCCGGCAACCCGACGCACTCCTTCAAGGACCGCGTCGTCGCGCAGGCCCTGGAGGCGGCGCGCGTCTTCGGCTTCACCACCCTCTCCTGCTCCTCCACCGGAAACCTGGCCGGCGCCGTGGGCGCCGCGGCGGCCCGGGCCGGCTTCCGCTCCTGCGTGTTCATCCCGCACGACCTGGAGCAGGGCAAGGTCGTCATGGCCGCGGTCTACGGCGGCGAGCTCGTCGGCATCGAGGGCAACTACGACGACGTGAACCGTTTCTGCTCCGAGCTGATCGGCGACCCGGCCGGCGAGGGCTGGGGCTTCGTCAACGTCAACCTGCGGCCGTACTACGCGGAGGGCTCCAAGACCCTGGCGTACGAGATCTGCGAGCAGCTCGGCTGGCGGCTGCCGGACCAGCTGGTCATCCCGATCGCCTCCGGTTCGCAGCTGACGAAGATCGACAAGGGTCTGCAGGAGCTGATCAGGCTCGGGCTCGTCGAGGACCGGCCGTACCGGATCTTCGGCGCCCAGGCCGAGGGCTGCTCGCCGGTGTCGACGGCGTACAAGGCGGGGCACGACGTGGTCCGCCCGCAGAAGCCGGACACCATCGCCAAGTCGCTGGCGATCGGCAACCCCGCCGACGGCCCGTACGTGCTGGACATCGCGCGGCGCACCGGCGGCGCGGTGGAGGACGTCAGCGACGGGCAGATCGTGGACGCGATCAAGCTGCTCGCCCGGACCGAGGGGATCTTCGCGGAGACCGCGGGCGGTGTGACCGTCGGCGTGACGAGGAAGCTCATCGAGAACGGGGTGCTGGACCCGGCGCTGACGACGGTCGTTCTCAACACCGGGGACGGGCTGAAGACGCTGGACGCGGTGGCCGGTACGGGCCTGACCGCGACCATTCGCCCGAACCTCGATTCCTTCCGTGAGGCCGGGCTCGCCTGAGCAGGTGGCCGTTCGTCCGCGGGCCGCGGTGGGCCGGTCGCGCCCGCGCGGCGGTGGCCGCACCCCCAGCACAGCCCCGCACCCCTGAAAAGCCTGTTCCCGACCCGGAGGTCATCAGCATGAGCGTCAACGTCCGTATCCCCACCATCCTGCGCACCTACACCGGCGGGCAGGCCGAGGTCGCCGCCGAGGGCGCGACCCTCGCCGAGGTCATCGCCGACCTGGAGAAGAACCACACGGGTATCGCCGCCCGGGTGCTCGACGACCAGGGCAGGCTGCGCCGGTTCGTCAACGTCTACGTCAACGACGACGACGTGCGTTTCGAGCAGGGCCTGGAGACGGCCACTCCGGACGGCGCCGGAGTCTCGATCATTCCGGCCGTCGCCGGAGGCTGAGGAACAGGTCGGACGCCCCGATCATTACCGTCGGTAAGGTCGGTTACGAAGAGTTCATCGAATTGCCCCCTCCGTGAGAGAAGCGGAGGGGGCAATTCTGCATGGTTGAGCACGGTACAGTTGGGGAAGCGGCCCCGTTCCGCATGCCGGACGCATATGAGTTCCCACTTCTCGGGCAGCGAGAAGTCGCCAAAGTGTGCAGGTCTTTTGTGTCTTATGCTCCTTTTATGGGGCCCGACTTGCCCTGGATTCGGGTGAATTCTCCGTACATTCCCGACCGGTCGTGCCCGGAATTCTCGTCCGATTGACCTGTTGCAGACGGCAGTTGGACAGATACATTCAGCCGCGGTCGACGCGTTCCGGCGCACGCCCCCAACCGTGGGGGGTGAGGTCTGACCCGGATCCGCGAAGTGCGGGTCCGTGCAAGGGCCAGTAATAGGGGAGTTAGGCATGGCTCAGGGCACCGTCAAGTGGTTCAACGCGGAGAAGGGGTACGGCTTCATCGCGGTCGACGGTGGTGCGGATGTTTTCGTCCACTACAGTGCGATTCAGATGGACGGCTACCGCACCCTGGAAGAGGGTCAGCGGGTCGATTTCGAGATCTCGCAGGGCCAGAAGGGGCCGCAGGCGGACATGGTCCGGCTGGCGGCCGGCTGAAGCACGCGCCGGGTCAACTGCAGCGACGTTCTTCCGTTCTTGATCGAAGGGTCCGCGCCCTGGGCGCGGGCCCTTCGGCGTGTCCGGGGCCGGGCGCGGACACGCCCGCCCGCCCCGGCTCGCTCCGTGGGCGCACCTTGCACTCTCATGGGTCGAGTGCTAATCATTGGCGTTAGCACTCTGAAGGTGAGAGTGACAAAGAAGGACCGGGTCGGTGAGGCCCGCAGGCCGGGTGGGGCAAGGAACCACGAGGCGTGCGTGCCGTCCGTCGCGGGCGCGGGCGCGGTCCGAAGGAATCACCCCCAGTCCTGGAGGGACCACTTCACATGGCCAAGATCATCGCGTTCGACGAGGAGGCGCGGCGCGGCCTCGAGCGCGGCATGAACCAGCTCGCGGACGCCGTGAAGGTGACGCTCGGCCCCAAGGGCCGCAACGTCGTCCTCGAGAAGAAGTGGGGCGCCCCCACGATCACCAACGACGGTGTCTCCATCGCCAAGGAGATCGAGCTCGAGGACCCGTACGAGAAGATCGGCGCCGAGCTGGTCAAGGAAGTCGCCAAGAAGACGGACGACGTCGCCGGTGACGGTACGACCACCGCGACCGTTCTCGCCCAGGCCCTGGTCAAGGAGGGCCTGCGCAACGTCGCCGCCGGCGCCAACCCGATGGCCCTCAAGCGCGGTATCGAGAAGGCCGTCGAGGCCGTCTCCGGTGCCCTGCTCGAGCAGGCCAAGGACGTCGAGACCAAGGAGCAGATCGCTTCCACGGCCTCCATCTCCGCCGCCGACACCCAGATCGGCGAGCTCATCGCCGAGGCCATGGACAAGGTCGGCAAGGAAGGCGTCATCACCGTCGAGGAGTCCCAGACCTTCGGTCTGGAGCTGGAGCTCACCGAGGGTATGCGCTTCGACAAGGGCTACATCTCGGCGTACTTCGCCACCGACATGGAGCGGATGGAGGCGTCGCTCGACGACCCCTACATCCTGATCGCCAACTCCAAGATCTCCGCGGTCAAGGACCTGCTCCCGCTGCTGGAGAAGGTCATGCAGTCGGGCAAGCCGCTGCTGATCATCGCCGAGGACGTCGAGGGCGAGGCCCTGTCGACCCTGGTCGTCAACAAGATCCGCGGCACCTTCAAGTCCGTCGCCGTCAAGGCCCCGGGCTTCGGTGACCGCCGCAAGGCGATGCTGAACGACATCGCCATCCTCACCGGCGGCGAGGTGATCTCCGAGGAGGTCGGCCTCAAGCTGGAGAACACGACCCTCGACCTGCTGGGCCGCGCCCGCAAGGTGGTCATCACCAAGGACGAGACCACCATCGTCGACGGCGCCGGCTCCACGGAGCAGGTGCAGGGCCGCGTGAACCAGATCCGCGCCGAGATCGAGAACAGCGACTCGGACTACGACCGCGAGAAGCTGCAGGAGCGCCTGGCGAAGCTCGCCGGCGGTGTCGCGGTCATCAAGGCCGGCGCCGCCACCGAGGTGGAGCTCAAGGAGCGCAAGCACCGCATCGAGGACGCCGTCCGCAACGCCAAGGCCGCCGTCGAGGAGGGCATCGTCGCCGGTGGTGGCGTCGCGCTCATCCAGGCGTCCACCGTCTTCGAGAAGCTGGACCTGGAGGGTGACGAGGCGACCGGCGCCCAGGCCGTGAAGCTCGCGCTCGAGGCCCCGCTGAAGCAGATCGCCGTCAACGCCGGCCTCGAGGGCGGCGTCGTGGTGGAGAAGGTGCGCAACCTGACCCCGGGCCACGGCCTGAACGCCGCGACCGGCGAGTACGTCGACCTGGTCAAGGAAGGCATCATCGACCCGGCGAAGGTGACCCGTTCCGCGCTGCAGAACGCCGCCTCCATCGCCGCGCTGTTCCTCACCACCGAGGCCGTCATCGCCGACAAGCCGGAGAAGGCCGCCGCGCCCGCCGGCGGCGGCATGCCGGGCGGTGACATGGACTTCTGATCGGCCCCGGGGCTCCGGCTCCGGCTGATCAACGTCCTGACGCGAGGGCGGCACTTCCTGCTCCGGCAGGGGGTGCCGCCCTTTCGTGTGTCCGGCGTCACACGGGTGCTTGAGGCCGTCCGGGAATGGGAAGCGGCGCGCAGGTGATTGCTTAAGGTGGTGCAACAATGCGTGCGCACATACCGACCGGTTAATACCGACCGGTTAACTCAGCCCTCGAGGAGTACCCCACGTGACCGCCCCCGCCGCCTCCCGCGCCGCCGAGATCCTCTCCCGGCCCACCACGATCAACGGCCTCACCGTCCCCAACCGCATCGTCATGGCCCCGATGACGCGCATGTTCTCCCCGGGCGGCATCCCCGGCGAGGACGTCGTGTCGTACTACGCCCGCCGGGCCGCCGCGGGCGTCGGGCTGATCGTCACCGAGGGCACCTACGTCGGCCACGAGTCGGCCGGCCAGAGCGACCGCGTCCCCCGGTTCCACGGCGAGGAGCAGCTCGCGGGATGGCAGAGGGTCGCGGAGGCCGTGCACGCGGCGGGCGGCAGGATCGTCCCGCAGCTGTGGCACATCGGCACGGTCCGCAACCAGGGCGACGCCCCCTACCCGGACGCCCCCTCGCACGGCCCCTCCGGTCTGCGCGTCACCGGCGTCGAGGACGCCACGCCCATGACACAGGCCGACATCGACGCCGTCATCGGCGCCTTCGCCGAGGCCGCGGCAGCCGCCGAGCGGATCGGCTTCGACGGCGTGGAGCTGCACGGCGCCCACGGCTACCTCCTCGACCAGTTCCTGTGGGCGGGCACCAACCGCCGCACCGACGCCTACGGCGGCGACCCCGTGGCCCGTACGAAGTTCGCGGCGGAGATCGTCGCGGCGGTGCGCGAGAGCGTCTCGCCCGGGTTCCCGGTCCTCTTCCGCTACTCGCAGTGGAAGCAGGAGGCCTACGACGCCCGCCTCGCCGAGACCCCGCAGGAGCTGGAGGCCATCCTCGCGCCGCTGGCCGCCGCGGGCGTCGACGCCTTCCACGCCTCCACGCGCCGCTACTGGCTGCCCGAGTTCGACGGCGCCGACCTCAACCTGGCCGGGTGGACCAAGAAGCTGACCGGCAAGACCGCCATCACGGTCGGCTCCGTCGGCCTCGACGGCGACTTCATCCGCGCGTTCGCCGGCGAGGGGTCGGGGGTCCGCGGCATCGACGACCTGCTGGACCGGCTGGAGCGCGAGGAGTACGACCTCGTCGCCGTCGGGCGCGCGCTGCTGCAGGACCCGGAGTGGGCCGCGAAGGTCCTCGACGGCCGGGTCTCGGAGCTGAAGCCGTACGACGCGGCGTCGCTCAAGTCCCTGAGCTGACGGCCGGACGCCGCCGCGGAGGCGGCGCAGGGGCCCTACAGGTTGCCCAGCGGCTCGATGTCGACCCTCACCGGCGTGCCCCACACGCGCAGCACCTCGTAGTCGGTGAACTCGTGCACGAGCCGGTACGCCATCGCGGGGCGCGGGCCGCGGCGACGGGCGGCGAGGTACAGCTCCGCCTCGCGCCGGTCCCGCCGCGGCGTGCCGCACAGCTGCCACGTCTGCCCGTTCCACAGCTCCGGCAGCCAGCGCTGCTGGGGCTGCGGGCGGTCGGCGCTGACGCCGTAGCGGGAAGGCGCCTTCTCGCCGGGCTGCGCGGGCAGGGGGCCGCCGTTGTACTCGGCCCG
This sequence comes from Streptomyces sediminimaris, assembly GCF_047049295.1. Taxonomy (NCBI): domain Bacteria; kingdom Bacillati; phylum Actinomycetota; class Actinomycetes; order Kitasatosporales; family Streptomycetaceae; genus Streptomyces; species Streptomyces sediminimaris. Next base: position 3,878,268 of record NZ_JBJWOT010000001.1, on the reverse strand, counting down.
GCGGGCCGTCCGGCGCCGGGTCTCGCAGAGCAGGCAGAGGTCGTGCGCGTTCTCGTCCACCGGCCCGCCCGGATGCTCGGGGCAGCGGGTCGCGGGCGCGGCACCGGTGACGCTGTCGTCCAGCAGCTCCAGGGCGCGGCGGAGGTCCGCCTTGACCTCGTGCAGCCTGCCGTCCGGCGTGTCGGCGGTGAGGGCCTCGCCGTGCTCGCCGAGGAGGCGGAGGGCACGGCCCAGGGCGGTCAGCTGGGCGTGGTTCATGGATATCAGTGTGCGGGGTGTTTGAGGTTCTGGACGAACGCGGTCCAGCTCCGCGGCCGGAAGGTGAGCACCGGGCCTCGGGGGTTCTTGGAGTCCCGGACCAGGGTCGGGCGGGTGTCGGCCATCTCGAGGCACTCGTTTCCACCGCCCCCGCTGTACGTCGACTTGCGCCAGGTCGCTGTGCTCGGGTCAGGTGAGTTCCTCATGGGCGTAATCCTGCGCCACGGCCTCGATCAGGGCCAGGGACTTCTCCGGCGCGAGCGCGGCGGCGGTGAGGAGTTCGAACGTGAACCTCAGCCGGGCGACGGTGCGCGGGTCGTCCTCCAGCCGTCCGGTGCCGGGCCCCTCGAAGTAGACCAGCGCGGGCGCCTCCTCGAAATCCATCAGTCGCAGCGAGCCCGCCATCGCGTTGTGCGCCCCCGCGCTGAAGGGCAGCACCTGCACGATGACACGGCCCCGGCGGGCCACGGCCACGACGTGGCGCAGCGCTTCCGCCATCACCGCCGGGCCACCGGTCCTCCGGCGCAACGCCGCCTCGTCGAGCACGGCCCACAACAACGGCCTTGTTGGATCGTCGAGCAGACGGGTCCGCACGATCCTGCCGTCCACCCACTCGTCGATGGTCTCCTCCGGCGCGGTGGGGTCGTAGGCCCGGTTCACGGCCCGTGCGTACGCGGGCGTCTGGAGCAGCCCGGGGATCAGCAGCGGTGCGTACTGGCGGATCGCCGTCGCCATGACCTCCGCTTCCGCCGCCTCGGCGAAGTGCTCCGGATACCGGGACTTCGCGGCCGCCCGGCAATTCCGCCGGAAGAAGTCCTCCGTCTCCAGTACTTCATCCAGCAGCCGCGCATACTCCGGCTGCATCCGCCGCGTGCCCGCCTCCAGCTGGCCCACGAACGACCCGCTCACGAACAGCCGTATCCCCAGCTCCTCCTGGCTCAGCCCGGCCTTCTCGCGCGCGTGGCGCAGCTCCGCGCCCAGGAGCGCTCGGGGTGATGACGACGGGTCGAGATCCTTCGGTCCCGGCATGGGCAACTCCCCTGTCCGACAGACATGGTTGTTGGACGGTACGTATGGCCAGGCTAGGACCACGACGGACACGCTGGGTAGTGAATCATCAACCCAATGTGGAGGTGCGAACACCGTGCGACCGACCGAAGAAGTCGTCGAAACCCTGCGCAGCGCCCTCGTGGGCGTCGGCGTCGTCCTGCCCTCCCTCGCCGTCGACCCCGTCACCGGCGCGAGTGACGAGCCGTTCGCCCTGGTCGACCTCGGCCGATGCAACATCCGCACCGCCGAGCGCCTGGCGTCCGTGCTGCGCGGGGAGCGGCCGCCGGTCGGCGCGCATGTCGTCGACGCGCGCGACGGGCGGCTGGGCGAGGTGAGGGGACACGTCGGCGGCCGGGTACAGCTGCGCCCCGTCGCCGGCGGCCGCGAGTGGGACTGCCCGCCGGAGGACGTCACATATGCGTCGTCCAACGACACGCTCCGAGCGATGGTGCGCAAGGCGAACGAGGACAGTCGACTGCGGCACCCATCGTGAGCGCTGCCGCCGCGCGCCGCGTCAGGGGCGCTTGAACTCGGCCAGGCGCCTCAGGCTGTCGAACGACAGGACGCCGTTGAGTTCCAGCCGGACGCCCGTCTCCTGCGCTGCCGCCTTGGCAGCCGTGTCCATGGCGGCGGCGAGTTTGCCGCTCAGTTTGATCGGACTCAGACTCCGGTATTCCTCCAGGATCCGCAGCTGGGTGCGGACGGGGCCCAGGAACCTCTGCGCCTCCTCCTTGCTCCGTATCAACTCCAGCAGGACGTAGCACATTTCGGGGACCTCGGCCGTCGTCGTCCCGCCCGTCTGGGCATTCAGTCGGAGGGCCGATTTGGCGAGACTCACCAGCGCGTAACCGGCGCGGCTGCCGTCGAGGTAGAAGCCGATCCGGTCGTCCAGCGCGAGGGCAGCGAGGCCCGCGGAGGTCTGCGCATGACCCTCGTCCCGCATGGAAATGGAGAACTCCACCAGGAATGCCCGGACGGCACTGCGGAAGTCCCGGTACTCGTGCACGCGTGGAGCAAGTCTGCGCGCGTACTCGATGCAGCGGCTCTGGCGTTCCTGTCGTAGAGCGCGCAGGAGTGTCACACGTGATTCGAGCAGGTGCCCCGTGCCCTCGACGGCGCCCTTGGCGGCCCACACGGCTTCGGGCGCCTTCAGATCGCGGGACAGGAGGTAGGCGTCGCGATACCCGTCCGCCTCACCCGCCCCTGCCTCCCGCAGACGTCCTCCGGCCATGCCCACCAGGGTGTAGGCCTTCTCCGCGGTGCCGTCCTGGTGAATGAGGTCGACGACGGTCGATGCGATGGCAGGATGCCGGCAGTAGACGCGGTTTCCGGCGAAGGTGACAGCCGCTTCTCGGCCGAGGGTGGCGAGTATCTTGCCGTCTGCGAAGACCTCGTCGAGGCCGACCATGGCTGCGATTACCGGACGGCTTGCGCCCCGGCCCTTGTTTCCGTCTTTGTCGAGAACGTGCTGCATCACGCAGATGCCGCCGAACACGTCTGCGAGAGTGACCGACTCCGCCAGGCGGATCTCCCGGAACTTGCGAAGAAGATCCTCGATGCGGCTGCCGAGCTCCGTTCCGTACCGGACATCGAGTACCGCGCCGAAGAGCGTGTTCGTCTGAGCGGCCATGACGCCAGCCGACGACACGAGGCGGCCGGCCGCCGTTTCGGTGGGGCCCAGGTGCTTCGGCAAAAGCCCCATGGACTGCCACGCTGCGACGATGTTCGTGGCATCGGTGGGCTTGATGCCGTGGAAGAGGACGTCGTGGACATGCGATCGCAGGGAGGACGCGCCGGACCCCTGCCACCACAACCGGTCGTGGCTGGCCAGTAGGAAGGCGAAGCCCGAGTCCTCGGCTCCCCAGAGGTCCTTGGTGGCAACGAGTTCGTCCTGGACGAGGTCCGCTTCGTCGATGCAGATCAGAGTGCGGTCGGCGGTGGCGCGTATTTCACGCAACCAGACCCCAGTGATGGGCGGCGCTCCCGGCTCGCGCCAGATCACGTTCCAATCAGGGCGAGAAACGGCCGTCTTCACAGCGAGTTGGCGGATGGCCAGTGACTTGCCTTCGCCGAGTGGACCGATGGCGACGACACCGCCCCCGCCTCCGCGCTCCAACCGCTGGAGCAGTTCCTCCTCCAGTTGAAGCGCGGAACTGAGCGCCGGCCAGCGACCGGGTTCGGCATCGGCCCAATCGGGCTGACGGCCGTCCGCGAAGTGAGCGGGGTCGTACCCTTTCGCCGAGACCTGACGCGGTACTCGCGAATAGCCGAAGGGCGACGATGTCTCCTCGGCCGTGTCCACATTCTCGTCGAGTACGTCGTGAAACAACTCGTGGCCGTCGACGCCCAGATAGAGGGTGAAGCCGGGCGCGTTCACGAGTTGCTTCAGCACGCCCTCGCCGATGACGGCCCTCGCGTCGCGCTCGTAGGCCGCCCATAGAACTTCGGCCTGCAACAGGTCGGCGTCGTCGAGAACTCGTTCGCGCAGACTCTTCATGAAGCCGTCCAGCCAGCCGCTGTAACCGACTACCAGGACGACGGAGTTCCTGAGCAGTTCCTGCAGCACCCGCTGGAGTTTGGGCCGATCGGATGTGATCCGTGAAGGGACGTTGCTCGTCGCGGGACCGGTCCAGTGACCGTGGATGTGCAGCACCGGCTGGCTGGTGACCTCCCGCAGCTGTTCCGGTGTGGGGGTGGAATCCGTGGGGACCGGCACGGAGTGCGTGTCGACGCCGGCCTCGCGCAGCGCGACCTCGATGAGCGGGTCGAAGTTCGTGGTGATGATGGGGCCCCGGACCTTCCCGTCCAAGGACGCGAAGAAGCGGGCGAACCTCTCGTATCCGAGCGGGATGTTCCAGGATCCTGTCTTCACATAGGCGCGGCACTGCTCCTCGTCGCGCGCGACTTTGGCCACGTCTTCCGCCCGTACGTCACGGCAGGCACGGAGGACCGCGGTCCGGATCGCCCTCATTACCACCGACTCGCCTGCCTGGCGAGTCAACAGGGCTGCCGCATTCTGGTACTTGAGGCCAGGGTCGGTGATGGGTTCGATCGTCTCGTCGAACTTGGCCTGGCCGCGCTTCGGCATGTGCTCGCGGAAGAGCTGGGTGAGTTCCGGGACCCCGGGAAGCACGGCGTTGCTGATGCCCGATCCGAAGACGGTGACGAGACGACGGTCGGCTTCGTCGGCGAGCACTCCCAAACGGATTCTGAGGTCGGAGATGTCGCCGAAGTCAATGGGGTCCATACAACCGATGAAACCATCTACAGCGGACGAAAGGCAGTATCTTGCCGTCATATGCGCGCAGCCCAACGGCCTGCGTGCACCGGTTTTGACATAGCGTCATCGGTACGACGTCGCGGCGGGCGTGGTGGGCCGAGGCCACAGCAGGGAGGCGACGACACGAATGAGCGCGCTGGTGCTGACCGTCACGGCCGTTCTCATCCTGGGGGGCGTGGCCTTGCAGATCTGGTCCTCGGGCGCGGACCGGGCAGGTCGGCAGTACGCGTTGCAACTCCCTGTGATCCTGCTGTATTCCCTGGCAGGAGCCCTGTTCGTCTTCTCGGCGTTCCCGGACTCGCTCTCCGAGGGCAGAGCGCTCGGCTTCAGTCTCGGAGGATCCGCGGGCTTCGTGGCCTTCTTCATGGTGGCGTCGTTTTCCTGGCTGTCGAAGACCCGCCGCAGGGACGAACTGGCCGCCGACGTCAAGAAACTGAGTCGGGAGAACAAGGCCCTTCGCCGCCAATTGCTCGGCGAGCGGAGCCCGGAAGGGCCCTCACGGCCGCTGACCGCGAGCATCCGCTACGAGGTCCCGCTGGCAGGTGACCACCGCCACCGTCTCGGCATGATCACCGGCGACCTGGCCAACGTCCTCGGGGTCGATGTCTGGGTGAACACCGAGAACACCCGCATGGAGATGTCGCGTTCCAGTGAGGCGACCATCTCCGCGACGATCCGCTACTACGGAGGTCGCCGTGACGAGGGCGGTCAACTGATCCACGACACCGTCGCCCTGGAACTCGCCGAACACATGGCGGGCCGAGTGTATGTGACTGCAGGTCAGGTGCTGGTGACGGGACCGGGAGAGCTGCGGGAGAGCCACCAGGTCAAGCGGATCGTGCACGTGGGTGCCGTCGAGGGGGAGCCGACATCCGGATTCCGTCCGGTGGTCGACCTGGGACGGTGCGTCCGCAACATCCTGGCCGCCGTGGACCGCCTGAACGAGGACGGCGAAGGCCTCCGCTCGGTCGTGCTGCCGTTGCTGGGAACCGGGGGCGGCAACAGCGACGTGCGGAAGACCGCGGAGACCCTCGTGGCCGCAGCCGTCGACTACTTCCGTTCGCATCCTGGATCACGGGTGAGGATCGTCTACCTGCTGGCGTACACCGAGGTGCAGGCCGCGATCTCCCGTACGGCCCTGGACCTGGAACCCGGCCTGGTGGGCGCGCCGGAGGCGTGAGCCGTCAGCCGGACGCCGCCGCCAGCGCCGCCCGCAGATGTCCGTCGGAGTCCGCCAGCAGGCGGGCCGCCGTCGGGCCGTCGACGTCCGCCAGGATGGCCAGGATCGCGTTCTTCACCTCGCCGTCGGTGGCCGCGAGGGCCCGCTCGATCTCGTCGTCCGGCGCGCCCGTGGCGAGGGCGACGATGCGGCGGGAGCGGGCGCGCAGCTTGTCGTTCGAGGCGCGGACGTCGACCATCAGGTTCCCGTACGTCTTGCCGAGCCGGATCATGGTGATCGTCGAGACCATGTTGAGCACGAGCTTCTGGGCCGTGCCCGCCTTCAGGCGGGTGGAGCCGGTGAGCAGTTCGGGACCGACGACGATCTCCAGGCCGTGCTCGGCGGCCGCGGCGAGCGCGCTGCCGGCGTTGCAGGACAGGCCGACGGTCAACGCGCCCCGCGCGCGGGCGTGTTCGACGGCGGCGATGGCGTAAGGGGTGCGGCCGGAGGCGGAGACACCGACCACCGTGTCGGCGGCGAGGAGACCGAGCGCGTCGAGGTCCTCGCGGGCGAGCCGCGCGGAGTCCTCGGCGCCCTCGACGGAGCTCACCATCGCCTCGGGCCCGCCCGCGATCAGGCCCACGACCTGGTCCGGATCGGTGTTGAAGGTGGGCGGGCACTCGGAGGCGTCGAGCACGCCGAGCCGCCCCGCGGTGCCCGCCCCGGCGTAGATCAGCCGTCCGCCGCGCGCCATGCGCTCCGCGACGGCGTCGATGGCGGCGGCGATCTCGGGCAGCCGCTTCGCGACGGCCGCGGGCACGGTGGCGTCCTCGCCGTTCATCAGCCGGGCGATCTCGAGCGTGGGCAGCCGGTCGATGTCGGCGAGGTCGGGCCGGAAGGCCTCGGTGGTCAGTGATTCCAACGCGGCGCGGAGTTCACGGGGGCTGGAGGTGGAGGTCATAGGGGGCGGCTCTTTCGACGTACGGTTCGGTGAGCGTCTTGTTCTGAGAAGGGCGCGGGGAACCGCGGGACCGGCCACGTCCCACCCGCGGCACACCACGGCCCCGGTGTCGCGGTCTATCGCCTGTGCCGGTGCGCCAGCGCCTCGTAGGACGCGGCCAGCGCGGGCCCCGCCGTCTCGTACGTCCGCTGCGCCACCCCCACGAACAGGCAGTCCACCACGAGGAGCTGGCTGGTCCTGGACGACATCGCCGCGGGACGCAGCTCGCTCTCCCGCGCGGTGGACGTCGTCAGCACATGATCGGCGTACTGGGTGACCGGTCCGTCCGGCCGGCCCGTGATCGCGACGGTGGTCGCCCCGTGCTCGAAGGCGACCCGCAACGGCTCGATGACGTCCCCGGTCGACCCCGAGTGCGTGATGGCGATGGCGACGTCGCCCCCGCGCAGCTGCACCGCGTTGGTCACGGCCAGGTGCGGATCGCTGTGCGCGTGGGCCAGCAGCCCGATCCGCAGCAGCTTCTGCACGAGGTCCTGGGCGACGAGACCGGACGCCCCGATGCCGTAGACGTCGATCCGGCGCGCCCCCGCCGCCGCGGCGACCGCGGCCGCGAGCTGCACCGTGTCGAGCCCGGCCGCCGTGTCCGCGAGGGTCTGCTGCTCGTCGTAGGCGAGTTTCGCCACGACGTCGGCTATGGGGTCGTCGACCGCTATGTCGGTGGTGATGGCGGGCGCGCGCCCGGACTGCTGCTGGGCGGCCAGCCCGGCGAGGGCGAGCCGCAGGTCGCGGTAGCCGGGGTAGCCGAGCAGTCTGGCCGTCCGCACGACCGTCGCCTCGCTGGTGCCGGTGAGCTCGGCGAGGCCGGTGACCGTGAGGGCCGCGCAGCCGGCCGGGTCGCCGGCGACGGCCTCGGCGACCCGCTGCATGGAGCGGGTCATGGAGGGTCCGAGGGTGCGCACCTTCGCGGCGAGCGCGGCCGGCGCGGGGGGTGCCGGGCGCGCCGCGCCCGGCGTGCCCGGTCCCTCGGTGGCGAAAATTTCCTTCACGTTCTGGGTCACGTATGAAAGATATTTTCGGCTCGGTCCCGCGGTCAAGAGTGCGCACAATGGGGGCATGCACCCCATCAGTCCCCTGGAACAGTCCCTGCATGCCGCACGCGCCCTCGTCCTCGCCGATCTGGCCGCCGGTGAGGTCGCGGCGCCGGACGTGGTGTCGATGGTCGAGGAGTCCGTCGTGCAGCGGCGCTGGTGGGTCGAGCAGTGGCCGCAGGGCGCGGACTACGTGGCGGGCCTGGTCGCGCAGGACGTCCAGGACGCCCTGCTGGAGGCGTACGGCCGCTGGCCGCTGTGCCCGGTCTGCGGCGGGGGCGACCCGCACGCCCTGGAGGTCGAGCCGGAGCTGGGCCCCGACCCGCACTGGGTCTGCCACAAGGCGGGGGTGAAGGTGGCGGCGCTGGGGTCGCTGGGCCGGGCCGTCGGCGGAACGACGTCCTCGTGACCGTCTACATCGACCCGCCCACCTGGCCGGGTCACGGCCGGATGTGGTCCCACCTGGTCAGCGATCTCTCCTACGACGAACTGCACACCTTCGCCGAGCAGCTGGGCATCCCCGGACGCGCCTTCGAGCGCGACCACTACGACATCCCCTCCCACCGCTACGCGGACGCGGTGCGCGCCGGAGCGGTGCAGGTCAGCAGCCGCGAGGTGGTACGGCTGCTGACGGGGGCGGGGCTGCGGCGGCCCAAAGGGCGGCACTTTCGCGACACGCCCTAGTCGGCGGGGTCCGGCGCCGGCTCAGCGCCGCAGTTCGAAGGCGAGCCCCTCCGCGTCCTCGCTCACCCGCTGAAAGCCCGCGCGGGTGACGACCGCCTGGGAGGGGCGGTTGTCCCGGTCGATCGTCGCGAACAGGGTGCGTACGTCGTCCCGCGCGAAGGCCCAGTCGGACAGGGCGCGCAGCGCCTCGGTCGCGTAGCCCTTGCCGCGGGCGGCCTCGGCGAGGTCGTAGCCGATCTCGGCCCGGCCCTCCTCGTCCGGGCAGCCGTGGAAGCCCATGCCGCCGATGGCGCGGCCGTCCTCGCGCCGTACGAGGGCGAACACGCCGAACTCCGGCCGGTGCGTGCCCCCTTCGTACGCCTTCAGCATGAAGCCGGAGGCATCCCGGGTGCCGTCGAACGGGCCGCCCTCGATCCAGTCGAACCCGCCGTCGCCGCCCATGACCAGGTCGCGCGCGGCCGCCGGCGTGATGCCCTGCAGGGTCAGGCGCGCGGCCGGCACGACGAGGTTGTTGTGCCAGCGCCACTCGGTGACCGGGGCGCGCCCCGGCAGGTCGCCGCGGCCGGTGGCCCACAGGAAGGTGCGCCAGTGGTCGGGGCCCGGCCGGACGTGCGGGAAGATGTGGGTGAGGACGAACTCGGGCAGCGCGGCGGGCGGTTCGTAGGCCAGGCCCAGGCCCTCGGCGATGTCGTGCGTGTGGGCGAGGACCTCGGCGACGCCCATCGCGGCGAAGCCCTCGCGGTTCGCGCTGCGGAACGGGTAGGGGTGGAAGGCGCGGACCTCGCGCGGAGTCGTGCGGACGGTGGCGGCGAAGAGGGCGCCGGTCGTCTCGATCACCTGCAGCAGGCCCGCGTTGCCGGTGCCCTCCTCGAGGCTGATCTCGAAGGGGACGTAGGCGTCCTGGGCGCGCCCCGCCAGGTTCGCGGCGTACGCGATGAGGTCCTCGGCGATGTGGAACGCCGTCGCGTGGCAGCTCCACTCCAGCCGGCCGGCCCGCACCGCCTCCCAGTCCCGGTCCACCGCGGTCCGCAGCACCTCGACACAGCCCTCGACGGCTTCCTGCAATCTGTTCCCGCCCCATGCGCGCATAGGCCGCAGACTAGGGCGCCGGGTCCTCGGGAAGCGACAGGATTTCCAGCTCGGAGGCGATGTTGTAGCGCGCCGTCGCCTCCCACTCCGCCTGCCCGTGCGGCGTCCTGAACAAGCGGGGCAGGGCCAGGAGATGGCGCAGTACCGCGGCACGGCCCTCGCGGAAGGCCTCGTTCGGCACGAAGTGGTACTCCTCGCGGACGGCGGCCGTGTAGGCGGCGTACGCGGACGGCGGCGCGGCGAGGACCGCCAGGTCGGCGTCGCACAGGACCTGGCCGTCCGGGTCGTCGCCGGCCGGGTCGTGGGTGACGGTCAGGCGGACCAGACGGGCCACCTCGGCGGTCTTGCGTTCGGGCACCCCGGCCTCGCGCAGGGCGCGCTCGGCGAGGCGGGCGGAGCGTTCCTCGTTCTCCGAGCGCTCGGGCAGGTACACCGCGTCGTGGAACCAGGCGGCGAGGCGCACGACGTCCGGGTCGGCCGCGTACCGCGCCAGCACGTCCACGTGCTCCAGCACCGCCGTCAGATGCGTGAGCGTGTGGTAGTGCCGCTGCGGCTCCCGCCAGCGGGCCAGGAGGTTGTCGGCGTACGGGGCCGGGTTGGGACCGGCACCGGGGGCACGGGCGCCTTCCAGGGCGCGGGTCCAGCGGAAGCGCAGGGCGTCGAGATCGGCGTGATCGGCCATGCGGCCATTGTCCCGCCGTTCCCGATCGCCGGACGCGTGCCGTCCGTCCGGCGGCACTAGCGTGGAGGCCATGACTACTGCCGAGGTACGTGACCCCGAACTGCCCGGACGGCTGCTGATCACCGAACGGGACGCGCTGGTGCCCCTGTTGCGGGCGCGGCCGGACGGCGACTTCGCGCTGCCGACGGCCGCGTGTCCGGGCTGGACGGTGCGGGATGTGCTCGCGCACTGTTCGTCCGCGCTGATGCGGGTGGTGGAGAGCCGCTACGAGAAGGGGGTGTTCTCGCCCGAGTGCAACGACCGCGACATCGCCGAGCGTGCCGACTGGACGAACGCGCGGGTCGTCGACGAGCTGGAGCGCGGGATGACCGAGGCCGGGCCGGTGATCGCCGAGGCGGGCGGTGTGCTGGACATGGTCGCGCTGGGGGAGTGGGTGCACGCCGGGGACGTGCGCGAGACCTTCGGGGAGCCGGGCGCGTACGCCGGGCCGGGACTGCCGGACGCGCTCGCCCTGCTCGTGCGGATCACCCGGGAGAAGGAGCATCTGCCGCTGCACGCCGACCTCGACGACGTGGACGAACCGCAGCGCCTCGGCGACCTGACCGCCGCGCGGCCCCCGGCCCGGTTCATCGGCGATGCCGCCACCCTCGTACGGCTGTACTCCGGGCGGCCGGTGAAGGGGGCCGACTTCGAGCTGGCCGGTGCCGAGGCGGGAGAGCTGAACATCTTCGGGTGACACCGGGGCGTCGTGGACCGGCGGCGGCACGGGCTAGGCTGTGAATTGGACTAGACCTGTACCGCCCGCCGAGTCGACGAATGGGGCCCCATGAGCAAGCGTGCAGTCCTGGAGGTGATCGCCCTCGGGGTCGAGGACGCGGTCGCCGCCCAGGCCGGAGGCGCGGACCGCCTCGAGCTGGTCACCGACATGGCGGCCGACGGGCTCAGCCCGTCGGCCGAGACCTTCGCCCGGATCCGCGCCGCCGTCGACATCTCGCTGCGGGTGATGCTGCGCCTGGCGGACGGGTTCGCCGCGGGCGACGCGGACCACGTCGCGCGCCTGGTGGAGACCGCCGGGCGGATGCGGGCCGCGGGCGCCGAGGAGTTCGTGCTCGGGTTCCTCGACACGGGCGGCGCCGTCGACCTCGCGGCCGTGGAACGCCTCGTGGGGGAGCTGGACGGCTGCCCGTGGACCTTCCACCGGGCCATCGACCGCGCCGCGGACCGGGACGCCCTGCGCAAGCAGCTCGACGGGCTGCCGGGGCTCGACGCCTACCTCACCGCCGGTTCGGCCGCGGGCGTCGACGACGGCCTCCCCGTGCTGCTCGCCGAGGCGGCCCGGCGCGGGGAGCCGGGCTACGAGCCGCAGATCATGGTCGGCGGCGGGCTCCGCCTCGAGCACGTGCCGCGGCTGAAGGCGGCGGGCGTCGAGGCGTTCCACATCGGCGGGGCGGCACGGCCCGGGGGCTGGGAGGCGCCGGTGTCCCAGGAGGCCGTGCGGGAATGGCGGCAGGTGCTGGACGCACGCTGACCGCACCGTCCCGGGGGCGCGAGGAACCGTGCGGGAAACCAACGGCGCCCCCGCACCCGGCAACCGGCGTCAAGGGGCACCCCCGGCGCCGCCTCAGCCGTGCAACTGGGGCGGCAGCGGCGCCGTGTGCGTCACGATCAGCCCCGACACCGCCCGGGTCAGCGCCACGTACAGCCGCCGCAGGCCCGTGCGCTCGTCCGGCTCGCCGTCGACCACGGCCCGCGGCTCGTCGAGGACCACGTAGTCGTACTCCAGGCCCTTGGCCAGCGACGCCGGGACCAGGGTGAGACGGGTCTCGGCCGTCGTCTCCTCACCGGGGGCCAGGTGGCGGATGCCGGCCGCCGCCAGCGCCTCCGCCAGGGCCGGCACCCGGGCATCGGCCGCGATCAGACCCGTCGAGCCCTCGTTGCGCAGCAACTCCTCGCAGGCGGCGACCACTTCGGCGGCGCCCGCCGACGGGCGCAGGTCGAAGAAGCCCGGGTTCTCCCGGACCGAGGCGACCGGGGTCAGACCCGGCGCGATGTGCGGGAGCAGCCGGGAGGCGTACGCGATGACGTCCGCCGGGACGCGGAAGCCGGCCGTCAGCTCCTCCACCACGCCCTCCGGCTTGCCGAGGTGGGCCAGCGCCTCGCCCCAGCTCCGCGTCGCCCAGGGCGTGGTGCCCTGCGCCAGGTCGCCCAGCACGGTCGCCGAACCGGTCGTGCAGCGGCGGCCGACCGCGCGGTACTGCATGGGCGAGAGGTCCTGCGCCTCGTCCAGCACCACATGGCCCAGGGAGTGCGTACGCAGCACCAGGTCCGTCGCCTCGTCGACCAGCACCGCGTCCGCCGAGGAGAACCTGGCCGACCTCACCGACCGGGCCGGCTTCGCCCACAGGATCGTCTTCTGCTCGTCCCCGGTCAGGACACCCTCCGCGTGCGCGGCGAGGAACTCCGCGTCCGTGAGCAGGCGCAGCACCAGCTTCGCCGGGTCGACCGGCGGCCAGATCCGCTTGACGGCCGCCTTCACCGCCGGGTTGCGGGCCACCGCGTCCTGCACCCGGTCGTCGGGCGCCTCCCCCGACCGCTCCATCTGCACCAGCACGGCGTGCGCGATGCGCTGCGGAAGCGCCTCGCGGGCGGCGCCGTAGCGGATGCCGCGGTCGAGCAACTCGCGCACGATCCCCTCGAGTTCGTACACGGGTACGCGCCAGCGACGGGAGCCGCGCACCACCACGACCGGCTCGGTGGGCAGGGCGACGTGCGACAGGACCGCCCTGCGCAGCACCTGGGCCATCCTCGCGTCGCCCTTGACGATCGCGGCGGGCGCGTCGTCCGCGCCCCGCACCTCCACGGCGCCCGCCACCAGGTCGTCGACGGTGGCCTGCTGGACGGTCAACTCGCCGAGCGCGGGCAGGACCTGCTCGATGTAGTGCAGGAAGGAGCGGTTCGGCCCGATGACCAGGGTGCCGGTGCGGGCGAGCCGTTCCCGGTGCGCGTAGAGGAGATAGGCGACCCGGTGCAGGCCGACCGCCGTCTTCCCGGTCCCGGGGCCTCCCTGCACGCACACCGTGCCGCCGAGCCCGCCGCGCACGATCTCGTCCTGCTCGGGCTGGATCGTCGCGACGATGTCGCGCATGGGACCGACGCGCGGCCGCTCGATCTCCTGCTGCAGCAGCTTGCTGGCGCGGGGGTCCCCCGACGAGCCGCCCGGTTCCAGGAGGTGCTCGTCCTCGTACGCCGTGATCTCGCCGCGCGTGTAGCCGAAGCGGCGGCGCAGCGCGATGTCCATCGGGTCCTTCCTGGACGCCCGGTAGAACGGCTGCGAGACCGGCGCGCGCCAGTCGATGACCATCGGGTCGCCGTCGTGGTCGTGCACGTGCCGCCGCCCGATGTAGAAGCGCTCGCCCTCCGCCCCCTCGGCCTGCTCGGCGCCCGGGGCGTGCAGGTAGTCGAGGCGGCCGAAGAACAGCGGGGTGTCGCTGAGGTCGGCCAGCGCCTTGACGCGCTCGCCGATCTGGCGGGCCAGCACCTCGGCGTTGACCCAGTTCGCGGTGACGTCGCTGATGTCGAGCGACTCGACGTCCTCGCGCATGGCGCGCAGCGCGGCGCGCGAGGAGGCGAGGTGGGAGCGTTCTCGGGAGAGCGGTCCGAGAGGGTCGTCGACGGACGTGGACGTGGACACGGGGAAGCCTCCGGGGACCTGCGGGCAGATGGTCGAGGAAGCCGTCCGGTTTCCGTCCGGGCGGCAGCGCTCCACGGCGGGAGGCGGGCAAGAGCGGAGATTCTAGACGGGCGGCCCGAGCGGGAGCCAACGGATTTTCCTCCCCCCGCGGGGACACCCTCCCCGCGCGGACACCCCTCCCCTAGGGGACGCCCCTGTCCTCCCCCGGAGGGAGGGATCTGCCCGGAGTCGTACGCCGCGGTGAAGGAGGTTGAGACCGCAGGCCGATGCCCTCCTTATGCCGCACGGCGGACCATGGAGACATGAGTGCAGCAACCCTCACCCCAGCCCCCGGTCGACCGCCCGGCGCGACACCCGTCCTCGGCAGCCACCGTCACCGCCTCGGCGACGCGCTGCGCGCGGTGAAGGTGTTCGCGGGCGCTGCGTTCGACGTCGTCATCCTCGGCGAGTACGGCGAGGAAGCGGGCGTGCGCCGCAAGTGACGGCGGCCCTCCGCGGCTCCCGCCGAGAGCAGCCGCCCCTCACCCGTCCCCCGAGCCCCTGCCCCTCGTACGAGCCGTCCTCACCCCTCGCCCGAAAGGATCTCGTCCGCGTCCACGATCCGGTACGCGTACCCCTGTTCCGCCAGGAAGCGCTGGCGGTGGGCGGCGAAGTCCTGGTCGATGGTGTCCCGGGCGACCACGGAGTAGAAGTGGGCCTGATGGCCGTCGGCCTTCGGGCGCAGCACCCGGCCCAGGCGCTGGGCCTCCTCCTGACGTGAGCCGAAGGTGCCCGACACCTGGACGGCGACCGTCGCCTCCGGCAGGTCGACGGAGAAGTTCGCGACCTTGGACACCACCAGCACGCTGATCTCGCCCTCCCGGAAGGCGTCGAAGAGCTTCTCGCGCTGCGCGTTGGAGGTCTCGCCCTTGATCACCGGCGCGTTCAAGTGCTCGCCCAGCTCGTCGAGTTGGTCGATGTACTGCCCGATGACGAGGATCTGCTGACCGGCGAACCTGCGCACGATCGCCTCCGTCACCCTGCGCTTGGTCTCCGTCGTCGCGCAGTAGCGGTACTTCTCCTCGGTCTCGGCGGTCGCGTAGGCGAGCCGCTCGGAGTCGGTGAGGTTGACCCGCACCTCCACGCAGTCGGCGGGCGCGATGTACCCCTGCGCCTCGATCTCCTTCCACGGCGCGTCGAACCGCTTGGGCCCGATGAGGGAGAACACGTCGGACTCCCGCCCGTCCTCCCGCACCAGCGTCGCGGTCAGCCCCAGCCGGCGCCGGGCCTGCAGGTCGGCGGTGAACTTGAAGACCGGCGCGGGCAGCAGGTGCACCTCGTCGTAGACGATGAGGCCCCAGTCACGGGAGTCGAAGAGCTCCAGGTGCGGGTAGACGCCCTTGCGCCGGGTGGTCAGCACCTGGTACGTGGCGATGGTGACCGGACGGATCTCCTTGCGCGTCCCGCTGTACTCACCGATCTCGTCCTCGGTCAGCGAGGTGCGCCTGACCAGCTCGTGCTTCCACTGCCGGGCCGAGACGGTGTTGGTGACGAGGATCAGGGTGGTCGACTTCGCCTGCGCCATGGAACCGGCGCCGACGAGCGTCTTGCCCGCCCCGCACGGCAGCACCACGACCCCCGAGCCGCCGTGCCAGAAGTTCTCCACGGCCTGCTTCTGGTACGGGCGCAGCGCCCACCCGTCCTCGTGCAGCTCGATCGGGTGCGCCTCGCCGTCCACATACCCCGCGAGGTCCTCGGCCGGCCAGCCCAGCTTCAGCAGCGTCTGCTTGATCTGCCCGCGCTCCGAGGGGTGCACGGCGACGGTGTCGGGGTCGATACGGGCACCCACCAGCGGAGCGATCCGCTTCGAGCGCAGGATCTCCTCCAGCACCGGCCGGTCGGTGGTGGTCAGGACCAGACCGTGCGTCGGGTGCTTGGAGAGCGTGAGGCGGCCGTAGCGGTCCATCGTGTCGGCGACATCGACCAGCAGGGCGTGCGGCACGGGATAGCGGCTGTAGGTCACCAGCGCGTCCACGACCTGCTCGGCGTCGTGCCCGGCCGCGCGCGCGTTCCACAGCCCCAGCGGCGTCACCCGGTAGGTGTGGATGTGCTCGGGCGCCCGCTCCAGCTCCGCGAAGACGGCGATGGCACGCCGGCACTCGTCGGCCTGCTCGTGGTCGACCTCGAGCAGCAGGGTCTTGTCGGACTGGACGATGAGTGGACCATTCACGCGGGGCACCCCTTCTTCCGGCCAAAGGTGAGGCCAAACGTCCAGTGTGCCCTATGGCCCGGTGATCGCCGCGGGCCGTGACCGGTCCGGGATCAGTCCTCCGCGAGCTCGGCGACGCCGGTCACGCGGTGCAGGGGGTAGGTGCGCACCTCGTCCGCCGTGTGGTCGTAGGCCGTCACGAAGCCGCCCTCCACCCGGATGGGGGCGATGACGCGCTGGCTGGCGGCGCCCTCGGCGTTGACGTACCCGATCCAGACGGCCTCGCCGGTGAGGGCGGCGGCCTGCATGGTGGCGAGGGTCTCGGCGGAGCTGGTGCGCGGGAGGTCGCCGCCCGCCGACGGCGGCTGCCTGCGCGGGGTGGTGGAGGCCCGGTCGCCGGCCCTGATCGCACGGATCGCCGCGGCGAGGAGGGTGGCGTCGGGGGCCGGCGGTCCGTCCGGGACCGGCTCGGGGGCGCTGCGGGGCGGTGTGCGGTGGGCGTCGGCGCGGGTGATCAGGACGTCGCCCTCCGCCGACTCGGCGGCCGGTGCGTACCCCATCGCGCGCAGGCCGTCGAGGAGGGTGGCCGGGTCGGCCCGGGTGGCGAGGACCGTCGGCGCGAGGCGGCGCAGGCGCAGTCCCGCGGCGCGCCTGTCGGCGAGGATCTCGTTCAGCATCGCGTCGTCGTCGCAGCGCACGTACGCCGAGGCCGCCCCGACCCGCAGATGCCCGTGCCTGCGGGCCACGTCGTCGATCAGGTACGTCAGCGGCTGCGGGACGGGCGTGCGGGAGTGCGCGGCCAGGAAGGCGTGCAGGTCGGAGGCGGTGCGCCCGGCATCGAGGGCGCGGCGTACGGAACCGGGCGTGAAGCGGTAGACGGTCGCCCCGCCCTTGGACTCCACGTCCGCGAGCACGTCCAGCGTGTCGGCCAGCGGCCGTCGCAGCGGGCCGGGCGCCACCGCCGTCAGGTCGGCCTGGAGCAGCACGTGGTCGAGCGGTTCGGGCAGCAGCGGCGCGAGCAGCCGGGCGGCCGCGGCGGAGGCGGTGGCCTGCTCCGCGGGGGAGAGGGGCTCCAGGGTGACGTGCACGTGGTGGACGGGGAGCTTGTCGCCGGGGCCCGGCCCGCCGGCTCCCGCCGCGCCCGTCCCTGATCCGCCGGGCGCGGACGGCTCGGCGGGCCTGCGCGCGGGCGCCCCCAGCAGCGCGCGTCCGTGCTCCGACAGCGCGCCGCGTCCCGTCACGCCGAGCGTCTCCGCCTCCGACAGCGCCCATCCGGCGAGCCGCCCGCGCAGGTCGTCCTCCTGCCCCACCGGCCCGCGCGGCGGCCGCTCCCAGCGCAGCCGGGCCAGCACCGAACCGGCGGACGGCGACGCCCCCTCCGGAAGCCCGGCCAGCAGGGTCAGCACCCGGTGACGCACCTCCGGCGCGGCACTGCGGTCGAGCCCCGGACCCAGCGCCGACAACGTACGGTCCTTGGCGTCCCGCCCGCCGACCACGCCCGCCGTCCGGGTCGCCGTCAGCCACGCCTCGGCGAGCCGCGCCCAGCGCTCGGCGGCCGGCAGCTCCAGCCACTCGTCGTAGGCGGGGGTGGCCGCGTACCGCTCGTCGGCCTCCCCGTCGGAGGCCAGCAGCCCCGCCGCGTAGGCGAGCTCGACCCAGAAGGCGGCGGCGGGCTCGGTGACGTCGAGCGCGACGGCGGTGCGCTTGAGGTCGCGCACGCTCAGGCCGCCGGAACGCAGCACCGCGGGCCCGCCCTCGTGCCAGTCCTTCAGCAGCTCCTCCACCGTCGACACGGCGGTGTACGCCTGCCCGGCCGCGGTCGCGTCCACCACCTGCGGACGGTGCGTGCCCGTCACCTCCAGGCCGGGCGGCAGCGGCTCGGTGGTGCGGTGCGCCCGGCCGCCGCGCAGGTGCAGGGCCACCTCGCGCGGCAGTACGACCGTGCCGGGCGCCGTCGGAAGCAGCAGCCCCCGGTCGAGCAGCCAGCGCAGCCGGGGCGCCGGATCGGCGGTGACCTGCCCGTACGGCGGCCCCCACACCAGCCGCTGCAGCACCTCCCGCGACTCGGCGGACGCCCCGTCCAGCAGTGCCGTCATACGGCGCCGGTCGCCGAACAGGTCGGTGAGCGCGGTGATGGCGGAGACGGAGTCGTGCGTCGAGGGCAGCCCGGCCGTGGTGACGATCTCCTGGATCCGCCCCGGCGACATGCCCGCCGTCGCCTCCCGCACCGTCGGCCCGAGCCCGGTCGGCGACGGGTGCTGCGGCGACGGCGCGAGCAGCTCACGGGCGGTGCGCACCAGCCGCAGCCGGTCGTCCGCGCCCCACACCAGGGCCTGCTCACGCAGGGTGCCGAGGGCGCGGGGCAGCGCCGCATCGACCGCCGGGTCGCCCTCGTCGCCGGCCATCAGCGCGAGCAGGTCGCCGTACCCGGCCGGGTCCGCGGCCACCGCCAGCGCCTGGGCGGTCTGGAGCGCGAACCGGTCCAGCCGCTCCAGGGCCCGCACGACCGAGGCCCGCGTCCCGGCCCGCGTCGCCAGCTGGGTGAGGTCGGTGGGCACGGGGGTGATGAGGTCGGGACGGGCGCGCAGCAGCTCCGCCAGGGAGGCGTCGTCCCTGCCGCGGAGTGCCTCTGCGAGTGAACGCGGAGCCGGGGTGCTCATCTGCCCCACGTTAGCGGCTGCCCGCGTCGCGGCCGACGCCCGTGAGGGCTTCGCCCCCGCGCTCCCGCCGGCCTCCTCTGTCTCATGGGCGTCGGCCGCCTCGGCGGTCCCGGCGGTCTCGTCCTCGAACGCCGTACGGGCTGGGAATGCCCACCTGCGCTACCTTCGTCCCGCGGGGTTTACAAGGGCCCGACCCCGGAGGGGACTTCGTTGGGGATCGAGAGCGACAAGGTCGTCTACGAGTATCTGAGCCGCGTCGGCGACGTGGCGCAGCAGCGGCAGCTGCCGTCGGCCGCCCGGATGCGGCTGGTGTCCGAGCTGCGCAACGAGATCGACCGGCGGCGGGCGAAGTCGACCGCCGACAGTCCCGCCGCGGTCCGCCGCATCCTCTCCCGGCTCGGCAGTCCCGACGAGGTCGTCGCCGCCGCCGGGGGAGCCCCCGCCGCGGGCCCGCCCGCCGTACCGGCGCCGGCCCCCACCCATGTGCCGGTGCAGCGGGACGACGAGCCGGCGGACGGCGGCGGGCGCCTGCCGAAGAGCCTGCGCCGGGCGGTGCCGCGCCCGCGTCCCGCGCGGCCCGAGCCGCCCGCCCCCGACCACGGCCCCGCACCCCCGCACCTGGCGAGCGCCGCGGAACTCGGCGCCAGCGTCGTCCAGCCGGACTGGTGGCGGGTGGAGACGACCCCGTTCGGCGAGAGCGTGCCCGGGTTCACCGGCGGCGTGGAGATCCCGGACCTGCTCAGGCCGCCGCGGCCGAAGGAGCCGGAGAAGCCGGAGACGGAGGAGGCACCGGCCACCGGGGAGGCCGGGCGGGCCGCGGAGGACGCGGTCGTCGACGCCCCCGTGGCCCGTCGCCGCCGCCTGCCGCTGCCCGCCGGCGGCTGGAGCAACCCGCTGCTGCTGATCGCCGCCGGCCTGCTCGTCGCCGGCGCGGTCCTCGGCAACTGGTTCGCCCTGCTGCTCGGCTGGCTCATCGCCTACGCCTCCCGCCGACTGACCCCCAACGAGTCGAAGTGGGCGGTCGCCGGCATGCCCGGCCTCGCGATCGCGGCCGGGCTCGTCTGGCTGTGGGGCAGGAACGACGGCCGCTGGGGCACCCCCATCGCCCGGGGCCACATGAGCGACGCGATCGCCGGAACCTGGCCCTGGGTGGTACGCGGCGCGGCCCTGCTGTCGGCCCTGTACGTGGTGTGGCGCTCGCAGCGCAAGCCGTAGCCCGGCGGCGGGGCGTGACCCAGGCGGGGCGTGACCCGGCGGAGGCGTGGCCCAGGCGTGGGCCGGCTGAGGCGTGGCCCGGGCGGGAGGGCGGGAGGACCGCGGTCCGGCGGGGCGTGGTCCGGCTGAGGCGTGGTTCCTCGGGGCGCGGGCCGGCTGAGGCGTGGCCCGGGCGGGAGGGCGGGAGCCGGGTCCCGCCGGAAAGATGTAGGTCACACCCGCCGGACGCCTTTTCGCCGTGGCGCCTGGGCACAATGGCCCATATGGCCCTGACGACTGCCTCCGCCCCGACCGTCGGCTTCGACCTCGACATGACCCTCATCGACTCCCGTCCCGGCATCCGCGCCTGCTATCAGGCGCTGTCGGAGCGGACGGGGACCTACATCGACGCCGACCTGGCGGTCACCCGGCTCGGGCCGCCGCTCGCCGAGGAGCTCGTCAACTGGTTCCCCGAGGACCGGCTCGCGGAGATGGCCGACCTGTACCGCTCGATGTACCCGGCCTTCGCCATCGCCGCCACGCCCGCGATGCCCGGTGCCCGTGAGGCCGTGGACGCGGTGCGGACGGCCGGCGGACGCGCGATCGTGGTGACCGCCAAGTACGAGCCGAACGCCAAGCTGCACCTGGAGCACGTGGGCATCCACCCCGACGAGGTCGTGGGCGACCTGTGGGCCGAGCAGAAGGCAGAGGCGCTGCGCGAGCACGGCGCGAGCGTCTATGTCGGCGACCACCTCGGCGACGTGCGCGGCGCGCGCAAGGCCGACGCGCTGTCGCTGGCCGTGGCGACGGGGCCGTGCAGCGCCGAGGAGTTGAGCGCGGCCGGCGCGGACGTGGTGCTGGACGACCTCACGCGGTTCCCGGCCTGGTTCGCGGGCTACCGTACGGCGCGCGCCTGACGGCGGCCCGCCGCGATCGACCTGAGCAGCCCGGCCCCCGCCATCAGGAAGCCGACGCCCATGAGCATGCTCAGTCCGAACATGTAGGTCGGAAACGGCTTCGCATGGAGGAAGAGCGGAGCCACTGTGACGACTGTGGCCACCGCACCGAGGAAGAACACGATGACACCGGCACGGATCAGCCGGTCACCGGGCCCGGTGGAATTCGTCTGGGTTTTGTCACGCACCGGACCAGGGTAGTTCCCTGCCCGAGGGAACAACGCGGCGACGTCCTGTCACCGGCCTGAAGAGCATTAGCCTTGGTACCGGCGGGTCCGCGACGGCCCGCCCCACTGCTATCAAGAGCAGTTTCCGAAGCAGTTTTCCGACGAGTACGAGACGTGCCTACCGGCAAAGTCGAGCCGGGCCGTCGGAGTCCGCCGGCATCCGCTCAGGTGGCGCCGTGCCCCCTCGCGGACCACGATCGGCCGCGTGCTCGCGGTCGTCGACGGTGACGCCTTGGACCAAGCGGTCGGCGCCTACCTCACCGCCCGGAACACCGCGGGAACAGTCTCGGGGAAACGGCAGGTGATCGCCGTCGACGGCAAGTCACTGCGAGGATCGGCCCGCCTGTCCGCCGGCCGCAGACGATCAGTGGAAACCGCCCCCTCTCGATGGCTTGAGGTTTTGAGATGAGTTATGAGACATTTCCTGTGTCGGCAAGGGTCACCAGGGAGGGGAACGGCAATGGCGGTCATCGGATACAAGCGAGTGAGCACCAAGGCTCAGGACGCACAGCTTCAGGAAGACGCTCTGTCGGCTGCTGGCTGCTCCAAGACCTTTGAGGACGCCATGTCCGGGAAGAACGCTGAGCGTCCTGGTCTGCTGGCTGCTCTCGACTACTCGCGAGAGGAAGACACCCTGTGCGTCTGGAAGCTGGACAGGCTTGGCCGTTCAACTAAGGATGTGCTGACGATCGCTGAGGATCTGCGCTCCCGTGGAATCGCGCTCCGAATCCTCACGGGAACACTCTCCGGTACCTACTCGCCTACCGGTGAGGGGAAGTTCTTCTTCACGGTGATGGCTGCTTTCGCTGAGCTTGAACGAGACATGATCGCAGAGCGCACCCGTGCCGGATTGGATGCGGCCAAGGCTCAGGGGCGCACTGGTGGACGCCCTACCGTCATCACTGAGGATCTGCTCACCGTGGCCAAGGCTCGTAAGGCCAAGGGGGAGAGCGTCAGTGCCATTGCCAAGGCTCTTGGAGTCTCGCGCGCCACGCTCTACCGGCACATCGGTTAGCCGTCACACTTCCCCCACCACTTTGAGCCTCTGCCTTCACTGGTAGGGGCTCATAGCCGTTTTAAGGCGTATCCGGGTGGAGAGACCCCCGGTAGGCTGTCTCAACGGCAGTTCAAGGGCGTCCGGCCAGTCCGGGACGGATCGAGGGAGTGTGTGCTTTGCCGACTGGCAAGGTCAAGTGGTTCAACAGTGAGAAGGGCTTCGGCTTTCTCTCCCGTGACGACGGCGGTGACGTCTTCGTCCATTCCTCGGTCCTGCCCGCCGGAGTGGATGCGCTCAAGCCGGGTCAGCGCGTGGAGTTCGGTGTGGTCGCCGGACAGCGCGGTGACCAGGCGCTTTCGGTCACCGTTCTGGACCCGACCCCGTCGGTCGCGGCAGCGACGCGCAAGAAGCCGGACGAACTGGCCTCCATCGTGCAGGATTTGACGACCCTCCTGGAGAACATCACACCGATGCTCGAGAAGGGCCGCTACCCCGACAAGACCTCGGGCAAGAAGATCGCCGGTCTGCTGCGCGCGGTCGCCGACCAGCTCGACGTGTAAGCGCCCTTTCACGGGAATTCCAGGGCCTCCGGGCCGAGGGGCGGTACGAGTCCCTCGGCCGCGGCGCGGGTGAGCAGGCCGCGGATCGCCGCGTAGCCGTCCTCACCGAGGTCGGCGGTGAACTCGTTGACGTACAGGCCGATGTGCTGGTCGGCGACGGCCGGGTCCATCTCCTGGGCGTGCTCCATCACGTACGGGCGGGAGGCCTCGGGGGCGTCCCAGGCGGCGCGCACGGAGGTGCGGATCGCGTCGGCCAGACCCGTCAGGGCCCCGGCGCCCAGTGACCGCTTCGCGATGATCGCGCCCAGCGGGATCGGCAGCCCGGTGGTGTGCTCCCAGTGCTCGCCCATGTCCGCGAGCTTGTGCAGCCCGTAGTTCTGGTAGGTGAAGCGGGCCTCGTGGATGACGAGGCCCGCGTCGACCTTTCCGTCGCGCACGGCCGGCATGATCTCGTGGAAGGGCATCACGACGATCTCGCCGACCCCGCCGGGGACCGTGTCGGCGGCCCAGAGGCGGAAGAGCAGATACGCCGTCGACTTCTCGCTCGGCACGGCGACGGTACGGCCGCCCAGCTCGGCGCCCGCCTCCCGGGTCAGCACCAGCGGCCCGCAGCCCCGGCCGAGCGCGCCCCCGCAGGGCAGCAGCGCGTACGCGCCGAGGACGTAGGGCAGGACGGCGTAGGACACTTTCAGTACGTCGAACTCGCCGCGCTCGGCCATGCCGTTGGTGATGTCGATGTCCGCGAAGGTCACGTCGAGCGCGGGCGCGCCCGGCACGCGGCCGTGGGCGAGGGCGTCGAAGACGAAGGTGTCGTTCGGGCAGGGCGAGTACGCGATCTGCAGGGGCTGCTCACTGGTCATGCGGGTTCCAACTCTCCAGGACGGGCGCCAGCTTCCCGAAGGCCTCGGTCAGCGCGGTCAGGGCGTCACCGATGCGCCAGGCGGCGCGGTCGCGCGGGCCGACGGGATTGGACACCGCGCGGATCTCCACCACGGGCACGCCGTGCGCGGCGGCCGCCTCGGCCACTCCGAAGCCCTCCATGGCCTCGGCGAGGGCGCGGGGGTGGCGGGCGCGCAGGGCGGCGGCGCGCTCGGCGGTCCCCGTCACCGTGGAGACGGTCAGTACGGCTCCGGGGTGTCCGCCGGTCGCGGCCACGAGGTCTCGTACGAGTGCGTCCGGTGGCCGGTGGGTGACGGTCCCGAAGCCGAGTTCGGTGACCGGTACGAATCCCTGCGCCGTCTCCGCGCCCAGATCGGCGGCGGTGATCTCGTCGGCGACGACGAGGGAGCCGAGGGGGGCCTCGGGCTGGAAGCCGCCGGCGATCCCGGCGGAGACCACGAGGCCGTAGGGGTTGCCCTCCAGGGCGGCGGTGGTGAGGGCGGTGGCCGTGGTGGCGGCGGCGAGGGCGGGGCCCACCCCGGCCGCGATCACGGTGGGGCCGTGTCCCGGGAACGCCTGGGCCACCGCGTCCCGTTCGACGGGGACCGCGGTGGCCACGAGCACACGTACGCGGGACATGTCGGGCTCGGTCAGTCGTCCTTCTTGAACTTGAAGTTCCACAGGCCGGTGACCGCCGTGCCGCTCTTCTTGCCGTTGCCCGCCTTGATGGAGACCACGGTGGAGTTGCCCTGGGCGCCGTACTGGGCGTTGAAGAAGACGCTGCCCGGGATGGTGCGGTAGGTCTTGTCGCTGTCCTCGGTCAACGGCTGACCGTTCATCAGGATCGTCCACCGCTTGTCCGCGATGTCGGGGTCGACGCCGAAGCGGACGGTCTCGTCGGGGTCGACCTTGATGGACTTGACGTTCTTGTCCTGCAGGCACTTGGTCAGGGCGGCGGTCTGCAGCGTCTTGCCCTCGCCGCCGCAGGTGGCCTCCGAGCTGACGGAGGAGCGGCCGACGGTGATCGTGGCCAGCGGCGTCGGCTTGTCGCACGCCGACAGCACGAGCAGTCCGGCGGATACGGCGCCGACGGCGGCGACGGCCCGGCGGCGTCGCACAGCGGCGGCGGTGACATCTGCGGCTCCGCCGCGTGGCATCGAGGTCATGGTGGAAGGCTATCTGGCGCCTTGGGCCGCTCCGTCACGCGGGGTGTGCGGCGTGCCTGTGCGTTAGGCCACGCGGGGCCGTGCGGCGCCGCCGTGCCGGGCCGAGCTGAGCAGACCGCGGACCGTGGTGAACAGGCCGAGCGCGAGCACCGCGGCGGCCAGGCACAGGCCCGCCGTGCCGTTGAGCGGCATCACGATGCCGATCGCGCCGCCCAGCACCCACGCCATCTGGAGCATGGTCTCCGAGCGTGCGAACGCCGAGGTGCGCACCGGCTCCGGCACGTCCCGCTGGATCAGCGCGTCCAGGGAGAGCTTGGCCAGCGCCTGCGAGAACCCGGCGACGGCGGCCAGGCACGCCACCAGGAGCGCGCCGAAGAAGATCGCCGCGACGATCGCCGCGCCCAGCACGATCGCCACGACCGTCACGATGATGATCTCCGGCGCCCGCTGTTTCAGCCACGAGCCGACCGCCGTGCCGAGCGCGTTGCCGGCGCCCGCCGCGACGGCCACCATGCCCAGCGACACGGCCGCGCTGGAGCCGGTCAGAGGGTGCTCGCGCAGCAGGAAGGCGAGGAAGAAGGTCAGGAAGCCGGACAGCCAGCGCAGGGTGGCGTTGGCGCCGAGCGCGTGCGTGACCGCGCTGCCCACGGTTCTCAGGCCGGGGCGCTTGACCGCCTTGCGGTGCGGTCCGTGCAGATGTGCCTCGTCCGCGGCGAGCAGGGCGATGTCCTCGCCCTTCGCCGAGTCGACCTTCGGTGCCAGGGAGAAGGACAGGAACATGCCCCAGATGTAGATCACGAAGGCGCCGTAGAGCGGCCAGCGCGGTCCTATCGCGTGCAGGCCCGCTCCGATGGGGGCCGCGGCTCCGGTGGCGAGGAGCCCGCCGAGGGTGACCCGGGAGTTGGCCTTCACCAGGGAGAAGCGGGGTGGCAGCAGACGGGGCACGACGGCGCTGCGCACGACGCCGTACGCCTTGGAGGCGACGAGGACGCCGAGTGCGGCCGGGTACAGCTCCAGGCTGCCGGTGGAGACCGCGCCGGAGATGATCAGCGCGAGCAGCGCGCGGGCCAGCATGGAGCCCGCCATCGCGGCCCGGCGGCCGTGCGGCAGCCGGTCCAGGAGCGGGCCGACCACCGGGGCCAGGACCGTGAACGGTGCCATGGTGATCGCGAGGTACAGCGCGACGCGCCCGCGGGCCTCGTCGGTGGGTACGGAGAAGAAGACCGTCGAGGCGAGGGCGACGGTGATCATGACGTCGCCTGCGCCGTTCACCGCGTGCAGTTCGATCAGCTTGCCGAGGCCGGATTCCCCGGCGCCGTGGGCGTGGGTCGCCTTTCTGATGCCGCGGGCTGCTCCGGTCACCGGGAAGTGCAGGGCACGGCCGACCGCGCGGACGGACCCGCCGAACCGGCCCGAACCGCCACCACGACCGCTGCCCTTGGTCCCACCGACTCCGGTGGTCCCTGGGGGTGTCCTTGCGGCTGCCACCCCGTCATAGTGCCCCGAGAAACCCGTGTGTAGTGCGGTTACCGCGCGTATGGGCGCGTACTTGGCGAGTTGATCGGTCCGCCGGAGGTTTCGGGCACGGGAAACGTCCCGTCGGTGTAGGCCGAGCGGTCGCGAGAAGGTAGCGTGCGTAGCGCGTCGTGGCGAACGTTCTCGGCCGCGCGCCTTGCGGACATCCAGCAGAATGGATGTATGAGGTGCGCCCGAGCGCGATCGGGCGTGGACGTCGACGCGGTCCCTCGGTCCGCTCCGTCCGCTCCCACCGCCTTCAGGCCGGCGCACCCGAGTGACGGCGTAGGAGAGAAGCGATACCTGTGAGCGCAGCGACAACGCGAAGCCGCACCCCCGACCGCCTGTGCGCCGAGGCCGTCGACCTCGCCCGCGCCGCAGCCGAGGAGGCCGCCGCGCCCGGGGTGGTGGGCGAGCACGTGGGGCTGGAGTCCGAGGGCGACCGCGTTGTCACGCACTTCTTCGAGTGCAAGGAGCTCGGGTACCGGGGCTGGCGCTGGGCGGTGACGGTCGCGCGTGCCTCCCGTGCCAGGTTCGTCACGCTGGACGAGGTCGTCCTGCTGCCCGGTCCGGACGCGCTGCTGGCGCCGGAGTGGGTGCCGTGGAGCGAGCGGCTGCGGCCCGGGGACATGGGGCCGGGCGATCTGCTGCCGACCGACGCGGAGGACCTGCGGCTGGAGCCGGGGTACTCCGGCGAGGACCAGCCGGCGCCGGACTCCGCCGTCTCCGCGGAGATGGCGGAGCTGGCGGAGGCGGAGGACGCGGAGGTCACCTCGGGCGTGCCCGCGAGCCTGCCCGTCGCCCCGGCCCGCGGCTCCATCGCGGCGGTCGCCGAGGAACTGGGGATGCGCCGCTCCCGGGTCCTCTCCCGCTACGGGCTGCACATCGCCGCGGACCGCTGGGAGGAGGCGTACGGCGCGAAGACGCCGATGGCGCAGGCGGCGCCCGCGTCCTGTGTCAGCTGCGGCTTCCTCCAGCCGATCGGCGGCTCGCTGGGGCAGGCCTTCGGTGTCTGCGCCAACGAGTTCTCCCCGGCCGACGGGCGGGTCGTCTCGCTCGCCTACGGCTGCGGTGGCCACTCCGAGGCGGCGGTGATGCCCAGGCCGCCGCAGCCGGCTCCGCCGGTGATCGACGAGACGCGGGTGGATCCGTTCCCGCTGCGGCCGGCGCCGGACTCGGGTTCCGTACCGGCCGTCTCCGACGAGTCGGCGGCGGAGCTCGGGCACTCGTAGCTCCGCGGGCCGGTGGGGGTGGGTGCCTGGGTGCCTTTGGGGGCCGCGCCCCTGGAACAGCGCCCCCGGAACACCCGTTTCTTCTCTTCCGGCTTCCCGGCTTCCCGGCTTCCCGGCTTCCGGCTTCCCGGGCTTCCGGCTTCCCGGGCTTCCGGGCTTCCGGCTTCCCGGGCTTCCGGCTTCCCGGGCTTCCGGCTTCCCGGCTTCCGGCTTCCCGGGCTTCCGGGCTTCCGGGCTTCCGGGCTTCCGGGCTTCCGGGCTTCCGGCCTTCCGGGCTTCCGGTCCGGAAGGCCGGGTCCGCGAGCGCCGGACGGGCTGGAAAACGTCGGCCCGTGCCGAGACGGTGCTGCCGGCGCACGATCCGGGGCGGAGCCCCTCGGTATCTCGCGGTACCTTCGTGCTCACGTCGACGAGGGCCGACGGGTCGACGAGGGCCGATGAGGAGTAGCAACGTGAGCAAGTTCGTGCGGCCCGCAGCCGAGGGTGCGGACGCTTTCGGGACCGCCCGGCTCAGGCGAGGTGTGCTCGACGCCTGGGCCACCAGTCCCGCCCGGTTCCGGGAGGACGCCAACGCCGAGGAGGAGCTGGTCCTCGGCGGCTACCGCGACCGGCTCGTCGTGGAGCTCGCCCAGAACGCCGCGGACGCGGCGGCCCGCGCCCGGGTGCCCGGCCGTCTGCGCCTCACCCTCCGCGACGGAGTCCTCGTCGCCGCGAACACCGGCGCCCCCCTGGACGCCGCCGGCGTGGAGTCGCTGGCCACCCTGCGCGCCTCCGCGAAGCGGGACGCCCGGGAGACGGCCGTCGGCCGCTTCGGCGTCGGCTTCGCCGCCGTGCTCGCCGTCACCGACGAGCCCGCCGTGGTCGGCCGCCACGGCGGCGTCCGCTGGTCCCTCGCCGAGGCCCGTGAGCTGGCCGCCGGGACGGCGCGCGACAACCGGGAGCTGGGTGACGAGATCCGGCGCCGGGACGGGCACGTGCCGCTGCTGAGGCTGCCGTTCGCGGCCGAGGGCACCGCTCCCGACCCGTACGACACCGCCGTCATCCTGCCGTTGCGCGACACGGCCGCCGCCGACCTCGCCGAGCGCCTCCTCGAAGCCGTCGACGACGCCCTCCTGCTCGCCCTGCCCGGCCTGGAGGAGGTCGTGATCGAGGTCGGCGGCGACGCCCCGCGCACGCTGCGGCGCGGCACCGACGGGCCCTTCACCGTCGTGGCGGACACCCGGCACGGCACCACGCGCTGGCGCACGTCCGCCGCGCACGGCCCGCTCACCGCGGACCTGCTGGCGGACCGGCCGGTGGAGGAGCGGCTGCGGCCCCACTGGTCCGTCACCTGGGCCGTGCCCGCCGGGCCCGACGGCAGCCCCGAGCGCCCGCGCACCAGCCCGGTGGTACACGCCCCGACGCCGAGCGACGAGCCCCTGGGCGCGCCCGCGCTCCTCATCGCCTCCTTCCCCCTCGACAGCACGCGCCGGCACGCGGCCGCCGGCCCCCTCACCGACTTCCTCGTGCAGCGGGCGGCGGACGCGTACGCGGAACTCCTCGCCGCGTGGCGGCCGGTGACCGAGGGCGTCATCGGTCTCGTCCCCGGCCCGCTGGGCAAGGGCGAGCTGGACGGGGCGCTGCGGCAGGCGATCCTCGACAGGCTCCCGCGCACCGCCTTCCTGCCGCCCGCCGCCGGGCCCGGCCCCGCGGTCTCCGGTGCTGCCCAGCCCGGCTCCGAGTCCGGCTCCGAGTCCGGCTCCCGCGGTGAGGAGGACTCCGATCTGCCCGAGGCCCTGCGGCCCCGGGACGCCGAGGTCGTCGAGGGCGCGGGCGCGGACACCGTGCGGGTGCTCGCCGAGGTGCTGCCCACCCTGCTGCCCGCCGGACTCGAACGGCGTGTGGAGCTGCGGACCCTGGGCGTCGCCCGGGTCCCGCTCACCGACGCCGTCGACCGGCTGGCCGGGCTGGAGAAGGAGCCCGGCTGGTGGCGGCGGCTCTACGACAGCCTCGCCGGGGTCGACCCGGACCGGCTGTCCGGGTTGCCCGTGCCGCTGGCCCGGGACACCTCCCGGGCGTCCGGCGCGGCGGGCTGCAGGACCACGATCGGGCCCCGGCAGGTACTGCTGCCGGGACCGGACGCCGCGCGCGTCGCCCCGGAGACGCTCGCCCGGCTCGGGCTGAAGGTCGCCCACCCGGACGCGGTCCATCCCCTGCTGGAGAAGCTGGGCGCGCTGCCCGCCACGCCGCGCGCCGTGCTCACCACCCCCCAGGTGCGGGCGGCCGTCGCCGCATCCCTCGACGACGACGGCGGGCTGGACTGGGAGCAGGACGCGCCCGACGCCGAGGAGCTGGCCGAGACCGTCCTCGCGCTCGTGCGGGACGCGGGACTGGACCCGGGCGACGAGCCGTGGCT
Organism: Streptomyces sediminimaris; assembly: GCF_047049295.1. Lineage (NCBI taxonomy): Bacteria > Bacillati > Actinomycetota > Actinomycetes > Kitasatosporales > Streptomycetaceae > Streptomyces > Streptomyces sediminimaris. The sequence goes on along the minus strand of NZ_JBJWOT010000001.1, from coordinate 3,848,360 downwards.
GGGCGCCCTCGCCCTGCCCGACGAGGACGGTGAACTCGCGCCCGCCGGTGAGCTCGTGCTCCCCGGCAGCCCCTTCCACGAGATCATGCGGGAGGGCGAACTCGCGACCGTCGACGCCGAGCTGGCCGGGCGGTGGGGGCGGCAGCCGCTGACCGCCTGTGGCGTGCTCGCCGACTTCGCGCTCGTCCGGGCCGCCGACGTCGTCCTCGACCCGGACGAGCTGGAGCCCCGCGAGGGGGACTTCGCCGAGCCCGACGACCCCGGTCTGCTGGACGCGGTCGACGTGTGGAGCGAGGACGTCCTCGACCGGTTCCCCGACTCGCCCGTACCGCCCGTCGCCACCGAGCTGCTCGGCGTGCGCGACCTGGATCTCGTGGACGACGACAAGTGGCCGCAGGCGCTGGCCCTGCTCGCGCGGCCGCCGCTGCGCGACGCGCTCACCCAGCCGGTGCGGGTCCTGCTGCCCGACGGCACGCACGAGACCGTACGGCCCTATACCGCCTGGTGGCTGCGCGGGCACCCGGTGCTCGACGGCCGCCGGCCCGCCGGCCTGCTGGCCTCCGGCGGCGATCCGCTGCTGCGCGGCCTCTACGACGAGGCGGACGCGACCGGGTTCGAGGACGAGCAGGTGCTGCGGGCGCTCGGCGTACGGACGTCCGTGTCCTCGCTGCTGGCCGAGCCGGGCGGCGCCGCCGAGCTGCTGGACCGGCTCGCCGACCCCGGACGCGTGGTCACCGGCGCCCAACTGCACGCCCTGTACGGTGCGTTGGCCGAGCTGGACCCCGAGCAGGTGACCCTGCCGGACGATCTGCGGGCCGTCGTCGACGGGCGGGTCGAGGTGGTGGACGCCGCCGAGGCCGTCGTCGTCGACTCGCCCGACCTGCTGCCCTTCACCCGCGGCGTCCCGCTGCTGCCGGTACGCCCGGCCCGTGCGGCCGAACTGGCCGAACTCTTCCAGGTGCGGCGCCTGAGCGAGTCCGTCACCGGTGAGGTGCACTCCGAGGGCGCCGAGCACGACGTGCCGGACCCGGTGCGCGTCCTGCTCGGCCCGCGCACCCCCTCGGCCTACGTCGAGCACGAGGAACTCATCGTCGACGGCGTCGGGCTGGACTGGCGCCTGACCTCCGACGGCACCCTGCACGCCGCCACCCTGGAAGGGGTGGCCGCCGGGCTCGCCTGGGCGGCCGGCCAGTGGCCGCGCCGCTTCGAGGTGGCGGCCCTGCTGGAGGACCCCTCCCGCACCGGGGAGCTGGCCCGGGACCGCTGGTTCGACTGACCCGGCTCTCCCGGGTGAGGCGGGACGTCCGAAACACGCCCTACACCGGGAAGCGGCGGCCGACCCACCTCCACAGGAGTTCCAGGGCGGCCGCCGCCACCGCCGCCACCGCGACCGCGAGCCACGGCATCGTCATGCCCACCAGCTTCAGGGCGAAGAAGTGCTGGAGCCACGGGACCATGAGCACGAACAGGAAAGCCACGCCCATCGCGGCGACGAGGGCGATCCGCCACCAGGTGTAGGGGCGGGCGATGATCGCCAGGACCCACATCGAGATCAGGAAGAGGGTCAGGGTCGCCGCGCTGGTCTCGGCGTCCAGCTGACCCGGGCCCGTGTAGTAGTGGCGGGCCGCCAGATAGGTCACGAAGGTGGCCGCGCCCGCCACCAGCCCGCCCGGGATGGCGTACCGCATGACCCGCCGTACGAAGTGGGGCCGGGCCCGTTCCTTGTTCGGGGCGAGGGCGAGGAAGAAGGCCGGGACGCCGATCGTCAGGGTGGAGAGCAGGGTCAGGTGGCGGGGCAGGAAGGGGTACTCCACCTGCCAGCACACCACCAGCAGCGCGAGCAGCACCGAGTAGACCGTCTTGACGAGGAAGAGGGTCGCCACCCGCGTGATGTTGCCGATGACCCGCCGGCCCTCCGCCACCACCGAGGGCAGCGTCGCGAAGCTGTTGTCGAGCAGCACGATCTGCGCGACCGCGCGCGTGGCCTCCGAACCGGAGCCCATGGACACGCCGATGTCGGCGTCCTTGAGGGCCAGGACGTCGTTCACGCCGTCGCCGGTCATCGCGACCGTGTGGCCGCGGGACTGCAGCGCCGCCACCATGGTCCGCTTCTGCTGCGGGGTGACGCGCCCGAACACCGTGCCCTCGTCCAGCGCCCGCGCCATCCCCTCCGGCTCGGCGGGCAGGCGGCGGGCGTCGACGGTGCGCCCGGTCAGGCCCAGCTTCCCGGCCACCGCGCCCACGGACACCGCGTTGTCACCGGAGATGACCTTGGCGTGGACGTCCTGCTCGGCGAAGTAGCGCAGGGTGTCGGCGGCGTCGGGGCGCAGCCGCTGTTCGAGGACGACCAGGGCGGTGGGGCGGGCGCCCCGCGCGGGCTCGGGGTCGTCGAGGTCACGGCCCGCCCGGGCGAGGAGCAGCACCCGCAGGCCCTGCTCGTTGAGCCGGGCGGTCTCCGCGAGCGCCGGGTCGTCCTCGGCGAGGAGCACGTCGGGCGCCCCCAGCAGCCACGTGCTGGACTCGCCGTCGCCCTCGCTGAAGGAGGCGCCGCTGTACTTGCGGGCGGAGGAGAAGGGCAGGGACTCCGTGCAGCGCCAGTCCTCGACGTCGGGGTAGGCGTCGATGATCGCCTGGAGGGAGGCGTTCGGACGCGGGTCGGACTCGCCGAGCGCGCCCAGCACCTTGCGCACGTAGGACTCCTCGGCGCCCTGCAGCGGCCGGAGTTCGGTGACGTCCATGCCGCCCTCGGTGAGGGTGCCGGTCTTGTCGAGGCAGACGGTGTCGACGCGGGCGAGCCCCTCGATGGCGGGAAGCTCCTGGACCAGGCACTGTTTCCGGCCGAGCCGGATGACGCCGATCGCGAAGGCCACGGAGGTCAGCAGGACCAGGCCCTCCGGGACCATCGGCACGATCCCGCCCACCGTGCGCGCCACCGAGTCCTTGAAGCCGTGCTGCTTGACGAACAGCTGGCTGACGACCAGGCCGATCGCGGTCGGGATCATCATCCACGTCACGTACTTGAGGATGGTGGAGATGCCGGTGCGCAGCTCGGAGTGGACGAGAGTGAACCGGGAGGCCTCCTCGGCCAGCCGGGCGGCGTAGGCCTCGCGTCCCACCTTGGTGGCCTGGAAGGCGCCGCCGCCGGCGACGACGAAGCTGCCCGACATGATCGGGTCCCCGGGCCGCTTGGCCACCGGGTCGGCCTCGCCGGTGAGCAGCGACTCGTCGATCTCCAGCCCGTCGGCCTCGACGCACACCCCGTCGACCACGGCCTTGTCCCCGGGCCCGATCTCCAGCAGGTCGTCCAGCACGATCCCGGACGTGCTCACCTCGGCCGCGGTGCCGTCCCGGCGGACCGTCGGCCGCGCCTCCCCGATCACGGCGAGGGAGTCGAGGGTCTTCTTCGCCCGCCACTCCTGGACGATGCCGATGCCGGTGTTGGCGAGGATGACGAAGCCGAAGAGGCTGTCCTGGATCGGCGCGACGAAGAACATGATCAGCCACAGCACGCCGATGATCGCGTTGAACCGGGTGAAGACGTTCGCCCGGACGATCTCGCCCATCGACCGGCTGCTGCGCACCGGTACGTCGTTGACCTGTCCGCGCGCGATCCGGTCCGCGACCTCGGCCGCGGTCAGGCCGCGCGTGTTCACCGGGACGGGAACGGGATGCACAGGGTCGAGCTCGGCGCCCGCGTCGATGTGCCGCATGCCTTGACGGTACGTGCCGCTTCGCGGCTTCACCCGCCGAGTGTCCGGAAGATCCGACCAGGGGAGGAGCGCTCTCGTGCGGTGGTAGTACGCGTCACTCTGCGGGGGACGACTCCGCGGCCGCCGCCCGCTTGATCGCCGCGTCCCGCTTTCTGACGAACCAGACGCCGTACAGCCCGAGCACGCCTCCGGTGAGGCAGGTCCACAGCCACCACGTGTGTCCGTGGTCGTCGAACCAGCCGTAGAAGGGCAGCTGCGCCAGGAAGAGGACGAACCAGAGGATCGTGCCGCCCGTGATGGTGGCGACGACGGGGCCCTCCAGGGGCTCCGGCGCCTCGTGCTTGGGTGTCCACTTCGCCATGGGGACAGCTTACGAGGCGATCATGTCTACGCGCGGAGATAGCGTCGGCCGCATTTATATGTTCATACTGAAACTGTTTACGCTTGTCCACTTCTGCTCGTAGGAACATCCAATGCCCACCTCGGCTCCCGCCAAGGTCCCCGCCCCCGGACAGTCGGGGCAGGCGTCCGCCCACGGCGCGCTCGACCGCTACTTCAAGATCTCCGAGCGGGGCAGCACGCTCCCGCGCGAGATCCGCGGCGGTTTCGCCACCTTCTTCGCGATGGCCTACATCGTCGTGCTCAACCCGATCATCCTGGGCAGCGCGAAGGACATGTACGGTCACCAGCTGGACAACGGGCAGCTGGTGACCGCGACGGCGCTGACCGCCGCGTTCACCACGCTCCTCATGGGCGTGATCGGCAACGTCCCGATCGCACTCGCCGCCGGCCTCGGCGTGAACTCGGTCGTCGCGCTCCAGCTCGCGCCGCGGATGTCCTGGCCGGACGCGATGGGCATGGTGGTGCTGGCCGGTTTCGTGGTGATGGTGCTGGTCGCCACCGGCCTGCGCGAGCGCGTGATGAGCGCCGTCCCCTACAGCCTGCGCAAGGCGATCGCGATCGGCATCGGCCTGTTCATCATGCTGATCGGTCTGGTCGACTCCGGCTTCGTCTCCCGCATGCCGGACGCCGCGCAGACCACCGTGCCCCTTCAGCTCGGAACCGGCGGACACCTCAACGGCTGGCCCGTGCTCGTCTTCGTCCTGGGCGCCCTGCTCACCCTCGCGCTGATCGTCCGCAAGGTCCCCGGCGCGATCCTGATCTCGATCGTCACGATGACGGTCGTCGCGGTGATCGTCAACGCCGTCGCGAAGATCCCGAGCTGGGGCCTGACGACGCCCAAGTGGCCCGGCAACCCGGTCGCCACGCCGGACTTCGGCCTGATCGGCAAGGTCAGCCTGTTCGGGGGCTTCTCCCAGGTCGGTGTGGTGACCGGCGTGCTGTTCGTCTTCACGGTGCTGCTGTCGTGCTTCTTCGACGCGATGGGCACCATCATGGGTGTCAGCGACGAGGCCAAGCTGACCGACGCCCAGGGCCAGATGCCCGGCATCAACAGGGTCCTCTTCGTCGACGGCATCGCGGTCGCGGCCGGCGGCGCCAGCTCCTCCTCGGCCACCACCTGCTTCGTGGAGTCCACGGCCGGCGTGGGCGAGGGCGCGCGCACCGGCTTCGCGAACGTCGTCACCGGCGCGCTGTTCGCCGTGGCGCTGTTCCTGACCCCGGTCGCCACCATGGTGCCGTCCCAGGCGGCCACCCCGGCCCTGCTCGCGGTGGGCTTCCTGATCCTGGCCGGCTCGGTCAAGGAGATCGACTGGGCCGACCACACCATCGCCGTCCCCGCCTTCGTGACGATGGTGATGATGCCGTTCACCTACTCGATCACCAACGGCATCGGCATGGGCTTCATCACCTTCGTGGTGCTGCGGCTCGCGGCCGGGCGGGCGAAGGACGTCCCGGTGGCGATGTACGTCGTCTCGGCGATCTTCGCCTTCTACTACCTGATGCCGGCCCTCGGCCTGACGTGAGCCGCGCCCGCGCGCTCACGTGACCCCGTAGAACCTCTCCGTCTCCTCGACCGCGGTGTGGAACCGTTCGTCGAAGTCGTCCCGGATGAGCGTCCGGATCACATAGTCCTGGACGCTCATTCCTCTTTTCGAGGCGTGGTCCCGGAGCCGTTCGAGCAGCTCCCCGTCGATCCGCAGGCTGAGCACGCTGGTCCCCATGCACACGAGGGTCGCTCCCGGGTTGGCCGAGTTGTTCACTTTCAGCCACCGACTCACTCGTACGGGTGATTCCGGGTTTACCGGGACAAGGCTCCGGGGCCCTCTGGTTCCCGTGGCCGGAGTCACGGGAATCCGCGTGTCCGCCAGCTTGTTTAGCCAGAGTAATGAGTTACTCTAAGGATATGTCGGACCTCACCCATGGCGACGACGCTGCCGCCGTGAACTCCCTGCGCTCAGCCGTGATGCGGCTGTCCCGACGGCTCAAGCACCACCGGGTCGACGAGTCGCTGAGCCCCACCGAGATGTCGGTGCTGGGCACCCTGGCCCGCTGCGGTACGGCCACCCCGGGCGAACTCGCCCGCAAGGAGCACGTACAGCCGCCGTCGATGACCCGTATCGTCGCGCTGCTCGAGGCCAAGGGACTGGTCCGGCTGGAGCCGCACCCCGAGGACCGGCGCCAGAAGGTCGTCACCCAGACCGAGCAGGCCGAGGCGATGCTCGAGGAGAGCCGCGCCAGGCGCAACGCCTTCCTGGCCGGCCTGGTGCAGAACCTGGACGACGACGAGTGGGCGAAACTGCGCGCGGCCGCCCCCGTCCTGGAGAAGCTCGCGCACCTGTAGCAACCGCGCGGAGCACCGCGCGCCCGTCAGCAGCCCGTCACGCACGGCACGTCCTCACGAGGAGGCGAACGCTTTTGAGTCCGGGACCCGGAGCAGACTCCGCCCCCGCACCGAAGACCACCCACGACTCCCCGCCCGGCCCCGGCGCCCCCGCCGGCCGGCTCGCCGCACCCGCCCGCAGGTCCTCGATGTTCGCCTCCCTGAAGGTCCGCAACTACCGGCTGTTCTTCGTCGGCCAGGTCGTCTCCAACATCGGCACCTGGATGCAGCGGATCGCCCAGGACTGGCTGGTGCTCAGCCTCACCGGCTCCGCCACGGCCGTCGGTGTCACGACGGCACTGCAGTTCCTGCCGATGCTGCTCTTCGGGCTCTACGGCGGCGTCCTCGTCGACCGGCTGCCCAAGCGGCGCACGCTGCTGTTCACCCAGGCCGCGATGGGCGTCAGCGCCGTCGCGCTGGCCGCGCTGACGCTCTCCGGCGACGTCCAGGTCTGGCACGTCTACCTCGCCGCCTTCGCGGTGGGCCTCGCCACGGTCGTCGACAACCCGGCCCGCCAGTCCTTCGTCTCCGAGATGGTCGGCCTCGACCAGCTGCAGAACGCGGTCAGCCTGAACTCCGCCAACTTCCAGTCCGCCCGGCTGATCGGACCCGCCGTCGCGGGCCTGATGATCACCGGGGTGGGCACCGGCTGGGCCTTCCTCTTCAACGGCCTGTCCTTCGTCGCGACCATCGGCGGGCTGCTGGCGATGCGCGCGCGTGAGCTGCACGTCGTCGAGCGGAGCCCGCGCGGCAAGGGACAGCTGCGCGAGGGGCTGCGCTACGTCGCCGGGCGCCCCGAGCTGATCTGGACCATCGCCCTGGTCGGTTTCGTCGGCACGTTCGGATTCAACTTCCCCGTGTACCTGTCGGCCTTCGCCGGCGACGCCTTCCACGCCGGCGCCGGTGCGTACAGCCTCTTCAACACCCTGATGGCGGTCGGCTCGCTGGCCGGCGCGCTGCTCGCGGCCCGGCGCGGCACGGCCCGGATGCGGGTGATGACCGCGGCCGCACTGGCCTTCGGCGGGCTGGAGCTGGTGGCGGCCACCGCGCCGTCGCTGTGGCTGTTCGCCCTGTTCATGGCCCCGATCGGCATGTTCGGCATGACGCTCAACGTCACCGCCAACACCAGCGTCCAGGTGAGCACCGACCCGGCCATGCGGGGACGGGTGATGTCCCTCTACATGATGGTGTTCATGGGCGGCACGCCGATCGGCGCGCCGATCGCCGGGTGGATCACGGACGCGTACGGCGTCCGCGCGGGCCTCGCCGTCGGCGGCGCCGTCTCCGCCGCGGCGGCGGTCACGATCGGCCTGGTCCTGGCCCGCGTCGGCAACCTGCGCCTGTCGGTCGGCTGGAACCGGGGCCACCCGCGGCTGCGGTTCGTGCCGCGGGAGGCCCGGGAGCAGCTGGCGCGGGCGGCCTGAGGGCGGGACGGGCTCACACCCTGCGGGCCAGCACCTGTCCCGGCCAGCTGCCGCCGGTGACGTAGGTCTCGGTGCGGGTGAAGCCGTTCTCCTCGTAGTAGCGGACGAGCCTGCCGTCCTGGCCGGCGTAGCAGTCCACGCGCAGCAGCCGGATCCCGGCGCGTGCGGTCTCCGCGGCGGCGTGGGCGAGGAGGGCGCTGCCGGTGCCGTGGCCCTTGAAACGGCGGTCGGAGGCCAGCCAGTGGATGTAGCGCTCGGGCTCGCCGGGCGGCGCGAGGTGGGAGAGGTAGGCGCCGGGGCCGTCCGTCAGGGTGAGGGTGGCGGCCGGTACGCCGTCGGCCTCGGCGAGGTAGGTGGTGCCCGCGTCCATGTACCCGACGACCGACGCGACGGTCCGCTCGTGCCGGGACAGCGGCGCGGACCCCCACTGCTCGGTGCGTCCCTGCGCCACCAGCCACTCCACGCAGCTGTCGAGCATGCCGAGTATCGCGGGGACGTCGCCGGGCCCGCCTTCTCTGATCGTGATCTCCATGACCTCATGGTGGCAGCGGACGGCGGGGTGGAAGGGTGGTGCGCATGAGACTCTTCGCCGCCGTGCTGCCGCCCGAGGACGTCGTGCACGCGCTCGCCGCGGAAGTGGAGCGGCTGCGCGGACTGCCCGGCGCGCAGCGGCTGCGCTGGACCGGCAGCCCCGGCTGGCACCTCACGCTCGCCTTCTACGGCGGGGTCCGGGACGAGGCCGTACCGGAGCTGTCCTCCCGCCTGCAGCGCGCCGCGCACCGCACCGAGCCCTTCGCCCTCGCCGTCCGGGGCGGCGGCCAGTTCGGGCACGGGCGGGCGCTGTGGGCCGGCGCGGAAGGCGACCTGCCGGCCCTGCGCCTGCTCGCCGGCCGCGCGGAGGCGGCGGCGCGGAAGGCGGGCGTACCGATGGGAGAGCACCGCCGCTACCGGGCCCACCTGACGCTGGCCCGCAGCCGGGACGCGGTCGACGTCCGCCCGTACCTCGCCCTCCTCGAGTCCTTCACCGGCCCCACCTGGACGGTGACCGAGCTGGCCCTGGTCCGCAGCGACCTGCCGAAGTCGGGCGTACCGGGGGAGCAGCCCCGTTACGAGGCGGTCGCGCGGTGGCCACTGGGCAGGGCCGGCCGGGATGACGGGCGGCGGCGCCGGTAAGCGGCCGTACGGCGGGGCAGGCGCCCGACGAGGTGTCCGGGGGGCCGGTTACGCTCGATGGCGTGGACCCGAAGACCCGGAACCGGATCATGGCCGGTGCGCTGGTGCTGTTGTTCGTCGTGGTGGCGTGCGCGGCGGCGCTCAGGTAGCCGAACGCCGCCGCCGGTCCGCCGTCCGCTACCAGGCGAAGGCCTCGGGGGACGGGCCAGGACCCGGGAAGATCTCGTCGAGGCCGGAGAGCAGCTCCTCGCTCAGCTCCAGCTCGGCCGCGCGCAGCGCGGACTCGAGCTGCTCGGCGGTGCGCGGGCCCACGATGGGACCGGTCACGCCCGGACGGGTCAGCAGCCAGGCGAGAGCGGCCTCACCGGGCTTCACCCCGTGCTTGTCGAGCAGATCCTCGTACGCCTGGATCTGGGCGCGGACGGTGGTGTCGGCGAGGGCGTCCGCGGCCCGGCCGCTCGCCCGGCGCCCCTGGGTGGCCTCCTTCTTGAGCACGCCGCCGAGCAGTCCGCCGTGCAGCGGCGACCAGGGGATGACCCCCAGGCCGTAGTCCTGCGCGGCCGGGATGACCTCCATCTCCGCGCGGCGCTCGGCCAGGTTGTAGAGGCACTGCTCGCTGACCAGGCCGATGGTGCCGCCGCGCCGGGCGGCGATCTCGTTGGCCTGGGCGATCTTGTAGCCGGGGAAGTTGGAGGACCCGGCGTAGAGGATCTTGCCCTGCTGCACCAGCACGTCGATCGCCTGCCAGATCTCCTCGAAGGAGGTCTGCCGGTCGATGTGGTGGAACTGGTAGACGTCGATGTGGTCGGTCTGCAGCCGCTTCAGGCTGGCGTCGACCGCGCGCCGGATGTTCACCGCGGAGAGCTTGTCGTGGTTGGGCCACGCCTCGCCGTCGGCGCCCATGTTGCCGTAGACCTTCGTGGCGAGCACGACCTTGTCGCGCCGGTCACCGCCCTTGGCGAACCAGTTGCCGATGATCGATTCGGTACGGCCCTTGTTCTCGCCCCAGCCGTACACGTTCGCGGTGTTCAAAGATCAATTTTGACGCCATGATCCGAACCGCATGCCGTCACCCCTTGTGCGCGATGCGTGACACAGGGGAGAGGGAGAACGAGCATGGCGAGAGTTCTGGGTGTGATCCGTCTGTCGAGGGTGTCGGACGAGACCACATCGCCGGAGCGTCAGCGTCGGTCCATTCAGCGATGGGCCGATCAGGAGGGGCACGTCGTCGTGGGGTGGGTCGAGGACATCGACGTGTCCGGCGGGGTAGAGCCGTGGAAGCGTCCGGAGTTCGGCAAGTGGCTTCCCTCGACCATCGGGAAGGAGGTCAGCGCGATCGAGCACCGGATCGCGGTGGAGGAGTCGCGCGCCGACGAGTACGACATCATCTGCGCGCTGAAGATCGACCGTCTCTCGCGACGCGTGCTCCACGTGCACGCCCTCCTGGAGTGGTGCGAGAAGAACGGCAAGGAGGTCGCCACCGTCGAGGACGGGATCAACCTCAACACGCAGATGGGGATGCTCCTCCTCAGCCTGATCGCGTCCTTCGCGGAAGGGGAGCTCGAAGCCATCAAGGCGCGGGCCAAGTCCTCGTACAACCACCTGGTGAAGGAGGGGCGCTGGCGCGGTGGCCGCACTCCGTACGGTTACCGGGAGGAGAAACAGGAGACCGGCGACGGATGGAAGCTCGTCCCGGACGACTACGGGACCGACACGGCCGGGACGCTCCGTGAGATCGTCCGCCGTCTCATCGCGGGCGAGTCGGCGAACAGCATCGCGCAGTGGCTCAACGAGGACGTGTCGAAGACCCCGACGTCACTCGACGCCCAGATGATCCGTAACGGCAAGACCCCGAAGGGCAGCCGCTGGACCGCCTCGAACACGGCCAAGGTCGTACGTTCCCGCTGCATCCTGGGGCAGATGGAGGTGTCCGAGGAGGTGATGGTCGACGGGGAGAAGACGACACGACGCCGGGTCGTCCGGGACGCGGACGGCCAGCCCCTCCAGCGCGCGGAGCCTCTGATCACGCACGAGGAATGGGACCTGGCCAACAAGAAGCTGGACGAGAACACCAGCAAGCGCAACGGCAACCGCCAGGGTGGGTCGCCCTTGCTCCAGGTCGCGTTCTGCACATGTGGGGAGCCGGCGTATCTCGCCCCTGGCCGTAACTGGCCCTACTACCGCTGCGCCTCCCGTACCACGCACAAGCCGTGTCCGACCGGAAGCAAGGGCATCGCGGCGCACACGCTGGAGGACGCCGTGGGGAAAGCGTTCCTCCTCGCTGCCGGGGACGTCGAGATCGTCCGGAAGGTCTTCCGGCCGGGCGTGGACTACACGCGCGACATCGAGGAAGTGAACCGCGCCCTGTCGGATCTGAGAGAGGACCGCGAGGCGGGCCTCTACTCCAGTGAGCTGGGTAAGCAGGAGTACCGGGAGGCGTACAAGCGGTTGGACGCGCGACGTGAACAGCTCATCGCGCAGCCCACGCGCCCGGATACCTGGGAGGAGATCCCGACAGGAGAGACCTACCGGGAACGGTGGAGCACGTTGTCGACCCAGCACGAAAAGGGCAGGGAGCTACGCGCCGCAGGGGTCAAGGCCGTCATCCATGCCGAGCCGATTCCCGGGATGACCGCCGCGCAGCTCACGGCTCCCGATGGCCATGACGGGATGTGGCAACACCCAGTCGGGAGGGTTCAGGTTCTGATCCCCATGGACTTCAAGCAGCGTCTGCGCAACATGGCGGCGGTCCACAGCGAAGGCTGACCGACAACTGCATGCGACGAGAAGGGCCCTGTGGTTGGGGCCCTCCTGCGCGTTTGTAGGATGCCCGGCAGGTCGCCGCCGTCGCTCCCGACCGCAAGAGACCGAGTCCAGGCCCGATGCCCTGGGCGCCCAACCTGTGAAGCGCCGTGCCTCCCGCACGGCACCCCCGCGAAGAAGGGAGACACATGTCCCGCTGTCCGGCGGGGTCGCCGGCGCACCCTCGTGCGCCTCACAGGAAGGAGCCGCGAACCAGTGGCCATCAGCTTCGGTCATGACCGCCCGTGGGGCGGAGTCTCCCAGCGCGAATACCAGCGCAAGGCGCAGGACCCTGTACACCCGCTGGCCTACCGTGTCCACTTCGCCGCCATCGGATGGGCCGACCGTCACGGGCACGCAGCCTTCGCCCCTGGGAAGCTGGCCACCCTCCTCGGCAAGGACGGCAAACCCCTGTCCGACCAGAGCACGAACAACGCGATCGCACGCGCCAAGAGGCTCGACCTTGTATCGCCCATGGCGGAGTTCGAGCGCAGCCTCATCATGGAGCGCACCCGCGCCGGACTCGACGCAGCCAAGGCGCAGGGGCGTACCGGCGGACGGCCGTCCGTCGTGAACGAGGACGTGCTGACCGTGGCCCGCGCGAGGAAGGCGTAGGGAGAGAGAGCGTCAGTGCCATCGTCAAGGCTCTGGGCGTCTCCCGGGCCACGCTGTACCGGCACCTCGGAGACGACTCCTGATGGCGGAACCTGATGCCCTTGCCTGGAGCGGACTCGAAGCAGTTGGCTGGTGCCCATGAAGTACACCCGGCTCGGACGCACCGGACTCAAGGTCAGCCGACTCGTTCTCGGCACGATGAACTTCGGTCCGCAGACAGACGAATCAACCAGCCATGGCATCATGGACGCCGCTCTCGACGCGGGTCTGAACTTTCTGGATACGGCCAACGTCTATGGGTGGGGTGAGAACAAGGGCCGCACGGAGGAGATCATCGGTACTTGGTTCGCCCAGGGTGGCGGGCGGCGCGACAGGACGGTCCTCGCCACCAAGGTGTACGGGAACATGGCGGGCGACGGGGACGTCTGGCCCAACCACGACAAGCTCTCCGCGGTGAACATCCGCCGTGCCGTCGACGCCAGCCTCAAGCGGCTGCAGACCGACTACATCGACGTCTACCAGTTCCATCACATCGACCGGGCGACGCCGTTCGAGGAGATCTGGCAGGCGATCGACGTCCTGGTCCAGCAGGGCAAGATCCTCTACGCGGGGTCGTCCAACTTCCCCGGCTACAAGATCGCCCAGGCCAACGAGACCGCCGCCCGGCACGGCCGCATGGGCCTGGTCAGCGAGCAGTGCCTCTACAACCTCGCTGAGCGCCGCGCGGAGATGGAGGTCATCCCGGCCGCGCAGGACTACGGCCTGGGGGTCATCCCCTGGTCGCCGCTGCACGGCGGGCTGCTCGGCGGCGTCCTCAAGAAGGAGGCCACACAGGGGCGCCGGGCGGGCGGCCGCGCTGCCGACGCGCTCAAGGACACCAAGACACGCGAGCAGATCCAGGCGTACGAGAACCTCCTCGACAAGCACGGCCTCGAGCCCGGTGAGGCGGCACTGGCCTGGCTGCTGACCCGCCCCGGCGTCACCGGCCCGATCGTCGGCCCTCGCACGCAGGAGCAGCTGGACTCGGCGCTGCGCGCCCTACAGCTGGAGCTGAGCGAGGAACTGCTGACGTCTCTGGACGAGATCTTCCCCGGTCCCGGACCGTCTCCCGAAGCCTTCGCATGGTGAGGTAGCGGGTCTGTGTCGGAGTCGTCGCCTTCTGCTTGCGTTCGAGGCGAGTGGGAGGCGGCGGCTTCGTCGTTTCCACTCGGGGTCCGCAGGAGCGGTGAGCGTCAGCGATGCGCTGCTGCGGAACCTGGCGTCAAAATTGCCGGTTGGCGGTGTCGAAGAAGTTGATGCCGGCCGCCAGCGCCGCGTTCATGATCGCGTGGCTGTCGGCCTCGTCCGTCTGCGGTCCGAAGTTCATCGTGCCGAGGACCAGTCGGCTGACCTTGAGTCCCGTGCGTCCGAGCTGCGTGTACTTCATGACCACCTAGCCAACGGCGTGGAGTGCGCTCTAAGCAAGGGCGGTCAGTCACGGGGGAAGTCGTCGGTACGCAGCACGAGGTCGACGACGGTGCCGGTCAGGTCGATGTCGCTGCCGAAGTCCACCTGGATCCGCTGTTCGTAGTCGCCGTCCTGGGGGTCCGTGTGGACGAAGCAACGCCCCTGGTAGGGGTCGGCGATCAGGTAGACGGGGACCTCGGCCTCCGCGTAGGCGAGCCTCTTCGGCCCGTAGTCGTTGTGGGCCGTGCCCGAGGAGATGACCTCGGCGACGAATTCGACGTCCTGATGGCGCCAGTGGCCTCCCTGGTCCTTCTTCGCCGAGTCGCTGAGCTTGGCGACGTCCGGGCAGAAGCCGTTCTCGTGCCCGGGGAAGTCGATGCGGACGTCCGAGAACACTTTGACCCCCAACCCGAACCTGTCCTCCAGGGTCCGCACGATCCGGCGGATGATCTCCCAGTGAGTGTCCCGCTGCGGCGTCATATGGACGTTGCCCCCGACGATCTCGACCCTGAATCCTTCGGGGACGGGCATCCGCTCAAGGCGCTCGAACCACTCGTCCAGGCGCTTGGTGTTGGCATCGGCCATGGCGATCCTGTCGTGTACGACGGTCATCGTGGCGCTCCTCCCCGGCCGCCCCACGTGCGAGGGCAGTCGCGCGGTACAACGATACGCACGGTGACCAGGAGACGCGCAGGAGCACACATGCCCGAGCACCACGCCGACCGCCTCGTCCCCCTCGTCCGCTCCGCTCTCGGCGACGGCAACGTCCTCGCCGTCCACCTGCACGGCTCCGCCGTCCTCGGCGCCCTGGGGCCCTACAGCGACCTCGACCTGCTGGCCGTCGTGCGGCGGCCCACGACGGTGGACGAACGCCGGGCGCTGACGGGCGCCTTGATGAAGGTGTCCGGTGGCGGCGACCGCCCCGTCGAGCTCGTCGTCGTGGTGCAGGACGAGGTGCGGCCCTGGCGGTACCCGCCCGACTGCGAGTTCCTGTACGGGGAGTGGCTGCGGGGCGACTACGAGCGCGGTGTCGTCCCCGGACCCGGCCCGATGCCCGATCTCGCCCCGCTGCTCACCGTGGCGCTGATGGGGAACACGAGCCTGTACGGTCCCCCGCCCGCCGAACTCCTCGACCCCGTCCCGCCCGCCGACCTCCGGCGCGCCGTCGTCGAGGGGGTCCCGGACCTCATGGCGGACCTCGGCTCGGACACCCGCAACGTGCTGCTCACCCTCGCCCGCGTCTGGACCACGCTCGCCACGGGCGGCATCCGGTCCAAGGACGCCGCGGCCGACTGGGCGCTCGACCGGCTGCCGGAGGAGCACCGGGCCGTGCTCGCCCGCGCGCGTGCCGTCTGTCTCGGTCAGCGGCCGGAGCGCTGGGACGACCTGCGGGCCGGTGTCCGTCCCTGCGCCGACTTCCTGGTCGACGCCATCGGACGGGCCCGCGCCGATCAGGCCCCGTAGGGCTCCCCGAGCCCCCACGCCTGGTGCATCGCGTCGGCGAAGGCCCCCGCGATCCGGTGCTCGCCGCTCGCGTTCGGATGGGTGCCGTCGTAGGTGTCCAGATGGATGTCGTAGGACGCGGGCGGTGAGGCGAGCAGCAGCGGGGAGCGCGGCTCGTCGAGGTCGGCGACCGCCTTGGCGAGGAGTTCGTTGAAGCGGGCGACCTGCGCCGCGAAGGGCGCGTCGGTGGCGGCGCGGACGTTCGGGGTCACCGGCAGGACGACCATGCGGACGCGCGGCTGGGCGGCCCGGGCCTCGGCGACGAAGCGCCGTACGTTCCGCGCGGTCTGGTCCGCGTCGGTGTAGAAGCCGAGGTCGATGAGGCCCAGCGAGACCAGGAGCACGTCCGCGCGGCAGGAGCGCACCGTCTCGCCGATCAGCGGGACCATGTGCTGCCATCCCTCGCCCCAGCCGGCCAGATGGGCGCGGGGGAAGGCGGGATCGGCGTACTCGTAGGACGTCGGCGCGTCCGTCGCCTTGTCGTGGAGCGTCTCGCGCGGGCCGACGAAGGTGAACGGGCGGCCGTACGTGTCACGCAGGTGCCGCCACATCCGGTACCGCCAGGTGTGTTCCCCCGCGCTCCCGATCGTCATCGAGTCGCCGACCGGCATGAACCTGAGCATCCGCTCATGATGGACGACGCGCGGGGGATCAATCGGACGGGCGGCGTGTGACACCTGCCACGGCCGAGCGCGCCGGGAACCCGGTGCGGGCCGTCAACCGTACGCGGGGATGGCAGGCTTGGCGCATGCGCCGACCGTTCGCTCTGCTCGCCGGAGTCCTGCTCGTGTGCGCCCTCGCCCTGCCCGCCGCGGCCGACGGCGGCGACGGCGTGCGGGGGTTCACCATCAAGGACCCGCGCATCACCGAGTCCAGCGGACTCGCCGCCTCCCGTCTGCACCCCGGGATCTACTGGACGCACAACGACAGCGGCGACGGCCCGTACATCTACGCGGTGGACGGCTCGACCGGGAAGACGGTCGCCCGTGTCACGCTGAGCGGTGTCGGCCGGCCCCGGGACGTCGAGGCCATCTCCATCGGCCCCGGCAACCAGATCTACGTCGGCGACATCGGCGACAACCTCGGCGGCAAGTGGCCGTACGTGTGGATCTACCGGCTGCCCGAGCCGAAGAAGCTGGCCGACCGGACGATCCGGGCCACGCAGTACGTCGTGAAGTACTCGGACGGTCCGCGCAACGCCGAGTCGCTGGTCGTCGACCCGAGGACCGGGCGCCCGTACATCATCGACAAGAACGAGAACGGCGGGCACCTCTACGAGGGACCGGCCAGGCTCTCCACCTCGGGCGCGAACATCTTCAGGCCCGTCGCCGCCGTCGACCTGTGGGCCACCGACGCGGCCATCTCCCCCGACGGCCGGCAGCTCGCCGTGCGCGGTTACTTCGGCGGGATCTACTACGACTGGAACGGCGGCAGGATCAAGCGGAAGGGCCGGCTGGACGTGCCGCTGCAGGGGCAGGGCGAGTCCGTCACCTACTCGATCGACGGCACCCGGCTGCTGTACGGCAGCGAGGGCGCCGACAGCCCGGTCCAGGTGAAGGACGCGCCGGGCGCGAAGGGCGACGCCAAGTCCCCTTCGGCGAGCGGGAGTCAGGGTTCCTCCGGTTCGTCGGGCGGCAGCAGCGGCCTCAAGGTCGGCGCGCTGGCCGTCGCCGCCGCGGCGGCCGCCGTCCTCGGCCTGCGCCGCCTGCTGCGGCGCAACTGACCGCTCCGGCATGCTTGACGTGTTCATGTAGTTGCGGCTTCCATGGAGGGCGCCGGGTTGTGGGAGCGCTCCCACTCGTTCCGGGCCCGCGCCTCCCGAGAGGAAGCAGCGACATGTTCCGCAGCCTGCGAAGAGCGCTGTGCGCCGTTGCGGTGGCGCTCGTGCTGCCGCTGGCCGGGGCCGGTGTCAGCACGGCCGACGCGGCCGAGGCACCCGGGGCCGGCTACTGGCACACCAGCGGCCGGCAGATCCTCGACGCGGCCGGCCAGCCGGTCCGGATCGCCGGGATCAACTGGTTCGGCTTCGAGACCGGCAACCACGTCGTCCACGGCCTGTGGTCCCGCGACTACAAGTCCATGATCGACCAGATGAGGTCGCTGGGCTACAACACCATCCGGCTGCCCTACAGCGACGACATCTTCAAGCCCGGCACCGTCCCCGAGAGCATCGACTTCAGCGGCGGCAAGAACGCCGACCTGCAGGGCCTCGACTCCCTTCAGGTCATGGACCGGATCGTCGCCTACGCCGGCCAGGACGGCCTCAAGGTCATCCTCGACCGGCACCGGCCGGACTCCGGCGGGCAGTCCGCGCTCTGGTACACCACGGCCGTCCCCGAGTCGACATGGATCGCCGACCTGAAGGCGCTGGCGGCGCGCTACCGGGGCCAGGACACGGTCATCGGCATCGACCTGCACAACGAGCCCCACGACCCCGCCTGCTGGGGCTGCGGCGACGCGGCCACCGACTGGCGCCTGGCCGCCGAGCGCGGCGGCGACGCGGTGCTGTCCGTCAACCCCGACCTGCTGGTCTTCGTCGAGGGCGTGCAGACGTACGACGGCGTGTCCGGGTGGTGGGGCGGCAACCTGATGGGCGTGGGCCGGTACCCGGTGCGGCTGGACGTCGCGAACCGGGTGGTGTACTCGGCCCACGACTACGCGACCAGCGTGGCCCAGCAGCCCTGGTTCGGCGACCCGTCCTTCCCCGCCAACATGCCGGGCGTCTGGGACAGGTACTGGGGCTACATCTTCAAGCAGGACATCGCGCCCGTCTGGGTGGGCGAGTTCGGTACGACGCTGGCGTCCACGGTGGACCAGAAGTGGCTGGCCGCGCTGGTGGACTACCTGCGGCCGACGGCGACGTACGGCGCCGACTCCTTCCAGTGGACCTTCTGGTCCTGGAACCCCAACTCCGGTGACACCGGCGGCATCCTGAAGGACGACTGGCAGACCGTGGACACCGTGAAGGACGGCTATCTCGCGAGCGTCAAGGCACCGCTGTTCCCGGGCACGGGCACGGGCGGGGGAAGCGGCGGGGACGGCGGCGGGAGCACGGCCGCCTGCAGCGCCGCCTACACCGTCAGCAGCGACTGGGGCAGCGGCTTCAACGCCGAGGTGAAGGTGACCGACACCGGCACGGCCCCCCTGTCGTCCTGGAAGGTCACCTGGACCTTCGACGGTTCCCAGAAGGTCGGCTCGATGTGGAACGCCTCCTACACCCAGACCGGTGCGACGGTGACGGCCACGAACGCCGCCCACAACGGGACCGTGGCGGTGGGGGGTTCGGTGAGCTTCGGGTTCAGCGGCGCGCCGGGCGGCGGCACGGCACCGAGCGTGAGCTGCACGGCGGCATGAGAGAAGGGCGCCGGGTGGGTGTCACCGGGCGCCCTTCGTCGTCGTGGTCCTCGAAGCGGCGGCTACAGCTTCTCGATCACGTGGTCGACGCACTTCGTCAGGGCCTCGACGTCCGCCGGGTCGACCGCCGGGAACATCGCGACGCGGAGCTGGTTGCGGCCGAGCTTGCGGTAGGGCTCGGTGTCGACGACGCCGTTGGCGCGCAGGACCTTGGCGACGGCGGCCGCGTCGACCTCGTCGCTGAAGTCGATGGTGCCGATGACCTGGGAGCGCTTGGCCGGGTCGGTGACGAACGGCGTCGCGAACTTCACGTCCTCGGCCCAGCCGTACAGCGTGCGCGAGGAGGCGGCCGTGCGGCGCACCGCCCAGTCGAGGCCGCCCTGGCCGTTGAGCCACTCCAGCTGCTGGTTGAGCAGGAAGAGGGTGGCGAGGGCCGGGGTGTTGTACGTCTGGTTCTTGCGGGAGTTGTCGATCGCCGTCGGGAGCGAGAAGAACTCCGGGACGTGGCGGCCGGAGGCGTGCACCCGCTCGGCGCGCTCGATCGCCGCCGGGGAGAAGACGCCGATCCACAGGCCGCCGTCGGAGGCGAAGGACTTCTGCGGGGCGAAGTAGTAGACGTCCGTCTCCGAGACGTCCACCGGCAGGCCGCCGGCGCCCGAGGTGGCGTCGACCAGGACGAGGGCGCCCTCGTCGGCGCCCGCCACCCGCTTGATCGGCATGGCGACACCGGTCGAGGTCTCGTTGTGGGTGAAGGCGTAGACGTCGACGCCCGCCTCGGCCCGCGGCTCGGGGTGCGTGCCCGGGTCGGCCGCGATGACGGTGGGCTCGGCCAGCCACGGCGCCAGCTTCGACGCCTTGGCGAACTTCGAGCTGAACTCGCCGAAGCTGAGGTGCTGCGACTTGTTCTCGATCAGGCCGTGGGTCGCGATGTCCCAGAAGGCCGTCGAGCCGCCGTTGCCGAGCACGACCTCGTAGCCCTCGGGGAGGGAGAACAGCTCGGAGATGCCCTCGCGCACCTTGCCGACCAGGTTCTTCACCGGGGCCTGGCGGTGGGAGGTGCCCATCAGGGACGTACCGGTGGCGGCCAGCGCGTCCAGCGCTTCCGTCCGCACCTTGGAGGGGCCCGCGCCGAAACGTCCGTCGGCGGGCTTGATGTCAGCGGGAATCCGGATCTCAGCCACGGGCCGGAGCGTATCCCCTCGGTGAAACCGGACGGAAACGTTGTCCGTTCGGTGAGACACCTCATCCGGCCCGTGGACGTGCCGGGAGCTACGGCGCCGTCAGCCGTACCGGCAGCTCGAACAGGTCGTTCTGCGTCACCACCGGCTTGTTGCGCAGTTCGCTCGCCGGGACCGCGAGATCGAGGTGCGGGAAGCGCGCGTACAGGGCCGGGAGGGCCACCGCCGCCTCCAGCCGGGACAGGGCCGCACCGGGGCAGACGTGCGGGCCGTGACCGAAGCTGATGTGGCGGTTGTCCGAGGTCCGGGTGATGTCGAAGTCGCCGGCCGTCGGGCCGTGGGCCCGCTCGTCGCGGCCGATCGCGGCGTACGACACGATCAGGGCGTCGCCCGCGGGCAGCACCCTGTCGCCGACCGGCACGTCCTCGGTGGCGAAGCGGATCAGGACGTGCGAGGTGGGGGTGGAGTGGCGCAGGGTCTCCTCGACCACCGAGGACCAGTCCGCCTCGCCGGACAGCACGAGCGTTCGCTGGTCCGGATGGAGTGACAGGTTGAGCACCGCGTTGACGATGAGCGAGATCGTCGTCTCGTGACCCGCCGCGACCATCAGCTGGAGGGTGGAGACGATCTCCTGGTCGGTGAGGTGGTCGCCGTTCTCCGAGGCCAGGATCAGCGCGGAGGTGAGGTCGTCGCCGGGCTCGGCGCGCTTGGCGGCGACCGTGTCGGCCATGACGCCCGCGAGTTCGGTGAGGGTGGCGACGACCTCCGCGGGCGGCGTCTGGGTGGAGAAGAACTTCTCGAACAGTTCCTTCAGACGGGGCAGCCGCGCCTCGTCGATGCCCATCAGGTCGGCGACGACGTACATCGGCAGGGGATAGGCGAAGGCCGCCTTCAGGTCCACGACGTCGCCGGTGAGCCGGTCGAGCAGGCCCTCGGTCAGCTCGGTGATCCGGCCCCGCATCCGCTCCACCCGGCGCGGGGTGAGCGCCTGCGCGACCAGCGTCCGCAAGCGGCGGTGGTCGGCGCCGTCCACGGTGAGCATGGAGCGGCCGGGGTTGGCGAGTCCGATCAGCGGCCAGTCGGGCGGTATCTCGCCGCGGCGCCAGGCGGCCCAGACGCCGATGTCCTTGACCAGGCGCGGGTCGGTGAGGAGCTGCCTGGCCTCGGCGTGCCGGGTGACGGCCCAGACCGGGACGCCGCCGGGAAGCTCCACGGCGGCCAGCGGGCCCGCGGCGCGCAGCCGCGCGCTCTCGCCGTCCAGGTCACCGACGAAGGGGTCGAGCACGATGCGGGTCTCTTCCGTACGGGTGCCTTCCGTACGGGTCTCTTCGCTGCCGGTCGTCGTCATACGGGGGTGCCTCCCAGGGCCGGGGTCGGGGCGAACCGCACGGGCAGTTCGGTCAGCCCTCGCAGCCAGGGCGAGGGGCGACGCGTCAGGGACCCGGCCGGTACGGCCAGGTCGATGTCGGGCAGGCGGTCCAGTACGACCTCGATGGCGGTGCGCGCGATGACCTCGGCGACCTCCTGCGCGGGGAAGGGACAGCGGTGCTCGCCGTGTCCGAAGGAGAAGTGGGCGCTGTTGCCGCCGGTGAGCGCGGAGCCGTCGGTGCGCACCTGGGGGTCGGAGTTGGCGCCCTGCAGGCCGAGCAGCAGCAGGTCGCCGGCGCGGATGCGGCGGCCGCCGAGCTGGGTGTCGCGGGCGGCCCAGCGGCCGGCCACGTTCTGGGTGGGCGTGTCCTCCCACAGGACCTCGTTCATGGCGTCGGCGACGCTGTTGCGGCCGCCGAACAGGGAGGCGGCGAACCGGTCGTCGGTGAGCATCAGCCGCAGGGAGTTGCCGATCCAGTCGGCGGTCGGCTGGTGGCCCGCCGCCATCATCACCATCAGGTCCTGCGCGATCTCCTCGTCGCTGAAGCCGCCGGGGGCGGCGAGCATCCGCGACACCACGTCGTCGGCGGGCTCGGCCCGCCGCTCCGCCAGCAACCGCGCCATGGACGTGGCCAGACGGGTCTGCCCGGCGATCGCCCGCTCCCGCCCGTCGATCATGTCGTTCAACGCGGTGACCAGGCCCGGGCCCTCCTCGTCCGGGAAGCCGTAGAGGCGGGCCAGGACGCGCACGGGCAGCAGCATGGCGTAGTCGGCGACGACGTCCGCCTCGCCGCGGGCGCAGAACGCGTCGATCAGCTCGTCGGCGAACCGCTCGGCGTAGCCGCGCAGTTCGAAGGGGCTGACCGCGTCCAGCGCGCCGCTGATCATCGCGGCGCGCTCGCGGTGGCGTTCCCCGACCGTGTAGAGGATCGACGGCTGCCCGCGGCCGATCATCGGCAGCAGGGGCCAGTCGTCGGGGATGCGGTGCCACTGGTTCCACAGGCCCGAGTCGCGGCTGAACAGCACGGGGTCGCCGGTGACCTGATGCAGCTCGCGGTAGCCGAGCACCAGCCAGGCCGGTACGTCCCCGTCGAGCACGACGGGGGTGACGGCACCGTGCTCGCGCCGCATCTCCCGGTACAGCCGCGCGGGTTCGGTCTGGAACCTGGGTCCGCCGAGCGGTACGGGGGCGGTGGGGGCGTTCACCGTGCCAACTCCTGTGAAGATCGGTGGGTTCGGGCCGGGGAGTGCCGGCTGCGGACGTGTTCCACCAGCGTGATCAGGACCTGCTTGCCGGAGGCGCGGGAACGGGCGTCGCAGTCGATCAGCGGCACGTGCGGGTCGAGGTCGAGCGCCTCGCGGATCTGCCACGGCGGGTGCGCCGGGCCGCCGAAGTCGTTGCGGGCCACGACGAACGGCGTGCCGTGGTGCTCCAGCCGGTCGATGGCGTACCAGGAGTCGTCGATACGGCGGGTGTCGACCAGGACGACCGCGCCGAGCGTGCCGGTGAAGAGGCGGTCCCACAGGAACCAGAAGCGCTCCTGGCCCGGCGCGCCGAACAGGTACAGCACGTTGCGGGCGTCGAGCGTGATGCGGCCGAAGTCGAAGGCGACGGTGGTGGCCTTC
This sequence comes from Streptomyces sediminimaris, assembly GCF_047049295.1. Lineage (NCBI taxonomy): Bacteria > Bacillati > Actinomycetota > Actinomycetes > Kitasatosporales > Streptomycetaceae > Streptomyces > Streptomyces sediminimaris. The sequence continues at coordinate 3,825,379 of NZ_JBJWOT010000001.1, read as the reverse complement.
TTGCCGCGCACCTCGCTGATGTCGTCGACGTGCTCGCCCGCGCGGGTCATCGTCTCCTCCGTGTTGAGGGGGCGTATCTCGCTGACCGAGCGGATGAGGGTCGTCTTGCCGACGCCGAAGCCGCCGACGACCACGATCTTCAGGCCGTTGTCGGCCGACATCCCGAGGGGCACTCGGGGGTCGGGCGTCTCAGAGGTTGCGGAGTCCAACGAGCACCTGTTCCAGGACGTCGGGATCGGGGAGGGCGGCCCTGCGCGGGTGGCGGGCGCTGACACGGCCCGCCGCGAGGAGGTCGGCGAGCAGGATCTTGGTGATGCTCACCGGCAGCCTCAGCTCGGCCGCCAGCTCGACGACCGCCGTGGGGAGCCGGGTGAGCCGCAGGATCGCCGCGTGCTCCGACTGCATGCCGGGCGCCGGATCGCACTCGGCGACCACGAGGGTCACCAGGTCGAAGGGGCTGTCCGGCGCGGAGCGGGCGCGGCCTCCGGTGAGGGTGTAGAGGCGGTCGGGCGAGTCGTCCCTGCCGGGGCGGCTCATGAGGTCCGGGGCTGCGCGGTCAGGTGTGCGCCGAGCTGTTCCACCAGCTCGCTCATGTTGTGGCCGACCAGCCCGGCGTCGGCGTCCTCCGTGGTCACCACGGCCAGGTGCGCGCCCTCGCCGGCCTCCACGATGAACAGCACCCCTCCGTAGAACTCGGTCATCGCCGAGCGCACGCCTCCGGTCCCGTCCCCGAACTCCACCGAGGCGCCGTGCGACAGGGACTGGATTCCGGCGGCGATCGCGGCGAGCTGGTCGGCCTGGTCGGTGCTCAGCTCAGGCGTCCGGCACAGCTTCAGGCCGTCCCGGGACAGCACGAGCGCGTGCCGCGCGCCCGGCGTGCGCTCCAGGAGGCCCTCGATGAGCCAGGTGAGCTTCGCGTCGGCGGTGGTCGTGCCGGTCATGACGTGGAGTTGCCTTCCGGGTCCGGGTGCGGGTGCAGGTGCGGGTTCGGTCGGGGGGTGGCCGATGGTGCGGAGGTGCGTGCGGAGGTGTCCTCGCCCGGCACCGGTGTGCCCTGGTCCGACAGGGAGCCGCGCACGGCCCGCCGGAAGCTGCTGAAGCGGGCGGCGCGGGCGAGGGGGTCGTCCAGGGGGTCGGGCGCGGCGCCGGGCCCGGTCGCGCCGGAACCGGCCGCACGCGCGCGTGCGCGCTCCCGCTCCCGCTCGGCCTCGGCGAGCGCGCGGCCCCTGCGGCGCTTGGGCAGACCGGAGACGCCGGCGACGGCGCCGGTGTCGCCGTCGGCATCGCGGCCGGCGTCACGGTCGGCGTCCGTATCGCGGTCGGCGTCACGGCCGGCGGACTCGCGGTGGTGGGTACGGACCGGGTCGGAACCGGCGCCGGGGTCCTGGTGCGGGAGCGAGCGCGCGTGCGGGTGCTGCTGCGGGTGTGGGGTGCTGTGCCGGGTCTCATACGACCCGCCCGGGTGCTCCTCGTACGACCGGCGCGGGTGCTCGTCGAGCGGTTCCGGGTGGTCGGTGCGGGGTCCGGGGGTGCGGGTGCCGGCACCGGGGTGGCCCGTGTGGGGCTCGGACGTGTCGTTGCCGGGTTCGGGGCGGCTGGTGTGGGGTTCGGGTGTGTGGGTGCCGGGTTCGGGGTGGCCGGTCTGCGGGCGGGGAGCGTGGGGCCCGGGGGCCGGGTGGCCGGCGTGGGGTTCGGGCGTGTCGTTGCCGGGTTCGGGCGTCCTGGTGCCGGATTCCGGGCGGCCGGTGCGGGGCCCCGGCGTGTGGGTGGCGGGTGCGGGCCGGTCGGTGTGCGGTTCGGGTACGAGGATGTCCTGCGGGACGAGGACGAGGGCACCGGTGCCGCCGCGCGCGGATGGCCGGAAGGACACCTTGAGGCCGTACTTGCGGGCGAGCCGGCCGACGACCGCGAGGCCGAGACGGGTGCCGGTGAGGCCGCCCAGCTCCGCCTCGTCGCCGCGGACCGCCCGTTCGGCGCGGCGCAGCTGCACCTCGCCCATGACCAGGCCGCTGTCCTCCACGGACACGATGACGCCGGCCGGCACCTCCTCGACGTAGACATGCACCTCGGCGGTCGGCGGCGAGAAGTTCGCGGCGTTGTCGAGGAGTTCGGCGAGCGCGTGCATCACGCCCTCAGCGGCGTGCCCGGCGACGGCGGCCTCGCTTGCGGAGTGCACGCGCACCCGCTGGTAGCCGCCGATCCGGCCCATCGCGCCGCGCAGGATCGACTCCATGGAGATCGGGCGGGCCCAGCGGCGGCCGGAGCGGGCGCCCGCGAGGACGGCGACCGAGTCGGCGAGCCGGCCCGCCTGCGCGGTGCGGTGGTCGAGGTGCAGCAGGTCGGCGAGCACGTCCTCGTCCTCGTGCCGCTCCTCCATGGCGCGCAGGTCGGCGAGCATCCCGGTGGCCAGGGCCTGCATACGTCCCGCCGCGTTGGCGGTCGCGGAGACCGCGGTGGCGCGTTCGCGGTCGGCCCGGCGGGCCTGCTCGGCCAGGCGGGCGTTCTCGGCGGTGAGGCGGGCGCGGTCCTGCTCGAACGCGGCGGTCAGCCGGAGCCGTTCCTGGGCGAGCTCCGCCGCGTGCCGGGCCCGCTCGTGGGTCAGTTCCTCGGTCAGGCGCACCCGCTCCTGGTCGAACTGCGCGCTCTGCCGCACCCGTTCCTGCAGCAGCCGGCCGGCGTCCTGGGTGACCGCCTCCAGCCGGCGGCGGGCGGCCCGGGCCTTCTGGAGGGCGTACGCGGCCAGCGCGACGGCTGCGCACAGCAGCAGCGCGGCCGTGCCGGCGCCGAGGGCGAACGGGACGCGGTCGCGTTCCGGAAGGCGCGCGACCGCGCCGGCCACCGCGAGCGCGGCCAGCAGGGCCGTGAGCAGCGGGGCGGGCGCGACGGTGCGGAGGGCGGGGCGTTCGCCGGTCACGTCGGGGGCGGTCATGAATCGGGTCCTCGGTAGGGGCCTCGGTCGTCCTTGATCGGGTTCCGCTGTCGTTCCTGGGCGAGAGCAGGTTCCTGGCGAGCTGGTGTTGCCTGCGGGCCGGTGTTCCCGGCGCACGGGTGTTCCTGGCGGACGGGTGTTCCTGGACGAGAGCTGCGGTTTTCGGGGGAGAGCTGTCGTTCCCGCGTACCAAGCGACACCTGTTGCCCAACTGACGGTCACTATATGGGAGTTCCTGATCGAATTGGGAAGGTTACGGATCCGTGCACGGGTTCCGGCCAGGACGCGGCGGAGTACCTGTGGACAACGGCGCCGTGACTGTCGGTCGCCGGATGCATGCTGGGGGCATGACGGATCTCCAGGCTGAACTGCGCGGGGCCGTCCGGGGCGACGTCCGCTTCGACGTCACCTCCCGGGCGCTGGTCACCATGGACGCCTCCAACTACCGGCGGGTCCCGCTGGGGGTGGTGGCGCCGCGGGACGCCGAGGACGTGGCGGCCGTGCTGGCGGTGTGCCGGGAGCACGGGGTGCCGGTCGTGCCGCGCGGCGGCGGCACGTCGATCGCGGGGCAGGCCACCGGCGCCGGAGTGGTGCTGGACTTCACCCGCCACATGAACCGCCTGGTGTCGATCGACCCGCGGCAGCGCACGGCCGTCGTGCAGCCGGGGCTCGTCCTCGACCGGCTCCAGGAGGCCGCCGCGCCGCACGGGCTGCGGTTCGGGCCCGACCCCTCCACGCACAGCCGGTGCACGCTCGGCGGGATGATCGGCAACAACTCCTGCGGCTCGCACTCGGTGGCCTGGGGGACCACGGCGGACAGCGTGCGGGAGCTGGACGTGGTGACCGCGGGCGGGGAGCGGCTGCGCCCCGGGCGGCGGTGGGCCGGCGCGCCGGAGGGCCTGCGGGCGCTGGTGGAGGAGGAGTCGGCGCGGCTGCGGACCGGCTTCCCGGAGCTGCCCCGCCGCATCTCCGGGTACGCGCTGGACGCGCTGCTGCCGGAGCGGGGCGCCGACGTCGCCCGTTCCTTCTGCGGCAGCGAGGGCACGCTGGGCGTGCTCACCGAGGCGGTCGTAGGGCTCGTGGAGGCACCACGCGCGCGTGCGCTGGCGGTGCTGTCGTACGCCGACGAGAGCGCCGCGGCCCACGCCGCGGCGGGCCTGCTGCCGTTCGGCCCGCTCACGGTGGAGGGGATGGGGGCGGACCTGGTGCCCCCGGCGGCCTCCCTGCCGCGGGGCGGGGCCTGGCTGTTCGTGGAGACGGGAGGGGAGTCGGAGGCGCAGGCACGCGCGCGGGCACAGGCCGTCGTGCGGGCCGCCGACGTCCTCGACTCGCTGATCGTCACCGACCCCGCCGCGCAGCGGGCGCTGTGGCGGATCCGGGAGGACGCGAGCGGCACGGCGACCCGGATGCCGGACGGCACGGAGGCGTGGCCGGGCTGGGAGGACTGCGCGGTGCCGCCCGCGCGGCTCGGCGCGTATCTGCGGGACTTCCGCGGGCTGCTGGCCTCCCACGGCCTGCGCGGCACCCCGTACGGCCACTTCGGCGACGGCTGCATCCACGTCCGCATCGACTTCGACCTGCTGACCGAGGCGGGCGTCGGCCGTTTCCGCCGGTTCTCGCAGGAGCTGGCCGACCTGGTCGTCACGCACGGCGGCTCGCTGTCCGGGGAGCACGGTGACGGGCAGGCGCGCGCCGAACTGCTGCCCCGGATGTACGGCCCCGAGCTGGTCGCCCTCTTCGGGCGCGCCAAGGACCTGTGGGACCCGGACGGCCTGCTCAACCCGGGCATGCTGGTGCGCCCCTCGCCGCTCGACGCCGACCTCCGCTTCTCCGTGCTGCCCCGCGAGCCGGTCGAGGTCGCCTTCGGCTACCCGGCGGACGGCGGCGACTTCTCGGCGGCGGTGCGGCGCTGCGTCGGCGTCGCCAAGTGCCGTACGACGACGGCGGCCGGCCCGTCCGTGATGTGCCCCTCCTTCCGGGCGACCGGCGAGGAGGAGCACTCCACGCGCGGGCGGGCCCGCCTGCTGCACGAGATGCTCGCCGGGGAGCTGGTGACCGACGGCTGGCGGTCCACCGAGGTGCGCGACGCGCTGGACCTGTGCCTGTCCTGCAAGGGGTGCCGTTCGGACTGCCCGGTCGGGGTCGACATGGCCGCGTACAAGGCGGAGTTCCTGCACCACCACTACGAGGGACGGCGCCGCCCGGCCGCGCACTACAGCATGGGGTGGCTGCCGGTGTGGCTGCGCTGGGTGGCCCGCACGCGCACGGCGCCGGTCGTCAACGCCCTGGCGTCGGTGCGCCCGCTGGCGTCGCTCGGCAAGCGGCTGGGCGGGATCGCGCCCGAGCGGCGCATCCCGCGGGTGGCCCGGGAGACCTTCGGGCGCTGGTGGGCCCGGCGGCCGGGCGGGGCGGCCCGCGAGGGCGACCTGGTGATCCTCTGGCCGGACACCTTCACCGAGCACCTCTCGCCGTCCGTGGGACGCGCGGCCGTACGGGTACTGGAGGCGGCCGGGCTGCGGGTGGCGGTGCCGCCCACCGTGCACCTCGCGCGCCCGCCGGTGGGCGACGGCCGGACGGTCGCCCTCGATCCGCTGTCCCTGCTGAGAGGGCGCGGGCGGGTGTGCTGCGGCCTGACGTACGTCTCGACGGGCCAGCTCGACCGCGCCCGCAGGGTCATGCGCCGCACGCTGGACCTGATGGAACCGGTCCTGGAGACCGGCGCCCCGGTGGTCGTCCTGGAGCCGAGCTGTGCCGCCGCCCTCCGTACCGACCTGCCCGAGCTGCTGGCCGGCGACCCGCGCGCGGCCCGTCTGGCGGCCTCGGTGCTGACCTTCGCACAGGCCCTGGAGCGGCACGCCCCGGACTGGGCGCCGCCCGCCCTGAACCGTCCGGTCACCGGCCAGACCCACTGCCACCAGCACGCGGTCCTCGGCGACGGTGCCGACCGCCGGCTGCGCGAGGCGGCGGGTCTCACCGGGGAGCTGGCGGGCGGCTGCTGCGGCCTCGCGGGCAACTTCGGCTTCGAGAAGGGGCACCACGAGGTGTCGACGGCCTGCGCGGAGGACCAGTTGCTGCCGGCGGTCCGGCGCGCGGCGGACGGCACGGTCGTCCTGGCGGACGGCTTCTCCTGCCGCACCCAGCTGGAGCAGACGGCGGGCGTGCGCGGGCGGCACCTGGTGGAGGTGCTGGCGGAAGCGCTGGACGAGGGCTGAGCGCGGGCCCGCGGCCGGGCCGGCGACCGGGGTGGCCGGCCGCGTCCACCATGCGGGACAGTGGCAAAACAGGTTCACACGCCTGACCGGGTCCATTACCCTGGACTCGACAGTGCGGCACGATGAACGAACAATGCGCCACGGCGCACGAATCCCGAGCCGAGCACCTGGACCGCCCGTGACCACGCCCAGCAGCGCCACCACCTCCTCGCCCTCCGCGGCGCCCGCTTCCGGCATCCCGGGCCGCCGGGGCTCCGCGGGTCCGGTCGGGCTGGTGCTCGGGGCGGGGTTCTCCGTGCAGTTCGGCGCGGCGCTGGCCGTGAGCCTGATGCCGAGGGCCGGGGCGCTCGGTGTGGTCACCCTGCGGCTGATCGCGGCGGCCGCCATCCTGCTGGTGGTGTGCCGGCCGGGCCTGCGCGGACACTCGCGCGCCGACTGGGGCACCGTGGTCGTCTTCGGTACCGCGATGGGCGCGATGAACGGCCTCTTCTACCAGGCGGCCGACCGCATCCCGCTCGGCGCCGCGGTCACCCTGGAGGTCCTCGGCCCGCTCGCGCTCTCCGTCCTCGCCTCCCGCCGCGCGCTCAACGCGGTCTGGGCCGCGCTGGCGCTGGGCGGTGTCTTCCTCCTCAGCGGTGGCGGCTTCGGCCACCTCGATCCGGCCGGAGTCGCCTTCGCGCTGGGCGCGGGCGCCATGTGGGCGGCGTACATCGTCTTCAGCGCGCGTACGGGACGGCGGTTCCCGCAGGCCGACGGGCTCGCGCTGGCCATGGCGGTCGGCGCGCTGCTGATGCTGCCGCTCGGGGTCGCGGAATCGGGCTCGAAGCTCACCGACCCGACGACGGTCGCCCTGGGTGCGGCGGTCGCGGTCATGTCCTCCGTGCTGCCGTACACCTTCGAGCTCCTCGCCCTGCGCCGCCTCCCCGCCTCCACCTTCGCGATCATGATGAGCCTGGAGCCGGCCCTCGCCGCGACCGCCGGCTTCCTGATCCTGGGCCAGGCCCTGTCCGCCGTGCAGGCCGCGGCGATCGCCATGGTCATCGCGGCGAGCATGGGCGCGGTGCGGACGCAGACGAGGCGCGGCGAGCCGTCGCTCCCGCCGGAGGCGTGACCGGCCAGGCGCCCTGACCGGACCCCGGCGCCCCAGACCCCGTCGCCCCGGACCCCGTCGCCCCGGATCCTGGCGCCCCGGCGGCGGGGCAGGGGAGTCGAAGGCCGCCAATTCATGCAAGCACGCTTGATTGTTTCTGGTGCCGCTGCCATGCTCGCCCCATGGCTGACCCCACGCCCGTGATCGACGATCTCTGTGCGGAGAGCGGCGAACTCGACTGCCTCGTCGCCGAGTTGAGCCCCGGCCAGTGGGCGCTCGCCACCCCGGCGCCCGGCTGGAGCGTCGCGCACCAGATCGCGCACCTCGCCTGGACCGACCACCAGGCCGTGCTGGCCGTGACGGACCGGGACGCCTTCTCCCGTGAGGTGGAGAAGGCGCTGGCCCAGCCCGGCGACTTCGTGGACAACGGGGCGGAGGAGGGCGCCGGGAAGCCCCCCGCGCGACTGCTCGCGGACTGGCGGGCCGGGCGCACGGCGCTGGCCGAAGCGCTGCGGGCCGCGCCGGACGGCGCCCGTTTCCCCTGGTACGGCCCGCCGATGGCCACCGCCTCCATGGCCACCGCCCGCCTCATGGAGACCTGGGCGCACGGCCTGGACGTGGCCGAGGCGCTGGGCGTGGAGCGCACCCCCACCGACCGCCTCCGGCACGTCGTCCGGCTCGGCGTCCGCACCCGCGACTTCGCCTTCGGCGTGCACGGACTGCCCGTGCCGTTCGAGGAGTTCCGCATCGAGCTGACGGCGCCGTCGGGGGCGCTGTGGGCGTACGGCCCCGAGGACGCCGGCAACCGCGTCACCGGGCCCGCCCTCGACTTCTGCCTGCTGGTCACCCAGCGGGCCCACCGCCGCGACCTCGCCGTCGAAGCCGTGGGCGAGGACGCGGACCGCTGGCTGGACATCGCCCAGGCCTTCGCCGGACCCCCGGGCAAGGGCCGCCCGCCGAAGGGAGGCCCCGCGTGACCCTGCGCATCGGCAACGCCTCCGGCTTCTACGGCGACCGTTTCGACGCCCTGCGGGAGATGCTCACCGGCGGCGAGCTCGACGTCCTGACCGGCGACTACCTCGCCGAACTCACCATGCTGATCCTGGGCCGGGACCGGCTGAAGGACCCCGCCGCCGGCTACGCCCGCACCTTCCTGCGCCAGCTGGAGGAGTGCCTCGGAATCGCGCACGAGCGCGGCGTCCGCGTCGTCACCAACGCCGGCGGCCTCAACCCGGCCGGACTCGCCGACGCCGTACGGCGGCTGGCGGACCGGCTCGGCATCCCGGTGCGCGTCGCGCACGTCGAGGGCGACGACCTCACCGCCGCCCACCCCGGCACCCTCGCCGCGCACGCCTACCTCGGCGGCTTCGGGATCACCGAGTGCCTGCGCGCGGGCGCCGACGTCGTGGTGACCGGCCGGGTCACCGACGCGGCGCTGGTCACCGGGCCCGCCGCCGCCCACTTCGGCTGGCGGCCGGGGGAGTACGACCGGCTCGCGGGCGCCGTCGTCGCCGGGCACGTGCTGGAGTGCGGGACGCAGGCGACCGGCGGCAACTACGCCTTCTTCGACGAGGGCGGCCACGACCTGCGCCGCCCCGGCTTCCCGCTCGCCGAGCTCCACGAGGACGGCAGTTGCGTCATCACCAAGCATCCCGGCACCGGCGGCTTCGTCGACGTCGGCACGGTCACCGCGCAGCTGCTGTACGAGACGGGCGGCGCACGGTACGCCGGTCCCGACGTCACCGCCCGCCTCGACTCGGTCCGCCTCACCCAGGACGGACCCGACCGGGTCCGGATCGAGGGCGTCCGCGGCGAGGCCCCGCCGCCGACCCTCAAGGTCGGCCTCAACCGGCTCGGCGGCTTCCGCAACGAGGTCTCCTTCGTCCTCACCGGCCTCGGCATCGAGGCCAAGGCGGCCCTCGTGCGCGAGCAGATGACCGACGCCCTCGCCAAGTCGCCGCCCGCCGAGGTGCGCTGGGACCTCGTCCGCACCGACCGGGCCGACGCCGCGACCGAGGAGACCGCGAGCGCCGTGCTCCGGCTCGTCGTACGGGACCCGGACCAGGCGGTCGTCGGCCGGCCGCTGAGCGGCGCCGCCATCGAGCTGGCGCTGGCCAGTTACCCGGGCTTCCACGTCCTCGCGCCGCCCGGGAAGGGCGCGCCCTACGGCGTCTTCGAGGACGCGTACGTCCCCCAGGACGGCGTCGACCACGTGGCGGTGCTCGACGACGGGCGCCGCATCCCCGTGCCGCCGGCCCGCGACAGCCTCGTACTCGACGACGTGCCGGAGCCCGCGGCTCCCGAGCCGCCGCCGGGCGGGCCGGTGCGCCGTGCCCCGCTCGGTCTCGTCGCGGGCGCCCGCAGCGGCGACAAGGGCGGCAACGCCAACGTCGGGGTGTGGGCGCGCTCGGACGCGGCCTGGCGCTGGCTGGCGCACACCCTCACCGCCGACCGGTTCCGCGAACTGCTGCCGGAGACGGCCGGGCTGCGCGTCGTACGGCATGTCCTGCCGAACCTGCGCGCGCTCAACTTCGTCGTCGAGGGCGTCCTCGGCGCCGGCGTCGCCGCCCAGCACCGCTTCGACCCGCAGGCCAAGGCCCTCGGCGAATGGCTGCGCTCCCGCCACCTGGACATCCCGGAGGACCTGCTGTGACGGTGATCGACTCCAGCCTGGACACGGCCGGTCCCGACTACCGGGCCCACCGCGAGGCCATGCTCGCCAAGCTCGCCGACCTCGACGCCGAGCACGCCAAGGCGCTCGCGGGCGGCGGCGAGAAGTACGTCGAGCGGCACCGGGGGCGCGGCAAGCTGCTCGCCCGCGAGCGCATCGAGCTGCTCCTCGACCCGGACACCCCGTTCCTGGAGCTGTCCCCGCTCGCCGCCTGGGGCAGCGACCACACCGTCGGCGCCTCGCTCGTCACCGGCATCGGGGTCGTCGAGGGCGTGGAGTGCCTGATCACGGCCAACGACCCGACCGTGCGCGGCGGCGCCAGCAACCCCTGGTCGCTGAAGAAGGCCCTGCGGGCCAACGACATCGCGCTCGCCAACCGGCTGCCCTGCATCAGCCTGGTGGAGTCCGGAGGAGCTGATCTGCCCTCGCAGAAGGAGATCTTCATCCCCGGTGGCGCCATCTTCCGCGACCTGACCCGGCTCTCCGCCGCAGGAATCCCCACCGTCGCCGTCGTCTTCGGCAACTCCACCGCCGGAGGCGCGTACATCCCCGGCATGTCCGACCACGTGATCATGGTCAAGGAACGGGCGAAGGTCTTCCTCGGCGGCCCGCCGCTGGTGAAGATGGCGACCGGTGAGGAGAGCGACGACGAGTCGCTCGGCGGCGCCGAGATGCACGCGCGCGTGTCGGGCCTCGCGGACTACTTCGCCGTGGACGAGCCGGACGCCCTGCGGCAGGCGCGCCGGGTCGTGGCCCGCCTCAACCACCGCAAGGCCTACGAGGATCCGGGCCCCGCCGCGCCCCCCGAGTACGACGAGGACGAGCTGCTCGGCATCGTCCCCGGGGACCTCAGGACCCCCTTCGACCCGCGCGAGGTGATCGCCCGGATCGTCGACGCCTCCGACTTCGACGAGTTCAAGCCGCTGTACGGCACCAGCCTCACCACCGGCTGGGCGGCGCTGCACGGCTATCCCGTCGGGATCCTCGCGAACGCCCGGGGGGTGCTCTTCAGCGAGGAGTCGCAGAAGGCCGCCCAGTTCATCCAGCTCGCCAACCAGCGCGACATCCCGCTGCTCTTCCTGCACAACACCACCGGCTACATGGTCGGCAGGGAGTACGAGCAGGGCGGCATCATCAAGCACGGCGCGATGATGATCAACGCGGTGTCCAACTCCCGCGTCCCCCACCTCTCCGTCCTCATGGGCGCCTCCTACGGCGCCGGGCACTACGGCATGTGCGGGCGGGCCTACGACCCGCGCTTCCTGTTCGCCTGGCCCAGCGCCAAGTCGGCCGTGATGGGCCCGCAGCAGCTCGCCGGCGTCCTGTCGATCGTGGCCCGGCAGTCGGCGGCCGCGAAGGGGCGGCCGTACGACGAGGAGGCGGACGCCGGGCTGCGCGCCATGGTGGAGCAGCAGATCGAGTCCGAGTCGCTGCCGAAGTTCCTGTCCGGGCGGCTGTACGACGACGGCGTCATCGACCCCCGCGACACCCGCACCGTCCTCGGCCTGTGCCTGTCGGCCGTCCACACGGCGCCCTTCGAGGGCGCCCGCGGCGGCTTCGGCGTCTTCCGGATGTGAGGGGTCACGTGATGACAACAGGAGCTTCTGTGATCACTTCTCTGCTCGTCGCCAACCGCGGCGAGATCGCCTGCCGCATCGTCCGCACCTGCCGCGCGTCGGGCATCCGGACGGTCGCGGTGCACTCGGACGCCGACGAGAACGCGCTCCACACGCGCGTGGCCGACACGGCGGTACGGCTGCCGGGCGCGGCGCCCGCGCAGACGTATCTGCGCGGCGACCTGATCGTGAAGGCGGCCCTCGCCTCCGGCGCGGACGCCGTCCACCCCGGATACGGCTTCCTCTCCGAGAACGCCGGCTTCGCGCGCGCCGTCCTCGACGCCGGACTGCTCTGGATCGGGCCGCCGCCGGAGGCGATCGAGGCGATGGCGTCCAAGACGCGGGCCAAGCGGCTGATGGGGCTGGCGCCGCTGGCGGAGGTCACCGAGGCCGACCTGCCGGTGCTGGTGAAGGCCGCCGCGGGCGGCGGCGGGCGCGGCATGCGGATCGTGCGCCGCCTGCGGGACCTCGACGCGGCGCTGGAAGGAGCACGGGCCGAGGCCGCGAGCGCCTTCGGGGACGGCGAGGTCTTCGTCGAGCCCTACGTGGAGGGCGGCCGGCACGTCGAGGTGCAGATCCTCGCCGACACCCACGGCACGGTGTGGGCGCTGGGCACCCGCGACTGCTCCCTGCAGCGCCGCCACCAGAAGGTCATCGAGGAGGCGCCCGCACCCGGCCTCACCGCGGAGCTCAGGGACGAACTGCACACCCTGGCGGTCCGCGCCGCCCGCGCCGTCGACTACGTCGGCGCCGGCACCGTCGAGTTCCTCGTCTCCCCGGACGGCCGCGCCCACTTCCTGGAGATGAACACCCGCCTCCAGGTCGAACACCCCGTCACCGAGGCGGTGTTCGGCCTCGACCTGGTGGCCGAGCAGATCCGCGTCGCCGAGGGCCACGCCCTGGAGGACGAGCCGCCGCCCGCGCGTGGCCACGCGGTCGAGGCCCGGCTGTACGCCGAGGACCCGGCGTCCGGCTGGGCCCCGCAGACCGGCATCCTGCACCGGCTCGGCGTCCCCGGCGACGTCCGCCTGGACACGGGCTACGGCGACGGCGACGCCATCGGCGTGCACTACGACGCGATGCTCGCCAAGGCCGTCGCCCATGCCCCCACGCGCGCGGAGGCCATCCGCAGGCTGTCCGGCGCCCTGGAGCGGGCCACCGTCCACGGCCCGGTCACCAACCGCGACCTCCTCGTGCGCTCCCTGCGGCACGAGGAGTTCACCGACGCCCGCATGGACACCGGCTTCTACGACCGTCACCTCGCGGACCTGACCGCCCCTGCCCCCGACCCGCTCGCCCCGCTGGCCGCCGCGCTCGCCGACGCGCGGACCCGGGGCTCCCGCTTCGGCGGCTTCCGCAACCTGCCCTCCCAGCCCCAGGTCAAGCGGTACGCGACGGCCACGGGCGAGGAGCACGAGGTCCGCTACCGGCACACCCGCGCGGGCCTGGAGGCGGACGGCGTACGGGTGGTGACGGCCACGCCCGGCCTCGTCGTCCTCGAAGCGGACGGCGTGCGGCGCACGTTCGAGGTGACGCGCTACGGCGACCAGGTGTACGTGGGCGCCACCGTGCTGACCGCCCTGCCCCGCTTCCGCGACCCGGCGGCCCAGCACGCACCGGGCTCCCTGCTCGCCCCCATGCCGGGAACGGTCGTGAAGGTCGCCGACGGGCTGGCCGTGGGCGCCGCCGTACGGGCAGGGGAGCCGCTGCTGTGGCTGGAGGCCATGAAGATGCAGCACAAGATCGCGGCGCCGGTCACCGGCACGCTCACGGCCCTGCCCGCCGTGTGCGGTGCGCAGGTCGAGGTCGGTGCCCTGCTCGCCGTAGTCGAGGTCTCTGAGGAGGACCAGTGAGCGCCACGTCGGAAACCGGGGAACACAAAGCCCTCCGCTCGGCCGTCGCCGCCCTCGGCAAACGCCACGGCCGCGGCTACGACCGGGAAGCCCTGTGGGCCGAGGCGGCCAAGCTCGGCTACCTCGGCGTCAACCTCCCCGAGGAGTACGGAGGCGGGGGCGGTGGCGTCTCCGAGCTCTCCATCGTCCTGGAGGAGCTGGGCGCGGCCGGCTGCCCGCTGCTGATGATGATCGTCTCCCCGGCGATCTGCGGCACCGTCATCGCCCGCTTCGGCACCGAGAGCCAGAAGCGGGCGTGGCTGCCGGGCCTCGCCGACGGCACCCGCACCATGGCCTTCGGCATCACCGAACCGGACGCCGGCTCCAACTCCCACCGCATCACCACCACCGCCCGCCGCGACCCCGGCACCGGGGACTGGCTGCTCACCGGCCGCAAGGTCTTCATCTCCGGCGTCGACATCGCGGACGCCACCCTCATCGTCGGCCGCACCGAGGACGCCCGTACCGGCACTCTCAAGCCCTGCCTGTTCATCGTCCCGCGCGACGCCGAAGGCTTCACCCGGCGCGCCATCGACATGGAACTCAGCGCCGTCGAGAAGCAGTTCGAGCTGACCCTCGACGACGTACGGCTGCCCGCCGACGCACTCGTCGGCGACGAGGACGCGGGCCTGCTGCAGCTGTTCGCCGGGCTCAACCCCGAACGCATCATGACGGCCGCCTTCGCGATCGGCATGGGCCGCCACGCCCTCGCCCGCGCCGTCGAGTACGCGCGCGACCGCCAGGTCTGGAAGACCCCCATCGGCGCCCACCAGGCCATCGCGCACCCCCTCGCGCAGGCGCACATCGACCTCGAACTCGCCCGTCTGATGATGCAGAAGGCCGCGTACCTGTACGACGCCGGGGACGACGCCGGCGCGGGCGAGGCCGCCAACATGGCGAAGTACGCGGCGGGCGAGGCGTGCGTGCGGGCGGTCGACCAGTCCGTGCACACCCTCGGCGGCAACGGCCTCACCCGGGAATTCGGGCTCGCGTCGTTGATAACCGCCTCCCGCGTGGCTCGTATTGCTCCGGTGAGCCGGGAGATGATTCTCAACTACGTCTCCCACCAGACCCTGGGTCTGCCCAAGTCGTACTAGGCCGCCGCCCTTGGAGGAACCGTGTTCCGCAGCGAGTACGCCGACGTCCAGCCCGTCGAACTCCCCATCCACGAGGCGGTCCTGGGCCGTGCCGCCGGGTTCGGCGACGCGCCCGCCCTGATCGACGGCACCGACGGCACCACCCTCTCCTACGAGCAGCTCGACCGCTTCCACCGGCGGATCGCGGCCGCGCTCGCGGAGGCGGGCGTGCGCAAGGGCGACGTGCTGGCCCTGCACAGCCCCAACACCATCGCCTTCCCGACCGCCTTCTACGCCGCCACGCGCGCGGGCGCCTCCGTCACCACCGTGCACCCGCTGGCCACGGCCGAGGAGTTCGGCAAGCAGCTGAAGGACTCGTCGGCCCGGTGGATCGTCACCGTCTCGCCGCTGCTGGACACCGCCCGCCGCGCGGCCGGACTCGCGGGCGGCGTCCAGGAGATCTTCGTCTGCGACAGCGCGCCCGGGCACCGCTCGCTGATCGACATGCTGGCCTCCGCCGCCCCCGAACCACAGGTCGACATCGACCCCGCCGAGGACGTCGCGGCGCTGCCGTACTCCTCCGGCACCACCGGCGTCCCCAAGGGCGTGATGCTCACCCACCGCCAGATCGCCACCAACCTCGCCCAGCTCGAACCGCTGATCCCGGCCGGCCCCGGCGACCGCATCCTCGCCGTCCTGCCCTTCTTCCACATCTACGGCCTGACCGCCCTGATGAACGCGCCCCTCAGGCAGGGCGCCACGGTCGTCGTGCTGCCGCGCTTCGAGCTGGAGACCTTCCTCGCGGCCATCCAGAACCACCGCATCACCGGCCTGTTCGTGGCCCCGCCCATCGTGCTGGCCCTCGCCAAGCACCCGCTGGTCGCCCAGTACGACCTGTCGTCGCTGACCCACATCGTCAGCGCCGCCGCGCCCCTGGACGCCGCCCTCGCCGCCGCCTGCTCCCGCCGGCTCGGCCTGCCGCCGGTCGGCCAGGCCTACGGCATGACGGAACTGTCGCCCGGCACCCACGTCGTCCCGCTGGAGGCCATGCGGGACGCGCCGCCCGGAACCGTCGGCAAGCTCATCGCCGGCACCGAGATGCGCATCGTCTCCCTCGACGACCCCGACAAGGACCTCGGCGCCGGCGAGTCCGGCGAGATCCTCATCCGCGGCCCCCAGGTCATGAAGGGCTATCTGGGCCGCCCCGACGCCACGGCGGCGATGATCGACGGGGACGGCTGGCTGCACACCGGTGACGTGGGCCATGTGGACGGCGACGGCTGGCTGTTCGTCGTCGACCGGGTCAAGGAACTGATCAAGTACAAGGGCTTCCAGGTCGCCCCCGCCGAACTCGAGGCCCTCCTGCTGACCCACCCCGGCATCGCCGACGCCGCCGTCATCGGCGTCTACAACGAGGACCGCAACGAGGTCCCGCACGCGTACGTGGTGCGCCAGCCGAACGCGGGCGGCCTCTCCGAAGGTGAGGTCATGATGTACGTCGCCGAACGCGTCGCCCCCTACAAACGCGTCCGCCAGGTCACCTTCATCGACGGCATCCCGCGCGCCGCCTCCGGAAAGATCCTGCGCCGGGAACTGCGGGCCCTGAGGGAGCGGACGTGACCCTGGTCGGACGCACGCGCGCGCGTGGCGTCGAGACGCTCAGCCTCGACGCCACGGACAGCCGCAACGCCCTGTCGGCGGCGCTCGTGGGGGAACTGGCCGGCGCGCTGGCGGACTGCGCCGGGGACGGCGACGTACGCGCGGTCGTCCTCACCCACACCGGCAACACCTTCTGCGCGGGCGCCGACCTGCGCGACCCCCCGCACCCCGACGCCCTCGTTCAGCTGCTGCGGCAGATCGTCACCCTGCCCAAACCGGTCGTCGCCCGGGTCACCGGGCACGTACGGGCGGGCGGCCTCGGCCTCCTCGCCGCCTGCGACATCGCGGCGGCCGCGACCGGGGCGAGCTTCGCCTTCACGGAGGTCCGGATCGGAGTGGCCCCTGCGGTCATCTCCCTGCCCCTGCTGCCCCGCACCGACCCGCGGGCGCTGGCCCGCTACTACCTCACCGGCGAGCGCTTCGACGCCGCGGAGGCCGCCCGCATCGGGCTGGTGACGGTCACTGGTGACGACGTGGACGAGGTCCTGGTCCCCATCCTCGACGGTCTGCGCCGGTCCGCCCCCCAGGGGCTGGCCGAGACGAAACAGCTGCTCACGGCTAAGGTGCTCGAGACGTTCGACCGTGACGCGGCCGACCTCACCGCACTCTCGGCCCGGCTGTTCGCCTCCCCGCAGGCCCGCGAGGGAATGACGGCCTTCCTGGAACGACGGGACGCGGCATGGGTGCTGTGAGACGGCACGCGCGAAAGGGCACCTTTGGAACGGCACCTCTGGAATGGCACCTGCGAGACGGCCACTGCGAGACGGCACCTGCGAGACGGCACCTGCGAGACGGAATCTGCGATACGGCACCTGCGATACGGAATCTGTGAGATGGACGCTTCGAGACGCTCCGAGACGGACGCCGTGAGATGGCCGGCGTGACCTCGGTCGACCGCGTTCCCAAGCAGGACCGCAGCCGGGTCACCCGGCAGCGGCTGCTGGAGGCCGCCGTGGCCTGCCTCGCCGAGCGCGGCTGGGCCGGCTCCACGGTCTCCGTCGTCGCCGAACGCGCCGGCGTGTCCCGGGGCGCCGCCCAGCACCACTTCCCGACCCGCGAGGACCTCTTCACGGCAGCGGTCGAGTACGTCGCCGAGGAGCGCTCCACCGCGATCCGCGCCCTCTTCCCGGATGGCGCCTCCGGCGACCGGCGGGCCGTGGTGGCCGCCCTCGTCGACCTCTACACGGGCCCGCTGTTCCGGGCCGCCCTCCACCTCTGGGTCGCCGCCTCCAACGAGGAGCAGCTGCGGCCCCGGGTCACCGAACTGGAGGCCCGCGTCGGCCGCGAGACCCACCGCATAGCCGTCGACCTCCTCGCCGCCGACGAGGCCCGTCCCGGCGTCCGCGAAACCGTCCAGGGCCTGCTTGACATGGCCCGCGGCCTCGGGCTCGCGAACCTGCTCACGGACGACGGGGGGCGCCGGGAGCGGGTCGTGGCGCAGTGGGCCGGAATCCTGGACGAGACGCTGGGCTGAGCCCCACCCGGCGCGGCGAGGGCCTCTCGCGTCGGTCAGCGGGCGATGTCCTCGTAGCCCGCGATCTCCTGCGGGCCCCGCGGTCCCGGCCCCACATACCGGGCGGTCGGCCGTACCAGGCGTCCCGTCCGCTTCTGCTCCAGGATGTGCGCCGACCAGCCGGCCGTGCGGGCGCACGTGAACATCGAGGTGAACATGTGCGCCGGGACCTCGGCGAAGTCCAGGACGATCGCCGCCCAGAACTCGACGTTGGTCGCCAGGACCCGGTCCGGGCGGCGGGCGTGCAACTCCTCCAGCGCGGCCTTCTCCAGCGCCTCGGCCACCTCGAAACGCGGAGCGCCCAGCTCACGGGCCGTGCGCCGCAGCACGCGCGCGCGGGGGTCCTCGGCGCGGTAGACGCGGTGCCCGAAGCCCATCAGGCGCTCGCCCCGGTCCAGCGCCTGCTTCACGTACGCCTCGGCGTCCCCGGTCCGCTCGATCTCCTCGATCATGCCGAGCACGCGCGAGGGCGCGCCACCGTGCAGCGGCCCGGACATCGCCCCTACGGCGCCCGACAGCGCGGCGGCGACGTCCGCGCCGGTCGAGGCGATGACCCGGGCCGTGAAGGTGGAGGCGTTCATGCCGTGCTCGGCGGCGGACGTCCAGTAGGCGTCGACGGCCGCGACGTGCTTCGGGTCGGGCTCGCCCCGCCAGCGGATCATGAAGCGCTCGGTGATCGAGTTGGCCTTGTCGATCTCCCGCTGCGGAACCATGGGCCGGCCCTGGCCGCGGGCGGACTGGGCGACGTAGGAGAGCGCCATGACGGCCGCCCGGGCCAGGTCGGCGCGGGCCTGCTCGACGTCGATGTCCAGCAGCGGTTTCAGGCCCCACACGGGCGCCAGCATGGCCAGCGCCGACTGCACGTCCACGCGGATGTCGCCGGAGTGCACCGGGATCGGGAACGGTTCGGCGGGCGGCAGACCGGGGTTGAAGGCGCCGTCGACGAGCAGCCCCCAGACGTTGCCGAACGAGACCTGACCGACCAGGTCCTCGATGTCGACGCCCCGGTAGCGGAGGGCGCCGCCCTCCTTGTCCGGTTCGGCGATCTCCGTCTCGAACGCGACGACTCCCTCGAGTCCGGGTACGAAGTCGGACATCAGGCGGCTCCTCGTGATGTGTACGGCGGATGTGCACGACGGAAAGGGCGGCCCGCCGCCGGATCCCCGGCCGCTTCGTGCGACTCGTGGTCCTGGCCGGCCACGGTGGTGATGCCCCGTACGACTGGTCGCCCAACCGGAACGGAACCTGCACGATATCCCCGAGTGCCAGTTTTGGGGAGACTGCGCGGCACTCAGTGCCATGTCTGGCTCTGCCATCATGACGGACACCGCGCGGGACGGCACCCGGGCATGCGGCAAGATGACCGCGTGACCGACCGAGACGCCGTCCCCCTCGACCCCGCCGCGATGCGCAAGCAGTACCGGGCCGAGGGTCTCGCCGAGACCGACCTGCCCGAGACCCCGGTGGCCCAGTTCGCCCGCTGGTTCGCGCAGGCCGCGACGCAGGCCCATCTCTTCGAGCCGAACGCCATGGTCGTCTCCACGGCCAATGCCGAGGGGCGCCCCAGCTCGCGCACCGTGCTGCTGAAGCACTTCGACGAACAGGGCTTCGTCTTCTACACCAACTACAACTCCCGCAAGGCCGGCGACCTCGCGGAGAACCCGTACGTCTCCCTGCTCTTCCCCTGGCACCCGATGGCCCGTCAGGTCATCGTCTCGGGGGCCGCCCGCCGCACCGGCCGCGACGAGACGGCCGCCTACTTCCGCACCCGGCCGCACGGCTCGCAGCTCGGTGCCTGGGCCAGCGCCCAGTCGAGCGTGATCTCCGGGCGCGCCGAACTCGAGGCCGCGTACGCCGAACTGGCCGCCCGCTACCCCGAGGGCGAGCAGGTCCCGGTCCCCCCGGACTGGGGAGGCTTCCGGGTCGCCCCGCGGTCGGTGGAGTTCTGGCAGGGCCGGGAGAACCGGCTGCACGACCGCTTGCGGTACGTGGCGCAGGCGGACGGCGGGTGGCGGGTCGAGCGGCTCAGCCCCTGAGGCCGCCCCGGCGCCCGGGCTCCGCCGGGACACGGAACGCAGACGACCCGCGAGCTCGGGTCCTCCCGCCTCGCGGCGGGGGAGCCGGCCGGACGTACCGGCGAACTCGCGGGTCGGGCGACTGCGTTGGATTGGGCCGGCTGCGTGCAGCTCGCACACGCTGGTCCGGCACCGCACTGGGTGTGGTGGCGGGCCGCTAGCCCGCAGCCACCTCCGACGTCCGGTGTGCATACATGCTCCGAACCACCTCCTTCCTTGGTGCCCGCCACTCTAGGAAGCGGCCCCGGGGACGTTCAAGCGATTTACGGGCGGCGGAAAGAAGGCAGGCAGGCGACGGGCAGAGGACAGGAAAGAGACAGAACGGACCTCTTCTGATAAGAAATGTTCAAACTTCTGGCGTAGATGGACAGTTCCCGCGTGCCCGGTCGAACCCGTCCGCCAAAGTGTGAGCTCAAGGTGCCGGTGCTGATCGTGACGACGGTGCCTCGATTCTTTCCGAAGGGACCGCATGACCAGAATGGTTCAGGCCGCGCCGGGACGTCGCAGACGCGTGGCGGGCGAGGGCGACACGAGGGTCCGGGGGGCGGTGGCGTCCACGCTCGCCGTCGCGCTCCTTGCGACCGCCGCCGTCTCGGCGAGCGCGGCCGGCGCCGCCGCCGCACCGCGGCCGGACGCGCCGAAGCGAATAGGCACGGCGCCGCGCGTGCCGGCCGGCGCGTCCGTCGTCGGCGCCACCACCCCGGGAACCACCCTGCACCTCAGCGTGCATCTGTCCCCGCGTGACCCGAAGGCGCTCAGCGACTTCGTCACCGCGGTGTCCACCCCGGGCGACCCCCAGTACCACCACTACCTGGCCAAGGGGCAGTTCGCCTCGGCCTTCGGCCCCACCCGGGACACCATCGCCGGAGTCTCGCAGGCGCTCAGGGCGGCCGGGCTCAGGCCGGGCAAGGTCAGCTCCGACGGCCTCGCCATCCCGGTGACCGCCACCGTCGCGCAGGCGTCCCACGCCTTCGGCACCGGCTTCAAGAACGTCCGGCTCAGGAACGGCACGACGCGCTTCCTCAACACCGCGGCCCCCGCACTGCCCGCCGACGCCGCCGCGTCGGTGACCGGGATCGTCGGCCTGAGCAACGTCAGCACCCTGGTCGGCCACCACTCCGCCGTGCGGCACGTGAGCGGGCCCGCCTCCGTCGCCGGGCGCAGCCCCCGCGCGGTGGCCCCCCGCACGTACACCCCGGCCCTGTGCGCCGACTTCACCGGTTCGGGCCTCAGCGACGGCACCGACTACTACAGCCCCGGCAAGCTGGCCGGCAACTACGGGATGACGAGCTCCGCCACCGCCGGTGCCGGGCAGACCGTGGCCGTGTTCGAGCTGGAGAACGTCGACGACGCCAGCATCGCCGCGTACCAGTCCTGCGTGGGCACCAGCACCTCGGTCTCCCACGTGTACGCCGACACGACGGCCGGGTCGGGTGCCGCGGCCGGCAGCACGGTGGACGGCTCGCTGGTCGGCGTGGAGGCGGCCCTCGACATCGAGGACCTGATCGGTCTGGTGCCGGGCGCGAGCATCATCGACTACCAGGGCCCGGACGCCTCGTCCGCCACCGACCAGAACGTCCTGGACGTCTACCAGAAGATGGTCACCGACGACCGGGCACAGGTCATCTCCACCAGCTGGGGCCTGTGCGAGGCCGTCCAGAGCAGCGCGAACGCGAACGCCGAGAGCACGATCTTCGCGGAGGCCGCGGCCCAGGGCCAGAGCGTCGTCGCCGCCTCCGGCGACAGCGGCTCCAGCGACTGCGCACCCGCGACCGGTTCCTCCGCGGCCGCCGTGGACGACCCGGCGAGCCAGCCCTACGTCACGGGCGTCGGCGGCACCACGATGAACGGTTCGGGCACCGCCGCGACCCAGGCGGCGTGGAACTCGGACGGCGGCGCCAGCGGCGGCGGTGTCTCCACGCGCTGGAGCCCGGCCGTCTACCAGGGCGGCGTCGCCACCACGAGCAAGCGGGCGGTCCCGGACGTGTCGGCCCTGGCCGACCCGAGCGCCGGCTACCCGATCTACTACCTGGACACCAGCCAGTCCTCCGGCCCCGTCCCCGGCATCATCGGCGGGACCAGCGGCGCGGCGCCCACCTGGGCCGCCGCCATCGTCCAGGCCAACGCCTCCAGCGCCTGCCAGGCGAACGGCCGCGTCGGCTTCCTCAACGACGCCCTCTACAAGGCGGGGCGCGCCGACTACCCCGGTGCCTTCTGGGACGTCACCAGCGGCAACAACTCCGTGTACGCCACCGGCTACTCGGCGGCGGCGGGCTATGACGAGGTCACCGGTCTGGGCGCGCCCAGGGAGCAGGGCCTGATCGACTCGGTGTGCGCGGCCCGGGGCACGGCGGCCACCGGAGCCGCCACGTTCCACCCGCTCGCCACCCCCAAGCGCCTGCTGGACACCCGCAACGGCACCGGCTGGGGCCTCAGCTCCGTGCCGACGAAGCACGTGCTGGTCAGCGGCGGCACCGCGCCGGTCAGGATCGAGGGTGCGGCGGGGATACCCAGCAGCGGTGTGACCGCCGTGGTCCTCAACCTCACGGCGACCGGCACCACCGGCGGCGGACACCTCACCGCGTGGGCCGACGGCACCACCAAGCCGTCGACCAGCAACCTCAACTGGAGCGACCCGGGCCGGACCATCGCCGCCTCCACCACCGTGAAGGTGGCCGGCGACGGCATCGTGAACGTCTCGACCAGCAGCGCCACCCATGTGATCGTCGACGTCCAGGGCTACTACACCAGCGGCACCGGCGGCGCCCGGCACACGGCGCTCAAGCCCTACCGCCTGCTGGACACCCGGCACGCCGTCGGCATCTCCACCACCAGCAAGATCTCCGACAAGGCGATCAGCCTCAAGGTCCGCGGCCACGGGGGCGTGCCGAGCGGCGCCACCTCCGTGGTGCTCAACCTGACGGCCACCCAGACCAGCAGCAGCGGCTACCTGGAGGCCTACCCGGAGGGCACCACCCGCCCGACCGCCTCCAACCTCAACTGGTCGGCCACCGGGACCACCATCGCCAACATGGCGGTCGTGCCGATCGGCAGCGACGGCAACGTCAGCATCTTCGTCCGCGGCACCAGCCACGTGATCGCCGACGTCTCCGGTTACTTCTCCTCCTCCGGTACGACCCTGAAGACGGTCACCCCGTCGCGTCTGCTGGACACCAGGAAGACGTCGGCGCTCGGCTCCGGCAAGACGCTGGCCCTGCAGATCTCCGGTCGCGACGGCGTTCCGTCGACCGGCGTCAAGGCCGTCGTCCTGACGGTGACGGCCACCCGCACCACCGGAACCGGTTACCTCACCGTCTGGGCCGACGGCACCAGCCGTCCGACCGCCTCCAACCTGAACTGGGTGAAGGGCATCAGCATCGCCAACCAGGTGATGGTGCCGGTCGGTTCGAACGGCAAGGTGGACTTCTACACCAACAGCACCACGGACCTGATCGTGGACGTGGCCGGATACACCAGCTGAGGTGATCCGGCGCGGTACCCGCGATGCCCCCGCCGACCACGACGGTCGGCGGGGGCATCCCCGTTCCCGGCCCCGGTCTCAGGAGCGGCGCGTACGGCGCAGGACGCGTATGGCGGGCCAGGCGAGCAGCGCGGTGATCCCCCACAGGAAGCCCGCGAGGGCGATCCACTCCCCGGTGCCGGTCTCCGGGTCGTCACCGCCGAAGACGGTGACGGCGAGGGCCAGGAAGGCGAAGCAGGCGCCGAGGAGGCCGGACACGACCAGCGTCGCCGTCTGCCGGCCGGTGCGCCGGGCGGCGGCCGGGGCGGGCCGCCCGGGGGACTCGCCGCCCGCGCGCGCGGCGGCCGCCCGCGGCCCGGACGGCTGCTGCCGGGGCGGCAGCCGGACCACGGCGGCCGGCGGTACGGCGACGTCCACGGCCGCCATCGTGTGCGCGTCGACGCCGTACGGGCCGGGCTCCACGTCGACGGTGATGCCGTCGGTGCCGATGAGCCGGCGGCCGCCGTCGGGCCAGCTCAGCACGGCGGCGCAGGAGCGGTAGAGCACGGTCGCCGCCTCCTGCGTCCCGTCCTTCGCCGCCGCCGTCAGGCTGACGCCCTCGTCCCCGATCACCAGGTCCGGAGCGGCACCGCCCACCGAGGCGAACCGCCGTCCGGTGACCGCGTACGGGGAGCTGGTCGGGGCCGCGCGGTAACCGGCCCAGTCCGCGCTGTGCCCCGCGGGCACCTGCAGCAGCGCCGTCCGCGCCGCCTCCCCGGCCACCGCGTGCAGCTGGCCGGCCGTCACCGCCCACAGCTCCGAGCGCAGTTCGTCCGGGGTGCGCGGCGGCCGCCCGGCGAGCAGGTCCTCCGCCGCCCCGGGCAGCCGCCGCAGGGCGGCGTCGGGCCCGGTCAGCCGCCCGTCGGCCCGGGTCCGCACCGTCTCCAGGTCGGACTGCGCGATCCGGCCCGCCTGGAGGGCGGCGAGGACGTCGACGAAGCCGCCGAGCACCGCGTCCTGCTTGGCGGGCAGGGCGTCCGCGAAGGCGGTCACCAGGGCGAAGCCGTCGCGGCGCGAGGTGTGGTCGGTGGCCGCGGTGTAGGAGTAGCCGCCCTCCTGCCGCAGGGCACGGGAGAGTTCGCGTTCCAGGACGCCCGCGTACAGACGAGAGGCGGCGGTGTCGGTGACGACGCAGTCCAGCAGGACCCCGCCCCGGCCGGCGGAGAAGTAGGCGGGGGCGGCCGGAAGCGCGGAGGTGACGGCGGGCATCGGGCGGCGCTCACCGGCGGGCAGCTTGAGCGACAGCCCGGCCGGCAGGCGTTCGCCGGCCACCCACAGCACGGCGTTGCCCCGGGTGAAGCGGGTGTGCGCCCAGTGCCGTACGTCGTCCGGGCGCAGACCGGGTACGCCCCACTCCGGGTAGCTGACCAGGCCGTAGCCCTGGGCCCCGTAACGCCACAGCGGGAGCTGGGGGTCCTCGCGCCGGGACTCCTCGGTGCGCAGGATCTCCTTCTCGGTCTCCAGGCGGTCCATGGGCAGGTCGGTGAGGGAGGCGCAGACGCCCTGGAGGTAGGCGGCCACCTCGTGTTCGGCGCCCTCGACGTGGAAGTGGGTGAAGGCGGCCTTGGTCGCGCCGTTGAAGTGGTAGTCGGGCAGGCCCTGGCGGTGCAGGGCGAGGTGCTCGACGAGATGCGTGACACCGGCGCGGGCGAGCGTCTCGTCGGCGACGCCGACGCGGAAGACGAGGCCCGCGCGCATCGGCCCGGTGGCGTACGCGAAGAGGGCGGGTATGCCGTCGACCTCGGTGAGGTGGACGGTGGCCTGGTGGGCCTGGGGGTTCATCTTCGGCCTCTGTTCGGTCTCTTCGGTCGCTGCGCCGGGGTGGTCGCCCGCCGGCCGGTCATCCTCGGGCCAGGGCGGCGTCCCGGTGGCGTACGTAGGCCTCGGCGGGCTTGCCGAGGCAGTCCCAGGGGTATGCCGAGGCGAGGTTGCCGAGCACGCGGAAGCAGGCGGCGGCCCGTGCCGTGTCGCCCATCAGGGAGAAGACCGCGGCGAAGCAGCCCTGGGCGGTGACCCAGCCGTAGCCGCGGTGGAAGCGGGGGTGGAGGGCGGACCGGTCCGCGGCCTCGACGAGTTCGGCGCGCACATGGTCCTGACGCAGGTACTCCTCGCGCGCCTGCCCCTTGAGGTCGAGCCGGCGCTCGAGGTGCGCCTCGGCCACCAGAGCGCCGTTCATGGCGCCCTCGGGGGCGGCCAGCATGCACTCCCGGGCGAAGCCGTGGGCCGCCTCCCAGCTCCCGCCCCACTTGGGGCACAGCTGCTGCAGCAGCCGCCCCTGCGCGGTGAAGTGGTGCGGGTGGTGCTTGGCCAGGCGGTCGTAGCGGCGCCGCGCCTCGTTCTGCCCGAGCTGCAGTCCCATGGCGGTGGTGATCCGCTCGGCCCAGGCCGCGTCGTGGGACGGGTCGAGCGCGGTGGCCCGGATCAGCAGCTGCTCGGCCTGCCGCAGGTGCGCGTGCAGCCCGGCGAACTGCTCACGGCTGACGTTCTCGGCACGCGCCGAGGTTCGGATCTCCCAGCCGACGCGCACCTCGCGGGCGCCGAGGACGGTGAGGGCGAGCACGTCGTCGGGGGCGGCGGCGACGGCGGGCCGCAGCCACTGTTCGATCCCGTCCACCTCGGCCAGCACGCGGACCGCGAAGCTGCGGTCCGTCCCGTACGGCAGCCCGTCGACGTACTGCCGGATCGCCGCCCAGTCCGACACGGCGGCGGCCTTCCGCAGCCAGGCGGCCTCGGGAAAGGCGGAGGCCGGCTCGAAGTCGGGAGGCGGCAGGGACGGAGGGTGCGACATGCGGCGGATCATAAGCGAGCGCGGTGACAGCGGATCCGCCGGGCGGAAGCGGCCCGGGGTTGGCCTAAACAGGTGTGCGACTTGACCGGTTCCCCACCGTTCGGACATCTCCCGTTCACCTGGCCTCCTTATTTTGCGCGTCTTCTGCCCGCCGGTGACCGCGGGCCGCTCTCTTCCGCCCGCCCTCTTCACTCCCCTGGAGCCCTCATGGCCCTCAACTCCCGCCGCGCCCGCCAACTGCTGGAAACGGCGGCCCCGTTGCTGCTCCAGGGCGAGCGGGTGGAGTTCACCTCCCTCGCGGGCGTCGGCTCCGTCTCCGTGCGCAGGCAGGCCCTCACCGCGGCCGTGGTCGGCGTGCTCAGCGCGGGCACGGTCATGGCCACGGTCACGCCCCGCGCGCTGTACATCGTCATGACCGACCAGCGCCTGCTCTTCTTCGACGGCAACCGGGGCGGCAGACCGGGCCGGCTGATGCTGAACCTGCCCCGGCCGTACGTCTCGGCGGGCGGCTCGAAGAAGGCGTTCCTGGGGCTGCAGTACGCCACGCGGCTGTCGGTGGCGGGCCAGGAACAGGGCCTGAAGGTGACGTTCCCCGTGCAGCACCGGGCGGACGGGCCGCGGTTCGTGGCGGCGCTGCCGGTCACACGCTGAGTGAAACCGGGTGCCGCTCGCCATTGGTGTGATGTTTACTGGCCCGTCAGCGCTGTACAGCCCGGGGGGCTGTGTTCGCGGCTCCGTCACGAGGGGAGCGGGAGCGAGACCGTGTGGGCGCGCTGCGGTACCGTGCGCACCGCCCCGGCAGCTCCTTCTCGCCGGCCTGCCCTCCCCCGCTGATACATGGGTGTTGTCGTACATCGATATTCATATCGCTCAATGACCTGATTGAGGTAGTTTCTTGCTTTCCAAACATCGCAGACCCCGGCTGCGGCTGTGGCTCGGCGTGGCGAGCGGGCTCGCCACCGGAGGGCTCGTGGCAGGCGTGATCGCAACGACGGCCCTGGGAGCGGGCGGGAACAAGGCCGCCGACACGTCGAGCGGGCGCCCCTCGCACTCCCTGCAGGCCGAGTTCAAGTCGGCCGCCGCCGAGTTCCACGTGCCGGCGAGTGTGCTGATGGCCGTCTCCTACCAGATGACGCTCTGGGAGTCGCACGACGGCCGGCCCTCGGTCACCGGCAACTACAACGTCATGGGCCTGACCTCGGTCAGCGCGGCCGACCTGAAGCCGCACGGGAAGAGCGCGCCGGAGACCCACGGGTACGGCGACGACCCCAGGGCGCTGCGCCACCACGCCGCGAGGTCCGCCGCCGCCACGCCGGGCGGCACCGCCACGCCGAGCGCGACCGTGTCGCAGCGGATCACGCCCGCGATGCGCACCCTCGACAAGGCCGCCTCGATGGTCAAGAGCTCCCAGGCGTCGCTGCGCACCTCCACGCGGCAGAACATACGCGGCGCCGCCGCACTGCTCGCCTCCTACGAGCGCGCGTCGGCCGGCTCGCTGCCGTCCGACCCCGGGCAGTGGTACCCGGCGGTGACCCGTTACAGCCAGTCCACCCGCTCCCAGGTCGCCGAGCAGTTCGCCGACCGCGTGTTCGCGACCATGCGCGTCGGCGCCCACCGGGTCACCACGGACAACCAGGAAGTGACGCTCTCCGCCGACCCGTCCGTGCCGGAGCACCGGTCGAGCGCGGTGAGCCCGGACCTGAAGCCCGCGATCCGCCAGGCCTCCTTCACCACCGGCACCACCGCCACCCCGGCGACGGAGTGCCCCTCCACGCTGGCCTGCACGTTCACCCCCGCCGCCTACGCGCAGAACAGCAGCAGCGACCCGAGCGACTACGGCAACTACGACCTCGCGAACCGTCCGGCGGACGGCGACGCCGTCAACACCATCGTCATCCACGACACCGAGAGCACCGCGTCCTCCGCGATCAACTCGTTCCAGCAGTCGTCGACCTACGCCAGCGCCCACTACGTGGTCGGCGCCGACGGCTCGGTCACGCAGATGGTGCCGACCAAGGACATCGCCTGGCACGCCGGCAACAAGTACGTCAACGACCACTCGGTCGGCATCGAGCACGAGGGCTACGCGCTGGACTACGGCACCTGGTACACCGAGCAGGAGTACCAGTCCTCCGTGGCCCTGGTCGGCTACCTCGCCAAGAAGTTCGACATCCCGCTCGACCGCGAGCACATCATCGGCCACGACGGGATCCCCGGCCCGCTCAGCGCCTACTACGAGGGCATGCACTGGGACCCGGGCCCGTGGTGGAACTGGAGCCACTACATGAGGCTCCTGGGTGCCTTCCCCAACGGCAACGGCATGCCCGTGGTCGGCGGTGAGGTCACCATCACCCCGCCGTGGAGCAGCAGCTACGAGCCGACCCTGACCGGATGCGGTTCGTCCACCACCACCTGCCCGGCCAACCCGGCCAACTTCGTGTACCTGCGCACCAGTCCGTCCGCCACGGCCGCGCTGCTCACCGACCCGAAGTTCGCCGCGGACGGCAAGCCCACCGGCACCACGCAGGGCTGGGACTGGACGGACAAGGCCCCCTTCGGCCAGACCTTCGTGGTCGCCGCGGTGCAGGGCGACTGGACGGCCATCTGGTACGACGGCCAGAAGGCGTGGTTCTACAACCCCGGCGGCGCCTACACCATGGCCAACACCGGCACCGCGCAGCACCTGATCACCCCGGCCGGATCGTCGGCCGTCCCGGTGTACGGGCGCGCCTACCCGGAGACCTCCGCCTACCCCGCCGAGCTGAGCGACCTCGCCTCCCAGCCGAACCAGCAGGTCACCCCGCTGGACCACGCGACCATCCAGCCGGGGCAGTCCTACACCGCGCTGTCGGCGGTGAACGGCGACTTCTACTACGCGATGGACATCAACTGCTCGGGCACCCCGGACTGCGTGCTCGTCTCGGGGAACACCAGCTACTACCCGATCCGCTACAACCACCGTCTCGCGTACGTGAAGGCGAGCGACGTCACGGTGACCGACCCGGTCGTGCCGCCGACCGGCACGCTCAAGCCCGTCACCCCGACGCGGATCATGGACACCCGTAACGGCACCGGTGTCGCCAAGGCCAAGGTCGGCGCCAACGGCACGGTCACGCTCCAGGTCACCGGCAGGGCCGGGGTGCCCAGCAGCGGCGTCACCGGCGTCATCATGAACGTGACGGCGACCAACGCGACGGACACCAGCTACGTCACCGTCTATCCCAACGGAACCGCCCGCACGAGCGCGTCCAACCTCAACTTCCCGGCGGGCAAGACCTTCCCGAACCTGGTGACGGTGCCCGTCACCAACGGCAAGGTCAACTTCTTCAACCGCGCCGGGAGCGTGGACCTGATCGCCGACATCACCGGCTACTACACCAGTGACGGAAGCGGTTCCAAGCTCACCAGCGTCACCCCGACGCGGCTGATGGACACCCGCAACGGCACCGGCGTACCGAAGGCGAAGGTCGGCCCCGGCGGCACGGTCAGCCTCCAGGTCGCCGGCAAGGCCGGGCTGCCCACCAGCGGCGTCACCGCGGTCGTGATGAACGTGACGGCGACGCGGGGGACGAAGGCCAGTTACGTCACCGCCTATCCCGACGGGACCACCCGGACGAGCGCCTCGAGCCTCAACTTCTGGGCGAACGAGACGTTCCCGAACCTCGTGGTCGTCCCCGTCGTCAACGGCAAGGTCGACTTCTACAACAACGCCGGGAGCGTGGACCTGATCGCCGACATCAGCGGCTACTTCAGCGCCACCGGCTCCGTCGAGCACAACGCGGGACCGGTCCGGGTCATGGACACCCGCGACGGCACCGGCGTGCGCAAGGGCACCCTGGGGACCGACACCACGGTCACCCTGACCGTCGGCGGCCACAACGGCGTCCCGGTCGACGCCACGGCGGTCGTCCTGAACGTCACCGCGGTCCGCCCGACGACCACCAGCTACGTCACCGTCTACCCCAACGGGATGTCCAGGCCGAATCCCGCCTCCAACCTCAACTTCACGGAGGGCAAGACCATCCCCAACCTCGTCGTCGTCCCCGTCAACAACGGAAAGATCAACTTCTACAACCACGCCGGGAACGTCGACCTGATCGCCGACCTGGCCGGCTACTTCACCGGCTGAGCCCACCGGGGACGCCGCCGCCCCTCGGGCGGCGGCGTCCCACTCCGGGGGGCGGATGCGGTCGCGATCCGGCCACCACTTAGTCTTACAACTTGTAGTTCGTCTGGAGCATCAGTTCGTCCCGGGCCGGGCCCCCCGCAGCACGCGGGGCGGACCGGCCTCGCGGCAGCAGGCGACCTGTGGACGGCCGAGGAGTGGCGAGTATGAGTGAACACCGGCGCCGACCGTCGGGGAGGCCCGGGCCACCCGGCCCGGACGGCATACCGCGCGGCGGCCGGGCCGAGACGCGCCGGGCCGCCCGGACGGGCGGCGGGCGACGCCGCCGCGCCGCGCAGGCACCCCGCGCGCAGGCGGCACCCCCCGGCCGGCGCCGCCTCATCGACTACCCGCGCGCGGGCAAGCGGGGCCTCCGGCGCTGGCTGCCCTCGTGGAAGCAGGTGCTCGGCACCTTCCTGGTGTTCTCCGGCGGCCTGCTGGGCCTGTTCTCGTACGCCTACGCCACGACGACGATCCCGAGCGCGAACCCCAGCACCCAGCAGCAGAGCAACACCTACTACTGGTCCGACGGCTCGGTGATGGCCACGCAGGGGTCGACCAACCGGCAGAACGTCGACCTCGCCCAGGTCCCCAAGCAGGTGCAGTGGGACTTCCTCGCCGCGGAGAACGCCACCTTCTACACCGACCCCGGCATCGACACCCGGGGCATGCTGCGCGCGGTCTACCACATGGCCACGGGCGGCGAGGTGCAGTCCGGGTCCACCATCACCCAGCAGTTCGTCAAGAACACCTATCTCAGCCAGAACCAGTCGATCACCCGGAAGCTCAGGGAGATCATGATCTCGCTGAAGATCGGCGACCAGATGTCCAAGCAGCAGATCCTGCAGGGCTATCTCAACAGCTGCTACTACGGCCGGGACGCCTACGGCATCGAGGCCGCGGCCCGGGTCTACTACCACGAGCACGCCTCGCAGTTGACCGTCAGCCAGGGCGCCTTCATCGCCGCCACGGTGAACGAGCCGAGCCTGCTGATGCACGCCGACACCGACCCGCAGGCCAGGGCGCGGGCCAAGGCGCGCTGGACGTACGTCCTGCAGCGCATGGCCAAGATCCACAAGATCACCGACGCCCAGGAACAGCAGTACCTGGCCGCCGGCTTCCCCACGCCCAAGCCCGTCACGGCCTCGGCGGGGATGTCCGGGCAGACCGGTTACCTGGTCGACGCCGCGAAGAAGTACGCCGAGGCCCACTCCTCCCTCACCGACCAGCAGCTCGGCCGCGGCGGCTACCAGATCTACACCACCTTCGACAAGAAGAAGGTGAAGGCCCTGTCGGCGTCCGTCGCCGCCATGGAGAAGAAGCACCTCGACCCCAAGCACCGCAAGGCCGACAAGGACGTCCAGGTCGGTGCGGCGTCCATCGACCCGTCGAGCGGCGCGGTCGTGGCCCTGTACGGCGGAGCCGGCTGGGACAAGGGCCACTGGACCGACAACGCCGACGCCAAGGGCGTGCCGGTCGGCTCCACCTTCAAGCCCGTCGACCTGGCCGCCGCCCTCGACCACGGCGCCGTCCTCTCCCCGGGCCAGGCGCCGTCGCCGATCACCCCCGACAGCAAGTTCAACGGCGACGACGGCATCACCATCAAGAACCAGCAGGGCCGGGAGGTGCCCGACCCGAACGACCCGACGGGCCTGCTGCACCAGCGCAACGACGTCACCACCAAGTGGGGCTACATCACCCTGCGCAAGGCCATGGAACAGTCCGTCAACACCCCGTACGTCCAGCTCGGCGAGTACGTCGGCTACGACAACGTGGAGAACGAGGCCCTCAAGGCGGGCCTGCTGCGCAAGAGCCTGCAGTACGACACCCCGGGCTTCTACATCGGCACCTCCACCCCCTCGGCGATCCGCATGGCCGACGCGTACGCCACCTTCGACGACGCCGGCGTCCAGCACGAGCCGTACTCGGTGACCAAGGTCATCGCGGCGGGCCGGCAGCTGCCCGGCTTCGGCGCGCCCAAGGGCACGAGGGCCATGCCCGCCTCGACCGCCGACACCGTCACCGACGTCCTGCGGGACGTGGTCAAGTCCGGAACGGGCACCAACGCCCAGGCCCTGGGCCGCCCGGCGGCCGGCAAGACCGGCACCACCGACGACTACAAGTCCGCCTGGTTCATCGGATACACCCCCCAGCTGGTCACATCCGTCAGCATGTTCAAGGAGGACCCGAAGAACGCCGGTCTGCAGTCGATGCAGGGCGTCGGCGGCTACTCCAAGGTGTTCGGCGCCGACATGCCGACCGAGGTGTGGACCGGCTACATGACCGGCGCCCTCCGGGGACAGCCGGTCCAGCAGTTCCCGTCCGCGCCGGACCTGGGCAAGGGCACCGACGAGTTCGGCGCGCCCTCACCCACCCCCTCCGCCACCCAGAGCACCCCGCCGCCCAGCCCGACCGCGCCGAGCCCCTCCGCCGGCGGCTGTCACGGCCGGGGCAAGCACTGCCCCGGCCCGAGCCCGACCGGCACCTACGGCACCACCTCGGGCGGCACCACCACCGGCGGTACCACCACCGGCGGCGGCTCGACCGGCGGCGCGGGCGACGGCGGCCTGCTCGGCGGCACCACCGGCGGCGGCACCTCGTCCAGTCCGACGACCACCGCCAGTCCCACCGGCCCCGGCCGGCACCCGTGAGGGGCGGGGCCGGAGCACGGGAGTGGCGGGCGTTGCAACGATTCCTTCAATCTTGGGGAACTCGGTGTGTGCTGTGTCACGTTCAGGTGTTGGATGATTGCAAGTGAGCGAACCGACGCGCAGTAGGTGCGGACGCGGCTTGGCAGGGGGTCCAGGTGAGTGCTTCCCGGCGTAGTGGGACCACCGATGAGCTGGGGCCGGACGAGCCCGAGCCGGCGGGCCCGGCGGGCCCCGACGGCTCGGACCTGCTGGCCGCGCTGCTCGACGGGATGGACGCGGCGCTGTGCGCCTTCGACGCCGGCGGTGTCGTGACCCACTGGAACCGCGAGGCCGAGCGGATCCTGGGCTGGAGCGCGGCCGAGGCGGTCGGCCGGCACGGCTTCGCCGGGTGGGCCGTACGGGAGGCGGACGCCGAGGAGGTCGAGGGGCGGCTGATGTCCGCCATGCGGGCCCCCGGGCGGCAGGTGCACGAGTTCGCGCTGCTGACGAAGGACGGCGGACGGGTGCTGGTGCGCACGCAGTCCGCGGCGGTGCGCGGTCCCGACGGCAAGCCCGCCGGCGTCTACTGCGCCTTCAGCGAGGTGCACGCGCAGATCGACCTGGAGCGGTCGATCGCGCTGAGCGAGGCGCTGTTCGAGGAGGCGAGCTGGGGTGTCGTGCTGGTCGACGCCGACCTGCGGCCCGCCGTGGTGAACGCGCACGCGGCGCGCGCGCTCGGCACCGGGCGCACGTCCGCGCTGGGCCGCCCGCTGGGCGAGCTGCTCGCCCAGGGCGTGGAGGAGCTGGAGAGCGCGCTCACCCATGTGCTCGCGGAGGGCGCGCCGCCCGCGCCGGCCGACATCTGGGTGAGCGTGCGCACGGCGGACGGCGAGCAGCGGCGCTGCTGGCGCTGCGGTTTCGTGCGGCTGGCCTCCCCGCTCGCGGAGGAGCCGGTGCCGCTGGGCGTCGCCTGGCTCTTCGTGGACGTGACCGCGGGCAAGCAGGGCGAGCAGGAGGCCGCGCAGCTGCGCTTCCGGGCGAACCAGCTGCACCGGGCGGCGCGGGCCGCCGCGGAGAGCGAGGATCCGCGGGAGGCGGCGACCGTCCATCTGGACTTCGCGCTCGCCGGATTCGCCGACCACGCGCTGATCGACCGGGTGGCGGGCGGCGCGGTGGCCGACGGGGAGACGGATTCCGTACGGCTGGTCCGGGTCGCGGCCACGCCCTCCGGGGCGCCGGGGCCGAGCCTGCTCACCGGGCAGGCGGGCCTGCCGGTGCGGTACGCGCAGGGGCATCCGGCCCTGCAGTGCGTGGAGCGGACGGGATCCGTGCGGGCCACCGTGGGCGCGGTCCCGGCCGGGCAGGCACGGGAGTGGGCGGTGGCGCGGCAGTGGCCCGAGGACACCGTGCACGCGCTGTGCGCGGTGCTGCGCGGCCGCGGGCGGACGCTCGGCGTCGTGACGTTCCTGCGGGCACGCGGGCGGAGCCCGTTCGAGCGGCCCGACACGGTGTACGCGGAGGACGTGGCCGTCCGGATCGCGGCGGCGCTGGATCTGGCGGAGGTCCTGGGGCGGGACTAGGTCCAGGCCCTCCGGCCCGCCGTCGCGCGGCCCGGTGGGGCTAGCGCTGCTGCTGGTAGAAGATCCGGTCGCCGTAGTCCCTCATCACCCGGGCGTTCCACTCGTGGCCGCCGTCCACGTTGCCCGAGCGCAGGAGCGGCGGCTCGATGCCGCGGGCGGCGAGGGCGCCGGCGGCCGTGGCCATGACCGACTGCAGGATCGCGCTCGTGACGACGGTGGAGGCCGGGGCGAAGGGGACCGGGACGGTGTCCAGGGTGAGCGTCGCGTCCCCGACGGCGATCTTGGAGTCCAGGACGATGTCGCAGTGGTCGCGCAGACGGGTGCCCGAGGCGTGCCGGGAGCGGGTCTCGGTCGCGTACGCCACCGAGGTCACGCCGATGACCCGCACGTCCAGCTCGCGTGCCTTCATGGCCATCTCCACGGGCAGGGCGTTGCGGCCGGAGAGGGAGATGATCACCAGGGCGTCCCCGGCGCGCAGCGGGGAGCAGTCGAGGACCGCGCTCGCCAGGCCGTCCACGCGCTCCAGGGCGGAGCCGAGCGTGGCCGGCACGACGTCGACGCCGACGACGCCCGGCACGGTGAGCAGGTTCATCAGGGCCAGCCCGCCCGCGCGGTAGACGACGTCCTGCGCGGCGAGCGAGGAGTGCCCGGCGCCGAAGGCGAAGAGCCGTCCGCCCTCGGCGACGGTGTCGGCGAGCAGCGTGCCGGCCGCCGTGATGGACTCCGCCTCCTCGTCCCGGACCCGTCGCAGGAGGTCGATCGCGGCGTCGAGGAACTGGTCGGCCGGTTTGCCGTCGCTCATGCGGGCCCTTCCGGTACGGCGTCGGGTGTCTGTGCCGCGGATCACCGTGCGGTCTGGACCAGTGCCGTGTCAATACGGCGGCGGGGGCCCCGTGGCGCGGGCAGCGGGGGGTCCCCGTTTCCACGGCGCGGCACGGTTGTCGGCGGCATGCGTCAGAATTGACTCCTGGGCCAGCGCACGCGCCGGGAAGCTGTCGTGCTTCCGGCAGATCTCACCAAGGGGCACGTATGTCCGGACTGATCGACACCACGGAGATGTATCTCCGCACCATCCTCGAGCTGGAGGAGGAAGGCGTGGTGCCCATGCGGGCCCGGATCGCCGAGCGGCTGGACCAGAGCGGACCGACCGTCAGCCAGACGGTGGCGCGGATGGAGCGTGACGGCCTGGTGTCCGTCGCCACCGACCGTCACCTGGAGCTCACGGACGAGGGCCGCCGCCTCGCCACCCGCGTGATGCGCAAGCACCGCCTCGCCGAGTGTCTGCTCGTCGACGTGATCGGCCTGGAGTGGGAGCAGGTGCACGCGGAGGCGTGCCGCTGGGAGCACGTGATGAGCGAGGCCGTGGAGCGGCGCGTGCTGGAGCTGCTGCGCCACCCGACCGAGTCGCCGTACGGCAACCCGATCCCCGGCCTGGAGGAGCTGGGCGAGAAGGACGGCGCCAACCCGTTCCTGGACGCGGGCATGGTCTCGCTCGCGGACCTCGACCCGGGCGCCGACGGCAAGACGGTCGTGGTGCGCCGTATCGGCGAGCCGATCCAGACGGACGCGCAGCTGATGTACACGCTGCGGCGTGCGGGCGTGCAGCCCGGCTCGGTGGTCAGCGTGACGGAGTCGGCGGGCGGCGTGCTGGTGGGCAGCGGCGGTGAGGCGGCCGAGCTGGAGGCGGACGTCGCCTCGCACGTGTTCGTCGCCAAGCGCTGACCCCGCACGAGCGCAGGGCCGACGACCCGCTCCGGCCCGCTCCGGCTGGTTCCGCACCGGGCCCCGGAGGACTCGTGGATCTGCAACTTCCGTTTCTCCAGGGGCATTTGAGGCGTCTTCCGGGCGTCCCGGCAGGCGCTTCGAGGCGCCGGAGCGGTGGCCGAAATCGCCAGCGCTCGGACGTTTCCCGTGCAAGGCTGTCGCGTGAGGCATATGACCGAAGGGGGCGGGCGGATGCGCCGCAGACGTGAGGAGGGCCCCGGCGCCGAACGGCGCCGGGGCCTGTCCTCCCCTGTGCTGACCCGGAGCCCCGAGCTCCCAGGGTCATCCCCACGGACCGTTTTCCCCGAGCGGTCCGCTCCCCGCAGAAGATCTCCCCTCGGCGACGGCGATCATGCCTGGGGCGAGGTCACTCGTACGAGGGGTGTTGCTCGCAGATACAGCATTTTCGAATAGGTTTTCGATAGCCTGCGGTGGGCGGTCACGCGGGACGTGTGCCGGGGAGCGGCGGCGCACGGGACCGGTCTTCGCAGGTGACGGCAGGACGCGGTTCACGGAGCCAGGGGGGTACCAGAACCATGGCGCGACGCATCGACGTGACCGGGGCGGGTGGCGTACGCCTCGCGGCCTGGGAGTTCGGCGACCCGCCCAAGACCGACCCGGCGGACGGCGCGACGGGCGCCGACACCCCGGGCGTGCTGTTATTGCACGGCCTGATGGGCCGCGCCTCGCACTGGGCGTCCACCGCCCGCTGGCTCTCCGAGCGGCACCGCGCGGTCGCACTCGACCAGCGCGGCCACGGCCAGAGCGAGAAGCCGCCGCGGGCCGCCTTCACGCGGGAGGCCTACGTCCAGGACGCCGAGGCCGCCCTGGAACAGCTCGGCCTCGCCCCGGCCGTCGTCATCGGGCACGCCATGGGCGCGCTGACCGCCTGGCAGCTCGCCGCGGCCCGTCCCGACCTCGTGCGGAGCGTGATCATCTGCGACATGCGGGCGTCGGCGCTGGGCGCGGCCTCGCAGCGGGAGTGGTCGGAGTGGTTCGAGGCGTGGCCGGTGCCGTTCGCCACGCTGGCCGACGTACGGAAGTGGTTCGGTGAGGACGATCCGTGGGTGGAGCGGCCCAACGCGGCGCGCGGCGAGTTCTACGCCGAGGTGATGCACGAGTCCGCCGACGGCTGGCGGCCGGTCTTCGCGCCCGATCAGATGCTGAAGTCGCGTGAGACGTGGGTGTACGACGCGCACTGGGAGGAGCTGGCCCAGGTGCGGTGTCCCGCGCTGGTCGTGCGCGGGCTGGACGGGGAGCTGGGGCGGGCCGAGGCGCAGGAGATGGTGCGGGTGCTGCCGCGGGGGGAGTACGCGGAGGTCGCCGACGCCGGGCATCTTGTGCACTACGACCAGCCGGAGGGGTGGCGGGCCGCGATTGAGCCGTTTCTCGACGCGGTGCGGCATCTTTAGGGCCGGGGCGCCGTGCGGGGTGGGGGCGCCCGGTGTCTCGGCGGCTGCGGGTGCGGCGTGGCTGCTCGCGCGGTTCCCCGCGCCCCCAGGACGGTGCAGCCCCCGGCGCGCCCGGAGGCGCCGGGTGCACGCGCGCCCGGAAGCGCTGCCGTTCCCGCACACCCCGAGCAGGGCCCCGAAGCGCTGCCGTTCCCGCACCCCCCGAGCAGGGCCCCGAAGCAGGGTGCGGCCGCCCCTCAGCCCTTGCTCACCGCCGTCAGGATCTCCGGCAGGCGGGCCGCCGTGCGGGGAGCCGCCAGGCGGATGCCCGACCAGGTGATGGCGGCGCCGTAGACGGTGCCCAGGGGGAGGAGCAGCCAGCCCCAGTGGTCGCCGTTGTGGGCGACGTTGACCCAGATCGCCCCGACGATGACGGGGGAGCACAGGAGGGCGGCGGAGACCATGCCGCCGAAGATGGAGATCCAGGCCAGACCGGTCTGGCCGGGGGCGACGTTCTTGTAGCCCTCCTGCGGGATGGAGTACGGGAAGCGGGCGGAGGTCCAGGCGCCGGTCGCGAGCATCGCGCCGAGGAGGGCGAAGGACAGGCCGAGCACCTCGGGCAGGCGCGCCCAGTCGCCGAGCATCGCGGTGGTCAGGACGGTGACGAGGGTGGCGTACGGCAGGGTGATCACCAGCAGGGCCAGGGCCCGCCCGCGCAGTTCGACGTAGGCGTCGCGCGGGGAGGAGATGGTCGTGGCGACCATCCAGAACGCCGACGTGTCCTGGCCGAACTGGTTGTACATCTGGATGCCGAGCATTCCCGCCGCGAAGCACGCGAAGTAGATGGAGCCGGTGCCCTGCAGCGCGTTGAACACCGGCACGATGACGCCGATCGCGAGCGAGGTCACCCAGGCGGCCTTGGTCTTGGGATCCCGCCAGACGTAGCGCAGGCTGCGCTCCATGACCGTGCCCGTGCGGCCGGCCGGCAGCAGCCGGGCGAGCCCGCCGGCCGAGCGCTCGCGGGCCGGGGGCCGGTCGACGGCGGCCTGGAGGGTGGAGCCGTCGGGGGAGGTCATCAGCTTGGTCAGGTGCCGCGACCACACGGCGATCAGGGCGAGGAGCGCGGCGGCGCTCAGGGCCAGCTGCGCCACCGCGGCGCCGTAGGAACCCGCGCTCACGGAGTCCACCGCGCCGACCGCCGACGCGGGCGGCACCCACTTCAGCACCTCGGCGGCCGGGTCGAGCTGCGAGAGGCCGGACGAACCCAGGTGCTGGGCGCCGAAGTTGACCAGCTGCGCCCCGATCGCGATGACCAGCCCGCTCAGCACCGCCAGATCGCGGCCCTTGCGGCTGGTCAGCAGCCGGATGTTGGCGGCGGCGACGGCGCGCGCCAGGGCCACGCACACCAGCAGCGCGAGGACGACGGCCACCACGCCGACGGCGTACGCCGCACCGCCGTGCGCCACCGCGACCACCGAACCAGTCAGCAGGAGCAGCGTGAACAGCGGCCCGATGCCCACCAGCGAGGCCGCGAGCAGCGCCCGCACCAGCGGCCGGGGCCGCAGCGGCAGCATCACCAGCCGGGTCGGGTCGAGGGTCTCGTCGCCGCTCGGGAAGAACAGCGGCATCACCGCCCAGCCCAGCGCCAGCACGGCCACCAGTAGCGCCGTCACGGCCAGGGCGTGCGCGTTGCCGCGCAGCACGAGCAGCCCGAGCAGTTGCAGCGCGCCGAAGAGGACCACGACGACGGCCGACACGATGTAGGCGGCCCGCCGCCCGCCGGACTGCTTCAGGCCGTTGCGCAGCAGCGACAGTTTCAGCCGTACGACGACGGGGGTGATGTCCGCTTCGTTCGTCATCGCGCCCCGCCGCCCAGCCAGTCGAGGTCGGAGCCGGTGTCGCGGCCGCCCGCGCCCACGAGTTCCAGGAACGCCTGCTGCAGCGAGGGAGCCTGACCGCGGACCTCGGCGAGGGTGCCCTGGGCGCGGATGCGGCCGGCGGCCATGACGGCCACCCAGTCGCACAGGGACTCCACCAGCTCCATGACGTGGGAGGAGAAGACGACGGTGGCGCCCGAGGCGGTGTACCGCTCGAGCACCCCGCGGATGATCTGGGCGGAGACGGGGTCGACGCCCTCGAACGGCTCGTCCAGGAAGAGCACTTCGGGATTGTGGAGGAGCGCGGCCGCGAGGCCGATCTTCTTGCGCATGCCCGTCGAGTAGTCGACGACGAGCTTGTGCTGGGCGCCGGCCAGGTCGAGCACGTCCAGCAGCTGGGTGGCCCGCTTGTCGACCTCCGCGCCGGGCAGGCCGCGCAACCGCCCGCTGTAGCCGAGCAGTTCACGCCCGGAGAGCCGCTCGAAGAGCCGGAGCCCCTCCGGCAGCACCCCGATCCTGGCCTTGACCGCCGCGGGGTCCTGCCACACGTCGTGCCCGACCACCTCGACGCTGCCCTGATCGGGCCGCAGCAGCCCCGTCACCATGGAGAGCGTGGTGGTCTTCCCGGCCCCGTTGGGCCCGACCAGCCCGATGAACTTCCCCGCGGGCAGGTCGAGATCGATCCCGGCGACGGCGATCTGCTGCCCGAACCGCTTCCAGAGCCCCCGCACCCGCACCGCGGCGGCACCGACCTCTTTTCCCTCTGTCATGCGGGAAACCCTAGGGGGTCGTGCGCGGGGGAGGGTCAGCGGTCGCGTCCGCAGGCGTAGGCGAGGGGGGAGATCAGTTCCTCGGCGTCCGGCAGCCAGCGGTTGGCGGGGGTCGGGCGGCAGGCCCACTGCACGGCACCGCGCGAGCCGAAACGGGTGGGCGGCGCGGCCACGTAGGCCCC
Source organism: Streptomyces sediminimaris (assembly GCF_047049295.1). Classification (NCBI taxonomy): domain Bacteria; kingdom Bacillati; phylum Actinomycetota; class Actinomycetes; order Kitasatosporales; family Streptomycetaceae; genus Streptomyces; species Streptomyces sediminimaris. The sequence continues at coordinate 3,784,979 of NZ_JBJWOT010000001.1, read as the reverse complement.
CTCGCCGAGCGCGACGAGGTCGAGCGACGCCGGCGACCAGCCCAGCTTGCGCACCAGCTCCGGCATCTTCACGGCCGCGCCGGGCAGCACGAAGAAGTGCATCCGCCGGTTCGGGGAGAGCGTCACCGGGCCGAGCGTCAGCTCCATGCGCTCCATGCGCGCGAGCGCCAGGAAGCCCGCGCCCTCCGCCACCTCGATCGCGTCGAACGTACGGCCCGTCGGCAGCAGGATCGACGCCGCCGGCTGCTTCTGCCACATCCGGCGCGCGACGGTCGCACTGCCCGTGGCCAGCGTCGCCCAGTCCTCGCGCGCCGGATGCGCGCCGGGCGCGGCGCACGCGGGAGTGCCGCAGGAGCAGTGCTGCACCCCGTCGACGGCCTCCAGCCAGGTACCGGGGAAGACGTCCCAGTGGCGCTCCTCGGCGTAGCGTACGGCGGTCTCCAGCAGCGAGTCCCCGCGCTGCTTCGGAATCTGAGCGGCTTCGGTGCCCGCGATCGTCTCTTCCACGATGAACTCAACTCCCGCACCCACCTCGGGTTACGGCCGTATCGCGCGCGGGGGAGGAGCATCGATTCCACGGCTGGGGCGCATGGATGCATGTGTGGGGGCGCGCGGGAGGAACGCCGGCCTGATCCGGGTAGCCACATCCGGGGTTGGCATGAGGCTTCACCCCGGCAATCCGCGCAAGCCTCGCATTTTACGTACGTCACCGGGGCATTGATCTTCACGGCCGGAACTTTTCGCTTCAGGGGTTGTTCCCAGGGGGTACGCCATGGCCGCAAGGCCTCTCGTCGCACGGCAGCCGAACGAACGGCTGCAGGCGCTCATCCAGGAGGCGGGGTGCTCGAACGCCGGGCTCGCCCGCCGGGTCAACATGTGCGGTGCCGAGCACGGCCTCGACCTGCGTTACGACAAGACGTCCGTGGCCCGCTGGCTGCGCGGTCAGCAGCCACGCGGACGCGCCCCGGCGATCATCGCGGAGGCGCTGGGCCGCAAGCTGGGCCGTACGGTCACGATCGACGAGATCGGCATGGCCAACGGCAAGAACCTCGCCTCGGGCGTCGGCCTGCAGTTCTCGCCGACGGTGCTGGGAGCCATCGAGCAGGTCTGCGAGCTGTGGCGCAGCGACGTGGGGCGCCGGGACTTCCTGTCCGGCTCGTCCGTCGCCGCCTCCGCGCTCGTCGAGCCGAGCCGTGACTGGCTGATCTCCGCGCCCGACGCGCAGGTGTCGCGCTCGGCGGGCCCCCGGGTCGGGCAGTCCGACGTGGCCGCCGTGCGCGCGATGACGCAGGCGCTGACGGACCTCGACCACCAGTACGGCAGCGGGCACGTGCGCCCGGTCGTCGTGCACTACCTCAACAGCGTCGTCTCGGGGCTGCTGGCGGGGTCGTACCGGGAGGCGGTCGGGCGCGACCTGTTCGCCGCGGTGGCCCGGCTGACCGAGCTCGCGGGCTACATGGCCGTGGACACCGGCCAGCCCGGGCTCGCCCAGCGCTACTACATCCAGGCGCTGCGCCTGGCGCAGGCCGCGGGCGACCGCGCCTACGGCGGGTACGTCCTCGCCGCCTCCATGAGCCACCTCGCCGCGCAGCTCGGGAACCCGCGCGAGATCGCCCAGTTGGCGCGGGCGGCGCAGGAGGGGGCGCGGGGGCGCGTGACCCCGCGCGCGGAGGCGATGTTCCATGCGGCCGAGGCGCGCGGGCACGCGCTGATGGGCGACGCGCGGGCGACCGGCGCGGCGTCGGGGCGCGCGGTCACGGCGCTCGAGGCCGCCGACTCCGCCTCCGGGGACGACCCGGCGTGGATCGCGCACTTCGACGAGGCCTACCTGGCCGACGAGTTGGCGCACTGCCACCGGGACCTCGGACAGGCCGACGCCGCGGCCCGGCAGGCGCAGGACGCGCTGGACCGGCTCCCCGAGACGAAGGCGCGCAGGCGGGCCATCGGCTATGTCCTGCTGGCCACGGCGCTGGTGCAGCAGCGCGAGATCGAGCAGGCGTGCACCACCGGGCTGAAGGCCGTGGACCTCCTCGGGACCCTCCGCTCCAACCGGGGCGCCGAGTACCTCGAGGACTTTCAGCAGCGGCTGGAGCCGTACCAGGAGGAGCCGGTGGTACGGGAGTTCGGGGCGCGCATCGATCTGCAGGCGGCGGCCTGAGCGCCGTGCGGGGCGCGAAACATGGACAAAAGCAGCGCTTTGTCGACCGGTTTTGTTACTGCTGTCACAGGGAAGGAGGTTGTGCCCAGAGCTGCGTGGCACCCGGCTCGGGAGACCCGGTAGCGTGAGCCGACGATTCCGAAGGTCCCCCATTCGTAGGAGTCCCGGTGACGCAGAGTGGACAGGGCGAGGAGCCCTCGCAGCGCGAAGCGCGCGAAGGCATCGTGCTGCCCTCGGACGGGAGCGAACCGCTGCTGCCGGGCATGATGGGCGCGCAGATCCCGGCCGGTCCCTACCAGGGCCGGTCCGACGGCTCCCACCACGGCACCGGCGCGTACGGCGGCCCGCAGGCCGCGGCGCCCACCGGCGGCCAGGCCTGGGGCACGCCCTGGGGGCCCGGCGAGCAGCAGGGCACCACCCCGGCGCCGGGCGACGGCTGGGAGGAGCCGCAGACCCAGCAGTGGACCGCGCCCGAGCAGCACCAGCCGCAGGCGGACCGGTTCGGCGCGCCGGCGTCGGCACCGATGCCGCCGGGGACCTCGTCCTACGACGCCCCCGGCGCGGCCCCGCCGCCCCGCCGGGGCCGCCACTCCGCGCCGACGCCCCCGGCCGAGGTCTACGCCGCCCAGGACCACGGCGCGGTGAGCGCACCGCTGCCTCCGGCCGCCCCGGGCCCCTACGGCCCCGGCGCGTACGGCGGCCCCCTGCCGCCCGCCGTCGACGAGGGCGCCACGCAGTTCATCCCGCCGATGGCCGCGCCGGCCGACGAAGGGGCCACGCAGTACATACCGCCCGTCGCCCCCGGAGCGCTGCCGCCCGAGGCGGCGGCCCCGGCGGCGACGCCGTTCGCCGGGCACGCGGGACAGCCCGGTGCCGGGCCCATGCCGCCCGCCTCGGGGCCCGACGCCGAGGCCACGCAGTTCATCGCACCGGTCACCGACCAGCCCGGCGCGGCGCCGTACGGCCTGCCGCAGGGCGGGGACCGGCAGCCGCCCGCCGAGTTCGACAACCTCTTCCGCGGCGGACCGGGCGGCGAGGGCCCGGCCGCGGCCACCCAGCAGCTGCCGCGTTTCGAGCAGCCCCAGCCGGCCGGGTACGACCGGCCCCAGCCCGCCTACGCCCAGCCCGCCTACGTCCCGCCCGGCGACGAGGGCCGGGGCGGGCGCGGCGGCGGCCGGGGCGGGTCGTCGCGGATACCGCTCATCGCGGCCGTCGGCGTCGGCATCGTGGTCCTCGGGGTCGGCGCCGGCGCGCTGCTGGGCGGCGGTGGAGGCGACGGCAAGGACAAGAACCAGCCGGTCTCCGCCACGGCCCCGGTGACGGACGGCTCCGCCCCGCCCGCCGCGGACCCGGCGAAGCAGCAGGCCGTCGCCCTGGACAAGCTGCTGACCGACAGCGGCGCCAGCCGGGCCTCGGTGATCCGGGCGGTGGCCGACGTCAAGGGGTGCACGAACCTGGGCCAGGCGGCCTCGGACCTGCGCGCCGCGGCGAAGCAGCGCAACCAGCTCGTCACCCGGCTGGCCGGCCTGCCGGTCGACCGGCTCCCGGACCACGCGGCGCTGACCACGGCGCTCACCAAGGCATGGCGGGCCTCGGCCGCCGCCGACAACCACTACGCGGCCTGGGCCGACCAGGTGGGCGGCAAGAAGGGCTGCAAGAAGGGCCACGCCCGTCCGACCGGCCAGACCCAGGCCGGCAACCGTGCGAGCGGCACCGCGAGCCAGCAGAAGGCGCAGGCGTCCGGGCTGTGGAACACCATCGCGAAGAGGTACGGGCTGACCCAGCGCCAGCCGACCCAGCTCTGACCGCAGGGCCGGGCACCCGCCGGGTGGCGCGGCGGAGCACTCAGCTCACGTCCGCGCCCTCCAGCGTCCGCGTCGCGTCCACGAACCCCTTGTCGGCCGCCACGAGCCGGCCCTGGCGCACCACCTGGAGCGTCAGGTCGGCATTGACCAGGCGCGGGAAGCCGATGGCGGCCAGCGGGCTCTCGTCGGCCCAGTGCAGTACCGGCGTCAGCCCGCCCGTGGTGACCCGCAGCCCGTCGTCGAGGGCCTTGCGCACGGTGTCGGAGGTGACGGCGCCGTTGCCCAGCGACTCGACGGCGGCCTTGAACACCGTGTACGCGATCCAGGTCGTCTGCACCCCGGCGTCCGCGGGATCGATGCGGTTGTCGCCGAAGGCCTCCTCCTGGATCACCTTCTTCATGGGGTCCCAGCGCTCGTCGCTGGTCACCGGGTACCAGCCGGTGACGTAGGCCCCCTCGTACGGCCCCGACTGGCCACCGGACTCGTTGATCACCGTCTGGTCGACGCTGTCGAGGGTGGCGGCGGTCTTCACCGCGCGGTAGTCCGCGCGGTTGCGCCGGAAGGAGTCCATGAAGGTGTCGGTGCGGTCCCCGAGCGCGGGGATCACGCACCCCTTCTTCGCCGGGTCGGCCGTGGTGGTCGTCAGGGCCTCGCGCGAGGGCCCCGAGTACTCGGTGGTGTCGTCCGCCGCCCGCTGGTCGGCGGCGGCCGGGTGCCCGCCCGCCTTCAGGCCGGAGTCGAGCATCGCGGGCAGTTCGTCGCCCGCGATGTTGTCGGGCCGTACCAGCGCCACGGGGCCGCAGCCGCCGGCGAGTTCCTTGCCGAGGCCGGCCAGCAGGGCGGGCTGGCCGCCGTTGACGGGGTAGGACAGCGGGCTGGTGAACTCGGCCGAGGTGACGCCGTAGCCGCCTATGTAGGGGATGCCGGCGCTCTCCAGCGTGGGCAGGTAGGAGTCGCCGTACTGGCTGTAGGAGCCGACGACCGCGACGACGTCGTTCTTGACGGCGCGGGTGGCGCACTTCGCGGCGGCCACGCTGTCGTTGTGGTCGTTGCAGGTCAGGACCTTCAGCTCGTGGCCGGCGAGGCCGCCGTGGGCGTTGGTCCAGCGGGCGTAGGCCCGGGCGAAGGCGGGCATGCCGGGCTTGTTGGTCGCGTCGGTCTGCTCCGGGGCCCAGGTCATCACCGTGATCGGGCCGTCCCCGGAGCCCCCCGTGGCACCGGGGATGACCCCGCATCCGGCGACCAGCGACGCACACGCGGCCAGCGCTCCCGCGGAGAGCGCGGTGGCTCTGCGCGTCCGGGTGCGTAGGGGGAGGAAGGTGCTGCGGGTGCGTCGCCGACCGGTCATGCACACACACGCTTCCGCCACATCGCCAACCCGCGGGTGACCCTCGGTTACCGATCGGTGGCTGCGAGGTGAATTACGGGGGCCGCTGGGGCGCCCGGGCGGAAGAACGTACGATCGGTGATCGTGCAAGCTCCGGAGAACCCTTCCCGACGCGGCCGTCGCTCCCCCACCATGGGCGGCATGCCACTCAACGACATGCCGTGGTGGCGCTGGCGCAGCAATGTGCGCTCCGCGCTGCACATGCTCTCCGATCCGGTGTTCCAGCGGGACGTCTGGCTGGCCGGTGCCGACGGGTACGGGGACGTGACCGACGCCGTCTACCGCCTGGTCGAGGACACCTGGCTGGACAACTGGTCCGCCGAGAAGTACGTGGGCACGATCTTCCGGGACTCCCAGGAGGCGGCCCTCGTCGACACCGCCGTGCTGCGGGTGCTGCGGATCATGCACCAGGTCGGGCCCGACGCCCAGGTCTCCGCCTACCTCGACAACCCGGCCTGGCCGGAGGCGGTGCGCGCGGCCCGGGACGCGCACGTGCGGATGGCCGCGGCGGACGGCGAGGACCCGGACACCCCGCCGCGCACCCTCGAGGTGCTGCGGATCATGACGCGGTCCGCCTAGCGGACCCGGACCCGCCCGCGGGTCCGGATATGGGACCCTGTCCCGCATGAACGAGCAGTCCACCCGAGCCGCGGCGGCCAGTGACCAGTACGTCCTCACGCTCTCCTGCCCCGACAAGCAGGGCATCGTGCACGCCGTGTCGAGCTACCTCTTCATGACCGGCTGCAACATCGAGGACAGCCAGCAGTTCGGCGACCACGACACGGGTCTGTTCTTCATGCGCGTCCACTTCTCGGCGGAGACCCCGGTGACGGTGGACAAGCTGCGGGCGAGCTTCGCGGCCATCGGCGACTCCTTCCACATGGACTGGCAGATCAACCGGGCCGACGAGAAGATGCGGATCCTGCTCATGGTCAGCAGGTTCGGGCACTGCCTGAACGACCTGCTGTTCCGGGCGCGGATCGGTGCGCTGCCGGTGGAGATCGCCGCCGTGGTGTCCAACCACACCGACTTCGCCGAGCTCGTGGGCTCCTACGGCATTCCCTTCCACCACATCCCGGTGACCAGGGAGACCAAGGCGGACGCGGAGGCGCAGCTGCTGTCGGTCGTCCGCGAGAACGACGTCGAGCTGGTCGTGCTGGCCCGGTACATGCAGGTGCTCTCCGACGACCTGTGCAAGCAGCTGAGCGGGCGGATCATCAACATCCACCACTCGTTCCTGCCGAGCTTCAAGGGCGCGAAGCCCTACCACCAGGCGCACGCCCGGGGGGTCAAGCTGATCGGGGCGACCGCGCACTACGTGACCGCCGACCTCGACGAGGGCCCGATCATCGAGCAGGAGGTCGAGCGGGTGGGGCACGACGTCACGCCCGATCAGCTGGTGGCGGTGGGGCGGGACGTGGAGTGCCAGGCGCTGGCGCGGGCCGTCAAGTGGCACGCCGAGCGGCGCATCCTGCTCAACGGGCGCCGGACGGTCGTCTTCGCCTAGGAGCCCGGGACGGTGCCGGTCGGCCGGCGGGTGCGGGCGGTCCGCGGCCGCGACAAGCCACGACGCGCCCGCACCCGCCGACGAAACCCCCCGCCGCGCATGACCCGGGCGCTACAACCGGCTCAAGGACGCCGCCGCGAACAGGACGTCCCTGATCGCCTCCTTGTCCCCGACCTGCCCGACCGCCGCGTCCGCCGGAGGCACGTGCCCCGCGGCCAGGCGGCAGAACTCCACGCCGTCCAGGGCGACATGGGCGACCTCGAGCTCGGCGGAACCCACCGCCGCGGGGGAGTCGAGGGGGATCAGCCACTCGCCGCCGCCCGAGCCCTCGATCTCCAGGCGCAGGCTGCGGCCGGGCGTCCCGGCGGCGACGAGGTGCCGTCCGCGGCCGGGCGGCGGCGCGCAGGTCCCGCGGCGCTGGGCCAGCGCCGCGGGTAGCACCCGGGCCGCCAGGTCGATCATGCGGTGCAGGTGGCGCGGGGCGGGCGGGCCGTAGGGGTAGTCGACCGCCTCGGCGATGTCCTCCGCGTGCACCCAGCACTCGAAGGCCCGGTCCACCATCGCGTCGTGCAGCGGCAGTTCGAAGTCGCCGTAGGAGACCGCGAGGCGGGCGGAGCCCGTGCCGCCGCCCGCGAAGGACACCGTGCGCACGAGGTCGTGGGTCTGCTCCCGCCAGGGGGTCCGGACGGAGCGGCCGGGCGGGAAGCGCGCGGTGCGCCAGTACGCCTCCGTGCGGCTGCGGGGCGAGGGACCCGGCGCGGCGGTGTCGCCCAGCGGGTCGTCCAGGCCGAGCGCGACCGCGACCAGGCCGTCCACCGACAGCAGGTGCGCGATGACGCCGGCGACGGTCGTACGACGGCTCGCCGGGCCCTCGCCGTCGAACCAGCGCAGCCGCACGGGCGCGTGCCACTCGGCGTCCCCGATGTCCTGGAGCAGGGCGTCGAGGCGGGCCGTCTCGGCGTCGTACGCCGCCGCCCACCCCGGCACCGGGATGCGCGGCGGGCGCCGGTCGAGGCAGCTGTCCAGGACGCGGGTGCGCAGGGCCGGGTCGAGGTCGAGGCTGTCCTGCGGATGCAGCAGGCCGACCGCCTCGCGCAGCCGCAGCGCCTCTTCGGCGCAGGAGCCGCACGCGCCGAGGTGCTCCGCCACGGCCGCCGCCTCCTCCGGCGAGCAGGCGGCCAGCGCCCAGGCGCCGAGGAGCGACTTCAGCACGGGGTGCGCCAGGACGGGCGGGACGGACCGGGGCGCCGGGTCGCCCGGGTTGTCCGGCGCCGGCAGCGGACCGTCGCCGTCCTCGACGGACGAGCGGGGCATCGGTATGCGGGGCGGCCGCTCGGGGTCCTCGCCGTCGTCGCCGCCGCCGTCGGGGCCGCCCGGGACGCCGGGCTCCCACTGCCGTCCGGTCCGGCCGCCCTCGCCGTGCCGGTCCTCGAAGCCCCCGGGCCCGAAACCCCGGCCCCCGGACCCGTAGTCCCCGGGCTCGAAGCGGTCCGCGTCGCCCGCGTCGTTCACGCCGCACCCCCGTAGCCGGGCGGGGCCCCGGGCGCGCCGGCGTCGCGGGCGGTGGACAGCAGCTGAAGGCCCAGGCGGAGCCGGCGGCGGGCCTCCTCCTCGGTGACGCCGAGGTCGGCCGCGGTCTGGCGGTAGTCGCGGCGCTGGAAGTAGGCCAGCTCCAGCGCGGCGCGCAGCGGGGCCGGCATGGACTGGACGATGTAGTCGGCGCGGGCGGCGATCGAGGCGCGGCGGACCCTGCGCTCCAGCTCCTCGGCGGAGCCGCCGGAGCCCTGGGCCAGGGCGGCGGTCTCGGTGGCGCGCAGCCGCTGCACGGCGAGGCGGTGGGCCAGCGTGGCGACCCAGGAGCGCAGGGGGCCCTGCCCGGGGTCGTAGGACTCGGGGTGCTCCCAGACGTGCACGAAGACGTCGCGGGTGACGACGTCGGCGGCGCGCTCGTCGCCGAGGACGCGGTGGGCGAGGCCGTGGACGAGCGAGGCGAACCGGTCGTAGAGCTCGCCGAGGGCGGCCGCCTCACCGCGGGCGAGCCGCTGCTGCATCGTGCGGTCCCAGCGGGGCGGTACGTCCTTCTTCGCCATGTGGCCCCCTCACCCCTGCGTGTGCCTCGGCCCAGCCTGTGTCCGTCGTGTTCCCGAATGTAGTCGGCACGTCCGACGGCGCGCGCCCCTTTGTGCCGTTGGGCGCCCCCCGAGCGGTCGGAGGTGATAGTGGAGCTTCACTTACCCGGTTCACATCTGATCGAACAGGATCGAAGGCGAACAAAACAAGCCGTTTTCGATCGGATTTCGTTTCCCGTGCCGTGTTTCAGGGCAGGGCGGCTGGGCAGCTGCGCTGCGAGGAAGCGTAGGGATGGCTTCCGCTTCGAGCGGGTCCGGCGAACGAAGGGCATGGTGGTGGCGTTCTATGTGATCGGTGGCGAGCAGGGCGACTGGACCGTGCTCAGCGTGTCGGGCGAGCTGGACCTGGTGACGTCGCCGGCGCTGCGGCAGCGGGTGCACGACGTCGTGGCGGACGGCCGCCACAGCCTGGTCCTCGATCTCTCCGAGGTCTTCTTCTGCGACTCCAGCGGTGTCGGCGTGCTCATCGCCGCCCGCCGTCTGATCCGCTCCTGCCGGGGCAGCCTGCGGCTGATACTCCCGGCGCAGGGCGCGGTCGACGGCTCCCATGTCAACCGCGTCCTCGGCGCCCTCGGCGTGCGCCGTCTGTTCGACGTGTACGCCGACGTGGACGACGCAGTCTCCGAGGAGGCGGGCCCGCTCTCGGCCTGAGCGCCGCGCCGGCCGCGCCGTGGCCGCCGTCCGCCGTCCGCCGTATGCGGTCCGCGGCGCCGTCGTGGCCGGTCGCGCGGTTCCCCGCGCCCCCGCGGGACGCCGCCGGACCGCCGTGACTCCCGCCCGGCCCGTCCGGGGCGGGCGGACCCCGGCGACCTGGAGTTTCACACGGTTGTCCCGGAATTCCCCCGGTCTTGGCACAAGCGCCGCTTTCCGCCGCCCGGAGGGCCCGGCGCGTCGTACGCTCCCGTCCAGACGCACCCGACGTGACGTGAGGCGGCCCGAGAAGACATGGTCAGCAGCGAGTACGAACGCAGGATCGCGGCCCGGTTCGCCACCTTCGACCAGGATGGCAGCGGCTGCATCGACCGCGAGGACTTCAGCGTGGCGGCCAAGGCGCTGCTCGCCGAGTTCGGGGTCACGGCCCGGTCCGACAAGGGGCAGGCGCTGTACGCAGGCGCCGAGGCGTTCTGGCAGGGCATGGCGGGCATGGCGGACCGCGACGGCGACCAGCGCATCACCCGCGAGGAGTTCGTGAACGGCGCGGTCAAGCGGCTGCGCGACAACCCCGACCGGTTCGCCGAGATCGCCCGGCCCTTCCTGCACGCGGCCCTCGCCGTCGCGGACACCGACGGCGACGGGGCGGCCACCGTCGAGGACACCGCGCGCGTGCTGCGCATCCTGGGCGTGGACGAGAACGTCGCCCGCGCGAGCGCCGCCGCCCTGGACGCCGACGGCGACGGCCGGGTGGGCGAGGCGGAGATCGTCCCGGCCTTCGCCCGCTACTTCACGGTCCCGGAGTAACGCTCCCGCAGCTTGTACTTGAGCACCTTGCGCAGGGTGTCGTTGCGCGGGAGGGCGTCCACCACCTCCAGCCGCTCCGGCAGCTTGTGCACCGACAGCCCTTCCGCGCGCAGGTACGACGTCACCGCCTCCAGGCTCGGGTCCCGGACGCCGGGCCGCCGCTCCACCACGGCGCAGACCCGCTCCCCGCGCTCGGCGTCCGGCAGCCCGATCACGGCGACGTCCCCGACGGCCGGGTGGGCGGCGAGCAGGTCCTCGATCTCCTTCGCCGAGATGTTCTCGCCCTTGCGGATGATCACGTCCTTGAGCCGCCCGGTGAGCACCAGATGCCCGCTCGCGGTCAGCCGCCCGAGGTCACCGGTGCGCAGGAACCCCTCCTCGTCGAAGGCCTCCGCGGTCTGCGCCGGATCCAGATAGCCCCGGCACACCGCCTCCCCGCGCAGCCGCACCTCCCCGCCGACGATCCGTATCTCCATGCCCTCCGGCGGCCGGCCCTCCGTCGTCGCCAGGTTCTCCGCCGTGTCGTCCGGCGCCCCCATGGTGATCATCGGGACCTCGGTCATGCCGTAGCCGTGGGTGAGCTGCACCCCCATCTCGCGCACGACCGCGTGGTACACCTCCGGCGGCTTCGGCGCCCCGCCGCCCGCGAGGAGCCGCAGCGAGGGGATGACCTTCTCTCCCGGCCGCCTGCGCTGCTCGGCGAGGAACATCGAGTAGAACGCCGTCGAGCCGCCCGCGATCGTCACGCCGTGCCTGCGGTACCCCGCCAGCGCGTCCGGCAGCGCGAACTGCTCGAACATCACCGCCGGGAAGCCGTACAGCAGCAGCATCACCGTGTAGTCGGGTCCGGCGATGTGCGCGTACGGGAAGGCCATCGAGCCCACGTCGTCCGCCGACAGGCGCAGCGCGTGCGCGAGGCACGAGCCGCCGGCGATCAGGGACCGGTCGGTGTGCAGCACGCCCTTGGGGTCGGAGGTGGTGCCCGAGGTCCAGTAGATCCAGCGCACGGAGGTGCCCTCGGCGGGCGGCTCCGGCAGGACGGCCGGGTCGCCGTCGGGCAGGTCGTCGTAGGCCTCGAAGATCCCCTTGGCGCCCAGCCGCCGCGCCATCGCGGTGTGGTCGAAGCCGCGCCACCGGCCGGGGACGGCGAAGAACCCGGCCTTGGACTCCCGCAGGGCGAAGGCGACCTCGCGGTCCCGGTAGAAGGGGATGAGCGGCGTCTGCACCGCGCCCAGGCGGGCCAGCGCGAAGCTCAGCAGGGCCGTCTCGAGGCGGGTGGGCAGCTGCCAGGCGACCACGGTGCCGGGGCGCACGCCCATGCCGTACAGGCCCGCCGCCACCCGCTCGGCCCCGGCGCGCAGCTCACCGAAGGTCAGGCCGCGCTCGTCCTGGAGGAGGACCGGGCGGTCCGGGGTGAGCTCGGCGCGGCGGGCGAGCAGGTCCCAGAGGGTGCGGGACGCGCTCAGCGCGTGGGCGGTGTCGTTCACGGCGGCCCCCTCAGCTCAGCTGACGATACGTCAGATCGTGCGCAGAGCGTAGGGCCCGGCGCCTTGTCGGTCCAGGGGTGCGGGACTAGCCTGCTCGGCGAAGCCAATCTGACGGTGCATCAGAAAACAAGTCGCGTCAGGCGGAGGGGACCCATGACCGAACTGCCCCGCATCATCAGCGTCGACGACCACGTGATCGAGCCCGCGCACCTCTTCGAGACCTGGCTGCCGGCGAAGTACCGCGAACGGGGCCCGCAGCCGCTGACCGCGGGCATCGGCGAACTCGCCTACGTCGCCGGCAAGTACCAGATCACGATGGACCCCGAGGGGCAGCCGACCGACTGGTGGATCTACGAGGACCTGAAGTTCCCGTACAAGCGGAACATCGCCGCCGTCGGCTTCGACCGCGACCAGATGACCCTGGAGGGCATCACCCGCGAGGAGATGCGGCGCGGCTGCTGGGACCCCAAGGCGCGCCTGGAGGACATGGACCTCAACCACGTCGAGGCCAGCCTCTGCTTCCCCTCCTTCCCGCGCTTCTGCGGGCAGACCTTCGCCGAGGCCCATGACAAGGAGGTCGCGCTGGCCTGCGTGCGCGCCTACAACGACTGGATGGTCGAGGAGTGGTGCGGCGACAGCGGCGGCCGGCTCATCCCGCTGTGCCTGGTCCCGCTGTGGGACGTGGAGCTGGCGGTCGCCGAGATCCGGCGCAACGCCGCCCGCGGGGTCAGGGCGGTGACCTTCTCCGAGATCCCCACCCACCTCGGCCTGCCGTCCATCCACTCCGGCTACTGGGACCCCTTCTTCGCGGTCTGCCAGGAGACCGGCACGGTCGTCAACATGCACATCGGCAGCAGCTCCCAGATGCCGGCCGCGTCCCCGGACGCGCCGCCCGCCGTGCAGGCGTCGCTGAGCTTCAACAACGCCATGGCCTCGATGATGGACTACCTCTTCAGCGGGGTGCTGGTGAAGTTCCCGAGGCTCAGACTCGCCTACTCCGAGGGGCAGATGGGCTGGATCCCGTACGCCCTGGAACGCGCCGACGACGTCTGGGAGGAGCACCGCGCGTGGGGCGGCGTGCGGGACCTGATCCCGGAGCCCCCCTCGACGTACTACTACCGGCAGATGTTCTGCTGCTTCTTCCGCGACAAGCACGGGGTCGCCTCGCTGGACGTGGTCGGCCGGGACAACGCCACCTTCGAGACCGACTACCCGCACGTCGACTCGACCTTCCCGCACACCAGGGAGATCGCCCTCGACCATGTGAAGGGACTCGACGACGAGACGGTCCACAAGCTGATGCGGGGCAACGCCATCCGCATGCTCGGTCTCGACCTGGACCGCTAGTGGACCTGTCGTACACCCCCGAGGAGGAGGAGTACCGGGCCCGGCTCGCGAAGTGGCTCGGCAAGGTGCTGCCGACGCTGCCGCCGAAGCCGTCCCCGCGCAACTGGCCCGCGCGCAGGGCCTACGACCTCGGCTGGCAGCGGATGCTGTACGAGGCCGGGTACGCCGACGTCCACTGGGACGGCACTCCGAGCGTCCGGCTGATCTTCCTGGAGGAGACCGAGAAGGCCGGCGCCCCCTATGTCGGGGCGAACTTCGTCGGACTGCTGCACGCGGGACCCACGATCGCCGCCGAGGGGACGCCCGGGCAGCGGGCGCGCTGGCTGCCGCCGATCCTGCGCGGCGAGGAGGTCTGGTGCCAGGGCTTCAGCGAGCCGGACGCCGGCTCCGACCTCGCGGCCCTGCGCACGCGCGCGTGGCGGGACGGCGACGACTACGTGGTGCGCGGCTCGAAGATCTGGACCTCGCACGCCGAAGTGGCCGACTGGTGCGAGCTGCTGGTGCGCACCGACCCCGAGGCGCCGAAGCACCGGGGCCTCAGCTGGCTCGCCCTGCCCATGGACGCCCCGGGGATCACCGTACGGCCCCTGACGACGCTCGCCGGGTCGGCCGAGTTCGCCGAGGTGTTCCTCGACGACGTGCGCGTGCCGGCCGCCAACCGGGTCGGCGGGGAGAACGACGGCTGGCGCGTGACCATGGTGACGCTGTCCTTCGAGCGCGGCACGGCGTTCGTGGGCGAGGTGGTCGCCTGCCGGCGTGTGCTGGGCGAACTGGCCGCGGAGGCACGCCGGAACGGGCGCTGGGACGACCCCGTGCTCCGGCGGCGGCTCGGCAGGCTCAACGCCGAGTTCCGGGCGCTGTGGCGGCTGACGCAGTGGAACGTGAGCGAGGCGGAGGCCTCCGGCGGGGTGCCGGGAGCGGGGGCCTCGGTCTTCAAGCTGCGCTACTCGCACGCCCGCCAGGACCTCTACGACGCCGCGGCGGAGGTTCTCGGGCCGGACGCGCTGGACCTGGAGCGGCCCTGGACGCTGGAGCGGCTGTCGTCGCTGTCGTACACCATCGCGGCCGGTACCTCGCAGATCCAGCGGAACATCGTGGGCGAGCGGGTCCTGGGACTGCCGAAGGGGAGGTGAGCGTGCGGTTCCGACTGAGCGTGGAGCAGCAGGACCTGCGCGGTGCCGTGCGGGCCGCGATCGCCCGCCGGGCGGCGGGCGGTTCGTCCTGGCGGGCCGCGGCCCGTGGCGGAGCCGCGTGCCGGGACGGCCCCGCGCCTCCGGGGGGAGCAGACGGGCCCGGCGGTCCGCGGTGCCGTCTCGACCGGGAACTGTGGCGGGACCTCGGAGAGCTCGGGTTCTTCTCGCTGCGGCTGCCCGAGGCCGGGGGCGGGGCCGGACTGGGGCTGCCGGAGGCCGTGTTGGCGTTCGAGGAAGCCGGGCGGGCGCTGCTGCCCGGGCCGCTGGTCGCCACGCATCTGGCCGCCGGGGAGGTGCCCGGGGCGGCCACCGGCGAGGTCGTCGTGGCGGCGGCCGACGGGCGGCTCGTGGAGTGGCTGGCCGAGGCGGACGTGGTGCGCCGGGGTGCCGAGGGGGCCGTACCGATGAGGTCGGTCGATCCGCTGACGCCCCTGCACCGGGTGCCGGCACCGGCCCCCACCGACCCCGTCGCCGTGCTGCTGACGGCCGCCGAGCAGCTCGGCACCGCCACCCGCGTGTGCGAGCTGGCCGTGCAACACGCCCGGACCCGTGAGCAGTTCGGGCAGCCGATCGGGGCCTTCCAGGCGGTCAAACACCTGTGCGCGGGGATGCTGGTGCGGGCCGAGGTCGCCCGCGCCGCGGTCTACGCGGCCGCCGTCACCGCCGACCGGGCCGACATCGCCGCGGCCCGGCTGCTCGCCGACGAGGCGGCCGGGCGCGGCGCCCGGGACTGCCTCCAGGTGCACGGCGGGATGGGCTTCACCTGGGAGAGCGAGGTGCACCTGCATCTGAAGCGGGCGTGGGTCCGGGCGCAACGTGGTGGCGGCGCTACGGAGAGTGAGGAGCTGCTCGCCGCGGATCTGACCGGCTGACCGGCGCGGCCTGCGATGTCGCGGACCCGGCCCTGCCCAGATGTCGCGGATTGTGGCATACCGGAATTACGGAGCGTTGATATCGGGTTGTGTCCTATGTGTGACCCGTCACGTCCCGGAGTCGGCGCCCGGCTCCGGTACCTTCTGTGGGATGCGAGAGGTCCCGAGCGCGAGCCGTGCCGGTGTCGCCCCCGGGGCGACGCCTCAACAGGCCTGTTCGACTCCGCGCGGTGGGCGTCGCACAGTATGCCGCACGGGTACTCCTTCGCGCTGGAATATGCCCGAAGCGCTTGTTGGCGTGACTGTACGTCAACCATGCTGTCGTGCAAGGGATTCACGTTCCGTGACCCCTGCTCTGGGCTCTGCGCTGGCCACTGTCCTGGCCAGGCAGAAAATGGCCACGATCGTGGCCCTCGTCGCGGCGCGCAGGTGGCGCGAGGTCATGTGTCCGCCGGTTCGGATGGTGTGAGCGGTGCAGGTGCTTCAGGTGCAGCTGGAAGTCCGGCCCGACCCCGCAGAGGTGGGGCGAGCCCGCAAATGGGCTCGCTCACGGCTCGCCGGGTCCGGCATAGAGGCCGACGAGCCGCTCGCCGAGACGCTGATCCTGCTCGTCTCCGAACTGGTCACCAACGCCGTGGTGCACACCGGCTGCCCGGCCGTCCTGCGTCTGCTGCTGCCCGGTGCGGCTTGCGAGGCCGCCACCGTGCGCCTCGAGGTGGCCGACAGCAGTGACCGCGCTCCCGTTCCCCGTTGTGCCGACGGTGACGCGACCGGGGGTCGCGGCCTCGCCCTCGTCGACGGTCTCGCCGACCGCTGGGGGTGGAGCCCCGAGGGTGCAGGCAAGCGCATCTGGTGCGAACTCGACCGCTGCGCACAGTCCCGCCGGCAGACGCAGTCCCGCTGCGACGCGGCGCCTGCGTACGAGGGGCTGGCGTTCGAGGCGGTGTGACGGGCGCACGGAAGCGGGGAATCCGGTCCGCCCTGGCGCACGGTCGCAAGGAGCGCCGTCCGGTCAGGTCCGGACGGGTGTGATGCGCCGGGACGTGCTTCTGTGCGCGGCCTCGACAAAGAGGGCTTAAGTGATAAATCTCCGTACGGGTGTTGACGCACCGTGTCCAGCTGATCACGCTTGGGGTCTGCGATTCGCCGTGAGGGGACGGCGAGGGCTTCGGTGACGGGAGCCCCCGCCGAGCGTGGGTCGTGGTTCGGCGCCGGTCCCGTCCAGGGGTCGCCAGGCGGGACTGGAGCGGGTGCGCCGGAGTCGGCCGGCGGCGCGTGGCGCCGTGCTCGGGGCGGGAGCGGCGGGCCGCCGGCCGCGGGACTCACAGGACGGCGACGGGAGCCACGGGGGTTCCCGTCGCGCCGACGAAGGGCTCGGGCATCGCCGACAGCAGGAACGCGTACCGCCCCGCTTGTCCACAGGCTGTGGACAATTCCTCCAGATTCCAGTTCTGCCCCTGCAGCATGCCCATCTCCACCAGGTCGAGCGCGTGTACGGGCAGCCACAGGTCCTCGATCTCGGGAGGGAAGATCTCGAAGGTGAGGGTGTCGTTCGCCACGGCGGCGACATCGCGGTCGTGGAACCACTCCGGCGTACGGACCGACAGGCCCGGCGAGGGATAGCCGTACGCCTCCCTGTCGCCCGCGAGGTACACCTGGATCTGCCCGGTCCGCACGAGCACGATGTCGCCGGCCCGCACGCGCGTACCGCCGAACTCCTCGGCCGCCCGAAGGTCCTCGGGGGTGACCGCGTGCCCGCCCTCCAGCCGGTCCACGCCCCGGGCGCGTGCCACGTCCAGCAGCACCCCGCGCGAGACGATGTGCCGCGCCTTGTCGATGCCGGCGAACGCGGCGCCGCCGTGCGCGGTGACGGTGCCGGCGGGGCGGCCGTTGTAGAGCCTGCCCGAGTGCGAGACGTGCGGCAGCGCGTCCCAGTGGGTGGCCGCCTGCAGGCCCATGGTCACGGCGTCGTCGCTGCAGGCGACTGTGCCCGGCCCGAACAGCTCCTGGTTGATCTGCACCATCGTGTGCAGGGGGTTGACCCGTCCCGGGATCATCCCGGTCTGCACGCCGTCCTGCCGCAGCGGCAGGGCGAGCGGCACGCGCCGGCCGGAGCGGACGGCCGCGGCGGCCTCCCGTACGACCTCGTCGGTGATGAGGTTGAGCGTGCCGATCTCGTCGTCGGCGCCCCAGCGCCCCCAGTTGTTCACGCGCTCGGCGATCTCGCGGAACGAGTCCGGCAGCGACATCGGTCCCTCCCCGGGGGTTGTCCGAAGGTATCTGACGGGCCATAGAATCTAACGGACCGTCAGAAACCACGGGAAGGGGCCGGACGTGGGGAACTTCTTGGCAGGCAAGGTCGTCGCCGTGACGGGCGCCGGGCGGGGCATCGGCCGGGCCGTCGCGCTGGCCGCGGCGGCCGAGGGGGCGCGGGTCGTGGTCAACGACTACGGCGTCGCCGTCGACGGCGCCTGCCCGACCAGCGAGGTCGCCGAAGCCGTCGTCAAGGAGATCGAGGCGGCGGGCGGGGAGGCGGTCGCCGTCGCCGACGACATCTCCACGATGGCCGGCGGGCAGCGCGTGGTGGACGCGGCGGTCTCCTCCTACGGGCGGATCGACGGGGTCGTGTGCGTCGCCGGGATCCTGCGCGAGCGGATGCTGTTCAACATGTCCGAGCAGGAGTGGGACCCGGTCCTCGCCACCCATCTGAAGGGGACGTTCACCGTGTTCCGGGCCGCCTCGGCGGTGATGCGCGGGCAGCGCGCGGGGACGCTGATCGGATTCACCAGCGGCAACCACCAGGGGTCGGTCTCGCAGGCCAACTACAGCGCCGCCAAGGGCGGGATCATCTCGCTGGTCCGGAGCGCGGCGCTGGGGCTGCACAAGTACGGCGTGACCGCCAACGCGGTGGCGCCCGTCGCCCGTACCCGGATGTCGGCGAACGTTCCGACCCGGCTGGCGGAGATGGGGGAGCCGGAGGACGTGGCGGCCCTCGTCGTCTATCTGCTGTCCGACCGGGCCAAGGAGGACGGGGTGACGGGGCAGGTCTACACGATCGCGGGCGCGAAGCTGGCGGTCTGGGCCCAGCCGCGGGAACTGCGCTCGGCCTTCGCCTCCGGCGGCTGGACGCCGGAGAGGATCGCGGAGTTCCTGCCGGGGTCCGTCGGCGTGGACCCGATGCCGATGCTCGAGCGGTTGGCGGCGATGGAGCGGGCCGCGGCGCGGGGGGAGCGGCCGAACACCTAGGGGGTCGGTGGTGGGCGGGTGCGGGTTCGTGGTGGCTGGTCGCGCGGTTCCCCGCGCCTCTGGGGCGCCGCAGCCGGCCGGATGCTTGAGGAGGTCCCGTGGATTTCGGTTTCAGTGCTGAGGACGAGCGCTTTCGGGATGAGGTGCGGGAGTGGCTCGGGGTGCATGCCCCGGGTGCGGCGGGGCGCCGTGAGTGGGAGCAGACCCTCGGCAAGGACGGGTGGGTCGGGATCGGGTGGGGGGAGGCGGGATACGGCAACCGCACCGCCTCGCTCACCCAGCAGGTGGTCTGGGCCGAGGAGTACGCGCGGTCCGTGGCGCCGCCGCGCTCCGGTCACATCGGGGAGAACCTGCTGGCGCCGACCCTGCTGGCGCACGGCACGGACGAGCAGAAGGCGCGCTTCCTGCCGGCGGTCGCCGCCGGTGAGGAGCTGTGGTGCCAGGGCTACAGCGAGCCCGGGGCGGGGTCGGACCTCGCCGGGATCCGGACGAAGGCCGAGCGGGCCCCGGACGGGACGTACCGGATCAGCGGGCAGAAGATCTGGACCTCCCTCGCCCACGAGGCCGACTGGTGTTTCGTGCTGGCACGCACCGAGCCCGGCTCGGCGCGGCACCGCGGGCTGAGCTTCCTGCTCGTGCCGATGGACCAGCCGGGGCGCGTGGAGGTGCGGCCGATCCGGCAGCTGACCGGGACCAGTGACTTCAACGAGGTGTTCTTCGACGGCGCGTGCGCTCGCGCGGAGCACGTGGTGGGCGGGGCGGGAGCCGGGTGGCAGGTCGCGATGAGCCTGCTGGGGTTCGAGCGGGGGGTGTCCACCCTGGCCCAGCAGATCGGGTTCGCGGCCGAGCTGGGGCGGGTCGTGGACGCGGCCGTGCGGTCGGGGGCCGTCACCGATCCCGTCCTGCGGCAGCGGCTGGTGCGGCAGTGGGCCGAGCTGCGGGCCATGCGGTGGAACGCCCTGCGCACGCTGGGGAGTCCGGGGGACGCGGGCGCGCCCAGCGCGGCGAAGCTGCTGTGGGCCGGCTGGCACCAGCGGCTGGGTGAGCTGGCGATGGAGGTGCGCGGGGCGGCCGCCGCGGCCGGACCGGTGGACTGGTCGCCCTCGGCGCCGTACGAACTCGACGCCGCGCAGCATCTCTTCCTCTTCTCCCGGGCCGACACCATCTACGGCGGCTCGGACCAGGTTCAGCGCACGATCATCGCCGAGCGGGTGCTCGGCCTGCCGAGGGAGCCCAAGGGAGTCGTCTGATGCGCGGAGTGCTGTTCGACGGCAAGCGGGTCGAGGTCGTGGACGACCTCCGGGTGCGGGACCCGGGGCCGGGGGAGGTGCTGGTCGCGATCTCGGCGGCCGGGCTGTGCCACAGCGACCTGTCCGTGGTGGACGGGACCATACCGTTCCCGGTCCCCGTGGTGCTGGGGCACGAGGGGGCGGGTGTCGTCGAGGCCGTCGGGGCCGGGGTGAGCCATGTCGTGCCCGGTGACCACGTGTCCCTGTCCACGCTCGCCAACTGCGGTACGTGCGCGGAGTGCGACCGCGGGCGGCCGACGATGTGCCGGCAGGCGATCGGGCGGCCGGGCCGGCCGTTCACCCGGGGCGGCCGGCCGGTGTACCAGTTCGCCTCGAACTCCGCCTTCGCCGAGCGGACCGTGGTGAAGGCCGTCCAGGCGGTCCGCATCCCCGAGGACGTCCCGATGCCGTCCGCCGCCCTGATCGGGTGCGGGGTGCTGACCGGGGTGGGCGCCGTGCTCAACCGGGCGCGCGTCGAGCACGGGGAGTCGGTCCTCGTCATCGGCACCGGTGGCATCGGGCTCAACGTCATCCAGGGCGCCCGGATCGCGGGGGCGCTGCCCATCGTCGCCGTGGACGCCAACCCGGCGAAGGAGGCGGTGGCCCGGCGCTTCGGGGCGACGCACTTCCTGACCTCGGCGGACGGAGTGCGGGACGTCCTGCCGACGGGGGCCGACCACGCCTTCGAGTGCGTCGGGCGGGTGGAGCTGATCCGGCAGGCGATCGACCTGCTGGACCGGCACGGTCAGGCGGTACTGCTCGGCGTCCCGCCGGCGACGGCCGAGGCGTCCTTCCTGGTCTCCTCCATGTACCTCGACAAGTCCGTCCTGGGCTGCCGGTACGGCTCGTCACGGCCGCAGCGGGACATCGCCCGGTACGCGGAGCTGTACCGCGCCGGGCTGCTGCTGCTGGACGAACTCATCACGCGGACCTACCCGGTGGAGGACTTCGCGAAGGCCGAGGCGGACGCGGGGGCGGGACGGGTGGCGCGGGGGGTGCTCACGTTCTGACGCCGGTGCCGGACGCTCACGTCCTGACGCCGGTGCCGGTCCGGAAGGTGCGGCGGTAGGCGGTCGGGGTGACGCCCAGCGACGCCTGCAGATGCGCCCGCATCGACTGCGCCGTGCCGAATCCGGCCTGCTGTGCCACCTGGTCCACGGACAGGTCGCTGGACTCCAGCAGGTGCCGGGCCCGCTCCACCCGCTGCCGGGTCAGCCACTGCCCGGGGCTGACGCCGGCCTCCTCGCGGAAGCGGCGGGTGAAGGTGCGTACGGACATCGACTCCCGGGCCGCCATGTCCCGCAGCTGGATCGGTTCGTGGAGGCGCCCCAGGGCCCAGGCGCGGGCGGCGGTCGTCGTGGCCGACCGGGGCTCAGGCACCGGGCGTTCGATGTACTGCGCCTGTCCGCCGTCGCGGTGCGGCGGTACGACGGTGCGGCGGGCGACGTCGTTGGCGACCGCCGTGCCGTGGTCGCGGCGCACCATGTGCAGGCACAGGTCGATGCCGGCCGCGACGCCCGCGGAGGTCAGGACGTCGCCGTCGTCGACGAACAGCACGTCCGGGTCGACGTCGATCTTCGGGAAGAGGCGCTGGAGCTGCTCGGTCTCCGCCCAGTGCGTGGTCGCGGGCCGGCCGTCCAGATAGCCGGCGGCGGCGAGGACGAAGACGCCGGTGCAGATCGAGGCGAGCCGGGTGCCGGGCCGGATGTGGGCGAGGGCGGCGGCCAGCTCGTCGGTGAGGACGCCCTCCTCGAAGACCGGGCCGAGTTCGTACGAGGCGGGGACGACGACGGTGTCGGCGGTGGCCAGCAGCTCCGGGCCGTGCTCGACCGCGATCGAGAAGTCGGCGTCGGTCCGCACCGGTCCCGGCGGCCGGACCGAGCAGGTCATGACCTCGTACAGACGGCGTCCCAGGGCGTCCTTGGGGCGTCCGAAGATGCGGTGCGGGATGCCCAGCTCGAAGGGGAGCAGCCCGTCCATGGCGAGGACGACGACGCGGTGCGGGCGGAAGTCCGTGGCCGTATCCATGGCCCGATCCTATCGGATGCTGTCCTTCGGGCCAGTGGTTGCGTGCGGCACCGGCCTGGATGCTCTATGCCGTGACTCAGACAACCGAGGCCGCAGCGGCCGCACAGGACGTTCCGACCGGGAACGGACCCCGTATCCACCGTGCCTGGTCCGTCGCCGCCGTCGCCTTCGTGACGATCATCGGCGCGGCCGCCTTCCGCTCGCTCCCCGGGCTGCTGATCGACCCGCTGAACCGTGAGTTCGGCTGGTCGCACGGCACGATCGGGGCCGCGGTCTCCGTCAACCTCGCGCTGTACGGCCTCACCGCGCCGTTCGCGGCCGCGCTGATGGACCGCTTCGGCATCCGCAAGGTCGTCGCGGTCGCCCTCACCGTGATCGCGCTCGGCTCCGGCCTGACGGTGTGGATGACGGCGGCCTGGCAGCTGATGCTGTGCTGGGGCCTGCTGGTCGGCCTGGGCAGCGGCTCGATGGCCCTGGCCTTCGCCGCCACCGTCACCAACCGCTGGTTCACCGAGCGCCGGGGCCTGGTGACGGGCGTCCTCACCGCCGCGTCGGCCTCCGGCCAGCTGATCTTCCTCCCCCTGCTGTCGTGGATCGTGGAGAAGCACGACTGGCGTCCGGCGGCCGTCACGGTCGCCCTCGCCGCCCTCGCGGTGGTCCCCTTCGTCTGGCTGCTGCTGCGTGACCACCCGGCGGACGTGGGCCAGAAGCCGTACGGCGCCCGGGAGTTCGTGCCGAAGCCCGCGCCCGCGCGCGGCGCCGCCCGCCGCGCGGTCACCGTCCTGGTGACGGCCTCGCGCACCGGCACCTTCTGGCTGCTCGCCGGGACCTTCGCGATCTGCGGCGCCACCACCAACGGCCTGATCCAGACCCACTTCGTGCCCGCCGCCCACGACCACGGCATGCCCGTCACGGCGGCGGCCTCGCTGCTCGCGGTCATCGGTGTCTTCGACGTGGTGGGCACGGTCGCCTCCGGCTGGTTCACCGACCGTTTCGAACCGCGCCGGCTGCTGGCCGTCTACTACGCCCTGCGCGGCATCTCCCTGCTGTTCCTGCCGATGCTGCTGGCGCCGTCGGTCCACCCGCCCATGCTGTTCTTCATCGTCTTCTACGGCCTGGACTGGGTCGCCACCGTCCCGCCGACCGTCGCCCTGTGCCGTGCGCAGTACGGCGACGACAGCGCCATCGTCTTCGGCTGGGTCCTCGCCGGCCACCAGGTCGGCGCCGCGCTCGTGGCCTTCCTCGCCGGCGTGGCCCGCGACGCCTTCGGCTCCTACGACCTGGTCTGGTACGCCTGCGGCGCCCTGTGCGCGGCGGCGGCGCTGATGTCCCTGGTGATCCGCCGCAGGCCGGTCTCCGCCGTGGGGGAACTCGCTCCGGCGGGCCACGTCAGGAGAGGCTGAACGGCATCGTCCGCCCGTACAACTCATCCAGACCGACCAGAATCACCCCGCTTCGTACCGCCTCGGCTCGCAGGGCCTGGCTGAAACCCGCGGCGCTGAAACACGCCAGTGCGCACTGCGAGGTGTCCATGCCGCGCCCGGTGAGCAGTTCCTGTGCCCGCGCGAGGCGTTCGAGATGGGCGACTCCCATGACCGTGCCCCACTTGGCCTCCCCGAGCAGGGCGACCGACGGACGTTTCCCGCCGGACCCCTGCTCGACCACGGCCACGTCCACCTGAATCTGCCGGCGCTCCCTGGGATCGGTCACGACGCCGCCCCCCACGTCGCCCAGGGAGGTGCTGAGCAGGTTCCGTCCGGGCCCCAGCACGTACTCACGGCACATCGCCTCGAAGTGCGGACCGGCCACCTGTGCGGCGAAGCGCTGGTCCGCCTGAGCCCACACCTCCGAGGCCTGGCCCGCTTCCAGCCGGGCCCAGGCCGGCCGCATGACGGCCTCATAGAAGTTGATCAGAGGCTCGGTGATGCGGTACTGGGATTTCCCCGCCCGGAAGATGTCGGCCTCCCGCACGAGGAGGTGGCTGTCCTCCAGGACGTTGAGCGGGTGCGAGATGTCGACCGACTTCCGGCCGATGTATCCCGCGATGCCTCCCCGCGTGGTGTTGCCCTCCGCCACGGCGGCCAGCACGGAGTGGTACAGCGCCGTGTCCCGGATGTCCGCCTCCTCGGCCAGCAAGTACCGGGCTTCCCGGAACAGGGGGCTGAACGGCGACAGGACCGTACGGCAGATCCAGTCGTCGAAGCCGTCCAGATCGGTCGGGACGTCGTCCGCCAGAAACTGACGGCGGTAAGCAGGCGTACCACCGAGCACCGCATGCAGTCGGGCGGCGAGAGCGGGATCCGCGGCGACCCCCCAGAAGTCCGCCGCCGCCCGGTATCCGAAGGGCCGCACGACCAGTTCGAGCTGCGCCCGGCCTCGCAAGGGCGCACTGCTGGCCAGCAGCCCGCCCATCACGGACATGGCCGAGCCGCACAGCAGCAGGCGCATGCGGCTCTCCTCCACCTGGCCCTGGTCGATCGCGCGCTGGATCAGCGAGGGCAGCTCGGGGGCCGCCTTCACCAGGTACGGAAACTCGTCGATGACCACGAGAAGCGAGGTGTCCGGCAGCGGTCCGCCGCGTGTGGGGGCGCCGGGAGCCGCGAGGCGGAAGAGGTAGGCGACCGCGTCGTCCCAGGTGGCGAAGGAGAAGGGGACGGGGGAACCCGCGTATTCCGCGAGAGCGGCGCTGAACTGGCGGAGCGACTCCGCCTCGGTGGCGTCCGTGGCCCCGAAGTAGAACCCGCCGCACTGTTCGACGAGAGCCCGGAGCAGGTACGTCTTCCCCATGCGCCGTCTTCCGCTGAGGACTCCGAGGGCGGCGTGCGCCATGGGACGGCGGACGAAGGAGCTGAGCGCGTCCCACTCGGCACCTCGGTCGAAGACCCGTGACGGCTTGGCCGGCTTCGGCTGACGCATGACTGCTCCTCCGCGGACGACGTTCTGTCCGCCCCTTAGGACTACACTCCTAAGGAGTGTAGTCCTCAACGCCCAGCCGCTGCGGGATTCACCGGTCGTGAACCCCGGTGCGGTGACCCCGACCGAGGGTGACCGTCCGCGCAGGCGCTTGATCGGCTACCGGAACCGCCCCTTGTGGAAGAGCAGGGGCTCCCCGTCCGTGTCGCCCGTGCCCAGCGCGTCCACCCGCCCCACCACGATCAGATGGTCGCCCCCGGTGTGCACCGCGTGGATCGCGCAGTCGATCCAGGCGAGCGCGCCGGTCAGGCGGGGGGAGCCGGAGGCCGGCGCCGCGTCGTACGGCACGCCCGCGAACTTGTCCGCGCCGCTCACCGCGAAGCCGCGGCACAGCTCGCCCTGCCCGGCGCCGAGCACGTTGACGCAGAAGACGCCCGCGCGGGCGATGCGGGGCCAGGTCGTCGACGTGCGGCCGACCATGAAGGCGACCAGGGGCGGGTCGAGGGAGAGGGAGGAGAAGGACTGGCAGGCGAAGCCGGCGGGAGCGTCCTCGCCGGGCGCCGCGGGGGCGGTGACGACGGTGACGCCCGTCGCGAAGCTGCCGAGGACGCGGCGGAACTCGGCCCGGTCGACCGGGGGGCGCTCGTTCTCGCCGACGCAGCGCAGCTCCGGGCGCGGCAGCGCTTCCACGGGGCCCGGGGCCCCGGCCGACCTGAGGTAGCGGACGGCCGCCGCGGCCGCCCCTGCGTGTCCCATCACGTTCTCCATTGAAGCTGACGGGCCGTCAGATAGGAAGGGTCAGCGGCCCCTGAACTCGGGGCTCGTGCGCTGCGCGAAGCTGCGTACGCCCTCCCGCGCGTCCTCGGTCGTCATGTTGATCTCCTGCGCGGCCGCCTCGGCGGCGAACGCGGTCGCGCGGTCGGTGTCGAGGGAGGCGTTGACGAGCTGCTTGGTGAGGGCGAGGGCCCGGGTGGGCCCGGCGGCGAGGCGTACGGCCCACTCGCGGGCCGTCCTGTCCAGCTCCCCGTCCGGGACGACCCGGTTGACCAGGCCCAGGCGTTCGGCGTCGGCGGCGCCGAGCGCGTCGCCGAAGAACATCAGCTCCTTCGCGCGACGCGGGCCGATCAGACGGGGGAGGAGATAGGCGCCGCCGCCGTCCGGTACCAGCCCGCGCCGTACGAACACCTCGATGAAACGTGCCGATTCCGCGGCCAGTACGAGGTCGCACGCGAGCGCCAGATGTGCGCCGATGCCCGCCGCCGTACCGTTCACCGCCGCGATCACCGGTTTCTCGCAGTCGAGGATGGCGGCGATCAGGCGCTGCGCTCCCGTGCGGATCATGCGCGCGACGTCGCCGGGGACCCGCTCCCCGTCCGCCGCCCCGCCCCGCAGATCGGCCCCCGCGCAGAAGCCCCGCCCCGTCCCGGTGAGGACCACGGCCCGTACGTCCGGGTCGGCCGAGGCGTCCGCGAGCAGGGCGATGACGAGGTCGCGCTGCCCGGGGGTGAGGGCGTTGAGGGATTCCGGCCTGTTGAGCGTGATGTGTGAGACCTGACCGGCCGTCTCGTGCAGCACCCACGTCTCCTCGCTCACCGGCACACCGCCAGCGCGTCCAGCGCCACCGCCCCCTGCCCCTGGGGCAGCACCATCAGCGGGTTGATGTCCAGTTCGGTGAGATCGTCCCCGAGCTCCAGCGCCATCCGCTGCACCCGCAGCACGACCTCGACGAGTGCGTCCAGATCGGCCGGGGGGCGCCCGCGCACCCCGTCGAGCAGGGCCCTGCCGCGCAGGTCGCCGAGCATGTCCCGGGCCTGGTCCTCGCCGAAGGGCGGCACGCGGACGGCGACGTCCCGCAGGACCTCGACGAGCACCCCGCCGAGCCCGACCGTCACCGTCGGCCCGAACAGCTCGTCGTGCGCGACGCCGACGACCATCTCCACGCCCCGCTCGACCATCTGGCAGACCAGGACGCCGTCCAGGCCGACGCCCTCGCAGCGGGCGATGTCCGTCAGCTCGCGGTAGGCGTCCCGGACCTGGCTCGCCGAGGTCAGCCCGGTCTTCACCAGCCCCAGCTCGGTCTTGTGGGCGAGCCGCGCGCCGGAGGCCTTCATCACCACCGGGTAGCCGACCAGGCTCGCGGCACGGACGGCCGCCGCCGCGCTGGTCACCAGCTGCTCGCGCGGGACCCTGATCCCGTACGCCCGCAGGAGCTGCTTCGCCGCGTGCTCGCTGAGCTGCCGGCCCGGGCGCATCAGGGCCTGTGCCTTGCGGAACGACGGCGAGGTGGTGCGGGGCGCCTCGTCGAAGGGCGAGCGGTAGCCGGCGGTGAAGCGGTGGTGGTCGAGGTAGGCCCGGACGGCGGTGATGCAGTTCGCGACGGTACGGAAGGTGGCCACCCGGGAGGAGCCGAGCAGGACCTCGCGGTAGGCGGGCTCGGTGCCGACGGGGGAGCCCCACACCACGCAGACCAGCTTCTCCGTCCGCTCCGCCGCGTCCACCAGGTCCCGTACCAGACGGTCGCTGAGCGGTGGGAAGGGGCCGGTGATCGGGCAGATCAGCACCCCCACCCCGGGGTCGTCGAGGATCGCGTCGATGATCTTCCGGCCGCGGTGGTCGCCGACCGGGTGGCCGCCGTTGTCGACGGGGTTGGCCACGCTCAGGTACTCGGGTATCCACTGGTGCAGTTCGGCCTGCTTGGCCGCGGAGAGCGCCGGGAGCCGCAGGCCCGCCTCCGTCGCCAGGTCGGCGAAGTGGGCGCCGGTGCCGCCGGAGATCGAGTAGACGACGACGCCCTCGGCGCGCGGCGGCCGGGCGCGGGCCAGCAGGGCGGCGGTGTCCTGGAGTTCGTCCAGGCCGTCCACCCGGATCACGCCGAACTGCCGCATCGCCGCGTCCACCACCGTGTCCGCACCGGTCAGCTTGCCCGTGTGGGAGGCGGCGGTGCGGGCGCCGGTCTCGGTACGGCCCACCTTGACGGCCACGACGGGCACCTTGCGCCGGGCCGCCCGGTCGGCGGCGAGCAGGAACGACCGGCCGTCCTTCAGCCCCTCGAGGTAGGCCGCGATGGCGCCGACCTCGGGCCGCTCGGCGAAGTAGGAGATGAAGTCGGCGCTCTCCAGGTCGGCCTCGTTGCCGGTGGGCGCCCAGTGGGAGAGGCGGACGCCGAGTTCCTGGAGGGCGAAGACGGGTCGCCCCTGGTGCCCGGACTGGGTGATCAGCGCGATGGCCGGCCCGTCGAGGTCGTCCCGGAAGCGCTCGAAGGCGTTGAGGTTGGTGTTGGGTCCCAGCAGCCGCATCCCGGACCGGGCCGCGGCGGCGGCGAGCCGCTCCTGCGCGGCGGCGCCCTCGGCGCCGGTCTCGGCGAACCCGGAGGCGAAGACGACCGCGAACTTCGTCTTGGCCTCGGCCAGTTCCCCGATCACGGCGGAGGGGTCGGCGAGCAGCAGGACGGCGAGGTCGACCTGCTCGGGCAGGTCGGCGACCGAGGGGGAGCAGGGGATGCCGAAGACGGACGGTCGGCCGGGGTGCACGGGGTGCAGCCGGGCTCCGACCCGCCCGGCCCAGTCCACCAGCTGACGGGTGATCCCGGTGTTGGGCCGCCCCTCGGCGTCCGAGGCGCCGATCACGGCGACGGACTCGGGGCGGAAGAAGCGGTCGAGGTCGGGTACGTCGGCGTACAGCGGCCGGCCGCCGACGTCGAGGTCGCCGCCGTCCGTGGGCCGGCCGTGGACGGCGGGTCCGGGTTGCTCGCCGCAGGCGATGACCCGGGCCCGGCGGGAGTCGGTGGTGAGGGTGCCGTGGGTTGATCCAAGCATCGGTCCGCCCGCTCCTGTGTGACAGCAAATAACTGACGCTCTGTCAGATTACTGAACTGACGCGCAGTCAGGAACGGGTCGGTCCCGAATGGTTGCGGCCCGCTACAGCGCCGCCAGCACTTCCTTCGCCACCCGCTCGCCCGAGCGCACGGCTCCGTCCATGAATCCGTTCCAGTGCGTGGAGGTCTCGGTGCCCGCCCAGTGGATGCCGCCGCACGGCGTGCGCAGGGCGGCGCCGTACTCCGTGAGCACCCCGGGAGGCGCGTAGGCGACCGGGCCGCCGCGGGAGAAGCCCTCGTTGTCCCAGCGCTGCAGGACGAAGGAGGTGGGCGACTTGGCCCTGTCGCCGAAGTAGGCGGCGTAGTCCGCCAGGACGGCGGCCCTGACCTCGTCGGCGCCCGAGGCGTCGTGGGCCCGCATCTCGTCGGCCTCGATGAAGCCCATCAGGGCGCCGTAGGAGGCGTCCGGCGGGGAGTTGTCGAAGGTCGAGCGGGCCACGCCGGAGTCGCTGACCACCTGGCCGTTGAGGCCGTCGGTCCGCCAGAAGGGGCTGTCGTAGACGGCGATCGCCTTGCCGATGGAGCCCATCGGCAGCCGCTGGCACAGCTGGTCGCGGGCGGCCGGGAGCAGCGGGTCGTAGGAGATGCGGGCCGCCAGCGGCGGCGGTACGGCCACGACGACCTTCTTCGCCGTGACCGTGATGCCGTCGGCGGTCACCGCGTACCGGGCGCCGGACCGCGCGATCGAGCGCACGGGCGCGCCGAGCACCACCCGGTCGCCGAGGGCCGCGGCCAGCTTGATCGGCACCTGCTGGGAGCCGCCGACGAAGCGGGACGCCTGGGCGCCGTTCGCGGTGCCGGTCAGGCGTTCCAGGGTGCCGACGCCGGACTCGTCGCCGGCGGCGGCGATGTAGAAGAGGACGAAGAGCAGGGAGAGCTCGCGCGGCTGGGCCGAGAAGATCGACGTGCAGGCCACGTCCAGCAGGAACCTGGCCGACGGCACGACCGCGTTGGCGTTCAGCCAGCTCTCGAAGGTCTGCCTGTCCCACTCGGCGGCCTTCGGCGCCGTCCAGGGGGCGTCCAGCGGGATCTTCTTGGCCATGTCGTCGAGGGACGCCTGCACGATCGCGGCGTTGGCGAGGCCCGCCGCGTCGATCGGGGGCACCGAGCCGAGGACGCCGTCGGTGGCGTACGGGGTCCGCGTGCCGTCCTTGTAGAGGAGGTTCTTGCCGGCGTTGTAGGTGGCGAAGGTCGCCACGCCGAGCGAGTCGGCGAGCGCCTTGACGCGGTTCTGGGTGGGGCCGACGAACTCGCCGCCGCCCTCGGTGAAACCGCCGCCCGCCAGCGGCAGGTTGACGACGCGCCCGCCGACGCGGTCACGCGCCTCCAGGACGGCCACGGTCCTCCCTCCGGCCACCAGGTCGCGGGCGGCGGTGAGACCGGCGAGGCCGGCGCCGACGACCGCGACGTCCACGGTCCGTGCGGCCGTCGCGGCCGCCGGACCTGCCGCGGTGCCGGTGAGGGCGGCGGCACCGGCCGTGGCGGCGGCGCCGCCGAGCAGTGAACGCCGGGTCAGGGGCCGGGGGTCGTGCTGTCTTTCGCGTGCCACGTGCATCCTCCGTATGGAGAGAGTGCGGAGCCAGAAAGTGAGCAGTGTTCACATTCTGGCCCCGTGAGGCGGCACGCTTCAACGCCCCCGTCACAACTGGCGCATGCGCAACGGGAGCTCGGAGGAGGGGAGTTGAGGGCTGCTACGTCATCCGGGCAGCCGTGAGAGCCGGTCCCCGCCGTGCTTGACGACGCTCCTGGCGATCTTCTCGGCGTCCCGGGCCACCTCGCGGAGCGTGCCGCTGATGGGTGTGGTGAAGCCCGTGAAGAAGAGCCCGGGGGCCTGCGGCGCGGTGCGGGCGCCGTGCGCCACGGGTCTGCCCCTGTCGTCGAGCACGCCGAGGTGGCCCACCAGGCCCTCCAGCGCGCGGGCGTATCCGGTGGCGGCGACGACGGCGTCCGGCGCGACGCGGGAGCCGTCGGCGAGGACGGCCTTGCCGCCCTCGAAGCCGTCGACGGCCGCCACGACCTCGACCTTCCCCCGGCGCACGGCGTCGATCAGGCCCACGTCCTGCACCGGGATCGCGCCCTGCTTGGCCCGCGTGTACAGGCCGGTGTCCGGGCGGGGCAGGCCCTGGGCGGACAGGTCGGGCACGCTCAGCCGGGCCAGCGTGCGCGCCATCCGGTCGACGACGCCGGCCGGCAGCCGCCGTACCAGGACGCCGGTGTACTGGGCGGCCCACCCGGCGGTGGAGCGCCGCACGATGTGCGGAACCGTCCGCACCGACAGCCGTACCCGGGAGGCGCCGCCCTCCACCAGGTCCACGGCGATCTCGGCGCCGGTGTTGCCGGCGCCGACGACCAGGACGTCGCGCCCGGCGTAGGGCGCGGGATCGCGGTAGTCCCCGGCGTGCACGAAGTCGCCCTTGTAGGTGTCGCGCCCGGCCCACCGGGGGACGTACGGCGTGTGGTTGTACCCGGTGGCCACGACCACGGCGGCGCCGGTCAGCTCCCGTCCGCCGGTGGCGCGCAGCAGCCAGCCGGTGCCGTCGGGGGAGCGCTCGACGCGGGAGACCTCGACGCCGGTGACGATCTCCAGCGCGTGGGCCTCGGCGTACTTCTCCAGGTACCGCACCACGTCGTCACGGGCCACCCAGCGCCCGAACCGGCGCGGTATCGGCAGTCCCGGGAGGGCGGACAGGCGCCGGGTGGTGTGCAGGCGGAGCCGGTCGTAGTGCCGCCGCCAGGACGCGCCCACGCGGTCGGACTTCTCCAGGACGACGGCGCGTATGCCCCGGGCCCGCAGCGTGTACGCGACGGAGAGTCCTGCGGGACCGCCGCCGATGATGTAGACGGGGCGGTCCGTGGGGGTTGGGGACGATATGGAGTCGGCCATGAGCGCGAGCGTAATCGCGCAGCAGGTTGATGGGTCTCGGTCAAGACCGGAATTGGTTCCGGATTGATCACGGAAGTAGGAGAAGCGGGTGGGGCTTGTGGCGTAGGCCACCTCGTTGTGGTCATTCCGCGTACGGGCGCGCCCGCGCGCGGCGCGACGGCCGGCGGGGACCGCACGGCCGCGCGGGTGGCGCGCGGGGTTCCGGGATCAAAAGATCTGACGTACCGTCAGATTCATGGACTCGATCTGGCTCAGTGGCGCCGAGTGGCTGGCCGTGCTGCGCATCGGCCTCGGGTTGTGGTGGCTGGAGAGCTGGCGGCACAAGGACAGGAAGGCCTGGTTCGAGCGCGGGACGGGCATCGCGTGGGCGGCGTCGATCGCGGCGAGGCACCGCTGGAACGCCGTACGGTCCGGCTTCGAGGTGATGGTGGCGCCGCGGCCGCGGACGATGGCGTACGTGGTGGTCTACGCGGAGCTGGCGATCGGCCTGGGGCTGGTGGCCGGGTTCCTGACGCCCGTCGCGCTGGCCGGCGGGCTGCTCCTGAACGTCCTCTACTTCACGCTCATGATCCACGAGGTGGCGGAGCAGGGCCAGAACTCGATGATGGCCCTGATGTCACTGGTCGGGCTGTTCGCGATGGCCTGGCAGACCTGGTCGCTGGACAGCGCACTGGGGCTGTTCGGATGAGCGGTCCGCGGTTCGACGTGCCGGAGGCCGACGCCTTCACACGGACGTACTGGGACGCGGCGGCCGAGGGCCGGCTGCTGATCCGCCGGTGCGGGGCGTGCGGGCGGGCGCACCACTACCCGCGGGAGTTCTGCCCCTGCTGCTGGAGCGAGGACGTCCGCTGGGAGCGGGCGAGCGGCCGGGCCGTGCTCTACACCTGGTCCGTCGTGCACCGCAACGACCTGCCGCCCTTCGGGGAGCGGACACCGTACGTCGCCGCCGTCGTCGACCTCGAGGAGGGGCCGCGGATGATGACGGAGGTCGTGGAGCCGGGGGCCGGCGGGCTGCGGGCGGGGATGGAGCTGGAGGTCGCGTTCCGGGAGGGCACGCCGGTCTTCCGTCCGCGCGGCTGACGCGGGGAATGCGGGTGCGCGCACGGGCCGCAGGCGTTTGAATGGGCCGGTGGCCTCCACCGACGAGCACCTCACCGCCCCCCTGCCCGAGCTGCACGGACCCGGCATCCGCCTGCGCGGGTGGGACGCGGAGTCCGACGCCGACGTCGAGGCCTGGCTGCGCGGGACCACCGACCCGGAGTTCCGGCGCTGGAACACCCCGCTCAAGCCGGTCACCGACGCCGGCGGCGCACGGGAGTCGCTGCGGGCGAAGGTGCGGCTGACGCAGGAGGGCAGCGCGGCCTCGTACTGCGTCGTCGACGACCGGAGCGGGGCGGTGCTGGGGCACGTCGGTGTCAACGTCATCGACACCGTTCTGAGCGTCGCCCGCGTCGGCTACTGGGTGCTGCCGGAGGCGCGGGGCCGCGGCCTCGCGGCCCGCGCCCTCGCCGTGGCCTCCCGCTGGGCCCTGACCGACCTGGGACTGCACCGGCTCGAACTCGGCCACGCCCTCGGCCACGAGGTCTCCTGCCGGGTCGCCGAGCGGTGCGGGTACCGCTACGAGGGAACCCTGCGCGGCGCGATGTTCGAGGCCGGACGGTACGACACCTTCCGGGACGTCCACCTGCACGGGCGGCTGGCGACGGATCCGGAGCCGGAGATCCCGTAGCGGCTCCGGGACGGGAGGGCGGCTCCGGCCGCGCTCCGAAATACGCAGGCGCCCGGGGCCGGCGCGCGGGATCATGAGGCATGCGGCCCGACGACTGGCACCTCATCGACGACCTGCCCGAATTCCTCGCTCGCGCAGGGCGGTTCCTCCGCTCCCGGCCCGCCCTGCACACCGTCCCGCTGACCGTGACCGAGGCGCTGCGCACGCGCGGACCGGCCGCGTACGGCGACCAGCCGCCCTGGTTCGGCGTGCTGGAGCACGCGGGCACGGTCCGGGCGGCCTACTTCCGCACCCCTCCCTACCGGCTGCAGGTCACGCCCCTCACGCCCGAGGAGGCCGACTCGCTCGCCGCCCACCTGGCGGGCACGGGCCGGCCGCTGCCGGGCGTCTGCGGCGAGGCCGCCACGGCCGCCGCGCTGGCCCGAGCCTGGCAGCGGCGGACGGGCGGGACGGCGAGGCCGCACGAGCGCCAGCGGCTCTACCGGCTGGGCACGCTGACGGTTCCGCAGCCGTGGCCGTCCGGCCGGGCGAGGGTGGCCGGGAAGCGCGACAAGCGGCAACTGGTGCGCTGGTACCGCGAGTTCGCGGAAGCCGTCGGCGAGGGCGCGGCCCCGCGCGCGGAGAGCTGGGCCGACGCGCGCATCGCCGCCGGCGGGCTCACGCTCTGGGAGGACGCCGACGGCAGCCCGCTCTCCATGGCCGGCATCACGCCGATGGTCGCCGGGCAGATCCGCGTGGCCCCCGTCTACACGCCGGCCCCGCTGCGCGGCCGCGGCTACGCCGGAGCGGTCACGGCCGAGGTCAGCCGGGCCGCGCGGGCGGCCGGAGCGGACGAGGTGC
The DNA here is from genome assembly GCF_047049295.1 of Streptomyces sediminimaris. NCBI lineage: Bacteria > Bacillati > Actinomycetota > Actinomycetes > Kitasatosporales > Streptomycetaceae > Streptomyces > Streptomyces sediminimaris. The sequence goes on along the minus strand of NZ_JBJWOT010000001.1, from coordinate 3,750,833 downwards.
TGCTCTTCACCGACCTCGCCAACCCGACCAGCAACGCGCTCTACCAGCGGATCGGCTACCGGCCGGTGGCGGACTTCGCGGTGTACGACTTCACCGCGTGAGCCCCGCGGGCCCCGCGGCGCGCTACGGCCACAGCAGCTCCCGCCGCCAGCCCTCCCGCACGCGGCGGTAGTTCAGCCGCACGTGCCGCCGGCGTTCCTCGCCCTGGAAGAACTCCACCGTGTCCGGGGCCAGGCGGTAGAGGGTCCAGGTCGGGGCCGGTGCGTCCGGTTCCCGCCGGGCCCGTTCCCAGGCCGACCGCGACGCCCGCGCGAGCTCCTCCGGCGAATCCAGGACCTCGCTCTGGCGGCCGGTCAGCGCGGCGGCCAGGGCGCCGGTGGAGCGGGCGTGCAGATCGCCCTGGGACTCCCGCGCGGGTGCCGCGGTGACGGGGCCGCGGACGCGGACCTGGCGGCCCAGCACCGGCCAGTAGAAGGCCAGGGCGGCATGGGGGCGGGCCGCCAGCTGGCCGCCCTTGTGGCTGGTCGCGTGGGTGGCGAACGACCAGCCGTCGTCGTCCGCGCCGTGCAGCATCACGATCCGCACGTCCGGCAGGCCCGCCGCGTCCGACGTGGCCAGCGACATCGTGTGCGGTTCCGGCTGCCCGGCCGCCACCGCCTCCGCGAACCAGGTGGTGAACAGGGGCAGCGGGGCGGCGGGGGCGGCCGCCGGGTCGAAGGACGGCAGCGTCGTCACCTCCGGGTCCCAGACCCGAAGCGACCTCAGCAGTTCGTGCAGATCCGTTCGCATGCCCCGATTGTCACGCGCGGCGCGGCTCAGACCGTGCCGAGGTCCGACGACACCCAGCGCTCGGGCCGCATCCGCACGACGACCTGCTCGCCGTGGTTCTTCCACGCGAAGTCCACGTACCCGTCGACCTTCCCGGCGGGGAGGTAGCGTGCGGACAGCTCCCGCAGCTGCTCCACGGTGGCGGGCTCGGTCGCCGTCACCGGGCCCTCCACGGAGACGTACCGGATCGTCGGCTCCAGCCGGTCGACCATGAGGCAGAACCGGCCCGCGGCGCTGATCAGCTCGTTCTTGCGGGACTCCCGGCCCGTCATGATCCACACGCCGCCGCCCGGCTCGTACTGGTACCAGATCGGCACGGTGAGCGGGGCGCGTCCGTCCCCCGCGGCCACCGCCAGGGCGGCGACGTGCGGTTCGGCGAGAAACGCCTCGCGTTCTTCGCGGTTCAGGGCCATGTCGGTTCCCTCCTGTCCTTCGTGCGCCAACGGTGTGCGCAGTACGTCTACCCGGAGGCCGGCCTGCTGCCTCACCGCCCCAGCACCACCGTCCCCGAGGAGCAGAACCAGCCGCCGGTGCCGGACGCCACGCCCAGCCGCGGCAGCGCCCCGTCGCGCGCCCGCACCTGCCGCGCCCCGGCCTCCCCCCGCAGTTGCCGCACCGCCTCCACCAGCAGGAACAGGCCCCGCATCCCGGGGTGCTGGGCCGAAAGGCCGCCCCCGTCCGTGTTCACCGGCAGCTCCCCGCCCCCGACCCGGAGCCGGCCCTTCTCCACGAACGCCCCGCCCTCCCCCTTCGCGCAGAACCCCAGGTCCTCCAGCGTCACCAGCGTCATGTAGGTGAAGGCGTCGTAGATCTGCGCGAAGTCCATCTCCCCGGGCCGCACGCCCGCCCGCTCGAACGCCAGCCGTCCGCTCACCGCCGCCGGGGACACCGTGAAGTCCGGCCACTCGGACATCGCGGCGTGCGAGACGTGCTCCCCGGTGCCGAGCACCCAGACCGGGGCGGTACGGCAGTCCCGTACGTACTCCTCGGCCGCGAGCAGCACCGCCGCCCCGCCGTCGGAGCGGATGCAGCAGTGCAGCCGGGTGAAGGGGTCCGCGATCATCGGGCCGGACAGCACGTCCTCGACCGTGACCGGGTCGCGGAACACGGCGTCCGGGTTGAGGGCGGCGTTCGCCCGCGCCTGCACCGCGACCTCGGCCAGCTGCTCGATCGTCGTGCCGTGTTCGATCATGTGGCGGCGGGCCGCCATGGCGTACTTGGCGATCAGCGTGTGACCGTAGGGCACCTCGAACTGCAGCGGGCCGCGGGCGCCGAAGGACAGGGTCCCGGTGCGCCGGCCCGCCTTGACGTCCGCGCGGGCCGTGGAGCCGTAGACCAGGAGCACGGCGTTCGCGTGCCCGGCCGCTATCGCGTCCGCCGCGTGCGCCGCCATGACCTCCCAGGTGGAGCCGCCCACGGAGGTGGAGTCGACCCAGGTGGGGCGCAGGCCCAGGTACTCGGCCACCTCCACGGGCGCCAGCGTGCCGAGCCCGGCGGAGGCGAGGCCGTCCACCGCCTCCCGGCCGAGCCCCGCGTCGGCCAGCGCCCGGCGGGCCGCCTGGGCGTGCAGGGTGTACGGCGTCGCCCCGTCCACCCGGCCGCAGTCGGCGAGGGCCACCCCCACCACGGCGACGTTCCGGCTCCCGCGAGTCATGAGCGGCCTCCTGCCCCTGGGCATATCGCTTCGGCCCTCCTAATATGACGGACCGTCAGATCCGTAGGGAAGAGGGGAAGGCCATGGACGCCGGCTTCACCGCGGAGCAGGACGAGATCCGCCGTACCCTGCGCGAACTGCTCGACAGGCGCTGCGGACCCGAGCGGCTGCGCGCCGCCCTCGACACCCCGGCCGGACACGACCCGGCGCTGTGGGCGGCCCTCGCCGACCGGCTCGGCCTGCCCGGACTCGCCCTCCCGGAGGCGTACGGGGGCGTCGGCTGCTCGGTGACCGAACTCGCCCTGGCGGCGGAGGAGACGGGCCGTGCGCTCGCGCCCTCGCCCTTCCTCGCCACCGCGGCCCTCGCCGCGCCCCTGATCCGTGCCCTCGGCACCGCGGCCCAGCGCGCCGAGCTGCTGCCCCGGCTGGCCTCGGGGACCCTCACCGCCGCGCTCGCGGTCCCCGGCACCGCCCTCGCCACCGCCCTCGCCCTGACCGGTGACAACGGCGGGGAGTGGGCCGGCGGCGGCCGGGCCGGCGGCGTGCAGGCCCGGCGTGCGGGGCAGGGGTGGCGGCTGTACGGGCAGGCCGAGCAGGTGCTCGACGGGCACAGCGCGGGCCTGCTGCTGGTCGCCGCGCACACCGGGGGCTTCGCCCGGTCCCGCACCCTGCTCTTCCTCGTGCCGGGGGACGCGGCGGCACTCGTGCGGACACGGCAGACGGCGCTGGACGCCACCCGGTCCCAGGGGCGTCTGCAACTGCGGGACACCGAGGCCGAGTTGCTGGGGGAGGACGGCGCCGACGTGCTCGGGGCGCTGGCCCGCGCCGGGGACACGGCCGCCGCGGTCCTCGCCTGCGAGGCCGTCGGGGCCGCCGACCGGGCGCTGCAGCGGACCGTGGAGTACGTGCGGCAGCGGGAGCAGTTCGGGCGGCCGATCGGATCCTTCCAGGCGGTCAAGCACCGGCTGGCCGACGTGTACGTGCAGGCGCAGGCGGCGCGGTCGGCCGCCTACTACGCGGCCTGGGCCACCGCCCGCGGGGAGCGGGTGGGCGGGCTCGCCCTCGCGCAGGCGCTCGAGGCGCTGCGCACCGCGGCGGCCGAGGGGATCCAGTTGCACGGCGGCATCGGGTTCACCTGGGAGCACGAGGCCCACCTGTACTTCAAGCGGGCCGCGGGCGACGACCTGCTGTTCGGGCCGGTGCACCGGCTGCGGGCGCACGCCGCGGACACCGCGCGGCTCTTCGCCGGCCGGGAGGTGGCGGTGTGATCGGCGAGCGCGCGGTGCGCCGGATGGCGACCACTCGGGGCTTCCTCAAGCTGGCCCCGCACGTGGTCCCGGCGGTGGACCGCGCGGTCCACCGCCTCACCCGCGGCAGGGTGCTGCTCAGCGCGCTGATGCTGCCGGGCGCGATCCTGACCTCGACCGGGGCGCGGAGCGGACTGCCGCGGCACACCCCCCTCGCGTGCCTGCCCGAGGAGGACGGCGGCTGGCTCGTGGTGGGGTCCAACTACGGCCGCAGGGAGCACCCGGCCTGGACCGGCAACCTGCTCGCCCACCCCGACGCCGAGATCAGCTTCAAGGGTGCCGACATCCCCGTCCGCGCCCGGCTGCTGGCGGGTGCGGAGCGGGCGGTCGCCTGGGAGAGGCTGCTCGTCCTCTGGCCGCCGTACGCGGTCTACCAGGAGCGGGTGGACCGGGAACTGCGCGTCTTCCGGCTCACGCGGCGGCCGTCGTAGCGGCGGACAGCACGACAGGCGGCGCTCCACGGACGTGCCGTGGACCACCGCCTGCCAGACAGGACTTGGGGCCTGGATACGGGAAGAAGAGATAAGGCCGGAAGGGACGACGGGACAACGCTATCGGGTCACGCCGTCATCTCGTCGGCTTCTTGCCGGTCACGCCCAGATGGACCAACAGCGCGAGGTTCGGCCTGAGTTCGGCCTGCTTGACGCCCCACGTCTGGAAGCCCTTCTGGTGCGAGGCGACGGCCGCGAGCATCGCGACCAGCGAACCGGCCACCGCGGCCGGGTTCACGTCCTTGTCGACGCGGCCCCTGGACTGGAGTTCGGCGACCGAATCCGCGAGGGAGTTGTTCACGGAGTTCAGGATCTTCATGCGGATCTTGTAGAACCGTTTGTCGCCCTCGGCCGCGCCGAGGTCGACCACCCGCAGGATCGCGTCGTTCCTGCGCCAGAACTCCAGGAAGCCGTCCACGAGTTCCTGCGCGGTCTGCCAGCCGGCCTTGCCGACCCAGGACCGGCCCTCGAGCAGTTCGGTCAACCCGGCGCCCTCGGTGGCCATTTGCTCGGCGATCTCCAGGACGGCGCCCTCGACGTCCGGGAAGTACTGGTAGAAGGTCGCGGGCGAAGTGCCCGCCTTCCGGGCGACATCGATGACTTTGACGTCCCGGTAGGGTGAGGAGCTGAGCATCTCGCTGAGGCAGTCGAGCAGCTTCTGCCGGGTCGCCTGCCCACGCCGGCCGGCCACACGGCCGTCGACGGTACGCACTTGTCCTGTCATGTCGTCAGCTTACCGAGGGGTGATCGGAGCGCGATTCGGCCGACTGCAAATGGGGTGCATGAGTACGCGGAGGCGGGTGTGCCTGGTCTGCGCGTCGCGTGCGGCACGGCTACTTTGGCGCTATGGCCGAAAACAGGGCAGCCGCGTACACAGAGGGCGTTCCGTGCTGGGTGGACGCCCAGCTCCCCGACGTGGAGGCGGGCAGGCGGTTCTACGGTGAGCTCTTCGGATGGACCTTCGAGGACCGGCCCGAGGTGCCCGGCTCCTGCTGGGCCCGGCGCGAGGGCGAGGCGGTGGCCGGGCTCGCGCGCAAGACGGACGGGCGGCTGCCGACCGTGTGGACGGTGTACTTCGCCACACCGGACGCCGAGGGGCTGGCCGACCGGATCCACGCCGCCGGCGGGCAGGTCGTGACGGCGCCCGTGCCGCTCGCGGAGCTGGGCACGGCGGCGCTGGTCACCGACCCGGAGGGCGCCGTCTTCGGCCTCTGGGAGCCCGGCGGCCACCAGGGCTTCGGCAGGCGGCACGAGACCGGCGCCTTCGCCTGGGTGGAGCTCTACGCCCGTGACACCGAGGCCGCCAACGCCTTCTACGGCGAGCTCTTCCACGAGGCCCTGTTCGGGCCGGACGCCGAGCCCGACTTCGGCCGGGCGCCCCTCTCGGACGTCTTCCCCGCCGAGATGCCGCCGCACTTCCTGGTCCACTTCGGCGCCGACGACTGCGAGGCCGTCCTCGCCACGGTGAGCCGTCTCGGTGGACGGACCCAGGTGCCACCATTCGAGACGTCGTACGGAAGGGTGGCCGTCGTCACCGACAATCAGGGGGCGTCGTTCGCCGTACTGGAACGGCGGGGGCAGACCGAGCGGTGAAACGTACCGCTCTGGGGTGAGACATCCCGATTCCACCCCGGGTTCGCAACCAGCGCCCCGGACAGGAAGAATCGGGGTGCGTGCCGCCATGGCGGTGCGGTGGTGAGACGCTGCACGGGGTCGCGTGCAAAGGTGGGCGGCGCGGCCCGTACGGGGAGGTGGCAGGCAAGTGGTGGATCAGCTGACGCAGCACGATCCGCGGCGTATCGGACCGTTCGAGGTGCTGGGACGGCTCGGTGCCGGCGGCATGGGGCTGGTCTATCTCGCGCGCTCGGCGTCCGGCCGGCGGGTGGCGATCAAGACCGTCCGCACGGAGCTCGCCGAGGACCAGCTGTTCCGCGTCCGCTTCTCGCGCGAGGTCGAGGCCGCCCGCGCGGTCTCCGGCTTCTACACGGCGGCCGTGGTCGACGCCGACGCCCGTGCCGCCGTGCCGTGGCTGGCCACCGCCTACGTCCCCGCGCCCTCCCTCGAGGAGATAGTGAACGACTGCGGGCCGCTGCCGGCCCAGGCGGTGCGCTGGCTGGCGGCCGGGGTGGCCGAGGCGCTGCAGTCGATCCACGGTGCCGGCCTGGTGCACCGGGACCTGAAGCCGTCGAACGTGCTCGTCGTGGAGGACGGCCCCCGGGTCATCGACTTCGGTATCGCCTCCGGCGTCTCGAACACACGTCTGACGATGACGAACGTGGCGGTGGGCACGCCCGCCTACATGTCGCCGGAGCAGGCCAAGGACTCGCGCAGCGTGACCGGCGCGAGCGACGTCTTCTCGCTCGGCTCGATGCTCGTCTTCGCCGCCACCGGGCATCCGCCCTTCCACGGCGCCAATCCGGTCGAGACGGTCTTCATGCTGCTCAGGGAGGGCCCGGACCTGGAGGGCCTGCCGGAGGAGCTGCGCCCGCTGATCGAGTCCTGCATGCAGATGGAGGCCACGGCCCGCCCCAACCCGGCCGACCTCCAGGCCCAGCTGGCCCCCCACCTCTTCGGCTCGGGCTCCGACGACAGCGGTACGGCGTCGGCCTGGCTGCCGGAGAAGGCGGTCGCCCTCATCGAGGGGCGGCGCAACGGGCGCCCGGCGGCCCGGCCCGGCACCCAGGCCGGCGGCCGCGGCGAGGCCGGCGCGCGGCCCGGCCCCGTGCCGCCGCTGCCCCCGCACGACCCCGTGGTGCCGGGCCCCGTCGGCACCCCCGACACCGGCCCGGTCCGGCTGGCCGGCGCCCAGGTGCCCATCGGGCCCGGACCCCGGGTCTCCGACGTGCGGGCCGCCGCCGTGCAGGCGCCCCCTCCCGAGGCGGCGCTGGCGGGCTCCTGGTCCAAGCCGCGCCCCGGCGTCAACGGCGCCGACCCGGTCGTGCCGGCGGCGCCGCCGGCCGCGCCGCCCGAGACCCCGGCGGGCTGGCGCCCCTGGCGCTTCCGCATGTCGAACGACGTCTGGGGCACCCCCTCGGTCGCCGGCGACCTGGTCTACGTCACCTCCTTCGAGGTGCACGCCCTGGACGTGGCCACCGGCCGGCGGCGCTTCAAGACGCGGGACGTGGCCTGGTCGATGGCGATCTCGGACGGGCGGATCCACGCCTCCGACGGGCCCACGCTGTTCGCCCTGGACTGCCGCGAGGGCGCGGACCTGTGGCGGCTGTCCACCGACGCCTGGGTCTACTCCCTCCAGGCCGACCGGGGCACGGTCGTCACCGGCACGCGGGGCGGCGGCGTGCAGGCCTGGGAGGCCTCGAACGGGCAGCGGCTGTGGGAGCTCACCGGCGCCCAGACCGACTTCGAGTCACCCGAGTCCGGGCCCGCCGTCCACGACGGCACGGTCCACGTCTGGCAGGACGCGCGGCTGCGCGCCCTGGACGCCCGTACCGGCGAGGAGCGCTGGTCGTACCCGATCGGCGACGCGGCCTCCTGCGGCGGGGTGCCGCTGCGGCTGACCCACGCGCCGGACGGCCATGTCTACGTCTGCGCGGGCAGCCGGGTGGTGGCGATCGACGTGGCGAGCGGCCGCGTGCGCTGGCACTTCGAGGCCCCGGCGGTCTTCCTCAGCCCGCCCGCCTTCGTGCCGGGCCCCGCGGTGACCGGCGGTGGCGTCTACCTCGCCGACTACCTCGGCACGGTCTACGCCCTCGACGCCGCCGACGGCCGCGACCGCTGGCGTATCGCCACCGAGTCCCGGGCGTCGACCGAGCCGGTCCTGGTGGCGGCGGGCCACGTCCACGTGGGCAGCGGCAAGGGGCTGTACACCCTGGACGCGGTCACCGGCACGCCCAAGTGGCGCTTTCAGTCGGGCGGCGACATCGTGGGCGCCCCGGCGGTGGCCGAGGGCCGTATCCACTTCGGCTCGACCGACCACCTGCTGTACACGCTCAAGGCCGACGACGGGCGGTTGCGCTGGAAGCTCGCGACCGGCGGCGAGATCACCGGCTCGCCGGTGGTCAGGGACGGCGTCGTGTACGCGTGCAGCAAGGACCGCTGCGTGTACGCGCTGGACGCGGAGAAGGGCACCGGGACCGCCCGCACCGCGTAGGGAGTCGGGTGACGGCCGTCGAACGGGTTCACGGAAGGGTCCGGGCGGCGGCCGCCCCAGGCAGACGGTACGCCGGGTGCGCGACGGATGCCACGCGGTGACATGATCGTGACAGGCGAGCGATAGGGTGAGGGCATGCATCTACGGGGGCGCAGGTTCAAGTTCACGGCGGTACTGGCGTTCGTGGTCCTCTCGCTGACCGGGTTCACCGGTCACAGCCACAGCCACAGCCGCCACGGCGTCAGCAAGAGCCACGGGTATCACGGGAGCAGCGGGGGCGGCTGCAGCAGCAGCGCGCAGGACCACGACGGCTCGTCGTAGGCGCAGCGGCGCCGCCCGCGTCGACCACCGCGACCCGGCCGGGCCGGCCGGGCCGGTGAGCCGGCCTCAGCGCGTCCGGAACGTCCCGCGCCGTCCCGCGAACAGCTCCTCCTGCCGCTCGCCCGGCAGGTTGCCCAGCGCGATCAGGTGCGGCGCCTGGGCGAACCCGGCGTGCAGCGCCGGCTCGCGGGCGGACCACAGGGCGCGGACGGTGCCCTGCACGCCCGCGGGCGGAGCGCCGGCGAGCACGGCCGCGCACGCGGTCGCCGCCGCCAGCGCCTCGCCGGGCCCGGTGAGTTCGGAGACGAGGCCGATGTCGTGGGCGCGCCGTGCGGAGATCCGTTCCGCCGTGCCCATGAGCATCATCCGGGCGGCCTCCCCGTACGGCATCCGCAGCGCCATGAGCACGGACTCGTAGGCGCTGACCATGCCGTAGGAGGTGTGCGGGTCGAAGAACGAGGCGGTGGTGTCGGCGACCAGGAAGTCGCACTCGCCGAGCAGGTAGAAGGCGCCCCCGCAGGCCATGCCGCGGACGGCGGCGATCACCGGCTTCCACAGGTCGTTGGACTTCGGGCCGACGCGCAGCAGCGGGTCGTCCGCCATGTAGGGGGAGCCGGGCTGCGCCACGGCGGTGTCCCGGTCCAGGCCGGTGCAGAACGCCCGCTCACCGGCGCCGGTCAGGACGACGGCCCGTACCGAGTCGTCGAACCGCAGCTCCCGCCAGACCTGGCGCAGCTCGTCCCGCATCGTCAGGTCGATGGCGTTGAGCCGGCCGGGGCGGTCCAGGGTGACGACCGCGACGCCGGTCTCCTGGTCGGCGGTGAGCCGCACGGCCGTGGTCATGAGCGCTCCAGGACCCACCGCGGCAGCCCGTCCGGGCCGAACACGGCCTGCACCCGGGCGCCGATGCGGATGCGCTCGGGGGAGACGGAGTCGAGGCGCGCGCCGGCCTCGGCGACCACGTTGCCGACCAGCCGGACGCGCGGCGCCTCGGCGAGCTCGACGACGACGACGTTGTACGGCGCCTGCTCGGCGTAGCCGGGCAGAAGGGGCGGGTGCGGGACGACGTAGGACCAGACGCGGCCCTGGCCCGAGACCCCGCGCCAGTCGCTGTCGAAGGACTGGCAGTGCGGGCAGCACGGGCGGGGCGGAAAGCGCGGCTCCCCGCAGGAGGCGCAGGCCTGGACGCGGAGTTCGCCCCGGCGCGCGTACTCCCAGAAGGGGGCGCCGTCGGTGTCGGTGACGGGGGAGAGCACCGTGGATCAACTCCTCAACAGCAGCGCGGAGGTGGGGACGCCCTCGCCGGCGGTGACGAGGCAGGTCGCGGCGCCGGGCACCTGCGCGGTGCTGGTGCCGCGCAGCTGCTTGACGCCCTCGTTGATGAGGTTGAACCCGTGGACGTAGGCCTCGCTGAGCCCGCCGCCCCCGGTGTTCACCGGCAGCCGCCCGCCGATCTCCAGGGCGCCCTGCTCGGTGAACGCGCCGCCCTCGCCCCGGCCGCAGAAGCCGTAGCCCTCCAGGGAGAGCGGTATGAGCGCCGTGAACGCGTCGTAGATCTGGGCGACGTCCACGTCCTGCGGCGTGAGGTCGGCGTGTTTCCACAGGTGCCGGGCGGCGGCCCAGGCGGGACCGGTGAGGGGGTCGTCGTTCCAGTAGTTGACCATGCCGTGGTGCTGGGCGGGCAGGCCCTGGGCGGCGGAGTGGACGTAGACGGGGGCCCGGCGGCAGTCGCGCGCCCGCTCCGCGGAGACCACCACGCAGGCCAGCGCCCCGTCCGTCTCCAGGCAGTTGTCGAACAGGCAGAGCGGTTCGCTGATCCAGCGGGAGGTCATGTACATCTCCCGGGTCAGGGGCCGTTCGTACATGATCGCGGCGGGGTTCTGGTTCGCCCGGTTGCGGCAGGCGAGGGCGACGTTGAACAGGTGGTCCCGGGTGGCGCCGAACTCGTGCATGTAGCGCCGGGCGAGCATGGCGATCTCGTCGACCGGCCGCAGCAGGCCGAAGGGCCGGGTCCACTGGGCGGGCGTGGGCAGCTGGACGGTGGTGTTGCGCCAGGGCCGGGGCCCGCTGCCGCGCTTGCGGGAGCGCCAGGCGACGCCGACGCTCGCCTGGCCGGCGGCGATGGCGGCGGCCAGATGCGCGACGGTGGCGCACGAACCGCCGCCGCCGTAGCCAACCTTGCTGAAGAAGGTGAGGTCACCGAGGCCGACGGCCTTCGCCAGCTCGACCTCGTCCGTCTCCTCCATGGTGTAGGAGGCGAGGGCGTCGACCTCGCCGGGGGCGATGCCGGCGTCGTCCAGGGCGGCGAGGACGGCACGGCAGGCCAGCGTCCTCTCGTCCTCCGGAAGGCTCCTGGCGAAGGGCGTCTGCCCGATACCGACGATCGCGGTGGCGTCCTTGAGCCCGATGCCTGACGTCATGCTGCGCGTACCTCCGCATGCCGAAGCGGCTGCTGACAGAGCGTCAGGCTACCGCTAATCTGACGGGTAGTCAGCTAGTGGGTGGGAGGCTGTGGTGCGCGGTGACTTGGAGTGGGAGAGCATTCCGGGGCTCGTCCGGTCCGCGGCCGGGCGGTACGCGGACGTCGAGGCGGTGGTGGAGGGGCGCACGAGGATCTCGTACGCCGAACTCGGCGCCCGCGTCGAGCGGTCGGCGGCGGCCTGCGTGGCCTCCGGGATCGAGCCGGGCGACCGGGTCGCCGTCTGGGCCCCGAACTCGCTGGACTGGATCGTGGCGGCGCTCGGCGCGGTGTCCGCCGGCGCGGTGCTGGTGCCGCTGAACACCCGCTTCAAGGGCAGGGAGGCGGCCGATGTGCTGCGCCGCAGCGGGACGCGGCTGCTCTTCGTCACCGGCACGTTCCTGGGCACGTCGTACGTGGCGTCGCTGCGGCGGGAGATCGCCCGGGGGCCGGGGCTGCCGGCCCTGGAGCAGGTGGTGGTGCTCTCCGACGACGCGCCCGCCGACTTCCGTACCTGGAAGGAGTTCCTGGCCGGCGGGGACGCGGTGAGCGGGGCGCGGGTGCGGGCGCGCGCGGCGGCGGTGGACGGGTCCCTGCCGTCGGACATCGTCTTCACGTCCGGTACGACGGGCCGCCCCAAGGGCGCGGTGATCACGCACGCGCAGACGCTCAGGGCGTACGAGATCTGGTGCGAGCTCGCGGGGCTCGGGCGCGGCGACCGCTATCTGATCGTGAACCCCTTCTTCCACACCTTCGGCTACAAGGCGGGGGTCCTGGCCTGCCTGATGCGCGGGGCGACGATGATCCCCCAGCCGGTGTTCGACGTCGGCACGGTGCTGGCGAACATCGCGGCGGAACGGGTCTCGGTGCTGCCGGGGCCGCCCACCCTCCACCAGTCCCTGCTGGACCACCCCGCCCGCGACAGCCACGACCTCTCGGCGCTGCGGCTGGTGGTGACGGGCGCCGCGGTGGTGCCGCTGCGGCTGGTGGAGCGGCTGCGCGGGGAGCTGGGCGTGGAGACGGTCCTGACGGCCTACGGGCTATCGGAGGCCAGCGGCATCGTGACGATGTGCCGGCGCGGCGACTCCCCGGCGGTCATCGCCGCCACGTCCGGGCGGGCGATCCCGGGCACGGAGGTGAAGGTGGCGGCACCGCCGGGCCGGCCGGGCGAGGTCCTGGTGCGCGGCTTCAACGTCATGCGGGGCTACTACGAGGACGCGGCGGCCACCGAGCGGACGGTGACGGAGGACGGCTGGCTGCGCACCGGGGACGTGGGCGTGCTGGACGAGGCCGGCAACCTGCGCATCACCGACCGCATCAAGGACATGTTCGTCGTCGGCGGCTTCAACGCCTACCCCGCGGAGATAGAGCAACTGCTCGGCCTGCACCCGGCGGTGGCCGACGTCGCGGTCGTCGGCGTACCCGACGCGCGGCTGGGCGAGGTCGGCAAGGCCTACGTCGTGCGGCGGGCCGGCGCCGTGCTCACGGGCGACGACCTGATCGCGTGGGCGCGGCGGGAGATGGCCAACTACAAGGTGCCGCGGCAGGTGGAGTTCCTGACGGAGCTGCCGCGCAACGCGAGCGGGAAGGTGGTCAAGGGCGAGCTGCGGAGCCGCAGCCGCTGAGCGCTCCGCCGGATGTACGGTGCCGGGCCGTCGTCCGTCCGCGGCGCCGTCGTGGCCGGTCGCGCAGTTCCCCGCGCCCCCGCCGGACCGCAGCCGGCTTCGCCGGACCCGCTCGGACGGGGCCCGGGCCCCGGACGGGCGAAGACCGCGGCGGCTCCCCTCCGTGCCGCCGCGGTCCGCCCCCGTGCGGACAGCCCTACTCGGCCGGCCTGAACGGCTCCGAGGTGGCGTGCAGGTCCTTGGTCTCGACGGGCTCGTCGGTGGCGTGCAGGTCGTCGGTCGTCACGGGCTCGTCCGTGGCGTGCAGGTCCTGGGTCGTCACCTCGCCGTCGGTGGTGCTCGTGGCGTGCAGGTCTGCCGGTTCGAGCTGGTCGCTCATCGTCAACTCCCCTTCGGGACGGATGTCATGGACGGATCGGCAGGGCCCGCCCGGTCACTCCCCCGAGGGTGGCCGGACGGGCCCTTCAGGGGCGCTCACACCGGTTCCCGGCGAAGGCCCCTCAGCAGTGACCCGTCTGCCCCCCGACGCGACGGATCGACTGCGTCCAGCATGGCGCGGGGCGATAAACGAACGATGAACGCCTCGGCCGGGCCCGTCAGGCCGCCCGCACGGGCGCCAGCAGGGCCCGCACCTCCGTGACCTCGGGCGAGCCCAGCTCCTCGTAGATCCCCTCGGCCTCCCGCCAGCAGACCTGTGCGCGGCCGGTCTGGCCGATGCCGCTCAGGGCGCGGCCGAGGACGGTCAGGACGTTGCCCCGGCGCCACTCGCCGCCGATGCCGCGCAGCACGGTCAGCGCCATCTCGGCACCGGCCGCGGCCTGCGCGGGGCGCCGGGCGGCGAGGTCGACCTCGGCCAGGCGGAACAGGCTCATGCCCTCCCACAGGCGCTGGCGGCTGTCCCGGAAGACCTCCAGCGCCTCGTGCAGCCGCTCGGCGGCGGAGTCCAGCTCGCCGCTCTGGGTGAGCGCCAGGCCGAGCGCGTACCGGGCGTTGGCGCCCCGCAGGGAGTTGCCCATGGCGTCGTAGATCTCGATGCCCTGCCGGGCGAGGGCGACGGCGCTGCCCGTCCGCCCGGTGGCGAGGTGGATGCGGGAGAGGTTGCACAGGGCACTGGCCTCGCCGGGGCGGTCGCCCAGCGTGCGGAAGTGCTCGATGGCCTGCGAGAGGTGCTCCTCGCCGTCCTGGTGGCGGCTCTGGTAGAGCGCGATGATGCCGAGCGCGTTGGCCGCCCAGCAGACCGGCAGGAGGTCGCCCGCCTCCCGCGCGAGGAGGGTGGCGCGCTCGGCCTCCCGGCCCGCCTGCTCGAAACGGCCGCTGACGTGGTGGACGTTGACCAGCGTGGTCAGGGCGCGTGCCTCGGCCCGGGGATCGCCGTGCCGCCGGGCCGACTCCAGCAGGGCCTCGGCGGTCGCCTCGTACCCCTTGGAGTTGGCGCCCGACTCGGACAGGTCGTGCGCGGACCAGAGCAGGTCGATGGCGCGGGCAAGAGTCTCGGGGCCGCCCGCGCACTGCGCGACGCAGGCCAGCAGGCAGACCGCCTCCGCGTACAGCCAGTCCTGCGCCGCGTGCCGGTCGGCGAAGGCCAGCCCCGGATACGCGGTCGGCTGAAGGTGGTCCACCAGCCGGTCGCCCGGCCGCTCCGTCGCGTACACCCCGGCCGCCGTGGCCAGGTAGAAGTCCAGCAGGCGGGACAGCGCCGCGTCCCGCTCCCCCGGCGGCCACTCGTCCCGCTCGGCGCACGCACGCGCGTAGAGGCGGACCAGGTCGTGGTAGCGGTAGCGGCCGGGCGCCGCCGACTCCAGCAGCGAGGTGTCGACGAGGGACTCCAGGAGGTCCTCCGTCTCCTCCGGCGGCAGGTCCAGGACCGCGGCGGCCGCCGCCAGCGAGATGTCCGGGCCGTCCGCGAGGCCCAGCAGCCGGAACGCCCGGGCCTGGGGCGGCTCCAGCGCGCCGTAGCCGAGTTCGAAGGTCGCCTTGACCGCGAGGTCGCCGGCCTGCAGCTCGTCCAGGCGGCGGCGCTCGTCCGCCAGTTTCGCGGCCAGGACGGAGACGGTCCAGGTGCGGCGGGCCGCCAGGCGGGAGGCCGCGATGCGGATGGCCAGCGGGAGGAAGCCGCAGGCGGCGACCACGTCGAGAGCGGCCGTGCGCTCGGACGCCACCCGCTCCTCGCCGACGATCTTCGTGAACAGCGACAGCGCCTCCTCCGGCGACATCACGTCCAGGTCCACCAGGTGCGCGCCGGCCAGGTCGACCATCCGCACCCGCGAGGTCACCAGGGCCGCGCAGCCCTCCGTGCCGGGCAGCAGGGGCCGCACCTGGGCGGCGTCCCGGGCGTTGTCCAGCAGCACCAGCACCCGGCGGCCGTCCAGGACCGAGCGGTACAGCGCCGCGCGCTCCTCGAGGGAGTCCGGGACCGCCGAGTCCGCCGTGCCCAGCGCGCGCAGGAAGGAGCCGAGCACCGTCTCCGGCTCCGCCGAACTCGCGCCCGCGCCCTGCAGGTCGACGTAGAGCTGCCCGTCCGGGAAGGCGGCCCGGGCCTGGTGGGCGACGTGCACGGCCAGCGTCGTCTTGCCCACGCCGCCGATGCCCGCGACCGCCGAGACGGCCATGACGCGCCCCTCGGCCGAGGCCAGCCGCTCGCCCAGCTCGGCCACGAAGGCCGAGCGGCCGGTGAAGTCCGGCACGGTCGCGGGGAGCTGCGCGGGCCGGACGGGGGCGGGGGCCGGTTCGGCCGCCGGGGAGGGCGGCTCCGCGAGGCCCGGGTCCGCCTCGAGGATCCGGCGCTGCAGTTCCCGCAGGCCCGGCCGCGGGTCCACGCCCAGCTCGTCGGCGAGCAGCTGCCGGGTGTCGGTGTAGACGGCCAGGGCCTCCGCCTGCCGGCCGCTGCGGTACAGCGCCAGCATCAGCAGCTCGCGCAGCCGCTCGCGCAGCGGGTGCTCGGCGGTCAGGGCGGTCAGCTCCGACACGGCCTCCGCGTGGCAGCCCTGCTCCAGGTCCATCTCCAGCCGGGACTCCAGCAGCCGCAGCCGCCACTCCTCCAGGCGGACCCGCTGCGCCTCCGCGTACGGGCCCGGCACCCCCGCCAGCGCCTCGCCGTCCCACAGCGAGAGGGCCCGGTCCAGCGCGGCGCGCGCACCGCACAGGTCCCCGGCGGCGCGCGCCTTCTCCGCCTCGGCCGCCAGCTCCTGCGCCACCGCCAGATCCAGCGCCCCCTCGCCGAGCCCGCGCACCGCGTACCCGCCCGACTCGCTGACCAGGACCCCGGCGTCCAGCACCTTGCGCAGCCGGGAGGCGTACGTCCGCAGCGCCGCCAGCGCCTGCGACGGCGGCTCCTCGCCCCACAGGGCGTCGATGAGCTCGGCGGCGGTCGCGGTGCGGCCCTCGCGCAGCAGCAGGGCGGCGAGCAGGGCGCGTTGCTGCGGGGAGCCGGTGGCGACGGCCTCCTCGCCGCGCCGGGCCCGTACCGGACCGAGCACGGCGAAGCGCAGCGCGGCGGGCTCCGCCGAGTAGCCGGCACGCCTCTGCTCCGGCACCCGCGGTACACCGTCCATCGCCGACTCCCCCCAGACCCTGTGAGCAACTACGTCAGTCTGCCTTGTCCACGGCGGATGCGTCAGCTGCGGAGAGCGCGCTCACCGGCGGACGCGCGCGATATCACACAGTCCTCACCCGTCCTCCATCACAGAGTCCTCACCCGCCCTTCGCACGCGCGGGAGCGGATCCGGGCGGCGAGATCCCCGCGACCGCATAGCTGACGGGCCGTCAGATCGGCGCTACGGTGGCCGCCATGGACACCCAACCCGGCACCCAGGCCACGTTTCCCCTGATCATCTCCGTCGACGACCACACCGTGGAGCCCGCCGACGTCTGGAGCAGCCGCCTGCCGAAGAAGTACCTCGACACCGGACCGCGCATAGTCCGCGCCCCGCTGAAGGAGATGACCTTCCTGGGCGGCCGGTTCAGGCCGGTGATGGGCGGGCCCGGCGACGACGGCCCGATCGGCGACTGGTGGGTCTACGAGGACCTGCACCGCCCCCTCACCCGCCTGGACACGGCGGTCGGCTACAGCAGGGACGAGATCAAGCTGGAGATCATCACCTACGAGCAGATGCGGCCCGGCTCGTACGACGTCCCGCAGCGCCTCGCCGACATGGACGTCAACCACGTCCAGTCCGCCGTCTGCTTCCCGACCTTCCCGCGCTTCTGCGGTCAGACCTTCACCGAGGCCGAGGACCACGATCTCGGGCTGCTGTGCGTGCGGGCCTACAACGACTGGATGGTGGAGGAGTGGTGCGGCCCCAAGGCCCAGGGCCGGCTGATCCCGCTCACCCTCATCCCGCTGTGGGACCCCGAACTGGCCGCCGCCGAGGTGCGGCGCAACGCCGCCCGCGGGGTGCGCGCGGTCGCCTTCTCCGAGATACCGCCCTACCTGGGCCTGCCCTCCATCCACGGCGACGACTGGGACCCCTTCCTCGCCGCCTGCGACGAGACCGGCACGGTCGTCGCCATGCACATCGGCTCCAGCAGCCGTATGCCCTCCACCTCCAAGGACGCGCCGCCCGCGGTCGGTTCGACCATCACCTTCGCCAACTGCTGCTTCTCCATGGTCGACTGGCTGATGAGCGGCAAGTTCGAGCGCTTCCCGAACCTGAAGGTGATGTACGCCGAGGGCCAGATCGGCTGGATCCCGTACATCCTGGAGCGCGCCGACGTGGTGTGGGAGGAGAACCGCGGCTGGGGCGGAGTCGCCGACAAGGTCCACCGGCCGCCGTCCGAGCTGTTCGCCGAGCACGTCCACGGCTGCTTCTTCGACGACGCCTTCGGCCTGCGCAACCTCGACTCCATCGGCCTGGGCAACGTCCTGTACGAGACCGACTACCCGCACTCCGACTCCACCTGGCCCAAGTCCCGCGAGGTCGGCGAGGCGCAGATGGGCCACCTCGCGCCGGACGTGGTGGAGCGGATCGTCCGGGGCAACGCCATCGAGCTGCTGGGCCTCACCGCCGACGGGCTGTGGAGCGGGGCGCGGTGAGCACCTCCCTCGCCTACGGGATGCAGCTGCCGGTGCAGTCCCAGAGCACCCTCTACGCCGAGGGCTGGGAGGCCGCAGCCGGCCCCGCGGACCTGGTGGAGATCGCCCGCGCCGCCGAGCGCGCCGGCTTCGACTACGTCGCGAGCTGCGACCACGTCGCGATCCCGCGCCGGCTGGCCGCCGCCATGAGCACCGTCTGGTACGACCCCGTCGCCACCCTCGCCCACCTCGCGGGCGTGACCGAGCGGGTGCGGCTGCTCAGCCACGTCGCCGTCGTGGGGCTGCGGCACCCGCTGCTGACCGCCAAGCAGTACGCGACCCTCGACCACCTCAGCGCCGGGCGGCTGATCCTGGGCGTCGGGGCCGGGCACGTCCGGGAGGAGTTCGAGGCGGTCGGCGCCGACTTCGAGCGGCGCGGCGCCGTGCTGGACGAGACCATCGACGCCCTGCGCGCCGCCCTGGGACCGGCGGAGTTCCCCGAACACCACGGCAAGCTCTACGACTTCGAGGGCCTCGGCCAGCGGCCGCGCCCGGCCCAGGAGAAGGTCCCCATCTGGGTCGGCGGTTCCTCGCCCGCCGCCGTGCGCCGGGCCGCGCTCAGGGGCGACGGCTGGCTGCCGCAGGGCGACCCGCGCGACCGGCTGCCCGCGCAGATCGCCCGGCTGACACGGCTGCGCGAGGAGGCGGGCGTCGAGGAGCCGATCACCGTCGGGGCCATCACCGAGCCGCTGTACGTCGGCGCGCCCGCCTGGGACGTCGGGCGGCGCACCCTGGCCGGCCCGCCCGGCCGGCTCGCGGAGTCCCTGCGGGCCTACCGCGCGATGGGCGTGCACCAGATCCAGGTGCGCTTCCGCTGCCGCGGCCGCAGCGAACTCATCGACCAGATGGCCGCGTTCGGCGCCGATGTGGCGCCCCACCTCTGAGGAGTACGGCATGGGCAAGCTGGACGGACGCGTCGTGATCGTCACCGGGGCGGCGCGCGGGCAGGGCGAGCAGGAGGCCCGCCTGTTCCGGGCGGAGGGGGCGGAGGTCGTGGTGGCCGACGTCCTGGACGAACAGGGCGAGGCGCTCGCCGGGGAGCTGGGCGCCCGCTACGTCCACCTGGACGTGCGCCGGGAGGACCAGTGGCGCTCGGCGGTGGGCACCGTCAAGAACGCCTTCGGCCGGATCGACGGCCTGGTCAACAACGCGGGCATCCTGCGCTTCAACTCCCTGCTCGACACCCCCCTCGACGAGTTCATGCAGGTCGTGCAGGTCAACCAGGTCGGCTGCTTCCTCGGCATCAGGACGGTGGCGCCGGTGATGGAGGACGGCGGCACGATCGTCAACACCGCCTCGTACACGGCGGTGACCGGAATGGCGGCCGTGGGGTCCTACGCCGCCACCAAGCATGCCATCCTCGGCCTGACCCGGGTCGCCGCCCTGGAGCTCGCCGACCGGCGCATCCGGGTCAACGCGATGTGCCCCGGCGCCGTGGACACCGCGATGTCCAACCCCGCCCAGCTGGACCCGGGGGCGGACGCGGAGGGGATGAGCCGGGCGCTGGACGAGCTCTACCGCAAGCTCGTGCCGCTCGGCCGGATCGGGCGCCCGGAGGAGGTGGCCCGCCTGGCCCTCTTCCTCACCTGCGAGGACTCCTCCTACATCACCGGGCAGCCGTTCGTGATCGACGGGGGCTGGCTGGCCGGCGTCTCGATCGTCTGACCGGCGCCCGGCCGGTGCCCGACCGATATCTGACAGGCCGTCAGCTATTGACGGTGCATGCGCGCGGTGCAACAGTTCGGCGGCAGTAGATCTGACGGTGCGTCAGGAACGTAGGGATGGTGACCCGCCTTGGAATTCGGGCTCTTTGTACAGGGATACGTGGGCAAGCGCGCCGAGACCGACCCGCTCGCCGAACACAAGGCGCTGATGGAGGAGACCGAGTACGTCATCCAGGCGGACCGGTCGGGCTTCAAGTACGCCTGGGCGTCCGAGCACCACTTCCTGGAGGAGTACTCGCACCTCTCCGCCAACGACGTCTTCCTCGGGTACCTGGCGCACGCCACCGAGCGCATCCACCTCGGCTCCGGCATCTTCAACCCGCTCGCCCAGGTCAACCACCCGGTGAAGGTGGCCGAGAAGGTCGCCATGCTCGACCACCTCACCGGCAACCGCTTCGAGTTCGGGTCGGGCCGCGGGGCCGGCTCGCACGAGATCCTCGGGTTCATACCGGGCGTGACCGACATGAACTACACCAAGGAGATCTGGGAGGAGACGATCGCCGAGTTCCCGAAGATGTGGCTCCAGGACGAGTACGCCGGCTTCCAGGGCAAGCACTGGCAGCTGCCGCCCCGCAAGGTCCTGCCTAAGCCGTACGGGAAGTCGCACCCCGCCATGTGGTACGCCGCCGGGTCGCCGCCCTCGTACGCGATGGCCGCGCGCAAGGGCCTCGGGGTGCTCGGCTTCAGCATCCAGAAGGTCTCCGACATGGAGTGGGTGCTGGAGCAGTACAAGACGGCGATCGTGAACGCCGAGCCGGTCGGGGACTTCGTCAACGACAACGTGATGGTGACGACGACTGCGATCTGCGCGCCGACGCACGCGGAGGCGATCGACATCGCCGTGCACGGCGGCCTGCACTACCTGCCGTCCCTGGTCTTCCGCTACCACGACACCTTCCCGCGGCCCGAGGGCTTCCCGGTGTGGCCGGAGACGCTTCCCGAGTACACGCCGGAGTTCGTGGAGCTGCTGATCGAGGAGGAGCTGCTGATCTGCGGCGACCCGGACGAGGTGCTCACCCAGTGCAAGCGGTGGGAGCAGGCCGGGGCGGACCAGCTGAGCTTCGGGCTGCCGGTGGGGGTGCCGAAGGAGGAGACGCTGCAGACGATCCGGTTGATCGGGGAGCATGTCATCCCGAAGATCGACACGGATCCCGTGCACCGGACTTCGCGGTTCCGTCAGGCTGTGTGAGGGGGCGCGGGTCATGCTCGACCACCTGATCAAGGGCGCCACCGTGGTGGACGGCACGGGTGCGCCCGCCCACACCGCCGACGTCGGCATCCGCGACGGGCGCATCGCCGTCATCGGGACCGTGACCGAGGAGGCGCGCTCGTCGGAGGACGCGGCCGGGCTCGTCCTCGCGCCCGGCTTCGTCGACCCGCACACGCACTACGACGCCCAGCTGTTCTGGGACCCGTACGCGACCCCGTCCCTGAATCACGGGGTGACCACCGTGGCGGCCGGGAACTGCGGGTTCACCCTCGCGCCCCTCAACCCCTCCCGTCCGGACGACGCCGACTACACCCGGCGGATGATGTCCAAGGTCGAAGGAATGTCGCTGGTGGCGCTGGAGGAGGGGGCGCCCTGGAGCTGGCACACGTTCGGGGAGTACCTGGACGCCCTCGAGGGGCGCATCGCCGTCAACGCCGGTTTCATGGTGGGGCACTGCGCGCTGCGCCGGTACGTGATGGGGCCCGACGCGGTCGGCGGGCAGCCCACCGAGGAGCAGCTCGGCGAGATCGTCCGGCTGCTGCACGAGGCGATGGACGCCGGTGCCTGGGGCTTCTCCACCACCCAGTCCTCCACCCACTCCGACGGCGACGGCCGGCCGGTCGCCTCCCGGCACGCGGAACCGGCGGAGCTGCTCGCGCTCTCCCGGGCCGTCGGCGAGCACGAGGGGACGCAGATCGAGGCGATCGTCGCGGGCTGCCTGGACCAGTTCAGCGACGCCGAGATCGACCTGTTCGCGGAGATGAGCGCCACCGCCGGGCGGCCCCTGAACTGGAACGTGCTGACCATCGACGCCGCCGTCCCGGAGCGCGTGCCGCGGCAGCTGCTTGCGAGCGAGCAGGCGCGCAAAGCGGGCGGCAGGGTGGTCGCGCTCACCATGCCGATCCTCACGCCGATGAACATGTCGCTGGGGACCTTCTGCGCGCTGAACCTGATACCGGGGTGGGGGCCGATCCTCGGGCTGCCGATCCCGGAGCGGATCGCGAAGCTGCGGGATGCGGACGTGCGGGCGGAGATGCTGCGACGCGCCCAGTCGAAGGAGGCGGGCGTCTTCCGGCGGCTGGCGAACTTCGGGCGGTACGTCATCGGCGACACCTACAGCGAGGCCAACGCCGGGCTGTCCGGTCGGGTGGTCCGCGACATCGCGGCGGAACGCGGCCAGGACCCCTTCCACTGCCTGGTGGAGATCTGCGCCGCCGACGACCTGCGTACGGTCCTGTGGCCGATGCCCACCGACAACGACCCGGCGTCCTGGGCGCTGCGGGCCGAGACCTGGCAGCACGAGGACGTGCTGCTCGGCGGCTCCGACGCGGGCGCGCACCTGGACCGCATGTGCGGGGCCCCGTACACCACGAGGTTCCTCGGCGACTGCCTGCGCCGCAGGAAGCTGGTCGGTCTGGAGCAGGCGGTGAAGATGCTGACCGACGACCCGGCGCGGCTGTTCGGGCTGCGCGAACGGGGCCGGGTGGAGGAGGGCTTCCATGCGGACCTGGTGCTCTTCGACCCGGAACGGATCGACGCGGGCCAGGCCACCCTGGTGCACGACCTGCCGGGTGACAGTCCGCGGCTCGACGCCAAGGCGATCGGGGTGCGGGCCGTGTGGGTCAACGGCGTCGAGGCGATCCGGGACGACGTGGTGAGCGGCGCCGTGCCGGGCAGGGTGCTCAGGTCCGGGCGGGACACGAGCACGGTGAGCACCCGGTGAGCCCAGCGGCCGACGGGCAGCGGCTGCTGATCGGGGGCGCCTGGGCCGAACCCGACGGCGGGCACTACGCCGTCACCGACCCGGCGACCGAGGAGCGGGTCGGCTGGGCGCCGGAGGCCTCGCGGGATCAGGTGCTCGCGGCGTGCGCCGCGGCCCGCGAGGCCTTCGGGCCGTGGTCGCGCACGCCGCCCGAGGAACGGGCGGCCGTGCTGGCCCGGGCGGCGGACGTCATCGCGGGCCGGTTCGCGCCGTACGCCGAGCTGGCGCAGGCGGAGAGCGGTGCCACAACGGGTACGGCGCGGGCGATGCAGGTCGGGGTGGGCCTGGCCCGCTTCCGGCGCTACGCGCGCGCGGAGCCCGCCGAGTGGCCGATCCCGCCACAGATCAACGAGGCGGGGCCCATGGGGCGGGCGGCCGTCATGGGCGCGCTCGCCGTGCGCCAGCCCGTCGGCGTCGTCACCTGCATCACCTCCTACAACAACCCGTGGGCGAACCCGGCGGGCAAGATCGCCCCGGCCCTCGCGATGGGCAACACGGTGGTCGTGAAGCCGGCCCCGCAGGACCCGCTGTCCGTGTACCGGATGGCTGAGGCCCTGGAGGCGGCGGGCGCACCGCCGGGCGTGGTGAACGTCGTCTGCGGGCAGTCGCCGTCGGTCGGCGAGGCGGCGGTGGAGTCGGCCGACGTCGACATGGTCAGCTTCACCGGGTCCACGGCGGTCGGGCAGCGCATCGCCGAGACGTGCGGCCGGGGCATGAAACGCCAGCTGATGGAACTGGGCGGCAAGGGCGCGGCCCTCGTCCTCGACGACGCGGACCTGGCGTCCGCGGTGGCCGGCATCGGCACCACCTTCTCCTTCTACAGCGGCCAGATCTGCACGGCACCGACGCGGGTACTGGCGCAGCGGGGCGTCTACGACCGCCTGGTCGAGCAACTCGCGGCCTACGCGGCCCGGTTGAAGGTGGGAGACCCCAGGGAACCCGACACGGTGGTGGGCCCGGTGATCTCCGCCGCCCACCGGGACCGGGTGGAGTCGTACGTCGAACTCGGCCGCAAGGAGGGCGCGGTGGTGGTGACGGGCGGCGAACGGCCGCCGTACGAGCGCGGGTTCTACGTGGCCCCCACCCTCCTCGCCGACTGCACCAACGACATGCGGGTGGCCCGCGAGGAGATCTTCGGCCCGGTGGTCGTGGTCGTCCCCTTCGACGACGAGGACGAAGGGGTCGCCCTCGCCAACGACAGCGACTACGGGCTCATCGACTACGTGTGGTCGGGCGACGTGGCGCGGGCGTTCCGGGTGGCCCGGCGGCTGCGGGCCGGGGGAGTGGGAGTGAACACCGTCGGACGGAACATGGAGGCGCCGTTCGGGGGGTTCAAGAAGAGCGGGGTCGGCCGGGACGTGGGCTCCTACGCGCTGCACGCCTACAGCGAGGTGCAGGCCGTGGTGTGGCCGGGCTGACCGGCCTGACGCCTGACTGAACCGACCGGGCCGGCCGTCGCCGTCACCGTTCGAGATCGACCCGCACCGTCAGCAGTGAGGCCCCGGCCGCCCGCACGGCCAGGCTGTTCATGCGGGGCAGGCCGCGGAGCCGCGCGACCGGGTCGTCGTCCGGGAGCAGGTGGGCCGTTCCCTCGTGCCAGCGGCCGTGGACGCGCACCCGTACCCGGGGATCGGCCTTGATGTTGCGGACGTACTGGGAGCGCTCGCCGAACTCCGACACCAGCCAGAAGGAGTCCCCGACGCGGCGGCCGCCGACCGGTGTGCGGCGGGGCAGACCGGAGGTGCGGCCCGTGGTCTCCAGCAGCGTCTGCGCCGGCAGGCGGCGCATCACGGCGTTCAGCTTGCGTTGGAAGGCCGTGACGGCCCGGTACTTGCGCTCCGCGCGGCGGGTCATGGTTTTCGGGTCTCCTGTGCCGTAGGGGTGGCGATGCCTTTCAATGTGTCTCTCGGAAACGCGAACGATCTGCGGAACCCCGAACGGTTCCGCTACGAGAGACGGTGGCCTCATGCGGGTCGTGACCTGGAATCTGTGGTGGCGCTTCGGCCCCTGGGCCGAGCGGCAGAAGGCCGTTCTGTCGGTGCTGCGGGAGCTGCGGCCCGATGTCGTCGGCCTGCAGGAGGTGTGGGCGGCCGACGGCGAGAACCTCGCCGAGTGGCTCGCCGGCGAGCTCGGCCTGCACTGGACCTGGGCCGCCTCGCCGGCCTCCGAGCGCTGGCAGCGGCGGATCGGGGAGACGGGGGTGGAGATCGGCAACGCGGTGCTGAGCCGCTGGCCGGTCGTGGAGCGGGAGGTGCTGCGGCTGCCCGCGCCCCCCGACCTCGACGACGGGCGCCTCGCCCTCTACGCCCGACTGGACGCCCCCGGCCACCCGATCCCCTTCTTCACCGTCCACCTGTCCTCGCCGCTGCACGCCTCCGCCGTACGCCGCCAACAGGTCACCGCCCTCGCCGGGTTCGTCGCCGCCCACCGCACGGGCACCGGCTTCCCGCCCGTCGTCACCGGCGACTTCAACGCCGCCCCCGACTCCGACGAGATCCGGCTCTTCGGCGGCTTCCGCACCGCGCCCGCCGTGCCGGGCCAGGTCTTCTTCGACGCCTGGGAGTACGCCGACCCGGCGGCCCCGTCCGCCACCTGGGACACGGCCAACGCCTACGTCCACCCGGGCCTCGGCCCGAGCGCGCGCATCGACTACGTCCACGTCGGCGCCCCGGCCGGCCCCGACGGCATCGGCACCGTGCACTCCGTGCGGAGGGCGGGAGACGCCCCGGTCGACGGCGTCTGGCCCTCCGACCACGCGGCGGTCGTCGCGGACCTCACCCTCCCGTGACCGCACGCGACTTCAGCGAACGGAGAAGGGCGGCGAAGGCGGCGGGGCCGACGGTGAGGACGGTGTGGGGCGGGGCGGGGCGGTCGGTGAGGTGTATGGCGGTGGGGGTGGTGGATATGTGGACACAGGCGTCGCCTTCCTGGCAGTAGGACGACTTCTCCCAGCGGTGCGGGGACATACCGGCTCCTTCACAGGTTCTGGGCGATCGCGTGGATCAGATCCCGGGACTTCTCGGGGCTGAGGGCGGTTGCTTCGACGATGTCGAGCAGGTTCCGGTACTTGTCCAGGAGAGCCTCCGCGTCGAGGAGTACCGGACCGTGGAACTGGTCGAGTTGCGCGGTGTCGAGTTGCGGTACGGGGCCGTACAGGTAGTTGATGGACTGACCCGATCCGGGGAAGGCACCGACGTCGTAAGGGAGTACACGGATGGTGATGTGCTCCCGTTCGCCCATGTCGAGCAGATGGCGCAACTGCGCGCGGGTCACCGTCCGGCCGCCGACGCGCATGCGCAGCGCCGCCTCGTGCACGGTGGTCCGGTACGGAGTCGGGGTGGCGCCGTAGAGCACGCCCTGCCGCTTGATGCGGTGCGAGACACGGTGCTCGACCTCGGGCGGCGTGGGTGCCGGGATGTCGGAAATCAGACCTTCTTGCTGGATAAGAAGGGAATGGAGTACATTCTCACTCGTCATCACCCGAATTATTGGGATGGCTCGGTGAAGTCGACGCAGTCCTTCTTCGATTCGGGTATGAGTATTGATGACGTCCAAGGGGCTATCGGGCAAGTCATGCAACAGAACCGCGACACGCTGCTTCAGCGAGGCAGTCAGGGTATGTATCAGATTCGCGGGAACGTCAACGGCGTCGATTACGTACTCGGCATGAATAGAGGTCGAGTGGGTCAGTTCTATCCGGAATCTCCATAGCCGAAGGGCCTGTAGCGTGGTTGAGATCGAGACGTTCCTGAAGGTTGCGGCCGGTGGGTTCGTGCAGGTGGAATCCTGCCGCACCCCGCCGCCCGACCTTGACTACATTGAAGGTGCCATTCGGCTGTCCGTTGATGGAATGGTAATCATCGGCACTGAAGAATGGGACTACGTTGACCAGATCTGGTGTTATATCGCCGAGATGGTGACGAAAATGCAGTCGTCGGGTTACGCGGAGACATATTTCCCGGATCAGCCGATCAAGCTCTCTTTTCGGGCCACAGGGTCTCGCGTCTTGGTGACCGCTAAGATTGGCGAAGAAATCAAGACGGGAAATGCTTCATCTGTGGATTTCCTGAGGGCTGTCAAATCGGCTGGGATGATCTTCTTTAGGAGGATGTCCGAGCTTGCCCCGGCTAATTCGTATGCCGAGGTGCAGCGGGAACTGTCAGTTTGATCAAGCCAGAGGCCCCGCTGGGAATTCTTGAATCCGGCGGGGCCTCTGGGGCTCTTGACGGCAGTAGTTGACGGCAACGTCAGCGGACGGGCGCGGCGCAAAGAGGTAGTTCGTCGCCGTCGTCGGGCTCGCCGGTGATCTCGGTGGGGCTGCGGAGGGCACGTCCGAGGAGATCGATGGCGTCGCGCTCGAGGCGGAGTCGGACGTGGGCGTAGACGGTGGCAGTGACGCCGATGTGAGCGTGGCCGAGGAGTTCCTTGATGACGACGAGTTCGACGCCCCGAAGTGTCAAGCATCTACCGGGACCGGACATGGGTGACCCGTGGGTGTGCGTTCAGATTTTCTCTACGAGGTTCAAGGCAGGCCCCGCCGGCCGGTGCGGGCCGCCGACGCCGACGAACCCGCCGTCGGGCGAGCGGCCGAGGCCCGCGCGAGGTGCTGGCGGACGGCCGAACTCAGGCACGCGCTGGGCCCAACCTGACACGGCCGGGAGAAAGTTGTGGGCGTGGAGCCCTCGCGCGTCGCACAGCAAGTTGTCGCCGACGACCGTCCTACGGCCGGAACGCAGGCACAGGGCCGACCAGGAGCCGACCCTTCACGTCCGTCGCGCAGGCTCACCGGGGGCGGCGGCCTGCCCCGCCCCCGGCGGGGAGCGATGCCCCCGGCGGCCCGTCGTCGGCAGACCCCTCCTTGCCCAGCCTCCGCGCCGCCGGACCGGCAAGCGCACCGACTCCGCCTCGACGCGAGAGGACGGCCTGTCCGGCGAACGGGTCGCCGGGGGAAGCACCGGACAGGACACCGGTCCAAGACCCTGCCGACCCCTGAGCGATCGGCACGTCAGCGCGGCGGCCCGGCTACGGCAGCAGAGTGAATGCCGGGAGGTGACTCGGGCGCACCACGCTGAAGTGGCGGCGGTCCAGGGTGGCGATGTTGACCGCGCGGTACTTCTCGGCGACCGCGACGACGAAGGCGTCGGCGGTGCCCAGGGGCAGGCTCGCGTACTGCTCGACCAGGTCGGCGGCCCGGCTGACCTCGGAGGAGGTCACGGGCACCATTTCGTAGACGCCGTCCGCGACGTCGCGCAGGAAATCGGCCTCCGCCTTGGCCCCGGCACGACTGGCGAGCATGTAACCGATCTCGGTCAGCAGTGGGGCGGGCAGCAGGAGCGGGCCGGGGAAGTTCTGGAGCAGGTCGACGCACTGCAGGTGGTAGTCGTCCTTGCGGTTGGCGGCCGCCACCACGGGGCCGGTGTCGATGACGATCACGCGCTCCGGGGCTCCTCACTGGCCCAGGCGTCGCGGACGATCTCCTTGGAGCGGACCGCGAGGTCGGGTTCGCCGTCGAAGACGCCGGTCGTGCGGAACCGGCGGCGGGGGCGCTCGCCGCGCTCCACTTCCGCCCATCGCCGCAGCAGCTCTATGGCGTCGGGCAGCCGGTCCTCCGGCACCGCGTCGAGCAGCCGGTGTGCTTCCTCGCGTACGGTCATGCGCTCAGTGTAGGGTCCGCAGCCGCCGTCGGCCCAGGAGTTGCCGGGCCGCCCCGCTGCTTCGTGGTGGTCTGCACCTCTGACGGCAGCGCTGACGGCAACCACCACGGACACCAGGGCACAGCCACGGACGCCAGCGGAGCACGAAACCGCCGATGACCTGCGAAAACGCAGATGGGGATGGGGCGCGTAGCACACGTACTATGTGCTGGCGGGCCGGACACCGGTTCTTGTTCACAATTCCAGTTGCCCTACAAGTGCCGCCGATGGTGAGCGTTTGCGCAGGCAGCTCACCGAGGAGGCTGGCCAGCTTCCAGGGATTCGTTCGGCGGATGACATCTTCGACACCCCCTCTGTCCTTAAGGGTGGTGTCACACCGGACCAGGTTCGTCCATTCTTTGCAGGCCGGAAGGGGTGGGTCGAAGAGGGCCTAGGCAGAGCGAAGAATGCTGGCGGCGGTTGGGTGATTCGCGAATATACGGATCGAGGAGACCCGACTGGGAGGATGCTCAGGTGGAACCCTGGGGGCGGCCATCATGGTGAGGGTGCATACTGGCGAGTCGTGGGTCCTGAAGGGGATCTGGGAGGAATCATTCGATGACCGGCGATCGGAAGTTGGCGGACTTTCGGCGGTGGGCCCTCGATACACTGGGCCTGCTCAGCGCGGATCCTGAAAAGCAAGTGGAGTGCTTGCGGTCGTCAGGGGTGGAAGCAGAAGAAATCTTGCTTCAGTTCGACGACGTGATGCACGTGGCCCGTGCCAGAGTGGCTGACGGTTCGCTGAATCACGAAGATTACCTTCTGCTTCAGGCGGTCAATGAAAGCGCAAATTCTGTAAGCGCTGGCCCTGAGTCGATTTGGACTGAAGGTGCGCTCGAAGAAGCCTCCGAATGGGAAGCGGTGCGGACCTCATCGAGGCTGGCGAAGGCAGGTTTGGGGCAGTCCTGGAGTCAGGAGGTCGGCGATTAGCAATATCCAGCGGACCCCCGATTGGTGGCGAGGATAATTCGCTTTTGACCGTCCCAGCGTAGGACGTTCCTGAGCGTTCGCCGAGGCCAATGCGAGAGCCCCACCGATGTGAAATCGGTGGGGCTCTCGTGCCGTTTGACGGCAACGCTGACGGCAACGTCAGCGGACGACGGCTCCTGCGAGCGGGTCGTCGGGGTTGTCATCGGTCGGGTTGAGGGCGCTGTTCCTTGATCACGACGACGGTCGACGTCCTGCACCACTGCCAGAGATTTCCAGCACGCGTTATCAGGGTCTCCGCCAGGGCGCCGAACCCTGATGTCAGCAGGTGGGAGCCCCCGTAGGCTGGCCGTGTACCGCCTGCTGGGGTGACATCGCGGCCGGCGGGTGGGCGAGGAGGTGAAAGGGAATGGGCGTTGCCATCGACCACACAGGGCCCTGGACCGTCGCCGATGTGCTCGCCCTGCCCGAAGACCGCACCGTCCGCTACGAGCTGCTGGGGGAGTCCCTCGTGATGTCCTCCGCTCCCGGCGTCCGCCATCAGCGGGCCTCGTTCCGTCTCCACGTCGCGCTGGACGCGGCTGCCCGGGCTGTCGGCGCACCGGTGGAGATCCTGGAAGGCGTCAACGTCGTCCTGCCGTCGGGCCTGGTCGTTCCCGACCTGGTGGTGGTCGACGCCGGTGCGACCGCCGAGGATCCCGTCACCGTGGACGTCGAAGCGGTGCGGCTCGTCGTCGAACTCGTGTCCCCCGGCAACAGCACCATGGACCGCCAGGTCAAGCCCATGCTGTACGCGGAGGCCGCCATCCCGCATCTCTGGCGACTCGAGTTCGACCCCGCCCCGATGCTCGTCGCCTACGAGCTGCAGGGCGGCCGGTACGTGGAGCGGACGACCGCGCTCAGCGGCGCCACCACCGACCTGGACGCACCCTTTCCGATCGCCATCGACCCGGCTGGGCTCGCCCGGCAGTAGATGCTGTCTGAAGATGCCGTCTGAATTCCGGACGGCCCGGATCTCAGCGCCCCAAAAAGATCGGATTCGTGAACGCCGCCAGTGCCCCCGGTACCGGGCCCGCCGCCGTCTCGTGGCGCAGCTCCGCGCGTACGTAGGCGGCGTACGCCGGGGTCGTGTGCCACTCCGCCGTGCCGGAGCCGGAGACCGGGAGTGGGGCGCTGGTGAACAGGACGCCCTGGTCGGTGACGAGGCGGATGGTGCAGCGGGGGGCGCCGGACGCCTCGACGCGGATCGTCACGGGGCTGTCGGCGGGGACCTCCAGGCGCTCGCCGATTCCCGCGTGCCGTCCCCTCTCCCCGCTCGCCGTGAAGGTCAGGGAGACGTTTTTGGACTCGGCGACGTAGGAGCGGCCCGCGCGGATGCCGGCCTGGATGGCCTCGCGGGTCAGGTCTTCGGCGAGGACGACCGTTTGCGGGAGGCCCACGGCGTCCGGGTCGCGGTGCGCGTCGCTGTTGCCCATGGCCGGGATCCAGCCGCGGTCCTCGCGACCATTCCGCCCCTCGCGCCCCTCCCGTACGGACGCGACCAGCAGGTTGTCCCACTCCGCGAGCGCCACCTCGTCGTCGGGTGTGTACGGACCGTTCCACACCTCGATCGCGTCCGCCTCGCCGAACCCGAACTTCCAGCCGCACCCGATGCAGGTGGCGTGCGGATGGGCCGGTACGACGAGGCCGCCGGCCCGGCGGATCTGGCGGGCGAAACGGCCGAAGCGGTTGTCGCGGGCCCGGTAGCGCCAGTCGACGAAGGTGCCGGGGTCGGTGCCGAGCGCGACGACGTGGCCGTTGCGGGTGGTGACCTCCTCGCCGAGCAGGATCAGCAGGTCCTCGCCCGCCTCGGAGGCCCAGTGCGGATGGGCCGCATGCGTGTTGTGGTCCGAGGAGTTGATGAAGTCGAGCCCCGCCGCCCGCGCGAGCGCGGCGATCTCCGCCGGGGTGCGGCGGCCGTCGGAGTACCAGGAGTGCAGGTGGCAGTCGCCCCGGTACCAGGCGCGGCCCCGCCCCCTGGCCCGTTCCGGCGGGTACACGGGCGCCGGCGTCTCGCCCGGCTCCCCGTACGTCAGTGTGATCGTCAGCTCGTACGACAGTCCCTGCGGGGCCACCGTGTACGGGCCCAGCGCCACCTGCCAGGTGCCCTCCCGCACCGGCCCGGGCACATACCCCGGCGTCGCGTCGTCGGCGCGGATGAAGAACTCCGAGCGCGCCCCGCCCGACCAGCCCCGGAAGCCCCGGCCGCCGGGCTCGGTGCCGCGCTCGTCGAAGATGCCGATGTCGAGGGCGTTGCCCTGGGTGCCGGCCGGGACGGGCGGCTTGTCGTAGGTGTAGGCGACCCTGATCTCCCGTACGCCGGCGGGGACTTCGATGGGTACGTACACGTAGTCCGGCGAACCGGGGGGCAGCGTGCCCCGGATCGTCGCTGTCGTCTCGGTCCCGTGGTCCTGGCCGTCGGCCGCCGCGAAGCTCACGCTTCCCAACGTAAGCGCGGCGGCCGCGCCCGTCACGAACAGAGCGCGTCGTCCGATGCCGTGGGCGTCCTCACACATACGAGCCACCTTCGTCTGAGGGCGTGAACTCCCGTGAAAGGAGAGGGAATCGGGACTCGACGATATGGCATGTACATGGAATTAGACCCTCGGTTCAGGTGAGTCTCCCGCGTCCTCCGCGTCCTCCGCGTCCTCCGTGAAAACAGGGCCGACTGGTCGGTATGGACATCTGTGTCCTCGCCCGGTACAGATGAGTCATGCGCATCGCTGTCACGATCTTCCTCACCGACGAGACCGTCACCCCCGTCCGGCTCGCCCGTGAGCTGGAGCAGCGCGGTTTCGCGGGCCTGTACCTGCCCGAGCACACCCACATCCCGGTGGAGCGGACGACGCCGTACCCGGCGGGCGGCGAGCTGCCGCCGGAGTACGGCCGCACCCTCGACCCCTTCGTCGCGCTCGGCCAGGCGGCCGCCGTCACCGAGCGGCTCGGCCTCGGCACCGGCATCACGCTGGTCGCGCAGCACGACCCGATCGCCCTCGCCAAGCAGATCGCGACCCTGGACCACCTCTCCGGCGGCCGCTTCACCCTCGGCCTCGGCTTCGGCTGGAACGTCGAGGAGGCCGCCGACCACGGGGTGCAGTGGCGGACCCGGCGCGAGCTGGTGCGTGATCGGATGGCGCTGATGCGTGCGTTGTGGTCGGAGGAACCGACCGCTTACGAAGGGGAGTTCGGCAGCGTACGGGCCTCTCACGCCCACCCCAAGCCGGTCCAGAAGCCGCGCGGCCCGGTCACCGGTCCGCGCACGCTCGTCGGCGGGGCGGCCGGTCCCAAGCTCTTCTCCCACATCTGCGCCTACGCCGACGGCTGGATGCCCATCGGCGGGGGCGGCCTCACCGAGTCGCTGCCGGTGCTGCGGTCTGCCTGGGCGGACGCGGGCCGCGACCCGGCCGCCCTGCAGATCGTCCCCTACGCGGTCTACCCCAGCCCCGGCAAGCTCGCGCACTACGCGGACCTGGGCGTCGAGGAGGTCGTGGTCCAGCTTCCGCCGGCCGGGGAGGCGGAGGTGCTGCGCGCGCTGGACGGGTACGGGGCCTTCCTGGCCTGACCTTGCCGGCGCGGTTCAGCTCGGCCCGGGGTTCGCCTCCGGCGTGGTTCAGCTCGGCCCGGGGTTCGTCTCCGGCGCGGCTCAGCTCCGCCCGGGGCTCGTCTCCGGCGCTGTTCAGCCCGACCTGGCCTGACCTCCGGCGCCGATCGGCCCGACTCCGGCCTGCCCTCCCGGCGCTGATCAGCTCGACCTTATGCTCGAAGGATGACGACTTCCGTGAGCTCCGGAAACGGCTCCTCCGACGGCCCCGGCGGCACTGGCGGCCCCGGCGGTCCCGGCGGCACCGGCCCCACCGGGAACTCCATGCGTCGCGCCCTCAAACGCGCCCGGGACGGGGTGGCCCTCGACGTCAGTGAGGCGGCCGTCCTGCTGCAGGCGCGCGGCGATGCCCTGACCGACCTCGCCGTGTCCGCCGCCCGGGTCCGTGACGCGGGCCTCGACGCGGCGGGCCGCCCCGGCGTCATCACGTACTCGAAGAGCGTCTTCATCCCCCTGACCCGGCTGTGCCGGGACAAATGCCACTACTGCACCTTCGTCACCGTCCCCGGCAAGCTGCGCCGCGCCGGGCACGGGATGTTCATGTCGCCGGACGAGGTCCTCGACATCGCCCGCAAGGGCGCCGCCCTCGGCTGCAAGGAAGCCCTGATCACCCTCGGCGACAAGCCCGAGGACCGCTGGCCCGAGGCGCGCGAGTGGCTCGACGCGCACGGCTACGACGACACCATCGCCTACGTCCGCGCCATCTCCGTCCGCATCCTGGAGGAGACCGGCCTGCTGCCCCACCTCAACCCGGGCGTGATGTCCTGGACGGACTTCCAGCGGCTGAAGCCGGTCGCCCCGTCGATGGGCATGATGCTGGAGACGACCGCGACCCGCCTGTGGTCCGAGCCGGGCGGCCCGCACTTCGGCTCCCCGGACAAGGAACCCGCCGTGCGGCTGCGGGTGCTTGAGGACGCGGGGCGCTCCTCCGTGCCCTTCACCTCCGGTCTGCTCATCGGCATCGGGGAGACGTACGAGGAGCGGGCCGAGTCGCTGTTCGCGCTCCGCAAGGTCTCCCGCGCCTACCACGGCATCCAGGAACTGATCATCCAGAACTTCCGTGCCAAGCCGGACACCGCGATGCGCGGCATGCCGGACGCCGAACTGGACGAGCTGGTGGCGACGGTGGCCGTCGCCCGGCACATCATGGGCCCGAGCGCCTGCCTCCAGGCCCCGCCCAACCTCGTCGACGCCGAGTACGGGCGGCTGATCGGCGCGGGCATCGACGACTGGGGCGGGGTCTCCCCGCTGACCATCGACCACGTCAACCCCGAGCGCCCCTGGCCGCGGATCGAGGAACTCACCGAGCGCTCCCGCGCCGCCGGCTTCGAACTGCGCGAACGCCTCTGCGTCTACCCGGAGTTCGTCCGCCGCGGCGAGCCCTGGCTGGACCCGCGCCTGCGCCCGCACGTGAGCGCCCTGGCCGACGCGGAGACGGGTCTCGCCCGCCCGGACGCCGTCGTCGAGGGCCACCCCTGGCAGGAACCCGAGGAGGTGTTCGTCCCCTCCGGCCGTACGGACCTGCACACCTCGATCGACACCGAGGGCCGCACCTCCGACCGCCGCGACGACTTCGACGAGGTCTACGGCGACTGGGCCGAACTGCGCGCGGCGGCGGCCCCCGGCATGGTCCCCGAGCGCATCGACACCGACGTCCGCCAGGCGCTGGCGACGGCGGCCGACGACCCGACGCGCCTGACCGACGACGAGGCCCTCGCCCTGCTGCACGCGGACGGCCCGGCGCTGGACGCGCTGTGCCGGGTCGCGGACGACGTACGGAAGTCGGCGGTCGGGGACGACGTGACGTACATCGTCACGCGCAACATCAACTTCACCAACGTCTGCTACACCGGCTGCCGCTTCTGCGCCTTCGCCCAGCGCCGTACGGACGCCGACGCCTACACCCTCTCCCTGGACCAGGTCGCCGACCGTGCCCAGCAGGCGTGGGACGTGGGCGCGGTGGAGGTCTGCATGCAGGGCGGCATCCACCCGGACCTGCCGGGCACGGCGTACTTCGACATCGCGAGGGCGGTCAGGGAGCGGGTGCCCGGGATGCACGTCCACGCCTTCTCCCCGATGGAGGTCGTCAACGGCGCGACCCGCACCGGCATGTCCATCAGGGAGTGGCTGACCGCGGCCAAGGAGGCGGGCCTCGGCTCGATCCCCGGTACGGCCGCCGAGATCCTCGACGACGAGGTCCGCTGGATCCTGACCAAGGGCAAGCTGCCCGCGGCCACCTGGATCGAGGTGATCACCACCGCGCACGAGCTGGGCATCCGCTCGTCGTCCACGATGATGTACGGCCACGTCGACCAGCCCCGCCACTGGCTCGGCCACCTGCGCACCCTGGCCGGCATCCAGCAACGCACCGGCGGCTTCACGGAGTTCGTGACCCTGCCCTTCATCCACACCAACGCGCCGGTCTACCTGGCGGGGATCGCGCGCCCGGGCCCGACGATGCGCGACAACCGGGCCGTCACGGCGATGGCCCGGCTGCTCCTGCACCCGCACATCCCCAACATCCAGACCAGCTGGGTCAAGCTGGGCACGGAGGGCGCGGCCGAGATGCTGCGCTCCGGGGCCAACGACCTGGGCGGCACCCTCATGGAGGAGACCATCTCCCGGATGGCGGGCTCCTCCTACGGCTCCTACAAGTCGGTGCGGGACCTGGTCGGGGTTGCGGAAGCGGCCGGCCGCCCGGCGAGGCCGCGTACCACGCTCTACGGCGAGGTGCCGGAGGAACGGCAGCGGGCCGCGGCGGCGTCGGACGGCCACCTTCCGCAGTTGCTGCCCGTGCTGGACTGAGTGCGCACCGACCGCCCTGGTGCTCGTACCGCCCTGGTGTTCGTGCCGTCCTGGTGCTCGTACTGCCCTGGTGCTCGTACGGGACGGGGCGGCAGGAGCGTCACAGTACGATGATCGGACCCCCGTTCCAACGGGTCCGCGGGGTCCAGTGACCGAGGAGATACGTGCCGTGCCAGCCTCGAAGGTCTGGGTGACCGGCCTGACGGTGGGAGCGATAGCCGCCGTCGCCGTCCTGGCCGTGCAGGCCGACAAGGGACCGAAGCCGCACGCGGTCGCCTCCCGGCCCGGCGCGTCGGCGTCCGCGTCGGCGCATCCGAAGCCCACGCGGTCCGCGGCGCCGGCCGCGGTGCCGGACCACTCCGGGACCGGGCGCCGTATCGTCTACTCGCTCGGGCGCAGGACGGTCTGGCTGGTCGACGCGAGCGACGCGGCCCGGCGCACCTTCGCCGTGTGGCCCGGGACGGTGAGCCCGGAGCCGGGGACCTACACGGTCGGCACCCGGGCCGAGGGCCCGATCACCGGCTCGGACGGCGTGAAGATCGAGCACATCGTGTACTTCACCGTGCGCTCCGGCGCCAACATCGCCTTCTCCAACGCCGTCGACGGCTCGTCGCCGCCGCCCGCCTCCGGAACGCCGACGGGCGGCATCCGGATGCGGACGGCGGACGGGGCGGCCATGTGGACGTTCGGGACGGCCGGTACGAAGGTGGCCGTGGTGAAGTAGGCGCAGGAGTCCGGGGGTCTCCGCGGGAGTCCGAGGGGGCCGGGAGCCCGCGAACCCGGGAGTCCGCGGGCCCGGGGGTCCGTACGCCGTGGGTCCGTGGGGACTTGGGGCCGTGGGGACTTGGGAGCCCGGGAGCCCGTACGCCGTGGGCCTGGGCGCCCGGGAATCCGTACCCCGTGGGCCCGTGGGCCCGTGGACCCGTGGGTCCGTGCGGCCGGGGGTTCAGTCCTCGCCGCGGCGGCCGGTGAGCTGCACGACGATCAGTACGACCCCGCTCAGCACGAACACCCGCAGAGCCGCGTCGAGTCCGTTCCAGGTCTTCGACTGCCACATGGAGAACCACTCGCCGCCGATCGCGATGAAACCGGCGCCGAAGAGCAGCAGCAGCATCAGCAGGCCGTACGTCGACACGGCGCGGGCGCGGGCCTGGTCGCGCCGGGCCCAGAGCCAGGTGCCGTAGATCAGCACCAGTGCGGCGAGGGTCTCCCAGACGATGATGGCGACGTAAGCGGTGTTCTGCAGGCCCTTGCTGGTGACGGCCCGCCACATCAGGTCGTCGTCCTTGAACGTGGTGTCCATGGCCAGCACGTGCTGCACGAACGCCTGGTTGGTGCCGAAGTCGGTGATGTTCCCGAAGGCGACCAGGGCGATATAGAGGGCGACGGTGCCGGTCAGGAGCGCGGCGGCCAGGGAGAGGGCGGTGCGGGGGGTGGTAGTGGTCATGACAGCCATTCTCCCCGTGGCGACCGGTGCTTCCGCTCCTGGGCGCCCGGCCACCCCGGGTCGCCCCTGCCCGCCTCGGATCACTCGGGACCACCCCGGACCACTCAGGACCATTCAGGACCACTTGGGATCGGTCAGGATTGTTCGGGACTGTCCGAGACCGTTCGCATCACATGTCGCATACCACACCGACACCTGAACCCACCGTCCCCGTTCGATTACAGTGCTGAACTGTCACGCGTCGGACGGTGCCGGAGGGGAGGTCTTGGTGGGCGCGACGGCTGGGGCCGTGTGGGGACGTGCCGAGCAGCAGGACTTCCGCAGCCGGGTGCGCGGGACGCTGCTCGGAGCCGCCGTCGGGGACGCGCTGGGCGCGCCCGTCGACGGCCTGGACCTCGGCACGATCCGGGAGGAGTACGGCGCCGAGGGCGTCGTCGACCTCGCCTTCGCCTACGGCAGACGCGGCGCCGTCACCCACCTCACCCAACTCACCCTGTTCAGCGTGGACGGGCTGATACGGGCGCAGGTCCGCCGCGACACCGGGGCCTGGCATCCACCGACCGACCTGCACCGGGCGTACCTGCGCTGGGCGGCCACCCAGCGTGACTGGGGGCCCGACGAGCGCCGCAAGGACGACGGCTGGCTCGCGCGCGAGGAGTGGCTCTACGCCCGCCGGGACCCCACCCGTTCGCTGCTGCTCGGGTTCGGGGACGAGAACATGGGGACCCTGGACGCGCCGAAGAACCCCGGTGAGGCCGGGCCCGAGGCGACCGCCCGGTCCGCGCCCTTCGGTCTGCTGGTCGGCTGGGAGCCGCAGCTGGTGGTCCAGCTCGCCGTGGAGTGCGCGACCCAGACCCACGGGCATCCGGTGGCCTGTCTGTCGGCGGGGGCGTACGCCGTGATCGTGCACGGACTGGCCCGCGGCGAGAGCCTGGACGGCGCCGTGCAGCGAGCGCTCGCGCTGCTCGCCGTACGCCCCGGCCACCAGTCGGTCTCGGACGCGCTCCAGCACGCGCTCGGCGCGGTACGGCAGGGCATGCCCACGCCGGCCCGGGTCGCCGAACTGGCCGGTGCCGGTACGGCGGAAGGCGTGCTGGCCGCGGCGGTGTACTGCGCGCTGGTGGGCGAGGACGTCCGCCAGGGTCTGTGCCTCGCCGTCAACCACGACGGGCCCTCCGGCGCGACGGCCGCCCTCACCGGCGGCCTCCTCGGCGCCCTGCACGGTGAGACGGCCCTCCCCCCGGGCTGGCTGGCGGAGCTGGAGGGCCGTCCCACGCTTCTGGAACTCGCCGACGATTTCGCCATGGAGATGACCCAGGGCCCGGCGCTGCACGGTCCGGCCGGTTCGTCGCCGGGGTGGCTGGTGCGGTACCCGCGGGCCTGACCACCGGAGCCGTCCCGGCCCTTACCGCCTTGCCTTTGCGGCGCCCTGCTCTTGCGGCGCCTTGCCTTTGCGGCGCCCTGTGTTCACGGCGTCTCGCCCTCACGGCGCCCTGCTGCTCCGGGGTCCTGTTGCTCCGACATCCTGCTGCTCCGGCGCCCTGCTTTG
Organism: Streptomyces sediminimaris; assembly: GCF_047049295.1. Classification (NCBI taxonomy): domain Bacteria; kingdom Bacillati; phylum Actinomycetota; class Actinomycetes; order Kitasatosporales; family Streptomycetaceae; genus Streptomyces; species Streptomyces sediminimaris. The sequence continues at coordinate 3,712,213 of NZ_JBJWOT010000001.1, read as the reverse complement.
CCGCGCCCGGTCCCCTTACCGCCCTTACCGCGCCTTGCGGGCCGCCTCCTCGGCCGTCCGCTCGAGCCGCTCACGGTAGTCCTTCCACCACGCCGGGTCGTCCGAGGGCAGGTTCGAGCTGTCCTCGCGCATGCCGACGGCCCCGTCGAGGGTCTCCCGCAGGATGTCGGCGTGCCCGGCGTGCCGTTGGGTGTCGGCGGTGACGCGCACCAGGGCGTGGTGCAGGGTGATCTCGTTGTCCTCCGGCCACCACGGCACGCGGCCGAGGGAGTCGAGGGGCAGCGCCCGGACGGTCGCGTCGGCGTGTGCCCACGCCTCGCGGTAGCGGGCGACGACGTCCGCCCGGGATTCGTCGGCGGTGGCCCACATGTCCGCGTTCGGGTCGTCGGCGTAGGCGGGCGCGGACCAGGGACTCGGCGCACCGGACGGGCGTGCGAACGTGTCGCCCAGGTAGCCCAGTTCGACGAACGTCACATGCTTGACCAGGCCCAGCAGGTTGGTGCCGGTCGGCGTCAGCGGGCGGCGCGCGTCGTACTCGGAAAGCCCTTCGAGTTTCCACAGCAGGGCGTCGCGCGCGTCCTGGAGGTAGCGCAGCAGGTCGGCCTTGGGGTCGGGTGGCGTCATACGGCCAGTCTGCCGTCACCGCGATCTCCGGGCACGTCCGTTTCCGCGACGCCGTACGGGCCGGTCACGGCGGACGCGAGAGGGCCCCGGCCGGCGTCACGGCCCGGGCCCTCCACACCGGCTGATGGCACGTCAGTCCCTGACCGGAGTACGCCCCGTGACGTCCTCCACCGCACCCGCCGGTACCGGGACGGCGACCGCCGCGCTGTCGTCGTCCGTGTTGATCGTCTCGATGACCGCCAGCCGGTCCGGGGTGTCCTCCGGCTTCAGGTGGCCGACCAGGATGTACAGCACCAGCGAGACGGCCAGCGGGATCGACACCTGGTACTGCAGCGGGACACCGCCGTCGACGTTCCAGTTGATGGGGTAGTTGATCAGCCAGAAGGCCAGCAGACCCATCGCCCAGCTGACGAGCGCCGCAGTCGGGCCGGACCGGCGGAACGGGCGCAGCAGGCCCAGCATCATCGGGATGGCGATCGGGCCCATCAGACCCGCGACCCATTTGATGACGACGGTGATGATGTCCTTGAAGGTGGGGGAGTTGACCTGCGTCGCCACCGCCATCGACAGACCGAGGAAGAGCACCGTGGTCACCCGGGCCGCGATCAGGCCGGAGCGCTCGCTCCAGGCCCGGGCCTTCTCGGACACCACCGGTGCCACGTCCCGGGTGAAGACCGCCGCGATCGCGTTGGCGTCGGAGGAGCACATGGCCATCGTGTGGGAGAAGAACCCGACGATCACCAGGCCCAGCAGGCCGTGCGGCAGCAGTTGCTCGGTCATCAGGCCGTAGGAGTCGGAGCCGTCCGGCTTCTGGGCGTGGACCAGCAGCGGCGACATCCACATCGGGAAGAAGAGGACGACCGGCCAGACCAGCCACAGCAGCGCGGACAGGCGCGCCGAGCGCTCGGCCTCACGGGCATTGCCCGTCGCCATGTAGCGCTGGGCCTGGTTGAGCATGCCGCCGTTGTACTCGAAGAGCTTGATGAAGAGGAACGCCAGCAGGAAGACCGTGCCGTACGGGCCCACCAGCGGTTTGGCGTGGCCGTGCAGGGCCGGCTGGTCGAAGGCGTCGAACAGGCCGATGCCCTTGTCGTTCAGCTTCAGCACCACCGCCACGAACATCGCGATGCCCGCCAGCAACTGGATGACGAACTGGCCGAGTTCGGTCAGCGCGTCCGCCCACAGGCCGCCGATGGTGCAGTAGACGGCGGTGATCGCGCCGGTGATGAGGATGCCCTGGTTGAGCGAGATGCCGGTGAAGACCGACAGCAGCGTCGCGATCGCCGCCCACTTCGCGCCGACGTCCACGATCTTCAGGAGCATGCCCGACCAGACCAGCGCCTGCTGCGTCTTGAGGTCGTAGCGGTTCTTCAGGTACTCCAGCGGCGAGGCCACATGGAGCCGTGAACGCAGGCGGTTGACGCGCGGCGCGAACAGTTTCGAGCCGATGGCGACGCCCAGTGCGATCGGGAAGGACCACGTGACGAAGGACGTCACGCCGTAGGTGTAGGCGATGCCCGCGTAGCCGGTGAACATCACCGCGCTGTAGCCCGACATGTGGTGCGAGATGCCGGACAGCCACCACGGCATCTTGCCGCCTGCGGTGAAGAAGTCGCTCACGTCGTCCACGCGCTTGTGCGACCAGATGCCGATGGCCACCATCACGCCGAAGTAGCCGATGAGCACGGCCCAGTCGAGACTGTTCATGTGCCCCCTTCCAGGGTCCGCCTTGTGAACCGCGCTCAGTTGGTTGGCACTTCGCCTGAGCGGGGTAGGGGCGTGGGAAGCCGGGAGAGGCCGCGAAGTGCCCGCTCATCGTGGGTGCGGTAGCGCGGACACGACAAGCGGACGTAAGGTCAAGAGGAAGCAAAGATGTTCGTCCGCTTGACCTGTGTTCATAAACATGAATAGTCGCGAGAGGGCGGGAAGGAGTCTCAGCGCATCAGCTCCCCGGCGTTGACCAGCAGCGACTGGCCCGTGATGGCCCGCGCCCGGTCCGACGCGAGGAAGGCGGCCGCGTCGGCCACGTCCCCGTCCGTCGCCAGGTCCGGCAGCGCCATCCGCTCGGTGAGCCGCCGCAGCACCTCGGACTCGGGCACGCCCTCGGTGTGGGCGGTGAACTGCACGTACGCCTGCACCGGCGGGCCCCACATCCAGCCCGGCAGCACGGTGTTGACCCGGATGCGGTGCGGGCCGAGCTCGCGCGCGAGGGAGTACATCGCGCTCGTCAGCGCGCCCTTCGAGGCCGCGTACGCCGCCTGCCGCACCTGGCTGGGGGCCGCCACCGACGACTGCGTCCCGATGAACACCACCGAACCGCCGCGCTCCTTGAGCGCCGGCAGGCACGCCCGGGTCATCCGCAGCGAGCCCAGCAGGTTCACGTCGATCACCGACTGCCAGGTGGCGAAGTCCGCGTCCTGCAGACCGCCGAAGTAGCTGTCCCAGGCCGCCACATGGACGACCGCGTCGATCCGCCCGAACCGTTCCCGCGCGAGCGCGGCGAGCCGCTCGCACTGGCCCTCGTCCGTGATGTCGGTCGTCCGGAACGCCGTGTGCGCCCCGTCCGGGTCGATGCGGGCGGCGCTCTTGGCGAGGGCGGCCTCGGTGCGCGCCCCGAGCACCGCGTTCCCGCCGTCCCGTACGACCGCCGCCGCGACCTGGTGGCCGAGCCCGGCGCCGACCCCCGACACGACGACCGTGCTGCCCGCTAGCAGTGACATGACTGACCTCCGCCCTGACCCTGGCGCATTTTCTGACGGGCCGTCAGAGTATGGGCGAGCGGCCGACGAAGGAAGGGGAACGCCCATGTCCGAGGAGACCGGCACCCGCAGCGGGACGTACGCGGAACTGGCCGCCGTGGGGCCGTACGGGGTCCGGCCGGGCCACGCGCTGATCACCATGGTGGAGCCCCACCCGGGCCATGAGTACGCCTACAACCGCTGGTACGAGGACGACCACTACTACGCCGGCGCGATGGCCATGCCCTGGATGTTCGCGGGGCGCCGCTGGGTGGCGACCCGCGACCTGCAGCTGCTGCGCTACCCCGAGAAGTCCGCCGTCGCGCAGCCGGTGACGGCGGGCTGCTACCTCTCCACCTACTGGATCACGGAAGGCCGCTACGACGACCACATGCGGTGGACCGTGGCCATCAACAAGCGCCTCAACCGCGACGCCCGCGTCTACCAGGACCGCACGCACGTCTTCACCGCGTTCCAGGACCACGAGGCGACCGTCTACCGGGACGGGGCCGCCGGACCGCGCGACTTCCACGCGCTCGACCACCCCTACGCGGGCCTGGTCCTGGAGGTCATCGACGCCGAATCGGCCGAGCAGCGCGCGGAGTTGCTCGACTGGCTGCGGACGCGGCACCTGCCGAAGCGGGTGGCGGGCTCACCGGCCGCGCTGGTGACCGTCTTCCGCCCGACACCGCTGCCCGGCGACCGTATGACGTATGTGAAGCAGGTCGAGGGCGTGGACACCAGGCTGACCCTGCTGTGGTTCCTGCAGGCGGACCCGCGGGAGTGCTGGGAGGCGTACTTCACCGGGCTGGACGCGCCGGTGCGGGAGGCGGGGCTGGGGCGGGTGGAGCTGGTCGCGCCGTTCGTCCCGACGGTGCCGGGGACGGACACGTACGTCGACCGCCTCAGGTAGCGGCCGGTCGGCCGGTCGGTCGGTCGGTCAAGGGCCGGGCACAGGCCGAGCCCCCTCGGCAAGGACGGCGAGCTGGACGAGAGGGCTCTTGCTGTGGTGCTTGTGCAGTTGTGGAACGTGAAGGCGTGCCGAGGACCAGGAAGATCCTCCCCTTACGCCTTGATCGAGCCGACGAAGGTGTTCCAGGCGCCGGCCGGGAAGGCCAGTACGGGACCCTCGGGGACCTTGGAGTCCCGGACGGCCATGGCCGCGCGGACCGGTGACTTGATCTCGACGCACGCGCCGTTGCCGGTGGAGTATGAGGACTTGGTCCACGTGTGCGTGACGCCCTGACGAATTGCCATTTTTGCTCCGAAATGCCAGTTGTCGAGTTGCTGTCACCGCGCGGCGGGTCCGTCTCCGGGCCCACAGCGCGGTTTGCGCCAACCTCTGGTGCGTGGTTGGCGTGATCGACGCTACTCGCGAACCCCGGCGTACGAAGCGACTATTCGCTCGACCGGGTGGCATATTCCAGGTGGGTCTTCCAATTCGACCCGGTGAGGGTGTACGGTGCGACCTTTCAGCGGGCATATTCCTTCGCGATGTCCGCGATGAACTGCCGGGACTGGTCCGGATTCAGGGCCTGGGCGCGCAGGTGCTCGTACATCACGCTGTACTTCTGCACGTCGTTGGCCTTCTCCAGATACAGGTCGCTGGTGACGCCCTCGATGTAGACGACGCTGGAGTCGGCCGCGTCCGGGAACTCGAGGATCGCGTACTGGCCGTTGAGGCCGGGATGCGCCCCCATGTCGAAGGGGATCACCTGCACGGTGACGTGCGGCAGCTGGGACTGCTCGACGAGGTGCTCCAACTGGTCGCGCATCAGGGAGCGGTTGCCCACCACGCGCCGCAGCGCCGCCTCGTCCATCACCGTCCACAGCCGCAGCGGGTTCTCCGGGGCGGTGATTCGTTCCTGCCGGCGCAGCCGCACCTGGACCCGCTTCTCGATGTCGGCAGCGGCGGTCTCCGGAAGCGCTCCCGCGATCAGCGCCTCCGCGTACTGCCGGGTCTGCAGCAGGCCCGGGACGACCTGGGGGTCGTAGACCCGCAGGCTCGCAGCGTCCGTCTCCAGGCCGATGTACACGCTGTAGGGGATGTCGCCGAAGGAGTGCCACCAGCCCTGCTGGCGGCTGTCCTTGGCCATCTGCATCAGCGAGTCGACGATCCGGTGGTCCTCCACCTCGTAGACCCCGCACAGGTCGCGGACGTCCCGCTGGCTGATGCTGCGCCGGCCGTTCTCCAGCCGGCTGATCTTCGACTGCGACACCAGGAGCCGCTCCGCCACTTCCTCGGCCGTCATGCCCTTGAGCTCACGGAGCCGGCGCAGCTCCTGGCCCAGGCGGCGCCGCCTGACGGTGGGATTGACATTGGACGCCACGGGACGTGCACCTCCGGCTGCGTGCCTCGACTTGCCACTTTGCGTATCTGCTGTTGAGCAGACTGCCACCAAGGTGCTCGGCAGCGCTGGGAAACGGTGGGATGTGCGCCGCATACGCGCCAGTTCGCCGCCCTGTCCGCACATGCGGCCGCGCGGGGCGGCGGAACCGTCACGTCATCCGTCGGGACGGATGTGGCGCGACGGTCCCGCCGCCCCGCGCGGACCGGCGGCTCCCGTAGCGGGTTCTGGGGACTGCCTGCGTGAGGCTCGTGCGGCGCTCGGCGGTGCGTGGTGCCGCGGTCGCAGTGCTGCTGCTCGTCCTGCTGCTCGTCCTGGTGCTCGTCGTGGTGAGCGGCTCAGTGCGCCACGACGCGCGCCATGGAACCGCGGCGCGGCTGCATCGGAACACCGCGGGCGGGTTCCGGTGCGGACCTGGCCGGTCCCGCGGCCTGACGGCCGGGCGGTGCGGCCGGGCTGCGGCGCGGCTGGGCCGCCACGCCGTTCTGGACGTCCATCACGGCGTGCGCCACGAGGCCGCCCATGGGATCGTGCCTGATCAGATCCCGCAGCCGGGAACGCGAGGACCGTCCCTCGTTGCCCGGATACAGGTGCTTGCCGAGGCCGACCGCGTGGGCCAGGGCGGCGAGCGCCGCGGTCCGCGGGTCGGGCGGTACGCCGGTACGGATCGCGGAATCCAGCCGGGCCCTGATCTCCCGGCTGATTTCGGTGTCCGTCGCCTGGTAACGCGTCGTCGGCAGCACTCCGCACATCTGGCCCGCCACGGCATGCACCATGCCGCACCGCTCCAGATGCGAGAGATAGGTCTGGCGCAGCCCGAGACGGGGCCCGCCGATCCAGTGGACGGCACGCACGGGAGCGCCACGCCTTCGCAGCAACTCCAACGCGCAGTCCAGAGTCGGATCTCCAGTCGGCCGTGGTGCCACCACGGCGATACGATCCCCGTCTGGGGCTATCCGTCCGGCCAGCGCCAGCTCCACTAGCTGTGCTCCGGCCAGACCGAGGTCGAGCGACTGCGGCTGTGCAGTGGTACCCGTGGCCGGGTCCAATGCCAGCAGCAGAAGCTCCTCCGGAAGTGTTCTGCGGCTCCTGCCCATCCATGCCTCCCCGCGTGGATGAAAGACAGGGTGACCCCTCTCACATTGGTCTGTCGAGGGTGCGTGACCTCTTTGTGAGGGAACCGGTAGGTATGTCGTTCTCGTCTACCGCAGGGGTTAAGCCCGCACACAGGACACTGGTACATGGTTCGGACAGCGCGTTTGACCGGTGTCCGGGTGGCGGTTCACGGTTCGGTAGGGCGCACGGGGCGTGCGCATGGAGGAGGCATCGGTGGCGGGCGAGTCCCCCGACAGGTCCAAGAAGCGCGAGTCGTCGGCAGAAGCGACGTCGGGGAGTACGGGTCCGGTTCCCGAAGCCCGCACGGAAGCACGCGATCCGCGGCTGGCGGTGGCCCGGGACGCGGACGCCTCCGGCGGTTCGGCGGCCGCTGAGGCCGGCAAGTCCGGCTCCGGCACGTCCGGCACGTCCGGGGGATCCGGGGGGCCCGGGGGGTCCGGCGGTGTGGACACGGCGACGCGGATCCTTTCCGTACCGGATTCCGTACAAGGTTCCGTACGGGATTCCGGACGAGAGCCGGATCCGGAGCCGGGGGCGGACGTGGCTGCCGGGCGGGGCGCCGCGAGCGGGGGAGACGTTTCCGCCGATGCCGATGCCGATGCCGATGCCGATGCCGGGGACGACTCCGGCGAGGGCGTCGCTACGGACAGTGAGACCTCCGGCGCGTCGGGCGACGCCCGCCTGCGCGCCGCTGTGGCGGCCTGGGTTCGCTCGGGCGACTCCGGGGACTCCGCTACGGTTCCAGGCCCGCAGACGGCGCCCGAGGCCGCCGGAACGGACGATTCCGCGCGCCCCGAGGGGCGGGACGACGCGGGAGCCGACGCCTCGGCAACCGGCACCGCCACCGACGGTGACGTTGACGGTGACGGTGACGACACAGCGGGGACGGCCACGCCGGTCGTCGCGGTCAGTGAGGCTGCGGACGCCGCCGCCGTCGACGGCGGCGCCCCGGCGAAGGGGCCGGGCGCCGCCACCGCTGCGGACGGGGCGGACGCGCCGCCCGCGGCGGCGGGCGAGGACGATGCCGCGCCAGAGCGGGAGAGCGGGAAGGCGACCGCGGGCGATGAGGCGGACACCGGTGCCGGGGACGCGGTCGCCGCCTCCGAGCCCGGTGCTTCCCGGGATGCCGAGGGCGGCCCGGCCGGGAGCGGCGTATCGGCCGCCTCGGGGGAGCCCGAGGACGTACCTCCGGCGGGACCCGGTCCTGATGCGGGCGAAGGTGCTCCGGTCGGAGCGGGCGCCGGTACCGCTGCCGACGTGGAGCCCGAGGACGCCCGTCCGGCGGATTCCGGTGGTGGTGACGCGGGCGGTGTCGTCGGTGCGGACGAGGATGGGCCCGCGGCCGGTGGGCCCGAGGGCAAGACTGGTGCTGGTGCTGGTGCTGGTGCTGGTGCTGGTGCTGGTGCTGGTGCTGGTGCTGGTGCTGGTGCCGGTGACGTAGCGGATGGTGACGGTGAGGGCGGGAAGGCGGCCGGCGCCGGGCAGGTCGATCAGCCGACCGCCGTCTTCAAGCGGCCGACGCGGCCCCAGGTCGATCAGCCCACCACCATGCTCAAGCTCGGCGGCGCGGCCGGGACTGCCGGAAAAGCCTCCGGAAAGACGCCCGGAAAAGCCACCGGGAAGGGCCCCGAGACAGCCCCGGGCAAGACGCCGGAGGCGGAGCGCACCAGCAAGTTCGTCGCGCTCAAGCCCCTCGACGACCCGGCCACGAAGAAGCCGGCGGACGCCACCGCCGTGGTCCCGCAGGTCGGACCCGAGCGCACCGCGCAGCAGCCGCTGCCGCCGAAGCCGCCGATGGACCTGCTGGCCGAGCTGACGAACACGCCGCCTCCGCCGGAGACCCCGGTCCGCACGGTCGTCCGCCGGATCAAGATCTGGACCCCGCTGGTCCTGCTCCTGGCGATCGTCTTTGCGATCGTGCAGGCTGTCCGCCCGCTGCCCACGCCCACCCTCGAGCTGACCGCCGACGACTCCTACACCTTCGCCGGCAGCGAGGCCGACCTTCCCTGGCCGAACGAGGGCGAGGGCTGGATGGACGTCAACGGCATCGGCACGATGGGGAACTTCGGCAAGCAGACCCCCGTCGCCGTCGGCTCCGTCGCCAAGGCGATGACCGCGTACCTCGTCCTCAAGGACCACCCGCTGAAGCCGGGCGCCGAGGGCGAGAAGATCACGGTCGACGCGACGGCGGAGAAGGAGGGCGGTTACGACAAGGACGGCGAGTCCACCCTGAACACCGTCAAGAAGGGTGACACGCTCACCGAGAAGCAGGCCCTGTCGGCCATCATGATCCCCTCCGCCAACAACATCGCGCGCCTGCTGGCCCGTTGGGACGCCGGCTCCGAGGCGGCGTTCATCAAGAAGATGAACGACACCGCCAAGAAGCTCGGGATGAAGAACACGACGTACACCGACGCCTCCGGCCTGAAGGAGTCCACCGTCTCCACCGCCGAGGACCAGGTGAAGCTCGGCAACGAGCTGGTGAAGATGCCGGCCCTGATGGCGATCACCAAGCTGCCCAGCTGGGTCGACCCGTCCGGCCACAAGTGGCGCAACTACAACTCGCTGGTCCCCTACAACGGCGCCATCGGCATCAAGACCGGCACCACCACCAAGGCCGGCGGGAACCTCCTGTTCGCCGCCACCAAGCAGGTCGGCGGTGAGACGGTCACCGTGGTCGGCGCGATCCTCGGCCAGCACACGCCGCCGATCATCGACACCGTCAACGCGGTCAGCAAGACCGCGATGATCGGCGCCCAGGACGCGCTGACCTCCAGGAAGATCCTCAAGAAGGGTGACGTGGTCGGGTACGTGGACGACCAGCTCGGCGGCCGTACCCCGATCGTGCTGACCAAGGACGTCACGGCGGTCGGCTGGGCGGGCCTGAAGGTGCGGCTGTCCTTCGACGCCGACGACCTGCCGCACTCCGCGAAGGCCGGCACCAAGGTGGGCACGCTCACCGTGGGCGACGGCACGAACGGCGCGGTCAAGGTGCCGGTCGCCCTGCAGAAGGACCTCACCGAGCCCGGTTTCGGGGCGAAGCTGAAGCGCGTCGCCTGAGCCGGCCGCCCGGCCCGGAGGCCGTGCCCGGGGCCCGGCCCCGGGCCGCGGTCACGGTATCTCCACACTCCGCCGGGGTGCCCGCCGGGGCGCCACCCGGCAGGGTGCGTGCTAGCGTCACGAAACGGGGCATGCCGTCGCTCACGGGACGCGGCCGGGAGACCCCGGGGACGCGGCCGCGAACGGGCGGGCAACGGGACACGTCCCAGAGCACAACGGGACACGCCCCGGAACACGACGGGACACGTCCCGGAACAGAAGACGGGACACCACGGGGAGTGCCTTCAGGTGGCCACTGCGGAGCCGACACGCGCCGACGACGCCGATCCGGGCCCGGGAACGGGTCAGCGAATACGGGTGCCCGCACCGCGTACGGACAGCCCTGACACGGGCCGTACGACAGGCGGCGCGGAGCGCGGTCAGTCGCGCGCGCGGGCCGCCTTCCTCGCCCTGCGCGAGCGTCTGCTGCGCCATCCAGTGCTCTCGATCACCGCACTGGCCGGGCTCCTGCACATCGTCTGGTTCTTCACCTTCGCGAACAGCGGCGGCGACCTGGCCGCGCAGGACGCCTGGGCCGAGTTCGTCGGCCGGCACCCCGACTCCGCGTACAACCTCGCCTGGTACGGCGGCATGCACCCGGTGTCGTACAGCATGGTGTCGCCGTATCTGATGTCGGTGCTCGGCGTCCGTACGACGATGATGATCTCGGGGACCTTCTCGGCCGGCCTGCTGACGCTGATCCTCGTCCGCAGCCGGTCCGTGAAGAACCCCCTGTGGGCCTCGCTCGCGGGCGTCTTCGCGTTCCTGTGCAACGCCGCCTCGGGCCGGGTGACCTTCGGGCTCGGCACGGTCTTCGCGCTGGGCGCGGTGGCCGTCGTCTTCTGCTGGCCGCACAAGTGGCGCTACAAGCGCTGGGCGAAGGCCCTGTGCGCCGCGCCCCTGGCCGCGCTGGCGACGATGTCCTCCCCGGTCGCCGGCCTCTTCGTCGGGCTGGTCGCGGTCGCCCTCTTCCTGCAGAAGCGCCGTCCCGGTGCCTGGGCCCTGGGCATCGCGCCGAGCGCGGTCGTGGCTCTCTCGGCGTTGCTGTTCCCGTTCTCCGGCACCCAGCCGATGTCGTTCGGCTCGGTGATCCTGCCGTTCCTGTTCTCGGCCATCATCTTCGTGCTCGTGCCCAAGCACTGGACGACCGTCCGTATGACCTGTGCGGTCTACGGGCTGTCGGTCGTCGCGGTGTGGCTGGTCAGCTCGCAGATCGGCTCCAACATCACCCGCATGGCGATGCTGTTCGCGGGCGTCACGCTGGTCGCCGCGCTGCCGTTCCAGATCCCCCGCTCGCGGGAGTGGTACCTGGCCGTGCTGGCCGTGGTCGGCTTCACCTTCTGGATCGGCTTCAAGGCGGTCGACGACGTCGTGCACACCACCCCGGCCGCGTCCTGGGCGCGCGAGCTGGCGCCCCTCGTCAGCGAGCTGCAGGACGTCGGCGCCGAGAAGGGCCGCGTCGAGGTCGTCCCGGCCCGCTCCCACCGCGAGGCCTCCGCGCTCGCCCCGTACGTCAACCTGGCCCGCGGCTGGAACCGCCAGGCCGACATGGAGCGCAACCCGCTCTTCTACGACGACACCCTCAACTCGGCGAACTACCACGAGTGGCTCCAGCGCTGGGCCGTCCACTACGTCGTGCTGCCCAAGGACGAGCCGGACGGCGACGGCGGCCAGCGCGAGCGGAAGCTCGTGCAGCGGGGCATGCCGTATCTGAAGCAGATCTGGGGCGACGCCAACTGGCAGCTGTTCCGGGTCACCGACCCCGTCCCGCTCGCCGACCCGCCCGCCATCGTCGACCGTGCGGAGCAGGGCGAGCTGACCATCGAGGTCAAGAAGCCCGGCCGCGTCCTGATCCGCGTGCCCTACTCGCCCTGGCTCGGCCTGGTCGACGCCAAGGGCAAGGGCGTCAAGCCGCCGAAGGAGACGGACGCCTCCAAGCACCGCGCCGACGGCACCCCCAAGTCCTTCGACAACGTCAACGGCTGCCTGATGCAGACGAACGAGGACGGCAAGGGTGACAAGTGGACGATCCTGGTCGCCCCGAAGGCGGGGCTGTACCGGCTGGGAGCGCCCTACCAGCTGCCGCGCGGCACGCCCTGCCCCGACGAGCTGAAGTGACGGCACGGCGCCCCCGGCCGGTCCACGAGCGGTTCCGGCCGAGGGCGCGGAAGAGGTTCCAGGCGGTTTAGGCGGTTCCAGGCGGTTCTAGGCGAGCGCGCTCTCGACCGCCGCCACCAGCTCCGCCGCCTCCGGCTCGGTCTGCGGGGAGAAGCGGGCGACGACCTTTCCGTCCCGCCCGATCAGGAACTTCTCGAAGTTCCAGCGGATGTCGCCGGTGTGCCCCTCGGCGTCGGCGAAGCCCGTGAGGCGGTCGTAGAGCGGGTGCCGGCCCTCGCCGTTCACCTCGACCTTCTCGGTCATGGGGAAGGTCACGCCGTACGTCGCCGAGCAGAACTCGGCGATCTCCTCGGCGCTTCCGGGCTCCTGGCCCATGAACTGGTTGCAGGGCACGCCGAGGACCGTGAAGCCCTGGCCGGCGTAGCGCTCGTGGAGGCGCTCGAGCCCGGCGTACTGCGGGGTCAGCCCGCACTTGGAGGCCACATTCACGATGAGGACGGCCTTGCCCGCGTACTGGGAGAGGTCGGCGTTGCCACCCTGGAGCGCACCGATCTCCACGTCGAGGGGTGCGCCGCCGTTGCTGTCTGCAGTCGTCATGAGCGGATGCTAACTCCGCGACGTGTCCGGCCGGTTCCCCGCCTCCGCGAGCGCGTCTCGGACCTCCGCAAGCGTGTCTCCGGCTTCCGTGAGTGTGTCCCTTGCCTTCGCCGGCGTGTCTCCGGCCGTCGTGAGCGTGTCCCTGGTCTCCGTCTCCGTCGGCGTGTCTCCGGCTTCTGTGAGCGTGTCCCTTGCCTTCGCCGGCGTGTCCCTGGTCTCCGCCAGCACGTCTCCGGTCTTCGGCCGCACGTCCCCGGCCTCCGTCAGCACGTCCCCGGCCGCGGTTCGCGAGTACAGGACCGAACGGCCCGCCCGCCGCCGTTTCACCAGGCCCGCGTCGAGCAGCACCCTCAGGTGCCGGCCCACCGAACCGAGGCCCTGGCCACGGCAGCCCGACGCCCTGTCCCCGAGCCCCGACCCGCCTGAGCGCTGCGCCGGAAGCACCGTGGCCTGCCGCCTGCCGCCTGCATGACGGCCGCACGGGCGGGGAGGCTGTACGGACGCGCAGGCCACACGGACGCGGAGGCCGCACGGGCGGGCAGCCTGTCCGGGCGGGCGGGCAGGTCATGCGGGCGGGCAGCCTGTCCGGGCGGACGGGCTATACGGGTGGCTCGTCCAGCAGCCGCAGCAGCGAACCAGCGGCCTGGGGGTCGCCGGCCAGGTCCGTGGAGCCCGCCGCTCCCGGGAAGAGCCGTCCCCAGGCGCCGGCCCGCCCGATCGGGCCGAGCCGCCAGGCCAGGCGGAGTGCGCGGCGGAGGTCCCGGGTGCCGCGGCCCCCGCCGGTCCAGGGTTCGAGGTAGGCGTCGCGCAGCCGGGGCAGCACGCCGGGGCCGTAGCGTTCGGCGGCGTGCCCGGCGGGCACCACGAAGCTGCAGAAGGGGTGCGAGACGGTGGCGTCCCCCCAGTCGAAGAAGGTGAACCGCCCCGGGCGCGGCACGAAGACCTGCCCCTCGTGCACGTCCGCGTGATCGAGGCAGTCCCCGATCCCGAGCCCGGCGAGCTCCTCGCACCACTCCACGAGGCGGGGCCGCAGCCCGCTCAGCGCGGCACGGTCGGCCTCCGTCAGGGCGCCGTTGTCCGCCACGAGCCGATCGAAGACGTTCGGCAGCGTGGCCGTCCGGGCGCCGGGCACCCCGAGGGCCTCGATCTTCTCCGCGTAGGGCAGAAGGGAGCGCTGCAGGACGGCGTACTGGCGCAGCAGCGCCTCCCACGTACGGAGGCCGTCCGGCCCGTCGTCCAGTACGTCGGCCAGCCGCGGCCCGCCGTCGGGGAGCAGCGACCAGCCCCGGTCGGCGTCGACCGCGAGCGGTGTCAGCACATGCTCCGGAACCCATCCGGCCAGCGCCTGGGTGAGCCCCGCCTCGAAGCGGCTCGCCGGCGGGTTGGCCTTGAACCACACGGTGCCGGCGCCGTCGACCGACAGCCGGACCAGCACCGACCAGGGCCGCAGCCGCACCCGCCGGGGTCCCACCTCGCGCAGCCCGCGGGCGTCGAGGACGTCGCCCACCCAGCCGAGGGCGGCGGCGCGCCACTCCTCCCGCTCCCAGGGCGTCACGACATCCGGATAGCGCCCGCGGTCGACGCCCGCATCACCGTTCATCGCGCCATCTCACCACCGCGGGCGCCGGAGTCTCATCCGGATTAACGTCGGTCCAAGGCGACCATCCGGGGAGGCGGGAACGATGGGTGACTATGTGGCGCTGCCCGGCGTCAGGACCTGGTACGAGACCGACGGCGCCGAGGACGCCGAACCGCTGCTCCTGCTGCACGGAGGCATGTGCACGAACGAGACCTGGGGCGCGCAGCGGGCGGACCTCGCGGCGGCCTACCGCCTGTTCCTGCCGGAGCGCCGCGCCCACGGCCACACCCCCGACGTCGAGGGCCCGTTGTCGTACGGGGACATGGCCGACGACACCGTGGACTTCATCGAGGCGGTCGTGGAGACCCCCGTCCACCTCGTCGGCTGGAGCGACGGCGGGATCGTGGCCCTGCTCGTGGCGCTGGTCCGCCCCGACCTGGTCCGCAGGGTCGTGGCCATCGGGGCCAACTTCCGCCCCACGCCCGAGATCGCCGCGGACCCCGCGATGTTCGAGCACCTGACGGACGACGGTCCCGCCACGGCGCCGCTTCGCGACATGTACGCGGCCGCGTCGCCGGACGGCGCCGGCCACTGGCCGGTGGTCGTGCGCAAACTGGCCGACATGTTCGCCGTCGAGCCGGCCCTCACGACCGCCGACCTGTCCCGGATCACCGCTCCCACCCTGGTCCTGGCCGGGGACGACGACATGATGACGCTGGAGCACACGATCGACCTCTACCGGGCGATCCCCGCCTCCCAGCTCGCGATCGTGCCCGGCACCTCCCACGCCGCCCCGATGGAGAAGCCGGCCCTGGTGAACAGGCTGATCCTCGACTTCCTCACCAAGGACCCCGTCCCGACGATGCTCCCGGTCCGCCGGGCTGCGGCCCACCAGGACACCTGAAGAGGAGGCATGAGGCGGGGAGGCATGTGGCGGGGGAGGCATGTGGCGGGGACACCTGAGGTGAGGACGGCTGAGATCGGTACGCCTGAGGTGAGGACAGCTGAGATCGGTACGCCTGAGGTGGGCACGCACCCTCAGGTGGATGCCTCGTGCCTCGTGCCTCCCCGCCTCATGCCTCGCGACGACGCTCGGGCCGGACGGGGACGCCGGACGGGGACGCCGGACGGGGACGAGAGTCAGGCCGGCCGGGGGACGATGCTCACGGCGCGGTAGTCGTAGCCGTCCTGCTGGAAGCCCGGAGCCTCCCAGGTGAGGTCCACCCGCTGTCCGGGCGACAGGGTACGGAACCCCGGCATCCGGATCTCGGAGAAGTGCCCGAAACAGCCCCCTGGGGTCTCGGGGGAGTCGAGCACGCCCCAGCCCTCCTCCTCGTACCACTCGCGGACGGTAGCGATGACCATGCAGGAGACCCTACGGCGCGCGGTGCGTGAAGGGGGCCGGGTGTGGCCGGTCGGGGGCCGGACGGGGCCGGCCGAGCGCGCCCGGTGGGCTCAACCGCCGTTCAGCGTCTGGTGGGGAGCACATCGGTAGGTGCCGCGGTAGAAGGACGCGAATCGGCCCGGGTGGTGGAAGCCCCAGCGGGCGGCGATGTCGGTGACCGTGGCCCCGTCGGCGGAATCGCCCGCCACCAGGTCGCGGTGCGCCTGCGCGAGCCGCACCCGGCGCAGATGGGCGAGCGGGGTGGTGTCGAGGTGGCGCCGGAAGGCGTACTGCAGGGCCCTGGGCGTGACATGGGCGGCCGCGGCGATGTCGGACAGGGTGACCGGCTGGTCGGCGTGGTCGTCGATGTAGGCGAGGGCGCGGCGGAGGATCACCGGCCGCGCGTCCCGTTCATCGCGGCCGTGGGCGCCCGCGTCGTCGGTGAGCGCGGTGTTGGGGAAGGCGGACAGCACGCTCGCCGCCAGGTGCTGCGCGGCGGTGGACGCCACCAGCGGCTGCTCGGCCACGGCCGGGTCGGCGAGCATCTGGTCCCGCAGATAGGCGATCGTACGGCCCAACTGCCGTGCGACCGCGGGCGTGTGCGGCCGGTGCCCGGTCAGCCGGACCGGTGGTCCGCCCTGCTCGCCGGCCACTTGGGAGAGCAGGGCGGGCTCGAGCATCGTGATGTTGTAGCGCGCGTTGCAGATCCGCCCGGAGTACGGCAGGTCCGGTGGAGCGAACATCACCACGTCGCCGGGGCCGAAGTCGTCCTTGACCCCCTGGAAGGAGTGGTCGCGCACGGTGCCGTCGTGCATGACGCACAGGCAGACCTTGCCGAGCGGCGTGACGGAGTAGCTCATTTCGAAGGACAGGTCGATCTCGTCGACGCTCACCGGGGCGATGCCGGTGCGGCTGACCCGGGCGCGGCCGGCGTCGGGCGTGGAGCTGCCGATATGCATCCTGGCGTAGGCGCGGCTGAGGAAGTCCTCGGTCGCGCCGAGATCGTCGCTCTCGAAGGTGAGGGTCTCCATGACTGCCGGTTTCCCGCCATCGGTTCCGGCATGTCTGCGCCGGGCAGGCGCTCTTCGTTTTCTGGACAGCTGGTGGCCAGGATGTTCGTCGTACGGCTGTCGCTCACGGCCCCGGGGCGCGGAGGCTTCGAAGCATGATCGGTGAAGACGAGGACACGGACCGTGTCACGGCCCTGCAGCAGGAAGTGCGGCAGCTGCGTCACGCCATGGATGCCCACGCCCTCGTCGACCAGGCGATCGGCGTGGTCATCACGGTGGCGGGCCTGCGCCCCGAGCAGGGCTGGGAGGTGCTGAAACACATCTCGCAGCACACCAACGTCAAACTCCGCGAGGTCGCCCGCTGCTTCGTGCAGTGGCCCGCCGGCGGCCCCTTGCCCCAACTCGTCCGCAACGCCATGCACCAGGCGGTGAACGAGGTCCGCAGCCAGGACGCGGACGGTCACGGAGACGGCGAGGAGCACGAGGCGGCCGCTTGCGGATGGCCTTGACGCGGGGGGCGTTGACGTGGGGGGCTTCGACGACGTGGGGCTTCGACTCAACTCAACGTGAGCGGGTGGGAAGTTGGCGCCTCGAAGGCGCTGTCGCCCTGCCCGCGGCTCGTGCTGATCACAATCACATGACGAAGCTTGATTGAATGACCAACCATCTTCACGAGGTCTTCACGTCCTGTCATGCTGCTCCGGCTGAGATCAGAACCAGCTCTTGGAGCCTCATCACATGGACGAAATCAAGCCCGCCACCCAGTTCGGTCAGAGCGTTCCGGTCCCGGCAGGAGGCGCCGTCTCGCCCGCCGCCGGCGCCCCCGCCGCGGTCCGTCTGCCCGGCCTGGCCATGAAGCGCCGCGGGCCCGTGGCGGTCTGGCTCGGCCTGCCGCTCGTCACTCTCGGGATCTATCAGCTGGTCTGGTACTACAAGATCCACAAGGAGCTGCAGGAGTTCGACCGGCGTCGGGTCCTCAGTCCGGCGGGCAGTGTGCTCGTCATGATCTTCCTGGGCTGGACACTGGTCGCCCCGCTGATCTCCTTCCACAACACCGGTAAGGCCATCGCCGACGCTCAGCGTTCGGCCGGCCTGCCGGTGACGTGCAGCGCCGCCGCGAGCACCTGGCTGGCCTTCGTCTTCGGCCTCAACATCTGGTACATGCAGCGCCAGCTCAATCTGATCGTCGACGTCTACCCGGGCGCCGCCCCGGGCACCGAGGTGCCGCTGGCCGCCTGAGCCCGCCGACGCCCGACCCGGACGTCGAGGGCCTCGGACCGGTCTCGGTCCGGGGCCCTGCGCCTAACGGCAATGTTACTAACTTTAATGTTAGTATCTGTGGCGTTAGGTGATGTCCGGGAGATGGCGGCATGGCAGATTTCGTGGGCAGGCGGCATGAGCTCGACACGCTGGATCGCGAGCTGGGCAAGGTGACGGCCGGGGTCGGCGGGGAGCGGCCCGGGCGGTGCGTGATGCTTCGAGGGCGCCGCCGGGTGGGCAAGTCGCGTCTGGTGGAGCGGTTCGCCGAGAGATCCGGCGCGCCGTTCCTCTTCTATGCCGCCACAGGGGCGTCGCCGCGGGCGGACCTGGAACGGCTCGGCCAGGATGCGCAGTCGTCCAGCCTTCCGCTGGCGAATCTGCTGTCCGCGGCCCGCCCGGCGAGTTGGGACGCGGCCTTCGACGTACTGGCGGCGGCGCTGCCTCACGACCGGGCGAGCGTGGTGGTCATGGACGAGGTGCCCTATCTGATGGATGCGGAGGGCGCCTTCGAGGGCATGCTTCAGCGGGCCTGGGACCGAGAGCTGGAGAAGAAGCCGGTCCTGCTGGTCCTCATCGGTTCCGACCTGTCGATGATGGAGGGGCTGAACAGCTACGGACGCCCGTTCCACCAGCGTGGACGGGAGATGGTGCTGGGCCCGCTGAACCCGGCGGAGGTGGGCGAGATGCTGGGCCTCGATCCCGCCGCCGCCTTCGATGCGTCCTTGATCACCGGTGGGCTGCCCCTGATCTGTGCGGAGTGGACGCACGGCGCTGGAATGTGGGACTTCCTGCAGACGGCGCTCAGCGATCCGGTCTCGGCCTTGCTGGTGTCGGCGGAGCGCTCGCTTGCCGCGGAGTTCCCCCAGCAGGTCCAAGCTCGCACCGTCCTCTCGGCGATCGGCAGCGGTGAGCGGACGTTCTCCAGCATTGCCCGCGCCGCCGGCGGGATCGGGGCGACCCCGCTCCAGCGGTCGTTGGCGATCCTCGCGGACAAGCGGGTGATCGCGTCGGAGCTTCCCGTGTCCACGCGGCCGTCGAAGGATCGTCGTTACCGGGTCGCGGATCCCTACCTCCGCTTCTGGCTGAAGCTCCTGGGCCCGGCGATGGAAGAGATCGAGCGGGGCCGGGGTGACCTGACACTGCAGCGCATCCGTGAGAACTGGACCAGCTGGCGTGGCCGGGCCGTCGAACCTCTGGTGCGCGAGGCGCTGGCGCGGCTGCTGCCCGACGCGAACCTCCCCGCTGCCCCCGCCATCGGCGGTTACTGGACCCGTACCAATGATGTGGAGATCGACGTAGTGGGAGCGGACCGCGCGCCGATCGCCAAGGAGCTGTTGTTCGTCGGCTCGGTGAAGTGGCTGGAGAACTCACCGTTCGACCGGCACGATCTCGCGGCACTGCACCGGCACCGCGCCGCACTCACGCCCGCTCCCCTGCCTGTGATCGCCGTCTCGCGCAGCGGAACCGACTGCGCGGGGCTGGACGCCGAGTACGGCCCGGCGCAACTCCTCGCGGCGTGGTCATCCTGAGCCCGCACAGGTCATCCGTTCGACAGGTGGATGACAGTCACGCCGGGCCCGGAGGCCAGGACCTCACGGCGAGACCTCTGATGCTTTCGATCGCGCTGGTACCAGGTAGGAAAGTCGCCACTGTACGTGTGCTGGTGACCAGGCTTCGGCGCTTGAACGATGGCGGCGAGCCCGCCTTGGTGGATGGCCGCCCCTGCGGCTCGCCCGGCCGCGTCGCTGAACGCGTGTCGCGGGTTCGCATCCCGCCGGGCCCTGCGAATGTGGGCGCATGGCTGTGCTGCCGGCGAGGAAGACTTTGCTGCCCTGGTCACCCTGGAGCAGTGACCGTGGCCGGAGCCGGGCAGCCAACGTGCGGAAGGTGTCGTGTGCAGGTGCCGCTGGTCCGCCTCCGCCTGCGAAGCGCTGCCGAGGGGACGTCGGGCCGGGTCGCGGCGCCCCGTGCGGTGCCGGTGGGAACGATGTGAGGCGATGGGCGGGTGGAGGGACTATGGCCGGGTTCGCCGAGGAGTTTCGAGCGGGGGAGGAGGCATCCGCGGAAGGCGTGGGAGGAGTTCCCCGGACAGCACGGGAGCGTGGCTTCGGACAAGCCGCGGAGGGGCCTTCGGAGATCGGCCGGGTGACCCGGAGCGGCTGTCCCTTCTGCCGCATCGTGGCGGGGACGGCTCCGGCGCGGATCGTCCGCGACTGGGCGGAGACGCTGGCCATCACGCCCCTGGGCGGCGGGGTGACGCCGGGGCATGTGCTCGTGCTGCCCAAGACGCATGTGCTCGACGTGGCCGCTGATCCGGCCGTGTCGGCGACGACAATGCGGCACGCCGCCGAGCTGGCCGCGGAGGCCGGTGACTGCAACGTCATCACCTCGCGGGGCGCGGCCGCTACCCAGAGCGTCCCTCATCTCCACGTCCATGTGGTGCCGCGCTGGCAGGGGGACGGGCTGCTGCTGCCGTGGACGGTCTCGACGCCACGGAACAGCGGCGGCAGCACCGGCCGGCCGGGCCGGGAACGCGGGGCCTGAACGGCGCGTCCGGCCGGCCGGTGAGCCGGACGGCACCGGAGCAGGCGTCAGCGCAGGAAGAGGATCAGCAGGCTGTCGGCCGTGGCGAGCACCCCGTAGCAGAACAGCATGG
Organism: Streptomyces sediminimaris; assembly: GCF_047049295.1. NCBI lineage: Bacteria > Bacillati > Actinomycetota > Actinomycetes > Kitasatosporales > Streptomycetaceae > Streptomyces > Streptomyces sediminimaris. The sequence continues at coordinate 3,691,684 of NZ_JBJWOT010000001.1, read as the reverse complement.
GCCGGGACAGCAGGACACCGAGCCAGGAGACATCACCGTCATAGCGCCGGGTGTCCATGGTGAGCAGGGCCGGGGGATCGCCCCGGCGGGTGACGATCCCCTCGTACAAGGCGCGGAACAGTCGTTCCTGGCGCAGGTAGTAGCCGTCGAGCAGCCAGAAGCCGATCGCGACGGTGACGGCCACGAGGACAGACCGCCAGTGCGCGCTGCGGCTCGCGCTGCCGCTCGCTACAGCGACGAGCACGCTGTTGAGCGTGATGCACCAGCCCTTCACGAGGAAGGAGTTGTTGCTGAGGCGGGTGATCACGCTCTGCAGGAGTTCCAGGTGCTTGAGGTCCTGCTCGCTCAGGTTCCCGGAGGTGGTCAACCGGATGCCTCCGGTATTCCGGCGTCAGGCCCTTTCGGGTCCGCCCGTCCGGCACCGGGTTGTTCCGGGTGCCCTCCCCCGGCACCCGGCTCTCCAACGTCCGGCTCTCCCGCCTCCGGTTCTGCCGCGTCCGTCCGTCCGGCGTCCGGTTCTGCCGCGTCCGTCCGTCCGGCGTCCGGTTCTGCCGCGTCCGTCCGTCCGGCGTCCGGTTCTGCCGCGTCCGTCCGTCCGGCGTCCGGTTCCACCGTCTCCGTATGTCCGGCCTCCGGTTCCACCGTCTCCGTATGTCCGGCGTCGGACCGCTGCTCGGCGGGCTCCGCCCTCTCCCGCCGGCCCGCCTCGGGCTGGGCAGCGGGGGCCGTGGACCCGCTCGTGGGGCGGGCGATGTCGGGCTGTTCGAACTGGACGTTCAGTTCCGCGGCGGTGTCCTCCAGCCAGTTCTCCAGCAGCTCGGGGGCGTACCGCTCGCGCAGGACGGATTCGTAGTGGGCCAGCGTGTCCAGACGCAGGCGAGGGGTGGCGGGGTCGCCGCGGTTCTCGTCGGCCGGCCATGCGTAGTCCCGCAGCGGCAGTTGCAGAGCGCCGGCCACCCCGCTGTCGGCGCGTTCCTCGATGATGCGGGCGCATGCCTCGTCCACGACCCGGTAGGCGTCGGCCGTGGCCTGCTGCACGGCCGCGTGCAGCCGGTGCCAGGACGTGCTGTGGGTGACGAGTCGGAGCCTTGCCTCTGAGAACAGGCCGCGCGCGGACTTCTCGGCGTCGGACACGGCGCTCTTCGCCGCCTTCGCGCTCTCCGCGTGCGGATTGTGCGCGAGGGTCGTGATGGTCAGGGTCGCGAGGTTGAGCACGATGATCAGGAAGACGGCCATGATGTAGCCGTGCTGCCCGAACGTGGCGGTGACCTGGTGGCTCTGCCGGGCCCGGCTGTCGGCGGTCGCGGCGAGCGCGCCGACGAGCAGCCCGTTGGCGAGGAGCGGCAGGGTCAGGCCGGCCCACGGCAGGTCGTCGTGACGCCGGGTCTCGGTCCTGGTGCCGTCCCGCAGGCCCCACCAGTGCCGACAGGTCGCGACGACGCCGCGCCGCACCCGCTCGGTGCGCCTGCTGGAGCGGACCTTCCACCGGTAGAGCGACCGACCGAGCACGGCACCCAGGGCGAGCTGGAGGCAGGACACACCGAGCGCGGCCAGGTAGCCGAACACGTAGACGGTGGTCTGCCACACGCTCCCCGGGCCGACGTCGAGCAGGCGCGACACCGCCTCCCCGACGAAGGGCAGGTCGAACAGGGCGCTGGCTGCGACCATCACCCACTGGAGCCACACCCACGGCTGCCGGCTGCGCGCCAGGTGCTCCGGCCCGTCCAGGGCGTGGCGGGCCCGCACCGCGTGCTGCTGGCGACACGCCTCGCCGGCCGACCGCCCGACGGTCAGGCGCTCCGCCGCGTCGATCGCCGTCCGCGCGGCCTGGAAGGTGCGCTCGAGTTCTGTGCACAGCTCGCCGAGGGCCGTCTGGGCCTTGGCCAGCCCGGCGTTGGCGTGGGTGAAGGCGCGCATCAGCGTCGCGCGCTCCTGGCTGTCCACCGGGTCCGCAGGACGCCCGGCGGCGCGGTGCCCGTCGGGGTCGAGGAGGGGGAGCTGCGTCCGGGGACAGGGTATGGGCGAGTCGAGCGGGCCCGCGTGCTCCGCGCCGTCGCCGTTCTTGATGTCTGTGCCGTTCATCTTCCTTCCGCCCATGTCTCGTCCGTTCGGATGCCTTCCGTTCACGCGCATGTCGGTGCCGCTCCCTCACGTCCTGAGGATTCGGATGTCCACGCGGCGGTCGCACCGCAGCAGTTCGGCCCGGGACAGATGCTCGGCCGACGTCCCCGCGGGACAGCCGGGGGACACGCCCAGGCCGTGCGCCTCCACCCGGGACCCGGGCACCCCGTGCGCGACGAGCACCCGGGCCACCGCGTCCGCGCGGGCCCGGGACAGCGACCGGTCGTTGCCGCGGGGGCCGCGCGGGTCGACGTATCCGTCGACGACCACGCGGTCGAGCCCGGGCGTGGTCCGGGCCCGCACGGCCAGGTCGGTCAGGGTGGGCGTGGCCGTGGGGAGCACCCGCGCGGAGTCGGGGCGGAACAGAGCGGCGCCCGACAGCGAGTAGGTGCGTGAGAGCCCGTCGCCGTACGGCACCACCGGGTCGTCGCGGTTCGGCCGGCCGGACACCGCGAGGGGTGCCGCGCCGACGGGCGTGGAGCTGGCGGTGCAGGTCTGCGCGGTGCCGCCCGCCCGCACGCACATCTCCTTCCACAGGTCGCTCAGCCAGGCGCGCTGGGACCGGTTCGCGGAGGGCTGGGTGCCGGCGGAGCGGCCCAGGCCCAGGAAGGTGACCTCGACACCGTGCAGGTCGGGCAGTTTCTGGTAGGCGCCCTGGGCGGCGCACACCGACACGATGGAGGCGATCTCCTGCTCGGAGCCGAACTGCGCCGAGCGCAGGTCGGAGCAGCCGGCGTTGGACAGCCCGTCGCTCAGGACCACCACCCGCCGTTCCCCCTCGTCTCCGCGGAACTCGGCCGTGGCCGTGGCCAGCGCGGCAAGGAGGTCGGTGCCGCCGTCGGCGGGCCCGCGGCGCTGCGCCGTGGTGACGTCGTCGGCGAGACACTCGACGGCCCGGTCCCGGTTGGCCTGCTGGTTGTGCTTGTTGTGCGCGCTCGCCTTCCAGTCGGCCGAGCGGCCGTCGAGGGTCCACGGGATGGCGTCGGACGCGCCGCCGAACGTGCCGATGAAGAAGGTGTCGCCCTTCTCGACGCGTTCACTGAGCAGTTCGTGGACCGCCCTCCGGTAATCGGGGGCGTCGGCACCGGACTTGCTGCCCCGCACCGACGCCGAGCCGTCGACGAGGACGACGGTGCTCCCGGCGCCGTCTGCGGGCGACGCCTTCTTCATCCATACGCAGCCGTCCTTGGAACCGTCCGAGCCGCAGCCGACGACGAGGCCGGCCAGCAGGGTGCCGACCACCAGAGCGGCCGCCGTACGGCCGTGCCGGGCGGGCCTGCCGCCGCGTGTCGCGCTCACCGGGCGGTCCCGTCGGAAGCGATGGCGTCATCGACCCACGAGAACGGCTTCAGACCCATTTCCCGGCAGAACGCGCTGAGCGCCTTGTCGTAGGCGTCGGCGAACTCGTACAGGCCGGCTTCCTGGTGGTTGCCGCGGGCCGCTTCCAGCGCGGCGATCAGTGCGTCGGTGCTGGTGCGGCGTTCGCGGCGGAGCGACTCCAGGACCTTGCGGAAATCGGAGTCCGCCAGGGTCGCGGCGAACGGGACGAGCAGGCGCCGCTGGTGCGCGTCGACCTCGCCGAGGAGCTCCAGTTCGCTGATCACCTCCAGCCATGCCTCGGTGAGCGCCAGTGCCCGCTGCGCCCGGCGCCGGCCCACCTCCTCGGTCTCGCTGATCGTCACCTGGTCCAGGTGGTGCGGCCGTACGTGCTCCCGCAGGTCGGCGTCCATCCGTACGCGCACCGACGGCCGGCAGCGGATGAGACCGCTGCTGTCGTCGAAGCACCAGTTGCCCTCGGCGGACAGCTTCTTGTTGATCGCGGCCTCGGCGGCGGCCGGCTCGTGCGCGGCGCAGTCCCGGGCGGTGGACCAGGCGACGCGAAGGAGTTCCTCGCGGGCGGCGTCCTCGTGGTGGGGTACCCGCGCCTTCAGCGTCTCGCGGGACATGGCCGTGCTGCTCCAGCGGAAGGCGGGGATCACCTCGAAGCAGAACACGTCGTCGCGGGCGGGCAGGGCGAGTGCGGCCGCGTGCGGGAGTGACTGCACGTAGACCTTCTTGTTCTTGCGTGGGGGCGTTGATCCGCCGTCGTCCCCGTCGGTCCAGACGGCGTCCGTCGCCTGGTCGTCGGCCTGGTCGAACTTCGAGCGCCACCATGCGCGCAGTGCCTCGCGGACGGTGGTGATCAGGCCCTTGGGCCGTCGTCCCATGGCTGTTCCTCCTGATTCGGGTGACTGAGACCGCTGATCGCCGACAGCTGACCGCTGATGGCGGGGCGGGAGGTGGAATGCGGGTGCGGGTGTGGTGCGGACGGTGGTCGTTCAGCGTTCGCGGAGGGCGCGCAGAACGCGGCTCAGGGAGCGGGCGTCGGGGTACCGTCGCGCCCACCGGCCGAGGTTGAACAGGGCGCGGCGCCTGCGGTGTGCGTCGGAGCAGACGCGGGGCACGAACTCGTCCAGGAACTCACCGAGTTCCTTGTCCTCGTCGGCGGCCAGCAGCCAGTGCCCCAGCAGTTCCCAGGTCTGCCCGGAGTGGACCGGGTCGATCAGCGCGTCCCGCCAGAGCAGCAGCAGCGTCTGCGCTCCCGCGGGGTCGTCCAGTGCCCCGTGAGCGAGCTTCGGCCGGTACGGCAGCTCGGGTCCGACGGCGAGCGGGCCGACGACGAGCAGTACCCGCAGCGCGTGCCGGCGCAGGTGGTCGTTGTCGGAGCGGATCCACCGCCCGAGCGCCTCGGTGACCGGCTCGGTGCCGCCGCCCGTCAGGAACAGCGCGGACATGGCGTAGGCGACGGACGCGTACCCGCTGAGTCCGGGCCTGCCGCCCAGCTTCTGCAGGGCGGTGAGAGTGGCCCGCACATCACGGGTGCCCACCGGGGTGCCGTAGGCCCGGGCGGCGCTGTCCTGCAGCCGGGTCACGGGGCTGCCGGCCCAGGCGGCGACCTGCCGGTCGATCCGCGCGGTCAGCCAGGGGTCCCCGGTCTCCGCGGCGACGGCCAGGGCCAGGGCGGCGTACTGGCGTTCCCGTACCGACTCGCCGCGCGCCCAGTTCCGCACGAGGTCTCGGTAGACGCTGTCGAAGTCGTGGCGCAGCAGGTGGCCGGCGATGAACGCGGCCCGGGACCGCACCCGCTCCAGCTGGTCGTGGGCCAGCCGGTGCAGCCACCGCAGCAACGGTGCGCGGAGCCAGCCCAGGCCGTGCCAGATGACCTCGATGACGGTCGGCATCAGCTCCGGCTCGGCGAGCCGGATGCGGCGCGGGTTGTCGGCCGCTCCGGTCTCGGAGGCGGCGGCTATCCCCATGCCGGGCGGGACCAGCTGGTCGAGATCCAGTTCGAAGACGGGGCGCAGCGGCGCCGTTTCCCGGTTCTCGGTGCGCTGCACCTCGTCGCAGAGCAGGGTGCCCACCCGGATGAAATCCGACTGCGGCATGTTCTCGCACAGCACGTAGGCGATGCGCATCGGACGCTCGTACGGGTCGGGCGCCGGATCGGGGGCAGGGTTCGTCAGATCGAGGAACACCCTGGCCGCGGTGCGCAGCCGGTCGCGCCAGACGCCGAAGGCCCGGCCGAGCTCTTCCGGGGGCAGGTGCAGGTACGTGGCGAGGGTCCCGGCGAGGGACACGGCGTCCCGGACCGGCAGGGTGCCGCCGAGTTCCCTGTCCAGGCGGGCGTCCTCACTCACCCGCCGGGTGAACTCCCGTACGTCGTGGGCCGAGCAGGCGTCCGGCTGCCCCTGGTGCCGGGCGCGGTGCTGGTCCAGTGCCTCCGCCAGGTGGACCAGCAGGATGTTCTTCAGGTCGGGCCGGGGGTGGGCGAAGGCGTACGGCTGGAGGGTGCCGAGATCGGTCCCGGTGCCTTCGACGATCAGCACGACGAACGCCTTGCGCCGCACGGCCTGCATGCCGAGGCGTTTCAGGACCTCGGGTCCGGGACGCTCGGTCCCCAGATCGAGCAGGACGCCGTGGCCGCGGCTGAGGTACCGGTCCGCCTGCTCGGCCAGGGCCTGGGCCGGCTTGGTTCCCGTGGCATGCAGGACGCCCACACGTCCGCTGTCGCCGCACGCGTGGCCCAGCAGGACGCGCGCGGTGGTGTCCACGCCGCTGCCGCGCGCGCCGAACAGGACGATGAGGTGGTTCACGGCCAGGCCGCCGGCCATCTCGGAGTGATGCGGGAGCCGCTGGTACAGCCGGTCCCGCCGGGCCAGGTCGACGGCGTCGAGCGGGATGAGCTGGAACTCGACCGGCTGCTCGCCACCCAGGTTGACCGCGATGGCGGCGTTGTGGCTGCCGCCGTAGACGGCCGGGCTGTGGGACGACTGGCGCAGGTAGACGCTGAGGTGCTCTCCGGAGAGGGCCTCGGCGGAGTCGCCCGCTTCGTGGGCGGGGCGGCGTGGACGGGCCGCCTCGGAAACCGGTTCCTGCGGGACCGCGGTGCCGGACGCCTCCGTCTGCTGCCCGTGGTCCCCCGGCCCCTGGGGGCCGCGGGGGTCCTGGTCCGACCCGGGGCGGGGCGTCTCGCCGGACTCCGCGGCGGTGGTGTCCGTGGGCGTGGCGGTGGTGTGTGCGGCGCTGTCCGCGGGCTCAGGGCCGGGGCCGCTGTCCGCCGGTGGGTCTTCCGGCTGGTGTGCTGGCGTGCTCACGGGCGTTCCTCGTCGTCTTGGGAGTGGTCGGCGGCGTTCTCGCGGGGGCTGGGGGAAGGGTTGGTGCTCGCCGTGTTGTGGTGTCCGCCGAAGACCATCGGGGAGGCGTCGGCCCGGTCGATCCGGACGTTCACGCCGGCGTTGCCGGCCGCTTCGCCCTCCGGCTCGGCGTGGCGGGCGGGCCGCAGGCCGGGCACCGCGCGGCGGATGGCCTGGACCAGGGGCGGGAAATCGATGTGCGCCTGGTGGGGCCGGAAGTAGGCGGCCTGACGCGTGGTCAGGGCCGCGATGTCCTGGGGCAGTTCGGACCAGTCGGGCAGCTTGGCGTCGCCGACGAGAACCGGCAGCACCGTCAGCTTCATGGCGAGGGAGAAGGCGACCTCGCGGCGGACCCAGTCGCTTTCGTCGTCGATGAGGCGGCGGTTCTCCCCGTCCCTCAGCGACGCCCAGCGCGGGCCCATGACCACGAGGATGAGGTCGCTCTTGCGCAGGTTCCGGTCGATGTCGTCGGCAAAGTAGGCGCCTTCCGCGATGGAGCGCTGGTCCCGGAAGACGGCGTCCTTGCCGAACTCGTGGACGAGCGCGGTGTCGATGTGCACGCCGGTCTCGCCGGTGTCGGCGCGGCGGAAGTTGACGAAGATGGACGGGGCCACGGTGTTCCTCGCTTCGCGGTGACTGGTTGCGGGTGCCTCGGGCGACGGCGTCGCGCAAGGGTGTCCGAGATGACGGTGTGGATCGGGAGAGCACGGTGCGACCGGCGACTGGTGAGAGGCAAAAACGACGTTTTCAGCCGCCCTTTGGCCGGTCAACGTGTTGCCTGTGGACACTTCCGCAGGCGACAGGACACAAACGGTCCGTGGGTGCGGGAGAGCCGGTGGCACCGGGGCGGAAGGTGTCCCGGAGGAATGGCGGTGCGGGAGGGTCAGCCGCCCTGCGGCCCGCCGGAGCACCCGGACTCAGCCCCGGAACCGGGCATGGTCCCGGCATCGCCCTTGGGGCCGACCCCGGTCCCGGTCCCGGTCCCGGACCCGGACCCGACTCCGCCGCGCAGGCTCTCGGCGACGACGGGGAGCACGTCCCTGACCCCTGGATGTTTGCTCCGCCTGGTCAGCGCCGAGCGCAGTTGCCGCACGTCGCTCCTGACCGTGGCGGAGTCGGTGACCAGGACGTCCCGGGCGACGGACTCCGCCATCAGGCAGGCCCGTTCGACGTCTCCGGCGTCGGTCAGCGCCAGGGCCAGCCGTGCGCCGTGGCGGGCGCGGGCGCGCGCGGCGTGCGGTGCGATGGTGTCCCGGCTCGCGTCGAGCAGGTCCACGGCCTGCTCCGGCTCACCGAGTTCCCGCAGGCACCAGGCGGTGACGAAAGCGGTCAGGTCGGGGAGATGGGTGCCGCCGAGAGCGGGCACGCCGTCCGCCTGCGCCAGTGCCTCCTGCGCGCGTTGGTGGCCGCGGTCCAGCGCGCGGCGGCAGGCGTCCTCGTCCCCGAGCAGCGCGTGCCCCTGGGCCTCGCGCTGCGCGGCGAGTTCCCTGGTACGGCCGTGGCGCGCCCGGCTGCCGGCGGCCCGGGCGAGTTCCACCGTGGCCCAGGCGTCGCCCCGGTAGAGCGCGAGTTCAGCCTGCCGCAGCAACGCGTAAGCCGTCAGCTCGCGGTCGCCGCCGGCCTCGGCCAGGTGGACGGCCTGGTCGGTCCAGCAGGCGGCGGCCCGGTCGTCGCCCGCCTCCTGCCACATCCAGCCGGTGTACTCGGCATACCGCGCGGCGAGCCGCAGGGCGGTGCCCCGCTCGGCGGTGGAAGCGCTTCGGCCCAGGCCGCGCAGTACGGCGGTCGCCGCGGTGCTCATCGGGATGACGACCGCCGGGCCGGAGAACTGGCCGAGTCGGCGGTACTCGTGGAACAGAGCCTGGAAGACGGGCAGGGACTCCCCGGCGGGCACGCCCTGGTGGAACGCCGGGGCTACGGCGCACTGGGCGACCACGGCCGGCGCCGACCTGTCCAGCGGATTGCGCGCGCCCGGGGAGTCGACGTCGCCCGCGGTGAAGTCGGCGGCGCCGTCGGCGAGCAGCCGGAAGGACCACCCGCCGGGTCCGAACCCGGCCGCCGGTGCGTCCCCGTTCTGCCGCACCCGCGGAACCAGGAGCGCGGCGAGCCGTCCGTGCGCACTCAGTTTGGCGTCGAGCGCCCGTGCGATCCGGTCGCTGGGCGTCGCCGCGCCGCGCTCGATCTTGCTCAGATACGACTTCGAGATGTGGACCCGCTCGGCCAGCCGGATCAGCGACATACCCGATTCCTGGCGCGCGCGGCGCAGTTCGTCGCCGAAATCCGTCCCTGTTGCTGACATGGCAACTCACTCCCCCGCCTCGCCCGTTGCTGGCACCGAGTTTGCCACAAAAGAAATTAAGATCGTCTTATTCATAGATTTATGCGAAACGATTTCGCTATTGCGTTCTACACCCGAATTACTTTTCGAGTACGAGGGGGTGCCGCCCCAGGGCCGACCGCCGTCGGCCCCAACCCCTGCGGTGCCGACGGGTCGGCCGACCTCCTGTTCACCTGCCCTATTGCACGTCGCTCAGCAGTTTCAGGGGAAGCCCGGTCTTTACCGCGATCTTCGTGGGAGCGGCGGGGGAACAACACCGGCGTCAGGGTGGCTCCCACCAGGGTGAGCACGGAGCCCGTCCCGTCCGTCAGGCTGCGCTGTCACTCACTGGGGCCATGCCGCCGTGTCGTCGTGGCCGCGGCGCGAAGCACCGGTTGCCGGTGCTGCCGGCTTGTGCCGCATCGGGTCACGGGTGGAGGACCTTCTCCTTGGCCCGGCGGAACTCCTCGTCGGAGATGTCGCCGCGGGCCCGGATCTCCGAGAGCTTGGCGAGTTGGTCCGCCTCGCTGGTCGGGCCGGTGGCACCGACGGTCTCGCGGACATAGCGGTCCGTCTCCTCCAGCCTGGCCCTGACGTGCTCCTGCTCACGCCTGCCCATGTCCTTGCCGCGGGCGATGACGTAGACGAAGACGCCCAGGAAGGGGAGGACAACGGTGAAGACCAGCCAGCCCGTCTTGGCCCATCCGCTCAGGGAGCCGTCGCGGAAGATGTCGATGACGACGCGAAAGAGCAGGAAGAGCCACATGACCCACAGGAAGATCCACATGACGGTCCAGAAGGCTCCGAGGACCGGGTAGTCATAGGCCAGGTTCACGTAACTGTCCATCGCTTCTCCTGTTCGGTGCCGGCCTCGTCGAGGCTCCGGCGCGTATGAGAGGAGGGGGCGCCGACCTGCTCAGCCCCGCCGGGCTGGTGCCCGGCCGGGCCGGTGGTCACATTTCCTCGTCCGTGGGGAGTTCCAGCCCGAAGGCTTCGCCGATGGCGCGGGCGGCGGACACCACGCGGGCGCTGCCCACCACGGGAGCGATCGCCACGAGCGTTCCCTGGATCTTCTCCAGCGGCACGCCGGCTTCCGCGGCGGTGCCGACGTTGAGGAGATACGAGGGGGCGGAGGCGTCCATGGCGACCAGGGCCGCAATGCGGGCCAGCAGATACGTCTCCTGGTCCAGCCCGGACCGTTCGAATGTGTCGAGCGTCATCTGGACGAGCGTCTCGAACACCGGCGCGTTCGCCTCGGCGAGGGCGGCGACGCCACCCGCTCCTGTCTGCTGCTCGGTCATCTCAGACTCCTTCTGTGTTTCCGGCGGTCGGGTGACGTACCTCTTCAGGAGAGACCCTGCGCGCCTCTGCCCGCCTCACCCGGGACGGATGACCTTCCGATCGCCGACGGCCGGGTGTTCGCGGCCGTACCGGAGGCCGCGGCGAGGATGCCGAGGAGAGCCAGCATGAGGACGACGCTGCCGAGGACAAGTGCCACGGCCTCCGGGGTGCGGTAGTGCCCGTCGTCCCGGTTCCGCCCGCCGCCGTCACGTCTGACCCAGCGGGCGGCGCGTCCCGGCCAGTACAGGTAGGCGGCCGAAGCGGTGATCACGGCGCGAACCAGGACCATGCGCGTGCCGTCCTTCAGGAAGCGGACGAAGGTGCCGCAGATGTCGGCCGCGGTGTCCTGCGGCAGGGCGGTCGTGCGGATGAAGCCCAGGTGGACCTGGCGCATCAGCGCGAGGCCGGCGAGCAGCACGATCATCATGACCCCGACGCCGATGACCGTGGCATCAGGGCGACGTGGTGCGCGGGTGCGCTGCAGACGGCGAGTGCCGCCTGGTCGAATCCCGCGTCCGCCGGCTTCTGCTTGACATCGTCGACGACAGTGCCGAGATGCAGGTCGATGCGGCCGTCGCCGGCCTGGACGGCGCTCCCGCCCTCGCCGGTGAGGACCTTGACAACGGCGGTGTGCGCCCGCCGGTCGGCGTCGTCCCAGACTTCGGCGAAACGCATCGGGCACAGCCGGACCGGCATCACGATGGACGTCCACACGCACGTCGTGCACGACACCCGGCGGGAAGCGATCAGCGACATGGACCGGTTGCTCAAGCGCCATCCTCCGGGCGCCTGAGAGGCCACTGCCGTCAGATGGCGCCGTCAAAACGGCCCGGACCATGATCGTTCCGGGCCGTTTTGCCTGGTGCCCCCGGCAGGATTCGAACCTGCGACCCCCGCTTCAGGAGTGGGATCGAATCCGTGCCGGGGGATGCCTGGCGCTGCCGCAGCGGTGCTGTTTCCCCTGGTCACAGCCACACGGCGAGCCACTTGATCCGGCTCATGCCGCCCCGTACCGGGCTGTCCGCTCACGCATCGCTCACGCGCTGCCGGTTGCTGAGCAGCGCGTGGGTCAGATCTGGCTGAGGTCGATCTCCACCGGGAAGGGGGCCGCTGCCTTGAGGACGCCGGTGAACACGTCTCCGTCCCGGTAGGTCTGCGCCGCGGGGTCGAGAACGTAGGTGTACACGAGAGGAACGCCTGTCGCGGCCTGCTCGATCCGCCAGTAGAAGCCGATGCCTGCCTTGGCGTACTGGTCGACCTTCACGATCCGGTCGGTGGTCTCCGATCCCGGCGACACCACCTCCGCGACCAGCAGCACGTGCTCGGGGCGGGTGGGGGTGATGTCGATCGTGTCCGCGCGGTACACGACGACGTCCGGGCGGCGATTGGTGAGGGGGACGTCCTGGAGCCGGACGTCGAAGTCCGTGTCGGCGTTCCACTCCGGGCCCGCGGCAGCGTCCAGGGCGTTCGCCAGAATCCGGGCCAGCCGGTTGTGCCGCTTGGAGGCACTGGGACTCACGACGACCATCCCGTCCACGATCTCGATACCGGCGCACTGCTCCTCGGACCAGGACTCGTACTCCTGCGCCGTGATCTGCTCATGCATCCACGCCGGGGCCACCATCTCGGCCGTCATGAAGCACCTCCCGGACACTGTGCTGCGGGCCCGATCCCGCTGGATTCAGCGTACTGTCTGCCGTCCTTCCGGCACGCTGATCTCGCTCACGCCCCTCCCGTCGGCCGGCATCCGACCAGCAAGCCCACGACAAGTGGGAAATCGGCGCGGTGGACCCGTCGCCAGAGGATCGGAACACGGCCGGTGGCACCACTGGCCTGACGGCCACACCGGGGAGGGCTGAACCACCCGGCCACGTGACCGTCGCGAAACCCTCGGCCGCAGAGCAGCATGGTTGTGGCGACGCTGCTTCTGGAGGAAGCGGGTCAGGAAGCCGAACCGTCGAGGTCGAGGCGGATCACGGCGAGCGCCTCGGCGATCTCGACGGTCATCTCGTCCTCCGGGCCGAACACCATGCACATGTCCTGGTGGAGCGGTTCGAGGACCTGCCGCGCCTCGGCGGTCCGGCCCTGGGCGAGCAGCAGCATCCCGATGTTGTGCCGCAGCTCCACGGCTTCCTCACTCACGTCGCTGTCGACGGCCCGCACGACGTTCAGCACACCCTGGAGCGCGGCAAGCGCGTCGGTGACCTGGCCGAGTTCAGCGCGGCAGCGGGCCGCCCGGGCGCGGCAGGCGCGGGCCTGCTTGCCGGTGGGCCCGGCGATACGGGCGTAGGCGTCGGCGAGGGCGTCGAACTCGGGCAGGGCGGTCCGGTAGTCGCCGCCGAGGAGGAGGATCGCCGCCCGCTGACGGCGCAGCCCAAGAACCTGCTTGCTCTCGGAGCCGAGGGCAAGGGCCGCGGGTTCGATGACCTCGCCGAGCACCTCGGCGGCCTGCGCGAACCGCTCCTCCAGCAGGGCGTCGGAATGCGCGTACGCCTCCTTGATGTCCTCGCGCAGCCGGGCGGGGACGGGCACCGGCTGCACCCCCGGGAGGACGGCCGTCGGCGCCGGACCACCGGGCGCCGGGGCCTCGGCGCGGGCACGGGGCGCGAAGGGGTGACGGAACACGCCCGTCGGGTCGGGCGCGCCGGCCGGCCCCGTATCCGCCGTGCCGGGCTCCTGGCCCGGCGGCGGGAGGAACGGCAGCAGCCGCGCGTACGCCTCCTGCGTGTCGGCGGGCCGCGCCTCGGGCGCCTTGCGCAGCAGGTGCAGGACCAGCTCCTCCAGCGCCTCGGGGACGTCGGGCCGCAGCTGACGCAGCGGGGTGGGGGCGGCGTTGACGTGCTGGTACATCAGCAGGTACTCGCTCTCCGCCTCGAACACGGGGCGCCCGCTGAGGAGTTCGAGCAGTACGCAGCCGAGCGCGTACAGGTCGGTCTGCGGGGTGATGCGTCCGCCACGGACCTGCTCGGGCGACATGTACTGGTGGGTGCCGATGGGGCTGCCGGTGGCGGTCAGCTTGGTGACGTCGGTCCGCAGCATCGCCGCGATGCCGAAGTCGAGGACCTTCACCGTGCCGTCGCGGGCGACGAGGATGTTGCCCGGCTTGAGGTCCCGGTGGATCACCGGCACGTCGTGCGCGTACGACAGCACGGTCGCGACCTGCGCGGCGACGGCGGCCGCCCAGCTGACCGGCAGCGGCCGGCCGGGGTCGAGGTAGGCGGACAGCGGTACGCCGTCGCGTCGAGCACCGCGTCGTACACCTGCGGCACACCGGGTGCTGGATACGCGCGGTGATGCGGGCCTCGCGACGGAAGCGCTTGGCGAACTCCTCGGCCAGCTGCGGGGAGGTGACCGACGCCTGCCGGATGAGCTTCACGTCGACGGGCCGGTCGAGCACGGCGTCGTAGCCGCGCCACACGTCGCCCATGCCGCCGTGGCTCAGCTCCTCCAGGAGTTCGTAACGGTCGGAGATCGCCTCCTGCGGCACCTTGCCCCCGGTGTACGTGATGAACAGTCACAGTCAGGGGTCAAGCGTGACCGCTGCGTCAGGATGCCGTCCAGGGTTCGCGGTTCTACATGGGCGCGGTCGCAGCGGTGGACGATGGGCAGAAGGATGCGCAGACAGAAAACGCCCCCGCTCCGAAGAGACGGGGGCCGACCGCCGGATCAGATCCAGGTCACTTGGCGAACGTATACACACTCATGCCGGGGAACGATGAGGTAGACGAAGAATCCGCTGTCGATATGTGCGGTATCTCCCTTAGGGCCCAGCCCTTCGTACTGAGTTCCGTCGAGGTAGAAGGCCGCAGCAGCCCGCACCAACTCGTCAGCTTTCTTCTCGACCTCGGCGACGAAGGCCGGCGGTGCTCCGCCGATGACGTACGCCTCGCTGGGGTCGTACTCCCACCTCCACGTCACTCGGACACCGCCTGCGTGGCCATGTCCTCGACAGCACGCAGCTCATCCATGGCGGATCGGAATGCGGGGTCGTCCTTGCTGGTCGTGCCGTGGATCGTGGCGAGAGCGCGGCTACGGCGGGCGGAGAGATCGGGGCGACGCTCGATCTCCACCTGAGCGGCCCAGTGGGTCAGCCAGTGCTGAAGGTGCCCGATCCTGCTCGTCCGAATGGCGGCGGCGAGTGCTTCTTCCTTGTGCTTTTCCATCTCGTCCAGGCGGTGAGGAGCGATCCGGGCGAGCGCCACACGGACGGCGTCGGGGGTACGTTCGGGGCGCGGGAGCAGCTCCATGCCATGGTCCGACTGTGTGCTCACGATGTCCTCCAAAGGGTGGCCCGGTCAGCATATCCAGCCGGGGTGTACGAGTCAGACGTCGTGGTCCAGTCCTCGCGGATGTGGGCTCAGTGGCGCCCAGGACGAACCCTCGGGGCGCCACCGGCCTCAAGGTGGAATACCTCTACGGGGTCACTCGCGGTCGGTCGCGATGATGCCGACGCATTCTTCGAGCGCGGCGTGCAACGGCGTGACGAAGGCGGCGAGTTCGGCGTCCGAAGCCTTCCCTGCCTCCAGTACGGCGCCGACGATCGTCATCAGGGCGGCGGCGGCCTTCAGGGCGTGCGCGTCGGCCAGCTCTTCAAGGCGGCCGCCGGGGGCGCGTGACCGCCAAGGCCTCCTTGCCGGTGGCGGGGTCGAGGCCGAGACTGCGCAGACGCGGCGTGCTCGTGCTCATACGGCGACCTCCCACGGAACCGGAACGTAGTCCTGCCCCGGCGACGCCAGGACCAGCCGCCCGGCGCCGCTCGCGCTGAAGACGGCGCCGGTCACGTTCGTCCCGCTCGCGTTCCCACTCGACGACGTACGGCCGGACCAGGGGCATGCCGTCGACGGTGATGACGTCCGCGGGGTGCGGACACGTGATCACGGGTGGGGGTTCCGGGGCGGGCGGGAGGGCGGGAGGTGAGGGGCAGGGGTGGTGGGGGTGCTGTCGAGTGGTGGGTGCCGCGGGCGGGCAGGAACAGGGCCAGAATCGCGGCCAGTAGGCTGCGCATAGGTCGACTCCCAATCAGTCGGCTGAGGCCCCGGTAGGGAAGTAGCCGCTTCCCGTCGGGGCCGCTTTGCGTTGCAGACCCAAGATATCGTGGATAACCGCAGATAACCACGGATGCGCGGAATGCCGTGGTCACCCACGCTGACGTCATGGAGCTTGACCGCACACGCCCGCTGTGGCGGCAGATCGCAGCGGAGATCATCCGGCGTATCAAGGACGGCACGTATCCGCCGGGAAGCCGCGTGCCCTCCACTCTGGAAATCGCCCAGGAGTTCGGCGTGGTGAATGCGACAGCCGCGAAGGCGATGCGGCATGTGCGGGAGGAGGGGTGGACGCGGGGCGAGGTCGGGCTGGGGACCTTCGTCGCCGACCCCCTGCCGCCCTCGCCCGAAACTCCTGACCCCTCCGCATAGCCAAGCGCGGTCGCGTCCAGGGACGTGATGCGGCGTAGCTACTTCACGTCCTTGGCCAGGACGGCGACGGCAACCCTGCCCACCACCCTCGTCAGCACGTAGTTGGTCGAGCTGCTGAAGGCGACTCCCACGCCGGCCGGAATCGCCTTGGCCATCGCCTTCTGGGTGGGTGAAGGTGATGGACACGCGCTTGAACAACTGCTTGATCGTGACCAGGGCGGGCCCCTTCAGGTGCTGGTAGACCAGCTTCTCGGCGATCTTCTGCACCGCCGCCTTGCCGCCCTTCGACGCCATCTGTTCCACCGAATCCGCCAGGGCGAGGGTGAAGGCGAGGTGCTTCTTGTCCTCGGTACTCAGCTCGGTCTCGAACACCTCGACCAGGCACATGCACATGTCGACCTGGAGCTTGAGTGCCACGGCGATGTCGGTGGCGCCACCGCCCAGGATCGCGACCGCGGTCCCGGCCCCCGGAATCACGCTAGGGGCGGCGGTGACGGCTCCAGTGGCTGCTGACATCTTGGAGTACCGGCCTATGACCTTGGCCGCGATCCGGCCCTTGTCCTCCAGGCTCTCGGGCTTTCGCTCGTTCTTGTCCTCGAAGGCCCCGCGGTAACCGTCCACGACCTTTTCGGCTGCCGCCGGTGTCATGACGATCGTCTCGACGGCCTTCTGCAGCCGAGAGTCTGCGGGCTCGTCCACGCCCTGGGCTCCGGAGAGGCGTAACCGCTTTCGGCAGAAGCGCGACTCCGTGCCCGCTCGTGCGCTCCTTGGGCGCCCGAAGCGGAGCCAGAGCCCGATGGCCCGGAGAAGACCGGGCCGGAGCCCGTGCCGGACGATGCTTATCCGCTGGAGAGACTTCGGGGAATCAACTCTCCGTCCGCTCACGCAAACGGCCCCGGACGAGGAGTCCGAGGCCGAGCAGAACCCCTCCCTGGGAGATAGACCCCAGGTCAGAGCGGCAACGCGTTGTGCCCCCGGCAGGATTCGAACCTGCGACACCCGCTTTAGGAGCGAGGTTGGGCGATCTCGGGCCTGACCTGCGAATTCCATACCTTGGCACAGTCCGGTGGAACTCACCCCCGCGGACCCCGGTTCCCCGTGAGTTCCCGTCCGTTCTGGCACAGAAGTGGCACGAACCAGGGAACCCGGTTCTACCTCCCTTTCGCGCCACGGGAGACAAGCCACAGGGCGAGGAAAAGCGCTACCGGGTAGACGGCGGCCGACAACGGCTCAGGCACGAGCTTCTGCACGATTACGGTGCACGCAGCCAGGGCTACCCATCCGACGAGCAACAAGGGCCGTCGCGAGAGTTGCCGCAATGCGAAACCCGCACGGCTCCAGAACGTCTCCCTCGCTGACACTGAAGTTCCCCCTGCGGTCTTGTACTTGAACCTCTGGCCTCGTCCTTAACAGGTCGATCGAGCTGCTCTCCCGACCGTGTTGAACGTCCACTGAACCCTGGTCCGGCTGCCGCTGAGGTTCGGCGGTGACCGGCGCCGTACGCCCTTGTTGGTGTCAGCCGCTGGTGTCAGACGACCTATGCACCCTTGACAGTTCGGCTTACGCAGCCTGTCAGTCAATGATGGTCCCTGCCGGGATCACCGTCGACATCGCTCTGTCGCACCAACTACCGTGCGGCCATGGACTGGTTGCTATCCCTCGCCTTCGCCGTCCCCGGCTTGGCACTAGCCTCGATCTTTCGTGACGGTCCGTCGGTTTCTTCGGCGGGCCGTTTCGGTTGTTCGAGCTGGTGGTGGTCAGGCTGATGGCCCGACTGTCGCGTCGGGTGGGCGCCGGGTTCCACGGCTCCGGTCGGGGTGCTGCTGCTCGCAGGGACGGGAACGTGCTGGTCAGCCAGGGTTCGGGAGAGCGTCAAGTCGTGCCAGGGCGTCGGTGATCACGTCGGTCCAAGGCCAATGGCGTGTGAACCTCAGGTACCGGCGGCGGGCGGTGGTGACGATCTGGGCGGCGGCGGAGAAGAGACGGATCCGGAGACGCCGGGGCTCCCACCTGCGGATTTCGCCAGTCAGAGCGAGCATGGGCATCCATGCGAGGAGATCGAGGGCGATCTGGACGATCTCCAGCCAGATCTGGTTCTGCGCGGTGTCGTGCAGGGGCAGGTTACGCAGGCCGGTGGCGCGGGCTGCCCGGATGCGGTCCTCGGCGCGTGCCCGCTGGCGGTGCCGCAGTTCGAGTGCGGCGATCGGGGCGTCCGCCGTGTTGGTGGCGAAGCAGGTGAGCCGCAGGCCGTCGGCGTCGGTGATCCGCAACTGGGCGCCGGGGTGCGGCCGTTCCTTGCGGACGATCAACCGCATCCCCTTCGGCCAGCCGTTCAGCACGTCACCGGCGATCTCGGCGACCCAGGCGCCGTCACGGATGTCGCCGCCGGTCTCGACGGCCGGCGTCCAGGCGGAGGGAGGAACCTTCAGGACGGCCTGGTGGATGGCGTCGGTGATGGTCATGCCGACCGAGTACGACAGCCACCTGCCGCGCTGGGCGAGCCAGGCGACGAACTCGTGGGTGCCGCCTCCGGAATCGGCGCGAATCAGAGTCCGTCGGCCTCGCCGGTAGGTCTTCGGCAGCTGGGCCAGAGCCAGTTGGGTGGTGGCGATGTGGTCGGCGGCGGTGTTGCTGCCTGCGTTTCCGGGCCGCAGCACAGCAGCCACCGGCTCTCCGGACCCACCTGTGCCGTGGTCGACGAACCCCATCAGCGGGTGGTGCCCGAAGGTCTTCTTCCAGGTGGCGGCCGCGTCCTGCTTGTCGGAGTGGGAGATCACCAGGACTCCGTCCAGGTCCACGGTCACCTGCCCGTCGGCGTCCGGCGCCGCGTCGCCGGCCAGTTGCCAGACGTGTTCGCGGACGTGAGCGCGGGCCTGGCGGATCGCGGTCAGAGCGCGGTTCCCGCTGGCGGCGAGGGTGTCGATGAGCCGGGAGACCGTCGGATCTGAGGCCACCGGCCCGAACACGCCGGGCTCGGCCCGCAACATGGCGACATCGGCGAGGCAGTCGCCGCCGACCGCGACCGCGAGCGCGAGATCCAGCACCGTCTTGCCGGGATCGTGCACCGCGCGGGACTTCCGCCACGGCGCCAGTGCCGTCGATATCGCCTGATCCAGACCGGACTTGCGGACCGTCTCCACCAGCAGTACGGCTCCGGCCTGCGAGACCACCCCGCGACCGCCGCCCTCAGCGCGGACACGCGGGTACGACCCGATACGCTTCTTCACCTGGAAAGTGCCTCCGACAGGGGCGGGAACAAGGGCCTAGACAATCCTCATTCTCGCTGGTCAGAGGCACTTTCTGCTGTCTTGATCACCAGCTGGACAGCCCACTTCGTGAAAGCGCGAGGCTAGGGACGGCCATCGTCCGGGACTATCGAGGGCTTCGGAGTAGCTTCTACCAGCCTCGGGCGGGGCCACCGTCAGAGGCGGCGGAGCAACGCTATGGAGGAGTCATCCGGCTCACCGGTTGGGGCTTCATCGTGCTGTCGCTGTACCCGCTCGCTTACGAGACGATCCGACTGTTCCCGTAGGTCTGTGAGCGATCTTGAAAACCGTCGTGGCAGCGATGTCACCGTGGGTTCAAATCCCACCGCCTCCGCGCTGAGAGCAGCGAGAACGGCCCCCGGACCTGGGTGTTAGGTCGAGGGGTCGTTCTCATGCCCGGTCGCCGTGAGTGCCCGGTGTTCCCCAGGGTTTCCCGCTCTATCGGGCACGGCTGGGGCACGGCAGCTTCTGATCCGTAGCTCTATAGAGATCGGTCATCAGGGGTCGTACAGGCTGCCGGACGGAGGGTGAGGCGTACCGACGGCTATGGTCGGTTGCTGTAGTTGCTGTACTTCGCTGCTGTACTGCAACCGAGGCAAGGGGGCAGGCCCCGAGGAGCCTGCCCCCGCCCATCACTTGCCCTTCGGCTTGTGCTTGGTCGGGTCAACGAGCTTGTAACCCTGGCCAGCCTTGGGCGTCGGCGGAAGGGGCTTGCCCTTCACGGCCGTGACCTCGGTCTTGGAACCGGGCACCTTGTACTGTCCCGACTCCGGCGCCGGCGTACCCGGCGTGAGCTTCTTGGCCATTCTGATCACCTACCCTTCGAGCTGGATACCGCTCGATGTTGACCCCACCCTTCTGGATGAAGGGTTGAGCCCTGTAGGGTCGTTGGGCGCCTAGGAACGCATCACGACCCCAGTTCGAGCAGGCACCGACCCCGCGTCAGTCCTTCTGAACTGGGGTCTTTCGCGCTGCCGAGAAGGATAGCGCCTCGAGTGGCCCAAGTGGGGTACGCGAACCACAACTTGTGGGCCCGTCAGGTCTTCCGACCACTACATGTGGGGTTGGCGGCAAACCTTTCAGGCTACCGTCAGCCACTGACAACCGTCCGGCCCCGTATGTCGCTGTTGAGGTGGCCCATAACGACCTGGACGAGAATCAGAACGGTGATCGACGCCACCAGCCAAGTCGCCTGCTGCAAGAGGCTGGTTAGCGAGTCTCCATTGACGACGCAGGCCAGGATGACCGCCAAGACGATCTTGGTTTTGTTGCGGCTGTCAGTGCCGCATGCGAGAGTTTGAAGCCGGTGGATGTCGAGCGCTGACAGTCCACCATTGGCCGGGATAGGCATAGTCCTCCTCGGTTGCTGGCAGGGCGCGCCCGAGTCCTCTTGCCCAAGAGCGGGCGCGCCCTTCGGTGTTGACAGCAAAACCGTAAGGCACGGCCCTGACAGTAGGTGCTCGTCGGGGTAAAGGCCGCTCTTGTCGACCTCGCGGTACACGGGGTAGCACTTGCCACCACCCGGCACCACTCGCCACCACTCAATACCTCAGTGCGCTTACTCCGTGACCTGCGTAAACGCAGGGCCATATCACACGGCTCTGACAAAACTGCACCTACGAGGCCTGCACAAGTCCCTGCAGTGGAGACTTTCGCCCGCAATTGCCCCATTTATCGAGTGATGGACATCACATAGCGACGGGCCATATCCGTGCCCTCAACCCACCACTTACCCCAGCTTCCATCCCGTCCGCCGTCGACCCACACACCGTGGAGCAGGCGTGGTTCATGGCGTCCAGGTGGAGCGCGCCACTGTACGAACGACCTGGACGCCATGGGCCGCGTCTGCTCGGCTTCGCCTGGGTCGACGGTGGACGGGATGGAAGCACCCCGCGCACGCCCCTACGGACCCGCGGCCGCTGAGGCGGAGCAACTTCCGGGACGACTGGATCCACGCACGGGCCAAAGCAGGGATCACGCACGCCGTGCACTTCCACGATCTTCGACACACCGGGAACACCCTCGCCGCCTCCGGGGCGAGCCTGCGTGAGCTGATGACGCGGATGGGCCACAGCACACCCCGCGCGGCGCTGATCTATCAGCACATGGTCAACGGCCGTGACCGCGAGATCGCCGATCGCCTCGGATTGATGATCCGAAAGGAACGGGGGGACGCGGGCTCCTAGCGGGCCTTGTGGCACGGGTGTGGCACGGCCGGGATCACGGCAAAGGGCCAGTTCACGAGGATTAAGCCTCTGAACTGGCCCTTCTTGCAGTGCCCCCGGCAGGATTCGAACCTGCGACACCCGCTTTAGGAGAGCGGTGCTCTATCCCCTGAGCTACGAAGGCGAGCCGTGGCGCCCGGTGGGGCGCTCGGTCCACAGCGTACCGGATGGGGGATGGTGCGGGCTTCGGCATTGTGGGGGTGCGGGGCTATGGCGTGGCGGGCAGGGTTGTGGCCGTGGGGAGGCTTCGGGAGAGTTCCGGGGAGTCGCCGACGATCACCGGGTGGCCGACCTCGGTGAGCATGGGCAGGTCGGAGGTGTGGTCGCCGTAGCCGTAGCAGGCAAGGGCGGGCACCTGGGGGTGTCTGGCCAGTACGGCGCGTACGGCTTCCCGCTTGGCTTGGCCGATCATCGGGGGGCCCAGCAGGTCTCCGGTGTAGTGGCCGTCGTTGGTCGCCGGGCGGGCGCAGGCGGTCTCGGAGGCGCCGATCGCTTCGGCGATGGGGTCCACGACGGCCGGGAGGGAGCCGGAGACGAGGATCAGCGCCGCGCCGGCGGCGCGGTGGGTGCGCAGGGCCGCCCGGGTGGGGGAGAGGAAGAAACCGGGCTGTGCCGAGCGGTCGGCGAACCAGCGCCGGCCCCAGGCGGTCACCTCGCTGACCGGTTCTCCCCGCCAGGCCCTGAAGTAGGCGCGGTTGAGCCGCTCGCGTGTTTCGCCCGCGGCGGAGCGGGCCGCCAGTTCGGCGCGCAGTGCGGTGGCGCGGGCGGCCGCGGTGGGGCCGTAGCGGTGCTCGAGGTAGTAGGCGAGGAAGTCGAAGGGGCTCTTGCAGGCGATCAGCGTCTCGTCCACGTCGCTGAAGACCAGGGCACGGGGTCCTGGTGCGGTGGTCATCGGGGCGGGACCGCCCTCGCGCAGGCCGGTGAGGCAGGGGGTGGTGGGGGCGGGGGACGTGGTCGTGTGCACGGCTGGCCTCCTGGGAGGGAGAACGGCGGGTTACGGAACGGCTATCTAAAATTCCTGCGAGAAGGTATTTTTAGGATTGGTCGGTGTTGCCCGTCGGGAGAGGAGCTTTGTCGTGGCCAAGCAGGAGCGATCCCGCCGGACATATGAGCTGGTGCTCGACGCGGCGGCCGCGGAGTTCGTGCGCTTCGGCTACTCCGACGCCAGCCTCACGCAGGTCGTGGAGCGCACCGGTCTGACGAAAGGCGCCCTCTACGGGCACTTCTCGTCGAAGCAGGAGCTCGCCATGGCCCTGCGGCGCCATCTGGAGGCGGTGGTCGAGGAGTTGCTCGGCGAGGTCGGCCGCCGGCCGGGCCGGGGCTTGGTCGAGCTCGGCGAGTTCATCTGCTCCGTGGCGGCGCGCGTCACGGCCGACGTACGCCTGCAGGCGGCGCTGCGCCTCGCCGACGAGGAGTTCCGCGCCGGCGGCAAACCCTCCGTACTGCTGGAGAGAGTGCGTGAGACGTCCCGCGAGCTGCTCCGGGAGGCGCAGGGCGCGGGCCGGCTCGACGGCGCGCTGCCCCTCGAGCCGTTCGCCGACCTGACGGTGGCCCTGCTCTTCGGCGCCTACCACACGTCCGGCGAGCTCAGCGGTGAGGAACTGCTGCGGCGCGTACGGAACATGTGGGACGTCCTGGCCGGACTCGCCGCCAAGGCGGCCGGGTGAACGTCCGGCTGCCGGGCGGAGTCCCGTCAGGCGGTGTCGGAGGGGAGGGCGTGCGGCGGATCGCCGAGGCGGTCCGGGCGGCGGAAGGTGCGGTGGAAAGCGCGGTGAAGGCCGTGGTGGGACGCGCGGCGGAAGGCGTGGCGGGGCGCGCGGTGGACGGCGCGGTGAGGAGCGCCGTGAAGTGTGTGGTGCGGCGCGCGGTCGCGCCGCTTCCTGTCAGGTATGGCCTTCGGCAGCGCGAAAAGCAACTGCATGGATCCCCCCGTATGTTGGCAGGCGCGCAGGCTTACGAAGCGGTGTTCGAGAGCAGGCGGTGCTGGTGTGAAAAATATACCTTCCGGAAGGTATGATGCAACAGAGGCCCCCGGGGGATGGCCAGTCGACGGCAGTTCTCGCACGAGCAGGTGGATGGAGGGCCAAGGTGGCGAGGGAGACCGAATCACGCCCGGTGCGCACGCGCCGGTCCGCGACCAATGCCAAGGGTGAGCCGCTGAAGCAGGAGCGGGCGGCCCGCACCAGGGCGAGCGTCCTGGAGGCGGCCGCCGAGTCCTTCGCCGCGAAGGGCTTCCCCGAGGTCACCGTGCTCGATGTCGCCGAGCGAGCCGGTCTGACCAAGGGGGCGGTGTACTTCCACTTCGCCAACAAGGATGCGCTCGCCGTCGCGGTCGCCCAGGAGTTCTACGGCCGGGTCGGCGAGGTGGCCAGGGCCCTGCTCGGTGAGGACCGCACGCCGCTGGACCGGGCGATCGAGTTCGTACGCCGCAGCGCCCTGCTCTTCCGTGACGACCGCGTCATCCAGGCCGGAGCGCGGCTGCAGATCGAGCGCCCCTACATCGACTCCTCGCTGCCCACTCCGTACGTCGGGGCACTGGAGGCGCTCACCGGGTTTCTGAAGAGTGCCGGGGAAGAGGGCCAGTTGCGGCCCGGTTCCCGGCCCGAGGCGCTGGCGCGCGTGCTGCTCTCCGCCTTCTTCGGCGCGCAGCACATGTCCTGGGTGCTCAACGACCGCAGGGACCTGGTGGAGCGCGTCGAGGAGATCGTGCGGGAACTCTTCCCTGAGCACGCCTCCTGACGGAGTGCTCGCGCGACGGGGGCGTGGCGGCGGGTTGTGATGTGCGGAGCCGCGGCGCGCGTCGTCGCGGCGCGCGTCCCCGTGGCGCGCGTGCCCGTGGCGCGCGTGCCCGCGGCGCGTGTCTTTGCCCCGCACTTCCTCGCCCCGCACTTCCCAACCCCGAACTTCCTCGCCCCGCGTACCGCAGGCCGTGCCTCCCCCCTTCGGTGGCTTTCCCTGCCCGCGGACCGCTCCGCCGCCCCCTCTGTCCCTCCCCGCAAGCCCTGGGGCCCTCCGGGGGCCCTCCTGGGCCCCCGGACCCCCTCCCACTCAGTGCCGTCGCTCAGACACCGGCAGGAACCGTCGTCCCGAGTGTCGGCGTCCCGGGTTCCGGCGCCGCGGGTCCCGGCGTCCCGGGTTCCGCCGCTCCGAATCCCGCCGCCCCGGGCTCCGGCGCCCCGGTTCCCGCCGCTCCAGACACAGCCTCTCCCGTCCCCGTCGCGGACACGGCCTCCGCGATCCCCGTCCCCGTTCCGGTCCCGGTCCCGGTCCCGGACGCCGCCTCTCCTGTCCCCGTCCCGGGCACGGCCGCCTCCGCCGGCCCCGTCCCGAACACCGCCTCCGCGTACCCCGTTGCCGCCGCCTCGAGGCCCAGTGCGCCGTGTGACGCCGCGGTGGTGATGTCGCGCCAGTGCCGCTGGAGCGGGTCGTCCTCCCGGTGGGCCCGTGAGCCCGCGGCGCCGAACAGGCGGTGTGCCGCGGCGGCGCACCAGGTCACCGCCATGGCGGCGTCGCGCCGGTTCTCGGCCGTCAGCAGAGGGGTCGCGTCCGTCTGGTCGGCGCGTCGCGCGGCCCGCTCCAGCAGCAGCCGGGCCGCGGTGATCTGCGCCGAGCTCTCGGTCAGCACCCGTTCCGTCTCCGCGCGCCGCCCGGTTGCCGCACCGCCGTGCCGGGCGCGGCCGGCCGTCGCCGTACGCCATGCGTCGAGTGCGCCCTGGGCCGCCCCGACGATCGGCGTCGCGAACATCAGGGCCCCGACCAGGAGGTAGGGGACGCGGTGGCAGCGGGCCGCGTCCGCCGCCTGGGGCCGGTTCAACTCGGCCAGGGTGAAGGAGAGATGAGCCGGTACGAAGGACCCGGCCACCTCCACCGCGTTGCTTCCCGTGCCGCGCATGCCGAGGCTCCGCCAGGTGTCCAGTACGGTCCCCTCGTGCCGGGGGAGGGCGAAGATCCGGTGCTCGGGGCCGTCCGGGCCCGCGGTCCGGGAGGCCAGCAGCAGCCAGTCGGCGTGGTGCACGCCGCTCGCCATGTCCCACCTGCCGCTGATGCGCCAGCCGTCCCGGTCCCGTACCGCTTCTCCTTGCGGGGGCATGATCGAGGCGGCGATGAACGTGTCGGGAGACCCCTTCCACAGTGCCCGCCTGCCCTCCTCGGGGAGGTAGGAGGCGAGCCGTCCGTGGGCCGCGTACAGGGTGGCGCACCACGCCGTGGACAGACAGGTCTCCGCCACCGACGCCGAGGCGGTGAGCAGCGAGGAGAACGTGCCCGCCCGTCCGCCGTGCCGACGGGGCACGAAATGCCGGGCGAACCCCGCGTCCGCGATGGCGGCCGCGGCCTCCTCACCGAGCCGGCGGCGGTCGTCCGTGAGCGGCAGATCGCGCCGCGCGGTCCGGGCGACCCGCTCGACCGCCGCGTCGTCGAACCCGGTGCGATCGGCGTACGGCACAGGCCCGTCGAGGTGCGTCACGACGCCACCCCGTGGCGCTCCGGGGACCGCGGCAGGTGATATGCGACGCGCGCGGTGACCAGGGCGGTCTCCGACTGGGCGGCGGTGATCTCCACGGTGGACGGTCCGGCCGGACGGGCGGACCCGGGCCGCACGGTGATGCTCACGGGCGCGTCCGTCTCCCCGAACGTCTTGAAGGCCGCGGACACGCGCGTGAGGGTGGGGCGCCGCGGTGCGACCGTCGCGGTCACGGCCTGCCGGAACGCCTCCAGGAGCACCATGCCCGGTACGTGGTCGCAGGGGTGGTCGTAGAGCACCGGGTGACCGGGGTCCGTGTCCAGCCAGAACGCACCGTGGGCGGCCTGCGCGTCCCGGGTGAGCAGGACGTGCTCGTCGTGCGCGTAGCCCACCTCGCGCGGGGCCGGCCGGCGCAGCCCGCGGGGGAGCGCACCGGCGGGCCGCTCCTGCGCCTGCTGCCTCGTACGGTTGCGGGCCAGCGCGTAGAGCCGTGCGTCCAGCACCTCCCAGTGCATGCGGACCCGTCCGACACGGGCGCCGTCGGCCGTGGCCACGGCGTCGAGGACCATGCCCAGACGGCGGGGCGACTTCGCCTGCCGCGCGCAGGTGATGTCCAGGACGACGGGGATCTGGCCCCCCTGGCGGATCGGCGTTCCGCCGCCTTCCCGCAGGTGGGATCCGCCTCCCGGCAGGTGGGATCCGCCTTCCCGCAGGTGGGATCCGCCTCCCGGCAGGTGGGATCCGCCTTCCCGCAGGTGGGATCCGCCTCCCGGCAGGTGGGATCCGCCTTCCCGCAGGTGGGATCCGCCTCCCGGCAGGTGGGATCCGCCTTCCCGCAGGTCGGATCCGCCCTCCGGCAGGTCGGATCCGCCCTCCAGCAGGTCGAACTCGAGCGTGTTGAGGACGAACGGGTGTCCCTGCGGCACGCCGTAGAAGCGGTGGGTGACATGGATGAGGGCCTGGCGGACCGTCTCCACCAGCAGCAGCGGATCGGTCTGGCGGCTCGTTCCGTCGTGGTGCAGGAACCGGTCGCGGTGCCATCGGGCGGCCACCGCGAAGCGGTCCTCCTCCAGGCGCAGCGCGTCGGTGAGGAAGACCTCCGTGGCGGAGGCCTTGTGGACGGCGCCGGGCGGCATGTGATGGCTGAACGACAGCCGGCGGACGGGTGCCGCCGGAACGGACAGACGTGACGAAAGGTTTCTCGGCGGTGCACTGATGGTGGACACGCGAAACCACTCCCCCTTGTGTGGTGTGCTCGAGAGACGGTCGGCCCGCGTCCGGTGAAGCCGGCCGGGCGACCGCTGATCACGGCGATGAAAATATACCGGGGCGAAGGTATATTTCCAGTGGTTCAAGCGAAGAGAGACGGAACAGGGGAGTCATGAGTCAGGGGCAGAGTGGCAACCAGGCGCCCGAACAGGCGTTTGACCAGGCATCTTTGTGGACGGTGCGGAAGGCGGGCGGCTCCCAGGCCGTCACCGGGCCGGACCTCCGGCAGGAGCGCGCCGTGCGCACCAGGGCGGAGATCCTGCGCTGTGCCGCGCAGCTCTTCGCGGAACGGGGCTACCAGCAGACCGGCATCAAGGACGTGGCGGACCGGGTGGGGATGACCAAGGGAGCGGTGTACTTCCACTTCCCCAACAAGCAGTCCCTGGCCGTCGCCGTGGTGGAGGCGCTGTACTCCAGCTGGCCGCGGGCGCTGGGGGAGGTCCGGGCCAAGGGACTCTCGCCGCTGGACACGGTGATCGAGATGTTCAACACGGCCACGACGGCGTTCCTCGACGACCCGATCATGCAGGCCGGCACCCGGCTGCAGAACGAACGGGACGTGATCGAGGCCGAGTTGCCCCTGCCGTACGTGGACTGGACGAACCTGATCTCGATGCTCCTGCGCGAGGCCCGGGAGCAGGGGCAGCTGGCGGACCATGTGGTCCCCGACGTGGCCGCCCGGGTGGCGGTCGCGGCGTTCTTCGGCGCCCAGCACATCTCCAACAACCTCCACGAGCGCTCCGACTTCGCCGAGCGCTGGCGGGAGGTGCGGGATCTGCTGTTCCCGGCGCTGCGCGCCCGGCCGAGGCCCGCTCCCGAGCCGTCCTGAGCCCGCCTCCACGGGGTGCCCGAAGGTGCTGTGTGCCGCTGCGGCACCCCGTTGAGCAGGCCGATCGCCGTCCGCCGGTGGCGTGTCGAGGCGGGCCGGCGGCCGTGCGCCGGCCGGGTGCCGGGGCAGGTGCTCGGGCGTCTTCTCAAAAAATACCTTCCCAAAGGTATTTTCCTGTGTCAGGATCGACGCAGGCGCCGGGCACGGGCCGGCCCGGGGGAGGCGTCCGAGGTCCGTGCCGTCCGACGGCTCTCCCCTGCCACGAACCCTCCCGACCGCACAGCGCGCGCAGCGGCTCCCGGGCCAGCGGCGCTTTGTGCGCCGGGGAGATCGCCGAGCGCGGACGGCCATGCTGAGACGAGGTCAACCGATGAGCAGCCACTCATCCGTGAAACTGCACAGCCCGAAGATCACGACGCGTCGTTCCGGTCCGGCCGAGAACCGGATGGGACGCGCCTCGATCGAGGTCTCGCTGAGGTGGGGCGACGTGGATTCCTACGGGCACGTCAACAACTGCGAGATCGTGCGGATCATCGAGGAAGCGCGTATGCGCTGGCTCATGTCGACCGGCGCCTTCGAAGGGGAGACCGCGGTCGTCGCCGCGCACGAGATCGCTTATCTGCGACCGCTCCAGTACTCGCTGGAGCCGGTCAGTGTCGAGGTGTGGACGTCGAATGTCCGACGGTCCAGTTTCGAGTTCAACTTCATGATCCTCGACAACGCCGAGCAGGTGAGCGTCAAGGCCGTGAGCCGGATGGTGATGTTCGACCTCGAACGGCAGGAGAGCTATCTCATCCGCCCGCCGCTGCGCAAATGTCTCGACGATTTCTGCGGCGACCGTCTCTAGATTCCCCGGCCTGCCCGCCGGGGCCTCGCGGGGACCTCCGTACGGACCCAGGGAACTCCATACGGACCCTGTAGGGACCTCCGTATGGACCCCTACGGACTTCCGCCGGACCCCGTCCGGACCCCCTATGGGCCCCGTACGGAACTTCGTACGGAACTTCGTACGGACCTCTGCACGGACCCCGTACGCATGCCGAATTCATTACGACAGGAGTGTTCAATGCAGCTCGACGTGGATCGACTGTCCGCTCTCGGTGAGTATTTCGACCGGCTGGTCGACGACGGGAAGATGCCGGGCTGGACCGCGCTGGTGTCCCAGCACGGAGAGGTGAAGTACGCGGCGGCGGGCGGTATGGCGAACATCGCCGACAGCAGCCCGATGAAGACGGACAGCGTCTTCCGCGCCTGGTCGCTGAGCAAGGCGATGACCTCGGTGGCCTTCATGACGCTGGTGGAGAAGGGCCTGGTCGCGCTCAACGACCCGGTCGCCGACTACCTCCCGTCCTACGCAGGCCTGCGGGTCTACCGGGCCGGCATGGCCGAGGCCCCCGTCACCGAGGGGCTGGTGGAGCCGATGCGGATCTGGCACCTGCTGACCCACACATCGGGTCTGGGGTACGGCTCCCACCAGTCCCACGCCGTGGACACCATGTACTCGGGGGCCGGCTACGCGCTGGGTGTCCCGGCGGGCGTCGACCTCGCCGCGGCCACGGAGGCATGGGGGTCCTTCCCCCTGCGCTTCCAGCCGGGTTCCGCCTGGAACTACGGCGTCAGCACGGACGTCCTGGGCCGGATCACCGAGGTGGTCTCGGGCCGGAGCCTCGACGTCCACATGAAGGAGTCCCTCTTCGAGCCGCTCGGGCTGAAGGACACGGGATTCCACGTGGACGCCGACCAGGCCCACCGCTACGCCGAGATCTACACCCCCGGGGAGAACGGCGGACTGGACCCGCTCGGACTTCCCGTCGACACCGAGGTCCCGGTCTTCCTCTCGGGCGGGGGCGGGATCTACACCTCGGCGGAGGACTACATCTCCTTCCTCGGCATGCTCGTGAACGGCGGTCGTATCGGATCCACCTCCGACCACGTGATCTCGCCGCTGACCGTCGAGTCGATGCGCACCAATCACCTGCCCGGCGACGTCACGCTCGGATCGGGTTACGGCTACTGGCCCGTGCCCGCCATCAACGAGGTGATGAACTCCGTCGGATTCGGCCTCGGATTCATGACCATGAAGGCGCCCGGGCAGAGCCACATCCTGACCCGCGAGGGCGAATACGCCTGGCTTTCCGCGAGCAGCACCAATTTCTTCGTCGACCCGTCGTCGGGCGTCGCCGCGATCATCGTCCCGCAGCTTTTCCCGTCGCGCACCCTCCCCATCATGAACCGGCTGCGGCAGTTCGTTTACCAGTCGTACCGGTGACCCTCCACCCCCGAGAAGAACCCGTGCAGAAAGCACGCCCCTGTCGTGCGGAAAGCACACCCCTGTCAACCCCCGTGCAGAAAGCTGAGGAAATTCCCTTGTCGAATGTAGCCACCAAGGCCCCGCCCAGCGGCGGCGCCGCCGTCCGCCCGGGCTTCGGCGCGTTCGGTCAGGCGACGCTGCTGATCGCCGCCGCGCTGACGACGGTCGACGCGTTCATCGTCAACGTGGCCCTCCCCTCGATCCAGGACTCCTTCCACGTCTCGGCGTCGGCCTCGCAGTTCGTCGTGAGCTGCTACGGCATCACCTACGCCGTCCTGCTGGTGCTGGGCGGCAGGTTCGGTGACCGGTACGGCCGGCGCCGCATCATCCAGATCGGCATCGCCGGGTTCACCGCCGCCTCGCTGCTGTGCGGCCTCGCGCCGAACATCGAGGTCCTGGTCGGCGCCCGGGTACTGCAGGGAGCGGCCGCGGCA
Organism: Streptomyces sediminimaris; assembly: GCF_047049295.1. Lineage (NCBI taxonomy): Bacteria > Bacillati > Actinomycetota > Actinomycetes > Kitasatosporales > Streptomycetaceae > Streptomyces > Streptomyces sediminimaris. The sequence goes on along the minus strand of NZ_JBJWOT010000001.1, from coordinate 3,661,019 downwards.
CTGCTGCTGCCGCAGGTGCTCTCCACGATCCAGGCGGCCCTGGAGGAGCCCGCCAAGACCCGCGCGGTCAGCTACTACGGGGCGATCGGCGGTCTGTCGGCGGCCGTCGGACAGCTCCTCGGCGGTCTGTTCGTGTGGGCGGACGTCGCCGGCCTCGGCTGGCGTCCGATCTTCCTGGTGAACGTTCCGCTGGGCGTCCTGGCCGTGATCGGCACGAAGCTGTGGGTGCCCGAGACCAGGGCGAGCGCACCGCAGGGCGCGGACCTCACGGGCACCGCCCTGTTCGGCACCGCCGTACTCGCCCTGCTGATTCCGCTCAGCGTCGGCCGCCAGACGCACTGGCCGCTGTGGTGCTGGGCGCTGCTGGCGGTGGCCGTCGCCGTCGGTGCCGTGCTGTGGCGCTACGAGCGGAAGGTGGAGAGCTCCGGCGTGGTCCCGCTGATCGCGCCCTCGCTGCTCAGGCAGGGCACCATGCGCCGCGGGCTGCTCGTCCTGGGCAGCGGGTTCCTGGCCTTCGGCGGCTTCATCTTCGTCTTCGCGCTGGCCCTGCAGGGCGGGAACGGGATGAGCGCCTTCGAGTCCGGGCTGTCCATGGCCCCGATGGCACTCGGCCAGTTCCTCGCGGCGCTCCGCGCGCCCAAGATGATCGGCAAGATCGGGGTGCGGACCCTGCAGGTCGGCGGCGCCGTCCAGGCGGCCGGTCTGCTCTGCCTGATCGGGCCCGCCCTGCTGTGGTGGCCGCACGTGCGGTTCTACGAGCTGATGGTCGGCATGTTCCTGATCGGCGTCGGCAACGGCCTGTTCGTGCCGACGGTCTACCGCACCGTGCTGTCCTCGATCCCGCCGAACCAGATCGGCGCCGGCAGCGGCATCGTGACGACGACCCAGCAGACCACGCTCGCCCTCGGCGTCGCCCTGCTCGGCGCGGTCTACGTCGGTGTCTCCGGGCAGAGCGGCGGCATGCGCCTCGGCTTCGTCGTCGTATCGGCGGTCTTCCTGGCCGTGGCCGCGCTGTTCGCCCTCTTCGGCAGGCACCTGCAGGACACCAGGAGCACCCGGTGAGCGGGTCCACGGGCATCCGGGTCGAGGGCCTGTACCTGAACGGCAACACGGTCTCCTACCCGGACACCCGGATCCCGGTCTCCGAGGCGCTGGCACAGGGCCTGGTGCACGACTTCGACGAGACGGTCGGAAACCCCGACGTGCCGGTCTTCGACAGCGGGCTGCCGGCCGCCGACCTGGCGGTCGACGCGCTGAAGGGTGCCCTGAAGGCGGCCGGTACGGACGCCTCGGACGTGGACCTGCTGCTGCACTGCGGCTGGTGGCACCAGGGCTTCGACATCTGGAGCGCGGCGCACTACGTCGCCCACCAGACCGGCGCGCTCGGCTCCCTGCCCGTGAACCTCTCGCAGGGCTGCAACGCTCCGATGGCCGCCCTCGAACTCGCCGCACGGGCGATGATGTCCGACGGCTCGATCAGGACGGCCGCCGTGACCGCCGCGGACGCGATGCGGGCACCGCAGGTCGACCGCTGGAACCTCAACTACGGCTGCGTGCACGGCGATGCCGGCACCGCGCTGATCCTGGGCCGCGAGCCCGCCGCGGGCAACTCCTTCAAGGTGCTCTCCGTGGCGAGCGGCGCGGCACCGGAGCTGGAGGAGATGAACCGCTTCGGCTACGACCCGACACCCGGCCCCGCGCTGCGGGCGGGCGGCAAGGTCGACCTGAAGGCCGCCAAGAAGGCGTACCTGACCGAGTACGGCATCGAGCGCTTCGCCGCACGGTCGCGGGAGTCCCTGACCGGGTGCGTGCGAAGGGCCCTGGACCACGCCGGGCTGACCGGCGGCGAGGAGCGCCTCCGCGCCGTCGGGGTGCCCCGGCTCAGCGGCAAGATCTTCGAGACCGTCTACCGCTCGCAGCTCTCGCCGTTCTTCGGCGCCGGGAAGCTGCTGTGGCACGGCGGGCGCACCGCCCATCTCGGCGTCGCCGACGTGGGCGCGAACATCGCCGACATCCATGACGAGCAGGGGCTGCGGCCGGGTGACGTGTGCGTCGTCGTCAACGCCGGCGGTGGCTACACCTGGTCCTGCCTGGTATTGGAGCTGGCGTGCTAGACGTCCTGGTCGTCGGCGCGGGACCGACGGGACTGACGGCCGGGTGCCTGCTGGCCCGGCACGGTCTCTCGGTCCGCGTCGTCAGGAAGCATCCTCCGTTCAGCGGCCACTCGCGGGCTTCCGTGATCTGGCCCCGGGCCCTGGAGATCCTGCGTCCCCTCGGCGTCACCGCGGCCCTCGCGCCGGCCGCCAGCCGGGTCACCGGCGTCGGCTACTACTCCTCGGGCAGCTCCATCGGCCGCTTCGGGCTGGACCGTCTGACCGGCACCGATTTCGCCCACGCGCTCGGTGTCTCCCAGCACAGGACGGAAGCCGCGCTGACGGCGGCCTTCCGGGCGGCCGGCGGGGAGCTCGTCGACGCGGAGGTCGTCGGGCTGGAACAGGATTCCCGGCGGGTGTCCGTCCGTACCCGCTCGGACGGGCGGGAACGAGTCGTGCAGGCCCGCCACCTGATCGGCGCGGACGGTGCCGGCAGCACCGTCCGCGAGCTGCTCGGCATCGCGATGGCGGACGTGGGCCCCAGGGTCTCGTTCAGGATCGCCGACGCCGTGGTCAGCGGGCTGCCCGAGGACCAGGCGAGCTACTGCTGGACCCCCGGCGGCGGCCTCGCCATCGGGCCGCACGACCGGCACGCCCACCGTCTCGCCTACCGGCTCACCCCCGACGCCCCGGACACGTCGCGGGAGTCCTTCCAGCGCCTGCTGACCGAACGCGGCCCCCGGACACACCGTGGTGTCGTACGGGAACTGATCTCCACCGCGGACTTCCAGGCGCGGTTCGCCGTCGCCGAGCGCTTCAGCGTCGGCCGCTGCCATCTCGCCGGTGACTCCGCGCACGTGATGGCACCGGCCGGCGGTCAGGGAATGAATTCCGGAATTCTTGACGCGGCGGCGCTTTCCCGGGGTATTGTGGAATCACTCCGGAACGGTGCGGCGAAGAATTCACTGGCGGAATACGGCGCACAGCGCCAGGACGTGATCAGGAAGATCATGGCGACCGCCGTGGAGCACGCCCGGGACGGAGGGCTCCGCTCGGCGGAGGAGATCGCCGAGCGGGACCGCAGGTACCGCGCCATGTGGCAGGACCCCGCACGTCACCTGGAGCGGGTGGCCCGACTGAGCCAGCTCCACGTCGATCCGGCACGCGCCGACGACGAGAGGGCCCCCGTCCGAACCGCCTGAACCCCAGAAACGGTTCTCCCCTCGCATTCTCCACCGTATTCCCCCGCGCGTCCCCTCTGCATTCCCCTGCATTCTGTATTCCCCTGCATTCTCCGTATGGGTACTTCCCGGCCCATGCGCAATTCACTGAAAAGGATGAGGAAATGACTGTTGCCGTCATCAGCGACGAGGTAATCCGCAGCACCACCCTGGACATCATCATCGACGAGCTGGAGCTCGACGCGGAGCCGGCCGAGGTCGACCTGAACGCCGACCTGATCGACATCTACGGCGCCGACTCCCTGGGCCTGATCCAGGTGCTCGCCCGGGTCAACAAGGAACTGTCGATCCGGGTTCCGCGGGAGCTGGCCGTCGACCTGCGCACCGTGGACCTCCTGGTGCAGCAGATCATCCGCATACGCGATGCCAAGGGCGGCGACCAGTGAGCCCCGCCCGCCGGGTCGTCGTGACCGGCCTGGGAGCCGTGAGCAGCATCGGCACCGGGGTGGACGAGTTCACCGACGGCATCAAGGCCGGACGGAGCGGGGTCCGCGAGATCACGTCCTTCGACAGCAGCGACTTCCCGGCCCGTCTGGCCGGCGAGGTCCAGGACTTCGACCCCGCCTCGATCGTCCGCGTCATCGACGTCGACGAGTGGGGGCGCACGGCCCACTTCGCGGCCGCCGCGGCCCGCCTGGCGGTCGAGGACGCCGGGCTCGAGCTCGACGAGGACACCCGCGCGACGGCGGGGGCCATCATCGGCACCACCAACGGCGAGGCCCCTTCCGTCGACACCCTCACCCGGCAGTGGCTGGACGGCGGCCCCGCCACGCTCTCCACCGACCTGGTCCGCAGGATCCCCGCGGGCAACATCGCCGCGGCCGTCTCGGTCGAACTGGGCCTGTACGGCGAGACGGTGGTCATCCCGACGGCCTGCTCCGCCGCCAACTACGCCATCGGCAGCGCCGCCGACAAGATCATCGCGGGTGAGTCCGACGTGATGGTGGCGGGCGGTGCCGACAGCGTCAACCGCTTCACCCACGCCGGGTTCCTGAGCCTCGGCGCGGTGGCCGACGGGGTGCCCCGGCCGTTCGACGCGGAGCGCAGCGGCATCGTCACCGCCGAGGGCGGCGCGGTGCTGGTCCTGGAGGAGCTCGGCCACGCCCTGCGGCGCGGCGCGCGCATCCACGCCGAACTGCTCGGCTACGGCCTCAGCTGCGACGCCCACCACATTGTCCACCCGGACGCGCAGAGCATCGCCGAGTGCATCCGCACGGCGCACGCCAACGCCGGCATCGAGGCGGGCGACGTGGACTACATCTGCGCCCACGGCACGGGCACGCCGACCAACGACATCACCGAAGTCACCGCGACCCGGCTGGTGTTCGGCGACGAGCACCCGCCGATGAGCTCCATCAAGTCGATGCTGGGCCACACCATGGGCGCGGCCAGCGGGTTCGGCGCGATCGCCTGCTGCAAGGCGATCGAGGACTCCTTCCTGCCGCCCACCGCCCATCTGCGCACCGTGGACCCGGCGTTCGGCGAGGGCATCGACTTCGTCGGCGACGGCACCCCGGAGCGGGCGGTGCGGGTCGCGCAGAACCACGGCTTCGCGTTCGGCGGCAACAACGCGATCACCATTTTCGGCGCCTATGCCGACCGTGAGCCGGTCGGCGCTGGGGGACAGCGGCGATGACCACGACCGAGCAACTGCAGATCTCCGACGTGTCGGTGCTGTCCGCGGCCGGTGCCGGCCTGGACGCCCTGCGGACCCGGCTGCGGCGGCCGGCCGCGGCCGGTGCGGCGCCCGGCGGGGAGCCCGCGGCGGCCGACGCCGGCCACTACGCGGGCCTGCCCGGCCGGGTGGCGGCCGTGCCGGACTTCCGGATCACCGACTTCGTCCCCAGGAAGGGCACGAAGAACCTCGACCGCACCACGGCGCTGGGCCTGGCCGCCGCCACCGTGCTCAAGCGCGGTCTGAGCGAGCGGGCCGGTGTGTCCGAGGAGTCCTGGGCTGCCACCGGCATCGCCATGGGGACCGTGGTCGGCAGCCTGCGCAGCAGCGTCGAGCTGGACGTCGACATCATCGAGGGCAAGGGGATCGACCTGGTCAACCCCGCGGTCTTCCCCAACACCACGATGAACTGCTGCGCCAGCCAGATCGCCATCTGGCACCGGCTGCGCGGCCCCAACTCCACCCTGGCCAACGGCACCGTCAGCGCCCTGTCCGCGCTGCGGTACGCCGCACGGCTCATCCGCTGCGGTCACGCGCGCCGGATGCTCGTGGGCGGCGTGGAGGAACTGTCCCCGCACACCGCGTGGGGCATCCGGCTCAAGAAGGACGTGGACGAGTCCGTCGTCATCGGCGAGGGCGCGGCGCTGCTCGCGCTTGAACCGGCCGGGGACGACGCACCGCCCGCCCTGGCCACGCTGACGGCCTGCGAGGTGATGTTCGCGCCGGACCGCACCCGGGCCGGCCGCACCGGTGCGCTGCGCCGCGCCGTCACCCGTGTCACGGCGGCCGCCGAGGCCGCCGGCGTCGAGGTGCGCCTGGTCCTGCCGGGGGCCGTCGGCACGGTGGACGAGGAGAGCGAGGCGGCCGCGCTGGAGCCGTTCGACGCCGAGCGCGTGGACGTACGGCAGGCCGTGGGCGAGTGCGGCGGCGCCCTGGGCGCCATGCAGCTGGCCGCCGCGGTGGCGCTCGGGCAGCCCGGCACCGGCGCGCTGGTCACCGGGATCGACGACTCCGGCGCGGTGGCCGCCGCGGTCCTCACCGTAGGGGGACGGGCATGAGCGCCGCGCGGGTGCGCCGGGACCTCGTCCACCGGGCCCACGAGCGGGAGATCCTCGTCTCCCCGCCCTGGCGGACGCCCGGGGGCGGATACGGCGGCGCGACGGTCACCGGCGACCTCAGCCCGTACTACCGCGACCATCCCGGGAACCGGTGGCTGGACGTGCTGTTCCTGATCGAGGCCGGCCGCCAGGCCGCGCTCAGCGCGGCGCACGAGTTCGAGGGGCTCTCCGGCGACATCGCGTTCTTCTTCAACTCGATCGACACGGAGGTCACCGACCCGGCGTCGCTGGCCCGCGTGGACGGCGAGCTGACGCTGACGACGAGGTTCGAGGAACTGCGGCTGCGCGGTGACGGGGCGCCGAAGCAGATCGCCTGCACCCAGCGCGGCACGGACGCGACCGGCCGGGACCTGGTGCGTACGTCCATGACGGTGCAGGGCGTGCCCAAGCGCCGCTACCCGGAGCTGCGGGCGTACCAGCGCGACGGCTCCACCGCGCCGACGACCGCGGCCCTGCGGTCCGGCGCCGGCCGCCCGGCGGAGCCGAGCGCGCCCGCGAGCGTGGCCCGCACCCGGCCGGCCAACGTGGTGCTCGCCGGTCTGCGGGTGCGGGAGGACGGGCTCGACGCGCTGCTGGCGCCCGACTTCACCAACGCGAGCCTGTTCGACCACGACTACGACCACTTCCCGGCGATGGTGCTCATCGAGGCCGGCCGCCAGCTGGCCCTGGCCGGCACCGGGCGGCCCGCCGGGCACGTGGTGAGCGCCGTACGCGCCACCTTCGAGCACTTCGCCGAACTCGACCGGGAGACCCGGCTCGTGGCCCGCCGCGACGGGCGCTGGGTCGACGTGGAGTGCGTGCAGAACGGCCTGGTCGTGACCCGGATGTCCTTCCTGACCCGTGCGGCCCAGGAGCCGGCTGGCGCCGGGCCGGACGGCGGGCGGTCGCGATGAGGCACGCCGTCTGGACCGACTTCCGGGGTGTGCTCACCCCGCCGCTGCGGGAGGGACTGCGGGCCTACTGCGCGGACAAGGAGTTCACGCCCGGGCAGCTCGGGAGGTGTCTGCGCGCGATCGCCGACCGGCACGGCAGCCCCGACGGGATGGCCGTGCTGGACTCCGGGCTCCTCACCGAACGGGAGTGGGCCGCGGAGATCGAGCGGGAACTCGCCGGCCGGTTCGGCGTCGAGGCGGACCTGTCCCGCGTCGGCGCCGAATGGTGGAGCGACCGCAGGCTCGACGACGAGTGGCTCGCCGCCCTGCGCACCTGGCGGGCGGCCGGGATCTTCGTCGGGATGATCTCCAACCTCCCGGCGGACTGGAAGGAGCACTTCGCGGGCTTCGCGCCCTGGGACGGCCTCTTCGACGAGGTCCTGCTCTCCTGCGACCTCGGCACCCGCAAACCCGAGCCCGCGATGTTCCGCCTGGCCGAGTCCCGCTCCGGGCTGCCCGCCGGGGCGAACGTCCTCGTCGACGACCTGGACGACAACCTCGCCGGCGCGCGGCGGGCCGGCTGGACCGGGGTGCCCGGCGGCGGCGGGGCCACCCGCGCCGCCATCGCACGGATCGACTCGCTCGTGCGCTTCGGCGCACCGGACCACCTTGTGCGCACCGGCGCACCTGACCAGGGAGTTGCACGATGACCAACCGATCGGTGTTCGTCACCGGGGCCAGCCGGGGCATCGGGGCCGCGATCGCGACGGAGCTGACCAAGCAGGGCTACCGCGTGGTCGGCACCGCCCGTACCACCAGGCCGGAGGTCGACGGCGTCACCTTCGTCCAGTGCGACGTACGCGATCCGCAGTCCGTGAGCGACGCGGTCGAGCAGGCGCGCGGCATCCTCGGCGAGATCGACATCGTCGTCAACTGCGCCGGCGTCATGAACGACGGGCCACTGCTCACCCAGACCCAGGAGGGCGTCCAGGACGTGCTCGACACCAATCTCGGCGGCTCCATCAACGTCGCCCGGGAGACCGTGTCGGACATGATGGCGAACAAGTGGGGCCGGCTGGTGTTCGTCTCCTCGATCGTCGCCCTGTGGGGCTCGCCCGGCCAGGTCAACTACGCCGCCTCCAAGAGCGGCCTGATCGGCCTCGCCCGCTCGCTGGCCTGGGAGCTCGGACGCGCCGGGATCACCTCCAACGTCGTCCTGCCCGGCCTGATCGAGACCGACATGATCGCCGACCTGTCGAAGCGGCGCCGCGACGAGATCATCTCCCAGACGGCACTGCGCCGCACCGGCCGACCGGAGGAAGTGGCCGCCCTGGTCGCCTTCCTGGTGTCCGACGAGGCCGGGTTCATCACCGGCTCGTCGATCCCGATCGGCGGCGGCGTCGGGATGGGCGTGTGACCCATGACCCCGCCACGCGATCACGTGATGGATCCGCCGCGGCACCGGATCGCCGACGGCGCCCGCCGGCTGCCCCTGGTGGCCGTGGACCGGGTGGAGCCGGTCGACGGGGGGTTCGTCGGCCGTAAGCGGATCGTCACCGACGACCCCTATCTGGCCGGGCACTTCCCCTCGCTGACGGTGTACCCCGGCGTGTTCCTGATCGAGAGCCTGCACCAGATGCTGGAACTGCACCTCGACGGGGCCCTCGGCGGCATCGACCTGGTGGAGATCGGCTCCGTCCGGTTCAGCCGGCCGACGCTCGCCGGCGACGAGCTGGTGATCGAGAGCACGGTCGACGGCGACCGTACGCGGCTCGTCACCAGGTCGACGTGCAGCAGCGGCGGCCGGCGCTGCGCCCGTATCACCGCGACCTGGAGGTGCCGGTCATGACGACGGCCTTCACCGACCCCGGCGATCTGCTGCCCTACGGCTACCCCGCGCTCCAGGTCGACCGGATCGTCCGGCACGCGCCGGGCGCACTGGAGGCCGTGAAGGCCGTGACCTACCACGAACTCGACGGGCACCTGGGCGACTCCAGGCCCGGCCGGTTCCCCGCGACGCTGATGCTGGAGTCCTTCCTGCAGGCCTGCGGACTGCTGCTGCTGCACGAGTGCGGACCGGACGAGCGGCAGCTGCTGATCTTCGGGTCGGCGCGCGGAGTGCGGGTGAGCGGAGCGGTCGCCGCCGGCGAACTGCTCGCCCACTCGGTCGAGTTGATCGACCGGGATGAGGAGACGGCCACCTTCGGCGGGGTCTCCCGCGCCGGGGACGGCCGCGTCGTCCTGGAAGTGGACCGTGCCATCACCCTGCTGCGCCCCGCCGGCTCGCTGGCGGGTCAGGAGGGTGGTAGCTGAATGTCCGAGACGGAGGAAACAGTGGTGTTCCGCTACGTGGTGACCGCGCCGGGACAGGGAGTCCAGCGGCCCGGCATGCTCGACCCCTGGCTGGAGGGCGTCCCCGGGGCGCCCGCGCTGGTCGACGACTGGTCCGGGGCCGTCGGCTTCGACCTCGTCGCGGCGAGCCGTGACGCGGCCCTGCTCGCGGACACGGCCGTCGCACAGCCGCTGATCGTGGCCGTGTCCGTGCTCGCGCACCGGCTGCTGCGCGACAGGCTCCCGGTGGACCCCGGCGACGTGCTGTTCGCCGGGCACTCGGTCGGTGAACTGGCGGCCGCGGCCGGCGCCGGCTACCTGGGCGAGGGCGAGGCGGTCGGCCTCGCCCGGGTGCGGGGGGCGGCGATGTCCGCGGCGTGCGCGGTGGCGCCGACCGGCATGGCCGCGGTGATGCCGACCCGGCGCGACGGCGCGTCGGACGAGGGGATCGCCGCGGCGGTCGCCGCGGCGGGCCTGAGCGTGGCCAACGTCAACGGCAGCCACCAGTTCGTGGCGGCGGGGCCGCTGGAGCGGGTCGAGGCCCTCGCCGACGCCCCGCCGCCCGGGGTGCGGGTCGCCCGGCTGCCGGTCGCGGGCGCCTTCCACACCGAGGCGATGGCCCCGGCGGTGGCGGCCTTCGCCCGCGCGGTCCGCGAGGCGCGGGTCAGCGAGCCGGCCTCGGTGCTGCTGGGCAACGAGGAGGGCGCGCCGGTGGCCGGCCCGGACGACCTGCGGCGGCGGCTGATCACCCAGATCACCTCGCCCGTGCGCTGGGACCGGTGCACGGAGGCGATCGCCCGCCTCGCGCCGGACGCCCTGCACATCGAACTGGCCCCGGCGGGCCCGCTCACCAAGCTGCTGCGCCGCTCCCGCCCGGACGCGCGTGCCGTGGCGGTGACCACGCCCGGGGACATCGACCGTCTGGCGGCCGGAGCGGACGTACTGATCGCGGGAGGACACCATGCATAGCGGCGTCGAGGAACTGGTGGCGCTCAAACAGGTCGTCGCCGAGGGGGCGGACGCCGCCGCCACCCGGCGGCAGCGCGAGAAGGGCAAGTCGACCGTCCGCGAACGCATCGACCAGCTGCTCGACCCGGGCTCCTTCCAGGAGGTCGAGCCGCTGCGCCGGCACCGCGCCACCGGCTTCGGCCTGGAGCGCCGCAAACCCCACACCGACGGGGTGGTGACCGGCTGGGGCACGGTGGAGGGCCGTACGGTCTTCGTCTACGCCCATGACTTCCGCATCTTCGGCGGCGCCCTCGGCGAGGCCCACGCCGAGAAGATCCACAAGATCATGGACATGGCCATCGCGGCCGGCGCGCCGCTGGTCTCCCTCAACGACGGCGCCGGCGCCCGCATCCAGGAGGGCGTCACCGCGCTCGCCGGATACGGCGGGATCTTCCAGCGCAACACCAAGGCGTCCGGCGTCATCCCGCAGATCAGCGTGATGCTCGGCCCGTGCGCCGGCGGCGCGGCCTACAGCCCCGCCCTGACCGACTTCGTCTTCATGGTCCGCGACACCTCGCAGATGTTCATCACCGGACCCGACGTGGTCAAGGCGGTGACCGGCGAGGAGATCAGCCAGAACGGCCTCGGCGGCGCGGACGTCCACGCGGGCACGTCGGGCGTGTGCCACTTCGCCTACGACGACGAGGAGACCTGCATCGCGGAGGTCCGCTACCTCCTCTCGCTGCTGCCGCAGAACAACCGCGAGACACCGCCGGCCGTGCTCGGCGACGACCCCGCCGACCGCCGCTGCGAGGAACTCCTGGACCTGGTGCCCGTCGACGGCAACCGCCCCTACGACATGCGCGAGGTCGTCCGGTCGATCGTCGACGACGGCGAGTTCCTCGAGGTCCACGAGCGCTGGGCAGGAAACGTCCTGGTCGCCCTGGCCCGGCTGGACGGCCAGGTCGTCGGCATCGTCGCCAACCAGCCGCAGTCCCTCGCGGGCGTCCTGGACATCGAGGCGAGTGAGAAGGCCGCCCGCTTCGTCCAGATGTGCGACGCCTTCAACATCCCGCTGGTGACCCTCCTCGACGTCCCCGGCTTCCTGCCCGGTGTCGACCAGGAGCACGGCGGCATCATCCGCCACGGCGCGAAGCTCCTGTACGCCTACTGCAACGCCACCGTGCCGCGCGTCCAGCTGATCCTGCGCAAGGCCTACGGCGGCGCGTACATCGTCATGGACTCCCGCTCCGTCGGCGCCGACCTGTCCTACGCCTGGCCCACCAACGAGATCGCCGTGATGGGTGCCGAGGGCGCCGCCAACGTCGTCTTCCGCCGCCAGATCGCCGAGGCCGACGACCCCGACGCCATGCGGGCCCGGATGGTCAAGGAGTACAAGGCCGAGCTGATGCACCCCTACTACGCGGCCGAACGGGGCCTCGTCGACGACGTGATCGATCCCGCCGATACCCGCCGGGTGCTGATCAGGTCCCTGGCGATGCTGCGCACCAAGCACGCCGACCTGCCGTCGCGCAAACACGGCAACCCGCCCCAGTGAGCGCCGCCCGACCGAACGGAGCCGAACCCATGACCACCGCCGTACCCGCCACCGCCTCCGGCCCGCTCGTCCGCGTCGAACGCGGGCGCGTCACCGACGAGGAACTCGCCGCGCTCACCGTGGTGCTGCTCTCCCGGGCCGGCGTGCCGGCCGGCGACACCCACGCCACCCGGGCCGGCCACGCCACCCGGGCCGCCCCCCGCTGGGACCGCCCCGAGCGGCACGCCCCCTACCGCTTCCCGGCCGGCTCCTGGAGGTCCTGCCCGTGAGCCGCGAGAGGGGACACCTCTCGCGGCCGACGCCGTCCGGCGAGGAGGCCACCGGTGCCCCCCAGCCCATCCCCTGACGGTGCGGACCGCCGCCTGATGGCGTCCCTCCTCCCGCCGCAGGTGGTGGCCAGGGAGTCCTGGGGGGAGTGGGAGGACGACTGGAGGAGGGCCCTGTTCCCCGTCGAGGCGCGGGTCGTGGAGGGGGCGATGGACAAGCGCCGCCGGGAGTTCGCGGGCGTACGGGTGCAGGCCAGGCGGGCGCTGCGGGTCCTGGGCGTGGCACCGGCGCCCCTGCTGCCGGGTCCGCGCGGGGAACCGGCGTGGCCGGCCGGGATCGTCGGCGCGATGACACACTGCACGGGCTACCGGGCGGCCGCGGTCGCCCGCGCCGGAGCGGGCGTGGCCGCGGTGGGCATCGACGCCGAGCCGCACGCCCGGCTGTCACCGGAGGTGCTGGAGATGGTGGCGGGCTCCCGCGAACGGGACCGTCTGAGGCTGCTCGCGGGCCGCCGGCCGGAGGTGTCCTGGGGCTGCCTGCTGTTCTCCGCGAAGGAGACGGTCTTCAAGGCCTGGTATCCGCTGGCCCGCAGCGAACTGGGCTTCCTCGAGGCCGAGGTGGACCTGTGGCCGGACGGTGACGGCCGCGCCGGGGGTTTCTCCGCCGCCGTGGCCAGGGCCGGGCCGTTCGCGGCGGTGTCGGGGCGGTGGCGTGTCGCCGGCGGCGTCGTCGCGACCGCGCTCGCCGTGCGCGCCCCGGCCGCGGCCGTACCCGAGCCGGGCGGACCGCCCGCTCGGCTCACTCTCGACACTACGGAAGGTTGAAGCAATGCGTCTTGCCGATGGTCCCCACGTGGGGTGCGAGATCGAGATCGACGCTCCGCCCGAGCGGGTGTGGGCGCTGGTGTCGGACATCTCCACCTCGGTGCGGCACAGCCCCGAACTGCAGGAGGTGGAGTGGCTGGACGGTGCCGAGGGGCCGTCCGTCGGCGCCTGTTTCGCCGGGCGCAACCGCAATGCCGGGCTGGGGGAGTGGCACACCGTCAGCCGGATCGCCGGGCTGGCGGAGCAGCGGACCTTCGCCTGGGAGGTCGTCCACTACAACGACCGGCGGCACGGTGAGCCGCTGGCCGTCTGGACCTACACGCTGGAGCCGCTCAGGGGCGGGACCGCCACCCGCCTGCACCACGGCATGCGGCTGGGCAGCGCGCGCGGCCCGCTGCAGGACTTCGTCGAGCGCAATCCGGAGCAGGAGGAGCAGATCATCGACGGCCGGATGGCCCGCCTGCGTGGGGGCATCGAGGCGACCCTCACGGGCGTGAAGGCCGAGGCGGAAGCCTGAGTCCTCGCCGGGGTCAGGACGTCGGCACCCGGGTGAACCGACCGGCCACCCGCAGGTCCTCCTCGATGCGGCGGGCCGTGCCGCGCAGCTCGGGCAGGATGTCCCGCTCGCATTCCCCGACCGTGTGGCGGGCCGCGTGCAGGGCCACGTTCAGGGCGGCGACGACCCGGCCCGAGCGGTCCCGGATCGGGACCGCGATCGAGCGCAGGCCCTCCTCCAGCTCCTCGTCGACCAGGGCGTGGCCCCGAGCCCGTACGTCCTCCAGGACACGGGCGAGGGCGCCGGGGTCGGTCACGGTGCGCGGGGTGAACGGGCGCAGCGGCGCGGGGAGCGGGCGGTCCGCCGGGGGCAGGTCCGCCAGCAGGACGCGGCCCATCGAGGTCGCGTACGCCGGCAGGCGCGTGCCGAGGGTGATGTTCACGCTCATGACGCGGCTGGTGGCGACCCGCGCCGTGTACTGGATGTCGTGTCCCGACAGCACCGCCAGCGAGGTCGACTCGTGGACGCGTCCGGCGAGTTCGGACATGTGCGGGGCCGCGATCTCGGGCAGCGAGACGCGGGAGAGGGGCGGGAAGCCGAGCGCGAGGACGCGTGGGGTCGGTGCGAAGACGCGGCCCCGTGCGCGCACCAGCCCCAGGTGCTCGTACGTGATCAGCGCCCGGCGGGCCGTCGCACGCGTCAGCCCCGTCGCCCTCGCGACCTCCGTCAGGGTCAGTTCCGCGCGTCCCTCGCCGAAGGACGTCAGCACGGTCAGGCCGCGGGCCAGGGATTCGACGAACTCCCGGCCGAGCTCCTGCTTGGACGCCCCGGTCCAGGCCGCGAGCCCGGTCGGCGGGGCGGCCGGCCGTGCGGGCGGCACCTCGCGCAGGTCGTCCTCCATCGCCCGCACCGCCTCGCGCAGCCGCGGCAGCAGCGTGTCGCGCAGGTCCGCCGCCGTGTGCCGGCTGGTGTGGCTCACCACGTTCGCCGCGCACACGATCCGGCCGGTCCGCGGATCCCGTACCGGTACCGAGACGGCGACCAGTCCCGGTTCGATCAGCTGGTCGTCCAGCGCCCAGCCGTCCGCGGCCGCCGCGGCGGCCCGCTGAGCGAACTCCCCGTCGGCGCCGGCGCGCCGGAGCGGCGGCACGGCGGGGAAGTCCCTGTTCTCCGGGTCCGCCTCCCGCCGCTCGTGCCACGCCCGCCACTCCCGCTCCGTCCACTCCGTGGCGAACAGCGGGCCGGGCGCGGTGCGTTCGGCCGGGAGCAGGTCGCCGATGCGGAAGCTGAGGGACATCGCGCGGCGGCGGGTGGCCTGGTGGATGAAGCGGATGCCGTCGCGGTCGGCGACCGCCAGCGACACCGACTCGTCCAGCTCGTCGGCGAGGGCGTCGGCGCGCGCGTCCAGCAGCGCGGGCAGGCGCAGGGCGGAGAGGTAGGCGTTGCCCAGTTCCATCAGCCGGGGGGCCAGCACCACGTCCCGGCCGTCGAGGCGGACGTAGCCCATGCGGCCGAGGGTGGCGGCGATCCGGTCGACCGTGGAGCGGGCGAGGCCGGTGGCCCGTTCCAGCCCGCTCGGGCTCAGCGTCCCGCCCGCCTCGGTCAGCCGCAGCAGCACGGTGATCCCGCGCACGAGCGGTGTGACCGCCTCGGCCGGTACGGCGGCGGGCGAGTCGGCCGGTACGGCGGCGGACGACGCGGCGGCGGCGTCCGCCGTGGGCTTCGCGGGCATCGGATCTCCGGTACGGCGGTCGGGGCACGCCCACGGTAATGCGCGCACCGGCCCTCTCACCCCCGCCCTCTCCCTGCCCCCGCTCACTCCCGTCCGGGCCGCCCCGCTCACCGCCGTACCACCCGCACCCGGTAGTTCCCGGGCCGGTCTCCCCGCTCGACCGTGATCCGGATGCCCCGCCTGCGGTCCTCGAACGTCTCGCCCGGGGTGAAGGGGGCGTCGGAGAGTTCGGCCTGGACGTTGGGGCTGCGGGTGCAGCCGCCGCTGTCGCGCCGGGAGTCGAAGACCCGCACCGGTCCCATGCCGGTGTCCACGCCGGAGTCGACCCGGTAGATCAGCACACCGGGCCGGCAGACGACGGCGTCGTTGCCGGCCCGGACGCGCACCTCGACGGCGTAGACCGTCCGGGAGTCGACGGGGACGAAGACCAGCTTCGGGCCGCCGGCCCGCTCCAGCGGGGTCAGCGTGTAGTCCGTCGTGCCGGTGGCCGCGCAGCTGACCTGGGAGTCGTCCAGCCAGCCCAGCTTCCATTTGTGCCAGCCGAGCAGGTCGTTGTCGGCCCCCCAGTCCTCGCTCATGATGTCCCAGTGCCCGACCGCGCCGCCGCCCTGCTGGGTGTAGAGGTCGGGCAGGCCGAAGACGTGGCCGTTCTCGTGCGGCAGCACCCGGTAGCCGGTGCTGGCGTAGTTGCCGGAGCCGTCGTCCTGGCGGGAGTAGACGAAGGAGGCGTTGGCGACGGGGACGCCGTCGGCGACCGGGGCGTCCGGGTTGCCCGCGAAGGTCACCGACAGGACGGTGTCCAGGGCGGACGGGCCGGCGTTCGGCGTCACCAGCACGTTCAGGAAGTCGTACGCGCGGAAGTCGACCTGCGGGTCGGCGGCGCTCACGATGTCCTGGACGAGCTGCCGGTAGCCCTCGTCGAAGGGGGCCCCGCGTTCTATGCCGTACGCCTTGAACGGCTTCGGCATGCGCAGCCAGTGCCGGATCGGGGTCTCGGGGCGGTAGTCGAGGCGGCCGTAGGAGGCGGTGCGGAACCACTGCCGGGTCTTGGGGAAGAACTCGCGGAAGCGGTCCATGGCCTTGCCGGGACCGGGCGCGTCGGGGAAGTCGACCATCAGGGTCAGCGCGTGCACGGTGCCGGTGGAGCGGGCGTAGCCGGTGCCGGTCGGAACGCCCTCCGAGAGCTGGACCGTGCGGCCGCCGTCGATCATGCACGGGCCGAGCTTCGTGGTGCGGACCGGGGCGACCGGTCCCGCCCCGGCCGCCGTGGAGCGCGTCACCGGGTGCCCGCCGCCCGCCGAGGTGACGACCGTGAGGATCAGGGCGGCCACGGTCGCGAGGGCGGCCGCGCGGCGGGGCCGTATCCGACGACTGAGCTGCATCTCGCGGGCCCTTCGTCCTGGCAGCCGCCGGTCTCAGGCTGCGCCCTTTCGATCACCCTGGTTCGGGGGCTGTGCGGGCGCTCGCTGGATGGGCCGAACGTGGGTTTCCGGACGCGGGAGGGACCCGTCGCGGCTCATGTGAGCCAGGTCACAGGAATTCTTCGCGGGGAGGGGAAATAACCGGGGAAGGTCTCCCCGTTTAACCCTGCGTACGAGCGAAACGGGGACTTGCTCCCCGGATCGCGTCAGCCACCGAACCGAGGAGTGCGCCGTGCAGACCGCGACCCCCGTGCGGCCCAAGGTGACCCGGCCGCGTGCCGACGCCCTGCGCAACCGGGAGCGGATCGTCGCCGCCGCCCGCGAGATGTTCACCGAGTTCGGCCCCGACGTGCCGCTCGACGAGATCGCCCGCCGGGCCGGTGTCGGCAACGCCACGGTGTACCGCAACTTCCCCGACCGGGACGCACTCGTCCGCGAGGTCGTCTGCTCCGTCATGGACCGCACGTCCGAGGCGGCCGAGTTCGCGCTCGCGGAGACCGGGGACGCCTTCGAGGCACTGGAGCGCTTCGTGCACACCTCCGCCGACGAGCGGATCAGCGCCCTGTGTCCGATGATCCAGACCACCTTCGACCAGAACCACCCCGACCTGGAAGCCGCGCGCGAGCGCTGCGAGCAGCTCGTGGCGGAGCTGATGGACCGCGCCAAGCGGGCCGGGCAGCTGCGCCACGACGTGGGCGTCGGCGACCTGATGATCGTCGTGGCGCAGCTCAGCCGGCCCCCGGCCGGCACCGACTGCGTCGTCAACGACCGCTTCGTACACCGCCATCTGCAGCTGTTCCTGGACGGACTGCGGGCTCCGGCCCACTCCGTCCTGCCGGGCACAGCCGTCACCGTGGAGGATCTGCGCCGGCCCTGCACCGATTAGTTCCGGACTCCCAGCGAGTCCACCCTCAGGAAACTCACCGGCCGTCTCGGTAGGCGAGCCGTCCCCGTACGACACCTTTTTTCCGTCACGAAGTCCCGAAGTGGGTACCTCCATGTCTGAAACAGCCGCAAAGGCTCGCGGCCCGGTCGAACAGACCGGTGACGCCAACCGCTGGAAAGCGCTCGTCTTCATAGCCCTCGCCCAGCTGATGGTCGTGCTCGACGCGACCATCGTGAACATCGCCCTGCCCTCCGCCCAGGCCGACCTGGGCATCTCGGACGGCAACCGGCAGTGGGTCGTCACGGCCTACGCCCTGGCGTTCGGCGGCCTGCTCCTGTTCGGCGGCCGGATCGCCGACCTTTGGGGCCGCAAGCGCGCCTTCGTCATCGGCCTGACCGGCTTCGCCGCCGCCTCCGCGCTCGGCGGAGCGGCCCAGTCCGGCGCCATGATGTTCGGCGCCCGCGCCCTGCAGGGCGTCTTCGGCGCCATGCTCGCGCCCGCCGCGCTCTCCCTGCTCGCCGTGATGTTCACGGACGCCAAGGAGCGTGCCAAGGCGTTCGGCATCTACGGCGCGATCGCCGGTGGCGGCGGCGCCGTCGGCTTCATCCTCGGCGGCGTGCTCACCGAGTACCTGGACTGGCGCTGGACGTTCTTCGTGAACATCCCGTTCGCCGTCGTCGCCGCGCTCGGCGCGTACTTCGTCATCCGTGAGCCGGAGGGCGGCCGCAACCGCAACCCGCTCGACATCCCCGGCGTGCTGCTGTCCACCGTCGGCCTGGTCTCGCTCGTCTACGGCTTCACCCGCGCCGAGTCCGACGGCTGGGGCGACTCCCTGACGGTCGGCCTGTTCGTCGCCTCCGCGGTGTTCCTGCTGGCCTTCGTGGTCACCGAGTCCCGGGTCAAGGCGCCGCTGCTGCCCCTGCGCGTGGTCACCGACCGCAACCGCGGCGGCATCTACCTCTCGCTCGGCATCGCCATCATCGCGATGTTCGGCACGTTCCTCTTCCTGACCTACTACCTGCAGGTCATCAACGGATACTCGCCGATCAAGACCGGCTTCGCCTTCCTGCCGATGATCGCGGGCATGATGGTCGGCTCGACCCAGATCGGCGCCCGGCTGATGACCCGGGTCCCGGCCCGGGCGCTGATGGGCCCCGGCTTCCTGGTCGCCGCGGTCGGCATGCTGCTGATGACGCAGCTGGAGATCGGCTCGTCGTACGCCTCGACGATCCTGCCCTCGATGCTGCTGCTCGGTCTCGGCATGGGTACGGCGTTCATGCCGGCCATGTCCCTGGCCACCCTGGGCGTCGAGCCCCGGGACGCCGGTGTCGCCTCCGCGATGGTCAACACCTCGCAGCAGGTGGGCGGCGCCATCGGTACGGCCCTGCTGAACACGATCGCCGCCTCCGCGACGACCGCGTACATCAAGGACCACATCGCCTCCGCGACCTCCAAGTCGCAGGCGCAGCTGGTGCAGATGCAGGGCGCGGTGCACGGCTACACCAACGCCATCTGGATCGCCGTCGGCATGCTGGTGCTCGCCGCCGCGATCGTCCTGACCCTGGTCAACGCCGGCCGCCCCGGATCGGCCGCCGTGGCCGGGTCCGAGGAGGGCGTCGAGGACGAGGTGGCCGTTCCGGTGGTCGCCCACTGACCCGGCCGGTCCGGCCGTACCCCTTCGGAACCACCCGTACGCGAGAGGAAGGGGACGCCTCCCGCGTACGGTCCCGGGATCTGCCCCGGCCCGCTGAGTGAGCGGCTCAGCGCAGCCAGGGCAGATCCGCGCCCGCATCGCCGGGCTGGAGGCCCTCGGCGACGATCTGCATGATCTCGCCGAGGGCTCTCTGCTGCTCGGGGGTGAGCCGCTCGAACACCGCCTGCCGTACGGCCGCCACATGGCCCGGCGCGGTGCGGGCCAGCACCTGCGCGCCCGCGTCCGTCAGCACCGCGAACTGGCCCCGCTTGTCGGAGGGGCAGTCCTCGCGGCGCACCCAGCCGTTCTTCTCCAGCCGCGCGATCGCGTGCGAGAGCCGGGAGCGGGTGATCTTCGACCGCATCGCCAGCTCGGTCATCCGCAGCCGCCCCTCAGGGGCCTCGGCGAGCCCGACCAGCAGCCCGTAGTAGATGTGCGGCATGCCGGCGTCCCGCTGGAGCTGGCGGTCGAGGTGGTCCTCCAGGAGCGTGGTGGCGTGCAGGTACGAGCGCCAGACGCGCTGCTCGTCGTCGCTGAGCCAGCGGGCCTTCCCGGAGGGTGCTTCCCGGGCGGGCTCGGACGGGGGTGCCGTGTTCATGCGTCCACTGTAACGAGTTCCTCATTGAAACTTAAACAAATGGCGCGTAGGCTCGGCCGTACAAAGATTTAGAGTTCAAGCAACCGCTCCGGAGGGAGCCGCCGCCGTGTCCGCCGCCACCCAGGAGCGCATGCCCGCCCTCTACCTCAGCCACGGCGCCCCGCCGCTCGCGGACGACCCGGTCTGGCCCGGTGAACTCGCCGCCTGGTCCGCCGGACTGCCGCGCCCCACGGCGATCCTGATGGTCTCCGCCCACTGGGAGGAGGCCCCCCTCGCGCTGGGCGCGGTGGAGCCGGTCCCGCTCGTGTACGACTTCTGGGGCTTCCCCGAGCACTACTACCGGGTGACGTACGAGGCCCCGGGCGCCCCCGCGCTCGCCGCGTCCGTGCGCAAGCTGCTGCGCGCCCCCGGCACGCCCGTGCAGGACATCCCGGACCGGGGCCTGGACCACGGCGCCTACGTCCCGCTCGTCGAGATGTTCCCGGCCGCCGACATCCCGGTCCTGCAGATCTCCCTGCCGACGCTCGACCCGGCGCGGCTGATGGAGATCGGCCGCCGGCTCGCTCCGCTGCGCGACGAGGGCGTACTCATCGTCGGCTCCGGCTTCTTCACCCACAACCTGGCCGCGCTGCGCCACACGGGCGCCGGGGTGCCGGGCTGGTCGGCCGAGTTCGACGACTGGGGCCACCGCATGCTGGACGCCGGCGACGTGGACGCGCTGCTCGACTTCCCGCACCGCTCACCGGCCGGCCGGCTCGCCCATCCGCGCACCGAGCACTTCGCCCCGCTCTTCGTGACGCTGGGCGCCGCGGACGCGTCCGGCGACCTGGACACGCAGAGGTCGGTGATCGACGGGTTCTGGCTGGGGCTGGCGAAGCGGTCGGTGCAGTTCGGCTGAGGTGCCGCTGTCCCCGTCGGGCGTCCCGCGGACCTACAGCTCCTTCTCGTACCAGGCCACGTCCCAGTACCGTCCGAACTTGCGGCCGACCTCACGGTAGGTGCCCAGATGGCGGAAACCGAAGCGTGCGTGCAGCCGCGTGGACGCCTCGTTGGGCTGCGCGATGCCCGCGTAGGCGCGGTGCAGGTCCTCGTCCGCCAGTGCCTCGAAGAGCGCCTTGTACAGCAGTGTGCCGATGCCGCGCCGGCCCGCGTCCGGGGCGAGATAGACGGTGACCTCCACCGAGGTCCGGTAGGCGGGCTTGGCGCGATAAGGGCTGGATGTGGCGTAGCCCAGAATCTCCTGTGTGTCACCGTCCGTGGCAACCATCAGGCGGTGCGGGCCGTCTTCAGGGTGGGAGAGCAGCCAGGGGCGGCGCTCCTCGGGAGTGAAGACGGCGGTGTCGAAGGTGATGGGCGTCTCACGTACGTAGTGGTTGTAGATGTCGGTGAGGGCTTCGAGGTCCGCCTCGACTCCCGGCCTGACCTGCACCTCTGAGCGCTTCGACGTCACCGGCCCTCCTCCTGTGGCCGGACAGGGTACTGCATGATCAGAAAAATGGGGTGCCGGGTTGGGAATTCTGTCCGGATTCCAGTCGTTGTTTCCTTTGGATGCTGGGCACCCGAGAAAAGTGCTCAGAGGTACTCGACGGTGAGTGCCCGCGTCCGAAGGATCACCCGCCAGCCCACCATCGCAAGGGAGCACGCATGGCAACCCGTGCCGTCGCCCGTCGTCAGTCCGCCACCGGCGAGACCGACGCGGCAAGCAGTGTTCGCGCCCGCGCCGGCGAGATCGCCGACCGTGACCTGGTCGGGATGTATCTCGACGAGATCGCGCGCACACCGCTGCTCGACGCCGCCAAGGAGGTCGAGCTGTCCCAGGTCATCGAGGCGGGTGTGTTCGCGCGGCAGGTTCTCGACGGGTACGAGGAGTCCAAGACCGAAGCCACCCGCGAGGAGCTCGAGGCCCTCGTCGCCGAGGGCGAGCGGGCCAAGGACATCTTCATCCGCTCCAACCTCCGTCTGGTCGTGGCCGTGGCCCGCCGTTACCCCCGTAGCGGCCTGCCCCTGCTCGACCTGATCCAGGAGGGCAACGCCGGCCTGGTGCGCGCGGTCGAGAAGTTCGACTACCGCAAGGGCTTCAAGTTCTCCACGTACGCGACGTGGTGGATCCGTCAGGCCATCACCCGCTCGATAGCCGACCAGTCGCGCACCATCCGCCTGCCCGTCCACCTGGTGGAGGAGCTGGGCCGGATCCGGCGTGTGCAGCGCGAGTTCAACCGCGAGCACGGCCGCGACCCGGAGCCCGCGGAGATCGCCGCCGAGCTCGGTTCCAACGCGGACCGGGTGACCGACGTCCTGGACTGGGCCCGCGACCCGGTCTCGCTGAACATGTCGGTGGACGACGAGGGCGAGACCCAGTTCGGCGACCTGCTCGAGGACACCTCGGCGGTCTCCCCCGAGCAGTCCGTGCTGACCCTGCTGCGCAGCGAGGAGCTCGACGACCTCATCGGCCGCCTCGACCCGCGCACCGCCTCCATCATCAAGATGCGCTACGGCATCGACGACGGCCGCGAGCGGACGCTGACGGAGGTCGGCAAGGAGCACGGCCTCACCCGTGAGCGGATCCGCCAGATCGAGAAGCACGCTCTGCTGGAGCTGAAGAAGCTGGCGCGCGACACCGGCTTCGAGGCGGTGGCCTGAGTCCGCCCGGCGCCGCGTGGCCGCCGGGCGGCGCGGGACGCCCGCCGCCGCGCACGCCCGGTGGCGGAAGACCGCGCAAACATGGCTCTGCAACGCCGCTTCAAGTGTAGGAACCAAGGGAAAAAGACTTCTGGGCACAGGAGTTCGGCCCGGAACCACCCCCTGAACCACGTCCCGACGCACACCCCCCCCGGCGCCGGGACTTCCCAGAGCCGGGCCTCGGCGCCTTCCCCCCGGGCGCCGAGGCCCGGCTTCTTTCGCGCGGGCACGCCGGTGGACGGGGCACCCCGGACCTGAACCCCGGGGTGGCCCGCCGGATGGCAGATTGTGCCACAGCGGCATAGCCTGCAGGTGTGAGTAGTCCCACCCCCGCACCGAACTCCCGTTCCGCCCCGGCGGAGCGGACCTCCCTCACCGAGCGGCGCAAGGCCGCCACCCGCATGGAGATCGCCCGGGCGGCCGCGCGACTGTTCGTCGGACAGGGACTCCGCGCCACCCGCGCCGAGGACATCGCCCGGGCCGCCGGGATCGCCCCGCGCACCTTCTACCGCTATTTCGCGTCGAAGGAGGAAGCCGTCGCGCCGCTCTACGCGGCGGGCGCCCAGCGCTGGAAGGAGGCGGTCGCCGCCGCCCCCGGGGGGCTGCCCCTGCCACAGGTCCTGGAGCACGCGGCACGCCACACCCTGACCCCCGGCGCGGGGGTCTCCGCGGCCTCCTGGGAACTGGTCCGCACCCTGATCCGCCTGACCGACACCAGCCCCGCGCTGGGCAAGGTGTGGGCGGAGGTGTGCCGCGAGGCGGAGGCGGAGCTGGCCGAGGTGCTGGCGGATCGGGTCGCGGACGAGGAGCCCGGCAACGCCGGTGGGAAGGGGCCCGACAACGTTGGCAGGGAGGCGGCCGGCACCGGTGCCTCCGCCGCGCTGCGCTTCGCCGCCGCCGTGGCCGGGGCGGCCGTACGGGTGGCGGTGGAGACCTGGGCGGCCGGCACGGCACCGGCGAGCGGACCGCAGGGCCCGGCGACCCTGGCGCTGCGCAACCTGGCGGCGCTGCGGGAGTTTCCGTGGACGGAGCTGGCGGGGCGGTAGCGCGGGCGGTCCGGTGGCGGCCGGTGGCGTCAGGAGTGTGGCGCGGGCGGGTCCTGCCCGTCGGCCGCTCGCGTCAGGCGCCCGCCCAAGTCCCGTGCGCACTCCACCAGTTCCGTCGGCCGGTGGACCGTGAAGCCGAAGCCCAGCAGGGCGAGCCGCACCGCCAGCCAGTCGGCCGCGTCGCCGGTCCGGCCGCGCAGCCGGCAGGTGCCGTCGGGCAGGGCCTCCGGCACGCCCAGCCACGCCGGGACCCGGGCGGCGACCGCCTCCGCGCTCGCGGCGAACGTCACCTCGAAGCCGTAGGACTGCTGGTGACGCTGCATCGAACGCCGCAGGTACTCCGCCGCGTCCCCCGTCGGCAGCTCCCGCGGGGTGAACCGCGCACCGGTCGCGAAGGGCTCGCTCACCCGGTCGACCCGGAACGTGCGCCAGTCGGCGCGGTCGAGGTCGTAGGCGACGAGGTACCAGCGGCGGCCGGTCGAGACGAGCCGGTAGGGCTCCGTCAGGCGGCGTGACCCGGTCCCGTCACCGGCGCGGTAGGCGAAGCGCAGCCGTTCCCGGCCGGCCACCGTCGACGCCATCACGGTCAGCGTCTCGGGCGCGATGCTCGCCCCGTCCCCGCTGGTCAGCGGCGTGGTCGCGGCCTGCAGGGTGGAGACGCGGTGGCGCAGGCGCGAGGGCAGCACCTGCTCCAGCTTGGCCAGCGCCCGTACGGACGCCTCGTCCACGCCCTCCAGGGCGTGCCCGGCGCCCGCCCGCAGCCCGACCGCGATCGCCACCGCCTCCTCGTCGTCGAGCACCAGCGGCGGCATCGCCTTGCCCGCGACCAGCCGGTAGCCGCCGTCGGCGCCCATGGTCGCCTGCACCGGATAGCCCAGCTCGCGCAGCCGGTCGATGTCGCGCCGCACGGTGCGCCGGGAGACCCCGAGCCGGTCGGCGAGTTCGCCGCCGGGCCACTCGCGGGGGGTCTGGAGGAGGGAGAGGAGCTGCAGGAGCCGGGCCGGGGTGTCCGTCGTCATGAGTTCGAGAATGCCCCATGAGTAGGACATGAACTGTCCTACTGGGGTCGTAGCTTCGCTTCATGACCTCCACCCAGACCACCACAGCAACGCGTGAGACCCCTGCCGGGAACGCGGGGGATACCGCGGACCGGCGCCGCTGGTTCGCCCTCGCCATCGTGATGACCGCGGCCTTCATGGACCTGGTCGACGTCACGATCGTCAACATCGCGATCCCGTCCATCCAGCGCGAGGCCGGTGCGTCCGTCAGCCAGATCCAGTGGATCACCGCCGGCTACGCGCTCGCGTTCGCCGCCGGTCTGATCACCGGTGGGCGGCTCGGCGACATCCACGGCCGCAAGCGGCTGTTCCTCATAGGGATCGGCGGCTTCACGCTCGCGTCGGCGCTGTGCGGCTTCGCCGCCGGTCCGGAGATGCTGGTCGCCTCCCGCATCCTGCAGGGCGCGATGGCGGCGATGATGGTGCCGCAGGTCCTGTCGATCGTGCACGCCACCTTCCCGGCGCACGAGCGGGGCAAGGTCTTCGGCCTGTTCGGCGCGATCGTGGGGCTGGGAGCCGTCTCGGGACCGCTGCTCGGCGCGCTGCTGACGGAGTGGAACCTGTTCGGCCTCCAGTGGCGGCCGGTCTTCCTCATCAACCTTCCGGTCGGCATCGCGGCCCTGGTCCTGGGCGGCCGCTTCATCACCGAGTCCAAGGCACCGCGGGCGCTGAGGCTGGACCTGGTCGGCGTCGCCCTGGTCACCCTCGGCCTGACGATGCTGCTCTATCCGCTGACCCGCGGCCGTGAGCTGGGCTGGCCGCTGTGGGGGTACCTCTCGATGGCCGGCGCGCTCGTCGTCTTCGCGGCGCTGGTGAGGTACGAGCGGCGCAAGGCGGCGCGGGACGGCTCGCCGCTGGTCGAGCTCTCCCTGTTCCGGGTGAAGAGCTTCGCGGCCGGCATCGCCGTGCAGACCGTCTTCGGGGTCGCGCTCGGGGTGTTCTTCCTGGTGTGGACGCTGTACATGCAGATCGGCCTGGGCTGGAGCCCGCTGCGGGCGGGGCTGACCGGCGTGCCCTTCTCGATCGCCGTCTCCACGGCGGCCGGCCTGTCCGTGCAGCAGCTGGTGCCGCGCTTCGGCCGCCGGGTCCTCCAGGCGGGCGCGCTGCTGATGGCGGCGGGCGTCCTGCTCTACATCTGGGAGTCGGGCCGCTACGGAACCTCGATCGCCTCCTGGCAGATGGCGCTGCCACTGGTGGTGATGGGCGTCGGCATGGGCCTGATCGTGGCCCCGCTGACGGACGCGGTGCTGTCGGAGGTCCCGCGCGAGCACGCCGGGTCGGCGTCGGGGCTCATCAACACGGTGCAGCAGATGGGCAACGCGCTCGGCCTCGGGCTGGTCTCGGTGGTGTTCTTCGGCGAGATCGGGAGCCGCCTGACGCCGCAGCAGGTGGGGCCGGCCTTTGTGAACGCCTTCCAGCACGCGCTGGGCTGGGTCGCGGGCGTCATGGGCGCGATCTTCCTGCTGATGTTCGCCCTGCCGAAGCGGTCCGCACAGCATGCCGAGGGCGGCGAGGGCGGCGAGGGCGGCGAGGGCGGCGGCGGCGAGGGTGCGCAGGCGCCGGACGCCGTGCTCGCGGGCTCGGCCGGGCGTGCCGGGGCGCCCGAGACGGTGGGCTGAGCAGGGGTTCTCGGCCCGCCTCCCGCGGTGTTCGGGGGGCGGGCCTCTCGCATGTCACCTTGCCGTCCGTGTACGGCCCCGCCTTTACGGATGCCCGATTGTGTCTGTGTTGTGCCCGAACCTGTTTACTTCTCGGAAACGCGGGCGTAGTCTCCGAGCGAAACCACAAGTTCGGGCACGAGTCGGAGGCGAACGGACATGTACGCACCGGAGCGGCAGCAGGAGATCCTCCGGCTCGCCCGTGACGGCGGCAGGGTGGACGTGGTGTCCCTGGCCGAGGAGTTCCAGGTGACGGCGGAGACGATCCGCCGGGACCTGAAGGCCCTCGACCGCGCGGGGCTCGTCCGCCGGGTCCACGGCGGTGCCATACCGGTCGGGCGCCTCGACTTCGAGCCGGACCTCGCCGAGCGCGAGGGCACGGCCGCCGACGAGAAGGACCGGATCGCCAAGGCCGCCGTGGCGGAACTGCCCGTCGAGGGCACGCTGATCCTGGACGCCGGCACCACCGTGGCGCGCCTGGCGGCCGCCATCCCGCTGGAGTCCTCGCTCACCGTCGTCACGCACAGCCTGCCGATCGCGGCCCGCCTCGCGGACCACCCCGGCATCCAGCTCCACCTCGTCGGCGGCCGGGTACGGCACCGTACGCGCGCCGCCGTGGACGCCTGGGCGCTGCGGGCGTACGGCGAGATCCGGGCGGACGTGCTGTTCGTGGCGGCCAACGGCTACTCCGCCGAGCACGGCCTGACCACCCCCGACCTGGCCGAGGCCGCGGTCAAGCGCGCGGCCCTCGCGGCGGCCCGCCGCGTCGTGCTGCTCGCGGACTCCGCAAAGCACGGCCAGGAGCACTTCGCCCGCTTCGGCGACCTGGGCGACGTGGACCTGCTGATCACCGACAGCGGGCTGAGCCCGGAAGACGCCACCGCCATCGGGCGCGGCGGCACGGAAGTAGTGCGCGCATGATCCTCACCGTCACCCCCAACCCGTCCCTGGACCGTACCTACGAGGTCCCCGCACTGGAGCGCGGCGAGGTCGTCCGCGCCACCGGCGAGCGGGTGGACCCGGGGGGCAAGGGCGTCAACGTCTCGCGGGCCGTCACGGCCGCCGGGCGGCGTACGGTCGCGGTCCTGCCGCTCGGCGGCGCGCCGGGCGCCCTGGTCGCGGACCTGCTCGACGCGCAGGGCATCGAGGTCGCGCCGGTCCCGGTCGCCGGGGCCACCCGCTCCAACATCGCGCTCGCGGAGGCCGACGGCGTACTGACGAAGATCAACGCGCCGGGCCCGGAACTCACCGCCGAGGAGCAGGAGCTGCTGCTGGAGACGGTGCGCGCGCAGTCCCGCGACGCGGACTGGATCGCCTGCTGCGGCAGCCTGCCGCGCGGACTCGCCCCGGCCTGGTACGCCGACCTGGTCGCGCGGGCGCACGCCGCGGGCGTCCGGATCGCGCTGGACACCTCCGGGGCCGCCCTGCTGGAGGCGCTGCGTGAGCGGCCCGACGTGGTGAAGCCCAACGCCGAGGAACTCGCGGAGGCCGTCGGGCGCCCGCTGGCCACCGTCGGCGACGCGGCGAAGGCGGCGGAGGAACTCCGGGAGATGGGCGCGCGCGCCGTCCTCGCCAGCCTGGGCGCCGACGGGCAGCTGCTCGTGGACGACGCGGGTGTCTGGTTCGGCAGCGCGCGTGTGGACGTCGTCCGCAGCAACGTCGGCGCCGGCGACTCCTCCCTGGCCGGTTTCCTGATCGCGGGCGGCAGCGGTCCGGAGGCGCTCGCCTCCGCGGTGGCGCACGGCGCGGCGGCCGTGCGGCTGCCGGGCAGTGTGATGCCGACCCCGGCCGACCTGGACCCCGCCGCGGTGACGGTCACGGCCGACGTGCCCGTCGACCGTGCGCTGAAGGAGCCGGTGTCATGAACCCCCACACCGCGCCCGCTGCTCGTGGAGTCCCCGCTCCTCGTACGGCCCTTTCTCGTCGGACGGTCCTCGCTCGTCGGACGGTCCTCGCTCGTCGTACGGCCTCCGCTGCTCGTACGGTCCTCCCCCCTCGGGCGGCGTCCGTTCTCCGTACGGCGTCCGTTCTCCGTACGGCGTCCGTTCCCCATACGGCGCCTCTCTTACTCGCCACCGCCGACCGGCCGCGGGATCTCCCCGGACCCGCAGCCCCCGGCCCCGATGCGACCACCCCCCGAACCCCCCGCAGCACCCCCGTCCCCTTCCCCGCCCACCCGACTGACCGGGCGATACGCGTGCTAAGGAGCCCGCGATGAGTGACATGATCACCGCGGACCTGGTCGATCTCGACCTGTCCGCCGACACCAAGGAAGCGGCGGCGCGCGCCCTCGCCGAGCGCATGGCGGCCCTGGGCCGGGTGACCGACCTGGACGGCTTCCTCGCCGACGTGGCGGCCCGCGAGGCGCAGATGCCCACCGGCCTGGACGGCGGCATCGGCATCCCGCACTGCCGCAGCGAACACGTCACCGAGCCCACCCTGGCCTTCGGGCGCAGCGCCGCCGGCATCGACTTCGGCGCCGCGGACGGCCCCGCCGACCTGATCTTCCTGATCGCCGCGCCGGCCGGCGCCGACGACGCCCATCTGACGATCCTGTCGTCGCTGGCGCGGCAGCTGATGAACAGCGAGTTCACCGACGCGCTGCGCGCGGTGGCCGACCCGGCGGCGGCCGCCGCGCTGATCCGCGGGGACGAGGCACCGGCGGCGGGTCCCGAGGACTCCGCTGCGGTTTCGGAGGCGGCCTCCTCCGAAACCGCAGCGGGCAGCACGGCCCCGGCACCGGGCGCCCCGGCCGTGGCCGAGCGGCCCTTCCGGGTGGTCGCCGTCACCTCCTGCCCGACCGGCATCGCCCACACCTACATGGCGGCCGAGTCGCTGGAGAACGCGGGCCGTGAGGCGGGCGTCGAGGTCACCGTCGAGCCCCAGGGCTCGGCGGGCTTCACCCGGCTCGACCCGGCCGTCATCGCGGCGGCGGACGGCGTGATCTTCGCGCACGACGTCCCCGTGCGCGAGAAGGAGCGCTTCGCCGGCAAGCCGACCGTCGACGTCGGCGTGAAGGCGGGCATCAACCGCCCCGGCGAGCTGATCTCCGAGGTGCGCGGGAAGGCGGAGCGCGGCGAGGTCACGTCCGGCTCCGCGCCCTCCTCGCCGGTCGAGCGCGGCGGCGAGGCCGGTGAGGGCTACGGCACCAAGCTCCGCAAGTGGCTGATGTCCGGCGTGAGTTACATGGTCCCGTTCGTCGCGGCCGGCGGCCTGCTGATCGCCCTCGGCTTCGCGATCGGCGGCTACAAGATCAACAAGGCGCCGTCGGTCATGGACCACTTCGTGTGGACCCAGGGCGACAGCTGGGCCGCGCTGCTCTTCCAGATCGGCGTCGTCTCCTTCGGCTTCCTGGTCCCGGTCCTGGCCGGCTACATCGCCTACGGCATGGCGGACCGCCCCGGTCTCGTCCCCGGCTTCGTCGGCGGCTCGATCGCCCTCACCATCAACGCCGGCTTCCTCGGCGGCCTGGCCGCCGGTCTGATCGCCGGTGGTGTGGTGATGGCGATCCAGAAGGTGAGGATCCCGGCGGCGGTGCGCGGCATCATGCCCGTGGTGGTGATCCCGCTGATCTCCTCGGCGGTCGTCGGCTTCCTGATGTTCGTCGTGATCGGCAAGCCCATCGCCTCCGCCCAGAAGGGCATGACCGACTGGCTGAACGGCCTCACCGGCACCAACGCCATCCTCCTCGGCGCACTGCTCGGCCTGATGATGTGCTTCGACCTCGGCGGTCCCGTCAACAAGGTCGCGTACACCTTCGCCACCGCCGGCATCGCCGTCTCCAGCCCGAGCGACTCCGCGATGAAGATCATGGCCGCGGTCATGGCCGCCGGCATGGTCCCGCCGCTCGCGATGGCACTGGCCACCACGGTCCGCGGCAGGCTCTTCACCCAGACCGAGCGCGAGAACGGCAAGGCGGCCTGGGTCCTCGGCGCCTCCTTCATCTCCGAGGGCGCGATCCCCTTCGCCGCGGCCGACCCGCTGCGCGTCATCCCCTCCTCGATGGTGGGCGGCGCGATCACCGGCGCCCTGTCGATGGCCTTCGGCGCCACCCTGCGCGCCCCGCACGGCGGCGTCTTCGTGGTCCCGCTGATCGGCAACCCCTTCCTGTACCTGATCGCCATCGCGGTCGGCACCTGTGTCACCACGGCACTGGTGGTGGTCCTGAAGGGCATGCGCAAGCCGGCACCGGGGGCCGCTACCGCCGGCGCCGCGGACGGCACGGCCACGGCGCCGGCCGGGGCGAAGCAGCCGGTGGCGGTGTGAGGGGCAAGATCCCCCGCATGTCGCTTTGGTGCCCTGTGAGTTGATCAAGGCGGCAAAAGGGCAAGTGTGTCACCTGTACCACCTGCGAGATACATCACGGTCCGGGGTCAAAGTCCCGGACCGTGGTGTCTACTGGGGCGTATGCCTGATGAGCACGTCTCGGTCCTGCAGTCGATGGGCGTGGTGATCCTCGCCCTCGCCGCCGCGGTCTGGATCTTCGGCCTGATCAGCCTCGCGCGCCGCGGCCACTTCGGGCCGGTCCCGTGGCCCGTCCGCACCCTGCGCGCCCTTCCCCACCAGCGCATGTCGCCCCCGCCGCTGGAGCACGTCGAGCTGACCCCGGCGGAGAAGGCCGCCTTCGCCGGTCTGGTACGTCAGCTCAACGGCCGCCGCCGCTGAGCGGCAGGCCCGGGCGAAGGCCACCGCGGTCCGGCACCGCGCCCCACGGGGTGTCCTGAAAGGGACGCTCCTTCGGAGGCGGTGGACCATGTGACGACCGGCCTCGACGGCGCCGCAGTCGGCGGCCGGCGCACCACGGCTGCCGGTGGGGCGCCCGACACTTCGGTGCCGCGCCCGGCGCCTCAGACGGGTCGCCCGGCCCCGGCCCTGGCGCTCGCGGCGGGGCGCCCGCTCCACGAGGCCCGCGGGGCTGTCGCGCGGCGGCGCCACCCGTCGTCCCTCGGTCAGGAGACCCGCGCCGCCCGCCGCTCCATCGCGTCCCGGGCCGCGTCCTCACTGACGTACACCTCGCACATGTGCCGCCCGTCGGGCGTCGCCGTGTGCTCGACCTCCCAGAGGGAGACCTCCTCGCCGTCCCGCAGCAGGAAGGCGTGTTCGTAGAGCGAGAAGCACAGCCCGGCGCGGCCTGCCCGGCACGGGCGCCCGAAGGCCTGCGTGATCTGGTACGCGAACGCCGTGGTGAGCAGCGCGGAGGTCTCCGCGCCGGGCCGGTCCCGGTTCTCCGCGCGGCGCAGCAGCCGGCGCGCGTGGTCCGCCGAGTCGTCGCGCAGGTAGGCGTGCCGGGGGGCGGGGACCGGCGACAGCTGCACCGTCACCGGCAGTTCGAAGTCCGGCGCGTCCGGCGGCAGCGGCAGCCGCGCGGTCGCGCTGCGCAGCTCCTCCTCGTCGGCGTACACCTCGTGCTGGGCGGCGCCGCCCGGCGTGGTGTTGTGCACGAGCTCCCACAGTGTGAGCGCCGAACCGTCGGCGAGCAGCCAGGTGTGGCGGTAGGTCTCGCGGTGCAGCCCCGCGCTGTGGTGCGCGGAGTGCAGCGAACCGTCGTGCGCCAGCGCGCGGTCGAGCCGTCGTATGGTCTCGTCCGGCAGCTCGAAGCTGTTCAGGGCACGGCCGAGGAGTCGCGCGAGATGCTCCTCCGGAGACTCGGGCGACTCGGGTGGTTCGTACGCTGCCGTCTCGTACGGAACGCTCAAGGTTTCTCCCGGCGTTGCTGCATGTCACCTTGTGGGTGCATACCGTAGCCCCTCGGTCGGACATCATGTCCGGGAACCGAGAAAACGTGCGCACGGAAAACGCCCGGGTCGTGCGGGAGGCTCCCGCACGACCCCACGGCCCCGGAGAATCCGCAGCTCAGGCGGCGCTGCCCGCGATCCACTCGCTCCACGGCAGGTTCCATCCGTTGAGTCCGTTGTCGGGCGCGACGGTCTTGTCGGGGGAGTTCTTGACGACCACTACGTCCCCGATGAGTGAATTGTCGTAGAACCACTTGGCGGACGTGGCGCCCTGTGCGCCCTGAACGTCCGCGAGTCCGATGCAGCCGTGGCTGGTGCCCTCGCGCCCGAAGGGCGGATTGCCCCTGCTGTACCAGTAGTTGCCGTGGATGAACGTCCCCGACGCCGTCAGCCGCATCGCGTGCGGCACGTCCGGGATGTCGTACTCGCCGCCCAGGCCGACGGTCCGGCTGTTCATCCGCGTCTGCGTGAACTTCTCCGAGATCACCATCCGCCCGTTGTACGTGGTGTGCTGCGGGCTGCCCGAGGAGATCGGCACCCGCCTGAGGACCTTGCCGTCCCGCACCACGGTCATGGTCTGCGTGTTCACGTCCACGGTGGAGACCTGCGAACGTCCGACGGTGAACGTGACGGTCTTCTTCTGCACCCCGTAGACGCCGTTCGCGCCCTGCACGCCGTCCAGATCGATCTTCATCGTGACCTTGGAGCCGGCCTTCCAGTAGTCCTTGGGCCGGAAGTCGAGGCGCTGCGCCCCGAACCAGTGCCCGACCACCTGCTGCCCGCTGCTGGAGCTGACCGTGATGTGCGACTGCACGGCCTTCTTGTCGGTGATCGCCTTGTCGAAGTCGAACGACACCGGCATCCCGACGCCGACCGTGGTGCCGCCGTCCGGGGTGTACGTCCCGATGAAGCTGTTCGCCGAAGTGACCGTGGTGAAGATGGAGTTGGCGGCGGCCGTCCGCCCGCTCGGGTCCTTGGCGGTCGCGGAGATCTGGTACTTGGTCCCGCGCTCCAGCTGCTCGTTCGGCTTCCAGGCGGCGCCGTCGGCGGAGATCGAGCCCGGCACGGCCCGGCTCGACCCGGCCACCGTCATCCTCACGGCGGTCAGCCTGCCGTCGCTGACCTTGACGCCGGTCGTGTTGATCGAGGCGCTGTCCGAGCCGTCCTTCGCCGAGATGGCTATCTTCGCCGTCGACGTCTTCGCCGAACTCCCCTTCTTGGAGGGTGAGTTGGTGTCGGCGTTGGCGTTGCCGCCGCAGGCGGTGAGAGTGAGGGTGCCGACCATCAGGGCGGCACAGGCCGCCACTGCGCGCCGCGCTGCTATGTCCGGCGTTGTCACGGGCTGCTCCAGGTTCGTGTGATGTGCGTGATCCGTTCCAGTGCGTGGAGAAAGAGGGAACGGCGGGGCCGTGAGGTTCCCGCCGTGACCGGAGAACGCCATCACGTGACAAAACCCGGACAATCGCGAGCCGCCGCGCACACCGCCTGCGGCTCACCCGCCCCCGTACAACTCCTCGTACGACGGCCACACTCCGCCCGCTCCCTCCACCGACCCGGCGGCGCGCACGGCGCGGACGATCGCGCGGGTCACCATGTCCGCGCCCGCCGCGAGGACTTCGTTCAGCGCCAAGGGGTTCCCGGCGTCGAGCGGACGGGTGCCCGTCGCCAGTGTGAACACCGTGTCCCCGTCGTTGAGCAGGTGCACCGGGCGGACGGCGCGCGCGATGCCGTCGTGTGCGGTACCGGCCAGCTTCTGCGCCTGCGCCTTCGTCAGGTCGGCGTCGGTGGCGACGACGGCGAGCGTGGTGTTCATCGGGGGGCGCCCGTTCCTCGCCGCGCTCTCGGCGAGGCGTCTGCGCGCGGCCTCGTGCACACGCGCCTCCGGGCGGACCGCCCGTCCCTGGAGCAACTCCCCGTACAGCACCCCCGTTTCCGGATCCATCGCCGAACCGGCCGCGTTGGCCACCACCAGCGCGGCCACCGTGATCCCCGAGGCGAGCAGCACGCTCGCGCTGCCGACACCGCCTTTCAGCGCGCCCACGGCGGTACCCGTGCCGGCGCCCACGCACCCCTGCTCCACGGCCGCCCCGGCCGCGCTCGCCGCTGCCGCCTCCACCGCGGCCCGGCCGGTGGCGGCGTCGGGCCGGGCCGAGAACGCCCCGCCGCGGCCCAGGTCGAAGACGCAGGCGGCCGGCACCACCGGCACCACGTGCGACGGGTCCGGCCCGACCCGCACGCCCCGCCCCCGCTCCTCCAGCCAGGCCATCACACCGGAAGCCGCGTCGAGCCCGTAGGCGCTGCCGCCGGTCAGCACGACCGCCTCCACCCTGCTCACCAGGTTGCGCGGGTCGAGGGCGTCGGTCTCCTTGGTTCCGGGGCCACCGCCCCGTACGTCCACGGCGGCCACGGCGCCGCCCTCGGGGGCCAGCACGACCGTGGTGCCGGTGAGCCAACCGTCGCCGGTGCGCGTCGCGTGGCCCACCCGCACCCCGGCGACGTCCGTCAGAGCGTCCATTGTCATGCCCTCAGTCTCACCCGCCGGGGCCCTCTCACCCGCCCAGGCCGTCTCACCCGCCCAGGCCGTCTCACCCGCCGGGGCTGTCTCACTCGCCAGGGCCGTCTCCCGCTTGGGCCGCCGGGGAGCGCCTCCCAGGTCGGCGCGGAGGGCATCCAGGGATGGCGAGGAGGGCATCCTGGGGTGGCGAGGAGGGCATCCTGGGGTGGCGGGAATGGCGTCCTGAGCCGCCAGGGAACGCGTCCTGAGTCGGCGAGGGGGGCGTCCTGAGTCGGCGAGGGGGCGTCCTGAGTCGGCGAGGGGCTCCCCCGGTGGGCGGGGGTTCGCCCCGGCCGTCGAGGATGCCTCACACGACGGGAGTCGTGGCGCGCTCCCCGCTGGAACCGGTCGCCCCGCGCTCCCGGGCGACCATGCGCGCGGTCAGGGTCACCCCGGTCGCGACCGCCAGCCCGCACACCAGCCCCGCGGCGAGCACCGCCCGGTCGCCGAGGAAGGTGCAGACGATGACCAGCAGCGACGTCGTCGGCAGCACCAGCTGCTGGGCGATGCCCACCTTGTAGAAGCGGGAGTGCAGCGCCCAGACGGTGAGCAGGAACAGCGCCGTCGGGAGGGTCACGGCCGCCGACGCGGCCAGCGTGGAGAGGTGCGCCTCGCCGACGGCCTGTTCCACCGCCACCTCCAGGCCCGCCCCGATCGCGGCGCCCGACGCGAAGATCAGGTAGTGGCCGTAGCCCCAGACGAAGGACTGCCGGTTGGAGCGCAGGTGGCCGTGGATGGGAACCACGAAGTAGATCCACCAGGCGGCGAAGATGATCAGCAGTCCGCCCGCGGCGATCGGCAGCAGTTCGCCCAGCGCGTCGTGCTCGTCCAGGCCCGACTTCACGGCGACGGTGGCCGCCGCGATGGTCTCGCCGAGCACGATGATCGTGAACAGGCCGTACCGCTCGGCGATGTGGTGCGGGTGCCAGGACGTGGGGTGGGCCCGTTCGGCGTACAGCGGCACGAGCATCTCCAGCGGCGCCATCACCAGGAAGACCCAGGGCCGGGCGCCCTCCGGCAGGACCAGCAGCCCCAGCCAGCCGATCTGGCACACCAGCACGCCGACGGCGTACCGCAGCGCCATCGTCCGCTCGGCGCCCCGGCTCGAGCGCGCCACGCGCAGCCACTGCGCCGACATGGCGAGCCGCATGATCACGTAACCCAGCCAGACGACCAGGAACTCGTGCTGGTCGAACGCCCGCGAGACCCCCGCCGCCAGCACGAGCACACCGGCGATCTGCACCAGTGTGACCACCCGGTAGAGCGCGTCGTCGTTGTCGTACGCCGAGGCGAACCAGGTGAAGTTCATCCACGCCCACCAGATGGCGAAGAAGATCATCACGTAGTTGAGGATCCCCTCGGCCGCGTGGCCCTCGGCCAGGGCGTGCACCAACTGGACACCGGCCTGGGCGATGGCCACGACGAAGCACAGGTCGAAGAAAAGTTCGAGCGGGGAGGCGACGCGGTGCGCCTCCTCGCGCCCACGTGCCGTGAGCCTGCGCAGAGGTCTGTGGGCGGCCGGCGGACCGGAGGGCGCCGGCGGCGGAGTCGGACTGCTCGTCATGCGTTCCAGCACACCAGATGGGCGGCTGAAATTCCTGTGACGGGATCACCAGCGGGCCGCGGTCCGAGAGCTCGGGCCAAGGCCCCGGTGGCAGGAGACCCCGCGCCGCGCCCCACGGCGGGCCCGTCCGGTCCCCGTACCCTGGAGGCATGACTTCCGCCTCCGCCCCCGAGCCGCGCGCCCCGAAGCCCGCGCTGATCTTCGACGACCCGCTGGACCAGCAGTCCTCGGACGACACGGACCGCGGCTGGGGCGAGCGGCCCGGCCCGGACGGCGACGCGGCGGCCGACCTGAAGCGCTTCCTCGACGAGAAGCCGCCCCACCACCTCTGAGCGGCGCCGGCGGCCTTCGCTAGCGCTGGACGTGCTCGGACCCGCGCTGGGCGACCAACGCGTCGCGGATCTCCTTGAGCACCTCCAGCTCCGTCACCTCGATCACCTCCTGTGTGCCCTCCCGCGCCTTCCTGCGGGCCTCCTGGCGGGCCAGGTACTTCGACATCGGCAGCACCATCAGGAAGTAGACGACCGCCCCCGTGATCACGAAGGTCAGGGTGGCGCCGAGGACCGAGCCCCACAGGATCCGGATGCCCTCGTCGCCCTTGCAGGTCCCGGTCAGGCACGAGCTGTAGTTGTCGAGGTTCTTGGTGCCGATCGTCCCGACCAGCGGGTTGATGATCCCCTTCACCACCGAGTTCACGATGTTGGTGAAGGCGGCGCCGATGACCACCGCAACCGCCAGGTCGACGACATTGCCGCGCATCAGGAAGGCCTTGAAGCCCTGCCAGACGCTCGGATCCTTCTTCTCGCTCACTTCGGGGCCTCTCGTCGCACACGCATGTCGGGGAACAGACAGCTCCGCAACCTACGTCAACTCTCGGCCACCGTGTCCAATGGGGTAGCTGGAAGGAGGGACTTGACAGAATCAGCACACGATCACCGCCAGTCGTGCCGTCGCGCCCGCCCCGGCGAGGTGCGCCGCGGTCGGACGAGGCACCGAGAGCACGACCAGCGCCCCGCTGCCGGCCGCGTCGTCCAGGGGCTCCGGCACCTTGGTCACTCGCGCCCCCCGCGCGACCACACGGGCGTCGCCGCCCGCCGCCGTCTCCGGCGCGGCGATCACGTCCACCCGGTCGCCGGGCCGCAGCAGCCGCACCGTCGCGGCGTCGGCGATCCGCACCGGCGCGGCGACCATCTGCGCGGCCCGGTGCCGCCGTGGGGGATCCGCGACCGGGTGGCCGCGCGCCCCGCCGGCCTCTCCCGGTCCCGCCGCCACCAGGGCCGCCGCGGTCACCGCGAGGCCGGCGGCCACCGCACGCCTCCGGTGCCGTACGAGCCGTTGCAGCCGGTACCGCCCACCGCGCACCCGTACGGGAGCGAAGTGCGGGATGTCGCACGTGGCAGGGGTGTCGGTGCCGGGCGATCGCGGTGGGGCGGGGAAGGGGGAGGGGGACGGAGGGAGCGGAGAGTGCGGGGGGAGCGGAGAGTGCGGAGAGTGCGGCATGCGGGTCACCACCTGCGTCGGGAACGGGCTCGCAGACCCACGATGAGGCCTCACGCCGATCTCTGCGGGCGCCGGTGGATCACCGACGGGTTGTGGACAACTCCGCCACCCGAACGGGAGGTTCCGCTGTCTCGGTGCCCGCTGTCTCGGCGCCCTCTCCGCTCACCGCGCCTTCACCGGCCACGGCGCCTTCACCGGCCACGGCGCCTTCACCGGCCACGGCGCCTTCACCGCACCACGGCGCCTTCACCGCACCACGGGCCCCCCACCCCACTACGGCAGCCCGAACCCCGGATCCATCCCGCCCAGCGCCGTCGCGCACAGGCAGTCCCGGTCCTCGTTCGCCGGCAGTGCGGCCACCGCGTCGAAGAGCACCTCCCGCAGCCGGTCCACGTTCGCGGCGAACACCCGCAGCACCTCCTCGTGCGAGACGCCCTCGCCGGTCTCGGCGCCCGCGTCGAGGTCGGTGACCAGCGTCATCGACGTGTAGCAGAGCTCCAGTTCACGGGCGAGCGCCGCCTCGGGGTGGCCGGTCATGCCCACCACCGACCAGCCCTGCGCCTGGTGCCACAGCGACTCCGCGCGGGTCGAGAAGCGCGGCCCCTCGACCACCACCAGCGTGCCGCCGTCCACCGGCTCCCAGTCCCGTCCGCGCGCGGCCTTCAGGGCGGCCGTACGCCCGACCGGGCAGTAGGGGTCGGCCAGGGACACGTGCACCACGTTCGGCACCGTGCCGTCGGGCAGCGGCAGCCCGTCGAAGTACGACCCGGCGCGGGTCCTCGTACGGTCGACCAGCTGGTCCGGCACGAGCAGCGTGCCCGGCCCGTACTCGGCGCGCAGTCCGCCCACCGCGCACGGGCCGAGGACCTGGCGCACGCCCACCGACCGCAGGGCCCACAGGTTGGCCCGGTAGTTGATCCGGTGCGGGGGCAGGTGGTGGCCGCGGCCGTGGCGGGGCAGGAAGGCGACCCGCCGTCCGGCGACCTCACCGAGGAAGAGGGAGTCACTGGGCGGTCCGTACGGGGTGTCCACCTGGACCTCGGTCACGTCGTCGAGGAACGAGTAGAGGCCCGAGCCGCCGATTACACCGATCTCTGCGTTCGCCATGGCCCGAACAGTATCCGGCCCCCGCGGCGCACCGTGAGGGGCACCGCGCACACCGAGGACCCTGCCGTCGTACGACGGCAGGGTCCCGTGGAAGGAGTCCGGTGGGTCCGGGCGGAGGGGGCCTGGGCGAGACCTAGGCGGCGCTGCTGCCGGACGAGGCCCCGGTGCTCGACGGCTTCGAGCCGGAAGAGCCCGAGGACGAAGGCGAGGCCGAGGTCGAGGAGGACGAAGCGGTCGAGGAGGCCGACGACTCGGTGGAACTCGACGACTTCGACGCCGGCGAGCTGCTCGACGAGGAGCCGCGGCTGTCGTTGCGGTAGAAACCGGAGCCCTTGAAGACGATGCCGACCGCGGAGAACACCTTCTTGAGGCGGCCATCGCAGCTGGGGCACTCGGTCAGAGCGTCGTCGGTGAACTTCTGCACCGCCTCGAGGCCCTCGCCGCACTCGGTGCACTGGTACTGGTAGGTCGGCACTGTCTTCCTCCTGGCACTCTCACTCAGTGAGTGCTAACGACGATCCATACTGACGTATTCCTGGGAATCAGTCCACCGTCACCGGCGCGCGGTGACCGACGCCACGTGCGACGGTCAGGTTGCGCGGCCGCGGCGTCAGCCGGGAGCGCAGGGCGAGGAGGGTCGCGAGCGCGAGCACCGTGCCGCCCGCCGGCACCAGGAATCCGGCGCCGGTGCGGAAGTGGTCCTCCAGCTGTCCGGCGATCGTGACGGCCGCCGCCTGGCCGAGCGCGACCGCGCCGGTCAGCCAGGTGAACGCCTCCGTGCGGGCGCCTGCCGGGACCAGGCCCTCGACCAGCGTGTAGCCGGTGATCAGCGCGGGCGCGACGCACATGCCGACCAGCAGGCCGAGTCCGGCCAGCAGTGGCACCGAGTGCGCGCTCCACAGCCCGGAGGCGGCCAGCGCCAGGGCGCCGTAGCCCACGAGGAGCCGCCGCTGCGGGGCCGCCTTCCAGGCGACGGCACCGCAGACGATCCCGGAGAGCATGTTGCCCGCGGCGAAGACGCCGTACAGGACGCCGTTCAGGCCGGGCTCGCCGATCGACTCGGTGAACGCCGCCAGCGAGACCTGCATGCCGCCGAAGACGGAGCCGATGCCGAGGAAGGTCACGACCAGTACCCGCACTCCGGGGGCGCGCAGCGCGGAGACGTGCTGCACGCGCGCGTGCCGGGCGGCGGCGACGGCGGGCTGGGTGCTCTTGCGCGCCGCGAACAGCAGCCCGCCGAGCAGAGTCAGCGAGGCCTCCGTCACCAGGCCCGCGGCCGGCGCGACGGCGGTGCACAGCGCGGTGGCCAGCAGCGGGCCGAAGACGAACGTCAGCTCGTCCGTGACGGACTCGAAGGCGGCCGCGGTGTTCATCAGCGGTGAGCCCTGCAGCTTCACGCCCCAGCGGGCGCGCACCATGGGGCCGATCTGCGGCACCGAGGCGCCCGTCGGCACGGCCGCGGCGAACAGCGCCCACAGGGGCGCGTGGGCCAGCGCGAGCACCGTCAGGGCCAGACCGGACAGCGCGTGCAGCAGGACGCCGGGGATCAGCACGGCGCGCTGTCCGTAGCGGTCGGCGAGCCGGCCGCCGTAGGGCGCGAACAGCGCCATGGAGACACCGGTGACGGCCGCCGCGGCGCCCGCGGCACCGTAGGAGCCGGTGGTGTGCCGCACGAGCAGCACGATCGAGAGGGTGAGCATCGCGAACGGCTGGCGCGCCGCGAAGCCGGGGACCAGGAACGTCCAGGCGCCGCGCGTGCGCAGCAGCTGTCCGTAGCCCGGTCGTCGGGTGACCGTGGATGCCACGGCCCGTGCCTTTCCGCCGCCTGGTGGCGCGGCCCCCTCGTGGGCGGCGGCGCCGAGAGCTGTCCTCTTGCGCGGACTGCGGTGGATACCGGAGGCCGCCCACTCGAAAGGGCGCCACGGCCGCCATACGGTCGCGCCAGCTCTGCGTCAGGCAGAGTTGGTTCGATCAGGGATGCGCCTTCATCGTACAGGCGGCATGGTCTGCCTCCCTGTGAAAATGCGCACCGTGCGCATTCTCACCTGTGATTGCCGATGCCGTCCGTTCCCAGCCACCCGGCCAGCTTGCCTCCGTGCCCGACCGAGCGCAGCCGCCGCTCCGCGGCGTCGCGTACCGGGTCGGTGGCGACGACGAGCAGTTCGTCGCCGCGCCGCAGCACCGTCGAGGGCTGGGGGACAAACGATTTTCCCTCGCGGACGACGAGGGTGACGGCCGACCCGGCCGGCAGCCGCAGCTCGGCCACCTCGACGCCGTGCATCTTCGATCCCTCGGGGATCGCGACGGAGAGCAGGTGCCCGCGCAGCCGCTCCAGCGGTGCGGACTCGATGCCGAGGTCGGCCGCCTCGCCGCTCTCGCCCAGGCGCAGCACGCGCGCGAGCCAGGGCAGCGTCGGCCCCTGCACCACGGTGTAGGCGACGACCAGGACGAAGACCATGTTGAAGATGCGGTGGCTGGCGTCGACGCCCTCCACCATCGGGATCGTCGCCAGGATGATGGGGACCGCGCCGCGCAGCCCCGCCCAGGACATCAGGATCCGCTCCGGCCACGGCACCCGGAAGGGTGCCAGGCACAGCACCACGCTCAGCGGGCGCGCCACCATGGTCAGCACCAGGCCGATGACGAGCGCGGGCACGATGTCGTCACCGAGCTCGTGCGGGGTGACCAGCAGGCCGAGCAGGACGAACATGCCGATCTGGGCGATCCAGCCGAGCCCTTCGGCGAATCCGCGGGTGGCGGGCCAGTGCGGCAGTTTCGCGTTGCCCAGCACCATCGAGGCGAGATAGACGCCCAGGAAGCCGCTGCCGTGCGCCAGCGCACCCCCCGCGTACGCCATGACGGCGATCGCCATGACGGCGATGGGGTAGAGGCCGGAGGCGGGCAGGGCCACATGCCTGAGGCCCCAGGCGCCGAGCCAGCCCACCGCGAGCCCGACGGCCGCACCGATGGCCAGCTCCAGGGCTATCTCGCCCAGCAGCACCCACCAGTGGGGGGCCGGGCCCGCGGTGGACAAGGCGACGACCAGGATGACGACCGGGGCGTCGTTGAAACCGGACTCCGCCTCCAAGGTGCCCGCCACGCGCGTGGGGAGGGGGATTCTGCGCAGGACCGAGAAGACCGCCGCCGCGTCCGTCGAGGAGACGACCGCCCCGATGATGAGCGCCTGCCGCCACTCCAGCCCGACCAGGTAGTGCGCGCCCGTCGCGGTGATCCCGACGCTCACCGCGACACCGGCCAGTGCCAGGGCGGAGGCGGCCGGCAGGGCCGGCCTGATCTCTCTCCACTTCGTGCCGAGACCGCCCTCGGCGAGGATCACCACGAGGGCCGCGTATCCGATGACCTGGGTGAGTTCGGCGTTGTCGAACCGGATGTCGCCGATGCCGTCCTGGCCCATGGCGACGCCTATCCCCAGGTACACGAGCAGGCTGGGGAGCCCGCTGCGCGAGGAGATCCGGACCGCTGCCACGGCGACGAGCAGGACGAGCGAGCAGACGAGCAGAAGCTGGTTGAGGTGGTGGACTGTCAGCGGCCGTTCCCTTCCCTGGCCCGCACGCGTCCCGCGTGTGGGCTCACGTTCATGGGACACGAAGCGATGGAACTCCGCACCCGGGTACTTCGTTACCTTACCTAAGTCTTGACGATTTCTTGACGCTCCGGGTGGCGGGATCGCGCACCCGTCCTCGTGCGTTGCGGACTCCGCGTCAAGGGCCCCAAGGCCCTGCGCCTATGGTTGCTCCAGCGCTCATTCAGCGTCATAGCCCGCCTGCCGCTCGCGTGAGGACAGCAAGGACAGCGATGCCCCCGAACATCACCGCCACAACGGGTGACAAGCCCGCCAAGTCCGGTAGGAAGAAGGGGCGCAAAGCCCGATTGGTCGTGCTGGTCCTGGTCCTGGCACTGATCGCCGGCATCGCCTACGGGGCATACTGGTCCATCAGCACCGTCCGTGCGTCGTTCCCGCAGACGAAGGGCTCCCTCACACTGCACGGCCTGTCGGGCCCCGTCGACGTCAAGCGCGACGGCTACGGCATCCCGCAGATCTACGCCTCCTCCGACGAGGACCTGTTCATGGCGCAGGGCTACGTCCAGGCGCAGGACCGGTTCTACGAGATGGACGTGCGCCGGCACATGACCTCCGGGCGCCTGTCGGAGATGTTCGGCAAGAGCCAGGTCAAGAACGACGAGTTCCTGCGCACCCTGGGCTGGGACCGCGTGGCCCGGAAGGAGTACGACACCAAGCTGTCGGCCTCCACCAAGAAGTACCTCCGGGCGTACTCGGCGGGCGTCAACGCCTATCTGCAGGGCAAGGACGGCAAGGACATCTCCCTGGAGTACGCGGCGCTGGGCTTCACCAACGACTACAAGCCCGCGAAGTGGACCCCCGTCGACTCGGTCTCCTGGCTGAAGGCGATGGCCTGGGACCTGCGCGGCAACATGCAGGACGAGATCGACCGTGCCCTGATGACCAGCCGCCTGGACGCCAAGCAGATCGCCCAGCTGTACCCGGCCTACCCCTACAGCCGCAACAAGGCGATCGTCCAGGAGGGCCAGTACAGCGAGATCGCCGGGGCGTTCCAGCAGAACGGCTCGTCGTCCACCAGCGGCACTTCCACGAGCGGCACGTCGACGAGCGGCACGTCCGGTACCTCCACCAGCGGCACGACGGGCACGTCCACCGCGTCCACCGCGTCCGCGT
Source organism: Streptomyces sediminimaris (assembly GCF_047049295.1). Lineage (NCBI taxonomy): Bacteria > Bacillati > Actinomycetota > Actinomycetes > Kitasatosporales > Streptomycetaceae > Streptomyces > Streptomyces sediminimaris. The sequence goes on along the minus strand of NZ_JBJWOT010000001.1, from coordinate 3,617,648 downwards.
CGGGCTCGGCCCTGACCAGCCAGCTGACGAGCCTGTACAAGGTCCTGGACGACGTGCCCACGGCCGTCGGCGTGAACGGCCACGGCATCGGCTCCAACTCCTGGGTGGTGGCCGGGAGCCACACCATCACCGGCCACCCGCTGCTCGCCAACGACCCGCACCTGTCGGCCTCGTTGCCGTCCGTCTGGTACCAGATGGGCCTGCACTGCCGCTCCGTCTCCAGCAAGTGCCCGTACGACGTCACCGGTTACACCTTCGCGGGCATGCCCGGCGTGATCATCGGCCACAACCAGGACATCGCCTGGGGCATGACCAACTCCGGCGTCGACGTCACCGACCTCTACCTGGAGAAGCTCAGCGGCGACGGCTACCTCTACGACGGCGCCACCAAGGCCTTCAAGACCCGCGAGGAGACCATCAAGGTCGCGGGCGGCAAGTCCAAGACGATCGTGGTGCGCCAGACCGCCGACGGGATGCCTCTGCTCTCCGACCGCGACGACGAACTCGTCAAGGTCGGAAAGAAGGCCACCGTGGACACCGCCGCGCCCGACCGCGGCGACGGCTACGGCGTCGCGCTGCGCTGGACCGCGCTCGATCCGGGCACCACCATGGACGCCGTCTTCGCCATGGACAAGGCCTCCGACTGGAGCGAATTCCGTTCGGCGGCCGCCGAGTTCGACGTGCCCTCGCAGAACCTGGTCTACGCCGACAAGGACAACATCGGCTACACGCTGCCCGGAAAGATCCCCACCCGCGGGAAGAAGGACGACGGCTCGATCCCCGCGCCGGGCTGGGACCCCGACTACAAGTGGACCGGGTACATCCCCAGGGACGCGCTGCCGTACGAGTACAACCCGAAGCGCGGGTACATCGTCACCGCCAACCAGGCCGTGATCGACCCGGACAAGTACCCCTACACGCTGACCACGGACTGGGACTACGGCACCCGCAGCCAGCGCATCACCGACCTGATCGAGTCGAAGATCAAGGGCGGCGGCAAGATGTCCACCGACGACATGCGGCAGATCCAGCTGGACAACAGCAGTGAGATCGCCAAGCTGCTCGTGCCCACCCTGCTGAAGATCGACGTCGGCGACAAGGACGTACGGGACGCACAGGATCTGCTCGAGGGCTGGGACTACACCCAGGACGCCGACTCGGCGGCGGCGGCCTACTTCAACGCGGTCTGGCGCAACATCCTCAAGCTCGCCTTCGGCAACAAGCTGCCCAAGGAGCTGCGGGTCAAGGGCCAGTGCCTGTGGGTCGACCCCGTCGACGCCACCGCGCCGGCGGACGACACGCAGAAGGTGCGCGAGTGCGGACTGCGCGACGCCGACCAGGCCCAGCCGGACGGCGGCGACCGCTGGTTCGAGGTGGTCCGCAAGCTCATGAACGACCCGAAGAGCACGTGGTGGACCACGCCCGAGGCGGGCACCCGGCCCGGCGCGAAGGACAACCGCGACGATCTGTTCAAGCGCGCGATGATCGACGCCCGCTGGGAGCTGACCGCCAAGCTCGGCAAGGACATCGACACCTGGAGCTGGGGCCGGCTGCACCGCCTGTTCCTGAAGAACCAGACGCTCGGCACCGACGGCCCGGGCTTCCTGCAGTACATCCTCAACCGCGGCCCCTGGAAGCTCAGCGGCGGCGAGGCGGCGGTCGACGCCACCGGCTGGAACGCGGCCGGCGGCTACGGCGTCGTATGGGTGCCGTCGATGCGCATGGTGGTCAACCTCGGCGACCTCGACAAGTCGAAGTGGATCAACCTCACCGGCGCCTCGGGACACGCCTACAGCGCCCACTACGTCGACCAGACGGGCAAGTGGGCCAAGGGCGAACTGCTCGACTGGAACTTCTCGTCCAAGGCCGTCGACAACAGCACGAGCGACACCCTGGTGCTGAAACCGTGAGCACCTGAGAGCACCTGGAAGCACCCGGAACCGGAACCGGAACCGGAAGCACCTGGAAGAGGAAAAGGCCCTCCCCCGCGCGTGGGAGGGCCTTTTCGTCATACGCCGTATCCGGATACGCCGTCTCCCGATGTGCCACCGCGGAATGCGCTTCCGCGGAATGCGCCTCCGCGGAATGTGCCTCCGCGGGATGCGTCGCCGGGGAAGCGGCGCACCCCCGACGGTGTCACCGCCGCGTGCACCGGCCGGTCATGGGCCTCCACGGGGACGCGTTCGACGACCTCGCGGCCGTACAGCAGCACCACGAGCGCGGGACGCGCGCCCGCCCGGTCCAGACGCGCGAGGACGCGGTCGTACGACCCTCCGCCCCGCCCCAGCCGCATCCCGCGGCCGTCGACCGCCAGTCCCGGCAGCAGCACGACGTCCGCCCCGGTCACGGCGTGCGGGCCGAGGCGTTCCCCGGTGGGCTCGAGAAGGGCCGTCCTTCCGCCGTGCCGGACCCGCGTGAGGGAGCGCTCACCGGTGTACTCGCCCCAGTCGAGGTCGTTGTCCGGGAGCAACGCGGGCAGCAGCACCCGCACACCCCGCGCGCGCAGCGCCTCCAGCAGCGCGAGGGTGCCCGGCTCGCTGCCCACGGAGACGTACGCCGCCACCGTGCGGGCGCGCGCCAGTTCGGGCAGTTCCAGCGCGCGCACGGCCAGCGCGGCCGCGGCCTCCTGGACGTCATCCGCCGTCAATCCGCTCCTCGCCGCGAGGAGCTCTCGCCGCAACATTCGCTTGTCAGGCTCGGCCGGACGTCCGAGGTGACTCATTGGCAGCACCCGTACCCTTTCCAATGCGCTCATATGAGAGCCAATTAACCGGAGCCGCAAATTCCGAGCAAAGGCACCGGATAGGGTGCCGGTATGACCCAGTCGCACCCCAGGATCAGCAAGGCTGTCATTCCCGCAGCAGGCCTCGGCACCCGGTTCCTGCCGGCCACCAAGGCCACTCCCAAGGAGATGCTGCCGGTCGTCGACAAGCCGGCGATCCAGTACGTGGTCGAGGAGGCCGTGTCCGCGGGCCTCGACGACGTCCTCATGATCACGGGCCGCAACAAGCGCCCCCTCGAGGACCACTTCGACCGCAACTACGAGCTCGAGTCCGCCCTCCAGAAGAAGGGCGACGCGGGCCGGCTCGCCAAGGTCCAGGAGTCCAGCGACCTGGCGACCATGCACTACGTGCGGCAGGGCGACCCCAGGGGACTCGGTCACGCGGTGCTGTGCGCGGCCCCGCACGTCGGCCAGGAGCCCTTCGCGGTCCTGCTCGGCGACGACCTGATCGACCCGCGCGACCCGCTGCTGAAGCGGATGGTGGAGGTGCAGGAGCAGCGCGGCGGCAGCGTCGTCGCGCTCATGGAGGTCGCGCCCGAGCAGATCCACCTCTACGGCTGCGCGGCCGCCGACCCCACCGAGGACGGCGACGTCGTGAAGGTGCACGACCTGGTCGAGAAGCCGGCCGCGGCGGACGCGCCCTCCAACTACGCGATCATCGGCCGCTACGTCCTCGATCCCGCCGTCTTCGACATACTGCGCAAGACCGAGCCGGGCCGCGGCGGCGAGATCCAGCTGACCGACGCCCTGCAGCAGCTCTCGCAGGACGAGAAGGCGGGCGGCCCGGTGCACGGCGTCATCTTCAAGGGCCGCCGCTATGACACCGGCGACCGGGGCGACTACCTGCGTGCCATTGTCAGACTCGCGTGCGAACGTGAAGACCTGGGCCCGGACTTCCGGACCTGGCTTCGCAGTTACGTAGCCGAGGAGATGCAGGAACGTTGAGCAGCGCCGCGCCCCGCACCGCCGGCCAGGACCGCCTCTGGTCGGTGGACGAGCACCTGGAGGACATCCTCGCCGCCGTCCGTCCCCTGGAACCCATCGATCTGCAGCTCCTCGACGCGCTGGGCTGCGTCCTGGTCGAGGACGTCACGGTGCCGCTCTCGCTGCCGCCGTTCGACAACAGCTCCATGGACGGGTACGCGGTGCGGGTCGCGGACGTGGCGGGCGTGAGCGAGGAGTTCCCCGCCGTCCTGGACGTCGTCGGCGACGTCGCGGCCGGCGAGGCCGACCTGGTCCGGGTGGGTCCCGGCCAGGCCGCCCGCATCATGACCGGCGCCCCGCTGCCGCCCGGCGCCGAGACCGTCGTCCCCGTGGAGTGGACCGACGGGGGCCTCGGCGAGGGGCCGGCCAGCGGGATGCGCGCCCGCAGCCTGGCCCCCGAGGGCGCCGAGGGCCAGGTGCACGTGTACCGGCAGGCCGAGGCACGCGCGCACGTCCGCGCCAAGGGCAGCGACGTGAAGGCCGGCGACCGCGCCCTGGAGGCCGGCACGGTCCTCGGGCCGCCGCAGATCGCGCTGCTCGCCGCGATCGGCCGCGGCACGGTGCGGGTGCGCCCGCGCCCGCGCGTGGTCGTCGTCTCCACCGGCAGCGAACTCGTCCAGCCCGGCGAGGAGCTGGGCAGCGGCCAGATCTACGACTCCAACAGCTTCGCCCTCACCGCCGCCGCCCGTGACGCAGGCGCCATCGCCTACCGCGTGGGTGCCGTCGCCGACGACGCCGACACCCTCCGCTCCACCATCGAGGACCAGCTGGTGCGCGCCGACCTCATGGTCACCACGGGCGGAGTGAGCGTCGGGGCCTACGACGTCGTCAAGGAGGCCCTGTCGCACGTCGGCGACGAGGACGTGGCGGGCAGCGGCATCGAGTTCCGCAAGCTCGCCATGCAGCCCGGCAAGCCGCAGGGCTTCGGCTCCATCGGCCCCGACCACATCCCGCTGCTGGCCCTGCCGGGCAACCCCGTGTCCTCGTACGTCTCCTTCGAGCTGTTCGTGCGCCCGGCGATCCGCGCCCTCATGGGGCTCGGCGACGTCCACCGGCCCAGGACCCGCGCGACCCTGACCACCGCGAAGGCGCTGACCTCCCCGAAGGGGCGCAGGCAGTTCCTGCGGGGGACGTACGCCGACGGCTCGGTGACCCCGGTCGGCGGCGCCGGATCCCACCTGATCGCGGCCCTGGCGCACGCCGACGCGCTGATCGTGGTCCCCGAGGAGGTGGCGTCCGTCGAACCCGGCGCCGAGGTCGAGGTGGTCCTGCTCGGCTGAGCGCTCCTGGTTGGCGGTACCGTGTCGCGCACAACAGGCCCGCGCGCCGCACCGCGCCGGGGGCCGTGACCGGGAGCGCCGCACAGCATGACTGAGCCTTCCCGGGGGGAGACCCCCGGACCCCCTGCGCAGGACCGACTGACGCACCTCGACGAGGCGGGCGCCGCCCGCATGGTCGACGTGTCCGAGAAGGACGTGACCGCGCGCACCGCCCGCGCGAGCGGACGGGTCCTCGTCTCGCCGCGGGTGATCGAGTTGCTGCGCGGCGAGGGGATGCCCAAGGGCGACGCCCTCGCGACCGCGCGCATCGCGGGCATCATGGGAGCCAAACGCACTCCGGACCTCATTCCGCTGTGCCACCCGTTGTCGGTGTCCGGTGTGAAACTGGATCTGTCGGTCGCGGACGACGCCGTGGAGATCCTGGCCACCGTGCGGACCACGGACCGCACGGGCGTCGAGATGGAGGCGCTCACCGCGGTCTCCGTCGCCGCGCTCACCGTGATCGACATGGTCAAGGCGGTCGACAAGGGGGCGGTCATCACGGACGTGCGGGTGGAGCAGAAGACGGGCGGCAAGTCGGGCGACTGGAGCCGGACATGACACTCAATCCGCCGGCGGGCGGCGCTCTCGCCGCGCCGTACAGCGCCCTCGTCGTCACGGCCTCCAACCGGGCCGCCGCCGGGGTCTACGAGGACAAGGGCGGCCCCGTCATCGTCACGGGCCTCGAAGGCCTCGGATTCGCCGTCGACGGGCCGGAGGTCGTCCCCGACGGCGACCCGGTGGAGGCCGCGCTGCGGGCGGGCGTCGAGGCCGGGTACGACGTGATCGTCACCACGGGCGGCACCGGCGTCTCGCCCACCGACCGTACCCCCGAGGCGACCCGCGCGGTGATCGACCGCGAGGTGCCGGGCATCGCGGAGGCCATCCGGGCGTTCGGGCGTCAGAAGGTCCCGGCCGCGGCGCTCTCCCGGGGGCTGGCCGGGGTGGCGGGCGGCACGCTGATCGTCAATCTGCCGGGTTCCACCGGCGGGGTGCGGGACGGCCTGGCCGTCCTGGAGCACCTGCTGGTGCACGCCGTGGACCAGATCCGCGGCGGCGATCACCCCAGACCCGCGGCCACCGGTGGGGGTGCGAGCTGAACAGCCCATCCTGGCCCGTCGTGCTGGCGGACGGAGACATCGTCCTCCGGCCGATAAAGCTGCGCGACCAGCGGGCCTGGCGCGAGGTCAACCGGCGCAACCGGGAGTGGCTGCGGCCCTGGGAGGCGACGATTCCGCCGCCCACGCCGAGCGGTCCGATCGCGCACCGCCCGACCTTCCGCCAGATGGTCCGCCACCTTCGCTCCGAGGCGAACTCGGGCCGGATGCTGCCGTTCGTCATCGAGTACCAGGGCCGTCTGGTCGGGCAGTTGACGGTCGCGGGAATCACCTGGGGCTCCATGTGTTCCGGGCATATCGGCTACTGGGTGGACGAGGGCGTGGCGGGGCGCGGCGTGATGCCGACGTCCGTGGCGCTGGCCGTGGACCACTGTTTCCGCACCGTCGGACTGCACCGCATCGAGGTCTGCATTCGCCCCGAGAACGGGCCCAGCCGGCGGGTGGTGGAGAAACTCGGATTCCGCGAGGAGGGCCTGCGGCCGCGTTATCTCCACATCGACGGCGCCTGGCGTGACCACCTCGTCTTCGCGCTCACGGCGGAAGAGGTCCCCGACGGGTTGCTCAACCGCTGGCGGCGGGCACGCTCCCAGCAGAATCCCGCGAAGGCCCGGGAAATTGAATAGATGTTCGAAATTGATCGGACGGCGACCGCCTCAAGGCTTTAAATTCACGGCCTCGGTGGCGTGCTGATCGCATCGGTCACAAAAAAAGTTCGAAATATCAGCCAGATCGTGCGACACACCGGCTCAATTGGCAGATGGCCTCACGCAAACCCCTCTACCGTGTGAGGCGTGAGCAGCAGCGGCCTCATCTACGCAGTCATTGTCGGGGCCTGGGCCGCCTACTTGGTGCCGATGTGGCTCCGTAGGCAGGACGAGCTGAACGAAGCCCGTCCGACGGAACGCTTCAGCACCGCCATCCGGCTGCTGTCCGGACGGGCGGGGATGGAGCGCCGGTACGCCAAGGACCTGCGGGCGCGCTCCACCGAGGAGGGGGAGTCCGGCGCCGACGCTCCGGGCGCGGTCACCGACTCGGTGGACGTCCGGGCCTTCGCCATGCCCCCGGCCCGCAAACAGACGCGCGCCGAAGCGCCCGCGCCCCCGTCCACGCCGGCACCGAACCCGACGCCCGCCCCGGCCCCGGCGCGCAAGCGCGTCCCGCCGGCCCGGCGCACGGCCTCGGACGAAGCGGCCGCGGCGCGCGCCCGGCGTTCCAAGGTGCTCGCGCGCCGGCGCCGCACCACCGTGATGCTGTTCGTCGCCTTCACGCTCGGCGCGGTCGTCGCCGCGGTCGGCGGGCTCGCCTTCCTCTGGGCGCCCGGCGTACCCGCCGTGCTGCTCAGCGCCTACATCGCTTACCTGCGCTCGCAGGAGCGGCGGCGGTTCGCCTACCAGATGGACCGGCGCCGCGCCGAGGCCGCGGCCCAGCGGCTGCACGAGCGCGCCCGCCAGCCGCGCCGGCGCCCGGCCGGCGCCGAGGCTGACTCCGGCGAGACCGACGAAGGACCCGAGCAGGAGGCCGACCCCGGGCTGTCCGCGCTGGCCGCCGACCGGCGCGCCCTGGTCGAGCAGACCGACCACGCCGAGTGGGTGGACCAGCAGCGCGAGCGGCAGCGGCGGCCCGGGCACGGCGACAGCTGGGACCCCGTGCCGGTGCCCCTGCCGACCTACGTGACCGCGCCGGTCGCTCCGCGGGCCACCTCCGACGTGGACCTCGGGGCGCCGGACGCGTGGAGTTCCGCGCGGTCGGGCCCGGTCGCCCGGGACCAGGAGGCGCGGCCCGAAGCCGGTGCCGAACGGCAGGCCCCCGCGGAGCCGGCCGCCCCCGCGGAGGAGAGGGCGGACGACGACGGGCGCAGTGACGCCCGCCGGGCGGCTTCCGCACGGCGGGCGCGCGAGCGGGGCCGTACGCCGCTGTTCGACCAGTACGAGGACGGCGACCGGCCGAAGGCCGCCAACGAGTAGACCACCGGTCCGACCTGTACCGCTGCCGCCGGCCCGGCGCGGAACGGATTTCCAGGCACCCGGATCGGGATGCTAGAGTTTCACTCGTTGCAAGGGCCTGTGGCGCAGTCCGGTAGCGCACCTCGTTCGCATCGAGGGGGCCAGGGGTTCAAATCCCCTCAGGTCCACCGCAACAACTGTTCAGGGAGACCTGGAGCAGTTGACGAGATCCCGTCCGATCGGCAGATCGGACGGGATCTTCGCTTTGCTGACACCCGGTCAGGGGCGGCGGCCGCGACCGCTACAGCGGCTTGGCGAAGCAGCGGCTTTCCTCGTGGAAGCGGTAGTAGCCGAACTTCTCGCAGGGCTCGTAGCCGCTGGAGGTGTACAGGGCGATGGCCTCCGGCTGCTTGGTGCCGGTCTCCAGGACCATGCGGACGCGGCCGGCCGCGCGGGCGTCGTCCTCCAGGGCGGCCAGGATGCGCCGGGCGAGGCCGCGGCCGCGCGCCGTCCCGACGACGAACATCCGCTTGAGCTCCGCGTCGCCGTCGAGGTTGCCCTCGCCGTTGGAGTCCCGGGTGCGCCAGCCGCCGGTGGCGACGGGGCTGTCGCCGCCGTCGTAGGCGATGAGGAACACGCCGTTCGGCGGGTCGAAGTCCGCCGGGTCCAGGGGGGTGGCGTCTCCGCCGTCGCCGTAGCGGACGTGGTACTCCGCCTGGACCTCGTCGTTCAGCTTGACGGCGTCGGGGTGGTCGAAGGCGACGCGACGTATCTGCATTCTGCCCACCGTATACCTGTGCGATCCCGGGATCCGGACTGCGTCCGGTGTGCCGGTATCGTTCCCGCGTGCTCACTGTGACCTCCGTCAACGTCAATGGCCTGCGCGCCGCCGCGAAGAAGGGCTTCGTGGAGTGGCTCGCCGCGACCTCCGCCGATGTGCTCTGCCTGCAGGAGGTGCGCGCCGAGCCGCAGCAGCTGCCCGAACACGTGCGCACGCCCGACGGCTGGCACGTGGTGCACGCGCCGGCCGCCGCGAAGGGCCGCGCCGGCGTCTCCCTCTACACCCGCCGCGAGCCCGACCGCATCCAGGTGGGCTTCGCCTCCGCGGAGTTCGACACCAGCGGCCGCTACGTCGAGGTCGACCTGCCGGGTGTCACGGTCGCCTCCCTCTACCTGCCCTCGGGGGAGGTCGGCACCGGGCGCCAGGACGAGAAGGTCCGCTTCATGGGCGAGTTCCTCGCCCATCTGAAGTCCCTGCGCGAGCGCGCCGCCGCCGACGGCCGCGAGGTCGTCGTCTGCGGCGACTGGAACATCGCCCACCAGCGCGCCGACCTCAAGAACTGGCGCGGCAACACCGGGAACTCCGGCTTCCTGCCGGAGGAGCGGGAGTGGCTGAGCCGGGTCTTCGACCCGGCGGACGGCGGCTACGTCGACGTCGTACGGGCGCTGCACCCCGGGGCCGAGGGACCGTACACCTGGTGGTCCTACCGGGGGCGGGCCTTCGACAACGACTCGGGGTGGAGGATCGACTACCACGTCTCGACGCCCGGTCTCGCCGCCAGGGCCGTCAAGGCCTGCGTCGAGCGGGCGGCCACGCACGAGCAGCGGTGGTCGGACCACGCGCCGGTGACCGTGGTGTACGACCTCCAGTACGCCAGCCGTGTTCCTGACCTCACGGGGCAATACACCTAGGCCTGATCCGTCTCCTCGACGCGCTGCTGCAGCCGGCGGTCCAGCGCCAGGGACATCTCCGCCTCCACCACGCTGCGGGCCAGCGGCCGCAGGCGCTGGAGGTCCTTCTCGTCGGTGTGGCGCAGGACCAGGTCGGCGAACATCCGCGCCAGTTCGTCCACGTGCTCCCGGACCCGGGCGCCCGCCGTCAGGACCTCCGCCAGGGGGATGCCCTCGCGGACCAGGGCCGAGGAGACGTCCAGGAGGCGGCGGCTGATGTGGACGATCTCGTCGCCGTCGGTGCCGAGGTAGCCGAGGTCCAGCGCGGCGGCGAGGTTCTCCGGGGTCACCTCGCCCTCGAAGTGCGCGGCGAGCTCCTCGGGGGTGAGGCGGACCGGTTCCTCCTCGGTGGGGGCGATGCCCACCAGGTCGGCGACGTCCCGGCCGTGGTCCAGGGCCTCCGCCAGCTCCGCGATGCCGGTGAGGGTGTGGCCGCGTTCCAGCAGCGCCGCGATGGTGCGCAGGCGGGCCAGGTGATGGTCGTCGTACCAGGCGATACGGCCCTCGCGGCGGGGCGGCGGGATCAGCTTGCGTTCGCGGTAGAACCGCAGGGTGCGCACCGTGATGCCGGCCAGCCCGGCCAGCTCCTCCATGCGGTACTCACGCTTGTCGCCCACGACCGCACCCTATGTCGTACCGCCGGTAACTTTCCCCGCCGACCCCCTACCCATGAGTACGTCCCTGTTCTACTCTCCCCATTGTGCCAGTATTCACTGGCGGAGTCGTGCAGGAAAGGGCATCGGCATGGCCGAACACGAGCATGTGCGGGTGGCGGTGATCGGGTCCGGGTTCGGGGGACTGGGGGCCGCGGTACGGCTGCGGCGCGAAGGGATCACCGACTTCGTCGTGCTGGAACGGGCCGGCAGCGTGGGCGGCACCTGGCGGGACAACAGCTACCCCGGGTGCGCCTGCGACGTGCCCTCCCACCTCTACTCCTTCTCCTTCGCACCCCACCCCGACTGGCCGCGCACCTTCTCCGGGCAGGAGCACATCCGCGCCTACCTGGAGCACGTCACGGACGTCTTCCACCTGCGCCCGCACATCCGCTTCGACTCCGAGGTGAAGCTGATGACCTGGGACGCCGAGCGGCTGCGGTGGGACATCGAGACCAGCGGCGGGCGGCTGTCGGCGGACATCGTCGTCTCCGCCACCGGGCCGCTGTCCGACCCCAAGATCCCCGAGATCCCGGGCCTGGACTCCTTCCCCGGCAAGGTCTTCCACTCGGCCCGCTGGGACCACGACTACGACCTGCGGGGCAAGCGTGTCGCGATGGTGGGCACGGGCGCCTCGGCGATCCAGATCGTGCCCGCCATCCAGCCGGAGGTCGGCCGCCTCACCCTCTTCCAGCGCACCCCGGCCTGGGTCATGCCCCGCGTCGACCGCGCCATCAGCGGCGCCGAGCGGGCCCTGCACCGGGCGCTGCCCTTCACCACGCAGGCCCGGCGCGGACTGCTGTGGGGCATCAGGGAGTTGCAGGTCCAGGCCTTCACCAAGCACCCCGACGAGCTCGGGTTCGTGGAGCGGCTGGCGAAGCGGAACATGGCGCGGGCCGTCAAGGACCCGGCCCTGCGCGCCAAGCTCACCCCCGACTACCGCATCGGCTGCAAGCGGATCCTGCTGAGCAGCACCTACTACCCCGCGCTCGCGCAGCCCAACGTCGACGTCGTGGCCGGCGGGCTGAGCGAGATCCGCGGCTCGACGGTGGTCGGCGCCGACGGCACCGAGGCCGAGGTCGACGCGATCATCTTCGGAACCGGCTTCCACGTCACCGACATGCCGATCGCCGAGCGGGTGGTGGGCGCCGAGGGCAAGACGCTCGCCGAGGCATGGAAGGGCGGGATGCAGGCCCTGCGCGGCGCCTCCGCGGCCGGCTTCCCCAACTGGATGACGATCATCGGGCCCAACACCGGCCTCGGCAACTCGTCGATGATCCTGATGATCGAGTCCCAGCTCAACTACCTGGCGGACTTCGTACGGCAGCTGGACGTCCTCGGCGGCCGCGCCGCCCTGGACGCCCGCCCGAGCGCGGTCTCCGCGTGGAACCACCGGGTGCAGGAGCGCATGCAGCGCACCGTGTGGAACACGGGCGGCTGCACCAGCTGGTACCTCGACGCGAGCGGCCGCAACACCACCATCTGGCCCGGTACGACGACCGAGTTCCGGCGGGCCACGCGGCGCGTTGACCTCGCGGAGTACGAGGTGCTGCGCGCGCCCGCGAGGCCCGCCGGGCACGCGCCCGCGAAGGACGTCCCCGCCGGTCCGGCGACCAGGGCCGCCAAGAAGGCCGCGGAGGTGGAGGCATGAGCCGTCCGGCGCACGTATCGTCCGGCCCGTACGCCCCGCCCGCCCCCGGCCGCGAGCTCACGGTCGTCTCCGCCGACGGCGCCCGGCTCCACGTCGAGGTGCACGGACCCGAGGGCGCCCCCGCCGTCGTCCTGGCCCACGGCTGGACCTGCTCCACCGCGTTCTGGGCGGCCCAGATCCGGGACCTGGCCACCGACCACCGCGTCATCGCCTACGACCAGCGCGGGCACGGACGCAGCCCGGCGAGCCGGATCTGCAGCACGGACGCCCTCGCCGACGACCTCGAAGCCGTGCTCAAGGCCACCCTGGCACCGGGTGAGCGGGTGGTGATCGCCGGCCACTCGATGGGCGGCATGACGGTGATGGCGGCGGCCGAGCGGGCCGTCTTCCGGGAGCACGCGGCGGCCGTCCTGCTGTGCAGCACCGGATCGTCGCGGCTGGTCGCGCAGTCGACGGTCGTACCGATCAGGGCGGGCCGGCTGCGGACCTGGCTGACCAGGCACATCCTCGGCGCGCGGGCACCGCTCGGGCCGGTCACGCCCGTGGCCCGCAGGGTCCTCAAGTACGGGACGATGGGCCCGGGTTCGGCGCCGCACATGGTGGAGGCCTGCGCGCGGATCGTGCACGCCTGCCCGGCCAGGGTGCGGTACGCCTGGTCACAGGTGCTCGGTCTGCTCGATCTCGACCACGCGGTACGGGAGTTGAGGGTGCCCGCGGCCGTCGTCGTCGGGACCGCCGACCGGCTCACCCCACCGGTGCAGGCGCGGGCGCTGGCCGCCGCGCTGCCGAACTGCGTGGGCACCACCGAGCTGCCCGGGCTCGGCCACATGACGCCCGTCGAGGCGCCGGAACTGGTGACCGGCCGGATCCGGGAGCTCGTCGTGACGTACGCAACGATCAAGGAGGGCGCATGAGCAGGGTCGGTCTGGAGGGACAGGTCGCCGTCGTCACCGGCGCGGCGCGCGGGGTCGGGGAGCTGCTCGCCCGCAAGCTGTCCGCGCGCGGCGCCAAGGTCGCGCTGGTCGGGCTGGAGCCGGACGCCCTCAAGCGGGTCTCCGAGCGGCTGCACAGCGAGAGCGATCACTGGCACGCCGACGTGACGGACCACGTGGCGATGGACCGGGTGGCGCGGGAGGTCAAGGAGCGCTTCGGGAAGGTCGACATCGTGGTCGCCAACGCCGGTGTGGCGACCGGCGGTCCCTTCGCCGACTCCGACCCCGAGGCATGGCGGCGGGTGATCGAGGTCAACCTCATCGGCTCGGCGGTGACCGCCCGCGCCTTCCTGCCCGTGCTGGTCGAGAGCCGGGGATATCTGCTGCAGATCGCCTCGCTCGCGGCCATCACGCCGGCGCCCATGATGACCGCCTACTGCGCCTCCAAGTCCGGGGTGGAGGCGTACGCGCACAGTCTGCGGGCCGAGGTCGGGTACCGGGGCGTGCGGGTCGGAGTCGGCTATCTGTCCTGGACCGACACCGACATGGTGCGCGGCGCCGACCAGGAGGAGGTCATGCGCGAGCTGCGGCAGCGGCTGCCGTGGCCGTCGAACAAGACGTATCCGCTGGGCCCGGCGGTCGACCGGATCGTGGCGGGCATCGAGCGCCGCGCGGCGCATGTATACGGGCAGTGGTGGCTGCGCGGGATGCAGGGCGTCCGCGGCTATCTGCCCGGGCTCATCGGGACCGTCGGCCAGCGCGAGATGAAGCGGTTCGCGCCCCGGCTGGCGGGGATGCGGACGGGGCTCGTCGGCGCAGGTGGGGCGGCGGACGAGGAGTCCCGCGCTACGCACCGTAGTTGATCGAAATGCGCACTGTGGCCGCCCGTGTGAATCTGGTCGAGGCCCGATCAAGGGCCTGACCCCCCACCCACTACGGGAGTGAACCCACATGGGTATGAAGGACCAGTTCCAGGACAAGGCGCAGCGGATGCAGGAGCAGGCCAAGCAGCGCGGCCAGCAGGGCCGCGAGCAGGGCCACGAGCAGGGCCACGAGCGTGGCCGGCCGGACCAGCAGCGCGGTCAGCAGGGCCGTGAGCGCATGCGTGACGAGGAGACGGAGCGCCTCCGGCAGGAGGAGCAGGACCGCTTCGACCAGGACTACGACGTGTAGCCACGCTCGGCCCCGGCCGACCGGAATGGGGTGCCCTGTGGTGTCGGGGCGCCCCATTCGCCGGTTCTGCGCGGCTCCGGAGTCCCGCGGGCGGCTGCCGGCGCCCTCAAGTGCCGGTCCGCGGCGGCAGCTTCGGGCGTGAGCGGTCCGGGACGTCGCTGTAGTCCGGGGGCGTGGCCGGGGGATTGGACTCCAGCAGGTCGAGGGCGAGTCGGACCGCGTCGTCCATCTGTGCGTGCCGGCCCTCGGCCCAGTCCAGCGGGGTGCGCAGGATATCCAGGTCCGGTGCGACGCCCTTGTTCTCCACGCCCCAGCCGTAGGCGTCGAACCAGGCCGCGTTCATCGGGACGGTGATCACCGTGCCGTCGCCCAGGCGGTGGCGGCCGGTCATGCCGACGACTCCGCCCCAGGTGCGCTGGCCGATCACCGGGCCGAGGCCGAGGAGTTTGAAGGCCGCGGTGATCATGTCGCCGTCGGAGGACGTCGCCTCGTCGGCGAGGGCGACCACCGGCCCCCTCGGGGCGTTGGAGGCGTACGACACCGGCTGGGCGTTGCGGGTGAGGTCCCAGCCGAGGATCCTGCGCGTCAGCTTCTCCACCACCAGCTCGCTGATGTGGCCGCCCGCGTTGCCGCGCACGTCGACGATCAGGGCGGGCCGCGACATCTCCATCCGCAGGTCCCGGTTGAACTGGGCCCAGCCGGAGCCGCCCATGTCGGGGATGTGCAGATAGCCGCAGCGGCCGCCGCTCAACTCCCGTACCACCGCCCGGCGTTTGGCCACCCAGTCCTGGTAGCGCAGCGGCCGTTCGTCGATGAGCGGGACGACGGCCACCCGGCGCGCGCGGCCGGTGGCGTCCTCCGCGGGACGGAACGTCAGCTCCACCGTCGTGCCGCCCGATCCGGCCAGCAGCGGGTAGGGGCCCGTCACCGGGTCCACCGGACGCCCGTCGACGTGGGTGAGCACGGCGCCCGCCCTGATGCCCGTGCCCGCGAGCGGCGAGCGCGCCTTGGAGTCCGAGGAGTCGCCCGGCAGGATCCGCCTGACCACCCAGCCCTCGTCCCGGCGTACGAAGTTGGCGCCGAGGAGGCCCTGCCAGCGCTGGTAGTGCGGCGGGCCCTCGTTGCGTCGGGCGGCGGTGACGTAGGCGTGGGAGGTGCCCAGTTCGCCGAGCACTTCGCGCAGCAGGTCGGCGAAGTCGTCCGGGGACGCGACCCGTTCGACCAGCGGACGGTACTGGTCGAGGATCGCCGCCCAGTCCACACCGCCCATCCCCGGCTCCCAGAAGTAGGCGCGGATGAGACGGCCGGCCTCCTCGTACGACTGGCGCCACTCGGCGGCCGGGTCGACCTCGTGCAGGATGCGGCGCGCGTCGATCCAGACCGTCGTGTCGCCGTCGCCCGACTCGGTGGCGGGGGTGGCCCGCAGGTCGCCCTCGTCGACCACGACCAGCCGGCTGCCGTCGCCGCTGACCGCGAACCAGTCCAGGTGGTCGACGAGTTCGGACTTCTTCGCCTTGCTGATGCTGAAGTGCTCCAGGGTCGGCCGGCCGGTGGTGTCGTCGGGGTTGGCGAAGGTCTCGCCGAGCGCGCCCGAGATCGGCCAGCGCAGCCAGACCAGCCCGCCGCCCGCGACCGGGTGCAGCGCCGAGTACTTGGAGGCGGTGACCGGGAAGGGGGTGACCCGGCTCTCCAGACCCTCGGCCTCGACGGTCACCGTGCCGTCCCCGCCGCCCTCGTCCTGCACCGGGTCCAGGCCACCGGCGGCCGGGCGGCCCTCCGGGTTCAGGGCGAAGGGGGAGGGGGTGGCCGAGTTCAGCGGCACCAGGTAGGGGCGGCAGCCCAGCGGGAAGGAGAGGTCGCCGGTGTGGACGTCGTAGACGGGGTCGAAGCCGCGCCAGGACAGGAAGGCGAGGTAGCGGCCGTCCCGGGTGAACACCGGGTTCTCGTCCTCGAAGCGGCCGTCGGTGACGTCGACGACCGGCCGCTCGCCGGAGCCGGAGATCCGGGCCATCTTGATCTGCCTGAGCGACCTGCCGACCCCCGGGTGCGACCAGGTCAGCCAGGCACCGTCCGGCGAGAACGCGAGGTCGCGCACCGGGCCGTTGACCGACCGGATCAGCTCGGTCACCTCACCGTCCGCTTCCTGTGCCGCCCCGGTGACGGCGGCCGGGTCCCGCTCCGGGGTGACGGCCGGGTCCGGGTTCCGGGTGGCGGCCGGGTCCGGGTGCCGGGTGGCGGCTGTGCCCTCGTCCTCGTGCCCGGTAGCGGCCGGGGCAGCGGCAGCGTCCTGGGCCTCGGCAGCGGCCTCGGCAGCGGCAGTGTCCGGGTCCCGGGCGACGGTCGTGTCCGGGTCCGCGTCCCCGGTGACGGTCGTGTCCGGGTCTGCGTCCCCGCTGGCGGACGAGTCCGGGTCCGCGTCCTCGACGGCCGCCGGGTCCGCGTCCCCGGTGGCGGCCGGGTCGGCGGACACGGTGATCAGCAGCAGCCGTCCGTCGTGGGAGGCGATCGCGAGGCGCCTGCCCTCCGGGTCGGAGGCCAGTTCCAGGACCCGGCCGAGCTTGCCGGAGGCCAGCCGGCGCGGCTCGCGGTGGCCCGTGGCCCGCGGCAGATGGGCGATCTCGATCGCGTCCTCGCCCTCCGCGTCGGTCACGTACGCGACCTGGCCCGAGGAGCCGAGCATCTCCGGCAGCCGGACCCGTACGCCCGGGGTGTCGGTGATGGTGCGGGCCGGGCCGTCGCGGTGGGTGAGCCAGTACAGGCTGCCGCGGACGACGACGGCGCTCGCCCGGCCCGTCTCGTCCACCGAGACGCCGTCCACGTGCTGGGCGGCCGGTACCTGGTACGTCCGCCTTCCCGCGCGCGGCCCGCTGAGGCGTACGTCCAGCCGGCGCGGCTCGGAGTCGGCCGCGAGGTCGTCCACGATCCACAGGTCGCCGGCGCACTGGTACACCACACGGCTGCCGTCGCTGGAGGCGTGGCGGGCGTAGAAGGCGTCGTGGTCGGTGTGCCGGCGCAGGTCGGAGCCGTCGTGGGCGCAGGAGTAGAGGTTGCCGATGCCCTCGTGGTCGGAGAGGAAGGCGAGCCGGCCGCCGACGTACATGGGGGAGGACAGATGGCCCTCCAGGTCGGCCAGCAGGCGCTCGCCGTGCAGCCACAGGCGGCCCATGGCACCGCCCCGGTAGCGCTTCCAGGAGGCCGGTTCATGCGGCGGGGTGCCGGTGAGCAGGAGCGTTCTGCGCTCCCCGCCGATGTCGGCGACCTGGATGTCGGAGACCGGGCCCCAGGGCAGCTTGCGGCCGGGGGCGCCGTCGAGGGAGACCTTGTAGGCCCAGGTGAAGTAGGAGAAGGGCTCGCCGTGGGAGGTGACGGCGAGGATGGTGCCGCCGCCCTCCGGGCCGCCGGGGGTCCAGCCGCACACCCGCGTGTCCGGCGATCCCCAGTACGTGAGCTGCCGGCCCGGCCCGCCCTCGACGGGCACCAGGTGGATCTCGGGATCCAGGCTCCACCAGCTCGTGTACGCGATGTGGCTGCCGTCCGGCGAGAAGCGGGGGTGACCGATCTTCGTACGGTCGACGGTCAGGCGCCAGGCGCGGCCCGGTCCGTCGAGGGGGGACAGCCAGAGGTCGTCCTCGGCCACGAAGCACAACAGGTCACCGCTCAGGTGCGGCAGGCGCAGATAGCTCACCTCCCCATGCTTTTCCGCCGGATGGGGCCGGGCAACTCGTGTGACGGGTTCTTGTCCTTGTTTCTTCTGAGCCGTATCTTCCGGACCCCTCTCGCACGGGCCCTTCGCGCACGTGAGACACCACACGTACGAAACTGTTTCGTTTCGCTACCTTTGGGGGTATCTTCGAGGCAGTAGGACCATGACACACCCGAGCCGGAAGGTTGAGCGGCATGACTGAGGTCGCGACGACGCGTCGCAGTCGGATCACGCCCGAGCGAGAGGCCGAGCTGTACGCGGCCGTGCTCGACCTGCTCAGGGAGGTCGGCTACGACGCCCTCACCATGGACGCCGTGGCGGCCCGCACCCGCTCCAGCAAGGCGACGCTCTACCGCCAGTGGGGCGGCAAGGCCGAGCTGGTCGCGAAGGCGGTGCGGCACGAGAAGCCGGGCGGTTTCGCCGGCATCGACACCGGCTCGCTCAAGGGCGACCTGCACGCCCTCACGCTGCGCTCGGACGACTGCCAGATGGAGCAGAACTCCGCGCTGATGCGGGGCCTGGCGATGGCGGTGCACGGCAACCCGGATCTGCTGAAGGCGTTCAAGGAGCACCTGATCGAGCCCGAGATGGCGGAGTTCCGCAGCATGCTCCAACGGGCGGTCGACCGGGGCGAGGTCCGTGCCGACAACCCGGCGATCGACTTCGTGATGCACATGATGATCGGCGGGTTCGCCGCGCGCAGCCTGATCGACGAGCAGCCGCCCACGCAGGAGTTCCTGCTGTCGTACATCGACGCCGTGGTGCTTCCCGCCCTCGGCGCCTGAACTGCGGAAGCGGGAGCCGCCGAGGGGCCCGGACCCGGATCCGGACGGGGAGCGGGGACCGGCGGGGGCCCCGCGCGCTCGCCCGGCGTACGGGCCGGCGGCCGTAACCCGGTCGCCCGTGCCGTACGCGGACCGCTAGCGTGCCCCGCATGACGAGCGCCGACGCCTTCGACAGTTCCGGAGCCCATCCCCGTTTCGCCGCCGCCCTGCGAGAGCTGGGGCTCGACGAACTGCACAGCCGCATCCGGCGCTTCCCGGACGCGACCCGTACCGCCGTGGAGGCCGCCGCCGCGGTCGGCTGCGAGCTGAGTGAGATCTGCAAGTCGCTGATCTTCGCGGCGGACGGGGTTCCGGTGCTGGTGCTGATGGACGGGGCCTCGCGGGTGGACGTCGAGCGGGTGCGCGAGGAGCTCGGCGCGCAGAAGGTGACGCGGGCCAAGGCGGAGGTCGTCCGGGAGACGACCGGGTACGCCATCGGCGGCGTGCCGCCCTTCGGGCACCGTACGAGGACGCGGGTCCTCGCGGACCGTTCGCTGCTGGAGCACGACGTCGTGTGGGCCGCCGCGGGCAACCCGCACGCCGTGTTCCCCATGGAACCCAAGGACCTGGTCGCCCACGCCGGTGCCGCCCTCGTGGACGTGCGTGAGCGCACCTCGTGACCCCGCTGGTCGCCACGGCCGTCCTGTTCGCCGCGGTCACACACGCCGGCTGGAACGCCATCGCCCACCGGATCACCGACAAGCTGGTGGGGTTCACGCTGATCGCCGGCGGCGGCATGCTCATCGGGCTGCTGCTGGTGCCGTTCGCGCCGTTCCCGGCCTCCGGTGCCTGGCCCTGCCTCGGCGCCTCCGCCGTCATCCACCTCGCGTACTACGTCCTGCTGATGCGCTCCTTCCGGCTCGGTGACTTCGGGCAGGCGTACCCGATCGCCCGCGGCACCGCGCCGCTCGTGGTCACGCTCCTCGCCGCCCTGTTCGCCCACGAGGTGCCGGACGGCTGGGCGGCCGCGGGGATCGCCCTCTCCTGCGCGGGGCTGACCGGCGTGGCCGTATGGGGGCTGCGCGGGCGCCGACCGGACCGGGCGGCGGTCGGCGCGGCCCTCGCCACCGGCCTGACCATCGCCGGCTACACGGTCGTGGACGGCCTGGGCGTACGCGCCTCCGGCTCCTCTCTCGGCTACGTCGCCTGGCTGATGGCCCTGGAGGGGATCGCGCTCCCGGCGTACGCACTGCACCGGTGGCGCGGCGAACTCATCGCAGTCCTCCGCCCGTTCGCGGTCCACGGCCTGCTCGGCGCCGCCCTGTCCGTACTCGCGTACGGCCTCGTCCTGTGGGCCCAGACCAGAGCGGAACTGGCGCCGGTGGCGGCCCTGCGCGAATCCTCGATCATCGTCGGCGCCGCCATCGGCGCCGTCTTCTTCAAGGAGCGGTTCGGGGCGCCGAGGGTCGCGGCGGCGGGGCTGCTGGTCGCCGGGATCGGGCTGATGCTGCATGCCGGGTAGGCGCCGCGGCCCGGCGAGAGGCACCCTGGAAGCAGGTCTTCCGGAGGTGATCGTCATGATGCACACCGCAGTGGGATGGCATGTCGAACTGGAATTCCAGGAGGACGACCAGCACACCAGGGCGGTCGCGATGGTGCGTCTGTCCGACGGGAGCGAGATACGGGCCCACGGTCACGCGAGCCGGCACAGCTCCGACGCGAATCAGCCGAGGGTGGGCGAGGAGATCGCCGGCGCACGGGCGCTCAACGAACTCGCGATGCAGCTGCTGACCAAGGCGCACGGGGAGATCGACTCGGCGTCGGGACGGTCCTCGCACTCGATCAACGTGTGAACCGGCATCTGTGCACGGACGTCCGAACCGACGTGTGAACAGGCACCCGAATCGGCGTCTGGACCGGCGTCTGGGCCGGCGTCTGTATCGGCGTCCGGAGCGCGCCCGTGCCTGCCGGGCTCACGCCGATCGGACGACGTCCCGTACCGCCCGTACCAGCGCCTGCGCCCGCGGGTCCGCCGTCACGCTCTTGCGGAAGCCGTTCGTGACGTAGCCGAAGGCGATGCCCGAGGCGGGGTCCGCGAAGCCCAGGGAGCCGCCGCGGCCCGGGTGGCCGAAGGAGGTGGGGGAGAGCAGGGGGGACGCCGCTCCGTGCAGCATGTACCCGAGACCGAAGCGGGTGTTCACGACGAGCACGCGGTCCGGTCCGGCGCTGCGTTCGCCGCGGGCCAGCTCGGCCGTCTCCGGTGTGAACAGCCGTGTGCCGCCGTCCACTTCGCCGATCAGGGAGGCGTAGAAACGGGCCAGGCCCTCGGCCGTGGCGACGCCGTTGGAGGCGGGGAGGGCGGCGGCGCGGTAGCCGGGGTCGTTCTCGTCGGGCAGCGGGGTGATCGCGGCGAAGGCGCGGCAGGTCAGGGACGCCGGGTCCGCGTAGGCCTCGGCGACCGCGCGCTTGGGGCGGGTCTTCAGGCCGTGCGGGTCCGCGGGCGGCTCCACCCCGCCCACCCGGCCCGCGCGCGCCGCCTCGGCCGCGGGCAGTCCCAGCCACAGGTCCGCCCCGGCCGGCCCGGCGATCTCGTCGGCGATCCACGCGCCGATCCCGCGGCCGGTGACCCGCCGCACCAGCTCGCCCGTCAGCCAGCTGTACGTCTGCGCGTGGTACCCGTGGTCGGTACCCGGCTCCCACGCCGGTGCCTGCGCGGCGACGGCCTCGGCGCCGAGGCGGGGATCGGCGGCCTGCGCGGGCGTCAGCGGACGGTCGAGGGCGGGGACGCCCGCGCGGTGCGCGAGCAGGTGCCAGACACGCGTCCGCTCCTTTCCCGCCGCCTTGAACTCCGGCCAGTACTCGCCCACCGGCGCGTCCAGGTCCAGCTCCCCGCGCTGCCGGAGCAGCAGGAGCGCGGCGGCGGCCACGCCCTTGGTCGCCGAGCGCACGATCTGGGCGGTGTCCCGGTCCCAGGGCTCGGCGCCGCCTGTGCCGTCCGCGCCGCCGGCCCCGTCTGCGTCGCCCGCGCCGTCCGCGCCGTCTGCGCCGTCTGCGCCATCCACGTTCTTCGTGCCGGCCCACAGGTCGACGACCTTGTGCCCGTCGCGGTAGACGGCGACGGCCGCGCCCCGGTCGCCCAGCCTCTCGAAGTTACGGGCGAACGCCTCCCGGACCGGCTCGAAGCCCTCGGCCACCGCACCGTTCACGTCCACGCGTACTTCCCTCCGGCTCACCTGCGACTGTGGGGGCAACATCCGCACACGGCCTGCGATTCCCCGGTGTCCAGCCTGCCCATGCCGACCTGCGTGAGCGCCCGCGCCAGCGAGTCAGGCGCAGGAGCGAGAAGTCCGTGATCGGGCCGTGCATGTGAGATACGCCGCTGTCAACAGGCGTGATCGGGAAAATATGGGACATTGGGAGGGGGTGGACGGACAGCTTCCACAGGGATCACGCAGCGTGAGAGGGCCGTCACGATGTCTGTAGTCGAACAGTACGCACGAGCCCACATCGTCACGGACGCGGTCGCACCCGAGGACGAGGCCGTCCCCGTCGTCCTGCGCTACGACCCCGAGGCCGACCCGCGCTCGGTGCGCATCGGCCTTCCCGGGACGCACGAGTGGACGTTCTCGCGCTCGCTCCTCGAGCAGGGCCTGCGCGCCCCGGCCGGCGCGGGAGACGTCCGGGTCTGGCCGTGCGGGCGGGTGCAGGCGGTGCTCGAACTCCACTCGGCGCAGGGTGTCTCGGTGGTACAGCTCGAGAGCAGGACGCTGCTGCGGTTCCTGCGCCGCACCTACACGGCCACGGCGCCGGTCAGCCGCTGATCAGCCGCCCATCTTCAGCAGCGCCGCCACCATCGGCCCGGCGGTGTCGCCGCCGTGGCCGCCCGCCTGGACCACGCCCGACGCGGCGAGGTCGCCGCAGTACGCGGTGAACCAGCCGTTCGGCTTCTGCTGCCCGTCCACCTCGGCCGAGCCGGTCTTGGCGCCGCAGCCCGAGCCCAGGCCCGCCATCGCCTTGGCCGCCGTACCGTACGAGGCCGTGTAGGACATGACGTCCTTCAGCTCGGCCTGCGTCCTCGACGACATCGTGCGCGCGGCCTTCGCCAGCGTGCGGTGGTCCACCGACGGGGAGACCAGGTACGGCTGGTGGAAGGTGCCGGACGCCACCGTCGACGACACCGACGCCATGTTCAGCGGGTTCATGCGCACCCCGCCCTGCCCGATGAGCGAGGCGCCCATCTGCGCGCCGCTCTGCACCGGGACCGAGCCGTCGAAGGAGGGGACGCCGATGGCCCAGTTGTTCAGGCCGAGGCCGTAGACCTGCTGGGCCTCCTTGGTCAGGTCGCTGTCGGACAGCTTCGGCGCGAAGTCGATGAAGGCGTTGTTGCAGGAGGCGCCGAAGCTCAGCTTGAACGTGCCCTTCTTGATCTCCGAGCCGGCGTCGTTGTGGAACGTCCAGCCCGCGAGCTTGTACGTCTTGGGGCAGGGGTGCGAGACGTTCGGGTGGACCAGGTCCTTCTCGAAGAGCATCGTCGACGTCACGATCTTCATCGTGGAGCCGGGCGCCAGGGAGCCCTGGAAGCCGACGTTGAAGCCGTGGCCGTGGTTGGCCACGGCCAGGATCTCGCCCGTCGAGGGCCGCATCACGACGACCGACGACTTCGCCTGGGCGGCGACCTGCCGCTCCGCCGCCGCCTGCAGGGACGGGCTCAGGGTCGTCTCGACCTTGCCCGGCGTGCCCTCGCTGAGGGTCAGCAGCGTCTTGTCGGAGAGCTTGGCCTTGGCGGACTCCTTGCCGCGCACCACGCGCAGCTCGACGCCCGCCCTGCCGCCGGCGATCTTGCCGTACTTCTCGCGCAGCCCGTCCAGCACCGGGCCGAGCGAGGGGTACTTGGCCGTCGTCAGCTCGCCGCCGGCCCGGTCGTAGGCCTTGATCGGCGGGGTGCCCGACGCGCCGGTGACCAGGGTGTCCCCGTCCTTGAGGTCGGGGTGCACGACGGCGGGGTGCCAGTCGACCCGCGGGGCGCCGGTCGCCTTGTCGCGCACGACCGTCAGCGAACTGCCGTACGCGAGCGGCTTGGTGGTGCCCTTGTACGACACCGTGCCCTTGACGGAGAAGGGGACCTTGTCGCCGGTGGGTGTGCCCTCGGTGAGCGTGACGCCCGTGATGTGGGCGTCCTTGGTGTAGCCGGTCAGCAGGGCGGTGGCCGCCGGCGCGTCGTTCGTGACCGCGGCGGCCCTGGTCACCGCGCCCTGCTGCCAGGCCGTGAGGAAGCCCCGTGCGGCCGTGTCGACCTCGGTCGCGGACAGCGGACCGGTCTTGACGGCCTTGTGGCCGGACGCGGACGTCGACGTCCTGTCGTCCGCCGCCGCTCCCTTGCCGTACAGGGCATAGGCGCCGAAGCCGGCGCCGACGACCACCACGGCGATCATCCCGCCGACCACGGCGGGTTTGGTCTTCCGTCGCTCGACGACGCGCCTTCTGTTGCCCACTGCCTTCGATCCTCCGCGAATCCCCAGGGTCCCCGTTGCCCTCGTGCATTCATTCCAACGACGGCCCCTACCCTAGAGTCCCGTCCTCATCGGGTGACTTCAGCCGCCACTCCGTAGCACAGCTGCGACAATCGGGCCCGCCGCGTCGATGCCGTGGCCGCCGTCCTGGGTCATGGCCGCGGCCGCCACGTCGTCGCGGTACCCCGCGAACCAGCTGTTGGACTTCGACTGGCCGTCGACCTCGGCGGAGCCCGTCTTCGCGCCGATGCTGCCGCCGAGGCCCGCCATCACGCCGGCCGCGGTGCCGCTGGTCGCGGTGCGGTTCATCATCGCGCGCAGCTGGGCGACCGTGCTCGCGGGGAGGCCCCGGGCGGTGGCGATCTCCCGGTCGTCGAGCTTCGGGGAGACGACGACCGGCTGGCGGAAGCGGCCCGTCATCGCTGTCGCCGTGACCGACGCCATGTTCAGCGGGCTCATCTGGACCTGGCCCTGGCCGATCAGGTTGGCCGCCGTGTCCGGGCCGCCGGAGGCCGGGACCGAGCCGTCGAAGGACGGGATGCCGGTCTTCCAGTTGTCCCGGCCCAGGCCGAAGCGGTTCTCGGCCTCCCGGGTGAGGGAGTCCACCTCGACCTCGTCGGCGTACTTCACGAAGGCCGTGTTGCAGGAGCGGGCGAAGCTCTCGGAGAGGGTGGCCTTCTCGTTCGGGGCCATGCCCGTGAGGTTGTGGAAGGTCTGGCTCTGCCACACCGCCTTGTTCGGGCAGGGGGCCGGGCCGTTCATGCTGGTGATGCCGTCGTCGATGAGCGTGGCGGCGCTGATGATCTTCATGGTGGAGCCGGGCGCCAGCTTGCCCAGGAAGGCCGCGTTGAAGCCGTCGTCGCGGTGGTTGGCGACCGCCAGCACCTCCCCGGTGCTCGGCTGCACGGCCACCACGGACGACTCGGCGTACTTCTTCACCGCCCGCTCGGCCGCCGCCTGCGCGTGCGCGCTGAGCGTGGTCCGCAGCCTGCCCGGCCTGCCCTCGGCGAGCGTCAGGAGGGTGGTGTCGGCCGAGTCCTCCGCGGCGTGCCGGACGGCGAGCTCGACGCCCGGGCTGCCGCCCGCGTCGTGGCCGTACCTGGCCCGCAGCTCGTCCAGGATCGGGCCGAGCGAGGGGTACTCGTCCTTGGTCAGGACGGCGCCGCCGCGGTCCACGGCCTCGATCTCGGGGTTCGCCGACTCCCCGGTGACCAGGGTGTCGCCCTTCCGCAGCCGTGGGTGGACGACGGACGGCCGCCAGTCGACCAGGGCCCGGCCGGTGGTCCTCCCGCGCACCACCGTCAGCTCGCTCCTGTACGTCAGCGGCTTGGACCTGCCGTCGTACGACACCGTCGCCCTGACCGTGAACGGGACCGTCGCGCCGCGCGCGGTGCCCGGGGTGATGTGCACGCCGGTGATGTGCGCGTCCTCGCCGTATGCGGTCAGCAGCGGTTCGGCGGCGGCGTCGTTGTTCGTGTACGTCGCCGCCTGGGCGGGCTGTCCCTTCTCCCAGGCCGCGAAGAACTTCCCGGAGGTCTCCTTGACCTCGCTGCCGCTCGGCGGCCCGGTCCGCACCGAGCCCCCGCTCGCCCCCGGCCCGCCGGTGTCGGCGTTCAGCGCGGAGACGATGTTGTAGCCGCCGTAGCCGGCTCCCCCGACCATCACGGCGAAGACGCCGCCGATGACGGCGGCCTTTGCCCCCTTGCCCATGAAATGGGCCCCCTCCCCGTTCCCCAGTGGTGTGCGGGATGCTTTCTGAACGTGTTCAAGAAACATCCCGCACCGCACCCTACGCGGTGCGGGTGACGCGTGGGGAGGGTGTTCCCCGATCGTTAGCGCCGGGCCGCCGCTACACCCACGTATCCAGCCACATCCGCGAGCGCCACTGGTCGATCGGGATCGCGGTGCCGGTGTACAGGGGCCAGAAGAAGATGAAGTTCCAGGCGATCAGCAGGACCAGGACGCCCGCGCCGGTCGCTCCCGCCACGCGGCGGGTGTCGCTGGAGCCGGGCGGGCCGATGATCGCGCCGAGGAGCATCGCCACCGCCAGGCACAGGAACGGCAGGAAGACGATGGCGTAGAAGTAGAAGATCGTCCGTTCCTGGTAGTGGAACCACGGGAGGTAGCCGGCCGCGATGCCGCAGGCGATCGCGCCCGCGCGCCAGTCCCGGCGGAAGAACCAGCGCCACAGGATGTACAGGACCGCGAAGCAGGCCACCCACCACAGCAGCGGCGTGCCGATCGCCAGGACCTCGCGGGCGCACTTCCCGCCCGCGTCGGCGGGGCAGCCGTCCGTGCCGGGCGAGGGGGACTCGTAGAAGTACGACACCGGGCGGCCGTCGATCAGCCAGCTCCACGGGTTGGACATGTACGTGTGCGGCGAGGACAGGCCGACGTGGAACTTGTAGACCTCGTACTCGTAGTGCCACAGGCTGCGCCACCAGTCCGGGAACAGCCAGGTCCAGTGACCGCCCCTGCCGTCGGTGGCGGCCCAGTTGCGGAAGTAGCCGCCGGAGCCGTCCGTGGGGGAGAGGATCCAGCCGATCCAGGAGAGCAGGTAGGTGGCGATGGCCACCGGCACCGTCGCCAGGACCGTGATGCCCGTGTCCCGCTTGAGGACCGTGCTGTACGGGTGCCGCGCGCCGGCCACCCTGCGCGAGCCGACGTCCCACAGGACCGCCATCACGCAGAAGGCGGCCAGGATGTACAGGCCGTTCCACTTGGTGCCGGTGGCGAGGCCGAGCATCAGGCCGGCCGCCCAGCGCCAGGGGCGCCATCCCAGGCGGGTGTGCTCCGCGGTGTGGGCGTCCGGGCGGACCCTTCCGTCCGCGTCGGCCGGCAGCGCGGCGGCGAGTTTCTCCCGGACCCGGTCGCGGTCGATGACCAGGCACCCGAACGCGGCCAGCACGAAGAACGTCAGCACGCCGTCGAGCAGCGAGGTGCGGGCCATCACGAAGGCCAGCCCGTCCACCGCCATCAGCGCGCCCGCGAGGCAGCCGAGGAAGGTCGAGCGGAAGATGCGTCGCCCGATGCGGCACAGCATCAGCACCGACAGCGTGCCGAGCAGCGCGGTCATGAACCGCCAGCCGAACGGGTCGAAGCCGAACATCAGCTCGCCGAGCCCGATGACGTACTTGCCGACCGGCGGATGCACGACGTACGAGGCGTCGGACGGGATCGTCACGTGCCCGTGCGTCTGCAGGATCAGGTCGTTGGCGTTCTTGTCCCAGTTGACCTCGAAGCCGCGGTGGACGAGCGCCCAGGCGTCCTTGGCGTAGTACGTCTCGTCGAATATCACCGCCTTCGGGCTGCCCAGGTGCCAGAACCGCATCACGCCCGCCATCAGCGTGACCAGCAGCGGACCGCCCCAGCCCGACCAGCGCGCGATCCGCTCGGCGAGCGCCGGCGGCACTCCGAGGACCTGCCACACCCGCGGGCCCGGCCGGACGTACGGCGGCACCAGACGCTCCCGTACGTCGCTGCTGGGCCCGGTCGTGTGGCCGAAGCGGCGCAGCCGCTGCTGCCACGACGGCCGCTGGTCTCGCGGGGCCTGGCCTTGCCGGGTGTCCGGGGAGGACGCGGTACTGGTCACCGCGCCATCGTAGGGAACCGTGCTGTGTGAGTCCCGTGCATGGGCGGTAACGGGCCGGTACGCGTCCGGCCGGGGGCCCCACCCGGGGGTGCCGGGCGGGCGGGTCCTGCGAGGATGGGGGCGTGACTGGAACCCTTGTCCTGGCGGGCACCCCCATCGGCGACGTCGCGGACGCTCCGCCCCGGCTGGCCGAGGAGCTGGCCGGGGCCGACGTGGTCGCGGCCGAGGACACCCGGCGGCTGCGGCGGCTGACGCACGCCCTCGGGGTGACGCCCAAGGGGCGGATCGTGTCGTACTTCGAGGGCAACGAGTCGGCCCGTACGCCCGAACTGGTCGGGGAACTCGTGAACGGTGCTCGCGTGCTGCTCGTCACGGACGCCGGGATGCCCTCGGTGTCCGACCCCGGCTACCGGCTGGTCGCCGCCGCCGTCGAGCAGGACGTCCGGGTCACCGCCGTGCCCGGCCCGTCCGCCGTGCTCACCGCGCTGGCGCTGTCCGGGCTGCCCGTGGACCGGTTCTGCTTCGAGGGGTTCCCGCCGCGCAAGGCGGGGGAGCGGCTGACCCGGCTGCGGGAGGCCGCGGGGGAGCGGCGCACCCTGGTCTACTTCGAGGCCCCGCACCGGCTCGGCGACACCCTCGCCGCGATGGCCGAGGCGTTCGGGGCCGAGCGGCGCGCCGCCGTCTGCCGGGAGCTGACCAAGACGTACGAGGAGGTCAGGCGCGGCACCCTGGCCGAGCTGGCGGAGTGGGCGGCCGAGGGCGTGCGCGGCGAGATCACCGTGGTCGTCGAGGGGGCGCCCGAGACCGGGCCCGAGGAGCTGGACGCCGCCGAACTGGTGCGCCGGGTGCGGGTGCGGGAGGAGGCAGGGGAGCGGCGCAAGGAGGCGATCGCGGCCGTCGCGGCGGCGGCGGGACTGCCGAAACGTGAGGTGTTCGACGCGGTTGTGGCCGCGAAGAACGCCGCTTCCTGAAGTGGCGCCTGAGCAGTCGGCAACTTGCGTCACACCCCCTCTGAGCAGGGCGCATCTCCGCTGAGCGAGCGCCCCACGCGCAGGCAAAGGGCTGTCGCGGAAAGCAAAGCCCCCGCCGCCCCGCCGGGGCCGGTATGGCAAGGAAGGCCCAAATCGCCTCCAACAGTCGACAGGCCTGATGCATTCGCCGCGGCAGAAGCGTCCACTGGTTGAAGGGGACGTATCGGTCCCTTTGTCCAGCGGACAAGAGGAGCTGGCATGAGCGAGATCGCAGGGCACACCGGCCTCCGCGGCGCGGCCACCGCTGTCGTCCACGAGTCGTATTCCTTCGCCTGCATGCACTGCGGGCACGGCTGGGAGCAGTCGTACGAGATAGAGCACCACATGGACGCCGACGGCCACGAGTTCGTGATGTACGTGGCGGGCGGGCAGGTCGTCCCGTCCCCGCTGACCAGGCCGACGTGCCACAACTGCGACAGTCACGTGCTGCGGATCATGCGCCCCGGGCGGGTCTCCTCGGCCCGGGAGGCGGTGCACCGGTACCACGAGGTGCCCGCGGCCGGGCCCGTCGGGGCACCGCGGCCGGGGACCGGGAGCGCCGGGGACAGCGAGGCTTCCGGGGACTCCGCGCACCGCGAGCGCGGCCGTCACCACTGGCACCTGTCCGACCTCCTGCACCCCTTCCGGCGCAGGGCGAGCTGACGGCTGCGGGCGGCGGGGCGGGCATGCCCCCTTCCGTAGGATCGGGGCATGCCTTCGAACACCTCCGGCCCCCGTGAGAAGACCGTCGAGAAGAGCGAGCCGCCGCTCCCGGAACCCCTCCGGGTGGCCGTCGCCGACTCCCACACCCATCTCGACATGCAGTCCGGCACGGTGGAGGAAGGGCTCGCGAAGGCCGCCTCGGTGGGCGTGACGACGGTCGTGCAGGTCGGCTGCGACGTGCGCGGCTCGCGATGGGCCGCCGAGACGGCGGAGCGGTACGACGCCGTCCGGGCGACCGTCGCGCTGCACCCCAACGAGGCGCCGCGCATCGTGCACGGGGACCCCGACGGGTGGTCGCGGCAGGGGGCGCGCGAGCCGGGCGGCACGGCGGCGCTCGAGGAGGCGCTCGCGGAGATCGAGCGCCTGGCCGCGCTCCCGCAGGTCAAGGGCGTCGGCGAGACCGGCCTGGACTTCTTCCGCACCGGGCCCGGGGGCAAGGAGGCGCAGGAGTCCTCCTTCCGCGCCCACATCGAGATCGCCAAGCGGCACGGCAAGGCCCTGGTCATCCACGACCGCGACGCCCACGACGACGTGATGCGCGTGCTCAAGGAGGAGGGCGCGCCCGAGCGGACGGTGTTCCACTGCTACTCCGGCGACGCGGAGATGGCGCGGGTGTGCGCCCGCGCCGGATACTTCATGTCCTTCGCCGGCAACGTCACCTTCAAGAACGCCCAGAACCTGCGGGACGCGCTGGCCGTGGCGCCGCTGGAGCTGGTCCTGGTGGAGACCGACGCGCCCTTCCTGACGCCGGCGCCGTACCGCGGACGGCCCAACGCCCCGTATCTCATTCCGGTCACGGTGCGCGCCATGGCGGCCGTACGCGGCATCGGCGAGGACGCGCTGGCGACAGCCCTCGCGGCGAACACGGCGCGCGCCTTCGACTACTGAGGGTGGATGATTCATAACCCTCGGATAACACCGACGGATCGTCATCCCGGGCCCTACCGCCACTCTGTGTAGTGACATGGCTTTGGAGAGTGACCCGGGCTCCGCTAGGTTCTGATGGCCCGATCCGGACCCTTCTGGACCCCTACGGCCCCTGGAGCGTGTCGGCGTGAGCAGGTCGCAGTACGAGGTGTACGAGGTGTACGAGACGTACGAGGCGCACGGGCCGGACCCGGCGTACCGGCCGCCGGAGTACGGCGGATTCGACGTGCACAGCGCGCAGACGCTGGCGTACGGAATGCCCGGCGCCCACCAGGACACCTACCGGCCCGCCCACGCGGTCCCCCGGCCCGCCGACGCCCCCGAGGCACCCGGGGCACCCGAGCCCGCCGGGCGGACCGCGGCGGGGCGGAGGGGCGCGCGGCGGCGCAAGGCGCGCTACGGCGAGCGCCCGGACGGCACGGTGCGCCGGCTGCTGCCGCAGGCACTGGTCGTCGCCTTCCTGGCCGGCGGCACCACCGCCTTCGTCGCCAAGGACAAGGCGGTCGAGCTGAACGTCGACGGCAGGCCGCGCACCCTGCACACCTTCGCCGACGACGTCACCGAACTGCTCGCGCAGGAGAACGTCGACGTCGGGGCGCACGACGTGGTCGCGCCCGCCCCCGGCACGAAGCTCGCCAGCGGTGACGAGGTCAGCGTGCACTTCGGCCGTCCCGTACGGCTCACCCTCGACGGGCACCGGCACGAGGTGTGGACGACGGCGCACACGGTGCGGGAGGCGCTGGAGCAGTTCGGGGTGCGCGCGGAGGGCGCGTACCTGTCCAGTTCGCGCTCCATGCCCATCGGACGCCACGGGCTCACCCTCGACGTGCGCACCGAGCGCTCCGTGACGGTCATGGCCGACGGCCGCGCCCGCACGGTCCGCACCAACGCGGCGACCGTGGGGGAGGTCGTGGAGGAGGCCGGGGTCACCCTGCACGGCCAGGACACCACCTCCGTCCCGGCGGACAGCTTCCCGCGCGACGGGCAGACCGTCACCGTGCTGCGGATCAGGGGCACCAAGGAGGTCCGCGAGGAGGCGATCCCGTTCAAGGTGCGGCGCACCGAGGACCCCTCGCTGTTCAGGGGCACGGAGGTCGTCGAGCGCGCGGGGCAGCCGGGGCTGCGGCGGGTCACCTACTCCCTGCGCATCGTCAACGGCGTGCGGCAGAAGCCCCGCAGGACCGGTGCGGAGGTGGTGCGCGAGCCGCGGCCCGAGGTCGTGAGGGTGGGCACCAAGGCGATGCCGACCTCCGTGCACGGCGCCGACGGCCTCAACTGGCGGGGCCTCGCGGCCTGCGAGTCGGGCGGCCGGCCGGACGCCGTCGACCCCTCGGGGACCTACGGCGGCCTGTACCAGCTCGACTCCCGGACCTGGCACGGCCTCGGCGGCAGCGGGCGGCCGCAGGACGCCTCGGAAGAGGAGCAGACGCTGCGCGCGAAGAAGCTGTACGTGCGCCGCGGGGCGAACCCCTGGCCGCACTGCGGGGCGCGGCTGCACGGGTGAGCGGCGGCCCGGGCGCGCCGCCGGCAGCGCCGTCGCCGCCTTCCGCCCGCCACCTCCGGCGCGGGCCCGGGCACCGCCCCGTACCCTTGTCGCCGTGAGCACCAGCCCCGTCCCCGACGCCCTCCTGGGCCCCGCCGACGTCCGCGAACTCGCGGCGGCCCTCGGTGTCCGGCCGACCAAGCAGCGCGGTCAGAACTTCGTGATCGACGCGAACACCGTCCGGCGGATCGTACGCACCGCCGACGTCCGGCCGGACGACGTGGTGGTGGAGGTCGGACCGGGGCTCGGCTCCCTGACGCTGGCGCTGCTGGAGGCCGCCGGCCGGGTCACCGCGGTGGAGATCGACGACGTCCTGGCCGCCGCGCTGCCCGCCACCGTCGCGGCCCGGACGCCGGAGCGCGCGGACCGTTTCGCGCTCGTGCACCGCGACGCGATGGACGTCACCGAACTGCCCGGCCCCGCCCCGACCGCCCTGGTCGCGAACCTCCCCTACAACGTCGCCGTGCCCGTCCTGCTGCACATGCTCGAGACCTTCCCGAGCATCGAGCGCACCCTCGTCATGGTCCAGTCGGAGGTCGCCGACCGCCTCGCCGCCGCGCCCGGCTCGAAGGTGTACGGCGTCCCGTCCGTGAAGGCCAACTGGTACGCCGAGGTCAAGCGGGCGGGCGCCATCGGACGCACCGTCTTCTGGCCCGCGCCGAACGTCGACAGCGGTCTCGTCTCGCTCGTGCGCAGGTCCGAACCGGTCGCCACCACCGCCTCGCGGCGCGAGGTGTTCGCCGTCGTCGACGCCGCGTTCGCCCAGCGGCGCAAGACGCTGCGGGCCGCGCTCGCCGGATGGGCCGGCTCGGCCGCCGCGGCGGAGGCGGCCCTCGTGGCCGCCGGGGTGTCGCCGCAGGCGCGCGGGGAGGACCTGACGGTCGAGGAGTTCGCCCGCATCGCGGAGCACGCAGAGCACAAGGAGCAGGGTCACAAGTGAGCGTCACCGTCCGCGTCCCCGCCAAGGTCAACGTCCAGCTCGCGGTGGGCGCAGCCCGCCCCGACGGCTTCCACGACCTGGCCAACGTCTTCCTCGCGGTCGGCCTCCACGACGAGGTCACCGCGACGCCCGCCGACGCGCTGCGCGTCACCTGCGAGGGGCCGGACGCCGGGGAGGTGCCCCTGGACACCACCAACCTGGCGGCCCGCGCGGCCCTCGCGCTCGCCGGGCGGCGCGGCATCGAGCCGAACGTGCACCTGCACATCGCCAAGGACATCCCGGTCGCGGGCGGCATGGCCGGCGGCAGCGCGGACGGCGCGGGCGCGCTGCTGGCCTGCGACACGCTCTGGCAGACGGGCGCCTCCCGGGCCGAACTGCTCTCCATCTGCGCCGAGCTGGGCAGCGACGTGCCCTTCGCCCTGGTCGGCGGGGCGGCCCTGGGCACCGGGCGGGGCGAGAAGCTGCGGGTGCTCGAGGTCGGCGGCACCTTCCACTGGGTCTTCGCGATGGCCGGCCGCGGGCTGTCGACCCCGGCCGTCTTCCGCGAGTTCGACCGGCTGGCGGAGGGGCTGGAGATCCACGGACCCGTCGCCTCCGAGGAGATCGCCGAGGCCCTCGCCAAGGGCGACCCGGAGGCGCTCGCCGCGGCCGTCTCCAACGACCTCCAGCCCGCCGCCCTCTCCCTCTTCCCCGGCCTCGCCGACACCCTCGCGGCCGGCCGCGCCGCCGGCGCCCTCGCCGGCCTCGTCTCCGGCTCCGGACCCACCACGGCCTTCCTCGCCCGGGACGCGGAGTCGGCGGAGAGGGTGGCGCGGGCGCTGACGGCGTCCGGCACCTGCCGGACGGTGCGCACGGCGCCGGCTCCCGCACCGGGCGCGACGGTGCTGGGCGCGCCGGTCACGGGCGGCTGACCCCGGGGCGCGGGGCCCGCCGCCGGCCCACCCGTTGCCGTACCCGTGAGAGGCGGTGCCCGCGGCCGACTACCCTGGAGGGTCGATCGATCCCCGGGGCAGGAGAGTCATGGCCGTCAATCTGGTCAATGTCGAGAACGTCAGCAAGGTGTACGGCACCCGTGCCCTCCTCGACGGCGTCTCCCTCGGCGTCTCCGAAGGCGACCGGATCGGCGTCGTGGGGCGCAACGGCGACGGCAAGACGACCCTCATCCGGATGCTCGCCAAGCTGGAGGAGGCCGACACGGGGCGGGTCACCCACTCCGGCGGACTGCGCGCGGGCGTGCTCACGCAGCACGACTCCCTCGACCCCGGGGCCACCGTCCGCCACGAGGTCATCCGGGACCTGGCCGACCACGAGTGGGCGGGCAACGCCAAGATCCGCGACGTGCTCACCGGCCTGTTCGGCGGCCTCGACCTGCCGGGCTTCCCGCAGGGCCTGGACACCGTCATCGGACCGCTCTCCGGCGGCGAGCGGCGCCGTATCGCCCTCGCCAAGCTGCTCATCGAGGAGCAGGACCTGCTCGTCCTCGACGAGCCCACCAACCACCTCGACGTCGAGGGCATCGCCTGGCTCGCCCGGCACCTGCGCGAGCGGCGCTCCGCGCTCGTGTGCGTGACCCACGACCGGTGGTTCCTCGACCAGGTCTGCACGCGCATGTGGGACGTGCAGCGCGGTGCCGTCTACGAGTACGAGGGCGGCTACTCCGACTACGTCTTCGCCCGCGCCGAGCGCGAGCGGATCGCCGCCACCGAGGAGACCAAGCGGCAGAACCTGGTCCGCAAGGAGCTCGCCTGGCTGCGCCGCGGAGCCCCCGCCCGTACGTCCAAGCCCCGCTTCCGCGTCGAGGCGGCCAACGAGCTCATCAAGGACGTACCGCCGCCCCGGGACAGCAGCGAGCTGATGCGGTTCGCCTCCTCGCGGCTGGGCAAGACCGTCTTCGACCTGGAGGACGTCACCGTCCAGGCCGGCCCCAAGGTGCTGCTCAAGCACGTCACCTGGCAGCTCGGGCCCGGCGACCGGATCGGCCTCGTCGGGGTCAACGGCGCCGGCAAGACCTCCCTGCTGCGGGCCATGGCGGACGCCGCCCGCAGCGAGGGCGAGGTACAGCCCGCCGGCGGGCGGGTCGCCGTCGGCAGGACGGTCAGGCTCGCCTACCTCTCCCAGGAGGTCGCCGAGCTCAGCCCGCAGCTGCGGGTCCTGGAGGCCGTCCAGCAGGTCCGCGAGCGCGTGGACCTCGGCAAGGGCCGGGAGATGACCGCCGGGCAGCTCTGCGAGACGTTCGGCTTCAGCAAGGAGAAGCAGTGGACGCCCGTCGGGGACCTCTCCGGCGGTGAGCGGCGCCGGCTGCAGCTGCTGCGGCTGCTCATGGACGAGCCCAACGTCCTCTTCCTCGACGAGCCCACCAACGACCTCGACATCGAGACCCTGACCCAGCTCGAGGACGTCCTCGACGGCTGGCCCGGCTCGATGATCGTCATCTCCCACGACCGGTTCTTCGTCGAGCGCACCACCGACCGGGTGTTCGCCCTGCTCGGCGACGCCACCCTGCGGATGCTGCCGCGCGGCATCGACGAATACCTGGAGCGCCGCCGGAAGATGGAGGAGGCGGCGGCCGCCTCCGCCCCGCAGGCCCCCCAGAAGGCCGCGCCCGAGAAGAGCGCCGCCGACCAGCGCGCCGCCAAGAAGGAGCTGCAGAAGATCGAGCGGCAGCTCGACAGGATCTCCGAGCGGGAGGCGAAGCTGCACACGCGCATCGCCGAGAACGCCACCGACTTCGCGAAGGTCGCCGAACTGGACGCGGAGCTGCGCGGCCTGACGGGCGAACGGGAGGAACTGGAGCTGCGGTGGCTGGAACTGGCCGAGGACGCGTGAAGGGTGCGTGAAGGCGCATAACAGGGGCGTCACGGGCCGGTCCTCCCTTGGGAACAGGGGGTGAGACGGCCCGGTGCGGTGTCGGTACCGAGTGATAGAAAGAGCCGTCTGAGAACTTTCTGAGTGCGACTCTGGGTCATCACGTACCTCAGGGCGTGGCTAAAAATCAGTGAACGAGGGGGAGACGCGCTGATGACTCAGCCGCCCAGCCAGCCGCCGCGGCCGGAGCCGCAGGGCGGTTTCGGAGCTCCGCAGACTCCACCGCCGCCGCAGGGTCCGCCACCGCCGCAGGGCCCGCCCCAGACGCCGCCGCCCCCGCAGTCCCCGCCGCCCGGCGCCCCCCAGCCCGGCTACGGCTACCCGCAGGTACCGCAGCAGCCCGGCCCGTACTCCCCGCCGCCCGGCCCGTACGGGCAGCCCGGCCCCTATGCCCAGCCCGGTCCCTACGGCGGGCCGGCCGGTCCCTACGCGCAGCCCGGCCCGTACGGCCCGCAGCCCCCTCACGGCTATCCGCAGCCGCAGTTCCCCGGCGCGCCCGGCACCCCGCCGCCCGGCTCCGGCTCCAGGAACCCGTTCAAGGGCAGGCCCGCTCTCGCCATCGGCGCGGCGGTCGCCGCACTGGTCGTCATCGGCGGCACTGTCTTCGCCCTGACCAGCGGTGGTGGCGGCGACGGCAAGAAGCCGGTGGTCGCCCGCAAGAGCGACGACCCGAAGCCCTCCGCCAGTGTCCCGGTCAACCCCGGTGACGGCAGCGGCGACGGCGGCGCGGACCCCGAGGACCTCAACTCCGGCCGCCGGCCGGGCGAGGCGAAGGTGCTCTGGTACAAGGAGGCGCCGGACGCGCCCGGTTCGGGTGCCGACGCCCCCGGCATGTGGATCACCGACAAGACGGCGGTGAAGGCGGCGTACAAGGAAGTCGTCGCCTACGACGTCGGCAACGGCAACCCCGCCTGGGACCCGATCACCTTCCCGCAGAAGATCTGCGCCGTCACCCCGCGGCAGTCGTCCGACGGCAAGGTCGTGGTGGCGTACGAGAGCGGCACCAGCGACCGCGCGAAGTGCAACCAGCTCCAGCAGATCGACCTGGCCACCGGCAAGAAGGGCTGGAAGACGCAGCTCGGCGAGGGCGCGCTCTTCGACAGCACCATCACCGTCTCCCTGTCCGTCACCGGCGGGACGCTGATGGTGGGCCGCTCGCAGTCGGGAGTGGCGTACGACATCGACTCCGGCAAGAAGCTCTTCGACAAGCAGAAGTACGGCGACGCGTGCTTCCCGACGGCCTTCGCCGGCGGCAGCAGGCTGATCGCCGTGTCCTCCTGCGACGCCACCGGGTCGAAGGAGCACGACGAGATGCAGGAGCTCGACCCGAAGACCGGCAAGGCCAGGTGGACGCGGAAGTTCGCCAAGGGCTGGACGGTCGCGCGGACGTACTCGGTCGACCCGCTGGTGGTCTACAGCACGAACGAGGACAAGAAGGCGTGGAACATCTCCGCCTTCAACTCCAACGGCACCTTCAGGTCGCAGGTGAGCTTCGACGAGCACTTCGCCCCCCAGTGCGGCTGGGCGATCCTCCAGCGTGACCTCCAGGGCTGCAAGGGCGTGGCCTCCGACGCGAGCACCCTCTACCTGCCGACCGAGGCGACCACCGGCGCCAACGAGGTCGTCGCGATCAACCTCGCCACCGGCAAGGAGAAGTGGCGGGTGAAGTCCCCGGCGGACGAAACGATGCTGCCGATCAGGACGGAGGGCGGCAAGCTCATCGCCTACGTGGAGCCCTCGTACGACGCGGGCGGCGAGGTCGTGTCGATCGCGACCGGCGGTTCCGGCCACAAGCCGGTGAAGCTGCTGCAGAACCCTTCCGGCGCCGCGCAGGTCGAGAACGGCTTCTTCTCCAAGGACTTCGACTGGGTCGACGGGCGCTTCTACCTCTCGACCACCCGGCTGAACGGCAACGACGACACGAAGGAGAAGTTGATGCTCGCCTACGGCAAGTGACTCCTCCTTCGCCCGTGCCGTCCCCGCCGTTCCTCCCCGAGGTGCCCACGTCATGACCCAGCCCCCGCCCCCGCCGCCCAACGAGCCGCCCCAGCAGGGTGGTTTCGGCCCGCCGCAGGACACACCGCCGTCCCTGGACAAGGCCGAGCAGCAGCCCCAGCAGCCTCCGCAGACGCCGCCCGCGCCGCCGCAGCAGCCCGGCTTCGGTGCCCCGCAGCAGCCGGGATACGGCGCCCCGCAGACGCCCCCGCCGCCGCCCGGGCAGCAGCCCGGCTACGGCTACCCGCAGGCGCCGCA
The DNA here is from genome assembly GCF_047049295.1 of Streptomyces sediminimaris. Lineage (NCBI taxonomy): Bacteria > Bacillati > Actinomycetota > Actinomycetes > Kitasatosporales > Streptomycetaceae > Streptomyces > Streptomyces sediminimaris. Next base: position 3,579,532 of record NZ_JBJWOT010000001.1, on the reverse strand, counting down.
GGCGCCGCAGACGCCGCCGGGCTACGGCTACCCCGGCCGGCAGCCGAACCCGTACGGCCAGACCCCCAACCCCTACGGCCAGCAGCCCGGTTACGGCTATCCGCAGCCGACCGTGCCGCTCCAGCCGCAGCCCGGCCGGCCCGGCGGCCGCAAGGGGATCAACGCGCAACTGGCCATCATCGTCGCGGCGGTCGTCGCGATCGCGCTGATCGTCGGCGGCGGCATCTGGTACGCGCACTCCGGCAAGAGCGGGGGCAAGAAGGACGACACTGCGAACTCCAGCGGCGGCAGCGGCGGCAGCGGCGGCAAGGACGCCGGGGGCGGCACCGGCGGCACGTCCGGCAAGGGATCGGAGAAGGTGCCGTCCGACCCCGCCTCCAAGGTGCTCTTCCAGGTCCCGGAGCCCAAGGTGGACGACAGCACCGTCGTGTCCGGTTCATGGCTCACCGACAAGGCGTACGTCAAGTCCGGCGTCGCCGAGATCAACGGCTACGACCGGGACAAGGGCACCAAGCTGTGGACCATCAAGCTGCCCGGCCCGGTGTGCGAGGCCAGCACCCACACCACGGCGGACGGCAGGACGGCCGTCGTCTACCAGCCGAAGATGCCGCCGAAGAACAGCTCGGCCGGGTGCAGCCAGGTCTCCGCGATCGACCTGGGCGCGGGCAAGAAGCTGTGGACGAAGACGGTCAAGTCCGGTGACCGGCCCATCAGCCTGGACAACGTGACGGTCAGCGCGAACACCGTCGCCGCGGGCAGCACCAGCGGCGGCGCCGCCTGGGACATCACCTCCGGCAAGCCCCTGTGGGCGCCGAAGCCGACGGACACCTGCTACGACGCCGGGTACGGCGGCGGCGCGAAGCTGGTCGCCGTGCGCAAGTGCGGCACCTACGACCAGCGTGAGCTGCACATCCAGACCATCGACCCCAGGTCCGGGAAGGTGATCACGGAGTACCGGATGACGACGGGCATCGAGTACGCCTCCGTGGTCTCGACCGACCCGCTGGTGGTCGCCGCCGACGTGGGCGACAGCGCGGGCGACGGCAGCGGCATCTCGGACTTCTTCTCCATCGACAACAAGACCGGCAAGCTGATCACCCGGATCTCCGCGCCCGGCGACAAGTACGCGGCCAGGTGCGACGGCATCACGAAGATCGAGTCGTGCACCGGCATCGCGGTGGGCAACGGCAAGCTGTACATCCCGACCGAGCAGCACGACGGCACCGGGAACTACAGCCGGACCAACGAGATCGTCGCGTTCGACCTGGCCACCGGCAAGCAGACCGGCCAGCGCGCGGACGCCGGCGACGGGTACACGATCACGCCACTGCGCATGGACGGCGCCAACGTGATCGCCTACAAGCGCCCGCCGTACGACAAGGGCGGCCAGATCGTCAGCATCGACGGCGGCTCGTTCAAGGAGACCAAGCTGCTGGAGAACCCGTCCACGGAGCAGGTGCGGGACGCGGAGACCCGGATGTCGCCGGACTACTCCGAGATCCTCTACAGCCAGGGGCACCTCTACATGTCCGGGGTCTACGCGGACAAGCCGTCGACGACGGGCGACAAGGAGTACCTGGCGATCGCCTTCGGCGCCTCCGGCTGACGCCCCGCACCGCCCGGCCGCGACGGCCCCGTCCCTGTTCAGGGGCGGGGCCGTGCGCGTACCGCGCATCGTCCTCGAATGCCAGAATTTCCGTCGATCCGGGGCACTTATCACCGGTAGGGGGAGCGCTTCGTCGAACAAGCGTGTAGCTTCCGGGGGCATGAAGAGCGGGGGAGCCGGGAGGGGGCTTCTCTCCGCGTGGACCAGTGGACATCCATAGTGGGGCTCGGCGTGGAAATCCATTGGGGGGACTGGGGGGTTGCTCGATGGGAGTGCGGCTCATGGTGGTCGACGACCACCGACTGCTCGCGGAGGCACTGGCCTCGGCGCTGAAGCTGCGGGGGCACCGGGTGCTCGCCGCGGCGGCGCCCGCGGCGGGGGCGGCGGAGCTGGTGATCACGCGCGCGCCGGAGGTGTGCCTGCTGGGTACGGCGACACCGGCCGAACCGGGCATCTTCGACCCGGTGGTGAAGATCAAACGGGAGCGGCCGCAGGTGGCGGTGCTGGTGCTGGGGCCGGTGCCGAGCCCGCGCGGCATCGCCGCCGCCTTCGCCGCGGGCGCCTCCGGCTACGTACGCCACGACGAGCGCATAGAGGGGGTCGAGCGCGCCATCATGAAGGCGCGGGCGGGTGAGGCCGCGGTGGCCCCGCAGCTGCTCCAGGGAGCCTTCAGCGAACTGCTCAATCCCGCGGCCCAGCCGGACGACGAGGGCCAGCGGCTGCTGCAGATGCTCACCCCGAGGGAGGTCGAGGTCCTGGTCCGGGTCGCCGACGGCGAGGACACCCGGAGGATCGCGGCCGGCATGGGCATCGCCCCGTCCACCGCGCGCACCCACGTCCAGCGGGTCCTGATGAAGCTGGGCGTCGGCTCCCGTCTGGAGGCGGCGGCCCTGGCGGCCCGGACGGGCCTGCTGGACAGAGCGGGACCGGTGCCGCACTCGCCTCCGGCGGGTCCGGAGTCCGGGCCGGGCCCGGGGCCGAGGGCGCTCTGACCCGTCACCCGGCACCACCGGGTGTCGGTTGACGGGTGACGTCGGTGTGCGGGCGGGGTGGCCCCGGCCGGGCGGGCGGGACGGGGTCTGCCCCGTGCGGCCGGGGCAGTGGACGCACCCGGCCCCGTGACCCGCCGCCGGGCCCGGCGGAGCGGGCGGTGCCGGACCTCGTGCACCCGCCGCCGGGACCGGGGCCGTCGTGGTCTGCGGCCCCGGCGGTCCTCACTCGCCCGGCGCGGCCGGTTCGTCGTCCGGTCCCGGCGTGATCTCCGGGGCGGGGGGCGGCGTCGGCCGCAGCGTCAGCCAGACGAGGAAGAAGACGCCGAGGAGCAGCATGGCGATGCCGGTCCAGAGGTTGATGTTGACGCCCTGGGCCTTGTCGATGGCGGCCTGGCCGTCGGTGATGCCGGTGATCGTGACGATGATCCCGTACAGCACGAACAGGCCGCCGATGATGCGGCGGAGGTCGAAGATGCGGGCCGCGGTCGCGGACTTCTGCTGCAGCTCGCTGACCTCGCGCTGGACGTCCTTCTCGGAGTATCCGAAGGATCCGGGGTTCGGGGACTGATCGGTCATGGTGGTTCGTACTCCTCAGTCGGATGCCGTCAGATCGAGAAGGGGATGTAGCAGGCGGCGGCGATGGCGATCGCGCCCCAGCCCAGCAGGGCCGGCTTGCGGTACCAGGCGTCGTCGCCCTCGCCGGGTGGTTCGTCCATGCCCGGGGAGCGGGTGCCGTAGACCAGGCCCTCCAGCTCCTCGGCCGGCTTGGGCCTGGTGAACAGGGACACCACGAACATGACGACCGCGCCGGTGACGAAGCCGACGATCGCGGAGACGAAGTTGGCGCCCTGGTCGGAGGGGATGCCGATGACGCCCTGCTTGTAGATCCAGAAGTAGTTGACCATCGCCGACACGGTGCCCGCGAGCAGGCCCCAGAACCCGGACCTGGCGGACGCGCGCTTCCAGAACATGCCGATGATGAAGACGACGAACATCGGCACGTTGAAGAAGGAGAACAGCGTCTGCAGGTAGGCCATGATGTTGGAGAACGACGACGCCAGGAAGGCCGTGCCGACCGAGGCGCAGACGCCGATGACCGTGATCAGGCGGCCGAAGCGGACGTAGTAGCCGTCCTCGCGGCCCCGGACGACGTACCGGGCCCAGATGTCGTTGGTGAACACGGTGTTGAAGGACGAGACGTTGGCGGCCATGCCCGCCATGAAGGCGGCCAGCAGTCCGGTCACCGCGATGCCGAGGACGCCGTTGGGCAGCAGTTCCTGCATCAGGTAGGGGATGGCGTCGTTGTACTGGTAGCCGGAGCCGGGGGTGCCGAACTTGGGCACCAGGGCGGCGGCGACCAGGCCGGGGATCATCACCAGGAAGACGATGAAGATCTTCGGGTAGGCGGCGATCAGCGGGGTGCGCTGCCCGGCGGAGAGGTTCTTCGCGGACAGGGCGCGCTGCACCTCGGCGAAGTTGGTGGTCCAGTAGCCGAAGGAGAGCACGAAGCCGAGGCCGAGGACGATCGTCAGCCAGTTGGCGCCGAGCGGGTTGGTGCTGCCGATGCCGGTGCCGCCCCAGGCGGTGGTGAAGTTCGCGCCGTGCGTCGCGGTGAGCTTGTCGGTCAGGCCGCCCCAGCCGCCGACCTTCCTCAGGCCCAGCACCACGATCGGGATGAGGGCCGCCAGGATCACGAAGAACTGGAGCACCTCGTTGTAGATCGCGGAGGAGAGACCGCCGAGGGTGATGTACGCGAGCACGAACGCGCCCGCGACCACGATCGCCACCCACTGCGGCCAGCCCAGCAGTGCCTCGACCACGATGGCGAGGGCGTACAGGTTGACGCCGGCGATCAGGATGGCGGCGAAGGCGAACAGCAGGGAGCTCAGCAGGTGCGCCCACTTGTCGAAGCGCAGCAGCAGCATCTCGGGGACCGAGCGCACCTTGCTGCCGTAGTAGAAGGGCATCATGACCAGGCCGAGGAAGACCATGGCCGGGATGGCGCCGATCCAGTACCAGTGCACGGTGTAGGCGCCGTACTGCGCGCTGTTCGCGGCCATGCCGAGGATCTCGGTGGCGGCCAGGTTGGCCGAGATGAAGGCGAGGCCGGTGATCCACGCGGGCAGCGAGCGTCCCGAGAGGAAGAAGTCGAGGCTGGTCTTCACCGATCTGCGGGCCGCGAAGCCGATGCCGAGGACCACGGCGAAGTAGATGCCGAGGATCGTGTAGTCGAGCCCGTTGGTGGGGAGTCGTAGCTCGGCGGCCAGCTGCACGGCTGGATGTGTGGGGGTTTGCATAGAAACTCACTTCGTTGCGTGAACTGATCCAGAGCGGAAACTACGCCTCTGTGTTCAGTAATTGAACACTTTTGTTGATCCTCTTTGTTGGATTGTGATGTTGACGACTGTGGGGAGTTGTGTTTCGATGTGTTGGGTTCTGTTTGGTGAGTGATCAGTTGTACCGGTGACTGATCGAGTGGCCCGGATAGGGAGTCCGCAGTGAAGAAGACCTCGACCCGCCTGGCCGACGGCCGCGAGTTGATCTACTACGACCTGCGCGACGACCATGTGCGCGACGCGGTGGACCGCCGCCCGCTGGAGCGGACCGTCACCACCTCCGAGATCCGCCGCGACCCGCTGCTCGGCGACTCGGTGGCCGTGGCCTCGCACCGGCAGGGCCGCACCTACCACCCGCCGGCCGACGAGTGCCCCCTGTGCCCCTCGCGCGACGGCAGGCTCAGCGAGATCCCGGACTCGTCCTACGACGTGGTGGTCTTCGAGAACCGCTTCCCCTCCCTGGCCGGGGACTCGGGCCGCTGCGAGGTGGTCTGCTTCACCTCCGACCACAACGCCTCCTTCGCCGACCTGAGCGAGGAGCAGGCGGCGCTGGTGCTGGAGGCGTGGGCGGACCGGACGTCCGAGCTGTCGCATCTCCCCTCCGTGGAGCAGGTCTTCTGTTTCGAGAACCGGGGCGCGGAGATCGGGGTGACGCTCGGTCATCCGCACGGCCAGATCTACGCGTACCCCTTCACCACGCCCCGCACCGCCCTGATGCTGCGCTCGCTCGCGGCCCACAAGGAGGCGACGGGCGGCGAGAACCTCTTCGACGCCGTCCTGGAGCGTGAACTCGCCGGTGAGCGGGTCGTCCTGGAGGGTGAACACTGGGTGGCCTTCGTGCCCCACGCCGCGCACTGGCCCTACGAGGCGCATCTGTATCCCAAGCGCCGGGTGCCCGACCTGCTGGCGCTGGACGAGGCGGCGCGCACAGAGTTCCCCAAGGTCTATCTGGAACTGTTGAGGCGCTTCGACCGGATCTTCGACGGCGGGCCGGCCGGCGGGAAGGCGGGCGGGCACGGGTCGCCGACGCCGTACATCGCGGCCTGGCACCAGGCCCCGTTCGGCCAGCTCGCGGAGTTCGACGGCGTCAACCGCGACGACTTCGCGCTGCACCTCGAGCTTTTCACCATCCGCCGAACCTCCGGCAAGCTGAAGTTCCTCGCGGGTTCCGAGTCCGGCATGAGCGTGTTCATCAACGACGTGCCGCCGGAGCGCGCGGCCGAGCGACTGCGAGAGGTAGCGAGTTGATGAGCGGTAAGTACCTGGTGACGGGCGGCGCGGGCTACGTCGGCGGGGTGGTCGCCCAGCACCTGCTGGAGGCGGGCCACGAGGTCGTCGTGCTCGACAACCTCTCCACGGGCTTCCGGGAGGGCGTCCCGGCCGGGGCCGCCTTCGTCGAGGGCGACATCCGCGACACCGCCAAGTGGCTGGACGCCTCCTTCGACGCGGTCCTGCACTTCGCCGCGTTCTCGCAGGTCGGCGAGTCGGTGGTGAAGCCCGAGAAGTACTGGGACAACAACGTCGCCGGCACCATGGCGCTGCTCGGCGCGATGCGCGAGGCGGGCGTGCGCACCCTCGTCTTCTCCTCCACGGCGGCCACCTACGGCGAGCCGGAGGAGGTCCCGATCACCGAGTCGGCGCCGACCTCGCCGACCAACCCCTACGGCGCCTCCAAGCTCGCCGTGGACCACATGATCACGGGTGAGGCGGCGGCGCACGGCCTGGGCGCGGTCTCGCTGCGCTACTTCAACGTGGCGGGCGCCTACCGCGGCCAGGGCGAGCGCCACGACCCCGAGTCGCACCTGATCCCGCTGGTGCTCCAGGTGGCGCAGGGCCGGCGCGAGGCGATCTCCGTCTTCGGCGACGACTACCCCACGCCGGACGGCACCTGCGTGCGCGACTACATCCACGTCGCCGACCTGGCCGAGGCCCATCTGCTCGCCCTGCGGGCCGCCACCCCGGGCGAGCACCTCATCTGCAACCTGGGCAACGGCAACGGCTTCTCGGTGCGCGAGGTCGTCGAGACCGCCCGCCGGGTCACCGGCCACCCGATCCCGGAGGTCGTGGCCCCCCGCCGGGGCGGCGACCCGGCGGTCCTGGTGGCCTCGGCCGCCACCGCCCGCGAGAGGCTGGGCTGGACCCCCTCCCGCGCGGATCTCGCCGACATCGTCGCGGACGCGTGGGAGTTCGCGCGGAACATCAGCACAGCGAGGGAGCACTAGTGGGGGCACAGCAGGTGCGGGACGGTTTCCGGGAGCTGTACGGGACCGCCCCCGAGGGTGTCTGGTCGGCGCCGGGCCGGGTCAACCTCATCGGTGAGCACACCGACTACAACGACGGCTTCGTGATGCCCTTCGCGCTGCCGCACACCACGGTCGCGGCCGTCGCCCGGCGCGCGGACGGCGTGCTGCGCCTGCACTCGGCGGACGTCGGGGGCGGGGTCGTCGAGCTGCGCCTGGAGGACCTGGCGCCCGGGAGCGACCGGAACTGGACGGCGTACCCGGCGGGTGTCGTCTGGGCCCTGCGCGAGGCCGGCCACCCGGTCACCGGCGCCGAGGTCCACCTCGCCTCGACGGTCCCCTCCGGTGCGGGCCTGTCGTCCTCGGCGGCCCTGGAGGTCGTGATCGCGCTGGCGCTGAACGACCTGTTCGACCTGGGCCTGCAGCGCTGGCAGCTGGCGCGGCTGTGCCAGCGCGCCGAGAACGTCTACGTCGGCGCCCCCACCGGGATCATGGACCAGACGGCCTCCGCCTGCTGCGAGGAGGGCCACGCGCTCTTCCTCGACACCCGGGACCTCTCGCAGCGGCAGATCCCCTTCGACCTGGCCGCGGAGGGCCTGCGGCTGCTGGTGGTGGACACCCGCGTCAAGCACGCCCACAGCGACGGCGAGTACGGCAGGCGCCGGGCGGGCTGCGAGCGGGGCGCCGCGCTGCTGGGCCTCGACGCGCTGCGCGACGTCCCCTACGACGGGCTCGGCGCGGCGCTCGAGCGGCTGGGCGGCGACGAGGAGGCGGTCCGCCTGGTCCGTCACGTCGTCACCGAGGACGAGCGGGTGGAGAGGACCGTCGACCTGCTCCGGGCGGGCGAGACCCGGGCGATCGGCCCGGTCCTGGTCGCCGGGCACGCCTCGCTGCGCGACGACTTCCGCATCTCCTGCCCGGAGCTGGACCTGGTCGTCGACACCGCCCTGGCCTCCGGCGCGCTCGGCGCCCGGATGACCGGCGGCGGCTTCGGCGGCTCGGCGATCGTGCTGGCGGAGGTCGCGGACGTGGACGCGGTCACCAAGGCCGTCGAAGAGGCCTTCGCCGCGGCCGGTCTCACTGCCCCGCGGGTCTTCGAGGCGGTGCCGTCGGCGGGCGCGCGCAGGCTCAGCTGAGCCGTTTGGTCAGGGTGTACTCGGTGATCCCCGGCGGATAGTCGGGGATCTCGCACACCACGTCGTAGCCCTGCTTCTGGTAGAACCCCGGCGCCTGGAAGTCCCAGGTCTCCAGGCGGCACGAGGTGCAGCCCCGCTCCCGGCGGGCACGCTGTTCGGCCTCCGCGAGCAGCCGCGCGCCGAGCCCGGCGCCCCGGTGGCGCTCGTCCACCCAGAGGTAGGCCACGTGCAGCCAGGTCGTCCAGGTGTGACCGACCAGCCCGGCCACGAGATCGCCGCGGTCGTCCAACACCCAGAGGTGGAGCGGAACTTCACGCTCACCCGGGGTTCCGCGCAGGGCGCGCAGGACTGGTGAGGCCGCCGTGTTCGTCTCCCGCAGCCGCCTGCGGAGAAGATCGCACCGGGTTTTGTCGACTTCTGTCTCCAGACGAAACATGTGGCTCACGATAAACGCGGCGGCCAGCCAGTTCTGCAAATTACCTTCCGCTCCTGGCCCCCGGCCGTACCCTGATGAACAGCACCGGTGGGGGCCGGTGCCGATCAGGGGGCGAGACAGTCGGGTACGACGCCCGAAGTGGGGGTAGCAGATTCCGCATGGCGGCGGCCGTGCGGTGTGCCGATCCGGTCCCAGGTGGTCACCGGCGACCTGGGATCACTTCGGGTGCCGTGCCCGCGCCCGTGTGTTCTCCCGCCGATGGGGTATCCCCTGCTCTTTGAGAGCCTGGGGAAGGGGGTTTCGTGGTTCGCATCCGAGTCCTGGTCGTGGACGACCATCGCATCTTCGCCGAGTCGCTCGCCGCAGCCCTTGCGGCCGAGCCCGACGTCGACGTCTCCGCGGCCGGAAGTGGTCCCGCCGCGCTGCGCAGCCTGGAACGCGCGGCGGCCGAGGGGCGCCGGTTCGACGTCCTGCTCGTCGACTCCGACCTGGGCGGCAACGTGCCGGGCATACGGCCGGCCGTGCCCGTCCAGGAGAACAACGAGGACGGACTCGTCGACGGCATCTCGCTGGTGGCCGGGGTGCGCACCGCGCAGCCGGGCGTACGGATCGTCGTGCTGGCCGAGAAGGACGATCCGCGCCGGGCCGCTCTCGCCCTGCAGGCCGGGGCCTCCGGCTGGGTGGCCAAGGACTGCTCGCTGTCGCGGCTGCTCAACGTCATCCGCGGCGTGCTGCGCGACGAGACGCATCTGCCGCCCGCCCTGCTCACCGGTGTCCTGCGGGAGCTGACCGCCGCCCGCAAGCACCGCACCGAGAGCGAGCGGCTGGTGGAGTCGCTCACCCCGAGGGAGCGGGAAGTGCTGCGGTGCATGGTCGCGGGGCTCGGCAGGAAGGCGGTCGCCGAGCGGCTGTTCCTCTCGCCCCACACCGTGCGCACGCACATGCAGAACGTCCTGGGCAAGCTGGGCGTCCACTCCACCCTCGCCGCCGTCGCGCTCGCCCGCCGGGCCGGGGTCGGGCCCGTCGACCTGGGGCCCGCCGGGCGGATCATGCCGGAGGAGAGCAGCAGCGCCTGAGCGGGGCCGACGAGCGTGCCGCCGGGCGGCACGCCTCTTGAGGCCCCCGGAGCGGCGCGGGACCGTGACACCTCGCGCCCGCCGCCGCGCCGGGCGGCGGTCCGCCACGCCTCACCGCGGCCCGGCGCCGGCGGACCACGGCGGAGCCGCTCACCGGCACCGCCCCCGCTGCGTTCAGCCGGGGACGTTGTCGAACGGGGCGGTCAGCTGGCGCAGCAGACCGGCGAGCTCGGCCCGCTGGGCCCGCGAGAGCTCGCCGAGGATCGCCCGCTCCTGGTCGAGCAGACCGGCCAGGGCCTGATCCGCCCTGTCCCGGCCCTCGTCGGTGAGCCGCACCAGGACCCCGCGCCGGTCGCTGGGGTCGGGCAGCCGCTCGACCAGGCCCTTCTTCGCCAGGCGGTCGATGCGGTTGGTCATCGTGCCCGAGGTGACCAGGGTCTGCGTCAGCAGCTGCCCCGGCGAGAGCTGGTACGGCGCGCCCGCGCGTCTGAGCGCCGTCAGCACGTCGAACTCCCAGGGCTCCAGGCTGTGCTCGGCGAAGGCCAGCCGCCGTGCCCGGTCCAGATGCCGGGCCAGCCTGCTCACCCGGCTGAGCACCTCGAGCGGTTCCACGTCGAGGTCCGGACGCTCCCGGCGCCACGCTGCGACCAGCCGATCGACCTCGTCCTCCATGAGGATCATTGTAGTGGTTGTGTCGACATGAAGTCTCTTGACATCAAGCATCTTGACATCGAAGAAAATCGGGGGTGAGGGTGGGTACCAGTCCAGTAAGCCGAGGAGGCTCCATGCCCGCCGTCCCCACCACCTGGGACCCCACCCAGTACCTGCGCCACGCCGGCCACCGCGCCCGCCCCTTCGCCGATCTCCTCGCCCGCGTCCCGGACCTGCCCGGCAGCCCGCCCCGCATCGCCGACCTCGGCTGCGGCCCCGGCAACGTCACCGTCCTGCTCGCCGGCCGCTGGCCCGCCGCGCACATCACCGGCTACGACAACTCGCCCGAGATGCTGGACAAGGCCGGCGCCGAACACGCCGGCACCACCCCCGGCGGCGGCCGCATCGACTTCGCCCCCGCCGACGTACGCACCTGGACGCCCGGCCGGCCCTGGGACCTCATCGTCAGCAACGCCACCCTGCAGTGGGTCCCCGGGCACGCCGACCGGTTCGGGAAGTGGGTCGCGGGCCTGGCACCCGGCGGCACCCTCGCCTTCCAGGTCCCCGGCAACTTCGGCGCCCCCAGCCACCGGCTGATGCGCGAGCTCGCCCGCTCCGCCCGCTGGCGGGAGCGCCTCGGCGGCCTGCTGCGCCACGAGGACGCCGTCCTCCCGCCGGAGGCCTACCTGGAGCGCCTGACCGCCCTCGGCTGCACGGCGGACGTGTGGGAGACGACCTACCTGCACCTGCTCACCGGCGAGGACCCCGTGCTGGACTGGGTGAAGGGAACCGGTCTGCGGCCCGTCCTCACCGCACTCGCCGACGACCCGGCGGCCCGGGAGGAGTTCCTGCACGAGTACCGGGCGGCGCTGCGGCAGGCCTATCCGGCCACCGGGCACGGCACCGTGTTCCCCTTCCGCCGCATCTTCGCCGTCGCCCGCAAGGAGGCGTAGACAAATGATCACTGCCGTCGACCACGTCCAGCTCGCCGCACCGCCCGGCTGTGAGGACCGGCTGCGGACGTACTACGTCGATGTCCTCGGGATGACCGAGATACCCAAGCCCCCGGTGCTCGCGGCGCGGGGCGGGTGCTGGTTCCAGGCGGGCGCCGTCCAGCTGCACCTCGGGATCGAGGAGGACTTCCGGCCCGCCGCGAAGGCCCACCCGGGACTGCGCGTCACCGGCATCGAACGCTACGGCGCCCGGCTGCGGGCCCACGGGGCGCCGGTGGAGTGGGACGAGCACCTGCCCGGCCACCGGCGGTTCTACTCCAGCGACCCGGTGGGCAACCGGCTGGAGTTCCTGGAGCCGCTGACCGCTGTTTGAGCGGCGGTCGAGGGGCAACCCGACGGGATGACCGACCGACGTCGAACCTCACGAGGAGTGAGTGACGTGGCGCAGGAAGAGAAGAGCAGGGCCAAGAAGGAACAGCTGAAGGGCAAGGCCAAGGAGGCCATGGGCCGCATGGTCGGCAACGAGAGCAAGACCGCCGAGGGCAAGGCCGACCAGGTCAAGGGCGACGCCCGCGAGGCCAAGGAGAAGGGCAAGGACACCTTCAAGCACTGAGCTCCAAGCACTGAGCGAGCCGGGCACCGAACGCCCCGGGCCGCCGGGCCGCCCGCGCGAGCGGCGCCCCCGGCCGGCCCCGGTCAGGCCTTGCGGTGCCCTATCAGCCGCGGCTTCGGCTCCAGCCCGTCCAGACCGTGCCACGCCAGGTTCACCAGATGCGCGGCGACCTCCGCCTTCTTCGGACGGCGGACGTCCAGCCACCACTGGCCGGTCAGCGCCACCATGCCGACCAGCGCCTGCGCGTACAGCGGGGCGAGCTTGGGCTCGAAGCCGCGGCTCTTGAACTCCCGGCCCAGAATGTCCTCCACCTGGGTCGCGATGTCCGAGATCAGCGAGGCGAAGGAACCCGTCGACTGCGGAATGGGCGAGTCACGGACCAGGATGCGGAAACCGTCCGTGTACTCCTCGATGTAGTCCAGCAGCGCGAAGGCCGCCTGCTCGCACAGCTCACGGGGATGACCGGCCGTCAGCGAACTGGTCACCATGTCCAGCAGCCGCCGCATCTCACGGTCCACCACCACCGCGTACAGCCCCTCCTTGCCGCCGAAGTGCTCGTAGACCACCGGCTTGGAGACCCCGGCCTTCGCCGCGATCTCCTCCACCGACGTGCCCTCGAAGCCTCTGGCGGCGAACAGGGTGCGGCCGATCTCGAGCAGCTGCTGGCGGCGCTCCGCTCCCGTCATCCGGGTGCGGCGCGCCCGCCGCGGCTTCTCATTGCTCGGGGTGCTGCTGGGATCGGTCGCCACGGCGTCAATCATGCCGCCTCGGCCGTGTCCTTCCGGCGGCGAGAGCCGTCTTCGCCGGTGTTACGGCGTGAATCGATACGCGAGCGTGACGGCCAGCGCACGTCGTAGGCCCAGCCGAGCCGCTCGCACCAGCGGATGATGCGCGCCGATGAGTCCAGCTGCCAGCGCTCCACACCGTGCCGCGCGGAGGTCGGGTCGGCGTGGTGCAGGTTGTGCCAGGACTCGCCGCACGAGAGCACGGCCAGCCACCACACGTTGCCCGAACGGTCCCGCGACTTGAAGGGGCGCTTGCCGACCGCGTGGCAGATCGAGTTGATCGACCAGGTCACATGGTGCAGCAGGGCCACCCGGACGAGCGAACCCCAGAAGAACGCCGTGAACGCGCCCCACCACGACCAGGTGACCAGACCGCCGATCACCCCGGGCAGGGCCAGGGAGAGGATCGTCCAGTACACGAACTGCCGGGAGATCGCCCGGATCGCCGGGTCCTTGATCAGGTCCGGGGCGTACTTGTCCTGCGGCGTCTGCTCCTCGTCGAACATCCAGGCGATGTGCGCCCACCACAGGCCCTTCATCAGCGCCGGGAGTGTCTCGCCGAACCGCCACGGAGAGTGCGGGTCACCCTCCGCGTCGGAGAACTTGTGATGCTTGCGGTGGTCCGCCACCCAGCGCACGATCGGGCCCTCCACGGCCAGCGAACCCGAGATCGCCAGCGCGATCCTGAGCGGCCGCTTCGCCTTGAACGAGCCATGCGTGAAGTAGCGGTGGAAGCCGATCGTGATGCCGTGGCAACCGACGTAGTAGAAGAGGACCAGCAGGCCGAGATCCAGCCAGCTCACGCCCCAGCCCCAGGCCAGCGGTACCGCGGCGACGAGTGCCAGGAACGGGACGACGATGAAGAGCAGCAGCGCGATCTGCTCGATCGACCGCTTCTTCTCACCGCCCAGCGTGGCCGAGGAGTCAAGGGTGTCGGTCGTCTTCGGGGCGTCGTCGATGACATCGGAACTCGTGGTCATGGGCGTCCCCTGGGGGGTCGAGGATTGATGCAGGTGCCGGGTCGGCTGCCGGAACCCTGCCCGGGTTCCGTTACAAGGGTCCCTACGGTTCCGTAACCTACGGCATCGTAAGTATGGCAGCGAGCCGCCCGGCGGCAAGAGCCCGAAATACTGCGCGTCCGCATGGACACCTATCCTTGGAGTCGGTCGGACAGCGCGGTCCGCTCTGAATTCCTTCCCGGATGCCAGGGCCGTATGCGGCGCCCGCCGCGCGGCCCCCGGCGCCGGGTTCCCCCCTGGACGAGCTTCAACACTGCAAGGAGCCGCACCTGTGAGCAGTGCCGACGACCAGACCACGACGACCAGCGAGCTGCGTGCCGACATCCGCCGGCTCGGAGACCTCCTCGGCGAGACCCTCGTCCGGCAGGAGGGCCCCGAACTCCTCGAACTGGTCGAGAAGGTCCGCCGCCTCACGCGCGAGGACGGAGAGGCCGCCGCCGAACTGCTGCGCGGCACCGAACTGCAGACCGCGGCCAAGCTGGTCCGCGCGTTCTCCACCTACTTCCACCTGGCCAACGTCACCGAGCAGGTCCACCGCGGCCGCGAACTGCGCGAACGCCGCGCCGCCGAGGGCGGACTGCTCGCCCGCACCGCCGACCGGCTCAAGGACGCCGACCCCGAACACCTGCGCCAGACCGTCCGGCACCTCAACGTCCGGCCCGTCTTCACGGCGCACCCCACCGAGGCCGCACGCCGCTCGGTCCTCAACAAGCTCCGGCGCATCGCGGCGCTCCTGGAGACCCCCGTCATCGAGTCCGACCGCCGCCGCCACGACACCCGACTGGCGGAGAACATCGACCTCGTCTGGCAGACCGACGAACTGCGCGTCGTGCGCCCCGAACCCGCCGACGAGGCCCGCAACGCCATCTACTACCTCGACGAACTGCACGCCGGCGCCGTCGGCGACGTCCTGGAGGACCTGACCGCCGAGCTGGCGCGCGTCGGCGTCAAGCTCCCCGACGACTCCCGCCCCCTCACCTTCGGCACCTGGATCGGCGGCGACCGCGACGGCAACCCGAACGTCACCCCCCAGGTCACCTGGGACGTGCTGATCCTCCAGCACGAGCACGGCATCAACGACGCCCTCGACCTGATCGACGAGCTGCGCGGCTTCCTGTCGAACTCCATCCGCTACACCGGCGCCACCCAGGAACTCCTGGACTCCCTCCAGGCCGACCTCGACCGGCTGCCCGGCATCAGCCCGCGCTACAAGCGCCTCAACGCCGAGGAGCCCTACCGCCTCAAGGCCACCTGCATCCGGCAGAAGCTGGAGAACACCAAGCAGCGCCTGGCCAACGGCACCCCCCACCAGGCCGGCCGCGACTACCTCGGCACCGGCGAGCTGCTGCAGGACCTCACCCTGATCCAGAGCTCCCTCAGGGAACACCGCGGCGACCTCTTCGCCGACGGCCGCATGAACCGCACCATCCGCACCCTGGCCGCCTTCGGCCTCCAGCTCGCCACCATGGACGTACGCGAGCACGCCGACGCCCACCACCACGCCCTCGGCCAGCTCTTCGACCGCCTCGGCGAGGAGTCCTGGCGCTACACCGACATGCCCCGCGAGTACCGGGCCAGACTCCTCGCCAAGGAACTGCGCTCCCGCAGGCCCCTCGCGCCCACCCCCGCACCCGTGGACGCGGCCGGCGAGAAGACCATCGGCGTCTTCCAGACCGTCAAGCGGGCCCTGGACGTCTTCGGGCCCGAGGTCGTCGAGTCCTACATCATCTCCATGTGCCAGGGCGCCGACGACGTGTTCGCCGCGGCCGTCCTCGCCCGCGAGGCGGGCCTGCTCGACCTGCACGCCGGCTGGGCGAAGATCGGCATCGTGCCGCTGCTGGAGACCACCGACGAACTCAAGGCCGCCGACACGATCCTGGAGGACATGCTCTCCGACCCCTCCTACCGGCGCCTCGTCGCACTCAGGGGCGACGTCCAGGAGGTCATGCTCGGCTACTCCGACTCCTCCAAGTTCGGCGGCATCACCACCTCCCAGTGGGAGATCCACCGCGCCCAGCGCCGGCTGCGCGACGTCGCCCACCGCTACGGCGTCCGGCTGCGCCTCTTCCACGGCCGCGGCGGCACCGTCGGCCGCGGCGGCGGCCCCTCCCACGACGCCATCCTCGCCCAGCCCTGGGGCACCCTCGAGGGCGAGATCAAGGTCACCGAACAGGGCGAGGTCATCTCCGACAAGTACCTCGTGCCCTCCCTGGCCCGGGAGAACCTCGAACTCACCGTCGCGGCGACCCTCCAGGCATCCGCCCTGCACACCGCCCCGCGCCAGTCCGTCGAGGCCCTCGCCCGCTGGGACGCCGCCATGGACGTCGTCTCCGACGCCGCCCACGCCGCCTACCGCAGGCTCGTCGAGGACCCCGACCTGCCGACGTACTTCCTCCTCTCCACGCCGGTCGACCAGCTCGCCGACCTGCACCTGGGCTCGCGGCCCTCCCGCCGCCCCGGCTCCGGTGTCTCGCTCGACGGACTGCGCGCCATCCCCTGGGTGTTCGGCTGGACCCAGTCCCGGCAGATCGTGCCCGGCTGGTTCGGCGTCGGCTCCGGCCTGAAGGCGCTGCGCGAGGCCGGCCTGGACACGGTGCTCGACGAGATGCACGAACAGTGGCACTTCTTCCGCAACTTCATCTCCAACGTCGAGATGACGCTCGCCAAGACCGACCTGCGGATCGCCGCGCACTACGTCGACACCCTCGTACCGGAGGAGCTCAAGCACGTCTTCGACACCATCAGGGCCGAGCACGAGCTGACCGTGCGCGAAGTCCTGAAGGTGACCGGGGAGAAGGAACTGCTCGACGCCCAGCCCGTGCTCAAGCAGACCTTCGCCATCCGCGACGCCTACCTGGACCCGATCTCCTACCTCCAGGTGACACTCCTCAAGCGCCAGCGCGACGCGGCCGCCGCGGGCGAGGAACCCGACCCGCTGCTCTCCCGCGCCCTGCTGCTGACCGTCAACGGCGTGGCGGCCGGCCTGCGCAACACCGGCTGACACCCCGCACACAACAAGGGTGCCCCCGAGCTCCGTACGGGCTCGGGGGCACCCCTCTTTATTCCGTGGACCTCTTCCGCGGACCCTGACTCCGGCGCCTCAGGCCCGGCGCCGCCGGGCCACCAGGTAGCCGCCGCCCGCCACCAGCGCGGCCGCCAGGCCGGACAGCAGACCCACGGGCGCGCCGTTGCCGGTCTCGGCGAGGTTGCCGGAACCGCTGCCGCCCTGCGCGGACGGCGACGAGGAGGCCGCCGGCACCGCACCGGCCGACCCGCTCGGGGACGCCGCGGGCGACGAGCTCCCCGCGGCCGGCGAGGACGACTCCGAGCCCGGCGTGGAAGCGGACGCGGACGCCGTGGGCGTCGTACCGCCACCGCCCTGCGAGTCCGCGCAGTCCGTCCAGAAGACCTTGTGCTTCGCGGCGCCCTTCTCACCGTCGAAGTTCCAGAACAGCTTGTAGTGCCCGTCGGGCAGCGACAGGTCGTTCGTGCGGCCGTGACCGGTGTCGTCGAGCGTGATGGCGCCGGTCTTCACCGTCTCGCCCTTGGTGTGCGCGGTCGGGGCCCAGGCCTCGATGTGCCAGTCGACCTGCTGGACGCCGTCGAAGCCGAAGGCGTCGAGGTAGAACGTGCAGACGTGCGGCTCGTTGCGACGCAGCTCCTTGCCGGTCTTCGCGTCGTGGATCTTCACGGTGCCGTTGTCACCGGGGCGCGCGGCAACGGGTGCGGCGTGAGCGGCGACCGGGGCGCTGAGCAGCGCGGCCGCGGCGACGGCGGACAGAGCGCCGACGCGGGAAAGGATACGCATGGGGCAAATCCATCTTCGAGTTACGGACGGGAAGATGTGGAGGGGGCGGCTCAGCATCCAGCCGCCATTGACCCAAGGTCAAGCACGAACGGACAACGGTCCCTTCCTCCACGGACGTGGAGCACGGAGAAAACCGTCAGACGGTGACGAACGCCGCCGTCAGCAGCGCGACTCCCAGCCCCGCCATCGCCCACGCCACCCGCGTCCGCCGCAGCCCGCCCGCCACGACCACCGACGCCAGCAGCAGCGCCCCGCCCATCGGCACCCACGCGTACAGCACCCCCGCCGGACCCGAGCGCACGACTTCACGCCCGCCCGGCTTCACCACCACCGCGTACGTCCGCCCCTTGCGCACCGCGACCGACTTCCCGATGACGACCCGGTCCGGTCCGGGCGAACCCGCCGAGGCGGGCGTGAAGGGACCGGTGCAGGTGTCCTGACCGCACCGCGTCACCTCGATCGTGCCCCGCTCCCGTCCCTTGGTGAGCATCACGTACGGAGCCGTCCGCCACGACGCCCACACCCCCGCGACCAGGATCAGCGCCGCGACCGTACCCATCGCCGCGAGCCGCCCGAACCGCAGCGCGGCCACCGAGGCCCGGCGGGAGACCTGACGCGAGGAACTGGCTGTGGCAGGCATGGCCGGGATCATTGGCCATGGCCCTGCGAGCGGTCAACTCGCATGGGCGACAAGTCAGGAGTTGTACGAGCTCTGCGCCGGCTCCAGCCCCTCGGTCACCAGAGCCTCCACCGCATCCGCCGCCCGGTCCACGAAGTAGTCCAGCTCCTTGCGCTCCCCGGCCGAGAAGTCCCGCAGCACGAAATCCGCCACCTGCATGCGCCCCGGAGGCCGCCCGATCCCGAACCGCACCCGGTGATAGTCCGCACCCATCGCCTTCGTCATCGACTTCAGACCGTTGTGCCCGTTGTCCCCGCCACCGAGCTTCAGCCGCAGCGTCCCGTAGTCGATGTCCAGCTCGTCGTGCACGGCCACGACACGGGCCACCGGGACCTTGTAGAACTCCCGCAGCGCGTTCACCGGACCGCCCGACAGGTTCATGTACGACATCGGCTTGGCGAGCACCACCCGGCGGCCCGCCGGACCCGGCGGACCGATGCGCCCCTCCACGACCTGCGCCTGCGCCCTGCCCGCCCGCTTGAACCTCCCCCCGATCCGCCCGGCCAGCAGATCGGCCACCATGAAGCCGACGTTGTGCCGGTTCATGGCGTACTCGGCTCCTGGATTGCCGAGGCCCACGATCAGCCACGGGGCATTGGCATCGGTAGTCACGTCCATGTCTCCTTGATGCGCGCCAGCCGCTGCCCCGAACGGGAACAGCGGCTGACCGAACGACGAAAGCGAGGATCAGGCCTCGGCGGCCTCTCCCTCGGCCTCCTCGCCCTCGCCGGCCTCCTCGGCCTGCGCGGACAGCACCTGCAGGACCACCGTGTCGTCCTCGACGGCCAGCTTGGTGCCGGCAGGCAGCGGGATGTCCTTGGCCAGGACGGAGTCACCGGCCTGCAGTCCCTCGATGGAGACGGTGACCGACTCGGGGATGTGCGTGGCCTCGGCCTCGACCGGCAGCGCGTTCAGCACGTGCTCCAGCAGGTTGCCGCCCGGCGCCAGCTCGCCCTCGGTGTGGACGTAGATCTCGACGGTGACCGTCTCACCGCGCGTGACCAGCTGCAGGTCCACGTGCTCCAGGAAACCCTTGATCGGGTCACGCTGGACCGACTTCGGGATGGCCAGCTCGTTCGTCTTGCCGTCGATGTCCAGGGAGATCAGGACGTTCGGCGTGCGCAGCGCCAGCAGCAGGTCGTGACCCGGCAGGGTCAGGTGCAGCGGGTCGGAACCGTGGCCGTACAGCACACCGGGAACCTTGTCGTCACGGCGGATACGGCGCGCCGCACCCTTGCCGAACTCGGTGCGGGTCTCGGCGGCCAGCTTCACTTCGGACATGAGCACTCCTCGTGGATTCAGGAACGGACGTGGTCACCCGGCCACGAACGGCCTGCTACGAAGAGCGCGTCGATAACGGACCGCCGTACCCCGCGGAAAACGGGTACGGCCTCCCTCGCCGAGCAACCCGGGCAGTCTACTCGGAGAGGGAGGCCGCACCCAAAAGGATCTTCCCTGCGCGGAACCCCTGTGCGAACCCCCGCGCGGAATCCCTGTGCAGAACCCTTACTGCAGCTCGGTTCCTACTGCTCGTCGAACAGACTCGTCACCGAGCCGTCCTCGAACACCTCACGCACCGCACTCGCGATCGTCGGCGCGATCGACAACACCGTGATCTTGTCCAGATCCAGCTCACCCGGCGTCGGCAGCGTGTTCGTGAACACGAACTCACTCACCTTCGAATTCTTCAACCGGTCCGCCGCCGGACCCGACAGCACACCATGCGTCGCCGTCACGATCACATCCTCCGCACCATGCGCGAACAACGCGTCCGCCGCGGCGCAGATCGTGCCACCCGTGTCGATCATGTCGTCGACCAGGACACACACCCGGCCCTTCACCTCACCGACCACCTCGTGCACGGTGACCTGATTGGCGATGTCCTTGTCCCGGCGCTTGTGCACGATCGCCAGCGGCGCACCCAGACGATCACACCAGCGGTCCGCGACCCGCACCCGGCCCGCGTCCGGCGACACCACCGTCAACTTGTCCCGATCGACCTTCTTGCCCACATAGTCCGCCAGCAACGGCAACGCGAACAGATGATCCACCGGACCGTCGAAGAAACCCTGGATCTGATCCGTGTGCAGATCCACCGTCAGGATCCGGTCCGCACCCGCCGTCTTCATCAGATCCGCGATCAGACGCGCCGAAATCGGTTCACGACCACGGTGCTTCTTGTCCTGCCGCGCGTAACCGTAGAACGGCACGATCACCGTGATGGAACGGGCCGACGCACGCTTCAACGCGTCGATCATGATCAACTGCTCCATGATCCACTTGTTGATCGGCGCCGTATGGCTCTGGATCAGGAAACAGTCCGCACCACGCGCCGACTCCTGATAACGCACATAGATCTCACCGTTGGCGAAGTCGAAGGCCTTCGTCGGGACAACCCCGACACCCAGCTGGTGGGCGACCTCCTCGGCAAGCTCGGGGTGGGCGCGGCCGGAGAAGAACATCATCTTCTTCTCGCCGGTCGTCTTGATCCCGGTCACAGCACTGTCTCCTCAGAGGTGTCTCAGCTGGGGGCGATGCGAGGTGTCTCAGCTGGTGGCGGTACGGCTGTCTGCAGATATCACGGTACGCCGTGTTTGACGCACCCGAATCCGGTCAGCCCTCACCCTCACCCTGCCGGGAAGCCACCTCGGCCGCCTTCGCCGCCGCACTCCCCGGACGCTTACGAGCCACCCAACCCTCGATATTCCGCTGCTGACCACGGGCCACAGCCAGCGAACCGGGCGGCACATCCTTCGTGATCACGGACCCCGCCGCGGTGTACGCGCCGTCCCCGACCGTGACAGGAGCCACAAACATGTTGTCCGAACCCGTACGGCAATGCGACCCCACCGTCGTGTGGTGCTTCTCCTGCCCGTCGTAGTTCACGAACACGCTGGCAGCCCCGATATTCGTGTACTCGCCGATCGTCGCATCCCCCACGTACGACAGATGCGGAACCTTCGTCCCCTCACCGATCGACGCGTTCTTCGTCTCGACGTACGTACCGATCTTGCCCCGCGCACCCAGCCGGGTACCCGGCCGCAGATACGCGTACGGCCCCACCGTCGCCCCCGGCCCGACCTCGGCCCCATCGGCCACCGTGTTGTCCACACGAGCGCCGGCCCCCACCCGGGTGTCCTTCAGACGGCTGTTGGGACCCACCTCCGCACCCTCACCCAGATGCGTGACACCGTGCAACTGCGTACCCGGATGAACCACCACATCCCGCTCGAACGTGACCGCCACATCGACCCACGTCGTCGCCGGATCGATCACCGTCACACCCGCGAGCATGGCGTGAGTGAGCAACCGGTCGTTCAGAATCCGCCGCGCCTCACTCAGCTGCACCCGATTGTTGATCCCCGCGATCTCCCGGTGATCGCCGGCCACGGACGCCCCCACACGGTGACCGGCCTCCCGCAGGATCCCCAGGACATCGGTCAGATACTCCTCACCCTGACTGTTGTCGGTCCGCACCTTCTTCAACGCATCCGCCAGCAACTGCCCGTCGAAGGCGAACACACCCGAATTGATCTCACGGATGGCACGCTGCGCCTCGGTCGCGTCCTTGTGTTCGACGATCTCGGTGACCGCACCCGTACCCTCGTCGCGCACGACGCGGCCGTAACCGGTGGCATCCGGCACCTCCGCACTCAGCACGGTCACGGCGTTGCCGTCCGCGGTGTGCGTCTCGGCCAGCCCGCGCAGAGTCTCGCCCGTCAGCAGAGGCGTGTCGCCACACACGACGACCACCGTCCCGTCGACGCCCCCGCCGAGTCCCTCCAGGGCGATCCGCACCGCGTGACCGGTGCCGTTCTGCTCCGCCTGCACCGCGGTGCGCACGGCCGGGTCGATCTCGGCGAGGTGGGCCCCGACCTTCTCGCGCGCGTGCCCGACCACCACGACCAGGTGCTCGGGCTCCAACTCACGCGCGGCGGCGAGCACATGCCCCACGAGGCTGCGTCCGCAGAGCTCGTGGAGGACCTTGGGTGTGGCCGATTTCATACGGGTGCCCTCACCCGCTGCGAGAACGACGACGGCTGCCGGGCGAATGGCGCTCACGGGGTTGCCCTTCGGCTGTGGACGGGTGGGGACATCCGCAGGATACCGGGGCGTTTCGTGGGGGGATGTGGGAGCGGGCCCTGACTGTGGGGTCAGGGCCCGAACCGAGCAGCTCCGCCAGCTGGATTCGAACCAGCACTACAGGGCTTCAAAGGCCCGCGGGCTACCAGTTACCCCATGGCGGATGGCTGCGTCAGACCTTACCTGAGACGCGCGGAAGCCTGATCCGCCATGCCCTTCCACCAACCTTCAATCTGGCGGTACAGCTCGGCTCCCTGCGATACGCGGATTACCAGGCAGCCGCGGTAGTTGTCCCCGACGTTCTTGCGCACTGTCTTGGGGTTGTGCTTCTTGATGGTCGTCTTCTGGAAGGCTGAGGCATCGACGCCTACTAGGTCGGCCCAGTATCGTACCGCCCCCTCCACGTCCGCAGTCAGGTGGATCATCACGCGGTACGACAGGCGCTCCCGAGCTACACCGAGAAGGCCGAGCCAAGCCAGATAGAGCTGAATCACGGTGGGGTCGCTGTTGACGAAGAGGACGTTCTCCCGACGGGCGTACGGTTTGTCCTTGGTGCCCTCGGACCAATACAGGGCGATACCCAACATGAGCAGATCGCGGTCGGACATCTCGCCGATCTGCTCCGCTGCGGCCGCCTTGGTTTTCTGGCGCTCTTCCTCCCGGATCGCCAGCTCGTGTTCCCACCTCTTGCGGGCCGCAAGCTTCGCCTGCTCCGACGGGTCCCGCCGTTCCGGCTTCGGTAGATCCCGTACCCACAGCGAGATCGAACTCTTGGAGCATCCCAGCTCGACCTGGATGCGGTCGTAGGTCCAGCCTTGCAGCCGCAACTCCCGTGCCTTCTCGCGCAGGTCGTCCTTCGCGTTTGGGCGCTTCGTCCAGTTCGGGGGCGGTTCGCCTTCCAGGAGGCGGTTGAGGATGTCGTTGTTGTCGATGTGCAGGCGGTCGCGGATCTGGCGGCGGCTGAGTCCGGCACGTCGCAGTGCGACCGCCCGTTCCCGCAGTGCCTCGAAGTCGGCGTACCTGCCGTGTGAATGTGCCATGGGCATACCGTCCGGGGGGAATGATCCGTTCCGGGATCGAACGGTGTGCGATTCAGCAGTTCGAGGGAAAGTGGGCGGTTTCGTGCGCGTTCGGTTACGGAGTGTGGTCTAAACCCGTCGCGGAAACTCACCGGAAAACGGGGCGGCGGCGCCCGTAGGCTGGAGGCATGACCACGACGGGGGAAGAGCACGCCACGGGCCGGAAGGGGCCGTGGTGGTGGGCCAGGTGGCGCAGCGCGGCGCTGGATGTGGGCCTGGCGGTGGCCTCCGCGCTGGAGTGTGCGTTCGAGGGGGTGCGGTTCGCGCGGGACGCGGGGATCCCGGTGGCCGCGGGGGTGGTTTTCGGGGTGCTGGCCGGTTCGGCGCTGGTCGTGCGGCGGCAGTGGCCGATCGCCGTCGTGCTGGTGTCGATCGCGATCACTCCGGCCCAGATGGGTTATCTGATGGGCGTGGTCGGTCTGTACACGCTGGCGGCGTCCGAGTTGCCGCGGCGGATCATCGCCTCGCTCGCGGGGATGTCGCTGGTCGGCATGCTGATCGTGATGTTCGTGCGGGTGCGGCAGGACATGGCGCGGGGGACGTGGGACCTGGGGGACTGGTTCGTGCCGTTCGCGGCGATCACGACGGCGATCGGGATGACGGCTCCGCCGTTGCTGCTCGGGTTGTACGTGGGTGCGCGGCGCCGGCTGATGGAGAGTCTGCGGGAGCGGGCGGACAGTCTCGAGCGTGAGTTGCAGTTGCTCGCCGAGCGGGCGGAGGAGCGGGCCGAGTGGGCGCGGGGTGAGGAGCGGACGCGGATCGCGCGGGAGATGCACGACGTGGTGGCGCATCGGGTGAGTCTGATGGTGGTGCATGCGGCTGCGTTGCAGGCCGTTGCCCGCAAGGATCCGGAGAAGGCGGTGAAGA
Source organism: Streptomyces sediminimaris (assembly GCF_047049295.1). NCBI lineage: Bacteria > Bacillati > Actinomycetota > Actinomycetes > Kitasatosporales > Streptomycetaceae > Streptomyces > Streptomyces sediminimaris. The sequence continues at coordinate 3,555,173 of NZ_JBJWOT010000001.1, read as the reverse complement.
ACGCGGCTCTGGTGGGGGACATGGGGCGGCAGGCGCTGACGGAGTTGCGGGAGATGCTCGGGGTGCTGCGCAGTGGTGGTGAGGTGCGGCGCGGCGAGCAGGGGGTGCCGTTGGCGGCGGTGGGGGTCGCGGCGGCGGTGGCGGCGGAGCGTGCCGTCGATGAGGGGGAGGGGCCGAGTCTGTCCGAGTTGGAGGAGTTGGTCGGGCAGTCGGCGGCGGCGGGGATGGTGGTGCATCTGTCGGTCGAGGGGGATGCGCGTGCGTATGCGGCGGAGGTCGAGCAGACGGCGTTCCGTGTGGTGCAGGAGGCGTTGACGAACGTCCACAAGCACGCGGCGGGGGCGAAGACGCATGTGCGGTTGGCGCACCGGGTGTCGGAGATCGCGATGCAGGTGGAGAACGAGCCGCCGCCGGAGGTGTCTTCGGCGTCGTCGGCGCGGTTGCCGTCGGGAGGCAATGGCCTGGTGGGGATGAAGGAGCGGGTGACGGCGCTGGGGGGCGTGTTCGTGTCGGGGCCGACGGACGCGGGGGGTTTCCGGGTGTCGGCGGTGATTCCGGCGGTGTAGTGCTGCGGGCCCCTGGGGGAGGGCCGTGTTCAGCCTGCGGTGAGCCGTACGGGTTCGATGCCCGTGACGAGGCCGGTGAGGGCTTGGTCGATGTCGGGGCCGAGGTACCAGTCGCCGGTGTGGTCGAGGGCGTAGACGCGGCCCTGGGCGTCGACGGCGAGGAGGGACTGGTGGTCGGTCTCGGTGCCGAGGGGGCTGACGTCGGTGTCGAGGGCGCGGCCGAGGTCGGCGAGGGTGCGGGCCATGTGGAGGCCGTGCAGGGGGTCGATGTGGAGGGTTGTGGGGGCGACCTGGCGGCCGGGCCCGGTGGGTGTGATGTGGAGGCCGCCGAACTCGGCCCAGGCTTCGACGGCGGCGGGGAAGACGGCGTGGCGGTGGCCTGCGGGTGAGGTGTGGTCGCGCAGGGTGTCGGCCCAGATCTCGGCCTGCTTTATGTCCCAGCGTCCGGGTTGCCAGCCGGCGGCGCGCAGGGTGGCGTCGACGGGTGCGGGGAAGCGGGACGGGGTTCCTCCGGGTCGGGGGGAGCCGAGGCTGGGGGTGTCGGTGCGGTCGGGGTGCATCTGCCCTTCGATCGTCGAGTTGCTGTGGTGGTGCGGGGCCCGGGCGGTGGTGGCCGGTGGCCGGGGCGGTCCGTGTCCTGAGGGCCGGGGCGGCCCTGTGTTCTGAGGGCCGGGGCGCTCGTGGGTGCTGACCGGTGGCCGGGGTGGCGGGCCTGTGTTCTGGTGGCTCGTGTCAGGGGGGTCAGCCGTCTGCCGCCGCGGGGTCGACGACGCGGACGCCGAAGTGGGCGCTGAGCGCGGTGCAGGCGCGGCAGGGGGTGGCGAAGCCGCCGTGCAGGGGGTCGCCGTCCTCGCGGATCCGCCGGGTGGTGAGTTTGGCCTGCTTGAGGGCCTTGCGGGCCTCGCCGTTGGTCATGGGCTTGCGGGCGGCGCGCTTGCTGCGGGCGGCGTCGGCGGAGGCTATGTGGCGGGAGATGAGGATGGTCTCGGCGCAGCGGCCGGTGAAGCGGTCGCGTTGGGCGCTGGTGAGGGTGTCGAGGAAGTCCTGGACGAGGGGGTGCAGGGGTGGTGGCTGGTCGCCGCGGGCGGCGGTGCCGGTGAGGGTGGCGCCGCGCACGGAGAGTGCGGCGGCGACGGTGGGGAGTATGCCGTCGCGTCTGTGGCGGAGGGTGGGGGCGTGGGGGGTGTCGGTGGCGCTCCAGCCGATGCGGGGGTCGCCGGAGGTGCCGGTGTGCGGTGCGGTGTCCGGTCCCGTCTGCGTCACGTTCATGGTCGTCATTCCCTCCCGAGCTTCCCCCGGACGTCACAGAGTGCCAAACGCCGTGGCTGGTGCGGAAGCTGGGGCAGTGCGACACGCCAGGGTTTGGGCGGGCTGTCACGGCGGGGTGACGGCTGGTCACGGAAGCGGAGGGCGGCTGACCGGGGCCCGGTGACCGGTGCGGTCGTACCGCATAGGCTGTCGGCACCGTGGTCCGTGCGGTCGGTGCGTGGTGACACACGCGGTGGCGCGTGGTGACGGGCGCGGTGAGGGTCGAGACGCCAAGTCGAGACGGACGAGACAGGTGATACGGGGCGTGGTGGGCGGTGCGGAGCCGGCTGCCGCGGGTCGTACCAGAGTGCCGCAGGGGGCAACCGCCATGACGACAGGTCGGCTCGGGCTGGGGGCGCCTCCCGGCCGCCAGGCCGGGGGACAAGCCGTGCCGCCGAACGCGGCCTACGCCGGGCAGGTCGTGCATTTCCCGGATCCGGTGCGGGCCGCACGTCACCCGAGAGGGGTACGTGTCGACGAGCGGGGTTATCCCTCTTTCTCGGCCTACGCCCGTGCGGCGGCGGAGATCGCGGAGCCGCCGGAGGGTTTCGGGGTCGACGAGTTGCGGCTGACGGACTACGTGTCGGCGAACGCGGCGCTGGCGGCGACGGGTCACGAGTTGTGGGACACGGTGCCCGCGGTGGCGACGCCGCACGGCTGGACGTGGCATCACGTGGTGGGTTCGCGGCGGCTCGAGCTGGTGCCGGTCGAGGTGAAGGCGCTGCTGCGGCACCACGGCGGGATAGCGACGTCCGGCGTCGACCAGGGCAAGCGCGGTACACGGCCGTTGCAGGAGACGCGGCCGGCGCATTTCGGGCTGCCGAAGTCGGGGGTGGCGGTGACGGAGGCTCAGGTGCAGCAGGTCGAGGAGGATCTCGGCTACCGGTTGCCGGGTGCCTACCGTTCGTTCTTGAAGGCGGCGGGTGGCTGTGCTCCGGTGGGCGCGGCGCTCGACGCCGAGTTGGGGCTGCTGATCGACCAGCCGTTCTTCACGGTGCGGGAGGAGGCGGCGGTGAACGACCTGGTCTACGTCAACAAGTGTCTGCGTGACCATCTGACCAAGGATTATCTGGGTGTCGGTTTCGTCCAGGGCGGTCTGCTCGCGGTGAAGGTGAAGGGGGAGCGGGCCGGCTCGGTGTGGTTCTGTGCCTACGACGACGTCCGGGACTGCGATCCCTCGTGGGCGCCGGCGGAGCGTGTGGAGCGGCTGCTGCTGCCGTGCGGTGAGGACTTCGACCGGTTCCTGTCGCGGCTGGCGGGTGATCCGCCGGAGCTGGAGACGGTGGCGAATCTGATGGTCGACGGCGGTTTCGCGCGTGCCGTCCCGGTGTCGTCGGATTCCTCGGTGCCGGGTTCGTCGGCTTCCGGTTCGTCGGCTTCCGGTTCTTCGGTGTCCGGTTCTTCGGTGGGGGAGTGAGCGTCCGGTGGTGACCTTCGCGCAGGCGCAGGAGCGTGCCGAGGAGTGGATCAACGGTGATCTGCCGGCGTACCAGCACCGTGAGGTGCGGGTGCGGGAGTTCGAGCTGGGGTTCGTGGTGTGGGCCGAGGACCGGGCGGGCGGGCCGCGTTCGGACGGTGGCGGTCAGCGGCTGGTGATCGCCCGCGACAGCGGTGACGCGACGCTGTGGCCCGCGTTGCCGGTGGGTGAGGTCGTGCGCCGGTACGAGGAGGAGTACGGCCGCCGGGAGGAGGATCCGCAGCCGGCGCCGCCCGCTGCGGCGCGGGTGGATCTGAATCAGACGTCGTTCCTGCTGAGTCCGCCGGAGTGGCTGCAGGAGGCGGCGGACAAGCTGGGTATCCCGGACCGGCGCAGCGGCCGGGGCGGCGCCGCTGCCGCTCCGGGTGCGGCGGCTTCCCCGGGCGGGGGCGACCTGGCCGAGACGCAGGCCGGGGCGCCTGTCCGTCCGGCGGCGCCCGCCGCGCCGGGTGGTGCGGCCGGATGGCCGGAGGCCGGGTCGAGCGGTGAGGTCGCGGCCGGTGCTGGTGCGGGGGTGCCCGGCGGGCCCGCCGGGGGGACTCCCTGGGCCGGGACCGACACCAACGCGGACTCCGGTGAGGACGACCGTTCCGTACCGCTGCCCGCGACCGTGTTCGCGCCGCAGCTGAGGGAGGGCGAGGACGACTCGGACACGCCGCCGGACGCCGAGACGAAGCTGATGTCGGGCGGCAGCGGGTTGCCGCGGACGACGGTGGCGCCGTCGGTGGACGGTCCCGAGGCCCCGGCCCGGCCGGACACGCCTGCGCCGGGTGCCCCCGCTGCCGGTGGCCCGCCTCCGCCGTCGACGTACGGCTATCCGCAGGGTGCTCCCGCGCCCGGCGCCACGCCGCCTCCGCCTCCGCCCGCGACGTACGGCTATCCGCAGGGTGCCCCCGCTCCCGCGCCCGGTGCCACGCCTCCGCCTCCGCCGTCCATGTACGGCTATCCACAGGGGCCCGGAGGGGCGCCGGGTGGGCCTCCGCCGCCGGCCGCTCCGGGGCGGCCGGCGGCGCCGAGCGCCGGGGACATCGCGGACGCCGCGACGAGCAAGGCCGGGCCCGCGCCGCGTCGCGCCTCGGCCACGCCGCCTCCGCCGAGCGCCCCCGGGGCTCCGGGCGCGCGGCCGGCGGGTACGCCTCCGTCTCCGCCGGCACCCGGCGCGGGCGGCGGGTACGTGCCGACGCAGATGGTGTCGTCGCTCGGTCCCGACGGGCCGGACGGCGTGTCCGGTCCCGGAGCCCCGCAGGCTCCGGGCGCCGCGCCGCCCTCTCCGCCCGGCGCGCCCGGTGCTCCGAACCCTTCCGGTGCTCCGCAGCCCCCCGGCGCCCCGAACCCGCCCGGCGCACCCGGCACCCCGGGCGGTACGCCCCCGGGTGGGGTTCACCATGCGGCCACGATGCTCGCCGACCCGGGCCGCGGCCCGGCCGGTGGCCCTCCGCAGCCTCCGGGCGCCCCAGGTATGCCAGGCGCGCCCGGCGCGCCTGCCGCTCCTCAGCCCCCCGGCGCCCCCCAGCCCCCCGGCATGCCTCCCGCGCCCGGCGCGCAGGGTGCTTCGGCCGGCGGGCGTGGGGGTGCCGTTCACCACGCGGAGACGGTGCTGGCCGCGCCGCCCGTGGGCGGGCCCGGTGCTCCTGCGGTGGGTCCTCCCGGCACGCCTCCGCCGCCGCAGGCGCCCGGCATGCCGCAGGGGGGCCGGCCGCCCGTGCCGCCCGGTGGGATGCCGCCGCCCGGCGCGATGCCGCCGCCGGGGCAGCAGCCGTCGTACGGCTATCCGCCGCCGCAGGGGCAGCCGACGGTGGGGCCGGGCTATCAGGCCGTGCTCCGCTACCGGGCGCAGGACGGGTCCGAGCAGCAGCTGATCCGGCGGTCGGCGCCGGGCACGCCGCACCCGGAGTGGCAGATCTTCCACGAGCTGCGCGGCATGAACGTGCCGCCGGAGCAGGTGCTGGAGCTGCACACGGAGCTGGAGTCGTGCGAGCTGCCGGGCGCGTACTGCGCGCGGATGATCCGGGAGCAGTGGCCGCAGGCGCGGATCGCGTCCATCGCGCCGTACGGCACGGACCATGCGAGCCGGCAGCAGGGGATGCAGCAACTGCTCGCGCACCAGGGCGAGTTGCACCAGGTCGCGGACGGTCCGGCGCGTCCGGCGCCGGTGCGTGCGCCGTTGCCGCCGGTGCAGGCGGCGCCGCCGTTGCCGCCGGAGGGGATCGCCCAGGAGCTGGCGGGTGCCTTCGGGCCGGGGATCTTCCGGTTCGAGCAGGCGGCCGTGTCGCGCCAGGGCGTGCCGCCGGTGGTGGCGCACTCGCTGGTGGTGGCCGGGCTGCCGATGGACATGGGCCCGTTCTTCTGGGCGCAGGCCCAGCCGGGACGGCCGGTGCCGACGCTCGCCGAACTGGCGCAGGAGCGCGGGGTGCAGCCGTCCGCGGACGCGGGCTCGTACCTGGTCATGGGCAGTGACTTCGGCAAGGCGGTCTGTGTGCAGTACGGCACCGCGAACATCGTGGCCGTCCCGGTGGAGGCGGGTCCCGGCGGGGCGCCGGTGGCGCCGCAGTTCGTGAACACGGGGCTGCCGGAGTTCCAGCGGTGTCTGGCGCTGCTCGGCCGGATGTGGCGCTTGCGGTTCGGGCTGAATCCGGAGCAGGCGGGCCGCTGGACCGTGGACTTCCAGGCCCAGCTGGCCTCCCTGGACCCGGCGGCGCTCGGTTCGCCGGAGAGCTGGTGGTCGGTGCTGCTGGAGCAGATGTGGGACGGACTGCTGTGATCCGCTGCCGCTGACCCGTCTGATCCGACCCCGAGGGGCCGGGCCGGTCGTCCTGACCGGCCCGGCCCTTTCGCGTGCCGCCGCCCGGAGTGTCGCGTTATGAACACTTCAGTCCGATATATCAAAATGTGCGCTAAATCATCATTTCGCGCCCGTTCGGCGGAGGGTTCGGCGGAGAGGGGTTCCAGGATGAGCGGCACACCGGTCTCACCCCACGGCTTCGGAGTCGTACGAGGACGTGGTTACTGTCCCGAACAGGTCGACGCCTGCGCCGACGCGCTCTGCCGGGACCGGGACGCCGCCTGGGAGCGGGCGGCCCGGCTCACCGTGCTGGCCAGGGACATGGAGGTGGAGGCCGAGCTGCTGCAGGAGTCGGTGGCGCAGCTGGCACCGCAGTCGTACGAGACGCTCGGGGAGGGTGCGCGGCGTCTGTTCCAGTGCGTGCTGGAGGAGGCCGAGGCCGTGCGGGAACGGGCACGGCAGGAGGCCCGGCGCGTCCGGGAGGCGGCCGAGGAGCAGGCGAACGGTGTGCGGGACGCGGCGCGGGCGCAGGCCGACGCCGTACGCGCCGAGGCCGAGGACCGCGCCCGCCACCGGCTCCTGGCGGCGCAGGCCGAGGCGGACGAGATCCGCATCGGTGCCCGGCGTGCGGTGAAGGAGGGCCGCGGTGAGGCGCTGGCCGCGCTGCGGGAGGTGCGGCAGCGCACCTCCGCGATGCTCGCCGAGCAGGCCAAGGAGTGTGCCGAGCGGTGGGCCGAGGTGGAGCGGCTGGAGTCCGACCGCATGGCCGGGCGCGATGCCCGGGGTGCCGAGCGGACGGCCCGCGCGGAGGCGGAACTGGCCGAGGCGGAGCGGATGTTCGCCGAGGCGCAGGAGCATGACCGCCGGTGCCAGGAGGAGGCGCGCGAGCGTGCCGCCGAGATCCTCGCGGCGGCGCGGCTGCGTGAGGAGCAGATCGCCCGGGAGACCGAGCGGGTGGTGCGCGAGCACGGTGAGCGGTCCGGGGACGTGCAGGCGGAGATGGACGTCGTACGCAACAGTCTTACGGCGCTTACGGGTTCGGCGTCGGGGGAGTGACGGCCGGGGCGCGTGGGCCCCGGCCGCGCCTCACCGGTGCGTCAGCCGTTCCCGCGTGCCGCTGCCGCGCACGGCTCCCGCCAGGATCCAGCCCTCCACGGCGTCGTACTGGCGCCGTTGGTCCTCCGACGCCCTGCGGCCGGAGACGACCGTGCCGAGCCAGCCGAAGGCGAAGCCCAGCGGGATCGTCAGTACGCCGGTCGTGGTGAAGGGGAACCAGTTGAAGTCGGCGTGGGGGAACGCCGAGACGGGTGAGCCGGAGACCAGGTTGGTGCCGGGCATCACGAGCAGGACCGCGACCGTGCCGCCGATCAGCGTCCACAGCAGGCCCGTCCGGGTGTAGCGGCGCCAGAAGAGGCTGTAGACCAGGGCGGGGGCGATGGCGGAGGCGCCCAGGCAGAAGGAGAGCGTCACCAGGGGCTGCAGGCTGCGGTGCTGCACCAGTGTCGCCAGCAGGATCGCGGGGACGCCCACCGCGAGGGCCGAGACGCGGGCCAGTGTCATCTCCCGGCGCTCCGACATCTCCCGCACGCGCGCGGCGAACACGTCGTGGGCGAGGGAGTTGGCGCAGGCGAGGATCATGCCGGCGACGGAGGCGAGCAGGGTCAGGAAGATCGCCGTGGTCACCGTGGTGAACAGCAGCGTCTCGGCGGTGGAGACCTCCGTGCCGAAGGCCGCGCGGGAGCCCAGCAGGTAGGCGGTGTTGCCCTGCGGGTCGGCCTGGGCGATCACGGCCCGGCCGATCAGCGCGGTCGCGCCGAAGCCGATCACCGTCATGATGAGGACGAACAGCACCACCGAGGACACCGCCCACGACATCGAGCGCCGGACCTGGCGGGCGCTGCGCGCGGTGTACATGCGCATGGTGACGTGCGGCAGGCAGGCGCCGCCGAGGACGACGGTGAGCTCCGAAGTGATCATGTCCAGGCGGGGGTTGGAGCTGCCGGCGAACTCGACGCCGGAGTGCAGGAAGCGGGAGCCGACGCCGCTCTGCGCGGCGGCCGTGGTGAACAGGGCGCCCGGGTCCCAGTCGAACCGTTTCAGCATCAGTACGGCGACCACGGCGCCCGATCCGAGGAGCATCACGATCTTCATGATCTGGATGAGGGCGGTGCCCTTCATGCCGCCGATGGCCGCGTAGCTGATCATCAGGGCGCCGAGCCCGATGATGCAGCCGGTCTGCAGCGAGTCGCCGGAGAAGCCGAGGATGAAGGCCAGCAGCTGCCCCGTGCCCGCGAGCTGGACGAGCATCAGCGGCAGCAGGGCGGCGATGGTCACCAGGCAGGCGGTGATGCGCACGCCGCGTCCCGGCATGCGCCGGGCCAGCGCGTCGCCCATGGTGAAGCGGCCCGCGTTGCGCAGGGGTTCGGCCAGCAGGAACATCAGCAGCATCAGCGACAGGGCGGTGCTCAGGGCCAGTGCGATGCCGTCGTAGCCGCACAGGGCGATGACGCCGCCGGTGCCCAGCACGCTCGCCGCGGAGATGTAGTCGCCGGCGATGGCGAGGCCGTTGCGCATGGGGGAGAGGGAGCCGTAGCCGGTGTAGAACTCGTCCAGGTCGTCGCCGTCCGGACCGGTCATCACGCACAGCAGGAGCGTGATGGTGGCGATGGCGGAGAAGGCGACCAGGGACATCGCCTGGGCGTTTCCGCTGAAACCGGTCACCGTGCCGCCTCCCGCTTGGCGTCCACTTCGGACTGTCTGCGGATGCGGGCCGCGATCGGGTCGACGCGGCGGCGGGCGGTGTGCTCGTAGAGCGCGATCGCCAGCCAGGTGACCGGGATCTGCGCCAGCGCGAGCACCAGCCCGGTGGGCAGGCCGTCGGTGAGCTCGCCGGTCATGAACGACGGTGCGAACGCCGACAGGATCAGGAACAGCGTGAAGTAGCCGAGCGCGGTGAGCGTGGCGGTGCGCCGCTGCCAGCGGTAGGCGCCGCGCAGGATCCGCAGATCGCTGTGGTGCCCGAGGGCGGGCTCGGGCGGGCGGCGCCACGGGTCCGGTTCGGGTCCGGTGGCGGGTGGCTGCCAGGGGTAGGTGGCGCCGTGGGCGGGGGACGGTTCGTGGGGCGGGTGGCGGTAGGGGTGGGGCGGGGACGGTTCGTAGGACATCCCGGTGCTCCTTGCGTGGCTCGGGTCCTGGCGGAGGACCGCAGGGAGGTGGGGGGCGGGTGGTCCCCGCACGCTACTCGCCGGTTCGGCACCGTGGGGGGTTTTCACCAAACTGATCGGTCGGTATGCGCTTGCATCGCTGACCTCGGGTGTTACCGCGATTAACTCAGATTTTTGGCGGGCGGGACGTGCGACAGAACGGGTCCGCGTGTACGCCCGGACGCCGGTCCCCGAACACCGGGGAGCGCCTCGGCACGGGGAACGGCGGCGCCCTTCCCGCTGGACCCTCACGCGACGGCAGGGTGGAAGGTGAGTGGGCCGGTGGGTGGAGCGACCCCTCAGATCGGCTCCACCCGTCGGTGGAGGTCCCTTAGGGGTTCCTCCGTACTACGGCTCGGGGAGGGTTCGTCCCGCCGGAGGACGAGACGGGGGAGGGGGCGTCCTTAACCTGGCTTTACGCCGCTGGGGAGCGGCCGGGAAGCCGCCGGGGGGCGGTTTCCCGAACCGGCGGGGGTGGGGTTTTCCCCCGTAGAAGAGGGTGCCGGGCACCAGCGCGAAGCACCCCCCGGCGGCGAAAGACTCAGCACATAGCGCTTCACCGTTCCAACCGCACAGCTCATCCGCAGGCCGCAGATCCGATCTGCAGCCCGACATAGGAGACTTACCATGACTTCGGCCGTGACCATTCCCAGGCACGGGGGCACTGGAGGGCGTACGGCCGTAGCCGCGCGGGCGCGGCAGGTCGTCAAGGCGTACGGGTCGGGGGAGACCCGCGTCGTCGCCCTGGACCACGTCGACGTGGACATCGCCCGCGGCCAGTTCACCGCGATCATGGGCCCCTCGGGGTCCGGCAAGTCCACGCTGATGCACTGCCTCGCCGGCCTCGACACCGTGACCTCCGGCCAGATCCACCTGGACGAGACCGAGATCACCGGGCTGAAGGACAAGAAGCTGACGCAGCTGCGCCGGGACCGGATCGGCTTCATCTTCCAGGCGTTCAACCTGCTGCCGACGCTGAACGCGATCGAGAACATCACGCTGCCCATGGACATCGCCGGGCGCAGGCCCGACCAGCAGTGGCTGGCCCGGGTCGTCGGCACCGTCGGGCTCTCCGACCGGCTCAGGCACCGGCCCACCCAGCTCTCCGGCGGTCAGCAGCAGCGCGTCGCCGTGGCCCGCGCGCTGGCCGCCCGGCCCGAGATCATCTTCGGTGACGAGCCCACCGGGAACCTGGACTCCCGGGCCGGCGCCGAGGTGCTGGGCTTCCTGCGCCGCTCCGTCGACGAGCTCGGGCAGACCATCGTGATGGTCACCCACGACCCCGTCGCCGCCTCGTACGCGGACCGGGTGCTGTACCTCGCCGACGGCCGCATCGTCGACGAGATGTTCAAGCCGACCGCGGACGCCGTCCTGGACCGCATGAAGGACTTCGACGCCCGGGGGCGTACGTCATGACCGTCCTGAGGACATCCCTGCGCAATTTCTTCGCGCACAAGGGGCGCATGGCCCTCTCGGCCATCGCCGTGCTGCTGTCGGTGGCCTTCGTCTGCGGGACGCTGGTCTTCACCGACACCATGAACACCACCTTCGACAAGCTGTTCCAGGCGACCTCCTCCGACGTGACGGTCAGCGCCAAGGGCGCCTCCGACAGCGGCGAGACGACCAGCGACAACGGCCGGCCGCCGGTCATGCCGGCCTCCGTGCTCGGCGAGGTGCGCTCGGCGCGGGGCGTGAAGTCGGCGGAGGGCACCGTCTTCTCGACCTCCGTCACGGTCGTCGACGCCAAGAAGGACAACCTCTCGCCCACCAGCGGCGGCCCGACCATCGTCGGCAGCTGGAACGGCAACGACGCCCGCACCATGAAGATCACCTCCGGTGCCGCGCCCAAGGGGCCCGGCCAGGTGATGGTCGACGCCGACACCGCGCACAAGCACCACCTCCGGCTCGGTGACGAGCTCGGTGTGATCAGCGCGGTCGGTACGCACCGGGCGAGGATCTCCGGCATCGCCGACTTCCAGGTCACCAACCCCGGCGCGGCGATCTTCTACCTCGACACGAAGACCGCGCAGCAAACGCTCGTCGGCCGCACCGGTGTCTACACCAACGTCAACGTCACGGCCGCCGCCGGCGTGAGCGACCCGCAGCTGAAGAACAGCGTGCGCGCGGCGCTCGGCACCGGCTACAAGGTGCAGACCGCCAAGGAGACCGCCGACGCCAACCAGAAGAGCGTCGAGGGCTTCATGGACGTCATGAAGTACGCGATGCTCGGCTTCGCCGGAATCGCCTTCCTCGTCGGCATCTTCCTGATCATCAACACCTTCTCGATGCTGGTCGCCCAGCGCACCCGCGAGATCGGCCTGATGCGGGCCATCGGCTCCTCCCGCAAGCAGGTCAACCGCTCCGTGCTGGTCGAGGCGCTGCTGCTCGGTGTCTTCGGCTCGGTGCTGGGGGTCGGCGCGGGCGTCGGGCTCGCGGTCGGCCTGATGAAGCTCATGGGCCAGATGGGGATGCACCTGTCCACCAGCGATCTGACGGTCGCCTGGACGACCCCCGTGGTCGGCCTGCTGCTCGGCGTCGTCGTCACCGTCCTCGCCGCCTACCTGCCCGCCCGCAGGGCCGGCAAGGTCTCCCCGATGGCCGCGCTGCGCGACGCCGGAGCGCCCGCCGACGCCCGGTCCGGGCGGATCAGGGCCCTGGTGGGCCTGGTGCTGACCGGCGCCGGCGGCTACAGCCTCTTCCTGGCCGCGGGCGTGGACAAGGCGAAGGACGGCTCGCTGTGGCTGGGCCTCGGCGTGGTCCTGACGCTCATCGGGTTCGTCGTCATCGGCCCGCTGCTCGCGGGTGGCGTGGTGCGCGTCCTGGGCGCCGTACTGCTGCGGATGTTCGGTCCGGTCGGCCGCATGGCCGAGCGCAACGCGCTGCGCAACCCGCGCCGCACGGGTGCCACGGGCGCCGCCCTGATGATCGGGCTCGCGCTGGTCGCCTGCCTGTCGGTGGTCGGCTCCTCCATGGTCGCCTCCGCCACCGACCAGCTCGACAAGACCGTCGGCACGGACTTCATCGTCCAGTCCGACAGCGGCCAGCTGATCACCCCGCAGGCGGTCAGGGCCGTCAAGAACACGCCGGGGCTGGCGCGGGTCACCGAGTACAGGTCGACGCAGGCCGACTACACCACGCCCGACGGCAAGCTCCTCAAGAACACCGACATCACGGCGGCCGACCCGACGTACGCGACGGACCTGCGCACCAAGACGGTCGCCGGCAACCTCAAGGACGCCTACCGGCCGGACTCCATGTCCGTGCACGAGAAGTTCGCCGAGGCGCACGACATCCACCTCGGTTCGAAGATCAAGGTCGCGTTCAAGGACGGCCGCACCGCGAACCTGACCGTCCGGGCGATCACCAGCAGTGACGTCGTGATCGACCAGGGCGCCAAGTACACGTCGATCGCGACGCTCGCCAAGTACGTCCCGGCCGACAAGATGCCGCTGGACCAGCTGGTCTTCGCCACCGCCAAGGACGGGCAGCAGGACACCGCGTACAAGTCGCTGAAGTCCGCGCTGCACGACTACCCGCAGTACAAGGTGCGCGACCAGACCGACTACAAGCAGGCGCTGAAAGACCAGATCGGCCAGCTGCTGAACATGATCTACGGCCTGCTGGCCCTGGCGATCATCGTCGCGATCCTCGGCGTCGTGAACACCCTGGCCCTGTCCGTGGTCGAGCGGACCCGGGAGATCGGGCTGATGCGCGCGATCGGTCTCTCCCGCCGCCAGCTGCGCCGCATGATCCGCATGGAGTCCGTGGTCATCGCCCTCTTCGGTGCCCTGCTCGGCCTCGGCCTCGGCATGGGCTGGGGCGCCACGGCCCAGAAGCTCCTCGCCCTGCAGGGCCTGAAGGTCCTGGAGATCCCCTGGCCGACCCTGACCGCCGTCTTCCTCGGCTCGGCCCTGGTGGGCCTGATCGCGGCCCTGATCCCGGCGTTCCGCGCGGGTCGGATGAACGTCCTGAACGCCATCGCCACCGAGTAGGGGCCGCGCAGGGAGAACGGAGGGGAGCGCAGGAAGGGAGAGCTGGAGGGAGAGCAGGGGGAGTACGGCCACCGCATACGGGGGTTGCGGGGGAGCGCCCGGCGCCGGGGAGTCCTGGAGGACTCTCCGGCGCCGGGCTCTGCCGTGCGCTCGGGTCCTCGGGCGGCCTCCGGGGGAGGCCGCTCTCGCGCCGGTCGGTCCTTTCAAGCCCGTCCGGCGGCCGGGGCGCAGGCCGCTCAGCACGAAGCGGGAGCCCGGGACGGGGCGGCGTCCCCCGGGTGCGTGCACGACCGCCCCGGGCAGCGGTGATCGGCGTTGTCCACAGGCGGCCGCGCCCCCGCGAAGGGCGACGTACGCTGGAGGGACCCCCGGCCCGCAGCGCGCGTCGGGCGATTCGCGTTGCCCACCCCCGGACGAAAGCCGCCCCGAATGAGCCTGCACGGTCTGCTCGACGCCGTCGTCAAGGACACCGCCCTCGCGGAAGCCGTCAAGGCGGCAGCGGGGGCCGGCCGCATGCACGTCGACCTGGTCGGGCCCCCGGCGGCCCGCCCCTTCACGGTGGCCGCCCTGGCCCGCGAGACCGGCCGCACGGTGCTGGCGGTCACGGCGACCGGCCGCGAGGCCGAGGACCTGGCGGCCGCCCTCAGGTCCCTGCTGCCGCCCGACGGCGTCGTGGAGTACCCCTCCTGGGAGACCCTCCCGCACGAGCGGCTGAGCCCGCGCAGCGACACCGTGGGCCGTCGCCTCGCCGTCCTGCGCCGCCTGGCCCACCCGAGCCCCGACGACCCCGAGACCGGCCCCGTCTCCGTCGTCGTGGCGCCGGTGCGCTCCGTGCTGCAACCGCAGGTCAAGGGCCTGGGCGAGCTGGAGCCGGTCGCCCTGCGCACCGGCCGCACCGCCGACCTGAACGACGTCGTGGACGCCCTCGCCGCCGCCGCGTACGCGCGCGTCGAGCTCGTCGAGAAGCGCGGCGAGTTCGCCGTACGGGGCGGCATCCTCGACGTCTTCCCGCCCACCGAGGAACACCCGCTGCGCGTCGAGTTCTGGGGCGACGACGTGGAGGAGATCCGCTACTTCAAGGTCGCCGACCAGCGCTCCCTGGAGGTCGCCGAGCACGGCCTGTGGGCGCCGCCCTGCCGTGAGCTGCTGCTGACGGACGACGTGCGCGCCCGCGCGCGTGCCCTCGCCGAGGACCACCCCGAGCTCGGGGAGCTGCTCGGCAGGATCGCCGAGGGCATCGCGGTGGAGGGCATGGAGTCCCTGGCCCCCGTCCTCGTGGACGACATGGAACTGCTGCTCGACGTGCTGCCCGAGGGCGCCATGACCCTCGTCTGCGACCCGGAGCGGGTCCGCACGCGCGCCGCCGACCTCGTGGCCACCAGCCAGGAGTTCCTGCAGGCGTCCTGGGCCGCCACCGCGGGCGGGGGCGAGGCGCCCATCGACGTCGGCGCGGCCTCCCTGCGGTCCATCGCGGACGTCCGGGACCGGGCGCGTGAGCTGGACATGATGTGGTGGTCGGTGTCGCCGTTCGCCGCCGACGAGGAACTCACGGAGACATGTGCCGCTGACGCGGCGGGGGACACCCTCAAGCTCGGCATGCACGCCCCCGAGACCTACCGCGGCGACACCGCCAAGGCCCTCGCCGACACCAAGGGCTGGCTCGCCGAGGGCTGGCGCACGGTCTTCGTCACCGAGGGCCACGGCCCCGCGGCCCGCACGGTCGAGGTGCTGGGCGGCGAGGGCATCGCGGCCCGCCTGGACGCGGAGCTCGAAGAGATCTCCCCGTCCGTGGTGCACGTGGCGTGCGGCTCGATCGAGTACGGCTTCGTCGACCCGGGCCTGAAGCTCGCGGTGCTGACCGAGACCGACCTCTCCGGCCAGAAGGCGGCCGGCAGGGACGGCGCCCGGATGCCGGCCCGCCGCCGCAAGAGCATCGACCCGCTGACCCTGGAGGCGGGCGACTACATCGTCCACGAGCAGCACGGTGTGGGCCGCTACATCGAGATGGTCCAGCGCACGGTGCAGGGTGCCACGCGCGAGTACCTGGTCGTCGAGTACGCCCCCGCCAAGCGCGGCCAGCCCGGCGACCGCCTCTACATCCCCACCGACCAGCTGGAGCAGATCACCAAGTACGTCGGCGGGGAGGCGCCCACCCTGCACCGCCTGGGCGGCGCCGACTGGACCAAGACCAAGGCGCGCGCCAAGAAGGCCGTCAAGGAGATCGCGGCCGACCTCATCAAGCTCTACAGCGCACGCATGGCGGCCCCCGGGCACTCCTTCGGCCAGGACACCCCGTGGCAGCGCGAACTGGAGGACGCCTTCCCGTACGCGGAGACGCCCGACCAGCTCACCACCATCGCCGAGGTCAAGGACGACATGGAGAAGACGGTCCCGATGGACCGCCTGATCTGCGGCGACGTCGGCTACGGCAAGACCGAGATCGCGGTCCGCGCCGCCTTCAAGGCCGTCCAGGACGGCAAGCAGGTGGCGGTCCTGGTCCCGACGACCCTGCTGGTGCAGCAGCACTTCGGGACCTTCAGCGAGCGCTACTCCCAGTTCCCGGTCAACGTGCGGGCGCTGAGCCGCTTCCAGACGGACACCGAGGCGAAGGCCGTCCTGGAGGGGCTGCGAGAAGGCTCGGTGGACGTCGTCATCGGCACCCACCGCCTGTTCTCCTCCGAGACCAGGTTCAAGGACCTGGGCCTGGTCATCGTCGACGAGGAGCAGCGCTTCGGCGTCGAGCACAAGGAGCAGCTGAAGAAACTGCGGGCGAACGTCGACGTCCTGACGATGTCCGCGACCCCGATCCCGCGCACCCTGGAGATGGCGGTCACCGGCATCCGCGAGATGTCGACCATCACCACCCCGCCCGAGGAGCGCCACCCGGTCCTCACCTTCGTCGGCCCCTACGAGGAGAAGCAGATCGGCGCCGCGATCCGCCGTGAACTGCTGCGCGAGGGCCAGGTCTTCTACATCCACAACCGGGTGGAGTCGATCGACCGGGCCGCGTCCCGGCTGCGCGAGATCGTCCCCGAGGCGCGGATCGCCACCGCGCACGGCCAGATGTCGGAGTCGGCGCTGGAGCAGGTCGTCGTCGACTTCTGGGAGAAGAAGTACGACGTCCTGGTGTCGACCACGATCGTCGAGTCCGGCATCGACATCTCCAACGCCAACACCCTGATCGTGGAGCGCGGCGACAACTTCGGCCTCTCCCAGCTGCACCAGCTGCGCGGCCGCGTCGGCCGCGGCCGCGAGCGCGGCTACGCCTACTTCCTCTACCCGCCGGAGAAGCCGCTGACGGAGACCGCCCACGAGCGGCTGGCGACCATCGCCCAGCACACCGAGATGGGCGCGGGCATGTACGTGGCGATGAAGGACCTGGAGATCCGCGGCGCCGGCAACCTCCTGGGCGGCGAGCAGTCCGGCCACATCGCGGGCGTCGGCTTCGACCTCTACGTCCGCATGGTGGGCGAGGCGGTCGCCGACTACCGCGCCGCCCTGGAGGGAGGGGCCGAGGAGGAGCCGCCGCTGGAGGTCAAGATCGAGCTCCCGGTCGACGCGCACGTCCCGCACGACTACGCCCCCGGTGAGCGCCTGCGCCTGCAGGCCTACCGCGCCATCGCCTCCGCCGACTCGGAGGAGGACATCAGGTCCGTACGCGAGGAACTCGTCGACCGCTACGGCAAGTTGCCCGAGCCCGTCGAGAACCTGCTGCTGGTCGCCGGACTGCGCATGCTCGCCCGCGCGTGCGGCGTCGGCGAGGTCGTCCTGCAGGGCAGCAACATCCGCTTCGCGCCGGTGGAGTTGCGGGAGTCCCAGGAGCTGCGGGTCAAGCGGCTGTACCCGGGTGTCGTCATCAAGCCGGCGGTGCACCAGGTGCTCGTACCGCGCCCGAAGACCGCGAAGGTGGGCGGCAAGCCGCTGGTCGGCCGCGAACTGCTGGGCTGGGTCGGCGAGTTCCTGACCTCGGTCCTGGGATCGTAGGAGCCGCGCCGGCACGGGAGAGGGGGCCCGTACGCCGTACGCCGCACGAGAGACGGGACGGCAGAAGCCGTCCGCGTGGGCCGGGGGCCTGGCGGACGGCTTCGCTCAGGTCCGGAGAACGGCCTGCGAGCCTCCAGGTGCTACGGCTGCTCGGGCCTGTCCCGGTCCATGCCAAGCCGGCCCTCGATCTTCTGCTGCGCGTCGTCGACCTGGCTCTCGTACTTGTCGCCGGTCCTCTCGTTGACCTTCTTCTCCGCCATGTCGGACACGTCCTTGGCCTTGTCCTGCGCCTGGCGGTTGCTCTTGAACCTGTCGAAGATGCCCATCCAGAGCTCCTTCCGGAGTTATTCCTCTCGACACTACGACCGAATTGCGTGGATCGACCACTTGAGTCCCGGATTGGTCTGGACCTCCTGAGGGACTCCGGACCCGGTG
Source organism: Streptomyces sediminimaris (assembly GCF_047049295.1). Taxonomy (NCBI): domain Bacteria; kingdom Bacillati; phylum Actinomycetota; class Actinomycetes; order Kitasatosporales; family Streptomycetaceae; genus Streptomyces; species Streptomyces sediminimaris. Next base: position 3,537,426 of record NZ_JBJWOT010000001.1, on the reverse strand, counting down.
AAAGACTCCGGACCCCGTCAACGACTCCGTGCGCCCTGCCGCTACGGTGTGCGCCAAGCCGTGGACGGGAAGACGCCCCCTGCGGGGACGGGCCCGGGTGGCAAGGGGAGGGTGCACCGTGAGGTGTCTGAGGGGCGGGGCCGCGGCAGCCGTCGTGCTGGTGTTCGCCGTGGCCGGATGCAAGGCGGAGACGAAGACGGGCACCGCCGGGCCCGAGCGGACGGGGGGCGGGGGCGCCGCCCTCACGGCCGCCGAGTCGCTGACCGTGAAGGGCCGGGCGCCGAAGACGGGATACGCCCGCGACAGGTTCGGCACCGCCTGGGCCGACACCGACTCCAACAGCTGCGACACCCGGGACGACATCCTCAAACGGGACCTGGACCAGGTGAAGTTCACCGGCGGCACCTGCAAGGTGTCCTACGGCGTCCTGAAGTCCGACCCGTACTCGGGCAAGCGGGTCACCTACCGGCGCGGCCGCAGCCAGGTCGACATAGACCACATCGTGGCCCTCTCCGACGCCTGGCAGAAGGGCGCGAAGTACTGGGACGCGAGCAAGCGCATAGCCCTCGCCAACGACCCGCTCAACCTCATAGCCGTCGACGCGAGCACCAACCGCGCCAAGGGCGACGGCGACACGGCCACCTGGCTGCCGCCCAACAAGGCCTTCCGGTGCGCCTACGTCGCCGGTCAGGTCGCCGTGAAGAAGAAGTACGGGCTGTGGGTGACCGCCGCGGAGAAGGCCGCGATGAAGAAGGTCCTCACCTCCTGCCCGGACCAGAAACTGCCCTCGGGCGGCAACCCGACGAAGGCGCCGAGCCGGTTCCACGCGGACTGAGCCGCGGCGCCCCGCGCGGTGCGCCGCCGAAGAAAGCGGTGTCCGTACGCGGTGCGCCGCGGAAAGCGGTGTCCGGTCGTGCGATGTCCCACGGTGCGGCCCCGGCCCCCGTGCGGCCCCGGCCCCCGTGCCGCCCCAGACCCGTGCCGCCCCGGCCCCCGTGCCGCCCCAGACCCGTGCGGCCTTCAACCTCCGTGTGCCTTTCGGCCTTTGTGAGGCCCGCGGGCCGTTCAGCCGCCCAGCGCGTCCAGGTCCAGGATCTTTCCGGCGGGCTTGTGCGCCGGCACAGGCTTGCCGAATTCGCTGAAAGTGAGGGAGCCCGGGTCCTTCGCGGTGCTGTCCAGGCGCAGCAGATACGGCGTGCCCTCGGTGGCGACGTACATCGTGTAGCGCTCCTTGCCGTCCTTGAGCTTCAGGACGGCCGCCGTCTCACCGGCGACCTGAGCCGTGCCGGCCCGGGTCGCCGTGGGGTCGTCCGCGCCGCCCGAGGAGCCGCCCGAGCCGACACCCTCGGCGCCGCCGAGCACCCCCTCGAGGTCGCAGAAGCTCGCGATGTCCTTGGCGTCCGAGCCCTTGGCGGACATCTTCGTCCACTTTCCGGCCAGCATGCTGACGGCCGCGTCGGTGTCCGACTTGGAGTCGCCCTTGCCCTGCTCGCGCAGGAACGCCTCGTCGTACTTCATGTAGACGGTGTCGCCGGCCTTGATCAGGTCGGCCTTGCCCTGGCCGCCCATGCCGAGCGTGCCGACGCACTCCTTCTTCTTGTCCAGGGCCATGTCGATCCGGATCGTGCCGGCGCTCTCGTCGTCCTGGATGGTGCCCTTCATCCGGAGCGAGGACGCGCCGGTGGTGGCCTTGATGGCCCGGTCGCCGATCTCGTCGGCGCTCAGACCGGCGAAGGGCTGCTTCGGCTTGCTCGACGTGGCCGCGGCGGATGTACCGCCGTCGGCCTTGTCCTTGCCGGACTGGCAGCCGACGAGACCTGTGGTGGCCGCGGCGAGGAGGCAGACGGCGGCAAGAGCGGTACGGCGCATGGGGATTCCTTGGTGGAGATCGGGATGAGATGAGGTGGGGGGGTCAGCCGGTCTTCTGCCAGTCGTGGCACCCGGTCGTCTTGAAGTAGCCGTCCGAGGCGCTGATCGTAACGACGGCCGTACCGGTCACGTTGTTGTTCGCGATGATCGAGTGGAGTGAGTGGTCGGCGTCCCTGGCCCGCTCCCAGTAGCAGGAGTCGTCCGAGTTGCCGGTCGACCTGTACGTGCCGGGCGCGATGTCCGAGCCGACCCGGAACATGCCGCCGTCGCCGGCCATCCTGCCCGAGGGCGTGCCCTCGGCCTTGGGGCCGACGGCCTCCCAGTCCTTGCAGCCGCTGGACTTGAAGAGCTTGTCGGTGGCTTTGACGGTCACGTAACTGGTGCCGCTGACGTTGTCGTTGGCCAGGATGGAGTCCATCTCGCCCTTGGCGTCCTTCGCCCGCTCCCAGTAGCACATGCCGTCGCCGTTGCCCGTGGTGCGGTAGGTGCCGGGCTTGACGTCCGAACCGACCCGGAAGTCGCCGTCGCCGGCGAAGGCGGCCTTCTTCGCGGCGGAAGAAGTCCCGCCCTTCGCGGCCTTCTTCCCGGAGCCGGAGCCGGAGCCGGAGCCGGAGCCGGAGCTGTGCTGAGCGGACGCCGAGGAGTCCTTGCCGGAGCCGCCGTCGCCGTTCCCGCCGCCCCCGTGCGTCGACGCGACACCGATGATGACGACGCCCACGACGGCGCCCAGCGCGATCTTGCCCTTCATGCCCATGGCTGTGTCCCCCCTCGGACCGCGACCGCCGCTGTTCGGCTGTCGCTCGTTCGCTGGGTCAATAAGAGCAGAGACTGTGAACCGAGTCAACACAGTTCACGAGTCACATCGGATACACGCCCGTGAACCCATGGATCTTGCGCACGTCGGTATGCTCGCCTCACACGGTGGGGGACGACGAGGGGAGCCGCCGGTGCAGGACAACGCGACAGAGGTGACCGCCGCGGGCATCGCGCGGCTCGCCGGGGTCGGCCGCGCCGCCGTCAGTAACTGGCGCCGCCGTCATGCCGACTTCCCCAAGCCGGTCGGAGGCACCGAGACCAGCCCGTCCTTCGCGCTCGCCGAGGTCGAGGCCTGGCTGCGCGAGCAGGGCAAACTCGCCGAGGTCCCGCTGCGGGAGCGCGTCTGGCAGCAGCTCGCCGGCCATCCCGCGGGCCCCCTCACGGCGCTCACGCACGCCGGCTGCGTCCTGCTGCTCATCCACGCCCGGCCCACCGTGTGGCTGGAGGTGAGCGCCGGATCGGACGAGCGACTGACCGCCCGGCTGCCGCAGGCCCTGGAAGAGGTGCTGGCACCCCGGTTCGGCTCAGCGACCGGGACGGAGCCGGCGGCCGGGAACGGGCCCGGCTCCGGGTATGGGCCCGCGTCTGGGTATGGGCCCGCGTCTGGGAGTGGGGCCGGGTCTGGGTATGGGCCTGGCTCCGGGTATGGGCCCGCGTCCGGGAGTGGGGCCGGGCCCGGGTATGGGCCTGGCTCCGGGAACGGACCTGGCTCCGGGAAGGGATCGGCGGCCGGGCAGGGATCCGTGGCCGGTGACGGATCGGCGGCCGGGCAGGGATCCGTGCCCGGTGACGGACCGGCGTCCGGTATGGGATCGGCGAGCGGGATCGGTGGACCGGCGGTCGGAAACGGACCGGCGGTCGGAAACGGACCGGTGGCCGGGAACGGACCGGTGGCCGGGAACGGACCGGTGGCCGGGAACGGACCGGTGGCCGGGAACGGACCGGTGGCCGGGAACGGACCGGTGGCCGGGAACGGACCGGTGGCCGGGAACGGACCGGCGGTCGGAGCGGGCCCGGAGACCGGGGCAGTACCGGCGACTGGGATGGGACCGGTGGTCGGGACGGGCCAGGCGGTCGGAGGGGGCCCGGAGACCGGGGCAGTACCGACGGCTGGGATGGGACCGGCGGTCGGAGGGGGCCCGGCGGTCGGAGCGGGCCCAGAGACCGGGGCAGTACCGGCGACTGGGACGGGACCGGCGACTGGGACGGGACCGGCGACTGGGACGGGAGCGGTGGCTGGGACGGGACCGGCGGTCGGAGCGGGGCCGGTGGCCGGCATGGGACCGGAGGCCGGGGCGGGAGGCGCGGTGGCCGGGAGGGGGGCCGTGGTCGCGGAGGGGGCGGCTGTGAGCGGCCCGCCGGCCGTTCACGCCCCCACCGGACCGGAGCTTCTGCCGTCCTGCCCCCTGCTGCGCGGTGCCGCCGAGCTCGCCGCCGAGTTGGGTGCCCGGCAGACTTTCGAGTTCCTGCTCGGCCGGTACCTCGACGCCAACCCGCGCCAGTACACGCCGACCCCCGCCGACCTGGCGGGCCTGATGGCCGACCTGGCCGGCCCCGTGCGCACCTTCCTCGACCCGGCCTGCGGCACCGGCGCCCTGCTGCGCGCCGTCGCCCCCCGTCCCGCCCAGGAGCTGTACGCCCAGGACAGCGCTCCCGAACTGGCCGCGCTCACCGCGCTCCGCCTCGCCCTGCGCAGCCTGGCCGCCGTGCGCACCGCCACAGGGGACACGCTCCGCGCCGACGCCTTTCCCGACCTGCGCGCCGACGCCGTCCTGTGCCATCCGCCGTTCAACGAACGCAACTGGGGGCACGACGAACTCGCCTACGACCCCCGCTGGGAGTACGGCTTCCCCGCCCGCAACGAGTCCGAGCTGGCCTGGGTGCAGCACGCCCTCGCCCGCCTGAAGGACGGCGGCACCGCCGTGCTCCTCATGCCGCCCGCCGCCGCCTCCCGGCGCTCCGGCCGCCGCATCCGCGCGGACCTGCTGCGCCGCGGCGCGCTGCGCGCCGTCGTCGCCCTGCCCGTCGGTGCGGCACCGCCGTACAACATCCCGCTGCACCTGTGGGTGCTGCGGCGGCCCGGCAGGGTGCTCGCGCAACCGGAGTTGCTGCTCGTGGACACCGGGCAGTTCGCCACCGAGGGCCGCGGCGGGCCCGACTGGCGTGCCGTGCGCGAGAGCGTCCTCGACGCCTGGCGGGCCCACGACTCCGCCGGCACCCTCGAAGAGCGCCCCGGCCTCGCGCGCTCGCTGCCCGTCATCGACCTCCTCGACGACGACGTCGACCTCGCCCCGGCCCGGCACCTGCCGCCCCCCGCGGCGGCCGACGGCGCCGGCGCGCTCACCGCCGTACGCGAACGCCTCGGTGAGACCCTGCGGCTGACCGCCGACCTCACCCCGCCGCCCGCCGATCCCGCACCGCCCGCGCGCTGGCCGCTCACCACGGTCGGTGAACTCGCGCGTGGGGGAGCCCTGGTGATGCGCACCGGAGGAAACGGCGGGCACGCGCGCGTGCCCGTGCTCACCGACCATGACGTCCTCGCCGGTACGGCACCCTCCGGGGCCCTGCCCGAGAGCGACGAGGAGGCCGTGCTGACCGAACCGGGCGACGTGGTGGTGCCGGTGCTCGGCGGCGGCGCGGTCGCGCGCGTGATCGACGGCGCGACCAGCGGCGCCGCCCTGGGGCGCAACCTCGTTCTGCTGCGCCCCGTTCCCGCGGCCCTCGACTCCTGGTTCCTCGCCGGCTTCCTGCGCGGCACCGCCAACAACCGCCAGGCCAGCAGCTACGCCTCCACGGCGACCCGGCTCGATGTCCGCCGCCTCCAGCTGCCCCGGCTCCCTCTCGACGAACAGCGCCGCTACGGCGCCCGCTTCCGCGCCCTCGACGATTTCGAGCGCGCCCTCAGGCAGGCGGGCCGGCTGGGGGAACAACTGGTACGCGGGATGTACGACGGGCTGACGGACGGGACGGTCGCCCCGGGCTGACGCGGACAACGGTTCGGTACATCCCGGGACCGGTTGTCCCTGTCGGCCTATACGCTCGGACCCGGCACCCACGTTCGTCCACATCAGGTCCCCAGGAGCAGCCATGCAGGGCCACGGCTACGCCCCGCCTCAGCAGCGCCGACCCCCGACCGGGGTGCTGGTGCTGCTGCGCGTGATCTTCGTGGCGGTGGCGATCCTCAGTATCGGGTTCCTGTCCTGGGTGGCGACGCTGCGGGCGGCGATCGTGACCCGCAGGCGCGGTGACTGGTGGGTCTTCGGGGGCTCGCTGGCGGTCCTCGGCGTCAGCTTCGGGTTCCTCGCCACCGACCACACGGACGACTTCAGCACGGTGAACGGCAACATCGGAATGGCCATCCTGCTGCTCAACGCCGCAGCCTGCGCCGGCTACTTCCTGTACGCGGACATACGTCACCACCGGCCGTACGTCCCCGGTTATCCGCCGCCCCCCGCCCAGGGCGTGAACTACGGCTATCCGCAGGGCCCGTCGCCGTACGCGGCCACAGTCCCGCAGACCCCGGCCGCCCCCGCGCCGCAGATGCCCGTCCCGCCGCCCCCGCCCCAACGCCCCGCCCCCGCCCGTATCGACCAGGTGCGGGCCGAGCTCGACGAGCTCAGCGACTATCTGCGCCAGCACCCCGGCCGGACCGACGGCGGCCACGAGGGCGGAAGGTGACGGCGACGACAGGGCGGGTGGTCGCCGGCCGGTATGCGCTGTCCACACTCATCGGACAGGGCGGCATGGGCCAGGTGTGGACCGCCTACGACCAGCGGCTCGACCGGCGCGTGGCGGTGAAGCTGCTGCGCCCCGACAAGGTGGCGGGCCAGGAGGCCGACGAACTGCGCCGCCGCTTCGTGCGCGAGTGCCGGGTGACCGCGCAGGTCGACCACCCCGGCCTGGTCACGGTGCACGACGCGGGCAGCGATGACGAGGAACTGTTCCTCGTCATGCAGTACGTCGACGGCGCCGACCTCTCCGACCACCTCGCCGAGCACGACCCCTACCCCTGGCGGTGGGCGGTCGCGGTCGTCGCGCAACTGTGCGCCGTGCTCAGCGCCGTGCACGCCGTGCCGATCGTCCACCGCGACCTCAAGCCGCGCAACGTCATGGTCAAGCAGGACGGCACGGTCACCGTCCTCGACCTCGGCGTCGCCTCCGTGATGGACACCGACACCACGCGGCTGACCCACACCGGTTCGCCCATCGGCTCGCCCGCCTACATGGCACCCGAGCAGGCGATGGGCGGTGCGGTCGGCCCCTACACCGACCTCTACGCGCTCGGCGTGCTGCTGCACGAACTCCTCAGCGGCGACGTCCCCTTCGCCGGCTCCACGGCCCTCGGCGTGCTGCACCGGCACCTCTACGAGCCGCCATTGCCCGTGCGCCGCGTCCGGCCCGAGGTCCCGGAGGCGCTGGAGGCCCTGGTCCTGCGCCTGCTCGCCAAGGACCCGCAGCACCGCCCCGCCTCCGCGCAGGAGGTCTACGAGCACCTGGAACCGCTCCTGCCCGCGCGCGGGACGCCCACGGGGGCGCCCCTGGACCCCACGCGGCCCTTCCTGCGTCCGCACGCCCCCTGGCCGGACCGCGCGCGCACTCCCGCACCCCGGCCCGCCCCGGCCGCGCCGACGGCCGAGAGGGCGGAGCGGCCGGACGTCGCCCACGCCGTCGACGAGGTCAAGCGCCTGCTCGGCGAGGGACGCATCACGCAGGCCGTCGACATTCTCGGCGCGATCCTGCCCACCGCCGCCGAACAGCACGGCGAGCACTCCCCGGTGGTCCGCACGCTGCGCAAGCAGTACGCGGCGACCCTCATGGACGACGGCCAGTACCGGCGCGCGCTGCCCGAACTGCGCCGCCTCGCCGACGAGCGCGCCGCCGAGGCCGGACAGGCCGACCCCCAGTCGCTCCGCTTCCGCTACGAGGCCGCCCAGTGCCTGGAGTCGCTCGGCGAACCAGCGGCCGCGCTGGCCGAATACCGCGCGCTGCTGCCGTACTACGAGAACCAGTACGTGGCCGGAGACCTCGAGCTCTCCCACGACGTCCGCCGCCGCATCGGCCACCTCCTGCTCGCCCTCGGCGACCGGGCCGCCGCCCACGACACGCTCGCCCGCCTGCTGATGGACGTGGAGCGCCTGCGCGGCCCCGGCCACCCGCTCGCGGTGGAGGTACGGCGGACGCTCCAGTGGCTGGGACAGGTGCGCGGCTAGGACCGCGACGCCTGGGACGGGCCGGTGGCCATCACGGGCTGACACCCGCACGCGCGCGTGCCGCGCCGCGGGGGCGCGGCGGTGCCCGAAGTCGTGGTGAATCGTTGGTCGAATGGGTTGGCCAGAGCCTGCCCACTGCCTACCATCGATCATCGCAAGACTTTGTGCATCGCCGCACAATCTCCTCGGGAGGTTCCCTTGCACCGCCGTCGCACCGCGCTCGTCCTCACTGCCGTGGTCGCCGCCGCGGCTCCCCTGCTCACCGCCTGCGGAAGCGACGCGCACCCCGGCGCGGCCGCCGTGGTCGGCGGGCAGCGGATCACCGTTGCGCAACTGGAGAACCGGGTGAGCGAGGTGCGCACGGCACAGCGCGCGGCCGTGAAGGACGACGCCCAGTACCAGCAGGCCCTCGCGCAGACCGGCAGCCTCACCCGCGACACCCTGCACAGCATGGTCCTCGACCGGGTGCTGCACCGGGCCGCGAGGGACGCGGGCGTCACGGTCACGTCCAAGGAGATCCAGCAGATGCGCACCGGCCTGGAACAGCAGGTCGGCGGCTCCAAGGCGCTGGAGACGGCCTGGCTGCAGCAGTACGGGGTCGCGCCGAAGCGCCTCGACGACAACCTGCGCCTCCAGCTGGAGGCGCAGAAGCTCGCCCAGAGCCTCGGCACCGACACCAGCAAGCCGGCCTTCTGGAAGGCCCTCTCCAAGGCGTCCGAGGAACTCAAGGTCGACCTGAACCCGCGCTACGGCGCCTGGGACGTGAAGAAGAGCAGCCGCGTCGACGCGAAGACGCCGTGGGTGCGCGAGGTCACGGCATCGGGGACGCAGCAGTCGGCGTAACGGTACGGCGGGGCGTGCCGCCCTGTAGCTGACCTGCCTGTGACCGCCTGCCTGTGACCGCCTGCCTGTGACCGCCTGCCTGTGACCACCTGCCTGTGGACGGCCGGCGGGCGGCCGGCCGGTCCGGCGACGGGCTGCCTGTGGACAACTCCCGGGTCGGTCGGCGGCGTGGGTTACTTTCGGATCGTGAACGCAACCAGCTCCGAAGAGGCGCCCGGCCGCATCGTCCTGCTCACCACCAGCCACCGCGTCGCGCCCGGCCTGCTGTCCTGGCCCGCCTGGCAGGCGCTGCGCGCCGCCGACCGCGTGCTGTGCGCGGACGGCGCGCATCCGCAGCTGCCGTATCTGCGCGAGGCCGGCATAGCCGTCGACGAGGCGTCGCCCACCGCCGAGGAGCTGGTCAGTGCGTGCGCCGGGGGCCGCACGGTCGTGGTCGTGGCCACCGGGGAGGGCGAGCCGGCCCTCACCGACGGCCTCGCGCGCCTCGCGGGCTCCGGGCGGGTGCGGATGCCGGAGCTGGAGCTGCTCCCCGCCTCCTACGACCTGCCGGGCGCCCGCCTCCTCGATCTCGTGCAGGTCATGGACCGGATCCGCGTGGAGTGCCCGTGGTCCTCCCAGCAGACCCACAAGGGGCTGGCGAAGTACGGCATCGAGGAGGCGTACGAACTCGTCGAGGCGATCGAGGACGGTGACCGCGAGGAACTGCGCGAGGAGCTCGGCGACGTCCTGCTCCAGGTGGTCTTCCACTCCCGTATCGCCGAGGAGGACCCGGACGCGCCCTTCTCCGTCGACGACGTCGCCGCCAGCATCGTCACCAAGCTCATCCACCGCCACCCGCACGTCTTCGGCGACGAGACCGCGTCGACGCCGGAGGAGGTCAAGGAGCACTGGCTGCGCACCAAGGCGGTGGAGAAGCGGCGCACCTCGGTGACGGAGGGCGTCCCCCTGGGCCAGCCCGGCCTCGCCCTCGCCGCGAAGCTGGCCTCCCGCACCCGGACCGCGGGCCTGGACGTGCCCCTCCCGCGGTCGGAGGGCGTCGGCTACGAGCTGCTGGCCCTCGCGGTACGCGCCGAGGCCGAGGGCGTGGACCCGGAAGCGGCACTGCGCGCGGCGGCCCGCGCCTACCGCGACGCGATCAGACAGGCGGAGGAGACCACCCGGTAGGGCGGACAGTAGGGCGGGCGGTAGGACGGATGGGAGGACGGGGGCCGGGAGGACGGACGACAAGACGGGGACGGGGATGACGCCCGTCAGGACGGGAGACGGCGCCCGTCAGGACGGCGTGAACCGTACGGGCAGTTCTCGCAAGCCGCGCATGATGAGCCCGCCGCGCCGGCGCAGGTCGGCCGGGTCGGCGGCGAGGTCGAGGTCGGGGAGGCGGCGGAGCAGGGTCTCCAGCGCGGTGCGGGTCTCCAGGCGGGCCAGGGGAGCGCCGAGGCAGTAGTGGATGCCGTGGCCGTAGCCGAGGTGCGGGTTGTCGCGGCGGGAGAGGTCCAGGGTGTCGGGCTCGGTGAAGCGGGCGGGGTCGCGGTCCGCCGCCGCGAGGACGACCAGGACGGGATCCCCGGTGGCGACGCGCTGCCCGCCGATGGCGAGCGGCTCGGTGGCGAAGCGCCAGGTGGCCAGTTCCACGGGGCCGTCGTAGCGGAGCAGTTCCTCGACGGCGGTGTCGAGCAGCGCCGTGTCACCGTGCTCGACCGCCTCCTGGAGCCGCGCCCGCTGCCCCGGGTCGCGCAGCAGCGCGTACGTGCCGTTGCCGATGAGGTTGATGGTGGTCTCGAAACCGGCGAAGAGGAGCACGAAGCACATCGCGGCGGCCTCGTTCTCGGTCAGATGCTCGCCGTGGTCCGAGGCGCGGATGAGGCCCGAGATCAGGTCGTCGCCGAGGTCGCCGCGCTTGCGGTGGATGAGTTCGGCGAGATAACCGCGGATCTTCTTCACCGAGCGGGCGACCCCGCCGCGCGGCCCCCCGCCGTGCCGGATCATCATCCCCGCCCACTCGCGGAAGTCGTCCTGGTCCTCGCGCGGGACGCCGAGGAGGTCGCAGATGGCGTGGATGGGGAGGGGGAAGGCGAACTCGTGGATCAGATCGGCCTCGCCGCGTGGCGCGAACCGGTCGATCAGGCCGTCCGTCAACTCCTGCACCCGCGGCGTGAATTCCGCCACCCTGCGCGGCGTGAACGCCTTGGACACGAGACGGCGCAGCCGGGTGTGGTCCGGCGGATCGAGGTTGAGCAGGTGCGTCATCAGATTGGCGCTGCGCTCGCCCGGGATGCCGGTCCTGCTCTTGCCCTGCGCGTCCTCGGCGTGATGGTCGGGGTTCTTCGACAGCCGCCCGTCCGCGAGCGCCTGACGTGCGTCGGCGTAGCGCGTGACCAGCCACGCCTCGACCCCGCTGGGCAGTCTCGTCCAGTGGACGGGGGAATGCTCGCGCAGCCAGGCGTAGGCCGGGTAGGGATCGGAGGCGAATTCCCACGTGAACAGTTCGGGGGCGGCGTTCGGGACGGTCACGGAACGACCGTATAGGCACCGGCCGCTGATCGCCCGACCGTGCGGAACAGGTCAAAGATGACACGCCTTCAACTATGTGATCTTCACGTGATCTGCGCGGCATTAACTTGTGACAAGTGATCGTCAGCCGATACTTTCACCCACCAGCGCGGTGTGCGGAGCGCCATGCGCCGCGCCGGTCAATGCTGTCTCCGAAAGGCCCTCGCATGCTCTCCGGGAACGGTCGGCACCGTCGCCCCCGCCAGGCCCCCGCCATCATCGTCGCCGCCGGGGTGACCGGTTCCGCGATCGCCATCCCGCTCCTCGCCGCCTCCGCCGCGAGCGCCGCCGACGACGGCGCCACGTGGGACAAGGTGGCGCAGTGCGAGACCGACGGGGCCTGGAGCCAGAACAGCGGCAACGGCCTGTACGGCGGCCTGCAGTTGAGCCAGGACGACTGGGAGAGGTACGGGGGTCTCGACTACGCCCCGCGGCCCGACCTGGCCAGCCGCAACCAGCAGATCGCCGTCGCCCAGAAGATCCTCCAGGACCAGGGCGTGGGTGCCTTCCACACCTGCGGGCTGACCACCGGGCTGAGCAAGGCCGCGGACTCGGCCGACATCGACACCGGCGTGCTGGACGGCGGCAGCGGCTCGTCGGGTTCGTCGGGCTCGTCGGGCTCCTCCGATTCCGGAGCGACCTCCGGCTCCCTCGGCCTGTCGAATTCCCTCGGCCTGTCCAACTCCTCGGGCGGCTCGTCCGGGGGCTCCGGGTCCTCTTCGTCGGATCCGTCCGCCGATCCGTCCTCGGACCCCTCCGGCAGCTCGTCTCCTGCCTCCACCGGCAAGGCGGACAACTCAGCCGAATCCGGGACGTCCGCCTCGCCGTCCGCCTCCGCCTCCACGTCCCCGTCCCCTCGCGGCCCGAGTGCTTCACAGGGCGGCGGCTCGGCCGCGAACCCGGCGGAGACGGACGACCCGGACAACGCTCGGCAGGCCGCGGGTTCCTGGAGCCTCGTCGACACCGGCGCGCTCGGCGCCGCCGCGTCCGGCAGCGCCGCGTCCGGCAGCGGCGCGTCCGACAATGGCGCGCTCGGTACCGGCCGCCACCGTGGCGCGAGCGCGGACGAGACGACCGCCGACGGCCACGCGGACGCCGGCTACACCGTCCGCGCCGGCGACACCCTCGCCTCCATCGCGGACTCCCGTGACGTGAGCGGCGGGTGGCGCGCGCTGTATGACGAGAACAAGAAGGCCATCGGCGACGACCCGAACCACATCGTGGCCGGTCAGACCCTGCGACTCGGTGACGAATAGGGCCAAAACCAGCGGGAGTTCACGTCACGCTTCGCTCGGGAATGTCCGGTTTGGTGAAAGTGTGGGATGAGTCTCAGAGGCCCTGATCGTCTTTGAATTTCCGCGGAGGGCGTGTCTACGGTCTTCATCGCTCGTCAACACGAGCCCCGTCCGCCGCAACGCCGAATCCTGCCAGCGGCCGTACGGGAACAGTCGTCGCGTCAAGCGCCGTAGGCAGGAGCGGGGGACCCAAGGTAAGTGCCCCACCGGGAAGTTGCCGGTGGCGGCTAGGGGTGTAGCCGTGCCGAGCGAGAGCGAGGCACGACCGGGCAACTCAACCGGCCCGAACCCGACAGCTCACCTCGCAGGCGTCGGTGAGGGGATCAACCATGCTGTTTTCCGGCCAGGGCAAGCACCGTCGTCCGTCCAAGGCCACCCGGGTCGCCGCGTTCGCCGGCATCACCGGTGTCGCCATCGCCGCCCCGCTGATGGCGGCCGGCAACGCCTCCGCCGCCACCGCCTCCGAGTGGGACACGGTCGCCCAGTGCGAGTCGGGTGGCAACTGGTCCATCAACACCGGCAACGGCTACTACGGCGGCCTGCAGTTCTCCGCCTCCACCTGGGCCGCGTACGGCGGCACCGCCTACGCCCCGCAGGCCAACCAGGCCAGCAAGGCCCAGCAGATCGCCGTCGCCGAGAAGGTCCTCGCCTCCCAGGGCAAGGGTGCCTGGCCGGTCTGCGGCACGGGCCTGTCCGGCGCCGCCTACAACGGTGCCGCCGCCTCGAAGCCGAGCACCACCACCCGCTCCACCGGCTCGCAGGCCGCCTCCCGCTCCTCCGAGCGTCCGGCCGTGAAGCCGCACAAGAGCCAGAAGACCGTCACCACCCCGACCGGCAAGAAGGTCAAGAAGGGCGATGGCGAGTACAAGGTCGTCAAGGGCGACACCCTCAGCTCGATCGCCGCGAGGCACCACGTCGCCGGTGGCTGGGCGAAGCTGTTCAAGCTGAACAAGAACATCGTCCAGAACGCCGACCTCATCTACCCGGGCCAGCAGCTGCACCTGAAGTGACAGCGGGCCGGCAGTCGCCCCTGACGTGACGGCGGGCCCGCAGGCGCCCCTGACGTGACGGCGGGCCGGTAGCCGGACTCGCGGTGCCCTGACAGTCGCGCCCTCCAGCAAGGGGGCGCGTGAGGGGCCGCCCCGTCCCCCACGGGCTCCCCGCCCCGGTGCGTGTTCCCCCGTACGCACCGGGGCGGGGCTTTTCGCGCGCCCGAGCGTGCGCTTCCGTGCCGGTTTTTGTTCCGTTCGGAAACAATTTACTCTCGGTTCTGCTCAAGGGGTGGGCGACCGCGTGGCTGAACGGCCGGAGCCGGTTAGGCTCGTCTCGCAGAGCCACCGCGCTACTGCCGTAGCCGTGTCACATCCATGAAGGAGATGCTCGTGCCGTCCATCGACGTCGTCGTAGCCCGGGAAATCCTGGACTCCCGAGGCAACCCCACGGTCGAGGTCGAGGTCGGCCTCGACGACGGCAGCACGGGTCGTGCCGCCGTCCCGTCCGGCGCCTCCACGGGCGCCTTCGAGGCCATCGAGCTCCGCGACGGCGACCCGGGCCGCTACCAGGGCAAGGGCGTCGAGAAGGCCGTCCTCGCCGTGATCGAGCAGATCGGCCCGGAGCTGGTCGGCTACGACGCCACCGAGCAGCGCCTGATCGACCAGGCGATGTTCGACCTGGACGCCACCGACAACAAGGGCTCGCTCGGCGCCAACGCCATCCTCGGCGTCTCCCTCGCCGTCGCCCACGCCGCCTCCGAGGCGTCCGACCTGCCCCTCTTCCGCTACCTGGGCGGCCCGAACGCGCACCTGCTGCCGGTGCCGATGATGAACATCCTGAACGGCGGCTCGCACGCCGACTCCAACGTGGACATCCAGGAGTTCATGATCGCCCCGATCGGCGCGGAGTCCTTCTCCGAGGCCCTGCGCTGGGGCGCCGAGGTCTACCACACCCTCAAGAAGGTACTGAAGAGCAAGGGCCTGGCCACCGGCCTCGGCGACGAGGGCGGCTTCGCCCCGAACCTCGGCTCCAACCGCGAGGCCCTCGACCTCATCCTGGAAGCGATCAAGGAGGCCGGCTACGCCCCCGGCGAGCAGATCGCCCTCGCGCTCGACGTCGCCGCCTCCGAGTTCTACAAGGACGGCAAGTACCTCTTCGAGGGCAAGGAGCGCTCGGCCGCCGAGATGACGGAGTACTACGAGGAGCTGGTCGCGGCCTACCCGCTGGTCTCCGTCGAGGACCCGCTGTTCGAGGACGACTGGGCCGGCTGGAAGGTCCTCACCGACCGCCTCGGCGACAAGGTCCAGATCGTCGGCGACGACCTGTTCGTCACCAACCCCGAGCGCCTGGCCCGCGGCATCGAGGAGGGCAGCGCCAACGCCCTCCTGGTGAAGGTGAACCAGATCGGCTCGCTGACCGAGACCCTGGACGCCGTCGAGCTGGCCCAGCGCAACGGCTTCAAGTGCATGATGTCCCACCGCTCCGGCGAGACCGAGGACGTCACCATCGCCGACCTCGCCGTCGCCACCAACTGCGGCCAGATCAAGACCGGCGCCCCGGCCCGTTCCGAGCGCGTCGCCAAGTACAACCAGCTGCTGCGCATCGAGGAGATCCTCGACGACGCCGCGGTCTACGCCGGCCGCAGCGCCTTCCCCCGCTTCAAGGGCTGACCGGCCTCGAGGCCCTCGAGGTCTGACCCTTCCGGGGTCAAGCCCTCGCCAGTCGTACGTACGTCCCCGCACCGGTCCCGTACCGTGTGCGGGGACGTACGCACGTGTGACCGGGAGGCGGGGACATGGCCGTGAAGGACCGGGACCGGTTCTCGACCGCGACCAGGATCAGGCTGCTCGGCGAGCAGACGGCGGCCCGTGTCTACCGTTCGCAGACCAAGCGGCAGGCCCGCCGCTCGCGCCTGACCGGTCGCGCGGCCCTGCTCGCCCTGGTCGTGTGCTCCCTGGTCGTGGCGCTCGCGTATCCCATAAGGCAGTACGTCTCCCAGCGCTCCCAGATCTCCGATCTGCAGCGGCAGAAGCAGCAGGCCCAAAAGCGGGTCGAGCAGCTGCGCGACCTCAAGGCGCGCTGGCAGGACGACTCCTACGCCGAGCAGCAGATCCGGCAGCGGCTGCACTATGTGATGCCGGGCGAGACGGGTTACGTCGTCGTCGACCCGAACGCGGCCAAGCGCTCCCGGTCCGAACTGGGGGCGGCCGACCGCCCCTGGTACACGAACGTCTGGGACGACGTCGACAAGTCGGACGCCGCCGACCGGTGAGCCTCCGGCCCGTGGACCTCGGGCCCGTGAACCCGGGCTCGTGAGCCGCCGGCCCGTGAACCCCCGAACCAGCAGAAAGACAGGCATGGAAACGCCCGCCCGACGCCCGGCCACCGCCCCTCAAGGACAGCCCCCCACGCTGAAGCGTTCCGATCTGCCGCCGACCCCGCGCACCGAGCCCACCGCCGCGGACGTCGAGGCCTTCGAGCAGCAGCTCGGCCGGCCGCCGCGCGGGCTGCGCGCCATCGCGCACCGCTGCCCCTGCGGGCAGCCGGACGTCGTCGAGACCGCGCCGCGGCTGCCCGACGGCACGCCCTTCCCGACGACGTACTACCTGACCTGCCCGCGCGCCGCCTCCGCGATCGGCACGCTGGAGGCGAACGGCGTCATGAAGGAGATGACCGAACGGCTGAGGACCGACCCGGAACTCGCCGCCGCCTACCGCGCCGCGCACGAGGACTACATCGCGCGGCGGGACGCCATCGAGGTCCTGGAGGGCTTCCCGAGCGCGGGCGGCATGCCGGACCGGGTGAAGTGCCTGCACGTGCTGGTCGGCCACGCCCTGGCGGCGGGACCGGGTGTCAACCCGCTCGGCGACGAGGCCATCGAGATGCTGCCCGCGTGGTGGCGCAAGGGCCCGTGCGTGCAGCCGCTGGCGGCGCCCGACCCGGCGGACGAACACCCCGGCGAGGAGGGCGAGGTGCGCGGCCCCGCCGCGGTCCGCGGCGGCGTCCGCGCCGGCGCGCCGCCGGTGCCCGCGGGCTTCAGCCGGGTCGCCGCCGTCGACTGCGGCACGAACTCCATCCGGCTGCTCGTCGCCGACGTCGACGCGGCCACCGGGGAGCTGCGGGAGCTCGACCGGCGCATGACGATCGTGCGGCTCGGGCAGGACGTCGACCGCACCGGCCGGCTCGCTCCGGAGGCGCTGGAGCGGACCTTCGCCGCCTGCCGGCAGTACGCGGAGGTGATCCGCGGACTCGGGGCCGGCAAGGTCCGGTTCGTGGCCACCTCGGCCTCCCGGGACGCCTCCAACCGCGACGACTTCGTCCGCGGTGTCGTGGACATCCTCGGCGTCGAGCCGGAGGTCGTCTCCGGCGAGCAGGAGGCGGAGTACTCCTTCACCGGGGCGACGCGGGAACTGGCCGGCGGCGACCACCTGGCCAGGCCGTACCTCGTCGTGGACATCGGCGGCGGCTCCACCGAGTTCGTCGTGGGCGACGACCGGGTGCGCGGGGCGCGTTCGGTCGACGTCGGCTGCGTGCGGATGACCGAGCGTCACCTGGTACGGGACGGGGCGGTCACCGACCCGCCCGCCGAGGAGCAGATCGCGGCCCTGCGGGCCGACGTCGAGCGGGCCCTCGACCTCGCCGAGGAGACGGTCCCGCTGCGCGAGGCGCGCACGCTGGTCGGCCTGGCGGGCTCGGTCACGACCGTGTCGGCGATCGCGCAGGAGCTGCCCGGGTACGACTCCTCGCGCATCCACCACTCCCGGGTCTCCCGCGAGAAGGTCCGCGAGATCACCGAGTGGCTGCTGCACTCCACCCACGCCGAGCGCGCGGCCGTTCCCTCGATGCACCCGGGACGCGTCGACGTCATCGCGGCGGGCGCCCTCGTACTGCTCTCGATCATGGAGCGGACCGGCGCGCGGGAGGTCGTGGTGAGCGAGCACGACATCCTCGACGGGATAGCTCACAGCTGCGCCGCCGAGGCGCGCTGAGGGACGTTGTCAGGCCGGGCGGGGCGTCACAGGTTGCGGTGGACGTCCCGCCGGTCGCCCACCTTGACCACGAGGACGACGAGTTCACCATCGTTGATCTGGTAGGCGACCCTGTAGCTTCCGACCCGGAGCCGGTAGAGGCCCGACGCGCCGGTGAGCTTCTTGACGTCGGCGTCCTGGCGGTACGGGTCGTCGCCGAGTGCGGTCAACGCGGTCAGGATGCGCATGGCGTCGGGTCGGCTGACGGCCCGGAGCTGCCGCTGTGCCGCCGTGGTGAACCGGAAGGCGTACTTCACGCCGCCTCGCCGTCGTGCTCGGTGAACAGGTCCGCGAGCAGTTCCGCCATGGTCACGGTGGTGCCGCCCTCGGCCAGCACCGCTTCGGCCTCGCGCGCCAGCATCACGTCGGCGGCTTCCTCCAACGCTTCGAAGTCCGAGATCGGGACCACGGCTGCCACCGGGGCGCCATTGCGCGTGATGACGGTCGGGACACCTTCCTCAGCCCGGTTGATGTGATCGGCGAGGTGCGCGCGGGCTTCCCGTACGGTCACGGTGTTCTCAGTCATGAAGTCAGTGTACGCGTGCACGTGTACACGCGGGCGTCCGTCGGGAGTCGCATCCGTGAGCGACGCTCGACGGCATCGCCTGGTCGGTGGCGTAGGTCTCCTTTGCTACTGATCAGTAGCTCTCGGACGAGCAGGTCGGATAGCGTATGAGCGTGGCCGAGGGGCCTTCCGGGGCCCCTCGGCGGCGCCCCGCCGGCGAAGTTCGTGAAGTTCTTCACAAGGAATTTCGCCTCGTGGGCGCGCGAAACAGGCGCCGGTTGGGCTTTCCGGGGGTCAACAGGCCCTTGAACGTGTTCAATCGGGACGGATGGGGGGCGTCCCGAAGGGTGCTTTCGCGGGGGTGTCCCGGAGGGCTGACGGTGGCCGCCGCGCGGCGGAGCACCAGCTCACGCGGCATTGACAACGGGACGTACCGACCCGGCACCCTTCGCGGCGCGACCGGGTGCGACAGGCGGGTCGCGGAGGATAACACACCCCCTGCCGATGCTTGTGAAGGGGCGCACGAGCCCACCCCCTGAGGCAGGTGGATACTCGATGGCATGAGCACCACGGAGCGTCCCAGGATCCTCGTAGTAGGCGGTGGGTACGTAGGCCTGTACGCAGCTCGGCGCATCCAGAAGAAGATGCGCTACGGCGAGGCGACCGTCACGGTCGTCGACCCCCGGTCGTACATGACCTACCAGCCCTTCCTCCCCGAAACCGCCGCCGGCAACATCTCCCCGCGCCACGTCGTCGTCCCGCTGCGACGCGTGCTGCCGAAGGCGGAGGTCCTCACCGGCCGGGTCACCGGCATCGACCAGGACCGCAAGGTCGCCTCGATCGCCCCGCTGGTCGGCGAGGCGTACGAGCTGCCCTTCGATTACCTGGTGATCGCGCTCGGCGCGGTCTCCCGCACCTTCCCGATCCCCGGCCTCGCCGAGCAGGGCATCGGCATGAAGGGCATCGAGGAGGCCATCGGCCTGCGCAACCACGTCCTCGAGCAGCTCGACAAGGCCGACTCCACCACCGACGAGGAGATCCGCCGCAAGGCACTCACCTTCGTCTTCATCGGCGGCGGCTTCGCCGGCGCGGAGACCATCGGCGAGGTCGAGGACCTGGCCCGGGACGCGGCCAAGTACTACAAGAACGTCTCCCGCGAGGACATGCGCTTCATCCTCGTCGACGCCGCCGACAAGATCCTGCCCGAGGTCGGCCCGAAGCTGGGCGCCTACGGCAAGGACCACCTGGAGAGCCGCGGTGTGGAGATCTACCTCTCCACCTCCATGGACTCCTGCGTCGACGGGCACGTGGTGCTCAAGAACGGCCTCGAGGTCGACTCCGGCACGATCGTGTGGACGGCCGGCGTCAAGCCGAACCCGGTCCTCTCCCGCTACGGCCTGCCGCTCGGCCCACGTGGCCACGTCGACACCGAGCCGACCCTCCAGGTCAAGGGCACCGACTACATCTGGGCCGCAGGCGACAACGCCCAGGTCCCCGACCTCGCCGGCCGCAAGGCGGGCAACGAGAACGCCTGGTGCCCGCCGAACGCCCAGCACGCCCTGCGTCAGGCCAAGGTCCTCGGCGACAACGTGATCTCCGGCATGCGGGGCTTCCCGCAGAAGGAGTACAGCCACGCCAACAAGGGCGCGGTGGCCGGCCTCGGCCTCCACAAGGGCGTCGCGATGATCGTCCTGGGCAAGATGAAGATCAAGCTCAAGGGCCGGCTGGCGTGGTACATGCACCGCGGCTACCACGGCCTGGCGATGCCGACCTTCAACCGCAAGATCCGCGTCTTCGCCGACTGGACGCTCGGCATGTTCCTCAAGCGCGAGGTCGTCTCCCTCGGTGCCATGGAGAACCCGCGCGAGGAGTTCTACGAGGCCGCCAAGCCGGTGCCGGCGGCCCAGCCGGAGAAGGCCAGGAGCGAGGCGAAGGCCTCCTGACCGGGGCCCGCTGAACCGACCAGGGGACCTCCCGCCATCCGTGGTGCGGGAGGTCCTCCGGCGTTTCCGGGCGGCGTGCACCCGGAAGCAAGATGGCGTCTACATCTGTTTTGCCCAGCCGTAACGCGCATGGGGGACTGCGCAGTGCCCCCTCAGGTGTTTACGTGGTGAGTGGACATCCGGGATCGCTGTCACGGAGGTGTACGCCATGGCTGACGCCGCGCTGCGGCTGAAGAGCCTCGTCGAGCAGTTGCTGGGGGTGCCGTTGCCGGTGCGCATCCGCGCCTGGGACGGTTCGCAGGCGGGGCCGCCGGGCGCACCCGCGCTGGTCGTGCGCAACCGCCGGGCCGTGCGCCGGCTGCTGTGGAAACCGGGGGAACTGGGCCTGGCCCGGGCCTGGGTCGCCGGGGACCTGGACATCGAGGGCGACCTGTACGCCGCCCTCGACCTGATGGCGTCGCTGGTGTGGGAGCGCGGCGAGGACGCCAGGACGCTGCTCCAGGCGCTCAGGGACCCGCAGGCGCGGTCCGCCGCGCGCGGGCTGGTGAAGATGGCCGGACTGCCGCTGCCGCCCGCCCCGCCGCGCGAGGAGATCCGCCGGACCCGCGCGCACCTGCACACCAAGCGCAGTGACCGGCGCGCCATCAGCCACCACTACGACGTGGGCAACGACTTCTACGAGATCGTCCTCGGCCCCTCCATGGTGTACTCCTGCGCCTACTGGCAGCAGGGCGGCACCCTGGAACAGGCCCAGCGCGACAAACTCGAACTGGTCTGCCGCAAGCTCGATCTGAGCCCCGGTCAGCGGCTGCTCGACGTCGGCTGCGGCTGGGGCTCCATGGCCGTCCACGCCGCGCGCGAGCACGGCGCGAGCGTCGTCGGCGTCACCCTCTCCCACGAGCAGGCCGCCTACGCCCGCAAGCGCGTCGCCGACGAGGGTCTGACCGACCGGGTGGAGATCCGGGTGCAGGACTACCGGGACGTCGCCGACGGGCCGTACGACGCCATCTCCTCCATCGGAATGGCCGAACACGTGGGCGCGGAGCGGTACCTGGAGTACGCCCGGGTCCTGCACGGTCTGCTGCGTCCCGGCGGGCGGCTGCTCAACCACCAGATCGCCCGCCGGCCGCAGCGCGACGAATCGACCTACAACGTCGACGGGTTCATCGACGCCTACGTCTTCCCGGACGGCGAGCTCGCCCCGATCGGCACCACCGTCACCCAGCTCGAGCGCGCCGGGCTCGAGGTGCGCGACGTGGAGTCGATCCGCGAGCACTACGCCCTCACGCTGCGCCGCTGGGTGGCCAACCTGGAGGCGGACTGGGCGCGTTCGGTGCGGCTGACCGGTCCGGGGCGCGCCCGCGTCTGGCGGCTGTACATGGCCGCCAGCGCGCTCTCCTTCGAACGCAACCGCATCGGGGTCAACCAGGTGCTGGCCGTGCGGACGCCGGAGGGCGGCGCGTCGGGCATGCCGCTCAGGACCCGTACGTGGGGTGCGCCCGGGTCGCGGGAGGACTCCCGGCCCCAGGCGTAGACAGCACGTACGGAGGGGCCCCGCCCGGTCACCGGACGGGGCCCCTCCGTACGTGCGGCTACTCCGACTTGATGGCCGCCAGCATGTTCAGGCGGGCCGCCCGCCTGGCCGGCCACAGGGCCGCCAGGACGCCGACCGTCGCGGCCAGCAGGAGGAAGACCGCCATCCTCGTCCAGGGCAGGACCAGTTCGTACGTCGCCATCTTCGTGCCCAGCAGCTCGCCGGCCGCCCAGCCGAAGAAGACGCCCAGGCCGATCCCGAGCACGCCGCCGAACAGGGAGATCACCAGGGACTCCAGGCGGACCATGCGCTTGATGCCCTTGCGGTCCAGGCCGATGGCGCGGAGCATGCCGATCTCCTGCGAGCGTTCGAAGACCGACATGGCCAGGGTGTTGATGACGCCGAGCACCGCGACGATCACCGCCATGGCGAGCAGGCCGTAGAGCATGTTCAGCATCAGCGTGAACATCCTCGCGATGTCGTCCGAGAGGTCCTGCTTGCTCTGCACCTTGATGGCCGGGTTGCTGCCGAGGGCCTTCTCCAGCTTGTCCTTGGTCGCGCCGGACGCGCCGCCGGCGGTCTTCACCAGGACCTGCATGTCGCCCGGGTCGCTCATGTGCGGGGTGACGGTGGCGCTGTCGACGAGGATGCCGCGGATCAGCTCGTTGCCCTCGTAGACGCCGGAGACCGTCAGCGGGGTCGACTTCCCGTCCTCGTAGTGCGCGGTGAAGCTCGAACCCTCCTTCCAGCCGTGGGACTTGGCCGTGTCCTGGTCGACCACGACGTGGCTGCCGCCGACCTCGAAGGCGCCCTCGTCCACCTTGAGGTCGGTGAGCTTCGCGATCGCCGCGCCGTTCACCCCGGTCAGGGACTCGCCCGTGCCGTCGATGCGCGAGTAGACGTTGCGCAGCGGGCTGGTGTCGGTGACCTCCCCGGTGGCCGCGAGCTTCCTGTCGACGCCGGGCGAGAGTTCGTTGCCGTTGGCCATGGAGACCACGTAGTCGGCCCTGATGGCGGACGAGGCCATCTTGTCGATGGACTTCTGCAGGCTGCCCGCCATCACCGTCATGCCGGTGATGAGGGTGAGCCCGATCATCAGCGCGGAGGCGGTGGCCGCCGTGCGGCGCGGGTTGCGCACCGAGTTCTGGCGGGCCAGCTTGCCCGAGATGCCGAAGAGGCGCAGGACCGGCGCCGCGGCCGCGATCAGCGGGCGGGACAGCAGCGGCGTGAGGATGAAGACGCCGATGATGAGCAGGACCGCGCCCAGGCCCATCGGGGCCTGGCCGTCCGAGCCGTTCATCGTGGTGGCCGCCAGGACCACCGCGACGCCCGCGCCGCTGAACAGCGCGCCCAGCGTGTTGCGCAGCACCAGCGACTTGGTCGTCGCCTTCGCGTGGACGCTGCTCATCGCGGCGACCGGCGGGATCTTCGCGGCGCGGCGGCCGGGCAGCCACGCCGCGAGCATGGTGATGACGACGCCGACCGCGAGGGCCGCCGCGACCGTGCCCGGCGTGATGACCAGCGGGCCGTCCGGGACGCTGCCGCCCAGCGTGCCCATGAGGGCGCGCAGGCCGGCGCCGATGCCGATGCCCGCGACCAGTCCGGTGACGCCGGCGACCACACCGACCACGAACGCCTCGATCAGCACCGACCGGGTGACCTGGCGCCGCGAGGCGCCGACGGCGCGCAGCAGCGCCAGCTCCTTGGTGCGCTGGGCGACCAGCATGGTGAAGGTGTTGGCGATGATGAAGGTGCCGACGAAGAGCGCGATGCCCGCGAAGACCAGCAGGCCCTGCTTCAGCCCGCTCATCGAGGAGGAGATCTGCCGCGCCTGGTCGTCGGCGAGCTTCCTGCCGGTGGTGGTCTCCAGCAGCCTGGTGCCCAGCGCCTTGTCCAGCCCGGCCTTCAGCGCGGTCTGGGAGGTGCCGGCGGCGGCCTTCACGTCGATCTCGTCGTACGTGCCGGGCTTGCCGAACAGCTTCTGGGCGGTGGCCGTGTCGAAGAGGGCGAGGCTGCCGCCGGCGGCGACGTTGCCGTCGTCGGTGGTGAAGACGCCGCTGATCGTCGGGGTGAGGACCGGGCCGTCGACGGAGAGGCGGACGGTGTCGCCGACCTTGTACCCGGTGCGCTCGGCGGTCTTCGCGTCGATGGCGACCTGGTGCGCGCCGTGCGGAGCGCTGCCGGACTTCAGCGGGTACCGGGGGTCCTTGGTGCCCCAGTAGTTGCCGCCCTGCGACTGGAAGCCGCGGCCGACGAGCTTGCCGTCCTTGCCGGCGACGGCGGTGAAGCCGCTGACGACACCGACGGCGCGCGCCGCGCCCGGCACCTTCGCGCTCCTGTCGAGCATGGCCTGGGTCAGCTCGGGCGCCTTGCTGATCGTGTTGCCCTTGTCCGCCCGGGACTTGGCCCGGACGGCCACGTCGACCTGGTCGAACCCCTTGGTGGAGCTGTTCTGGAAGGCGTCGGAGACGGTGTTGGTGAAGACCAGCGTCCCGGACACGAAGGCCACGCCGAGCATCACGGCGAGCACGGTCATCAGGAGCCGGGCCTTGTGCGCAAGGACGTTGCGCAGGGCGGTGCGGAACATCAGCTCGTACGGCCCTTCGCCTCGAACTCGGTGGTCCGGGGGTTTCCCCCGGGGAACTGCCGCATGAAGTCCAGGACGGTCTCGGCGGTCGGCCGGTACATCTCGTCGACGACCCGTCCGTCCGCGAGGAACACCACCCGGTCCGCGTACGCCGCCGCCATCGGGTCGTGGGTCACCATGACCACCGTCTGCCCCAGCTCCCGTACGGAGTTGCGCAGGAAGCCCAGCACCTCGGCACCGGAGCGGGAGTCGAGGTTTCCGGTCGGCTCGTCGCCGAAGACGATGTCCGGCCTGGAGGCGAGGGCGCGGGCCACGGCGACGCGCTGCTGCTGGCCGCCGGAGAGCTGGGCGGGCCGGTGGCCGAGGCGGTCCCTGAGACCGACCATCCCGATCACCGTCTCCACCCACTGCTGGTCGGGCTTGCGGCCCGCGATGTCCATCGGGAGGGTGATGTTCTCCAGGGCGGTCAGCGTCGGCAGCAGGTTGAACGCCTGGAAGATGAAGCCGATCTTGTCCCGGCGGAGCCTGGTGAGCTGCTTGTCCTTGAGGGAGCCGAGTTCGGTGTCGCCGATGCGGACGGAGCCGGAGGAGAAGGTGTCGAGCCCGGCCACGCAGTGCATCAGCGTGGACTTGCCCGACCCCGAGGGGCCCATGATCGCGGTGAACTCGGCCTGCCGGAAGTCGACGCAGACCCGGTCGAGGGCGACCACCTGGGTCTCGCCCTGTCCGTAGATCTTCGACAGGTCCGTGGCGCGCGCGGCCACGGTGGCGGTGGCCCGGCCGGCGACAGGTGTGGTGGTCACGGGAAGGAACTCCTCGGGGGGCGACGTCGTGAAGGGGACGTGTTCCATCGTGGTCGCCGCGGCGGCCCGTGGAGTCAGCCGCTGTTCCGGTTCCCGGGGGCGACTCGGGTCGGACCACCTGCCGCGTAGTCATACCTGGGGATGACGGGGACCCCTGACTCCGCCGCCCGTGCGGGCGTGCGTCGAGAACCGGTGGAGCACCCTCGTTCGGGCGGTGAAATTCCGTCATTCCGCATGCGCCGGGAACCGCCGCACGCAAGGCTATTGGCAAGTGCGGATGGCGCGTACCACGGGCTGATGCACCCTCAGACGCCAATAAAATAAGACAACATCGGTCCACCGGTCGGCTGTTCGGGGGACGTATCCCGATAGGCTCGGGACGCTCGAAGCGGAGCCCATGGCCTGCCCGGATGGTGGAATGCAGACACGGCGAGCTTAAACCTCGCTGCCCCTTCGCGGGCGTGCCGGTTCAAGTCCGGCTCCGGGCACTTCCCCTCATCGTTTCCGTGCACCCTCCATTGAGGACTTCACCGTCTGTTGACAGCGGGCGCGTGTGGCCGGAGACTCGCGGTCAGAAGTTGGTGAATAAAACTTCACCAGACGAACATCATGGCCATGGCGCCCACCCGAAGGGAACGACCGATGCGTACCACCGTCGGCATCATCGGAGCCGGTCCGGCCGGACTGCTGCTCGCCCGGCTGCTGCACGACGCCGGCGTCGACTCGGTCGTGCTCGAGAGCCGCGACCGGGCCTACGTCGAGCAGCGCCAGCGGGCCGGGATACTGGAGCAGGGCACGGCGGACGTGCTGCGCGCGGCCGGGGCCGGGGAGCGCATGGACCGCGTGGGCCTGCGGCACGACGGCATCGAGCTGCGCTACGCCGGGCGGCGCCGGCGGATCGACTTCCCCGCCCTCACCGGCGGCCGGTCGGTGATGGTGTACGCCCAGACCGAGGTGTGCAAGGACCTCATCGCCCTGCAGCTCGAGGAGGGCGGCCCGCTGCTGTTCGAGGCGGAGGCGCTGGCGGTCGAGGGAGCGGAGGGCGACAGCCCGCGCGTCCGGTTCCGGCACGGGGGCGCCGAGGACGTCCTCCGGTGCGACTACGTCGTCGGCTGCGACGGCTTCCGGGGTGTCTCCCGGAAGGCGGTCCCCGGGGAGCTGACCCGCGTCTTCGAGCGGACGTACCCCTTCTCCTGGCTCGGCGTCCTCGCCGACGTGCCCCCCTCGCACGACGAGCTGGTCTACGCCCGCCACGACCGCGGCTTCGCCCTGCTGTCCATGCGCTCCCCGGCCACCTCGCGTCTCTACCTCCAGGTGCCCGAGGGAACCGACGCCGGGGCGTGGAGCGACGAGGAGATCTGGCGGGAGCTGGAGCGCCGCCTCGAGACCGGGGACGGCTGGCGGCTGGAGCGCGGACCGATCACCCAGAAGTCGGTGACGCCGATGCGCTCCCACGTCCACGAGCCCATGCGGCACGGCCGGCTGTTCCTGGCCGGCGACGCCGCGCACATCGTGCCGCCCACGGGCGCGAAGGGCCTGAACCTCGCCGTCGGGGACGTCGTCACCTTCGCGCGGGCGCTGACCCACCTGGAGCGCACCGGCTCGGCGGAGCTCCTCGACGCCTACTCGCAGACCTGCCTGCGCCGCGTCTGGCAGGCCGAGCGGTTCTCCTACGACATGACGACCATGCTGCACCGCGCACCCGGCGCCACCCCCTTCGAGGAGCGGCTGCAGCTCGCCCGGCTGGAGCGCATAGCCTCCTCGCGGGCCGCCGAGACCGACCTCGCCGAGGGCTACACGGGCTTCCCGTTCGGCTGAGTGATCTCCGACCGGTTCCGGCCAGGTCGCAGATCGGTCATGAATGGCCCGCCGCGGTGAGGGGAATCACGGATCCGCGTAGCGTGTTGCGCAGCACGACGAGGGAAAGATCCTCCCCAAGCACCAGGGTCAATCCTTTGCCGATCCATTACCCTTGATGCCAAGGCCGCGTCGTGCGGCCATGGAGGAGTGCAATGAGGAGCAGAAACCCGGTCTTCTCGCGACGGGGGTTCAGCCGCGACAACGGCTACGCGGGCTTCAACGCCGCGCCGGGGGCCGGGGGACAGGCTGTCGGCACGCAGGGCAACCCCTACGCGCAGCCCGCCGGCAACCCCTACGCGCAGAACCCGTACGCGCAGAACCCCTACGCCCAGCAGGGCCTGCAGGGCGCCCCGCCGCAGGCCCCGGCCACCACCGGCCGGATGACGATGGACGACGTCGTGCTGCGCACGGCGTCGACGCTCGGCATCCTGGTCGTGACGGCCGCGCTCGCCTGGGCGCTGCTGCCGGTCGACGACGCCCACATCAGCCGGTCCTACGGCATCGGTATCGGCGCGGCGCTGATCGGCATGGTCCTGGCGTTCGTCCAGTCCTTCAAGCGCAAGGCCTCGCCCGCGCTGATCATGTCGTACGCCGCGTTCGAGGGTGTCTTCCTCGGCGTCGTCTCCAGCATCGTCGACAACCGCATCGCGAGCGGCGCGGCCATGCAGGCCGTGATCGGCACGATGGCGGTCTTCGCCGGTGTGCTGCTCGCCTACAAGGCGGGCTGGATCCGCGTCAACCGCCGCTTCTACGGCTTCGTGATGGCGGCCGCGCTCGGCTTCGTGCTGCTGATGGTGGTGAACCTGCTGTTCGCCGTCTTCGGCGGCGGTGACGGCCTGGGCTTCCGCAGCGGCCCGCTCGGCATCTTCTTCGGTGTCGTCGGCATCCTGCTCGGCGCCTGCTTCCTCGCCCTGGACTTCAAGCAGGTCGAGGACGGCATCGCCTACGGCGCGCCGAAGGACGAGGCGTGGCTGGCCGCCTTCGGCCTGACGCTGACGCTGGTGTGGATCTACATGGAGTTCCTGCGGATCATCGCGATCCTCAACAGCAGCGACTAGCGCTCGACGGCCGCGCCGCGCGCGGCGGGAACAGCGAAGGGCCCCGGGTTCCTCCCGGGGCCCTTCGTCGTCGTCCAGTTGCGCGCCTAGAGCAGTTTGCGCGCGGCCCTCCTCAGGTCGTACTCATGAACAATCGCCTTGGCGTGGCCGTACGCGAGATTGTGCTCGTGGCGGAGCCAGCTGACCTTTTCCTCGAAGTTGAAGAGAGCCGGGCCGTCCTCGACGGCGCGGAGCCAGTCGGTGACCTCACGACCGGTGCAGTGCGGGATGCGGGCGAGCAGGTTGCGATGGGTCTCCTCGGAGAAGACTTGGGACATCGGCGCCTCCGGACGAAAAAGGGGATGTAAGCCGGTCCTTCAGGTCACCGTGCCTGAGCGTTCGCCTGTTGGCAACAGTGCGGCGGGTCCGCGTACGCTCGGTCCGTGGTTGATACGACGCCCCTGACGCGAGCCGTGGATCATTTCGCCGACCGTCTGAGGGCGGCGCCGCAGAGCCGCCTGCAGCGGGGTGGTGCCGCGGAGGCGCTGGCGCTGGCACGGGAGTTGAGCCGGCGGGCGCAGGCTCTGGAGGAACCCGGGGCGGAGCCCCGGGAGATGCCCGACGCGGGGATGTTCGCCGCGGCCGATCAGATCACCGTCGCGGTTCACGACCTGGCCCTCGTGCTGAGTGACGAGGGCCAGGTCGACGAGGCTGTGCGGTTGGTGGGGGAGGCGCAGGACCGGGCGGGGGTCTGAGGCTCGGGCGCGGCTGCGGGCCGCCGTGGCTGCTCGCGCCGTTCCCCGCGCCCGTTCGGTGCGCTGCGGGGCCCGGCGCGCTACAGCGAGGCGATGACCCGGTCGGCCAGGATGTAGACGTTCTCCTCGCCGCACTCGAACGTCAGCGTGTACGCGCCCGAGATGCCCGAGCCGCCCAGGAGGACCGGGCTCTCGCCGGCCCGGAGGGCCGCCGCGAGGCGCTCGGCCGTCTCACGGTGGCCCGGGGTCATGCAGAGGGTGGTGCCGTCGGCGAAGACGTACACGTCGAGGGTGCCCAGCGGCCCCGGGCGGACGTCGGCCAGCTCGACGCGGGAGGAGGCGAGCTCCTCCAGGGTGGCGACCGTGCGCTCGTGGTCGTTCACGACCGGTGACTGGACCGGGACGAAGTCCGGGTGCGAGGGGTGGCGGCGGCGGGCGGCGGCCAGCTCGGCGGACTCCCCCGTGAACTCGTCGGTGTCCGCGGTGGGCTCGCTCACCGGCTCCAGGCCCACGAAATCGGCCTGGCGGGGCAGGAACAGCTCGCTGTCGGGCAGGCCCAGCAGCGACGGCGCGTCGGAGTCGCGGGCCTCCTGCGCGGCCCAGAAGGCACGCGCCTCGGCGAGCTCGCGCTCCCGCTCCTCGGCCAGCGCCGCGGCGACCGCGGCACGTATCTCGTCGGCCTCGGAGGAGCGGGCGGCCGGTACGAGACCGCGCGCGGAGTTGTTCTCGGCGAGCTGGGTGTGCAGTACCGCGACCTCACGGCGCAGCACCATGAGCGTGCGCAGGACGGCGACGCCCACGGCGCCCGTGGCGGCCGTGATGACCAGCAAGGCGATCGGCATGGCGCTCACTGACGTACTCCCGGTTCAAAGTCGACCCCCGACTTCCTACATCAGCTTGAAGGGCGGACTAACCAGCTGTCAGTGCGTAACGTCACGAAACGGGCGGGACTTTGGACCCGGGCTTCACTGACGCAACGACGCTGACCTGCGTAAATCCCCTCCGTCAGGGAGATAGGTCACATCCTGGGGGAGATTGGATCACAAAACGGCCCGGAGGCCCGGGGTTTCCCGGACTCCGGGCCGTCGGCTCACGGTGTGTGCTACGGCGGTCACCGACAGGTTCAGCTCAGGCGCTCGATGACCATGGCCATGCCCTGGCCGCCGCCGACGCACATGGTCTCCAGACCGAACTGCTTGTCGTGGAACCGGAGGGAGTTGATGAGCGTGCCGGTGATGCGGGCGCCGGTCATGCCGAAGGGGTGGCCGACGGCGATCGCGCCGCCGTTCACGTTCAGCTTCTCCAGCGGGATGCCCAGCTCGCGGTAGGAGGGGATCACCTGGGCGGCGAACGCCTCGTTGATCTCGACCAGGTCGATGTCGTCGATGGTGAGGCCGGCCCGTCGCAGGGCCTGGTTGCTCGCGTCGACCGGACCGAGCCCCATGATCTCGGGGGACAGGCCGGAGACGCCGGTGGACACGATGCGGGCGAGCGGGGTGAGGCCGAGCTCGCGTGCCTTGGTGTCGCTCATGATGACCACGGCCGCCGCGCCGTCGTTCAGCGGGCAGCAGTTGCCGGCGGTGACCAGGCCGTCGGGGCGGAAGACCGGCTTGAGTCCCGCGACGCCCTCCATGGTGACGCCGGCGCGCGGGCCGTCGTCCTTGGCGACGACCGTGCCGTCGGGCAGGGTCACCGGGGTGATCTCGCGCTCCCAGAAGCCGTTCTTGATGGCCTCCTCGGCGAGGTTCTGCGAGCGGACGCCGAACTCGTCCATGTCCTGACGGGTGATCCCCTTGAGGCGGGCGAGGTTCTCGGCGGTCTGGCCCATCGCGATGTAGGGGTCGGGGAGCTTGCCGTCCTCGCGCGGGTCGTGCCAGGTCGTGCCCTCCTGCTGGGCGACCTCGGCGGTGCGGGCCTCGGCCTCGGCGAACAGGGGGTTGTGCGTGTCCGGGAGGCTGTCGGAGTTGCCCTTGGTGTAGCGGGAGACCATCTCGACGCCCGCCGAGATGAAGACGTCGCCCTCGCCGGCCTTGATGGCGTGCAGCGCCATGCGGGAGGTCTGCAGCGAGGAGGAGCAGTACCGGGTGATGGTGCAGCCCGGCAGGTGGTCCATGCCCATCTGCACGGCGACGATGCGGCCGAGGTTGTTGCCCTGCTCGCCGCCGGGCAGGCCGCAGCCGAGCATCAGGTCCTCGATGTCCTGCGGGTCCAGCCCGGGGACCTTGGCGAGGGCGGCCTGGATGATCGTGGCGGTGAGGTCGTCGGGGCGCAGGTCCTTGAGCGAGCCCTTGAAAGCGCGGCCGATGGGGGAGCGGGCGGTCGAGACGATCACGGCTTCGGGCATCACGGCTCCAGTGGCGTACGTGTGGCGATGGGCAGGGCTTCCTGGGGAAGTTACCCGTACGTATGGTCAGGGTCACGGGTGGCGCGGTGTGACCCTGACCGCAATTTTCTAAGCGCTTGCTTTGTTCAGGCTCCACCGGAGGCGGCGCCCCCGGGCAGCCGGGTGCGCGAGGACGCCGGTGGTGTCCGCGTCTCCGGCTCCTGCACCCGGCGCCTGCGCCTGCGCTTGAGCAGCGCCCAGGGGCCCCGGGGTCCGGTCGGCATCGCCGCCGTGACCTCCGTGCCCGCCTCGGAGGCGGCCTCCGCCGCCGCCCTGGCGACCGGGAGGAAGCCCTCGTGGCGGGAGACGTCGGGGCGCTCCTCCTCGGCCGGCCAGAGGCCGAGGGCCGCGCAGACCGTGGGGAGCACGGCCATGGCGGCCGTCGCGTAGCCCTCCGCCGAGGGGTGGTAGTTGTCGGGTCCGAAGAGCTCGCGGGGGTTGGCCTCGAACTCGGGGCCGAGCAGGTCGCCCAGCGACACCGTGCGCCCGCCCTGCTCGACGACGCCGATCGTCTGGGCCGCGGCGAGCTGGCGGGAGGAGCGGCGGGCCAGCCAGCGCAGCGGCTGCTGGACCGGTTCGATGGTGCCGAGGTCGGGGCAGGTGCCGACCACCACCTCCGCGCCGGCCGTGCGCAGCCGGCGTACCGCCGCCGAGAGATGGCGCACCGAACGGGTCGGCGGCATGCGGTGGGTGACGTCGTTGGCGCCGATCATGACCACGCAGACGTCGGGCGTGCGGGTGGGGTCCGCCAGCACCAGCGCCACCTGGCGGTCCAGGTCGTCGGAGGTGGCTCCCGGCAGGGCCACGTTGTGCAGCTCCACCGGGCGCTCGGCCACCGCGGCGAGGCCCGAGGCGAGCAGGGCGCCCGGCGTCTGGCCCGCGCGGTGCACGCCCTGGCCCGCGGCCGTGGAGTCACCGAGCATGGTCAGGCGCAGGGGCGGTTCGTCGGGGACGGTGTAGGACGTGCCGTACAGGCCGTCCGCCACCGGGACCCGTCCGCTGGTGCCGTTGCCCACGTGCCGCCTGGCCAGGCGGACCTCCGCCAGCAGCAGTCCCACGGCGGCCGCGCCGGCCAGCCCGATCCCGCCACCGCCGAACGCCGCGCCGGCCGCGATCCGCCGGGCCACCCGCGCCCTCGACATGCTCGTCATACGTCGCCGCCACCTCCTCCTAGCCGTACAACAATTCCTTGCCCCGTACCGGCCGTGCGCCAATCTCCGCCGGGTGTGCCGTGGCGTCCGGGGGAAACCCCCGGACTGCCGGGCGGCGGTGAGCCGTAGGCTGGCGGCACCATCACGGCCACATCTTTTGCAAGCATCCGGAGACAACGGTGCAATTCCACGACTCGATGATCAGCCTCGTCGGCAACACCCCGCTGGTGAGGCTCAACAGCGTGACCAAGGGCATTCGGGCGACCGTCCTGGCCAAGGTCGAGTACTTCAATCCGGGCGGTTCGGTGAAGGACCGCATCGCCCTGCGCATGATCGAGGCGGCGGAGAAGAGCGGGGAGCTGCAGCCGGGCGGCACCATCGTCGAGCCGACCAGCGGCAACACCGGGGTCGGGCTCGCCATCGTGGCCCAGCAG
Organism: Streptomyces sediminimaris; assembly: GCF_047049295.1. Classification (NCBI taxonomy): domain Bacteria; kingdom Bacillati; phylum Actinomycetota; class Actinomycetes; order Kitasatosporales; family Streptomycetaceae; genus Streptomyces; species Streptomyces sediminimaris. Next base: position 3,504,830 of record NZ_JBJWOT010000001.1, on the reverse strand, counting down.
AAGGGGTACAAGTGCATCTTCGTGTGCCCCGACAAGGTGAGCACCGACAAGATCAACGTGCTGCGGGCCTACGGCGCCGAGGTCGTCGTCTGCCCGACCGCCGTGGACCCCGGACACCCGGACTCCTACTACAACGTCTCCGACCGGCTGGTGCGCGAGACGCCCGGCGCCTGGAAGCCCGACCAGTACTCCAACCCCAACAACCCCCTCTCCCACTACCACTCCACCGGCCCCGAGCTGTGGGAGCAGACGGAGGGCAGGATCACCCACTTCGTGGCGGGCGTCGGCACCGGCGGGACCATCTCGGGCACCGGCCGCTACCTGAAGGACGTCAGCGACGGCAGGGTCAAGGTGATCGGCGCCGACCCCGAGGGCTCCGTGTACTCCGGCGGCTCCGGGCGGCCGTACCTGGTCGAGGGCGTCGGTGAGGACTTCTGGCCGACCGCCTACGACCGGACCGTGGCCGACGAGATCGTCGCGGTGTCCGACAAGGACTCCTTCCAGATGACCCGCCGGCTGGCCAAGGAGGAGGGGCTGCTGGTCGGCGGCTCCTGCGGGATGGCGGTCGTCGCGGCGCTGGAGGTCGCCTCCCGGCTCGGCGAGGACGACGTCGTCGTGGTGCTGCTGCCCGACAGCGGCCGCGGGTACCTCAGCAAGATCTTCAACGACGAGTGGATGGCCGACTACGGCTTCCTCGAGGACACGGGCCCGAGCGCGCGGGTCGGCGACGTCCTGAACGACAAGGAGCACGGCGCCATCCCCTCCCTCGTCCACATGCACCCGGACGAGACCGTCGGCCAGGCCATCGAGGTGCTGCGCGAGTACGGCGTCTCGCAGATGCCGATCGTGAAGCCGGGCGCCGGTCACCCGGACGTCATGGCCGCCGAGGTCGTGGGCTCGGTGGTGGAACGGGAACTGCTCGACGCCCTGTTCACCAAGCGGGCCTCCCTGGAGGACCCGCTGGAGAAGCACATGTCCGCGCCGCTGCCGCAGGTCGGCTCCGGCGAGCCGGTGGCCGACCTGATGTCCGTGCTCGGCGCCGCGGACGCGGCGATCGTCCTCGTCGAGGGCAAGCCGACCGGCGTGATCAGCCGGCAGGACCTGCTGTCCTTCCTGGCCAAGGTGAAGTGACGCCGGACCCCGGGTGACGTGCCGGTGGCGGTGGCGAGGCCGCGGCCACCGGCCACCTCCGCGGACTTCGCGGAAGTGGTACGAGCGCGTCACGTCCACGCAGCACCGGCTTAACACGGCTTTGGCACCTTAGGGGGTGTCGGCAGGGCGGGAGCGGCTCCCCGCCCCGGCCGGCACCCGAACGTCCAAGGACCTCCGGAGCGGCTCCCGGACCTCCATGGACGCCCCGACGCACGGCCGGGCCTGACCCGGTCGGCGTCCTCGCGGGGACCGCCGTCGTCCCGCCCCCCGTTCGCGGGGGTGCGGCGGTCCCCGCGCAAGTCCTTCTCACTCCTCCCAGCGGTCCCCGTCCTCGCTCCGCCGCCGGCGCCGGCCGAGGAGCTCGGGGTTGCCGCGGGCGGCCTGGACGAAGTTGACGCCGACGATGCCCGCCCAGGCGGCGAACAGGCCGGGCAGATGGCCGAGCGAGCCGCCGATCGCGGACAGCGGAACGGCGAGCACCAGCGAGACCAGGCCGAAGCCGAAGCGCTCGCCCCAGGTGTCGGTCGGCTTCGGCGCCCGGGCGCCCCGGGCCACCACCATCTGCTGCTCGGCGAGCTGCCTGCGCACCCGGCGCTCGACCGCGCCGTCGATGCGCTGGTCGACCTTCTCCAGGAACGAGTCGACGAGTGCGGACTCGTAGTCCTCGCCGAGTTCCCTGCGCGCCTGCAGGGTGGCGTTCAGTTCCTTCTTGAGCTCGGCGTCCCGCGCGTCCATACCGGTCTCCATTCCCGTCATGGAACACCACGGTAAGGAGCCGTACGGCCCGCCGCACTGGGGTTATCCCCCCTGTTCGGGCCGTCCCGCCGGTCACTTCCCTTGCCCGGCTGTATGGCGTCATGCAGAGTTCTTGGCATCTGAATAGGCGGGTGTCCGGACGGATGGGGGTTTGAGGTCGATGTCGTCTCGGATCGTGGACACTTCGGAGACTGCGTCCCCGGGACACACCGGCCTGGTGGTCCTCGACGGGATCGGGCTCGGCGTCGCCGACGTCGTACGCCTCGCCGAGGGGACCGCCCGGCCGGTCCCCGGCACGGACGCGATGAAACGGGTGGCGGAGTCCTGGGACGCCGCCCGGCAGATCGCCGCGACCGGGCGCGTCTACGGCCGTTCCACCGGCGTGGGCGCCAACCGCAACGAGGACGTGCCCACCGAGCGGGCCGCCGAGCACGGCCTGAGGCTGCTGCGCAGCCACGCCGGCGCCATCGGCGAGGAGCTGCCCGCGCGCGAGGTGCGGGCGATGCTCGCCGTCCGCGCCAACCAGCTCCTCGCGGGCGGCGCCGGCCTGCGGCCCACCGTCGTCACCGCCCTGTGCGAGGCGCTGGAGAGCGGCGCCCACCCGGCCGTCAACGAGTTCGGCTCGGTCGGCACCGGCGACATCGCGGCCCTCGCGCAGGCCGCCCTGGCGCTCGCCGGCGAGGCCCCCTGGCGGGGGCCGGGCGCCCCCAAGCCGCAGCAGCTCGACAACAACGACGCGCTGGCCTTCATCAGCAGCAACGCCCTCACCCTCGGCCAGTCCGCGCTGGCCCTGCACGAACTGCGCGCGCTGGTGCAGGCCACGCAGGTCGTCGCCGCGCTCTCCCTGCTGGCCGTCGACGGCTCGCACGAGGCGTACGCCGCCCCCGTGCACGCCGCCCGGCCGCACCGGGGCTCCACCGAGGTCGCCCGCCGGATGCGGGGACTGATCGGCGCGGCGGACCGGCCCACCCCTCCGCTCGGCCGGATCCAGGACCCCTACGGCTTCCGCTGCCTGCCCCAGATACACGGGCCGGCGCTGGACGCGGCGGACGGCCTGGAGGAGATCATCGGGATCGAGGTCAACGCGGCCGCCGAGAACCCGCTGATCTCGCCCGAGGACATGGCGGCCTACCACCACGGCGGCTTCTACCAGGCCCAGCTCGCCCTCGCCCTGGACCACTTCAGACTCGCCGTGACCCAGGTCGCCCGGCTGTCGACCTCCCGGCTGTCCACCCTCAACGAGCCCGCCTTCACCCGGCTGCGGCCCTTCCTGGCGAACGACGAGCCCGCCGCCTCCGGCGTGATGATCCTCGAGTACGCCGCCGGGGCCGCCCTCGGCGACCTGCGCGCCTTCTCCGCCCCCGCGTCGCTCGGCCACGCTGTACTCTCCCGGGGCGTCGAGGAACAGGCCAGCTTCGCCTCGCTCGCCGCACGTCAGACGCTGCGCGCCTGCCGCGCGTACCGTCTCGTCGTCGGCTGCGAACTCGTCGCCGCCGTTCGGGCGCTGCGCCAGCGCGGCCTGCGGCCCGAGCCGGAGCTGCCGGTGGGCCGTGCGCTGGAGCTCGCCGAGGCGGTGCTGTCGCAGGACCAGGCCGACCGGCCGCTCACGGACGACGTGACGGCGGCGGCCGCACTGCTGGACCGCTTCACGGACATCTGGAGGGGGAACGAGTCATGAGCGCGGAGAGGGAGGTGAGCGTGGTGGACAGTCCTGCGGGGCGCCTGCAGGCGCTCTTCGAGGGGCACCGGCTGACGCCGACCCAGCGGCGCATCGCGCACAGCATGGTGCGGCGCGCCGCCGACGTGCCCTTCCTGTCCAGCGTGGAGCTGGCCGAACTCGCCGGGGTCAGCCAGCCCTCCGTGACCCGGTTCGCCGTCGCCCTCGGCTTCGACGGCTACCCGGCCCTGCGCAGGCACCTGCGGGAGGTCGCGCCCGCCGAGCAGACGTCCGCCACGGGCTCGTACAACGAGTACCAGCAGGCCGTCGAGGCCGAGATCGAGAACCTCAGGCACCTCGCGGAGCTGCTGGCCGACCCGCGTCCGGTCCGACGGGCGGGGCGGCTGCTCGCCGCGTCCCGGCCGCTGCCCGTGCTCGGCCTGCGGGCCGCCGCCGCCCAGGCCTACGGCTTCGCCTACTTCGCCGGCAAGGTCCACCCGGACGTCCGGCTGCTCGACGAGGGCGGCACGATGATCCAGGACCGCATCGAGGCCGCCGTGCGGGCCGGGGCGAGCGCCCTGCTGTGCTTCGCGCTGCCCCGGCACCCGCGTGAGGTCGTGGACGCCCTCGCCTTCGCGAAGGAGGCCGGGCTGGCGGTGGTGACGGTCGCCGACTCCGCCTTCGCGCCGGTGGCCAAGGTCTCCGACCTGCTCCTGCCGGCCGCGGTCGGCACGGGTCTCGCCTTCGACACGGCCTGCGCGCCCATGCTGCTGGGCCGGGTCCTGCTGGAGGCCATGTGCGACGACCTGCCGGACGCGCAGGCCCGCCTGGAGGAGTTCGACGCGCGGGCGGCGGCGCGGGGGCTGTTCGTGGAGTGACACCCGCCGCGGTGTGCTCTCAGACTGATCTCACCTTCCCCCGCTAGCGTGCCTCCCACGTATGCCGCGCAGAGACGGGACGGAGGCCGAACGTGGCACGTGGAGGACAGGGACTGGCCCGGGTGGCCGTCGTGGTGCGGGCCGGAGCCGCGCCGCTGTGCTGGGCCGGGGTGTTCGCGGCCGGGGTCGGGGCGCTGGTGCCGGGACTCACCGGGCGCCGGATCGGGGTCATGGCGGGGGCCGCGCTGTTCGTGGTGGCGGCGGCCGTGGCGTCGTACGCGCGCCGCAAGCGGTACACCGGGCTCATCCGGTCGGCCGTGCGCGCCGGGAAGTACGACGTGCTGCAGGACCGTGCGGTGAGCGTGCGCGCCTGGCGCCGGGGGCACCGCTGGTGGCTGCTGCTGGCGTTCGCGCTGGCCCTGGTGAGCGCGTTCGCGGTGCCGGCCGCGGGCGGCATGCTGCTGGCCGGTGCCGGCACGGGGCTGCGGCTGAAGGCCGCCTGGCTCGGGCGGCGCGAGCGGGCCGGGGACGCCCTGCTGTGGGTGCGGGTCGACTGGCTGGCCGCGAACGGCGGGCGCCCGGCCGGCAAGGCGGTCAGGGCGTACCGCAGCACGGGCATCGCGGCGGGCGACGCGGCCCCGGGCGGGGCGCGGCGCCGCACCGCGGCGCTCGTGTGAGACTCAGACCTCCAGGTCGGCCTCGATCGACTTCAGCTGGTGGCGGGCCATCGCCAGGTTGGAGCGCTTGGCGTCGAGCACCAGGTACAGGAACAGCCCGTTGCCGCCGCGCCCGCTGATCAGGCGGATCAGGTGGTACTGGTCGCTCAGCGTGATCAGGATGTCCTCGATCTGGCCCTTCAGCCCGAGGTGCTCCATGGTGCGCATCTTGGCGCGGACGACGTCGGTGTTGCCGGCGGCGGCCACGTTCAGGTCGAAGGCCTTGCTGCCGCCCATCGTGCCGAGCGCCATGCCGCTGGTGTAGTCGACGAGCGCGACGCCGGTCGCTCCCTCGATGGAGGCGAGCGCTTCTTTGAGGCAGGTTTCGGTGTTGGCCATGATCGGTTTCCTCGGTTTCCTCTCAACTATCGGTGGCAGTGCGCGCGTTGTTGGTCGTGGTGCGTGGCGCGCGGGTCGTTCTGGTCCGTGGTGCGGCCGTCTTGGCCGGCGGTTTGGCGGGCTTGGCCGGCTTGCGGCCGCCCGCGGTCGAGCTGTGGCCGTCGAGGAGCTCGGCGACACGGGCGGCCGCCCGGCGGCCCTCCAGCAGGAGCCGCCCGACGTTCACCCGGTCCTGGGCGAGCAGGGTCAGTACGGCCGCGTCGCCCGCCGCGAACGCCGCCACGTAGCCGTACACGCCCCGCACGAGCAGCTCGCGCGACTCGCCCTGCCCCGCCGCGTCCGCCAGCCTCGCCGCCGTTGCGTACGCGGTCGCGGTGAGCGTGGCGAGGCCGTCCGGGTCGACGCCGGGGGTGTCCTGGGCCAGCACGCGCCCGTCGGCACCGGTCGCGAGCGCGCCCGTCAGCTGGGGGACGCGGGCTCTCAGACGGCGCAGCTCGTCGAGCATGTGGGGGTCGGCAGACATCCGGGGTCTCCTCTCAAAGGGCCTCCAGCGCATCCCTGAGCCTCTTCAGCAACGTGATGTGGGGATCGGTCGACAGCAGTGCGAGGTCGGGGGGCGCCGGGGGCGGCTCGCCGCGCACCTCCACGAACCCCGCCGCCGTCAGCCGGCGGACGTCCACCAGAGTGTGGAACGCGAGACGGCCCACCGCGCGGGCGATGTCCGAGGCCGTACGGGCGCCGTCCACCTGGTTCAGCACCGACCGCTGGCGGCGGGTGAGGGCGGGGCCCGCCACCAGGTCCGCGCGGACCAGGGGGGCGGTGTCCGGGCCCGGGTCGGGCCAGATGCGGTGCAGGAGGTCGCGGCGGCGCAGCGTCTCGCGCTCCAGGGCGGCGACCGGCACCGGGTGCTCCGGGCCGCCGGGGTGCGCGCCGCCGTAGCGGAAGCGGCCGGGGGTGCTGCTGGAGGCGAGGGCGAAGTACGCCGCGTCGTACAGGGCCGCCAGCCGGCACAGTTCCAGCGCGCCGGGCGCGAGGAGGCCGCCGTCGACCAGGAGACGGCCCGGGTCCCGGTCCTCGTCCGCCTCCTTCAGCGCCCGCTGCCAGTCCTCGAGGGCGCAGGTGCCGCGGGAGGTGAGCAGGACGCCCAGGCCGGGCGCGAACGGGCTCTCGGCGTGGACCACCAGGCCCTCGGCGAGGTGGAGCGTGCCGTGCTCGCGGAACAGCACGCCGGTGGCCCGCTCGGTGGCGAGCCGGGTCAGCATGGGCGAGACGCCGCTCCACGCGCGTGTGTGGGCCGTCGCCCGGTCGCGCACGGGCAGGCGCGGGGGCTCGGTCGTCCGGGCGGTGGTCATGCCAGCACCAGCCGTTCCGCCATCTCGCCCAGCCGGATGCGGGCCAGCGCCAGGTTGCCCTCCGCGCGGGCCAGCCACAGGTGCAGGAACACGCTGCCGTCGAACGACGACCCGACGAACCGCAGTACGTGGTAGCTGTCCCGGTTGCTGACGATCAGGTCCTCGACCGGCGGGTCGGCGTCCGCGGTCACGCCGGCCTCGAGGTCGCCGTCCGGCGCGAAGGCGTGCTGCTCGGCGGCGAGCCGGGCGATCTCGGCGGCCTCCACCGCGGCCGTCTCCTGGTCGCCTCCGGGGGACTCCCCGACGGTGCCCAGGGCCAGCCCGCTCGTCCAGTCGATCAGTGCGGCTCCCCGGGCACCGGGCAGCCGCATGGCTTCGAGCAGACACTCGTCGATTCCGGGCACCCTGGCTCCCCTCCCGCCGGCGGTTCGGCTGAGTGACGCCGAAACTACGCAACGTGTGCGCGAGGGGTGAGGGATCTGGCATTTTCCGATGGAATTTGCGGCGAGGTACTAAGGTGGGTCAACTTGCCTGCGTTTCCGGGCCGTTGACCAGCACGTCCACCGGAGTCGCGTCAACGTCGCCCGGGCGGGCGGAGGGTGGTGAGCGCGTCGGCGTGCGCCCCTCCCGATTCGGCCACGATCGCGTCGACGTCCTGCGGTTCCCGGACGGTCGCGAAGCCGACGCCCCCGCTGCCGTCCGGCGCGAAACCGTAGATCCCGGGCCGGGTCAGGGAGTTGTACGCGTAGTGGTGCGCGAAGTAGTACGCCCCCGTGTCCAGCGCCGCCGCGTGGTCCCCCTGCTCCAGCAGGGGCAGCGCGCGCCCCTCGGCCAGCAGGTCGCCCGAGAAGCAGGCCGGCCCCGCGACGTCCTGCATGACCCTGGGCCCCTCCTTGGGGCGGCCCTTGGCGTCGTACGCGGCGATCCGCAGCGGCCAGGCCCCCGGCGCGTACACCGTCCGCGTCGCCACCTGCACGCCCGCGTGCGTGACCGCGACCGGCCGCCCGCCCGCGGTCTTGGCGTACTCCACCCGGGCCACCACCGTGCCGTGCTTGGCCAGCAGCGACCGCCCGAACTCGGTGACCAGCCCGTACCGCCCGTCGAACAGCCCCGGCACCGCCTCGCTCAGCAGCCGCGCGTACTGCGCGTACGTCGGGGTCGTCGCGTCCGAGCCGAAGTTCACCGGCAGTCCGCCGCCGATGTCGAGCGTGTCGATCTGCGGGCGCCCGACGCGCCGGTTGATCTCCTCGGCGAGCGCGTACGTCTCGGCCACGCCCTGCGCCATCAGTGACAGCGGAATGCCCTGCGAGCCGGTGTGGGCGTGCAGCCGGGTCAGCCACGGGCGCTGCGCGTACGCCCCCACGACCCACTCCCGCGCCCCTTCGTCGCGCAGCGCCACCCCGAACTTCGAGGTCGCCGTCGCGGTCGAGGTGGCTCCGATCGATCCGCCGCCGACCTGCGGGTTCACCCGGATCCCGAGCGGGGAGCGGCTGGTCGCGGACCGCATGAGACCGTCGATGCGGTCCAGCTCCTGCGGGTTGTCCGCGTTGACCGCGATGCCCAGCGCGAGCGCCTCGCGCAGCTCGGCCGGGGTCTTGGCGGGGGAGTCCAGCACGGTGCGGGCCGGCGGTATCCCCGCCGCGCGCGCCAGGGCCAGTTCACCTGGGCTCGCCACCTCGGCGCCGATGCCCTCCGTGTGCAGCAGCCGCAGCACCGGGACCAGCGGGGTCGCCTTCACCGCGAAGGCGTGCAGCACCGGCGTGCCGGGTGCCACGACCGCGTCGAACGCCGACCGCAGCTCCGCGGCCGACTCCCGGATGCCGGTGACGTCGAGCAGCCCCACGATGGGGGTGCCGGGCCCGAGCAGTCCCTGTTCCACCGCGGCCCGCACCGCCTCGTCGCGCCGGTCCGACCGCCGCGCGCCGACCCTGTCCGCGTAGCTACCGCCCATCGTGAGCCCCCGCTCCCTGTCGACCGTGACCACGCCGCCACGGTGCCTGTGCGCCCAGCCAAACACCTGCGGCGGGACCGTGCTGGCCGACGGACGTATTGACTAGCCATATTCAGGAAGTCAGGATGTGAATATCCGCAGTAACAACACGCTGGGAGCGATCCGCCAGGAGGCAGACCATGTCAGGACCCCGCCCGCCCGTCTCCCGCCACGCCGGAACGACGCCCTACGGGCCGCCCCCCGGTGGAGTCCGGGCACCGCGCGGTACGGAACGGAGCGCCCTGGGATGGCCGCAGGAAGCCGCCCTCCGGATGCTGCAGAACAACCTCGACCCGGAGGTCGCCGAGCACCCCGAGAAACTCGTCGTCTACGGCGGCACCGGCAAGGCGGCCCGCGACTGGCGCTCCTTCGACGCGATGGTGCGCACGCTGAAGACCCTCAGGCAGGACGAGACGATGCTCGTCCAGTCCGGCCGCCCGGTCGGCGTCATGCAGACCCACGAGTGGGCCCCGCGCGTGCTGATCGCCAACTCCAACCTGGTCGGCGACTGGGCCAACTGGGAGGAGTTCCGCCGCCTGGAGGCCCTGGGCCTGACCATGTACGGCCAGATGACCGCAGGCTCCTGGATCTACATCGGCACCCAGGGCATCCTCCAGGGCACCTACGAGACCTTCGCCGCCGTCGCCGCCAAGAAGTTCGGCGGCACCCTCGCCGGGACGATCACCCTGACCGCCGGGCTCGGCGGCATGGGCGGCGCCCAGCCGCTCGCCGTCACCATGAACGACGGCGTCGCCATCTGCGTCGACTGCGACCCGCGCGCGATCGAACGCCGCATCGAGCACCGGTACCTGGACGTGCGGGCCGACAGCCCGGAGCACGCCCTCCGGCTCGCGGTCGAGGCCCGGGACGCCCGCCGCCCGCTCTCCATCGGCCTGCTGGGCAACGCCGCCGAAGTGCTGCCGCGGATGCTCGCCGAGGGCGCGCCCGTCGACATCGTCACGGACCAGACCTCCGCCCACGACCCGCTGGCGTACCTGCCGCTCGGCGTCGACTTCGACGACATGGCGGCCGCCGCGGCCAAGGACCCGGCCGGCTTCACCACCCGGGCCCGCGAGTCCATGGCGAAGCACGTCGAGGCGATGGTCGGCTTCATGGACGCCGGCGCGGAGGTCTTCGACTACGGCAACTCCATCCGCGGCGAGGCCCAACTCGCGGGCTACGAGCGGGCGTTCGCCTTCCCCGGCTTCGTCCCCGCCTACATCAGGCCGCTGTTCTGCGAGGGCAAGGGCCCCTTCCGCTGGGCCGCGCTGTCGGGTGAGGCGTCCGACATCGCCAAGACGGACAGGGCGATCCTCGACCTGTTCCCCGAGAACGAGTCCCTCGCCCGGTGGATCAGGATGGCCGGGGAGCGGGTCCACTTCCAGGGCCTGCCCGCGCGTATCTGCTGGCTCGGCTACGGCGAGCGGGACAGGGCGGGCGAGCGCTTCAACGACATGGTGGCCTCCGGTGAGCTGGCGGCTCCGCTCGCCATCGGACGCGACCACCTCGACTGCGGGTCCGTCGCGTCCCCCTACCGGGAGACCGAGGCGATGCTCGACGGCTCGGACGCGATCGCCGACTGGCCGCTGCTGAACGCGATGGTGAACGTGGCCTCGGGCGCGTCCTGGGTCTCCATCCACCACGGCGGAGGCGTGGGCATGGGGCGGTCGATCCACGCGGGGCAGGTGACGGTGGCCGACGGGACGAAGCTGGGCGGCGAGAAGATCCGCCGGGTGCTGACGAACGACCCCGGGATGGGCGTCATCCGGCACGTCGACGCGGGGTACGACATCGCGGAGTCGGTCGCCGGGGAGCGGGGCGTGCGGGTTCCCATGCGCGAGGGTGACGACGCGTGACCCTTCCCGGAGACGAACGGGGCGGCAGCGGTCCGGCGGCGGGCGTGCCGTCGCGGGGTGCGGGCCCGGCCGGCGGCGGTGGCTCCTTCCACTCGATGTGGCGTGAGCTGCTGCCCGTCGGGCGCCACCCCGGCTCCCGCGGCTACCGCCGGTACGCCTGGACCGGCGCCGACGCGGAGTGCCGGGCCTGGTTCCGGGAGCAGGCCGAGGGACGGGGGCTGACCTACGAGGTCGACCGGAACGGCAACCAGTGGGCCTGGCTCGGGGACCCGGCCGCCGGGGACGCCGTCGTCACCGGGTCGCACCTGGACTCCGTGCCCGACGGGGGCGCCTTCGACGGGCCCCTCGGAGTCGTGTCCTCCTTCGCCGCGCTCGACGAACTGCGCGGCAGGGGCGTCCGGTTCGGCAAGCCCCTCGCCGTCGTCAACTTCGGGGACGAGGAGGGCGCCCGGTTCGGGCTCGCCTGCGTGGGCTCGCGGCTCACCGCCGGGCGGCTCTCCGTCGAGGACGCGCACCGGCTGACCGACGGCGACGGCATCAGCCTGCCCCGGGCCATGGAGGCCGCCGGCCACGATCCCGACGCCATCGGCGCCGACCCCGAGCGGCTCGCCCGTATCGGCGCCTTCGTCGAGCTGCACGTCGAGCAGGGCCGGGCGCTGGACCTGTCCGGCGACCGGGTCGGCGTCGCCAGCGCCATCTGGCCGCACGGGCGCTGGCGGTTCGACTTCCGGGGCGAGGCCAACCACGCCGGCACGACCCGGCTCGCGGACCGGCACGACCCCATGCTGCCGTACGCCGAGACCGTGCTCGCCGCCCGCCGGGAGGCCGCACTCGCCGGTGCCGTCGCCACCTTCGGCAAGATCGCCGTCGAGCCGAACGGCGTCAACGCCATCCCCTCGCTGGTGAGCGGCTGGCTCGACTCCCGCGCGGCCGACCAGACCACCCTCGACACCGTCGTCGGCGGTGTCGAGAAGGCGGCCCGCGAGCACGCCGCCGCGCACGGCGTCGACCTCGGCGTCGTCCGCGAGTCCTTCACGCCCGTCGTCGAGTTCGACCACGCCCTCCGCGACGAGCTGGCCCGCATCCTGGGCAAGGACACCGGCATCACCGTCCCCGTCCTGGGTACCGGTGCCGGACACGACGCCGGAATCCTCTCCGGGAGCATCCCGACCGCCATGCTGTTCGTGCGCAACCCCACGGGCGTCTCGCACTCCCCGGCCGAGTTCGCGGCCGAGGACGACTGCGTGGCCGGGGTGCTCGCACTCGCCGACGTACTGGAAGGGCTGGCCCGCAGGTGACGCACTCCCGCACGCGGACGTACTGGCTGGAGCACGCCTGGCTCGGCACACACGTCGAGCCGGGGGTCGCCGTCGAGGTGGCGGACGGCCGGATCGCGGCCGTCCGCACCGAGGTGCCCGCCCCGCCCCCCGGCGCCGAGCCCCTGCGCGGCCTGACGCTCCCGGGGCTGGCCAACGCCCACTCGCACGCCTTCCACCGCGCCCTGCGCGGGACCGTCCAGGTCGGCTCCGGCACCTTCTGGACCTGGCGCGAGGTCATGTACTCCGTCGCCGACAAGCTGACCCCGGAGAGCTACCACGCGCTCGCCCGCGCCGTGTACGCGGAGATGGCCCTGGCGGGGATCACCGCCGTCGGCGAGTTCCACTACCTCCACCACGCGCCCGGCGGCACCCCCTACAGCGACCCCAACGCGATGGGCGAGGCCCTCATCGCGGCCGCCGCCGAGGCCGGCATCCGCATCACCCTCCTCGACACCGTCTACCTCGCCTCCGGCATCCTGGACGAGCACCGCGGCGAGGCACCCGACACCCACCAGCTCCGCTTCTGCGACGGCAGCGCGGAGGCCTGGGCCGAACGCTGTTCAGTTCTCAAGGAACGGGATCACGCGCGGATCGGAGCGGCCGTCCACTCGGTACGGGCCGTGCCCGCCGGGCAGCTCGCGACCGTGGTGCGCTGGGCGGAGGAGCGGGGAGCCCCGCTGCACGTGCACCTGTCCGAGCAGACCGCCGAGAACGACGCCTGCCAGGCCGCCCACGGGCGCACCCCGACCCGGCTGCTCGCCGACCACGGCGTGCTCGGGCCGCGCACCACCGGCGTCCACAACACCCATCTGACGGACGAGGACATCGCGCTCATCGGCGGCACCCGCACCGGCACCTGCATGTGCCCGACGACCGAGCGGGACCTGGCCGACGGCATCGGCCCCGCCGCGGCCCTGCAGCAGGCCGGCTCGACGCTCTGCCTCGGCTCCGACAGCCACGCCGTCATCGACCTGCTCGAAGAGGCACGCGCGATGGAGCTCGACGAGCGCCTGCGCACCCGCAGCCGGGGCCACTGGACCGCCGCCGCCCTGCTGCGTGCCGCCACCGCCGACGGACACGCCGCGCTCGGCTGGCAGCGGGCCGGAGCCATCGAGGCCGGTGCCCTCGCCGACCTGACGACGATCGCGCTCGACTCCGTCAGAACAGCGGGGCCGCTGCCCCGGCTCGGCGCCGAGACCGCCGTATTCGCCGCGTCGGCCGCGGACGTACGGCACACGGTCGTGGCCGGGCGGCAGGTCGTGCGCGACGGCGTCCACGCGCTCGTACCGGACGTGCCGCGGGAACTGGCGCGAGCCGTCGAAGCCCTGCGCGGCTGACCGCCGTCACGATCCCCGACACCCCGTCCGCCGCCACCCACGAGGACACGACGATGAGCAGCACCGTCATCACCAACATCGCCACGCTGGTCACCAACGATCCCTCCCTCGGACGGGGGTCCCCGCGCTCGAGCAAATTCGAGAGCGGGGAAAGCTCCCCGCTCGGTCTGATCCAGGACGCGGCCGTCGTCGTCGACGGCGACCGCATCGCGTGGACCGGTGAATCAAGCAAAGCACCCGCCACTGACAACCGGGTCGACGCCGGCGGCCGGGCGGTCCTGCCGGGCTTCGTCGACTCGCACTCGCACCTGGTCTTCGCGGGCGACCGCACCCAGGAGTTCAACGCCCGTATGTCCGGGCGGGCGTACAGCGCGGGCGGCATCCGCACGACCGTCGCCGCCACCCGGGCCGCGAGCGACGAGGAGCTGACGGCCAACCTCACCCGCTACCTCGCCGAGGCGCTGCGCCAGGGCACGACCACCCTCGAGACCAAGTCCGGCTACGGGCTCACCGTCGCCGACGAGGCCCGTGCCCTGCGCATCGCCTCCGCGCACACCGACGAGGTCACCTACCTCGGCGCCCACATCGTCGCGCCCGAGCACGCCGGTGACCCGGCCGCCTACGTCGCCCTGGTCACCGGAGAGATGCTCGACGCCTGCGCGCCGCACGCCCGCTGGATCGACGTGTTCTGCGAGAAGGGCGCCTTCGACGGCGACCAGGCCCGGGCGATCCTCACCGCGGGCAAGGCCAGGGGCCTGCACCCGCGCGTCCACGCCAACCAGCTCTCCTACGGCCCCGGAGTGCGGCTGGCCGTCGAGCTGGACGCCGCCAGCGCGGACCACTGCACCCATCTCACCGACGCGGACGTGGACGCCCTCGCGAGCGGCAACACGGTCGCCACCCTGCTGCCCGGCGCCGAGTTCTCCACCCGCGCCGCGTGGCCGGACGCCCGCCGCCTCCTCGACGCCGGCGTCACGGTCGCCCTGTCCACCGACTGCAACCCCGGGTCGTCCTTCACCTCGTCCGTCCCGTTCTGCATCGCGCTCGCCGTACGGGACATGGGCATGACGCCCGACGAGGCCGTCTGGGCGGCCACGGCGGGCGGTGCCCGGGCCCTGCGCCGCGGCGACGTCGGCCGGCTGACCCTCGGCGCCCACGCGGACCTGATCGTCCTCGACGCCCCCAGCCATGTGCACCTCGCCTACCGGCCGGGCGTGCCGCTGGTCACCGGCGTGTGGCGCCGGGGCGTGCGCGTGCTCTGAGTCAGGGGGCGCCCGCCCGCCACCGCTGCGCCGCACTGCCGTCCAGCGGACGCAGGGCCACGCCGTCGCCGCCGTAGGGCGTCATCGCGGTCTCGATGGCGATCGCGGGCCGGATCACACCGTCGTCGTCGACGGTGAAGCGCAGGTTCTCGCCGTGGTCGCCGTCGACCGAGCCGCAGTCCCAGATGCCGACGCCACGCTCGACGTCGCCGCGGCTGTCGAGGCAGAAGCCGGAGTCGGCGGCGGACCGCACCACCCCGCGCGAGGCGTCGACGCGCCAGCGCTGGGTGAGGGCGCCGGAGCAGGGCGCCGTCACCACGTCGGTGCCGTTCTCCAGGTAGCCGTCGCGGATGTCCAGGCAGCGGCCGGTGGCGACGTTCACGACCTGGGCGGCGGTGCCGTCCGGGGCGTGCGTGGGGGAGGGGGAGGGACGCGGGGACCGCGCGGGCGGCCTGGCGGCGGAGCTGTGGGTCGGGGACGGGGAGCCGGCGGTCCGGGACGGCGAGGGCGCCGGTGCGGACGACACCGTCGCCGTGACCGTGACCCGCGGCGCGCTCGTCGGAGCGTGCACCGCGCCCGCCGCCCGCCGGGGCGGCGCGGCGGGGTGCGTGCCGTGGGTGAGCAGGAGGACGAGCACCGGGGTGAGCACCAGGCCGAGGGCGAGCGCGACCAGCGTCGGGCGCCGCAGCGGCGGCCGGGGCGCCCTGGCCGCGGGGGTGTCGGGGCGCGGCGCGTCGCTCGTGCCGTACGCCGTGCCGGCCCACGGCAGCAGACCCTCGGCCAGCGTGGCGCGCGGGGCGTCCCGCAGCGCCGACAGCTCCTCGTACGCCGCCGTGCAGTGCGGGCAGTGCGCCATGTGGGCGTGCAGGTCGGCGCTGTCGCGGGGTGAGTCGGGCCGCACCGACTCCTCGATGAGACGGCCGAAGTTGCCGCAGCGCGGGTCGGGCGAGGCGGCGAGGCGGGAGCGCAGGCAGACCTGGCCCATGGCCTGGAGCGCGGCGGCGGTCTCGTAGGCGACGTCCACCGGGGTCAGGCCCAGCAGGACCGCCGTGCGCTCCGGCGTCTGCCGTTC
This sequence comes from Streptomyces sediminimaris, assembly GCF_047049295.1. NCBI lineage: Bacteria > Bacillati > Actinomycetota > Actinomycetes > Kitasatosporales > Streptomycetaceae > Streptomyces > Streptomyces sediminimaris. The sequence goes on along the minus strand of NZ_JBJWOT010000001.1, from coordinate 3,489,144 downwards.
CACGACGCCGTACCAGACCAGGCCCTGGGCGCGGGAGGGGAGTGCCCGGAAGGCGGCGAGCATCGGCGGTACGGGGCCCTGCGGACCGGATGCGCTCAGCACGAGCAGCAGCCCGGGGTCCAGGCCCGCGGCCCGCTCGTCGGCCGCCCAGGACGCGGCCACCTTCCCTGCGAGCAGCAGCAGCCGCAGCCGCAGCGGGACCGGGGGTTCGGTGCCGCGGGCGGTCTGACGCGCCGCCAGGGTGAAGGCCTGGGCGGCCAGTTGCCGGGCGGAGGAATCGCTCGCCGTGCACAGCCGGGCGTAGCGGAGAACCGCCGGCTGGTGGCGGGCGCGCAGTTCCCGCAGGGCCGGATAGGCGGTGGGGGTGCTGGTGCGCAGCAGTTCGGTCAGCCGTGCGTCGGACGCATCCGCGTCGACCCCGCTCCCGGTCGCGACAGCCTTGTCGTCGATCCCCTCGGCCCGAGCCATCCACCCGCCTCCTCACCCCCTGCCGCCCGCCGCGCACAGGGCCAACCGGCGGGCATCGGGGGGCCCATAGTGATGGAGGGGAACCTGCGGGGAAAGAGTTTCTGTGGGTAACTCAGAAAACGTCCGAGCGCGGTGCGCCCCGGTGTTCCCGGGGCGCACCGCGCTCGGACGGAGACGTGTCACACGGCGGGTGTCACTCCTCGGCCGTCACTCCTCCACGGTCAGACCCTTGCGCAGGCGCACCAGCGTCCGCGACAGCAGCCGCGACACGTGCATCTGCGAGATGCCGAGCTCCTCCCCTATCTCCGACTGGGTCATGCCCGCGACGAAACGGAGGGAGAGGATCTTGCGGTCCCGCGGCGGGAGCTCGGCGATCAGCGGCTTCAGCGACTCGACGTACTCGATGCCCTCGAGGCCGTGGTCCTCGTACCCGATCCGGTCCGCGAGCGCGCCCTCGGCGTCGTCCTCCTCCGGCTGGGCGTCCAGCGAGGAGGCGGTGTACGCGTTCGACGCCGCCATGCCCTCGACGACCTCGTCCTTGGTGAGGTCGAGGCGCTCGGCGAGCTCGGCCACGGTCGGCGCCCGGTCGAGCTGCTGGGCCAGTTCGTCACCGGCCTTCGCCAGGTCGAGCCGGAGTTCCTGGAGCCGGCGCGGTACGCGCACGGACCACGAGGTGTCGCGGAAGAAGCGCTTGATCTCGCCGATGATGGTCGGCATCGCGAACGTGGGGAACTCGACGCCCCGGGCCAGCTCGAAGCGGTCGATGGCCTTGATCAGACCGATCGTCCCGACCTGGATGATGTCCTCCATGGGCTCGCTGCGCGAGCGGAAGCGGGCGGCGGCGAACTTCACCAGCGCGAGGTTCAGTTCGACGAGCGTGTTGCGGACGTACGAGTACTCGTGCGTGCCTTCCTCGAGGGACTCCAGCCGCTCGAAGAGGGTCTTGGACAACGCTCGTGCGTCTACCGGTCCCACTTCGTCGTACGGAGGGATCTCCGGAAGCCCGGTCAGCCCGGCGAGCGCTTCCGCGTCGTCGCCCTCGAGGGGGTACAGGTGTTCCGGAGAGGAAGCCGACGTCGCCTCCTGTGTGTGCGATGCGTCGAGCCGGGGTGACATGATGTCCTCCATCGTTCTCGGCATATGGCTGCCGAAGCCAGTGCGTGCACTGCGGTGTGCGGCGCCTCCAAAGCCGGCCGTGTCGGTTACGTATCTCTACTAGCCCTACCCGCTTTCCCGTACTCGCCGCAAGTGCGTTCTGTGTGCATATGTCCGTTTGTGGGCGGATGTTCGGGTGCCGAAGAGGGGGAGGAAGGCGTAGTGTTCGAGGGCGTGAGTCAGCAGCCACGACGTCGGGAGAAAGACGGCATGGACCACGGGACGGTCGGCAGCGCGCAGTCTGGCCGGCTACTGGTGGAGGTCAGGGAAGAGGGCCCCAGTGCCGTCGTGACCCCGGCGGGTGAGTTGGATCACCACACCGCCGACCTGTTGCGTGAGCCACTCGAGGAATGCCTGGCCAAGGGATTCAGCCGGCTGGTGGTGGACTGCTCACGCCTGGAGTTCTGCGACTCCACGGGGCTCAACGTCCTGCTCGGCGCCCGCCTCAAGGCGGAGGCGGCGGGGGGCGGGGTGCACCTCGCGGGCATGCAGCCCGTGGTGGCGCGCGTCTTCGAGATCACCGGGGCGGAAGCGGTCTTCACTGTCCATGACACGCTTGAGGCGGCCCTGGCCGACACGGCCGGCTGAACCTCCGGCGGCCCGAGCCTGTGTACCGGCCGGGCCGCCCCTGTGCGACCGGCCTGAACGGACGCCCCGCCCCGGTGCCGAACAAGGGGGTGTTCCGCCGGTCCGGTCGGGCAGGAGACATCCTGAACACGTCGGCAGCAAGGCGGGCCCACCGTCGATCTGCGTACTGACTCTTGAATCGTGAACGGTGAATCGGTGAGGTGAAGCGCTGATGAGCACCACCCGGCCTTGCTCGCCGGGCGACCGCGGCCCGGAGCCCAGCGGCGCTTCCGTGGCGTCCGAGGGCGAGGCGACCGCGTCGTCGGCCGGGCCCGGATCGCCCGGGGGCGGCCAGGCCCGGAGGCTGAGCTTCGACGGCGAGAGCGGCGTCGTGCCGCTGGCCCGCGACTTCGCCCGCCAGGCGCTGTACGCGTGGGGCTGGCTGCCCGCCGCCACGGCCGACCGGCGGGCCGCCGCCGAGGACGTGCTGCTCGTCGTCTCCGAGCTGGTCACCAACGCCTGTCTGCACGCCGAGGGCCCGGACGAGCTGTGGATCGCCTGCGACAAGAAGGTCATCCGCATCGAGGTCTCGGACAAGGGGACGGGCCAGCCGGCCCCCCGCACCCCGCACCGCGCGGGCCGCCCCGGCGGGCACGGCATGTTCATCGTGCAGCGGCTCTGCCTGGACTGGGGCGTCGTACGGGCGCCGGGGGTCGCGGGCAAGACCGTGTGGGCGGAGCTGGGCGCGCCCGCGTAGCGCACCTCACGGCGCGGGCCCCGCCGCCCGCCCCGTCCCCGGCGGCCCGGTCCGCGACGCCCCGCCGGCCCCGTCCGGGCCATTGCCCGACGGCCCCGCCGGCCCCGTCCCCGACGCCGCGCCGGTCCCGTCCGGCCGTTCCCCGGCGCCCCGCCGGCCGTGCCGGCCCCCGGCCCGCGCTCTCGGGTTACCGACGGTCACCCTCTCCGCCCGGTCTGCCTCCGGCGCACGCCGGATCCCCACAACTCCGGCGCGCTCCGTCTCTTCCCTCCTCAAGACCCCGGGCGTACCTTGACGGCCGAATCTGATGTGCCGTCAGGAACTCGCAGAGGGAGCGGAACCGTGTCGTACCGGAAACGAACCGCCGCGCTCGCGTCCGCCGCGGCCCTGGCCGGCTCGGCGGTGCTGCTCGCCGCCCCCGCGGCGGAGGCCAAGGTCGTCGACGTCGACTACCAGTGCAAGACGCCGATCGGGAACAAGAGCGCCGTCTCGCCCATCGACATCAAGGGCGTCAGGAGCGGCGGCGGCTACAAGCTCACCATGTCCTGGCAGAAGGGCGTCTCCTCCAGCCCCGTCGAGCTGGGCAAGGGCGCGATGAACCCGAGCGCCGTCATCAAGGTCGGCGGCGCCGACAGCGGCACGGTGAACGTCTCCGGACCCGCGAACCAGGCCGCCATCCCGGCCAACACCCCCATCAAGATCAGCGACTTGACGGGTACGTACACACCGCGGAAGACCGGCAGCGTCACCTTCACGCCGGGCGTGCTCACCATCAAGGCGCTGGGCACCACGACCACCTGCACGCCGTCCAACAACCCCGGCCCGGCCCTGACGCTGGCCGTGACGGCGGCGGGCGGCGGCTCCTCCGGCGGAACGAGCCAGAGCGGCAGCGAGTCGGGCTCCTCCCTCCCGCAGACCGGTCCCGACGACTCCGCGATCGCCCTCGGCACGCTCGGCGGCACCGTGCTCCTCGCGGGCGCGGCGGGCGCGCTGTGGATCACCCGCAGGAACCAGCAGGCCCGTCGCTGAGGCCCCCCGGTCCGGCCGCCGGGCCCCCGAGGGCCCCGCCGGACCGAGCGGGACCCCGCCCGACCTGCCCAGACCTTGGCCGCACGACCGCTGGAGCCGCCGGATGTCGCCTGGTGCACGTGTCCTGTTCACGTCCCTGCTGCTGGTGCTGGCCGCCGCCCCGCCGGCCCGGGCCGGCGACGGCTGGTCCCTCGCGCCGTCCGGCGGCGGGCGCCCGTCCTTCTACGCCGAGGGCGCGCCCGGCACGGTGCTCCAGGACACGGTGTCCGTGACCAACCGCGGCGGGCGGGCGGTCACGGTACGGTTGAGCGGCAGCGGCGTCACGGTCACCTTCGCCGAGAGCCGGGTGCGGGTACCGGCCCGCACCCGCGCCGAGGTCCCGTTCACCGTGAGCGCGCGCGAGGACCGCACCGGCGCGATCACCGCCCGCGGCAGCGACGGCCGGACGGCCAGGGTCCCGGTCCGCCTGCGGATCGCCGGAGCGGCCCTGTCCGCGCTGACCGTCGAGCACGTCTCGGTGCACGCCGACGGCATCTCCTACGAGCTGGTCAACCGCGGCACCACCACGCTCGTCCCGCGTCTCGCCGTGCACGCGGACGGTCTGTTCGGCCCGGTCCTGGACCGCGCCCCGCGCGCCCTGCCGGTGCGCCTCGCGCCCGGCCGCGACGTGCGGCTGACCGAGCCCTGGCCCGGCCGCCCCGCCCTGGACGCGGTCGACGTACGGCTGACCGTGACGGCGCCCGGCGGCGCGCGCGCCACGGCCGGGGCGTCGGCCCGGTTCGTCCCCTGGGGCCCGCTGGGCGGGCTCGCGGCGGCGAGCGCCGCCGGCGGCGCGCTGCTGCTCCTACGACGTCGCAGGCGCCGTACGGGCGACGGTGAGGCGCCCGTATCCCCGCGCAGGGAAGCCGAGTTGACGGGAGCGGCGAGGTGAACCGCAAGGTGTGGACGGCGGCCGTGCTCGCGCTGCTCCTGCTGGCCGTCACGGCCGGTCCCGCGAGGGCGGACGGACCGGCCGTGAAGCTCTCCCGCTCCCAGGCGGGGACCGGCGGTTCGATCACCGTCAGCGGTACCGGCTGGCGGCCGCACGCGCTGCTGATGATGCTGATCTGCGGCCGGTCCGTGCCGGCGCGGGGCGTGATCGGCGGCACCAACTCCTGCGCCAACGCCGACGGCAGGGCCGTCACCACCGACGCCAAGGGCTCCTTCCGCAGGAAGCTGCCGGTCGCCGAGCCGCCGGTGCCCTGCCCGTGCGTGGTGCACGTGGCCACCGTGACCGGTGCCGATGCCGTCGCCGACGCGGTCTTCCAGGTGGCCGGGCACGCGGTCGAACCGCTGCCCGCCGACACCTCCGGCGGGCGGCTGTCGGTCCTCACGGAACCCCGGCTGGACGGCTCCGGCGGGCTGCTCACCTGGTTCGGCGCGCCGCCCGCGCGCACGCTGGTCCTCACCGTCGGAAACGTCGGCACGAGCACGGTCAAGAACCCCGTCTTCCAGGTCGGCACCTCGCACGGCGTGTTCGCCCCGCAGTGGGAGGACCAGCAGTGGCACGGCACCATCCGGCCCGGCGGGAAGGCGCGGATCGAGCTGCCCGTCGAGCTGACGGCGGGCGCGCACGGCGACTACACCGTCTCCCTCAAGTACACCGGCAAGGTCCTCGCCGAACAGCCCTGGGGCGTGGGCCGGCCCTGGGGCGTGACCCTGTTCTGGGTCCTGGTCTGCCTGGTCGTGCCGGCCGCGGTGTTCCGCGCCGGGATGGCGGTCGTGGACCGGGTACGGCCGCCGCGCGCGGGCGGTCTGCGCCACCGCGGCCTGCGGCTGCCCGAACTCACCCTGCGCCTGCCCGCGTTCGGCCCGAGGGCGGCCCGGCAGCCGCCCTCGGCCTCGTCCTCGACCCTGCCGTGGTTCACCCCGGACTCCGATCCGGGCACGGCCGGTCGGCTCTCCGCACCGCACGACGACAGCCCGACGAGTCGTACGACTCCCACCACGAAGGGACCCACGTGAGAAAGCGAAGGAGAGTCACCACGGCCGGCACGGGGAGGCTGGGCGCGGCGGGCGTCGCGCTGGTGCTCGGCGGCGCGGGCGCCCTGCTGGGCCTGGCCGCCGGGTCCGCGCAGGCCGCGGAGGTGTCGTTCGCGACGCACTGCGTGCCGCCCGCGGGCATCGACCCCGTCGACGGCACCACGAAGGTCGACATCACCGCGCCGGCCACCGCGAAGGTGGGCGACACGGTGACCGTCGTATGGAAGTTCGCGCAGGCCGCGTCCAAGAACCCCGACATCATCGACCTGCCCGCCAACTCGGTCCAGCCGTCCGGGACGCTCAAGGCGGCCGGCGCGCAGACCGCGGAGATCGCGATGCAGGGGACGCGGGAGAACCCGGCCATCCCCAAGGGCGCCGCCATGGTGCTGTCCGACATGAAGGGCACCCTGAAGCTGACCGCGCCGGGCGCGGTCACGCTGACGCCGGACGCGTACACCGTCAACGCCATGTCGACGGACACGAAGTGCACGCCGACGCAGACCGTGCAGAAGGCGGCGACGATCGAGGTGGCGCCGGTCGACGGAAGCTCCTCGGGCACGACACCGGATCCCACGGACCCGTCCTCGCAGCCGCCGTCCCCCACGGCCTCCGCCTCCCGAACCTCGCAACCGTCGGCGTCCGCCAGTGACGGCACGGGCAGCGACGGAAGCGAGTTCACCGGCAAGGAGGTCGACATCCCCTACACCTGCCAGTCGCCCATCGGCCAGAAGAAGGCGACCTCGCCCATCCAGATCGACGCCAGGAAGAACGGCGGGAGTTACGGCCTGACCGTGCGGTTCAAGAAGTCGGTGATGGACAGCCCGGCCGACATCCCCAAGGGCTCGGTGAAGCCGTCGATGGAGGTCGTCCTGGGCGGCGCGGACAAGGGCACCGTGCACGTCGAGGGCCCGACGAACGCCAAGGACATCAAGTCGGGCGACCCGATCGAGATCCCCGACCTCACCGGCACCTACAAGCCGGGAGCGGACGGCAGGTCGACCCTGTCCCCGGGTGTGCTGACCATCAACGCCCTCGGCACGACCACGACCTGCAAGCCGGACCGGACGGCGGTCTCCCTGACCCTGGACACGTCGGCCCAGGCGAGCGGGGCCTCGGGCGGCTCGTCGTCCACGTCGGGCGGCGGCACCTCGTCCTCGTCGGGCGGCGGACTCGCGGCGACGGGCTCGGACGACCACGGCGCCCTGAAGGCACTGGGCCTGGTCGCCGGGACGGCGGTGCTGCTGGGCGCGGCGGTCTTCACGTTCATGCCGAAGCGCCGGACACGCTGAGGCTTCCCGAGGGCCGCGGGCGGGCGCGCGACCGGCCACGCACGACCCGCGGAACGCCCGGGCACAGCAGCGCGTACGGCGAGAGGGTCACCGCACGACAACGTGCGGTGACCCTCTCGCCACCAGGACCGGACCACGTCAGTGCACGTCGCCCATGAGCTCCTTGACCCGCTTGCGGTACATCCACACGGCCGCGCCGGCCAGCACCGCGAGCATGGCCTCCAGGGCCACCACGCCCGTCTTGTTGAGGTCGACGCCGGCGATGGAGAGCAGGCCGGTCGTGGCGTCGCCCGCGGTGACCGCCAGGAACCAGACACCCATCATCTGGGAGGCGTACTTCGCGGGCGCCATCTTCGTGGTGACCGACAGGCCGACCGGGGAGAGCAGCAGCTCACCGACGGTCTGGACGAAGTAGATGCCCACCAGCCACAGCGCGGCCGCCTTGTGACCGCCGTCCGCGATCGAGAGCGGGGCGAGGAAGAGGAAGAAGGACGCGCCGATCAGGACCAGGCCGCCGGTGAACTTCACGGCCGTGCTCGGTTCCTTGCCGCGCCGGGCCAGCGCCAGCCACGCCCAGGCGAAGACCGGCGCGAACGCCATGATCATGACCGGGTTGACGGACTGGTACCAGGAGACCGGGAAGTGCCAGCCGAAGACCGTGTTCTTCGCCGAGGACTCGGCGAACAGCGACACCGTCGAGCCACCCTGGTCGTAGATCATCCAGAACACGGCGGCGGCGACGAAGAACCAGATGTACGCGGACATCTTCGACCGGTCGGCGCGGTCCAGTTCCTTGTCCCGCTTGATGCGGGCGATCACGACGACCGGGATGAGCAGGCCGGCGACGGTGATGGGCACCAGCAGCCAGTTCAGCGTGTAGACGCCGGAGACCCCGACGACGGCGTAGAAGACGGCGGCGACGCCCGCCCACAGGGCGGCCTTCGTCAGCGTGGCCTTCTTCTCGGCGTCCGTCAGCGGCGTCGGCACGAGGTTCGAGCGCGCGTCCAGGTGGCGGGTGCCGAGCAGGAACTGGGCCAGACCCAGCGCCATGCCGAACGCGGCGAGCGCGAAGCCCAGGTGCCAGTTGACGTTCTCACCGACGGTGCCGATCACCAGCGGGGCGGCGAAGGCGCCCAGGTTGATGCCGATGTAGAACAGCGTGAAGCCACCGTCGCGGCGCGAGTCCTCCGGGCCGTCGTAGAGGTGGCCGACCATCGTGGAGATGTTGGCCTTCAGCAGACCCGAGCCGATGGCGACCAGACCGAGGCCCGCGTAGAAGGTGCCCGCGTTCGGCAGCGCCAGGGTGAGGTGGCCGAGCATGATGACGGCGCCCGCCACCGCCACGGTCTTGCGGGGACCGAGGACCCGGTCGGCGAACCAGCCGCCCGGGAGGGTGAGCAGGTACACGAGCGAGAGGTACACCGAGTAGATCGCGGTCGCGGTGGCCGCGCCGAGGTGCAGGCCGCCCGGCGCAACCAGGTACAGCGGGAGCAGTGCCTTCATGCCGTAGTAGGAGAATCGCTCCCACATCTCGGTCATGAAGAGGGTGGCCAGGCCGCGGGGGTGGCCGAAGAAGGTCTTCTCGGAACCGGGGGTGCCCGGGCGCACCGAGTCCTTCGTCAAGCTGGACGCCATGGATGTTCCTTGCTGGTGGGGGTCTACCGCACACAAAAGAGACCTTCAGCGCGAAAGTGGTCGCCAAAGGTCCCCGCAGTGCTACAGGCGTGGATTCACCATACGGCAGGACACTGCCGGATATGGAAGGACTTGAGACGCGGATCACAGGCGATCAAGGAACCGTACGCACTCTTTCCAAGGTCTCCACGGGAATCACCCGACAAGACACAGGTTCGCACCCGCACCGCCCAAAGTAAGAACGACGGGTGCCGATCACACCCCAGCACGTGTCGGGAGCGGACTACCATCACCTCATGACCCGTGTACTGCTCGCCGAGGACGACGCGTCCATCTCGGAGCCGCTGGCCCGCGCACTGCGACGGGAGGGCTACGAGGTCGAGGTGCGCGAGGACGGACCCACCGCGCTCGACGCCGGAATGCAGGGCGGCGTCGACCTGGTCGTGCTGGACCTCGGGCTGCCCGGCATGGACGGACTGGAGGTCGCCCGCCGGCTGCGCGCCGAGGGCCACACCGTGCCGATCCTCATCCTCACCGCGCGCGCCGACGAGGTGGACACCGTCGTCGGCCTCGACGCCGGCGCCGACGACTACGTCACCAAGCCCTTCCGCCTCGCCGAGCTGCTGGCCCGCGTCCGGGCCCTGCTGCGGCGCGGCGCCGCCGAGCCGGCGCAGCCGCCCGCGACGCACGGCGTACGGATCGACGTGGAGTCGCACCGCGCGTGGATGGGCGAGGAGGAACTCCAGCTCACGGCCAAGGAGTTCGACCTGCTGCGCGTCCTGGTGCGGGACGCCGGCCGGGTCGTCACCCGGGACCAGCTGATGCGCGAGGTCTGGGACACCACCTGGTGGTCGTCGACGAAGACGCTCGACATGCACATCTCCTGGCTGCGCAAGAAACTGGGCGACGACGCGGCGAACCCCCGGTACATCGCCACCGTGCGTGGCGTGGGCTTCAGGTTCGAGAAGAGCTGAGCCCCCACCCGTAGACCGACCCAGGTACAGAGGACATGCGCCGCCGCCTGATCCAGTCCACGCTCGCCGTGGTCCTCGTCGTGATCGCCGTCTTCGGCGTCTCCCTCGTCATCGTCGAGACCAGGACGATCAGCAACAGCGCCCAGGAACGGGTCAGCTCCGAGGCGCAGCGCCTGGCCTCCATCGTGGACAGCCGTCTCATCGGGGCGGGAACCGTCAGCGCGGACGTCCTGAAGAGCCAGGTCACCGGCGACCGCTACGCCGTCGTCGAGATCCCCGGCCAGTCGCCCATCGAGGCCGGCACCAAACCCGGGGGCGAGGCCATCCGCGGCCGGGCCACCGGCGAGGAGGGCGAGCGGGTCACCGTGGAGGAGCCGCGCTCGTCGGTGACCCGCGAGGTCGGCCGCACCCTGCTGATCATCGGCCTGGTCGCCCTGCTCGCGGTGGTGGCCGCCGTCCTGCTGGCGATCCGCCAGGCCAACCGGCTCGCCTCCCCGCTCACCGACCTCGCGGAGACCGCCGAGCGCCTCGGCTCCGGCGACCCGCGCCCCCGCCACAAGCGCTACGGCGTCCCTGAGCTGGACCGGGTGGCGGACGTGCTGGACGGCTCCGCCGAGCGCATCGCGCGCATGCTCACCGCCGAGCGGCGGCTGGCCGCCGACGCCTCCCACCAGCTGCGCACACCGCTGACCGCGCTGTCGATGCGGCTGGAGGAGATCACCCTCACCGACGACCCGGACACGGTGAAGGATGAGGCCAACGTCGCGCTCACCCAGGTCGAGCGGCTGACGGACGTGGTGGAGCGGCTGCTCACCAACTCCCGCGACCCCCGCACCGGCAACGCCGTCTCCTTCGACCTCGACGAGGTCATCCAGCAGCAGCTCGCCGAGTGGCGCCCCGCGTACCGCAGCGCGGGCCGCGCGATCGTCAGCTCGGGCAAGCGGCATCTGCAGGCGGTCGGCACACCGGGCGCGGTCGCCCAGGTGCTGGCCGCGCTGATCGAGAACTCCCTCATGCACGGCGGCGGCACGGTGGCACTGCGCACCCGCGTCACCGGCAACCAGGCGGTCGTCGAGGTGACCGACGAGGGGCCCGGGGTCCCGGCCGACCTCGGAGCGCGGATCTTCGAGCGCACGATCAGCGGGCGGAACTCGACCGGGATCGGCCTCGCCGTGGCGCGGGACCTCGCGGAGGCGGACGGCGGACGCCTGGAGATGCTCCAGACGCAGCCGCCGGTGTTCGGGCTGTTCCTGTCGCGCACGCCACCGCTGAAGAGGCCGGCGCCGGAGGAGGAGCCGACCGTCAGGTGACCGGTCCGGCAGGGTGGCTCAGCTGACCCACTGCTTCGCCTTCGGCCGCGGGGCCCTGCCCTCGGCGGCCGTCCCGCCCTCGGCCTCCGCCTCGGGCCCGCCCAGGAAGAACCCCGCGTCCGCGACGCCCTCGGGGGCCGGCAGCGCCCGGAACACCCAGGTGCGGTAGGACCAGAACCGGAACAGCGTGCCGAGCCCGATGCCGACCACCTTGAAGATGTTGCGCTGCAGCGAGCTGTCCCAGCCGAAACCGTAGATCGCGGCGTACAGGACGCCGTTCTCGATCACCAGGCCGACCACGCTGAAGGCCAGGAACAGCGAGAGTTCCTTGGTCCGCGCGCTCTTGTCGCGGTCGCGGTAGGTGAAGTACCGGAAACCCAGATAGTTGACGCAGATGGCGACGATCGTGGCGATCACATTGGCGCGCACCGCCTGCAGGCTGGTCAGATGCCACAGCAGGTTGGAGACGCCGAAGTTCACGACCGTGCCGAGCGCGCCCACCGCGCCGAACCTGGCGATCTCGTGCGCGAGCCTTCGCAGCCCTGAGGAGCCCTGTCCCATGGTCCTGAAGGCCCCCGTCCGGTAGGTGCGCGGTCGTTGTCGTCAACCCAGCCATGCTAACCACCCCCCTTCACAAACTCCTGTGGATGCGCTCACAGGTCGGAAACAGGTTGGAAAGAAGGGAGAAAGAGAGGAAACGTCCGTGAAGAGGCGGGTAAGAGTGCCGGGGAACGGCCGGAAACAGATCGCGCCGGCGCGGCCGATACCCTGGGTGCGTGACGTTCCCGGTAGTCGGCATGGTCGGCGGGGGCCAGCTCGCTCGTATGACACACGAGGCAGGCATCCCGCTGGGCATCAGGTTCAAGCTCCTCAGTGACACCCCTCAGGATTCCGCGGCGCAGGTCGTCGGTGATGTCGTCGTAGGCGACTACCGCGACCTCGACACGCTGCGCGAGTTCGCGAAGGGCTGCGACGTGATCACCTTCGATCACGAACACGTACCCACCGAGCATCTGCGTGCTCTGGAGTCGGACGGCATCCCCGTGCGCCCCGGCCCGGACGCGCTCGTGCACGCCCAGGACAAGGGGGTGATGCGCGCGAGGCTCGACGCCCTGGGCATTCCCTGCCCGCGGCACCGGATCGTGAGCGACCCGGAGGACGTCGCGGCGTTCGCGGCCGAACTCCAAAGGGGGGAGCCCGAAGGGCCTTCCGGCGAGGGCGGTGGCGGACGGCGGTCGGGCGGCTTCCCGGTCGTCCTCAAGACGGTCCGCGGCGGCTACGACGGCAAGGGCGTGTGGGTCGTCGACTCCGCGGAGGAGGCCGCCGAGCCCTTCCGGGCCGGCGTCCCGGTCCTCGCCGAGGAGAAGGTCGACTACGTCCGGGAGCTGGCGGCGAACGTCGTACGCTCCCCGCACGGCCAGGCCGTCGCGTACCCGGTCGTGGAGTCCCAGCAGGTGAACGGCGTCTGCGACACGGTCGTCGCACCCGCCCCCGGCCTGCCGGAGTCCCTGGCCCTGGAGGCCGAGGAGATGGCGCTGACCATCGCCAAGGAACTCGGCGTCGTCGGCCACCTCGCCGTCGAGCTGTTCCAGACCCGCGACGGCCGCATCCTCGTCAACGAGCTCGCCATGCGCCCGCACAACTCCGGCCACTGGAGCCAGGACGGCGCGATCACCAGCCAGTTCGCCAACCACGTCCGCGCGGTCCTCGACCTCCCGCTCGGCGACCCGCGCCCCCGCGCGACGTGGACCGTCATGGTCAACGTCCTCGGCGGCGACTACCCGGACATGTACTCCGCGTACCTGCACTGCATGGCCCGCGACCCCCAGCTGAAGATCCACATGTACGGCAAGGACGTGAAGCCCGGCCGCAAGGTGGGCCACGTCAACACCTACGGCGAGGACCTGGACGACGTCCTCGAGCGCGCCCGGCACGCGTCCGGCTACCTGAGAGGCACGATCACGGAATGAGCCCTGTTGTTGGCATCGTCATGGGGTCGGACTCCGACTGGCCCGTCATGGAGGCCGCCGCCCAGGCCCTCGACGAGTTCGAGATCGGCTACGAGGTCGACGTCGTCTCCGCGCACCGGATGCCGCGCGAGATGGTCTCCTACGGCGAGCGGGCCGCCGAGCGGGGACTGAAGGTGATCATCGCGGGGGCCGGCGGCGCCGCCCATCTGCCGGGCATGCTCGCCTCCGTGACCCCGCTGCCGGTCATCGGCGTCCCGGTGCCGCTGAAGTACCTCGACGGCATGGACTCGCTGCTGTCCATCGTGCAGATGCCGGCCGGTGTGCCCGTCGCGACCGTCTCCGTCGCCGGTGCCCGCAACGCCGGTCTGCTCGCGGCCCGCATCCTCGCCGCGCATGACGAGGACCTGCTCGGCCGCATGCGCGAGTTCCAGCAGGAGCTGAACGACCAGGCCACCGAGAAGGGCAAGCGCCTGCGCGCCAAGGTCGAGGGCGCGGGCAACGGCTTCGGCTTCGGGAAGTGACGCGGATGACCCGTCTGGAGGAAGCCCGCGAACTGCTGCGCGCGTTCCCGGTCGTCGACGGCCACAACGACCTGCCCTGGGCGCTGCGCAAGGTCGGCTACGACCTGGACGCCCGGGACATCGCCGTGGCCCAGAACACCCATCTGCACACCGACATCCCGCGCCTGCGCGAGGGCGGCGTCGGCGCGCAGTACTGGTCGGTGTACGTCCGCTCCGACCTGCCGGACGCGGTGCCCGCGACGCTCGAGCAGATCGACTGCGTACGGCAGTTGCTGGAGCGCTATCCGGCGGACCTGGCGCCCGCGCTGACGGCCGCGGACATGGAGGCGGCGCGCGCCGGCGGCCGTATCGCCTCCCTCATGGGCGCGGAGGGCGGCCACTCCATCGGCTGCTCGCTCGGCACGCTGCGCGGTCTGTACGAGCTGGGCGTGCGCTACATGACGCTCACGCACAACGACAACATCCCCTGGGCGGACTCGGCGACCGACGAGCCGAACGTCGGCGGGCTGTCCGCGTTCGGCCGTGAGGTGGTGCGGGAGATGAACCGCCTCGGCATGCTCGTCGACCTCTCGCACGTGGCGGCGACGACGATGCGCGACGCGCTGGACGCCTCGTCCGCGCCGGTGATCTTCTCCCACTCCTCCTCCCGGGCCGTCTGCGACCACCCGCGCAACATCCCGGACGACGTCCTGGAGCGCCTGCCCGGCAACGGCGGCGTCGCGATGGTGACGTTCGTGCCGAAGTTCGTGCTGCAGGCCGCCGTGGACTGGACGGCCGCGGCCGACGAGAACCTGCGCGCCCACGGCTTCCACCACCTGGACACCGGAGAGGAGGCGATGAAGCTCCACCGTGCCTTCGAGGAGCGCAACCCGCGCCCGGTCGCCACGGTCGCCACGGTCGCCGACCACCTGGACCACATGCGGGAGGCCGCCGGCGTCGACCACCTCGGCATCGGCGGCGACTACGACGGCACGGCCTTCACGCCCGACGGCCTCGGCGACGTCTCCGGCTACCCGAACCTGATCGCCGAGCTGCTGGACCGCGGCTGGTCCAGGGCCGACCTGGCCAAGCTGACCTGGCAGAACTCGGTGCGGGTGCTGGGCGCGGCCGAGGACGTGGCCCGCGGGCTCCGGGCGAGCCGCCCGGCGTCCAACGCGACGATCGAGTCACTGGACGGCTGAGCGGACGCCGTACCCCCGAACGGCTCCGCTCATCAGGAAGCCCGGCGCGCTCCCGTGCGACGGTGGCCGTACCCCCACGGGACGGACACCACGTACGGAGCCGCCATGGCAGACCTCCAGGACGAACTGCACAGCACCAGCGGACTCGACGGGGTGCCGGACCCCTTCGAGGACGCCTCCCGCACGTCCGCCCGCGAGCCGGACACCGCCGAGCTGGAGCGGGCCCGCGCGGTCCTCACCGCGCATCCCGTCGCCGACGGCTACAGCGGGCTGCCGTGGGCCCTCAGACGCCTGCCCTGGTACGACCTGGAGCTCGGCGAGAGCTCCGTCGACACGGACCTGCCGCGGCTGCGCCAGGGCCACGTGGGCGCGCTGTTCTGGTCGCTGCACCTGCCGGAGGGCATCGCCGGGGACGCGGCCGTCGGCTCGACGCTGGAGCAGCTGGACCTGGTGAACACCGTCGTGCGCACCCACCCCGAGGGCCTGCGCCTGGTGTGCACCGCGGGCCAGGCCACCGACGCCCGCCTCTGCGGCCGGGTCGCGGTGCTGCTCGGCCCCGCCGGGGCCGCCGCCCTCGGCGACTCGCTCGGCATCCTGCGCGCCCTGCACGGCCTGGGCCTGCGCGTCCTGACCCTGTCCGGGGTGTCCTGGGCGGGCGAGAGGGGGCTCACCCGGTTCGGTGAGGAGGTGGTGCGCGAGATGAACCGGCTCGGTGTCCTCGCCGACCTCTCCGGCGCCTCCGCGGACACCGTCCGGCGCGTCCTGCGGGTCTCCCGGGCACCGGTCCTGTTCACCCGCTCCGCCGCCCTGGCTCTGCGCCCCCACCCGTCGAACCTGCCCGACGACCTGCTCGCCGGGCTGGGCGCGGCCGGGGGCCTGTGCATGGTGCCGCTCACGCCGGAGCAGACGGGCCCGTCCGTGCGGGCCGTGGCCGACCACCTCGACCATGTGCGGGAGGTCGCGGGGCCGGAGTGCGTCGGCCTGTCCGGCAGCTACGACGCCGGCACCGCGCACCCCCAGGACCTCGGTGAGCCCTCGCGCTATCCGCACCTCATCGCCGAATTGCTGCACCGCGGCTGGTCCGAGGCCGACATCGCCCTGCTGACCTGGGGCAACGTCCAGCGGGTGCTGCGCAGCGCCGACTTCACGGCGCGTGCGGCGCAGCAGCGCCGGGAGCCGTCGACCGCGCGGATCGCGGACCTCGACGGCTGACCCGGCCCGCCGCACGGCCGCTACGGCCGGTCGATCCGGCACAGGCAGAAGGGATGCCCGGCCGGGTCGGCGTACACCTGGAAGTCCTTCTTCTCGCGGTCCTGCAGATCCAGCGGCCGGGCCCCCAGCCGCAGCACCTTCTCGTGTGCCGCGTCCATCTCCTCCCACGTCGACCCGGCGTCGAAGTCGATGTGGAACTGCTGCGAGTTGCGGTCGGCGCGCGGCCACTCGGGCGGTGTGAAGCCCTCGGCCCGCTGGAACGCCAGCCGGGGTCCGTCCGGGACCTGGAGCACGACCCAGTCGTCGTCCTCGGCCTGCGGGGTGCCGCCGCCGACCTCGGCGTAGAACCCGGCGAGCGCGCGCGGGTCGGGGCAGTCGAGGACGACGGAGCGGAAACGGGCCACAGACATGGGTTCCTCCCGGTTCAGCAGGCGCAGAGACAGAACGGGTGCCCGGCCGGATCCGCGTAAACCCGGAAGGTGCGGGTGCGGTCGCCGGTGTCCAGCGGCTTCGCGCCGAGCGCCAGCACGCCCGCCTCGGCCGCGTCGAGGTCCTCGACGGTCAGGTCCAGGTGGAACTGCTGCGAGTGGCCGGGCGCGGGCCAGCGCGGGGCCACGAACCCGGGGGCGGCCTGGAAGGCCAGGGCCGGTCCGCCGGGCGGCTTCAGGTCCACCCAGTCCCCCTCGCCCTCGACGGTGCCGCCCAGCACCTCGGCGTAGAAGGCGGCCAGCGCGCCCGGGTCGGGACAGTCCAGGACGACGGCACCCAGCTCGGCGAGAGCCATGGGTCCTCCTCGGATGGTCGGAGTCCGGTTACCCGAAGAACCCGGTAACCGGTAACGGTTACTGCATACTCCCGCATGGGGGGTAACGTCGCAAGCATGAGTGAGAGATCGGCCGCGCCCGGCGCGCTGGCTCTGGTCGAGTCCCTGGTGAACACGGTGGACCTGGAGTCGGGCAGCGACGCGCTGGACACGGCGGAGGGGCGGGCGCGCTTCGGTCTCGCCCAGCACGAGGTGGAGCAGGCACGCGAACTGCGCGAGTCGCTGCGCGCGACCCTGCTCGCCCACGCCGGCCACCCGCCGCACCGCGCGGTGACCCCGCTCGGGCGGCTGCTGGCCGGGGCTCCGCTGGTGGTCACGGTCGACGAACGGGACGGCACGGCCGCCCTGGCCCCCGCGGACCGCGGCCCCCTGGTCTCCCGCGTCGCGGCCGCCGTGGCCGACGCGCTGGTGGAGGGCACCTGGGCCCGGCTGAAGGCCTGCGAGGCCGCCACCTGCCACTGGGCGTACTACGACCGCAGCCCGGCCGGCCGCGGCCGCTGGTGCTCGATGCAGGTGTGCGGGGCACGCGCCAAGATGCGCCGCTACCGCGCCAAGTAGTTTCCGCCGCGGGGCCACGGGCCGGTGGTGCAGAATGCGACAGGACGCCGGTTCGGCCGACTGAGCCTCGGCCGAACCGGCGTCGCCCTGCCCGCGGGGCCGGTGCGGGGGATCAGGCCGTCGGGCGGCCCATCGCGCGGTACGTCCAGCCGGCCTTGCGCCACAGCTGCGGGTCCAGGGAGTTGCGCCCGTCCAGGATCACCCGCTCCGCCGCGACCGCGCCGAGCTCCGCCGGGTCCAGCTCGCGGAACTCCCGCCACTCCGTGAGGTGCAGCACGACGTCGGCGCCGCGCACCGCCTCGATCGCGGAGTCGGCGTAGCCGAGCGTCGGGAAGACCCGGCGGGCGTTGTCCATGCCCTTGGGGTCGTAGACGGTCACCTGGCCGCCCTGGAGGTGGATCTGCCCGGCGACGTTCAGCGCGGGGGAGTCGCGCACGTCGTCGGAGTCCGGCTTGAAGGTGGCGCCGAGCACCGCGACCCGCTTGCCCAGGAAGGGACCGCCGCCCAGCGCCTGCCGCGCCAGCTCCACCATCTGCCCGCGCTGGCGCATGTTGATCGAGTCGATCTCGCGCAGGAAGGTCAGCGCCTGGTCGGCGCCGAGCTCACCGGCGCGCGCCATGAACGCCCGGATGTCCTTGGGCAGGCAGCCGCCGCCGAAGCCGATGCCGGCCCGCAGGAACTTCTTGCCGATCCGGTCGTCGTGCCCGATCGCCTCGGCGAGCTTGGCCACGTCGCCGCCGGACGCCTCGCACATCTCCGCCATGGCGTTGATGAAGGAGATCTTGGTGGCGAGGAAGGAGTTCGCCGAGGTCTTCACCAGCTCGGCGGTCGGGAAGTCGGTGACGACGAACGGCGTCCCCTCCGACAGCGGCGTCGCGTACACCTCCCGCAGCAGCCTCTCCGCCCGCGCGCTGCGCACGCCGGCCACGATCCGGTCGGGGTGCAGGGTGTCGTCGACGGCGAAGCCCTCGCGCAGGAACTCCGGGTTCCAGGCCAGCTCGGCGTCCTGCCCGGCGGGCGCGTGCTCGGCGAGGTAGGCGGCGAGCCGGTCCGCGGAGCCGACCGGCACGGTGGACTTGCCGACGACCAGGGCCGGGCCGGCCAGGTGCGGGGCGAGGGAGGCGATCGCGGCGTCGACGTGGGACATGTCGCAGGCGTACTCGCCGTGCTTCTGCGGGGTGTTCACGCAGACGAAGTGCACGTCGCCGAAGGAGCCGACCTCCGCCCAGTCCTGGGTGAACCGCAGCCGCCCGCTGGAGCCCTCCAGCCCGGCGACGTGCTTGCGCAGCAGTTCCTCCAGGCCGGGCTCGAACATCGGGGCCTCGGCCCGCCGGAGCTTGTCGATCTTCTCCCGCACGACGTCCAGAGCGAGCACCTCGAAGCCCAGCTCGGCCATGGCCGCGGCGTGCGTGGCGCCGAGGTAGCCGGTGCCGATCACGGTGATCTTGAGGCTCATGGGGGCTCCAGTACGGGACGGTGATCGCTGCGGGCCCGAGCATATCCGGGGCGTGCCGGGGCCCTTCGGCGGGCAGCTCTCCCGCTGTCGCCAAGCTCACGTATCACTCCCGTGGGCCGCCCCCTAAAATTTGAGTTACTTAACGGTAATTAGCGCCATCACCACCGTTCGTCATCAAGCGTCCTTGGAGCGTGAGAGACCTTGGCCGGATCGGCTGACTTCGACCTGTACCGCCCGTCCGAGGAGCACGACATGCTCCGCGACGCGATCCGTTCACTGGCCGAGGCGAAGATCGCGCCGTACGCGGCCGCGGTGGACGAGGAGGCCCGCTTCCCGCAGGAGGCGCTGGACGCGCTGGTCGCGAACGACCTGCACGCCGTGCACGTGCCCGAGGAGTACGGCGGCGCGGGCGCGGACGCGCTCGCCACCGTGATCGTGATCGAGGAGGTGGCGCGCGTGTGCGTCTCCTCGTCCCTGATCCCGGCCGTGAACAAGCTGGGCTCCCTGCCCGTGATCCTCTCCGGCTCCGAGGAGCTGAAGAAGCGCTACATGACCCCGCTGGCCAAGGGCGAGGGCATGTTCTCCTACTGCCTCTCCGAGCCGGACGCCGGATCGGACGCGGCCGGCATGAAGACCAAGGCCGTGCGCGACGGCGACCACTGGATCCTCAACGGCGTCAAGCGCTGGATCACCAACGCCGGCGTCTCCGAGTACTACACCGTCATGGCGGTGACCGACCCCGCCAAGCGCTCCAGGGGCATCTCGGCCTTCGTCGTCGAGAAGTCCGACGAGGGCGTCTCCTTCGGCGCCCCGGAGAAGAAGCTCGGCATCAAGGGCTCGCCCACCCGCGAGGTCTATTTCGACAACGTCCGCATCCCGGCCGACCGCATGATCGGCGAGGAGGGCACCGGCTTCGCCACGGCGATGAAGACCCTCGACCACACCCGCATCACCATCGCCGCCCAGGCCCTCGGCGTCGCCCAGGGCGCCCTCGACTACGCCAAGGGCTACGTCCAGGAGCGCAAGCAGTTCGGCAAGCCGATCGCCGACTTCCAGGGCATCCAGTTCATGCTCGCCGACATGGCCATGAAGATCTCGGCCGCCCGCGCCCTGACCTACCAGGCCGCGGCCGCCTCCGAGCGCGGCGACAAGGACCTCACCTTCCAGGGCGCGGCCGCCAAGTGCTTCGCCTCGGACGTGGCGATGGAGGTCACCACGGACGCCGTGCAGCTCCTCGGCGGCTACGGCTACACCCGTGACTACCCGGTGGAGCGCATGATGCGCGACGCCAAGATCACGCAGATCTATGAGGGCACGAACCAAGTCCAGCGGATCGTGATGGCAAGGAACCTTCCCTAGCGGGATTTTTGCAGGTCAGGGGCTGTTTCGAAGCTTCGGAGGGGCACTCTCGGCTTTCTGCCCGTTGCGGCCCGATCAGGGCTGTTCCTGGGCGTCATGCTGGGGGAATCCTGGGCGGATGCCGGGCTGAAAATGGCCACTGACCTGCACAAACAACACAGCCCCCGGCGCGACGCTGGGGGCTGTCGTCGTACGCGGATCAGGCGACCTCTGATGCCTCCGTCGGGTCGTCGGCGCCGGGCGTCAACATCGTCGCGATGGCCGCCCGGCCACGCTGCTCGGCCCCTTCGAAGATGTAGTGGTAGTGCTCCCTCAGCACGTCCGTACTGCTGTGGCCCATCCAGTCGGCCACGTCGTTCTCGGGGACTCCGGCGTACAGCAGTCGCGACCCGTAGTAGTGCCGGAGTGAGTGCGCCTTGCAGTACTTCACCTGTCCCTTGCCCAGAGCCTCCATCCAGATCTTCGGGTAGAAGTACGACGCGTAGAGATAGCCGGTCCGCGTCACGTTGGGGAAGAGAAGCCGCTCCGGTCCCCATACGCCGTGGTTCTTGATGTGCCTCCGAAGCTCGAAGGCGACGTTCGGCGGGAGAGGGACGGATGGTGTCCCTCGTCGTGGTGTTGCGGATCAGCGGCTGGGAGTGCGCGGGCGTTTGCCCGGGGCGCACTTCCACGGGTGAGTGCCGCTCCCTGAACAGGGGGTGGGCCACCGCGTAACTCTCTTTGGTGAACGCCCAGTTCAACCACGAGGAGTGCGCGATGGCCCTGTCCCAGTCCGAGCTGATACGGCTGCTTGAGTCACTACGTTCGACCGACGGAATCGAGCTGATCCACGCCATCGCGGAGCGGATGGTGCAGGAGCTGATCGAGGCCGAAGCCAGTGCCCACATCGGCGCGGAGTGGAACGAGCACACGCCGACGCGGACCACCATCCGCAACGGGCACCGGGAGAAGGTGCTGACCACGCTGGCCGGCGATCTGGACCTGGAGATCCCCAAAGTCCGCACCGGTAGCTTCTTCCCGTCCCTGCTGGAGCGCCGGCGCCGCATCGGCCAGGCTCTCTACGCCGTCATCATGGAGGCATACGTGCACGGCGTGTCCACCCGCAGCGTGGACGACCTGGTCAAAGCCCTGGGCGGGGACAGCGGCATCTCGAAGTCGGAGGTCTCACGGATCTGCGCGGCGCTGGACGAACCGCTGACCGCGTTCCGCACCCGCCCGCTGGATCATGTCCGCTTCCCCTACGTCTATCTGGACGCGACCTACTGCAAGGCGCGGGTGAACCACCAGATCGTCTCGCGGGCCGTCGTGGTCGCCACCGGCATCACCGAGGACGGCAACCGCGAGGTCCTCGGGCTGATGGTCGGAGACAGCGAGAGCGAGGCGTTCTGGAAGGAGTTTTTGCGCTCGCTGCGCGAACGCGGCCTGCCCGGGGTCCGCCTGGTCGTCACCGACCAGCACTCCGGCCTGGTCGCCGCGGTCCGCAAGGTCATGCTCGGCGCCGCCTGGCAGCGTTGTCGTGTCCATTTCCTGCGAAACGTCTTCAACGTGATCGACCGGGACTCCGGCGAAATGGTCGCCGCGACCATCCGCACCATCTTCACCCAGCCCACCGCCGAGCTGGTGCGCGCCCGACTCGACACCGTCGCCGACATGCTCGGCACCCAGTTTCCCAGGGTCAGGGGCATGCTCCTGGACGCGAAGGAGGATCTGACCGCGTTCGCGAACTTCCCACCGAGGCACTGGAAGAAGATCCAGTCGACCAACCCGCTGGAACGGATCAACCTGGAGATCAAGCACCGCACCGACGTCGTCCAGGTCTTCCCCAACGACGACGCGCTCTTGCGGCTGGTCACCGCCGTGCTCTTCGAGATGCATGACGAATGGATCGCTTTCCCCCGCCGCTACCTGCCCGAAAGCAGCATGGACGAGGTCTACCGCGAACGCCCCGAAAGCGCCCCCGCGCTACCCAACACCACCAACACAACCGCCAGTTGATCCGCAACACCACGACAAGGGGCACGATCAACGGTCAGGCAAGACGGGTCGGCCGGCCACCGTTTTCACACTCCGCGGTGACGATTCCGAGTCCGAGTCAGAACCGGTTTCCCATTCTTCCGCCCCCATGCCGGCCGCAGCAGATCGGGAGGCGCAGCGGCCCACCGTGGTCCGCCTGGACGCCTACCGTCCGGAGCCGAACCGTGCCCCGGAGCCTGCGCCGGAACCGAAGCGGTCGGTTCGCCCACCGGTTTCCGTGGCCGAGCGGCCCGAACCGCTCGAAGAGAACCCGTTCCGCGCACTGCTCCAGCAAACAAAGTCAGCCCTCGGAACCACTTCCGGGGGCTTCGTCCGGCATCTGGCAGGTGGCGCCAGTCGACGTCTACACCGGCTGGATGGGTGCCCTGGTGAGCGAGTACGTGGTGAAACCGCACCGATGAGAGGGCGCAAGCATTTTGCGAGCAACCGCGCGGTCCGGGCAGGGACTGAGAGTCCGGTGTTTATACCTTGCTCGCGACCACCATGTAGTTCTCGGCCTCCAGATCGAACGTGCTCAGTTCCATCTGGAGTCCGACCCGGTGCAACTCGACTTCGAGTTCCTCGTACCGGTAGGGCCAGCAGGACAGCAGTTCCGAGCGGACAAGAACCAACCCGGTCGCATCAACTTGCGCGATCGCAATCTCGATATGGTGCTCCTCCTCCCAATGCGGCGCAATCTCCCAGCGGTAGACCACGACGGCATCGCGACCGTTCCGGCGGACGAGTCGGTCACTGATGTCCAGCCGGGAACCTCTGGCCCTCACGAGTTCCCAAGTACGGGAGGTGAGTACCAAGCGCCCGCCGGGACTCAGAAGCCGTGACATCGACTCCAGAGCAGCAACCCTGCCTCTCGCGCCCACGGCATGGTGCAGCGAGTTGCCAACGCAGAACACCATGTCGAACGTGTTGTCCTGGAAATGGTCGGGCAACTCTTCCCAGTTCGCCCGTACGGCCCGGACGGATGCTCCGAACTCCTCAGACAACTCTTCAGTCCGACGAACCATCGTTTCGCTGGCGTCAGTTGCGACAACCTGCATGCCGCGACCGGCGAGGCCAACCGCCAACTGTCCGGTTCCGCACGAACAGTCGAGGACGTGAGCGTTCGACGGCAGGAGACTGAGGACGTCATCGAACGACGCAGCGAACTCGGCTGGAGCCAGCTTTGCATCCGAGATGAGCCACTCGTACACCTCGGCAAGCGCGTTATAACCCGTCACAACTACTACCTCCGTCACGCGGCAGACTCACGGCAGGACGTCAGTTCATCAGCGGAGCAGGCCGGGCACCAATGGTTTTCGCAAGGATGGCTCTGACGGTGTTTATGGGTTGTCAGTCGTCCGTCTGAGTGGATGTCATCGGTTGGTTAGCTGAGAAGTTGTTCGTGAGGTAACTCTGCGCCGCAGCCGGCCAGCACGGACAGCAACAGGAACCGGGACACTTCCCGTCACGCGGAGCTGCAGTCGGCCAGCGCGGAGCGTGAACAGAACCGCGCAACGGTTGTCCAGCTTGACGCTTACCGACCAGCACCCAAGCCTGCGCCGGAACCGAAGCGACCGGAACCGCTCGGGGACACGAATCCCTTCCTTGCCCTGCTCTAGGCAAACCAAGCAGGCCCCGTCCATTCGGACGGGGCCTTTCGTTGTTTCGACTACGCGACTGGGCAGGCCGCTCCAGGAAGCGCACGATTCGGGGAGCACGTCACCACTGCCAGGGACAGATACGAGAGACGTTCCAGATAGAAGCCGTACGACACATCAGCGCCCGAGTACAGGTGTTCGGCAGCAGCGACCACCAGTCGGGCCAGGCGGGTGGTGTCTCGGTCCCGTTCCGCCGCGAACCGGGGCGCGTACTCGGCCAGCCGCTCACCGAGCCAGGTTGCAGCCTCCTTGGCTTCCTCCCATGTGCCACGAACGATGGAACGGGGCTTGATCAGCCAGTACGCCGTTTCAAGGGGCGGCAGGTCGACGGTCGGGAACTCCGCTGCGACCTCCCGGTAACGCTGGATCAGTTCTGGCCTGCTTCCGGCCGGGGGCGGCTCAGGATGTGGAGGTCGCCGCAGGGCCTCATTGTCAAAACGCTCTTTCGGGCCGGTCCATAGATAGCCATGGTGGTGCACCAGTCGTTCCGTTCCGAGGAGTGCCAGCCGGGCCGGACCAGGGACAGGAGGACCCGGCCCGGCTGGCGGGAGGGGGAGGCTCAGACGTTCAGGCCGAAGCGCGCCGGGTCGATGCCGGCCGCGTCCAGTTCCTCCGTGGTGAACCGCAGCGGTTGGGCGTCCGGCCGCTTGCTGTCACCCAGGGCCCAGGCGTCGTCACCGATCCGCGCCAGGGTCACGCACCCTTCGGTGCAGGGGCCGCCGCACGCCTTCACGAACGACGCCCCGTTGATGTCGAGCGCGTACAGATCACTTCCGTCCAGCATCACTGCACCTTCCTGCTCAACTGATCACGGCCATGACTGACCGTCGCCGCCCATACCGGGCGGGAGTTCAGGGATTCCACCGCAGGGGCGGTGTCTCACTCGGCGCGAACGACCATGGCGAACGAGGTCCGGATGCGCCGGAAACCGGCGTGCCCGGACCGGCCCGTGTGGCTCATGCACTCCACGTCGACGGAGGCCGAGTCATCGGCGGGAGTCGCCTTCCAACCGCAGTGCAGACACTCGGCCTCGCACGTCACTCCGTGTCGGGATGCTCGATGATCCGGTGCATGACGTACCGCATAGCCGCTCTGACGCTCACAGCCCACCCCTACGGCTCCGCGCGTTGGCTGCGGCGACTCTGCCGCTCAGTCCCGCTGACGGGCTATTCGGCGGGGGCTTGTAGTCAGGACACTTCGGGCTCCCGCACTCACACCGAGGCCAGCGCAAAGCCGAACTCGGCGCCAGGTCGGCGCCTTCGGGGCCAGGGTCGCTCGTCTGCACCATGAGCACGCCGCCGACACCGAACGCTCCGGAGAGACGGGAGAGGAACTGTCGGGCCTCACTGCTGCCCAGATGATCAGCCGCTTCGGTCCTATGCGCCTTGCTGTCGCTCACCATGGCCCCCATCTTCGGCGGCCCACGATTGCGCCTCTAGCCTGTTTCCTGTTCCCGCAAAAAGTCGTTGCGGATGCTTTCGATCAGATCCCGCATTTCGTCGCCGGCCAGCGCGGCTCGCGCGAATCCTTCGAACTTATCAACGTAGAGACTCACATCTCGCGGGTCCGTAACGACGACTTCGGCATGGACGGTTTCAACCGTCACCATGCGGTCGTCACGGATGACGAAGGCATGATTTGCGATGTCATGTTGCTGAATTCGCAGAGGGACTATCCGGATGTCCACGTGGGAGAGCCGCGAAATGGAGACGATGCGATCAAGCTGAGCGGCCATCATCTGCGGTCGCACGATGCGCCAGCGCAGAACAGGTTCGGTGATGATGAACCGGAGCGACTTTGCGTTGTCGTAGAGAACCGCTTGCCGTTCGAGTCGCCCATTGATCGTTCGCGTGAGTGCGTCTTCACTCAGATTGTGCCGTTGCAGAATGGCCCTGATGTACTCGGGCGTCTGGAGCAGGCCCGGAACGAGCGCGGGTTGAAACAGCCGCAGTACAGACATCTGGGCTTCCAGAGCCTTGGCGGCCTGCTGGCCCTTGTGGACCCCGATTCGCTTGAGCAGGCGCCACGCCGTCGCTTCCGTCGCTGACGCGCGTGCGGCTTCCGCGTACTCCGCTTTGACCTCGTCCGAGACACCGATGGCGGTCAGGATGCGCTCTACGTCCGTCGCGCTGGGTGCCAGCTTCGCATTCTCGATCTTGGACAGCTTGGACGGAGACATGAGGGCGCTGCGGGCCACCGCTTTGGCTTCCTTGCCGGATGCCACTCGCAGCGCCCGCAGCGCGGCTCCAAGCTGTGCTTTGTTCACGTCCCGTACTTCGCCCACCATTCGGTGAACGGTTCCGCGTGCGCGAGAGCCGCATCACGGTACCGTGTGAATTCCGCTGTTCGTTCCGGCGGTAGCACTTCCGATCCCAGGTACTTTCCGCTTCCGTCGTAGTTCATCACGGCCACGGATTCGGAGTCGAAGAACCAGAAATCCGGAACGTTCTCCAGGGGGTTGGGTTTGTCGGTGATGTCGAGGATGAAGAACTCTTCACCCCCGCTCACATTCTTGTGGTAGCCCCAGCCGAGTTCGAACCTGAGATAGTCCGTGAGCGGGCGGGACAGGATATGGACCCGGTATACCCGCTTCCCCTTCTCGGTGTGCGAGCGTAGTTCTTCGATCCAGCCTGCGTTGTAGTCGTCTGGCTGTGGCTCCCCGGCCAGGAATGCCTGATAGGCGTCGACGCTCCCGGACTTGCTGTAGTCATCCAGGGTCTCCAGCCGGAATGCCTCGCGTTCGAATGCCTCGAAGAGGTCGCCGAGGGTCCTAGATGAGGTTGTCACGGATGGCCTTCTGGATCAGTTCCATCGGGATCTCGACCAGGGTTTCGTGCGCGGGAATCTGAAGCCCGTGGTCGGTCGGCGTCTCGCCCTGTACCAGGAAGGTGCCGCGATCCGTGGCGTAGATCGTCGGGCAGTCCTTGATGTCGCACGTGCTGACCAGCTTGGTGACCTTCATGGTCTGGGTTCCCCTCTCCCGTGCCGCTGCCAGTACCCCGCCTCTGGGTTGATGCTCCCGAGGGCTGTGCGCACCGGTCAAGCGATCACGGTTGACGGAACGGGAAACCGCGTAACTTGCGTCGGGCCTGCTCGTATACCGCGCGACTGGCGGCAGGGCCTCCAGCGCGCCTCGGGCCTGCACAGACTGTTGACGATCATGGGGAAATGCTGGGGAGGCCCTCTCCAGGAGGAGTCTTCGTGCAGGTCAGGGTCGTATGACCTGTAAAGCACGCAGATCTACGAGGGCACGAACCAGGTCCAGCGCATCGTCATGGCGCGCAACCTGCCGTGACCCGCGACCTGCCGTGACCCGCCTGCCCGGGAGCCCGGCCGGCTCCCGGGCGGAGAGCCCCCGGAGGGATTCCGGGGGCTCCTGCCGCTCCGGCGACGAGACATTCGTGGCGGATTGTTCGCGTCCGCCCCATGGCGCCCGGTGCCGGGCGGGCGTAGGACGGAAGGGCACGGGCCCACCCCGGACCCTCTTCCTCGCAGGAGGAGCCATGACCCAGACCGGACCCATGAGCGCCATGAGCAAGGAGACGCAGGAGTGCGTCGAGGCCTGCATGACCTGCCACAGCGTGTGCGAGGAGACCATGAGCTCCTGCATGCAGAGCATGGGCGGTCAGGCCCAGATGCAGATCATGCGCGCGCTCATCGACTGCTCCGAGACCACCCGGATGTGCGCGGACATGCTGATGCGCCGCTCGCCGATGTCGGCCGAGATGTGCGGGCTGTGCGCCAAGGCGTGCGACATGTGCGCCGAGGCGTGCATGTCCATGCCGGACGACCCGCAGATGGCGCGCTGCGCGGAGGCCTGCCGCCGCTGCGCCGGGATGTGCCGCGCGATGGCGGGCGCCACGATGTGAGCACCGCCCGGCCCGCGTCCGCGGGCCGGCTCTCAGTCGAACAGCGGCTCCAGCGCCCGCTCCAGGTCGGCCGGTCCGCGGAAGTGCACGGCCCGCATGCCCAGTGCGGCGGCCGCCTCGACGTTCTCCTCGCCGTCGTCGACGAACAGACAGCGCTCGGGCAGCGTGCCCGCCAGCTCCGCCGCCATGCGGAGGATCCGCGGGTCCGGCTTGGCGAGCCCGACGCGGGCGCTGTTGACGACGTGGTCGGCGAGATCGCTCAGCCCCATGGAGTCCAGGTCGGCCTCCAGCTCCAGGGCCGCGTTCGAGACGAGGACCAGCGGCACCCGGACGCGGGCGCGCCGCAGCAGGGCCACGACCTCGTCGTCCGCGTGGAAGGGGGTCTCCAGCAGGGCCAGGGCCAGGTCGTACGCGGTCTGCGGTTCGGGCACGAGTCCGGCGAGCCCTTCCGCGATCGCCTCCGCCCACTCCTGCGAGGTGATCTCGCCCAGCAGCAGCGGCAGCACCGTCTCCCGCGCGAACGCCACCTTGGCGGTGGTGCCCTCGGCGATCCCCGCGACCCGCTCCAGCGCCCGGAGGCGGGAGGAGTCGAAGGTCCGGATCACATTGTCCACGTCGCACAGAACCGCCCCGTAGGGCGGTCTGCGGCCGCTGCCGTCACTCACTCGAGACCGTGACCTTCTGGTCGTTGTTCAGCTCGTTCACCAGCGTCTTGACCTTCGCCTTGTCCCAGAGGAGGTTGCCGCCGGTGGACCCGGAGATCGGCATGTTCATCGACGTGCCGTCCCCGCCGCTGACGCCCTTCATCGCCCAGAACATCGACGCCAGGTCCCACAGGCTCATGTCCTTGTCGACGGTGAGGGAGTCCAGGCCCGCGCCCAGCGTCGGGTACAGCTTGAACGGGTTCAGGACCGTCGAGGGGGTCGCCACCTGGTGCGCCAGCGCGGAGAGGAACTTCTGCTGGTTCTTGGTGCGCTGCAGGTCGGAGGCGGCGAAGGCGTGCCGGGTGCGGACGAAGGCCAGGGCCTCGTCGCCGTTGAGGGTCTGCTTGCCCGCCTTGAAGTCGGCGCCCGAGTACTTGTCCTTGAAGCCCTTGTCGATGTCGATCGTCACGCCGCCCACCGCGTCCACGATCTTCGCGAAGCCGGCGAAGCCGATCTCCACGTAGTGGTCGATGTGCAGGCCCATGTTGTATTCGATGGTCCGCACGAGCAGCGTGGGGCCGTCCTCCGCGTACGCCGCGTTCAGCTTCGTCTGCCGGCCGGTGTTCGGGTAGGTCTTGCCGGAGGCCGACCCCTTGTACGAGGGGATCGTCACGTTCGAGTCGCGCGGCAGCGAGATCAGCGTGTCGCCGCTGGAGCCGACGTGCAGGATCATCATCGAGTCGGTCCGCTTGCCCTCGGCGGAACCGGTGTGCAGCTGCTTCTTCTGCGCCGCGCTCAGTCCGGCGCGGCTGTCGGAGCCGACGATCAGGTAGTTCGTGCCGTCCCCCGCCGACGGCCGATCGATGACCTTGGACAGGTCGACGTCGCGGTGCAGCTTGGAGTCGGCCCAGAAGTACGTGCCGACCGACGTCACGACCAGCACCGTCACCAGGGTGATCGCGGTCCACTTGACACGGCGCCGCCAGTTCGGCCGCGGCCGGTAGCCGCCCGGGTCACCCGGACCGCCCGGCCCGCCGCCGTGCGCGCCGTAGACGTGGCCGGTGTTGTAGTCGCTGTCGTAGCCGTCGTAGCCGCCGCCGTGTCCCTGGCCGTCGACGTACGTGGGCTGCTGGGGCACCCGCCCGCCGTGGGGCGGTGCGGACGGGCCGGGGCCCCCGTACGGGCCCGAGGCGGGCCGGCGGACCTGCCGCATCGCCCGCGCGCCCTCGGGCTGTGCGCTGGCGCTGCCGCGTCCGTACCGGTTGCGGTTGTCGTCGGACCATGCCTCGGGCCAATCGTTCATGGGCCCCAGTGTGCAGGCAGCGGCCAGGTCCTTCACAAGGGTCGTAGGAAAATCAGGGCACGGCTGTTGCGAACCCAACACAAAGTCCGCAGATGTCACGTCGGCATAGGGTGGAGGCCATGACAGACCAGGCCCCCGCCGTGGCAGCGGAGACTGCGGAGATCCCGGCCAAGCCCACCTCGGCGTCCCGGACCACGCTCAGCCACATCATGACCCACAACGACACCAACCTGCTGGGCACCGTGCACGGCGGCGTGATCATGAAGCTGGTGGACGACGCGGCGGGCGCGGTGGCCGGCCGGCACAGCGGCGGGCCCGCCGTCACCGCCTCCATGGACGAGATGGCGTTCCTGGAGCCGGTCCGGGTCGGGGACCTCGTCCATGTGAAGGCCCAGGTCAACTGGACCGGCCGGACCTCCATGGAGGTCGGCGTACGGGTGCTCGCGGAGCGCTGGAACGAGTCCGCCCCGCCCACCCAGGTCGGCTCCGCCTATCTGGTCTTCGCCGCCGTGGACGCCGACGGCAAGCCGCGCCCGGTGCCGCCGGTGCGCCCCGAGACGGAGAAGGACCGGCGCCGCTACCAGGAGGCCCAGATCCGCCGCACCCACCGGCTGGCGAGGCGGCGGGCGATCCTGGACCTGCGTGAGAAGCGCACGGCCGAGGGCCTGGACGACTGAGCGCCGCCGCGCCCCTTCAGGGCGCCGCCGGCCCGCTCGGCGGCGTCACGAGCATGCCACCTGGTCTCCGGTCACCACCCCGGACTGCCCGAGGTAGCCGTCCCGCGCCCGCACCTGGCGCACCTGCTTGAAGTCGGCGCCGACGATCACCTTCAGCGTCGGCCCGAGCCCCTTCACCGGCTTGAGCTCGCTGCCGGGCAGCGCGGCGGCCAGTGACGCCGCGGAGCGGTCCCAGCCGGGGTCGTAGGCGACGACCGTCCGCTTCTGGGTGCGGTCGTCGGCGTTCGTCGGCGCCCCCGTCGTGCGGAAGCCGGTGGCCGCCAGGGCCGCGTCGACGCGCCGCCCGAGCCCTTCGGTGGCCGTGCCGTTCTCGACCTGGACCCGGATCTGCCGCGGGGCCACCTCGACCGCCACGGGAGCGGGCCGCGCGGGGTGCGCGTGGTGCGCCGCCAGGGGCTTGTCGTCGCGCAGGGACGCGAAGAGGCGGTCGGCCTTGGCGGTGTCCCACTTCAGCGTCTCGCCGAGCCCCTTCACCACGTATTTCATCTGGCCGATGGGCACGGTCGTGAACTCGGAGGACGAGGGGGAGAAGTTGCGCATCGCCCGCCCGAGGTCGAGCAGCTCGTCCGTGCCGAAGCCCTTGTCGGCACGCACCGACCCCAGTACCGCCCGCGTCACGTCCCGGAACTTCATCGGGTTCAGCAGGATCCCGGAGGAGGTGGCCCGGTCGACCAGCGCCGCCAGGAAGCGCTGCTGGCGCTTCATCCGGCCGAGGTCGGAGGCCCCGTCGACATGGCGGGCGCGGACGTACTGAAGGGCCTGTCCGCCCGTGAGCCGGTGCGTCCCGGCGGGCAGGTCGAGCCCGGTGTAGGAGTCCTTCAGCGGCGTGGCCGTGCAGATCCGCACCCCGCCGAGCACGTCCACGGTCCGCATGAAGCTCGTGAAGTCGACCTCCAGATAGTGGTCGATCTTGACGTGGGTCATGTCCTCGACGGTCCTGACGGTGAGGTTCGGGCCACCCTCCGCGTACGCCGCGTTGAGTTTGATCGGGTGGCCGGGGACCCGCTTCCCGGTCCGCTCGTCGACGTACGCGGGCGTCGTGGCGTAGGAGTCGCGCGGCAGGCTCACCACGCTCGCCCGCTCCCGGTCCTCCGAGATGTGCACGATCATCATCGTGTCGGTGCAGTGGCAGGGGGCGCCGCCCAGGTGGTACCGGCGCCGCTCCTCGTCGCTGATCCGGTCGCGGCCGTCGGTCCCGACCAGCAGGACGTTCATGCCGTGGCCCGCCCGCGGGCGGTTCTTCATGTCCTTGAAGGGATCGACGCGCGCGATGCCCGCGTCGAGGCTGCTGACGACCGCGTGCCCGATCCCCGCCGAGGCGAGGACCACGACGGAGAGGGTCATCGCCGCACGCATGGCCCAGCGCGGCTTCTTCCGCCGTACGGGAGGCCGGGGCCCGCGCTGGTGCGGGGCGCGGGGCGGCTGGGTGCGGCGCTGCGGACGGGCGGGCGCGGCGGACCGAGGCTGCGTGGGCAAGGGGGACACCTCCGGCGTCGGCCGTACGTGGGATCGTGAGCACCGTAGGCCCATACGATCTGTGGCCCGGGCCACCGCCCCGGCGGGGCGCGAAGGTGTCCCCCGTTCGCGGTAACGTAACGGGCGATGAACGCCAACCCCGACGTGCAGCTCCCCGCCGTGTCTGTGATCATGCCCGTCCTCAACGAGGAGCGGCATCTGCGCGGAGCCGTCCAAGCGATCCTCGCGCAGGAGTACGCCGGCGAGATGGAGGTCGTGATCGCCCTCGGTCCGTCCACGGACCGCACGGACGAGATCGCCGCCGAGCTCGTACGAGACGACCCGCGCGTGCACACCGTGCCGAACCCGACCGGGCGCACCCCGGCCGCCCTGAACGCCGCGATCAAGGCCTCCCGCCATCCGGTCGTCGTCCGCGTCGACGGCCACGGCATGCTCTCGCCCGACTACATCGCGACCGCCGTGCGGCTCCTGGAGGAGACCGGCGCGCAGAACGTCGGCGGCATCATGCACGCCGAGGGCGAGAACGACTGGGAGCACGCCGTCGCCGCCGCCATGACCTCCAGGATCGGGGTCGGCAACGCCGCCTTCCACACCGGGGGCGCCGCGGGCGAGGCCGAGACGGTCTACCTCGGGGTGTTCCGGCGCGCGGCGCTGGAGCAGCAGGGCGGGTACAACGAGGAGTTCGTCCGCGCCCAGGACTGGGAGCTGAACTTCCGCATCCGCGAGGCCGGCGGGCTGATCTGGTTCTCGCCGGAGCTGCGGGTGTCGTACCGGCCGCGGCCGAGCGTGCGGGCGCTGGCCAAGCAGTACAAGGACTACGGCCGCTGGCGGCACGTCGTCGCCCGCTACCACGAGGGCTCCATCAACCTGCGCTACCTCGCGCCGCCGACGGCACTCTGCGCGATCGCCGCCGGTCTCGTGGTGGGCGCGGCGCTGACCCCGTGGGGCCTGGTCGTCCCCGGCGCCTACCTCGCGGCGATCGTGCTCGGCTCCCTGCCGGCGGGCAAGGGCCTGCCGCCGAAGGCGCGCCTGTGGATACCCGTGGCGCTGGCGACCATGCACATGTCCTGGGGCTGGGGGTTCCTGACCAGCCCCAGGGCCCTGGCGAAGAAGGTCATGGCCTCCCGCCGCCCCGCGGTGCTCGCCTCCGACTGAGCACCGGGGACGGGGGGCCGATCCCCGTGCCGGCCCGGACCACCGGGTGTGGTCCGGGCCGGTGTGCGTGCAGCCGCCGGTCCCTGCCCGCGCACACCGGCCCGCGCCGCCCTGCCACCCCTGCCCGTACGGGCGCCCGTCCCGGTGCCCGCACCGGGCGGCCGCCCCTACCAGCGGTAGGGCGCGTACACGTCCATGCACTGGCCGCTGTCCGAGCCGTTGATCGAGTCGGCACCGCTCGGCAGGCCGCCGTCCCCGGGTTCGGACTGCCGGTACGACGTGCCGGTGCGCCAGTCGGCGCCGACGACGAGCGTGACTCCGGAGACATCCGTCGACCGCCGCACCGAACTCAGCGGCACCCCGAGCGACTTGGCGACCCGCTGGGCGTCGCCCTCCAACTCGGCGCTCGGGTAGCGCACGACGGTCCTGTCCTCGGTGAGCCCCGCCGTCATGTCCTTGGACGCCCTGGCGAACCCCTTGCGCACGAGCTCCCGGGCGACGGCGCCCGCGCGGCCGGGGACCGGGGCCAGGGTGGAGGTGCCGGTGGCGTTCTGCACCAGCACGCCGATCTCGGCGTCCGGCGCCGAGGGGGCCTTCGTCGCCTCCTTCGGTGCCTTGCCCTGCTTCCCGTTGCTGCCGCCCGGTCCCTTGCCCTTGCCGTCGAAGGGCACGTCGTCGCGGAGCATCTGCCACACCTTCTCGGCGCCGGCGCGGTCCGGCAGGAGGTGGTTGGCGTTCGCGGGGTCCTCGACGTGCGGCATGGTCAGCGACGTGATGCGGTCCGTGGGCACCGACTTCAGCTGCATCCCGAGGTCGTAGAGCTTCTTCACGGAGCCGATCTCCTCGGAGACCTTCAGGGACTTCGTGGCCGCCTCGGCCAGGTCGGTCAGCCGGCCGGTGTCCGTGAAGACGTTCTGCTTCTTCAGCGTGCGGAGCATCGAGTTCAGGTACATGTGCTGCGCCCGGGCCCGCATCGGGTCGCTTCCCCAGGCGTGCCGCGTCCGCAGCCACTGCAGCGCCTGCTTGCCCTTGACCTTCCTGGTCCCGGCCCTCATCTTCAGGCCGGAGCCGCCGGGCACGGCGGCCGTCGGGTGGTCCCACACGTTCTGCTTGACGCAGACGTCGACCCCGCCGATGGCGTCGGCCATCCGCACCACACCGGCGAAGTCGATCGTCATCCAGTGGTCGATGTAGACCCCGGTGAGGTTCTCCCAGGTGGCCAGCGTGCAGCCGGCCCCACCGCGGGCCAGTGAGGTGTTGATGATGTCGTTGGTCGCCGGGTAGACCCTGCCGGTGTGCGGGTCGGTGCACCGGGGGATGTCGACCCGGGTGTCCCGCGGGATGCTGACCATCGCGGCGCTCTTGCGGTCCGCGGAGAGGTGGATGAGCATCTGCACGTCACCGAGCGGCGGGTTGCCGCGGTCGTTCCTGCCGCCGCCGAGCTTCACGTTCTCGTCCGAGCTGCGGCTGTCGGAGCCGATGAGCAGGATGTTCAGCGGCGTCTGCCCGGCCGCGTTCGGCCTGGCCCTGCGCGCCTTGGAGTCCCCGCTGCTGCGCTCGCCCTTCTGGATGTTGGCGTTCAGGTGCCGGTAGTACAGGTATCCGGCACCGGCCGTGCCGAGTATCAGTACCGCGAGCGTCGTCGCGGACCATCTGAGCACCCGGTGCTTGCGCCGCGGCCCTGGCCGGCGGCGTCCGCCGCCCGTGCCGCTTCCCGCCCCCTCCCGCGCCGTGCCCTCGCCGTCCGGACCGCGCCGAACGTCCGGTCGAGGTGCCGCTCTGCGCACACCGCTCCGCGTCATCCCCCGTCCTCCCCACCCTTGCGCCGACAAATGGGCCTGCCATGCGTCCTGTTAGACGCACGACAGGCCCATTAGGTCACTTGGCGCACTGAACCTTGTCCGCCGTGGACTTGTCGACGTCCGGCGCCTTGGTCGCCGCGGTGAGGGGCTCGCCCGCGGTCTCGAAGTCCTTGCCCAGGGTCAGGGTCATCGTCGGCAGGCCCTGCGCGTTGATCACGCTCTTGCCGGGCTTCAGCGCCGAGCCGGACAGGCCCATGATGTCGGCCAGCCGGCGTGCCTGGTCGGCCTGGTCCGGGGCGTACTCGAGCGTCGTCCTGCTGACCTCGGTGTCCGCGTTGCCGGCGTTCTCGGACTTGTTCACGCCCGCCTTGTTCTGCAGGTACTCCAGCTCCGCCTGCGCGCTGCCGGCCGCCGCGCCGCCGTTGAGGATCCGCACGCGCACATCGGACGCGGCGGACTTGGTGCCCTTCAGACGGGCCGCCACGGCGGCCGCCTCCTTCTTCTTCTCCTGCTTCACCGCGGTGAAGGACACGTCGTTCTTGATGGCCTGGAAGACCTGCGGGGCCTTCGTCTCGTTGAGGACGACGGTCGCCTTCACCTTCTCGGCCGGGTTGTCGACCACCGGCACGGTGGTGAACGTCAGATTCTTGGGGTTGAGCTTGCCCAGCTCCAGGCCGAGGTCCTTCAGCTTGCCGATGCTGTCGAGGTTGGAGTCGACGGTCAGCGCCTTGGTGCCCGCCTCGGCCACCTTCACCATCTTCGCCGGGTTGGTGAGCGTGTCGTTCGACTTGAGTTTGCGCATCAGGGCGCTGAGGAACTGCTGCTGCAGCGTGATCCGGCTCAGATCGCCGCCGAAGCCGACCGCGTGCCGGGTGCGGACGAAGGCCAGGGCCGTCTCGCCCTGGATGTGCCGCATGCCCTTCTTCAGGTTCAGGTGCGAGTCCGGGTCGTTGATGTCCTTGCCGAGGCACACGTCGACCCCGCCGACCGCCGTGGTCAGCGTCTTGACCGCGTTGAAGTCGGCGACCATGAAGTTGTCCGGCTTGATGCCGGTCAGCTCCGTGACCGTGCGCGCGGTGCAGCTGGGCGTACGGCCGTCCTGGCCGAGGCTGGTGTTGAAGCGGACGCCGCTGGTGCCCGGGATGACCTTCTCGGTGCCGTCCGCCTGCTGGGTCGGGCAGTCCGGGATGTCGGTGATCAGGTCGCGCGGGATGCTCAACGCGGTCGCGTTGGAACGGTCCTTGGAGACGTGCAGCAGGATCGTGGTGTCCGCGTGGCCGACGCTGCCCGCGTCGCCGTACTTCGTGTTGCCCTTGCCCGTGCGCTTGTCGGTGCCGATCAGCAGGATGTTGATCGCCTTGCCCTTGCTGAAGCCACCGGTGCTCGCGCCGTCGTCGGAGACGGAGGTGATGTTGTCGTTGAGGTGCTTGATGTAGAGGTAGGCACCGCCGGCCACGGCGAGCAGCACGAACGCCATGCTCCCGCCGGTCCACATCAGGATCTTCTTCGCCTTCGACTTCTTCGCCGGACGGCGGCCGCGCCGGCCCGGCGCCGGCCCGTCGGGCGTCGCGCGCCGCCGCCGCTGGGGCGGCACGTCGCGCCCGGGGGCCCGCGGGGCCGTGGTGCGCGACCGTGCCCCGTCGCCGCCGCGTGGGGCGGATCTGCGAGGTCCGGGAACCGTCGATCGCGGTGCGGAAGGAGTCAGTCGCAGTTCGTATTCACCGGTGTTCGGATTGAGCACCCACTGGTCTGCGGGATCGACGTTGTCCGCCCGCCCACGGCTTTGCGCGTCCACGGTTGTCCGAATCCTCCGTCTGGGCCACGCGGCGCCTTCCCCCTCAAAGGCGCTCGGGTCTCGGTCTCGCAGTGCACGGCTCCAGGAAGACGTCGTGGTTGGGTGCACCGGATCGCTCACACTATCCGCCCAGTTCAATGCCGAGCGACGTCGGTGACAAATTCCACGTCCCTACAAGTGGGCAATCTGCCCATTTCCTTGAGATTTCTTGGGGTGGCTGTTCGTCGTCTTGGTGTTCGCTTTACGTGCAGCCGTCCTCGGACGCGGTGTTCCCGCTGAACGTTGGGGCGGGCGAAACGGACGTCCCGGGCCGGGCGGGCGGCTTTCCGGTGGAGTGCTCGTCGCCCTTCGTGGTTGCATTGCGACTCTTCGCGTCGGAATCCGGCGGGGCGCCCTTCGCGACGGCCAATGGCGCGTCCGTACGCAGCCGTTCGAACAGTTTTTCCGCCCCGGGTTCCACGAGTTGGTCGCGATTTGCGTCGTAGGCGTACGACTCGCGCGGAACCGTGAGGAATTGCACGTCTTCCGCGGGGATGTCGC
Organism: Streptomyces sediminimaris; assembly: GCF_047049295.1. Taxonomy (NCBI): domain Bacteria; kingdom Bacillati; phylum Actinomycetota; class Actinomycetes; order Kitasatosporales; family Streptomycetaceae; genus Streptomyces; species Streptomyces sediminimaris. The sequence continues at coordinate 3,451,866 of NZ_JBJWOT010000001.1, read as the reverse complement.
GCAGTCCGCGCACGAGTTCGTACAGACCGCGCAGACTCGCCAGACCCGGGTCTGCGGTGAGGGACGACGTGGCGGCGTCCAGCACGGGATAGAGCTTCACCGGATTCAGCAGTACGCCATTGCTCCGCACCTTGGTGACGAGCGCCCCGAGGAATCGCTGCTGGCGTTCCATCCGGCCGGTGTCGCTGCCGTCGCCGAGGCTCTTGCGGGCGCGGACGTAGCCGAGGGCCTGTTCGCCGTCGAGCGTGACCCGTCCCGCGGGCAGCCTCAGCCCGGCCGCCTCGTCGTCGATCGGCTCCTTCAGGCAGACCCGGACACCGTCGACCGCGTCGACCATCTTCTTGAAGCCGTGGAAGTCGATGACGACGTGATGGTCGACGCGGATGTCCGTGAGCTTCTCCACCGTCCGGATGGTGCAGGCCGAACCGCCCGTCTCGAACGCGTGGTTGAACATCGTGAACGCCGGTTCGGAGCGGGTGCCGTCGGCGCGCAGGCAGGAGGGCACGTCCACCATGAGGTCGCGGGGCAGGGAGACCGCGGTGGCGCTGTGCCGTCCCGCGGACAGGTGCAGCAGGATCGTGGTGTCGGAGCGCTGGGTCCCCGAGTCGCGCCCGTAGCGGGAGTTGCCGTCGCCGGAGCGCGAGTCCGAGCCGATCACCAGGATGTTCTGCGCGCCCTTGACGAGCGACGTGGGCCGCTCCTTCTCGTACCGGGCGAGCTCACGGGCGGCGGCCTCGTCGGGCGTGATGTTGCCGTCCAGCTTCATGTACAGCACCCACCCGCCCCCCGCGGCCCCGGCGGCCAGCACGGCGACGGCGAGTCCCCCGTACCTCAGCCATCGCCGCCGGCGCGGTCGCCGCGGTCGTCTCAGCCCTTTCACGTGCCGCTCCACCCCTCGTGGCATAGGAACGCGCCGGTCCTACGACCATGCCGCGGAGGCGGCCCGCGAGCGGGCTGTTGCTGACCCGTTCGGGTGACCGCGGCTCAGCGGCGCACCACCGACACCCGCTCGCTCTCGATCCGCGCGGCCACCGTCTCCTCGCCCGCCCGCTCCAGGTGCCGGCACAGGACCACCGACCCGCCGGCGGCGAGCGGCCCGTACAGCCCCGCGTTCAGCCCTTCCCACGTGTCGTAGGGCAGCCCGGACAGGATGCGCGCGCCCGGTCCCGTCAGCCCGAGCTCCGCCGCCTCCGCGACCGCCCGCTCGACGACCTCCGCCCCGCTGAACTCCCGCCCGGCCACGATCAGCGCCGGCTCATCGGGATCCACCGGCGCCAACGGCGCGAACCGGTCTCCCTGGCCCGGCACTTCCGCGGCGTAGTCGGCGAAGTCCGGCGGGGGTTGCGGGAACCGCCCGCCCAACGGCCGCAGGGCGAGGGCGACACGCTCACCTCTGCAGGCCCGCGCGGCGTCCAGCGTGTCGGGCCCGCTCACCACGACGTCGGCCGCCGCGGGATCCCCGTCGACGTCCGCGACGACGCCCGTCGACGCACACGCCAGCAGCCACACGGCCGTCTGCCAGTGCGCGGGCAGCAGCAGCGCCGCCCGGTCGCCGGGCGCGGCGGCCAGGTCGCCCTGGAGGAGATTGGCGGTCTTGGCCACCCAATTGGCGAAGGTGGCCACGGACAGTTCGACGCGTTCGCCCGTGGCGTCGTCGTAGAAGGTCACCAAGGGGCGCGCGGGGTCCGCGGCGAGCGCGGAACTCAGCAGGTCGGCAGGGGTGCGGTCGGTGGCGTTCACCCGCGCAAGGGTACGCGGGCGCCCGGCCCCGCACCGTCCGGCGGTGCCACCGGTTCGGGGGAACGGCAGCCGACGGGCCGTCAACTCCCAAATGGACATATATGTCTGGCTTTGCGAAAGATCATGGTCATGCGTCGACTTCTTGCTTCCTCGATCGCCGCCTCGGTCGGCGTCGCCTGTGCGACCGCCCTCGCTCTGCCGCCGGCGCCGCCCGCCGCGGCGGCGACCGCACGCCCCGCGGCGAGCCGCGACGGATCAGGGCCGGCCGCCGTCCGGCACGACCCTCCGGGGAGCACCCGGTCGCTGCCGCTGCACCCGCTCGGCCCGGGTGCCCGCGACCGTGCCGTCGGCTCCCCGGCCGCCGGCGAACTGGGCCTGACCCGCCGCGACGTACGGCACTTCTCCATGGTCGGGGTCGTCTGGGACGACCCGGGCACCGAACTCCACGGCCGGGTACAGGTGCGCACCCGCGCGGCCGGCTCCGGCGTCTGGTCCGGCTGGCGGAACCTCGAGACGCACAACGACGACGCTGCCGACCCCGGCACCCCCGAGCGCGGCTCCGGACGCGTGCACGGTGCCACCGCACCGCTGTGGGTCGGGGACTCGGACGGGGTCGAGGTCCGGATCCGGGCCGAGGCCGCGCCCCGTACCGCGCCCCGTACCGCGACCCCCGCACCCGGCACCCGCGCCGCCCCGCCCGCCTCCGCGCTGCCCTCGGGGCTGCGGCTGGAACTCGTCGACCCGGGCGGGAAGGCAGAAGGGGAGGGCGGGGCGCAGGCCGCGCCGTACGCCGCGCCGGCCGGCGTTCCCCGCCCCGGTGCCCTCGGCGCCGGGGCGGCCGAGGAACGGGCCGCCTCCGCCGCCAACGCCGGCCTCGCCCCGCTCGGCGCCACCGAGATCCCCGCGCTGAGCCGGACGGCGACCGAGAGGGAGCTGCAGACCCTGGGCGGCGGCGAGCCGGCGGCCGGTCAGCGCGCGAAGCCGTACATCGGGCCGCGGCCCCGCATCATCACCCGCCACGGCTGGGGCGCGAACGAGAGGCTGCGCGAGAAGGGCTTCGTCTACACGAGGAAGGTCAAGGTCGCGTTCGTCCACCACACCTCGTCGGGCAACGGGTACCGCTGTTCGCAGGCCGCGTCCGTCATCCGTGGTATCTACCGCTACCACGTCACGAGCATGGGCTGGCGCGACCTCGGCTACAACTTCCTCGTCGACAAGTGCGGAAACATCTACGAGGGGCGCGCCGGGGGCGTGGCGAAGGCCGTCCTCGGCGCCCACACGCTCGGGTTCAACACCGACAGCATGGGCGTCGCCGTCATCGGCAGCTTCGGCTCCCACAGGCCGCCCGCCGCGGCGCTGCGCGCCGTCTCCCGGCTCACCGCCTGGAAGCTTGGCCTCTACGGCGCCAATCCGCGTGGAAGGACATATTTGAAGTCGGGGGGTGGCAATCTCTACCGAAAAGGAAAGAAAGTACGTCTCCACGTGATTTCCGGCCACCGCGACGGCTACGCCACGGCGTGTCCGGGCACGCAGCTCTACCGCAGGCTCGGCACGGCCCGCACGACCGCGGCGCGCTACCAGGGGCGCTAGCGCCGGGCAGGGGGCGTGCGGGGACCACGTGCACGCCATTCGGGGGACACCGGGTGGAACCGCGCACCACCGCACGGCCGTCGAAGGCGCCACGACGATCTGCACACACTTGCCGGCCGAAAAACAGTTCGGCCGGTCCCGGCAGGAAGCAGAGACGACAGGTGACAGAAGCGATCCTCCTGGTCGGCGGCAAGGGAACCCGGCTGCGGCCGCTTACGGTCCACACCCCGAAGCCCATGGTCCGGGCGGCCGGCGTCCCGTTCCTCACCCACCAGCTGGCGAGAGCGAGAGCGGCCGGCGTGGACCACATCGTCCTCGCGACGTCCTATCTGGCCGAGGTCTTCGAACCCCACTTCGGCGACGGCTCGTCCCTGGGCCTGCACCTCGAGTACGTGACCGAGGAGGAGCCCCTCGGCACCGGCGGCGCCATCCGCAACGTCGCCTCCCGGCTGCGCTCCGGGCCCGACGAACCGGTCCTGATCTTCAACGGCGACATCCTGACGGGCCTGAACATCCGCGCCCTGGTCGACACCCACGAGAAGACCGGCGCCGACGTCTCCCTGCACCTCACCAGGGTCACCGACCCGCGCGCGTACGGTCTGGTCCCGACGGACGAGACGGGCCGCGTCCTCGCCTTCCTGGAGAAGCCGCAGACCCCGGAGGAGATCGTCACCGACCAGATCAACGCGGGGGCGTACGTCTTCCGCCGCTCGGTCATCGACACCATCCCCGCGGGCCGCCCGGTCTCCGTCGAACGGGAGACCTTCCCCGATCTGCTCGCCGCCGGGGCCCATCTGCAGGGCATGGTCGACTCGACGTACTGGCTGGACCTCGGCACCCCGGCGGCCTTCGTCCGCGGCTCCGCCGACCTCGTCCTGGGCCGGGCCCCGTCGCCCGCCGTGCCCGGCCGCTGCGGCGACCGCCTGGTCCTGCCGACGGCCCGGGTCGCCGCCGACGCCAAGCTCACGGGCGGCACGGTGGTGGGCGAGGGCGCGTTCGTCGCGGAGGGCGCCCGCGTCTTCGGCTCCACGATCCTGCCGGGCGCCGTCATCGAACCGGGCGCCGTCATCACCGACTCCCTGATCGGCACCCGCGCGCGCGTGGGCGAGCGCTCCGTCCTGACCGGCACGGTCATCGGCGACGGCGCGGTCATCGGCGCCGACAACGAACTGCGCGACGGAGCACGGGTGTGGTGCGACGCCCGCATCCCCGCGGGCTCGGTGCGCTTCTCCTCCGACCGGTAACGCACGTCCCCGCGGCGGGGACGCCCGTCCTGGCGCCCCCGCCGAACCCACCCACGACCACGGCCGCCAGAACCAACCACACGTCCGGCACCGCTCGGCGCGGCCCTGTGCCGCTCCGCGCCACCGGCTGGCGGCTGCGGGGCACGGGGTACGGCCCTGGCCCCCTCAAGGGCCGGGGCAGGAGGCGTCAGATGCCCGTCGGGCCGCCCGGGGCGCTCGTTGGTGCGGCGTGGGGGCGTGGGGGCGTGGGGGCGTGGGGCGTGGGGGCGTGGCGGCGTGGCTGTGTGTTGTGGTGGCGTCCGTCGTGGTGCCGTTCTGGCGTGGCGGCGTGTCGTGGTGGCGTCCGTCGTGGGGTGTCGTCCCGGCGTGGTGTGCGCGGGGCGGTGGCGTCGTCTGGCGTGTCCATGGCCGGATGGCCAGATGGCCGGCCGGGCGGCCCGGCCGCGGGTCCGCCTCCCCGGGACAGCGTTCAGGGGCGTCCGATCCGCGTCGGACCGCTGGGGCGCTCGCCGTGGCGGGGTGGGGTGTGGGACGTCATGGCGTGGTGTGCGCCGGGGCAGTGGCGTCGTCGGCGCCCCATGGCCGGATGGCCAGATGGCCGGCCGGGCGGCCCGGCCGGGGGCCGCGCCTGTCCGGCGCGGCGGTCAGAGGCGTCCGATGTCGCCCTTCGGCATGCGCGGCGCGCGTCTCGGCGGGGTCCGGCCGCTGAGCAGGATCAGCCGGGCCGCCCGGTGCCGCTGGCCCGCGTACGGCTCGAGCAGTTCCAGCATCATGGCGTCGTCCGCGTCCCGGTCCCCGGCGAGCGCCCAACCGACGATGCCCGGCAGATGCAGATCCCCCACGGTGACGGCGTCCGGGGCCCCGTGGCTGCGCTGCACGGTCTCCGCCGACGTCCACGGGCCGATCCCGGACACGAGCTCCAGCCGCGCCCGCGCGGCCGCCGGTTCCATCCCGGCCGCCTCCTCCAGCCGCGCGGCGACCCGCACAGCCCGCAGGATCGTCGACGCCCGCTTGTTGTCGACGCCGGCCCGGTGCCACTCCCAGGACGGGATCAGCGCCCAGGTCCGCGGCCCCGGCATCACCCACAGCCGCCCGCCCGCCGCGGGCCCCGGCGCCGGCTCCCCGTACTTGCGCACGAGCAGCCGCCACGCCTGGTACGCCTCCAGGGTCGTGACCTTCTGCTCCAGGATCGACGGGATCAGCGACTCGAGCACCAGTCCGGTGCGCGTCAGCCGCAGCCCGGGCCGCCGGTGCCGGGTCAGCGCCACCAGCCGGTGCCGGGGCGTGAAGGCGGCCGGGTCGTCCCCGGCCCCGAGCATCCCGGGCAGCCGCTCCAGCAGCCACTCGGCCCCCGGCCCCCACGCCTCCCCGCGTACGGCACCGCCCTTCGCGGCGACCCGCAGCGTCCCCGGCCCGGCCGGGGTGAGGCTGGCCCGCCACACGGCTCCGTCGGGCGTCGCCCGGAACGTCGGATCGCCCGGTCCCCGCCGCAGCGGCCCCAGCACGAGCCCGAGGTCGAGCGGCCCCTCCGGCACCACCGTCCGCGTCCGGCCCGGCGCCACCGCCTGCCGCGGCACCCCGCGCGCGGGAACGCCGGCCTGCCCGCCCCGCACGGGCGGAGGGGCACCCCCCACGCCTTTTCGGCCGTGGGGGAGGGTGGGCCGCGGAGCGAACCGTCCTGCCATGAAGGAAGTCCCGGGAGAGGAGAGGAACGAGGAACCCCGTGGGGCACGGGGAAGGGGCCCTAAGAGAGTAGGCGCACGCGCGCGCGTGTCACCGGACCTCTATGAAGCTCCCCGCGTCCCGCTCCGGCCGCGGCCGGGGTTCCCCGGCCGGATGCCCGACCGCGACGGCGCCCATCGGGTCCCAGTCGGCGGGCAGCCCCAGCGCCTCCCGTACGACATCCCGGCAGAACATGGTCGACGACACCCATGCCGACCCCAGGCGCTCCCCGGCCAGCGCGACCAGGAAGTTCTGCACCCCGGCGCCGGCGGCGACCACGAACATCTCCCGCTCGGCACCGTCCCGCCGCGGGTCCCCGTACGTGTGCGAGCCGTCCATGACGAGGCACGGCACCACCAGATACGGCGCGTTGCGCAGGACGTCGCCCCGGCGCACCCGCTTGGCGATGGACTCCTCGCTCTTGCCGTCCCGCCGCAGATCGGCGATCCAGGCGTCGCGCATGGCGTCCAGCAGCCCGCTCCGCGCGGCCGCGGACTCCAGCAGCACGAACCGCCACGGCGTCGTGTGATGCGGCGCAGGCGCCGTCACGGCCGCGGCGACCGCCCGCCGTACGGCGCCGGGATCGACCGGTTCGTCGGTGAAGGCCCGCACCGTACGGCGCTGGGTCACCGCCGTCCGTACGGCCTCCGACGTCCCGAGCCGGAACATGTCGTCCCGTCCGCCGCGCACCATGGCCCGCGCCCCCTCCCCGTCGTCCCGCGTCACCACGTGCGGCAGCCCGCGCACCACGGCGACGGGCAGCCCGGCGGCCTTGCCCTTGACCAGATCACCGGCCGCGGCCAGCTCGTCCGCCGTCGCCACGACCGTCGCGCCGAGCGGATTGCCGTACGCGTCCGTGCCGCCGCGCAGGTCGTCGAGCACGCGCACCCCCGCGGCGCCGATCGCGACGTCCGTGAGCCCCGAACGCCACGGCCGCCCGAAGGTGTCGGTGACGACGACCCCGACCTCGACGCCGAGCGCGTTCCGCAGGCCGTCCCGGATCGCGCGGGCGGACGCGTCCGGATCCTCGGGCAGCAACAGCACCGTGCCGGGCGGGGTGTTGGAGGCGTCGACCCCGGCCGCGGCCATCACCAGGCCCTGCCGGTTCTCGACGATCCGCAGGTTCCCGCGCCGCGCCACGACCCGTACCGTCTCGGCGTCGATGGCGGCCTCGCGGTCGGCGCCCGCGACGACGCGTCCCTCCGCCTTGGACACGATCTTCGAGGTGACGAGCAGGACGTCGCCGTCGGCGAGACCGGGCTCGGCGGCGGCGATCAGCTTGGCGACGTCGTCGCCCGCGGCCACCTCGGGCAGCCCGGGCACGGCCCAGACCCGGTAGCCCGGCACACCGCCGGCCGCCGCGGCGCCCCCGGACGTCCCGCCGCTCAAGACGGCCGCACCTCCTCCGCCAGCGCGAGCGCCTCGCGTGCCATCCGGGCGCTCGCCTCCACATCGGTCATCATCAGCGGTACGGCCCGGCAGCGGATCCCGGCGGCCTCGACCCGCTCCACCGCCCCCGCGTCCACGGTGTCCACGAGCCAGCCGTCCAGCAGCCCCGAGCCGTAGTGCTCGGCCACCGCCGCGGCCGTCGACTCCACGCCGACCGCCGCGAGCACCTTGTCGGCCATCCCGCGCACGGGCGCGTCCCCGACGATGGGGGAGAGGCCGACGACCGGCACGCCCGCGTCGGCGATCGCCTCCCGGATGCCGGGCACCGCGAGGATCGTGCCGACGGAGACCACCGGGTTCGACGGCGGGAACAGCACGACGTCCGCCTCCGCGATCGCCTCCAGCACGCCCGGAGCCGGCTTCGCCTGCTCGGCGCCCACGGGCACGACCGCCTCGGCCGGCACCGAGGCGCGCAGCCGCACCCAGTACTCCTGGAAGTGCACCGCCTTGCGCTCGCCGTCGACCTCGACGGCCACATGCGTCTCGACCCGGTCGTCCGTCATGGGGATCAGCCGCACGCCCGGCTTCCACCGGTCGCACAGCGCCTCGGTGACCGCGCTGAGCGGATACCCGGCGCCGATCATCTGGGTCCGCACGATGTGCGTGGCGAAGTCCCGGTCGCCGAGGCCGAACCACTCCGGCCCCACGCCGTAGGCCGCGAGCTCCTCCTTGAGGTGGAAGGTCTCCTCGGCCCGCCCCCAGCCCTGCTCCTCGTTGATGCCGCCGCCGAGCGTGTACATCACCGTGTCGAGGTCGGGGCAGACCTTCAGCCCGAAGAGGTGGATGTCGTCCCCGGTGTTGCCGATGACGGTGATGTCCGCGTCCTGCGCGGCCCGCTTCAGGCCGCGCAGGAACCGGGCACCGCCGATGCCGCCTGCCAGAACCACAATGCGCATGGGCCCAGTCTTACAGGCGGGTACGACAGCGCGTCAGGCGGTCACCGCGTCGACCTCGTCGTACGCCGCCGGGGCGGCCGCGCACGTGGTGTGCATCGGCATCTCGGTGAGGCCCGGGTAGTAGACGTGCAGGCTGACCGCCGGCTCCAGCGCGTCGTTGACCACCTCGTGCACGTACCCCGGCGCGAACACCTTCTGGGCGCCCGCCGCCAGCGCGCGCGTGCCCCGCCGCGTGCGCTCGGTCAGCGTGCCCTCCAGGACGGTCAGCACCCCGGAGGAACGCCCGTGGTCGTGCGGTCCGCTGCCCTGGCCGGGCACCCAGGACAGCAGCCACACCTCGTAGCCCGGTCCGGTGCGCAGCCGGTGGTACCAGCGCGTGGTGGCGTCGTACTGGACGAGGTGCCGCCACTGCGCGCGGTCCGCGGCGACGGAGCGGGCCAGGCCGACGAACTCGGCGACGGTGGCCGGGTGTTCGCGCGGGGGCTGCAGCAGGTGCGGGACTTCGAGGATGTCGCCGGCGATCTGGAGGTCGTTGTCGCTGTTCATGGGATGCGGTGTTTCCTCGGCGGGAAGTGGGGGCCGGCTGGGGTCGCCCACCGTCCGCCGGGACCGCGGACGGCAGGGATGCCCTGGTGGGGCGTCGAAGGAGGGGACGGCAGCCGGGTCGGGACGGACTCAGAGGCGGCCGGAGCGCGTGCGGCTCAACAGCTGGAACAGCAACAACAGCTGCAGCGAGCGCGGGCAGCACCGTGGGACCCGGTCGTGCGGGTCGAGGCGGGTGCCGAGTTCGCGAGCATGCCCAAAGGACATCGGGTCACTCCTTCAGTGTCAACTCGACGCCCGCCATATGGGACGCGGTTCACCTCATCCGGTCCATGTCCACGACGAAAGGTTTGTGCATGCGACTTCCGGGACACATGGCGCACAACCGGGCGCACAAGCCTCGTTGCGATCCCGTGATCCGACTGTGATCCGGTTTGCTTCGGGAGACGCGTGGAACGAGATCGGATCTACGGGCGTCCTTCCCCGTACAGGCTCTGCACGGGGGTGGCCGCCCTTCCGGGCCCCGTCTGCATGTCAAGGTTTATGCCGATTTGAACACTTTCCGCATGGCCTTGGTTCCGCAGAGTGAATAAGGGGCCCAATAGCAGATCTCGGCTTGACTCGCCCGGAGCAGCACACTTGTAATTTCACTCGTGTCGTTCAGCCGGGATCGGTAACGGCTACATCACGGGGACGCGAAAGACAGACGAGGGGCGCACATGACCGAGCTGGTGCAGCAACTGCTGGTCGACGACGCGGACGAGGAACTCGGCTGGCAGGAGCGCGCGCTGTGCGCCCAGACCGATCCCGAGTCGTTCTTCCCCGAGAAAGGCGGCTCCACCCGCGAGGCCAAGAAGGTCTGCCTCGCCTGTGAGGTCCGCTCCGAGTGCCTCGAGTACGCCCTCGCCAACGACGAGCGCTTCGGCATCTGGGGCGGCCTGTCCGAGCGCGAGCGGCGCCGCCTGAAGAAGGCGGCCGTCTGAAGACGGCCGCCGTCCGGCCCGGGGGCCTCGCACTCCCCCGCCCTCCCCGTCCGAACGGCCCGTCGCCGGTGGTTGTCCACAGGCGGCGGGCCGCCGTCATGCCCAGCCGATAGTGTGGTCGCTCGTCCGAGGCGCCTCGTCGCCCCCACGGGGCACAGACGTCCACCGCAGTCCATCGAACCGGGGCCCGTACCTCGATGTCCGTGCACAGCCACACGGCAGCCCAGCAAGGCGTCGCTGCCACCGCAGGGTTCGACCCGACCCGCCAGGCGGAGTTCGACCCCGCCCGCCAGGCGGAGTTCGACCCCACCCGCCCGCCCGAGTTTCCACGTCACGTGGTGACAGCGGTCGTCGTCTCCCACGACGGCGCCCGCTGGCTGCCCGACGTGCTCACCGGGCTGCTCGACCAGGAGCGCCCCGTCCAGTACGCCGTGGCGGCCGACACCGGCAGCGCCGACGACTCCGCGCGGCTGATCACCGACGCCCTCGGCGCCGACCGTGTCCTGCACCTCGCCCGGCGCACCGGCTTCGGCCAGGCCGTCGAGGAGGCGGCCCGCACCGCCCCGCTCCTCACCCCGGAGGAGCTGCCCTACCTGAAGCGGCCGAGCGGCTGGGACCCGGTCACCCGCTCCTGGCGCGACGACGCCTACGACATGCCGGAACTCCCGCACGGAGAGCCGGTCCAGTGGCTGTGGCTGCTGCACGACGACTGCGCTCCCGAACCCGGTGCCCTGGCCCAGCTCCTGCGCGTGGTGGAGAACGAACTCGACCTCGGCCGCGACGACGTGGCCGTCGTGGGCCCCAAGCTGCGCGGCTGGTACGACCGCCGCCAGCTCCTGGAGGTCGGTGTCAGCATCGCCAACTCCGGCCGCCGCTGGACGGGTCTGGACCGCCGGGAGCAGGACCAGGGCCAGCACGACCACGTACGGACCGTGCTGTCGGTGTCCACCGCCGGCATGCTGATCCGCCGCGACGTCTTCGAACAGCTCGGCGGCTTCGACCGCCGGCTGCCCCTGATGCGTGACGACGTCGACCTGTGCTGGCGCGCCCACGCCGCCGGCCACCGTGTCCTGATCGCTCCGGACGCGGTCGTACGACACGCCGAGGCCGCCTCCCGCGAGCGCCGCACCGTCGACTGCGTGGGCCGCACCGCCGCCTCCCCGCACAAGGTCGACAAGGCCGGCGCCGTCTACACCCTCCTGGTCAACGCCCGTACGGCCGTGCTGCCCTGGGTGCTGCTGCGCCTGGTCCTCGGCACGCTCATGCGGACCGTGGCCTACCTCGTCGGCAAGGTCCCCGGACAGGCCGTCGACGAGATCCGCGGCCTCCTGGGCACGCTGCTGCGCCCCGAGCGGATCATCGCGGCACGGCGCAGACGCGGGCGCCCGCAGATCGACAAGGAGGAGCTGCGCGCGCTGTTCCCGCCGCCCGGCGCGACCGTACGGGCCACCGTGGAGCAGGCCGCGGGCAACCTCGTCGGGCGCTCCGACCCCGAGGTGACTTCCGGCGCCGGACGGCACGGCGGCGCGGTCGAGTCGGGCCCCGGCGGCGACGACGCCGAGTTCCTGGAGATAGAGCAGTTCGCCCGCCTCAAGCGCGTCGGCCGCAAGCCCGGCCCGATGCTCTTCCTGATACTGCTGTTCGTCTCCCTCGTCGCCTGCCGCCAGCTGCTCGGCGGCGGCGCGCTCGCGGGCGGCGCCCTGCTGCCCGCCCCGGCCGACTCCGGCGAGCTGTGGTCGCGCTACGCCGACTCCTGGCACGCCGTGGGCGCCGGCGGCACCCCGGCCGCGCCGCCGTACCTGGCGATCGTGGCGATGCTGGCCTCCGTGCTGTTCGGCTCGACCGGGCTCGCGGTCACGGTCCTGCTCGTGTGCTCCGTGCCGCTGGCCGGGTTCACCGCGTACTTCGCCTCCCGCCCGCTCGTCGACTCGCGCCTGCTGCGCGCGTGGGCGGCCGTCGTCTACGCCTTCCTGCCCGCCGCCACGGGCGCCCTCGCGGGCGGCCGGATCGGCACCGCGGTCCTCGCGGTCCTCCTTCCGCTGATCGCGCGCGCCGGCGTCGCCGCCGCCGGCCTGGCCAACAGCTCGGGCGCGCGCGGCAGTTGGCGCGCCACCTGGGCGTACGCGCTGCTGCTGACGGTCACCACGGCGTTCACGCCGATCGTGTGGCCGATCGCGCTGGTCCTCGGCGTCGCGCTGCTGGTCCTGCGCCGCACCGACCTCCCCGCCCACGGCCTGCGCTTCCTGGCCCAGTTCGGCACCCCGCTGCTGGTCCTCGCGCCCTGGTCGCTGTCGCTGCTGCCGTTCGGCTTCTTCCAGGAGGCCGGGCTGGACTACGGCCCCTCGGCCGCCTCCGCGCTCGACCTGCTCGGCGCGGACCCCGGCGGCCCGGGCACGGTCAGCGGGCTGATGCTCATCGGCATCGTGCTGGCCGCGCTGGCCGCCCTGATGCGCTCCGAGCGCCTCTCCGGGATCCGGGCGGCCTGGGCCGTCGCCCTGGTGGGCCTCGTCTTCGCGGTCCTGTCCAACCGGTCGGCCTGGGCCGGCCCCGCGACCCTCGTCTACGGCATCGCCCTGCTGGCCGCCGCCACCCTCGGCGCCGACGGCGCGCGCACGCGCGTGGCCGAGCAGAGCTTCGGCTGGCGCCAGCCGGTGGCCGCGCTGATCGCCTTCGCCTCGGTCGCGGGCCCGCTGGTCCTCGCCGTCGGCTGGATGATCGGCGGCGCCGACGGACCGGTCGAGCGGCGGGACCCCGTGCAGGTGCCCGCGTTCGTCGCCGAGGAGAGCGGCACCCGCGACCAGGCCCGCACGCTCGTGCTCGACAGCGACTCCACGGCCCGCGTCGCCTACACCCTGGTCCGCGGCTCCGGTGCCCGTCTCGGCGACGCCGAGGCCGCCGCGGCCGACGGCGAGAACAGCCACCTCGACAAGGTGGTCGCTAACCTCGTCGCCGGCTCCGGGGCCGATCAGGCCGACCAGCTGGGCAAGTTCGCCGTGCGCTACGTCCTCGTCCACAAGGGCGCCCCCCGCGGGATCACCCGCGTCCTGGACGCCACCCCCGGCCTGACGCGCCTGAGCCAGCAGGACGGCAGCGCCCTGTGGCGGGTCGACCAGGAGGTCGCGCGCGCCACCATCACCTCCGGCTCCGGGACGGCGCTGCCGGTCGCCGCGGGCCCCGTCGAGATCCACACCACGGTCCCGTCCGGTCCGGGCGGCCGCGTCCTGCGCCTCGCCGACACCGCCGCCGAGGGCTGGACGGCCACCCTGGACGGCAAGCCGCTCACCCGCACCACGGTCGACGGCTGGGCCCAGGGCTTCGAACTCCCGGCGTCCGGCGGCCGACTGGACGTCACCTACGACGCCCCGATCACCCACACGGCGTGGCTGTGGGCGCAGGGCTTCCTCGCCGTCGTCCTGGTGGTCCTGGCCCTGCCCGGCCGGCGCCGCGACGTCGACGACGACCTGCCCGAGGAGCCGGCCGTCCCCGCGGAGGCCGTGGCCGGCGAGGGCCGCCGGGCCCGCCGGCTGCGCGCCCAGGCGGAGGCCGAGGAGGCCGGCCGCGAAGAGGAACCCCCGGCTCCGCCCGCGGAGGAGCCCCCTGTCGCGGTCCCGCAGCAGCAGTCCTACGACGAGTGGGACCCGTCGACCTACGCGGGCGCCGAGTACAACGGCTACGGCGAGCAGTACCCGGGCGCCCAGCAGTACCCGGCGGACTACGACCAGGCGTACCAGGCGGACCCGTACCAGAGCGGCCAGTACGACCCGTACGGATACGGCAACGCGCCCCAGGGGGCGTACGACCAGAACGCCTACGACCCGTCGTACCAGCAGGGCTACGACCCCGCGTACGACCCGCACGCCCCTGAGCGCCCCGACGGGAGTCAGCAGTGAACCGCACCACCATCTCGCTGATCGCCGGCACCGCCGCACTCGCCGCCGTCACGGGGTTCGCCGCGCTCACCGCGCCGGGCGCCTCCGGCGCGGACCCCGCCAGGGCGGCCGCCGAGCTGCCCGTGCAGCGCACCAGCCTGCTCTGCCCGGCGCCCAGCACCTCCGACATCGCCGACACCTCGTACACGTCCTTCACGCCGGTCACGAAGGGCGCGGGCAGCGGAGGCACGGGCGAACTGCGGGCCGCCCCGGGCCAGTCGGCCGGCGCCTCGGGCACCGGCGGCAGGACGGACGGCAAGAAGAGCGGGAAGAAGAAGACCGGCACGGCGGACAAGGCGGCCAAGCCGGTCCTCACCCCGAAGGCGCCCGGGAAGCCGGTCACCGGCGACACCTCCGGTTCCGACACGCCCGCGTTCGTCGGCACGGCCGAGGGCGGGTACGCGCCCGGCTGGACGGTGCAGGAGACCACCGAGGTCGCCGCGGGCAGCGGACGCGGCCTCCAGGGCGTCAACTGCACCGCGCCGGACACCTCGTTCTGGTTCCCGGGCGCCAGCACCGACGCCTCCCGCACCGACTACGTCCACCTGACCAACCCCGACGACTCCGCCGCCGTCGTCGACATCGAGCTCTACGGCAAGAACGGCACCCTGGAGTCCGCGGTGGGGGAGGGCATCACGGTCCCGCCGCACTCCACCGACCCGGTCCTGCTGTCCACGCTCACCGACGAGAAGCAGACCGACCTCACGGTGCACGTGAACGTCCGCAGCGGACGGGTCGGCGCCGCCGTGCAGGCCCTCGACGACAAGCTCGGCGGCGACTGGCTGGCCGCGTCCACGGACCCCACAGGCAGCCTCGTCCTGCCCGGCATCCCCAAGGACGCCACCTCCGTGCGCCTGATCGCCTTCACCCCCGGCGACGCGGACGCGGACCTGAAGGTGCGGCTGGCCTCGCCGTCCGGCCTGATCACCCCGGCCGGGAACGAGACGCTGCACGTGAAGGCGGGCATGACCTCCGCCGTCGACCTCGGCCCCGTCACCCGCGGCGAGGCGGGCTCCCTGGTCCTGACCCCCACCGACAGCTCCGTCCCGGTCGTCGCCGCGCTCCGGGTCGTGCGGGGCAAGGGCGGCAAGCAGGAGACGGCCTTCATCCCGGCCACGAGCCCGGTGGGCACGCGCGCGACGGCCGCCGACAACAGCGGCAAGCACTCCACGCTCTCCCTCACGGCGCCGACCCGCACCGCCCGGGTGAGGGTCACCGCCTCCGCGGGCAGCGAGGCCGGCACGGCCGCCACCAGGACGTACACGATCAAGGCGGGCACCACCCAGGACGTCGACGCCCCCGTGCCCAGCGGCCTGAAGGGCACGTACGCGCTGACCGTCGAGACCCTGTCCGGCGGCCCCGTCTACGCCTCCCGCACCCTGTCGGCCACGGAGGAGGGCGTTCCGGGCTTCACGGTCCAGACCCTGCCGGACGACCGGGGGACGGTCGCGGTGCCGCGGGCGGACGAGGACCTGTCGGTGCTGCAGAAGTGACGGCGCCGCGCCTCGGCCGGGGGTGGCAGTGACCGGCCGGTCCGTGCCTCAGTCCTCGCCGTAGCGCGGATCCACCGTCTCCGGGGTCAGCCCCAGCAGGTCGGCCACCTGCTCGACGACGACCTCGTGCACCAGCGCCGCCCGCTCGTCCCGGCCCTTGGTGCGGATCTCCACGGGCCGCCGGTACACGACCACCCTGGCCGGCCGCCCGTCCCGGGAGGGGACCGTGCCGCCCAGCGGTACCGCCTCGTCGTTCCAGGACTGGCCGGGGCCGTCCAGACGGGGCACCTCGAGGACGAGGAAATCGATGTCGGCGAGCTGCGGCCACCGTCGTTCCAGCCGTTCCACGGAGTCCTGCACCAGTTCCGCGAAGACGTCGGCGCGGCTAGCGGCGAGCGGCACCTGGGGCGGCGCGATGGGGCCGCGCATGCCCCGGCCGTGGCGATCACGGCGGCGGGGCCCGGGGCCGGCGACACGGGGCGGTACGGGGTTGTCCATCACTGACGAAGCGTAGTCCCCGCCGGGACCGCACGCCGCGCCCCGCACGGTGTGCCGGGCGCTCGCGGGCCCCCGGGACGGCATGTCGGAGGATGACCATTCCAGCCAAGGTTGGGCTCGATTCCGTATCTCTCCGAGACCGGCGATCGCGAGGCAAATGACGGTGTTTGTACGGAGTGTTGACCGGACGCAGAGCTGCCCGAAGGCCTGTGAACGCGCGTCCTCGCAGGTCAGTGGGGTGGCGCCGGAGAGGTGTGTGGGGCGATTCACAGCACGACACGGTGGAGTGACCTGGGGGAGAGTCGTCGCGGCCCGCTCAAGAGTGCGGTACCGTCCAACGTCGTGAGCCCTGTACGTCGCTGTTCGCGCACCGCTTGCGGCCGTCCCGCCGTCGCGACGCTGACGTACGTCTACGCCGACTCGACCGCGGTCCTCGGCCCGCTCGCCACCTACGCCGAACCCCACTGCTACGACCTGTGCGCCGAGCACTCCGAGCGCCTCACCGCCCCGCGCGGCTGGGAGGTCGTGCGGCTGCTGGACGGCTCCGCCCCGGCCCGCCCGAGCGGTGACGACCTGGAAGCGCTTGCCAACGCGGTGCGCGAGGCGGCCCGTCCCCAGGAGCGGGCGGCCGGTGCGGGCGGCGGTGGGCGCACGGCGGACCCGATGGAGGTCGCGCGCCGCGGGCACCTGCGCGTACTGCGCTCGCCGGACAACTGACGGCGTCCTGCCGTTCGTCCCCCCTTTTCCCGTGCGGTCCTTGTCCCGTCCGTGTCCTTTTCCCGTGTGTGTCCGGTGCGCGTTTCGCTCGGTGACGCACAGGGATTGACGCCTCCTTGTCGCGGACACGACCATTCCGTACGGCGGGAAATCGCTTTCCGCATGCCGGAATCCGGGGAGGCGTCCGTGTACGTCCAGGAACTGGAACCCGTCGCCGACTCGCTCGGCCTGTCCGCGCTCGTCGCGGCCCTGCCCCTGCTGATCGTGCTGGTCCTGCTCGGCGGGGTGCGCATGAAGGCCCATCTGGCGGGCCTGACGGGGCTGCTGGCGGCCGTGGCGGTCGCCTGGCTCGCGTACGGCATGCCGCTCGACCAGACGCTCTCCGGCGCCGCCCAGGGAGCCGTGTTCGGCCTCTTCCCCATCCTGTGGATCGTCGTCAACGCCCTGTGGGTGTACCGGATGACCGTCCGCACCCGTCACTTCGACATCCTGCGGCGCTCCTTCGGACGGCTGTCCGACGACCCGCGCATCCAGGCACTCGTGGTCGCGTTCTGCTTCGGCGCGCTCCTGGAAGCCCTCGCGGGCTTCGGTGCGCCGGTCGCGATCTGCTCGGTCATGCTCGTCGCGCTCGGCTTCGACCCGGTGCGCGCGGCCGTGGTCTCCCTGGTGGCCAACACCGCTCCGGTCGCCTTCGGCGCGATGGGCACACCGGTGGTGACGCTCGCCCAGGTGACAGGGCTGCCGCTGGACGACGTGGCCTCCGTGGTGGGTCGTCAGACGCCGCTGCTCGCTCTCGTCGTACCGCTGCTGCTGGTCGGACTGGTGGACGGCCGGCGCGGCCTGCGTGAGACCTGGATCCCCGCCCTGGTGTGCGGAGTCGCCTTCGCCGCCGCCCAGTTCGCGGCCTCCAACTACGTCTCCGCGCAACTCGCCGACATCTGCGCCTCCCTGATCGGCGCCGGCGCGCTGGTCGCCGTTCCGCACGCGCGCGTACCCGCCACCGAGTCCGTCCGCGTCTCCGTGCTGACCGGCTCCCGGGACGAGGAACTGGACCAGCGGGACCCGCGGCGCGAGGTCCTGCGCGCGTACGCCCCGTACGCCCTGATCGTCGTGGTCTTCTCCGTCGCGCAGATCCCGGCCGTCAAGGACTGGCTGGCCGGGGCGACCCAGACGTACGACTGGCCGTTCCTGGACGTCGCGGGACCCGACGGGAAGCCGGTCGGCGGCAACGTCTTCTCCTGGCCGATCGTGTCCACGGGCGGCACGCTCGTGCTGATCGCCGGCCTCCTGACGGCGGTCGTGCTCGGCATGCACGCGCGCGTGGCGGTC
Organism: Streptomyces sediminimaris; assembly: GCF_047049295.1. Lineage (NCBI taxonomy): Bacteria > Bacillati > Actinomycetota > Actinomycetes > Kitasatosporales > Streptomycetaceae > Streptomyces > Streptomyces sediminimaris. The sequence goes on along the minus strand of NZ_JBJWOT010000001.1, from coordinate 3,433,733 downwards.
CGGGAGTGGGTGGCGACCGTGCACGAACTGAGGTTCGCGATCCTCACGGTGACGTCCGTGCTGGCGCTCGCCTACGTCATGAACCTCTCCGGGCAGGCGGCCACCATCGGCCACTTCGTGGCGGCCGCCGGCGCGGGTCTGGCGTTCCTGTCGCCGGTCCTGGGCTGGTTCGGGGTGGCGGTCTCCGGCTCGGACACCTCGTCCAACGCCCTGTTCGGGGCCCTGCAGGTGACCGCCGCGCGCGAGTCCGGCCTGTCTCCCGCGCTCCTGGCCGCCGCCAACAGCTCGGGCGGTGTCCTCGGCAAGATGATCTCGCCGCAGAACCTCACCATCGCGTGCGCGGCGGTGGGCCTCGCCGGCCGCGAGGGGGATCTGCTGCGCAAGGTCCTGCCGTGGAGCCTGGGCCTGCTGCTGGTGATGTGCCTGATCGTGGTCGGCCAGAGCACGCCCGTGCTGGGCTGGATGCTGCCCTGACCCCCGTTCCGCCGGCCCGGCTCCTACCGGTTTCTCACCCGGCCCCCGACCTGAGGCCGCGTGCGCGGACTCCGCTCGCAGCGCACGGCGCACCGTCCGGTACGGGTAGTTTGGGGCGACCGACAGGAAATCCAGGAAGGGTTGGCCGTGGCTGCTGATCTGTCACAGATCGTGAAGGCGTACGACGTACGCGGGGTGGTCCCGGACCAGTGGGACGAGGCGCTGGCCGAACTCTTCGGCGCGGCCTTCGTCCGGGTGACCGCCGCCGACGCGATCGTGGTGGGCCACGACATGCGGCCGTCGTCGCCCGGGCTGTCGCGTGCCTTCGCGCGCGGGGCGGCCGCGCAGGGTGCCGACGTGACCGAGATCGGCCTGTGCTCGACCGACCAGCTGTACTACGCCTCGGGCGCGCTGAACCTGCCGGGCGCGATGTTCACGGCCTCGCACAACCCCGCGCGCTACAACGGCATCAAGATGTGCCGCGCGGGCGCGGCGCCGGTGGGCCAGGACACGGGCCTGGCGCAGATCCGCGAACTGGCCGAGCGGTGGACGGAGTCGGGCGCTCCGCAGCCGGCCGCCGCACCGGGAACGATCACGCGGCGCGAGACGCTGGCGGACTACGCGGCGCACCTCCGCTCCCTCGTCGACCTGACGTCGGTCCGCCCGCTGAAGGTCGTGGTCGACGCGGGCAACGGCATGGGCGGCCACACCGTCCCCACGGTGTTCGAGGGCCTGCCCCTGACCCTCGTGCCGATGTACTTCGAACTCGACGGCACCTTCCCGAACCACGAGGCGAACCCCCTGGACCCGGCGAACCTCGTCGACCTGCAGCGGCGGGTCCGCGAGGAGGGCGCCGACATCGGCCTCGCCTTCGACGGCGACGCGGACCGCTGCTTCGTCATCGACGAGCACGGCGACCCGGTGTCCCCGTCCGCGGTCACGGCCCTGGTGGCCGCCCGCGAACTGGTGCGCAACGGCGGCCAGGGGGTGATCATCCACAACCTGATCACGTCGTGGACGGTCCCGGAGGTCGTCGAGGAACACGGCGGCACCCCGGTCCGCACCCGGGTCGGCCACTCCTTCATCAAGGCGGAGATGGCGGCCTCGGGCGCCATCTTCGGCGGCGAGCACTCGGCCCACTACTACTTCAAGGACTTCTGGAACGCCGACACGGGCATGCTGGCCGCCCTCCACGTCCTGGCCGCCCTCGGCGGCCAGAGCGGCCCCCTGTCCGCCCTCACCGCCGAGTACGACCGTTACGTGGGCTCCGGCGAGATCAACTCCACCGTCGCCGACCAGGCCGACCGCCTGGCAGCCGTCAAGGCGGCGTACGGCGCCCGCGAGGACGTCAGCCTCGACGAACTCGACGGCCTGACGGTCGCCTCCGCCGACTGGTGGTTCAACGTCCGCCCGTCCAACACCGAGCCGCTCCTGCGCCTGAACGCGGAGGCCCGGGACGAGGCGACGATGACCAAGATCCGTGACGAGGCGCTGGCGATCATCCGGGCGTGACCGCTCCGGGACCACCGTCCGAAGCGCCGGTCTCCTGCCGCACGGCCCGCCCGGCGTCCGATGCGGCACGGCCGGCCCGGCGTCCGGGGACGAGGCCCCTCCCGGGCCGGTCGCGGCCCCGGGGCACGGTCTCCGGGCGGGGCGTTCCGGGCGGGGGCGCCCGGTCGCGGCCACCGCCCCGCCCCGGCCCCCACGGCGGTAACCTGACCAGGCACATCCGCACAACCCCACGCCGAGACAAGCGCACCCGAACCCGCCCCGAAGGGACACCCCATGCCGCTCGAAGCCGCCCTCCTGGAGATCCTCGCCTGCCCGGCCTGCCACGCTCCCCTCGAGGAGCAGGAGACCGAGCTGATCTGCACGAGCGCCGACTGCGGCCTGGCCTACCCTGTCCGCGACGGCATCCCCGTCCTGCTGGTGGACGAGGCCCGCCGCCCCGCGTGACGCCGGGCCCCGCCACCGGCGCGCGGCGCCCCGCCGCGCACCCGGCGGCCCCGGCGACGCGCACACCCAGACCCCGGCGATCGGAGGCTGCCACCCATGCTTGACGAATCGCTGCTCGACGCACCCGAGGCCCTCGCGGAGTCCGACCGCCGCGGCCTGCTGCGCGGTGCCGCCGAGGCGGGTGCCCGCGTCCGCACCGCCGCGCGCCATGCCGCCGAGGCGGGCGTCGGCGACCTCAAGCCCGACGGCCGCCCCCGTGCCGTCCTCATCGCGGGCCCCGGCGCCGCCGCCACCTGCGCCGCGGACCTGCTCGGCACGCTCGCCGGCCCCGGCAGCCCGGTCATCCGGCTCGCTCCCACGGGCGTCGCGCCCGCCGCGGGCGCCCTGCGCTGGGAGCTGCCCGGGTGGGCCGGCTCCGTCGACCTGCTGCTGATCGCCACCCCCGACGGCACCGAGCCCGGCCTGTCCCTGCTCGCCGACGCGGCCTACCGCCGCGGCTGCACCGTCGTCGCGGTCGCCCCCGCCGGCACCCCGGCCGCGGAGGCGGTGGACGGCGCGCACGGCCTCTTCGTGCCGATGGCGACAGCCCCGTACGAACACGACGGCCAGGAGCTGACCGCCTCCGCCCCCGGCGTCCTGTGGGCGCTGCTCACCCCCCTGCTCGCCCTCCTCGACCGCACCGGGCTGCTCAGCGCCCCGCCGGAGGCCGTCGAGAAGATCGCCGACCGCCTCGACCACATCGCCGAACGCTGCGGTCCCGCCATCGCGACCTACAGCAACCCCGCCAAGACACTCGCCGCCGAACTCGCCGACGCGCTGCCGGTGGTGTGGACCGAGGGCGTCTCGGCGGGCCCCGCGGGCCGGCGGTTCGCGGCCGCCCTCGCCGAGCTCTCCGGCCGCCCTGCGGTCGTCGCCGAACTGCCCGAGGCGCTCGCCGCGCACAGCGCCCTGCTGGCAGGACCGCTCGCCGCCAGCGCCGACCCCGACGACTTCTTCCGTGACCGTGTCGAGGAGCCGCCCGCGCTGCACGCGCGCGTGGTGCTGCTGCGCGACCGCCCGCTCGGCGGCCTCACCGCGGCCCCCGCCGCCCGGGACCTGGCCCTCAGCCACGACACGCCGATCAGCGAACTGGAGCCGGAACCGGGCGACGAACTGGAGACCCTCGCCGAACTGATCGCCATCACGGATTTCGCCGCCGTTTACCTGGCGCTCGCCTCGGGGGCCTGATCTTGACGCCGGCCTCCTGACGCCGTCGTATGCACGAGAAGCCGTACGCACGAAGAACCGGCAGAAAGAACCGCAACCGCATGGACCGCCTGGACAACACCATCCGCCCCTACGCCTGGGGCTCCGCCACCGCCATCCCCGCCCTCCTCGGCGTCGAACCGAGCGGTGAACCGCAGGCGGAGATGTGGATGGGAGCCCATCCGGGCGCACCCTCGCGCACCGCGCGCGGCACGCTCGCCGAGGTCGTCGACGCCGACCCGGAGAAGGAGCTCGGCCCGGCGGCCGTCGCCAGGTTCGGTCCCCGGCTGCCCTTCCTGCTCAAGATCCTCGCCGCCGGCGCCCCGCTCTCCCTCCAGGTTCACCCCGACCTGACACAGGCCAAGGAGGGGTACGAGGACGAGGAGCGCCGGGGCGTCCCCGTGGACGCCCCGTACCGCAACTACAAGGACCCCAACCACAAGCCCGAACTGATCTGCGCGCTCACCGGGTTCGACGGGCTGTGCGGCTTCCGCGACCCGCTGCGGTCGGCCGACCTGCTGGCGGGCCTCGGCGTGGACTCCCTCAAGCCCTACGTCGACCTGCTGCACGCCCGGCCCGCGGACGCCGCCCTGCGCGAGGTCCTCACGGCGATCCTCACCGCCGCCCCCGACGAGATGCACCGGACGGTCACCGCGGCCGCCTCCGCCTGCACCCGCCTGGGCGGCGCGTACGCGCCCTACGCGGACATCGCCCGGCACTACCCGGGCGACCCCGGCGTCATCGCCGCCATGCTCCTCAACCACGTCCGCCTGCAACCCGGCGAGGCCCTCTTCCTCGGCGCCGGCATCCCGCACGCCTACCTGAGCGGGCTCGGCGTCGAGATCATGGCCAACTCCGACAACGTCCTGCGCTGCGGCCTGACCCCCAAGCACGTCGACGTCCCCGAGCTGCTGCGCGTCGTCCGCTTCGAGCCCGGCGACCCGGTCGTGCTGCGCCCCGAGGCCTCGCAGGACGGCGAGGAGGTCTACGAGACCCCCATCGACGCGTTCCGGCTCTCGCGGTACGTGCTGCCCGACGGCGGCGCCACCCGCGACCTCACCCGCGACAGCCCGCAGATCCTGCTCTGCACGGCCGGTACCGTGCGGGCCGGCGGACACGAACTGCGCCCCGGCCGGTCGGTCTTCGTCCCGGCCGGCGAACAGGCCGAAGTCTCCGGAACGGGCACGCTCTTCCGGGCCACTGTGATCGTATGACCGGGGTTGTGGACACCTGAGGCGCCGCTGCCGGGCCGGGCTGCAAGAATGACCCACCGGCAAAGGGCGGGCAAAGGCGGCGGGCGAGGGGCCCGGCCGGCTCAGGGCATGCAGGCGAAGGGACATCGCGACACATGAGCGCGTCAGGCGGCAGCAAAGCGATCGTGGCGGCACTCGGCGCCAACCTCGCGATCGCGGCATCGAAGTTCGTGGCGTTCGCGTTCAGCGGTTCGTCGTCGATGCTCGCCGAGGGCGTCCACTCGCTCGCCGACTCCGGCAACCAGTTCCTGCTGCTGGTCGGCGGCAAGAAGGCCGAGCGCGAGGCGACCCCGCAACACCCCTTCGGCTACGGCCGCGAGCGGTACATCTACGCCTTCCTGGTCTCCATCGTGCTGTTCTCGGTCGGCGGCATGTTCGCCATCTACGAGGGCTACGAGAAGATCCGCCACCCGCACCAACTGGAGCACTGGTACTGGCCGGTGGGCGTCCTCGTCTTCGCGATCCTCGCCGAGGGCTTCTCCTTCAAGACGGCCATCAAGGAGTCCAACGAACTGCGGGGCAAGCTCTCCTGGTCGCAGTTCATCCGCCGGGCCAAGGCCCCCGAGCTGCCCGTCGTCCTGCTGGAGGACTTCGGCGCGCTGATCGGCCTGGTCCTCGCTCTCGGCGGGGTCGGCCTCGCGCTGCTCACCGGTGACGGCGTGTGGGACGGCGTCGGCACCGTCTGCATCGGTGTCCTGCTCGTCATGATCGCTCTCGTCCTCGCCGCGGAGACCAAGTCCCTCCTGCTCGGCGAGTCCGCCGGCGCCGAGGAGGTCAGGAAGATCGAGGACGCCGTCGTCGACGGCGACACGGTCACCGGCATCATCCACATGCGCACGCTGCACCTCGGCCCCGAGGAACTGCTGATCGCCGCCAAGATCGCGGTCCAGCACGACGACACGGCCGCCGAGGTCGCCTCCGCCATCGACGCCGCCGAGGCCCGCATCCGCGCGGCCGTCCCGATCGCCCGTGTCATCTACCTCGAACCGGACATCTACAGCGAGGCGGAGGCGGCCAAGGGACCGGACCGCGAGGCGACCCCGGGGGGCCCGGCGCCGCACCCCGCCGGCCACTGACACCACTTCGCCGTGACGATCGGGCAGCCCGCCGAGAGCCCGGCGGGCCCCTCGCTCACATCCGCACGGCCCAGGGCGGGGGCGGAGGCACCACGACCTGCTTGCGCACGGCCACGGCAGCGATGCCCAGTCCGAGCCCGGTGAGCGCCAGCAGCACTCCCGCGGCCGCGGCCAGTCCCAGCAGCACCAGACCGCTGCGGTCGTACGTCACGCGGCCCTGGACCGCGCTCACGGGCACGGTCCCGCCGTGATCGTCGGCGAAGAACCGCGAGTCCCTCGAGTTAACCCGGTGATCACCGAGCAGGAAGAGCCGCCCCTTCGGCACCTTCACGTCGTACGGGTGGTGCAGACCGTCGGAGACGCCGTCCGCGACGTAGGGCTCGCTGAGCGGCCTGCCGTTGACGGTGATCCGCTCGTCGTCCCCCTCGCCCGTGCAGCACACGACGTGATCACCTCCCACGGCGATGACGCGCTGCATGACGGGCGCATCGAAGCCGTAGCGGCCCGGCGCCTGGTAGAGCACTACGTCACCCCGCCGTACCCCGCCCCCGTCCGTCCGCTCGTACACCAGTCGCTGCCCCCGCTTGTACGTCGGGGACATGCTGTCGCTGGTCACCGTCGTCCCGTGGTAGCCGGTCCACACGCTCGCCAGCGCGACGACCACCAGCACCAGACCCAGCGGGCCCAGCACCCCCGCCCATGTCCCGAGCTTGCGCGCTCTGCTCATCGTCACTCCCTCCCCACGCGGAACACCCGCGCCGGCGAGAGGGTAGCGGCCCTCTGTGAACCGTCTGTACGGGGCACACGTCCTCGCGGGGAGCGCCCCGCGACCCGCACGGTCCCGCCCGCCGCCCACAGCGATCGGCCGGATGTGTTCGGAGGTGGACTGGGGGCGGCCGGGCCGACCGGTGTAGCTTGGGTGGGAGCCAGACGTCGCTGCTGATGGCGGTCGGGCGGTCCCCCTGGGGACCGGCCGAGGGAGAGAGGGCCTCCGACGGACTGCGCTGCGCGTACGCGGCATGCCTTGTGTCCTCTTCGGGCACTCCTGTGTCCGCCGCCGTGCAGACCAGCCGTACCCACCTCGCCCCAACCCCGAGGAGCAGCTCGTAATGACGACTGTCGACAACCGACAGGACTTCAAGGTCGCCGACCTCTCGCTGGCCGAGTTCGGCCGCAAGGAGATCACCCTCGCCGAGCACGAGATGCCCGGCCTGATGGCCATCCGCAAGGAGTACGCCGAGGCCCAGCCGCTGGCCGGTGCCCGCATCACCGGCTCCCTGCACATGACCGTGCAGACCGCCGTGCTCATCGAGACCCTGACCGCCCTGGGCGCGCAGGTCCGCTGGGCGTCCTGCAACATCTTCTCCACCCAGGACCACGCGGCCGCCGCCATCGCCGTCGGCCCGAACGGCACGCCCGACAACCCGCAGGGCATCCCGGTCTTCGCCTGGAAGGGCGAGACCCTTCAGGAGTACTGGTGGTGCACCGAGCAGGCGCTGACCTGGCCGGACACCGCCACCGGCGGCCCGAACATGATCCTCGACGACGGCGGTGACGCCACCCTCCTCGTCCACAAGGGCGTCGAGTACGAGAAGGACGGCAAGGTCCCGTCCGTCGACACCGCCGAGTCCGACGAGCACCGGGTCATCCTCGAGCTCCTGCACCGCACCATCACGGACGGCTCGCAGAAGTGGACCCAGCTCGCCTCGGAGATCCGCGGCGTGACCGAGGAGACCACCACCGGCGTCCACCGCCTGTACGAGATGCAGCGCGACGGCACCCTCCTGTTCCCGGCGATCAACGTCAACGACGCCGTCACCAAGTCGAAGTTCGACAACAAGTACGGCTGCCGTCACTCCCTGGTCGACGGCATCAACCGCGCCACCGACGTCCTCGTCGGCGGCAAGACCGCGGTCGTCTGCGGCTACGGCGACGTGGGCAAGGGCTGCGCGGAGTCCCTGCGCGGACAGGGCGCCCGCGTCATCATCACGGAGATCGACCCGATCTGCGCCCTGCAGGCGGCGATGGACGGCTACCAGGTCACGACCCTCGACGAGGTCATCGACAAGGCCGACATCTTCATCACCACGACCGGCAACAAGGACATCATCATGGCCTCGGACATGGCCAAGATGAAGCACCAGGCGATCGTCGGCAACATCGGCCACTTCGACAACGAGATCGACATGGCCGGTCTCGCCAAGGTCCCGGGCATCGTCAAGGACGAGGTCAAGCCGCAGGTCCACACCTGGACCTTCCCGGACGGCAAGGTCATCATCGTGCTGTCCGAGGGCCGCCTGCTGAACCTCGGCAACGCCACCGGCCACCCGTCGTTCGTGATGTCCAACTCCTTCGCGGACCAGACCCTGGCCCAGATCGAGCTGTTCACCAAGCCCGACGAGTACCCGACCGGCGTGTACACGCTGCCCAAGCACCTCGACGAGAAGGTCGCGCGCCTCCACCTCGACGCGCTCGGCGTGAAGCTGACCACGCTGCGCCCCGAGCAGGCCGCGTACATCGGCGTCCAGGTCGAGGGCCCCTACAAGTCGGACCACTACCGGTACTGAGCCGCTCGGCTCAGCCCAAGGTGAGTCGGCCCATGGTGAGCGTGTCGGTGCGCTGACACGCTCACCGGCAGCAGTTCCTCCGAGGCAGGCCCCCGCACCCCCGTGCCGGGGGCCTGCCCCTTTGGCCGCTGCGGCCGGACCAGCCCGTCAAGACCCAGGACCCCCATGCCCCGCGGCCGTTATTCGCTCCACGATCCGCACGACCACACCCCTCTCGCCGAAGAGCACTTCCACTGCGCCCCCGGACCCTCCGGCTGGCGCTACGTCTCTCAGCTGACCGACCCGTCGGGCGGCCACATCGGCTCCGTCGACCTCGCCCTGGACGGACTCGGCCGCCCCATCCGCCTCGAGCTGCACGCCGCGCACTGGCAGGTCCGCGGCGCCGCCCTCGACGGCGTCACCTGGGTCCGTACCGACCCCACCGGGGCCCATGCCACCGAAGGCAACGTGCGCGCCCACGCCTTCACCGGCACATCCCCCGCGTTCCTCATCGCCACCACCCGTCTCCTGCGCCTCACCCCTTCCGCCGCGGCAACCTGCGTACGCCTCGTCGCCTTCACGGACCCCGTCCTCGCCCCGCGCACCGTGGACCAGTCCTGGGCCTTGGTGAACAGAGAAGCACACGCCACTGACAACGCCCCTCTGACCGTGGACGAATACCAGGTCACGGCCCTGGACACGGGCGAGCGGCACGCCGTGCACATCGCCGGTGACGTAGTCCTCGCGGCACCCGGAATCGAGCTGGAAGACCTCGACTCGCCGCCGTCGACATTCGCCTGAGCGGGGCCCGACCGAGACATGCGGCTACGCGGGCGGCACGAATCCGTTCGGCTGGGTGGGTCCGGTGGGTCCGGTGGGTCTGATCGGCCCGGTGGGTCCGGTGGGTCCGGTCGGTCCGGTGGGTCCGGTCGGTCCGGTGGTGCCGTGCTCCGCGCCGAACGGAGGGCCGGACGGGGGCTCGTCGTACGCGGCGGCCGGAGCCGCCCCCGTGAGGTGAGCCTCCGGCGGCGTCACCACGGGAGGCGACCACGCCGGAGGCTCGTGGGACCCCGGCTCACCCGCCGGTCGCGTGCCCTTCCCGGCCCGCCCGCCCCCGGCCGGCACAGCTCCGGCTTGACCACCGGCAGCCGGAGCGCCCGCCGCCGAACCGTTCCCGAAAGTCCGCCGTACCTCCCGGGCCTGCCGCTCCTGCATCACGGCCGCCAGATACGCCGCCGGCGGGATGCCCTGCGGGACCGGCGTGCCCGTACGAGCCGCGAGATCAGAGGCGAGCCGCTCCGCCATGGCCCAGCCCACCTGCGGGTCCAGCTGCTGCATCCGCGTCAGGTACTGACGGATGGCCAGCCACAGTCCGTCGGGAACCGCGGACAGATCAAGCCCGGAGAACCTCCCGGCCAGCCAAGGCGGCGGAGGAGGCAGAAAGCCCGTCGGGGTGACGGGAATCCTTTCCCGTACGACGAGAGTCCCGGCGAACACGTCACCGAGCCGCCGGCCGCGAGCCGACACGAGCGATGCGATGCAGGCGATGACCCCGAACGTCATCAGGATCTCGAAGACTCCGATGCCGCCCCGAACCAGTGCATGCCGGAACCTGATCGGCCCGCCGTCGTCCCGCACCACCCGCAGCCCGCATGCCAGCTTTCCGAGGGACCGCCCATGGCTGAGCGTCTCGACCGCGATGGGGCCGCCCACGAGCACCAGTACGAAGCTCGCTATCGACACCGCGATCTGTGCCGCGTCGTCCAGCGAAGCCGTGGAGGCGACAAGAGCGATGGTCAGGACGATGTAGACGACCATGGCCGCGGCCAGATCGAGCAACACCGCCAGCGCCCTGCTGGGCAGTCTCGCGGGGCGCAGCTCCAGCGCAACCGCCTCGCCCGTCACCAGCTCGCTCACGTCCGTCGTCCTTCCCCTGGCCTGCCCCTTGAACGGTCAGTCTGCCAAGCTGAGGGCGCATCGCGCCCCAGTACGACAAGCTGACTCCATGACGAGCCGCCGACGAACAGCCGAGGAGCAAGCAGACCGATGGACCTCGACGTCTTCGTCACGACCCACCGGGCCGAGTGGGACCGCCTCGACGCACTGCTCAAGCGCCAGCGTCGCCTCACCGGCGCCGAGGCCGACGAACTCGTCTCGCTCTACCAGCGAACGGCCACCCACCTCTCACTGATCCAGTCCAGCGCCCCCGACCCACAGCTGACCGGACGTCTCAGCCAGCTCGTGGCCCGCGCCCGGAGCGCCGTGACCGGCACGCGACGTGCCTCCTGGCGCGATGTCACACGGTTCCTGACGCACGGCTTCCCCGCCGCGGTCTACCGATCGCGCCGCTGGTGGGTCCCCACCGCGCTGCTGTCCACCGTCGTCGCCGTCGTCCTCGGCTGGTGGATCGGTACGCACCCAGAGGTACAGGCCACCATCGCGGCTCCCAGCGAGCTGCGGGAGCTCACTCGCCCCGGCGGCCAGTACGAGACGTACTACTCGAGCCACCCGGCGGCGTCGTTCGCCGCCCAGGTCTGGACGAACAACGCCTGGGCCGCCGCCCAGTGCCTGATCCTGGGAGTCTTCCTGGGGCTGCCCGTCCTGTGGATCCTCTTCCAGAACATGCTCAACCTCGGAGTCGGCTTCGGCCTGATGTCCTCGGCCGGGCGGCTCGACACGTTCCTCGGCCTGGTCCTCCCGCACGGGCTGCTCGAACTGACCGCGGTCTTCGTGGCCGCCGGTACCGGGCTCCGTCTCGGCTGGACCCTGATAGATCCGGGCCCCCGCTCCCGGCGCACCGCTCTCGCCGAGGAAGGTCGCGCCGCCATCGGCATGGCGATAGGCCTCGCGCTCGTCCTCTTCGTCTCCGGAGCCATCGAAGGCTTCGTCACCCCGTCCGGCCTGCCCACCTGGGCCCGGATAGGCATCGGGGTCGGCGCTGAGCTCGCCTTCCTCGCCTACGTCTTCGTCCTCGGCGGACGAGCCGCCCGCGCCGGTGAGACGGGCGACGTCGCAGCAATGGAGCGGAGCGCCACGGTGCCGACGGCCGCCTGATGTGCGCACGCACCTGGTGAGCTGTTACTCTCGTCTCCGCCCCGCGAGAGCCGTTGACACGGCGCTGGTGGGGAGGTAGATTCGAACAGTTGCCTGGAACTGGGTATCACCCGGTCGGCAGCAGTGAGTGTCTGTCAGCTTCTCGGAAACATCGATTCCTGGAAGCCCCTCCCGATGAATCGGAAATGAACGGCCGGTCAATCCGGCCCGAAAGTTCTGATAAAGTCGGGTCCGCCGGAAGGGGAAACGCGGAAGCGGGAACCTGGAAAGCACCGAGGAAATCGGATCGGAAAAGGATCTGATAGAGTCGGGAACGTAAGACCGAAGGGAAGCGCCCGGAGGAAAGCCCGAGAGGGTGAGTACGAAGGAAGCGTCCGTTCCTTGAGAACTCAACAGCGTGCCAAAAGTCAACGCCAGATATGTTGATACCCCGTCTCCGGCCATACGGTCGGGGCGAGGTTCCTTTGAAAAAATACACAGCGAGGACGCTGTGTGCGGGGGGATTATTCCTCCTCTCGCACCGCTCTCGTGTGTGTCGCCCCGATGACGGGGAAGCATTCACGGAGAGTTTGATCCTGGCTCAGGACGAACGCTGGCGGCGTGCTTAACACATGCAAGTCGAACGATGAACCACTTCGGTGGGGAAGAGTGGCGAACGGGTGAGTAACACGTGGGCAATCTGCCCTGCACTCTGGGACAAGCCCTGGAAACGGGGTCTAATACCGGATACAACCGCTGACCGCATGGTCGGGTGGTGGAAAGCTCCGGCGGTGCAGGATGAGCCCGCGGCCTATCAGCTTGTTGGTGAGGTAATGGCTCACCAAGGCGACGACGGGTAGCCGGCCTGAGAGGGCGACCGGCCACACTGGGACTGAGACACGGCCCAGACTCCTACGGGAGGCAGCAGTGGGGAATATTGCACAATGGGCGCAAGCCTGATGCAGCGACGCCGCGTGAGGGATGACGGCCTTCGGGTTGTAAACCTCTTTCAGCAGGGAAGAAGCGCAAGTGACGGTACCTGCAGAAGAAGCGCCGGCTAACTACGTGCCAGCAGCCGCGGTAATACGTAGGGCGCAAGCGTTGTCCGGAATTATTGGGCGTAAAGAGCTCGTAGGCGGCTTGTCGCGTCGGTTGTGAAAGCCCGGGGCTTAACCCCGGGTCTGCAGTCGATACGGGCAGGCTAGAGTTCGGTAGGGGAGATCGGAATTCCTGGTGTAGCGGTGAAATGCGCAGATATCAGGAGGAACACCGGTGGCGAAGGCGGATCTCTGGGCCGATACTGACGCTGAGGAGCGAAAGCGTGGGGAGCGAACAGGATTAGATACCCTGGTAGTCCACGCCGTAAACGGTGGGCACTAGGTGTGGGCGGCATTCCACGTCGTCCGTGCCGCAGCTAACGCATTAAGTGCCCCGCCTGGGGAGTACGGCCGCAAGGCTAAAACTCAAAGGAATTGACGGGGGCCCGCACAAGCGGCGGAGCATGTGGCTTAATTCGACGCAACGCGAAGAACCTTACCAAGGCTTGACATACACCGGAAACGGCCGGAGACGGTCGCCCCCTTGTGGTCGGTGTACAGGTGGTGCATGGCTGTCGTCAGCTCGTGTCGTGAGATGTTGGGTTAAGTCCCGCAACGAGCGCAACCCTTGTCCCGTGTTGCCAGCAGGCCCTTGTGGTGCTGGGGACTCACGGGAGACCGCCGGGGTCAACTCGGAGGAAGGTGGGGACGACGTCAAGTCATCATGCCCCTTATGTCTTGGGCTGCACACGTGCTACAATGGCCGGTACAATGAGCTGCGATACCGTGAGGTGGAGCGAATCTCAAAAAGCCGGTCTCAGTTCGGATTGGGGTCTGCAACTCGACCCCATGAAGTCGGAGTCGCTAGTAATCGCAGATCAGCAGTGCTGCGGTGAATACGTTCCCGGGCCTTGTACACACCGCCCGTCACGTCACGAAAGTCGGTAACACCCGAAGCCGGTGGCCCAACCCCTTGTGGGAGGGAGCTGTCGAAGGTGGGACTGGCGATTGGGACGAAGTCGTAACAAGGTAGCCGTACCGGAAGGTGCGGCTGGATCACCTCCTTTCTAAGGAGCATCTTGCTGCCGCAGAGCAGCCAGAGCCACTACGCCGGCAAACGTCCGGCGGTGGTCAGCTCATGGGTGGAACGTTGACTACTCGGCCGGGACCTCGGGTCGGAGGCTGCTAGTACTGCTCGCAAGAGCGTGGAACGCATGATCTCCGGACGGGACCTGGCCGGGCACGCTGTTGGGTGTCTGAGGGTACGGCCGTGAGGCTGCCTTCAGGTGCCGGCCCCGGTAAAAATCCGCGTGAGTGGGTTGTGACGGGTGGTTGGTCGTTGTTTGAGAACTGCACAGTGGACGCGAGCATCTGTGGCCAAGTTTTTAAGGGCGCACGGTGGATGCCTTGGCACCAGGAACCGATGAAGGACGTGGGAGGCCGCGATAGGCCCCGGGGAGTCGTCAACCAGGCTTTGATCCGGGGGTGTCCGAATGGGGAAACCCGGCAGTCGTCATGGGCTGTCACCCGCTGCTGAACACATAGGCAGTGTGGAGGGAACGCGGGGAAGTGAAACATCTCAGTACCCGCAGGAAGAGAAAACAACCGTGATTCCGGGAGTAGTGGCGAGCGAAACCGGATGAGGCCAAACCGTATACGTGTGAGACCCGGCAGGGGTTGCGTGTGCGGGGTTGTGGGATCTCTCTTCTGTTGTCTGCCGGCGACAGGACGAGTCAGAAACCGTTGATGTAGGCGAAGGACATGCGAAAGGTCCGGCGTAGAGGGTAAGACCCCCGTAGTCGAAACGTCAGCGGCTCGTTTGAGAGACACCCAAGTAGCACGGGGCCCGAGAAATCCCGTGTGAATCTGGCGGGACCACCCGCTAAGCCTAAATATTCCCTGGTGACCGATAGCGGATAGTACCGTGAGGGAATGGTGAAAAGTACCCCGGGAGGGGAGTGAAATAGTACCTGAAACCGTGTGCCTACAAGCCGTGGGAGCGTCGGATGGGAGCTTGCTTCCATCTCGTGACTGCGTGCCTTTTGAAGAATGAGCCTGCGAGTTTGCGGTGTGTTGCGAGGTTAACCCGGGTGGGGTAGCCGTAGCGAAAGCGAGTCCGAAGAGGGCGTTTTAGTAGCATGCTCAAGACCCGAAGCGGAGTGATCTAGCCATGGGCAGGTTGAAGCGGCTGTAAGAGGTCGTGGAGGACCGAACCCACCAGGGTTGAAAACCTGGGGGATGACCTGTGGTTAGGGGTGAAAGGCCAATCAAACTCCGTGATAGCTGGTTCTCCCCGAAATGCATTTAGGTGCAGCGTCGTGTGTTTCTTGCCGGAGGTAGAGCACTGGATAGGCGATGGGCCCTACCGGGTTACTGACCTTAGCCAAACTCCGAATGCCGGTAAGTGAGAGCGCGGCAGTGAGACTGTGGGGGATAAGCTCCATGGTCGAGAGGGAAACAGCCCAGAGCATCGACTAAGGCCCCTAAGCGTACGCTAAGTGGGAAAGGATGTGGAGTCGCAGAGACAACCAGGAGGTTGGCTTAGAAGCAGCCACCCTTGAAAGAGTGCGTAATAGCTCACTGGTCTAGTGATTCCGCGCCGACAATGTAGCGGGGCTCAAGCGTACCGCCGAAGTCGTGTCATTGCAGCATGAGGGTCAACGCCCGCTGTGATGGGTAGGGGAGCGTCGTGTGCCGGGTGAAGCAGCACCGGAAGGTAGTTGTGGACGGTTCACGAGTGAGAATGCAGGCATGAGTAGCGATTCACACGTGAGAAACGTGTGCGCCGATTGACTAAGGGTTCCTGGGTCAAGCTGATCTGCCCAGGGTAAGTCGGGACCTAAGGCGAGGCCGACAGGCGTAGTCGATGGATAACCGGTTGATATTCCGGTACCCGCTGTGAAGCGTCAAACATCGAGCATCGTGATGCTAAGGCCGTGAAGCCGCCCCGGAGCCTTCGGGCGAAGGGGAGTGGTGGAGCCGCCGGACCAAGCGGTTAGTAGGTGAGTGATGGGGTGACGCAGGAAGGTAGTCCAGCCCGGGCGGTGGTTGTCCCGGGGTAAGGGTGTAGGCCGCAAGGTAGGTAAATCCGCCTTGCATACGGCTGAGACCTGATGCCGAGCCGATTGTGGTGAAGTGGATGATCCTATGCTGTCGAGAAAAGCCTCTAGCGAGTTTCATGGCGGCCCGTACCCTAAACCGACTCAGGTGGTCTGGTAGAGAATACCGAGGCGTTCGGGTGAACTATGGTTAAGGAACTCGGCAAAATGCCCCCGTAACTTCGGGAGAAGGGGGGCCACACCTGGTGACGAGTCTTGCACTCCGAGCTGGGGGTGGCCGCAGAGACCAGCGAGAAGCGACTGTTTACTAAAAACACAGGTCCGTGCGAAGCCGTAAGGCGATGTATACGGACTGACGCCTGCCCGGTGCTGGAACGTTAAGGGGACCGGTTAGTCCGATTTCGGTCGGGCGAAGCTGAGAACTTAAGCGCCAGTAAACGGCGGTGGTAACTATAACCATCCTAAGGTAGCGAAATTCCTTGTCGGGTAAGTTCCGACCTGCACGAATGGCGTAACGACTTCTCGACTGTCTCAACCATAGGCCCGGTGAAATTGCACTACGAGTAAAGATGCTCGTTTCGCGCAGCAGGACGGAAAGACCCCGGGACCTTTACTACAGTTTGATATTGGTGTTCGGTTCGGCTTGTGTAGGATAGCTGGGAGACTTTGAGACGCGGACGCCAGTTCGTGTGGAGTCGTCGTTGAAATACCAGTCTGGTCGTGCTGGATGTCTAACCTGGGTCCGTGATCCGGATCAGGGACAGTGTCTGATGGGTAGTTTAACTGGGGCGGTTGCCTCCTAAAGGGTAACGGAGGCGCCCAAAGGTTCCCTCAGCCTGGTTGGCAATCAGGTGTTGAGTGTAAGTGCACAAGGGAGCTTGACTGTGAGACCGACGGGTCGAGCAGGGACGAAAGTCGGGACTAGTGATCCGGCGGTGGCTTGTGGAAGCGCCGTCGCTCAACGGATAAAAGGTACCCCGGGGATAACAGGCTGATCTTCCCCAAGAGTCCATATCGACGGGATGGTTTGGCACCTCGATGTCGGCTCGTCGCATCCTGGGGCTGGAGTCGGTCCCAAGGGTTGGGCTGTTCGCCCATTAAAGCGGTACGCGAGCTGGGTTTAGAACGTCGTGAGACAGTTCGGTCCCTATCCGCTGTGCGCGTAGGAGTCTTGAGAAGGGCTGTCCCTAGTACGAGAGGACCGGGACGGACGAACCTCTGGTGTGCCAGTTGTTCTGCCAAGGGCATGGCTGGTTGGCTACGTTCGGGAGGGATAACCGCTGAAAGCATCTAAGCGGGAAGCCTGCTTCGAGATGAGGACTCCCACCTCTATAAGAGGGTAAGGCTCCCAGTAGACGACTGGGTTGATAGGCCGGATCTGGAAGCCAGGTGACTGGTGGAGGTGACCGGTACTAATAGGCCGAGGGCTTGTCCTCAGTTGCTCGCGTCCACTGTGTTTGTTCTGAGGCAACGACCGTGTGGTGTCCGGTTGTAACTTCATAGTGTTTCGGTGGTTATAGCGTGAGGGAAACGCCCGGTTACATTCCGAACCCGGAAGCTAAGCCTTACAGCGCCGATGGTACTGCAGGGGGGACCCTGTGGGAGAGTAGGACGCCGCCGAACAATCTTTGAGAAAACCCCCGGCCGGGGATACCGGTTCGGGGGTTTTCTGCGTTCCGGGCTCAGCTGTTTTCGGGGGCTCTCGAGAAAGAGCCCCCTTGTCCTGTGCAGGGTGTCCTACAGACGGCCGGCCGTCTTCAGTGCCAGATACGCGTCAGCCAGCGCCGGCGCCAGTTCGTCCGGCGTCTCGTCGACCACGGTGACGCCGTGGCGGCGGAGTTGTTCCGCGGTGCGGTGGCGTTCGCTCTGGGCCTGGGCCGCGGCCGCGGCGTCGTAGACGGCTTCGGTGTCGCCGCGGGATCTGGCCATCCGGGCGACGTGTGGGTCGGCGACCGAGGCCAGCAGAACCGTATGGCGCTGGGTGAGTCGGGAGAGGACGGGAAGCAGGCCCTCTTCGACGGGCGCGGTGTCGAGGCTGGTGAGGAGCACGATGAGTGAGCGGCGGGGGGCCGTGCGGAGCGCGGTCGCCGTCAGGCCCCGGGCGTCCAGTTCGACGAGTTCGGGTTCGAGGGTGGCCATCGCGTTGACCAGGGAGGGAAGGACGTCGCGGGCCGTGCGGCCCTGCACGTGGGCGCGTACCCGGCGGTCGTAGGCGAGCAGGTCCACCCGGTCGCCGGCGCGTGCGGCCAGGGCCGCCAGGAGCAGAGCCGCGTCCATGGAGGCGTCGAGGCGAGGAACGTCGCCCACGCGGCCCGCGGACGTCCGGCCGGTGTCCAGGGTCAGGAGGATGTGCCGGTCGCGTTCTGGGCGCCAGGTGCGTACGGCCACCGTGGACTGCCGGGCGGTCGCGCGCCAGTCGATGGAGCGGGTGTCGTCGCCGGGGACGTACTCCCGCAGGCTGTCGAATTCTGTTCCCTCGCCGCGGATGAGCACGCTCGTACGGCCGTCCAGTTCGCGGAGGCGGGCGAGCTTCGAGGGCAGGTGCTTGCGGCTGGTGAAGGGCGGCAGGACGCGTACCGTCCAGGGGACCTCGTGGGCGCCTTGGCGGGCGAACAGACCCAGCGGGCCGTACGAGCGGATCGTCACCCGGTCCGCCCGGCGGTCGCCGCGGCGGGTCGGGCGCAAGCGTGTGGTGAGGCGCCGGCGTTCGCCCGCGGGAATGGTGAGCAGGTGGCGGGAGGCCGCCACCTCCGTGCCGGGTGCCCAGCTGCTCGGTGGCCAGGCGTCGCGCAGGCGGGCCCGCAGGACCCGGCGGGACGGGTTGGCGACGGTGAGGGTGACGTCCGCGGTCTCGCCCAGGCGAACGTTGGTGTCGCCGGAGCGGGTCAGGCCGAGGCGCCGTACCGGAGCCGCGAGCGCGAAGTCGCAGGCGCAGGCCACGGCGATGGGGGCGTTCACGGCGAGGAGGCCCGTCCAGCCGGGATCCCAGATGCCGACGGGCAGGGAGCCGAGGGCCGCGAGGAGCGCGGCGCGTCCGGTGATGGCCATCAGCGGGGAACGGGGACGTGCGCGAGGATCGCGTTGATGACGGAGTCCGCCGTGACGCCTTCCATCTCCGCCTCGGGGCGCAGTTGCACGCGGTGGCGGAGGGTGGGCAGGGCCAGGGCCTTGACGTCGTCGGGGATGACGTAGTCGCGGCCGGTGAGCCATGCCCACGCGCGCGAGGTGGCCAGCAGGGCCGTGGCACCGCGCGGGGAGACGCCCAGGGTGAGGGACGGGGACTCGCGGGTGGCGCGGCAGATGTCCACCACGTAGGCGGTGATCTCCGGGGAGATCGACGTCTTGGCGACGGCCGCGCGGGCGGCCTCCAGGTCCGCCGGGCCGGCGACGGGGCGTACGCCCGCGGCGCGCAGGTCGCGCGGGTTGAAGCCCCCGGCGTGGCGGGTGAGGACGTCGATCTCGTCCTGGCGGGAGGGCAGAGGGATCGTCAGCTTGAGGAGGAAGCGGTCCAGTTGTGCCTCGGGGAGCGGGTACGTGCCCTCGTACTCGACCGGGTTCTGGGTCGCGGCGACCAGGAACGGGTCGGGGAGCGGGCGAGGGGTGCCGTCGACCGTGACCTGACGTTCCTCCATGGCCTCCAGCAGGGACGACTGGGTCTTCGGGGGTGTGCGGTTGATCTCGTCGGCGAGGAGCAGGTTGGTGAAGACCGGGCCGGGCTGGAAGGAGAACTCGGCGGTGCGGGTGTCGTAGACGAGTGAGCCGGTGACGTCGCTCGGCATCAGGTCCGGGGTGAACTGCACGCGCTTGGTGTCGAGTTCGAGCGCGGACGCCAGGGCGCGGACGAGCAGGGTCTTGGCGACTCCGGGGACGCCCTCGAGCAGGACGTGTCCGCGGCAGAGAAGGGCGACGACGAGGCCGGTCACGGCGGGGTCCTGGCCGACCACGGCTTTGGCGATCTCGGCGCGCAGGGACTCCAGGGAGGCCCTGGACCGGCCCGGATCCCCTGCGTACCCGGCGTTGTCAGTGGTCGGGTCCATCATGGACGGCGTACCTCTCTTTCGAGGGCGTCGAGTTGGTCGGCGAGTGCGATGAGGGCCGTGTCGTCGCTGGGCGGCGGGCCGAAGAGGAGGGAGCGCAGGGCCTGTCCGTCGCCGCGGAGATGGGCGGACAGGGCGGGGAGCAGGGCCTCGGGCGCGTGCGCCTGGGTGACGGGGACGCCGACGAGGGGGGCGAGGCGGATGCGGGTGGAGGAGCGAAGAGCGGCCGCCGCGCGGTCGCGGGCGTTCGCCTTGCGGTAGAGGCGGGCACGGCCTTCGACGGTTTCGGAGGCGCGGATTGCCACGGGAAGTCTTTCGGGCACGAGGGGGCCGAGTCGGCGTGCCCGCCAGAGGGCGGTGAGGGCCGCCGCGACGAAGAGCTGCAGTGTGCCCCAGAGCCAGCCGGAGGGCAGCAGGTCGAGGAAGCCCTTCTTCCCGCCCGTGCCGGTGGCCGAGGTGTCGGAGAGCGAGGGGAGGTACCAGACCAGATGAGGGCGGGAGCCGAGGAGCTGGAGGGCGAGCGAGGCGTTGCCCTGCTTGTCGAGGCGGTCGTTGAGGAGGATGTCGGGCGCGCCGAGGACGACGGTGTCGCCGTTGCCGGAGGCCGCCGGGACGCGCAGGAGGGTGGACAGGCGCTCGCTGGGGTAGCACTCGTCGGCGTCGAGGCGGGTGGTGCTGTAGCGGATACCGCCGGTGTCCGCGCTGCCGGCCCGGCGGGCGGCGGGCAGACGGCAGTCGGGGGCGAGCGTGGAATCGAAGCTGATGGCGGGATCAGCGGTGACGTCGGGGACGAGTTCTTCGACGGACGAACTGCCGGGGGCGACGAGGACCGTGCGGCCGCCGGAGGCCGCGATCGAGGAGTGCAGCCGGGTCTGCTGGGGGCGCGTCAACAGGTCGGGGACGGCGACGAGCAGAGTGGTGTCCGGAGCGGCCGCAGCGCGGGCCTCGTCCAAGGTGGTGACCACGCGCGTGGCCACCCCGCGCTCGGCGAGCAGTTCGGCGACGGCGCGGCTGCCGTAGGGGCCGACGGACCGGGGGTCGAGTTCGCCGTGCCGGGTGTCGGAGCGGACCACTGCGATCACGACGGCCGCCGCCAGCAGGAGCACGACGGCGAGTACGACGCCCCGCGCGCGGGTCCACACCTGGCGGGCGGTGGGCGAGGCCGAGGTGGACGGAAGCGTGGCCCCGGTGGTCATCCGGCGGCTCCCTGGCGGGCGCTGTCGGCGGTGGTGAGGCTGCTGCTCGCGAGGTGGGGCTTGCTGCGCCCGAGGTCGCGGTCGAGCTCGGTCATGCGGTGGTACGACTCCTCGGTCGCGCTTCGGCCGCCGTATGTCACGTCGTCGAAGTCCCGGGCGGCGGTGCGCAGCCGGTCGGTGTGGGAGGGCAGGGCGCGGCCCGCTTCGGCGGCCGCTTCGTCGGCGGTGCGGCCGGGGCGTACGTCCAGCAGCGCGCGCTCCTCCAGGGAGCGCACGATGGCGCGCATGCGCTCCTGGACGGCCTGGTTCCAGTGGCCCTGGGCGGCGTGCGCCTCGGCGGCCGCGCGGTGTTCGGCGGCGCTGCGGGGGCGGTCGTCGAACAGGGCGGCCGACGAGACGGGTTCGCGGCGAGGGGTGCCCAGGCGCCACCACAGCGCGCCCAGCACCGCGACGACGGCCACGACGATGACGACCAGGCCGAGCGTGCCACCGGGCGTGGCGGACGCGGCCGAGCCGAAGAGCTTGTCGAGCCAGTCCCAGAAGGCGTTCAGGGCGCGCTGGAACAGGCTCGGGTCGTTCTCGTGGTACAGGTGCTTGGACAGCTCGCGCCGGGCCGCGTCCCGCCCGGCGTCCCGCGAGATCGTCACCGGTGGCTCGTCACCGGAGCGGGCCTGTGACAGCCGCGTGGTGTCGCCGGCCCGCAGCAGCATCCGTACGGCCGGTGCGGCGGCGTGTGGCAGGGCCGCGGGCACGGTGAGAACTCCCCCCGTCAGGCTCACGGCATCAGCCTCTCGAGCCGGCGTCGGCGCCGTAGCCCTCGAGACCGGCGGCCCGGGCCAGTTCGAGGTCGAGGGCCTCCCGGCGAATGCGCTGGTCGACGTAGAGGAGCACGGTGACGCCGGCGTTGATCGGGTACGTGATCATGGAGCCGATCACCGAGCCGATCCCGCTGATGATGAGGAAGGTCCAGCCCAGATCGCCGGTGCCGCTGGTGAGGAACCCGGTGATGCCGCTGCCGCTGAACGCCGCGGCGATCAGGGTGAAGGGGATGACGACGATCGCCGAGATGATGTTGGCGATGATCCCGGCCAGCAGCAGGATGCCGAACACCCGCCACCAGGAGCCCCGGACGAGCTTCGCGGACCGGCTCATCGACTTCACCACGCCCCGCTTCTCCAGCATCAGGGCGGGCGAGGCGAGGGAGAAGCGGATCATCAGCCACAGCGCGACGACGCCGCCGCCGAGGCCGCCCAGGACGGCGAGCGCGAGACCGGCCGCGGAGTTCCCGAAGACGGCCACCAGGATCCCGGGAAGCATGCCGCCGAAGACGATCGCGGCGGCGATGAGGAGCAGCAGCAGGATCAGGCCGAGCAGCTTGAGCACCTGGGGGCGGGCGTCGCGCCATGCCTCGCCGGTGGTCACGGGCCGGCCGAGGACGGCGCGGCTGGTGACGGAGGTGAGCAGGGCGGTCGCGGCGACCGTGGCGACCAGGGAGACCAGGAAGATCGCGCCGGAGCTGAGCATGGCCTCGCCCAGGGCACGCGTCAGCTCGTGCGCGGTGGCGCTCGGGTCGTCGAGGGCCGCGGTGCTGGTGTCGTCGAGCACGAGGCCCCGGAGCAGGATGACGATGATCTCCGTGACCACCGCGACGGTCAGCGAGATGCCCAGGACCGTGCGCCAGTAGGTGCGCATGGTGGAGACCGCGCCGTCGAGGATCTCGCCCACGCCGAGCGGGCGGAGCGGGATGACGCCCGGCTTGGCGGCGGGCGGGGGGCCGCCCCAGCCGCCGCCCCACGCGGGGTGGCCGGGGGCGCCGTAGGGGCCGTGGCCCTGGTGGGGCCGGGAACCCCAGCCGGGGCCGGGCGGTGGAGGCGGCGGGCCGGGCCGGGCGGAGTTGCCGGGCCCCGCGGGCGCGGACCACTGGCCTGGTGGCGGCTGCTGCCTGGACCACTGCGAGCCGCCGCCCTGCGCGTCGGCAGTGTCCTGCGGGGCGGGACCGGGCTGCTCCGCGGGCTCCGCGGGACCGGGACGGTCAGCAGGGCCGGACGCGCCGGATCCCTGCCCGTCGGAGGGGGCAGATCCGGGCGAGGCCCAGCCCGGAGTGTCTTTCATCGTCGCTCCTTCACGGTGCCCGTCCGCGGTCGCGGCTGCAGGTTGGCAGCCATCGTGCCATGGGGTGGTCGCCCGGGTACCGGCCGCGGTATGGCCTGGACACCTTCAATTGTCCGCCGCGGAAGGGGCAGACTGATCGCATGGCTGATCAGCAGGCGCATTCCGGCGAAGACAGCAGGCCGACCGAGATCCCGGTGCTCCGATGGGAGGAACCACCCGAGGGGCCGGTACTCGTCCTGCTCGACCAGACGAGGCTGCCGGCGGAGGAGGTCGAACTGGTCTGCACGGACGCGTCGGCGCTGGTGGAGGCTATCCGCTCGCTCGCCGTGCGCGGGGCGCCGCTGCTCGGGATCGCGGGAGCGTACGGCGTCGCGCTCGCCGCCGCGCGCGGCTTCGACGTGGACGAGGCCGCGGCGGTGCTCGCGGGCGCCCGGCCCACCGCCGTGAACCTCGCCGTCGGCGTGCGCAGGGCGCAGGCCGCCTACCGGGCGGAGAGCGCCAGGAGCGGTGACGGCCCGCGGGCCGCGCGTGCGGCGCTCACCGCCGCCCGGCAGCTGCACCAGGAGGACGCCGCGGCCAGCGCCCGGATGGCCGAGCGCGGCCTGGCGCTGCTCGACGAGCTGCTGCCGGCCGGCGGGCACCGGGTTCTCACGCACTGCAACACCGGGTCGCTGGTGTCCGGGGGAGAGGGGACGGCGTTCGCGGTGGCGCTCGCGGCGCACCGGGCCGGGAGGCTGCGGCGGCTGTGGGTGGACGAGACGCGTCCGTTGCTGCAGGGCGCTCGGCTGACCGCGTACGAGGCGGCGCGCAGCGGCATGGCGTACACGCTGCTCACGGACAACGCGGCGGGCTCGCTGTTCGCGGCCGGTGAGGTGGACGCCGTGCTGATCGGGGCGGACCGGATCGCGGCCGACGGGTCGGTGGCGAACAAGGTGGGGAGCTATCCGCTCGCGGTGCTGGCGCGGTACCACCATGTGCCGTTCATCGTGGTGGCGCCGGTGACGACGGTGGATCCGGACACCCCGGACGGCGCGTCGATCGAGGTCGAGCAGCGGCCCGGTCACGAGGTCACCGAGATCGTGGCGCCTCAGGCGCCGGTGATGGGGGCGGAGGCGGGGGGCGGGATCCCGGTGGCGCCCCTGGGGACGCAGGCGTACAACCCGGCGTTCGACGTGACGCCGCCCGAACTCGTGACGGCGATCGTCACGGAGGAGGGCACGGTCTCGCCCGTGACCGCCGAGGCGCTGGCCGAGCTGTGTGCCAGGTCGCGGCAGGTGTCGATCGGCTGAGCGGGACCGGTGGCCGAGCCGGTGCACGGAGGGCCGCGCGGGTGCCGGCACGTCCCGCCGGGCCGTTCCTGCGGCCTCCGCCGGACCCACGCTGTGCTCCGGGTGCGCTTACGCTGGGTGATTGACGTCCGTTGATGACATCGGCGTCAGCGGACGAGGCAGACAGTGACGGCGGAGTACGACTATCGTCACGGGCCAGTGACCCTGCTCACCAGCGCCTCTGCCACTGTTACGAGAATGGGATGATGTCGTTTATGAAGGGACGAGTCCTTGTCGTCGACGACGACACGGCACTGGCCGAGATGCTCGGCATCGTGCTGCGTGGTGAAGGTTTCGAGCCGTCTTTCGTAGCCGACGGCGACAAGGCGCTGGCCGCCTTCCGTGAGAGCAAGCCCGACCTGGTGCTGCTCGACCTGATGCTGCCCGGACGGGACGGCATCGAGGTGTGCCGTCTGATCAGGGCGGAGTCCGGGGTGCCGATCGTGATGCTCACCGCCAAGAGCGACACCGTCGACGTGGTGGTCGGGCTGGAGTCGGGCGCCGACGACTACATCGTCAAGCCGTTCAAGCCGAAGGAGCTCGTCGCCCGCATCAGGGCGCGGCTGCGGAGGTCGGAGGAGCCGGCGCCGGAGCAGCTGGCCATAGGCGACCTCGTCATCGACGTGGCCGGCCACTCCGTGAAGCGGGACGGGCAGTCGATCGCGCTGACGCCGCTGGAGTTCGACCTGCTGGTCGCGCTGGCGCGCAAGCCGTGGCAGGTGTTCACGCGCGAGGTGCTGCTCGAGCAGGTGTGGGGCTACCGCCACGCCGCGGACACCCGGCTGGTGAACGTACATGTGCAGCGGCTGCGCTCCAAGGTCGAGAAGGACCCCGAGCGGCCGGAGATCGTGGTGACCGTCAGGGGCGTCGGTTACAAGGCAGGGCCGAGCTGACATGTCCGGTCACAGTGCCGCTTCGGCGCCCGGGCCGGGCGAGGCCCGCGCGAAGCGGCCTGTCGGCCGGGAGACGGCCGGTTCCCGCTGGGAGCGCCTGCTGGAGGGCGGTCTGCTGCAGGGTGGCGTCCAGGGCAGCCCCGTCCTGCGTCTTTTCATGCGCTGGGTGCGCAGGCCGCTGCTGCCGGTCATGCGGCTGTGGCGCCGCAACATCCAGCTCAAGGTCGTCGTCACGACGCTGCTGATGTCTCTCGGCGTCGTCCTGCTGCTGGGCTTCGTCGTGATCGGGCAGGTGCGCAACGGCCTGCTGGACGCCAAGGTGAAGGCCTCGCAGAGCCAGGCCACCGGCGGCTTCGCGGTGGCCAAGCAGAAGGCCGACGAGGCCGCGGCCGGAACCACCGACGCCACGACGGCGACGGACGGCCGGCCCTCGCAGAACGTCATCCAGTGGATGAGCGACCTGGTCTCCTCGCTCTCCAGCGGCGGCCAGGGCGCCTTCGACGTGGTGACCCTGCCCGCCGGGGACAACGGCGGCGGCGGGCGCGGTCCGCGCGCCTCCGGCGACGTCGACCCCTCCGCCAGCGTCCCCGAGGACCTGCGCACGCGGATCGGCGACAGCACAGGGGCCGCACAGAGCTACACCAGCATCGTCTACAGCAGCGACAAGCCGTCCCAGCCGGCACTGGTCATCGGCAAGCAGGTCAACGACCCGAACGGTGACCCGTACCAGCTGTACTACCTCTTCCCGCTCACGCAGGAGGAGAAGTCGCTGAGCCTGGTCAAGGGCACCCTGGCGACCGCCGGGCTCTTCGTCGTCGTCCTGCTGGGCGCCATCGCCTGGCTGGTGGTGCGGCAGGTGGTGACGCCGGTGCGGATGGCGGCCGGGATCGCCGAACGGCTGTCCGCCGGGCGTCTTCAGGAACGTATGAAGGTCACCGGCGAGGACGACATCGCGCGCCTCGGTGAGGCCTTCAACAAGATGGCGCAGAACCTGCAGCTGAAGATCCAGCAGCTGGAGGACCTGTCGCGGATGCAGCGGCGGTTCGTGTCGGACGTGTCCCACGAGCTGCGGACGCCGCTGACGACCGTACGGATGGCCGCGGACGTCATCCACGAGGCCCGGGAGGACTTCGACCCGGTCACCGCGCGGTCGGCGGAGCTGCTCGCCGACCAGCTGGACCGGTTCGAGTCGCTGCTCGCGGACCTGCTGGAGATCAGCCGGTTCGACGCGGGGGCGGCGGCGCTGGAGGCGGAGCCGATAGACCTCAGGGAGGTCGTGCGGCGGGTCGTCAGCGGTGCCGAGCCGCTCGCCGAGCGCAAGGGCACGCACATACGCATGGCGGGCGACCAGCAGCCCGTCGTCGCGGAGGCGGACGCCCGGCGCGTGGAGCGGGTGCTGCGCAATCTCGTCGTCAACGCCGTGGAGCACGGCGAAGGCAGGGACGTCGTCGTCAAGCTCGCCGCGGCGGGCGGGGCGGTCGCGGTCGCGGTGCGCGACTACGGCGTCGGGCTCAAGCCCGGCGAGGCCACGCGCGTGTTCAGCCGTTTCTGGCGGGCGGACCCGGCACGCGCGCGTACCACCGGCGGTACGGGCCTCGGCCTTTCCATCGCCCTGGAGGACGCGCGGCTGCACGGCGGCTGGCTGCAGGCGTGGGGCGAACCGGGCGGTGGCTCGCAGTTCCGGCTGACGCTGCCGCGGACCGCGGACGAGCCGCTGCGGGGCTCGCCGATACCGCTCGAGCCCAAGGACTCACGGCGCAACCGGGGTCTCAACGACGCGGGGTTGCCCCGCGGTGGCGGTGACAAGGCCGCCACCGTGCCCGCACAGTCGACCGGGGACCAGATGAGGGCGATGGCCCCGCGGCTGAACGGCGCGGCACCCACCGTGGACCCGACGGCGCTGCCCGGCAACGGCGCGCGAGTGGTGCCCAGGCCCGCCTCGGGAGCGCGACGGCGGGAGGAAACGCCCGGTGAGAGCGGGACGCCCGGCGAGGTCCCGGGCCCTGCGGGCACCGCGCAGGAGGATCCGAAGAGGCAGGGAGAGGCATTCCGTGGGCGCTGACCGTGACAGGGGTGGCCGGCGCACAGCGGCTCGTACGGCGGCGTACGGCGTCTGCGGTGTCGTACTTCTGGCGGGGTGCGCCTCGATGCCCGACAGCGGGGACGTGAGCGGTGTGGACTCCACGCCCCGGCAGGACACCCAGGTACGGGTCTTCGCCATGCCGCCCCCGGAGAACGCCCAGCCCTCCGACATCCTCTCGGGCTTCCTCGAGGCACTGACCAGTGACGATCCGAACTATTCGACGGCGCGCCAGTACCTGACCAAGGCGGCGTCGCGGGCGTGGAAGCCGGGACTGTCCAGCACCGTCCTGGCCGACGGGCCGGGCATCGACTCCAACCGCCTGGGCGGCCGCCAGGACAGTGACGACCTCACGTTCACGCTGACCGGCACGAAGGTCGCCAGGGTGGACGCGCAGCAGGCGTACTCGCCCGAGCACGGGGCGTACGACGAGCCGGTGCACCTCTCGCGGGACAAGAAGACCAGGCAGTGGCGCATCGACACGCCGCCCCAGGGCGTCGTCATGGGCAAGTCGGACTTCCAGCGCAACTACATGGCCGTCAACAAGTACTACTTCGCCACGGACGCCGCGGCCGGGTCCGCGTCGCGGCCCGCGGCCGTGGCGGACCCGGTGTACGTGCGCCGGCGTGTGGACCCCATGACGCAGACGGTGCGCTCGCTGCTCAGCGGGCCCACCAACTGGCTCGATCCCGTGGTGTGGACGAGTTTCCCCACCGGCACGGCCCTGCAGAAGGGCGTCACCACGCTGACACCCGACGACCAGAACAAACTGACCGTGCCGCTGAACGCGTACGCCGCCCGGGTCGGTGCGCACAAGTGCAGCGAGATGGCGGCCCAGCTCCTGTTCACGCTGCAGAACCTGACCCCGGCGGTGGACGAGATCGCACTGCGGTCCGGCAGGAAGCAGCTGTGCTCGCTCGCGGAGGAGCGGGCCGACGCCGTCGCCTCGCGCGGCTCGGCGGAGCAGCCCAACTACCTGTACTTCCTCGACGACAGGAGCCGGCTCGTACGGCTGGAGGCCGGCGGCAGCGACACCAAGCCGGACCCGGTGCCCGGCGCGCTGGGCGAGGGCGGCCGGGAGCTTGGATCGGTGGCCGTGTCACGGCACGAGGACACGGGGGCCGCGGTCACCCGCGACGGCAGGAGCCTCTACGTCGCGTCGCTGGCGTCCGGCAGTTCGCTCGGCACCCCCGTGCTGGTCAGCCACGGCAAGACGGAGCAGGAACGGCTGACCGCGCCCAGCTGGGACGCGAACGGCGACCTCTGGGTGGCCGACCGCGACCCCGGCAAGCCCCGGCTGCTCTTCCTCGAACAGGGCAAGGGCGAGCCTCTCGAGGTGAGGGTCCCGGGTCTGAACGGCCGTATCCAGGAGGTCCGGGTGGCCGCCGACGGCGTGCGGATCGCGCTCGTGGTGGCGAAGGGCGGCAAGGCGTCGCTGCTCGTCGGGCGGATCGAGCGGCGCCAGGAGTCCGGGCAGGCGAGGCCGGCGGTCTCGGTGCTTGAACTGCGCTCGGCCTCACCGCAGTTCGAGGACGTCACCACCATGTCATGGGCCGGGGACAGCCGGCTGGTGGTGGCCGGCCGCGAACAGGGCGGGGTGCAGACCATGCGGTACGTCCAGGCGGACGGCTCCACGCCGGAAGGCCCGGCACCCGCGGCCCTGAGCGGCATCAAGGAGATCACCGCCGCCGACACCGACAGCCTGCCGATGGTGGCGTACTCGGAGGACGGGATCGTGCAGCTGACGTCCGGGGCGCAGTGGCAGAAGGTCACACAGGGGTTGTCGCCCGTCTATCCCGGGTGAGCCCCGGCCCCGCGCAGGGCCGCCTCGCGCCTGGGCCGCGTTGTCCACAGGGAGTTTTCCACAGGGGTGGCCGGGCGGCTCGGGCGTTGGCACAGTGGTGGGCATGCGGGGGTGGTGGCAGGACCTCACCGACCTGGTGCTGCCGGCCGAGTGCGGAGGCTGCGGGACGCCTCGCACGGTGCTCTGCGAGGAGTGCCGTGCCGCCCTGAGCGGGGCCGCACCGGGCCGGGTGCGGCCGGTGCCGGAGCCGCCCGGGCTGCCCGTGGTGCACGCGGCCGCCCGGTACGCCGACGAGGTCCGGGCCGTGCTGCTGGCGCACAAGGAGCGCGGCGCGCTGGCCCTCGCCGCACCGCTCGGCACGGCCTTGGCAGGGGCTGTGCGCTCGGGGCTCGTGACGGCGTCGGGTGCGGGGGCCGTGAGCGGTGGCCCCGTGGGCGGCGGCCCGCCCGTGCTGCTCGTTCCCGTTCCGTCCTCGCGCGGGGCGGTGCGCGCACGGGGACACGATCCGGCGCGGCGGATCGCGCTCGCGGCGGCGGGTGAGCTGCGGCGGGCCGGGACCGCGGCCCGGGTGCTCGCGGTGCTGCGGCAACGCCGTGCCGTGGCCGACCAGTCGGGGCTGAACTCTCGGCAGCGGCTGGAGAACCTCGCCGGCGCGCTGGCGGTGGCGTCCGGCGCAGAGCGGCTGCTGCGCGCCGGGCCGGTCGTGCTCGTGGACGACCTGATGACGACGGGCGCCTCTTTGACGGAGGCGGCGCGTGCCGTGCGGGCGGCGACGGCGCCGCGAGACGGCACGATTCCGCTCGGAGATTCGACCGGCGCCGTGTACGCGGGAGCTGCGCGGGAAGTCATGGGGGAACAGAGGACTGGATCAACAGGAGCGAAAGAAGAAGGGACCGGCCGAGGGCACGCAGTGCCGCTTTCAGCGGGCGCGCGCGGTGCGGGTGACGTGGTCTGCGCGGCTGTGGTCGCAGCCCCGCCGGATTCCTTCGAAATGAACCGGAACTGACTGCGAAGTTGCATCGTTGCAGGTAATGAGAGGGTCAATTCACCTGAACGGAGGTACGCCGCAGTAGAGGGTGACGACATCCGTCCGGGCGAGATATGTTCGGTTGTGAGAGAAAGGCGCAGGCCATCCCTCGCATACCCGAATGCCGGGCTGCGGGTTTTCACAATCACCCGCAGCGGTGGAGTGGAGATCTTGTCCGCGGGGGAGGAGGTGGAAGTCACCGAGTCCGAGGTTCCGGAGCTGCCGGAGCCTGGTGCGAAAGGGAGATGCTCCGCCGCCGAAGCGGAGTGATCCGGGAACGGAGTTCTGCGTGGACATCGTCGTCAAGGGCCGCAAGACCGAGGTGCCCGAGCGGTTCCGCAAGCACGTGGCCGAGAAGCTGAACCTGGAGAAGATCCAGAAGCTCGACGGCAAGGTGATCAGCCTCGACGTCGAGGTGTCCAAGGAGCCCAACCCCCGACAGGCCGACCGGTGCGACCGAGTGGAGATCACGCTCCGCTCCCGCGGCCCGGTGATCCGGGCGGAGGCGGCGGCCAGCGATCCGTACGCCGCGCTCGACATGGCGGCGGAGAAGCTGGGGGCCCGCCTGCGCAAGCAGCACGACAAGCGGTTCTCCCGCCGCGGCGCGCGCAGGATCTCGGCGGCCGAGGTCCCCGACCACGTCCCCGGCGCGGCCACGCTCAACGGCAACGGCGAAGCGGTCCGGGACGAAGAGCCGGACGGCGTGCCCACCAAGAAGATCGGCTCCCTGGAGGTCAAGGGCGAAGGCCCCCTCGTCGTGCGCGAAAAGACCCACGTCGCCGCTCCGATGACGCTCGACCAGGCCCTGTACGAGATGGAACTGGTCGGCCACGACTTCTATCTGTTCGTCGACTCCGAGACCAAGGAGCCGAGTGTCGTCTACCGGCGGCACGCTTATGACTACGGCGTCATCCACCTCAGCACGGACCCGATGGTCGCCCAGGCGCATGCTCCCGCGCCGGGCGGCACGCTGGGCGGCTGACGCCCGCGCCTGACGGCTGAGCCGGTGCCCCTGGAGCGCCCCTGCGCCCCCAGGGGCACCGGCGTGCGACCACTTCGCGACCCGCTCTGTCACCGCGTTGTCGCCCGGGCATGGAATCATGGCCGCAACGGCCCAACCGGTGGGCCGCTGCCTTGGGTTGGCGTTGGCACAGCACCACAGGCCACAGCCTCAGGGGGAGGAACGATGGCGGACAGCTTCGGACCGATGCACGACGAGGATGCCGACGACGGCGTCGTCGCCATGGGCCCGCAAGCGGGCTCTCCACGCAAGGAGCCGATCAGAGTCCTTGTCGTGGACGACCACGCCCTCTTCCGCCGGGGCCTGGAGATCGTGCTCGCCGCCGAGGAGGACATCCAGGTCGTCGGGGAGGCGGGGGACGGCGCGGAGGCCGTGGACAAGGCCGCCGACCTGCTGCCCGACATCGTCCTGATGGACGTGCGGATGCCCAAGCGGGGCGGCATCGAGGCCTGCACCTCCATCAAGGAGGTGGCCCCCAGCGCCAAGATCATCATGCTGACGATCAGCGACGAGGAGGCCGACCTCTACGACGCGATCAAGGCGGGCGCGACCGGTTATCTGCTCAAGGAGATCTCCACCGACGAGGTGGCCACCGCCATCCGCGCGGTGGCCGACGGGCAGTCGCAGATCAGTCCGTCCATGGCGTCGAAGCTGCTCACCGAGTTCAAGTCGATGATCCAGCGGACCGACGAGCGCCGGCTGGTCCCCGCCCCGCGGCTGACCGACCGCGAGCTGGAGGTGCTCAAGCTCGTCGCCACGGGGATGAACAACCGGGACATCGCCAAGGAGTTGTACATCTCCGAGAACACCGTGAAGAACCACGTGCGCAACATCCTGGAGAAGCTGCAGCTGCACTCCAGGATGGAGGCGGTGGTGTACGCGATGCGGGAGAAGATCCTCGAGATCCGGTGAGGCTCAGCCGAGCGTGCGGGTGAGTTCCCTGGCCAGGGGCTCGCGCAGTCCCGGTGCCGCCACCCGCTCCACGCGTACGTCCGTGCAGTCCACCCAGCTCGCCGCCTCCACCAGGGCCTGGGCCACCGAGGGCACCGCCTTGGGGCCGTCCAGCGTGACCTGCCTGGCCACGAGCGTGCGTCCCTCGCGGGCCGGGTCGACACGGCCGACCAGACGGCCGCCGGCGAGCACCGGCATCGCGAAGTACCCGTGGACCCGCTTCGGCTTGGGGACGTAGGCCTCCAGGCGGTGGGTGAAGCCGAAGATCCGCTCCGTGCGTGCTCTTTCCCAGATCAGGGAGTCGAAGGGGGACAGGAGCGTGGTGCGGTGGCGGCCGCGCGGCGGGGTTCGCAGGGCCGCCGGGTCGGCCCAGGCGGGCTTGCCCCAGCCCTCGACCGTGACCGGGACCAGACCGGAGTCGGCGATGACCGCGTCCACCTGCTCGCCCTTGAGGCGGTGGTAGTCGGCGATGTCCGCGCGGGTGCCGACGCCCAGGGACTGGCCCGCCAGGCGGACGAGGCGGCGCAGGCACTCGGTGTCGTCCAGTTCGTCGTGCAGCAGGTCCTGCGGGATCGCGCGCTCGGCGAGGTCGTAGACCCGCTTCCAGCCGCGGCGCTCCACGCACACCACCTCGCCGTACATCAGCGCGCGCTCGACGGCGACCTTGGTGCCGGACCAGTCCCACCACTCGCTGGTGCGCTTCGCGCCGCCCAGCTCCGTGGCGGTGAGCGGGCCCTCGGCGCGCAGCTGCTTGACGACCTGGTCGTAGGCGCCGTCCGGGAGTTCGTGGTTCCAGTGCGGGCGGCCGCGGTAGGCGCGGCGGCGGAAGGCGAAGTGGGGCCACTCCTCGACGGGGAGGATGCAGGCGGCGTGCGACCAGTACTCGAAGGCGTGCGGATGGGCGGCCGGGGCCTTCCAGTAGGCGCGCTCCACGGTCTTGCGGCCCACCGCGCCGAGCCGGGCGTACGGGATGAGCTCGTGGGAGCGCGCCAGGACCGAGATCGTGTCCAGCTGGACCGCGCCGAGGTGGCGGAGGACGCCGCGGACTCCGGCCCGCCGGTCCGGGCTGCCGAGGAGGCCCTGGGCGCGGAGCGCGATGCGGCGGGCGTCGTCCGCCGAGAGGTCGGTGGTGGGGCGCGGGGTCGTCATGGTCCGCACGATAGAAGGCGGGACTGACAATCGCCGATGACCTGCGGATACGTGAGCGGACGACCGGGGTCTCAAGGCGCTAGCTAGAGGCGCCCGGCGCGGGCAGGTAGGGCGCCGTCGAGGGCAGGCCCAGGTCCGAGGGCAGCAGCGAACCCACCCAGCAGTCGCGGCGCACGCCCTGGTGGACGATCGCGGAGCGCAGGATGCCCTCGACGACGAAACCGGCGCGTTCCGCCACCGCGCGTGAGGCCCTGTTGCCCACTTCCGCGCGCCACTCCACGCGGTCGACCGACAGGTCGGTGAAGGCCCAGCGGGAGGCGGCGACGGCGGCCTCGGTGACGTAGCCCCTGCCGCGGTGCTGCCTGGCGCCCCAGAAGCCGATCTCGGTGACGCTCAGGGAACGCATCGTCAGGCCCAGCATGCCCACCAGGTCCTCACCTTCGGGGAGGAAGAGACCGAAGGTGAGCATCGAGCCGCTCGCCCAGCCCTCGGGGACCAGCTGGTGGGTGAAGGCCCGCGCGTGCTCCGGAAGATAGGGCGAGGGGATCGTGGTCCAGCGCAGGATGTCGGGGTCCTGGGCGGCGGCGTGCACGGCGTCGGTGTGCTGGGGGCCGACCGTGCGCAGAAGGAGTCGGGCGGTCGTGAGCGTCACGGGTTCCATCGGCCGATTCTGCGGGGACGGCCGGCGAGGACGCCATTTTCTGGCCGTGCGTGAGCGGGTGATCACAATTCGCGCAATTCGGGGCCGGGGCGCGGCACCATCCGCCCGGCCCGTGCGTTGTCCCTTTTGAAGAAGATTTTGAAGCGGTACGAGGAGCCGTGCGCGCTCGTCGTCCCGGCAGGCTCCCGGCTTGGTGGGGTCCTCGCATACGATGGCCGTTGCTCAGTACGTCAAATGGAAACCGACCGTCCCAGGCCCGACCGGCAAGGAGACCAACCCCCGTGTCCGTCCTTTCGAAGATCATGCGTGCAGGCGAAGGCAAGATCCTGCGCAAGCTGCACCGCATCGCGGACCAGGTCAACTCCATCGAAGAGGATTTCGTCGCCCTCTCCGACGCCGAGCTGCGGGCGCTCACCGATGAGTACAAGCAGCGTTACGCGGACGGCGAGAGCCTGGACGACCTGCTTCCCGAGGCGTTCGCCACCGTGCGCGAGGCGGCCAAGCGCGTCCTCGGCCAGCGCCACTACGACGTGCAGATGATGGGCGGCGCCGCCCTCCACCTCGGCTATGTCGCCGAGATGAAGACCGGCGAGGGCAAGACCCTGGTGAGCACCCTGCCGGCGTATCTCAACGCGCTGTCGGGAGACGGCGTCCACATCATCACGGTCAACGACTACCTCGCCGAGCGCGACTCCGAGATGATGGGCCGCATCCACAAGTTCCTGGGCCTGAGCGTCGGCTGCATCCTGGCCAACATGGCGCCGGCCCAGCGCCGCGAGCAGTACGGCTGCGACATCACCTACGGCACGAACAACGAGTTCGGCTTCGACTACCTCCGCGACAACATGGCGTGGTCCCAGGACGAACTCGTCCAGCGCGGGCACAACTACGCCATCGTCGACGAGGTCGACTCCATCCTCGTCGACGAGGCCCGTACGCCGCTGATCATCTCCGGCCCTGCCGACCAGGCCACCAAGTGGTACGGCGACTTCGCCAAGCTGGTGCTGCGCCTGAAGAAGGGCGAGGCGGGCAATCCGCTCAAGGGCGAGGAGGAGACCGGCGACTACGACGTCGACGAGAAGAAGCGGACCGTCGCCATCCACGAGTCGGGCGTCAGCAAGGTCGAGGACTGGCTGGGCATCGACAACCTCTACGAGTCGGTGAACACGCCTCTGGTGGGCTACCTGAACAACGCCATCAAGGCCAAGGAGCTCTTCAAGAAGGACAAGGACTACGTCGTCATCGACGGCGAGGTCATGATCGTCGACGAGCACACCGGCCGTATCCTCGCCGGCCGCCGCTACAACGAGGGCATGCAC
The DNA here is from genome assembly GCF_047049295.1 of Streptomyces sediminimaris. Classification (NCBI taxonomy): domain Bacteria; kingdom Bacillati; phylum Actinomycetota; class Actinomycetes; order Kitasatosporales; family Streptomycetaceae; genus Streptomyces; species Streptomyces sediminimaris. Next base: position 3,398,476 of record NZ_JBJWOT010000001.1, on the reverse strand, counting down.
CAGGCGATCGAGGCGAAGGAAGGGGTGGACATCAAGGACGAGAACCAGACCCTCGCCACGATCACCCTGCAGAACTTCTTCCGCCTCTACGACAAGCTCTCCGGCATGACCGGTACGGCGATGACCGAGGCGGCCGAGTTCCACCAGATCTACAAGCTCGGCGTGGTCCCGATCCCGACCAACAGGCCGATGATCCGCATGGACCAGTCGGACCTCATCTACCGCACCGAGGTCGCGAAGTTCGAGGCGGTCGTCGACGACATCGCCGAGAAGCACGAGAAGGGGCAGCCGATCCTCGTCGGTACGACGTCGGTCGAGAAGTCCGAGTACCTCTCGCAGCAGCTCTCCAAGCGCGGCATCCAGCACGAGGTGCTGAACGCCAAGCAGCACGACCGTGAGGCGACGATCGTCGCCCAGGCCGGCCGCAAGGGCGCTGTCACCGTGGCCACCAACATGGCCGGCCGCGGTACGGACATCAAGCTCGGCGGCAACCCCGAGGACCTCGCCGAGGCGGAGCTGCGCCAGCGCGGCCTCGACCCCGAGGAGCACCTCGAGGAGTGGGCCGCGGCCCTGCCGGCCGCCCTGGAGCGGGCGGAGCAGGCGGTGAAGGCCGAGAAGGACGAGGTCGAGGAGCTCGGCGGCCTGTACGTGCTGGGCACCGAGCGGCACGAGTCGCGCCGTATCGACAACCAGCTGCGCGGCCGCAGCGGCCGTCAGGGCGACCCCGGCGAGTCCCGCTTCTACCTCTCGCTCGGCGACGACCTGATGCGGCTGTTCAAGGCCCAGATGGTCGAGCGCGTGATGTCGATGGCGAACGTCCCGGACGACGTGCCGATCGAGAACAAGATGGTCACCCGCGCGATCGCGTCCGCCCAGTCGCAGGTCGAGCAGCAGAACTTCGAGACCCGTAAGAACGTCCTGAAGTACGACGAGGTCCTCAACCGCCAGCGCGAGGTCATCTACGGCGAGCGCCGGCGTGTCCTGGAGGGCGAGGATCTGCAGGAGCAGATCGGCCACTTCATGGATGACACGATCGACGCGTACATCGCCGCGGAGACCGCCGAGGGCTTCGCGGAGGACTGGGACCTGGATCGGCTGTGGGGCGCCTTCCGGCAGCTCTACCCGGTGAAGGTGACCGTCGAGGAACTGGAGGAGGCGGCCGGCGACCGGGCCGGACTGACCGCCGAGTACATCTCCGAGTCCATCAAGGACGACATCCACGAGCAGTACGAGGCGCGGGAGACGCAGCTCGGCTCGGAGATCATGCGTGAGCTGGAGCGCCGGGTCGTGCTCTCCGTCCTCGACCGCAAGTGGCGCGAGCACCTCTACGAGATGGACTACCTCCAGGAGGGCATCGGCCTGCGCGCGATGGCGCAGAAGGACCCGCTGGTCGAGTACCAGCGTGAGGGCTTCGACATGTTCACCGCCATGATGGAGGGCATCAAGGAGGAGTCCGTCGGCTACCTGTTCAACCTGGAGGTCCAGGTCGAGCAGCAGGTCGAGGAGGTCCCGGTCGAGGACGCGGCGCCGGTCGACATGGACAAGCAGGACGCCGTGCCGGCGCAGGCGGGTGCCCGCCCGGAGATCCGCGCGAAGGGACTGGACGCCCCGCAGCGGCGCAACCTCCACTTCTCCGCGCCCACCGTGGACGGCGAGGGCGGCACCATCGAGGGCGACTTCGTCGGCGACGACGAGCCGGTGCGCTCCGAGGCCGACGGCCTCACGCGCGCGGAGCGCCGCAAGCAGGCGCGGGGCGGGCGTCGCCGTAAGAAGTAGGCGCCGCAGGCAGGAAGAGGCACTGCAAGGAGCAGGCGCCGCAAGAAGCACGCATGGCGGCTCTGAAGGGCCGGGTCACCTCCGGGGGACCCGGCCCTTCGGCGTGCCGAGCGGGCCGGTGAGATCTGCCGCTCTTCGGCAGTGCCCCGCAGCGGCGCGGGAGGAGGAGCGCGGCCGGCCGCGACGGTGCCGCGGCAGGCGCGGGCGCATGCCGGGGCACTTCGGCGGAGCGCTCAGTCGTCGCCGGTGGGGCGCGGTGGCCGCGGACCGCCGAGCTCCACCGCCGTGCAGCGCCAGCGGAGGTCCCGGCCGCGCTCCAGACGGAAGGCCATGGCCCGGAGCTGGTCGCCGGCCCCGACGCGGGCGAAGGCCTCGACGGCACCGGGCCGGGCCTCGTAGTAGCCGATGTCCCGGACGACCGGGCGGGCGCCGCGGGCGCGCAGCGGGCCGCGCTCGGCGAGCCAGGCCAGTTCGTCGTAGGCGCGGCCCGCGGTGTGCCCGAGCATCGCGTGGACCGGGCGCCGGCCGCTCAGCACGGCGACCAGGAGCTCGGCGAAGAGATCGGTGGGCCGGGGCTGCGGCGCGGGTCCGGTGGGGGCGGCGGCCGTGGTCCTGACCGGCGCGGCAGGGACCGACGGCGGGCGGTTGTCGGCGGGGCGGGAGCCGGGGGAGAGGGCGCCGGCCCGGGAGCGCGGCGGTCGGCCGCCGCCCGGCGCGGTGCGGGTCCGGGTGCCGCCCGGTACGCGGGGCGGGGCGCCGCCCGGGCGGCGGGAGTCGCGGCGGCCGGGCGGGCGGGAGCCCGGCTCGTGCTGTGCCCTGGTCATGACCTTGTGCATACGCGTCCCCGTTCCGTGGGCCCGGTGGATACCGGACGGTAACTTGCTGTCGGAGATCTTGTACGGGGTGGAAAGAGGCGGCAGCAAGGACCCGCGGACCCGGGTCGGGACGGCCGGAACGTTCACCTATCAGGGTGACGCGGGGCGTGCCCGAGCCCGTGATCCCGGGGGCGTGCCGGGTGAACCGCGGGGCGGGAGGTGGACGCTCGGGCGGCGGCGGACGGGGACTCGAAAGGGGACTGCCGCACGTATCCTGAAGGCTCTCCGAGCGGCGCGGGAGCGCCCCGGTCCCCGACCACGAAAGCAGCGGCCATGCGCGTCTACGTCCCCCTGACCCTCTCCGGTCTCGCCGAGGCGTACAGGACGGGAGAGCTGGCAGCGGGGCCGATCGTCGCCTACGCCGTCACGCCCGCCCTGCGCGAGTGGTATCTCTCCGACGACATCGAGGAACTGGAGTACGCGGCCCTCAACCGTGCCGCGCTGGCCTCGCTGCGGCTGCTGGCCGCCGATCCCGGAGCGGCACGGCGCCGGGTGGTGGTCGCGGCCGACGTGCCCGACGGCACCGCCGCCGCCGACCCCGACCGGGGCCTGGACCCGGCCGCGCTCGGCGAGGTGCGGGTGACCGGTGCCGTGCGGCTGGCCGGGGCGGCCGCCGTGCACGTCGACCTCGACGACGCGGAGGCGGACGTGGCCGCCGCGGCGGAGGCGCTGGAGGCGGCGGACCGCGGGGACGACGACGCGCAGTTCGTCGTGGACGGGGCCGAGGACCATGAGCTGCTGTGGTACGCGACGCAGGAGATCCCCCACCTGGTCGGCCTCGGGGACTGAGCCCGACCGCGCCCCGCACACCCCGCTCGAGCTCCCTGACCTGCGCAGCTCTTGATTGTCAGTGGCGGCGGGTATTTTTTCGGCATGGGGAAGAGCACAGGGGCGGCGCACATCGTCTGGGACTGGAACGGCACGCTGTTCCACGACAACGACGCGATCATCGGGGCGACGAACGCCGCCTTCGCCGAGCTGGGCCTGGAGCCGATCACGATGGAGCAGTACCGGGCCCTGTACTGCGTGCCGGTGCCGAAGTTCTACGAGCGGTTCCTGGGACGGCTGCCGACGGACGCCGAGTGGCTGGTGATGGACGAGACCTTCCACCGTTACTACGCCGAGCGGCGGCCCCTGTGCGGGCTCACCGCGGGCGCGACGGAGCTGCTGGCCGGCTGGCGGTCGGCGGGAGGCAGCCAGTCGATCCTCAGCATGTACGGGCACGAGGAACTGGTCCCGCTGGTCCGGGGGCTCGGGATAGAGGCCCACTTCATACGGGTCGACGGGCGGACCGGACCCTCGGGCGGCAGCAAGGCCGAGCACATGGTGCGCCACCTCGGCTCGCTGACCGGCGTGGACCCGGTCCGGACCGTGGTCATAGGCGACGCCGCGGACGACGCGGTCGCCGCGCGGCACGCCGGGGCACGGGCCGTGCTCTACACCGGGGGATCGCACAGCCGGGCCAGCCTCGAGAAGGCCGGGGTGCCGGTGGTGGACACGCTGGCGGACGCCGTGGCGGAGGCGCAGCGGCTCGCGGCGTGACCGGCGCCGCCGCGCCCCACGGGGCACGGCGGCCGGCCGGGCCGGCGAGGGTTCAGGTCACGGGTGCCTTCGCGCGCAGCACGGTCAGGAACTCGCGCATCCAGCTCGGGTGGTCCGGCCAGGCGCGGGAGGAGACCAGGGTGCCGTCGACCACGGCCTCGGAGTCCTGGAAGTCGGCGCCGGCGGCCTGCATGTCGGGTTCCAGCGCGGGATACGCCGTGACCCGCCGGCCGCGCAGGCTGTCGACCGCGGCGGTGAGCAGGGGGCCGTGGCAGATCTGGGCGACCGGTTTGTCCGCGTCGAAGAAGGACTTGAGGATCTTGCGCAGCTCCGGGTCGTTGCGCAGGTACTCGGGGGCGCGGCCGCCCGGGATGACGAGGGCGGCGTACTGACCGGGGTCCACCTCGGCGAAGGCGAGGTCGGCGGGCCAGGTGTAGCCGGGCTTCTCGGTGTAGGTGTCGAAGCCGGGTTCGAAGTCGTGGACCACGAACCGGAGCTTCTTGCGGGAGGGGGCCGCCACATGGACCTCGTAGCCCTCCTCCTGAAGACGCTGGTAGGGGTACAGGACCTCGAGCGACTCTGCCGCGTCGCCGGTGACGATGAGGATTTTCGCTGTCATGTCGGGCCGCTCCCCTCGGGCGGGCGTGCGCTGTCAAGGGCAACGTGCCTCCTGGGAGTGGCCTTGCCAAGAGGTCCGGTCGTATTCGGGGGAGGGAGATCGGATGACGGGCCGCGACGGCCGACCCGCACGACGGCGGGATCGGCGCCCCTGTGCAGAGTGTCAAAGTTCGACACCTGGTTTTGTACACATACGGCTCATGACGGGCCCCCCGTCATGGGCGATAGCCTTGTGGCGTGATCAGCGCGATATCTCGCGGGGGCAGCGTTGCCCCTGCCCCGCGCCCGGTGAGCACGGACCATCTCCGTGACCGGGCGGCAGTCGCTGGTCCTCGCGGGCGGGACGGGGTGGCAGGGGCCTCCGGTGCGCCCCGCACCCCCCGGAAGCGGATGCCGCGGAGACCGGCATCACACTCCGCGGTCGTGTCGGGAATGGCCGATAACCCCCCGCTCATCTCACCTTGCGGCATAGCGTCGGAGCCGACCGGAGAACCCGGGCCGTGGCGTCGAGCCGCAGGGGAAGAGGCCGTACTTCCTTCTACGTCACGCAACGGCGCGCGACAGGAGCCAGAGGACAATGCAGACCAAGCTGGACGAAGCCAAGGCCGAGCTGCTCGAAAGGGCCGCCCGGGTAGCTGAGAACAGCCCGGTCGGGGGACATCTACCGACCGGGACGACGGAAGAGGGCACCCCGGACCGGGACACCGTGCTCGCGTTCCTCCAGCGCTACTACCTGCACACCGCCCCGGAGGACCTCACCGACCGCGACCCGGTCGACGTCTTCGGAGCCGCACTCTCGCACTACCGGCTGGCCGAGAACCGCCCCCAGGGCACGGCCAGCGTGCGGGTCCACACGCCCACCGTGGAGGAGAACGGGTGGACGTGCAGCCACTCCGTCGTCGAGGTCGTCACCGACGACATGCCGTTCCTGGTCGACTCCGTCACCAATGAGCTGACGCGGCAGGGACGCGGCATCCACGTCGTCATCCACCCGCAGATCGTGGTCCGCCGGGACGTCACCGGCAAGCTCATCGAGGTGCTCAGCTCGCACCCGGGCGGCGACCTGCCGCACGACGCGCACGTCGAGTCCTGGATCCATGTCGAGATCGACCGCGAGACCGACCGCGGCGACCTCAAGCAGATCACCGCCGACCTGCTGCGTGTCCTGTCCGACGTCCGGGAGACCGTCGAGGACTGGGACAAGATGCGGGACGCGGCCCTGCGGATGGCCGACGAACTGCCCACGGAGCCGGTCGCCACCGATCTGCGCGAGCAGGAGATCGAGGAGGCCCGTGAGCTGCTGCGCTGGCTGGCCGCCGACCACTTCACCTTCCTCGGCTACCGCGAGTACCAGCTGCGCGAGGACGACTCGCTGGCCGCCGTGCCCGGCACCGGCCTCGGCATCCTGCGCTCCGACCCCCACCACTCCGAGGACGAGGGCCACCCGGTCAGCCCGTCCTTCGAGCGGCTGCCCGCCGACGCCCGCGCCAAGGCCCGCGAGCACAAGCTCCTCGTCCTGACCAAGGCCAACAGCCGCGCGACGGTGCACCGGCCCTCCTACCTGGACTACATCGGCGTCAAGAAGTTCGACGCGGACGGCAACGTCGTCGGCGAGCGCCGCTTCCTCGGTCTGTTCTCCTCCGCTGCCTACACCGAGTCGGTGCGCCGGGTTCCGGTCATCCGCCGCAAGGTCGACGAGGTGCTGGAGCGCGCCGGCTTCTCGCCCAACAGCCACGACGGGCGCGACCTGCTGCAGATCCTGGAGACCTACCCGCGCGACGAGCTCTTCCAGACCCCGGCCGCCGAGCTGGAGTCCATCGCCACCTCCGTGCTGTACCTCCAGGAGCGCCGGCGGCTGCGGCTCTACCTGCGCCAGGACGAGTACGGGCGCTACTACTCCGCCCTCGTCTACCTGCCGCGCGACCGCTACACCACCGGCGTCCGGCTGCGGATCATCGACATCCTCAAGGAGGAGCTCGGCGGCATCAGCGTCGACTTCACCGCCTGGAACACCGAGTCGATCCTCTCCCGGCTGCACTTCGTGGTGCGCGTCCCGCAGGGCACCGAGCTGCCGCAGCTGTCCGACGCCGACAAGGAGCGCATCGAGGCGCGCCTGGTGGAGGCCGCGCGTTCCTGGGCCGACGGTTTCGCGGAGGCGCTGAACGCGGAGTGCGGTGAGGAGAAGGCCGCCGAACTGCTGCGCAAGTACGGCAGCGCCTTCCCCGAGGGCTACAAGGCCGACCACACGCCGCGTGCCGCCGTCGCCGACCTGGTCCACCTCGAAGAACTCGACGAGGCCCAGTCCGCGAGCGGCAAGGACTTCTCCCTCAGCCTGTACGAGCCGGTGGGCGCCGCCCCCGAGGAGCGCCGGTTCAAGATCTACCGCAAGGGCGAGGCCGTCTCCCTGTCCGCCGTGCTGCCCGCCCTCAGCCGGCTCGGCGTCGAGGTGACCGACGAGCGGCCCTACGAACTGCGGTGCGCGGACCGCACCACCGCGTGGATCTACGACTTCGGCCTGCGCATGCCCAAGGCGCAGAACGGCAGCGGTGACTACGTCGGCGACGACGCCCGCGAGCGCTTCCAGGACGCCTTCGCCGCGACCTGGACCGGCAAGGCGGAGAACGACGGCTTCAACGCCCTGGTGCTCAGCGCCGGCCTGAGCTGGCGCCAGGCGATGGTGCTGCGCGCGTACGCGAAGTACCTGCGGCAGGCGGGCTCCACCTTCTCGCAGGACTACATGGAGGACACCCTCCGCAACAACGTCCACACCACCCGGCTGCTGGTCTCGCTGTTCGAGGCGCGGATGTCGCCGGACCGCCAGCGGGCGGGCCACGAGATCGTCGACGCCCTGCTCGAAGAGGTCGAAGCCGCCCTCGACCAGGTCGCCTCGCTCGACGAGGACCGGATCCTCAGGTCCTTCCTGACCGTGATCAAGGCGACGCTGCGGACCAACTTCTTCCAGGAGGCGGTGGGCGGCAGGCCGCACGAGTACGTCTCCATGAAGTTCGACCCGCAGGCGATCCCCGACCTGCCGGCGCCCCGTCCGGCGTACGAGATCTGGGTGTACTCGCCGCGCGTGGAGGGTGTGCACCTGCGCTTCGGCAAGGTCGCGCGCGGCGGTCTGCGCTGGTCGGACCGGCGCGAGGACTTCCGCACCGAGATCCTCGGCCTGGTCAAGGCGCAGATGGTGAAGAACACCGTCATCGTGCCGGTCGGCGCCAAGGGCGGCTTCGTCGCCAAGCAGCTGCCGGACCCGGGCGTGGACCGGGACGCCTGGCTGGCCGAGGGCGTCGCCAGCTACCGGACGTTCATCTCGGCGCTGCTCGACATCACCGACAACATGGTGGCCGGCGAGGTCGTGCCGCCGCAGGACGTGGTCCGCCACGACGGGGACGACACCTACCTCGTGGTCGCCGCCGACAAGGGCACCGCGACCTTCTCGGACATCGCCAACGAGGTCGCCGGCAGCTACAACTTCTGGCTCGGCGACGCCTTCGCCTCCGGCGGCTCCGCGGGCTACGACCACAAGGGCATGGGCATCACCGCCCGCGGCGCCTGGGAGTCCGTCAAGCGGCACTTCCGGGAGCTGGGCGTCGACACCCAGAGCGAGGACTTCACGGTCGTCGGCATCGGGGACATGTCCGGCGACGTGTTCGGCAACGGCATGCTGCTGAGCGAGCACATCCGCCTGGTCGCCGCCTTCGACCACCGGCACATCTTCATCGACCCGAACCCGGACGCGGCCACCGGCTACGCCGAGCGCCGCCGCATCTTCGAGCTGCCGCGCTCGAGCTGGGCCGACTACAACACCGACCTGATCTCCGCGGGCGGCGGCGTCTTCCCGCGCAGCGCCAAGGCCATCCCGGTCAACGGCCACATCCGCGAGGCCCTCGGCATCGAGGGCAAAATCTCCAAGATGACGCCGGCCGACCTGATGAGGGCCATCCTCCTGGCGCCGGTGGACCTGCTGTGGAACGGCGGCATCGGCACCTATGTGAAGGCGTCCACCGAGACCCACGCGGACGTCGGCGACAAGGCCAACGACCCGATCCGCGTCGACGGCGCCGGCCTGCGCGTCCGGGTCGTCGGCGAGGGCGGCAACCTGGGCCTGACCCAGCTCGGCCGGATCGAGTTCGCCCGCCAGGGCGGCAAGATCAACACGGACGCGATCGACAACAGCGCGGGCGTGGACACCTCCGACCACGAGGTGAACATCAAGATCCTGCTCAACGGCCTGGTCACGGACGGCGACATGACCGTCAAGCAGCGCAACAAGCTGCTCGCCGAGATGACCGACGAGGTCGGCGGCCTGGTCCTGCGCAACAACTACGCGCAGAACACGGCCATCGCCAACGCGCTGGCCCAGTCCAAGGACATGCTCAACGCCCAGCAGCGCTTCATGCGCCACCTGGTGCGCGAGGGCCATCTGGACCGGGCGCTGGAGTTCCTGCCCACCGACCGCCAGATCCGCGAGCGGCTCACCCAGAACCAGGGCCTGACCGGCCCGGAGACGGCCGTCCTGCTGGCGTACACGAAGATCACGGTCGCCGACGAGCTGCTGCACACCTCGCTGCCGGACGACGCGTACCTGCGCGGCCTGCTGCACTCGTACTTCCCGACGGCGCTGCGCGAGCAGTTCTCCGACCGGATCGACGGCCATCCGCTGCGCCGCGAGATCACCACGACCGTCCTGGTCAACGACACCGTCAACACCGGTGGTACGACGTATCTGCACCGGCTGCGCGAGGAGACCGGCGCCTCGCTGGAGGAGATCGTCAGGGCGCAGACCGCGGCCCGTGCGATCTTCTGCTCCGCGCCGGTGTGGGACGCCGTGGAGGCGCTCGACAACCAGGTCGAGGCGGCCGTGCAGACCCGCATCCGGCTGCACTCGCGCCGTCTGGTCGAGCGCGGCACGCGCTGGCTGCTGAACAACCGCCCGCAGCCGCTGCAGCTCGCCGAGACGGTCGACTTCTTCGCCGAGCGTGTCGAGCAGGTCTGGCAGCAGCTGCCGAAGCTCATGCGCGGCGCGGACCTCGACTGGTGGCAGCAGATCTACGACGAGCTGACCGCCGCCGGCGTCCCGGACGAACTCGCCACCCGGGTGGCCGGCTTCTCCTCCGCCTTCCCTGCGCTCGACATCGTCTCGATCGCCGACCGCATGGGCAAGGAGCCGCTGGACGTCGCCGAGGTCTACTACGACCTCGCCGACCGGCTGCACATCACCCAGCTGATGGACCGCATCATCGAGCTGCCCCGCGCCGACCGCTGGCAGTCCATGGCCCGCGCCTCCATCCGCGAGGACCTGTACGCGGCCCACGCGGCGCTCACGGCGGACGTGCTGGCCGTCGGCAACGGCACCTCGACGCCCGAGCAGCGCTTCACGACCTGGCAGGAGAAGAACGCCGCGATCCTTGGGCGGGCGCGCACCACCCTGGACGAGATCCAGGGTTCGGAGACGTTCGACCTCGCCAACCTGTCGGTGGCGATGCGCACGATGCGGACGCTGCTGCGCACGCACTCGTAGGTCCCGCGGCACGGCAGAAGGACGGGGCGCCCCGGGCCGACCGGCCCGGGGCGCCCCGTCCGCGCACGTGCTCAGCTGGGCTGCGGCACCTTCGGTGCCACCGCCGCCGGCCTGGGCCTGGCCCTGTCGCCCTTGTCGCCCGTGAAGGCCTCGTACTCCCGCATGACGTCCTCGGTCGGGCCGTCCATGCGCAGTTCGCCGCGCTCCAGCCACAGCACCCGTTCGCAGGTGTCGCGGATGGACTTGTTGTTGTGGCTGACCAGGAACACCGTGCCCGCCTGCTCGCGCAGGGCGCGGATGCGCTGCTCGGAGCGCTTCTGGAAGGACCGGTCGCCGGTGGCGAGGGCCTCGTCGATCAGGAGCACGTCGTGGTCCTTGGCGGCCGCGATGGAGAAGCGCAGCCGGGCGCCCATGCCGGAGGAGTACGTCCGCATGGGCAGGGTGATGAAGTCGCCCTTCTCGTTGATGCCGGAGAAGTCGACGATGTCCTGGTAGCGGGTCTTGATCTCCTCCCGGGACATGCCCATCGCGAGGCCGCCGAGGAAGACGTTGCGCTCGCCGGTCAGGTCGCCCATCAGGGCCGCGTTGACGCCGAGCAGCGAGGGCTGGCCGTCGGTGTAGATGTGGCCGTTCTCCACCGGCAGCAGGCCCGCGACCGCCTTGAGCAGCGTCGACTTGCCGGAGCCGTTGGTGCCGATCAGGCCGATGGCCTCGCCCTTGTAGGCGACGAAGGACACCTTCTTCACGGCGTGCACCGTGCGCACGCCCGCCGCCCGCTCGGCGTCCCTGCGGCGCAGCATGCGGTTGAGCGCGGCGGTGGCGGAGCCGCGTCCGGCGCCGGTGCCGTTGACCCGGTAGACGATGTCGACCCCGTCGACGACGACGGTGGGGATGCGGGTGTCGTTCGCGTGCTCAGCCACGGCCGTACGTCTCCTCAGCCTTCCAGAAGTAGATGAAGCCGCCGACACCCGCGAGCAGGGCCCAGCCGGTCGCGAGCGCCCACACGTGCGGCGGCAGCTGGCCCGCCTTGTAGCTGTCGATCAGGGCGTAGCGCATCAGGTCGATGTACACGGCGGCCGGGTTGGCCTTGAGGACCGGAGCCACCCAGTGCGGCAGGCCGCTGCCGGAACCGGTCAGCTTGTCGATGTTCCACATGACGCCCGAGATGTACATCCAGGTGCGCAGCACGAACGGCATCAGCTGCGCGATGTCCGGCGTCTTGGCGCCCATCCGGGCCATGACCATCGCCACGCCCGCGTTGAAGGCGAACTGCAGCACCAGGGCGGGCACGGCCAGCACCCAGGAGACGGCGAGCGGCACGCCGAAGCAGAGCAGGATCACGACCAGGGCGGCCATGGAGAACAGCAGTTGCTGCAGCTGCTGGAGGCAGAAGGAGATCGGCAGGGCGGCCCTGGGGAAGTGCAGGGCGCGTACGAGGCCGAGGTTGCCGGAGATCGCGCGTGTCCCCGCCAGGATCGAGCTCTGGGTGAACGTCCAGATGAACACGCCCGTCACCAGGAACGGGATGTAGTCCGGCACGCCCTTCTTGGTGTGCAGCAGGACGCCGAAGATGAAGTAGTACACCGCCGCGTTCAGCAGCGGGGTCATGACCTGCCAGACCTGGCCGAGTTTCGCCTGGCTGTACTGAGCGGTGAGCTTGGCGGTGGCGAAGGCGGTGATGAAGTGGCGCCGGGCCCACAGCTGCCGGATGTACTCGGGCAGGGAGGGGCGGGCGCCGCTGACCGAGAGGCCGTGACGGGCGGCGAGCGCCGCGAGATCGTCGTCGGCCGGGGCCGGCGACGCGGGCGGTGTGTGGAGGACCTGGCTCACATCCGTTGCTTTCGCTCGGGGGAGGGACTGCGTGCGTCCGGCCGGGGACCGGTCGGTCCGTCACCCGGCGTCTGCCTGCGCTTCTCTTTACGTTCTCTTACGTCGGGACGGGACCGTATCGTCGCAACGTGAGCGTAGGCCCAACCCACGTCGGAACGCAACCGTATCGTCGTGACGCCCCTATGCTGGCCTCATGACGACGAACGCCGGCGAGCCCCAGACGCGTCCGCGCCGCCGCACTCCCGCCGGTGCGGCCGTACTCCGGGAGGACGTGACGGAAGCCATCCGGGCCGCCGTCTTCGAGGAGCTGGCTGCCGTCGGCTACGCGCGGATGTCCATCGAGGGGATCGCGCGGCGCGCGGGCGTCGGCAAGACGGCGGTGTACCGGCGATGGCGCTCCAAGCTGCATCTGGTGCTCGACGTCGTCTCGGCGATCGCGGTGATGGGCCTGCCCACGCCGGACACCGGCAGCCTGGAGGGCGACCTGAGGCTGCTGTACGAGGTCACCTCCCGCGCCCTGCGGCACCCCGTGGCCTCGCAGATCATCCCGGACCTGCAGGCGGAGGCGGCCCGCAACCCCGAGATCGCCGAGGCGATGCAGAAGACCCTGCGGGAGGGTCAGGAGGGCGTGGCCAGCAAGATCCTGGTGGCGGCCGAGCAGCGTGGCGAGATCCGTGAGGGATTCGACGACGAGCTGGCCCTCGACCTGATCTCCGGCCCCCTGTACTGGCGCTCGGTGGTCATCCGCAGCCCCAAGCTGCCGAAGGGGTACCTGGCGTCGCTGGCACGCGCCACGGCGGCGGCCGTCAAGGCGCTGTGACCGTACCGGCGCGCAGGAGCACCGGACCCACCGCGCCCCGGCTGCGGCCGCGGACACGCCGTCACCGGCCGTCGGGCGCGGCGCGCAGCGCGAGCAGCTCCGGTGCGAGGACCTCGATCCGGCCGCCCCGCGGCGGCCCGATGAGCCCGTCGCGGCGCAGGCGCGCGAGGGCCCGGTTGACGGTGACCCGGGTGACCCCGAGGGAATCGGCGAGTCCGCGCTGACCGCCGTCCAGGCTCACCTGCCCGTCCGCGGCGCTCGCGGCCAGCAGCCAGGCCGCGAGCCGGGCCTCGCACGGCAGCGTCGCCGCGTCCGTCAGCCGGTCCTGCTGGGCGCGGGCCTGCGCGGCCAGCAGGCGCAGCACGTGCGCGCGTACGGTCGCGGAGTCGTCGAGCAGGGCCGTGAACCGGGGCCGCGCGATCGCCCGCACCGCGCAGGGGGTGAGGGCGGTGTACGTCGCCGTGTGCCCGGCTCCGTCGAGCAGCGCCACCTTGTCCAGGGCGCACGGACCCTCCCACGCCCCGAAGCGCACCACCCGCCCGCCCGCGGTCGTGGCCGACGCCGCCGCACGCCCCTCCAGCAGGACGAGCAGATGCCCGGCCGGAGCGCCCTGCGCCCGCAGCACCTCGCCACCGCCGTAGCGACGCGCCACGGACGCCTGCCACAGGTCCCGCAGCCCGTCGTCCGGCAGCCCCGCGAAGAGCGGCACGTCACGAAGCCGCCGCCAGTCCTCCGCCCGCCCCACGTCGCCTCCTCCCGCCGGCGTCCGTATCGGCCGATACAGCGCGGCACGCCCCGCCGGTCCTAGTCTCGCGGCCGTCGCAGCCTCCAGAGCCGCAGCCTCCAGAGCCGCAGCCTCCAGAGCCGCAGCCTCCAGAGCCGCAGCCTCCAGAGCCGCAGCCTCCAGAGCCGCAGAAAGGGACAACCATGCTGGTCGTGGAACTCGCCTTCACCCCTGCCCCCGAACGCCTGGCCGCCCGCCCCGCCCATCGCGAGAACCTCACCCGCCTGCGCACCGAGGGCCGCCTCCTCGCGGCGGGCCCCTGGTCCGACGACACGGGCGCCCTCCTGCTCTTCGCGGCCGACCGGGACCGGCTGGAGGAGATCCTGGACGCCGACCCCTATTACCGCCGCACGCCGGGGGTCGAAGTCCGTTCGGTTCGGGAGTGGACGCCGGTCGTCGGCGGGCTCGGGTTCCGCTGACGGCTCAGCCCCGCGCCGCCTCCGGGTGCAGCCGGACCCAGCCCTCCCAGGCCGACGCGATCATGTCCTGGACGTCGTGCCTGGCCTTCCAGGCCAGTTCGGTGGCGGCGCGGTCGGCGCAGGCCACGACCCGGGCCGGGTCGCCGGGGCGGCGCGGGGCCACCGTCGGAGGCCGGTCGTACCCGGTGAGGGCGTTGATGCGGTCGATCATCTCGCGGACGGAGACGCCTTCGCCGCGGCCGATGTTGAGGGTGAGGTCGCGGCCGGGACTGCAGCGCAGGGCGCGGGCGGCGGCGACGTGGGCCTCGGCCAGGTCGACCACGTGGATGTAGTCGCGCACGCAGGTGCCGTCGGGGGTCGGGTAGTCGTCGCCGAAGATGCGCGGGGGCGCGTTCTCGGTGAGCTTCTCGAAGACCATGGGGATCAGGTTGAAGACGCCGACGTCCGCCAGTTCCCGGCTCGCCGCGCCGGCCACGTTGAAGTAGCGCAGCGAGGCCGTGGCGAGGCCGGTCGCCCGGCCTGCCGCCCGCACCAGCCACTCGCCCGCCAGCTTCGTCTCCCCGTACGGCGACAGGGGCACGCACGGCGTCCGTTCCGTCACCAGGTCCACGTCGGGCATGCCGTACACGGCCGCGGACGAGGAGAAGACGAACGACGCCACGCCGGCCGCCGTCACGGCCTCCAGGAGCACGCGCAGGCCCTCGACGTTGTGCCGGTAGTAGTGCAGGGGGCGTTCCACGGACTCGCCGACCTGCTTCTTCGCCGCCAGGTGTACGACGCCGGTGACCTCGTGGTCGGCGAGGACGCGGGCGATCCGCTCGCCGTCCAGGGTCGACCCCAGGACCAGCGGCACCTCGTCCGGTACGCGTTCGGCGATGCCCGTCGACAGGTCGTCGTACACCACGGCCCGCTCGCCCGCCTCGGTCATCGCGCGGACGACGTGCGCCCCGATGTAGCCGGCGCCGCCGGTGATCAGCCAGGTCATGTGCGGCCGTCCCCTCGTCTGTTGGCCCGTGGTGTGTCGTGTCCCCCCGGGTTCGGTATCAGTGAAGCAGGCGGGGCGGTCACGCGGGTACGGCGGCGGTGGCTCCCGGGGCGTCCGAGGGCGCGTGCCGTGGCCGCGGCCGAGCGGGGGGCGCGGCGGCGGTGGAGCGCCACAGGCGGGTGAAGGACAGGACGGCCGCCGCGGCCAGCAGCCCGTTGCGGGCCAGCATCAGCGCGCAGCCCGTCCAGGTGCACTCCCTGACCTCGGCGTACAGGGCCGGATAGGCGACGGCGCTGAGCGCGGTGGCGAGCACGATCAGGGCGGCCACCGGGCGTTGGACGGTGTGCCGCGAGGTCAGGCACACGGCGGCCGTGCCCAGCAGCCAGATCATGTACTGCGGGCTGATCACCCGGCTGGTGACGGTGAACAGGAGCACGGCACTCAGCGCGGCGTCACAGGGCGTCGCGGGCGTCCAGCGCCGGGCCCGCAGCCGCCACAGCAGCAGCAGCGCGAAGGCGGCCGCCGTGAGGCCGAGCATCAGGTGCGCGACGGTCCGCACGTGCGGACCGGTGAACTCCAGCGAGCCGTACCGGTAGCGGACCAGGCCCGGCCACCCGGCGTGGGTCGCGAGCGCGAGCGCCGTGCCGCCGAGCGACTCGATCTGCACGCCGCGCCCGCCCTGCTGCTTCAGGAACGCCAGCGGGTCGGCGAACAGCGTCGCGAGCAGCGTGAGCGTGGCGGTGCCCGTGGCGGCGGCCCAGGTCCACGCCGAACGCGTCGCCCGCGCCCGCGGCGCACCCAGCAGCACCAGCGCCGGCCACACCTTCACCAGCGCGCCGAGCGCCGCGAGCGCCCCGTACGCGCGCGGGGAGCGCGACAGCGTCAGCAGGGAGACGACGGCGAAGGCCGTGACCTGCACGTCGTAGCGGACGAGTGGCATGTGCAGCAGCAGGGGCAGGCCGCCGGTCCACAGCGCGGCCCCGAGGAGCGTGTGACCCGGACGGGTGCCGGCCCGGGCCAGCGCCAGGGCGATCGCCGCGTCGGCGGCGAGGGTGAGCGCGACGAACGCCTGGAAGTAGGTCAGGCCCGGCAGCAGCGCGGGCGACAGCAGTACCGGGCCCGCGCCGGGCGGGTACTGCCAGAGGGGGTCGTGTGCGGGGAAGGCGCCCTGCGCGAGGACGCCGTACCAGTGGTGGTAGAGGTGCGACACCTCGCGGGCGACCGAGCCCCGGCCCAGCATCGGCGCGGCGCTGTGCGCGAGCAGCCAGAGCATCAGGGCCCGGGTGGCGAGCCAGGCGGCGCCGAGCGTGAGGAGGCGGTGTCTCCGCACGGTGGTCACGGTGGTGGTCACTGCGTTCATCACGCCGGATGGTAAGCCGGGCGAATGGTGTGCGAGGGCCGAAACACCGTCAATCCCGGGCAAGCGCCCGGGCGCCGCCCAGAATCAGCCGTGTGCTGAGCGAGGTGGCGGGGCGGGCGAAGTGTCGTCGGACGCGTACGGAGGCCGTGGCGGTGGCGGTCCCCGCGGCCGTCATGCTCGCGATCGGGCTGTGGGGTCTCGACCGCGGCGGCATGTGGGGCGACGAGGGCGTCACCTTCCTGGTCGGGCGGCGCACGGTGCCGCAGATCTGGCGGCTGCTGCACGGGATGGACGCGGTGCACGGGCTGTACTACCTCGTCATGCACGTCGTGCTCGCCGTCCACCCCGGCGAGGTGGTGCTGCGCCTGCCGTCCGTGTGCGGGGCCGCCGTGACGGCCGGCCTGGTCGCGGCCCTGGGCGTGCGGCTGGCCCGGCCGCGGGTGGGGCTGTGGGCGGGTCTCGTCTACGCGGTCACGCCGCTGACCGGCCACTACGCGCAGGAGGGGCGGTCGTACGCGATCGTCTCCGCGGGCGTGGCGGGGGCGACCCTGCTGCTGGAGCCGGCCGTGCGGGGGCGGGCGCGGCCGGGCTGGTGGTGGCGCTACGGCGGCCTGCTCGCCCTGACCTCGTTGCTGCACGAGCTGGTCGTGCTCGTGCTGTGCGCGCACGCGGCGACGCTGGCGCTGGCGCGGGTGCCGCGGGCGGTGTGGCGCGGCTGGCTGCGCGCGGCCGCGCTGGTGGGGGCCGTCCTGCTGCCGCTGGTGTGGGTCTCGCAGCGGCAGTCGGGCCAGGTGTCGTGGCTGGTGGTGCCGGGGTGGGACAAGGTGGAACAGCTGGTGCGGGACTTCGCCGCCGGACCGGCGGGCGCGGTGTTCTGGATCTGCGTCGCGCTGGTGGCGGTGGGGGCCACGGCGCGGCGCACGGCGGTCGTCGCGCTGCCGCTGCTCGTGCTGCCGCCCACGATCCTGATCTCCGTGTCGCAGTACCGGCCGCTGTTCCACGAGCGCTACGTGCTGTACGCGCTGGCGGGGGCGCCGCTGCTGGCCGCCGCGGGCCTCGATCGCGTGGTCACCTTCCTGGCGCGGTGGCGGCCGGCCGGGCACCGGCCGGGGTACGGCCGCCTCGGCACCCTCACCGGTGTCCTGGCCGTCACCGCCGCCTTCGTCCAGTGCCTCCCGCTCTACCGGCAGGACCGCTCCCCGGCCCACCGCCCGGAGAACCTCGCCGCCGTGGCCGCCGTCGCCGCCCGCGACATCCGCCCCGGCGATCCCGTGCTGTACCTGCCGTCGACCTGGCGGCTCACGGCGCTGACGTACCCGAAGGGGTTCCGGGAGGCCCGCGACATCGCCCTGACGGAGTCCGGGGCGCGCTCCGGGACGCTGAGCGGGCTGGAGACCACCCCGCGGGAGCTGCGGCGCAGACTGGCGGGCCTGAGGCGGCTCTGGGTCGTCGCCGACTCCAGGATGCTGAGGTCGGGCCGGCGGCCGGGCGACCCGACCGACCGCGTCAAGCTCGCGGCCGTGGAGGAGCACTTCACCGTCCGGGAGAAGTACGTCAGCGGGCGTGTGGCCTTCTGTCTCTACGTCCGCCGCCCGGCGCCGGCGGCGGCCGCCCCGCCGGTCCGGAGCCGTACGCCCGGGACCGCTACGCCGGCTCCGACGCGGCAGCCGCGTCCAGCGCCCGGGTGAGCTCGTCGAGCCGGGTCCGCAGCTGACGGATCTCGTCCACGTCGAAGCCCGTCGCCGCGGCGATCCGGCGCGGCACCTGCTCCGCCCGCCCGCGCAGGGCGGCGCCCTCCCCGGTCAGCCGCACCTCCACCGAACGCTCGTCGCGGGTGCTGCGCTCCCGCCGGACCAGACCGGCCGCCTCCAGTCGCTTGAGCAGCGGGGACAGCGTGCCGGAGTCCAGGCGCAGGTGCTCGCCCAGCCTCTTGACCGGCAGCTCGCCGTGCTCCCACAGCACCAGCATCACCAGGTACTGCGGATACGTGAGCCCGAGGTCCTTCAGGAGTACGCGGTAGACGCCGCCGAAGGCGCGGGAGGCGGCGTTGAGGGAGAAGCAGATCTGCTGGTCGAGGCGGAGCCAGTCGGAGGCCGGGGCGTCGGGCGTGCTGGACATGCTCCCAGGATAGCCCCGCGAGGCATTCAGTTGTGTGCAATTGAATTGTGTGCTCTACTTGTCGTCGTGAGGCGGCCGCGCAAGAGCCGCCGGAACGTGCTTTCGAGAGGGATGGTTTCCATGGACGCGCTCTACACCGCTGTCGCCACCGCCACCCACGGCCGGGACGGTCGCGCCTTCACCAACGACGGCAAGGTCGACGTCAAGCTGGCCCCGCCGGTGGAGCTGGGCGGCAGCGGGGAGGGCACCAACCCCGAGCAGCTGTTCGCCGCCGGTTACGCCGCCTGCTTCGGCAGCGCCCTCGGGCTCGTCGGCCGCCAGGCGAAGGTCGACGTCAGCGACGCCGCGGTGACCGCCGAGGTCGGCATAGGCAAGCAGGGCGAGGGCTTCGGGCTCAAGGTCACCCTCCGCGTCGAGCTGCCGGACACCGTGGACGAGCCGACCGGCCGCAAGCTGGTCGAGACCGCCCACCAGGTCTGCCCCTACTCCAACGCGACCCGCGGCAACATCGAGGTCGACCTCGTCATCGAGTAGACCCCGCACGGCACACGGCGGGCGCGGACACCGGACACCCGGCGTCCGCGCCCGCGCGCGTTCCCGTGACGCCCGGTCAGTTCATCGAGTGCGCCCGCTCGGCGGCGGGAGCGGGCAGCACCGCCGCCGTCCGCGACTGCGGCGGCCGCTCACCCAGCAGCACCGTCCGTACGACGCGCTCGGCGGCGTGACCGTCGTCGAACTCGCAGAACCGCGCGCGGAAGGCGGCCCGCAGACCCGCGGACTCCTCGTCCTGCCAGGTCCCCGAGGCGAACAGCCACGCCAGCTCCCGGTAGGAGCGCGAGACGTGGCCCGGCGCCTCGGCGGTGATGTCGAAGTAGGTGCCCCGGGCGGCCGCGTAGGCCGCCCAGTCGTCGGCGTGGATCACGATCGGCCGGTCCAGGTTGGCGTAGTCGAACATCAGGGCCGAGTAGTCGGTGACCAGCACGTCGGAGGCGAGCATCACGTCCTCGACGTGCGGCTCGTCCGTCGCGTCCACCAGGACCCCCCGGGCGTGCAGATCGGCGAGGCCCAGGCCGCGCGCCGTGCCGGTGGCCAGGGAGGGGTGCAGCCGTACCACCAGGGTGTGACCGGCGCCGAGGTCGGCGGCGAACCGGGCCAGGTCGATCCGGTCGACGTGCCCGCCCCTGCGGTACTCGCGGCGGGTCGGCGCGTACAGCACGACCGTGTTCCCGGCGGGGACGCCGAGCCGCTCTCGGACGGCCGCGGCGCGCCCCGCGGGGGCCTCGACCAGCACGTCGTTGCGCGGGCTGCCCGTGCGCAGCGAGGTGAAGTGGCAGGGATAGGCCCGGTCCCACACCAGCTCGGAGTGGCGGTTGGCGACCAGGCTGAGGTCCCACCGGTCGGCGCGGTGCAGCATCTTCGGGACGCTGAAGCCGTGCCGGGCGCCGGGCTTGTCCAGCAGGTCGGCGCCCATGAGCTTGAGCGGGGTGCCCTGGTGGGTCTGCAGATGCACGCTGCCGGGGCGCTTGGGCGGCGAACCGGGCCAGTTGACGTTGTTCACCCAGTACGTGGCCCGCGCCGCCACCGCGTGATAGCCGCGCGAGCCCGGCGTCACGTGGTCGGTGCCGGGCGGCAGCGAGTCCACCGCGTCCTCCCGGACCACCCACACGCCCCGGATGTGCGGCGCGAGCTCCCGCGCCTTGGCGTGGATGGCGGCCGGGTCGCCGTGCACGCCCGTGTGGTGGGTCGCCGAGTAGACGGCGAGGTGCGGGTCGAGCGGCAGCCTGGAGCGGACGGCGTACCCCGCGCGCCGGGCCGCCTTCGACGCCCGGTCCACCGTGCGGCGCTTGCCCGCCCCGGCCAGCCCGCGCAGACCGCGCCCCGCACGCAGGGCCGCGTAGGAGACGTACGGCGACGAGGCCAGCAGCCGCATCTCGGTGCCGCGGGGGCCCTGCGGCGGGACGAAGTCCTCGGGGCGGTGGCGGTCGTGGAAGGCGCGCATCTCGCGGTGGAAGGCCGGGCGGTCCGCCGGGGTCACCCGGTCCTCGCGGGCGATCACGTACAGCATGTGGTCCAGCGCCCGTTCGAACAGCAGCGGCCGGGCCCAGGCGAGGTCCTCGCGCTCCTCCAGGAAGGCGAACAGGCCCTCGTACTGCGGGAAGATGTCGAAGTGCCGGCGCCCGGGGGTCTTGGTGATCGCGCCCTGCCGGCGCTGCCGGTACTCGACGCCGATCCGGTTCAGGCAGGCGATGCGCTCCGCCAGCACCATCGAGCGGTAGGTGACCGGCGCGTCCTCGTACAGGCCCGGCGCGTACCGCAGGCCGTGCTCCTGGAAGAAGGCGCGACGGTAGGCCTTGTTCCAGGCGACCAGGAAGAGATGGGCGTACCGGGGGCTCTCGCGGAGGCTGAAGACGTCCTGTCCCGCGGCCGCCAGCAGCGCGGAGGCGTCGCTGGGTCCGCCCCGGCCCCACCAGTGGGTGCGGACATGGTCGAAGACCAGGATGTCCGGGTCCTCGGCGCTCCTGAGCCGGTCGGCGACGGCGGCCAGCAGGCCCGGCGTGTAGAAGTCGTCGCTGTCGAGGAAGAGGACGTAGTCGCCGCGCGCCTGCTCCAGGCCCGCGTTGCGGGCCCGGCCCAGGCCGACGTTCTCGGGCAGGTGCAGCACCCGCACCCGCTCGTCGCGCGCCGCGTACTCGTCGAGGATCGCGCCGCAGCCGTCGGGCGAGCGGTCGTCGACGGCGACCACCTCGAAGTCGGGGTACGACTGCCCGAGGACCGAGTCGAGGCACTCGTGCAGGAAGCCCTGCACCTTGAAGACGGGGACGATGATGCTGAAGCGGGGCACTGCTGAGCTCAGCTCCTTACGAGGGTGGAGGCGGCGGGGGCCGGGACGCGCTCCGCGAGCGGGACCACGGGCGGGATCGACTCGGGCGGCTCGCCCAGCAGCACCCGGCGCACGACGCGCTCGGCGGCGTGACCGTCGTCGAACTCGCAGAAGCGCTCACGGAAGGCGGCCCGGGCGGCGGCCGACTCCGGGCCCGCCCAGGAGCCGTCGCGGAAGAGCCGGGCCAGCTCCCCCGGGGTGCGCGCCACGGGGCCCGGCGGGTGCTCCATCAGGTCGAAGTAGACGCCCCGCAGCTCCCGGTAGACCTCCCAGTCGTCCGCGTAGACGACGACCGGCCGGTCCAGGTTGGCGTAGTCGAACATGATCGACGAGTAGTCGGTGATCAGCGCGTCGGCGGCCAGGCACACGTCCTCGGACGAGCGGTGCGCGGTGACGTCGATGACCCGGCCGGTGCTCCCCGCGGCGCCCCGGTCGTAGAAGTAGTGGGCTCGCAGCAGGACGACGAAGTCCTCGCCGATCTCCTCGCACAGCGCCTCGAGGTCAAGGCCCGGCTCGAAGCCGGTGTGGTGGTCGCGGTGGGTGGGCGCGTACAGCAGGGCCGTCTTGCCCTCGGGGACGCCCAGTTCCCGCCTGATCCGGGTCACGTCGTCCGCGGTCGCCGTGTAGTAGACGTCGTTGCGCGGATAGCCGTACTCCAGGGTCTCGTGCACGGCCGGGAAGGCCCGCTCCCACATCCGGGTGGAGTGCCGGTTGGAGGAGAGGTTGTAGTCCCAGCGGTCGACGCGGGCCAGCAGCCTGCCGAAGCTGCCGGTCGCGGCCGCCACCACGGGGTACGTCGCCTGGTCGACGCCCATCTTCTTCAGCGGGGTGCCGTGCTGCGTCGACAGGTGCACGCTGCCCTCGCGCTTGACGACCGCGTCGGCGAAGTTGGCGTTGTTGACCAGGTACGTGGCGCGGGCCAGCACGTCCCAGTACTCGGCGCTGCCGATGACCGCGTACTCGACGTCCTCCGGCACGGTGTGCGCCTGGTCCGCCTCGACCAGGAACACCGAGCGCAGGTGCGGGGCGAGTTCGCGGGCCCTGGCGTGGATCGCGGCCGGGTTGCAGGCGTAGCCGCGGCCCCAGTAGGCGCAGTACACCGCGAGGTGGGGATCCAGCGGGCGGCGCAGGGAGCGCGTGTACCGCAGCCGGGTGCGCACCATGCGCGGGCGCGGCAGGCGCTCGGCCACCCTGACCGCCGACTGGTTGGCGCCGCGCAGGGCCCGGAAGGCGGTGTACGCGCCGGCCGCCAGCAGCCGGTGCTGCACGCCGAGGCTGCCGCCCGGCGTGCGGTACCCGGCGGGACGGTGCCGGCGGTAGAGCCGGCTCGCCAGCCGGAAGAAGGAACGGCGCCGGGAAGGCAGCCGCCGGGGGTGCGCGGCGGTCTTCAGCACGGTCGCGAAGAGCTGCTCGAAGAGCGGGCCCGTCCGCTCCGGGGACAGGCCGAGTTCGGCGGCGCGGGTGAGCACCAGGTCGGTCTGGGCGAGGAGTTCGAGGTGGTGCTCACCGGGCAGGCCGAGCCGGCTGCCCTGCCTGCGCACCAGATGCCGTACGACCGGCTCGTGCAGGACGGCGGCCTTCTCGGCCTTCAGCATGACCAGCCCGCCGAAGCCGACGTCGGTGAAGTGGCCGTCGGGGAAGTCCAGTTGCTGCTCGGCAAGGAACGCCCTGCGGTAGGCCGCGCTCCACGCCGGGAGCTGCACGCCGGTCAGCGCCGGCACCTGGTCGGGGGAGAAGGCGCCCGCCGGCTGCTTCGGCAGGAGCGGGGCGGCCGGGTTGGTCGGCTCGCCCTCCCACCAGGGGACGCGCAGGTGCTCCAGGTACAGGACGTCCACGTCGCCCGTCTCGGCGAGGCGGGCGTCCAGCGCCGCCAGCGCGCCCGGGACGAGCACGTCGTCGCAGTCGAGGAACAGCAGGTACGCGCCGGTCGCCCTCCGCATCCCGGCGTTGCGCGCCGCCGCCAGGCCGCCCGACGGGGGCGCGGACGCGGGGGCCACCCGGGTGTCCCGCCCGGCGTACTCGGCGGCGACGTCCGCCGCGGGCGCGCCGGGCGCGTCGCAGACCGGGATCAGCTCCAGGTTGCCGAAGGACTGCGCCAGAACGGAGTCCAGCGCCTGGGACAGCCGGCCTGTCACCCCGTGCGCCGGGACGATGATGCTGAAGCGGGGCATTCTGCTCTTTCTGTCGAGGTGCTTGAGGACTTCGGCGGTCGCGGCTCAGCCGAGGCGTCCCGGACGCCCCGCGGGACGCCGGGTGGACGGTCTGCTCGGCGTGGGCCGCGACGGACTGGAAGGCATGCGAACTCCCCGGAGTGAGAACGGCGTTCAGTGGCCGTCGGTGACGGTCGCCGGACCGGCGGGTTGCGGCACCGTGGCCTGCGGGGCACGCGTGCGGGCCGCGGCCGCGGACGGCACGGGACGGCGCTCGGCCGGCGGGACCACCGGCGGGAGGTCCCTCTCGCCGAGGACGACACGGCGTACGACCCGCTCGGCGGCCCGCCCGTCGTCGTAGGGGCAGAAGCGCTCGCGGAAGGCGGTGCGCAGCTGGGTGGAGCGGGAACCGCGCCAGTGACCGGTGGCGAAGATGTCGATCAGCTCGTCCTCACTGCGGGCCACCGCGCCCGGCGGGAAGGCGCGCAGGTCGAAGTAGGTGCCCCGGACGGCCTGGTACGCCGCCCAGTCGTCGTCGGGGGCGTGGATCACGATCGGGCGGTCCAGGCCGGCGTAGTCGAACATGATCGGCGCGTAGTCGGTGAGCAGGGCGTCCGAGGCGAGGCAGAGGTCCTCGACGCCGGGATGTCCGGTGACGTCGATGATCCGCGCGTCCTGGCCCACGGGGTCGTGCGTGCGCGCCAGGACGACATAGCGGGGGCCCAGGCGGCGCAGCAGGCGGTCCAGGTCGAGGGCGGAGCGCTGGGTGCGGCGGTGGTCGCGGCGGGCGGGCGCGTACAGCACGGCGACGGTGTCCTCGGGGACGCCCAGGCGGGCGCGCAGCCGGGCCACGTCCGCCGAAGTCGCCCTCTGGAACACGTCGTTGCGGGGACGGCCGTGTTCCAGGGTGGTGTAGCCGCCCGGGAAGACGCGCTCCCAGACCAGGGTGGAGTGCGGGTTGGCGGACAGGACGTAGTCCCACCTGTCGACGCCGTCGAGGAGCTCGGCGAAGTCCGTGCCGTCGGCGGCCGCGGGGCGCTCCTGGAGGTCCAGGCCCAGGTGCCCGAGGGGGGTGCCGGCCTGGGTCCGGACGAGGACCTGGCCGCGGCGCTTGACCAGCCGCCGCTCGAAGTCGGTGTCGCAGACGAGGTACTTGGAGCGGGCCAGGGCCGTCCAGTAGGCGGCCGTGCCCGGGCTCACCCACCCGGTCGCCGGCGGGACCGTGTGCCGGTACTCGGGGCGGGCGATCCACGCCGTGCGGATGTGCGGCGCGTGCGTGCGGAACGCCACCTCCAGGGCGCCCGGGTCGCAGCCGTGGCCGCCGCCGCCGTCCGCGCTGAACACGGCGCGGTCGGTGCGCAGGGGGAGGCGGAGCTGGAGGCGGTAGTGCAGGCGGAGGGCCGACGTCCGCGCGGTGCGCAGGAGCCCGGCGCCGAGCTTGGCCGTCCTGCGGCGCACGGCCGCCGCGTGCTGCAGGAAGCGGTACGTGCGGTGCAGGCCCCAGCGGATCAGGGTGTGCCGCAGGCGGACGGGCAGCGGACCCCGGACGCCGGGGACGCGGTATCGGCGGTAGTGGGCACGGGCCCTGCGCAGGAACTCGGCGCGCACGCCGCGCGGCAGACGCTCGCGGTGGGAGAAGAGCCTGGCGAAGTGGTCGACCATGCGCCGGAACAGCACCGGCCGCCAGCGGGCCAGTTCGGGGCGCCGGTCGAGGAAGGCGAAGAGACGGTCGTACTGCTGGAAGATGTCGAAGTGCTTGCGGCTGCTGGTGGAGAGGATGCTGCCCCGGCGGCGCTGGCGGTAGTGGACGCAGACCCGGTCCAGGGTCGCGATGGACTCCGCCGTCATCAGGACCGGGAAGGTCCACGGGGTGTCCTCGTAGTAGCCCGGCGGGAAGGCCAGGCCCTCGCGCTCGACGAACTCCCGCCGGCAGGCCTTGTTCCAGGCCACCATCAGCAGACGCAGCAGGCCCGGACGGTCCTCCAGGCGGAAGGGGGCCGGGCCCTGCTCGGTGAGCTGCGCGGAGACGACGTTGCGCACGGTCTCGCCCGACCAGTACGAGCGTGCGTAGTCGTAGACCAGGACGTCCGGATCGCCGGTCTCCTTCAGCCGGTCGGCGATCGAGCGCAGCGCGTGCGGGGTGAGGGTGTCGTCGCCGTCCAGGAAGATCAGGTAGTCGCCGCTCGCCTGCTCCATACCGGCGTTGCGGGCGCCGCCCAGGCCCCGGTTCTCCGGCAGGTGCAGGGGCCGTACCCGTGGATCGCGGGCGGCGAACTCGTCGATGATCGCGCCGCTTCTGTCCGGCGAGCAGTCGTCGACGGCGATGAGCTCCAGATCGGGGCAGGACTGCGAGAGCACCGAGTCCAGGCAGGCGTGGAGATACGCCTGAACCCTGTACGCGGGGACGATGACACTGAACCTGGGCAAGGCACATCCATGGGTCGGCGCGGACGACTGGGCCTTGCCCGGGAACGGCCGATGGAGTGACTTGGTTACGTTCCCTACGGCATACGGGGGATCCCCGGTGAACGGAAAGGGCCGGGACCGTGACGTCCCGACCCTTGCGTACCGTTGTCGTCAGGCCTACTTCACCGCGCCCGCCATCACGCCGGACACGAACTGCCGCTGGAACGCGAAGAACACGATCAGCGGGATCACCATCGAGATGAACGCGCCGGGTGCCAGCACGTCGATGTTGTTGCCGAACTGCCGTACCTGCTGCTGGAGTGCGACCGTCAGCGGCTGCGACTGGGAGCTGGAGAAGACCAGCGCCACCAGCATGTCGTTCCACACCCACAGGAACTGGAAGATGCCGAGGGAGGCGATCGCCGGCGCGCCCAGCGGCAGGACGACGGTGAGGAACAGCCGGGTCTCGCCGGCGCCGTCCAGCCGTGCCGCCTCCAGCAGTTCGCGCGGGATCTCGGCGAAGAAGTTGCGCAACAGGAAGATGGCGAACGGCAGTCCGAAACCGACGTGGAAGAGGACCACGCCGATGATGTCGCCGAAGATCCCGATCTTGCCGAAGAGATCGGCCAGCGGGATCAGCGCCACCTGGACGGGGACGACGAGCAGCGCGACCACGATCAGGAACCACCAGTCGCGGCCACGGAAGTCCATCCAGGCGAAGGCGTATCCGGCCATCGCGCCGATGAGCACCACGAGCACCGTGGCCGGGACCGTGATCCAGACCGTGTTCCACAGCGCGTGGGTGATCGCGTCGTTCTCCAGGAGCGACTTGTAGCTCTTCGCGGTCAGCTGGCTCGGCGCGGTGAACACCTTCCACCAGCCCGAGGTGGCGATGTCGGTCGGATCACGGAAGGAGGAGACCAGCAGGCCGAAGGTGGGCACCAGCCAGAACAGGGCCACGAGGATCAGGAAGACCCGCAGCACCCCGCCCCCCGCACCGCTCGCCACCCGGGAGGCGAGGGAACGCTTGCCGTGCACGGACGTGTCGAGGGCGGTCACCGGCGCTCCTTCCTCAGCCGGCGGATGTTCACGAACATCACCGGCAGTACGAGCAGCAGCAGGATGACGCCGATCGCGCTGCCGACGCCCTCGTTGCCGCCGCCGCCGAAGGACGACAGGAACAGCTGCAGGGCGAGCACGTTGGCGTCGGGCTGACTGGGCTGCGGGGCGATGATGTAGACCAGGTCGAAGATCTTCATCACGTTGATCATCAGGGTGATGAGGACGACCGCCAGGACCGGTGCCAGCATCGGCACGGTGATCCTGCGGAAGACCTGCCACTCGTTGGCCCCGTCGACCCGCGCCGCCTCGAGGAGGTTGCGGTCCACCCCCGCGAGGCCCGCCGCGATCAGCACCATCGCGAAGCCCGCCCACATCCACACGTAACTGCCGATGATGGCCGGGGTGACCAGGGTCGGGCCGAGCCAGTCGATGCCGCCGTACGGGGCGGAGAAGTTCGAGGCGGGGAGCCTGAGCCTGGCCCCGTCGGCCTTGTCGGGAAGGCTGAAGGTGCCGTCGGCGCCGGTCTTGGCGGAGGCGACGACCCTGCCGCCCTTCACCGCCTCCACCTTCACGCCCTTCAGCGCCTTCTCACCCGGGTCGATCCGGCCCTTCGTGCCGCCGCCGCCCAGCTTGAAGTCCAGCCAGACGGTGCCGGTCACTCCCGCACCGCTCGCCGCCTTCGCGTTCTCGGGACTGCCGGGCAGCCTGTTGGGCGCGATGCCGACCAGCGGCAGCAGGGCCGGGGTGCCCGCGTGCACGGTGCCGGTCGTGGTGAACGACCCCCCGCCGGAGGGCTTGAGGTCGGTCGCCGTGGCGTTCGGCCGGGCGCCCGGATACACCGAGGACGACACGAACGTGTCGTGGATGGACTTGGCGACCGCGTTGGCGGCGCCGAGGTTGGGGTCCTGCTCGTAGACCAGGCGGAAGATGATGCCCGCGGCGAGCATCGAGATCGCCATCGGCATGAAGACGATGAGCTTGAACGCCGTTCCCCAGCGCACCCGTTCGGTCAGCACGGCGAAGATCAGGCCGAGCGCGGTGACGACGGCCGGCGCCACCGCCACCCAGATCGCGGTGTTGCGCACGGCGGTCAGGGTGGCGTCGTTGGTGAAGATGTCGCCGTAGTTCTTCAGCCCCACGAAACCGGAGCCGTCGGCGTCGTAGAGGCTGCGCCAGACCGAGTACCCGATCGGGTAGACCACGAGCGCCCCGAGGAGCACGAAGGCGGGCAGCAGGAACAGCACCGCCACCCACAGCCGTGTCCCCGTGATGCTCTTGCGCGGTGAGACGGAGGGCGTCGGCAGTGCGCCGGCGCCCCCGGTCGTCTTCGCTACCGACGTCATGGCCGCGTCGTCAGCCCGTCGCGTAGGCCTTGGCCGCGTCGGCCTCCAGCTTCTGCTGGGTACCGGCGACGTCCTTCGGGTTGCGCAGGAAGTCCTGCAGGTCCTTCCACTCGCCGACGCCGGCCGTACCACCGAAGGCGGCCGGTGCCTGGTCGGACATGTCGAACCGGAAGTTGTCACCGGCCGCGAGCAGTTGCTGCGCGATCTGCTTGGTGATCGCGTCCTTGTACGACGACATGTCCATCTCCTTGTTCGGGGAGAGGATGCCGCCCTGCGCCGCCCAGATCTGGGCCGCGTCCGTCGAGGCCAGGAAGGTCAGCAGGGCCTGCGGCCCCTTGCCGTCCTTCAGCGCCACGGCCACGTCGCCGCCGCTGACCACGGGGGAGGTGCTGCCGACCGCCGGGAACGGGAAGACCTTGGCGTCCGTGCCGAGCTTGGCCTTGGTGTCGGCGTTGATGTTCGCCGTGACGAAGTCGCCCTCGAAGACCATTCCGGCCGGGGTGCTGCCCGAGAAGGTCTGGGTGACCGACTTCGGGAACTCCGTGTTCAGCGCGCCCTTGGTGCCGCCGGCGATCAGGTCGTTCTTGCCCCACAGCTGGGCGAGCGTGGTGAGCGCCTGCTTGACTGAGGGGTCCGTCCACTTGATCTTGTGCGCGGCCAGCTGGTCGTACTTCTGCGGTCCGGCCTGCGAGAGGTAGACGTTCTCGAACCAGTCGGTGAGCGTCCAGCCGTCCGCGCCGCCGATCGAGACGGCGGGGGTGCCGGCGTCCGACAGCGTCTGCGCGGTGGTGAGGAAGTCCTTCCACGTCTTCGGCGTCGCGCTGATGCCGGCCGCGTCGAAGGCCTTGGTGTTGTACCAGACCAGGGACTTGTTGGCGGCCTTGGCGTAGACGCCGTACTGCTTGCCCTTCCAGGCGCCGAGGTCGACCCAGCCCTTGGAGAAGTTCTTCTGCAACTGGGCCGTGGCGTCCGGGCCGAGGGGCTTGAGCCAGCCCTTGTCCGCGAACTGGTGCAGCACACCCACCTGGGGCAGGAACGCGACGTCCGGCGGCTTGCCGCCCTGGATCTTGGTACCGAGGAAGGTGGAGGTGTTGTTGCCCGTGGGCACGAAGTTGATCTTGGCGCCGGTCCGCTTCGTGAACTCGGCCATGACCTTCATGAAGTTCTTCTGCTCGGCGCCGGTCCACACGGCGGCGACCTCCAGGGTCTGGCCGTCGAGCTTGGGCAGCGACACGCTGCCCCCGCTTCCGCTTCCGCTCGCCTTGGAGCCGCCGCCGCTCTTGTTGTTGTCGCTGCCGCCGCATCCCGTCAGCGCCAGCGCGAGGGCTGCCGCGAGGAGCGCCGCGGCGGGTTTGGCGGCCTTGAGTGTCCCGTTCCTGCTGCTCGTGCTGCGCATCACTGCCCCGTTCTTCGATCTTCGTCGAACGTCGAGCGCTGTCCCGTGGATCTGGTCTACGCCCGTCGGATGGGGTCGGCAAGTGCGCGTCGTGTGTCAACCGGGCTTTCGTGACCGCGTCGTGACCGGGTGTCCGGTGTGGGCGTGACCGTCGGAGAGAGGAGCGGCTGCGGAGGGGGAGCGGCCGGGGAGGCGAGCGGCTGCGGAGGGGGAGCGGCCGGGGAGGGGAGCGGCTGAGGAGGGGAGCGGCCGGGGAGGCGAGCGGCCGGGGAGGGGAACGGCTGAGGAGGGGAGCGGCCGGGGAGGCGAGCGGAAGGAAGCGGACGGGGACGGGAACGGGAACGGCTGAGGAGGGGAACGGTCGCAGAAGGGAGCGGCCGACGCGGGCAAGCGGTCAGAGGAGTGACGGGACCTCCGAGGCCGACACCTCCCGGGCCGCTCGCTGCAGGGCACTCGCCAGGAGCGCCAGGTCGGTGGGGCCGTTGCCCAGTTCTCGCACCGGGCGGCGGGCCGGGGGATCGCCCATGCGCTGCCAGTCGAGGGGGACGACGGTCGGGCGGAGGGTGGCCGTGCGGGGGATGCGGCCCGTGACGCGCCCGCCCTGGAAGGGCGCCGAGCGGCCGTCGGGCCAGGTGAGCCGCCCGCGGCCCGGGGCCGGCTCGTCCGGGCCGGCGGCCGGGGACTCGAGTGCCACGCGCAGGGTGGCTCGCCGCACGGGTTCGGTCTCCGCCGTACGGCCGCCCGGGGCGGTCGCGGCCACCAGGTGGACACCGAGGCGCTCCCCCTCGCGGGCCACGGCCTCCAGCGCGCGCATGACGGACCCCGCCGCGGGCCGGCCGGGTGAACCGAGCGCGGGGTGGACCAGGGCGTCCAGGTCGTCCACGACGACCACCAGCCGGGGCAGCGGCGGGGCCGCCTCCGTCGGCCGGCGGGCCGCTCCCGGACGCAGGCGCGTCGTCGAGCTGGGCGGGGTGTCCAGGTCGCCCGCCGCGGTCGTGCCGGCCGCGGCGGTGCCGGTCGCGCGCTGGGTGACGATGCGGCCCGAGAGCTCCCGGCCCGTGTGCCACTGCGCGAAGTCACCGCGGCCCAGCAGCTCGGCCCGCCGCTTCAGCTCGGCGCTGAGGGACTGGGCGAACTCCCGCATGCGGACCGGGTCGTTGACGGTGAGGTGGGTGGTCACGTGCGGCACGTCCGTACAGACGCGCAGGCCGTCGCCGTGGGTGCCTCCCCCGGAGGGTGCGGCGCCGGCGCTCACGCCGTCCCGGCCGTCCACCAGGACGATGCCCAGCCGGTCGGGACGCTCGGCCGCTGCCAGCGAGGCCACCACGGCCCGCAGCAGCTCCGTACGTCCGCTGCCCGCCGGGCCCTCGATCAGCAGATGCGGGCCGTCGGCGGCGAGGTCCGCGCAGACGGGGCCGCGCGAGCCGGCGCCGAGCACGGCCCAGGCCCGTCCGCCGAGCGCCCCGGCGTCGTCCGCCGCGTCCGCCCAACGCGCCATCAGCGACGCCGGAGTGGCCCTCGCGAGCCCCAACTCGTCCAGCAGCCGCGCCGCTTGGGGCAGCGGTACGGAGACGCGCGCGGGCCGCTCGGCCCGGGAGCCGTCCGTCCTGAGCGGCGCCAGCGCCCGTGCGAACCGCTCGGCCCAGGCCAGGGACACGGCGTCGACGACGGCCATGGTGCCGGGGCCCACGGGCGCGGCGTGCGCCCCGCTGCCCGGGTCCACCGGGGCGCCGGTGGGCCCGGGCGGTGCCTCCGGTGCCCTTCCGGCGGGAGTGCCAGGGGCGGTCCGTGCCACCCGCATCAGCCGCAGGGCCGTCGCCACGTCGCCGCTGAGCAGTGCGACCGCGCCGCAGTCCCGGAAGACCGGCGCCACCGCGCACGCCGTCTCGTACGTCTCCGTCACCGGCGACGCGGGCGACGCGGACGCCGTCTCGGCCAGGCAGACGACGTGGATCCCGGCCCGGGGGCCCTCCAGCGCCAGGCGCGTCACCGCCTCCCGGACGGCGGCGCCTCCGGGGTCGCCGTCCACGACGACCACGCAGTGCGGACCGGTGAAGCCCTCCGGCTCCCGCGCGCCGTCGTCCTCGCGCGCCCAGGAGGGCCTGCGGGTGGCGGCGCGGGACTGGCCGGCGGGCGTGCGGGCCGGCTGCCGTGTGCCGTTGCGCACCTCCGCCTCCTGGTCCTCCAGGCGCCTGAGCAGCTCGCCCGTGCGGGCGGTGGCCTGCTCCCGGTCGTAGGCGAGCAGGAGGCGGCAGTCCTGGCCGTGGCCGGGGCGCAGGTGGGGGAGCCAGCCCAGCCAGCCCCACTCGGCCGTGCGCTCCTCCAGGGAGCGGGCACGGTCCGCGCTGATCAGGACGATCTCCAGGGTCTCGGGCGAGTGCAGCGCGGCGAGCTGCGCCAGCACCGCGCGGGCCAGCCCGGACAGCCGGGCGCGGGGGCCCGCGAGGCCCAGGGCCCCGGCCTCACGCAGATCCGCGGTCACCGGCACGGCGGGCAGCAGGCCGGAGCCGCCGGGCGCCGCGCGGTCCGCCGTGCCGAGCCGCACCGTGAGCGCCTCCGGGTGCCCCGGACCGCGCTCCCACAGCCGCGGGCCCGGGCCGAGCGCGGTCAGCAGCAGGGCCGCCGGGTCGGGCCAGGTCTCCGGCAGCTGGGGGCCGCCGGGCGGCACGGGACGCGGCGCCGCACCGAAGCCGTCGTCCCCGTCGTGCGCCTCGCCCCCGGGCGCCATCTGGTCGCCGCGCCCGCCGGCCAGCCGCCGGGCCCAGGCCGAGAGCCCGCCGCGCCTGCGCAGGCCCTGGGGTATGTCGGTGCCGCGCAGGGGCGTGCCCTTGCGGCTGCCGGACGGTTCGCCGTCGGCCGCGGTGGAAGGAGCGGCGGGGGCAGCCGCGGAGGACGACGTGGAGGGTGCCACGGAGGGCGACGTGGAGGGTGTCGTGGGGGACGCGGTGGCGGGTGCCGGGTCCCATGCGACCGCCGCGCCGGGCCGGCCCGGGTGCGTGTCGCCGCTTCCCCCGGATGCGCGGGTGTCCCCGCTCTCGATCCGGGGTGCCCCGCCCTGCCCGGGCACCAGCGGCTGCCCGGCCGGCCCGTGTCCGCGGGCGGTGGGCAGGCCGCGGGAGGGGGTGGCCGCCGGGCCGCCCCCGTCGGGCACGCGCGCGTGAGGCGTCGCCGCCGCGGCCGTGACCCCGCCCGCGGGGGCCGTCGGCGCAGCCTCGGCGGCGGTCTCCTCCCCGGACGCCACGCGCACGTGGCCCTCGCCGTCCGGGGCGGTCGGGGTCCGCGCCCCGGGGCCGCCGGCCGGGGCGACCCGCAGCGCCGACTCCCCGATGCGCAGCAGCGCGCCCGGGGCGAAGCGCACCCGGCGGGTGCTCAGGCGGACGCCGTCCAGGGTGGAGCCGTTGGTGGAGCCGAGGTCGGCGACCGAGACCTGGCCGTCGGCGGCGACGGTGACCGCGCAGTGGAGGCGGGAGACGTCCGGGTCGTCGAGCGGGACGTCGGCGTCGGCGGAGCGGCCGATGCGGATCTCGCCGCCGTGCAGCAGGTGGACGCCGCCCGCGTCCGGGCCCGCGATCACATGCAGCTGGGTGGGGGCGTCGTCCAGCTCGGGGTGGGGCTCGGGCTCGGCCGGTGCGCCCAGGGAGAGCACGGCACCGTCGATCAGCGGCGGCTCTCCCAGGGTGCAGCGCCGGTCGTCCAGGCGCTCCGCGCCCGCGTACAGCACCACCGGGCCGCCGGAGTCGCGGGTCCGCTCGGGCTGGGCGGCGCCGGTGTCACCCGCGGCCGCCGAGGCCAGCCCCGAGGCCACCACGGACAGGGCCGTGCCGGCGGGCGCCGTGACCAGCACGTCGCAGCTCGCGGCGCGGCCCCGCGCCCGGTCGGGCGGGCCCAGCGGGTCTACGACGGTCAGCCGGATCTGCATCGGCGTCTGCGGTCCCTTCTGCGCGGGCGCGGACCAGGGCCCACCCACACGAGCACATCGGCCAGTACTGCAGGCATCCTCGCACCTGCCACTGACAACGCGCCCGCCGCTCGGGCAAAGGTGATCTTGATTGGTCGGCTCTGCCCGCAAAAGTGCCTGACAGGTGACGTAGCCGGGACCGCTTGAGATCGGTCACGTCCACTTCGGACAACCGGTGGACCGAGTCGAGCGTCTTTCCTTCGAACATGTCCCGGGACGCGTACGTAAGACGCAGGGGAAGACGACAGGTCGTCGCCGCGGCGGGCGGCACTACAGTGGGTCGGAACGGTAAGCAAGCAGCAGGGAGCACATGACGTGCGGCCGGTAGGCAGCAAGTACCTGCTCGAGGAGCCGCTCGGTCGCGGCGCCACGGGCACCGTCTGGCGGGCCCGCCAGCGAGAGACCGCGGGGGCCGAGGCCGCCGTGCCCGGCCAGCCCGGCGAGACCGTCGCGATCAAGGTCCTCAAGGAAGAGCTCGCGAGCGACCCCGACATCGTGATGCGGTTCCTGCGGGAGCGCTCCGTCCTGCTGCGGCTGACCCACCCGAACATCGTCCGGGTCCGCGACCTGGTGGTCGAGGGCGATCTGCTGGCACTCGTCATGGACCTCGTCGAGGGCCCCGACCTGCACCGCTACCTGCGCGAGAACGGCCCGTTCACACCGGTGGCCGCCTCCCTGCTCACCGCCCAGATCGCCGACGCGCTCGCCGCCAGCCACGCCGAC
Source organism: Streptomyces sediminimaris (assembly GCF_047049295.1). Taxonomy (NCBI): domain Bacteria; kingdom Bacillati; phylum Actinomycetota; class Actinomycetes; order Kitasatosporales; family Streptomycetaceae; genus Streptomyces; species Streptomyces sediminimaris. The sequence continues at coordinate 3,363,906 of NZ_JBJWOT010000001.1, read as the reverse complement.
GGTGTCGTGCACCGCGACCTGAAGCCGGCCAACGTGCTGCTGAAGCAGGGCGGCGGGCAGATGCACCCGATGCTCACCGACTTCGGCATCGCCCGCCTCGCCGACTCCCCGGGCCTGACCCGCACGCAGGAGTTCGTCGGCACGCCCGCGTACGTCGCGCCGGAGAGCGCCGAGGGCCGCCCGCAGACCTCCGCCGTCGACATCTACGGCGCCGGCATCCTGCTCTACGAGCTGGTCACCGGCCGTCCGCCGTTCGCCGGCGGCTCCGCCCTGGAGGTCCTGCACCAGCACCTGAGCGCCGAGCCGCGCCGCCCGTCCACGGTCCCCGACCCGCTGTGGACGGTCATGGAGCGCTGCCTGAGCAAGAACCCCGACGACAGGCCGAGCGCCGAGAACCTCGCGCGCGGCCTGCGCGTGGTCGCCGAGGGCATCGGCGTGCACGCGAACGCCGCGCAGATCGCCGCCGCGGAGGGCATCGCCGCGCTGCTGGCCCCGGACCCGGCGCCGGCCGCCGTCCCAGGCTCGGGCGACCCCACGCAGGTGCTGCCGCACGGCGCCGGCTCCTACGACCCGAACGCCGCCACCGCCTTCCTGCCCCACACCGGCGGGCCGGGCCCGGCGGGCGCCGCCGACCCCACCGCCGTCCTGCCGAACACCGGGGCGGCCGACCCGACCGCCGTCATGCCGCCGATGCCGCAGGGACAGCCGGGACAGCCGGGGCAGGGGCCCGAGCAGCCGCACCCCTGGCAGAACCAGCTGCGTGCCGCCCGCGACCGCAACGAGCAGACCCAGGTGCAGCAGTACCTCGACCCGAACGAGGACCCGCTGCGCCGCCGCCCCCAGCGGCAGGTCGCCCGCCCGCAGCAGCGGCCCCAGCAGGGTTACGGCTATCCGCAGCAGCAACAACAGCCGCAGCGGTACGCCCAGCAGCAGCAACAACCGCAGCGGTACGCGCCTCCGCAGCACCAGCAGCCCCAGCGGTACGCGCCTCCGCAGCAGCCCGCGCGCGAGCCGCGGCCACCGCGGCAGCGCGGTGCCAACCCGATGAAGATCCCCGGCCTCGGCTGCCTTAAGGGCTGCCTGTTCACGATCGTCATCCTCTTCGTCGCCGGCTGGCTGGTCTGGGAACTCAGCCCGCTCCAGGAGTGGATCGGGACGACCAAGAGCTACTGGCAGCAGCTGAGCGACATGTTCGACACGGTGACGGGCTGGATCGGGAAACTGGGCGACGTGGTCGGCGGCGGCAGCAGTGGCGGCGGCAACTGACCACCGGGCTTGGTGATTTGTCGACACCTGGCGGGTGATTTCGGTCTCGGCGGTGAAGGTTGGCTCCCCGGACGCGTAGTTTTAGCGATTAACACGCGTCGGTAGGAGCAGTCTTGGCACGGAAGATCGGCAGCCGGTACACCGCGAACCAGATCCTCGGTCGGGGCAGCGCCGGCACGGTGTGGCTGGGCGAGGGGCCCGAGGGACCCGTCGCCATCAAGCTGCTGCGCGAGGATCTCGCGTCCGACCAGGAACTCGTCGGCCGCTTCGTGCAGGAGCGCACGGCCCTGCTCGGCCTGGACCACCCGCACGTCGTCTCCGTCCGCGACCTGGTGGTGGACGGCAACGACCTCGCGCTGGTCATGGACCTCGTCCGCGGCACCGACCTGCGCACCCGTCTCGACCGCGAGCGGCGGCTCGCGCCCGCGGCGGCGGTGGCGATCGTCGCCGACGTCGCCGACGGGCTCGCGGCCGCGCACGCGGCGGGCGTCGTGCACCGCGACGTGAAGCCCGAGAACGTGCTGCTGGACATGCAGGGCCCGCTGGGCCCCGGCGGCTCGCACCCGGCCCTGCTGACCGACTTCGGCGTCGCCAAGCTGATCGACTCCCCGCGCCGCACCCGTGCCACGAAGATCATCGGTACGCCGGACTACCTGGCCCCGGAGATCGTGGAGGGACTGCCCCCGCGCGCGGCCGTCGACATCTACGCCCTCGCGACCGTCCTCTACGAGCTGCTCGCCGGCTTCACGCCCTTCGGCGGCGGGCACCCCGGTGCCGTGCTGCGGCGGCACGTCACCGAGACGGTGGTCCCGCTGCCCGGGATCCCGGACGAGCTGTGGCAGCTCCTCGTGCAGTGCCTGGCCAAGGCGCCGGCCTCGCGGCTGCGCGCCTCCGAACTGGGGGTGCGGCTGCGGGAGCTGCTGCCTCTGGTCGAGGGGATGACGCCGCTGGACGTGGACGAGCCGGACACCGATCCGGGGGCGGAGCCGGAGACGGTGGCCGGGGAGCCCGCGGCGCCCGCACGCGAACGGGCGCGGCGGGGCGCCGTGCCGCTGGTGCCGGGTTCGAAGCCGGCCGACTCCAACCGGGACACCCACACCTCGATGCGCGTACCGGGCCCCGACGAACTCGCCGGCGGCGCCCGCGGTACGGCCCGCGCCCCCCGCGCGACCGGAACCCCGCGGCCCGGCTCCGCCCGCCACCGCGCCGTCACCCGGCGCCGCCGTCTGACCCTGGGCGCGGCGGCCCTGCTGCTGGCCGCGGCGGCCGGCGTGGGCACCTGGCTGGCGACCTCGGGGGACGACGCGGGGGCGACGCCCCAGCAAAGGAGCAGCTCGGCACCGGCGGTGCCGTGACCTCGTGACCTCGCGGCCGGTGCCCGGCGGGCACGCCGAACCGGCCGGTCCGGCGTTCGGCGGCGAGGCCCGGCGCAGCGGCCCGGCGCTGCCCGCCTGGCGGAGCCGTTACGCTGGAGGGCGTGGCAGTCGTCGATGTATCCGAAGAGCTCAAGTCCCTCTCCTCGACCATGGAGTCGATCGAGGCCGTTCTGGACCTCGACAAGCTGAGGGCAGACATCGCCGTGCTCGAGGAGCAGGCGGCCGCGCCGTCCCTGTGGGACAACCCGGACGAGGCGCAGAAGATCACCAGCAAGCTGAGCCACCTGCAGGCCGAGGTCAGGAAGGCCGAGGCGCTGCGGGGGCGGATCGACGATCTCGCCGTGCTCTTCGAGATGGCCGAGGAGGAGGACGACCCGGACACCCGCGCGGAGGCCGAGTCAGAGCTCTCCGCCGTCCGCAAGGCGCTGGACGAGATGGAGGTCCGGACCCTGCTGAGCGGTGAGTACGACGCCCGTGAGGCGCTCGTCAACATCCGCGCCGAGGCGGGCGGTGTCGACGCCGCCGACTTCGCGGAGAAGCTGCAGCGGATGTACCTGCGCTGGGCGGAGCAGAAGGGCTACAAGACCGAGGTCTACGAGACGTCGTACGCGGAGGAGGCCGGCATCAAGTCGACCACCTTCGCCGTGCAGGTGCCGTACGCCTACGGCACCCTCTCGGTCGAGCAGGGCACCCACCGGCTGGTGCGCATCTCGCCCTTCGACAACCAGGGGCGCCGCCAGACGTCCTTCGCGGGCGTCGAGGTGCTGCCCGTCGTCGAGCAGTCCGACCACGTCGAGATCGACGAGTCCGAGCTGCGCGTGGATGTCTACCGGTCCTCCGGCCCCGGCGGCCAGGGCGTCAACACCACCGACTCGGCGGTGCGGATCACCCACCTCCCCACCGGCATCGTCGTCTCCTGCCAGAACGAGCGCTCGCAGATCCAGAACCGCGCCACCGCGATGAACGTCCTCCAGGCCAAGCTGCTCGAGCGGCGCCGCCAGGAGGAGCAGGCGAAGATGGACGCGCTCAAGGGCGACGGCGGCAACTCCTGGGGCAACCAGATGCGTTCGTACGTCCTGCACCCGTACCAGATGGTCAAGGACCTGCGTACGGAGTTCGAGGTCGGCAATCCCGAGGCCGTGTTCAACGGCGAGATCGACGGGTTCCTCGAGGCCGGGATTCGCTGGCGCAAGCAACAGGAGAAGTAGGTTTGTCGACAAGGCAACTGCCGCCCGTCGGGCGGCAGTTGCCGTTTGTCTGGGTTTTACATCACACTCACAGGTTCCAAGCCCCCGGGAACCGGGCGCAACTGGACATTGCGTACGCAACGGCCTTGACGCCTCTTTGAAAAGTGGGAAGGGTGAAGCGTGGCATGCGTATCTCTGGGGCGCATGTGAACCGGGGGACCTCAGCGCGAGCAGCTACCTCCGTTGATCACGGCCCCGAGCGCCGCCCAACCGACGATTCAGCTACTGGGGGTAGCAACCACATGACCAAGAAGACGCGGATCCGGGTCGCGCGGGTGGCCGCGGGCGCCGTGATCGCCGCGGGCGCCTCGCTGACCGCCGCCGGCGCCGCTTCCGCGCTGGACATCGGCGTGAACGTCGCAGGTGTCGGCGTGGACGTCAGTGCCGGTGACGGCAGCGGCGGCAACGGTGGCAACGGCGGCGACCCGTGCACCATCGTCACCTCTCCGGACTGTGACCCGGGCGGCGGGAACGGCACCGAAGGCAACAGCAACGGTGGCAGCGGCACCGAAGGCAACAGCAACGGTGGCAGCGGCACCGAAGGCAACAGCAACGGTGGCAGCGGCACCGAAGGCAACAGCAACGGTGGCAGCGGCACCGAAGGCAACAGCAACGGTGGCAGCGGCACCGAAGGCAACAGCAACGGTGGCAGCGGCACCGAAGGCAACACCAACGGTGGCAGCGGCACCGAAGGCAACACGAACGGTGGCAGCGGCACCGAAGGCAACACCAACGGCGGGAACAGCACCGAAGGCAACACCACGGGTGGGACCGGCGGCAACGCGACGGGTGGCAGCACCACCGGCGGTGACCACGGCACTTCTGGCGGCGGATCCGGCTCCACCGCCGGCGGTACCGGTCCCGAGGGTGGCAGCAACCACAGCTCCGCTCAGGACGAGGGTTCCTCGGCCCTCACCGACACCGGCTCCGCCACCGCGGCGCAGGGCCAGGGTCAGGGTCAGAACAACAACGGTGCCCAGCTCGCCGAGACCGGTGCCGGCCAGACCGCGTTCCTGCTGATCGGCGCCGCGACGATGATCGCCGGCGGTATCGGCTTCCGCGTGCTGCCGCGCGTGGTGGGCGGCCGCGGCGGCGCTGCCGCCTGACGGTAGCCGCCCGCACACGCGCCGTGTGCGACGACGTACGACGAGGGGCCCGGAGCGGGTGTCGCTCCGGGCCCCTCGGGTGTCTGTGTGTACCTGCCGTGCCGCGCCTACGCGGTCTGGTGCGCCAGCAGCGCCACCGCCGCGATCAGCACCGCGAGCAGTGCGATCAGCGCCATGGGGTTCAGCCCCGCGAAGAAGTTCTGCTGCTGCAGCCGCTCGCGGTTCGCACGGCACACGGGGCACCGGCCCTCGCTCACGGGCGCCGCGCAGTTCGCGCACACCAGCCGGTCGTACGTCATGCGCTCGCCCTCCTTGACAACGCTTCCACCGGAAGAACGCACGGGGCTCGCCGAACGTTCCCCTCTCTACTGTGCCAGGTTCCCCCGGAGGGTGCGCGGGGGTCGCCTTCAAGGGGTGGGTGAGGCTCGTCTCGCGGCCGCCCCCGGGAGTGCTGAAGAACACCTGGCGGCACAAAAGTACACAAGCCCTGCTCAACCCTCACCGGCGCCTGCGGTCGTGCACCCGACTCGCGTATGGTCACGCTCACCTACCCCCGGCGACCCGTGGTGCACCCGTGATCCGATTCGACAACGTCTCCAAGGTCTACCCCAAGCAGACCCGCCCCGCACTCAGGGATGTCTCCCTGGAGGTGGAGAAGGGCGAGTTCGTGTTCCTCGTGGGTTCCTCCGGTTCCGGGAAGTCCACCTTCCTGCGGCTGATCCTCCGCGAGGAGCGGGCCAGCCACGGGCAGGTGCACGTCCTGGGCAAGGACCTCGCGCGCCTGTCCAACTGGAAGGTGCCGCAGATGCGGCGCCAGTTGGGGACCGTGTTCCAGGACTTCCGGCTCCTGCCCAACAAGACGGTCGGCGAGAACGTCGCCTTCGCCCAGGAGGTCATCGGCAAGTCCCGCGGCGAGATCCGCAAGTCCGTGCCGCAGGTGCTCGACCTGGTCGGGCTCGGCGGCAAGGAGGACCGGATGCCCGGTGAGCTCTCCGGCGGTGAGCAGCAGCGCGTGGCGATCGCGCGGGCCTTCGTCAACCGGCCCAAGCTGCTCATCTGCGACGAGCCCACCGGCAACCTCGACCCGCAGACCTCCGTCGGCATCATGAAGCTGCTGGACCGGATCAACCGGACCGGCACCACCGTGGTGATGGCGACGCACGACCAGAACATCGTGGACCAGATGCGCAAGCGCGTCATCGAGCTGGAGAAGGGCCGCCTCGTCCGCGACCAGGCGCGCGGCGTCTACGGATACCAGCACTGACCGCGACCGTCCACGGAAAGGCCTGAAGAAGACGCCATGCGCGCCCAGTTCGTACTCTCCGAGATCGGTGTCGGTCTCCGCCGCAACCTGACGATGACCTTCGCGGTCATCGTCTCCGTCGCCCTGTCGCTCGCCCTGTTCGGCGGGTCGCTCCTGATGAGCGACCAGGTCAGCACCATGAAGGGCTACTGGTACGACAAGGTCAACGTCTCGATCTTCCTCTGCAACAAGAGCGACGCCGAGTCCGACCCCCACTGCGCCAAGGGCGCGGTCACCGAGGACCAGAAGAAGGCCATCAGGTCCGACCTGGACAAGATGTCCTCCGTCGTGCAGAAGGTGACCTACGAGTCGCAGGACGAGGCCTACAAGCACTACAAGCAGCAGTTCGGCGACTCCCCGCTGGCCAGCTCCCTCACACCGGACCAGATGCAGGAGTCGTACCGGATCAAGCTGAAGGACCCGCAGAAGTACCAGGTCATCGCGACCGCCTTCGACGGGCGCGACGGCGTGCAGTCCGTGCAGGACCAGAAGGGCATCCTCGACAACCTCTTCGGGCTGCTGAACGGCATGAACTGGGCCGCGCGCGCCGTCATGGCGCTGATGCTCGTCGTCGCGCTGATGCTGATCGTCAACACCGTGCGCGTCTCGGCGTTCAGCCGGAGGCGTGAGACGGGGATCATGCGCCTGGTCGGTGCCTCGGGCTTCTACATCCAGGCGCCGTTCATCATGGAGGCGGCGGTCGCCGGCCTCATCGGGGGCGGCGTCGCCTGCGGATTCCTGGTGGTCGCGCGGTACTTCATCATCGATCACGGCCTGGACCTGTCCCACAAGCTGAATCTGATCAACTTCATCGGCTGGGACGCCGTGCTGACGAAGCTGCCGCTCATCCTCGCCACGAGTCTGCTCATGCCCGCCCTTGCCGCGTTCTTCGCGTTGCGCAAGTACCTGAAGGTGTGACGCATGCCAAGAGGGCCGTACGGTCAACCGGCCGTACGGCCCTTCGTGTTGTCCTAGACTCACCGGCATGTCAGGTCGTGACCTGTTGGCCCAGCCCCGCCGATTCCGCCGCGGGGCCGCCCTGACATTGGTCTTCGCGAGTGTGCTGGTCGCCGGCGCCGCGACCGGCTCCTTCTCCGAGAGCGACCGGAAATCCGCGGCGGACGAGGCCCGTTCGGCCGTCCCCGCCGGCCACCACGAGGACGTGGCCAGGGCGGCCGAGGAGGCCCTCGCCGACGGCAAGTCCCCGATGGAGGCCGCCGAGCGCGCGGTCAGCCGCAGCGGCGACCGCTGGGGGGCCGTGTACTCCCAGGGGGACTACGAGGAGTTCGAGGAGGCCCTCGACGGCCGGTACACCGGCGTCGGGCTGTCGGCGCGGCGCGAGCGGGACGGCCTGATCGAGGTGACCGGGGTGGCGCCCGGCTCGCCCGCCGCGGCCGCCGGGATCCGCCCGGGCGACCGGCTGCGCAGCATCGACGGCGAGAAGGCCGACGGGCGGCCCGTCACCGAGGTCGTCTCCCGGCTGCGCGGTGACGCCCAGGACGCGCCCGCCGGCACGGAGGTGCGGCTCGGCCTCCAGCGCGGCACGCGCGCGTGGACCGAGACGGTGCGCAGGGCCCTGCTGTCCACGGACTCGGTCAGCGTCCGCAAGCTGGCCGGCGGGGTCAGCGTGATCAGGATCGCGGCGTTCACCAAGGGCGTCGGCGACCTCGTGCACGCCGCCCTGCGGCGGGCCCCGGCCGGCGCCGGGATCGTCCTCGACCTGCGCGGCAACTCCGGCGGCCTGGTCACCGAGGCCGTGAGCACCGCCTCCGCCTTCCTGGACGGCGGCCTCGTCGCCACCTACGACGTCGACGGCGAGCAGCAGGCGCTGCACGCGGACCCCGGCGGCGACACCACCAGACCCCTGGTCGCGCTCGTCGACGGCGGCACGATGAGCGCGGCCGAGCTGCTCACCGGAGCCCTGCAGGACCGCGGGCGCGCGGTCGTGGTGGGCTCCCGCACCTTCGGCAAGGGCTCGGTGCAGATGCCGAGCAGGCTCCCCGGCGGCTCCGTGGCCGAGCTGACCGTCGGGCACTACCGCACCCCCTCCGGCCGCAGCGTCGACGGCCACGGCATCACGCCCGACCTGGAGGTCACCGCGCGGGGCCGGAAGGCCGTCGAGCGGGCCGAGACGGTTCTCGCCGGTCTGGGCGACTCCGATTAACGGCTGGTCCGCACCCCCCTGCGTAGTGCGAAAATGGACAGCACTATGAGCAAGGGAATGTACGTACCCAAGGAGGCCCAGCCCAAGAAGGGCGGGGGCGCCGCCAAGGCCAAGGACGGCGAGAAGGGCGGCAAGCGCAAGATCGTCGCGCAGAACAAGAAGGCCCGGCACGACTACGCGATCATCGACACCTACGAGGCCGGGCTCGTCCTGACCGGTACCGAGGTGAAGTCGCTGCGTCAGGGGCGGGCCTCGCTGGTCGACGGCTTCGTGCAGGTCGACCGGGGGGAGGCATGGCTGCACAACGCCCACATCCCGGAGTACAGCCAGGGCAGCTGGACCAACCACTCCGCGCGCCGCAAGCGCAAGCTGCTGCTGCACCGCGAGGAGATCGACAAGCTGTCCGTGAAGGCGGACGAGACGGGTCACACGGTCGTGCCGCTCGCCATCTACTTCAAGGACGGCCGGGCGAAGGCCGAGATCGCGCTCGCGCGCGGCAAGAAGGAGTACGACAAGCGCCAGACCCTGCGGGAGAAGCAGGACCGGCGGGAGTCGGACCGCGCGATCGCCGCGGCGAAGCGCAGGCAGCGGGGCGCGTAGCGGGCCTGCCGGGCACCCGGGAATAGGCTGGCATCGCCGTGCGTTGGTCACGTACGATGGCAGCAGCACCGGACGAACGGCCGGTGCGCACCTTGAGAAATCAACATGGGGATGATCGGTTTCGACAGCGGCTGTCGAAGCAGGGGAAGCGTGTCGAGGAAGCGGCAATGATCTCGTAAACCATATGTCGCAAAAAATAATCGCCAACACCAAGCGCGATTCCTTCGCCCTCGCTGCCTGAGTAGCGACTTGCGAAGTGTCAGCCCGGGGCTGTTCCCGACCCGGATCCTGGCATCAGCTAGGGAACTAAACCTTGATCCCGGTCACGGGGTGAAGAGGGAAATCAAACAGTGACTGGGCCCGTCGGCGACTTGTTCGCGTGATCGCCGGGGCCGAGAAAATCACAGCGGACTGCACACGGAGAAGCCCTGATTCCGCACCGTTGGACGCGGGTTCGATTCCCGCCATCTCCACTCCTCATGTTGAAGGCCCGGTGGTCCCAGACCACCGGGCCTTCGCCGTGCAGGGCCCCGGTGCGGGCCGCGACTCCCCGCGTCAGGCGAGGGTCCGCGGCGCCGTGCTCGCCCGCTCCGTCAGCTTCGGCGGCAGGAGAGTGGCCTCGGGTACGGTGCCGCCGCCGAGCTTCTTCATCAGCAGCCGCACCGCCCGCTCGCCCACCTCGGCCGAGGGCACGGCGACGGAGGTGACGGGAATCCGGACGGAACCGGCGAGCTCGTCGGGGCAGATGGCGGTGACGGAGAGGTCGCCGGGCACGCGCAGGCCGAGCTGCTCGAAGGCGTCGATCAGCGGTTCCACGATCGGCTCGTTGTGGACCACCACGCCGGTCAGCGCGGGCTGCTCGCGCAGCAGTTGCCCGGCGACCAGGCGGGCGGCGGCGGGCGAGGCCTCGCACGGGTGCACCGAGGAGACCAGCCCGCAGCGGTCCGCGGCGGCGGTGAAGCCCCGCACCACCCGCTGGGCGAAGCCGGTCTGCCGCAGGTACACCTCCGGCGGCGACCCGACCAGCGCCACCGTCCGGTGCCCGAGCCGCGCCAGATGCTCCACGCACGCCTCACCGGCCGCCTCGAAGTCGAGGTCGATGCAGGTCAGGCCCGTGGCGTCGGCCGGGAAGCCGATCATCACCGACGGCCGCTCCAGCGAGCGCAGCAACCCCAGCCGGGAGTCGTGCAGCTGGACGTCCATCACGATCAGCGCGTCCACCAGCGCCGTGTCGGCGACCCGGCGCAGCCCGTCGTCGCCCTCCTCCTGGGTGAGGAGCAGGACGTCGTGGTCGTAGCGGCGCGCCGTCGTCACCACCGACACCGCGAACTGCATCACCACCGGGACGTGGATGCCGGCCCGTAAGGGGATCACGAGCGCCAGGACGTTCGAGCGGCTGCTGGCCAGCGCGCGGGCACCCGCGTGCGGCCGGTAGCCGAGCTCGCGGATGGCCTCCGCCACGCGCCGCCGGGTCTCCTCGGAGATCGGGCGCTTGCCGCTGAGCGCGTAGGAGACCGTGCTGGGGGAGACCCCGGCGTGCCGCGCCACATCGGTGATCTTCACCATCAGCCCAGCTCCAGCGAGAGGAATCCGGTGCCCGCCCGCGCCCGCGTGGTCCGCTCCCCGGCCGCCAGCGCCCAGTCCGCCGCCGGATCGCTGCACGAGGCCCGCAGTGTGTCCCCTTCGCGTACGACCGTGAAGATCACGTCGCCCACCGGGACCGTCACCCGCGCGCCCCGCTCCAGCCTGTAGGCCCGCAGTGTCACGCCGTCCGCGAGGTCGTAGTCGGGCCGGTCCGCCACCGCGCCCACCGGGATCACCGCGCCCGGCCTGACCAGCAGCGGCACGCTGAGGAACCCGTGCCGCTCGCGCACCCAGCGCGGCCCGGTCACCGTCCGCCCGCTGAGGTAGTGGGTCCAGGTGCCCTCGGGCACGTAGTAGGAGACGTCTCCCTCGTCGTCGAAGACCGGCGCCACCAGCAGGTCGGGGCCGAGCATGAACTGCCGCTCCAGGTGCGCGCAGGCGGGGTCGTCCGGGAACTCCAGCACCATCGCCCGCATCATCGGCAGGCCCTCGGCGTGGGCGGTGCGCGCGGCCTCGTACAGATACGGCATGAGCCGCATCTTCAACCGGGTGAACAGCCGCAGCACGTCCACCGACTCCTCGTCGAAGAGCCACGGCACCCGGTAGGAGGAGCTGCCGTGCAGCCGGCTGTGCGAGGACAGCAGGCCGAAGGCGATCCAGCGTTTGAACAGCGCCGGCGTCGGGGTGCCCTCGAAGCCGCCGATGTCGTGGCTCCAGTAGCCGAAGCCGGACAGGCCGAGCGAGAGCCCGCCGCGCAGCGACTCCGCCATCGACTCGTACGTCGCCTCGCAGTCGCCGCCCCAGTGCACGGGGAACTGCTGGCTGCCGGTGGTCGCCGACCGGGCGAAGAGCACCGCCTCGCCCTCGCCGCGGTGCTTGCGCAGCACGTCGAAGACGGTGCGGTTGTAGAGGTACGTGTAGTAGTTGTGCATCCGCTCCGGGTCGGCGCCGTCGGACCAGGCCACGTCGACCGGCACCCGCTCGCCGAAGTCGGTCTTGAAGCAGTCGACGCCCTGCGCGAGCAGCGCCTCCAGCTTGGCGGCGTACCAGTCGCGGGCGGCCGGGCTGGTGAAGTCGACCAGTGCCATGCCCGGCTGCCACATGTCCCACTGCCAGACGCTGCCGTCCGGCCGCCTGAGCAGGTGCCCGAGCGCCTTGCCCTCGGCGAACAGCGGTGAGCGCTGGGCGATGTAGGGGTTGATCCACACGCTGATGTGCAGGCCGCGTTCCTTGAGCCGGGCCAGCATGCCCTCCGGATCGGGGAAGACCCGCGGGTCCCACCGGAAGTCGCACCAGTTGAACTCCCGCATCCAGAAGCAGTCGAAGTGGAAGACGGACAGGGGCAGTTCGCGCTCCCGCATGCCCTCGATGAAGGACGTCACCGTCTCCTCGTCGTAGGAGGTCGTGAAGGACGTCGACAGCCACAGGCCGAAGGACCAGGCGGGCGGCAGGGCCGGGCGGCCGGTCAGCGCGGTGTACTTGCGCAGGATCTCCTTCGGGCTCGGACCGTAGATGACGTAGTACGTCAGCTCCTGTGTCTCCGCGCTGAACTGGACCCGGGACACCGTCTCCGAGCCGACCTCGAAGGAGACCTTGCCGGGGTGGTCGACGAAGACGCCGTAGCCCGCGTCGGTGAGGTAGAACGGGACGTTCTTGTAGGCCTGTTCGGTGGCCGTGCCGCCGTCGGCGTTCCAGATGTCCACGACCTGGCCGTTCTTGACCAGCGGGCCGAAGCGTTCGCCGAGGCCGTAGACGGAGGTGCCGACCGTCAGGCCGAGTTGCTCGCGCAGGTAGTGGGCCCCGGTGGCGGCCTCCCGCATGATGCCCATGCCCTTGGGGCCACTGGAGGTGAGGACACGGCCGTGCGCGAGGAAGTCGAGGTGCCAGGTGCCGGTGCGGGCCAGCTTCAGCGACAGCGCGCCGGAGGTGAGCGTCGCGTGCTCCTCGTCGTACTCGGTGTGCGCGGCGACGTCCTGCTCCCGCACCTCGAACTCGGGCCCGCGTGGCTGCTCGCCCTCGAAATGGGTGAAGGTGACGCCGATGACGTCCGGCATCGGGGTGTGCGCGCTGATCGTCACGACCGGTCCCTTCAGCAGGTCGCCGCGGTGGCGGATGGGCTGCGTCGGCGCGTGGATCTCCAGCGAGCCCTCGGCGGCGGTGACGTCGAGGACCTCGACGGGGTGGGCCGCGGTGACGCCCTCGCGCAGCAGCCAGTAACCATCGGTGAACTTCATGTGGGGGTCCTTACTTCACGGCTCCCACGGCGATGCCGCGGGTGAGCGTCCGCTGGAAGACGAGGAAGAAGACGATCGCGGGGAGCACGCCCAGCAGGGCCGCCGCGTTGGTCATGGTGGCGTCCATCAGGCGCTGGCCCTGGAGGACGCCGAGCGCCACCGACACCGTCTGGTTGTCGTTGGAGATCAGCATGACCAGGGGGAGCAGGAACTCGTTCCAGGTCCAGATGAAGAAGAAGACCAGCAGCACACCGATGGTCGGCCGGCTGACCGGGACGACGATCCGCCACAGCACCTGCCACTTGTTCGCGCCGTCGATGCGGGCCGCCTCGATGACCTCGCGGGGGAACTGGCCCAGGACGGAGGAGAGCAGATACGTGCCGAAGGCCGCCTGGATCACCGTGAAGACGATGATCACGCTCAGCCTGGTGTCGTACAGGCCCACCTGCTTGCTCAGGTAGTAGACGGGGTAGACCAGCGCCTCCTGCGGAAGCATGTTCGCCAGCACGAAGAAGGCCAGGACCCAGGTGCGGCCCCGGATCCGGCCGATCCCGATGGCGTAGGCGTTCAGGACGGACAGGACCGCCGCGCCCACCGCCACCGAGCCGCTGATCAGCACCGAGTTGAACAGCTTCTGGCCGTAGTCGACGCGCTGCCAGAAGTCCTTCAGGCCGCCCAGGTAGAGGCCCTTGGGGAGGCTGAGGGGACCGTTCTGGGAGTACTCGGCCGGCGACTTCACGGCGTTCACGGCCACGATCAGGAACGGCACGACCATGAAGAGCGCCGCGATGCACAGGGCGATCAGCACCGGGTAGCGGCGCAGGGCGCTCGTCATGCGCTCTCCCCTTCCTCGCTGCGGGTCTGGAGTTTCAGCAGGGCCAGGGAGAGCACCAGGATGATCACGGTGAGGATCGTGGAGATCGCGGCGCCGTAGCCGACCTGGGTCTTCTCGAAGAAGGTGGAGAAGGAGAAGTAGGAGGGCACGTCGGTGGCGCCGCCCGGGCCGCCCTTGGTCAGGACGTACACCGCGCCGAAGACCTTCAGCGCGGCGATGGTGCACCAGGTGAGGACGACGTAGATCTCCGGGCGGATCTGCGGCAGCGTGATGTGCCAGAACCGCCGCCACCAGCCGGCGCCGTCCAGTTCGGCCGCCTCGTACAACTGCGGGTCCACCCGCTGCAGTCCGGCCATCAGGACGACGAGCGGGAAGCCGATCTGCACCCAGATCATCACGCCCATCACGCTGTAGAGCGCGACGTCCGGGTCGCCGAGCCAGTCCTGCTGCCACGACCCCAGCCCGACCGCCTTCAGCAGCTCGTTGAGCGAGCCGTTGTCGGGCGCGAGGATCCAGCTCCAGACGATGCCGGCGACCGCGATCGGCAGCACCTGCGGGAGGTAGAAGCAGGCGCGCAGCACCGCGGCCCACCGCGCGCCGAAGTGCTTGCCGACGAAGTCGAACAGGGCGGCGGCCAGGATCAGGCCGATCACGGTCGGCACGACCGCCATGGCCAGCACCATGAACAGGCTGTGCCGGAAGGACGCCCAGAACTCCGAGTCGTCCATCAGCTCGCGGTAGTTGGCGAGGCCGGTCCACTTCGGGGTGCCGATGCCCTGCCACTCGGTGAAGCTCACGCCCGTGTTCATCAGGAACGGGACGACGATGATCGCCGTGAAGGCGAGGATGCCGGGCAGCAGGAAGAGGGCGTAGGAGTCACGGGTACGGGGGCGGCGCGGGCCGGCGGCCGGCAGTTTGCCGACGGCCCGCCCGCCCCGTTCGACGGTCACCGTCATTGCTTCGGCGCACCCTTGTCGTAGGCCTGCTGGAGGGCGTCGAGATACGCGCCCGGCTTCTCGCTGCCCGTCATCAGCTTCTGCGTCTCGGAGACGAGGACGTCGTAGAAGCCGTTGACCGGCCAGTCCGGGTAGAAGGCGAGCCCGTCCCGCTTGCTGACGGTGTTGAAGCCGGAGATCAGCTCCCTGGACTTCGGATCGGTGATGGCGCCGGTGTCGGCCGCGACCGGGACGCCGCCCTTGTTGCCGAGCAGGTTCTGGATCTTCTTCGACATGGTGATGTCGATGAAGTCGTAGGCGAGCTGCTTGTTCTTGGCGTTCTTCGGGACCACCCAGAGGTTGCCGCCGGAGCCGGGGGTCAGCTGCGAGCCGGGCCAGAGCGAGGAGTCCCAGTCGAACGTGGCCTCCTTCTGGAAGCGGCCGTACCACCAGCTGCCGGAGAACAGGATCGGCGACTTGCCCTGGATGAAGGACACGCCCGCGTCCTCGGCCTTGGTGCTGGTGGACTTCTTGCTGATGTAGCCCTTCTTCACCCAGTCCGCGAAGGTGGTCGCGCCGTAGGTCCAGGCCGCGTCGTGGAAGTCCGTCCTGCCCTTGTACAGCTCGAACTTGTCGACCCATGAGCGGTCGGCCCTGGACAGGGCGAGCTGGTAGAGGTACTGCTGCGCCATGTACTCGGCGCCGGCGTTGGCGAGCGGGGTGACGCCCTTCTTCACGAAGGCGTCCATGGCGGCCGTGAGCTGGTCGAACGTCTTCGGCTCGGCGATCTTGTACTTCTTGAAGAGGTCCTTGTTGTAGTACACCATCGTGTACTCGGCGTAGTTGGGTAGGCCGTACCACTTGCCGGAGCCCATGACCCCGTCGGCGTCGTACCGGCTGGTCGTGGCCACGCCCGCGCTGAGCTTCTTGTCCCAGCCGCGCCTGGTCACCTCGGGGGTCAGATCGGTCAGCAGGCCCTGCTTGGAGAGCTGGCCCGCGGTCGCGTTGCCCTTGTTGTACTCCATGATGTCGGGCGCGTCCGAGGAGTTGAGGATCATGGGCGCGGTCTTCTGGATCTGTTCGAAGCCCTTCTCCTCGAACTTCACCTTCACGCCCGGATGCTTCGCCTCGAACTCCTTGATCGCCTCGTTCCAGGCCACCCCCATCGCGCTGTCGGGGCCTTCGTAGTGCCACAGCCTGAGGGTCTTGGCGTCGGAGGAGGAACCTCCGCCCGAGCCGCCGCAGGCCGTCATGACCAGCGATCCGCCGAGGATCGCGGCCGTGATCGTCATCACACGCCTTCGTGCCGTCAACATCCCTGCCTCCTGGAGAACCGGACAGGTATCAGTGCGCCACGCGGCGATCCTGCCCTCGTGTCGAATCGTTTCGACGCTTGTCGTCGAAGCGCTTCGACGGGCGAAGGTAGGCGCGCGTTCGCGGCCCGTCAATGGATCGGACGGGAATTCCTGTCCCGGACCGCGGGGAGGCGGTGGGCGAGGGAGATCGTCAACGCGACGGCCGCCGCCGTCGCCGGCACCCCGAACCCGGCCGCCGGCGCGAGGTGGTCGACCACCCAGCCGCCGCTCGCGGAGCCGCAGGCGATCCCGGCCAGCAGCCCGGTGACGGCGAGCGTCATGCCCTCGTTCAGCCGGCCCTCGGGGGTGCGCCGCTGCACCAGCGTCATGGTCGTGACCATGGTCGGGGCGGTGGCCATGCCGGCGATCAGCAGGGCGCCCGCGAGCAGCACGAGGGAGCCGGTGAGCGAGGCGGCGAGCAGGGGCACAAGGAGCAGCGCCGTCATCGCCGCGACGCACCACGGCAGCCGCGCGGACGCGGGGCCGGTCAGCGGCAGCGCGCCGAACAGCAGACCCGCCGCGCACGAGCCCGCCGCCTGCAGCGCGAGCACGGCACCCGCCGCCGTGCGGTGCCCCTGGGCGTCCGCGAAGGCGATCGTGACGACCTCCAGGGAGCCGAACACCGCGCCGGCCGCCAGGCAGACGGCGAGCAGCGGGGGCATGCCGGGGGCGCGCAGCGGGGATGCCGCGCGGGCCCGCCGCCGCACCGGCGGCTCGGTGGAGCGCTGCGCGGCGAACAGCAGCATGCCGGTCAGCAGCAGCACGGCCCCGGCCAGCGTGCCGGCCTCCGGGAAGAACGTTCCGCACAGGAAGGCCGCGAGCATCGGGCCCAGCATGAAGCACAGCTCGTCGGCGGCCTGTTCGAAGGAGTTCGCGGTGTGCAGCGCGCGGTCGTCGCCCGCCAGCAGATACGCCCAGCGGGCGCGGGACATGCCGCCGGTGTTCGGGGTCGTCGCGGTGGCGGCGTAGCAGGCGAACAGGGTCCAGGCGGGGGCGCGCAGGTGCACGCACAGCACCAGGGCGAGGGAGCCGAGCACGGCGAGGGCCGTCGCCGGTACGGCGATCCGCGCCTGGCCGTGCCGGTCGACGAGCCGCGCGGTCCACGGCGCCACCAGCGCGGTCGCCGCGAGACCGGTCGCGGTGACGGCGCCGGCGAGCGCGTACGAGCCGCGGGTCCCGGCGATCATCACCACCGCGCTCACGCTGAACATGCCCATGGGCAGCCGGGCCAGCAGGTTCCCGGCGGTGAAGGCGCGGGCGCCGGGGACGCGGAGGAGCCGGCGGTAGGGGCCGGGCGGGCGGTGGCCGGTGCGGGGGCGGAAGTCGGCGGCGACGAGGGCGTCGGCGGTGACGGTGAACAGCGGGTCGTTGCGCGGTGTCGGCTGCGGCATGGCCACCACCGTCGCCCGCGGCCGGTCAAGGGGTCCAACACCTTGTGCGCGCCGATTGACGCACCTGTGTTGTAAGTTCGCCGGATGCCCGCGCCCGCCCACCTCGACCCCCGACTCCTGCGCGCCTTCGTCACCGTGGCGGAGGAACTGCACTTCACCCGCGCCGCCGCCCGGCTCTACGTCGCCCAGCAGGCGCTCAGCCGGGACGTGCGGCGGCTGGAGCGGGAGCTCGGCGCCGATCTGTTCGTGCGCTCCACCCGGCAGGTGGCGCTGACGGCCGACGGCGAGCGGCTGCTGCCGCACGCGCGGCGGGTGCTGGACGCGCAGGCGGCGCTGCTGGCCGCCTTCGGGCAGGCCCGCCCCCTGCTGGTCGACCTCAACTACCGGGACCAGGCCACCGCGCGCCGCGTCCTGCACCGGGCCCGTGAACTCGCGCCCGAGCAGGAGCTGATGGCCCGCTACGAGAGCGGTCTCACGGGTGCCGCAGGCGAGCTGCTCGCGGGGCGGCTGGACGCGTCCTTCGGGCGCTTCGCGGGCCTCGACCCGGCGCTGCGGAGCGGGCTGGAGCACCAGCTCGTGCGGTACGAGCCGATGGCGGTCGTGCTGCCGGGGGAGCACCGGCTGGCCCCGCTGGCGGCGGTGCCGCTCGGGGCGCTCGCGGGGGAGACGGTCTACGCGGGCGCCGGGAACCCGCGCACGGCGGAGTGGACCGATCTGGCACGCCGTCTGTTCGATGGCCGCTACATCGAAATCGCGCCACCCGTGCCGCTTGCCGTCGGGGACGAGGAGTTCCAGCGGATCATGGCCAAGGCGCGGAACCCGATCCTCGCCGTGGTGGGCTTTCCGGCCATGCCCGGCACGGTGATACGGCCCCTCGTGGACCCTGTGCCTTTGTCGCCGGTGTCGCTTGTATGGCGGAAGGGGCTGGTCCACCCCGGATTCGACGCGCTTCGACGGGCGGCGCGCGAATTGTCGATCGCGGAGGGATGGCTTCAGGTACCCACTGATGGGTGGTTTCCAGCCATCGACGCTGCCGTGAGCCGTCCCGGTAATTGACACGTGGCCCACACACGACCCGCCTGTGCGATACATTCTTGCTTCGAGTTCGTTGTGGTAAGGGGGGCGCTCGAGCCTAGTGGGGGCTGGGTTCGGTCGACGTGTGCTCGGGTCGCACGCGCACCCAGAACTGTCCCGTGGGGGGATGCGCGTGCATGAGGAAAAGTGGCGGAAAGACGCCCAACTGGAATGGCCCGAACCCGCATCAGAGACCCAGTGGGTCGCGGCATCGGGCGAAGCCAGGCGGAAGTCGACCACCCAGTCGTTTCCGGACACCGGGAGAACCGGAGTCCCTCGTGGGGACTTCGCCGGCCCCGGCCGTCAGGACCACGCCGGTCCCGGCCGTGGAAACCTCGCCGGTCCCGGCCGCGCGCGCTTCGCCGATCCGGACCGGACCCAGGCGCCGACCGACGGCACCGAGGTCCTGGCGGGCGGCCGCACCGGCCTGACCGGGCCCGACCGGGCCGCCGTCCCGCGCGATCCGTGGGAGCCGGTGGGCGAGGCCGCCCACACCCACGATCCGCACGAGGTGACCGTCCAGCTCGACGCCGTGAGCCTGCACGACACGCGGCTGCGCACGGCCGCCGGTGAACCGGGCGGCGGCTCCGAGAACTCCGACGGTCCGGTCTTCGTCGACGCCTCGGGCCGCCGCAGCCGCCGCTTCCGCCGGCTGGGCATGGCCCTCGCCCTCGCCTGCGCCGTCTACGCCGTGGTCATCGTCGCCACGCTGCTCTCCGGCAGCTCCGACGCGCCCTGGCTGCCGGTGCCCGGTCAGGAGGACGAGAAGCCGGCCGGTCAGGTCGAGCCCAGCTCGCGCCCCGCCGACTCGGCGGTGCCCTCCGGCACCGGTGGGCTGCCGGCCGGCGCCACGCCGAGGGCCGGTGACGGCTCGACACCGTCGCCGGGCGCGAGCGGCGCGCTTCCCGCGGCGACCGCCGGCCCCGCGAAGCCGGGCGCGTCCACCGCTCCCGCCCCGAAGCCCAGCACGTCCACCGTCAAGCCGACGTCCGGCCTGGCCGACCCCAAGCCGTCCGCCACGGCCGGCTCGACGAAGCCGGCGGCACCGGACCCGACCCCCACCGAGAGCACCGTCGCACCCACCCAGACCCCGGTCGACGGCTCGAGCGGCGGCAACGCCCCGGTCGCCAACGGCGCCGGCAGCCCTCCCCCCGTCGCCGAGGACCAGGCCGCGCCCCCCGCCTCGTCCGTACCGTCCCCGGAGATCACCCTCTGATGGCATCCCGCACCCGCCGCCACGGGCCCGCGACCAGCGCCCGTGGCGGCTCCCCGCGTCGCCGCCTGCCCATGCGCCTGCTGCTCCCCATGCTCCTCCTGGTCGCCCTGGTGGCGATGCTGATGCTGCGCGGCTACGTGCACAGCGAGATCCTCGCCGACCACCGCATCCAGCCGGAGGCCGCCACCGGCAAGGTCCCGGAGAAGATCCTGGACGGCGGCCCCGTCATCGACACCCGCAGCGGCCGCACCACCAGCCTGCGGGTGCCGGACCACCGCATGGTCCTCACCTTCGACGACGGCCCCGACCCCACCTGGACCCCGAAGGTCCTGGACGTGCTGAAGAAGCACCACGCCCACGCGGTCTTCTTCGTCACCGGCACGATGGCCTCGCAGCACCCCGAGCTGATCAAGCGCATGGTCGACGAGGGCCACGAGGTGGGCCTGCACACCTTCAACCACCCCGACCTCTCCTACCAGTCCGACAGCCGCATCGACTGGGAGCTCTCGCAGAACCAGCTCGCGCTCGCGGGCGCGGCCGGCATCCGCACCTCGCTCTTCCGCCCGCCGTACTCCTCCTTCGCCGACGCCATGGACGACAAGTCCTGGCCGGTGGTGCGGTACATCGGCAGCAAGGGCTACCTCACCGTCGTCAACAACACCGACAGCGAGGACTGGCAGAAGCCGGGCGTCGAGCAGATCATCCGCAACGCCACCCCGCACGGCGGCAAGGGCGCCATCGTGCTGATGCACGACTCCGGCGGCGACCGCCACCAGACCGTCCAGGCCCTCGACGAGTTCCTGCCCGAGATGCAGGAGAAGGGCTACCGGTTCGACAGCCTCACCGAGGCGCTCGGCGCCCCCAGCGCGCTGACCCCGGTCACCGGCGTCGACCTGTGGAAGGGCAAGGCGTGGATCTTCCTGGTCCAGGCCTCGGACGACATCACCGCGGTGATGGCCGTCGCCCTGGCGGTCGTCGGCGCCACCGTCATCGGCCGTTTCCTGCTGATGCTGCTGCTGTCGGGGGCCCATGCGCGCCGGGTGCGCCGCAAGGGCTTCCGCTGGGGGCCGCCGGTGACCGAACCGGTCTCGGTGCTGGTGCCTGCGTACAACGAGGCCAAGTGCATCGAGAACACGGTCCGATCCCTGATGGCGAGCGAGCACCCGATCGAGGTGGTCGTCGTCGACGACGGCTCCGGCGACGGCACGGCGCGCATCGTGGAGGCGATGGGACTGCCGAACGTCCGGGTCGTCCGCCAGCTGAACGCGGGCAAGCCGGCCGCCCTCAACCGCGGCCTGGCGAACGCCAGTCACGACATCATCGTGATGATGGACGGCGACACCGTCTTCGAGCCGGCCACCGTACGGGAGCTGGTGCAGCCCTTCGGCGACCCGGAGGTCGGCGCCGTGGCCGGCAACGCCAAGGTCGGCAACCGGGACTCGCTGATCGGCGCCTGGCAGCACATCGAGTACGTGATGGGCTTCAACCTCGACCGCCGGATGTACGACATCCTGCGCTGCATGCCGACGATCCCCGGCGCGGTCGGCGCCTTCCGGCGCTCGGCGCTGGAGCGGGTCGGCGGCATGAGCGACGACACGCTCGCCGAGGACACCGACATCACGATGGCCATGCACCGCGACGGCTGGCGGGTCGTCTACGCCGAGAACGCGCGGGCCTGGACCGAGGCGCCGGAGACGGTCCAGCAGCTGTGGTCGCAGCGCTACCGCTGGTCGTACGGCACCATGCAGGCGATCTGGAAGCACCGCCGGGCGATCGTGGAGAGGGGCCCCTCGGGCCGCTTCGGCCGCGTCGGCCTGCCCCTGGTGGCGATGTTCATGGTCGTGGCGCCGCTGCTCGCGCCCCTGATCGACATCTTCCTGCTGTACGGCGTCGTGTTCGGCCCCACGCAGAAGACGATCGTGGCGTGGCTCGGCGTCCTGGCGATCCAGGCGACGTGCGCGGCCTACGCCTTCCGCCTCGACCGCGAACGCATGACCCATCTCATCTCGCTGCCCCTGCAGCAGATCCTCTACCGCCAGCTCATGTACGTCGTGCTGCTCCAGTCCTGGATCACCGCGCTCACCGGCGGCCGTCTGCGCTGGCAGAAGCTGCGGCGCACGGGTGTCGTGGAGGCACCCGGCGGCCCGGTGCCGGCCCGGCGGACGCACAGCAGTGATCGGAGGCCCGTGGCATGACCCACGGATACACGACCGGGACCCCGGAGTCGACGCCGTCGTTCGGCGTCCCGCAGCAGCGGCCGGTCCCGCCACCGGCGACCCGGTCCGGGGCGCCGGTGCCCGCGGCCGCCGCGGCGCCCGTCGACGCACCCGGCTCCGCCCCGGCCCCGAAGAAGCCGGGCCGGGACCGCTACCTCGACCTGCTCCGCTCGATCGCGCTGGTCCGCGTGGTGGTCTACCACCTGTTCGGCTGGGCCTGGCTGTCGGTCCTGTTCCCCTCCATGGGCGTGATGTTCGCGCTCGCGGGCTCGCTGATGGCACGGTCGCTGAGCCGGCCGGCGGCGAGCGTGATCCGGGGCAGGCTGCGCAGGCTGCTGCCGCCGCTGTGGGCGTTCAGCGCGGCGGTGCTGGTGATGATGTTCGCCGGCGGCTACAACCCGGTGAAGGACCCGGACACCGGCGGGACCTGGGGCATCATCGACCTGTTCAACTACATCGTGCCGGTCGGCGCCCCGCCCTACCCCTGGCACCTCGGCTCCCGGTCGGGCCTGCTGGAGGACAGCTGGGCGGTGCAGGCGTGCGGCCCGCTGTGGTACCTGCGGGCGTACCTGTGGTTCGTGGTCGCCTCGCCCCTGCTGCTGTGGGCGTTCCGCCGGGTGCCCTGGGCGACGCTGCTGGCCCCGCTGGCCCTGACGGCGGTCGTCGGCACGGGCCTGGTGACCATCCCCGGCGAGACCGGCAACGCGGTCACCGACTTCACGGTCTACGGCGGCTGCTGGGTGCTCGGCTTCGCCCACCACGAGGGCGTGCTCCAGCGCGTCCCGCGCTACGTCGCCGTCTCCGGCGCGGCCATGGTGATGGCCTTCGGGCTGTGGTGGGCCTCGGGCCATCTGGGCCCCGACGGCTGGGACCTCAACGACATCCCGCTGGCCCAGGCGACCTGGTCCTTCGGCTTCGTCGTGATCCTGCTCCAGTACTCGCCTTCCTGGCGGCAGCTCCCGGGCCGCCTCGCCAAATGGGACAAGGCGGTGACCCTGGCCAACAACAGGGCCGTCACCATCTACCTCTGGCACAACCTGCTGATCATGGCCACGGTCCCGATCATCGACCAGGCCTACAACCTGCCATTCATGCAGAGCGCCCGCGCCTCCTCGACCCTGGACTCCACCTACATGCTGTGGATGTTCGTCCTCGTCTGGCCCCTGATCGGCCTGGCGATCGTCTCCTTCGGCTGGATCGAGGACATCGCGGCGAAGCGGAGCCCCCGGCTGTGGCCGGACGGCGCGAGCCGCGGGGGGAGCCGGCGGAAGAGCTGACCGGAGGGCACCGGTGCCTTCGAGAGAGTGGGTGGGCATCTCGGCAGGGACGCCGACGTGTGGCACGCCCGTGCCGTCGGCCGCCGGCCGCCGGCCGCTGAAGACGGTACGCGGCCGCATCACCGAGGTTATGGTCGATGCGCCGCGGTCATCGGGTACGGCCACCGCGTCACTGTGCCTCACCACTACAGGAAGACTCATGACTGACTCATCGTTCGGTGACGACACCAAGGTGGCGTCTTCCCCCACCCGGTCGGTGCCGGACGCCGGACAGCAGCGCAGCCGAGGGCGGCTGATCGTCGCAGGCGCGGTGGTCGTCGCCGCGCTGCTCATCGGCGGCGGGACGTGGTGGGCGACGAGGGGCGGGAGCGGTGACTCCGCGCAGCGCGCTCCGGTGCTGCCGAGCGCGTTCGCGGGGTACAGGGAGGCGAAGCCTCAAGACACTGAATGGACCGAGATCGGTGCGGACTCGATCAACACCGATATCACGAAGGGGCAGGTCAACCTGACCTATCGGGCTCCGGGCGGGAAGGCGTTGATAGTCCGTGCCCGGTACTGGCCGCATGCCACCCTCAAACCGGCGGGACCGAACGACGAACTCCGCTCGGTCTACAATTCGGCGATCGATCCGCGACGGGTCAAGACGTATCCGGCGGGCGCCGTGGGCGGGAAGATCCGTTGCGCTGACATCACCACCGGCGCGGTCACGTTCACCACATGCGGCTGGCACGACAACACAACCGCCGTCACCCTGGCTCCCGTGCTCAATCACCGCGAGATCGTGTCTGCCGCGGCACCTGCCCAACTCCGGACCTTCATCAACGCCCTGAAAATCGCACCCTCGAAGTAAGACATCAGTCGGGAATGTTCTGGAACTGCTGGGAGGTCTGAAACCCGTCGCGCTGGACCTTGGCCACCACCGCGTAGTCCTGCAGCCAGTGTGAATAAGCGCTCAGCTGCCGGGGGTTCATCCTGTTCGGCTCCATCACCTGCCCCGTAGACGTGAGGAAGTTGTCGGCAGGGCTCTGGATGTAGTCCTTCGGGTCGCCCGTGTACACCGTGCCGTCCCGGTGGACCGGCCCGGCAGTGACCGGTTGGGTGATTGCCTGGTCGAACCCGGGCTTCAGACCGGTGGCGGGGTCGCCGGCGAGCTGATTGTTCGCGAGCCGCTGGTAATTGTCACGCCACGACGTGTCCAGTTCGGCTTCGGACAGGCCCTTGTACTTGTCCGCGAGCCCGCCCGGTGCCTCCTCGGGCTTGACACTCACCTGTTCCGCCAACCAGTCCGTGAGCAGGCCCTTGGCGGAGTCACCGAGCCCGGTGAGCTGCTCTTTGCCCAGGTCGGCGACTGCGGTGGTGCCGCCCGTCGCGGCCGCCTGCGCCCCGGCGGCCGCCGTCTCGATCAGCGTCTTGCGGAACTCGTTCACGCTCTCCGCCCACGTCTCGGCGTCCCCTTCGATGGACCCCTTGGCGTAGGTGAACGCGGTGCCGTACGCCTTCATCATCAGGCCGCGCTTCATGGCCAGGTAGTCGGTCGCATGGCCGTCCGAACGGTCTGTGTGCACGATCCGGTTGTCGATCTGATTACGGTAGGCATCGAAGAGCGCACTCAGCTCCCCCGCCGCCTTCGGATCCCGTGCCGACTCGTTCATCAGCGCCTGCCACATCGGTCCGCCCGCCTTCAGGCCGAAGCGGGACGGGTCCTGGCTCTTCGAGAACGCCTTCTCGTCCCACTTGGACGCCTTCTCCGCGAAACCGCCCGACGTCGCGTCGCCCATCCAGAACTTGTCGGCGACCGGAGAGGTGATCCCGTTCTCCAGGTCCTTCCAGTACGACGTGACAAGCTGCGAGTAGAAGTAGTCCACCCCGTCGATGGGATGGATGTCCTTCTCGTCGCCGTTCATGTGCCTGTAGTTGTCGAACATGAGGTGCGCGGTCAGTTTCTCGGCGAGCGCCTCGTTCGTCGGGCGCAGGTCGATGGTCGCCGAGTGCAGCACCCTGACCAGGGCGGCCGAGCGGGATCCGTCCCATGAGCCGGCAGGGTTGTAGAGCATGTCCTGGATGCTGTCGTAGCCGTGGCTCATCCATTCGCCGGACGCCTCGGGATCGTCGGCGATGGCGTTGAACAGCTGGGCGTAGTGGTCGCTCTCCCAGGGGCCCTTCCCGCTGCTGTTCATCCACTCGTTCTCGAAAGTCCTGTGGTCCTTCGCGAAGACCCGGTCGCCGAGTGCGACCAGGAAGTCCTTGTCGTACGTCCCCCCGGCGAGCAGGGGCGTCAGCCGGTCCGGGCGGAAGCCGCGCTGGGGGTCCATGGCGAACTTGTCGAACCACTTGTTCCAGTTGGCCTGCTTCTCCTTGGCGGTCCTGCCGTCGAAGGCCACCCGGGTGAAGGTGCCGAGCGTCCTGGCGACGAGAGTCCGGTCGTGGGCCAGCGCGTCCGGGTGCTTGTCGTAGTAGTCGTCGTAGGGGTCGTCGGCCATCTCGTTGGACAGCCACACCAGTCTGTCCGGGCCGAGGGTGCTGTAGAAGGCCTTCACGAAGTCACCGTCGCCGGCGTTCGCTTCCAGGGCGGCGAAGAGTTCCGCCGAGTCGCTGCCGCTGAAGTCCTTCTTGAACCGCTCCGCCAGGGCCTTGCCGTTGCGTTCGGCGGCGGCCTTCCGGCCGACCATCGCCTCGTCGACCGTCACCATCGCCGTGCCCTTGGGGGCGTGCGGATACGGCTTCCCGCTGTCGCCGTCGCCGGTCACCGCCAGGGCGAGGTGGTAGCGGCGGACCAGCAGCGGCACCTGGTCGTCCAGCCAGCCGCAGATGCCGAGAAGCTGGGTCAGGGGCCCGGTGTCGATGCCGTGCCGCTCGAAGCTCGACTTGATCCAGGACACGCTCTGGCGCATCCGCTCCTTGTCCGTCCTGACCGAGCCGATCATGGCGTTCAGCGCCTTGGAGTCGATCCCCGAGAACTCGCCCATCCTTCTCTCCCCGTTCCTGTCCCCGTCGGTGGTGCGTGCGCTGTCACCGCGTGCCAGGCGTCAGTAGCCCTGCAGATCCATGCGCATCATCCTGGCCTCGCCCGGAGTCACCTTCTCCGGGCACTTGGCGATCTCCGCGTCCACCGCCGGAACGAGCTTCTCCACCAGGACCTTCATGCGCGAGCGCCGGCCTTCGAGTTCCTTGGCCCAGGCGCCGGCCGCCTTGCCGACCCAGACCTTCTTGCCGTCCATGTCCCTGGCGGCGGTCTGCAGCTGTTTCTTCAGCATCTCGGTCTCGGTCGTGAGGCTCGTCCTGAGGCGCTGCAAGGAG
The DNA here is from genome assembly GCF_047049295.1 of Streptomyces sediminimaris. Taxonomy (NCBI): domain Bacteria; kingdom Bacillati; phylum Actinomycetota; class Actinomycetes; order Kitasatosporales; family Streptomycetaceae; genus Streptomyces; species Streptomyces sediminimaris. The sequence continues at coordinate 3,337,430 of NZ_JBJWOT010000001.1, read as the reverse complement.
GCCCGATACGGATTGTCCACTTTCGGCTGGCTGCTTGGTTCCCCCATGACCGTCCCTCCCGTGATCACCGCTGCACAGACCGGGTTGAATGATGTCACGCAGGAACCGGGCGGGGTTCGCCGCCGGCGTCGCGTTCCCGTGGCCGTGGCCGGGCGGGCCGTGGTCCTCACGGGGGCCGCTGCCTGCCGGGGAGCTGTTCGTAACGCAGCGGCGTACTACCTCTCATCCCGCTCCCCGCCGGGGTGAGAGCGAAGTTCCTTTCCGGTCACCCGGTGCCACAGGCCGGAAACGCCGCCTCCCTACCTTCGGGACTCATACCGCTCAGCACCCCCGAGTACCACCGAGCCCCGGAGCACCGTGGAGGCGTCATGACAGCCCCTGGCACACCCCCCGCACCCCACAAGGGGTCCCGCTGGATCGAGCGGTGGGACCCTGAGGACGAGGCCTTCTGGGAGGCGGAAGGCAAGGGCATCGCACGGCGGAACCTGACCCTCTCGGTCATCTCCGAGCACATCGGGTTCTCCGTCTGGAGTCTGTACTCCGTCCTGGCACTGTCCATGGGTCCCGAGTACGGGATCGACCCGGCCGGCAAGTTCTTCCTCGTCGCCGTGGCCTCGCTGGTCGGTGCGATCCTGCGGGTGCCCTACGGCTTCGCCGTCGCCCGCTTCGGCGGCCGGAACTGGACCATCTTCAGTGCGGGTCTGCTGCTGGTGCCGACGCTGGCGCTGCTGTTCGTGATGGAGCCCGGCACCTCGTACACGACGTTCATGCTGGTGGCGGTCCTCACCGGCGTCGGCGGAGCGAACTTCGCCTCCTCCATGACCAACATCAACAACTTCTACCCGCTGCGCCTCAAGGGCTGGGCCCTCGGCATGAACGCGGGCGGCGGCAACATCGGCGTCGCCGTGGTCCAGCTGGTGGCGCTCCTGGTCATCGGTGTCGCCGGAGCCGGTCACCCGCGCGTGCTGCTGTCGGTCTACGTGCCGCTGATCGTCGTGTCGGTCCTGCTCAGCGCGCGCTTCATGGACAACCTGGGCCCGGTGCGCAACGACACCGGCGCGGCCAAGGAGGCCGTGCGGGAGGGCCACACCTGGATCATGGCCTTCCTCTACATCGGTACCTTCGGCTCCTTCATCGGCTACAGCTTCGCCTTCGGGCTCGTGCTGCAGAACCAGTTCGGCCGTACGCCCCTGCAGGCGGCGTCACTCACCTTCATCGGCCCGCTGCTGGGCTCGCTGATCCGGCCGGTGGGCGGGCAGCTCGCCGACAGGCTCGGCGGGGCCAAGGTCACGCTGTGGAACTTCGCGGCCATGTTCGTGGCGTCGGCCGTCGTGGTCACCGCGTCGGTGCAGAAGTCGCTGCCGCTGTTCATCACCGGGTTCATCGCCCTGTTCGTGCTCACCGGGGTCGGCAACGGCTCCACGTACAAGATGATCCCCGGCATCTTCCGGGCGAAGGCCACGGTCAGGGGCATGGAGGGCGAGGAAGCGGCCGTCTACGCACGGCGGCTGTCCGGTGCCTCCATGGCCCTCATCGGGGCGGTCGGCGCCCTGGGCGGCCTCGCCATCAACCTGACGCTGCGGCAGTCCTTCCTCTCCTACGGCACCGGCACCGGCGCCTTCGTCGCCTTCCTCGCCTACTACGGTGTCTGCTTCGCGGTCACCTGGGCCGTATACCTTCGAAGGACGGCCGCCAAGAGCGCGACCGCGGCCGCCGCAGAGGCTGAGCCGCAGCTCAGCTATGCCGAGGTGTGACGTAACACCGGCGACATGACGCCGAACCGAGCCTGTCACGGACCGTTGACAGGCTCGGTTCGGCGTACCGGCGGTGCCGCCGTACCGCGTGTGGGACGACTCTTCGTGTAGGACGACTCTTCGGGACGAGAGCCATGTACGACGAACAGCAGCAAGCCGGCACCGGCCGGCACGGGCCGCTCGCCGGCTTCACGGTCGGCGTGACGGCCGCGCGCCGGGCCGACGAGCTGGGCGCGCTGCTGCAGCGACGGGGAGCCGCCGTCCTGCACGCACCGGCCCTGCGCATCGTGCCGCTCGCCGACGACAGCGAGCTGCTGGCGGCGACGAAGGACCTGCTCGGCCAGGCGCCGGACGTGGTCGTGGCCACGACCGCCATCGGCTTCCGGGGGTGGGTCGAGGCCGCCGAGGGATGGGGGCTCGGCGAGTCGCTGCTCGCACGGCTGCGTGAGACCGAGCTGCTGGCCCGGGGCCCCAAGGTCAAGGGCGCGATCCGGGCCGCCGGGCTGACGGAGCACTGGTCGCCGTCGAGCGAGTCGATGGCCGAGGTGCTGGACCGGCTGCTGGAGGAGGGCGTCGACGGACGCCGGGTCGCCGTACAGCTGCACGGCGAGCCGCTGCCCGGGTTCGTGGAGTCGCTGCGGGCCGGGGGAGCGGAGGTCGTCGGGGTGCCGGTGTACCGGTGGATGCCGCCGGAGGACCTCGGGCCGGTGGACCGGCTGCTGGACGCCGCCGTCTCGCGCGGCCTGGACGCGGTCACCTTCACCAGTGCGCCCGCCGCCGTGTCCCTGCTGGACCGGGCCGCACAGCGCGGGCTGACGGCCGAGCTGCTCGCCGCCCTCCACCACGACGTGCTGCCCGCCTGCGTCGGACCGGTGACGGCGCTGCCGTTGCAGGCCCGCGGCGTCGACACGGTGCAGCCCGAGCGGTTCCGGCTCGGGCCCCTCGTGCAGCTGCTCTGCCAGGAGCTGCCGGGGCGGGCCCGCTCGCTGCCCGTCGCCGGGCACCGGCTGGAGATCCGGGGCCACGCGGTGCTCGTCGACGGCGAGCTGAAGCCGGTGCCGCCGGCCGGGATGGCGCTGCTGCGGGCGCTGGCGCGGCGGCCGGGCTGGGTGGTGGCGCGGGCGGAGCTGCTGCGGGCCCTGCCCGGTGCCGGGCGCGACGAGCACGCCGTGGAGACGGCGATGGCCCGGTTGCGGACGGCGATCGGGGCTCCGAAGCTGATCCAGACGGTGGTCAAGCGGGGGTACCGGCTCGCCCTGGACCCGGCGGCGGACACGAAGTACGCGGACGCGTGAGCCCGGGCCGGGGCCCGGTGGGGACGGTGCCCTGACGGGTTGGAGCGACCCGCCGGCGGCGCCGGATGTGCGCCGGGGGCGCCGTTCGCTGGGGCCGCCCGGCAGTTCACGGGCAGTCCACGGGCAGGCGCCGGGGCGGCACTCGTCCCCCGGCCCGGCCGTGCGGCATCCCGTGGCGCCGAGGGCGGTGGCGGTCACGGGGCCGGGGGAGCGGGGCCGCGTGAGCGGGTGTCCGCCGGCCGCCGGCCGCCGGTACGAGGGGTTCCGGCCGCGCGAGCGGGCATGCACTGTAAGAGGGATCGGTTCTCCAGCCTCTCGGGTTCCCTAGCCAGGCGGTGACAGGCACATGGCACTGGGTACGGCCACGGTCGCGTACGAGTTGCGGTTCGACGCCGGGCGGATCTGCCTGGATCTGCTCGCGACCACCCATCCCGAGGAGCGGTTCGACTCGCCCGAGGTGCTGCGCGCCTGGATCACCGCGGCCGGTCTCGCCCCGCCGGGCACCCCGCTGGCCCACGCCGACGCCTCATGGCTCGTCGCCTTCCGTGAACTGCGCGGACACGTGGGCGAGTTGATCGGCGGGCGGCTCGGGTCCGAGCCCCGCCCCGGGTACGACACCGCGCTCGCCCGGGTGAACGAGATCGCCCGCGCCGCGCCGCCCGCCCCACGGGCCGTGCGGGACCGGGACGGCTCGCTCGTACGCGAGTTGGCCGCCCCGCCCGAGTGCGCGCAGCTGCTGGGGGCGATCGCCCGGGACGCCGTGGAGCTGCTCACCGACCCGGTCGCGCGGGCCGGTCTGCGGCAGTGCGAGGGCGACAACTGCCCGATCGTCTACGTCGATTCGTCCCGGGGGCGCAGGAGGCGCTGGTGCTCCAGTGAGGTCTGCGGGAACCGCGAACGGGTCGCCCGGCACCGCCGGCGGGCGGCTCTGGCCCGCGCGTGACGCCCTGTATGTCGCTTTGGTGAGACCATTATGAAAGTGATTTCGATTACACACCGTTCACCTCAGGCGTGACACGGCCGTCGGCTTGAACATGGCCGGTGTGGCGGAAATGTAAAGAACGCGCGGGGGGAATGTAGCCGCATGTCCCCCTCGTCACGTCACGCGGCAGAAAACTGTCACCCCACTTTGAACAGGCCGCGGTCCGCTTGCGTACGTGTGGGCGAGCGACCGGCTGGGGGAACCCCCGGACATCGGAGGTGGGCGTGCGCAAGGATTCCGTCGTGGCCAATGAACGTGGATCGAGGGCCCGACATCGCATGTCCCAGCCCTCGGAACCTGATGAGGAGCTGATGCGTGCCCTGTACCGGGAGCACGCCGGACCTCTCCTCGCGTACGTCCTTCGGCTGGTCGCGGGTGACCGCCAGAGAGCCGAGGACGTGGTGCAGGAAACACTCATCCGTGCCTGGAAGAACGCCGGTCAGCTCAATCGGGCGACCGGATCGGTACGCCCCTGGCTGGTGACGGTCGCGCGCCGCATCGTCATCGACGGCCACCGCAGCCGGCAGGCCCGGCCGCAGGAGGTCGATCCGTCGCCGCTGGAGGTCATCCCCGCGGAGGACGAGATCGACAAGGCGCTGTGGTTGATGACGCTGTCGGACGCGCTGGACGACCTGACCCCGGCCCACCGGGAGGTGCTCGTCGAGACGTATTTCAAGGGGCGTACCGTCAACGAGGCGGCCGAGACGCTGGGCATACCCAGTGGCACGGTGCGGTCTCGGGTGTTCTACGCCCTGCGTTCGATGAAGCTGGCACTGGAGGAGCGGGGGGTGACGGCGTGATGAGTGTTTACGGGGGTAACCAGGGATTCGGCACAGGTGGTTCGGGTATGTCTGGCTCCATGATGGGATCTCCGGGCCCGAGCGAGCACGAAACGGTCGGCGCCTACGCCCTCGGCATCCTCGACGACGCCGAGGCCACCGCCTTCGAGGCTCACCTCGCCACCTGCGAGTGGTGCGCCCAGCAGCTCGACGAGCTGGCCGGGATGGAGCCCATGCTGGCCGCGCTCGCGGACCTGCCCGGCACCGGTTCACCCGCCATCGGCGAGTCCCTCTCCGCCCGGCCCAGCCCGCGGCTCGCGGAGAAGCTCGTCGACGAGGTCTCCGAGCGCCGGGCGCGCAAGCGCCGCAAGAGCTTCTACCTCGTGGCGGCCGCGGCCGCGCTGATCATCGGCGGCCCGCTGACGGTCATGGCGGTCAACGGCGGCGGCGACTCCGGCACCCAGGCCACACCGCTCTCGGCCGGCGCCAAGGCGGCCTTCGGCACCATCTCCGACAAGATGACGGCGACCGACGCCGCCACCAAGGTCAAGGCGACCGTGGCGATGGAGAAGAAGGACTGGGGCACCTGGGGCGTCGTCGAGCTCAGCAACGTCAAGGGCCCGCTGAAGTGCTCCCTCGTCGCCGTCGGCAAGAACGGCGAGCGCGAGACGATGTCCTCCTGGTCGGTCCCCAAGTGGGGCTACGGCATCCCGAACGCCAAGGTCGAAGAGGCCAAGGAGCCTCTGTACGCCCAGGGCGGCGCCGCCTTCAAGCCCAACGAGATCGACCACTTCGAGGTCATGACCTTCGACGGCAAGAAGCTCGTGCAGATCGACGCGTAGCGTACGTAGCCTTGCCGGGTTCCCTTCGCGTACGGTTGACGGCTGCCCAGCACGTCAGAAGGGGGCCCGGTGGCCGCTCAGGCTCAGCAGGAAACCGCGGTCGGCTCGGATCACGACTCAACCCGCGACCGAGAGATCCGCGTCGAACAGGAACACCTGGACCGGGTGTACCGGCGTCTCGAGGAGAAGATCCACGAGGCCGAGTTCCTGATGCACGACGCGGCCCAGCGCGGCCAGGTCGGCACACCGGGCGCCCTCGCCGAGCGGGACGCCCAGGTCTTCCGGGCCGGCGTCCACCTCAACCGGCTGAACAACGAGTTCGAGGACTTCCTCTTCGGCCGGATCGACCTGCTGCTCGGCAAGGACGGCAAGAAGGGGCCCGACGGCGCCTACACCGCCGTGGAACCCGCCGAGGGCGCCGTGCGCGAGGACGGCACGGCCGACATCGCCGAGACCCTGCACATCGGCCGGATCGGTGTCCTGGACTCCGACTACGCGCCGCTCGTCATCGACTGGCGGGCCCCCGCGGCCGCCCCCTTCTACCGCTCCACCCCCGTCGACCCCGGCCGGGTCGTGCGCCGCCGCGTGATCCGCTCCAAGGGCCGCAGGGTCCTCGGCGTCGAGGACGACCTGATGCGCCCCGAGCTCACGGCCTTCCTCGACGGCCACGAGCTGCCCGTGGTCGGCGACGGCGCGCTGATGGCCGCGCTGGGCCGGGCCCGCGGCCACACGATGCACGACATCGTCGCCTCCATCCAGGCCGAGCAGGATCTCGTCATCCGGGCCCCCGCCGCCTCCGTGACCTACGTCGAGGGCGGCCCGGGCACCGGCAAGACGGCGGTCGCCCTGCACCGCGCCGCCTACCTCCTCTACCAGGACCGGCGCCGGTACGCGGGCGGCATCCTCATCGTCTCCCCGACCCCGCTGCTGGTCGCCTACACCGAGGGCGTCCTGCCCTCGCTCGGCGAGGAGGGCCAGGTCGCCGTCCGCGCGATCGGCTCACTCGCCGTGGACGCCGTCGGCGCCGAGGCCACCCTCTACGACTCCCCGGCCACCGCCCGCGTCAAGGGCTCGTACCGCATGCTCAAGGTGCTGCGGAAGGCGGCGCGCGGGGCGCTGGAGACGGACGGCGCGCCGCGGCTGCTGCGCGTGGTCGCCTTCGGCCGCCGCCTGGAGCTGGCGGCCAAGGAGCTGGAAGGCGTCCGCCGCACCGCCCTCGGCGGCACCGCGCCCGTGAACCTGCTGCGCCCCCGCGCCCGCAAGCTGCTCCTGGACGCCCTGTGGGAGCGGTCGGGCTCCGCCGCCCGCCACACCGATCCGGAACTCGCCGCCGAACTGCGCTCCTCCTTCGACGACGACGTCTCCTCGGAGGACTCCTTCCTCGAGTTCCTCGACGCCTGGTGGCCGGAGCTGACCCCCGGCTCCGTGCTGGCGGCGATGGCCGACGAGCGCTGCCTGGGCCGCTGGGCCCGCCGGATCCTCAACCCCGGTGAGATCCGCCGCGTCGCCCGCTCGCTGCGGCGGGACGGCCACTCGGTGCACGACATCGCCCTGCTCGACGAGCTGCAGGCGATCCTCGGCGTCCCGGCCCGCCCGAGGAAGAGGCGCGAGCCGGGTCCGCTGGACCACCTCACCGGCCTGGAGGAGCTGATGCCGGCCCGCGAGGAGTCGCAGCGCGAGCGGGCCGAGCGGCTGGCGCAGGAGCGCACCGAGTACGCCCACGTCATCGTCGACGAGGCCCAGGACCTCACCCCGATGCAGTGGCGCATGGTCGGCCGCCGCGGCCGGCACGCCACCTGGACGGTCGTCGGCGACCCGGCCCAGTCCTCCTGGTCCGACGTGGACGAGGCGGCCGAGGCCCGCGACGAGGCGCTCGGCACCCGCCCCCGCCGCCGCTTCCGGCTGACGGTGAACTACCGCAACCCGGCCGAGATCGCCGGGCTGGCCGCCAAGGTGCTCGCCCTCGCCATGCCGGGCGCCGAGCCCCCGGCGGCCGTCCGCTCCACCGGTGTCGAACCACGCTTCGTGACCACGGCCGACGGATCCGGCGGCGCACGGGACTCCCTCCCGCGGACCGTCCGGGCGGAGGCGGCCCGGCTCCTCGACCTGGTCGACGGCACCGTCGGCGTGGTCGTCGCCATGCAGCGCAGGGAGGAGGCCGCCCGCTGGCTCGCCGGGCTCGGCGACCGGGTCGTGGCCCTCGGCAGCCTGGAGGCGAAGGGACTGGAGTACGACGCGACGGTCGTCGTCTCGCCCGCGGAGATCGCGGACGAGTCCCCGGCCGGCCTGCGGGTGCTCTACGTCGCCCTGACCCGCGCCACCCAGCAGCTGACGATCGTCTCGGCGGACCGGGACGAGCCGGACGCGCGGGGGGTGCCCGACCTGCTGCGGGATTAGCGGCGGACGAACTCCCGCCACGGGAATGGCTCAGCGGGATCTGTTTGTTAGCCTGGGTGTGGCACCGGCTCGATCCAAGCCCCCGGGCCCAACCTTAGTCGCTGCGAGCGACCACTTGCCGCGAGGCGAGCATGGCGGGTCGGTGCCACTCGAACTGCGGGAGGCCCGCGTCCTGATGTGACGCGGGCCTCTTCCTGTTCCCTCTGCTCTTCCTTTCCTCTTCCTTCCGCCGTGAACAAAACGTTCGCAATCCGGGGCGACTAACGCCTACTCGACGGTAGGTGCGACGATCGGACGGCATATCCAGCATCACGGTGAAAGCAGAGGAAGTCGGCCATGGCAACGGCGCCCAGCGTCTCCTACTCGATCACGGTCCGGTTGGAGGTGCCGGCGAGCGGCACCGCGGTCTCCCAGATCACCACCGCCGTGGAGTCCCACGGAGGCTCGGTGACCGGCCTCGACGTGACCGCCTCCGGCCACGAGAAGCTCCGTATCGACGTCACCATCGCGGCCAGCTCCACGGCCCACGCCGAGGAGATCGTCCAGCAGCTGCGCCGCATCGAGGGCGTCACCCTCGGCAAGGTCTCGGACCGTACGTTCCTGATGCACCTCGGCGGCAAGATCGAGATGGCGTCGAAGCACCCGATCCGCAACCGCGACGACCTCTCCATGGTCTACACGCCGGGTGTGGCCCGCGTCTGCATGGCGATCGCCGAGAACCCCGAGGACGCCCGCCGCCTGACCATCAAGCGCAACTCCGTTGCGGTCGTGACGGACGGCTCGGCCGTGCTGGGCCTGGGCAACATCGGCCCGAAGGCCGCGCTGCCGGTGATGGAGGGCAAGGCGGCCCTCTTCAAGCGCTTCGCCGGCATCGACGCCTGGCCCCTCTGCCTGGACACCCAGGACACCGACGCGATCGTCGAGATCGTCAAGGCGATCGCCCCCGGCTTCGCCGGCATCAACCTCGAGGACATCTCCGCCCCCCGCTGCTTCGAGATCGAGGCGCGGCTGCGCGAGGCCCTCGACATCCCCGTCTTCCACGACGACCAGCACGGCACCGCGATCGTGGTCCTCGCCGCCCTGACGAACGCGCTCCGCGTCACCGGCAAGGCCATCGAGAACATCCGGGTCGTCATGTCCGGGGCCGGCGCGGCCGGCACGGCCATCCTGAAGCTGCTGCTCGCCGCGGGCGTGAAGAACGCCGTCGTCGCCGACATCCACGGCGTCGTGCACGCCGGCCGCGAGGACCTGCGCGCGGCGCCGGCCGATTCGCCGCTGCGCTGGATCGCCGACAACACCAACCCCGAGGGCCTGACCGGCACGCTCAAGGAGGCCGTGCGCGGCGCCGACGTCTTCATCGGCGTCTCGGCCCCGAACGTCCTCGACGGCGACGACGTCGCCGCCATGGCCGACGGTGCCATCGTGTTCGCGCTCGCGAACCCCGACCCCGAGGTGGACCCGGCAATCGCCCGTCAGACGGCGGCGGTTGTGGCCACCGGGCGTTCCGACTTCCCCAACCAGATCAACAACGTGCTGGTGTTCCCGGGCGTGTTCCGCGGCCTGCTGGACGCGCAGTCCCGCACCGTCAACACCGACATGATGCTCGCGGCCGCGACCGCGCTGGCGGACGTGGTGACCGAGGACGAGCTGAACCCGAACTACATCATCCCGAGCGTCTTCAACGACAAGGTCGCGGGCGCGGTGGCCGGTGCGGTGCGGGACGCGGCGAAGGCGGTGGCGGCGTCGTGATCGTGGTCGCCGCGCTGATGTGCGTAGGCTGTGAGCATCGCCACGGCAAGGCCTTGCACCGGCGCGTCGCGGAACCTGGGCCCGCTGACCGGCGTTTATCGTGTCGGCCAGGCTCAGGCCCTCTTTTCGTGTGACTCCCAAGGGTGTTCTCACGACTCCTGCGGGTGCCGGATTGGCTTTCGCGCCGCAGGTGGGGGCAGGATGCGTCCCTGGGCGCGAGGGTCTGACGTCGGACCCGGGTCCGGGGCCTCACCGAGGACCCTGGCAGCATCGGCTTCACCGTGCCCACTCGCGGCTCCGCCGCGTGGCACGCCTCAACGGCAAGAAGAACACGGGAGTAACAACATGAACCGCAGTGAGCTGGTGGCCGCGCTGGCCGACCGCGCCGAGGTGACCCGCAAGGACGCCGACGCCGTGCTGGCCGCGTTCGCCGAGACCGTCGGCGAGGTCGTCGCCAAGGGCGACGAGAAGGTCACCATCCCTGGCTTCCTGACCTTCGAGCGCACCCACCGTGCCGCTCGCACCGCCCGTAACCCGCAGACCGGCGACCCGATCCAGATCCCGGCCGGTTACAGCGTGAAGGTCTCCGCGGGCAGCAAGCTCAAGGAAGCCGCCAAGGGCAAGTGACCCTGCCGTCCGTACAGCACGGGACGATGGACGGCGCGTAGCACGTCCGGACGATGTACGGCGCGAAGAACGCCAATGGGGCGGCACCTCTCCGGTGCCGCCCCATCGTCGTGCGGGGGAGGGGCCGGCGTCAGCCGAGAGCCTTGCCGGGCAGTTCGACCTTGGCCCCGAGCTCGACCAGCTTCTCCATGAAGTTCTCGTAGCCGCGGTTGATGAGGTCGATGCCGTGCACCCGGGACGTGCCCTGGGCGGCGAGCGCGGCGATGAGGTAGGAGAAGCCGCCGCGCAGGTCGGGGATGACCAGGTCGGCGCCCTGGAGCTTGGTGGGGCCCGAGACGACCGCCGAGTGCAGGAAGTTGCGCTGGCCGAAGCGGCAGTCGGAGCCGCCCAGGCACTCGCGGTACAACTGGATGTGGGCACCCATCTGGTTGAGCGCGGAGGTGAAGCCGAGGCGGGACTCGTAGACCGTCTCGTGGATGATGGACAGGCCCGTGGCCTGCGTGAGGGCGACCACCAGCGGCTGCTGCCAGTCCGTCTGGAAGCCCGGGTGGACGTCCGTCTCCAGCGCGATGGACTTCAGCTGGCCGCCGGGGTGCCAGAACCGGATGCCCTGGTCGTCGATCTCGAAGGCGCCCCCCACCTTCCGGTAGGTGTTCAGGAACGTCATCATCGAGCGCTGCTGGGCGCCGCGGACGTAGATGTTGCCCTCGGTCGCGAGCGCGGCGGACGCCCAGGAGGCGGCCTCCAGCCGGTCGGAGAGCGCCCGGTGGGTGTAACCGCCCAGTTTGTCCACGCCGGTGACTCGGATCGTGCGGTCGGTGTCCATCGCGATGATGGCGCCCATCTTCTGCAGGACGCAGATCAGGTCCTCGATCTCCGGCTCCACGGCCGCGTTCGAGAGCTCCGTGACACCCTCCGCCAGCACCGCGGTGAGCAGCACCTGCTCGGTCGCGCCGACGGACGGGTAGGGCAGCCGGATCTTCGTGCCGCGCAGCCGCTGCGGCGCCTCCAGGTACTGGCCGTCCGCCCGCTTCTCGATCCGCGCGCCGAACTGCCGCAGCACGTCGAAGTGGAAGTCGATGGGCCGGCCGCCGATGTCGCAGCCGCCCAGGCCCGGGATGAACGCGTGCCCGAGGCGGTGCAGCAGCGGCCCGCAGAAGAGGATCGGGATGCGGCTCGAGCCCGCGTGGGCATCGATGTCAGCGACGTTGGCGCTCTCGACGTGCGTGGGGTCCATCACCAGCTCGCCCGGCTCCTCGCCCGGACGGACCGTCACCCCGTGCAGCTGCAGCAGGCCGCGTACGACACGCACGTCACGGATGTCCGGAACGTTGCGCAGCCGGCTCGGTTCACTGCCCAGCAGAGCGGCGACCATGGCCTTGGGTACGAGGTTCTTCGCACCGCGGACCCGGATCTCACCCTCCAGCGGGGTGCCGCCGTGGACGAGGAGTACGTCGTCATTGCCGTTGACGGTCATGTATCTCGCGTTCCGATGAGTGGGGCAGGGGCCAGAAGGGAAAGGGTAATGGCCGCCCACCCCCCTTCTGTAAGCCCGAGGACCACCCAGCTACGTCATAGCTTCGTCACAACACGAACCGCTGCCGGCCGGGCACAGGGGGTCACCGGGGCCCGGGGCGTGCCGCGGGCCCCGCGCCGGGCGCTGAGCTGGGGGCACCCTTCTTACCCGCATTGCCTCCCCGAGCCCCGGCAGGATGCGGGATCATGTCTGTCATGACCGAGGTGTCCTCGCTCACAGGGCGGTTGCTCGTGGCAACGCCCGCCCTGGCGGACCCGAACTTCGACCGTGCGGTGGTGCTCCTTCTCGACCACGACGAGGAGGGCTCCCTCGGCGTCGTCCTCAACCGTCCGACCCCGGTGGACGTCGGTGACATCCTGGAGGGCTGGGCGGACCTCGCCGGTGAGCCGGGCGTCGTCTTCCAGGGCGGCCCGGTGTCCCTGGACTCGGCCCTGGGGGTCGCGGTCATCCCCGGCGGAACGGGCGCGGACGGAGCGCCGCTGGGCTGGCGCAGAGTGCACGGCGCGATCGGACTGGTCGACCTGGAGGCACCCCCCGAGCTGCTCGCCTCGGCCCTCGGCTCGCTGCGGATCTTCGCCGGGTACGCCGGCTGGGGCCCCGGCCAGCTCGAGGACGAGCTGGCCGACGGCGCGTGGTACGTCGTCGAGTCGGAGCCCGGCGACGTCTCCTCCCCGGCGCCGGAAAGACTCTGGCGCGAGGTCCTGCGCCGCCAGCGCAGCGAGCTCGCGATGGTGGCCACGTACCCGGACGACCCATCGCTCAACTGATCCGGGTGACCTTCAGTACCCTTGGCACTTATGAGCACTCTCGAGCCCGAGCGCGGGACTGGTACGGGGACCCTCGTTGAGCCGACGCCACAGGTGTCCCACGGCGACGGCGACCACGAGCGCTTCGCCCACTACGTCCAGAAGGACAAGATCATGGCGAGCGCCCTCGACGGGACCCCCGTCGTGGCGCTGTGCGGCAAGGTGTGGGTGCCCGGCCGCGATCCGAAGAAGTACCCCGTGTGCCCCATGTGCAAGGAGATCTACGAGTCCATGGGCGCCGGCGGCGACGACAAGGGCAAGGGCGGCGACAAGTAGTCCCGCCGGTTCCCGGCCGGGAACCGCGACGCCTCCGGGGCGCGTTCCGGCGTGCTCGCGGAGGCCGCCGTCACGGACGGCGCGAGCCGCGCGGAGCCGCCCGCGGGCGGCTCAGCACCGAGCGGCCCCCTGAGCGCCGTCCGGGCGCTGCCGTCCTGCCCTGCCAAGTCCTCCCTCCTCAGCGGCCCTTCGCAGCCGGCGGCCCCGCCGGCGTCGTCACCGGTGTTCCTCGTACCCGCACAGCGACGCCCGGTCCCAGGGCCGGGCGGAGCGGCAAAGGACTGACGTGAACGAACTGATTCCGGCGCCGCGCGGCGCCGTCACCGCCTCCGGCGAGGTGCGCCTGACGGGGCACTCCCGGCTCTGCGCCGGCCCCGGTACCGAAGGCGTGGGCAACTGGCTGCGCACCGTCCTGCAGCAGGCCACCGGCCTGCCGCTGCGCGAGGGGCGGGAGGCCGGCGACGCCGAGGGCGACGGCATCGTGCTGGAGCTCGCTCCCGCGCTCGGCCCCGAGGCGTACCGCCTGCTCAGCGACGCGTCCGGGATCCTGGTCGAGGGCGGCGACGCGGCCGGTGTCTTCTGGGGCGCCCAGACGCTCAGGCAGCTGCTCGGCCCCGACGCCTACCGCAGGGCCCCGCTCGACCGCGACCGCGCGTGGGCCGTGCCGCACGTCACGATCGAGGACTCCCCCCGCTTCCGCTGGCGCGGCCTCATGCTCGACGTGGCCCGGCACTTCACGCCCAAGGAAGGCGTCCTGCGCCACCTCGATCTGATGGCCGCGCACAAACTCAACGTCTTCCACTTCCACTTGACGGACGATCAGGGCTGGCGCGTCGAGATCCGGCGCCATCCGGAACTGACCGCGACCGGCTCCTGGCGGGCGCGCAGCAGATTCGGCCACCGCGCCTCACCGCTGTGGGAGGACAAGCCGCACGGCGGCTTCTACACCCAGGACGACATCCGCGAGATCGTCGCCTACGCCGCCGAACGGCATATCACCGTCGTCCCCGAGATCGACCTGCCGGGACATTCGCAGGCCGCCATCGCCGCGTACCCGGAACTCGGCAACACCGACGTCATCTCCGCGTCCGCCGAGGGCGGCACCGCACTTCCGGTCTGGGACGACTGGGGAATCTCCGCCAACGTACTCGCCCCCACCGACAACACCCTCCGGTTCTACGAGGGCGTCTTCGAGGAACTGCTGGAACTGTTCCCCTCCGAGTTCATCCACGTCGGCGGCGACGAGTGCCGCAAGGACCAGTGGCGGCAGTCCCCGGCCGCGCAGGCCCGCATCAAGGAACTCGGGCTCGCCGGCGAGGACGAGTTGCAGGCCTGGTTCATCGGACACTTCGACAAGTGGCTGACCGCGCGCGGGCGCAGGCTCATCGGCTGGGACGAGATCATGGAGGGCGGGCTCGCCAAGGGCGCGGCCGTGTCCTCCTGGCGCGGGTACGCGGGCGGGGTCGCCGCCGCGCGAGCCGGACACGACGTCGTCATGTGCCCCGAGCAGTACGTGTATCTGGACCACCGGCAGGCGGCGGGCGAGGACGAGCCGGTGCCGATCGGCTTCGTCCGCACCCTGGAGGACGTCTACCGGTTTGAACCGGTGCCCGCAGAGCTCACCGAGGACGAGGCCCGCCATGTGCTCGGCACACAGGCCAACGTGTGGACCGAGGTGATGGAGGATCAGGGGCGCGTGGACTACCAGACCTACCCGAGGCTGTCGGCCTTCGCCGAGGTGGCCTGGAGCGCCCTGCCCGCCCCCGCGGAGCGGGACTTCGCCGACTTCGAGCGGCGGATGTCCGTGCACTACCGGCGACTTGACGCCCTGGGTGTGGGCTACCGGCCGCCGGCCGGGCCGCGGCCCTGGCAGCGGCGCCCCGGGGTTCTCGGGCGGCCCATCGAGGGGAAGCCCCCGAACAGGTAGCCCGGCTTCCGAACAGGTAAGGCAAAAGCGTCGCAAGCATCACCGAACAGCTTCAACCGGAGCGCACCGGTGATGCCGTGCGAAAACGGACCATCTCCCTGGTGAGACGGGCGAATGCCTCCTAGCGGACCCCTGTCTTCGCGCCTTGCGAAGATGTGCCAGAGTTGCCACGTCCGCCCTGTCAGCACGTACCGTACGGCAGCACAGGTGGGACCAGGTGGGGCAGCGGGAAGGGGCAGCCGGTTTGACCACGCACGTACCGCAGGCGGCGCAGGCCGTCACGCTGCCCACGACGCTGGACGAGGCCGTGGCGGCGCTGACCGCCGTGCCCACCGCCGTGCCGGTGGCCGGCGGTACCGACCTGATGACGGCCGTCAACTCCGGGCAGCTCCGGCCCTCCGCGCTGGTCGGTCTCGGCAGGATCAGCGAGATCCGTGGCTGGCAGTACCAGGACGGACACGCCCTGCTGGGTGCCGGGCTCACGCACGCGCGCATGGGGCGCCCCGACTTCGCGGCGCTGATCCCGGCGCTCGCCGCCGCCGCGCGCGCGGCGGGTCCGCCGCAGATCCGCAACGCGGGCACCCTGGGCGGCAACATCGCCTCGGCCGCCCCCACCGGGGACGCCCTGCCGGTGCTGGCCGCCCTGGAGGCGACGCTGATCATCGCGGGCCCGGGCGGGGCCCGCCGGGAGCTGCCGGTCTCGCACCTGCTGGCCGGGGTGGACATGCTGCGCGGCGGCGAGCTCATCGGGTACGTGCGCGTACCGCTGCTGCACGCGCCGCAGGTCTTCCTGAAGGCGACCGGCCGCACCGGCCCCGGGCGCGCGGTCGCCTCCGTCGCCCTGGTCCTCGACCCGGCCCGGCGCGGAGTGCGGTGCGCCGTCGGTGCCATAGCGCCGATGCCGCTGCGGCCCCTGGACGCCGAGCAGTGGGTGGCCCGGCTCATCGACTGGGACAACGCCCGCACGATCGTCCCGGACGCGCTGAACGCCTTCGGTGAGTACGTCGCCGCGGCCTGCATCCCCGATCCCGTGCCCGAGGCGGACGGCACGGTCCAACCGCTTCCGCCCGCGGTACTGCACCTGCGGCGCACCGTCGCCGCGCTGGCCCGACGAGCACTGGGGAGGGCGCTGTCGTGACCGACGACCAGCACGGAGAGCACGCAGAGGGCACGCCCCGCGGCGGCGGACGCTGGGACCCGCTGCCCCAGGGCGACTACGACGACGGCGCCACCGCCTTCGTGAAACTCCCGGAGGGCGGCATCGACGCCCTGCTGGCCGCGGAGGACAGCCCGCTCGCCGCGCGCGGCCATGGTTACGTTCCGCCGCCGATAACGCCCGACCCGGAGCCGGCCGCGGGGGCCGAGCCGGCGGCCGGCGGTGCCTGGGGGGCGCCCGCCGACGGTGCCCGCTGGCCCGACCCGAACGCCGTGCCGCAGGACGGGGCGGACGACCGGTTCAGGTACAACCCCGCGGCGACCCAGCAGTGGAGCTTCGGGGAGACGGCGGGCACGGAGCCGCCCGCCCCCGGTCACGACGTGACCGGGCAGTGGTCGATCCCCGTCGCCGGGGGCGACCTTCCGGACGAATCGGGCGAGTTCACCACGTCGTCCCTGGTCCAGCAGTGGGGTGGCACCCCGCCCGCCACGCTTCCGGGCGGCGCACCCGCCCCGTGGGCCACGGAGGGCGCGGGGCAGCCGTGGGGCA
This sequence comes from Streptomyces sediminimaris, assembly GCF_047049295.1. Classification (NCBI taxonomy): domain Bacteria; kingdom Bacillati; phylum Actinomycetota; class Actinomycetes; order Kitasatosporales; family Streptomycetaceae; genus Streptomyces; species Streptomyces sediminimaris. Next base: position 3,320,754 of record NZ_JBJWOT010000001.1, on the reverse strand, counting down.
GGCCGCAGGACGAGGAGCAGGCCGGGCCGGGCGAGGAGCCCGGGCCGGCGCACGCACCCGCCGGGCCCCCCGAGGGCACGGCGCACCCGTACGAGCGGCCCGCGGCGGACCCCGGCGAGCACCCGCCGCAGCGGTCCCGCCCCGCCGCCCACCCGCCCGGGGAGCAGCCACCGGCCGCGCACGAGACGGACGGCGCGCGGGCGCACACCGCCGAGCCGCCCCGGCCGCCGGGCGCCGAGGACCACGACCGGCGGGGCGCCGGGGACCACGCGCCGCCGGCCACCGGAGACCATGTGCCGCCGGCCGCCGGGGACCACGCGCGATCGGGCGCCGGTGATCCCTACGCGCAGGCACCCGCCGAGGGCCGATACGCCGAGGCGCCCGCCGGCGGCCGCTATGCCGAAACCGCCGCCCGCGGTTCCTACGCCGAGGCACCCGCCGACGGTCCCTATGCCGGAACGGCCGCCGCGGGCCGCCATACCGAGGCACCCGCCGCCGGCCCCTACGCCGAGACACCCGACGAAGCCGCCGCTGCCGCCGCACAGGGCACTCACGAGCCCGGTGAGGCCCCTGGGGCGGACGAGGGCGCCCAAGGGGCCGCGGAGGCGGCTGAGGCGGCTGAGGCGGCCGTGCAGCGGCAGGGGCCCGCACAGGCCGCCGGGAGGGTCTCGGAGGCGCCCGAGGGGGCTTCGGAGGTGCCGGAGGGGGCCTCGGAGGTGCCCGGAGGGCGTGCGCGGGCCGCGGGCGACGCCGCCTCCGGGCCGGCCGCCCCCGACGCGCCCGTTCCCCCGGGGGCGCCGGCCGGCCCGCAGCCCGCCGACGGCCGGGACGCCGAGGACCCCGAGGACGCCGCGCCGCCGCCGTTCCCCGGCGAGGAGCATCCCCTCGCCTCCTACGTGCTGCGCGTCAACGGCGTGGAGCGCCCCGTCTCGGACGCCTGGATCGGCGAGTCGCTGCTGTACGTGCTGCGTGAGCGCCTGGGCCTCGCCGGCGCCAAGGACGGCTGCTCACAGGGCGAGTGCGGCGCGTGCAACGTGCAGGTCGACGGGCGGCTCGTGGCCTCCTGCCTGGTGCCCGCCGTGACGGCCGCGGGCAGCGAGGTCCGTACGGTCGAAGGGCTCGCCGTCGACGGGCAGCCGTCGGACGTGCAGCGCGCGCTCGCCCGGTGCGGCGCCGTCCAGTGCGGCTTCTGCGTGCCCGGCATCGCGATGACCGTGCACGACCTGCTGGAGGGCAACCCGGCGCCCACCCGGCTGGAGACCCGCCAGGCACTGTGCGGCAACCTGTGCCGCTGCTCCGGCTACCGGGGCGTGGTGGAGGCCGTCCAGGAGGTCGTCGCCGAGCGCGAGGCGCTGTCCGCGGGCGAGGCGGCCGAACCGGACGGCGACGAGGCGCGTATCCCCCACCAGGCGGGACCGGGGGCCGGCGGGGTCAACCCGTCGGCGTTCGAGTCACCCGGTGCCCCGGCGGCCCCGGGACCGCACGACCAGCCGTACGGCCAGGACGGAGGCCAGGCGTGAGCAACGAAGCGGCGACCGCGACCACCGCGGCGGAGCCGGTACCCGCCCCCGAGCCGCTGCCGCACGGCCTCGGCGCCTCCCTGCCGGCCGCCGACACCCGCGCCAAGACCGAGGGCACGTTCCCCTACGCGGCCGACCTGTGGGCCGAGGGCCTGCTGTGGGCCGCCGTCCTGCGCTCCCCGCACCCGCACGCGCGCATCGTCTCCATCGACACCACCCACGCGCGCGAGATGCCCGGCGTACGGGCCGTCGTCACGCACGAGGACGTACCGGCCGCCGCCCGCTACGGCCGCGGCAGCGCCGACCGGCCCGTGTTCGCCTCCGAGGTCGTGCGCCACCACGGCGAGCCCATCGCCGCCGTCGCCGCCGACCACCCCGACACCGCGCGCATGGCCGCCGCGGCCGTCATCGTCGAGTACGAGGTGCTCGACCCGGTGACCGACCCCGAGCAGGCCTTCGAGGCGGAGCCGCTGCACCCCGACGGCAACCTGATCCGGCACATCCCGCTGCACCACGGCGCCCCGGACGCGGCCGGCGACGTCGTCGTCGAGGGCCAGTACCGCATCGGCCGCCAGGACCCGGCCCCGATCGGCGCCGAGGCCGGCCTCGCCGTGCCCCGCCCCGACGGCGGCGTCGAGCTGTACCTGGCCTCCACCGACCCGCACACCGACCGTGACACCGCCGCGGCCTGCTACGGCCTCGAGCCCGATCGCGTCAAGATCGTCGTCACCGGTGTCCCGGGCGCGACCGCCGACCGCGAGGACCAGGGCTTCCAGCTCCCGCTGGGCCTGCTGGCGCTGAAGACGGGCTGCCCGGTGAAGCTCACCGCGACGCGCGAGGAGTCCTTCCTCGGCCACACCCACCGGCACCCGACGCTGCTGCGCTACCGCCACCACGCCGACGCCGAGGGCCGTCTGGTGAAGGTCGAGGCGCAGATCCTGCTCGACGCGGGCGCGTACGCCGACACCTCCGGCGAGGCCCTGGCCGCCGCCGTGGCCTTCGCCTGCGGTCCCTACGTGGTGCCGAACGCCTTCATCGAGGGCTGGGCCGTACGGACCAACAACCCGCCATCCGGCCATGTGCGCGGCGAGGGCGCCATGCAGGTGTGCGCCGCCTACGAGGCGCAGATGGACAAGCTGGCGAAGAAGCTGGGGATCGACCCCGCCGAGGTGCGCCTGCGCAACGTCCTGGCCACCGGTGACGTGCTGCCGACCGGACAGACGGTGACCTGCCCCGCGCCGGTCGCCGAACTCCTGCAGGCGGTACGGGACTTCCCGCTGCCGCCACTGCCCAAGGACACCCCCGAGGACGAGTGGCTGCTGCCGGGCGGCCCCGAGGGCGCGGGCGAACCGGGCGCGGTGCGCCGGGGCGTGGGCTACGGCCTGGGCATGGTGCACATGCTCGGCGCGGAGGGCGCCGACGAGGTCTCCACGGCGACGGTGAAGGTCCACGACGGGGTCGCGACCGTGCTCTGCGCGGCCGTCGAGACCGGCCAGGGATTCACCACGCTGGCCCGCCAGATCGTCCAGGAGACCCTCGGCATCGACGAGGTGCACGTCGCGCCCGTCGACACCGACCAGCCGCCGGCCGGCGCGGGCTGCCGCGGCCGCCACACCTGGGTGTCGGGCGGGGCGGTGGAGCGGGCGGCGAAGATGGTCCGCACCCAGCTCCTGCAGCCCCTCGCCCACAAGTTCGGCATGTCGACGGAGCTGCTCCAGATCACCGACGGCAAGATCACCTCGTACGACGGCGTCCTGTCGACCACCGTCACCGAGGCGATGGACGGCAAGGAGCTGTGGGCGACCGCCCAGTGCCGCCCGCACCCCACCGAGCCGCTGAACGAGGCGGGCCAGGGCGACGCGTTCGTGGGCATGGCCTTCTGCGCGATCCGCGCGGTGGTGGACGTGGACATCGAACTCGGTTCGGTACGGGTCGTGGAGCTGGCACTCGCGCAGGACGTCGGCCGGGTGCTGAACCCCGCCCAGCTGGCCGCCCGCATCGAAGCCGGCGTCACCCAGGGCGTGGGCATCGCCCTGACGGAGAACCTGCGCACCGCGCGCGGGCTGATCCGCCACCCGGACCTCACGGGTTACGCCCTGCCGACCGCCCTGGACGCCCCGGACATCCGGATCGTCAAGCTCGTCGAGGAGCGCGACGTGGTCGCCCCCTTCGGCGCGAAGTCGGTCAGCGCGGTCCCGGTGGTCACCTCCCCGGCGGCCATCGCCTCCGCGGTGCGCGCCGCCACGGGACGCCCGGTGAACCGCCTCCCGATAAGGCCTCAAGCAGCGGTGGTGACGGACCGATGACCAACCCCGAGCCCGAGCCCGGACCCGGCCCCGAGGAACCCCGCTACGAGCCCGCGCCCGGCGTCGGCAAGCTGCTGGTGTGGGTGCTGGTGTTCATGCTGGCCGCCCTGATCGTCGTACTGGGCGGCGTGTACTTCACGTAGGACCGCTCACGGGTGCCGGTGAGCCTCCCCGGGCGGGAACGGACGCGGGGGTGCCGGGCGTCCTGTGATCCGGGGGCGTTGTCAGTGGCGGCGCGTACTGTGCTGAGCAGTGGGGACCGGCTGCCGGGCGCGTACGGCGTCATGGCGCGCGCTCGGCCGTGCCCCGCACGGGGACTGCGAACCAGCGCATGGGTGGGCCCGGTTGAGCCGACGCGCATGTGCCGATGCACCAGCGGGGGAAGCGATGAGCACGACCGGTGCCGCCACGGCGGCGATCACCCGGAGCGCGGACCGGCTCGGTCCGTACGTCACGCACGCGCCGACGCCCCGCCGGCCGGCGGGGCCCGGACTGCCGGGCGGCCACCACCTGTTCACGCTCGGGGAACCGCGCGGGCAGGGCCCGCGGACGGTCGGGGACGCCACGGGCGGCCCCGACGGACGCCTGACGCCGCGGCTGGGGGAGCAGTCGGTGACGGGCGCGCTGCCCGGCCCCCGGGGCACCGAGGGGGAGCCGGCGCTGCCGGAGGGTGCGACGGGGGCGGCGTCGACGACGTACTTCCGCCACGGCCGGCCGGACCCGAGGGACGAGCGGCCGGAACCGGCGGACGGCCGCCCGGACCCGATGGCCGGCCGGCCTCCCGCGCCGTCCCTCGCCACGCTGGTGCGGTTCGCGGCGGCTGCGGACGAACTGGCCGGGCTGCGCGCCCGGTTGGCGTCCTGCGCCGACCGGCACGGCCCGAGGGCGGCGGCGGAGGAGGCACGCCGCCTGCTCGCGGTGTTCGAGGAGGCCGCGGGCGGCGAGATCCCGCCGTTCCGGAAGGCGGCGCTGATCCGTCCCCCGTCCCTGCCGGCCGGTCCGGGCGCCGCCTCCGGGCTCGCCCTCGACCTGCCCGCCCGCCTGCTGGACCGCGCGTTCGGTCCCGGCAGGATGTGGCGCTTCGAGGACGTCGACTTCCCGGCCACCCTCACGCACGAGCCGACCCGCCGTTTTCTGCGCGAGACGGGACTGCCGGAGGACGACACCCTCCTCGGCCTCGGCACGGACGTCCCCCTGCCGACCCTGGCCGAGCACTACGCCCACCAGGGACCCGACGGCTTCGGCCCCGCGCTGCTCCCGTGCCGGGCCGCCCGCCTGATCCGCCTCGGTCACCTGGCCGAGGGCAACAGCCTGGTCGTCGACGGCGCAACGGGCGAGGTCCTCGACTGGAGCGAACCCGAGGCCACCCTGTACCCGCTGAACAGGGACGTCTCCACCCTCGCCGTCACCCTCCTGCTCCTCGACCACGAGAGGGCCGTGAGGGCGGACGTGCCGGGCGGGCCGGCCGCCGACGCCCGCGGCCGGCCGGCGGCCCGGACGGTGATCCACACCAGGGCGGCCCTCGACGCCACCGCCACCACGGCGGATCCGGCCCGCCACGCCTGGATGAAGGCGGTCCCGGAGGAAGGAGCGGGCCCGGGTGTGAGGTGAGTCGCACCCCGGTGCGGCCCGGCCCCGTCCGGGCGTGGGCGGTGGGGGACCGCCGGTAGGGTGGCCCGGTTGTCATACGTAGCCGACAGACCCACGCGTCACAGCAAGCCGTCCCGCCCCCCGATCCCCGGAGACCGTGACTACCGCCCGCCCGTCATCCACCGCCACCGCCCTCAACGGAGGGCCCTCGGGGCCCACGCCTATGTCCGCCAGTTCCGCCTCGCACTCCCACCACCTCTCGCCCGCCTTCCCCGGCCGCGCCCCCTGGGGCACCGCCGGCAAGCTGCGCGCCTGGCAGCACGGGGCGATGGAGAAGTACCTCCACGAGCAGCCGCGTGACTTCCTCGCGGTCGCGACGCCGGGCGCCGGGAAGACGACCTTCGCGCTGACTCTCGCCTCCTGGCTGCTGCACCACCACGTCGTGCAGCAGGTGACCGTGGTCGCGCCGACCGAGCACCTGAAGAAGCAGTGGGCGGAAGCCGCGGCGCGCATAGGCATCAAGCTCGACCCCGAGTACAGCGCCGGGCCCCTCGGCAAGGACTACCAGGGTGTGGCCGTCACCTACGCCGGTGTCGGGGTGCGGCCCATGCTGCACCGCAACCGGGTCGAGCAGCGCAAGACCCTCGTGATCCTCGACGAGATCCACCACGCGGGCGACAGCAAGTCCTGGGGCGAGGCCTGCCTCGAGGCGTTCGAGCCCGCCACCCGGCGCCTCGCGCTCACGGGCACGCCCTTCCGCTCCGACACCAACCCCATCCCGTTCGTGACGTACGAGGAGGGCGACGACGGGATCCGGCGCTCCGCCGCCGACTACACCTACGGCTACGGCAGCGCGCTGAGCGACGGGGTCGTGCGCCCCGTCATCTTCCTCTCCTACAGCGGCAACATGCGCTGGCGCACCAAGGCCGGCGACGAGATCGCCGCCCGGCTCGGCGAGCCGATGACCAAGGACGCGATCAGCCAGGCCTGGCGCACCGCCCTCGACCCGCGCGGCGAGTGGATGCCCAGCGTGCTGCGCGCGGCCGACCAGCGGCTGACCGAGGTCCGCAAGGCCGTCCCGGACGCCGGCGCCCTCGTCATCGCCTCCGACCAGGACTCCGCCCGCGCCTACGCCAAGCTCATCCGCGAGATCACCGGCGCCCGGCCGACCCTCGTGCTGTCCGACGACGCCGGCGCGTCCAAGCGGATCGACGACTTCAGCGGCAGCGACGACCGGTGGATGGTCGCGGTCCGGATGGTCTCGGAAGGCGTCGACGTGCCCCGGCTCGCCGTCGGGGTCTACGCCACCACCATCTCCACGCCCCTGTTCTTCGCCCAGGCCGTCGGCCGCTTCGTACGCTCCAGGCGCCGCGGCGAGACCGCCTCCGTGTTCCTCCCGACCGTGCCCGACCTCCTCACCTTCGCGGGCGAGATGGAGGTCGAGCGCGACCACGCCCTCGACAAGCCGAAGAAGGAGGGCGAGGAGGACCCGTACGCCGAGTCCGAGAAGGAGATGGAGGAGGCGAACAAGGAGCAGGACGAGGACACCGGCGAGCAGGAGCAGTTCGCCTTCGAGGCGCTGGAGTCCGAGGCCGTCTTCGACCGGGTGCTCTACGACGGCGCCGAGTTCGGCATGCAGGCCCACCCGGGGAGCGAGGAGGAACAGGACTACCTCGGGATCCCCGGACTGCTGGAGCCCGACCAGGTGCAGCTGCTCCTGCAGAAGCGGCAGGCGCGGCAGATCGCGCACAGCCGCAAGAAGCCGGACAGCGAGGCCGACCTGCTCGAGCTGCCCGCCGAGCGCCGGCCGGTCGTCTCGCACAAGGAGATGATGGAGCTGCGCAAGAAGCTCAACACGATGGTGAGCGCGTACGTCCACCAGAGCGGCAAGCCGCACGGCGTCATCCACACCGAGCTGCGGCGCACCTGCGGCGGGCCGCCCAGCGCCGAGGCCACGGCCGGGCAGCTGAAGCAGCGGATCGCCAAGGTGCAGGAGTGGGCCACGCGGATGCGCTGACCCGGCGCGTGCCTGCTCACAGGGGGGGCGCAGGATCCTGGTGCAGCCGGTTGTTGCGCCCCGTACGAATCACGACATACGGACGTAGTCCGTCCCTGGCGGTGCCCGGATTCTGGACGGAGCCTTCCGCTGAGCGAACTCACTTCGCTACTGTCCCGCTACGCAAACGCCCCGTGGCAGAGCCGCCGCGGAGCGCAGCCGTGAAGCGACGCGGCCCGGTACATGCCGGGCCGCCGGCCGATCGGCGGCCTCTGTGCGCGTCACTGACGGGACTCGGTGACGCACCGCCGCGCTGAGGTCCGCCGACCTCACCACTTGGAGGAGTGGGCGTCGTGACCGCGGAGACCTCTCAGACGCTCGACCGGGGACTGCGCGTCCTCAAGCTGCTGGCCGATACGGACCACGGGCTGACCGTCACCGAGCTTTCCAACCGACTGGGCGTGAACCGGACCGTGGTGTACCGGTTGCTGGCCACGCTCGAACAACACGCTCTGATACGCCGGGACCTGGGCGGCCGCGCCCGGGTGGGGCTCGGCGTACTGCGACTGGGCCGTCAGGTGCATCCACTGGTGCGGGAGGCCGCGTTGCCGGCGCTCCGGTCGCTGGCCGAGGACATCGGCGCGACCGCGCACCTCACGCTCGTGGACGGCGCCGAGGCGCTGGCCGTGGCCGTCGTCGAGCCGACGTGGACCGACTACCACGTGGCGTACCGGGCCGGGTTCCGGCATCCGCTCGACCGGGGGGCCGCGGGCAAGGCGATCCTCGCCGCACGGGTCAGGCCCCTGCCGGAACCCGGGTACACGCTGACCCACGGGGAGCTGGAGGCGGGTGCCAGCGGGGCGGCCGCGCCGCTGCTGGGGGTCACCGGGGTCGAGGGCAGCGTCGGGGTCGTGATGCTGGCCGACGCGGTGCCCGAGCGGGTGGGGCAGCGGGTGGTCGACGCCGCGAAGGAAGTCGCCGAGGCCCTGCGCTGAACGCCGAGCGCTCCGCGGGGCGCGGCGCGGCGCGGTGGCATGTGCTGCCGTCCGCGGCGCCTTTGCGGCTGGTCGCGCGGTTCCCCGCGCCCCTTCGGGGGGCACTGCCGGACCGCCTGACCGGCCGGGCGGGGCCGCCCGAACCGACCGGCACCTGGCCGGATGTCGCCGCCACGTTAGATTGATCCCGTGCTCTCACGCCTCACACGCTCCCAGGCCCTGGCCGTATGCGCGCTGCCCGTCGTGGCCCTGATCGCCACGGCGGTGTTCGCCCCGCTGCCCTTCTCGCTGGCGCAGCCCGGACTGACGGCGAACGTGCTCGGCAAGAACCAGGGCACCCCGGTGATCACGATCTCCGGTGCGAAGGTCCGCGCCACCAGCGGGGAGCTGCGGATGACGACGATCGAGGCGACCAACCCGGACACCCATGTGTCGCTGGGCGACGTGGTCGGCGCCTGGTTCGCGACGGACCGCGCCGTCCTGCCGCGTGACTCGGTCTACCCGAGCGGCGACTCCACCCGGCAGATCGAGGAGCACAACCGCGCGCAGATGAAGGAGTCGCAGGACGCGGCGACCCGGGCCGCGCTGGACTATCTGCACCTCGGCGGCGACAAGGTCAAGGTCACGCTGAAGCTGGCGGACGTCGGCGGTCCGAGCGCCGGGCTGCTGTTCACCCTCGGCATCATCGACAAGCTGGACGGCGACGGCAGCGGCGGCGACCTCACGGGTGGCCGCACCATCGCCGGTACGGGCACCATCGCCGCCGACGGGACGGTGGGCCCCGTCGGCGGCGTGGCGCTGAAGACGCAGGCCGCGCGCCGGGACGGGGCGACGGTGTTCCTGGTGCCGAGGGCGGAGTGCTCCGACGCCAGGTCCGAGCTGCCCAAGGGGCTGCGGCTGGTCCCGGTGAAGACGCTGGACGGCGCGGTGAAGGCCCTGGTCTCCCTGGAGAAGGGCAAGGGCTCCGTCCCCTCCTGCTGATCCTGCTGGTCCGGACTGACCCTGCTGATCCGGCTGATCCGGCTGACCCTGCTGATCCGGCTGACCCTGCTGATCCGGCCGGTCCGGACTGGCCCTGCTGGTCCGGCTGATGCTGCTGGTCCCGCTGGTCCCGCTGGTCCTGCTGACGCGGCCGGGCGGGCGGCTCGGCCGGCTCAGCCCGGTTTCACCAGGCCCTCCCGCTCCATCCAGTCCAGTGCCACCTGGTGCGGGTCCTGCCCGTCGACGTCCACCTTCGCGTTGAGCGTCTGCGCCACCTGGTTGTCGAGCTTCGCGGTGACGGGGCCGAGGACCTCGGCGATCGCCGGCCACTTCTCCAGCGTCTTCGTGTTGATCATCGGCGCCGCGTTGTAGTGGGGGAAGAATCCCCTGTCGTCCTCCATCACCACCAGGTGCATCGACTTGATGCGTCCGTCGGTGGTGAACACCTCCCCGTAGGTGCACTTCCCCTTCGCCACCTGGGTGTAGATGATGCCGGTGTCCATCTGGGTGATGTTCCTCGCCGGGATGCTCATCCCGTACGCCTTCTCCATGCCCGGCAGCCCGTCCGCCCGGTTGGCGAACTCGCCCTCGACGCAGAGGGTCACGGCACCGGGGTCCTTCTCGGCCAGCGCGGCCACCCCGGACAGCGTCCCCGTGCCGTACTTCTCGTGCTCGGCCCGGTTCATCGCCAGCGCGTAGGTGTTGTCCAGCGCGGAGGCCGGCAGCCACGTCACGCCGTTCTTCCGGTCGGCGTCGCGGACGGCCTCCCACTGCTTGTGCGGGTCGCTGATCGGCCTGCTGTTGCCGAGGTAGGTGATCCAGGCGGTGCCCGTGTACTCGAAGCCGCCGTCCGCCGTCCCGGACGTGACGGCCTCCCGGGAGCCGATGGAGCCCTGGATGCCGGTGCGGTCGAGGACGTCGGCGCCGGCCGCCTCGAAGGCGATGCCCATGATCGCGCCGAGGATCAGCTGCTCGGTGAACTCCTTGGAGGTGACCGTCAGCTGGGCGCCCTTGAGCGGCTCGCCCCGGCCGATCGTGCCGGGCCGCACGGAGTCGGCCATGGGGGAGCCGCTGTGCAGGCCGCAGCCGGAGGCGGCCACCAGCACGCCGGCCAGCAGCACGCCCGCGGCCCGTCTCATGACTCCGTCTCCAGTCCCCGTGGCCGCAGCAGGAGTTCGGCCAGTGAGGCCAGCCAGTCCACCAGGAGCGCCAGGACGACCGTGAGGATCGAGCCCAGCATCAGCACCGGCATGCGCTGGGTGGTGATGCCGACGGTGATGAGCACGCCCAGGCCGCCGCCCCCGCCGAAGGTGGCCAGGGTCGCGGTGCCGACGTTGAGGACCAGGGCGGTGCGGACACCGGCGAGGATCAGCGGGACGGCGAGCGGGAGTTCGACCCGGGTGAGCACTCCGAGCGGCGACATGCCGATGCCGCGGGCGGCCTCCATCAGGGCCGGGTCGTTGGCCTTGAGGCCGGCGATGGTGTTCGACAGCACGGGCAGGACGGCGTAGACGATGATGCCGATCAGGGCCGCCCTGGTGCCGGTGCCGAGCCAGATCACCAGCAGCGCCAGCAGGCCGAGCGCCGGGGTCGCCTGGCCCATGTTGGCGATGGTCATGGCCACCGGGGTGGCTCTGCGGAAGGCCTTGCGGGTGAGCAGGATGCCCAGCGGGATCGCGATGATCAGCACGAAGAAGGTGGAGATCACGGTCAGCCTGACCTGCTGCCACAGGGCCTTGGAGACCCGGCCGTTCGACAGGGCGTTCTGGGAGATCGCGTCGAGGTCGGCCTGCCGGAACCAGAGCCAGGTCGCGAGCAGCACGGCGACGATCACGGAGGGCAGGACGGTCAGTTTCCGCCGGCTGATGCGTGCCCTCGGGCGGCTCGGGACGAGCGGCGGGCCGCTGCCGGTCTCCTCCCGCGCCCGCGGTCCGTCCAGCTCCGGTTCGTCCACCCCCGGGCTGGTCATCACGCCTGCACCACCCCTCCCGGGCCCTCCTGCTCGGCGTGGGTCTGCGCGGAGCGCATCTCCTGCAGGTCGTGCTGGTGCTCCAGCGCCTCGAGCCGGTCGGCCTCCAGCAGCTCGTGCACGGAGTTCATGAGGGTCTCCATGTCGACGACGCCCTCGTAGGCGCCGCGCCGCCCGGTGACCGCGACCCGCCCGGCGTTGTCGGTCAGCACCGCCTCCAGCGCGTCGCGCAGGGTCGCGTCCCGGGTCACCGTGTCGCTGACCAGCGTGCCCGCACGCGCGAGCGAGCCGCGGGCGCGCATGAGGTCACCGCGCCTGAGCCATTTGTAGGGGCGGCGGCGCTTGTCGAGCAGCAGGATCTCGTTGGTGCCGCTGCCGCGGAGCCGGTTGAAGATCTCCTGCAGCGGGTCGTCGAGGGTGACGGTCGGGTAGTCGGTGATCTCGACGTCCCTCACCCGGGTGAGATTCAGCCGCTTCAGGGCGGCCCCCGCGCCCACGAACCCGGACACGAAGTCGTCCGCCGGGTTGGTGAGGATCGACTCCGGGGTGTCGAACTGCGCGATGTGCGAGCGTTCGCGCAGGACGGCGATCCGGTCGCCGAGCTTGATCGCCTCGTCGAAGTCGTGCGTGACGAACACGATCGTCTTGTGCAGCTCGTGCTGGAGCCGGATCAGCTCGTCCTGGAGGTGGTCGCGGGTGATCGGGTCGACCGCGCCGAACGGCTCGTCCATCAGCAGCACCGGCGGGTCGGCGGACAGCGCCCGCGCCACGCCCACGCGCTGCTGCTGGCCGCCCGACAGCTGGCGCGGATAGCGCCCGTGGAACTCGGCCGGGTCGAGGCCGACGAGGTCCAGCAGCTCCTCGACCCGCGCCTTGATGCGGGCCTTGGGCCAGCCGGCCATCCCCGGTACGAGGGCGATGTTCTGGGCGACGGTCATGTGCGGGAAGAGCCCGGCCGACTGGATGGCGTACCCGATCTTGCGGCGCAGCCTCACCGGGTCCATGTGGGTGACGTCCTCGCCGCCGATGCGGATGCGGCCGCCGGTCGGCTCGATCAGCCGGTTGATCATCTTCAGGGTCGTGGACTTCCCGCAGCCGGACGGGCCGACGAGGATGACGATCTCGCCCGCCCTGATCTCCATGGAGACGTTGTCGACGGCGGGCGCGGGATTGCCCGGGTACTGCTTGGTGAGGTTGTCGAGCTCGATGGTCGCCCCGGTCGCCGCGGCGCCGGCGGAGGTGTCAGACACGGATCCCCCTCGAAATGGTCAGCCGCCCGATCAGGACGTACGCGGCGTCGAACAAGAGCGCGAGGATGATGATGCCCAGCGTGCCCGCGAGGACCTGGTTGAGGGCGTTCTTGCTGCCCAGCGAGCCGATGCCGCGGAAGATCTCGTTGCCCAGGCCGGGCCCGGAGGCGTAGGCGGCGATGGCGGCGATGCCCATCAGCATCTGCGTGGCGATCCGGATGCCCGTCAGGATCGGCGGCCAGGCCAGCGGCAGCTCGACCCGCACCAGCCGCATCGGCCGCGACATCCCGATGCCGCGCGCCGCGTCCACCAGTGACGGGTCGACCCCGCGCAGCCCGACGATGGCGTTGCGCACGATGGGCAGCAGCCCGTACAGGGTCAGTGCGATGACGGTGGGCGCCACGCCCAGGCCCACGAGCGGGATGAGCAGGCCGATCATGGCGAGCGACGGGATGGTCAGAACGGTCGAGGTGGTCAGGGTGGCGAGGCTCGCGGCCCACTCGGTGCGGTAGGTGGCGATGCCGACCGCCACACCGATCAGGGTCGCCACGACCATGCACTGGAAGACGGCGCTCGCGTGCTGGTAGGCATCGGCGAGCAGCTGCTGGTGCCGGGTGCTCAGGTACTCCCAGAAGCTCACGCGCGCTCACCCCAGGATCGGCTAGGTCCTCTCCGGTTCCTCCGCCGCCTGTTCCACCAGCGGGATGATCCGCAGCGGAACGGGATTCTCCATGACGATCGCGGTGGCGGCCCGGACAATGCCATCAAAACCGACCACGCGGTCGATGACCCGCTGGAGATCGGCGTTGGAGCGGGCCACCAGGCGGCACAGCATGTCCCCGCTGCCGGTGGTGGTGTGCAGCTCCAGCACCTCGGGCACGGTCGCCAAGTGGGCCCGTACGTCGGATCCTTGGCCCTGCCGGATCTGCAGGGTGGCGAAGGCGGTGACGGGGTATCCGAGGGCGGCGGGATCCACCTGGGGCCCGAACCCGCGGATGACGCCATTCGACTGAAGGCGGTCCAGCCGGGCCTGCACGGTCCCGCGCGCCACCCCGAGCCGCCGGGACATCTCCAGCACCCCGATCCGCGGCTCCCGTGCCAGCAGCACGATGATCCTGCCGTCCAGCTGGTCGATCGCCACATCGGCCTCCCGATCGAGTGGTCATCCTGTACAGAAGGGCCGCCTTTACGGGCCTCCCGCTGAGCAGATTGCCCAGTGAATCCGCAAACTATTGCGCACCTTGCGTACGCCGGTCAGGCTGCCGCTATGACGCAGACCACACACCACACTCCCGACACCGCCCGGCAGGCCGACCCCTTCCCGGTCAAGGGAATGGACGCGGTCGTCTTCGCCGTGGGCAACGCCAAGCAGGCCGCGCACTACTACTCCAGCGCCTTCGGCATGCAGCTGGTCGCCTACTCCGGACCGGAGAACGGCAGCCGCGAGACCGCGAGCTACGTGCTGGAGAACGGCTCGGCGCGCTTCGTCCTCACCTCCGTCATCAAGCCCCACACCACCTGGGGCAACTTCCTCGCCCAGCATGTGGCCGAGCACGGCGACGGCGTCGTCGACCTCGCCATCGAGGTGCCGGACGCCCGCGCCGCCCACGCCTACGCGATCGAGCACGGCGCCCGCTCGGTGGCCGAGCCGTACGAGATGAAGGACGAGCACGGCACGGTCGTCCTCGCGGCGATCGCCACCTACGGCGAGACCCGGCACACCCTCGTGGAGCGCTCCGGCTACGACGGCCCCTACCTGCCCGGCTTCGTCGCCGCGGCACCGATCGTCGAGCCGCCCGCCCACCGCACCTTCCAGGCGGTCGACCACTGCGTCGGCAACGTCGAACTCGGCCGCATGAACGAGTGGGTCGGCTTCTACAACAAGGTCATGGGCTTCACGAACATGAAGGAGTTCGTGGGCGACGACATCGCCACCGAGTACAGCGCGCTGATGTCGAAGGTGGTGGCCGACGGCACGCTCAAGGTGAAGTTCCCGATCAACGAGCCCGCCGTCGCCAAGAAGAAGTCCCAGATCGACGAGTACCTGGAGTTCTACGGCGGCGCGGGCGTGCAGCACATCGCGCTCAACACGGGCGACATCGTGCAGACGGTCCGCACGATGCGCGCGGCCGGCGTGGAGTTCCTCAACACCCCGGACTCCTACTACGACACCCTCGGCGAGTGGGTCGGCGACACCCGCGTGCCCGTCGAGACGCTGCGTGAGCTGAAGATCCTGGCCGACCGCGACGAGGACGGCTACCTGCTGCAGATCTTCACCAAGCCGGTCCAGGACCGTCCGACGGTCTTCTTCGAGATCATCGAGCGGCACGGCTCGATGGGCTTCGGCAAGGGCAACTTCAAGGCCCTGTTCGAGGCGATCGAGCGGGAGCAGGCCAAGCGCGGCAACCTGTGAGGTCCGCGCGGAACCCGCGCGTCCGCGGAACGCGCCGCCCCTGAGCGGACGCCGGCGGTCCCGTGCCCCGCGGGTGCCGCGGGGCATCCGCGGGACACGGGGGGCCGGCCCGGCCACCGCGAGCCGGTCGGCGGGCCGTGCGCACCGCCGCGGTCCGCCGACCGGCACCGCCGCGGCCCGGCTCAGCTGGGCCGCCGGGGCGCCTTGCCGTCCGCGCCGTCCGCGCCGCCCGGGGTGCCGGTGGGCACCGGCTCGTCGGGCGGTTCGCCCAGCGCGGCGAGCGCCTGCCTGGCGGGCGGCACGGCGAGCGGCGAGAAGCGGGGGTTGATCCGCAGCGCCTCCCGCAGATGCCGCCGAGCGGGAGCGGCGAGCCCCAGCCCCCGCTCGATCATGCCCCGGTGATAGGCGTACGGGGCACTGCGGACGCCGCCCCCGTGCGCCCGGTCCGTCGCGGCCACGGCGAACGCCAGCGCCTGCTTGTCGTCACCGGCCCGGTGCAGCGCCCACCCCAGCGCGTCGGCCACCTCGGTCCCCGGCTGCCGCTGCCACTCCGCGCGCAGCCGGCGCACGGCCGCCCGCGGATCCCCGTGGTCCGCCTCGAAGGTCCCGAGCACCAGCTCGTCGTCGACCCCGCCCGCGGCGTCCTGCGCGGCCAGGGTGCGCAGCAGGTCGTACTCCACCCGGGCCGCCTGCTCCAGCCCCAGCGACTCGTACAGCTCGCCCAGCTCCAGGGCACAGGCGGGGCGCGGCTGCTTGCCGAGCGCCACCCGGTAGGCGCTCAGCGCCTCCGTCGTGCGGCCGAGCGCGGCCAGCGTCCGCCCCTGCCCGGCCTGCGCCGCCCGCTGGTCGGGGTCGAGCCGCACCGCCGCCCGGAAGAGCCGCAGCGCCTCCGCCAGGTCCCCGCGCTCCCAGGCCAGCTCCCCGGCCCGCTCCAGGTACGCCGCCCGCTCGGCGGGCGCACCCGCTGCCGCCGCCGCGTCGGACAGGGCGGCCGCGGCGTCCTCGCGCCAGCCCCGGTCGCGGTAGACGGCCGCGGCCCGCGCCCGCACGGCCGCCCCGGAACGCAGCTCCAGCAGCCGGTCCAGCGTCCGCCCGGCCGCCTTGTGGTCGCCGAGCCCGGTGTAGGCGTCGATCAGCGGCGGATACGCCGTCCAGCGCCTGGCGTCGAGCCTCAGCGCCGCCTCGCCCCAGCTCCGCGCCGACCGGAAGTCCCGGCGGGCGTTCGCCAGCGCCGCCATGCCGTCCAGCGCGGCCGCGTTCTTCCGCGGCCGCACCCGCAGCGAGGTGCGCAGGGCCTTCTCGGCCCGCGGGTAGTTCCCGGCGTCCGCCGTGCGCCGCCCCTGCTCCACATAGGCCGCCCCGAGCACCGCCCACGACCGCGCGTCCCGGGGGTGCCGCCGCAGCAGGGCCTCGCGCTCGTCGATCAGTGCCGCCAGCCCGGGCAGCGAGGCCGGCACGCCCGCGGTGACCGCCGACAGCGCCCGCGCGCCCGGTGCCGGCCCGGCCGGCGGACGCACGTCCGGCCGCTGCCAGGGCCACCACGCCGACGCCCCGCCGAGCACGGCGCACCCCACGACGGCGGCGAGCAGCACCCGCCGGCCCCTGGTGCCACCCCGCGCCCGCCCGGCGGCCTCCGCTTGGTTCTCCATGGCGATCACTGTGCGTCAGTACGACGAGCACATCGCGGCATACGTCCACTGCCGTAGACGGGGTTCACACCGATGGCCCCGGGTGCGAACCTGTGATCATGAGCCGTATCGAAGCGCGTCGCCATGAGGACACAGCAGTGCCCGGGAACCTCGTGGACCGGCTCCTGGCCGGTCTGCCCGCAGAGGCCGTCCTGACCGACCCGGACGTCACGGTCTCCTATGCCAACGACATGGCCAGCTTCTGCCCGGCCGGCACCCCGGCGGTGGTCGTGCTGCCGCGCACGGTCGAGCAGGTGCAGCACGTCATGCGCACCGCCACCGAACTGCGCGTCCCGGTCGTCCCGCAGGGCGCCCGCACCGGCCTGTCGGGCGGGGCCAACGCCGCCGACGGCTGCGTCGTGCTGTCGCTGACCAGAATGGACCGGATCCTCGAGATCAACCCCGTCGACCGCATCGCCGTGGTGGAGCCGGGTGTCGTCAACGCCACCCTCTCCCGCGCCGTCGGCGAGCACGGGCTGTACTACCCGCCGGACCCCTCCAGCTGGGAGATGTGCACCATCGGCGGCAACATCGGGACGGCCTCGGGCGGCCTGTGCTGCGTGAAGTACGGGGTCACCGCCGAGTACGTGCTCGGCCTCGAGGTGGTGCTGGCGGACGGGCGGCTGATGTCCACCGGCCGCCGTACGGCCAAGGGCGTCGCCGGTTACGACCTCACCCGCCTCTTCGTCGGCTCCGAGGGCTCGCTCGGCGTGGTCGTACGGGCGGTCCTCGCGCTCCGGCCGCGGCCGCCGCAGCAGCTGGTGCTGGCGGCGGAGTTCGCCTCCGGGGCGGCCGCCTGTGACGCGGTGTGCCGGATCATGGCGGGCGGCCATGTGCCGTCGCTGCTGGAGCTGATGGACCGTACGACGGTCAAGGCGGTCAACGACATGGCGCGGATGGGTCTGCCGGAGACCACCGAGGCCCTGCTCCTGGCCGCCTTCGACACCCCCGACCCGGCCGCCGACCTCGCCGCCGTCGGGGAGCTGTGCGAGGCGGCGGGCGCCACCCGGGTGGTGCCCGCCGACGACTTCGCCGAGTCCGAACTGCTGCTGCAGGCCCGGCGGTTGTCGCTCACCGCGCTGGAGGCGGTCAGCGGCACCACGATGATCGACGACGTGTGCGTGCCCCGGTCCCGGCTCGGCGAGATGCTCGAGGGCACCGAGCGGATCGCCGAGAAGTACCGGCTCACCATCGGGGTCGTCGCACACGCGGGCGACGGCAACACGCACCCGACGGTCTGCTTCGACGCGGCCGACCCCGACGAGTCCCGGCGCGCCCGCGAGTCCTTCGACGAGATCATGGCCCTCGGCCTGGAGCTCGGCGGCACGATCACCGGCGAGCACGGCGTGGGCGTGCTGAAGAAGGAGTGGCTGGCGCGCGAGATCGGCCCGGTGGGGGTGGAGATGCAGCGGCAGATCAAGCAGGTCTTCGATCCGCTGAACATCCTGAACCCCGGCAAGCTGTTCTGAGCCGGCCCCGGTGGGCTCACCGGGCGAGCAGCTGGTCGAGCGCGTCGTCGATCCCCAGCTGCCCGCCCTCAGTCCCCGGGGGCACCACCCGCAGCGTTCGCTCCAGCCAGGCCGAGACCTGGGCGGCCGGCGCCTCCAGCAGGGCGTCACCGTCGGGTGAACTCAGCGCCATCAGGACGACGCCGCGTCCCTCCGACTTGGCCGGCCACACCCGCACGTCCCCGTGCCCGCACGGCCGGAACACCCCCTCCACCAGCAGGTCACGGGAGAACGTCCAGGTCACGGGGTTCTCGGAGGTGATGTGGAAGGCGATGTGGACGGCGTACGGCTCGTCGGTGCGGTAGCTCAGCCGGGCGGGGACCGGGACGCTGCGTCCCGGGGACAGGATCAGTCTGAGCTCCAGCTCGCGTTCCACCACGGTGTAGTGCATGGCGTGCGGTTCCTCTCTCGGGCAGGTGTACGGGGCCTCACGGCGGGCCCGTACGGGGAGAGAGGCGCCGGCCGCCCGGGCATTACGCGGGTCGCGGGAACTTTTTTCTCCGAGTGTGTGAAGGCCGTGCACGGGCTTGCCCGGAAAGGGGTGGGTACGGCGGGACGGGCGGTGGCGGAGCAGCGGGTCTGATAGATGTGGACCCCCCTATTCACCCCCGAGCAGATACGGGACGACGGACATGAGTGCCCCAACCCCGGCCCCCGGTGACAGCAGGCCCCGCGAAGGGTATTACCCGGATCCGTCCATTCCTGGATATGTCCGGTACTGGAACGGCGCGGCGTGGGTACCGGGCACCAGCCGTCCGGCCCCCACGGACGGCGAGTCGCTCGCGCCGCCGCCCGGTGCGCACCCGGCTGCCGTGGAGGAGACGGGACCGCACTTCTTCGACGAGGACCCCGAGCCCGGACCGTCCCCGGCCGAGGCGCAGCACGGCGGCCGTCCCGAACCCGCGTCAGCCTGGGGCGCCGACGCAGCCCGTCAGGCCGGCTTCGGCGGCGAGCAGGACCGCCGGGTCTCCTGGGGTTCGCCGCCGGCCGCGGACCCGCGCGTCCCCGCCGACACCCCGGCCCCGCCGGAGGGCCGGGCCGCCCGCACCGACGGCACGGCCACCATCCCGCCGGCGGACGGGGGCTCCGGCGACGTGGACTCCGGCGGCACGTTCGTCTTCCGCCGGCCGGCCACGCCGTCCGCGGGGGCCGGCGCGGCGGGGGCGAAGGGCACGGGCGCTCCCGGCTTCCCCCGGCCCGGCGGCCCCCCGGCCGACGAGGGCACGATGACCTTCCGCGCGGTGACCCCGGGCACCGGAGGGCAGGACGGGGTGCGGGGCGGGGGCGGGCAGAAGCCCGGTTTCGGCGCGGGCAAGGCGGCGGCGGAGCGCGCCGCCGCGGCGCAGACGCCGCCTTCCGCACCACCGGCCTCCTCCGCGCCACCGGCCTCTCCGGCACCGCCCGCCGCCTCTTCTTCATCACCCAGCTCTCCGGCACCACCGGCCTCCCCGGCACCACCCGTGCAGCCCGGTCCCTCCGGCCCCCGGCAGCCCTCCCCGGTACTTCCGCCGCAGCCCGGTGGTGCCGTCCGGCCCGCCGCCCCGGGCCGGTCTCCGGCCGGGCAGGCTCCCGTCGCCCAGGCGCCCGCGGGGCAGCCCGCCGCGGCTCCCGCCCCCATGACCAGCGGCGCCGGTGGCGGTCAGTCCTCCTGGGCGCAGCAGGTGCACCGGCTCGCGGGTGCCGACGAGGAGCAGCCGGTCGCCCCGTGGAAGCCGCCCGTCGAGGACGTCTTCACGGCCGCCGCCCGCCGTCAGGCCGCCGCCCGCCCCGCGGGCCTGGGCAAGCGGCTGGCCGCCCGGCTGCTGGACACCGCCGTCCTCGCGGCCGTCACCGCCGTGGCCGCCGTTCCGCTGGGCAGCAAGGCGCTCGACCACGTCGACGAGAAGATCGACGCGGCCAGGCTCTCCGGCGAGACGGTGACCGTATGGCTGCTGGACGGCACCACCGCGGTGTACCTGGGCATCGTGCTGGCCGTGCTGCTCGTCTTCGGCGTCCTCTACGAGGCGCTGCCCACCGCCAGGTGGGGCCGGACCCTGGGCAAGAGGCTGCTGGGGCTGGAGGTGCGCGACATCGAGGCGCACGAGCCCCCGTCCTTCGGCGCCGCGCTGCGCCGCTGGCTCGTGTACTGCGTGCCGGGACTGCTGGTGGTGGGGATCGTGGGCATCGCCTGGTGCCTGTTCGACCGCCCCTGGCACCAGTGCTGGCACGACAAGGCCGCGGGTACGTTCGTCGCGGGATGACCGGCTACGGCGTACGCACCAGCTGATTCGGTACTCCGGACGGCCGTCCGCCGGATGCGGGGCGCGATGGTTCGCGGTCCACTCGGGCCATGAGCACCGAACCGCCACCGGGCTCCGGACAGCCCCCGGAGGACGACCCGTTCAGGAAGCAGCCCCCGCCTGGCCAGGGGTCGGGCTCACCCTACGACGCGCCGGGAGAGGGCCGGCAGCCGCCCGGCCAGCCGCCACCGGGCGGGCAGCCCCCGCCCCATCAGGAGCCCCCGCCCGGCGGGCCACCACCGCCCCCCGGCACCGGCCCCTACGCCGCCGGTGCGCCCTCCGGCGGCGGCGCGTACCCCCACGACCCGCTCGCCGGCATGCCCCCGCTCGCCGCCAGCGGCAGGCGCACACTGGCGCGGATCATCGACCTGATCCTGGTCGGCATCGTCGTCTGGCTGCTCACCTGGCCGATGGGCGTGCACGAGTACAACGTCAACGGCAGCAGGATCGAGTACGGCAAGTCCTTCGCGCAGTCCGTCGTCGCGGCCGTCCTCTACATGGCCTACGACACGTACCTGATCAGCTCGTCGGGCCAGACGCTCGGCAAGAGGTGGCTGAACATGCGGGTGGCCGACCTCAGCGACGGCTCCACGCCCTCCGTGCAGACCTCGCTGGCCCGCGCGGCGGTGCTGTGGCTGCCGTTCGCGTTCTGCTGCGCCTGCGTCTGGACCGCGATCTCGGGCGGCTGGAGCTACTTCGACCGGCCCTACAAGCAGGGCCTGCACGACAAGGCCGCCAAGACGGTGGTGGTCAGCACCCGTTGACGCGGGCGCGGGCCGGCTGCGGGCCGGGACGGCGTCAGGAGGCGGCGCGTTCGCGCACCGGCCGGGACGCCGCCGTGCCGACCGCGGCCGGGACGGGCGTCTCCTCCTCGGCCGGCCGCTCCACCGCGACGGCCCTCGGCCGGGGCAGCGGCACCGTCATGGCGACCAGGACTCCGAGGCCGAGTGCCGCGACGGCGATGACGGCGATCCCGACGCCCGAACTCGTCCGTGACAGCAGCAGCATGGCGAGCGTCGAGAAGATCACGGTGCACGAACCGTAGACGAGCTGGGCGGGCGTCGGACGAGGCATGGCAATCGTGTCCTCGGAAGTGGGGGTCCACGGGCGTGTCGGCCTGGCTTTCCGCCGTTTTCAGGGCTGTCCGCCAACCGACTCTAATCGCGTGTGTGCCCGAGCGGAACGAACAGTAAGCGTGACCTAACCAACAGTGCCGGTGCACAGGGGGCGCACGGAGTCATGGCGCCCGCCACACGGGCAAGTGAACGCGCCGGTCGGGGCGTTCGTAAAGCGGACGTCGCTTCCGCATAGTGCACTTGTCCTGTTCAAGTCAAGGTCTGTCTTTTCTTACCGTCCTCTAGTCAAATTGCGTCACTTGACCGGCCACCTTGACCAAGAGGAACTCAAGTGACCCATAGACCTTGGACGTTCAGAGCGACCGCGATCGGGGTAACGCTCGCGGCGGCGACCGCCACCTTCCCGACGTTCGCCGTGGCGCAGGCCGCCCAACCGGCCAAGTCCGCCGCCGTGGACCGCCACGACCCGGCGGCTCCCCGGAAGATGAAGGAACACGACCTCGACGGTCCGCTCTCCAGGACCCAGGAGGCACAGCGCCAGGAGGCCCTGAACGAGGTCATATCCGGCCGGGCCCAGGTCAAGGACCGCCACGGTTCGCACGTCGTCCAGCTCAAGAGCAGGAGGGGCGACAGCAAGTACGTCGAACTGGGCCGGGAGAAGACCGACAGGATCTTCACCATCCTGGTGGAGTTCGGCGACAAGACGGACCCGAAGTACGGCGGCACGGCCGGCCCCGCGCACAACCGGATAGCCGCGCCCGACCGCAGCAAGGACAACTCCACGGCCTGGCAGGCCGACTACAACCAGAAGCACTTCCAGGACCTCTACTTCGGCACCGGCGCCCACACCGAGTCGCTGAAGAAGTACTACGAGAAGCAGTCCTCGGGCCGCTACTCGGTCGACGGCGAGGTCACCGACTGGGTCAAGGTGCCCTACAACGAGGCCCGTTACGGCAACAACGCCTGCGGCTCCACCACCTGCTCCAGCGTCTGGAACCTGGTCCGCGACGGCCTGACCGCCTGGGTCGCCGACCAGAAGGCGGCCGGCAAGTCGGACGCCGACATCAAGGCCGACCTCGCCCAGTACGACCAGTGGGACCGCTACGACTACGACGGCGACGGCAACTTCAACGAGCCGGACGGCTACGTCGACCACTTCCAGATCGTGCACGCCGGCGAGGACGAGTCCGCGGGCGGCGGCGCGCAGGGCACCGACGCGATCTGGGCCCACCGCTGGTACGCCTTCGGCACCGACGCCGGCGCCACCGGCCCCGAGAACAACAAGCTCGGCGGTACCCAGGTCGGCGACACCGGCATCTGGGTCGGCGACTACACGATGCAGCCGGAGAACGGCGGACTCGGCGTCTACGCCCACGAGTACGGCCACGACCTCGGCCTGCCCGACGAGTACGACACCAGCGGCGGGGACAACTCCACCGGTTTCTGGACCCTGATGTCCTCCGGTTCGTGGCTCGGCACCGGCAAGCAGGCCATCGGCGACCTGCCGGGCGACCTGAACGCCTGGGACAAGCTCCAGCTCGGCTGGCTCAACTACGGCACGGCGAAGGCCGGTACGAGGTCGAGGCAGACGCTGGGCGTCGCCGAGTACAACACGAAGAAGAAGCAGGCCCTGGTGGTCTCGCTGCCCGACAAGGCGGTCACCACCGAGGTCGTCACCCCGGCGCAGGGCTCGACCCAGTGGTGGAGCGGCAGCGGCGACGACCTGAAGAACACGCTGACCCGTGAGGTCGACCTGACCGGCAGGAAGTCGGCGACCCTCACCCTCGACGGCTGGTACGACATCGAGGCGAACTACGACTACCTCTACACCGAGGTCTCGACCGACGGCGGCGCCAACTGGACCGCTCTGGACGGCACGGTGGACGGCCAGGCCATCCCGCGCGACGGCAGCGACAAGCCCGCGCTGACCGGCACGGTGGACGCCTACAAGAAGCTGTCGTACCCGCTGGACGCCTACGTGGGCCAGAAGGTCCAGCTGCGCTTCCGCTACCAGACCGACGGCGGCGTGGCGCAGAAGGGCTTCGCGGCCGACGAGATCACGGTGACCGCGGACGGCGCGACGGTCTTCTCCGACAACGCCGAGGCGGCGGACGCCGCCTGGACCGCGAACGGCTTCTCCCGGGTCGGCGCGTCCTTCACCAAGGACTACAAGCAGTACTACATCGCCGAGAACCGCCAGTACGTGTCGTACGACAGGACCCTGAAGACGGGTCCGTACAACTTCGGCTTCTCGACGACCCGTCCGGACTGGGTGGAGCACTACCCGTACCAGAACGGCCTGTTGATCTGGAAGTGGGACACCTCCCAGCAGGACAACAACACCAGCCAGCACGCGGGCACGGGCCTGATCCTGCCGGTCGACTCGCACCCGAAGGCGCTGAAGTGGTCCGACGGCTCGCTGATGCGCAACCGCATCCAGGCCTACGACTCGCCGTTCAGCTGGTACCCGACCGAGGGCATGACGCTGCACAAGGCGGACGTGGCCGCCAGGATCAAGTGGTCGTTCGGGGTGCCGGTCTTCAACGACCACGCCAGCACCTACTACGACGCGTCGAACCCGACCGGTGGCGTCAAGATCACTGACACCAACACGAAGATCAAGATCGTCCACGAGGCCTGGAACGGCTCGACGATCCGGGTCGAGGTCGGTCCCGCGGTGAGGTAGTCAGTATTTCCGCAGGTCAGAAGCGTATCGGCGGTGACCCCCTGGCGGGTCGCCGCCGATCGTGTTTAGGTGCGTCCTGTGCTTCGCTTATTGACACCGACTCGCACGGGGGAGTGACCTGCATGGCCGCAGGAGGTTTCTGCAAGCTGCCGACCGGCAGCGTGGTGGTGGCCCTGAACCTGCCCAGACCCACCACCGACGGCACGGGCTGTGTCCGTGTCCTCGTCCACGCCCAGAACCGGGCGCGCGCCCTGACCAGGCTGCGCAACCTCGGCATGCGGGCGGTCTACCTGCGCGGCAACGCCGCCCCGCCCACCCCGGACGAGATCACCGCGGTCCTGCACCACCCGGACGGCCTGATATGGCGAACGGCCCCTGACAACGGTGTCGTGACGGGATCGGAGCTCCCCCAGGAGCTGTGGCACCCCATCAGGGCCCTCCTGAGGCGCCCCACGGCCCCCGCCCGGGCCGGCAGCGCCTAGCGGCCGTGGGGCGGGCCCGGACGCCGCCGGGGCGGCCCTGAGCGCCCTCAGGCGAGCACGGGCTTCCCGGAGAGCTCCACGCCCGCCTCGCGCATCTCCTCCAGCGCCCGCTCGGTGGTGTCCGCGGCCACCCCCGCGGTCAGGTCGAGCAGCACCTGCGTACGGAAGCCCTCCCGCACCCCGTCCAGCGCGGTGGCGCGCACGCAGTGGTCGGTGGCGATCCCGACGATGTCCACCTCGCCGACCTCCCGGGCGCGCAGCCAGTCGGCCAGCTTGACGCCGTTCTCGTCGGCCCCCTCGAAGCCGCTGTAGGCCGCCGCGTACGCCCCCTTGTCGAAGACGGCGTCGATCGCCCCGGAGACGACGGCGGGCGCGAAGTTCGGGTGGAAGCCGACGCCCTCGGTGCCCGCGACGCAGTGCGCGGGCCAGGAGTGGACGAAGTCGGGGTTGTCGGCGAAGTGGCCGCCGGGGGCGATGTGGTGGTCGCGGGTGGCCACCACGTGCTGGTAGCCGGAGCCGGCCGCCTGCCCGATCAGCTCGGTCACGGCGGCGGCCACGTCGGCACCCCCGGCCACGGCGAGGCTGCCCCCCTCGCAGAAGTCGTTCTGGACGTCGACGACGATCAAGGCGCGGCGCATGGCGGGTGTCCTTCGGTGGGCCCCGGCTCCTGCGAGCGCGGGGAAGGTGAATGTCGAGCCTAGAGACTTCGCGGGCGGCGCGGGAGGGGTGGGGGAGAGGTACGGGAGGGGCGCCCGCCCGGCCACCCCCCACGGCTACAGCTGTCAGCTACCCGAGCCCCCGGTCAGGTACTCCGTCGGAATCACCGCTTCCCCTCGCGAGAGCTGGGTCGCGGACAGCGGCAGGGTGCCCCGGGCGGTCACATGCCGCTCCCGTACGACGTCCAGCGGCTCGCGGAAGACCACGTCACCGCCCTTGATCAGCTCGACCGGCAGCTGCCGGCCGGCGAGCCCGGCCGGCACCGGCCCGGTGCCCACCACCTCGGCCTCCGCGACGCCGTCCGCGTCCAGCCGCCGCGCCGCCCACTTGCGGCCGCCGATGGAGGTCTTGCCGCCGCTGGACTTCTTCGCCACCGGCACCAGCGGCGCCCCCGGGTCGTCGGACTCCGCGCGGGCGACCAGCTTGTAGACCATCGAGGCGGTCGGGTGCCCGGATCCGGTGACCAGCTGGGTGCCGACGCCGTAGGCGTCCACCGGCGCCGCCGCCAGCGAGGCGATGGCGTACTCGTCCAGGTCCGAGGTCACGATGATCTTCGTGTCGGTGGCCCCCAGTTCGTCCAGCTGCTGCCGCACCCGGTGCGCGACCAGCAGCAGGTCGCCGGAGTCGATGCGCACCGCGCCCAGCTCGGGCCCGGCGACCTCGACGGCCGTGCGGACGGCCTCGGCCACGTCGTAGGTGTCCACGAGCAGGGTGGTGCCCCGTCCGAGCGAGTCGACCTGGGCCCGGAAGGCGTCCCGCTCGTGGTCGTGGAGCAGGGTGAAGGCGTGGGCGGAGGTGCCGACGGTCGGGATGTTGTAGCGGAAGCCCGCCGCCAGGTCGGAGGTGGAGGCGAACCCGCCGACGTACGCGGCGCGGGCGGCGGCGACGGCGGCCAGCTCGTGGGTGCGGCGGGCGCCCATCTCGATCAGCGGGCGGGGGCCCGCGGCCGAGGACATGCGGGAGGCGGCCGCGGCGATCGCGGAGTCGTGGTTCAGGATCGACAGGATCACCGTCTCCAGCAGCACGCACTCGGCGAACGACCCCTCGACGCGCATGATCGGCGACCCGGGGAAGTACACCTCGCCCTCGGGATAGCCCCACACGTCACCGCCGAACCGGTAGCCGGCGAGCCACTCCTGCGTCGCCTCGTCGACGATGTCCCGCTCCCGCAGGAAGCGCAGGACGCCCGGGTCGAAACGGAAGTTCTCCACGGCGTCCAGAACGCGTCCGGTGCCCGCCACGACGCCGTAGCGCCGCCCGTCGGGCAGCCGCCGGGTGAAGACCTCGAAGACGCTGCGCCGTTCGGCGGTACCGCCCCTGAGGGCGGCCTGCAGCATCGTGAGCTCGTACTGGTCCGTGAAGAGCGCCGTCGAGGGAACGTCCACCGGCAGCCCAAGGTCCGCTGTGTTCATGGAGAGGCATGCTACTCCACTTTGCGTCAGTGTGACGATTTGTGGGGGCCGTGGCAGCATGGGCAGTGTGACGTCACCCGCTCCCCTTGAGATCGAACGGACCGAATCGGCGGAGGAGGTCTCCGCCGTACCCGAGCCGGACGTCCCCTGGGTCACGATCGTCCACAACGACCCGGTCAACCTCATGAGCTACGTGACGTACGTCTTCCAGACGTACTTCGGCTACTCCAAGGACAAGGCCACCAAGCTCATGCTCGATGTCCACCACAAGGGCCGTGCGGTCGTCTCCAGCGGCACCCGCGAGGAGATGGAACGCGACGTGCAGGCCATGCACGGCTACGGTCTGTGGGCCACCCTCCAGCAGGACCGGAAGTAGCGAACCGACTTCATGCCAGGACACTTCGAACCGCTTCCCGGCGGCGGCGCGGCCGTCGCCCTCGACGACGTCGAGATCTCCATCATCCGGTCGCTGGCCGTGCAGCTGCTGGAGCTCGTCGGACCCGGTCCCGCCGAGGACGCGCCCGACGACCCGCTGGCCGAGCTCTTCGCCGACGGCCCCAGCGAACCCCCCGAGGACCCGGTGCTCCGGCGGCTCTTCCCGGACGCCTACAGCGACCCCGAGGGGCCGCCCACGCGACCGGAGAAGGCGGAGGAACAGCGGGCGTACTCCGCCGAGTTCCGCCGCTACACCGAGAACGACCTGCGCGCCGGCAAGCGCGAGAACGCGCTCGCGGTCGTCCGCTGCCTGGACGCGCTGACCCCGGCCGCCGACGGCGGGGCGGTCCTCGAGCTCTCGGGCGAGGAGTCCAAACAGTGGCTGGGCGCCCTCAACGACCTGCGCCTGGCGATCGGCTCCCGGCTGGAGATCACCGACGAGGACGACACCGACCTCCTCTACCGGCTGCCCGACGAGGACCCGCGCAAGCCGATGGTGATGGCGTACCTGTGGCTGGGCGGCCTCCAGGAGACGCTCGTCTCGACACTCATGTCCTGACCCGCCGCCCCGTCGCGGCCCGCCGCCCTGCCGTGATCCGGTGCGGCGTGAGCTGCCGGTCGCGGCGTGCGGCGTTCGCTGCCGGGCGCGGTGCGCCGTGAGCTGCCGGTCGCGAGGTGCGGCGTTCGCTGCCGGTCGCGAGGTGCGGTGTCCGCTGTCCGCCGCGAGGTGCGGCGTTCGCTCAGAGGGCGCTCAAATCCGGATAACGATCACGTCACCGCCGCGGCCTCCTATGCTCCGCCGGACGGCCTTTGTCCGCTTCTCCCTGTGTCCTGAACCACATGGCACAGCGCTGATCACCGTTGCGGCCGTGATAAATCTTCACGACCGCCCGGCGAACACCACCCATGTTCGGCCGGGTGCGCCACCGAGCCGGCGGATCGCCGGCCAGGCACGGACGGGTCCGTGAGGCCCGTCCAACTCCATCAATCCGGGGGGATCGAAACCCGATCCGAGGCCGACGAGAGGCCCGGGTCGGCATGGAGAAAGGCGCACCACACAATGACCTCCGCTCAGGTCGACGACGAGGCCGCCCCGCAGCGGCCCGAAGAGGGATACGAGCGCGGACTCGGCAGCCGCCAGGTCCAGATGATCGCCATCGGCGGCGCCGTCGGCGTCGGCCTCTTCCTGGGCGCCGGGGCGAACATCGCCAAGGCGGGCCCCAGCCTCATCGTCATGTACGCCCTCGCGGGCGTGATCATCTTCTTCATCATGCGGGCGCTCGGCGAGCTGCTCCTGTACCGCCCGGTCTCGGGCTCCTTCGCGGAGTACTCCCGCGAGTTCCTCGGCCCGTTCTTCGGCTACTTCACCGCCTGGACCTACTGGCTGATGTGGGTCGTGACGGGCATGGCCGAGCTGACGGCCGCCGCGATCTACGTCAACTACTGGTTCCCCTCCGTCCCGCAGTGGACCACCGCCCTGGTCTTCCTGGTGGTGCTCTTCGGGGTCAACCTGATCTCCGTGAAGCTCTTCGGCGAGCTTGAGTTCTGGTTCTCGATGGTCAAGGTCACCGCGCTGATCGGCATGATCGTCATCGGCCTCGGCGTCCTCACCTTCGGCTTCAGCGCCGCCGGCGGCACCGCCTCGGTCGCCAACCTCTGGCAGTTCGACGGCTTCTTCCCCAAGGGCATCGGCTCGTCGCTGATGACGCTGCAGGGCGTCATGTTCGCCTACCTCGCCGTCGAGCTGGTCGGTGTCACGGCCGGCGAGTCCGAGAACCCGGAGAAGACCCTGCCCAAGGCGATCAACACCCTGCCCTGGCGCATCGCCCTGTTCTACGTCGGCGCCCTCACCGTCATCCTGTGCGTGGTGAAGTGGACGGAGTTCGCGGCGGGCGTCAGCCCCTTCGTGAAGGCGTTCGCGGTGATCGGCATCCCGGCCGGCGCGGGCATCGTCAACTTCGTGGTGCTGACCGCGGCCCTGTCCTCCTGCAACTCCGGCATGTACTCCACCGGCCGCATGCTGCGCACCCTGGCCGACAACGGCGAGGCCCCCCGGGTCTTCAGCAGGCTCTCCGCCTCCAGGACCCCCGCGCTCGGCATCACCGTCTCGGTGCTCTTCATGGGCATCGGCGTGGTCCTGAACTACGTCGTCCCGGAGAAGGCCTTCGGCTACGTCACCTCGGTGGCCACCGCGGCCGGCATCTGGACCTGGCTGATGATCCTGATCAGCCACGTCCTCTACCGCCGGGCGGTCGACGCGGGCCGGCTGCCCGCCTCGTCCTTCCCGGCGCCGGGCGGCGCGGTGTGCTCGTACATCGCCATCGCGTTCCTGCTCTTCGTCACGTGCCTGATCGCCTACGACGCCGACTCCCGGGTCTGCCTCTACGTGATGGCCGGCTGGGCCGCCGCCCTCGGGACCGGCTGGGCCGTGCTCAGGTCCCGCAGCCCCGAAGTGACACAGCGGCGCGAGCCGACGCTGGAGAAGGTGGGCTGACCGCCGACCCCGCGCCCTCACCGCGGACGCCGGCCGCGGCGGGTACTCGTGGCACCCGCCGCGGCAGCCGCTCCCGGCGTCCGGCATTCGGGCCGTCCCGTACCACACCTCGGTACGGGACGGCCCTTCTGCATATCCTGGCGAGCATGCTGACCATCACCCAGGCCCTCGTCGACCAGATCGTCGCGCACGCGCGCAAGGACCACCCCGACGAGGCGTGCGGCGTCGTCGCCGGCCCGGCGGGCTCCGACCGCCCGGAGCGCTTCGTCCCCATGCTGAACGCGGCCATGTCGCCCACGTTCTACGAGTTCGACTCCGGCGACCTGCTCAAGCTCTACCGCGAGATGGACGACCGCGACGAGGAGCCGGTGGTGATCTACCACTCCCACACCGCGACCGAGGCCCACCCCTCGCGCACCGACATCTCCTACGCCAACGAGCCGGGCGCCCACTACGTCCTGGTCTCCACCGCCGACACCGACGGCCTCGGCGACTTCCAGTTCCGCTCGTTCCGCATCGTGGATGGCGAGGTCACGGAGGAGGAGGTCACCGTGGTGGAGACGTACTGATCTCGAACACTGGATGAAAATCGTCCGGAGAATGAGATCACACTCCGGGTGACCGGCCGGGAATCGATACGATGACCCCATGGTTGTGAACGACGTGAGCGAGAAGACGCCGGGCATGCTGCTCGTGGCGCGGCTGCACGTCGACCTGTGCAGGCTCGCCAGCGCCATCTGTTGACGCTGCCCTGCCGCCGTACGGCCGTGAGCCGCGGCGCCCAAGCACCACCCCGCACGCTGCGCCGCCGCGCGCCCACCGACCCGACGAAACCATCGACAGGAGCCCTCACCCATGGCCATCGAGGTCCGCATCCCGACCATCCTCCGCACGTACACCGACGGCCAGAAGGCGGTGGAGGGCAGCGGGAACACCCTCGCCGAACTCTTCTCCGACCTCGAGTCCCGGCACACGGGCATCCAGGCCCGCATCGTGGACAACGGCGAGCTGCGCCGCTTCGTCAACGTCTACCTCAACGACGAGGACGTCCGCTTCCTCGACGGAATCAACACCAAGGTCACCGACGGTGACAACGTGACGATCCTGCCGGCCGTGGCCGGAGGTTCCGCCGCGGCGAAGCCGCGTCCGGCCGGGGTGGCGGCCGGGCGACGGGCGGGAATGGCCTGATCCGGATGCGCTACGACTCCCCGCTCGCCGCGGTCGGCAACACGCCCCTGGTGTGCCTGCCGCGGCTGTCGCCGTCCGAGGACGTCCGGATCTGGGCCAAGCTGGAGGACCGCAATCCCACCGGCTCGGTCAAGGACCGTCCCGCCCTGTACATGATCGAGCAGGCGGAGAAGGAAGGCCGCCTGACCCCGGGCTGCACGATCCTCGAGCCGACCTCCGGCAACACCGGCATCTCCCTCGCCATGGCCGCCAAGCTCAAGGGCTACCGCATGGTGTGCGTGATGCCCGAGAACACCTCGCAGGAGCGCCGGGACCTGCTCGGCATGTGGGGCGCCGAGATCATCTCCAGCCCGGCCGCGGGCGGGTCCAACACCGCCGTACGGGTCGCCAAGGAGCTCTCCGCCGAGCATCCCGACTGGGTGATGCTCTACCAGTACGGCAACCCCGACAACGCCGGCGCGCACTACGCGACCACCGGCCCGGAGATCCTCGCCGACCTGCCCTCCATCACCCACTTCGTCGCGGGCCTCGGCACCACCGGCACCCTGATGGGCGTCGGCCGCTACCTGCGCGAGCACAAGCCGGACGTCAGGGTCGTCGCCGCCGAACCGCGCTACGACGACCTGGTCTACGGCCTGCGCAACCTCGACGAGGGCTTCGTGCCCGAGCTCTACGACGCCTCCGTCCTCACCACCCGCTTCTCGGTCGGCTCCGCGGACGCGGTCACCCGCACCCGTGAACTGCTCCAGCAGGAAGGCATCTTCGCGGGCGTCTCCACCGGCGCGGCACTGCACGCGGCGATCGGCGTCGGCAGGAAGGCACTGAAGGCCGGCGAGAGCGCGGACATCGTGTTCCTGGTGGCCGACGGCGGCTGGAAGTACCTGTCGACGGGCGTCTACACGGCGCCGACGACGGAGGAAGCGATCGAGACGCTGCACGGCCAGCTCTGGGCGTAGCCCGTCTCACGGCCGGCTGGGCGTAGCCGGTCTCGCGGCCGGCTGGGCGTAGCCGGTCTCGCGGCCGGCTGGGCGTAGCCGGTCTCACGACCGGCTCTGGGCGCAGTCCGGCTCACGACGCCAGGTGGCGGACCTGGTCCCACAGGACCGGGTCCGCCACACCCACCTTCCGCCGGAACTCCCACACCGGCACCTCGCGCAGCTCGTCCGTCTCCAGGAAGCTGGCGCGCCCCCGCGCGTCGCCCACGGCGCCCGGCGGCAGCGGGATCACCCCGGGGCGTGCGTCGTGGTACCGACTGGTGATCTTCGCGACGGTCGCCCGCTCCCCGTGCACCACCAGCACCAGGCAGGGCCGGTCCTTCCCGCCGGGCCCGTCCTCGTAGGGCACGTTCGCCCACCAGATCTCCGCGGGCCGCGGCCGTGACCTCGTGCGGTCGCCCGGCCGCCCCGGCGGACGCGTCCGGCGCCCGGCCGGCCGCCGGCCCCGGCCCCAGCCGTCGACGAGCGTGGCGACCAGCGCGAGCAGCACCACCGCCGCGAGCGCCAGCCACCATGACGTATCCATACGGAGACGGTACCGGCGCGCGATGAGCGCCGCGCGCCCTCGTCCGAACCCGTGCTCCCCTCCCGGCGCTTCGTCGGCCCCGCTTCCAGCCGAACCGGTGACACCACAGGTGAGTTCGCCCACAACAGCCCTTGCCGGAGGAGCGACCGGGCGTTTTGCGCCTTACGCTCGACGGACCGCACGACCCCCGTCTCCCGCCAGAAAAAGTTCCCGCCCGCGGAGGTTTCTGCTTCATGAAGCTCACCGTCGTCGGTTGCTCGGGGTCGTTCCCGTCCGCGGAATCGGCCTGCTCGAGCTACCTCGTAGAGGCCGACGGCTTCCGGCTGCTTCTCGACATGGGCAACGGTGCCCTTGGCGAGCTGCAGCGCCACTGCGGTCTATACGACCTCGACGCGATCTTCCTCAGCCATCTGCACGCCGACCACTGCATCGACATGTGCGCCTACTTCGTGGCGCGCTACTACCGCCACGACGGCGGCCGCTGCGACCCGATCCCCGTCTACGGCCCCGAAGGCACCGAGCACCGCCTGACCACGGCGTACGCCGACACCCCCACCGCCTCCTCGATGAGCGAGGTCTTCGACTTCCACACGGTCAAGCCGTCCACCTTCGAGATCGGCCCCTTCACGGTGCACACGGAGCGCGTGGCCCATCCGGTGGAGGCGTACGGCATCCGCATCGAGCACGGCGGCTCGTCCCTGACGTACTCCGGCGACACCGGAATCAGCCCCGCGCTGGACGAACTCGCCCGCGACACCGACCTGTTCCTGTGCGAGGCGGCCTTCACGCACGGCAAGGAGAACATTCCCGACCTGCATCTCAACGGCCGCGAGGCGGGCGAGACGGCGGCCCGCGCCGGCGCGCGCCGCCTGGTCCTCACCCACATCCCCCCGTGGACCGACCCCCGGGCCAACCTCCGCGACGCACGCGAGGTCTTCCCCGGGCCGGTGGAGCTGGCGGCGCCGAGGGCCACGTACGAGATCTGACCTCCGCACGCACGAGGGCCCCGGCACCTGCTCGGTGCCGGGGCCCTCGTCATGCCCGTGCGGGCGGGGCTCACGCCTTGGTGAGGTCCTCGACCTCGTCGTCGGGCTCGCGGCCCGGGGTGGGCAGGTTGAACCTGGTGATGGCGAAGCGGAAGACCACGTAGTAGACCGCGCCGAAGACCAGACCGATCGGGATGATCAGCCAGGGCTTGGTGGCGAGGTTCCAGTTCAGCGCGTAGTCGATGAAGCCCGCCGAGAACGTGAAGCCCGCGTGGACGCCCAGCGCCCAGGTGACCGCCATGGACAGGGCGGTCAGCACCGCGTGGATCGCGTACAGCAGCGGGGCGATGAACATGAACGAGAACTCGATGGGCTCGGTCACACCGGTCACGAACGAGGTCAGCGCCAGCGAGACCATCATGCCCATCACGGCCTTGCGGCGCTCGGGACGGGCGGAGTGGGCGATGGCGATCGCGGCAGCCGGCAGACCGAACATCATGATCGGGAAGAAGCCCGACATGAACTGCCCGGCGGTCGGGTCACCGGCGAAGAAACGGGTGAGGTCGCCGTGCACCACCTCGCCGGCCGAGTTCTTGAAGTCGCCGATCTGGAACCAGGAGACCGAGTTCACGAACTGGTGCATGCCGACCGGGATCAGCGCGCGGTTGATGAGGCCGAACAGGCCCGCGCCGAGCGCGCCGAGGCCGGTGATCCACTCGCCGAAGTGCGAGATGCCCTCACCGATCGGCTTCCAGACCAGACCGAAGAAGACGCCCATGGCGGTGCCGACGAACGCCATGATGATCGGCACGAGCCGGCGGCCGTTGAAGAAGCCGAGCCAGTCCACCAGCTTCTTGCGGTGGTAGCGCTGCCACAGCACCGCCGACAGCAGACCCATCACGATGCCGCCGAGCACACCCGGGTTGTTGTAGGTCGCGGCTATGTCCGCGCCCTTGAGGACCTTCGCCTCGGTGACCGGGAACGCCTTGAGGACGTTGCTGTAGACGAGGAAGCCGACGAGCGCGGCGAGCGCCGTCGAGCCGTCCGACTTCTTGGCGAAGCCGATCGCCACACCGATGCAGAACAGCATCGGCAGATTGTCGAAGATCGCGCCACCGGCCGTGGCGAACACCGCTGTGACCTTGTCGGGCAGGTTCAGCTTGTCGTGGATGTCCTGCTGCCCGAGTCGCAGCAGGATGCCGGCCGCCGGCAACACGGCGATCGGGAGCTGCAGGCTGCGGCCGACCTTCTGCAGGCCCTGGAAGAGACCTGATCCCCGCTTCTTCGAGGGGGCCGCCGGAGGCGCGGTGGCGGTGCTCATATACTTCCTCCATCGGGTGGTGGTCTACACCACTCAGTGGTGTAGACCTGTTGTAGCAGATGAAGTCGGCATAAAGGAACCCGTCATTCCTGTTACCGCCGCGCTACGCGCTGTACGGTTCCGGCGATCTCCCAAGGTCCTTATCAGGCCTTATCGGGCCTGGGGGATGCCCTCGCGCTCCTCGTCCGGCTCCCGAGCCCGATGCCGGCACTCGAGAGTTGGCGACCGCCCGTGAGGTGGTGTAGACCAGTTACGACGATGGGGAGGCTGTGCCGCCGTCATGGGGCACGCACGGCGCCATCGCTCGTGAAGTTGGGCCGACTGTGCGTGAGGAGACGTCATGGCCAGCAAGGCTGAGAAGATCGTTGCCGGGCTCGGTGGCATCGACAACATCGAAGAGGTCGAGGGCTGCATCACGCGGCTGCGGACCGAGGTCGTCGACGCCTCCAAGGTGGACGAGGCCGCCCTGAAGGCCGCGGGCGCGCACGGCGTGGTCAAGATGGGCACCGCGATCCAGGTCGTCATCGGCACCGACGCCGACCCCATCGCCGCGGACATCGAAGACATGATGTGAGCCGCCGGCCCGCCCGGCCCCGCCGCAGTGGCGTCCGGCCCGCGGCGGTGGCATCCGACCCGCCGCGGTGACGCCCGGCCCGCCGCGGTGGCACCCCGCCCGGCACACGTACGGGGCCCCTCCCCACCGGGGGAGGGGCCCCCGCCCGTTCTGCGACTACGCTCGTCGCCATGTCTCGAATCGACGGTCGCACCCCCCGACAACTCCGCCCGGTCAGCATCGAACGCGGCTGGAGCAAGCACGCCGAGGGCTCCGTCCTCGTCTCCTTCGGCGACACCAAGGTCCTCTGCACGGCCTCCGTCACCGAAGGCGTACCCCGCTGGCGCAAGGGCAGCGGCGAAGGCTGGGTCACCGCCGAGTACGCCATGCTGCCCCGCGCCACCAACACCCGCGGCGACCGCGAGTCCGTCCGGGGCCGGATCGGCGGCCGCACCCACGAGATCAGCCGGCTCATCGGCCGCTCCCTGCGCGCCGTCGTCGACTACAAGGCACTCGGCGAGAACACCGTCGTCCTCGACTGCGACGTGCTCCAGGCCGACGGCGGCACCCGTACCGCCGCCATCACCGGCGCCTACGTCGCCCTCGCCGACGCCGTCGCCTGGGCCCAGGGCAAGAAGCTCGTCAAGGCCGGCCGCCAGCCGCTCACCGGCACCGTGTCGGCGGTCTCGGTCGGCATCGTCGGCACGGTACCGCTGCTCGACCTCTGCTACGAGGAGGACGTCCGCGCCGAGACCGACATGAACGTCGTCTGCACCGGCGACGGCCGCTTCGTCGAGGTACAGGGCACCGCCGAGGCCGAACCGTTCGCCCGCGAGGAGCTCAACTCCCTGCTGGACCTGGCCGTTTCCGGCTGCACGGAACTCGCCGGCCTGCAGCAGAAGGCCCTCGCCACCGTCCTGGAAAGGTAAAGGACGCGCCAAGAGAAGCGGCGGCCGGGGGCAACCCCGCCGCCCGCCTCCGCGTCCCTACGCATGCGGGCGCACGGCACACCACCGTGCGCCCGACCAGTACGGGGGCCCACCGGGCCCGGACGCAGGAGGGACCGCAGTCATGGCCGTGAGCCGGCGCCGCCGTAGCACCATCGCCGTCGCAGCACTGCTCGCCGCCGCGCTGACCGCGGGCATCACCACCGCGTGCGGCGCCGTCGACCGGGCACTGGACTGCGTCCAGACCGCCGACACCATCGCCGACAGCGTCACCGACCTCCAGCAGGCCGCGGAGAACGCCTCCGACGACCCCGGCCGGCTCGACGACTCCCTCGCCTCGATCGACAGGAACCTCGGCAAGATCGGCGACAGGACCGACAACACCGACGTCAACAAGGCGGTCGACGACCTCGGCAAAGCCGTCCGCAACGTCCGCACGGCGATCAGGAACGGCGATAACACCCCCGACGTCAGCCCGGTGACGGACGCGGCCGGCGAACTGACCAAGGTGTGCACCTCGTAGAAGACGGGCGCGGGCGAGGCGGGCGGGGCAACCGGAATACTGGCCCTCATGACGCGCTTGATCCTCGCCACCCGCAACCCCGGAAAAATCACCGAACTGAGGGCGATCCTCGCCGACGCAGGCCTGAACCACGAGCTGGTGGGAGCGGACGCCTACCCCGACATCCCCGACGTCAAGGAGACCGGCGTCACCTTCGCGGAGAACGCGCTGCTGAAGGCGCACACCCTGGCGCAGGCGACGGGCCTGCCCGCCGTCTCCGACGACTCCGGCCTCTGCGTCGACGTCCTGAACGGCGCGCCCGGCATCTTCTCCGCCCGCTGGGCCGGCCGCCACGGCGACGACAAGGCCAACCTGGACCTGCTGCTGGCCCAGCTGTCGGACATCGCGCCGGAACACCGCGCGGCCCACTTCGCGTGCGCGGCCGCACTCGCGCTCCCGGACGGCACCGAGCGCGTGGTCGAGGGCCGGCTGCGCGGCGTCCTGCGCCACACCCCCGCGGGCACGGGCGGCTTCGGCTACGACCCGATCCTGCAACCGGAGGGCGAGACACGCACCTGCGCGGAGCTGACCCCGGAGGAGAAGAACGCGATCAGCCACCGGGGGAAGGCGTTCCGGGCGCTGGTGCCGGTGGTGCGGGAGTTGCTGGGCTGAGACGCGGGGGCCGCCCAGGTTGGACGGCCCCGCTGCGCGTGCGGCCGATGGGAGTCGAACCCACATGGGCAAATGCCCCGAGGCACCTAAAACCTCTGCTTATACCATTCAGCAACGGCCGCGTGTGCCCGCTCATGCTACCGGGCACGCGCGCGGCGTCGGCCCCCGCCTCGACACCAGGTGCTGGTGATCGCGTGGCAGTTGGGCGGGGGCGCCGAGCCCCGCTTCGCCGCGACGGCACCTGGACGTGCGACGTATCGATGCCGTACGCCTCGATCCGACTGCTGATGTGCGTGTGGTGACCGCCGACCGCCTCGAGTCCGAGGTGGCGCAGGACCTCGTAGGTTCGTGGAAGCCGCTACCGCCCGCTCGAGGCTCTCTCGTCGACTTCACCCCCTCCCGCTCGAAGTGCGAGGTGTCCGCCCCGAGCCTCCTCATCCGCTCCTTGAGGCAGTCCCGTGTCGGGCTCTTCGGATCCACGCCCAATGCGTGCAACGCCTCCGACAACGTCCGCGCCCCCGAGCCGCCTCTGCCAGTCGCTCCTCGGTGTACGCGCTGGCCACCATCGAGACCCCTCCGCTCCCGGCCGCCCGTTCGCAGCCCGTACGGACGAACCGCTCATCGGACAGTCACGCCCGCGACGTGGAACGGCCCGTGCCGGGTCACCCCGGTACGGGCCGTTCAGCCGGCTGGGAGCAGGTGCTCAGGGGCTCAGATGCCCAGGTCCTTGATGATCTTCGCGACGTGGCCGGTCGCCCGGACGTTGTAGAGCGCCCGCTCGACCTTGCCCTCCTCGTCCACGATCACCGTGGAGCGGATGACGCCCAGGTACGTCTTGCCGTAGTTCTTCTTCTCGCCGTAGGCGCCGTAGGCCTCGGTGACGGTCTTCTCCGGGTCGGCCAGGAGCGTGACCTTCAAGGACTCCTTCTCGCGGAACTTCGCCAGTTTCTCGGGCTTGTCCGGCGAGATGCCGATGACGTCGTAGCCGGCGCCCGCCAGGACGTCCAGGTTGTCCGTGAAGTCGCAGGCCTGCTTGGTGCAGCCGGGCGTCAGGGCGGCGGGGTAGAAGTAGACGATGACTTTGCGGCCCCTGTGGGCCGACAGGGACACCTCGTTGCCGTCGGCGTCGGGGAGGGTGAAGTCGGGGGCCACGTCCCCGGGCTCGAGTCGCTCGCTCATCGGGCCAGCCTAACCGGGGGTCCTGACCGTGCGAGCGCGGGCGGAACTGACAGACTGTCCAGAACAAGCGGCATCACGTACCAGCTGACTTCGGAGGCCCTACGGTGGCGGACACGTCGGACACCAGAACCCCGGCGCAGATCGAGGCGGACATCAAGAGCCGCCGTGCAGTGCTGGCCGAGACGCTCGACGAGATCGGGGTGCGGGTGCACCCGAAGACGATCATGGGGGACGCCAGGGCCAGGGTCGTCTCCAACATCGATCACACGCTGGGCAGGGCCTACGTCGGGGCCAACAAGGTCGTGACCGACGTCAGGGCCCAGTTCGTCGACGAGGAGGGCGCGCCCCGGCTGGAGCGGATCGTGCCGGTCGCGGTCGTCGCCGTCGGACTCGTGGGTCTGCTCGCTCTCGGTACCACCCGGCGGCGCCGGAAGTGAGCGGGGACAGGTAGGTTCAGGAGCGTGAGCGCCAACAGAAACGAGCAGAGCACCCCGCAGCACGACAAGCTGCCCATCCGGATGCTGCACGACCGGGTTCTCGTGCGGCAGGAGACGGGCGAGGGCGAGCGGCGGTCGGGCGGGGGCATCCTGATTCCCGCCACGGCGGCGGTCGGGCGCCGGCTGGCCTGGGCCGAGGTCGTCGCCGTGGGGCAGAACGTGCGGACCGTGGAGCCCGGTGACCGGGTCCTGTTCGACCCGGAGGACCGGGCCGAGGTGGAGGTCCGGGGCGTGCCGTACGTGCTGATGCGCGAGCGCGATCTGCACGCCGTGGCCGCCGACCGTTTCGAGGGGTCGGAGGACACCACGGGCCTGTACCTGTAGCACCACGGGCCTGTACTTGTAGGGCGGCCGGTCCGCAGCCGTGGCCGAAGGG
The DNA here is from genome assembly GCF_047049295.1 of Streptomyces sediminimaris. Classification (NCBI taxonomy): domain Bacteria; kingdom Bacillati; phylum Actinomycetota; class Actinomycetes; order Kitasatosporales; family Streptomycetaceae; genus Streptomyces; species Streptomyces sediminimaris. The sequence continues at coordinate 3,281,215 of NZ_JBJWOT010000001.1, read as the reverse complement.
GCCGGTGACCCTCGTCGTCACCGGCCTCTTCGGCTGTTCTGCGTTCTTCCGGGTTCTTCGGGTTCTTCCGGGTTCTTCCGGCCTGGTTCCGTGTTCAGTGCTTGCGGGTGACCTGCGGGCCGCTCGTGCCCGTCGTCGTGCCGGCCGTGTCGGTTCCGGTGGTGGCGCCGCCGGTCGTGGTCCCGGTGGTGGTGCCGCCCGTCGTCGTGCCGCCGGTGTCGGTTCCGGTGGTGGTGCCGCCCGCGGTGGTCGTTCCGCCGTCGCCGGTGGTCCCGCCGTTCGTGGTGGTGCCGGTGGTGCCGTCCGTGGTGCCGCCCGTCGTGGGCGTCGGGCTGCCGGTGGTGCCGCCGTTGTCCTGGCCCTGGGTCTGGCCCTGGTCGTTCTGGCCGCCGGTGCTCGTGGTGCCGCCGTTGTCCTGGCCGCCGGTGCCCGGCTGCTGGGGCGGCTGGCTGGTGGCGGGCGGTGCGGTCTGGTCGGCGCCGGGCTGGAGCTGGAGGTCGAAGTCGTTCGCCGGCTTGTCCTTCAGGGCGTCCCGGGTGTACTGCGCCCAGATCTCGCCGGGCGGGCCGCCGCCGTTGACGCGCGGCAGGCCCATCGCGCCGTAGAGCGACTTGTGGTGGGCGGTCACCGGGTCCTGGCCCATCACGGAGACGACGGTCGCGAGGTCGGGGGTGTAGCCGGCGAACAGGGCGGCGGTGTCCTCCTCCGCGGTGCCGGTCTTGGCCGCGGCGGGGCGGTCGGCGGCCTGGGCGACGGTCGCGGTGCCGTTGTCGACGACGCTCTGCAGGACCGAGGTGGTGGTGTCGGCTGCCTCGCGGCTGACGGCCTGGCTGGTGCGCTGCTTGGGCAGCTCGACGTCCTTGCCGTTCTTGGTGAGCGAGTCGATCATCGTGTACGTGGCGCGCTCGCCGTGGTTGGCGAGCGTCGCGTACGCCTCCGCCATGTCCAGCACGCTGGCCCGGGAGACGCCGAGCGCGATGGACGGGGTGGGGGTCAGCTCCGGGGTGTCGGCGGGGATGCCGAGGTCGATCGCCGTCTGCTTGACCTTCGGCGCGCCGACGTCCACGGCCATCTGCGCGTACACCGCGTTGACGGACTTGTCGGTGGCGGTGCGCACGGTGATGTCGCCGTAGGAGACGTCGTCCTCGTTGGCGGGCGCGTAGCTGCCGCTCCAGCCCTGTACGGGGCGTTTGTTGGTGCCGTCGTAGTAGGTGTTCGGCGTGATGGTCTCGCCGTCCTGGGTCTCGGAGTGGTTCTGCAGGGCCGCGGCGAGCACGAAGGGCTTGAAGGTGGAGCCGACCTGGAAGTCCTCGCGGGTCGCGCCGTTGGTGTACTGCTTGACGTAGTCGATGCCGCCGTACATCGCGACGACCTTGCCGGTCTTCGGGTCGACGGAGGCGCCGCCCGCGCGGACGTACTTGTCGACCTTGTTGTGCTTCTTGTCGAGCTTGGACATCACCTTGTCGTTCACCGCCTTCACGAAGGCGTCCTGCTTGCTCTTCTGCAGGGTGGTGGTGATGCGGTAGCCGCCCCGGTCGAGCTCGTCGGCGGTGACGATCTTGTTCTTGGTGAGGTAGTCCTTGACGGCGTTGACGATGTAGCCGCGCTGCCCGGACATGCCCGTGGAGGCGGTCTGCTGCTTCGGCGTCGGGAACTTCAGGCCCGCCCGCTTCGCCTCGGTCAGCCAGCCCTTCTTGACCATGCCGTCCAGGACGTAGTTCCAGCGGGCCACGGCCGCGGCCTTGTTCTCGGGGTGGGCGACGACGTCGTACTCGCTGGGCGCGTTGACCAGGGCGGCGAGGTAGGCGGCGTGGGCGGCGTCGAGGTCGGTGGCGTCCTGGCCGTAGTAGGCCTGGGCGGCGGCCTGGATGCCGTAGGCGTTGCGGCCGAAGTAGCTGGTGTTGAGGTAGCCCTGGAGGATCTGGTCCTTGGACTTCTCCCGGTCCAGCTTCATCGCGATGAAGAACTCCTTCACCTTGCGGGTGACGGTCTGTTCCTGGCCGAGGTAGTAGTTCTTGACGTACTGCTGGGTGATGGTCGAGCCGGACTGCCTGCCCTTGCCGGTGGCGGTGTTCCAGGCGGCGCGCACCATGGCCTTGGGGTCGACGGCGGACTCGGAGTAGAAGTCGCGGTCCTCGGCGGCCAGTACGGCGTGCTGGGCGGCCTTGGAGACGTGGGCGAGTGTGACGTTCTCCCGGTTGACGTCGCCGTCGCGGGCGATCTGGGAGCCGTCCGCGTAGAGGTAGACGTTGGCCTGTTTGGTGGCGAGGGCGTTGGCCGGCGGGATCTTGACCAGCGAGTAGCCGAGGTAGAACAGGCCGATCAGCAGCAGGACGCCGATGACGAAGGTGCCCAGCACCATGCGCCAGGTCGGGATCAGCCGCCGCCAGCCCGTCCTCCTCGGACGCTTCGGCTTGCCCTCGCCGCCCCCCGGGGCCTCGGCCGCCTGCGGCTGTGTCGGTGCCCGGCCCTGGTCGGGCTGGTGCGGCTGCGGCTCGTCGCTCATGTCGTGTACCGGACTCCTGTTTCGCGTCGTACGTTGCTGTACGCCCTCGTACGCCTTCTGCGCCCCCTCTTGAAGACTCTTGCACCATGCGTTCCGTTCCCGGATCGCGGCACGCGTTGGGCCGCGAAAACGCGTGGCGTACGTCACGGCCGGCGGGCTAGGCTCCTGCGCTTCGGTGTCGAACGGTCCGGGAGGTTGACCGACGTGGGCTCGGGACGGTTGTACGCGGCCGTCGCGGTGGGCGGTTTCCGACGGTACGCGACGTATCGGACGGCCACGGCGGCGGGGGTGTTCACCAACACCGTCTTCGGGCTCATCCTCGTCTACACGTATCTGGCGCTGTGGCGGGAGAAGCCGCACCTCGGGGGGTACGACCAGGCGCAGGCGGTCACGTACGTGTGGCTCGGGCAGTGCCTGTTCGCGACGCTCGCCATCCAGGGCGGGGGGTTCGAGAAGGATCTGATGGCCCGCATCCGCACCGGGGAGATCGCGGTCGACCTGTACCGGCCGGCCGACCTGCAGTTGTGGTGGCTGGCGAGCGACTTGGGGCGTTCGGTGTTCCAGATGCTGGGGCGGGGCGTGATCCCGTTCGCGTTCGGCGCGCTGTTCTTCCCGATGGCGCTGCCCGTCGACGTCACGACCTGGGCGGCGTTCCTGGTCGCCGTCGTACTGGCGATGCTCGTCAGTTTCGGCATCCGCTATCTGGCGGCGCTGAGCGTGTTCTGGCTGCTCGACGGCATGGGCGTCAACCAGGTCCTGATGATCACGGGTGTCTTCTTCTCGGGCATGGTGCTGCCGCTCAACGCCTTCCCCGGTGCTCTCGGCGGGATCGTCCGGGTGCTGCCCTGGGCGGCGCAGCTGCAGATGCCGGCCGACGTGCTGATGGGCGAGGCCGATCCGCTGCGGGCGTACGCCTTCCAGGCGGTGTGGGCGGTGGTGCTGCTGGCCGCGGGGCGGCTGCTGCAGTCGGCGGCGACGCGACGGGTGGTGGTGCAGGGTGGCTGACCGCGATCGCCTGCGGGCGGGGGTGCGGGTGGCTGACGGCGATCGCCTGCGGGTGGGGATGCGGGTGGCTGACGGCGATCGCCTGCGGGTGGGGATGCGGGTGGCTGACCGCGATCGCCTGCGGGCGGGGGTGCGGGCCTATGCGCTGATCGCCGGGATGTGGGTGCGCTCCTCGCTGGCGTACCGCACGTCCTTCCTGGTCACGGTGTGCGGAAACCTGCTGGTGACCTGCCTGGACTTCGTCGGGATCCTGCTGATGTTCTCGCAGGTGGACTCGCTCGGCGGCTGGACGCTGCCCGAGATCGCCTTCCTGTACGGCCTGTCGGTGACGTCGTTCGGGATCGCGGATCTGCTGCTGGGCTCGATGGACGTGCTGGGCGCCCGGATCCGCGACGGCTCCTTCGACACCCTGCTGGTGCGGCCGGCGCCGGTGCTCGCGCAGATCGGCGCGGACCGCTTCGCGCTGCGCCGGCTGGGCCGGATCGTGCAGGGCACGCTGGTGCTGGGCTGGGCGCTGGCGTCGGTCGACGTGGCCTGGAGTGCGGCGAAGGTGCTGCTGGTGCCGGTGGTGCTGGGCAGCGGCGCGGTGATCTTCTGCGCGGTGTTCGTGGCGGGGGCGGCCTTCCAGATCGTGGCGCAGGACGCGGCCGAGGTGCAGAACGCCTTCACCTACGGCGGCACCACGCTGCTGCAGTACCCGCCGACGGTCTTCGGCAAGGACTTCGTGCGCGGGGTGACGTGTCTGCTGCCGCTGGCCTTCGTCAACTGGGTGCCGGCCTGCTACGTGCTGGGGCGGCCGTACCCGCTTCGGCTGCCCTCCTGGGCGGCCTTCGGGTCGCCGCTGGTGGCGCTGGTGTGCTGTGTCCTGGCCGGCCTGGCGTGGCGGGCGGGCCTCGGGTCGTATCGGAGTACGGGGAGTTGAGCGTGGCGGTGTACACCGGCCCGGAGCGGGCACTGATCGAGCTCGACGGCGTGGAGAAGGTCTTCGACGTGCGCCGCAGGACGGGGTTCCTCAGACGGGAGCGGCGCGAGGTGCGGGCCGTCGACTCCCTGTCCTTCACGGTGGCGCGCGGTGAGATGGTCGGCTACATCGGGCCGAACGGCGCCGGCAAGTCGACGACGATCAAGATGCTCACCGGCATCCTGACACCGAGCGGCGGCCGGCTGCGGGTGGCGGGCATCGACCCGTCCCGGGAGCGGCTGCGGCTCGCGCACCGTATCGGGGTGGTGTTCGGGCAGCGCACGACGCTGTGGTGGGACCTGCCGCTGATCGACTCCTACAAGCTGATGCACCGCATGTACCGCATCCCCGGCGCCCGTTACCGCGAGAACCTCGAGCGCTGCGTCGAACTGCTGGACCTGGCCGACCTGCTGGAGGTGCCGGTACGGCAGCTCTCGCTCGGGCAGCGGATGCGCGGGGACATCGCGGCGGCGCTGCTGCACGACCCGGAGGTGCTCTACCTCGACGAGCCGACGATCGGCCTGGACGTGATCTCGAAGGCCAAGGTGCGGGGGTTCCTGCGTGAGTTGAACGCCGAGCGGGGAACCACGGTCCTGCTGACGACGCACGACCTGCAGGACATCGAGCAGCTGTGCTCGCGGGTGATGGTCATCGACCACGGACGGCTGATGTACGACGGCGCGCTCGCCGGGCTGCACGAGGTGGGGGAGAGCGAGCGGACGCTGGTGGTGGACCTGGAGCGGGAGCTGCCGCCGATCGACGCGGCGCCGGCCCGGGTGGTGAGGGTGGAGGGGCCGCGGCAGTGGCTGGCGTTCCCGGCCGGGCGGTCGGCGGCCGCGCTGGTGGCGCGGATCGCGGCGGAGTATCCGCTGGCGGACCTCTCGGTGCGGGAGCCGGACATCGAGGACGTGATCGCCCGGATGTACGCGGGAGCCGTTCCCGGGCGGGCGGAGAAAGCGGTCTCGTAGCCTCCGGCACGGTGAACTCGTAGGCTGCTGTCCATGACCGATGACGCCGCAGTCCCCGACCTCCGGGCATCCGACGCCGACCGTGAGCGAGTCGCCGAGGTCCTGCGGGACGCCCTCGCGGAGGGCCGGCTCGACATGGCGGAGTTCGAGGAGCGGCTGGAGGCCACCTACCGGGCGCGGACGTACGGCGAGCTGACGCCCATCACCCGCGATCTGCCGGTCGGCGGGGTCGCGCCGCCCCATGTGTCGCTGACCAAGGAGCCCCCACAGGACGGGAGTTGGGCGGGCCGGATCGTCGGCGGCGAGGGGAGCTCGTCGTGGGGGGTCGCCGTGCTGTCGGGGTTCGAGCGCCGGGGCCGCTGGACCGTGCCCAAGCGGTTCACCTGCTTCACCTTCATGGGCGGCGGTGAGCTCGACCTGCGGGAGGCGAACTTCGCCGACCGGGAGGTGGAGATCACCTGCGTCGCGGTCATGGGCGGGGTGAACGTCATCGTGCCGCCCGGCGTGGAGGTCGTCGTCCGCGGTATCGGGATCATGGGCGGGTTCGACCACCGGGAGTCGGGTGTGCCCGGGGAGCCCGGGGCGCCACGCGTGATCGTCAACGGGTTCGCCTTCTGGGGCGGCGTGGGTGTCGAGCGCAAGCTGACCCGGGAGGAGCGGCGCCGGCTGAAGGAGGAGCGCCGCCAGGAGAAGCTGGAGCGCCGGGCCTCGGTGCGGGAGCTGCAGCAGGACTACCGCGAGGACGTGCGCGAGGCGCACCGCGGCATGCTGGAGGACCACCGCGATCTGCTGCGCGAGCGGCACGAGGACCGCAGGGAGCGGCTCGAGGAGCGGCGCGAGCGGCAGCGGGAGCGCCGGCGGGAGCGGGACAGGCGCCGGTACGGCGACCGCTGACGCGACCGGCTTCGTACCGACCGCCCCCATAGCGGCTCCGTACCGCCGCCGTACCGCGCTCCCGTAGCCGCTTCACACGGCCGCCGTACCGCCGCCGTAGCGGCTCCGTACCGGCTCTGTACCGCCTTCGCACCGCTCACACCGGCTCACACCGGCTCACACCGGAGTTCATGACGAGCCCCCTTCCGACAGACGCCGGGAACTCTCGTTCCGTTCCGGGAGTCGGTCAGGAAGGGACAATGTGTGCAGGGGATCGCGAACGGGTGGAGTGGATGGAACGCACGAATCGTGAACATGTGGGTGAGCGTGCCCTGGCCGAGCACCCCCGCCCGGCCGCCGCGGACGACCGGAAGGCGCCCGCGGCGGCCGTGCGCGCGATGACGACCTTCAGCGCCGCGGACCAGGAGAAGCAGCGCGGGGTGCGCCGGATGAAGCTCACCGCGACCGGGCTGCTGCTGTTCGTGGCGCTGGTGTACGTCCTCGCCAAGTGGGCGGAGAACTCCGGCGCCGGCGCCTGGGCGGGTTATGTAGCGGCGGCCTCCGAGGCCGGCATGGTCGGCGCGCTCGCCGACTGGTTCGCCGTCACCGCCCTCTTCCGCCGGCCCCTCGGCCTGCCCATCCCGCACACGGCGATCATCCCCACGAAGAAGGACCAGCTGGGCGTCTCCCTGGGCGAGTTCGTCGGCGAGAACTTCCTCTCGGAGGACGTCGTACGGCAGCGTCTGCGCGCCGTCGGCATCGGCAGCCGGCTCGGCGCCTGGCTGGCGGAACCCGAGCACGCGGACCGTGTGACGGCCGAGCTGTCGGCCGCGCTGCGGGGCGCGCTGACCGTGCTGCGCGACTCGGACGTGCAGGCGGTGGTCGGCGAGGCGATCACCCGGCGCGCGGACGCCCAGGAGATCGCGCCCGGCATCGGCAAGATGCTGGAGAAGGTCGTCGCCGACGGCGGCCACAAGCGTGTCGTCGACCTGGTCGTCGCGCGGGCGCACGACTGGCTGGTCTGGCACGACACCGAGATCATGGACGCCGTCCAGGGCGGCGCCCCCGGCTGGACCCCCCGGTTCGTCGACAAGAAGGTCGGCGAGCGGGTCTACAAGGAGCTGCTGCGCTTCGTCACCGAGATGCGCGACATGCCCTCCCACCCGGCCCGCGGCGCCGTGGACCGTTTCCTCGGCGACTTCGCCTCCGACCTGCAGTCCGACACGGACACGCGCGCGCGGGTCGAGCGGCTGAAGGGCGAGGTGCTGGGCCGCGGCGAGGTGCAGGACCTGATCGCGTCCGCTTGGACCGCCGTCCGCTCGATGGTCGTCTCGGCGGCCGAGGACGAGCGCAGCGAGCTGCGGCTGCGTGTGCGGGCCTCGCTGCTGTCGCTGGGGGCCAGGATGGCCGTGGACCCCAGGGTGCAGGGCAAGGTGGACCGCTGGGTGGAGGGCGCCGCGGTGTATGTCGTCACCACCTACCGCAAGGAGATCACCTCCCTCATCACGGACACGGTGGCGGGCTGGGACGCCGAGCACACGACGCGGAAGATCGAGGCGCACATCGGCCGCGACCTCCAGTTCATCCGGATCAACGGCACGGTGGTCGGTTCGCTGGCGGGCCTGCTGATCTACACGGTGTCGCGGGCGCTGGGGGCGTAGCGAGCGCGTAATCCGGCCTCCCACGGGCACCCGATCGGGGTTCCGCTCATATGAGGAGGGAGCCCATGACAACCGCCGAGGCCGAAACCGGCCGCACCGTCACCACCGACATCCCCGCCCGCCTGGACCGTCTTCCCTGGTCGCGATGGCACTGGACGATCGTCATCGGGCTCGGGACCGTGTGGATCCTCGACGGCCTGGAAGTCACGGTCGTCGGCAACATCGCCAGCCGTCTGTCGGAGTCCGGCAGCGGTCTGCCCATCACCTCCGGAGAGGTCACCGGCATCGCGGCCGCGCTGTATGTGACGGGAGCGTGTGCCGGTGCCCTGTTCTGGGGCCGGCTGACCGACCGCTTCGGGCGGAAGAAGCTGTTCATGATCACCCTGGCGGTGTACCTGGCGGCCACCGCCCTGACCGCCGTGTCGTTCTCCACCTGGTGGTTCTTCGCCTTCCGGTTCCTGACCGGCTTCGGCATCGGCGGTGAGTACGCGGCGATCAACTCCGCGATCGACGAGCTCATCCCGGCGTTCCACCGCGGCCGGGTGGACCTGATCATCAACGGCAGTTTCTGGCTGGGCGCGGTCGGCGGCTCGCTGCTGTCGATCGTCGCGCTGGACACCGCCATCTTCCCCAAGGACGTGGGCTGGCGGCTGACGTTCGCGCTGGGCGCGGTGCTGGCCCTGGTCATCCTCCTCGTACGACGCCACGTCCCGGAGAGTCCACGGTGGCTGCTGATCCACGGCAGGGACCGCGAGGCCGAGCGGATCGTCAGCTCGATCGAGGAGCGCGTGGAGCAGGAGACGGGGCAGCCGCTGGACCGTCCCGAGGGTGAGCTGACGATCCACCAGCGGCGCAGTGTGAAGTTCACCGAGATCGCGCGGACGCTGTTCTCCGACTACCGCAGGCGCTCGGTGCTGGGCTTCTCGCTCTTCATCGGCCAGGCGTTCCTCTACAACGCGATCACCTTCGGCTTCGGCGCGATCCTGACCAAGTTCTTCGACGTGCCGACCGGCGACACCGGCTACTACTTCGTCGTCATCGCGATCGGCAACTTCTGCGGTCCGCTCCTGCTGGGCAAGCTGTTCGACACGGTCGGGCGCCGGGTGATGATCTCCGGCACGTACCTGCTCTCGGGCCTGCTGCTGTTCGGCACGGCGTACCTCTTCGACCGCGGCTCCCTGAGCGCGGTCACGCTCACCGCGTGCTGGTGCGCGGTCCTCTTCTTCGCGTCGGCCGGCGCGTCCAGCGCCTACCTGACCGTCTCCGAGGTCTTCCCCATGGAGACCCGGGCGATGTCGATCGCCTTCTTCTACGCCCTCGGCACGGCGGCCGGCGGCATCAGCGGCCCGCTGCTGTTCTCCGACCTCACCAGCACGGGCAAGGTCGGCGACACGGTCCTGGCCTTCCAGATCGGCGCGGGCCTGATGGTCGCGGCGGGCCTGGTGGCGGCACTGCTGGCGGTCCGGGCGGAACGCCGCTCCCTGGAGGACATCGCCAAGCCCCTCACCGCGGCGGCGGGCTCCCTACGGGGCAAGGGCGGCCGGGAGTCGGGTTCCAGCCCGGCCACGGCGTAGTCCGACTGCCCCACTGCCCGGTTCCGCCGGACTTCCCGGGTGCCGGGTTGCCCGGCTTTCCGGGCGCCGGGCTGCCGGACCTTCCGGGCGCCCGGCCGTCGGACTTCCCGCACTTCCCGGCCGCCGGACGTCCCGGCCGCCGAGCCGCCGGACTTCCCGGCCGCCGGGCCGTCGGACGTTCCGAGCGCCGGGCCGCCCGCCCTTCGTACTGCTGCAGCGGCTGGTGCCTGCCGGTGGTCGGTTGTGCTGCCCGCCTGTGCACTGCGGCAGGAGGCGCACTGTGCGGCCGGGTGCGCCCGGCCTTCGCACTGCGGCATGGGCGCCCGCCCGTCAGTGCCGGGCCGCACCCTGTCCCGCCCCCGCCCCCGCCCCCGCCCCTGCCCCGTCCCGCGACGACGGTCAGGCGCGCCGGTCGGCCACCGCCCAGGACGCCAGCGCCACAGCCCCGGCCACCCCGAACACGGCGGGCCACGCCCCCACCTTCTTGGCCAGGGGATGCGACGCCCCGAAGGCGGCGACATACGCCCCGCTCAACGCGCCCGCGGCCGCCCCACCGGCCCGCTCCCGCCACTGCGCCGCCGCCGCGACGCCCGCCGCGGCCAGCACCACCCCGCCCAGCTCCCGCTTCCTGGTCCACCGGGCGACGCCGTACCCGCCGACAAGCCCGCCCGCGGCCACCACCGCGCTGGGAACCCTGGCCATGCCTGCCTCCTGCCGTTCTGACTGATCCGCTCCGAGGCTAACTCCCACCCGGCGACCCGCCGTACCTGAGCCGAGGCTTGTCAACTTTCCTCCACCGCGCTATATAAGAAGCCGTAGGGCATCGCACCTCAGCACCTGGAAGAGAGGAGTGACCCGTGATGCTCATGCGTACCGACCCGTTCCGCGAATTCGACCGCCTCGCGCAGCAGGTTCTCGGCTCCAACGTCCGCCCCGCGGCCATGGCGATGGACGCCTACCGGTCCGGGGACGACTTCATCGTCCACTTCGACCTCCCCGGCATCGACCCGGAGACGATCGAGCTGGACGTCGAGCGCAACGTCCTGAACGTCCGGGCCGAGCGCCGCAACCCCGCCCCCGAGGGCGCGGAGATGATCGTCGCCGAACGCCCGACGGGCAGCTTCACCCGCCAGCTCTTCCTCGGCGAGACCCTCGACACGGAGCGCATCGACGCCGCGTACGACGCCGGCGTGCTGACCCTGCGCATCCCGGTGGCCGAACAGGCCAAGCCGCGCCGCATCCAGATCACGGGTGGCGGCGACCGCAAGCAGATCACCTGACAGCCCGGAGAACACCGGCACTTCACGGCACTTCAGTTCACTTCACTTCACTCCACTTCACGGCGAGCGTCCCGCAGCTCCGACCGCGCCGCGCGGCCGGGCCTGCGGGACGCGGCGGATCCGCCCCCGGGAAACGGTGAGGGGCGGGTCGGCGTGCACCTGCGCGCCCCGTAGACGGGCAGGCCTGGTTTGCACCGGCCCGACGACAGTCAGTCAGGGCTCGCACCTGGTCTTCACGGCGATGACCGGCTTCGGGGCCGGTCTGCTCTGGCGCGCACGGGGCCGGCTGCGCCTGCTCTGTGCGCTCCCCATCACGGCTGCGGCGGCGTACCACACACTGAACAACTACGTCGTACGCCACCCGGCGAGCCCAGCCGCGAACTGGCTCGAGCCGCTCGACAGTCACGCCTGGGCGGTCCCGCTCGGGTGCCTCGGCCTCGCCGTCCTCGTCGACCTGCGCCAACTCCACCACGGCAAGCGCACGGTGCCGGGAGTGCTGCTCACCTCCGAACGCGCCGACGGCGACAGCCCGGCGGCCCTGCTGCGCTACGCGACCTGGCGCCCGCCATGGAGCCTGCGGATCGCCCTCCGATACGTCGGCTTACGGCGCTCCTTGCTCTACGCCACGGCGTCGGCGGGGCCGGCTGCCACCGAGGAACTGCGCGTCGCCGTGGCCGCCGTCACGTCCCGGATGGACGCGTCCGACAACCAGCAGGCCTGGCGGTCCCTCGACCTCCGCGCCCTGCTGAACGCGGCGCGGTCCGCCCGCCGGGCCCGTCGCCGATGGCTGGTGCTGATCCCCTGCGTACTCGTCCTGCCGTCCTTGCTGTTCCTCGGCGTCGGCTCGTTCACCTCCACCGCGGCCCTCCAGAAGTTCTTCAGCACGGGTCCGGGCCCGAAGATCCTGCTGGGCTTCGGCACGGCGGCTCTGGCCTGGATCGTGTACCAGCTCACCACGCTGCTCCGGACCTGGGGGCCGGCGGCGGCCCAGCCCATGGGTGAGGCCCTGGCAGCCCACCGCTTCCGTCTTGGCACCGCCCTGGGCGCGGCCACCACCGGCACCTTCCTGCTGCCGCGCGCCCTGGGCGGCGCGGGCCCCGCCGCGCCCACGATCCGCACGTACCACCTCCTGGACGCCCTGAACAACTTCCTCGCCTACCTGGGCTTCGCCCTCCTGCTGCTCTCCCTCCTGGCCCTGTTCCCGCCGGGAGGCCTGGCGCTGGCGGGAGGCGGAGCGCTGGGTGCCCTCACAGCGGAAGCCGCCCTCAACGCGGGCTTGCTGGGCACGGCCGGGCTGGTCCTCATGGGCCTGGGCGCGTCGAACGGCTCGGGCAAGGACTACAACGCGTGGCCCAGGAGAAGGCCGACCCGTCAGCGGCGTCCGGGTACCGCGTCCTGACTTCGTTCCCTACGCCCTAACACCCATGCTTGGAGAGCACCATGAGTCAGGCGCCTCCGCCTGAGTGGCGGTTCGACGAACTCAGCTACCTGCTGAACGCCTACACACATACGGGCTACGCGTTCTCGGACACGCCGGATGTTCCAGGCCCCGGCCTGGCCTCCTACCTGAGACTCGCCGCTCGCGAACCGCACCGTGCCGCAGCGGCCGTACGGGAGATTGACGACTTGCTTTCCGTCGGCCTCTTCTCGGACGAGATCGCAGACGAGGTGGAAGAACTTCCCCACATCCAACCTCCGACGGGGACCATCGTGGAGGATTGCCTGCGCATTGTCAGGAGCCATCTCGTCCGGTTGCTGCAGGATCCTTCGGGTGTGCCGCAAACGAACCCGCAGAACGCCTGGGAATGGAATCATCGATTCCCGGAGCTGAGCTAGTTGCTCGGGGCATACTTCCATCGGGACTTCTCATACGTCTACGATTCCTACGACGAGGCTCTGGACGAGTATCTCAGCGCCGCCGCACCCGAAGAACGTGCACAGGCAATTCAGGAGATCGGTGAACTGCTGGCCATGGTGTCTTCGGATGAAGAACTCCACACCGCAACCACTGCGCTGGGACTCGACCTCCTGCCCCCGGACGGTTTGTCGCACCGCGAATGGCTGCAGCAGATCCGCCGAAGGATCACCGCAGCTCCTTAGGTCCCCTGCACCTGCTTGACGTACCGATGGCAGGGAACAGAAATGGGCCCGTCGGGCCCCTCCGCCGGATAGTCGAACGCCCCCTCGTCGACCCAGTCTTCCCGCTCGTAGAACCGTCGCGCACGAGCGTTTCCGGTAACCACGGCCAGCCAGACCCGACCGTGCCCCTGCTCCCGACCGAGCCGTTCGGCATACGCCAGCAGCGCACCAGCCACGCCCGCACCACGATGGGCCGCCGACACGTACAGTTGCTCCACCTCGTCCCCGACCACCATGACGAACCCCGCGACGGCTCCATCGACAACGGCGACCGTCGTGTCGGCGACCCGCTCGCCGGCCCGGACCGCGAACGACTCAGGCGTCCGGACGGCAACCAGTTCGCCGGGCACGTGCCCGAGGTGACCGTCGCGCCATCCGTCACGCCAGATCGCCGCGACGGCCTCGGCGTCGGCGGGGTCCGCGGGTCGGAGGGCGATCGGCTGAAGGTCGGGTCCGGGCATGGACCGAGACTAGCCAACCGCCTTCTCGCAGGAGGGGCAGGCAGCGCCCCGACGGGAAAAGGCCGTCAACGGCCCTTGCGGTCGGCCGGGGCGGTGGCAAGATCGGCCGACATGGAATTCTCCGAGGTCGTACGACGCCGCCGCATGATCCGGCACTACTCCGACAAGCCTCTCGCCCCCGAGGTGATCGAGCGCATCCTCGCCTCCGCGCTGCGGGCGCCCTCGGCCGGCTTCTCCCAGGGCTGGGCGTTCCTCGCCCTGACCGACCCCGCCGACCGCGCCCGCTTCTGGCCGTTCGTGCCCACCCGGGTCGAGAAGACGCCGACCATGCAGGACGCCCCGCTGGTCGTCGTACCCCTCGCCCACAAGGCCGCCTACCTCGAGCGCTACGCCGAACCCGACAAGGGCTGGGAGGACCGGGCCGAGGCCCGCTGGCCGGCCCCGTACTGGTACATCGACACCGGAATGGCGGCCCTGCTGATGCTCCTGACCGCCGTCGACGAGGGCCTCGGCGCCTGCTTCTTCGGCATCATGCCGGAGCATCTGCAGCCGTTCCGCGACGCGTTCGGGGTCCCTGACGAGTACGCCCCCATCGGCGGGATCACCGTCGGCTACCGCGCCGACGACGTACCGCCGCAGGGCGCGCGGGTCGCGGAGCGCCGACGGGGGGCGGAGGAGGTCATCCACCGGGGGCGGTGGGGGCGGCACGGCTGATCGTCGACGGTGAAGACGACGACCGTACGCGCAGCTCTTTCTCTGCTGCGCGTCGAAGTCGTGGCTCGCGGTCCGTCGGTCCGTCGATCCGCTGCTCTTGGCAGACCCGGTGGGCGTCAGTCGGCGGGAACACCGTCGTCCGGGGTCACCGCGACGATGGCCACGGTGGGCGGCGGCGGTGCAGGCGTATAGACGTACGCCACTGCCAGCCCCGGCACCCCGCCCCGGGGCTCGATCCGCGTCTTGCGGACTTCGCTGCCGTCCGGGCGGGGCGCACCGAGCAGGACCCCGAGCCTGGGTACACGCTCCAGCTCCTGCCGGAGCGTCTCCAGTGTCTCTTCGGCCCCGAGAGCCTTGATCCGTTCGGCCGCGCGCACCGTCACGGCCGCGATCACTGTGCTCACCGGTTCTGCGTCTCCTGTTTCAGCTGTGCGTTGAGATCGATCCCCTCTTGCACAGCGATGTCGAAGTCGGGGTCCTGGTAGAGCCGGATCCTCCCGCGATAGTCGACGATCACCGCGGCGACGGCGTTGAGGTCCGTCTCAGAGGAGGCTTCCAGCGCACGCTGGAGATCCGCCTCGAAGGCGTCCCGGTCGCCCGGGAAGCCGTGTCCGGACCGGAGAGCGGCCCGAATGTCACCGATGGTTTTCAACGGCAGCGCCGCAGGGCCGGGTGTCTCCGCGTACTGTGCGCTCACGATCTTCTGCTCCTTGCTGTCCGCCGTCCGCTGACCTGTGAGGGGTGTCCTGTGTCCTGTGAGAAGTGTCCTACACGGAACGACCGCCCCTGCGGATACTCCCTCGTCAGAACGCGGAGCGCTCTCCCTCCGGAATGCCGCCCAGGAAAACGAGCCACGCGCCGCTGCTGAAAATGAGTGCGGGACCTGGCCGGCGGGCGGTCCCGCCGGCTCGTTTCGAGTCGCGTACGAGGATGCCGGTGTCGAGCCGTGCGCACTCGACACACTCGCCTCCTGCCCCGTTGCTGTACGACGACGTGAACCACACTCGACGGTCACGACTCCCAGGTTCTGCAATGTTCACCGTGTGTATTCCTTCAGAACGGACTTGATCAATCGGGCGGATCTCTGAGGACTCAGGGCCGCGGCCCGCAAGCCGTCGAAGGCCCTCGTGTACTCACGTACATGATGCTCGCCCTCCAGGTACACGGCATCGGTGATGCCGTCGCGGTACACCAGATCAGGATCTTCCGGAGCGGGGAAGCCCAGCATGGTGAAGGAGCCCGTGGCCGGATAGGTACCCGAGTCGAAGGGGAGGACCTGCAAGGTCACGGTCGGCAACTCAGCCGACTCGAGGACGCGTTCGAGTTGCTGTCTCATGAGTGCCGGATCCCCGATGACGTGACGCAGAGCGCCCTCGTTCGCGATGAACCACGCATCGGGAGCGTCGGGTTGCGTGAGCATGGCCTGGCGTTCCATGCGTACCCGTACGGCCCGGTCGATGTCCTCGGCGGACATGTGGGCCCCCGTCTTGTGGAGCTCGCGCGTGTAGGCCTCGGTCTGCATGAGACCGGGAATCAACTCGCACTGGTACTGGCGGAACGTCGAGGCCTCCTGCTCCAAGCCGATGTAGATGTTGAACCACTCGGGCACACCGGAGCCGTGCACCTGCCACCAGCCACGCGTCTTGGCCTCCCTGGCCAGGGACTTGAGGAACTCGCGCAGTTCGTCCGTGGTGCCGTAGAACCTGCACAGTGCCTCGATGTCGGACGGTTGGACCCGGCCGCTACCCGTCTCCATGCGGTTGACCTTCGAGCCGCTCCAGTCCAGCGCCTCGCCGACCTGTGCGCAGGTCAACGCACTCTTCTCACGGAGCTTCTTCAGCTCGATCGCGAGACGGCGACGGCGTGCCGTCGGTGAACCGGCCATCTGATTCCTCTCAACCGTTCGTCGAATAGCGCGCGTTCAGTCTCCCGCCAAGGCTCGCATCCGCCAATCACTCGGACGTGGGATTCTCGCTCTGCACATTGCACGACGGGATGAGCAGATAGCACTCTGAGTCCGCGACGCCACTCCCCGTGAGGGCGTGCAACGCTCCGCTGATCTCGCGGAGACGACATGCGACGAGAGGGGTCTGTGTGATCCGGGAAGCGTTCATGACGCGCAAGACGTGGGACATGGCCTTCACGGCCGAAGCCGAGGAGGTGGCCGCCCTACGCCGCGTCCTGCGGTTCCATCTCGGACACTGGGGACTGCACGCGCTCGCCGAGACGGCTCAACTCTGCGTGAGCGAGCTGGTGTCCAACATCATCACGCATGTGGGCCCCGGCACCCCGGCCACACTGGTCGTCTCCGTGAACGCCACCCACCTGCGCATCGAGGTCCACGATCCCGACACCCGCGCCCTGCCCGTCCTCGTCGACGTGGACACCGACTCCGAGTCCGGCCGGGGCATGGCTCTCGTCGACGCGGTCACCGACCGCTGGGGCGTCCTGCTCCACCCGGACCGGAAGGTGACGTGGTGCGAGTTGTCGACGGGGGTGTAGTGGGAACCTCTGGCCACGCCCGTCCGCCGGCCCGGACCCGCCACGTTCACCCGGCAGCAATGGCCGAGTACGTCCACACATCAGCCGGGAGTTCGTGCTTGAGTTCCCACGTGATGGCCATCGGCCTGCTACCCGTGTGCTCTACGTACGTGGCCGGGCCCAGGAACATCCAGGGCTCCGACTTGCCGATGGCGTTGGACTTGTAGCGCCGCAGGAACAGCAGGACATGGCTGCCGCGCCTGGCGTGCTGCTGGTAGCGAAGGCCGGTGGGAGACGTCTCCGGCGTGGTGCTTTGCGACTCCCAGTGGAAGCGAGTGGGGCTGATCGCGTAGTCCTTGTAGCGGACGGTGGGGGAGAAGTCCCGCTCGTTCTTCTCCAAGGTGATCAGCAGGGCGTCCGTCTCGATCTCGTCGACCCACGTGACCCCCTGGCTGAAGACTCCGGGCATCTGCCCGCCCAGTCGTGCCACACCGAGGGCCGAAAGTACTTCGGACCGGTTGTAGGAACTGTGGATCTTCAGGGGGAGGTGGCCGAGCGGTCCATCCAGAGGGATGGGGAAGTGATCGGTGCGATCGAGGACGTACGACAGCACTTGCCGGAGTTCGTCGCGGACCAAGGGCTGATCGCGCAACGACTCCAGGCCCTCCCGGTAGCTGGAGAAGCCGCCCGCCTTGTCCCACAGGTTGAAGAAGAGCATGCGGGCGTATGCCTGCTCGGCCGGGGAGAGGGAGTCGTAGTCGGGGGCGTCGTCGGACAGGAGCCGCAGGTACGTGCGGGCGCGCTCGGGGTCGTCCACGTGCAGGAACGCATGCACGCGCTTGAGGAGTTCTCCTTCGCCTGGCAGCGGTGCCGCCTTGATGACTCCAGCCTTGCGCAGGATCTTGGTCCAGGAGTTGTCGCTCTTGTAGAGCTCCTTGATGTCCCGCCGGCTCTCGCGGAGGTAGGCGCCGAGCTGGGGCGTGCTGTAGTCGCGGACTTCTTTCGCCAGCGTGTTGACGGTGGCGTTGAGCTGGGTGCGAATGTTGTCGAGGACGAGGTCCTTGGACTTGCCTTCCAGGAGGATCTGGCAACCGGAGGGCAAGTAGGGGAAGTCTCGCTCGATGTTGTCGACCAGGCGGTTCCGGGACAGATTCGTCAGCGCCCGGAACTGCTCCTCGAAGCGGAACTCAGCCCGGTGCTGACCGATGAAGTCCAGCACCGTCAACACGGGCTTGTTCGGCGTGCGGCGCAGTCCGCGTCCGAGCTGCTGGAGGAAGACGGTCGCGCTGTTGGTCGGGCGCAGGAGCAGGAGGGTGTCGACATCGGGGATGTCCAGGCCCTCGTTGAACAGGTCGACGGAGAAGATCACTTGGATCTTTCCCTCTCTGAGTTCGCGGAGTTTCAGCTCCCGCGCCGCGGGAGAGGAATCCGCGTCGAGAGCCGCGGTCTGGAACCCCGCCTTGTTGAACTGCCTGGCCATGAAGTGCGCGTGTTTCTTCGTCACGCAGAAACCGAGAGCGCGCATGGCGGCAGGATGGGAGATCTTGTCCCTGACCTGCTTGATGACGATGCGGGCCCGGGCGTCGCTCGCCGTGTATACGTTGTCGAGTTCATCCCGGTCGTAGGAACCGGCCCGCCAGTTGAGCCGGGTCAGGTCCGTGCCGTCCGGGATGCCGAAGTAGTGGAAAGGGCACAGGAGGTCGGCTTCCAGGGCCTCCCACAGCCGCATCTCGGCAGCGATACGGCCGTCGAAGAACTCTTCCTGCACATTGAGGCCGTCCATCCGCTCGGGCGTCGCGGTAAGGCCGAGCAACTCGGCGGGCCGGAAGTGCCGGAGGACGCGGCGGTAGGTGCTCGCGGTGGCGTGGTGGAACTCGTCGATGACGATGACGTCGAAGTGGCCGGGGTCCAGCTGTTCCAGCCGCTGGAGATTGAGGGACTGAACGCTCGCGAAGACATGCGTCCACGCGCGGGGTTCCTGGCCGTTGTAGAGCAACTCACCGAAAGAGGCGTCCGCGAGCACCTCTTGGTAGGTGCGCAATGACTGTTTCAGGATTTCCTTGCGGTGCGCGACGAACAGCAGCCGAGGAAGCTGCCCTCCCTGCCGGTCCCGCATGGCTCGGTAGTCCAGGGCGGCCATGACCGTCTTGCCGGTACCGGTGGCGGCGACCAGCAGGTTCTCATGGTGATCGCGGATCTCACGTTCGACGTGGAGGCGCTCCAGCATGTCCCTCTGGTGAGGGAAGGGCTGCACTTCGAGCCCGGATAGGTTGATCTTGAGCTCGTCACCGGGCCCGCCGCCTCCCGCGCGGGCCAGGGCCTCGGTCAGCCGATCTCCGTCCTCATCGGGGTCGTACGCCTCGAAGGCGGGGTCACCCCAGTAGGCGTCGAAGGTCGCCTCGAACTTTTCGAGTACCCGGGGTGTGGCGACCGACGACAGCCGTACGTTCCACTCCAGGCCGTCGAGCAGCGCGGCCTTGGACAGGTTGGAGCTGCCTACGTAGGCCGTGTTGAAGCGGGTCTCGCGGCGGAAGAGCCATGCCTTGGCGTGCAGACGCGTCGATCTAATCTCGTAGTTGACCTTGACTTCGGCGCCGAACTCGCGGACCAGACGGTCCAACGCGTATCGGTCGGTGGCTCCGATGTAGGTCGTCGTGATGACCCGGATGCGGACTCCGCGCTCCTTGGCCGCGCGGAGCGAGTCCTCAAGCACCCGTATGCCGTGCCATTTGACGAACGCGCACAGCAGATCGATGCGGTCGGCCGTGGCCAGCTCCGCTCGCAACTCCGCACCCAGGTTCGGGTCATCCGGCGCGTTGGTGATCAAGGCGGTTTCGGAAAGGGGTGTCAGAGGCCGGATCGCATAGACGCCGGGTGCCTCCCGCTCGGCGAGGGAGAGCAACTGGCGCGGGCCATCGGCGATGGCCTGGCCGGTGCCGTCCTCTTCCGGGTCGGGGGCACTGGCGGCCAGGGACCGCATGATCTGGTTGGCGACGGCCACCTGCTTCGCGTGCGGCAGCCGTGCCAGGCGGCGCCCCACGACCTCAGCGATGTGCCGGGCCAGCACATGCGGAGTGGACTCTTCACTGACCTCCGCGTCGATGGCCTTCCAGCCCGCCGCTTCCAGTCCCTCGATCTGGTCGAGCAGACCGTGCGTGACGAGCTTTTCGTAGACGCCCGGCGTCGGCTGCGTCAGGTCCCCCGATTCGGCCACGACCACTCCTTCGATCCCGCGCGTGTGATCTCCCGCGTCGTTAGGGATCCGTTCTAACAGCAGTCACTGACAGACACCCTCTGAATACGGGATCTGAAGCAGTGGCCGTTGGCCGCCCTTGGTGCCGTGCCGGTCAAGGCGTCCTCGTCACCCCCCGTGGCACCCCTCGTACGTCCGCCCCGATCCGCACCAGCAAGCCGCCCCCCGCTGCGGTGGCCACTCCACCGCGCGCCCCCGTGCCGCCAGGGTCGTCGCGTACTGGGGGAGCAGGTCCACGTCCGCCGGGGACGTCGCCTCCGAGGCCGCGAAGGCTTCGTAGGAGGGGACCGTGCCCGTGACGATGCCCAGGTTGGGGGTGCCGGAGGCCGCCAGTTCGCGCAGCGATGCCTCTATGGTCGCCAGGTGCTGCTCGTGGGAGGGGTACTCGGCGGAGAGGGTGGGGTACGCCTCCAGCAGTTCGGCCAGTTCCTCCGCGGTCCAGTGCAGGACCGCCACCGGGAACGGGCGGGACAACGCCTCGCGGTAGGCGCCGAGTTCGGCCTGCAGGCGGGAGATCTCCGCCGCCAGTTCCTGCGGGTTGTCGGAGCCGAGGGACCAGACGCGCTTGGGGTCGTGGAGTTCGTCCAGGGAGACCGGGGCCGAGTGCAGGGTGTCGGCCAGTACGTCCCAGTCGTCGTGGTCGGCGCCCAGCATCCGGCGTACGCGATGGCGGCCGAAGAGGAGCGGGTGGGTGGCGTACGGGGGCTCGGGCACGTCCGAGAGCAGGAGGGTCGCGCCCTCCGTGAACGTCTCCTGCGCCGCCTCCAGCTCGTCGTGCGACTCCAGCGCCTCCGCCACGATCACCCAGGGCGCCGGGTCCCGCGGGGCCGCCGCGCGGACGCCGTCGATGATGGCGCGGGCCTCGGCCTCGTGGCCGTACTCCCACAGGTTGGACGCCTTCAGGGCCCGTACCAGGTAGGGCTTCTCCAGGCCGTCGGCGGAGGACAGCAGACGGTCGTAGAGCGTGGTCGCGGCGGGCCGGTCGCCGGCCACCTCCAGGTGGGCCGCGGCCCGGAGCAGCAGGGCCTCGGCGTCCTCGGGGTACAGGCCGGCGGACCGCTCCAGGCGGGCCGCTTCGGCGGTGTGGTCGACGTTCTCGGCAGGCGTGTCGGGGCGCATGAGGGAAACCGTACTGCCGATCAGTGACAAAGAAGAGGCATGTGCTGGTCAGCGCTCCGTTCGGCGCTCAGCGCCCACCGGCGCCGGTCCGTCTCGCGTCCCGCGCCGTGAAGGCCATCGTCACCGGTCCCGGGTGGGTCGCGTCTGCCGGGCGGGCCGGTGTGCCGGGCGGGCCGGGTGCTCCAGGCGTACCAGGCGTACCAGGCGTACCAGCCGTATGCGGTGTAACCGGTGTGCCGGATGCGCACCGGCCCCGTCTCGGTGCCGGTGTCACGGATGTCGCCGGTGGCACCGATGTCAGACCACGACTCCGTCGATCTGCAGTGTCTGGACCGACTTCGCCGCGAACGGCACCGCGACCGTCTTCCCGCTCAGGTGCGTGTCCGAGTACGCCCGGTACCGGTCCCCGCCCGTCGTCACCGTGTTCCAGCGCGGCACGACACCGCCCGAACCGCCGCTGACCGTGGAGAACTTGGCGAGGTCGAAGGTGAGGGTCTGGGCGGAGGCGGAGGTGTTGGCGGCCACGATCACCAGGCGCCTCGCACCCGCGTCGTAGGCGGCGGCCGCGTAGCTCACACCCGTGTCGAGGATCTTCATGCCGGGGCGGATGTGCCGGCTGAACTGCGCCATGACGTAGTACTTCGTCGTGATGGCGCCCGGCTGCAGCGTGTTGGCGTCGTAGGCGATCATCGCCCAGTTCGAGGACGGGTCCATCACCTGCCAGTAGACCCAGGCGGTGGGGTGGAGCCAGCGGAAGTCGTAGAGCAGGTTGCCGGCGAGGGTGATGCCCGTGCCGTCGTTGTCGCCGGTCTCGGAGTTCCACAGGGCCTTGCGGGCGGTGGTCACCACGTCGGTGTAGAGCAGGTCCCGACGGCCGCCCGAGCCCTGGTAGCCGTGCACGTTGACCCGGTCGACGTAGCCCTTCGTGGTCGAGGAGAAGGAGTTCCAGGTCGTGCGGGCCAGGTCGTAGCTGGTCTCGTCCGAAGCCGAGATCTTGGTGCCCGTCAGACCGCGCTTGTCCAACTCGCTGCGCAGATAGGGGAGTACGGCGGACTGGACGGTGGCGTCGATGTGGCAGCCCTCCTGGGTGCCGGACGCCGTCCACCACGAGGACGAGGGCTCGTTGAAGGCTTCCACCGTCGCGAAGTCCACCCCCCAGCTGTCCCTGGCGTGGAGGGCCACCGCGGCGAGGTGGGAGGCGTGCTGGCGGTAGTTCCAGGGCTGGAGGTTGTTGCCGCCGTCGGAGGCGCCGGAGGGGTTGTGGTTCAGGCACATCCACCACATGGGGGAGTTGGCGAAGAGCTCGGTGGTGGCGCCGCGGGACACCGCCTTGGTCAGCATCGCGCGCTGGGTGGCGTCCGCGGTCCACTTCCAGGCCGAGGAGGCGGGGTCCTCGTTGTTCCAGTCCTGCCAGTAGCCCTCGATCTGCTTGAAGGCGGGGATGTTGGCGGAGGCGACCATGCGCTCGCCGTTCACGCTGTTCCAACTGCAGGCGCCGAGGTTGTAGCGGGCGATGTTCAGGCCGAGGCCGGGCAGTGAAGTGCCGTCGTACGTCGTCGACTTGGTGGTGAAGAAGATGTCGGCGAAGTCGTCCCGGGCGCCGAAGACGTTGGCCCACCAGGCGAGCGACGTGCCCCAGCCCTCCCACGTGCCGTACGACGTGCCGGGGTCGACCGCGATCGTGGCGTCCGCGTGTGCCGTTCCGGTCGCCAGGGCGCTGCCGAGGAGGGTGCCGCCCGCCGCGGTCAGCAGGGTTCTGCGTCGGATCATGGCTTCTCCGCTCATCGCTTTTCCGCTCATCGCTTTTCCGCTCATCGCTTCTCCGCTTGTGGCTGCTCGCCAGCCGCGCGTCCTGTGCATGACAGCCGTGCAGCCGTGCAGCCGCTCAGTCGCTCAGTCGCGCAGTCGCGCCATGAGGAAGCATCGAGTGCGGCGCATGGGCTTGTCGAGGGTTCTGACAGGGCTTCCTAAAACCTGTGTACGAAGTATCGGACGGCACCGTCCGACCTGCTGCGCCGCCCGCGAGGCCTACGAACCCGTTTGCAGACCTGGTGACTTGAGGGCGCTGCCCTTATCGTGCGGGCGGCCGGTGAAGGAGGCGTACGGATGCGCGTTCCGGTGGTGCAGCACAGCAGCAGGCGGCGGCTGGCCCGGCGCCGGCGGGTGTGGTGGACCGGGGGCGAACTCCTCGTCACCGCGGGCGTCGTACTCCTCCTCCTCGTCGTCCAGCAGCTGTGGTGGACGAACCGGGAGGCGCGGCGGGGGGCCGAGCGGAAGGTGCAGTCGCTGGAGCGGCGGTGGGGCTCGGGCGATTCGGGCGGTCCGGGCCGTTCCGGCGCGGGCGGTGACGGATCCACCGCGCCGGTCCCGTCCTCCTCGCCTTCAGCCGGTGCGCCCGACGCGCCCGGAGGGCGCGCGGTCCGCGCCTCCGGTCCCCGGCAGTCCCGCCCCGCCTGGTCCCAGGCCTACGCCATCCTCACCATCCCCCGCCTCGGCCTCCGCGTCCCCGTCGCCGAGGGCGTCAGCAGGCAGGACGTCCTCAACAAGGGCTACGTCGGCCACTACCGCGGCACCGGGCAGCCCGGTCAGGCCGGCAACTTCGCCCTCGCGGGCCACCGGAACACCCACGGCGAACCGTTCCGGTACATCAACCGGCTGCGGCCGGAGGACGTCGTGCGGGTGGAGACCCGGAGCGCCACGTACACCTACACCGTCGACAGGACACTGCCGCAGACCTCGGCTCGCGACTCCGGGGTCATACGGCCGATCCCGCGCTCGATCGTCAAGCCGCGCTACGGGTACAGCGAGCCGGGCTACTACATCACGCTGACGACGTGCACCCCGGAGTACACCTCGCGGTACCGGCTGGTGGTGTGGGGGAAACTCGTCTCCATGCGGCCGCGGTGAGCCACGTCCGCCAAGCGACATCCACGATACGCCTGCGTTGAATCACGCCCGCGATAGGTCCGCGTTGAGTCACGCCCGCCAAGCCGCGTCCGCGATAGGGCCGCGTTGAGTCACGCCCGCCAAGCCGCGCCCGCGACACGGCCGTGTTGAGTCACGCCCGCCAAGCCATGCCCGCCAAGCCATGCCCGCGACACGGCCGCGTTGAGTCACGACCGCTCCCGCAGCGCCAGTACGGTCAGAGCCGCCACCGCCGCCAGGGCCGCCGACACCACCATCGCGACGTCCGCGCCGTGGGCCAGGCCGCTGCCCGACGACGTGGCGACGGCGATCGTCAGGGCCACGCCCGCGCAGGAGCCGATGTAGCGGAAGGTCTGCTGGGCGCCGGAGCCCATCGCGGCCCGGGCCGCCGGCACCGACTCGACCGCGAGGAGGGGCAGCGCGGCGTTCAGCAGGCCGCTGCCCGTTCCGGCGATCAGCAGGCCGGGCAGGAGGCGGGGCCAGGAGTGGGCGTCGAGTGCGCCGAGCATGGTGAGGACGCCGGCCGCGTGCAGGGCGAAGCCGGCGGCCAGCTGGTGGCGGCGCGGGACGCGGCCGGCCAGGCGCCTGGACTGCAGGGCGACGGTGAAGGACAGGCCCGACCAGAGCAGGAACAGCCAGGCCGTGTCCATCGCGGACAGGCCGAGGGTCTGCTGGAGCAGGGCCGGGAGGAAGCTGAACATGCCGATCACCGCCAGGCCCGTGAACAAGCCGCCCGCGGACGAGGCCAGGAAGCGGGGGTGGCGGAGCAGGCCGAGGTCGATCATGGGCGTGGCCGTACGGCGCTCCACGCGGGCGAAGACCGCCAGGAGGAGCACCGTGGCCAGGAGCGGCAGGCCCACCTGCGGGCGCAGCCAGCCGTCCCGGCCCAGGGTCAGCGCGGCGACCAGCGCGACCAGCGCCAGGCCGAAGGTCAGCGCGCCCACGACGTCGGGGCGGCCGCCCCGCGGTGAGCGGGACTCGGTCAGCCCGCGGGTGCCGAGGGCCGCCACGAGCAGCGTCACCGCGCCGAGGACGCCGTAGGCCACCCGCCAGTCGGGGAAGGCGCCGGCCACCAGCGGGCCCACCGCGATGCCGCCGCTGACGAACGCTCCCCACACGCCCGTCGCGCGCAGCCGGCCGCGCGGGCTGGGGAAGGCGTGGACGATCAGGCCCAGGCTGCTCGCGAGGATCGCCGCGCTCGCCGCGCCCTGTGCGATACGGGCCAGCGTGAACAGCCAGGTGGAGGAGGCCAGCGCGCCGAGGGCCGTGGTGATGCCGAGGGTGAGCGTGCCGGCCAGGAAGACGCGGCGGCGGCCGTAGTCGTCGGCGAGGCTGCCGGCGACCAGCAGGAGCGCGGCCAGGCCGAGCGGGGTGCCGTTGAGGAGCCAGGCCTGGGCGGAGACCGGGGTGTGCAGCGCCGCCGCGGTGCCGGGGAGTGTGACCATCGGCGCGGTGTACGTCATCAGTGTCACGGCGGTGGCCGCGCTGGTCAGGGCGAGGGTGGCCCGCGGGCGCCGGGGCGCCTCCGCCTGCTGTGCACGGGGCGCGTCGGGTGTGGCCGGCGCCTCGCCCTCAGCGAGGGTTCGCTCATTGAACCTAGTCATGCCGGGTACCGTAGCACGCCCGGGTTCGTTCATTGAACCAACACCTGGGAAATGGTTACAGTGGACGTCATGGCATTGGGCAAGGACTACGCGACACAGCAGTGCTCCATCGCCCGCGCGCTGGAGGTCGTCGGCGAGCGCTGGACGCTGCTCGTCATCCGCGACGCCCTGTACGGCGTGCGGCGCTACAACGACTTCCTCGTCCACCTCGGTATCCCGCGCGCGGTCCTCGCCGCCCGTCTCCAGACCCTCACGACGGAGGGGATCCTCGAGAAACGGCGCTACCAGGAGTCGCCGCCGCGCGACGAGTACGTCATCACCGAGCGCGGCATCGCCCTGTGGCCCACGCTGCGCTCGCTCGGCCTGTGGGGCCGCGAGCACTTCGGCGAGACCCAACTGCGCACCTTCCGGCACGCGGACTGCGGCACCGAACTCGGACCGTACGGCGAGTGCTCCGTCTGCGCCGTGGCCGTACCCGCCGGGGACGTGGTCATGGAACCGGGGCCCGGCCTCGACGCCGCCCCGGCGGACCCGGTCAGCCGGGCCCTGCTCAGGCCCAGGCGCCTGCTGGAACCCATCGAGCCGCCGGCCGAGACGGAACCGGCCTAGCGAGCCGGCGCAGGCCGGGACCGGCCGGTCCCGGCCAAGAAGGGGCCGGCCGAGACGGGGCCCGCATGGAAGACGGGGGCGGGTCGAGACGGGGTCCGCATGGAAGACGGGGGCGGGCCGAGACGGGGCCGGCCGAGGTCGAATCGGCTGGGGCGACGGAGTCCGGACGCGTGGGTCACCGAGTCGGGGCGTCAGGTTGCGGTCCAGTCCGTGAACCGGGTCTTGCGGAGTGGACTCCGAGCTTGGAGGATCGACCAGTCCTCCGATGGCTGCACACATCGGTCGGGCGCCCGCGATCGAGGGAGATTGTGACCATGAAGCTGCTGCGAGTCGGTACGGCGGGCGCGGAGAAGCCCGCGCTGCTCGATGCCGAGGGGGTGCTGCGGGACCTCTCCGGTGTCGTGGCGGACATCGACGGAGCCCTGCTCGCCGACGCCGCGGCGCTGCAGCGGGTCCGCACGGCCGCCGGGGCCGGTGAGCTGCCCGCGCTGGACGCGGCCGGGCTGCGTGTCGGGCCCCCGCTCGGGCGGATCGGGAAGGTCGTGTGCATCGGGCTGAACTACCACGACCACGCGCGCGAGACCGGCGCGGAGCCGCCCGCCGAGCCGGTGATCTTCTTCAAGGCCGCGGACACGGTGGTCGGGCCGAACGACACGGTGCTGGTGCCCCGGGGGTCCACGAAGACCGACTGGGAGGTCGAGCTGGCGGTCGTGATCGGGCGTACGGCGCGGTACGTGGGGTCGGCCGAGGAGGCGCTCGCGCACGTCGCCGGGTACGCGGTGGCGCACGACGTGTCCGAGCGGGAGTTCCAGATCGAGCGCGGCGGCACCTGGGACAAGGGCAAGAACTGCGAGACGTTCAACCCGCTGGGGCCCTGGCTGGTGACGGCGGACGAGGTCGCCGACCCGCAGAACCTGGCGCTGAGGCTGTGGGTCAACGGCGAGCTGAAGCAGAACGGCACGACCGCGGAGCAGATCTTCCCGGTGGCGGAAGTGGTGCGGTACGTCAGCCAGTTCATGACGCTTTACCCCGGGGACGTCATCAACACGGGCACGCCCGCGGGGGTGGCCATGGGCGCGCCCGAGCCGAAGCCGTATCTGCGGGCCGGGGACGTCGTCGAGCTGGAGATCGAAGGGCTCGGCCGGCAGCGGCAGCAGCTGAAGGACGCGTAGGCGCTCCGCCGTGGGAGCGTGGGGAACTGCGGTGGTCCTTCGGCCGCGGGCCGAGTGCGGCCCGTCGCGCAGTTCCCCGCGCCTCGTCAGGGCGACTGCCGTCAGGCCTTGTCGAGGTACGCCTCCAGCGCCTCCACCACGAGGCGGTGGTCCTGCAGTTGGGGCAGGCCGCTGACCGTCACCGCGCCGATGACGCCCACGCCCTCGACGGTGATCGGGAACGAGCCGCCGTGGGCCGCGTAGGTGCCGGGGTCGAGGCGGGAGGAGTCCTCGAAGGTCGTGCCCTTGGCGCGGAAGCGGGCGCCGACCAGGTAGGAGGCCGAGCCGTACCGCTCGACGACCCGGCGCTTGCGGGCGATCCAGGCGTCGTTGTCCGGCGTCGAGCCCGGCAGCGCGGCGTGGAAGAGCTGCTGTCCGGCGCGGTGGATGTCGATGGCGACGGGGGCCTGGCGCTCCCGGGCCAGCTCCGTCAGCAGCGAGCCCAGCGCCCACGCGTCCTCGTACGTGAACCGGCCGAAGACCAGGCGCCGCTCCTGGGCCTCCAGTTCCTCCAGCGAGGGAGTGATCTCCGGGTGGAACCTGGGCGTGATCTCGTCGTGCGTCACAGCGTCACCGCCACTCGGTCGCGGGCCGAACGGCGGGCCGCCTCCAGGACGTCGAGGGCGGCGGCCGCCTCCAGGGCGGTCACCGGGTTGGCGCCGCCCTCGGTGAGGGCCCTGGTCACGGCGGCATAGTACGCGGGGTAGTCGCCGGGGAGCGTCGGTTCCGGGCGGCCGCCGCCGGTCACCGGGGACTCGCCGGCGCCGACCCGGCCCCACAGCTCCTCCGCCTCCGCGCCCCAGCCGGCCGTCGTGCCCGGGCGCCGGCCCTCGCGCAGGGCCGCCTCCTGCGGGTCGAGGCCGTACTTGACGTAGCCCGCCCGCGAGCCCAGCACCCGGAAGCGCGGGCCGAGCTGGGCGGTCGTCGCGGTGACGTACAGATGGGAGCGGACGCCGCTGGTGTGCGTGACGGCGATGAACGTGTCGTCGTCCGCCTCCGCCCCCGCGCGGCGGATGTCCGACTCGGCGTACACCTCGGCCGCCGGGCCGAAGAGGACCAGCGCCTGGTCGACGACGTGGCTGCCGAGGTCGTAGAGGAGACCTCCGATCTCTTCGGGATCGCCCGACTCGCGCCAGCCGCCCTTGGGCTGCGGGCGCCAGCGCTCGAAGCGGGACTCGAAACGCCATACGTCGCCCAGCTCGCCCTCGGCGAGCAGCTTGCGGAGGGTCAGGAAGTCGTTGTCCCAGCGGCGGTTCTGGAAGACGGACAGGAGCAGACCGCGGTCCTCGGCGAGGGCGGCCAGCTCGCGTGCCTCGGCCGCCATGCCGGCGATCGGCTTGTCCACGACGACCGGGAGGCCGGCCTTGAGGGCGGCGGTGGCCAGCGGCACGTGTGTCCTGTTCGGGGACGCGACGACGACGAGGTCGAGCTCGGCGGCGCGGTCGAACAGCTCGCCGGGGGCCGGCGCGACCCGTACCTCCGGGAACTCGGCCAGCGCCTGCTCGCGCCGCCGCGGGTTCGAGGTGACCACCGTGTCGAGGACGAGGCCCTCGGTCGCGCCGATCAGCGGGGCGTGGAAGACGGAGCCCGCGAGGCCGTAGCCGACGAGGCCCACGCGAAGGGGGGTACGAGTCATACCCCCACTTTGGCAACGCTGTTGCCAAAGTGCAAGCGCCAGGGACAATGGCCGGGTGGACAGGACGAACGCGGCGGCGCGGGCAGGGACCGGAACAGCCGCCGGACGGGCCGGGACGGCGAGTGTGACGGCGAGTACGGCAGACGTGGCGGGTGCGGCAGACGTGGTGGGTACGGCGGGCGTGGTGGGTACGGCGGGCGTGGTGGGTACGGCGGGTTCATCGGGTACGTCCGGGGCCGTCGGCGCGAACCTGCCCGCGCTGCGCACCCACAACATGGCGCTCGTCCTCGACCTGCTGCGCACGGCCGGGACGGAGGGCATCAGCCGGCTCGAGCTCGCCGAGCGGACCGGGCTGACCCCGCAGGCCGTCAGCAAGATCACCGCCCGGCTGCGGGCCGACGGGCTGGCGGCCGAAGCGGGCCGCCGCGCCTCGACAGGGGGCAAGCCCCGTACGGTGCTGCGGCTGGTGCCCGAAGCGGGCCACGCGGTCGGGCTGCACCTGGACCGCGACGAACTGCGGGCGGTGCTGGTGGATCTCACGGGCGCCGTGGTGGCGACCCGGCACACCTCGCTCGACCTGGGGGCGGGGCCGGAAAACGTGGTCGCCGCCGTGGCGGGGGAGGCGGGGGCAGTGGCGGGCGCCCGCTCCCCGCTCGGGATCGGGGTCGCGCTGCCCGGCCCGCTCGACCACGCCCGCGGTGTCCTGCACCGCGTGACGGGCTTCCCCGAGTGGGACGGCTTCCCCCTGCGCGACGCGCTCACGCGGCGGCTCGGCATGCCCGTCGTCGTCGACAAGGACACCAACGCGGCCGCGCTCGGCCTGGCCGTCGGGGGCGCGGGCGGGGCCGGGGAGAGCGGGTCGTTCGCGTATCTGTACCTCGGTACGGGCCTGGGCGCCGGGCTCGTCGTCGGCGGCGCCGTGCACCGCGGCGCCCGCACCGGGGCGGGGGAGTTCGGCCACCAGGTCGTGCAGCTGGACGGACCGCCGTGCGGCTGCGGCGACCGCGGCTGCGTGGAGGCGCTGTGCCTGGCCGCGGTGGCGCGCGGTGAGGTCGAGGAGGCGGCGCGCGTGCTCGGCACCGCGGCCGGCAACCTGGTCGCGCTCCTCGACATCGACCGCGTCCTCCTCGGCGGCCGCACGATCGCCGCCGCGCCCGAGGTCTTCGTACGAGGGGTGGGCGCCGTCCTCGACGCGCGTGCCCGGCGCGTCGGCGAGGAGCCGGTACCGGTGCGCGTCGCCGCCGCCGGCGTCGCGGAGGGGGCGGCGCACCTGGTGCTGGCCCCGCTGTTCGGGCGAACCGACGGGTGAGGGCGGGCGGATCGGCGGGCGGGGCGGGTGTGCGTGCGGTGTTCGGGCGAACCGACGGGTGATGGCGGGCGGATCGGCGGGCGGAGCGCGTGTGCGTGCGGTGTTCGGGCGGACCGAGGGGTGAGGGCGGGCGGATCGGCGGGCGGGGCGGGTGTGCGTGCGGTGTTCGGGTGGGCCCGACGGGTGGCGGCGGGCGCTCCGGCAAGTGGGGCGGATGGGCGCGTGCGCTGATCGAGGGGACTTGCGCGGGCCCCCGGAGCGGCACCGCCCGCCGGCCGGCCCCGTCCGGCACAGTTCCATGATTATGCGACTGTGCACGACCGTCTCCCTCTGCCTGGCAGCAGCAGCCGCCCTCTTCCCCGTGGCCACCCCGGCACAGGCCGCCCCCGCCCCCGGCTGTGCCACCGCCGACGGCCACCGTTTCCCCGTCACCACCCGCGTCCACGGCGGCCCTGACACCTACGAAGCGGGTGGCGGATACGGCACCTGGTACCTGGACCTCACCAACACCACGGCCCGGACCTGCGCGAACATCCACCCCGTCGTCGTGCTCGTCGACGACAAGCGCGCGCTGAGACCCGCGCAGACCCGCCTGGACTTCTACCAGGGCGGCCGCCCGAACCCCGTGCGGTTCGCGACCACCGACGAGGACGAGCTCGTCGGTGCCTTCGACGGCGGCCTGCCCGGCTTCACCGTCGGGCCCGGCCGGACGGTCACCGTGAAGGTCCGTCTCGCGTTCACCGCGGACGCCGCGCCCGACGAGGTCACCGCCGACGCGGCCGTGGTCCAGCGGCACAAGGACGACGGCGACTGGGTCGGCCAGTCCGGCGACTACCGCTTCCGCGTCGAGAGCGGCGCCACCCCGGCCCCGAGCGGCACCACCCCGAGCGGCACGGCCCCGAGCGGCACGGCCCCGAGCGGCA
The DNA here is from genome assembly GCF_047049295.1 of Streptomyces sediminimaris. Classification (NCBI taxonomy): domain Bacteria; kingdom Bacillati; phylum Actinomycetota; class Actinomycetes; order Kitasatosporales; family Streptomycetaceae; genus Streptomyces; species Streptomyces sediminimaris. Next base: position 3,250,003 of record NZ_JBJWOT010000001.1, on the reverse strand, counting down.
CCGCCTCACCGGGCGTCGGCCCGGGCCTGCCGTTCGCCGACGAACTCGCCCGCACCGGGCTCGGCACCACGGGCGGGGCCCTCGCCGCCACCGCCGTCCTGCTCGTCGTCGCGGGCGCCGTGCTGGTGGCCGTCAAGCCGCGCAGGCGCCGCTGACCGGCCGGATCCGCCGACGCGGCACCGCAAGACCGGCCGGTGACGCGGCCGGATCCGCCGACGCGGCACCGCATTGCCGGCGGGTGACGGATCACTCGGACTCGACCGGGGTCGGCGCCGGGACCTTCTGGCTAGGCTGGGGGCGTCGGTACGCCGTGGTTCCGGCCCGCCCCGCCCTTTGGTCCGTACGCACGCAGGAGACGCACGCACATGGCAGACCGCAAGCCCATCGATTCATGGCTCACCGACATGGACGGGGTGCTGATCCACGAGGGCGTACCGATCCCCGGCGCCGACGCCTTCCTGAAGAAGCTGCGCGAGTCCGGCAGGCCCTTCCTCGTGCTCACCAACAACTCGATCTACACCCCGCGGGACCTGCACGCCCGGCTGCGGCGCATGGGGCTGGACGTGCCGGTCGAGTCCATCTGGACCTCGGCCCTGGCCACCGCCCAGTTCCTGGACGACCAGCGGCCCGGCGGCAGCGCCTACGTCATCGGCGAGGCGGGACTGACCACCGCGCTGCACGACATCGGCTACATCCTGACCGACCACGAGCCCGACTACGTCGTCCTCGGCGAGACCCGTACGTACTCCTTCGAGGCCATGACCAAGGCCGTACGGCTGATCAACGACGGCGCCCGCTTCATCTGCACCAACCCCGACGAGACCGGCCCCTCCACCGAGGGCCCGCTGCCCGCGACCGGTGCCGTCGCCGCGCTGATCACCAAGGCGACCGGCAAGAAGCCGTACTTCGCGGGCAAGCCCAACCCGCTCATGATGCGGACGGGGCTCAACGCCATCGGCGCGCACTCCGAGACCAGCGCGATGATCGGCGACCGCATGGACACCGACGTACTGGCCGGCATGGAGGCCGGGATGCAGACGTTCCTGGTGCTCACGGGGCTGACCCGGCCCGAGCAGGTCGAGGCGTTCCCGTACCGGCCGTCCAAGGTCGTCGACTCCATCGCGGACCTCGTCGACCGCGTCTGAAACCCGCCGGCACCCGAATGGAGCAGCGCGGGCCCCGCTGAGGATGCGGCGCCCGCGCCCGCGGGGGAGCCTCCTTCTGTCTGGAGGTTTCACGATGGGTTCACTGCGTCTCACTCTCTGTACCGGATTCCTGGCCGTTTGTGCCCTCACGCCGGGGACGGCGTACGCGGCGGACGGAGGAGGAACGGGCCTGACGGTGACCCCGGTGTCCCCCGCCGCGGGCGGCGAGGTGGCGCTCCGGGCGACCGGGTGCCCGCTGCGGACGGCCACCGCCGCGTCCACCGCCTTCGTCGCGGAGGCGCGGCTGACGGGCACCGGCGGCACCCTCACCGGGGACACCCTCGTCCGCTCCTCGGCCGGCCCGGGCTCCTACGACGTGCGGATCGCCTGCGGCGAGACCACGATCGAGGGCCGGATCACCGTCGTGGCGCCGTCCCGGCGGCGGAACGCGCCCTCTGCGGCGCCCGCCGGGCCCGCCGCCCCCGCCTCACCGGTCGCCCCCGTCGACGCCGGCGGCGGTGGTGCCGCGCACTTCGCCTCCGTGGACGTCCGCGGGGCCGGGCCCGGAACGGGACAGGCGATCACCGGACTGGTGCTCGCGGGTGCCGCCGCGGGCGCGGTGGGACTGCTGAGCGCGCGCCGGAGGCGCGGGACGGACTGAGCCGATGTCCTACCGCGGGCGTTCCCCGGGCTCCGCACGGCTCCTGAGCCTCGTGTCCTGGACGGTGCTGCTGTCCGGGCTGTGGCTGTGGGGCACATGGGCGACCGGCGTGGCGCGGGACGTGTCCGGGACCGCCACCGGTGCCCCGGCCGCGGGCGGCCGGCTGCCGCAGGCGCAACTCCCGCCCGCCGCCCGCCCGTTGAAGGACGCGCTGCCGCAGCGCATCGACATCCCCGCTCTGGGCCTGCGGGCGCCCGTGATCGCCCGCGGCCTGGACGCGCGCGGCGCCGTCGAGCCGCCGTCCTTCGCCCAGGCGGGCGCCGTCGGCTGGTACGCGGCCGGGACCAGGCCGGGCGCCGACGGCGCGGCGCTGATGGTGGGGCACCTCGACACCGCGACCCGGCCGGCCGTCTTCCACCGGCTGAGCTCCGTACGGCCCGGCCAGACCGTGCGCGTGCTGCGCGACGACGGCACGCTCGCCGAGTTCACCGTCGACGACGTCCAGGTCCAGGACCGCGACGGCTTCGACGCCGCGCGGGCCTACGGGCAGCACCACGCGGGACGCGCCGAGCTGCGGCTGGTCACCTGCGCGGGCACCTTCGACCGGACCCGCCGCACCTACACGGCGAACGTGATCGTCTCGGCCTACCTCACCGGGTCCGGCCGGTGAACCACCGCCCGGACCCCGGGCACCTGGCCCGGTCGGCGGCCTGCTCCCCCCGAGACCGCCGACCGGGCTGGTCCTCGACCGCGCGCGCACGGGCTGCGGGAGTAACCCGGCGTCCGGCGCGGGAGGTTCAAGGGGCACGGTGAAGCGCACGTACCGGGGGCTGGGGTCGTATGAGAAGACTCTAGAGCGGATGAGCGCCCGAGCCTAGGGGCTGAATGACGCCAGGTTCCGTTACGGTGGCTCTCCGTCATGCCCCCTGGTGACGGAAGCCCCCACGGCCGCCCCCACGGCCGCCCTCCGGGTGCCTGGCACGGGCGCCGCGGTCCGCCCCCGTCCGCGCTCCGTCCCCCCCTCCGCCCGCCGGTCACCGTCCCGGACGGCCGCCGGTCACCGTCCCCGGACCGCCGCAGGCCGGGGCCCGCCGCTGGGGCAGGAGCCGCCGAGCGGAGTCCGGCGAACGCGTCGTGGGCGCCGCGTACCGTATGCCAGGATTGGGGCTTGGACCGGTGCACCCAAGGGGGAGTTGGATGTACGGCATGAGGGGGGCCGGAGTGCGGACCTCCGCGGCGGTGCTGGGGGCGGCACTGCTCGTCGCGGGGTGTTCCTCCGGAGACGGCCCGGACGACGGCGCCGGCGCGAAGATCACCCAGCAGCCCAAGGAGAGCGACCCGTACTGGGTCAACCCGGACGGGAACGCGGCACGTCAGGTGACCGCCTACGAGAAGTCCGGCAAGGACGCCGACGCCGAGCAGATCCGCAAGATCGCCGAGCAGCCGACCGGCGAGTGGATCGGCCCGGAGAACCCCGAGCGGGAGGCCAAGGGCTTCACGGAGGCCGCCGACGAGGCCGGCCGCACCGCGCTCCTCGTCCTCTACAACATCCCGCACCGCGACTGCGGCCAGTACTCGCAGGGCGGCGCGGCCGACGGCGACGCCTACCGCGGCTGGATCGACGGTGTGGCGGCGGGCATCGGGGACCGCGCGGCCACGGTGATCCTCGAACCGGACGCCGTGCTGCACCTGGTGGACGGCTGCACCCCGGACCAGTTCCACGAGGAGCGCTACGACCTCCTCAAGGGCGCGATCACCGAGCTCAAGTCCCTGAAGCACACCCGGGTCTACCTGGACGCGGGCAACGCGGGCTGGGGCCACCCCGACCAGATCTTCCAGCCCCTGAAGCAGGCGGGCGTCGACCGGGCCGACGGCTTCGCGGTCAACGTCTCCAACTTCTACTCGACCGAGGACTCCATCGCCTACGGCAAGCAGCTGTCCGCGAAGGTGGGCGGCAAGCACTTCGTCATCGACACCAGCCGCAACGGCAACGGCCCGTACACGGGCGGCGATCCCGGCGAACGCTGGTGCAATCCGCCGGGCCGCGCCCTGGGCGACACCCCGACGACGAGGACGGCCGACCCCCTGGTGGACGCCTACCTGTGGGTCAAGCGCCCGGGGGAGTCGGACGGCACCTGCAAGGGCGGGCCCAAGGCGGGCCAGTGGTGGGCGAGTTACGCACTCGCCCTCGCCAAGGCCGGCAAGGCCGGCAAGCAGTAGCCGGTGGGTGCCGCGGCACCGGACAGGGCCTGGGACGGCCTGGGGAAGCCCTAGGGAAGTCCTAGGGCCTAGGGAACCCTGACCCACTGCGCCTTGCTCGGCGTCCCCTGGTCGTCGTCGGCGAACATCATGTACCAGCCCGACTGGACGAGGTTCCGGCTCTTGGGCACGGTCACCGTGATCCTGTCGCCGGAGGTGGTGAAGTCCAGCGCGATCGACCGCTGGTCGACGTCCGTGACGTGGGTCGACGCACTGGGCCGGATCAGCCGCACCTTCTTGATGGCCGAGGCCTGCGGTGAGGTGAACGTCCCCCTGGCGCCCCGGGCGATCGTCCGCGGGCCGCCCGACAGCGACGGCCTCGAGCCCCGGTAGAGGTAGGGCGGCGTGTAGATCTCGATCCGCTGCTCGAACTTGCCCGGCCTGGTGTTGGCCTTGTCCGCGTAGAGGGAGTCCGACCCGAAGAACATCACCCGCCCGTCGGGCAGCAGGATCGACCCGGAGTGGTAGTTGCGGCCCACCAGGGGATCCGCGACCCGCTCGAACCGGTTGGTGTCCGGGTGGTACAGCCGTGCCTGGTGGATGTTGGAGTCGCTGCGCCCGCGGTAGTCCTCGGAACCGCCGGAGATCAGCACCGAGTCGTCGGGCAGCACGGAGGACTGCGGGTAGCGCGTGCCCTTCTCGAGCACCGGCCCGTCCACGAACCTCGGGTTGTCGTCCTTCAGGTCGATCAGCCGGGTCCTGTTGCTGGACAGCCTGGACTCGCCGACCCCGCCGCCGCCGATCACCATGAACCTCTCGCTCTGCGCGGGCGGCAGCAGCACCGTGCCGGAGGTCTCCATCCGGTCGGCGTCGCTCAGCCCGGACAGCTTGGTGAACGTGTTGGTGCCGACGTCCCAGATGCCCGGGTCGCGGCCCACGTCGTCCGGCCCGTACCCCGCGTTCGACCCCGAGTAGAAGATCTTGCCGTTCCGCATCAGGAACAGCGCCGGGTAGGTCGGGAACTGGCGGATCTTCGAGGTGTACGTCCACTTCCCGGTCTTCGGGTCGAAGATCTCGTTCTTGCCCGGCACCAGCTGGCCGATGTCGTCCAGGCCGGAGACGCTGAGGATCCTGCCGTCGCCGAGGGTGGTGAGCGTCGGGTACCAGCGGGCCTCGTGCATCGGGTCGACCTTGATGTACTTCTCGGCGACCGGGTCGAACTCGAAGGCGTCCCTGATCCCCTGGAAGTCCTTCTTGTCGAGTGCGAGCTTCTGCGCGATGCCGTAGGTGTTGCGGGCCTCGGCGCCGGTCAGCCCCTGGATCCGGTAGTTGTCCTGGGTGCCGGTCTCGTACTCGGTGCCGCTCTTCCCCGCCTCGACGTAGATCCGGCCGAGCCCCGGGTCGTTGCGCAGGAACTCCCCGGTCGCCTTGTCGAAGACCTTCTTCGCGCGCGGCACGAGCACCGGGTCCTTCGAGACGAAGGTCTTGCCGTTCTCCCGGCCGGTGAACCTGGTGCCCGCGGGCAGCGTGACCGGCTTGTCCGGGTTCTCGTTGTGGACGACCATCAGGCCGCCGGCCTTGGTGACGTCACCCTTCAGCTTCTCGTACCGCTTGGTGCCGCCCGCGATCAGCAGATTGCCGTTCGACAGCTGGGTGTGCCCCGTGCAGAACAGGTCGGCGGGCGTCGGCACCTTCTTGACGGTGCCCTTGACCGGGTCCCAGATCCGGGTGTCGAACTTCTTCTTGTCGAAGTTGTCCTGGTTGTTGCCCGAGCCGGCGACCAGCAGCACCTTGCCGGTGCGCAGCAGCGCCGCGTGGATGGTGTCCTGCCGGTACTCCGGCGGGAACTCGACGATGTCCCAGTGGCCGTTGTCCGCTTTGTACTCGGGCTTGTTGATCTGGTACTCGTGGTATTTCTCGGTGCTGAAGCGGTAGAGCCACGGACCGTTCATCCCGGCCAGCGCGAGTACCACCGCCGTACCGATCGCGAGTCGACGGGCGCGGCGGCGGCCTGCACGGTCGTTCATTCCTTACGTCCCCCGAATCCACCCAGGGCGATCTGCATCGTCTGGTCGTCGTCCGCGCCCGTGCCGTCGTCCGGACCGGAGCTCGCACCCGCCCAGCTGGGCCGGTGTGCCGGGCCGTGCGGTGCGTGCGCCGTCTGCTGCCGGGCGGGCAGCGGCTGCGGCTGGTGGGCGGGCGCGTGCGCCGCCGGGCCCGGTTGCCCCGCCGGCGCCGGGACCGGCGCCGGGGCCTGCCGCTTCGCCTGCCGCAGCGAGTACTGCCAGGCGAAGATCGGCGACGCGGTGATCAGCAGGGCGAACGAGGCCCAGATGATCATGGCCGGGTGCGAGTGCCCGAGCGCGAGACCGGCGGCGATCGAGCCGCCGAAGACCAGGATGAAGAAGAGGTGGACCCGGAAGGTCCCCAGCAGCGTGTCCGGGCTCGCGGAGTCGCCCTTGGGGGTCACCACGAACCTGCTCTTGCGGCGCAGCACGGCGTCCATCAGCGAGCGGGCGTAGATCGGCGCCGACAGGGCCGACATCACCATGCCCGCGACACCGCCGGAGCCCTCCGGCTCGTGCGGGGAGACGTTGTGCCGGCGGTTCCAGACGTAGAGGCCGATCTGCAGCGCGGAGGCGTTGCCGTACAGCATCAGCCAGACCGTCGGGTCGATGTTCACACCCGAGGCGCCCAGGCCCAGGAAGAGCGCGCAACTGAGCGCCGCCAGGATCCAGTTGAGGGCCGACATCGGGTAGAAGATGATCATCATGGTGTAGTTGAAGAGCTTGCCCGGGGGCAGCGAGAACCAGCCCTTCCAGTACTGCTTCAGGATCGTCTCGTACGTCCCCCGCGACCAGCGCAGCTGCTGGGTGAAGAAGTCCGTCCAGGCGCCCGGGCCCTCACCGACGGCGAGCACGTCCGGCGTGTACACCGACCGCCACTTCCGGCCGGTGGCCGGGTTCCGGTGCCGGTGGATCTCGAAGCCGGTGGCCATGTCCTCGGTGATCGAGTCGTACAGGCCGCCGATCTGCTTGAGCGCCGTGATGCGTACGGCGTTCGACGTGCCGACGAACATCGGGGCGCCGTAGCGGTTGCCCGCCCGCTGGATCAGCGCGTGGAAGAGGAACTGCTGGGACTCGGCGGCCTTGGTGATGGGGTTGTCGTAGTTGCCGTAGACCTGCGGGCCGATGACGAAGCCGACGTCCGGGTCGCGGAAGAAGCCGAGCATCCGCTCCAGGTAGTTGGGCAGCGGCACGTGGTCGGTGTCGACGGAGGCGAAGAAGTCGTAGTCGTCGCCGTGCGCCTCGAGCCAGGCGTTGTAGTTGCCGTGCTTGGTTCTGGCCCGGTGCGGGCCCTTCTTCCGGTTCCACCGCTCGACCCCCTTGCGGGAGAAGTGGTGCACCCCGAGGCGCGCGCAGACCGCCTTCACCTCGGGGTCGTCGCCCTCGTCGAGCAGCCAGACGTGCAGCAGGCCCCGGTGGCGCAGCCGTACGGCCGCCTCCAGGGTCCTGGTGACCATCTCCAGGGGTTCCTTGCCGGGCACGTACGTCGTGATGAACGCCACTCTCGTGCCGGTCTCCGGGACCACCGGGACCGGGTCGCGGGCGACCAGCGTGGCGTGTGCGTTGGACAGCACGTTCATGCAGCGGAAGAACTCGATCAGGCCGATCGAGACGAGCATCACGACGTCGAGCACCGGCAGGAAGTCGAAGGCGGGGTAGTCGCGTTCGGTCCAGTGCTCCGGCTGCAGCAGCCAGGCGAGCAGGACCAGCGACAGCAGCGGCGCCGCGCCCAGCATCAGGGCGGCACGCAGGCGGTGCGGCTCCTGCGAGAGCAGCGAGCGGTACTGCACCTTGTACGGCTTGCCGGGATCCGGCTCGGTGAGGGGGCCGGCCAGCCTGCTGTAGTGCTCGTAGTCGTATCTCGGCAGATTCCTCTTGATCCTGCGGAACTGGCCGGTGGTGCTGTTCCGCAGCGAGTCCACTCTGAGCTGTGTAGTGTCTGACGGGTCGGAGTCCTGCCGGGCGCCCGTCGGCGTCGACGTCATGAGTCATCCCCCCACACGCAGGTCACCGCGTGTCGTGTCGGTTCCTTCCGCCCGTGGCCGAGCCCCCCTCGGCTCTTCACGGACGTATCAGCGGCGGGCGGCGGTCACCACACTCTCCACACCTATGGACATGGAACCGCGCCCTTCCGGTTGCATGATGCCCCCCTCGGCATCGGCTCGTGCGCGGAGCCCCTATCCCCGCAGAACCGGCAACCGCTTACTAGCCCCCCAACTGCCGCGTATCCGCAGCATCTTGGAGAACAGGGTTCTACAGCGCTCATCATGATCGCAAGATGCGAAACGCGGTGTTTACCGGTCATACGCGTTCATTGGTGTGCGAGTGGGGTCCTTGTGGATGCGTGGTGGAGAGCCCGGCCGCGCCGCGTCGGGGGCGTCCCGGAGGGAACACGAGGAAGGCCCCCCGCGTGAGCGGGAGGCCTTCCTGTCCGTGCGCCGCCAGGGACTCGAACCCCGGACCCGCTGATTAAGAGTCAGCTGCTCTAACCAACTGAGCTAGCGGCGCCGGCCGACCCCGTCACTCTACCGGACCGCCGGGGTGGTCCCGACCGCCGGGCCGCGGCGCGGTGCAGGCCGGGGAGGGGGCCGTACATCATTCGGACCGTCAACATGCGAGTCCGGGCGACCGTTGGCACAGTGATCACTGTGGACACGCGCGGTCTTTTCCATCGGGAGTGTGAGGGGAATCGCATGGCGGCTCCGGTGTTCGAGGAATTCGATCCGGCGAACGACTGCGACTGCCCCGGGTGCGCGCACTGGCGCCGCGTCCTGCCGTACTCGCGGACGGTGCGCCACCCGGCCGCCCTCCCGCACCCCTGGCTGCGCCCGGGCGGGGGGACCCGCGCGGCCGTGATCGTGGCGGCCGCGGCGTCCGGCGCGCTCGGCGCGGGGCAGGCGGCCCCGGCGCTCGCGGCCCCGCAGGCACCGCCCGCTCCCGGTGCCCCGGCGGAGGACGGGCCCCGGTCGCCGCAGGGCCACCAGGCCCCGCTGTACGGCCGCGGCGGGGAGACGGCCAGGCACGCCGAGGTGCGCAGGACGCCCGCGACGACCCGCGCGGAGATCATCAACCGGGCCAAGGCGTGGGTCGAGGCGCAGGTGCCGTACAGCATGACCGACTACTGGTCCGACGGTTACCGGCAGGACTGCTCGGGCTATGTCTCGATGGCCTGGGGCCTGCCCCGCAACGAATGGACCGGCAGCCTCGGCCAGTACGGCACGCAGGTCTCCAAGGAGGAACTGCAGCCCGGCGACATCCTGCTGTTCCACAACCCGCAGAACCCGGAGAAGGGCTCCCACGTCGTCATCTTCGGCGGCTGGACCGACTACACCCACAGCAGCTACATCGCCTACGAGCAGACGCCCCCGCACACCCGCAAGCAGGCCACCCCCTACGCCTACTGGACCAACTCCGACCGGTACGTCCCCTACCGGTACACCGGGCTCGCGCCCGACCCGGGGGAGGCGAAGCCGGGTGCGCCGGCCACCGTGGGCACCAGGACGCCCTACCCGGGAGCGGCCTACTTCGGTCCCGGCGCGAACAACAAGTACGTCACCCGGCTCGGCGAGATGCTCGTCGCGCGCGGCGCCGGGCGCTTCTACACCTCGGGCCCCGGACCGCGCTGGTCGGATGCGGACCGGCGGGCCACCGAGGCGTTCCAGCTGGCCCAGGGCTGGCAGGGGGTGGCGGCGGACGGGCTGCCGGGGCCCCGGACCTGGGAGCTGCTGACGTCCGGGACGGGCAGGCCGGTCCCGGCGGCCGGGAAGGCGGGCGGGAAGGCGGGCGGGCCTGCGCCCGCCACCGAGGAGGTGCCCGGCTACCCGGGGCGGGCGATGTTCCGGCCGGGGGCGGTCGGCGAACAGGTCACCAGGCTGGGGGAGCAACTGGTGAAGAAAGGGTTCGGCGCGTACTACACGACCGGGCCGGGGCCGCGCTGGGGCGAGGCGGACCGGCGCAATGTCGAGGCCTTCCAGCGCTCCCAGGGGTGGCGCGGCGGCGCGGCGGACGGCTTTCCGGGGCCGGAGACGTGGAGACGGCTGTTCTCCTGAGCGTTCCGGTCCCCCAAGGGGCCGTCCGCCGTGGACGGCTCTGTTCCACCCACCTGTTGTGACGCATCTGGCGCGGAGGCTGGAGGCACGCATGAGTACGACGACCACGTCACAGACGCCCGAATCCGAGGGTCCCGGCAGGCACGGGCGCCTCATCCAGAACGAGGCGACCACCGAGATCCCCGTCCATCTGCTCTTCCGGGACGAATCCGACCCGGTGTCCGTGCCGCTCAGACCGACGGTCGTCGGCCGCCGGCACGGCACCGGCGAGCAGCCGCGGCTGCGGCGCCCGTCGCCGGCGAAGCCGCGGTTCGTGCCGCAGGTCGACCCGGAGCTGGGGGAGCGGCCCGCACGGGTGCTGCCCGGCGCGGCGGGCCTGCTGGCCGGGGTCTGCGGGGCGGCCGGGTGCGTGGCCGCCTCGTGGTGGGCGGGGGTCCTGCCGCCGCTCGCGGTGGCGGCCCTGCGGCTGCCCGCGTACCCGGGGGCCGGGCTCGGCCCCCTGCAGTGGGCGGCCTACGCGGGCGCGGGCGCGCTCGGTGTCCTCGGGTTCGGCGGGCTGGCCCGGGGCCGGACCGGGCGGGCCTGGGTGCTCGGGCTGTTCGGCCGCTACCGGGGGACCGTCCGGCGCACCGGGCTGATGTGGGTCAACCCGCTGCTGCTGCGCCGCCGGGTCGACGTACGGCTGCGGCACTGGCGCAGCGAGCCGATGCCCGCGGTCGACGGCGACGGTGTCGCGCTGCGCGTGGTGGTGCTGGTGGTGTGGCGGGTGCGGGACACCGCGCGGGCGGTGCTGGGCATCGACGACCACGAGACCTATCTGCGCGAGTGCGTGGAGGCGGCCCTGGCCCGGGTGCCCGTGGAGGCGCCCGGCGGGACGCGGACCCAGGTGGAGGAGTCCCGGGCCGCGCTGACCCGGCTGACGGCGGCGGACGCGGCGCCGGTGGGGCTCGAGGTGTTCTCCGTGCAGCCGGTCCGGATCGAGTACGCCCCCGAGGTGGCCCCCGCGATGCACCGCCGCCGGGTCGCGGCGCTGGACGCGCGGCACCGGGCGAGCGTGCTCACCTCGGTGGTCGACTCGGTGGAGGACACGGTGACCCGGCTGACCGTGCGCGGCCTGGTGGACCTGGACGACTACGAACGCAAGGCCCTGGTCAGGGACTTGACGGTGGCGTTCTGCGCGGGGCGCGGCGAACGGGTGCCGTGACTGGTATGGACACGTTCAAGTAACGGCAATATTCTGACGCTTGGTCTAGACCTGCACGCCTCATGGAACTTCCCCCACGTTCTTCAGGAGCGGCAGCATGCGCAGAAAGACCAAGTGGTACGCCGCCGCGCTCGGGCTCACCACGGCAGGGGCCTTCGTGCTCTCCGTCGGCAGCGCGAGCGGCCACGGCTACACCGACCTCCCCGTCAGCAGGCAGAAGCTGTGCGCCAACGGCACGGTGACCAACTGCGGCGACATCCAGTACGAGCCGCAGAGCGTCGAGGGCCCCAAGGGCTTCCCGGCCGCCGGGCCCGCCGACGGCTCCATCTGCTCCGGCGGCAACGCCCGCTTCTCCCAGCTCGACAGCCCCAGGACACCGTCCGGCGGCGCCTGGCCCACCACCAGGGTGACGGGCGGTCAGCGGTACACCTTCCGCTGGCAGTTCACCGCCATGCACGCCACGACCGACTTCAAGTACTACGTCACCCGGCAGGGCTGGAACCAGAACCACGGCCTGGCCCGCTCGGACCTCAACACCACGCCGTTCCTGACGGTGCCCTACTACGGGCAGCGTCCCCCCTCCACCCTCTCCCACAGCGGCACCCTGCCGTCCGGGCTGAGCGGCCACCACATGATCGTCGCGGTATGGACGATCGCCGACACCGGCAACGCGTTCTACTCCTGCGCGGACGTCACGTTCTGAGCATCACTTGAGACAACCCGCCGGTCACCCCGGGTACCGTCCTTCCATGCCTACCGGCAGGTAGGGCGGTACCTGAGATCGGGGGATCCCATGGACGCGGTGTTCTTTCTCCTGCCCTGCCTGATCATGGCGGGCGCGCTGCTGATGGCGTACCGCGTGGTGCGCCGGTGGTGGCAGATCCGCGCCGCCTGGCGGAGCGGGCTCACGGCCCAGGGGCGCTGCCTGCGGACGTTCGCGACGGCGCACGGCGGCGGCAGTGACTCCCCGGTGAGCACCACGCTGCACCACGTCTACGAGTTCACGACCCACGACGGCCGCGAGATCCGCTTCGAGGAGGACAACGGTCCGGCGACCCGGCTGGAGGGCGACCTCGTCACCGTCCACTACACGGACGGCCCCGCGGTGGTCGCGACCGCCCACGACCCGGGACGGCGCCGGCGGGCGGCGGCCGGGGCCGGCTGTGTCCTCGTCCTCCTCGGGGTCGTGGTGGTGTTCTGCGTCGGCTTCATGGCCGTGTACACCGGGGTCTTCCTGGACAACGACCTGGCGGGGTTCTGACCCTCCACATCTGATGGGCCGTCAGCTACGCTGCGCGGCCATGGAGTCCAGGCAGACGCGCGGGGGCACGGTCGCGGAGCTCGTGGCGGAGCGGTTCGGCGACCACCGGCCGGGGCTGTGGTACGAGGACCTGGTCCTCAGCCACCACGAGGTGGCCGCCGGCGCCGCGGCCCGGGCCGCGCTGCTCGCGGACCTGCTGCCGCCCGGTGCCGAGCCCCATGTGGGCGTGCTGCTCGACAACACCCCCGAGTACCCGCTGTGGCTGGGCGCGGCGGCCCTCGCGGGCGCGGCCGTCGCCGGGATCAACCCCACCCGCCGCGGCGCCGAGCTGGCCCGCGACATCCTGCACACCGAGTGCCGGACCGTCGTCACCGATCAGTCCCGTCTGCCGCTCCTGGCCGGCCTCGACCTCCCGGGGGTGCGCCTGCTGGTGACCGGCAGCGAGGAGTACGAGCGGCTGCTGGCGCCGTACGCGGACGCCCGGCCGGATCCCTCCCGGGCCGCGCCCGGCGACCGCCTGCTGCTGTACTTCACCTCCGGTTCGACCGGCGCCCCCAAGGCCGCGATCTGCTCCCAGGGCCGGCTGGCCGCGGCCGGGCGCTCGCTGGCCGGCCAGTTCGGGGTGCGCCGCGACGACGTGCACTACGTCTGCATGCCGATGTTCCACGGCAACGCGGTGATCGCCGACTGGGCGCCCGCGCTCGCCGCCGGCGCGGGGGTGGCGCTGCGGCGGCGCTTCACGGCCTCCCGCTTCCTGTCCGACGTCCGCCGGTTCGGGGCCACCTACTTCACCTACGTGGGACGGGCCGTGCAGTACGTCCTCGCCACCGAGGAGCGCCCCGACGACCGGGACAACCCGCTCCGGCTCGGCTTCGGCACGGAGGCGGGGGCGGCGGACGCGGCGGCCTTCGAGCGGCGGTTCGGGGTGCGGCTGGTGGAGGGGTACGGCTCCTCGGAGGGCGGCGCGGCCGTGCAGTGGTCGCCGGGGACACCGGCCGGGGCGATCGGGCGGGCGGCGCCCGGCCTCGTCGTACTCGACGCGCACACCCGCGAGGAGTGCCCGCCCGCCGCCTTCGACGCGGCGGGGCGGCTGCTCAACGGCGACGAGGCCATAGGGGAGCTGGTGAACAAGGCGCCCAACCCCTTCGAGGGGTACTGGCGCAACCCGGCGGCGGAGGCCGAACGGCTGCGCCGGGGCGGCTGGTACTGGACCGGCGACCTCTTCTACCGGGACACCGACGGCTACCTCTACTTCGCCGGCCGCACCGACGACCGCCTCCGCGTCGACAGCGAGAACCTGGCCGCCGCGGCGATCGAGAACATCCTCGCCCGCTACGACGGGGCCGCCGCCGTCGCCGTCTACGCGGTGCCCGACCCGGTCACCGGCGACCAGGTGATGGCGACCGTCGCCGGAACCTTCGACCCGGCGGGCTTCGCGGACTTCCTCGACGCCCAGCCCGACCTCGGCACGAAGATGGCGCCCCGGTTCGTCCGGGTGGTGGAGCGGATGCCGGTCACGGCCACGAACAAGATCCACCGGGCGAGGCTGCGGAAGGAAGGTCTCCGGTGCGCGGACCCCGTGTGGTGGCGACCGCCCGGGGAGCGCGCGTACCGGCGGCTCACCCCGGAGGACGCCGAAGGGCCGCTGGTGCGCACGAGAGGTCTTCCGTGAGGGGGCGTGGGTGACGGAGCCCCCACTTCGCGTGGCGAGGCCGCGCAGACACGACGATGCGGCAGACACGACGATGGCGGCTCGCGTTCGCGCTTTCCGCGAACACAAACCGCCACCGATATTGTGCGCCGCCAGGGACTCGAACCCCGGACCCGCTGATTAAGAGTCAGCTGCTCTAACCAACTGAGCTAGCGGCGCATGACTCCCGCCGCCCGCCGGATCTGTGCTCCCGCGGGTGGCGACGAAGAAAATACTACCTGGTCCGCGGGGGTGCTTCCGACCACCCGGGAACGGCTAGATCGCCAGCGACAGCAGCACCGGGGTCGCGTTGCGGTTCAGGGTGTCCGCGGCCCGGCGCAGGCGGTGGGCGTCCTCGACGGGCAGCGACAGGGCCAGACAGCCGACCGAGCTGCCGGCGCTGACCGGGACGGCCGCGCAGACCGTGCCGACCGCGTACTCCTGCAGGTCGAGGTGGGGCACGGTGGGCGGCTGTGCCTCGAGGTGCGAGAGCAGCAGCCGGTCGCTGGTGATGGTGCGCGAGGTCAGCCGGGCCGGCCGGTGCCGGGAGAGGTGGTCGCGCCGGCCGTTGTGGTCCAGCTGGCCGAGCAGGCTCTTGCCGATCGCGGTGGCGTGCGCCGAGGAGCGGAAGTCGACCCACTCGTGCACCACCGGGGTGGTGGGCCCGTCGGCGTACTGGGCGACGCTGACCTCGCCGTCGACGTACCGGCTGAGGTAGACCGCGGCGCCCACCGAGTCGCGCAGCCGGTCCAGGGTGCGCTGGAGCTTCTCGCGCAGGGCCCGGTCGCGGCCCTGGGCGGAGCCGAGCCGGGTGAGGGTGTCGCCGGTGACGTACGCCCCCTCGGTGATCTGCTCGACGTAACCCTCACGACGCAGCATCCGCAGGAGGGTGGTCAGCCGCTCCGGGGCGAGGTCGGTGAGACGGGCGAGCTGGGTGTCGGTGACTCCGGTCGTGTGCCGCACCACGGCTTCCAGGACGCGCAGCGCGTCCTGGGCCGAGTGGTGCGGCGCGGTCGGCTCGTGCTTCAGCGCCACGGTGCATCCCCCTGCGCTTGCTCGGTCGCTCTCCAACTGGGCCGTGATCCGGACAGCGTCAACGGTTCCACGATAACGGCCAAGGGCCGTGTTGTGAGCGGCCGTTGGCGAGATCCGCACCCCGCCGCACCGCTCTCAGCAGCGGCGCGGGCACGCCGGCACATGCCAAGGGCACGCCCCGGCGCCCGGGCCTCGGAGGCTGAACGGCGTTCAGCCTCCGGCGTTCACAGCACCGCGCTGAGGAACTCCCGCGTCCGGTCGTTCTCCGGCTCGCTGAAGATCTTCTCCGGCGTACCGGATTCGACGATCTTGCCCTTGTCGAACATCATCACGCGGTCGGAGATGTCACGGGCGAAGTTCATCTCGTGGGTCACGCAGAGCATGGTGATGTCGGTGCTGTGCGCGATCTCCCTCAGCAGGTCGAGCACACCGGCCACCAGTTCGGGGTCCAGGGCCGAGGTCACCTCGTCGAGCAGCAGGATCTCCGGACGCATGGCGAGCGCCCGGGCGATCGCGACCCGCTGCTGCTGGCCGCCGGACAGCTGGGTCGGGTGCGCCTTGATCTTCTCCCGCAGGCCCACCATGTCGAGCAGTTCCTCGGCGCGCGCCTCCGCCTCCGCGCGGTCCAGGCCGAGCACGTTGACCGGTGATTCGGTGATGTTCTGCAGCACGTTCATGTTCGGGAAGAGGTTGAACTGCTGGAAGACCATCCCGATCTTCTTGCGTATGTCGCGCTGGTACTTCTCGCTGGCCGGCTTGAGCGAACCGTTGGGGCCGGTCATGTGCGACAGCGGCCGGCCGCCCACCAGGATCAGCCCTCCGCTGATCTGTTCCAGCGTCATCAGCAGCCGCAGGATGGTGGTCTTGCCGGAGCCGCTCGGCCCGATCAGGGTCACGTGCTGGCCGCGGTCGACCGCGAAGTCGAGGTGGTCGAGCACGACGTGGTCGCCGTAGCGCTTGACCACCTGGTCGAACACGACCAGGTGACCCGTCGCGGCGGCGTCCCGCACGCGGTCCTCCGGGTTCGTCTTCTGCAGGGGGTCGTCAGTGGCCAAGGCGCTTCTCCAGTTTTCTCATCAGCAGCGAGGTGGGATAGCTCGCCGCAAGGAAGATCAGGCCCGCGAGGGTGAACGTCTCGACGTAGGTGAAGTGGTCCGCGCCGTACTCCCGGGCGTGGAAGACCATCTCCTGGACCGTGATGACGGCCAGGAACGGCGTCTCCTTGAACATGGCGATGCCGTAGTTGCCCAGCGCGGGCAGCACGTTGCGCACCGCCTGCGGGAGGATCACGGCCTGCCAGGTCCGCCGCGGCGACATGGACAGCGCCCGGCAGGCCTCCCACTGGCCCTTCGGGACGGCGTCGATGCCCGCCCGGTACACCTCCGACATGTAGGAGGCGTAGTGGATGCCGAGCACCGTGATGCCGATGGTGAGCGGCTCGACGGTGTTGAAGATGGTGTAGGCGCCGACCAGCTGCACCAGCATCGGGGTGGACCGGATGAACTCGGTGACCGCCCGGACCGGCACGGTCACCAGCCGGGTCGGAGCCCGTCCGGCCATGGCGACGAGCAGCCCGAGGACGGCGGCCACCAGCGTGCCGAGGACGGTCGCCAGCAGCGTGATCTTGAAGCCGTCCCACAGCAGTGGCAGGGACTCCTGGACGGCGTTCCAGTCCCAGGTGTAGTTCATCCGCCACCTCCCGTGGCCTGCGCCAGCTCGGCCTTCTCCGCCGACTCGGCGCTGTGGCTGCGCAGCAGGCTGCGGGCGCTGGTGTACTGCCCGAGCCGGGTCTTGGCCCGTCGTTCCAGCAGGTTCATCAGCAGCGTCAGCGCGTAGGCGAGCACGAAGTACATCACCAGCAGGGTCAGATAGGCCCAGGTCGTGGCGCCCGTGCGGTCACGCATGTGCTGGACCACCGTGGTCAGGTCGGTCGCCGTGATCAGCCACAGCAGCGGCGTCGCCTTCAGCAGCTGGATCAGCAGGTTGGTGAACGGCGGGATCATCTGCACCCAGGCCTGCGGCAGGATCACCCGGCGCATGCGCTGCAGCGGTGTCATGTTCAGCGCCACGGCTGCCTCCCACTGCGCCTTCGGCACCGCGTTCAGCGCGCCGCGCACCACCTCCGAGCCGTAGGCGCCGTAGTTCATGCCGAACGCCAGTACGCCGCAGAACAGCGGCGACAGCTCGTAGCCGGCCACCAGCGGGAAGGCGTAGTAGAGCCAGAACAGCTGCACGTACAGCGAGGTCCCGCGGAAGAACTCCACGAGGACCCGTGACACCCCCCGCACGAGCACGGGCCTGCTGTTCGCCATGAAGCCGAACACGAAGGACAGGGCCAGCGCGACGGCCGAGCCGAGCACCGTCGCCTCGACCGTCACCAACAGCCCCGACCACACGTCCGACAGGTGGTCGAAGAAGTACGAATAGAAGTCACCCATGGGCAGGCGTCCTCAGCCCTTGCAGAGGTCTGCGGTCTTGAGGTTCGCCGGCGGGATGGTCTCCTTGCCGAAGCCGTACTGGCCGATCAGCTTCACATAGCGGGCCGGGTCGGAGGTGATCTTCTTCAGCTGCGCGTTGAAGGCGTTCCGCAGCTCCTCGTTGCCCTTGCGGAAGACGGCGCCGCCCGGGCTGTACTGCTTCTTGCCGTCGACCTCCGGGATGAAGGGCTCGGTGACCTCCAGGCCGCTGTTGTTCTTGGCCAGCCAGTTCAGCGAGATGCTGGTCAGCAGGAAGGCGTCGATCCGGCCGCCCTTGACCGCGTCCGCGCCGTCCTGCGGCTTCTGCAGCGTCTTGATGCTGCCCGAGGAGATCCCGGCGGCGGTGGCGTAGTCCTTCTCGACCGCGCCCGACATCACGCCGATGGTGACCCCGGCCTTCTTCGCCGACGCGAGGTCGGAGAGGTTCTTGGGGTTGCCCTTCTTCACCATCATCGCGGTGGGGGAGATGAACTCCGGCTCGGAGAACAGGGCCTTCTCGCACCGGTCGGGGATGATCGCCATACCGGCGCTGATCACGTCGTACTTGCCGGCCTGCAGACCCGGGATCAGCCCGTCCCACTCGGAGAAGGTCGGACGCAGCTCGTCGACCCCGAGAGCCTTGAAGATCTCCCGGTGCAGCGTGGGCGCCTCGCCCTTGAGCTGGCCGTTCTCCTTGTAGCCGTAGGGCGCCTCGTTGGCGTAGGCCACCTTCACGTAGCCCTGCTTCTTGAGCTGCTCCAGCTTCGATCCCTTGCCGTCACCGCTGTCGGTCTTGCTGCAGGCGGTGAGCAGCCCGGGGACGGTGAGCAGGCCGCCGACAGCCGCCGTTCTCGTCAGGAAACCCCGGCGGGACAGGTTCGGGAACTCGGACATGGACACTCGACCTCCACAGAGAGCCTTGCCAGGCCTGCCCGTACGCAGACCAGTGGGGGTGCCTGCCCGATCTCCGTGGTCTATGCCTACTGAACAGCCGATGTGACTGAACGGTGGCCTAAGCGAGACCTTCTCGTTCTGCGCGGGACCGATGCATGAGCGGGTCCGGCACCGGGCAAGGGGGGTCACATGGGCGATCGATACCTAAAAGTCTCTCTTGCCGAACGGGGAGTCAGCTGCACGGCGAAGCTCCTGGACGACCGCGCGCCGCTCACCTGCGCGGCGGTCTGGGACGCGCTGCCCCTGGGAGGTGACGTCTACCACGCCAAGTACGCCCGCAACGAGATCTACGCGCTGTTCGAGCCGTTCGCGCAGAGGGAGCCGCCTCTGGAGAACCCCACGGTGACGCCCATCCCGGGCGACCTGTGCTACTTCTCCTTCGCCGGCGCGGAGCTCGGCACCCGGGCCTACGGCTACGACCGCGAGGTCCGCGCGGGCACGACGCTCGTCGACCTCGCCCTCTTCTACGAGCGCAACAACCTCCTGCTCAACGCCGACGTGGGCTGGGTCCCCGGCATCGTCTGGGGCCAGGTCGTCGAGGGCCTCGAGGAGATGGCCGAGGGCTGCAACGACCTGTGGCGCTCGGGAGCGGCGGGGGAGAAGCTCACCTTCCGGCGCGCGTGATCCCGGTCCGGGCGAGGCCGCTCGAAGCGATCCCGGCCTCGTAGAGCGTGTGGGCCGCCCGCAGCACCAGCTCGTCCCGGTGCCGGGCGGCCACCAGCTGCAGACCGATCGGCAGTCCGTCCTCGTCGGTCCCGACGGGGACGGACGCCGCCGGCTGCTGCGTCATGTTGAACGGGTAGGTGAACGGCGTCCACCCGGTCCAGCGCCGGTGACGGCCCCCCTTCGGCACCTCCTCGCCCGCCTCGAACGCGGTGATCGGCAGCGTCGGCGTGACCAGCAGGTCGAAGGTGTCGTGGAAGCGGCCCATCCGGCGGCCGAGCTCCATGCGGACGTCCACCGCGGCGAGGTAGTCCAGCGCGGAGCGGCGGGCACCGGCCGCGCAGATCTCCCGCAGCCCGGGGTCGAGCAGCCCCCGCTGGTGCGGGCCGAGTTGCTGGGTCACCCGGGCCGCCCCGGAGAACCACAGGGTGTGGAAGGCCTCCACCGGGTCGGCGAAGTCGGGGTCGGTCTCCTCGACGTACGCGCCGAGCCCGGCCAGCCGCTCCACCGCCCGCCGCACCGCGGCGGCGACCGCCGGACGCACCGCCACCTGACCGCCGAGGGACGGCGAGTACGCCACCCGCAGGCCCTTCACGCCGCCCGTCAGCCGCGCCGAGAAGGAACCGGGGGCGGCCGGCAGCCCGGACCAGTCGCGGCTGTCGGGAGCGCCGATCACGTCCAGCAGCAGCGCCGCGTCCGCCGCGTCCCGGGCCATCGGACCCACGTGCGCCAGCGTGCCGAACGCGCTCGCCGGATACAGCGGCACCCGCCCGTACGTCGGCTTCAGGCCGAAGACCCCGCAGAAGGCGGCCGGGATGCGGACGCTGCCGCCGCCGTCCGTGCCCAGCGCGAGCGGGCCCGCGCCGAGTGCCACGGCCGCCGCCGCGCCGCCGCTGGAGCCGCCCGAGGTGCGCGAGAAGTCGTGCGGGTTGCGGGTCACCCCGGACAGGGGCGAGTCGGTGACGCCCTTCCAGCCGAACTCGGGCGTCGTGGTCTTGCCGAGGAAGACGGCACCGTGCTCGCGCAGCCGGGCGGCCGACGGGGCGTCCTCCTCCCAGCGGCCGTTCTCGGAGATCGTCCTGGAGCCCTTGAGCGTGGGCGTGCCGCGCAGCAGCAGGATGTCCTTGACGGTCGCTGGGACCCCGTCGACCAGCCCCAGCGGCTCGCCGCGCCGCCAGCGCTCCGTGGACGCGCGGGCCCCGGCGAGGGCCTCCTCGGGCAGCAGCCGCACGAACGCGTTCACATCTGGCTGGATCTGCTCGGCCCGTTCCAGCGCGGCGCGGGTGGCCTCCTCCGGGGTGAACTCGCCCTTGCGGTAACCCTCGACGAGTCGTACGGCGGTCAGCTCGGTGAGGTCGGGGTCCGTCATCTGCCCTCCAGGGCCCAGTCGGTTCAGCGTCCCGGTACGTAGCCGCGCTTCTTGTCGACCACGTTCAGCAGGGGTCTGCCCGCCTGCCAGCGCTCGTACAACTCCAGGAACTGGGTGCCGAGCTGATCACGCCAGCCGACCGTGTCGCCGCTCATGTGCGGGGACACGATCAGCCCCGGAACCTCCCACAACGGGCTGTCCGGGGTGAGCGGCTCGTGCTCGAAGACGTCCAGGGCGGCGCCCGCGATCCACCGCCTGGCGAGCGCCCGCGCCAGCGCCTCCTCGACGACCAGCGGACCGCGCCCGATGTTGATGAACCGCGCGGAGGGCTGCATCACCCCGAAGCGCCGGGCGTCGAACATGCCGTGCGTCTGCTCGGTGAGCGGGGCGGCCGCGATCACCCAGTCGGCGCGCGCGATCAGCCGGTCCAGGTCCTCGGGGCCGTGGACTCCGGTGCGCGCCTCCCGGCCGACGAGCGCGGTGTCGACGCCGAGCGCCTTGAGCGTGCGGGCGATCGTACGGCCGATGGGGCCCGAGCCGACGACGCACGCGCGGGTGCCCGCGACCCGCTGGGTCTCGCGGTGCCGCCAGGTCCGCTCCCGCTGCAGCTCCAGCGTCCTGGGCAGGTCCTTGGCCATGCTCAGCACCAGGGCGGCGACGTACTCGGCGATGGGCTGGTCGAAGACGCCGCGCGCGTTGGTCACCACGGTGTCGGAGGCGGCGAGTTCCGGACACATCAGATGATCCACACCGGCGCTCGCGGTGTGCACCCAGCGCGGCCGCGGCCCCTCGCCCGGCCAGGCCGAGCGCACGGCCCGGGACGTGAAGTCCCACACCAGGAGCACGTCCGCGTGCGGCAGCCGCTCGGCGAGCGCCGAGGCGTCGGTGTGCTCGACACGGGCGCGTCCGGTGAGGCTGCCGAGGCGGGGCGGCGGCTCGGCGTCCAGGACGAGAACAGTGGGGGTGGTCATGCGGGGAGCCGTTTCTGGAGGGTTGCCGTGGCCGTCTGACATGCGAGGTTTGACCACGCTCGCACCCGAACCTACCTTCGTCAACACGGTCGTTGTGCACGGTCCGTTGCCACCCCTTTCATACGGTCAGGGCGGTGCCCGCTATGGACGTCTCCTTCCTCGGTGGACCCCAGCCGCAACGCGGCGTGGGAGTGGTCGCCCCCTTCGACTTCGCACTCGATCGCGAGCTGTGGCGATGGGTGCCCGACGAGGTGTCGCTGCATCTCACCCGGACCCCGTACGTGCCGGTCGAGGTCAGCCTCGACCTCGCCCGCCTGGTCAGCGAGCACCAGACGCTGGACGACGCGGTGTGCACCCTGAACGCCGTCGCGCCGGAGGTCGTCGCGTACGCCTGCACCTCCGGCAGTTTCGTCGGCGGGGTCGCCGGTGAGCTGGCGATGTGCGCGGCGATGACGCGCGCCGGCGCGGTCCCCTCCGTCACCACCTCCGGCGCGCTCCTGGAGGCCCTGGTGGCGCTCGGCGCGCGGCGGGTGGCGCTGGTGACGCCGTACACCGTGTCGGTGACCCGCGCGCTGAAGGCGTACGTCGCCGAGGCGGGCGTGAAGGTCACCGGGTGCGTGTACATGGGGCTGACCCGGCACATCTGGAAGGTGCCGTACCGCGACGTGGTCGGCATGGCGCACAAGGCCGCGCGGCGCGGCGCCGACGTGCTCTTCATCAGCTGCACCAACCTTCCGACGTACGACGCCATCCCCCAGCTGGAGGCGGAACTGCGGATGCCGGTGATCTCGGCCAACCAGGTGACGATGTGGGCTGCGCTCGCCCGGATGGGTACCCGAGCGGTGGGGCCCTATCAGGCGCTGATCGACCCGGCGGCGCGCTCCGGTCCCGTGCTGCCGGAACTCCCGGACGGTGAACAGCAGCAGGAAGGCAGGTCATGACCGCACTCGGATTCCTCTACCCGGGGCACTCCGCCGAGGACGACTACCCGCGCATCGAGCAGCTGCTGGGCAGCGACATCCGCCTCGACGTCGTCCACACCGACATCGGCACCGACGCGCACCGGGTGGACGCCCTGCTGGAGATGGGCTCGGCCGACCGTCTCGCGGCCGGTGTCGAGGAACTGCGGATGTCGGGCGCGGACTCGGTGGTGTGGGCGTGCACCAGCGGCAGCTTCGTCCACGGCTGGGAGGGCGCCCACGAGCAGGTCCGCTCCCTGGCCCTGGCGGCCGGGATGCCGGCCTCCTCGACCTCCTTCGCCTTCGTGCACGCGGTGCGGGAGCTGCACGCGCGGCGGGTGGCGGTCGGCGCGACCTACCCCGAGGACGTGGCCGGGCTGTTCGCGGACTTCCTGCGGGCGGGCGGCGTGGAGGTGACCTCGGTGCGCGGTTCCGGGATCATCACGGCGGCGGAGGTCGGCACCTGGGGCGAGGCGGAGGTGTTCGCGCTGGCGCGGGAGGCCGACCGGCCCGACGCCCAGGTGCTGCTGCTGCCCGACACGGCCCTGCACACGGCGGCCCACATCCCGGCCCTGGAGAAGGAGCTGGGCAAGCCCGTGCTCACGGCCAACCAGGTCACGGTCTGGGAGGCGCTGCGGCTCGCGGACCGGCGGGTGAACGCGCCGGGGCTGGGGGCGCTGTTCACCCGGGAGCCGCTGGTGCAGGCCTGACGGGATCCCGGTGCCCGGCCGGGCAGCGCACACCCGGGCCGGGGAATAAACGGAGAGTGCCTCCTGTTGGCCGCGCAGGACAGCGCACGGCCGACGACAGGAGGCACCCACCGTGACGGCAGACGACGAGATCCGGGGCAGCGCGCGGGGCACCGCGCCCGTACCCCTCTCCGTACTGGACCTGGTGACCGTCGGCGCGGGCCACACCGCCACCGACGCGCTGCGCACCAGCGTCGCCCTGTCCCGTCTCGCCGAGTCCCGCGGCTTCCACCGGTACTGGGTCGCCGAGCACCACTCCATGCCGGGGGTGGCCTCCTCCTCGCCCGCCGTGATCCTGGCCCACCTCGCCGCCCGCACGGACCGCATCCGCCTCGGCTCGGGCGGCGTGATGCTCCCCAACCACGCGCCGCTCGTCATAGCCGAGCAGTTCGGCACGCTGGAGGCCATGGCGCCCGGGCGGATCGACCTCGGGCTGGGCCGCGCGCCGGGCACCGACGGCGCCACGGCGGCCGCCCTGCGCCGCACCGACCACCTCAACGAGGGCGCCGACGACTTCCCCCAGCAACTCGCCGAGCTCACCCGCTTCCTGGACGACGACTTCCCCGACGGCCACCCCTACCGCCGTATCCACGCGGTGCCCGGTCCGGTCCAGGCGACGTCCCCCGGCGGCGTCCAGTCCCCGCACCGCCCGCCGGTCTGGCTGCTCGGCTCCTCGGGCTTCAGCGCCCGCCTGGCGGGCGTCCTGGGCCTGCCCTTCGCCTTCGCGCACCACTTCTCGGCGCGGAACACCGTGCCGGCGCTGGACCTGTACCGCGAGTCGTTCCGCCCGAGCGGGGTGCTGGACGCCCCCTACGCCCTGATCGGCGTGGCGGCCCTGGCCGCGGACGAGGAGCGGGAGGCCCGCCGCCAGGTGCTCGCCGCCGCCCTGAACATGGTCCGCCTCCGCACCGGCCGGCCCGGCCTCGTGCCCACCCCGGAAGAGGCGGAGTCCCACGAGTTCACCCCCGCGGAAGCGGACTTCATCTCCTCCTGGAACGCCAACGTCGTCCACGGCACCCCCGACGAGGTCCGCGCCGGCCTGGACGACCTGCAGAAGCGCACCGGCGCGGACGAGTTGATGATCACGTCCAACGCCCACAGCGGCGAGGTACGCCTGCGCTCCTACGAACTGATCGCGGACGCCTACGGGCTGCCGGCGGACTGAGCGGAACGGGGCGCGCCCCGCTCACGAGTTGCCGGCCACCCGTTCCGCCGCGCCGGGGAGCGGGGCGCGCAGGTCGGAGATACGATCCGGCGGGACCGGCCGGGAGTAGAGCCAGCCCTGGCCGGTGTCGCAGCCGATCCGGCGCAGGCGGGTGGCCTGCGCCGAGGTCTCGACGCATTCGGCGGTGACCGTGAGGCCGAGGCGGTGGGCGAGCTGGATCATCGCCTCGACCACGACCTCGTCGGCCGGGTTGGGCGGCACGGCCCCTTCCTTGTCGCCCTCGTACTGGAAGCCGCGGACGAAGGAGCCGTCCAGCTTCAGGACCGACACCGGCAGCCGGCTGAGGTAGGCCAGGTTCGAGTAGCCGGTGCCGAAGTCGTCGATGGCGATGCCGACACCCATGTCGCTGAGCGCCTGCAGGACCTGCAGCGGGCGTCCCGCCGAGCCCATCACCGCGGACTCCGTGAGCTCCAGCTGGAGCAGGTGGGGGGCGAGGTCCGTCTCGGCCAGGATCTCCGCCACGTCCGCGACCAGGTCCGAGTCCCAGACCTGACGCACCGCCACATTGACGCTCACGAAGAGCGGTTGCTGGTCCGGGTGGTCCAACTGCCAGCGCCGCGCCTGCCGGCAGGCCGTGGCGAGCACCCAGCGGCCCAGCGGCACGATCGAACCGTCCTCCTCCGCCAGTCCGATGAACCGATTCGGCGTCAGCAGGCCGAACTGCGGATGGTTCCACCGGACCAGCGCCTCGACGCCGCGCAGCCTGCCGTCCTCCATCCCCACCAGCGGCTGGTACTCCAGCACGAACTCGCCGCGTTCGATGGCTGGCCGGAGCGTGGAGGCGAGCGCCTGCCGGGTCATGCGATGGGCGTTGCGCTCGGGGTCGAAGAGCGTCCAGCGCGACTTCCCGTCCGCCTTCGCCCAGTACAGCGTGGTGTCGGCCGCCTGCATCAGAGCGGTGGCCGTCGTGCCCGAGGCGTGCCGCTCCACGACACCGATCGACGCCGACACCGACAGCCGCCGGCCCGAGAGGTCGAACGGCGCCTGGATCGCCTCCAGTACGGACTCGGCCAGATCGGCGAGCTGGTCCGTGCCGGTCGAGTCCTCCACCAGCAGCGCGAACTCGTCGCCGCCGAGTCTCGCCACCAGCGGAGCGCTCGCTCTGGTGCGTCCCGCCTCGTCGGCGCACCGGGTCAGGCGCTCCGCCACGGCGGCCAGCAGCCGGTCGCCGACGCGGTGCCCGAGCGTGTCGTTGACGGCCTTGAAGCCGTCCAGGTCGAGATAGCACAGACCGATCCGCCCGGTGCCGCTCTCCTCGTACGACTCCGCCTCCAGCGCGGCCGTCAGCCGCTCGAAGAAGAGCGTGCGGTTGGGCAGCCGGGTCACCGGGTCGTGCATCTGCAAGTGCCGCAGCCGGCCCTGCAGTTCACGGTGGGCGCTGATGTCGGCGACGGACATCAGCACGCCCTCCTCCCGCGCGGCCAGCGGTGAGACGGTGACCTCCACCCAGACCGACCGGCCGTCGGCGCGCTTCAGCCGGCGCGTGCAGCGCAGCCGCGCCTCGCGCCCGCGCAGCACCTCGCGGTACGAGTGCCAGGTGCGCGCGTCGGACGCCAGGTCCACCAGATCGGCGGCGAACCGGCCGGCCAGTGCGTCCGGGGGAGTGTCCAGCAGTTCGCCGAACCCCTGGTTCGCGCTCACCACCAGGCCCTCGCGGTCGACCACCGCCATCGCCAGCGGCGCAGCCGTGAAGACCGAGTGGTACGCCGGCGGCTCCGTACGAGTCGTCAGCGGCTCGGTACGAGGAGACGCACAGGCATCACTCTCTGTGACGGCGACCCGGTCGAGGTCAGCCGCGGGCGCCGGCCCTTCGGACGTTCCGCTCACCGCTCGCTCCCGCAGTGCACTCGATCTCTGTCCGTGCAGGAAAGTGTGCCGATCATAGAGGCAGACCCGGGGGCCTTCCAGCTACTGCCCAGTGTCCCGGATGGACCGGCCCTTCTGACAGATCGTTTCTGCCCGCGGGTGGACGGCTTCTGGGACCCCTCGATCGCTTGTGACGTTCCGTGAGCGTTTCGGGGGTGTCGGCCCGGGCGGTTCCCGGGGCGCCTCACTCGTCTGGGGCAGACAAACAGGGCGTAGTAATACAAATCAACACAGGCTGGGTGCGGAGTCCCGTGAATCGCATCCGGAGGTCCCTGTGCCGCGTCCGTTTCCCCTCAAGGCATGCAGGGGTTCCCGACTGCGCAGCACCGCCGCCGTGTTCAGCACGCTGTCCGCCGTCGCCGCGACCTCGCTGGTGACCGGACCATCGGTGGCCGAACCGTTCTCGGCGGTGCCGTGCGCGCTCCGGCGCACCTCGGCCCATCACTCGGAGGGCCTCGACACCTGGAACGCCGCCTATCCGCGGCCGAGGCGGGCGCTCGACGCCGTGATGGTCTTCCTGTCGTTCCCGGACGCGGCCCCGCGGACCACCCCCGCCCAGCTGGCCGCCGACCACTTCCCGGCCACCAGCCGCTTCTTCCGGCGGGCCTCCTACGGCAGGTTCACCCTCCGCGCGCATCCGATGAAGCACTGGATCCGGATGCCGCGGCCGTCGACCGCGTACGCCATACGGCGCGACTGGAGCCCCGAGGGCCGTGCCGCGTACCTGCACGACGCGCTCGCGGTCGCCGACCCGCGGGTCGACTTCTCG
Source organism: Streptomyces sediminimaris (assembly GCF_047049295.1). Classification (NCBI taxonomy): domain Bacteria; kingdom Bacillati; phylum Actinomycetota; class Actinomycetes; order Kitasatosporales; family Streptomycetaceae; genus Streptomyces; species Streptomyces sediminimaris. The sequence continues at coordinate 3,222,712 of NZ_JBJWOT010000001.1, read as the reverse complement.
CGCTACGACATCGTCTACTTCGTCGCCGACCCGGACGCGCCCGGCGTGGACTCGGACGCGACGAAGGTCGTCAACCTGGACACCCCGCTGCGGGCCGACGGCACGGACCTGCGCCGTGTCGTCACGGTCTTCGAGAAGCACCCGCCGGACCGGCTCGTGCTCGCGCACGAGACCGGGCACGTCTTCGACCTGCCGGACCTCTACCACCGGCCGGACGACGGCAAGGGCGACTGGGACACCTACGTCGGCGACTGGGACCTGATGGGCAGCCAGTTCGGGCTGGCTCCCGACCTGTTCGGCTGGCACAAGTGGAAGCTGGGATGGCTGGATCCGCGCCAGGTGGTGTGCGTGCGGGAGGCGGGCGTGACGCGCCTGACGCTGGGGCCGCTGGGCACCGGTCCGGGTGTTGCGGTGACGGGCGCGGCGGGGCCGCCGGCCTTCGGTCTCGGCGAGGGCGTGAAGCTCGCGGTGGTGCGCACCGGCCCCGACAGCGTGATCGCCCTCGAGGCGCGCGACCGGGTCGGCAACGACACCGCGGCCTGCAGGTCGGGCGTCCTCGTCTACCGCGTGCGCGGCGCCGCCCAGTCCGGGGCCGGCCCCATCCAGGTCCTCGACGCCCACCCGCACACCGAGGCCTGCTGGGAGAACTCCGTCTACCCGCCCCTCGCGGACGCCCCGGTCGGCCTCGGCGAGACCTTCACCGTGCCGGGCGAGAAGATCCGGGTGAAGGTCGAGAGCCGCACGGCGTCGGGAGCCTGGAAGGTGAAGATCACAGCCGGCTGACCACGGCGACCCGAGGCCGCGGCGAACCGCGACGCCCGCACTCGCGCGGGCCCGCGACCGCACCGCGCGGAAACGACGAAGGCGAGGCCGGTTCGCGTTCCCCGCGAACTCGCCTCGCCTTCGCCATCGTGCGCCGCCAGGGACTCGAACCCCGGACCCGCTGATTAAGAGTCAGCTGCTCTAACCAACTGAGCTAGCGGCGCCTGCTGACGTCGTAGACCTTAGCATCCTGATCGGCCGGGGGAAAAATCGATATGCGCACGGCGGCACGCGCCGCCCGGACGGCCGCCCAGAGCAGGATCTCGGGGCCCGGCAGCCAGGGGTGACGGGTGTCCGGGGCGACGAGCCAGCGAGAGCCGGACGGGGCCGGCGGGGCGGGTGGGAGCAGGGCCGGGACGGTCACCGCGTCGCCGTTGCCGTGGCACAGCAGCGGCGGGATCTCGGCCGTACGGCCGAACTCCTCCCAGCGCAGCAGCGAGGGCAGCCGCTGTGCGGTACCGGGCGCGGCGAACAGCAGCATCCGGCCCCGGAAGGCCGCCACCGGGCCCGAGCCCGGGCCCTCGTCCCACAGCCGGTCGGCCATCCGGCGACCGAAGACCGCCGGCACGCTGACGACGTCGAAGACGGAACCGCAGGGCAGGACGACCGGGGCCTCGGGGCGCTCCTTCCACAGGGCGAGCGTGGAGCGCGGATACGTTCCTGCCGAGGCGAGCCAGGCGGCTCCGTCCGCGGTGACCTCGCAGACGTCGAAGCGGTCGGCGAACGGCTCGTTCCGTGGGCTGCTCATGGCACATACATCTACCCGGTGTGAACGTACCGCTCCGGGGAGTTGCCGGAATTCGGGACAGGCGGCGGGGGAAAGGGGTATCTTGCCCGCCTGGCATATGCCGGAGCGAAACGGCGCGTGTTCACACCGGGTCCGCGGACGTGGTCCCCTCGGCCCCGCTCAGCAGGCCGCGGCCGTACTCCACCATCTTCTCGGCGTAGGCCTCGGTCCACTCGGCGCGCTCCGCGATGTCCGCCGCCGTCAGCCGGTCGAACCGCCGCGGGTCCGCCAGCTGCGCGGCCGCGATCGCCTGGAACTCCACCGCGCGGTCGGCCGCGGCGCGGAACGCCTGTGTCAGCTCCGTCGCACGGGTCAGCAGCGTCCGCGGATCGTCGATCGACTCCAGATCGAAGAAGTGCTCCGGGTCGGAGGCCGCTTCCGCGGGCTCGAAGAGCAGGGGCGCGGGGCGTAGCCGCGGTTCGTTCCGACGCGGCGTGGGCTCCGCCATGTCTGGTCCTCCTCGTACTCATGCGTCGCGCGCGGCCCACCGGACAGCGGGCCACCGTCCATTGTCCCGCGACCGCGCAAGGGGGCCGGAGGGCCCGGACCGCGGGGTGCGCTCCCCGGCGCCCCCACACTCAAGGCCGCGAGCCGACGCGATGTTCCCGCAGCCGCGCGAGCACCGCGTGGTTCGCCTCCCAGCCGTCCGGGAACTTCACGAGCGTGCCCAGCTGGACCGGCTCCGTCGACGGGTAGTCGTCCAGCAGGTCGCTCACTCCCGCCCGGCAGACCACGATGCACGCATGCCGGTGGCGGGAGGCCAGGACGCACAGGCGGCCCGTCTCCAGATGGAAGGCGGTGGCGTCCGGCCGGCCGGAGAGCGGGTGCAGGACGACCGTGACGTCGTACTCGCGGCCCTGCAGGCGGTTGGCGGTGTCGACCGTGACCTCCGTGACGCCCGCCGCCGCCAGCGCCGCGCGGACCGCCGCCGCCTGGTCGCGGTGGGCGGTGCCGACGGCGACGCGGTCGGGGGACAGCGGCACGGGCTCCCCGGGAGCGCGCTCCGACGTCGCCGTACCGCCCCGCTCCAGCAGTCTGCGTACGACCGCCGCCACCGCGTCCACCGCCTCCGGGTCCGTCCGCGGGGTGTGCCGCGCGGGCAGCTCCAGCAGCCCCCAGCCGGAATCGGCGGCCTCGTCGATCACCCGGTCGGGGCCGGAGCCGTCGGAGGGGACGGCGAAGGAGAGGGAGCGGTCGCCGTGGCCGGTGCCGCTGCGGAAGGGCGTGTACGGGTAGAAGGCATCCGAGACCAGGGGGGCCGCGGAGGCCGGCAGCCGCCAGGACACCGGAAGGCGGTGCTGCGGCAGGTCGGGGTTGTGGGCCAGCAGGGTGGTCACGGCGGACGCCGAGGGGTCGTACGACAGCCCCGCCCACTGCTCGCCGCCCACGATCGAGAAGGGGTCGAGCTGCCCCGGGTCGCCCACGAACAGCGCCCGCTCGAACAGTCCGGCCACGGTGAGCAGCGCGTCCGAGCGCATCTGGTACGCCTCGTCGACGATCGCGTGCCGCCAGGGCTCGTCCACCTTCACGTGCGCCCACTTCGCGGCCGTGGAGACGACGACCGGCAGACCCGTCAGCTCCGCCGCCTTCGCCGACGTGCGGACCTGCGGCAGGTCGTCGAGCGCCTTGTCGTACGGGTCGGCGTCGCTGCTGTGCAGACGGCCGACCGGCAGCCCCGGGCTCTTCTCCGCGAGCCGCAGCACCAGGTCGTCCACCTGCGCGTTCGTCTGCGCGACGATCATCAACGGGCGGCCCGCGCCGGCCAGTTCGAGCGCCGCCCGGACGACCAGCGTGGACTTGCCGGCGCCCGGCGGGGAGTCGACGACCACGCCGCGGTGGGTGCCGTGCAGGGTGTCGCGCAGGATCGCGTCGGTGGCCTCGGCGGCCGCCGCGCCGGGGTCGGGAACGGTGGTCACAGGACGTCCTCCGCGGTCACCGGATCGGCGCTCTCGTGCACCGCCTCACCCGGCGGCCCGCCGTGCGTCCACGGCGTCCGCTCCGGGTCGGGCAGCTTCGGGCCGCCCCGCTGGTCGTGCTCGAAGGTCGTGAAGCAGAGCAGGTCGCCCTTCTCCGGCACCGAGCCGGGCTCGGGCACCTTGCCGCGGCCCATCCTGTCGACGACGCGCAGCACGAGCAGGCCGTCCGCCTCCTGGCCGACGAACTCCGCCGCCTGCGGCCTGCCGCCCAGCGAGCGGTACACCCTGGCCCGCTCACCCAGATACGGGCGGTCCTCCGTCCGCACGGTGACCAGCGGGCGCGGGCGGGGCTGCTTCCCCTCGCTGTAGGCCATCACGACGTCGGTGACCTCCGCGGTGAAGGCCTCCCCGGACAGCCGCCGCGCCGCCATCACCAGCGGGTCGTCGAGCGCCTCCTGCGCCTCCAGGCGGGCCTGCTCCCGCTCGCGCGAGGCCAGCTTGTTCGCGGCGGTGACCGCGTCGTCCCGGCGCGGCTGCGGGGGCTCGCCCGCGGCCACCCGGTCGCGGTGGCCGGTGAACGACCAGCGGTCGCGCGTCCACCGCTCCTCGACATGCGCGCCGACGGGCAGCGCGCGCAGCAGGTCCAGACCGCGCCAGACCTTCTCCCAGGTGGGCAGGGTGCGGCTCAGCACCAGCTCGCGGATCTCCCGTTCGGCGGCGGTCAGTTCGCCCAGCCGGTCGTCCGCCTCCAGACCGTCCGCGGCGGCGCCGAGGGCGGTACGCGCGCGGTCGTAGCGCTCGATGGCGGGGGCGAGGAGCCTGTTGTCGAAGGCCGGGTCGGTGGCCGGTCCGGCGGGCGGGCACCGCAGCTGGCCGTGCGCGTCCCGGGCGAGCTCGGCCGCGAGGGCCGCCGCCGCGCCGGAGGTGCCCTCGGGCGGGTCGATCCAGGCGAGCAGCGCGCCGAGGTGCTGGTCCTCCAGGCTGGACTGCCCGGTCGCCCAGTGCCGGGCCAGGACGTCCGTCGCCGCCAGCAGCAGCGAGGAGCCGGGCACGCGGGCACGCTCCCCGAAGTGCGTCAGCCAGCGGCCGAGCAGCGGCACCCGCGGGGGCGCCGGATAGGGGGTCTCCGGGTCCTGCTCCGCCGTACGCCGAAAGCGCATGGAGCGGCCGAGGAGCCGTACGAAGTCGATGCCCGCACGGCTCGGCACGATCAACTGCGGGGCGTCCGCGCACAGTTCGACCTCGACCTTGACCCGCTTGCCGGTCTCCGGGTCGGTGTCGGTGCGCTCCGCGGCCTCCACCTGCGCGGTGTAGTCCTCCAGGTACGGCAGGACCACGTCGGCCAGTTCGGCCAGGAACGCGAACCGGAGGTCGCGGTCGCGCGGCTGCGGCACGGCCAGCAGCCGCGGCGCCCGCCGGTCGGTGCCCACCAGCGCGCCGAGCGGGGCGCCGGCCTCGCCGGCGGTGGTCAGCGGCACGAAGACCAGGGGCCGCCCGGACAGGTGCCGGTGCCGGACGGTGGCGGCGGGCCGGGCGCGGCCGGTGCGGACGGCCTCCAGGCGGGCGAGGGTGGCGATCAGCGACACGGGGCGGCCTCCTCGCCGGTGACGGCCGCCGTGTGCCGGGCGGCCGACAGGGCCTCCGCGCGCAGCCGCGCCGCCCTGCGCAGCGCCGCCACCGCCGGGTCGTCCGGGTCGCCGCTCGCGCCGCTCGCCGCCGACAGGACCTCATCGACCCTCGTCAGGCCGCCCAGCTCGGCGCGGACCGGACGGCCCAGCGAGGTCACGGCACCTTCCGCGCGTGCGCGGTCGCGGCAGTGGAAGGCCAGCTCGCAGGCGGACAGGCAGTCGGGCGCGTACGTCGCAGGCACCGACTCGACGGCGTCCGTCAGCTGTTCGGCGGGCGACTCGGGGGAGAAGCAGGTGCCCTCGGGCAGCGAGTCGGCGATGTCCTCGACACGGGTGAGCCGGGCCAGCTGCCGCTCGGTGACGGCGCGCTGCTTGCGCACGTCGACGGCCGACGCGGTGGGCAGGTTGGAGAAGTCCCTGGGGCAGACGAGGAGGATCCGGTGCCGCACCCCGGCCGCCGGGGCGTGCCCCTGCGGCCCCGCGCCGAGACGCCCGGCCACCTCCTCGAGGGCCAGCACGTAGACCGCCGCCTGGCGCGCCGCCGCACCCACCTTCGAGGGGTCCGCGGAACCGTCCAGCATGGGGAAGGACTTGATCTCGACGACCGTCCAGCCGCCGTCCGGGTGCACCACCACCGCGTCCGGCTCCAGGAACGCGGGGGAGCCGGCCACCTCCAGCGCGAGCATCGGATGGTCCAGCAGGGTCCAGGTGCCCGCGGCCGCGGTCGCCTCACGCAGCGCCAGCTCCGTACGCGCCGCGCGGCCCTCGGGCCCGGTGGCCGCGAGGTCGGGCACCCGCGCCCCGGCGGGCGGCCGGGCGCGCGGGTCCAGCTTCTCGTGCACCAGCCGCAGCAGCTCCGCGCCGCCGTCCGCCTTGACCTTCGCCTCGAACGCGTTGCCCCGCGTGAACGCGAACTGCGACTGCCCGAACACCGACGGGGAGCCGAGCCTGCTCGCCACCGCCGCCTTGTCCACCCCGGCGCCGTCCAGGATCGCGCGCCGTCTGCAGCCCGGGTTCGCGGCCAGCGCCGCGAGAGCGCGGGCGTCCAGTGCCTTGGCCGGTACTCCGGGACCGCGCAGTTCAGCGAGCCGCTGCCGCAGCGCCGTCCCCCGCGTCCGCGGGGGAGGCACTCGGCTCGGCTCCGGATCCGGCCCGGGACTCGCGCTGCCGTGGAAATCGCTCACCCGCGGAAGTCTGGCATCCGCCACTGACAATCGAGGAGCCTGTGCCGCCTGAGGCCGCCGCGGCGAACGGCAGCCGCGCCCACAGCCGGTCCGCGCCCCGCGTCACGCGCGGCGTCAGGAACAGCCCGAGCCCCATCACGGCCACACCCGCGACCGCGTCGAGGAGATAGTGGTTCGCGGTGCCCATGACCACGATCGTGGTCAGCAGCGGATAGGCGACGCCGGCGACCTTGGTCGCACGCGTCCCGCCGTGGCGCCACAGCATGACACCGCACCACAGGGCCCACCCCACGTGCAGGCTCGGCATGGCCGCGTACTGGTTCGTCATGCCCCCGAACCCCTTGGGTGCGCTGGCCGCGCCGCCCCACCAGCCGTACGAGCTGTACTGGGCCATCGTGTCCACGAACCCGTGGCCCGCCGTGAGCAGCCGCGGCGGGCAGGTCGGCACCAGGGCGAAGCCGATCAGGCCGATGAAGGTCGACGTCATCAGCCAGGTGCGGGCGGCGCGGTAGTGCACGGCGCGCGATCTGAACAGCCAGACCAGGATGGCCGGGGTGACCAGGTAGTGCAGCGACGCGTACCAGAAGTCGGCCGGGACACCGAGCCAGGTCTCGCGCGTGAAGAGGCGGTTGAGCGGGTGCTCGGCGTTGAGGTGCAGGAACTGCTCGACGCGCAGGATCGCCACGCCGTGGTCCACGGCGCCGGCGGTGTCGCCGCGGACAAGGAGCCGGGCTGCCGAGTAACACCCGTACACCAGAAAGATCAGCGGCAGCTCGGACCACCAGCGCAGGCGGGTCCGCGGGGCTGCTGCCTCGATGCCCGGTGTCGTCTCGGTCCTCGGCATCCGATCGCCTCCCCCTTCATTATTCTCGCGCGGCACCCGCCCGGCCGGACGGGCCGTGCCACTTTACGGCGTACGTGCGCGCCTCGTGCGGGCGCCCCGGCCCTCAAAGACGCAGAGATCGCCCGATGGGTTGCCCCAGGCAGGCCGCGGTCCGGGGTGGGCGATGATGAAGGGGCTCCGCCTGTCGTCCGTCACGGAAGGTCCCTCCCCCTCATGGCACCGCGCATCCTGCTGGTCCGGCACGGACAGACCGAGTGGTCCCTGTCCGGGAAACACACCGGGCGGACCGACGTGCCGCTGCTGGAGGAGGGCCGGCGCGGCGCCAAGCTGCTCGGCGAGCGGCTGCACCAGGCGCCTCTCGACGGGCTCCCGGACGTCGAGGTGCGCACCAGCCCGCTGGCCCGCGCGCGTGCGACGTGCGAGCTGGCCGGGTTCGGCGAGCGGGCCGCCGCCTGGGACACGCTCATGGAGTGGGACTACGGCGCGTACGAGGGCATGACGCCGGACGACATCCACGCCGTGCGGCCGGGCTGGCTGATCTGGCGGGACGGCGTCCCCGGGGGCGAGTCGCCCGCCGAGGTGACCGCCCGGGCCGACGAGGTGGTGGCCTGGGCCCGGTCGGCCGACCGGGACGTGCTGGTCTTCGCCCACGGGCACATACTGCGGTCCCTCGGAGCGCGGTGGCTGGGCCTGCCGGTCGGCTTCGCGGCGCGGATACGGCTGCACCCGGCGTCCCTGTCGGTGCTGGGGTGGGCGTACGGGGAGCCGGCGATCGAGAGCTGGAACGACCTGGGGCACCTCGCGGGGTAGGGCCCGTGGTCCGGGCGGTGCCGTACCGCGGGCGTCACGTCCGCGACCGGCCCCCGGGCACGCCGCCCGGTAGGGCTCACGCCGTGCGCGGCAGCGAGGCGTGCCGCTCCAGGAAGCCCGAGACCCCCGATGCCCGCCGGTGCGGCAGCAGCACCCGGGCCGTGCCCGCCAGCATGGTCTGGATCCGGGACGACTGGACCTGGTCCAGCAGGTCCAGCACCCGCATCCCCGCCGCGGCCGCCTCGTCCGGGCGGCCGCCGCGCGCGAGGTCGTCGGCCAGTTCCGCCGTGTAGAGGGCGATGTTGCGGGTGAAGTGCGGGTCCTGGAGCCGCGCCGCACGACGCGCGTGGCGGGCGGCGCGCGGCCAGTCGCCGAGCGTCGACCAGCACTGCGCCTCCAGGCCCTCCAGTTCGGCCTCCCCGTAGAAGCTCATCCACTCGGGGTCGGCGTCCGAGCGGCCCCGGTCGTAGAGGGTCTGCGCGCGGACGAGCGCCTGTTCGCAGCCGGTGCGGTCGGCGAGCCCCGCCCAGCCGCCCGCCTCGCGCAGCGCGAGCAGCGACATCAGCCGGGGCGAGCCGAGCGAGCGCCCGGCGCGCTGCGCGGCCTGCGCGGCCCGCACCGCCTCGCGCGGACGCCCGGCGTCGCGCGCGAGGAAGGCCGTGTTGCAGAAGGCGTGCGCCTCCAGGCCGTCGTCGCCGGTCACCCGGGCGGTCGCCAGCGCCTCCGCGTAGTGCGAGCGGGCGTCCTCGAAGCGGCCCGAGTCGTGCGCCAGCCAGCCGACGGAGATGGCGAGTTCGCCGGCGCCCGAGTGCAGCCGGTCGGCGGTCGCCTGCCGGGTCGCGCCGGCGTCCAGCAGCGCGTAGGCGGCGCGCAACGGCGTCGACGCGCGCCGGTAGAGCCCGTCCGCGCCGTGCCGGTCGTCGAGCAGCCTGATCCTGCGGACGGCCTCCTCGACCGCGTACACGTCGCTCGTCCCGGGGCGGCGGACGGGGTGTCCCGCTGCCGCCGTGTCGGGGGCGAGCCCCATCCGGCCCATCGAGGCGGCGGCCACCGTGGCGCCGCCGCCGGTCATGAATGCGCGACGTAGCACGTCGCTCTCCTCGTGGTTCTCGTTGTACGGGTTGTACGGGTCCTGCGGGTTGTACGGGTCCTGCTGGTTGTGCTGGTTCTCCGGGTCCTGCGCTTCCTCGCGGTTCTGCGTCCCATACGGCTCACGGCACCCGTGCGTCTCACCGGGGACCCGCGCCCGGCGTCCGCGGACGGACGCGCGCGGCGCGAAGCCCAGGTCGGTGAGGGTCCGGCCGGGGAACATGTGCAGGAACACCCGTTCGTAGGCGTAGTTGGGGCAACGGATCTCGCCCGCCTCGACCCGGCCGACGTAGCGCGCGTCGCAGCTGACCCGCTCCCCGATCTCGCGCGCGGCTCGTCGTACCGCCGCGGCGAACTCGGCCGGTGAGCGCTGTCCGCGCAGCTCCCGGAAGACGAGGTTCGGCCGCGGTGGCCGTGCGGGCGTGGGCTGAGACGAGGTCACCTTCGACGACGTCATGGCCGGGTCCTCTCGTGCGAACCGTCGAACCATGCCGGGGGCGGGGTGAGTTGTCCGTGCGGCTGCCCCGCTCCCGGCGGCCACGAACGTACCGGCTGTGCCGGTCCCGCCACGCAGGGTTTGGCTACAAACCGGATATCTCATACCGGATCTGCCATGAAGTGCCATCCTTTGTGGCTGACTTCCGCCGTAGCCGTTGACGCGGCGCCGCGTTGAACCCTGCGGACCGGGAGCCGCCCGAACTCCCGACCCGCTTCGTTCAAGGAGGGGTTCCGTGGTGGAGGCCGGGATGGAGACCAGCCAGAGCGTCGTTCCTCGTGTGCCGTCGGCGACCGCGGGGCACGCCCAGGGCGTGCGGTGCGGCGCCCCGCCCGGTGCGGACAGCCCGTGCGACCTGGTCACCGTGCCGTCGCGGCAGGGCCTGGAGGCGGTCGACATCCTGCGGCGCGGTGCGGGCGACGCGGTCGGTCCCGTACTGCACGACGACGGCGGTCGCACCCTGGGCTTCCTGGTGCCGCCCGGCACGGCCGCCGCCTGGGACCTGCCGGGCAGCACCTGTACCGAGACCGACGGCCGCGGTCTGCGCCTGGACCCCGAGCCGCCGGTGGAGGGCTCGGACTGGCTGCTGCCGCCCGGCGAGGCCGACCTGGCGACGGACCCGGCCGTGCTGCGCGCCGCGCTGGGCGAGGCGGCCCGGATCATCGAGGCCGCGGACAGCTGCCGCTGACCGCACCCCGCGCGGGTATGAGCGCCGAAGGCCCCTGATAATGACGCGATGGGAAGGTCCAGGAACCCCGGGCGCCCGCGGGGCGGCGCGGCAGCCGTCGTCGAGAACGTCGACGGCGGGCTCGCCGAACTGCTGCCGGACCCGGACCGGGCGCGGGCCTGGACGCTGCTCATCGACGGGGCGCCGCAGTCCCACGTCGATCTGGACGACCCCACCCACCTGTCCTTCGAGTACCAGCGCAGGCTCGGGCACGTCGTCGATCTCGCCGCGCCGGCCGGGAAGCCCGTGCACGCCGTCCACCTCGGCGGAGGCGCCTTCACCCTCGCCCGTTATGTCGCCGCCACCCGGCCCCGCGCCACCCAGCAGGTCGTCGAGCGGGACGCGGCACTGGTCCGGCTGGTCCGCCGCGAGCTGCCGCTGGACACCGGCGCCCGGATCCGGGTGCGTGCCGTGGACGCCCGCGACGGGCTCGCCAGGATGCTCGACGGCTGGGCCGACCTGGTCGTCGCCGACGTCTTCAGCGGGGCCCGGACGCCCGCCCACCTCACCTCCACCGAGTTCCTCGACGAGATCCGCAGGGTGCTGAAACCGGGCGGCTGCTACGCCGCCAACCTCACCGACGGGCCGCCGCTCGCGCACCTGCGCGGTCAGATCGCCACCACGGCCGCGCGTTTCGCCGACCTCGCGCTGATCGTCGACCCGGCCGTGCTGCGCGGCAAGCGCTTCGGCAACGCGGTCCTCGTCGCCTCCGACGCGCCCCTGCCGGTCGCCGAACTGACCCGGCGCGCCGCCTCCGACCCGCACCCGGGCCGGGTCGAACACGGCCGCGCGCTGCTGGACTTCACCGGTGGCGCGGCCGCGGTGACGGACCGTTCGGCGACCGCCTCACCGGCACCGCCGCCCTCGGCGTTCCGCTAGGACCTGTCTGAGAGGGACTGTCCGACCATTCCCGCCCGCCCCGCAGCCCAGCGCCCTCGTCGCGGCCCCGGCCGCCGTCCCGCTCGCGCCGCGCGGGTACGGGGCCGTTCCTCCGGTCGCGGCGGCGCGGCGCTCAGTAGTTGCCGATCTCGACGTGCGGCGGGCCGTCGTGCCACGTGCAGAACACCGACACCCGGTCCGTCCCCGAGCTGAACTCCACCCGGATCCACGACTCCGTCTTCCACACCTGCATCGACCAGCCCGCGCCCGGGGTCGCCGACACCAGCGTCGCGTCCGCCGCGCCGAGCGAGAACACCGCGCGCCCGCCGTCCGTGTCGTAGGCCTTGACCTGGCCGGACGCGGTGGGCGTGGGGGTCGGGTCCGGTGTTGTCGGCCGCGTCGGCGGCGCGGGGGTCGCGGACGGCCTCGCCGGCGCCTTCTTCGACGGTGAAGGCGACGGGGACGGAGCGGGCCGACTCGTCGCCGACACCAGGGGCTTCGACTCCTGGGTGGTCGCGTCGGCAGCCGTGATCGGCAGGGCGCGCGGCGGGTCGTACGCCGTGCCCGCCATCACCGTGTGGACGCCCCACCACGACAGCGTGACCGCCGCGCCCGTGGCGAGCGACCAGGCCAGTACGTGTACGAGTCCTCTGCGCATCGCGGGCCATACTGCCCCACGCGCCCCACCGGTGTCCTGCCCCCGTCCACAAGAGCGGAGTTGTCCACAGGTCCAGACCCCGTTCCTCCGCATGGCGTACGGTGCGGCGCATGGCAAGTGTGCTCGTGGTCGAGGACGACCAGTTCGTGCGCTCGGCGCTGATCCGGCACCTGACCGACGCCGCGCACACGGTGCGCAGTGTCGGGACGGCGCTGGAGGCGCTGCGCGAGGTCGCCCATTTCGCTTTCGACGTCGTCATCCTGGACCTCGGACTGCCCGATCTGGACGGGTCCGAGGCGCTGAAGATGCTGCGCGGCATCACCGACGTGCCGGTGATCATCGCCACCGCGCGGGACGACGAGACGGAGATCGTCCGGCTGCTGAACGCGGGCGCGGACGACTACCTGACCAAGCCCTTCTCCGTCGAGCACCTGTCCGCGCGGATGGCCGCGGTCCTGCGCCGGGCCCGCTCCGCCCCGGCGGACGTCCCGCCGTCCGCCGTCCTGCGCGTGGGCGGCCTCACCGTCGACCCGCAGCGCCGCCAGGCCGAGCTGGACGGCGTCCGGCTCGACCTCACCCGCCGCGAGTTCGACCTGCTCGCCTTCCTGGCCGGCCGCCCGGGCGTCGTGGTGCCGCGCAAGGAACTGCTCGCCGAGGTGTGGCAGCAGTCGTACGGCGACGACCAGACCATCGACGTCCATCTGTCCTGGCTGCGGCGGAAGCTGGGCGAGACGGCGGCCCGGCCGCGCTATCTGCACACGCTGCGCGGCGTCGGCGTGAAGCTGGAACCACCCGGTGGGGAGCCGCCGCGATGAGACTGGAACCACCCGGTGGGGAGCCGCCGCGATGAGATGGGCACTGGTCAAGGTCTGTCTGGCGGTCACCGCCATGGTCGTGGTCGCCTTCGCGGTGCCGCTCGGGCTCGTGATCAAGGAGATGGCCCGGGACCGCGCGTTCTCCAACGCCGAGCGGGAGGCGGCCGCGATCGCCCCGGCGCTGTCCATCACCACCGAGCGCGACCAGCTGGAGCGGGTCGTGGCCTCCGCGGGCTCGGACTCCGGGATGGCCGTGCACATACCCGAGGCCGCCGGCCAGCCGGCCGTCGACATCGGCCGGCGGCGCGCCGCCGGCAAGGACATCGCCACCGTGCGCAGGCTGGGCCGGGCCTCCACCACCGAGGTCTCCGGCGGCTCCACACTGCTGCAGCCGGTCGCGCTGAGCTCCGGCGCGATCGCCGTCGTCGAGGTCTACGTCCCCGAGTCCGAGGTGAGCAACGGCGTCGGCACGGCGTGGGCGGTGCTCGCCGGGGTCGGCGTCGCGCTGATCGTCGGCTCGGTCGCCGTCGCCGACCGCCTCGGCGTACGCATGGTGCAGCCCGCGCAGCGGCTGGTCGAGGGCGCGCACGAGCTGGGGGAGGGGAAGCTGGGGGCACGGGTGCCGGAGGAGGGGCCGAACGAGCTGCGGCTGGCCGCCGTCGCGTTCAACGCCATGGCCGACCAGGTCGTGCAACTGCTGGCGAACGAGCGGGAGTTGGCGGCAGACCTGTCGCACCGCCTGCGTACCCCGCTGACCGTGCTGCGGCTCAACGCCGCCTCGCTCGGTGACGGGCCCGCCGCCGACCAGACCCGGGCCGCCGTCGCCCAGCTGGAGCGCGAGGTCGACACCATCATCCGCACCGCCCGGGACGCCAAGCCGCAGACCGCGGCGGCCGGGCCCGGCGCCGGATGCGACGCGGCCGAGGTGGTCCGCGAGCGGATGGCGTTCTGGTCGGCGCTCGCGGAGGACGAGGGCCGCAAGTGGCGGGTGGCCGGTGCCGACCGGCCGGTGCGCATACCCGTGGCCCGGGCGGACCTCGCGGCCGCGCTGGACGCCCTGCTCGGCAACGTCTTCCGGCACACCGCCGAGGGCACGGCCTTCGCGGTCGACCTGCACAACGGCGAGGACGCGGTGATCGTGCTCGTCTCGGACGCGGGCCCGGGCATCCCCGACCCCGAGGCGGCGATGGCACGTGGGCGCGGGTCGGGCAGCGACGGCTCGACGGGCCTCGGGCTGGACATCGTGCGCCGGCTCGCGGAGTCGACCGGCGGTGACATACGGCTCGGTTCGTCGGTGCTGGGCGGGACCGAGGTGCGCATCTGGATCCAGCTGGACGGGCGGGCGCGCATACCCGGCGGACGGGGCCACAGGTCGGTGCGCAGGCGGCGGAAGGCGTTCGCCAGGTGACCCGGCGTAGCCGGATTGGTCTCGACCTTTAACCGTCTCCGATCCCTTCCTTAAGCGCACCCTAAGATCCTCAACGCCCGCCCGGATCAAGCGGTTTGCCCGATTCCGGATCGCTAGCGTGCTGCCGCACCCCCACCCGTAACAGCGAAGGCAGGCACGCGATGAGCACGCATCGGCGCAAGGTCAGCGGCAGAAGCAAGGCGATAGGCGCTGTGGTCGCCGCGGCCGCCGTGGGCGGCGGCGCCCTCGTGCTGACGGGCACCGCGCAGGCGGCCGGCGTGGGCGCCGCGTACACCAAGACCAGTGACTGGTCGACGGGCTACACCGCGCAGTACGTCGTCACCAACAACACCACCACCGCGGAGAAGAACTGGAAGCTGGAGTTCGACCTGCCCTCCGGCGCGAGGCTGAGCTCGCTCTGGAACGCCGAGTCGAGCGTGAGCGGACAGCACGTCACCGTGACGCCGGCCAAGTGGGACACCGACGGCCTCGCGCCCGGCAAGTCCGTCACGGTCGGTTTCGTCGTCAACGGGACCGCGGACCCGAGGAGTTGTGTCATCGACGGCGCCAAGTGCTCCGCCGACGACGGCGCCACGCCCGAGCCGAGCGGCCGGCCGACCGGGTCCGCCACGCCGACCGCCACGCCCACGCCGACCCGGACGGCGACACCCACCTCGACGCCCACCCCCACGGCCACGCCGTCACAGAGCACCGGCACCGGCACCAGGGCGAGCGCGGGTTTCGCGCCCTACGTCGACACCTCGCTCTACCCGGCCTTCGACCTGCTCGCCAGTGCCGAGGCGACCGGCGTGAAGAACTACAACCTGGCCTTCATCACCGACGGCGGCGGCTGCACGCCCAAGTGGGGCGGTGTCACCGACCTCGGCAGCGACGGTGTCGCCTCGCAGATCGGCGCGCTGCGCGCCAAGGGCGGCGACGTCCGCGTCTCCTTCGGCGGCGCGTCCGGTTCGGAACTGGCGACGACGTGCTCCTCGGTGGACGCGCTGGCGGCGGCGTACGGCAAGGCCGTGGACCAGTTCAAGCTGACCAAGGTCGACTTCGACATCGAGGGCGGCGCGCTGCCCAACACCACGGCGAACACCAACCGGGCCAAGGCCATCGCCGAGCTCCAGCGGCAGCACCCGGGCCTGGACGTCTCCTTCACCCTCCCGGTCATGCCCGAGGGCCTCACCCAGGACGGCGTGAACCTGCTGTCCGACGCCAAGTCCAACGGCGTGAAGACCTCCGCCGTCAACATCATGGCGATGGACTACGGCGCCTCCTACAGCGGCGACATGGGCACCTACGCCGAGCAGGCGGCCACCGCCACCCAGGCCCAGGTCAAGAGCGTGCTCGGGCTGTCCGACGCCGACGCCTGGAAGACGGTCGCGGTCACCCCGATGCTCGGGGTCAACGACGTCTCGTCGGAGGTCTTCAAGGTCGGCGACGCCACCCAGCTGGTGAACTTCGCCAAGTCCAAGGGCCTCGGCTGGCTCTCGATGTGGTCGGCCACCCGCGACAAGCAGTGCGCCGGCGGCACCAAGCCCACCGCGGACGCCACCTGCAGCTCGATCCTCCAGGGCAGGTTCGCCTTCTCGAAGGCCTTCGGCGCCTTCAACTGACCCCGCACGACGGGGGCTGACGCGCCCCGGCCGGCTCTCCCCCCACCCGGCCGGGGCGCACCTCCGTGTCTCCCCGGCCGAAGGACCGCGCCCTCACATGAGTACGGGGCGCGGCACCCGCCTCCGGTGCCGCGCCCCGCCCCCCGCTCCTGGTCCCCCGCTCCCGCCTCCCCCTCCGGGGGCCTCCTCAGTCGGTCGTCACAGGAGGCAGCGTGCCCGTACGGGCGGCCTGTCCGTACCAGTGGGCGCTCGACTTCGGCGTACGGGTGAGCGTCACGTAGTCCACGTACACCGCGCCGAACCGCTTCTCGTAGCCGTAGGCCCACTCGAAGTTGTCCATCAGGGACCACAGGTAGTAGCCGCGGACGTCCGCCCCGTCGGTGATGGCGCGGCGCACCGCCGAGAGGTGGCCGTGCAGATAGGCGACGCGCTCCGGGTCGTGGACGCGGCCGTCGGGGTCGGGCTTGTCGTCGTAGGCGGCGCCGTTCTCGGTGATGTAGAGGGGCAGGCCCGGGGCCTCGCGCGAGTAGCGCATGATCAGCTCGTGCAGGCCGGTCGGGTCGATCGTCCAGCCCATCTCCGTGCGCTCGCCCGGCGTCTGGTGGAAGAGGACGTCGTCCGCGCCCGGCCAGGGGGAGTGCTCGCTCGCGCCGTGGCCGTCGGTGCGCGGGCCGGTCACCGGGCCGTCCGCGGCCGAGACCAGGGCCGGCGTGTAGTAGTTGAGGCCCAGTGCGTCCAGCGGCTGGTGGATCGCCTCCAGGTCGCCGTCGAGGACGTACGACCAGTCGGTGATCGACTCCGTCGCCGTGAACAGCGACTGCGGGTACGCGCCGTGCAGTACGGGCCCGTGGAAGACGCCGTTGGCCAGGTCGTCGATCTTCCGCACGGCCGCCAGGTCGTCCGCGTTCTGCGGGGAAAGGGGCCTGACGACCGAGGAGTTGAGGCTGATGGCGACCGAGTTGCGCGCGGGCATCACGGAACGCAGCGCCGAAGTCCCGAGCCCGTGCGCCAGGTTGAGGTGGTGGGCGGCGCGCAGCGACGCCTCGGGGTCGGTGCGGCCCGGGGCGTGCACGCCGGAGGCGTAGCCCAGGAAGGCGCTGCACCACGGCTCGTTGAGCGTGATCCACTGCTCCACCCGGTCGCCGAGGGCCTCGCCGACGATCTGCGCGTACTCGGCGAACCGGTAGGCCGTGTCCCGCTCCGGCCAGCCGCCCGCGTCCTCCAGCTCCTGCGGCAGGTCCCAGTGGTAGAGGGTGATCGCCGGCTTGATGCCGTGCGCGAGCAGCTCGTCCACCAGGCGCCGGTAGAAGTCCAGGCCCCGCTGCACGGCCGGGCCCCGGCCGGTCGGCTGCACCCGGGGCCAGGAGACCGAGAAGCGGTAGCCGGTCAGCCCCAGCTCGGCCATGAGCGCGACGTCTTCCCGGTAGCGGTGATAGTGGTCGACAGCGATGTCACCGTGCTCGCCGCCGACGGTCCTGCCCGGGGTGTGGCTGAAGGTGTCCCAGATCGAGGGCGTACGGCCGTCCTCCCGCACCGCACCCTCGATCTGGTACGCGGAGGTCGCGGCGCCCCAGAGGAAGGCGGGAGGAAAGGTCACCGGGTTCGCAGGTTGTGCGGACTCAAGCATGGAAGCGCTCCCATAAGTGGTCGTTCAGACCGAAGAGTTGAGGAGGGGGGAAGGGGGCCGAGGCGGTGACCCGGCCCCGAGGTGCGTACGGTGAGAACGGGGCGGCCGGCCCTCAGCCCTTGATCGCGCCCTGCATGATGCCGCCCACGATCTGCTTGCCGAACAGGAGGAAGGCGACCAGCAGCGGCAGCGTGCCCAGCAGCGCGCCCGCCATGATCACGGCCTGGTCGGGGACGTAGCCGGTACCCAGCGAATTCAGGGCGACCTGCACGGTCGGGTTCTGCTGGTTGAGGGCGATGATCGGCCACAGGAAGTCGTTCCAGGCGAACACGAAGGTCAGCAGGCCGAGCACGGCCATCGCCGGACGCGCCGCCGGGAAGACCACGTGCCACACCACCCGCAGACTGCTCGCCCCGTCCACCCGGGCCGCCTCGATCAGCTCGGTCGGCAGCGCCTGCACCAGGTACTGCCGCATGAAGAACGTGCCGAAGGCCGTGACCAGCGTGGGCAGGATGACCGTCTGGAGCTGGTTGGACCAGCCGAGGTCGCTCATCCACAGGTACAGCGGTACGACGGCCAGCTGCGGCGGGATCATCATGGTGCCGATCGTCAGCAGCAGCAGGGCCCCGGAGAACTTGAACCGCAGCTTGGCGAAGGCGAACCCGGCGAGTGTGGAGAACACCACCGTGCTGATGGTGATGGTGCCCGCGACGATCACGCTGTTGACCATGGCGGTGCCCAGGCCCGCCTGGTCCCAGGCGGCCTGCAGGTTCTTGAACAGGTTCCCGCCGAACCACAGCGGCGGCGGCGTCTGGGCCAGCCGCCGGTCGGTGCGCGAGGCCGCGATCGCCGTCCACACCAGGGGCGCCAGCGAGACCAGCGCGAAGACGGTCAGGACGATGTACGTCACCGGGCCGGCGTGCATCTGCTTGCCCGCGCCCATCACCCGGCGGGCCGGGCCCTTCTTGCGCACCTGAGGCAAGGTCAGTTCGGTGGTGGTCATAGGGACTTCCTCAGGCGTCGGGTGAACAGCATGTTGACCACGGCGACGATCAGCAGGATCAGGAACATCGACCAGGCGATCGCGGACGCCTTGCCGAGGTTGCCGATGATCCAGCCCTGGTCGTACATGTACAGGCCGAGCGTCTGGTACTGGTGCTCCGAGCCGCCCTTGGAGCCGCTGACCCCGCCGAACAGCAGGGGCTCACCGAAGAGCTGGGTCGCGCCGATGGTGGACACCACGATGGTGAACAGGATCGTCGGCCGCAGCTGCGGGATCGTCACATGCCGGAACTGCTGCCAGCGGTTGGCGCCGTCGATCGCCGCGGACTCGTAGAGGTCGGCCGGGATCGCCTGCATCGCCGCCAGGTAGATCAGCGCGTTGTACCCGGTCCACCGCCAGATCACGATCGAGGACACGGCGAACTGCGAACCCCAGTCGGACTCGCGCCAGTTGATCGGATCGATCCCCACGAAGTGCAGGAACCAGTTGATCATGCCGCCGTCCCAGGAGTACAGCAGCGTGAAGACCAGGGTCGCCGCCGCCACCGAGGTGGCGTACGGCGTGAGCATCACGACCCGCCACACGGTCGAGCCGCGCAGCCGGTAGTTGAGCAGATGCGCCAGGCCGATCGCCGCCATCAGCTGCGGGACGGTCGAGATCACACCGATGGTGAAGGTGTTCTTCAGCGCGTTCCAGAAGAAGTCCGAGCTGAGCAGGTTCCGGTAGTTGTCCAGGCCCGCCCAGGTCTGGTGGTTCAGGTCGGACAGCTGCACGTTGTGCAGCGAGTACCAGGCCGTGTACAGCAGCGGGATCAGGGAGAACGCCCCGAAGATGATGAAGAACGGGGAGATGAACGCGTACGGCGACGCCTTCATGTCCCAGCGGTACAGCCGACTTCGCCAGGAGCCGTGGTCCGGAGGCGGTGTACCGCGACCGTGAGCGCCCCGGGCCGCGCCCGGCTGGGAGCCGGACGCGGCCTCGGCGCTCGACGCGGGGTGCGCGAGAGCCTGCTTGGAGCTGGTCACTGGCCGAGCACGTCCTTGATTTCCTTGGTCGCAGCGCTCCAGCCCTGGTCGGGCGTCTTGCCCTTCTGCTCGACCTGGAGGATGCCGACGTCGGTGATGGCCGTGTTGATCGGCTGGTCCTTGATACCGAAGTACTGGACCGGGATGGTCTTGGCCGAGTCGGCGAAGATCTGGGTGATCGGGGCGTTCGAGAAGTACGCCGTGGTGTCCGCGGCCGGCTTCAGGTCCGGGTAGGCCGACGGGGTCGACGGGAAGCTGGCCTGCTTGGCGAAGACCTTCGCCTGCTGCTCGGGCGCGGTCAGCCACTTGGCCAGGGCGATGGCCTCCTTCTGGTGCTTGCCCGCCGTCGGCACGCCGAGGAAGGAGCCGCCCCAGTTGGACGCGGTCGGGGCCGCCGCCACGTCCCAGTTGCCCTTGCCGGAGTCACCGGACTTCTGCTCGATGTAGCCGATCATCCAGGCCGGGCAGGCCACCGTGGCGAAGGTGCCGTTGGCGAAGCCCTGGTCCCACGGCTTGTCGAACTGCTTCAGCTTGGCCGACATGTCGCTGGTGGCCACCGACATCGCCACGTCCCAGGCCTTCTTCACGCCGTCGGACTTGTCCCAGATGACGTTGCCGTCCTTGTCGTAGTAACGCTGGCCGGCACCACCCAGGGCCGCGTTGTAGACGGACGAGGCGGAGTCCACGAACTTGGTGCCCTTGGGCGCCTTCTTCATGTAGTCCTTGCCCACGTCGACGTACTTCGCCCAGTCGCCCTTCCACATGGCGGCGAGCTTGTTGCGGTCCGTCTCGAGGCCGGCCTTCTTGAACAGGTCCTTGCGGTAGCAGATGGCCATCGGGCCGACGTCGGTGCCGAGCCCGATCAGCTTGCCGTCCTTGGTGGTGGCCTGGGCGTTCTTCCAGTCCAGCCACTGGGACTTGTCGACGCTCTTGCCGAGGTCGACGAACTTGGCGGCCTGCGTCTGGACGGCCTCGGTGATGTTGCCGACCTCGATCGCCTGGATGTCGTCGGTGCCGGAACCGGCCTGAAGCCGGGTGAGCACCTTCGGCCAGTAGACGTCGGTGCGGGTGGTGACGTTCTCCTTGATGTTGATGTTCGGGTGCAGCTTCATGTACTCGTCGTAGAGGCCGGCCTGCTTGTAGCCGAAGACTCCGAAGGTGCCGACGGTCAACGTGGTCTTGCCCTTGGCGTTTCCGCCGCCGTTGTCCGAGCCCGACGAGTTGTTGTCACTGGCGCAGCCGGCCAGTAGCCCCGTGGCCAGCGCGGCGACGGCCGCGAGGGCCACCGCCCGGTGGGACCGGCGGGTACTCGTGCGCATTGGGTCCTCCTGTTGCCTGACGTGCCGACCCCCCGGCCAACTGCACTGGTTGGGCCCGTTCGTACTCGCTGCGGCTCGGGCGGGGAACGTGCGGGATGTGTATGTGTCAGGTACTGTGGGAGCGCTCCCACAGGTGATGTGTTGAAGGTTCGCCGGTTCGGGCGGGGGTGTCAAGGGCGGGAGCAGGGCCAGATGTGTTCAGTTATCGGGCTGTTAAGTGGACGCGACGACTCCGCCGCCGGTCAATGATTTCAGTCCGTCCGGCGTCCGGCGAGGGGCCGTTCGGCTTGCGGGGAGGGGCCGTTCGGGGCCCGGGGTCCCCGTCCCGCCGAGGGCGGCCCCCGGGCCGGTCACTCCGGCGGACGGGACTGTTAGATTCCAGGCCAGCAGCAACACATGGTGGAAGGCGGCGGAGCCCATGGCAGGCCACGGAGCGCGGAGCCGGAGCGGGGGCCGGCCCACCCTCGAAGAGGTCGCCGCGCGTGCCGGCGTGGGCCGCGGAACCGTCTCCCGGGTGATCAACGGCTCGCCCCGGGTCAGTGAGGCGACCCGCGCCGCGGTCGAGGCGGCGGTCGCGGAACTCGGCTACGTGCCCAACACCGCCGCCCGCGCGCTCGCGGCCAACCGCACGGACGCGATCGCCCTGGTCGTCCCCGAGCCGGAGACCCGCTTCTTCGCGGAGCCGTACTTCTCCGACATGCTCAAGGGTGTCGGCGCCGAGCTGTCCGAGACCGAGATGCAGCTGCTGCTGATCTTCGCGGGCAGCGACCGCGAGCGCCGGCGGCTGGCCCAGTACCTGGCCGCCCACCGGGTGGACGGCGTCCTGCTGGTCTCGGTGCACGCCGACGACCCGCTGCCCGACCTGCTGGCCCAGCTGGAGATCCCGGCGGTGATCAGCGGTCCCCGGTCCGCCGCGGAGACGCTGACCTCGGTGGACTCGGACAACTACGGCGGCGGCCGCTCGGCGGCCGAGCACCTGATCGGCCGGGGCCGGCGGCGCATCGCCCACATCACCGGCCGCCTCGACGTCTACGGTGCCCAGCGCCGCGTCGAGGGCTACCGGGACGCCCTGCGCGACGCGGGCCACCCGGTGGACGAGAAGCTGATCGAGCCGGGCGACTTCACCGAGGAGGGCGGCCGCCGGGCGATGACGAACCTGCTCGCCCGCCGCCCCGACCTGGACGCGGTCTTCGCGGGCTCCGACGTGATGGCGGCCGGCGCCCGCCAGGTGCTGCGCGAGAAGGGCCGCCGCATCCCCGAGGATGTGGCGCTGGTCGGCTACGACGACTCGGCCATCGCCCGCCACATGGACCCGCCGCTGACCAGCGTGCGCCAGCCCATCGAGGAGATGGGCCGCCGCATGATCGACCTGCTCCTCGGCGAGATCGCCGACCGCCGCCCGGCGGTCTCCCGTGACCTCGACCGCCGCCAGGTGGTGCTGGCCACGGAACTGGTGGCGCGTACGTCGTCCTGATCGCGCGGGCGCGGAGCGGTTCGGCGCGAAACGACTCGGCCGGTGACCCAGGAAAAGGGGCACCGGCCGATCGCACAGGGTGAGTGACGGGACTCGAACCCGCGGCATCCTGGACCACAACCAGGTGCTCTACCAGCTGAGCTACACCCACCATGACCGGCGGTGGACTGTGTGGTCTCCCTACCGGCCGAGAAAAAGTGTACAGGGTCCGAAGGGGTGCTCGCGCACGGCTTTTCCGGCGTCCCTCCCGGCCCCCTACCGCGCGGGCAGGACGTGCTTCGCCGCGATCGACCTGGCCGTCTCCGAGTCCGGCCCGGGCTGCGGCACGAAGATCGCCTCGCGGTAGTAGCGGAGCTCCGCGATGGACTCGCGGATGTCGGCGAGCGCGCGGTGGTTGCCGTTCTTCTCGGGGCTGTTGAAGTACGCCCGCGGGTACCAGCGCCGGGCCAGCTCCTTGACGCTGGAGACGTCGACGATCCGGTAGTGGAGGTAGTCCTCCAGCGCCGGCATGTCCCTGAGCAGGAAACCGCGGTCGGTGCCGACCGAGTTGCCGCACAGCGGGGCCTTGCCGGCCTCCTTGACGTGCTCGCGGACGTAGGCGAGGACCTGCTCCTCGGCCTCGGCCAGGGTCGTGCCGCCGGCCAGCTCGGCCAGCAGCCCGGACGCGGTGTGCATCTGACGCACCACCTCCGGCATCGTCTCCAGCGCCCTTTCCGGCGGGCGGATGACGATGTCCACACCGTCGCCGAGCACGTTCAGCTCGGAGTCGGTGACGAGGGCGGCCACCTCGATGAGCGCGTCGTCGGACAGCGAGAGGCCGGTCATCTCGCAGTCGATCCACACCATGCGATCGTTCATGCGACCACCCTAAGGCGGGCACCGGTTTTTGGGACGACCGGTGCCGCGGTCGGCGTACCGGCGGGTGCCGCGGCCCGGACCGCCGCTCCGGCCCCCGCCCCGGAGGACTCGCGCGCCCGAACGCCGGACGGGCCGGGCACGCCCGGCCGACGTTCACGAGGCCCCGTCGGTTCAGGTCCCGCTGCGCTGGCCCGGCACGCCGGCCCGGCCGGTGACGTACATCTCGCGGCCGGTGTCCACCGAGGCCGTCGCGGCCGTCGACAGCGTCGCCCCCGACCCCACCGCGCTCGCCGCCGCGCGGCGGCTCTGGAGCGGGACCGGTCCCTCCGGGTGCAGGGCGGGGCCCGGGGAGGCGGGCCCGGGCGCCGGTTCCACGTCCGACGGCTTCTCGCCCTGGGGGCGGCGAGCACGGTACGCGGCGCGGTAGGCGGCCGGCGACGAACCCAGCTGACGGCGGAAGTGGCCGCGCAGGGCCACCGGCGAGCGGAAGCCGCAGCGGCCCGCGACCTCGTCCACCGAGTAGTCCGACGTCTCCAGCAGGCGCTGTGCCTGCAGCACCCGCTGGGTGATCAGCCACTGCAGGGGAGCGCTGCCGGTCAGCGAGCGGAAGCGGCGGTCGAAGGTGCGGCGGCTCATGTACGCGCGTGCCGCCAGCGTCTCGACGTCGAACTGCTCGTGCAGGTGCTCCAGTGCCCAGGCGACGACCTCGGCGAGCGGGTCGGCGCCGATCTCCTCCGGTAAAGAGCGGTCCAGGTAGCGCTCCTGGCCTCCCGTCCGGCGCGGTGGGACGACCAGGCGGCGGGCCAGCGCGCCGGCCGCCTCGTTGCCGTGGTCGCTGCGCACGATGTGCAGGCACAGGTCGATTCCGGCCGCCGTGCCGGCGGACGTGAGCACGTCGCCGTCGTCGACGAAGAGTTCTCTCGGATCGACGTGCACCGACGGATAGCGCTTGGCCAGCGTCGGTGCGTACATCCAGTGTGTGGTCGCCGGACGGCCGTCCAGCAGGCCGGCCGCCGCCAGCACGAAGGCGCCGGTGCACAGCCCGACGATGCGGGCGCCTTCCTCGTGCGCCCGGCGCAGCGCGTCGAGCGCCTCCTCCGGTGGCGGAGAGGTGATCGAGCGCCAGGCCGGCACGACGACCGTGCCCGCGCGTGAGATCGCCTCCAGGCCGTGTGGCGCGGTGAGTTCCAGGCCCCCTGTGGTCCGCAGCGGGCCTTCCTCACCACCGCACACCAGCAGTCGGTAGCGCGGTACGCCGGCGTCCTGGCGGTCGATCCCGAACACCGACAACGGTATGGAACTCTCGAAGATGGGGCCGCCGCTGAACAGCAGCACCGCGACGATCTCCTTGCGGCGTCGCCCGGAAAGCTTCCGGGCCGCGGCTTCCGGCGCGGCGGTGGAGTCGTGGCTCATACTGCTAAGCCCCCCTCGGTGGTCGCGGCTCCTCGGTTGTGTCGCTCCTGCACGTTTCCCCTCGGTCCTGCACGAGTCCCCCGCCGTAAGACGTCAAGATCGAATCTACTGTGTCCCGTGGTGCCGGGGTGACCCAGTTCGGGAACCGGCACATTGTCGACATGGCAACTTGGCGTGAAGCATTCGATCACGAAGCGTTGCACTCGCGGGCCGTGCAGGGAAGTGCGCCTTGTCGCGGTGGCCAATCCACATAGGGTGCGTGGGGCCTCGGACCCCCTGTTCGTGCAGGTGGAACGGGGGTTGGGGGGTGGTTCGGGCAAGGAATGCACGGGGTCCGGAAGTTGGCTGAAAAGCGCCGTGTGCGTGCGCGGAAACCGGTCAGCCGACCGGTGTGTTTCCACCGGTGTGCCGTCCGCCTCTGTGAGCGCCCGTGCCGCTTCTGTGACGACGCCCCTGGTGCGGTGCGGCCTCCCCGGACGGGCGGCGGGCCGCGCAGCGTTCGGACCGGCGCAGCAGCAGGCGGCAGACGGCGGTGACGGCGGCGAGGCCGAGCGCCGTGCCCGCGGCGCCGGCGAGCGAGGTGCCGTACCACACCAGTACCACGGGAACCAGGACGCAGCTGAAGGCCGCCCAGCGGACCACGTCGGTCGCGGTGTCCTGCGGCGGCTCGGGCGCTCGGGGAGGGGTCTCGGGGGTGGGGCGCGGTCCGGACATGCGTGCTCCTGGGGCCTGGGTCACGGTGTTCAACGCGTGTTCGACCGGTCGGTCACTGTGCGCTGCCGTTTCCCGGGGGCCTGGCGTGATTCCTGCGCAAAGCGCCTGTACGGCGCAGCAAGCATTGCGTTACGGACGCACCCTCGTGCATGCTCCCTGGAACCCCCAGGACGGGGGTCCTCCGCCCGGGCGCGGCCCGTGGCGGGGGGAGTGAGCGGGATCTGGGCTAAGGAGGCGTGCCGCCGTACCCTTGGGGGTATGGGGTGGGGAAGATGATTCCCGGACACAGCTCCGCCGCACACTGTCGTCCCTCCCATAAAGGATCAAAACGCCGAGACTGTCATGGCCGGTCACGAATTCTTCGAACCCGCGGACCGCAAGCGGCCCGTCGCCGATCCCACGGCGGCCGAGCCCCAGGCGGCGGAAGAGTCACGCCACTCCTGCGATCCAGCCTTCAAGCACGGCGTCGTCGTCGGATTCGACGGCTCCACGTCCAGTGAACGCGCGCTCGCCTACGCGATCGGGATGGCCCACCGCACCCGCTCGGGCCTGATCATCGTCCATGTCGCCAACCGGCTGCCCACCACGGTGTGGGCGGGCTGTGAGCCACCGGTCTTCGTGGACGTGCCCGACCACCGCACCGAGGTCCTCGGCCTCGAACTCGCCTGCGCGGACTACCTCTCCGAGGTGCCCTGGATCCTGGTCGAGCGCGGCGGCGACATCTGCCACGAACTGGAGGAGGTCGGGCGGGAGTACGAGGCGGACGCGATCGTCGTCGGGTCCACGCACGGCATCGTCGGACGCATCTTCGGCTCGGTCGCGGGGCGCCTGGCCAAGCGGGCCAAGCGCCCCGTCGTCGTCATCCCGTAAGGCCGGGGGCATCCCGTAAGACCGGGGACATCCCGCAGGGCCGAGGGCTGGGCTGCCCCCGGCGAGAGGACGTCCCGGGCCTACTCGACCGTCACCGACTTCGCGAGGTTCCTGGGCTTGTCGATGTCCCGGCCCAGCGCCAACGCCGTGTGGTAGGCGAGCAGTTGGAGGGGGATGCCCATCAGGATGGGGTCGAGTTCGTCCTCATTCTTCGGGACGACGACCGTCTCGTCGGCCTTCGCCTCGTGCTGGTGGGCGACGGCGAGGATCCTGCCGCTGCGGGCCTTGATCTCCTCCATGGCCGCGCGGTTCTTCTCCAGCAGGTCGTCGTCGGGAACGATCGCGACCGTGGGGAGGGCCGGCTCGATCAGGGCCAGCGGGCCGTGCTTGAGCTCGGAGGCCGGGTAGGCCTCGGCGTGGATGTAGGAGACCTCCTTCAGCTTCAGCGAGGCCTCGCGGGCCACCGGGTAGCCCCGGACACGGCCGATGAAGAGCATCGAGCGGGCCTCGGCGAACTGCTCGGCCAGGCGCTTGATCTCGTCCTCCTGCTTGAGGACCTCGGTGATCTGCGCCGGGAGCTTCCGGAGGCCCTCGATGATCCGCTTGCCGTCGCGCACCGACAGGTCACGGGTGCGGCCCAGGTGCAGGGCGAGCAGCGCGAAGGCGACCGTGGTGTTGGTGAAGCACTTGGTGGAGACGACGCAGACCTCGGGGCCCGCGTGGACGTAGATGCCCGCGTCGGCCTCCCGCGCGATCGCCGAACCGACCACGTTGACGATGCCGAAGACCCGGGCGCCCTTGCGCTTCAGCTCCTGTACGGCGGCGAGGACGTCGTAGGTCTCACCGGACTGGGAGACGGCGACGTAGAGGGTGTCGGGGTCCACCACCGCGTTGCGGTAGCGGAACTCCGAGGCGGGCTCGGCGTCCGCGGGGATACGGGCCAGCTCCTCGATCATCTGGGCGCCGATCATGCCCGCGTGGTAGGAGGTGCCGCAGCCGAGGATCTTCACGCGGCGGATCTGCCGGGCCTCGCGCGCGTCCAGGTTCAGGCCGCCGAGGTGCACGGTGGAGAAGCGGTCGTCGATGCGGCCGCGCAGCACGCGGTCCACCGCCTCGGCCTGCTCGTGGATCTCCTTGTGCATGTAGGTGTCGTGGCCGCCCATGTCGTACGAGGCCGCCTCCCACTCCACGGTGGTCGGCTCGGCCGTCGTACGGGTGCCCTCCGTGGTGTAGGTGCGGAAGTCGTCGGCCTTGAGGGTCGCCATCTCGCCGTCGTCGAGGGTCACTATCTGCCGCGTGTGGGCGACCAGCGCGGCGATGTCCGAGGCGACGAACATCTCCTTCTCACCGATGCCGAGGACCACCGGGGAGCCGTTGCGGGCGACCACGATGCGGTCGGGGAAGTCGGCGTGCATGACGGCGATGCCGTACGTGCCCTCGATGATCCGCAGGGTCTCGCGGACCTTCTCCTCCAGCGTCTCCGCCTCGCAGCGGGCGATGAGGTGGGTGAGGACCTCGGTGTCGGTCTCGGAGAGGAACCCGACGCCGTCCGCCTCCAGCTTGCGGCGCAGGTCGGCGGCGTTGTCGATGATGCCGTTGTGGACGACGGCGACCTTGCCGCCGGCGTCCAGGTGCGGGTGGGCGTTCGCGTCGGACGGGGCGCCGTGGGTGGCCCAGCGGGTGTGGGCGATGCCGGTCGTGCCCTTGAAGCGGGCCGGGACCCTGGCCTCCAGGTCGCGTACGCGTCCCTTGGCCTTGACCATCTTCAGGCGGCCGCTCGTGGGGGTGGTCACGACGATGCCGGCCGAGTCGTAGCCGCGGTACTCCAGGCGCTGCAGCCCCTCCAGCAGGAGGGGCGCGACGTCACGCTTCCCGATGTATCCGACGATTCCGCACATATATACGTATTCCTCAGCCGTAGACGATGCGGCGCAGCTGCCTGAGCGTGAGCTCCGGCGGTGCCACCGCCCGGTATCTCAGGTCCGCCCCGATCCGTTCGAAGATCGTCGCGTTCACCAGGCCCTGGGCCTGGAGCTCGCGGTGGCGGCGACGGACGTACTCCTCGGTCGTCTCGTCGAAGTAGGCGAGCACGTCCTGGACCACCCGCAGCGCCTCGCCCTTGCTGAGGGGTGAGGACCGGGTCAGATGGTCAACAAGTTCGTCGTGCACCCGATGATCCTGGGGTAAGAGAGACCGTTTCGCAAGAATCCTGCCCGATTTCGGGCAGGCTACCGTGGGTCGGCTCGGTCCGCACGGGTGCGGGCGGGTCCTGGTGCGCTACATGCGCTTGAGGATCGCCTGCTTGGCCAGGGTGAACTCCTCATCGGTCAGCACACCCGTACGGTGCAGCTCGCCGAGTTCGCGCAGCCGCCGCAGCAGCGCGTCGTGGTCGTCCTCGCGCAGCTCGGGGGGCGCGAGCCGCTTCAGGCCGCGCGCCCGCTCGGGCGGTACGTCCGGCACGGGCGCCGCCGAGGGGTGCGGCAGCCGCGCCTGCACGGCGGCCGCGAGCAGCGCCATCAGGGGATCCTTCTTGAAGCCCCACAGCTCGACGGAGTTGGGGTCGTACTTGGGCGGCGCCTTGGTGGGCGCGCCGCGCACGGTGAAGCGCAGATGCCCGTTCTCCAGGCCGGCCGCGGGCTGCCACTCCACGGCGACCAGTTCCGTGACGGACAGGGTGCGGGCGCCGGCGGCGGCCTTGGCGTCCTCCGTCTTCCAGTTCCACTCCAGGCGGACCAGCTCCCCGTCGAAGCTCGCGGTGCCGTCCCCCGCGGAGACGGAGAGCGGGACGGAGGGGCCCGGCAGCAGGTACTCGCTGACCGGGTCCGACGGGACCTCGTCCAGCAGCAGGGCGCTTCGCACCTCGTCCACGAAGTACTCGGCGACGCCGTAGCGGTCGGACTCGACGATCAGCTGATACGGGTCGTCGGGCTCGGTGAGCCGGCCGCCGGAGGCGTGCAGCAGCGGGTCGGCGCCGTCGCGCAGCCGCAGTCTGAGCCGCCCCGCCTTCCGGCCCTGCTCGAACGAGACACCCGCCAACGCCCCGAGCGGGACGACGAGTTCACCCAGCGTGCGGCGGAGCAGGCTGACGTTTCTGTCCCGCCCCGGCGTCAGCCGAAGGGCATCGCCGTCGAAGGCCCAGGTGCCGTCCTTCTGGATGATTTCCGCCATGGGGTGATTGTTCCACCCGCGATCGGGTTCTTCAGGGTTCCGGCCAGCTGGAGGGCGCCCGCCGGATCGGCCAGGTCGACCATCTGCCGGTTGTCGCGCAACTGGAGCCGGTTGAGGCAGGACAGCGCGAACTCGGGGGCGAACAGGTCGTACCGCTCGAACTTGTCGGCCAGCTCGGGCACCGACTCCTGGTACGCGCGCACGGCCCCGGCGACCGTTGCCCAGAAGTCGTCCTCCGCCAGGATTCCCTCGCCGGCGAGGTTCGCGGCGAGGAAGCGGAAGAAGCAGTCGAAGACGTCCGTGAAGATCGACAGGAGCCTGTTGTCCTCCGGGACCCGCACGCGCAGCCGCTCGACCGCCGGCGGCAGCACCGCCTCCGGGTCCATGACGGCGATCTCCTCGGCGATGTCCTTGAAGACCGCGCGCCGGACCACACCGTCCTTCAGGACCAGGATCACGTTCTCGCCGTGCGGCATGAACACCAGGTCGTAGGCGTAGAAGCTGTGCAGCAGCGGGGTGAGGTAGGCCCGCAGATAGCGGCGCAGCCACTCGGTGGGCGCGAGGCCCGACCGCTCGATCAGCGCGCCCGCGACGGACGCGCCCTCGTGGTCGACGTGCAGCAGACAGGCCATCGTGGCCAGGGACTCGCCGTCCTCCAGGGAGGGGACCGGGCTCTCGCGCCACAGCGCCGCCAGCATCTTGCGGTACGGCGAGTGGCGGTCCGTCGCCTTCTCGTACTCCGGGTGCCGGTAGCCGACCGCGGCCCGCTCGCGGATGACCGACAGACCGGTCGACCGCAGGACGGGATCGCCCTCGACGAGCCGCGCGAGCCAGTCGTTGATGGCCGGGGTGGCCTCCATGTAGGCGGCCGAGAGCCCGCGCATGAAGCCCATGTTGAGCACGGACAGGGCCGTCTTCACATAGTGCTTCCCGGGGTGGGAGCGGTTGAAGAAGGTCCGGACGGACTGCTGGGCCAGGTACTCGTCCTCCCCCTCGCCCAGGCAGACGAGGTGCCCGCGGGCCACCTCGGCGGCGAAGGTCACCGTGAGCTTGTTCCACCACTGCCAGGGGTGGACGGGGATGAGGAGGTGGTCGGCCGGGTCGAGACCCCGTTCGCGCAGGACGCCGTGGAAGCGCTCGACCGTCCGCTCGCCCAGCTCCTGGCGCACGAAGGACTCGTACTCGATCCCCGCGCCCGCCGTGAACGCGGCGCGCGAGCGGTGGGCGGCCAGCCACACCAGGCGGACCGGGTTCGCGGTCTCGGGGGCGTACGACAGGTAGTCGTGGACGCCGAAGCCGAGCCGCCCGTTGTTGGCGACGAAGCAGGGGTGGCCCTCGGTCATGCCGGTCTCGATGTCCTGGAAACCGGAGCGGGCGAGCTCGGCGGAGGGGATCTGCGGCCTGGCGAGCTTGTAGCAGGTGCCGGAGAGGGTGGAGGTGATCTCCTCCAGATAGACGGGCAGGACCTCGTCGCTCAGGCCCAGGGACGTGCGCAGCTCGGTGACGAAGTCCGATGCGGACAGCGGGAGTTCGGCGCCTTCGCGGTGGCGGGTGACGGAGCCGGCGTCGATCTGCCAGTGGTCGAGGGCGCGGCGCACGGCCCTGAAGGTGTACCGGGTCAGGCCGTCGTCGCTGCGGACGACGAACCGGTCGCCCTGCGGCTGCGGGGTGATCAGCCGCTCGTGGGCGAACTCGGCGAGCGCCTTGCGGATCAGCAGGCGGTTGGCCTTCTCCCAGCGCTCGGGGGAGAGGTGGGCGACGGCGTCGGCGAGGCTCATGCGGTCACCCCCGTCGCGGCCAGGGTGTCCCGGATGCCGAAGAAGCGCTCCCGCGTGCAGAAGCTCAGCAGTGCCTTCTTCTCCGGCTTCTGTATCTCGCGGTCGGGCACGAAGCCGACGGCCTCGTTCAGCGCGTGCACCGCCGTGTTGGCCACGTCCGGCTCCACGACGACGCGCCGCACCGCCGGGTCCTCGAAGAGCCGCGCCAGCACGGCCGTGATGACGGCCCTGGTGAAGCCGTGGACGGGCGCGTCGGTGGCGGGCGTCAGGAAGTGCATGCCGATGTCACCGGGCAGCGGTTCGTACAGGCCGACGAGTTCGCGGTGGGCGGGGTCGTAGTGCTCCATCAGGAAGGCGGGTTCGCCGTCCCGCAGCCCGAGCAGCGCGTGGTGGTACGCGTCGGCCGCGATCTCCATGTACGCCCGCTCGACATCCACCAGCCGCGCGTCCTGCATCATCCAGAAGGCCGCCTTGGGATGGGTCACCCAGGAGTGCAGCAGCTCGGCGTCCTTCAGGGGGTCGAGGGGGCGGAAGGTGAGGACGCCCACCCGTGGGGCGGTGGTCATGGGGACTCCTTGGATGCGTGGTTCGTGCGTCGGGGTCGAGCGGGTCGGACGCGGGGATCTTTCCGTCGAGCACGACGTGCTCGACGTGTGCCTCGATTCGCGGCCCGCTGCCGCCCGGAGTCCGCGCAGGGACCTGCGAGAACCGCCGGGCAGACGGGCCGGGCGGGTGTCACACGGCGAACTCCTGGAACGCGATCGTCTTTTCGACCGGGTAGTACGCGGTGCCGAGCAGCTCGCGGATGATGCAGCTGTTGCGGTACGCGCCCATGCCCAGGTCGGGGCTGGTGATGCTGTGGGTGTGCACGCCGGCGTTCTGCAGGAAGACGCCGCGGCCGGTGACGTCGATGGCGTAGTTGCGGCCCACGTCGAAGCGGCCGTGGCCGTCGAGGCGCAGGCGGTCCTCGACGGGGGCGAGGAAGGCCGGGGGCTCGTAGTGGTACCCGGTCGCCAGGACGAGGCCCTCCGTGCGGATCTCGAACTCCTTGCCCTGCTCGTCCTGGTGGAAGCCGAGCCGGTACACCCCGTCGGCGTAACGGGCGCTCACCAGCGAGGAGTTGGTCAGCAGACGGGTGGGGACCGGGCGGCCGCCGCTCTCGACGTTCTTCTGGTAGAGCAGGTCGAAGATCGAGTCGATGAGGTCGGAGCTGATGCCCTTGAAGAGGCCCTTCTGCTGCTTCTCCAGCCGGTAGCGGGTCTCCTCGGGCAGCGCCCGGAAGTAGTCGATGTAGTCCGGAGAGGTCATCTCCAGGGTCAGTTTGGTGTACTCCAGCGGGAAGAACCGCGGGGAACGGGTGATCCAGTCGAGCCGGTAGCCGTGCACGTCCATCTCGGCAAGGAGTTCGTGGTAGATCTCGGCGGCGCTCTGGCCGCTGCCGACGACGGTGATCGACTTTTTCGACTGCAGCTCGCTCTTGCGGTGCATGTACTGCGAGGTGTGGAACAGGCAGCCGCCGAGCCCCCGGCACACCTCGGGCACGAAGGGGACCGTCCCGGTGCCGAGGACGAGGTGGCGGGCCCGGTGGACGTCCCCGGCCTCGGTGCGCACGAGGTAGTGCCCGCCGTCGTACGTCACCTCGGTGACCGTCGTGCCGAAGCGGACGCCGCTCAGCTTGCTCGCCGCCCAGCGGCAGTAGTCGTCGTACTCGACGCGCAGCGGATAGAAGTTCTCGCGAATGTAGAAGGAGTACAGCCGGCCTTTCTCCTTCAGGTAGTTGAGGAAGGAGTACGGCGACGTCGGGTCGGCGAGCGTGACCAGGTCCGACAGGAACGGCGTCTGGAGGTGGGTGCCGTCCAGGAACATGCCCGCGTGCCACTCGAAGTCCGGCTTCGACTCCAGGAAGAGGCCGTCGAGTCCGGTGATCGGCTCGGTCAGGCAGGCCAGGCCGAGGTTGAAGGGGCCGAGCCCGATGCCCACGAAGTCGTGTGCACCGGCCGGGTGTTCAGGAAGCGCGGTCAAGGGGTTCTCCCAGGTACTGCCCGGCGTGGCCGGCGATCAGGTCGAGTACGGCGGCGATGTCGTCGGTCGTCGTCTCGGGGTTGAGCAGGGTGAACTTCAGGTAGTGGCGGCCGCCCACCTTGGTGTCGGCGACGACCGCGTCGCCGGAGGCGAACAGGGCCTTGCGGGCGTAGAGGTTGGCGCGGTCGATCTCGGCCGGGTCGGTGACGGCGGCCGGGATGTGGCGGAAGACCAGGGTGGAGAGCGCCGGTTCGACGACGACGTCGAAGCGGGGGTCGGCGGCCAGCAGCCGCCAGCCTTCGGCCGCCAGGTCGCAGACCTCGTCGAAGAGCGCGCCGATGCCGTCGGCGCCCATCACCCGCAGCGTCATCCACAGCTTGAGGGCGTCGAAGCGGCGGGTGGTCTGCAGGGACTTGTCGACCTGGTTGGGGATGCGTTCGGTGACCATGCGGCGCGGATTGAGGTACTCGGCGTGGAAGGTCGCGTGCCGCAGCGTGGAGCCGTCCCGTACCAGGACGGCGGACGAACTCACGGGCTGGAAGAAGGACTTGTGGTAGTCGACGGTGACGGAGTCGGCGCGCTCGATGCCGTCGATGCGGTCCCGGTACTTGAGCGAGGCGAGCAGACCGCAGCCGTAGGCGGCGTCCACGTGCAGCCAGGCGCCGTACTGGGTGCACAGTTCGGCGATCTCGGGCAGTGGGTCGATGGAGCCGAAGTCGGTGGTGCCGGCCGTGGCGACGACGGCCATGGGAATCAGGCCGTCGCCGCGGCAGCGCTCCAGCTCGTGGGCGAGGGCGACGGTCTGCATGCGCTTGTCGTGGCCGACGGGGATGGGCACCACCGCGTCCTGGCCGAGGCCGAGGAGTTTCGCGGACTTCTGCACGCTGAAGTGGCCCGCCTCGGAGGCGAAGACGCGCAGCCGGGAGAGGGAGGCCCCCTGTTCCCGCCCGGCCCGCCCTGGCTCGGCCTCCTCCCGCGCCAGCAGCAGCGCCTGGAGGTTGGACTGGGTGCCGCCCGAGGTGAACACGCCGTCGGCGTTGCCGCCGAGGCCGATGCGGGCGGCCGTCCAGTCGATGAGCCTGCGCTCGATCAGGGTGGCGCCGGCCGACTGGTCCCAGGTGTCGAGGGAGGAGTTGACGGCGGACAGGACGGCCTCGCCGAGCACGGCCGGGATGACGACGGGGCAGTTGAGGTGGGCGAGGTAGCGCGGGTGGTGGAAGTAGACCGCGTCGCGGAGGTAGACGTCCTCCAGCTCGTCCAGGGCGGCGCCGGTGTCGCCGAGCGGCCGGTCGAGGTCGATCGAGGCGATGCGGGGAGCGAGGGTGTCGACGGTGACACCGGTGAACGGACGGTCGGTGGTGGCGAGTTTGGCCGCCACCCGCTCGACTCCTTCGGTCACGGAGCTGCGGTACTGCTCCGCGGTCAGGTCATTGAGCAGGTGCGAGCGCATGTGGGGGTCCTCCGGTGGGGACAGTCCGTGCGGGGTGGGAGAGCGGGGAAGCCCAGAGCTTCGGCCTTCAACTTAGGTAAGCCTAACCTAAGTTCTCTGCCTCGAATCCTGTCCCGCCAGTGACCGCCGTCACTCCGTCTCGCGCAGTTGCTCCTCGCTCAGGCCCTGCCTCCAGTAGCCGACGAAGGTGACGCGCCGCCGGTCGATCCCGCGCTCGCCGACGAGGTGCCGGCGCAGCTGCTTCACGCACCCGCTCTCGCCCGCGATCCAGGCGTACGGGCGCTCGGCGGGCGGGAGTCGGGCGGCGCGCAGGGCGTCGAGGGCCATGGGGGACCCCTCGGCGCCGTTCGCGTCCTGGACCAGCCAGGTGATCTCGGCGTCGGCCTCGGTGGCCAGTTCCTGGATGTCCCCCGCGTCCCGCACCTCCAGCCAGGCGCGGACGCGGGTGCGCGCGGGCAGGGACTGGAGGATCGCGGAGACGGCCGGGACGGCGCTCTCGTCGCCCCAGATCAGTGTCAGGTCGGTGTCCGAGGGCGGCCGGAACCGGATCGCGCGGTTGTCCGCGACCGCCGGGCCGAGCAGGACGACAGGGTCACCGGGGGCGGCCCGGGCGGCCCAGCGCGAGGCGGGGCCGGCCGGGGTGTGCAGGACGAAGTCGATGTCGATCTCGTCGGGGTCGCGCCGCAGCGAGCGCAGGGTGTACGAGCGCATCACCGCCCGTACGCCGTCCGGCAGTTCACGCCAGGCCGGCCACCAGTCGTCGCCCAGCTCGTACGGTACGGCCGGTTCGCGCTGCCCGGGATGCGGCAGGAAGAGGGAGAGGGACTGGTCGCGCCCGTCGGAGCGGAACGCGCGCAGATCCTCCCCGCCGAAGGTGACCCGCAGCGAGGACGGCCCCAGCCGTCTCGTCCGCACGACCTGCAGGGAGAAGAACCGGAACGGGGCGGCTACGGCCGTGGTCATGACGGGGCTCCTGTCAGCTGACCTTCTTCGCCTTCTCGAGCGCTTCCGCGAGGCTCGTGAGGAGGGGGGTGCACTTGGCGTAGGACAGGATCGGCTCGGGGGAGCGGGGGATGACCTGCCCCGCCCGGACCGCCGGCAGCTTCTTCCAGGTCGGCCTGGTGATGTCGGCCGGCTGGATCGCCGAGGTGCGGTCGTCCATCATGATGATGTCCGCCGCGTACTTGTCGACGTTCTCCCAGCTCAGCGACTCGTACCAGCCGCCCCCCTTGGCCTTCGCCTTCTCCGGGGGCTCGACGAAGTGCACGCCGAGCGCCTTGAAGTACTCCAGGTCGACGGAGAGGTCGGTGCCGGAGACGTAGAAGAGCGTGTCGGCGGCGGAGGCGGCCATCACCCTGATGTCCGGCCTGGCCCTCGCGGCCTCGCGCAGCCGGGCCGCCGCCTCCTCGAACCGCTTCTTGGCGCCGGTGACCTCGGCCGCCCGCATGTCCGCGCCGAGCGACTCCGCCAGCGCCCACATGCGCTGCAGCGGCTCGGTCAGCCGGCGGTCGTAGACGGAGACGCCGACGCTGGGGGCCAGCTGGGCGATCTTGTCCTTGGAGGACTCGGGGACGTACCAGAGCGTGCCGGCGTCGTCGAACATCGTGCTGATGAGGACGTCGGGCGCGAGGGCCGCGTACTTCTCGACGTTGAACTGGTCCCAGGCGTTGCCGAGGATCGTGACCTTGCTGATGTCCATGTCGCCGGCCTGGACGTCGGGCTTGCCGTCCTTGGTCTTCGTCGGGCCGAAGACGCCCTTGACACCGATGCCGTAGTCGTGGAGGGCGGCGGCGACGCCGGTGAACGCGACGATGTTCCTGGGCGCCCGGTCGAGCTTCACCGTCCTGCCGCGGTCGTCCTTGAAGGACCAGGGGCCGGACTTGCCGGCGGTCGTCGCGCCGGAGCCCCCGCTTTTCGCGCCGTCGTCACCGCAGGCGGCGAGCACGGCACCGAGGCCGAGGGCGCCGCCCGCGGCCACAATGCCGCGTCGGGTGAGGTGGGTGGCTCTGGCGTTGGACATGCTGGGGCCGCTTTCGAACGGGGCGGAACGCCCACCGGACAGGTTCCAAGATAGGTTAGCCTAACCTCACTTGGTGTCCAGGGGTGAGGGCGTCCCGCGCCCGGACCCGTGGTCAGCCTGTGCGCCGTGCCGCCCCGGCTGCGGCGGGGTTCAGCCGGCCAGACCCAACTCCCGCGCGATCAGCATGCGTTGCACCTCGCTGGTGCCCTCGCCGATCTCCAGGATCTTGGAGTCGCGCCACATGCGGGCCACGGGGTACTCGTTCATGAAGCCGTAGCCGCCGTGGATCTGCGTGGCGTCGCGGGCGTTGTCGACCGCGACCGTGGAGGAGTACAGCTTGGCCAGGGCGGCCTCCTTCTTGAAGGGGGCGCCGCTCACCAGCCGGGCGGCCGCGTCCCGCCAGGCGAGGCGGGCGGTGTGCGCCTTCATCTCCATGTCGGCGATCTTGAACTGGATGGCCTGGTTGGCGCCGATGGGGCGGCCGAAGGCGTGGCGCTCCTTGGCGTACCTCACCGACTCGTCCACGCAGCCCTGGGCGAGGCCGGTGCCGAGCGCCGCGATGGCGACGCGCCCCTCGTCGAGGATGCGCAGGAACTGGGCGTAGCCGCGGCCCTCACTGCCGAGCAGGTTGGCCGCCGGGACGCGCACGTCCGAGAAGGACAGCTCACGGGTGTCCGAGGCGTTCCAGCCGACCTTCGAGTACGGCGCCGCCACCGTGAAGCCCGGGGTACCGGACGGGACGATGATCGACGAGATCAGCGGCCTGCCGTCGGGCTTGCGGCCGGTGACCGCCGTGACCGTGACCAGGCCCGTGATGTCCGTGCCGGAGTTGGTGATGAAGCACTTGGTGCCGTTGATCACCCACTCGTCCGCCGACTCGTCGAGGCGGGCCGTGGTGCGGGTCGCGCCCGCGTCCGAGCCGCCGTCGGGCTCGGTGAGGCCGAACGCGCCCAGGATCTCGCCCGAGCACAGGCGCGGCAGCCACGCGCGCTTCTGCTCCTCGGTGCCGAAGAGGTGGATCGGCATGGCGCCCAGCGAGACGCCGGCCTCCAGGGTGATGGCGACGGAGGAGTCGACGCGGGCCAGCTCCTCCAGCGCCACGCCCAGCGCCAGGTAGTCGCCGCCCATGCCGCCGTACTCCTCGGGGAACGGCAGTCCGAACAGGCCCATGCGGCCCATCTCGCGGACGATCTCGTAGGGGAACTCGTGGTGCTCGTAGAACTCGCCGATCTTGGGTGCCACCACGTCGTGGGCGAACGCCTCGACGGTGCGGCGGAGTTCTTCGAGCTCGGGGGAGAGACGGAAGTCCATGACGGTCACTGCTCCTCAGTGGCCTCGGCGGCCTCGGTGTCCTCGGCGTCCTCGTGGGACAGCGCTCGGACGGTGCGGGACGGGCTGGGTCGGCCCAGCTGATCGGCCATCCACGCGCTGGTGGCGACGAGACGGCCGAGGTCGACCCCGGTGTCGATGCCGAGACCCCGCAGCATCCACACGAGGTCTTCGGTGGCCAGGTTTCCGGTGGCGGACTTGGCGTACGGGCAGCCGCCCAGGCCGCCCGCGGAGGCGTCGACGGTGGTGACGCCGTGTTCGAGTGCGGCGTAGGTGTTGGCCAGCGCCTGGCCGTAGGTGTCGTGGAAGTGCACCCCGACGACCGGGGTCGGCACGCCCTCCTCGTTCAGCAGGGAGAGCAGCGCGCGCACGTGGCCCGGGGTCGCGACGCCGATGGTGTCGCCGAGGCTCAGCTCGTCGCAGCCCATGTCCGTCAGCGCCCGGCACACGCGGACGACCTGGCGGAGGGGGACCGCGCCCTCCCAGGGGTCGCCGAAGCACATGGAGACGTAGCCGCGGACGTGGGCGCCCTCCTCCTTGGCGTGCTTGACGACCGGGTCGAACACGGCCAGCGACTCGTCGACCGTGCGGTTGAGGTTGGCCCTGGCGAAGGACTCGGTGGCGCTGGCGAACACGGCGACGCGGCGGGCGCCGAGTGCCAGGGCGCGGTCGAGGCCGCGCTGGTTGGGCACCAGGACGGGCAGCTCCGCGGACAGGCCGGAGACCAGGGGGAACAGCTGCTCCGCGTCGGCGAGCTGGGGCACCCACCTGGGGTGCACGAAGCTCGTCGCCTCGATCGTCGTCAGGCCGGCGTCGACCAGGCGGTGGATGAACTCCGCCTTCACCTCCGTCGGGACCGTGTCCTTCTCGTTCTGCAGGCCGTCGCGCGCGCCCACCTCGTGGATGCGCACCCGGGCGGGCAGGCCCTCGGCCGGTACGGCCATGGGAAGGCCCTGTGCGGTCATGCCTGAACCTCCTCGTGCGGTGCGATGACGGCCAGCACCTGGTCCATGCCGACCGCCGTGCCCGGCGTGACGTCCAGTCCGGTGACCGTGCCGGCGTGCGGGGCGGAGATGACGTGCTCCATCTTCATCGCCTCGACGACCAGCAGGCTCTGACCGGCGCTCACCTCGTCGCCGACGGCCACCTTCACCACGGTGACCGTGCCGGGCATGGGCGCGGTCAGCGAGTCGGCGCCCGCCTGGCCCGCGCGGGTGAGGGACGCGGCGACCGGGTCGTGGTCGCGCACGTGCCAGGCGTCGCCCTCGCGGCCGAGCCAGTCGGCGGCGCGGTGGAAGGTGTGGCGGACGCCGTCGAGGGTGACGCTCACCGCGTCGTCGGTGACGGTGTGGGTGCCGCGCGGGGTGTGCTCGACGGGCTCGGTGACCCGCAGCGGGAAGGCCACCGGCTTGGTCGTGCCGCCCAGCCGCCAGCCGTTCGGCACGGAGAAGGGATCGGTCCAGCCCTCCCCGCGGGGCTGCAGCGCAGCCAGCCGTACGGCCGCGGCGGCCTCGTAGACCTCCTCGGGAACGTCCGTGGAGACCAGCCCGTCCACCTCCCGCTCGACCAGACCCGTGTCCAGCTCGCCCGCCACGACGGCCGGATGGGCCAGCAGCCGCCGCAGGAAGCCGGCGTTGGTCTGCACCCCGAGCGTGACGGTCCGGGCCAGAGCCGCCCGGAGCCTCCTGATCGCGGTCGCGCGGTCGGGGCCGTAGGCGATCACCTTGGACAGCATCGGGTCGTACAGCGAGCCGACCTCCGTGCCCTCGCTGAGCCCGGAGTCGGTGCGGACGCCGTCGCCCTGCGGTTCGTGCAGCCGCAGCACCGTGCCGCCCGACGGCAGGAACCCGCGCGCGGGGTCCTCCGCGCACAGCCGGGCCTCGATCGCGTGACCGGTGAGCCGGACGTCGTCCTGGGCGAACGCCAGCGGCTCGCCCGCCGCCACCCGCAGCTGCCACTCCACCAGGTCCAGGCCGCCCGCGGCACCGTCCCCGACGGACACGACCAGCTCGGTGACGGGGTGCTCGACCTGGAGGCGGGTGTTCATCTCCATGAAGTAGTACGACGAGGGATCGCCGCCGGGGACGATGAACTCCACCGTGCCCGCGCCGCGGTAGCCGCAGGAGAGGGCCGCCTGCACCGCCGCCTCGCCCATCGCCGCGCGCGTGGCCTCGTCGAGCAGGACGCTGGGCGCCTCCTCGATGATCTTCTGGTGCCGACGCTGCAGCGAGCACTCGCGCTCGCCCAGGTGCACCACGTTGCCGTGGCCGTCGGCCAGGACCTGGATCTCGATGTGCCGGGGGCGGTCCACCCACCGCTCCACGAGGAGGGTGTCGTCGCCGAAGGAGGCGCGGGCCTCACGGCGGGCGGCGGCGATCTCGTCCGCCAGCGCCTCCGCCTCCCGCACCAGCCGCATGCCCTTGCCGCCGCCGCCCGCGGACGGCTTCAGCAGCACCGGCATGCCGATCTCGCGTGCCGCGTCGGCGAGTTGGCCGTCCGTCAGGCCGCTGCCGCTGGAACCGGGGACGACCGGGACGCCGGCCGCCCGCACCGTCTCCTTGGCGCGGATCTTGTCACCCATGAGGGCGATGGCGTCCGCGGGCGGTCCGATGAAGACCAGCCCGGCGTCGGCGCAGGCGCGCGCGAAGGCGGCGTTCTCCGCGAGGAAGCCGTAGCCGGGGTGGACGGCCTGGGCGCCGGTGCGGGCGGCGGCCTCCAGCAGCCGCTCCACCGACAGATAGCTCTCGGCCGCCGGGGCCGGCCCGATGCGCACCGCCGTGTCGGCCTCGCGCACATGGCGCGCGTCGGCGTCCGCGTCGGAGAAGACGGCCACCGAGCGCACGCCCAGCGAGCGGAGCGTACGGATCACGCGGACGGCGATCTCGCCCCGGTTGGCCACGAGCACTGTGTCGAACATGGGTCCCCTCCTCACATCCTGAAGACGCCGAACTGGGGCGCGGTGTAGTCCTTCTGCGGAAGCGGCGCGTTGGCACAGGCGGTCAGCGCCAGACCCAGCACCTGGCGGGTCTCCAGCGGGTCGATGACGCCGTCGTCCCAGAGGCGGGCGGTGGCGTAGTAGGCGCTGCCCTGGCGCTCGTACTGCTGCCGGACGGGCGCCTTGAAGGACTCCTCGTCCTCCGGCGGCCAGTCCTCGCCCCGGGCCTCCATCTGGTCCCGCTTGACGGTCGCGAGGACCGAGGCGGCCTGCTCGCCGCCCATGACGGAGATCTTGGCGTTCGGCCACATCCACAGGAAGCGGGGCGAGTAGGCCCGGCCGCACATCGAGTAGTTGCCCGCCCCGTACGAACCGCCGACCACGACCGTCAGCTTCGGCACGCGCGTGCAGGCCACGGCCGTCACCATCTTGGCGCCGTGCTTGGCGATGCCGCCCGCCTCGTAGTCCCTGCCGACCATGAAGCCGGAGATGTTCTGCAGGAACACCAGCGGGATGCCGCGCTGGTCGCACAGCTCGATGAAGTGGGCGCCCTTCTGGGCGGACTCGGAGAACAGGATGCCGTTGTTGGCGACGATCCCCACCGGGTGGCCGTGGACGTGGGCGAAGCCGGTGACCAGGGTCTGCCCGAACTCGGCCTTGAACTCCGCGAACCGCGAGCCGTCGACCACGCGCGCGATGATCTCGCGGACGTCGTAGGGGGTGCGGGAGTCGACCGGCACCGCGCCGTACAGGCCGTAGGGGTCGACCTTCGGCTCGGCCGTGGGCCGCACCTCCCAGGGCGGCGCCCCGCGCGCGGGCAGGGTGGCGGCGATGGTGCGCACGATCCTGAGCGCGTGCGCGTCGTCCTCCGCCAGGTGGTCGGTGACGCCGGAGACGCGGGAGTGCACCTCGCCGCCGCCGAGCTCCTCGGCGGTCACCACCTCGCCGGTGGCGGCCTTCACCAGCGGCGGGCCGCCCAGGAAGATGGTGCCCTGGCCGCGGACGATGACCGCCTCGTCGCTCATCGCCGGGACGTACGCCCCGCCGGCCGTGCACGAGCCGAGGACCGCGGCGATCTGCGGGATGCCGGCGCCGGACATCCGCGCCTGGTTGTAGAAGATCCGCCCGAAGTGCTCCCGGTCCGGGAAGACCTCGTCCTGCATGGGCAGGAAGGCACCCCCGGAGTCGACCAGGTAGACGCAGGGCAGGCGGTTCTCCAGGGCCACCTCCTGGGCGCGCAGGTGCTTCTTCACCGTCATCGGGTAGTACGTCCCGCCCTTGACGGTGGCGTCGTTGGCGACGATCACGCACTCGCGCCCGCTGACCCGCCCGATCCCGGCGATGACGCCGGCGGCCGGGGCCGCCCCGTCGTACAGCCCGTCGGCGGCCAGGGGGGCCAGCTCCAGGAAGGGCGAGCCCGGGTCGAGCAGTGTGTCCACCCGGTCCCGCGGCAGCAGCTTCCCGCGCGCGGTGTGCCTGGCCCGCGCCCTCTCGCCGCCGCCGAGCCGGGCCGCGGCCAGCTTGCCGCGCAGCTCCTCCACGAGTGCGCGATGCGCCGCCTCGTTGGCCCGCCAGGCCTCCGACGCGGGATCAGCCGCGCTCGTCAGCTCCGGTGCCTCTTGCATCCTGCGGTCCCCTCACCCAGTGGTCGTACTGTTAATGAGCGTTAACCATTTCCATCAGGTTAACGACCGCTAACCTCCCTGTCTAGAATTGCCTCCATGGCCACCAGAACCGACGCCCCCACCCGCCGCGAGCAGATCCTCAAGGAGGCCGCGCGGCTGTTCGCCGAGCGCGGTTTCCACGGGGTCGGAGTCGACGAGATAGGCGCCGCCGTCGGCATCAGCGGCCCGGGCCTGTACCGCCACTTCGCGGGCAAGGACGCGATGCTCGCCGAGCTGCTGGTGGGGATCAGCGGCCAGCTGCTGACGGGGGCGAAGCGGCGCCTCGCGGAGGCCGACGGGACGCCCCCCGAGGCGGTCCTCGACTCGCTCATCGAAGGGCACATCGACTTCGCGCTCGACGACCGCCCCCTGATCACCCTGCACGACCGCGAGCTGGACCGCCTCCGGGACAGCGACCGCAAGCTGGTGCGCCAGCTCCAGCGGCAGTACGTGGAGCTGTGGGTGGCGGTGCTGCGGGAGGTCTACCCGGGCGTCGCGGAACCGGCGGCCCGCTCCGCCGTGCACTCGGTCTTCGGCCTCCTGAACTCCACGCCCCACCTGGGCCGCCCGGGCTCGCTGCCCGGCCGCGGGGCGACGGCGGAGCTGCTGCACCGGATGGCCAGGGGCGCCTTCGCGGCCGCGGCGGCGTGACGAGCGTTACGGGATCTCCTCTGGACGCCTCTCCCTACCCGCCGGTACCTTGAATGTCTGAGCAAGCGCTTAGACATGGGACCAGGAGGTGGCGGCGGTGCGCCGTACGGTGTTCAACGAGGACCACGAGGCGTTCCGGGAGACCATCCGGGCCTTCATCGAGGCCGAGGTCGTTCCCGTCTACGACGAGTGGTTCGCGGCCGGCCAGGCGCCGCGCGACTTCTACTACAAGCTCGGCGAGCTGGGCATCTTCGGCATCAACGTGCCCGAGGAGTTCGGCGGCGCGGGCCTGGACACCCACAAGTTCGAGGCGGTCCTGTACGAGGAGACCGCCCGCGCGGGCGTCCAGTTCGGCGGCTCCGGCGTGCACGTGCTGCTCGCCCTGCCCTACATCAAGATGCTCGCCACCGACGAGCAGAAGAAGCGCTACCTCGAGAAGTTCGTCACCGGCGAGGAGATGTGGGCCCTCGCGATGACCGAGCCGGGCACCGGCTCCGACCTCGCGGGCATGAAGACCACCGCCAGGCTCTCCGAGGACGGCACGCACTACGTCCTCAACGGCGCCAAGACCTTCATCACCGGCGGCGTCCACGCCGACCGGGTGATCGTCTGCGCCCGCACCTCCGCGCCGACCGCCGAGGACCGCCGCTTCGGCATCTCCCTCTTCGCCGTCGACACCAAGTCCGAGGGCTACTCCGTCGGCCGCAAGCTGGACAAGCTCGGCCTGAAGACCTCCGACACCGCCGAGCTGGCGTTCGTCGACGTGAAGGTCCCGGTCGAGGACCTGCTCGGCGAGGAGAACAAGGGCTTCTACTACCTCGGCCACAACCTCGCCTCCGAGCGCTGGGGCATCGCCTTCGGCGCCTACGCGCAGGCCAAGGCCGCGGTGCGGTTCGCCAAGGAGTACGTCCAGGAGCGCACCGTCTTCGGCAAGACCGTCGCGTCCTTCCAGAACACCAAGTTCGAGCTGGCCGCCTGCCAGGCCGAGGTGGACGCCGCCGAGGCCGTCGCCGACCGCGCCCTGGAGGCGCTGGACGCGGGCGAGCTGACCCCCGCCGAGGCCGCGAGCGCCAAGCTGTTCTGCACCGAGGTCGCGCACCGCGTCATCGACCGCTGCCTCCAGCTGCACGGCGGCTACGGCTTCATGAACGAGTACCCCATCGCCCGTCTGTACGCCGACAACCGGGTCAACCGCATCTACGGCGGCACCAGCGAGATCATGAAGACGATCATCGCCAAGGACATGGGCCTGTAGGACCCGCGGAACCCGAGAAAACGACTGGCGGGTACAACTGTCTGCCATGAGCGAGGCACTACAGGATCTCCTCGATCTGCTCGACCTGGAGCAGATCGAGGAGAACATCTTCCGCGGCCGGTCCCGGTCCGCCGTCGTCCCGCGCGTCTTCGGCGGGCAGGTGGCGGCCCAGGCGCTGGTCGCCGCCGGGCGCACGGTCCCGGCGGACCGGCACGCCCACTCCCTGCACGCGTACTTCCTGCGCCCCGGGGACCCGGGGGCGCCGATCGTCTACGACGTCGACCGCATCCGTGACGGCCGCTCCTTCACCACCCGCCGCGTGGTCGCCGTCCAGCACGGCAAGCCGATCTTCCACCTCTCGGCGTCCTTCCAG
The DNA here is from genome assembly GCF_047049295.1 of Streptomyces sediminimaris. Classification (NCBI taxonomy): domain Bacteria; kingdom Bacillati; phylum Actinomycetota; class Actinomycetes; order Kitasatosporales; family Streptomycetaceae; genus Streptomyces; species Streptomyces sediminimaris. Next base: position 3,178,079 of record NZ_JBJWOT010000001.1, on the reverse strand, counting down.
ACGGACGAGGAGGGCCTGGACCACCAGGCCCCGATGCCACCCGCGCCCGACCCGGCCACGCTGCCCACCTCCCAGGAACGGCTGCGCGGCTACGACCACCTCGACGCGACGGTGGTGGAGAAGTTCCTCCAGGCGCGCGAGGCCGTCGACCTGCGCTACGTCGAGGAGCCGCCGTTCGGCAGGTTCGGCGAGCCGCGCGAGGCGCACTCCCAGGTGTGGTTCCGCACCAACGGCAAGCTGGAGGGCGCCATCGACGCGCCCCTCCTCCACGTCGTCCTGGCCACTTACGTCTCCGACATGACCCTGCTCGACTCGGTGCTGCTCGCGCACGGCCGCGGCGGCTGGGCGGTGGGGGACGTGGTCGGGGCCTCGCTCGACCACGCCATGTGGTTCCACCGTCCCTTCCGCGCCGACGAGTGGCTGCTGTACGACCAGGAGTCGCCGTCGGCCCACGGCGGGCGCGGGCTCGGCCAGGCCCGCATCTACACCCAGGACGGGCAGCTCGCCATCTCGGTCATCCAGGAAGGTCTGGTCCGCGTTCCCCGGGAACCCTGAGAGGCATGAGCCCTGCAGAGGAGGGCGGCGGCGAGAGCACCTCCACGGTCGTCGTCGCCGCCGTCGCCAATCTCGGGATCGCCGTCGCCAAGGCGGTCGCCGGAATCATCAGCGGTTCCAGCGCCATGCTCTCCGAGGCCGCGCACTCGGTCGCCGACACGGTCACCGAGATCCTGCTGCTGACCGCCCTCAAACGCAGCGCGAAACCCGCCGACGAGGAACACCCGCTCGGCTACGGGCCCGAGCGCTACATCTGGGCGCTGCTCGCCGCCGTCGCCACCTTCGTCGGCGGCGCGGTCTTCTCCCTCTACGACGGCATCCACACCCTGGCAGCGGGCGAGGAGCCCGGCGATCCGCTGCTGTCGTACGGCGTCCTGCTGATCGCCTTCCTGCTGGAGGGCTTCTCGCTGCGGACCGGGGTGCGCCAGGCGCGCGGCGAGGCCCGCCGGGTCCGCAGGCCCTTCCTGCGCTATCTGCGCCACACCCCCGACACCGCCGTGAAGGCCGTCGTCCTGGAGGACTCGGCCGCGCTCATCGGCCTGATGCTGGCCGCCGGCGGACTGCTCGGCGGGCAGCTCACCGGGTCCGGTGTCTGGGACGCCGTCGCCTCGCTGCTGATCGGCCTGCTGCTGCTCGTTGTCGCCTGGGTGCTGGGCCGGTCCAACGCCGAACTGCTCATCGGGCGCCCGCTGCCCAGGTCGGTACGGGAGCGGATCCGGGCCGAGCTGCTGGACGTGGAGCACGTCGAGGCGGTACTGGAACTGACGACGCTCGTGCAGGGGCCGCGGGAGGCCCTGGTGGCCGCCAAGATCGACTTCCGGGACCGGTCGACGGCGGCGCAGATCGAGGGGGCCTGCGAGCGCGCCGAACGGCGGCTGCGCTCGGCGTTCCCGGCCGTGACCAGGGTGTACCTGGACCCGACACCGGGCTTCACCCCTCGGCACCCGGAGGACTGAGCCCCTGCCGTGAGCGGTGGCGGGGGCGGCCGCGCCGGGCGGGCGGGGCGCGGAGGCCCGGGATCAGCGTGACCGGGGGCGCCCGCGCCGTACGCGCCCCTCACCTTCGTCGTAGAGCCCGGTCGCCGGTGGCAGTTCGCCGGTCGCCGGACTCCGGACGTCAGCCACCGGTTGCCGGTGGCCGGACTCCGGACGTCAGCCGCCGGTTGCCGGACGTAAGCCGCCGGTTGCCGGTTGCCGGACGTAAGCCGCCGGTTGCCGGTCGCCGGACGTAAGCCGCCGGTTGCTGATTGCCGGACGTAAGCCGCCGGTCGCCGGACGCCGGTCCGTCGGTCGCCCGCGGCTCAGTCGAGCCCCGCCTCCGCCAGCAGGTACGCCGTCATCGGGTCGTAGTGCCGCGGGCTGACGACGTGGTCGTCCAGGGGGACGACGACCTGGACGGTGCCCTCCGCCTCCGCCAGGAACAGCGCCGGGTCGTTGCAGTCGGCGTAGCCGACGGAGTCGACGCCGTGCTGCCCGGCGTAGCCCGCCCAGCCGTGGTCGGCGACGACCAGGTCGGGCAGCGGCCGGCCGGAGTTCCCCAGGGCCGTGAGGACGGCCTTCATCGGCTCGCCGGAGTGCGTGTGCCACAGGGACGCGCCGTGCTCCAGCACGCCGACGTCCGCGAGCTGCCAGACGTAGCCCTCCTCCGTCTGGAGCCCCTCCGGGATCACGACGATCTCGCAGCCGGCCGCCCGCAGCGCGGCGGCCGTGGCGCGGTGCACGTCGAGCAGGCCGCCCGGGTGGCCGGTCGCGAACAGCACCCGCTGGCGCCCCTCGGCCGCCTTGCGCAGCCGGGCCGCCATCCGCTCCAGGGCGTCGACGGTCAGCTCGGGGTCGATGGTGTCCTGGCCGTACCGGTACTCGGGGTCGTCGTTCACGCCCACCCGCTCCGCCATCACGGCGAGCACGTCCTGCTCGTCCCGCCAGCGGTCGCCGAGCTCCAGGCCGAGCCAGTAGTGGCGGTCGCCGTTCGCCAGCTTGCGGTAGTGGCTGAGATTGTTCTCGCGGGGCGTCGCCACGTCGCCCGCGATGCGGGTCCGCAGGAGATGGTCGACGAGCTCGGCGCGGCTGGGTGTCCCGGGTATCGGCATGCAGTCCATTGTGGTGCAGGCGCCTGTGCGCGTCCCTGGCGTCCCGCGCGCTGGGACGCGGCTCACGTACTCATCGTCCTGGGCGTTCGTACTCATGGCCGGACCGCGAACGGCCGTGTCCCGAGCCGGGCGACCGCCGTGGCCCGCCGTGGCCGGACGGGATCAGACGGGGCCCACCCCGCTGCCGGAGCGCGAACCGCAGCTCCGTGTCCCGAGCCGGGCGGACGCCGTCGCCGGACCGGGCCTACCCCTGCCGCAGCGCGAACCACAGCTCCATGCGTACGTCCGGGTCGTCCAGGTCGGCGTCGAGGAGCGCGGCGCAGCGGGCGATGCGCTGGCGGACGGTGTTGCGGTGCACGGACAGGGCGACGGCCGTACGGTCCCAGCTGCCGTGCAGGGACAGCCAGGTGCGCAGCGTCTCGGTCAGCGCCGGAGCGGCCGCGACCGGCGCGAGCAGCCGGCGGGCGTGGGCCTCGGCCTCCTCGGGCGGCACCAGGCCGGCCAGGCCCTCCCGGCCGCCGTGCCGGACCAGGGGCGCGCGGGTGGCGCGGGCGCGGGCCAGCGCGCGGGCGGCCTGCGTGTCCGCGGCCGGCCACTCGTCCGGCGCCGCGGCGGCGCTCACGCCCAGCGTCCAGCCGGGCTGCGCGGCCGGTTCGCGATCGGCCGGCACGAGGACGCGTACGACGTCCCCCGCCAGGTCGACCAGCGGGGAGCCGAGGGCCGCGCCCAGCGCGGAGGCGGCCACGGGGTCGGGGGAGTGCGCGTCGGGCCGGGCGTGCACCACGAGCCGGCGCCCGGGGCCGAGGAGCGGGGCCACGTCGGCCGGCGCCGCGCCCAGCAGCAGCCGCACCAGCGCGGAGGACCGGGCCGCGCCGGTGCCGCTGTGCTGCTCGCCGGTGAGCAGTGTGAGCAGGACGGCGGCGACGGAGGCGATGGTGTGGTCTCCGGGGTCGCGCCTGGGCGCGGCGACCCCGAGCACGAAGCCCTGTCCGGTGCCGAGGGCGTAGGCGGCGAGGTGGGTGCCGGCCTCGTCGCCGGTGGCGGACGCGGGGGTTCCAGGGCCGGAGGGGCGCAGGACGTCCGCGAGTGCGGCGAGCGCCGCCCCGGTGCCGGCCCCGGCGGGTCGGCCCGCGGACGCGATCCGCGCCCCGTCCGGCCCGTACAGCACCGCCCATCCGCCCACCCGCCGGGCCAGCTGCCGCAGCACGGAGGCCACCGGGTCCGGGCGGGCGGCCGCCGCGGCGAGGCTCTGCTGGGCCTCGGCGACCCGGCGCAGCTCCGCGAGCCGGGCCCGCGCCATCAGCTGCCAGACCGCGCGGGCCACGCCGGAGAACGTGGTCCGCGGCGGGACCTCCAGCAGCGGGAGCCCCCGTGCCTCGCAGGCCGTGACCAGGGCGGGCGGCACCGTGTCGAAGACGGGCGCCACGCCGAAGCCGACGGCGGCGGCGCCCGCGGCGGCGATCCGCTCCACATAGCCGTCGAAATAGCCGTCGACGTGGCCGCCCTGATCCGCTCCCTGCGGGACGTGCACGCCGGCCGTCAGCAGCAGCTCGCCGCCCAGCAGATACGGGTAGGGGTCGGCCATCTCCGAGGTGTGCACCCAGTGGATCACGGTGCCGGGGCCGGACGGCCCGCGATCTGCCGCAGGGCCAGGTCCTCACGGGCCAGGAGCGAGGCGAGGGGCACCGGTGGAGTAGGGGGGACCGGGGCATCGGGCACGATGTGCGTTCCCTCCGTTCGCCGCCGTACGAATGGATGAAACGTACACTTCGCATCCGCCTCCCGGCCACCTAGGGTCGGTGCTCAGCAGGGCCGGACAAGAAGTACGGCACATCGCTCCACAGGCGACGAGGCGCAGGAAAGAAGGCAGCACCCCATGAGCAGCAACGAGACGCCGCGCGGACCCGTCGACTCCTCCCGCACACCGCGGTACGCCGGGCCCGCCACCTTCGCCCGGCTGCCCCGCCTCGACGAGGTCGGCCGTACCGACGTCGCCGTCGTGGGCGTTCCGTTCGACTCGGGCGTCTCCTACCGGCCGGGCGCCCGCTTCGGCGGCAACGCCATCCGCGAGGCGTCCCGGCTGCTGCGGCCCTACAACCCGGCGCAGGACGCGTCGCCGTTCGCGCTGGCGCAGGTGGCGGACGCCGGGGACATCGCCGCGAACCCCTTCAACATCAACGAGGCCGTCGACACGATCGAGGCCGCCGCCGACGAGCTGCTCGGCACCGGGGCCCGCCTGATGACGCTGGGCGGCGACCACACGATCGCCCTCCCGCTGCTGCGCTCGGTCGCGAAGAGGCACGGCCCGGTCGCCCTGCTCCACTTCGACGCCCACCTCGACACCTGGGACACCTACTTCGGCGCCGCGTACACCCACGGGACGCCGTTCCGGCGCGCGGTGGAGGAGGGCGTCCTCGACACCTCCGCCCTCTCGCACGTGGGCACCCGCGGCCCGCTCTACGGCAAGCAGGACCTCACCGACGACGAGAAGATGGGCTTCGGCATCGTCACCTCGGCGGACGTCTACCGCCGCGGCGCCGACGAGGTGGCCGACCAGCTGCGGCAGCGGATCGGCGACCGCCCCCTCTACGTCTCGATCGACATCGACTGCCTGGACCCGGCGCACGCGCCCGGCACCGGCACCCCCGAGGCGGGCGGCATGACCTCCCGCGAGCTGCTGGAGATCCTGCGCGGCCTCGCGTCGTGCAACCTGGTCTCGGCGGACGTCGTGGAGGTGGCGCCCGCGTACGATCACGCGGAGATCACGTCGGTGGCCGCGTCCCACACGGCGTACGAACTGACCACCATCATGACCCGCCAGATCGCGGAGGCCCGCGCGAAGTGACCCACGACCACGACCTGGAACCGAGTCCGACGCCGGCCCGGACGGAGGCCGCGCTGAATCCTCCGCCGGGGCGCACCGGCGGAGACCTGGTCGTGGAGACGCTCGCCGGGCTCGGCGCGACGACGGTCTTCGGCCTGCCCGGCCAGCACGCTCTCGGCGTCTTCGATGCCCTGCGCCGCTCGGACCTGCGCTACGTCGGCCTGCGGGTGGAGAACAACGCCGGCTTCGCCGCGGACGCCTACGGCCGTGTCACCGGCGAGGCGGCCCCGCTGCTGCTGTCGACGGGGCCGGGCGCGCTGATGTCCCTGGCGGCGCTCCAGGAGGCGCGCGCCGCCTCCGCCCCCGTCCTGGCGATCAGCAGCCAGGTCCCGACGCCGGGCCTGGGCGGCGGCCGGCACGGCTACCTCCACGAACTCCCCGGCCAGGCGGCCTCGTTCCGCGGCGTGGTGAAGTCCGTCCACACCGTCCGCGCCCAGTCGCAGATCCCCTCGGCGATCGCGGAGGCCTGGAAGTCGGCCCTGAGCGCCCCGCACGGCCCGGTGTGGGTGGAGATCCCGCAGGACGTGCTGCTCGCCGGGGCGCGCCTGCCGGTGGTGACCGCGGTCGACGCCACCCCGGACGAGCTGCCGCCGCGCCCCGAACTCACCGCGGTGGCGGCCGACCTGCTGTCGCGCGCGGAGCGGCCCGCGATCATCGCGGGCGGGGGAGTGGTACGGGCGGACGCCGCGGGCAAGCTGCGGCGGCTGGCGGAGAAGCTCGCCGCTCCCGTCGTGACGACCTTCGGCGGCAAGGGCGCGTTCCCCTGGGAGCACCCCCTCTCCCTCCGCTCCTGGCTGGAGGACCGCCACACCACGGACTTCCTCGAGGACGCGGACGTCCTGCTGGTGGTCGGCTCGGGCCTGGGCGAACTCTCCTCGAACTACCACACGTTCAGGCCCCGCGGCCGGGTGATCCAGATCGAGGCGGACCTCGGCAAACTGGAGTCCAACCACCCGGCGCTCGGCATCCACGCGGACGCGCGGCTCGCGCTGCAGGCACTGCTGGAGACGGTCACCGAGCGCGCGGACCCGACGGCTCCGGAGCGCGTACGGACGCTGCTCGCGAAGGTCGCCGACCGCATCTCCGCCCAGGAACTCACCCTGGAACAGGACGTGCTGGCCGCGGTCCGCCGGGCCCTGCCGGCCGGCTCCCCGTCCTTCTGGGACATGACGATCCTCGCGTACTGGGCCTGGTCCGCCTTCGACGCCAAGGCGCCCAACACCATGCACTCGGCCCAGGGCGCCGGCGGCCTCGGCTACGCCTTCCCGGCCGCCCTGGGCGCGGCGGTCGCCGACCCCACCCGCCCCGTCCTCGCGGTCTCCGGCGACGGCGGCGCCCTGTACTCCGTCGCCGAACTGGCCACGGCCCGCCAGCACGACCTCGACGTCACCTGGCTGATCGTCGACGACGGCGGCTACGGCATCCTGCGCGAGTACATGACGGATGCCTTCGGCGAGGCGCCGGGGACGGCAGCGGCAACGGCAACGGAGCTGACGCGACCGGACTTCGTGGCGCTGGCGGAGTCGTTCGGAGTGCCGGGGGTGCGGACGACCCCGGAAACCCTGTCGGACGACCTGTCGAAGGCACTGGCGTCACCCGGCCCCGCGGTGGTGCTGCTACCGGCGGTGCTGCGGATGTTCGCGCCCACCCATCGGGGCTCGGACTGATCACCCGATCGGCTGTCCCCGGTGGCCTTCACGGGATATGTTCCGTGAGGTCGCAGGCGCCCCGGCCGGGCCGATGTCAGATGCGGCCCTTACCCTGACCCCGGAGAGGAGGACAGCGTGCTGCTGAGATTCCGCGTCGCGAACGTACGGTCCCTGCGAGATGAGCAGGACGCCGAGCGGCGAGCGTCTCGGGTGAGGGCCGGATGAATCGCGGTGGTGAGCGGTCAGGCGGACAGGCGGCCGTTCTTGACCGCTGTGATGAACGACGTCCAGCCGGCTGACGGGAAGACCAACGCGGGCCCTTGAGGCACCTTGGAGTCGCGGACAGGGACACCGGCGGGGTAGTTGTCCAGGACCTCCAGGCAGCTGCCGCCTTCGCTGCCGCTGTAGGAAGACTTCCGCCACCCATTCAGTGCGGCAGCGTTCGAGATGATCGGTTCAGTCATGTCGTCCGTAATCCTTTGCTGTCGCCCTCAGCAGGGCCAGTGACTCCTTGAGTGGCAGTGCGTCGCTCAGTGCAAGATCGTAACGGCCTTGCAGTTCCTGAACCATGGCCGGGGAGTCGTGCACCTTCCCCATGCGAACCCCCTCGCTGTATGCCACCGGCGGCTGATCGTCGAACCACATCAGCGTCAGCATGCTCTCCAGCAAGGGGTGGAACCCCAAGGAGCGCGGTAGTACATGCACGCGGACCCGGCCTGACTCTGCCAGCCTGACGATGTGCATGATCTGCTCAGCCATGATCTCGGGGCCGCCGATAGGCCGGTCCAGGACGCCTTGGTCCAGAAGCACCCACACTACTGGTGACACGGGATCCTCAAGGATCTTCGCCCGCTCCAGCCGTGTGACAACGAGCCTGTCACATTCCTCTTCACCCACAGGAGGGTAGGAGGGGCCCAGGACCGAACGCGCGTACCTTTCCGTCTGGAGGATGCCGGGCACGAAGGAGAGAGCGAACTCGCGGATCTCGACAGCCTGTTGTTCGAGTGCGTGGGCCGCTTCAAAGTGCTTTGCGACCGCGCTGTCGTCGTCCGGCAGGAAGCTGCTCAACACATCACCCGTGTTCAGGGCCCTGTCGAGGCGTCTTGCGTCCTCCTTGGAGGGGGTGCGCCGGCCCGCTTCGATGTGCGCGATGTGCGAACGGGTCATCACGGCTGCCGTCGCCAGCTCCTGCTGTGTCAGCCCTGCCGACTCGCGCTGCGCCTTCAACCACTCCCCATAGATGTTGCTCACCGTCAACTCCCGTGTGACAGATGCGTTGTCACCTCTGACCCCCTGGCGAGCCTAGCCCGGCCCGTCTCACTCTGTATGCGGATCGCTACTCAGCGATGTCCATGCGCGTCGACCTGCCCTCGGGCATGGAAGACCCCCGCGACCGTCCTCGAAACGGCCCGGGGGCATGGCCCTCAACTGCAATGGAGTTGAAGACGTGCTGCACCATATCGTCCGCCTCGTCGAGCCGCTGCTGCGGCTGCTGTGGCCCGCCGCCGGGCGTCACCGGCACTGGGTCGCCGGAGGGGCGCCGCTCGCCTCCGCGCCCGCTGCCCCCACCGCATCAAACCGCCGCCCCTTTCCGCACGAAGCCCCCCTCCGCGGCGAGGACTCCCGACTCGTCCGCCCCTACCTCCTCGCCCACGAACAACGCGAGCGCACCAAGCAACAGCGTGCCCGCCGCCGAGCCCTCTGGCTCGCCGTGCACGGCGTCGACGTAGGGCCATGGCGCATTCACGGCGTCGAAGTCGGCTCGCGCCGAATCCAGGGCGCCGAGGGAGCCGCCGCGTGATCTACGAGGGCCACGACGTTGCCGCCACCACAGTCAGCCGGCCCCGTCTCCTCCCCTGGTCCAACCTGGACGGCAACCCCTGCTATCTCGTCACCGACAGCACCGGCACCAGCCATCTCTCCCGCATCGCCGACAACGTCGAAGCCGTCCAGCTCGACATGGCCGACGACCTCCTCGGCCACGCCGTCGATCTCCTTGGTGACACGAAGGCCACCGCGCCTCAACTCCGTTTCCTCGCGGCTCGATTGACCGAGTCACTGCACGACGTGCACCGCATCGCCCGGAGCAGAGGAGCCCGCCTCCTCGAGTCCCGCAAAGACCAAGCCCCCGACGCCGCCGCCCCTCAGGAGGATCCCGGCACCTGACCCGCCCGCTCCCGCCGAGCGCGCGGACGTACCGCCACAAAGCCCCGTACGTCCGCGCGCTCAGCCACAGAGCTGCCCGGCGGCTTCAAGGCCCAGGCCGCGGCCGTCAGCCGGAAGGCGGCTGTGCATCGCTGACTACCAGATCGCGTCCACCCACTCCGGGTGGTCGATGAACGGGTTCCGGTTGTGCTGGTAGGTGTTGTAGATGACGTTGTTGCGGTTCTCCTCGAAGGAGTCCGGCGGGTCCTCGTCGTTCCACTGCTTGAGGACCGAGAGCCTGCCGATGTACGGGCTGGAGCCGTTGTTGACCTTGTCGTCGGGCTCCAGGTCCGCGAAACCGTCGTCGCCCTCGTAGCGGACGGCCATGTAGAGGATCATGCGGGCCACGTCGCCCTTGACGGCGTCGCGCGGCTCGAAGGAGTCCGAGTCGACCCTGCTGCCGCCGCTGTTGGTGAAGACGGAGCCGCCCTCGTCGAAGTCGAGGTTGCCGCGCTTGGCGTTGACCGCCACGTCCGCTGGGCGGATGTGGTGCAGGTCGGTGCCGGGGCCGGTCGAGGTGCCGAAGTCGCCGTGGGACTTGGCCCACACGTGCTCGCGGTTCCAGTCGCCGCTGTCGCCGCCGTTGAGCGACTTGCTGCGGGAGATGCCCGAGTACAGAAGGATCACGTTGCCGCTGTTGTTCGGGTCCTGGTCGGTGACCTTCAGCGCGTTCCAGAGTGCCGAGTACGACAGCTTCGTCACGCCGGAGCTGATGATGGTGTGCAGGGACGACTTCAGGCTCGTGCCCGTCTTGCCGACCGCGTTCTTGTAGTACGTCGAGTCGTACGCGGTCGTCGTGGCGGCGGCCGGAGTGGCCGTCAGCGCCGGGGCCGTGAAGCCCACCATCACGGCTGCGGTGGCCAGTGCCACCGACTTCCATCGCCGTACGCGTGTCGCCAGCATAAAGGTTGTCCCATCTACACGGGTTGATTGAAGGCGGCAACAGGGAGAGTGACATGGACATGCGGGCCTGTCGATGAACTGGACGTTAAAAACGGCTCCCGACCGGGTGGTCGGGAGCCGTTCTCAGAGATCGCCGTGCGTCAGCCGACGTCGGACGGGTCCAGCCGGTAGAGGGACGACGAGTTCGTGCCCGACGCCGAGGAGGACGACGTCGAACTCTTGCTGTACGCGCTCTCCTTGACCGCCGTGCCGTGCTTCTTCACCCAGTTCGACACCTCGGTGCTGAGACTGTTGCCGCCGCCGGGGCCGCCCATGCCGCCGCCGGTCTGGACGTAGTGCAGCTTGCCCTTCTTCACGAGCTCCTCGAGCTTGGCGACCGTCATCGCCTTGTCGGAGCCGGTGAAGCCGAACATGGAGATGACGGGGGACCTGGCGCTCAGCTCGATCTGCGCGGCGCTCTGCGAGTTGGACACCGCCAGCAGCCACTCGGCACCGTCCTGGTGCTTCTTCAGGTACGAGATGAGCTCGTTGTCCGCGCCGCCCATGCCGCCGGGACCGCCGCCCATGCCGCCGAAGCCGCCGCGCCGTCCGGCCTCACGGGTACCGCCCGGTGCTGTACCGCCCATCTCGCCGGCGCCGCCGGGAGTCCGGCTGTTGCCGTTGCCCTGCTGGGGGAGCTCGCCGTTCCCGCCGCCCGGCGTCATCCGGCCGCCGCCGGGCATCTCGCCGTTCTGCCCCTGCTGGGTGCCGCCCGGCGTCTCGCCGCCGGGGAAGCCCCCGGCCTGGCTGTTCCGGCCGCTCTGCCCGGTGCCGCCGGGAATCTCGCCGCCGCCCGGGAAGCCGCCCCGGTTGCCGCCACCGCCGGGTCCGCCGAAGCCGCCGCCCGTGGAGGGGCCGGCCGTCGGGTTGGTACCGCCCATGCCGCCGCCCATGCCGCCACCGGTGCTGCCGAAGGGCTCCGAGGCGGCGTACGCCGTCGGGCCCGCGAGGGCGGCGACCGCGGCCGCCGCCACGGAGGCCGCCAGCAGGCGGGCCCGGTTCCCGGACCGCAAGAGCAGCATGCCCACGATGCCGGCGACCGTCAGGACGCCGATCGTCGGCCACAGCCAGGTGTTCCATCCCGACGCGCGGCGCAGCAGGACGATCGCCCAGATGCCGGTGACGCCGAAGGCGACGGGCAGGACCCACGCCCACCGCTTGTCGCGGCGGAACGCGTCCAGCAGCATCACGCCACCGCCGCCGCACAGCGCCGCGATGCCCGGGGCGAGCGCGGTCGTGTAGTACGGGTGCATGGTGCCCTGGGCGGTCGCGAAGATGACGTAGTGCAGGACGGTCCAGTCGCCCCACAGGACCAGCGCCATCCGCCTGAGGTCGGTGCGCGGGGCCCGCCCGCAGAGCACCAGGCCGCCGACGAGGGCGATCGCCGAGAAGGGCAGCAGCCAGGAGATCTGGCCGCCGAGGATGTCGTTGAACATGCGGCCCAGGCCCGCGGAGCCGGAGAAGCCGCCGCCTCCGCCCCTGCCGCCTCCGCCGTTGCCCTCGCCGCCGAAGACGCGGCCGAGACCGTCGTAGCCCATGATCAGGTCCCAGGCGGAACCGTCCGTCGAGCCGCCGATGTACGGCCGGTCGGCGGCCGGGACCAGGGAGACCGCGATCGCCCACCAGAAGCTGGAGACGGCCAGCACGACGGCGGCCGGCAGCAGGTTGACGATCCGCTTCGCCCAGGGGGCCTTCGAGGCGTAGACGTAGAGCGCGAAGACGGCCGGGAGGGCGATCCAGCCCGCGAGCAGTTTGGTGTTGAAGGCCAGACCGAAGCAGGCCGCCGAGCCGAGCAGCGGCAGCAGCTTCTCGTCACGGGTGGCGCGCAGCGCGAGGGCCGCGCCCGCCACCATGAGGAACACCAGGAGCGTGTCCGGGTTGTTGTCGCGGTTGATGGCGACGGTGATCGGGGTCAGCGCCAGCACCAGCGCGGCGACGGCCGCCGCGGCATGGCCCCACACCCGCTTCACGGAGGAGTGCAGGATCCAGATCGTGGCGAGCGCGGCCGCGATCTGGGGCGCCATCATCTGCCAGGTGCCGAAGCCGAAGATCCGGCAGGACAGGCCCATGACCATGGTCGCGAACGGCGGTTTGTCGACGGTCAGGAAGTTGCCGGGGTCCAGCGAACCGAAGAACCAGGCCTTCCAGCTCTTCGTGCCGGCCCAGATGGCACCGCTGTAGAAGGTGTTCATGCCGGACCCGGACAGGTTCCAGGCGTAGAGGACCGCCGCCAGGACGAGGATCGCGATCAGGGCGGGCAGCGACCAGCGCGGGGCCCTGTCGGGCGGTGCCGCAGGTGGGGCCGGCGGCGGCCAGTCGGCGGACACGGGCTCGGTGTGGGGGTGCGGATCGGTGGCAGATGTCACCCACGCATCGTGGGTCGGCGGAGTGAGCGCGAGCTGTGCCGGACCTGGCCCCCGCCTGTGAATGCGCGAAGCGCGCGGTGGCGGCCACCGGTGCGGCCCCGCTCCCTCCTGCGGCCTCCGCCCCCCGCCCCGCCCCTGTGCGGTCTCCGCCCCGGCCCCGTCCCGCGGTGGCGCCCGGGGGCGGAGGGATGAAATCCGGTTCCTCGCGCGTTGGTGCCTTCCGGTAGATCAGGCAGATCAGGCAGATCACGTCACCGACGGAGGGCACCCGCGTGAGTACGCAACGGGGATGGGTACGGCGACTGGCGGGATACGCGTGGCGTCATCCCAGGGACGTCGTCCTGGCCCTGGGATCGTCCCTGGCCGGCATGGCGGTCATGGCGCTGGTCCCGCTGGTCACCAAGGTGATCATCGACGACGTGATCGGCGACCACAGCCGCGCCATGGCCCCCTGGGCGGGCGTCCTGATCGGCGCGGCCGTCGCCGTCTACGTCCTCACCTACATCCGCCGCTACTACGGCGGCCGCCTCGCCCTCGACGTCCAGCACGACCTGCGGACGGAGATGTTCGAGACGATCACCCGGCTGGACGGCCGCCGCCAGGACGAGCTGTCCACCGGCCAGGTCGTCGGCCGCGCCACCAGCGACCTGCAGCTGATCCAGGGACTGCTCTTCATGCTCCCGATGACCATCGGGAACCTGCTGCTCTTCCTGGTCTCCCTGGTGATCATGGCGTGGCTGTCCCTGCCGCTCACCCTGGTCGCCCTCGCCGTGGCACCCGCCCTGTGGTGGATCGCCCGGCGCAGCCGCGCCAAGCTGCACCCCGCCACCTGGTACGCCCAGGCCCAGGCCGCCGCCGTCGCGGGCGTGGTCGACGGCGCCGTCAGCGGCGTACGCGTGGTGAAGGGCTTCGGGCAGGAGGACCAGGAGACGGGCAAGCTCCGGGAGGTCGGGCGCCGGCTGTACGCCGGGCGGCTGCGCACCATACGCCTGAACAGCACGTACACCCCGGCCCTGCAGGCGGTGCCCGCCCTCGGCCAGGTGGCCATGCTCGCGCTCGGCGGCTGGCTGGCGGTGCGCGGGCACATCACCCTCGGCACCTTCGTCGCCTTCTCCTCCTACCTCGCCCAGCTGGTCGGCCCGGTCCGGATGCTCGCCATGGTGCTCACCGTCGGGCAGCAGGCGCGGGCGGGCACCGAACGCGTCCTGGAGCTGATCGACACCGAGCCGACGATGACGGACGGCACCAAGGACCTCCCCGCCGACGCGCCGGCCACGGTCGAGTTCGACGACGTGTCCTTCGGCTACCAGAGCGCCCCGGGCACGACCAGGCCGGTGCTGGACGGGCTCAGCTTCGAGATCCGCCCCGGCGAGACCCTGGCCGTCGTCGGCTCCTCCGGCTCCGGCAAGTCGACGGTCTCGCTCCTGCTCCCCCGCTTCTACGACGTCACCCGCGGCGCCGTCCTGGTCGGCGGCCACGACGTCCGCGAGCTCACTCTCGACTCGCTGCGGGCCGCGATCGGCCTGGTCCCGGAGGACTCCTTCCTCTTCTCGGACACGGTCCGGTCCAACATCGCCTACGGCCGCCCCGACGCGAGTGACGAGCAGATCGTGACCGCCGCCCGGGCCGCCCAGGCGGACCGTTTCATCAGGGAGCTCCCGGAGGGCTACGACACCAAGGTCGGCGAGCACGGCCTGACCCTCTCCGGCGGCCAGCGCCAGCGCGTCGCGCTCGCCCGCGCGATCCTCGCCGACCCGCGGCTGCTGGTGCTCGACGACGCCACCTCCGCCGTGGACGCGCGCGTCGAGCACGAGATCCACGAGGCGCTGAGGCAGGTCATGGAGGGCCGTACCACCCTGCTCATCGCGCATCGCCGCTCCACCCTCGGCCTCGCCGACCGCATCGCCGTGCTCGACGCCGGGCGGCTCGCCGACATCGGCACCCACGAGGAGCTTGAGGAACGCTCGGCCCTCTACCGACGGCTGCTCACCGACCCGGACGAGCTGGGCGGCGTCTCGCCCGGCCACGCCCAGCCCGCGTGCCCGCCGGAGGACACCTCCGTCCGCGCGGAGCTGGACGCCGAGTTCGACGCCGAGCGCGGGGTCACCCCGCGGCTGTGGACCGGCGACCGCGCGCCCAGGGACACCGCGCTGGAGGGCATGCCGGCCACTCCCGGCCTCCTCGCCCAGGTGGACGCGCTCCCCCCGGCGACCGACACCCCGGACGTCGACGAGGCGCGGGCGGTGCGGCCGGAGGAGTCGTACGGACTGAGGCGTCTGCTGCGTGGCTTCGGGCTCCCCCTGCTCGTCAGCCTGGGGCTGGTCGCCGTGGACGCGGGCATGGGTCTGGCGCTGCCCGTCCTGATCCGGCACGGCATCGACCAGGGCGTCACCAGGGCGGCCCTCGGCGCGGTCTGGTCGGCCTCGCTGCTGGGGCTGCTCGCGGTGCTGGCGCAGTGGGCGGCGCAGCGGGGCGAGACCCGGATGACCGGGCGCACCGGTGAGCGGGTGCTGTACGCCCTGCGGCTGAAGATCTTCGCCCAGCTCCAGCGGCTCGGGCTCGACTACTACGAGCGGGAGCTGACCGGCCGGATCATGACCCGGATGACGACGGACGTGGACGCGCTGTCGACGTTCCTGCAGACGGGGCTGGTCACGGCCTTCGTCTCCGTCGTCACCTTCTTCGGCATCATGGTCGCCCTGCTGGTGATCGACGTGCAGCTGGCGCTCGTCGTCTTCGCGACCCTGCCGCCGCTGTTCCTCGCGACGTTCTTCTTCCGGCGGGCGAGCGTGAAGGCCTACGAACTGGCCCGTGAGCGGGTGTCGGTGGTCAACGCCGACCTCCAGGAGTCGGTGTCCGGGCTGCGGATCGTGCAGGCGTTCCGGCGCGAGCGCGACGGCGGGCGGCGGTTCGCGGAGCGCAGCGACAGCTACCGGCGGGCGCGGATCCGCGGCCAGTTCCTGATCTCGGTCTACTTCCCCTTCGTGCAGCTGCTGTCCTCCGTGGCCGCGGCGGCCGTGCTGATCGCGGGGGCGGGACGGATCGAGGACGCCACCCTCACCACCGGCGCGCTGGTGGCCTACCTGCTCTACATCGACCTGTTCTTCGCCCCGGTCCAGCAGCTCTCCCAGGTCTTCGACGGCTACCAGCAGGCCACCGTCTCGCTGGGCCGCATCCAGGAACTGCTGCGGGAGAAGACCTCCACCGAGGCCGCCGGCGCACCGCGCGAGGTGCCCTCCCTGCGCGGCGAGGTCGCCTTCGAGGACGTGCACTTCGCCTACGGATCCGCCGAGGAGGCAGCGGGGGAGGAGGCGCTCGGCGGTATCGACCTGCGCGTTCCGGCGGGGCAGACGGTCGCGTTCGTCGGCGAGACCGGCGCGGGCAAGTCGACCCTCGTCAAGCTCGTGGCGCGGTTCTACGACCCGACCCGCGGCCGGGTGACGGTCGACGGCCAGGACCTGCGGACGCTGGACATCACCGCCTACCGCCACCGGCTCGGCGTGGTCCCGCAGGAGGCGTACCTCTTCCCGGGCACCGTCCGCGACGCCATCGCCTACGGCCGCCCGGACGCCACCGACGCCGAGGTCGAGGCGGCGGCCCGCGCGGTCGGCGCGCACGAGATGATCGCCACGCTCGACGGCGGCTACCTCCACGAGGTCGCCGAACGCGGCCGCAACCTCTCCGCCGGGCAGCGCCAGCTGATCGCGCTGGCCCGGGCGGAGCTGGTCGACCCCGACATCCTCCTCCTCGACGAGGCCACGGCCGCCCTCGACCTGGCCACGGAGGCCCAGGTCAACCGGGCGACGGACCGCCTCGCGGGCCGCCGCACCACCCTCGTGGTCGCCCACCGCCTCACCACCGCGGCCCGCGCGGACCGGGTGGTGGTCATGGACCACGGCCGCGTGGTGGAGGACGGCACCCACGAGGAACTACTGCAACAGGACGGTACCTACGCCCAGTTGTGGCGGACGTTCGTCGGGCAGGGCGAACCGGAGGAGCCGGTGGGGGTGTCCCGCTGACGCTCGTGCAACCGTCCGACACGGGTCGTGCGTCCGTACACCAGTACGCTCGATGTGTCGTGGTGCGGGAGGGACGACAGTGGACTGTGGTGCGATACGGCGGTGGGGCGCGTCGCTGCTCGCCGTGCTGACCGCCTCCGGGTTGCTGGCCGTGGCGGCCCCGCCGGCGCAGGCCGCGCCGTCGTCGTGTCCGGGCCACAGGGTCAGGACGTTCGCCTTCTCCACCGGCTCCGTGCGGGTGTACAAGAGCGGCAGCTACCTGTGCGCGCTCACCGTCGCCAGGCATCCCGGCGCCCGGCGCTCCATGATGGTCAGCCTCCAGGTGCGCGGCTTCGAACCCGTCACGGACAAGGGGCGGTTCACCCGGCACGCCGGACCGGTGCGGGCGTACGTCGGCCACCGCAAGGTACGTCTCAGGGGCTCGGTGGGCCGCGGCTCCTACGACTCCCGCGGCTGGAAGCGCTTCTGAACGAGGGGCCCGCACCGCGCCCGCCGTGCCCGGCCGTCGCTCACATCCGCCGGGCGCAGCCCACCGGCCGGTCGCCGTCCAGCCGGACGTACAGCGCCGTCCCCGCCGGGCACAGGGTGCGCCGGGCGACCGCGCTGACCACCTGGTACTGCGGCTTCCGCGTGCCGCTGCCGTCGCAGGCGGTCTCGCGGACCTGGCCGCTGCCGGAGCCGTAGACGCAGTCCCCGACGATGGTGCGGGGGCCGCCCCCGCCGCCGGGGTCGCCGGGATGCGGCGGTTCCAGGTTGCGCATGCAGGCGTAGCCCTGCGGCACCGGGGCGTCGCCGTTCTCACCGGAGGAAGGGTTCTGCGCGCTGATGCGCAGGACGAAGTCCGTGGTGGCCGGGCACCGCGGACCGTCGGCCTCCGTGCCGTCGAAGCGCGCCACGACCCGGGCCGCCGCCCGCTCACTGGTGCACGGCACCTCGGTGAAGCTCGTCGTACCGAAGGAACTGCACTCGTCGACGGCGAGGAACACCGCCCCGTACCCCGGTGACCGCGTCGCACTCGCCGTGCCGCTGCCCGTGGGGTGCCCGGCCCGGCCCGCACCGGAGGACGACAGCGTCTGGCAGCCGGTCAGCAGGGCCGCGACCACGACCAGCAGTGCGCAGACCCTCCCCACGGAACTTCGCTCACGCATCGCCGACCCCCCGGGACACCCCCATCCAGCGTGACCCGCCGCAGCGGGCGCACGCCAGACGCGCGGGAGGCTTTGGGCCGGTTGACGGGCGCACGCCTGGTGTGCGGCGTATGCGCCCTACGTCCCCACCAGTACGACAGCCCGTCCTAGCCAGTACGACAGCCCGTCCCCGCCAGTACGACAGCCCGCACCCGCTAGTACGACAGCCCGTACCCGATGGGGTAGAGCACCTGTCCCGGGGCGTCGGCCCGCTGCACCGGCACCGGCAGCCGCCCGCGCGGCCCCACCGCCCCGGCGATGACCCGCGCGGCGGCCCGCAGCTCGACGTCGGTCCAGGAGTAGGTGGCCAGGCAGGCGCGGGCGGAGGGGAGCCGGGCCACGTCGTAGGGGTTGCGGACGGCGATCGCCACCACCGGTGTCCCGGTCGCCGCCAGCTGCTCGACCAGCGTCCTCTGCGCACTGCCCGCGGTGACGTTGTAGGTGGTCACGACCACCGCGTCCGCCTCCCGGGCCGCCGCGACCGCCCGCGCGATCGTCGCGGCGGAGGGGGCGGTGCCCGTGGACAGGGCCGTGGCGCTGAAGCCGAGTTCGGTGAACGCGGCCGTGAGGACGCCGGTGGGCGGGCCCGTGGTGCCGGACGGGGAGGCCGGGTCGGCGCCCACCACGAGGAGCCTGTCGTGGGTGGCGGGCGACAGCGGCAGCAGCGGACCGTCGTTGACGAGCAGCGTCGTGGTGCGCTCGGCGATGCGGTCGGCCGCCGCGAGATGGGCGCGCGTGCCGACCGTGCGGTCCACGCCGTGACCGCTGACGTAGGGCTGCCGGAACAGCTTCAGGCGGGCCTTCAGGCGCAGGACGCGCAGGATCGACTCGTCGAGGCGCGCCTCGGTCAGCTCGCCGTCCCGCACGGCCGTCAGGACGGCGTTCCAGGCGACGGGCAGGTCGGGCGGGTTCAGCAGCTGGTCGGCGCCGGCCTTGAGGGCGAGCACGGGGACGCGGTCGTCGCCGTACTTCGTCCGCACGCCCTGCATGCCCAGGGAGTCCGTCACCACCACGCCGTCGTAGCCGAGTTCGCCGCGCAGGATGCCGGTGAGGATCGGGTGGGAGAGGGTGGCCGGGTCGCCGGAGTCGTCGAGGGCCGGGAACTGGATGTGCGCGGTCATGATCGCGTCGATGCCCGCCGCGACGGCCGCGCGGAAGGGGACGGCGTCCAGCTTCTCCCACAGCTCCCGGCTGTGGGTGATGACCGGGAAGCCGTAGTGGCTGTCGACGGCCGTGTCGCCGTGGCCGGGGAAGTGCTTGGCGGTGGCGGCGACCGACGAGCGCTGGTACCCGCCGACCTCGGCGGCCACCATCACGGCCACCGCCTCCGGATCGGCGCCGAAGGAGCGCACGCCGATGACCGGGTTGGCCGGGTTGATGTTGACGTCGGCGTCCGGGGAGTAGTCCTGGTTGATGCCGATCGCGCGCAGCTCGGCGCCGGAGATGCGGCCGAGGGTGCGGGCGTCCCGGCGGGACCCTCCCGCTCCCATCGCCATCGCGCCCGGGAAGAGCGTGGCGGGCTTGCCGACGCGGCAGACGATGCCGTGCTCCTGGTCGGTGGTGATGAGCATGGGCAGTCCGCGGGGCTGCGTGAGCGAGGCGCGCTGGATCCCGTTGGACAGATCCGCGATCTGGTGGGGGTCGCGGGTGTTGTGCGCCCAGGTGAAGTAGATGATCCCGCCCACCCGGTACTTCGCGATCAGCTCGGCGGCCGTGCGGACGCCGATCTCACTGAGGTTGGCGTCGATGTCGGCCTGGTCGGGGTCGGTGGCGGAGTGGCCGTAGACCCGCATGACGAAGAGCTGGCCGACCTTCTCCTGAAGCGTCATACGGGAGATGAGGGCGCGGAGCTTTCTGTCGTCCACGGGGGCGGCGTCCGCGGGGCTGCCGACGGCCAGGGCCGCGGTGACGCCGGCGGTGGCGGCGAGAACGGTACGTCTGGAGGGCACGTGCGCTCCTTCCGGAGAATCCGCTGAAGGAAACTTCCAAGGAGTCACCAATAACCGGGAAGTTTCTGCCAGTCAAGGGAACGCACAGGAGGCGCCGGGGGAGACCGGGAGGCCAAAAGGGGCCGCCACCGGCGCTGTTGGAGGGGGGGCGCGCCGATGGCGGCACGCTGCCGGCCGCGGTACGGCGGAGAGGGTAGGTCAGCGATCGCAGCCAGCAGCGAGGGCCGACACCGCACGGCGGAGACTCATCCGGCAGCTTGCGGGTTGGACGAACGGTAAAGGGGCCGGGTTCCCCCGTACCCGGCCCGTGCGGGAAGTCGGGGGCCGAGGGGCCGACGGGACGGGTGGGGCGCGATGTGCGGCCACCGCTCCTGCACTCTGCGTACCGCGTCTGCGATCGCGGGACGACGCGCGGGGCGGCGCCGGCGCCGGTGACACGCGGGCACGGGCAGTGGTCCATCCCGTGGACGCGCCGGCGTCGCCGGCGGCGGTCGGCCGATCATGACGGCATGCCCGTAGGGCCCGGCGCGGCGCCGGCCGCCGGCACGGAGATCAAGTCCTGCGGCGACCACCGCGTCGTGATGTCCTTCGCGGTCACCGGGCTGCGGGTGCCGGGTGTCTCCTTCGACGACCCGGGATGCGTACGGAAGACGTTGCCCGGCTTCCACGAGGCGTTCGCCCGGTTGCGGGCCGCTCTGCCCGGATAATCGTTCGACGGGTCCGGACGGGCGCGGCAGACTGCCCGGGGTGACGTTCACATCTGAAGCACCGGTGCTGCAGGGCTGGTTGGTGCGCCTGGAGCCACTGGCCCACCGGCACGCGGCCGACCTCGCGGTCGCGGCGGAGGAGAACCGGAGCACCTACGGCCTCACCTGGGTGCCCAGGGCGGACGAGGCCGGGCGCTACGTCGACGAGCAGCTCGCCCGGGCGGCGACGGGACGCCTGCTGCCCTACGCCCAGATCTCCCTCGCGACGGGCCGCGCGGTCGGCGCCACCTCCTACTGGGAGCCCCGGTGCTGGCGGGCCGACGGCCGGCTCGACGCCGTGGAGATCGGGTTCACCTGGCTCGGCGCCTCCGCACAGGGCACGGGCATCAACGCCGAGGCCAAGCTGCTGCTGTTCCGCCACGCCTTCGAGGAGTGGGCCGTCGCCAGGGTCGACCTCAAGACCGACGCCCGCAACGAGCGCTCCCGCGCGGCCATCCAGAGCGTGGGCGCCCGCTTCGAGGGCGTACTGAGGAACTGGTCGCGTTCCTGGGCGCCGGGGGAGGAGGGCCGCCTGCGCGACTCCGCGATCTACTCGGTCACGGCCGGCGAATGGCCCGAGTGCCGGGCGCGGCTGGAGGAACGGGTGGCCCGCCTCGCCGCCCGCGGCCGACCCTCACTCGCGCAGGCCGCCGAGGAAGGCTGACCAGGTGGCCGCCGGTGTTGTCGCTGTCACTGCTCTTGAACCAGGTCACGTCGTCACCGAACGCGCCGCGAGCGCGGTCCGGCACGCCCGCCGTCCGGGCCGTCCCTTCGATGTCGCCCTGGCGCACGACGGCGGGAAGCCGATCGAGAGCGAGGTCTTCGACCGGTCGAAGCGGCACCCGTGCGTCAGCCCCCACGACCCGGACGCCACGTCGGGCCGCGGCCTGCTCCCCGCGCAGGCGCTGTGCGACGCGTGGGGCGTACGGGACCGCGAGTTCGGCAAGCCGGTCCGGGCCCGCGTCGTCGGCTGAGGGGACACCGGCTGCCAAGACGTCTGCCAGGACGTCGGCTGAGAAGGCACCAGCCGGGGAGACGTCGGACGAGACGCCGTCAGGCTACGCGCACTCGTTCAGCAACCGCGCCAGGTGCTCCCGCCCGGCCCCCAGCAGATCCTGCAGCGGCGCCGCGTCCTCGTACCAGCGCTTCTCGTACTCCCAGCACAGCCAGCCGTCCCAGCCGTTGCGCGACAGGACCTCCACGCACTCGGTCAGCGGCAGTACCCCGGCGCCGAGCGCGAGCGGGGTGGTGTCGTCGGGGGAGGCGATGTCCTTGACCTGGACGTAGCCGAGGTAGGGCGACAGGGCCGCGTACGACTCCGAGGGCTGCTCGCCGCCCAGCCAGGTGTGCATCACGTCCCACAGGGCGCCGACATGGCGGTGGCCGACCCGGCCGAGGACGCGGATGGCGTCGGCGCCGGTGCGGTGCGAGTCGTGGGTCTCGAGCAGGATGCGTACGCCGAGGTCGGCGGCGTGTTCCGCGGCTGTGCCGAGCCGCCGGGCGGCCGCGGCGTCGGCGCGCTCGGGGGTCTGCTCGGAGCCGGCGCCGGGGAAGACCCGGACGTAGGGGGCGCCGAGGTCGCGGGCCAGCTGGAGCAGGTCGCGGATCTCGTCGATCACCGGGCCGTCGTCGCCGGGCGCGGCCACGCGCGCGTACCCCGCGAGGCCCAGCAGCTCGACGCCGCCCGCCTTGAACTCGGAGGCGACGTCGGCCCGCCGGGAGGGGCCGAGGCCGGGGTGGACCGGCTCCTCGGGGTGTGCGCGCAGCTCGACGCCGTGGTAGCCGTGGGTGGCCGCGAGGCCGATCACGTCCGCGACGGGCAGGCCGGGGACGCCGAGGGTGGAGAACGCCAGTCTCATGGTCCCTACTGTCACCCCGGGGTGCCGTGCAGGTCCAGCCGCCAGTCCTGGCCGTTCAGGTCCTTTCCGAAAGATCGGTGCGGCTGCTCCCCGACGAGCACGAAACCGTGGCGCCGGTAGATCCGGCCGGCGGAGGTGAGCACGTCGTTGGTCCACAGGACGAGCTCGCGGTAGCCGACGCCGCGCGCGAAGTCGATCACCGCGCGCACCAGCCGGTCCCCGATGCCCAGGCCCCGCGCCTCGGGCTCGACCAGCAGCAGCCGCAGCCGGGCGGTGGCCGGGGCGTCGTCCCGTACGCACATCACGCAGCCCACCGGGCGGCCGTCGAGCTCGGCGATCCACACCCGCTCCAGATGCGGGTCGTGGTCCTCGGCGAAGTCGGCGACGATCCGGGCGACCAGGCCCTCGTAGTCGGCGTTCCAGCCGAACTCGGAGGCGTACAGGGCGGCGTTGCGCTGGACGATCCAGCCGAGGTCGCCGGGGGAGGGCTCGCGCAGCACGACGTCCTCGCGCGCGGGCGGGCGGTCGCCGGAGAGGATCTCGCGGACCGTGCGCATCGCCTCGGACAGCCGGGGGCGGTCGGCGGACGGCACGGCTGCCAGCAGCGCGCCGACGGACTCGTTCGCCCGCTCGGCGAGCAGCGCGGCGGTCTCCCGGCCGCGGGGGGTGAGCGTGACGCGCCGGCGCCGGGGGTCGCGCGCCGACGGCGTCCGCTCGATCAGCCCGTCCTCCTCGAACTTGTTGAGGATCCGGCTCAGGTACCCGGCGTCCAGGGAGAGCTCGGTCCGCAGGTCGGCGGCGTCCGTACGCGGCGAGTGCGCGAGCTCGTAGAGCACGCGCGACTCGGTGAGGGTGTACGGGGCGTACAGCCGGCGGCTGTAGTCGAGGGCGCCGATGACGTTCGTGTAGAAGCGGTTGAAGGCGCGGATGTCCTGGACGGTCATGAGGATCGAACCCCCGGATACTTGACTCCGTCAGAGATACCGTCGGATCCGAGACTAGAACACCCGCACCCCGCGGGCCACCCCTCGTCGGCCGGCCCTTGCCGGCTACCCCTCGTCGGCCGCCGGCCGGTAGACGTTCACCAGTACGCCGGTCTTGCCCTTCGCCGTGGAGACCAGCTCGAAGCCGCGCTTCGTGCCGTCCTCGGGGAAGATGGACTTCCCGCCGCCGAGGATCACGGGCATCTGGACGAGCTGGAGCTCGTCGACCAGACCCTCCCCGATCAGCGTCCGCACGAGGGTGGGGCTGCCCATCATCGCCAGGTCGCCGCCGGGGGCCGCGCGCAGCTCCCGGATCCGCGCGACGGCCTCGCCGCCCGCGATCCGCTCGGTGTTGTTCCAGGTCAGCTCCGAGTCGGAGAGGGTGTCGGTCACGACGTACTTCTTCAGCGCGTTCAGCCGGTCCGCGAACGGGTCCCCGGCCCGCTCGGGCCAGGCGCCCGCCATCGTCAGGTAGGTCCGCCGCCCGTACAGCAGCGCCTCGGCGTTCTCCAGCCCCGCGGCGAAGGCCGCGCCCACGACCTCCGGATCGAAGTACGGATGCGACCACCCACCGTGCGCGAACCCCCCGTCCGTGTCTTCCTGGGGGCCACCGGGCGCCTGCACGACCCCGTCCAGGCTGATGAACTCACTCACCACGATGCGCATGGATGTCTCCCTGCTTGTCCTTGTCGTCCGCTCGGGCCGCCACCCTGTCACGGCGGTCACGGCGGTCACGGCGATTACGGCAATGAAGACCGGGGCGCGGCGCGGAACTCATCGGACGACCGCCCCCTGGACGGTCACCCTGCCACGGTCACGCGGGCACGGACCCGGCCGCACCCTGCCGCGGCGCCCCGGAGGACTCGCGCACCATCAGCTCGCCCCGGACCGTCGCGACACCCCCCGGAGGGGCCTCCTCCCGTCCCATGGCGATCCGCCCGGCCCGGGCCCCGGCCTCGGCCAGCGGCAGGCGGATCGTCGTCAGCGCGGGCACCGCGTCGACGCTGAACGGCAGGTCGTCGAACCCGGCGACGGACACGTCCTGCGGGATGCGCAGCCCCGACTCCCGGAGCGCCGCGCAGGCCCCGAGCGCGACGGAGTCGTTGGCGGCGACCACGGCGGTCAGGGACGCCTCCCGGCGCAGCAGCTCCAGCGTCGCCTCGTACCCGGAGGTCCGGTCGTAGCGGCCGTGCACGGTCCAGCCCGGATCCTCGGAGATGCCCGCCGCGGCCAGCGCGGCGCGGTGCCCCTCCAGCCGGTGCCGCGTCGTCGTCCGCTCCTCCGGCCCCGCGATGTAGCCCAGCCGCCGGTGGCCCAGCCCGATCAGGTGCTCGGTCAGCCGCTGCCCGCCGCCGCGGTTGTCGAAGGCGAGCGCGATCGCCCCGGTGTCCTCCGCCTGCGGCCGCCCGCACAGCACCACGCGCGTCCCCGCCTCCGTCAGCTTCCGCAGCTTCGCGGCGACCGCCGCCGCGTGCGGCGCGTCCTCCATGGCGCCGCCGGTCAGCACGACCGCCGCCGCCCGCTGCCGCTGGAGCAGCGTGAGGTACGTCAGTTCGCGCTCCGGGGAACCGCCCGTGTTGCACACGACCGCCAGCCGCTCGCCGCCGGCGCGCCCGCCCGGCCCGCCGATCTCCGCCTGGATCGCGCTCGCCATGATCCCGAAGAACGGGTCGGCGATGTCGTTGACCAGGATCCCGACCAGATCGGAGGTGGCCGCGGCCAGCGAACTCGCGGGACCGTTCAGCACGTAGTCCAGCTCGTCGACCGCCTTCAGCACCCGCTCCCGGGTGGAGGCGGCCACCGGGTAGTTCCCGTTCAGCACGCGCGACACCGTCGCGGGGGAGACCTGCGCGCGGGCCGCCACGTCCGCCAGGGTCACCGTCATCTCGTCGTCCTCCGGTCACGCATCTCGTCGCACCTCGCCGTACGCCCTCGTAGACAGGCCGCGAGAGGCCCTCGGTTCCGAGCACGTCGAGCAGACCTTACGACCACAGGCCCCCACTGTTCGTCCCCTCGAACAACTCGAAGCGGTCACGGTCTTGTCCGGACCGGTGGTCAGAGGCTAGCTTCTCAGGGGAGATAGAAAGCGCTTGCTGGGACGCTCATCAGGAGAGCCATCGCGGCGCGCAGCACCCGGGTACGACGCTGAGTACGACGCCTGCGAAGGGAATGACGTGACACGCAAGACGGTGCGCATCGCCATGAACGGCGTGACCGGACGCATGGGCTACCGCCAGCACCTGGTCCGCTCCATCCTGGCCATCCGCGAACAGGGCGGCCTGGACCTCGGGGACGGCGAGGTGCTGTGGCCGGAACCGGTCCTCGTCGGCCGCCGCGAGCACGCCCTGCGCGCGCTCGCCGAGCGGCACGGACTGGAGCACTTCTCGACCGACCTGGACGCCGTCCTCGCCGACCCGTCCGTGGAGGTCTACTTCGACGCCCAGGTGACCTCGGCCCGCGAGGAGGCCATCGGCAGGGCGATCGCGGCGGGCAAGCACATCTACACCGAGAAGCCCACCGCCACCGGCCTGGACGGCGCCCTCGCACTCGCCCGGCTCGCGCACGCCGGGGGCGTCAAGCACGGCGTCGTCCAGGACAAGCTGTTCCTGCCGGGCCTGCGGAAGCTCAAGCGCCTCATCGACGGCGGCTTCTTCGGCCGGATCCTGTCCGTCCGCGGCGAGTTCGGCTACTGGGTCTTCGAGGGCGACTGGCAGTCCTCCCAGCGCCCCTCCTGGAACTACCGCGCCGAGGACGGCGGCGGCATCGTCGTCGACATGTTCCCGCACTGGGAGTACGTCCTGCACGAGCTGTTCGGCCGGGTGAAGTCCGTCCAGGCGCTCGCCACCACCCACATCCCGCAGCGCTGGGACGAGGACGCCAAGCCCTACGACGCCACGGCCGACGACGCCGCCTACGGCGTCTTCGAACTCGACGGCGGCGCCGTCGCCCAGATCAACTCCTCCTGGGCGGTGCGCGTCAACCGCGACGAACTCGTCGAGTTCCAGGTCGACGGCACCGAGGGCTCGGCCGTCGCGGGCCTGCGCAACTGCCGTGTCCAGCACCGCAGCACGACCCCCAAGCCGGTGTGGAACCCCGACATCCCGGCCGCGTACTCCTTCCGCGAGCAGTGGCAGGAGATCCCCGACAACGAGGAGTTCGACAACGGCTTCAAGGCCCAGTGGGAGCTGTTCCTCCGGCACGTGTACGCCGACGCCCCCTACCACTGGGACCTGCTCGCCGGCGCCCGCGGCGTGCAGCTCGCCGAACTCGGCCTGAGGTCCTCGGCGGAGGGCGTCCGCCTCGACGTACCGGAGATCTCGCTGTGACCATCCGACTCCCGGACCCCGCGGGCGGGTTGCGGACCTACGAACCCCGCCCCGAGCCGTTCGCCGTCAATCCCGGCGCCCCCTTCACCTCCCGTACGGTCTTCTCGGCGGCGCACGTCGTCGCCGACCCGTTCGCCGACACCACCCCCGACTCCCCGGCGGCCGTCGACTGGGACGCCACCCTCGCCTTCCGCCGCCACCTGTGGTCCCACGGGCTCGGCGTCGCCGAGGCCATGGACACCGCACAGCGCGGGATGGGGCTGGACTGGGCGGGCGCGGCCGAGCTGATCCGCCGCAGCGCCGCCGAGGCCAGGTCGGTCGGCGGCCGCATCGCCTGCGGCGTCGGCACCGACCAGATCACCGCCGGGTCCCTCGCCGAGGTCCGCGCGGCCTACGAGGAGCAGCTCTCCCTCGTGGAATCCTGCGGCGCCCGGGCGGTCCTGATGGCCTCCCGCGCGCTGGCGGCCGCCGCGTCCGGCCCCGAGGACTACCTGGAGGTCTACGGCCACCTGCTGCGCCAGGCCGCCGAGCCGGTGATCCTGCACTGGCTCGGCCCGATGTTCGACCCGGCGCTGGAGGGCTACTGGGGATCGAGCGACCTGAACGCGGCGACCGACACGTTCCTGGAGGCCATCGCGGCCCACCCCGACAAGGTGGAGGGCGTCAAGGTCTCCCTGCTGGACGCCGGGCGGGAGATCGGCATCCGCCGCCGGCTCCCGCAGGGCGTGCGCTGCTACACGGGCGACGACTTCCACTACCCCGAGCTGATCGCCGGCGACGAGCGGGGCTTCAGCCACGCCCTGCTCGGCATCTTCGACCCGCTGGGCCCGCTGGCGGCACAGGCGGTCCGCGTCCTGGACACCGGGAACGACGCCGGCTTCCGTGAACTGCTCGATCCCACGGTCGAGTTGTCGCGCCACCTGTTCCAGGCCCCCACCCGCTTCTACAAGACGGGCGTGGTCCTCCTGGCCTGGCTGGCCGGTCACCAGTCGCACTTCACCATGGTCGGCGGCCTGCAGTCGGCCCGCTCGCTGCCGCACCTCGCCCGCGCCTACGAACTCGCCGACGGCCTGGGCCTGTTCCCGGACCCGAAGCTGGCGGAGGAGCGGATGAAGACCCTGCTCGCCCTGTACGGAGTGGACCAGTGACCGACGACCTCTCCCGCTTCTCGATCAACCAGATGACGGTGAAGCAGCTGTCACTGCCCGAACTGGCCGACGCCTGCTGCGCGTTGGGCATCGGCAACGTCGGCCTGTGGCGCGAGCCGGTCCAGTCGTACGGCGTGGAGGCGACGGCGAAACTGCTCCGCGACGCGGGCGTGGGCGTCACCACCCTCTGCCGCGGCGGCTTCTTCACCGCGATCGACCCGGCCGAGCGGGTCGCGGCGCTGGCCGACAACCGGCGGGCGGTCGACGAGGCGGCCGCGCTCGGCACCGAGGTGCTGGTCCTGGTCTCCGGCGGCCTGCCCGCCGGCTCCAAGGACCTGCACGGCGCCCGGGAACGCATCGCCGACGCGCTCGGAGAGCTCGGCCCCTACGCCGAGCGGCACGGCGTCCGCCTGGCCATCGAACCGCTGCACCCGATGTACGCCGCCGACCGCTGCGTGGTCTCCACCCTCACCCAGGCCCTCGACCTCGCCGAGCGCTTCCCGGCCCGCCAGGTCGGCGTCACCGTCGACACGTACCACATCTGGTGGGACGACCAGGCGCCCGCACAGATCGCCCGCGCGGGCGCCGGCCGCCGTATCCACACCTTCCAGCTCGCCGACTGGACCACCCCGCTGCCCGCGGGCGTGCTCAACGGCCGCGGGCAGCTCGGCGACGGCTCGATCGACATGCGGGAGTGGAAGGGATACGTGGAGGCCGCCGGCTACACCGGCCCCATCGAGGTGGAACTGTTCAACGACGGCCTGTGGGCACGGGACGGACGCGAGGTGCTGACCGAGACGGCACGCAGCTTCGTGGACCACGTGATCAGTCCTTCCGGGGACTGATCAGTCCTGTGCCCGGCGCCTTGCCAATGCGGTTCGCCGGGCCTCGACGAGGGGGGTGATGTCGGCGACGGACTCCAGGGTCGTGTCGCCCATCGCTCCCCGTCCGCTCACCTGGATCCGGTGGTCGGCGACGGCCGTCTCCAGGTGCCAGACGCCGTCCCGGCGACGGAGCACGGCCGGGACGGTGTGGCCGCTGACCCGGGCCTCGACGTCCTGGGCGGGGGCGGTGGCGAGGTCCGCCGGGGTCTCGGGGCGCCCGTCCTGTCCGGGCAGTTCGCGCCAGGTGGTGACGCGGATGTGGTCCCGGCGGGTGTCCCACGGCCCGTAGACGAGCATGGCGGACTGCCAGACGCCGTCGACCTCGTGCCACTCGCCGAGCGCGCAGGGCGTCTGCCATGGTGTGCGCAGGCCGTACACGACCAGCCGGCCCTCTCCGAACGCCTGGAGAGCCCTGCGGTACAGGCCCTCGCGCAGTTCGCGTGCGCGATCGTCGGATCCGGTGTGCTGCATGGCCGCAAGTCTGACGGGCGCGCGGCGCGGAGGACAAGGCGCGGAGGGCAGCGGAGGACAGGGGCAGGACGGCGGCGAAAACAAAGTCGCGCGGACCGTGCAACCCTTTGGCCGCCCAGCGTGTCGTACTTGGCGTCAGGACTTCTGGAGGGGGATCTGGGGGGATCGCGGGGATTCTGACGTTGGAGGGGAAAAGCCGAGGGGGCCCTGTCTGCGGACCGGGCCCCCTCGAATTTCGCCCGCGCCGACCGCGGCCGGATCCGCGCTGACCGCGGCTAGAAGAACACCCCGCACCTCAGCAGCACATTCGCGTACGGCCGTGCCTCGCCGGTGCGCACCGCCAGCCGCGCCCCCGCCGACAGCTCCTTCAGCCGCTCGTGCGGGACCAGCTCCAGCTCGGGGAACTCGCCCTGCAGCAGGGCGGCGGCCCCGGGGTTGGCGTCCCGTACCTCCTGCGCCGCCGTGGCGCCCTCCACCACCAGCTCGGCCAGCAGCCCGTCCAGCACCTCCGCGAAGGACGGCACCCCGGCGCGGAAGGCGAGGTCGACCACTCTCGGGCCCCGCGGTATCGGCATGCCCGCATCACACACCAGGACGCCGTCGCCGTGGCCCAGTTCGGCCAGCGCGCCGGCCAGGTGACGGTTCAGGATTCCCGCCTTCTTCACAGCGCGTCGACCTCCTCGGCCGTCGGGAAGGACTCCTGCGCGCCCTGCCTGGTGACGGCGGCGGCGCCGACGCGGGCCGCGTAGCCGGCCGCCTGTGCCAGCGTCGCGCCCGTCCCGAGCCGGTAGGCCAGCGCCGCCGTGAACGCGTCGCCCGCTCCCGTGGTGTCCACCGCGTCGACCTCCACCGACGGCACCCGCGCGACGCCGCGCGCGTCGGCCGCCAGCGCTCCCCCGGCACCCAGGGTGACCACGACCGACCGCGGCCCCTTGGCCAGCAGCAGCCGGGCCCAGTCCTCCGGGCGGTCCGACACGCAGGCATCGCCCAGGACCACCTTCGCCTCGTGCTCGTTGACGATCAGCGGGTCGCAGGCCGCGAGCACCTCCGGCGGCAGGGGCCGCGGCGGGGAGGGGTTCAGCACGAAACGGCTGTCGGGCGAGAGGCCGCGGACGACCTCGACGACCGTCTCCGGCGGGATCTCCAGCTGCGTCGAGACCACGCGCGAGGCATGGAACAGGCACGCGGCGGCACGGACGTCGGTCGGCGTGAGCCTGCCGTTCGCGCCCGGCGACACCACGATGCTGTTGTCCCCCGAGGGGTCGACGGTGATCAGCGCGACGCCCGTCGGCGCCCCGCCCACCAGCACGCCCACCGTGTCGACGCCCGCCGCGCGCTGGGAGTCGAGCAGCAGCCTGCCGTAGGCGTCGTCGCCGACCCGGGCCAGCAGGGCCGTACGGGCCCCGAGCCGGGCGGCCGCGACCGCCTGGTTGGCGCCCTTGCCGCCCGGGTGGACGGCCAGGTCGGAGCCGAGCACGGTCTCGCCGGCATCCGGCCGGCGCTCGACTCCGATCACCAGGTCGGCGTTGGCCGACCCCACGACCAGCAGGTCGTAGTCGTACATCAGAAGGACTCCCCGTACATCGACACGACTCCCTGAGAGATCACCCGGGGCGGGCGGTTTCCCCCGGCCGCCCGCCCGTTCCCCGTCGTCAGCCGCTGAAGCCGGCCACGTTCTGCTTCGTGACGACCTTCACCGGCACCTTCACCGTCTCCTCGACCTTCTTGCCCTGCAGGGCCCTGAGCGCGTTGTCCACGGCGATCCTGCCCAGCTGTGAGGGCTGCTGTGCCACGGACGCGTACAGCGTGCCCCCTTCGACCGCCCTGAGCCCGTCCGGGGTGCCGTCGAATCCGACGACCTGGACCGACTTCCCGGCCTTGGAGCCGAGTGCCTTGATCGCGCCGAGGGCCATCTCGTCGTTGGCGGCGATGACGCCCTGGACGTCCGGATGGGCCTGGAGCAGGTTCGACATCACGTCGAGGCCCTTGGTGCGGTCGAAGTCGGCCGGCTGCTGGGCGACGACCTTCAGGCCCGGGTAGGCCTTGAGACCGGCCGCGAAGCCCGCCGCGCGCTCACGGGCCGCGGAGGTGCCCGCCTGGCCCTGCAGGATGACGATCCTGCCCCGGCCGCCCAGCTTCTCGGCGATCGTCCTCGCCGCCAGCTCGCCGCCCTTGACGTTGTCGGAGGCCACCAGGGCGTCCACGGCCGCCTTGTTGACGCCGCGGTCGACCGCGATGACCGGGATCCCCGCCTTGTCGGCGGCCTTCACGGAGTTGCCGGCCGCGTCCGAGTCCACCGGGTTGACGATGATCGCGCCGAGGCCGGAGCTGGTGAAGTTCTGCAGCTGGTTGGCCTGCCGGGAGGCGTCGTTCTGGGCGTCGGTCACGGTCAGGTCCACGCCCAGCTTCTCCGCCTCGGCCCGGGCGCCCGCCCGGATCTGCACGAAGAAGGGGTTGTTGAGGGTGGACAGCGACAGACCCATCCGCGGTGTGGCGGAGTTCGAGCCGCCGTGCAGGAAGGAGGTCGCGCCCACCAGCGCCACGGTGACGACCGCCGCGAGCGCGTAGGTCCCCGCCTGCCTGCCCTTGCCGCCGCCGCCCGCGCCCGCGGCCACCGGTGCCGCCCCGGCCCTGCGCCGTAGCGTGTCCAGCAGCACCGCCAGCGCGATGACGACGCCGATGACGACCTGCTGCCAGAAGGCGGAGACGTTGAGGAGGTTGAGGCCGTTGCGCAGCACCGCCAGGATCAGCGCGCCGATCAGCGTGCCGGACGCCTTTCCGGTGCCGCCCGCCAGGGAGGCGCCGCCGATGACGACCGCGGCGATCGCGTCCAGCTCGTAGCCGTCGGCGGCCTGCGGCTGCGCGGAGGACAGCCGGGCGGCGAGCACGATGCCCGCGACCGCGGCGAACAGCCCGGAGAAGGCGTAGATGGCGAGCTTCTGCCTCTTCACGCGCAGGCCGGAGAGGCGGGCCGCCTCCTCGTTGCCGCCGATCGCGTACATGGAACGGCCGATGTAGGTGCGGCTGAGCACGAAGGCCGCGATCAGCCCCATCACGATCATGACCAGCACCGGCACGGGCAGCCAGCCGCCGAGCGTGTCGCCGAGGTGGGAGACCGAGCCGGGGAAGGGGATCGGGGAGCCCTCGGAGATCACCAGCGACAGACCGCGGGCCACCGACAGCATGGCGAGCGTCGCGATGAACGGCGGCAGCTTGCCGTAGGCGATCAGGAAGCCGTTGACGAGACCGGCCGCGACGCCGGTGACCACGGACAGCACGACGGCCGGGACGACCGGTACGCCGTGCGAGGTGGCGCTCCAGGCGAGGACGGTGGCCGACAGGGCCGCCACCGAGCCGACCGACAGGTCGATGCCCGCCGAGACGATCACGAAGGTCACGCCGAAGGCGAGGACGGCGGTCACGGCCGCCTGCACACCCACGTTGAGCAGGTTGTCCGTCGTCAGGAAGTCCCCGGACAGCGCGGACAGGGCGATGAGCAGGACGATCAGCGCGGTGAGCGCGCCGTTGTCGAGCAGCAGGCGGCGCAGGCCGCTGGTGGCGCCGCCGGCGCCCGCTGTGCTCTTGAGCGTGTCAGTGGCCACGGCTGGCCTCCGTTCCGGTCGTGGGGTTGCTTACGGCGAGTGCCATCACGGCGTCCTGCGTGGCCTCACCGGCCGCGAGTTCGCCCGCGATCCGGCCCTGGGCCATCACCAGCACCCGGTCGCTCATGCCGAGCACCTCGGGCAGATCGCTGGAGATCATGAGCACGGCCGCACCCTGGGCGGTGAGGTCGTTGACGAGCTGGTAGATCTCGACCTTGGCGCCGACGTCGATGCCGCGCGTCGGCTCGTCGAGGATCAGCACCTTGGTCTCGGCGAGGAGCCATTTACCGATGACGACCTTCTGCTGGTTGCCGCCGGACAGCGTTCGCACGTGCTGGCCGAGCCCGGCCATCCGCACCCCGAGCTGCTTCGCGATCCGCTCGGCCGCCCCGCGCTGGGCGGCGCGGTCGACGAGCCCCGCGCGCGTGGCGGCCCGCAGGGTGACGAGCCCGAGGTTCTCCTCGACGGACGCGTCCAGCACCAGTCCCTGGCCCTTGCGGTCCTCGGGCACCAGCCCGATGCCGGCCGCCATCGCGGCGTTGACGTCGCCGCGCCGCACCGCGGCCCCGGAGACCTTCACCGCCCCCCTGTCGTAGGGGTCGGCGCCGAACACGGCCCGGACGACCTCCGTACGGCCCGCCCCGACGAGCCCCGCGATGCCGACCACCTCGCCGGCGTGCACCTCGAAGCTGACGTCGTGGAAGACGCCGTCGCGGGTCAGGCCCTCGACGGTGAGCAGCGCGGCGCCCTTCTCGGGCTGCTCACGCGGGTACTGCTGCTCGATCGAGCGCCCGACCATGAGGCGTACGAGTTCGTCCTCGGGGGTGGCGGCGGGCACCTGCCCGACGGACCTGCCGTCCCGGAGGACCGTGACCCGGTCGCCCAGGGCGGCGATCTCGTCCAGGTGGTGGGTGATGAAGACGACGCCCACGCCGTCCTCGCACAGCGTGCGCACGATCGCGAAGAGTCGGTCGACCTCCTCGGAGGTGAGCACGGCGGTCGGCTCGTCCATGATCAGCACGCGCGCGTCCAGGCTGAGCGCCTTCGCGATCTCGACCATCTGCAGCCGCGCGATGCCCAGTTCGCGCACCCGAGCGCGGGGCGAGACGTTCACGCCGACCCGCTTGAGCAGGACCTCGGCATCGGCCTCCATCGTCTTGCGGTCGATCATCCCGAAGCGGCGCGGCTGCCGCCCCAGGAAGATGTTCTCGGCGACCGTGAGATCGGGGACGAGGTTGAACTCCTGGTAGATGGTGGCGATGCCCAGCCGCTCGGCGTCCTGCGCCCCGCGGATGTTCACCTCCTCGCCGTCCACCAGGACACGGCCCTCGTCGGGGTGGTAGGCGCCGGACAGCATCTTGATCAGCGTGCTCTTGCCCGCGCCGTTCTCGCCGAGGAGCACGTGCACCTCGCCGCGGCGCAGGTCGAAGTCGACGCCGTCGAGCGCGACCACTCCGGGGAAGCTCTTGCGTATGCCCTCGATGCGCAGCAACTCGTCCGCGTCGCTCACGACTGGCTCCTGTTCCATGCGGGGTTCTCGGCGGGATCGTCGGCGGGCTTCTCGGCGGGGACCTCGCCGCAGGAGCGGCGTACGACGAGGCGGGCGGGGAGGGTGACGGACCGCGGGGTCCGCCCCTCGATGCGGTCGACCAGGGCCCGTACGGCGGCCCGGCCCAGTTCGCCCGTGGGCTGGGCGACGGCGGTGATCGGCGGATCGGTGTGCACGAACCAGGGGATGTCGTCGAAGGCGGCCAGCGCCATGTCGTGCGGCACCCGCAGCCCGCGCGCGCGGATCGCGTCCAGCGCGCCGAGCGCCATCAGGTTGTCGGCGGCGAAGACGGCCTCGGGCGGCTGTGGCAGGTCGAGGAAGCCCTCGGTGACCCGCCGCCCGCTCTCGGCCTGGAAGTCGCCCTGCCCGATGTAGGCGTCGGGCAGGGCGAGGCCGTGGGCGCCGAGCGCCTCCCGGAAGGCGTCGACCCGCTCCCGTCCGGTCGTGGTGGCGGCCGGGCCCGCGATGATCGCGAGCCGCCGGTGGCCGAGCCGGTGCAGATGCGCGACGAGGTCCCGCACGGCGGCCCGCCCGTCCGAGCGCACCACCGGTACGTCGACGCCGGGGATCCACCGGTCGACGAAGACCATCGGCGTCCCCGCGCGCGCGGCGTCCAGCATGAGCGGGGAACCGCCGTCGGTGGGGGAGACGAGCAGACCGTCGATCCGCCGGTCGAGCAGCGTCCGTACGTGATGGTCCTGCAGTTCGGGCCGCTCGTCGGCGTTGCCGATGATGACGCTGTAGCCGAGTGCGCGGGCCTCCTCCTCGACGGAGCGGGCCAGTTCGGTGAAGTAGGGGTTCATCACGTCGCTGATGACCAGGCCGAGGGTGTGGGTCTGGTCGGTGCGCAGCGAACGGGCGACGGCGTTCGGGCGGTAGTCCAGCGCCTCGACGGCGGCCAGCACGCGCGTGCGTGCCGTCGCGCTCACCGACGGGTGGCCGTTGAGGACCCGCGAGACCGTCGCGACGGACACGCCCGCCTCGGCGGCGACGTCCTTGATGCTCGCCATCGACGCCCCACCTCCTTGTGGAATCGTTTACAACGACGCGTCACGGAGGATTGGAATCGATTACACAGCCATGGTGCAAGCCCCTGATACCGGATCGTGATGAACGTGCCGGGGGGCGGCGGGCCATCTCGTCACGGGGGAGGTGGCGCCGGCGTCCACGCCTCCGGTCAGCGGGTCGGACGGGCCGGGTGGGGCAGGCGCCCGCGGCGCGACCGACCGGTCCACGGCCTCACGGACGATGCCGGGTGGGCGGCCGCGCGACATCGCACCTCAGGTTGCTCACTCCTCGCCGAACAACTCCGCCGCGTTCGTGGCGCGTACGGCGCGCTGGGCCCACTCCTCCAGCTGCGTCAGGTCCGTGCAGGCCATCACGCGCTCACGGACGGGGTCGGGCACCGGGATGCCGCGCCACTCCAGGATGCGCAGGGTCATCTCCTGGCGGTCCTGAATCCGGCCTTGCTCCAGGCCTTGCTCCAGGCCTTGCTCCCTGCCTTCTGCGCGTACCTGTTCCGCGAGGGGGTGTCGCCAGAAGTACTGGATCGCCGTCATCAGGTCCCTCCACATCTGCTTCGCCTGGGGGTCGGCCAGGCAGGAGTCGACGAACTGCACGAAGACAGCGGCGCTGTCCGCGTCGATGGTCCGCAGGGCGGCGGCCAAGGATTCCAGTATGGCCGGAGCCTGCGGTCCACGGCCGTGTGTCATGGCCGAGAGCACCGCAAGGGGTACGTCCTTCTCGGCCTGCCGCTCGTTCGCGATCACGGGCACGTTGTCCGGGCCGAGCACCAGGGGCCGCACCGTCAGCGAGTGCCAGTCCCGGAAGCCGAAACGGATCGGCCGGGACGCCCACTTCGCCGTCCTGCTGCTCTGGGTGATGACGATGAGCACCGGTTCGCAGCGGTACTTCTCGTACAAGTAGGAGAGGTAGTACGGCCAACTGCCCCGCTTGCGCTCGTCCACGTTCCCCTGCGACTCCACCACCAGCAGATACGTACCCTCGTCCGTCTCCGCCCGCAACAGGGTGTCCACGCGGCGCTCGACCGGTTCGATCTCGGTGACGTCCACGTTCAGTGCGGCGATCTCCCGCGGTTCGGGGAAGGGCACGTGCAGCACCTTCTGTAACGCCTTCGTCAGCAGCGCCGGATCCTTCTGGAAGATCCGGTGCAACGCCTCATGCGACGAGCCGACCATCAGCTCTCCTTTCCATCGCGCTGATCAACGAGCTACGCCGCCGCAAGTGTGAGGTGGGCCGCCGGGCGAGGTGGCAGCGGAGCTGCCCCTTTTCCCAGCGACCTCCTCCCGAACCCGTCGTGCGACGTTAATCGCAACGGGCTCTCCAGTGACTGCCGTGAGCTGCGGTTTCGCGTCCAACATGGATGCCGTCGTGGCAGGTTGAGCAGACCACGAGTGTCTTGCGTCGTTTCCTGGCCATGAGGGCTGCCCAGTTGGGTTGTTCCTGCCCGAGCCGGTCGAGGTCTGCGAGCTTGCGGATCTGGTGGACCTGGATTTTCTCGGTCTGTCCGCAGAGTTCGCAGAAGCCTGCCAGCAGCCGCCTGGTCAACTCGCGCCGACGAGGGGGACTGTGGGCAGGGTCGCGGTCCTTCAGGACTGCGGACTTCTGCCGTTTGAGTGGAATGCCACCGAACTGTGCGATCAGCGGTTTCCTGCTCGGGGCACGGGTGATGCCGGCCTGGAGACACTTGCGAGGCCCGGCCGGGGTGTCGATGGTGACCTTGTACTTGCGGGCCATCTTCGACATGGTCGAGCGATGCTTGTTCGCCAGGGAGCACAGCAGCGAGGACTGCATGACCCAGTGCAACCGGTTCAGTCGGAAGACGTCACCGGCGAGCAGGTAGTACTGAACGATTCCGCGGTACCTGGCGCCGTAGATGCTGACGATGGTGTAGTCGTCGTAGTTGAGCATCGAGGTCTGCCGCGCGGGTTTTCCGCGTTTCAGGTACGGGGCGCATTTTGCCTTGATCACGTCCTTCGGGACGCGCAGTTCAACGGTGCCGTTGACCGACCGACGCTTGCGCCTGCGGCCTGATCTCCGTTCTGCCCTGCTGTCGTTCTTGTGGATC
Source organism: Streptomyces sediminimaris (assembly GCF_047049295.1). Lineage (NCBI taxonomy): Bacteria > Bacillati > Actinomycetota > Actinomycetes > Kitasatosporales > Streptomycetaceae > Streptomyces > Streptomyces sediminimaris. The sequence goes on along the minus strand of NZ_JBJWOT010000001.1, from coordinate 3,140,578 downwards.
GTGATCTCGTATCCGAGGAATCTCGCCCTGCCGGTTCCGGCGTGGGTGATCAGCGTTTTCTCCTGTGAAAGTTCCAGCTTGAGATCGTCTCGCAGGAACTGAGTCAGGCGCTGTTTGATTTCCTCGGCTTCAGCCTTCGGTCCGGTGAACCCGATTAGGGTGTCGTCGGCGTATCTCACATAGCGTAGGCGGCGGTATCCCGGGTCGGACATATCCTGGCTCGGGAGGCTGTGCTGCCGCTTGCGCAGGGCGCGCACTTCGGCGCGGTCTCCGCGCCTGCGTGCCCGCTGGATAGCCGCTTCGACCTCGCGGTACTCAAGGTTCCTCGCCCTGAGCTTTCCACGGGTGCATTCCGGCATGAGGATTGTTTCGACGAAGGTGTCCAGCTTGTGCAGGTAGATATTGGACAGGATGGGTGAGAGAACCCCACCTTGCGGTGTGCCACTGAGTGTGGCATTCCATTTCCAGTCCTCTAGGTATCCGGCTCGGAGCATGTTCTGCACGAGCCGCAGGAACCGGTTGTCGTGGATTCTTTCACCCAGGGTGTCGAGCATCACCTGATGGTCAAGCGAGTCGAAGCACTGGGAGATGTCCCCCTCGATGAACCAGGTTGTCCCTGTCCACACCACTGCCACTTCGCGTAGTGCCGAGTGGCAGCCTCGGTCGGGACGGAAGCCGTGGGACCGGTCGGAGAACTGCGGCTCGTAGTACGCCTCCAGCAGGAGGCGCATGACCTCGCCGACCAGTTTGTCCGTCCACGACGGCAGGCCCAGCGGTCTCCTCTTCCCGTTCTTTTTCGGGATGTAGGTCCGCTGCACCGGCTCGAATCGAAAACGCTCGTGACGTAGCGCATCAATGATGCGTTCGATCTTGTCCAGTGACATGCCGTCTGCGGTTTCCCCTGAGACCCCGGGCGTCATCGCCCCCTGGTTGGAGTAGATGCGTCCGTGGGCCATCAGATACAACTGCGGGTTGAACATTTGCCGATACAGCTCATTGCATGGCAGGTTCCGCCTGCCGCGTTCACGGAGGATCTCAAGCACCGCTTCGGCGTTCTGCATTTCGCATACCTCCCGGTCTTGTTGATCCCACATCACCTGTGCCCCTTCGCCCTGTTTCCGGTTTTCCCGGACCCCTTGGCAGGTCGTTACTCCTGCGACTACTACGGGCACTCCGTCACCATGGGGCTCGCGCCCTTTAGGTGATCCCCTGTTTCGTCTGAATGTACGTTCTAGCGCGATTTAGGCGCCCCATTCATCTCCTTGAATTCCCTCACTGGGAATCGCCCCGTCCCCTGGAGTTGCGCGGGCCGTGCAACGTAGCCCGTGCAGAGAACGGCGCCGGCATCAGGTATCTTTCCGGCGGACCTGTCTTTTAGTCGACTGGAGATTGGGGTTCAGGCAATCCAGCTTTCGCCATGTCGCGCGGGTCTCGCGGCGCACCGTCCCTAATACCTGGACCCGGTCACCGCTTTCCTGACATGCTACGGTCCCCTCCGCCTTTCGACTTCAGGTAAGTCATTGGACCCAGGGATATCCTCCAAATCCCTCCCGGCTCAGCCGGGGATACATTCAGACGCCTCCAGGGCGCACTCGCACCACACGTATTTGCCCCGGTTGCCGTGTCTCGACAGCGGGTGCCAGCCCCACAGGTCGGAGCAGGCCCGTACCAGCACCAGTCCCCGTCCTTCCTCCGCCTCGCCGAGCCGCTCCAACGGGACGGGCGGCTCCGGCGGTTCGGGGGCCGCGTCCCACGCCCCGATCCGCAGCGTGCCGGGCGGCGCCCAGCGGACCCGCAGGGCAGCCGGCCCCTTCGTGTGCCGTACGGCGTTGGTGACCAGCTCGGTGGCGAGGAGTTCGGCGACGTCGACCAGGCCGATCAGTCCGTGCGCGGTGAGGATCAGCCGGAGGGTGCGGCGACTGACGGTGACGGCGCGGAGGTCGTTGGGGATGGAGAGGCAGTACTCCCAAGGTTCGGTATTGCTTTCGGGCATGCGTCAACTCCGGTTAGGTGGCGAGGGGTTTGCGGTGGCATCGCCGCGACCGTCAGGGCGGGACCGGGCAGGCAGGACAGAGCGGTGCACTTCCGCAGCGTGTGCGTTGCGTCACTGACGGTAGGGGTTTCATGTAATCCAAGGCAAGCCGATCGCGTAATCTGACCCCGAACGAGCCTCAGTTCCGGACGTGTTGAACCAAGGAGCAGTCGATGGTCCTCAGGCGTGAACCAACCGCACGCCAGATGCGCCTGGGAGTCGAACTGCGCAGGCTTCGCGAAGCCGCAGCGCTCACCGCCGTCGAGGCGGCGGCCCTGCTCGGGGTGAACCGGGTCCAGATCAGTCAGATCGAGTCCGGGCTCGTGGGTGTGAGTGAGCAACGGGTGCGGCGCATGGCGTCCCATTACGCCTGTGCGGAACAGGAGTTCGTCGACGCCCTGGCGGCGATGGCCGTCGATCGCACACGCGGTTGGTGGGAGGAGTACCGGGGGCAACTGCCCACATCGTTCCTGGACCTCTCCGAGCTGAACCACCATGCGTCGTTTCGGCGCGACGTGGCGATCCTGTACGTGCCTGGCCTGCTCCAGACAGAGGAGTACGCCCGAGCGGTCTTCTCCGGCAGGGTCCCAGAACTCACCCACGAGGAACTCGAGTTGCGTGTTCGCCATCGTATGGCGGGTCAGGAGATCAACATCCCGTACGAGCTGGTGATCCACGAGTCGGCCCTACGGATCAGAGTCGGCGACCGCCCGGCCTCACGCGCCCAACTCGGCAAGCTCCTGGAGCTCTCGGAGGCGGAGAATGTCACCGTGCGGGTCATCCCCTTCGACCTGGACGGCTTCTCCCGAGCCGCCAGCACGATGACGTACGTGGGTGGTCCCGTGCCCAAGCTGGACACGGTGGTCCGTGATGTGCCCCACGGCTCGGCCTTGATCGACTCCGCTTCACAGCTCGGCGCCTTTCGAACGCGCTTCCGTAAGGTGGAAGCCGTATCGCTCGCCCCCGAGCGGTCGCGCGACTTCATCAACCGGCTGGCGAAAGAGCTGTGAGGCACCCCATGGACATCTGGCGGAAGTCGTCCTACTCGGGCCCGGACGACGGCAACGAGTGCGTAGAGATAGCCACCGCCCCAACCCGCATAGCCGTCCGCGACTCGAAGACCCCCACCCGAGCCACCCTCACCTTCCCCGCCCCCACCTTCACCACCTTCCTCGAAGCCCTGAAATCCGCCCGTCTCCGCTGAGCGTCAGTCCTCACCGGTACGGTCGGACCATGTCCAATCAGGCGGTGGTCGAGGGGGTCCTCGAACGGATCACGTACGCCAACGAGGAGAACGGCTACACCGTCGCACGCGTCGACACCGGCAGAGGCGCGGGCGATCTCCTCACGGTCGTCGGCGCGCTGCTCGGTGCGCAGGTCGGTGAGTCCCTGCGGATGGAGGGGCGCTGGGGGTCCCACCCGCAGTACGGCAAGCAGTTCACCGTGGAGAACTACACGACCGTGCTGCCCGCCACCGTCCAGGGCATCCGCCGCTACCTCGGCTCCGGGCTGGTCAAGGGCATCGGACCGGTCTTCGCCGACCGCATCACCCGGCACTTCGGCCTGGACACGCTGCAGATCATCGAGGAGGAGCCGAAGCGGCTGATCGAGGTGCCCGGCCTCGGTCCCAAGCGGACGAAGAAGATCGCCGACGCCTGGGAGGAGCAGAAGGCGATCAAGGAGGTCATGCTCTTCCTCCAGACGGTCGAGGTGTCCACCTCCATCGCCGTGCGCATCTACAAGAAGTACGGCGACGCCTCGATCTCCGTGGTGAAGAACCAGCCGTACCGCCTCGCGGCCGACGTGTGGGGCATCGGCTTCCTGACCGCCGACAAGATCGCCCAGTCCGTCGGCATCCCGCACGACAGCCCGGAGCGCGTGAAGGCGGGCCTGCAGTACGCACTGTCGCAGGCCACCGACCAGGGCAACTGCTACCTCCCCGAGGAGCGGCTGATCGCCGACGCGGTGAAACTGCTCCAGGTCGACACCGGCCTGGTCATCGAGTGCCTCGGCGAGCTCGCGAGGGAGCCCGAGGAGGGCGAGGACCCCGGAGTCGTACGGGAGAAGGTGCCCGGCCCGGACGGCGGCGACCCGGTGACGGCCGTCTACCTCGTCCCCTTCCACCGCGCCGAACTCTCCCTCTCCGCCCAGTTGCTGCGTCTCCTGCGCACCGGCGAGGACCTGATGCCGGGCTTCCGCGACGTGGCCTGGGACAAGGCGCTGAGCTGGCTGAGGGGCCGGACGGGCGCGGACCTCGCCCCGGAGCAGGAGGCCGCCGTCAAGCTCGCGCTGACCCAGAAGGTCGCCGTGCTGACCGGCGGTCCCGGCTGCGGCAAGTCCTTCACCGTCCGCTCGGTCGTGGAGCTGGCCCGCGCCAAGAAGGCGCGGGTCGTCCTCGCGGCCCCCACCGGCCGCGCCGCCAAGCGCCTCGCCGAGCTCACCGGCGCCGAGGCGTCCACCGTCCACCGCCTGCTGGAGCTCAAGCCCGGCGGTGACGCGGCGTACGACAAGGACCGCCCCCTCCCGGCCGACCTGGTGGTCGTCGACGAGGCCTCCATGCTGGACCTGCTGCTCGCCAACAAGCTGGTCAAGGCGGTGGCGCCGGGCGCCCACCTGCTCTTCGTCGGGGACGTCGACCAGCTGCCCAGCGTCGGCGCCGGCGAGGTCCTGCGCGACCTGCTCGCCGACGGCAGCCCGATTCCCTCCGTGCGCCTCACCCGCGTCTTCCGCCAGGCCCAGCAGTCCGGTGTGGTGACGAACGCGCACCGCATCAACTCCGGCCACCACCCGGTCACCGACGGCATGAAGGACTTCTTCCTCTTCGTCGAGGACGACACCGAGGAGGCCGGGCGGCTCACCGTGGACGTGGCCGCCCGCCGTGTCCCCGCCAGATTCGGCCTCGACCCGCGCCGGGACGTCCAGGTGCTCGCCCCCATGCACCGCGGCCCGGCCGGCGCCGGCACGCTCAACGGCCTGCTCCAGCAGGCGATCACCCCTGGCCGGCCCGACCTTCCCGAGAAGCGGTTCGGCGGCCGTGTCTTCCGCGTCGGCGACAAGGTCACCCAGATTCGCAACAATTACGAGAAGGGCACCAACGGTGTCTTCAACGGCACCGTCGGCGTGGTCACCGCGCTCGACCCGGTCGACCAGCGCCTGACGGTGCTGACCGACGAGGACGAGGAGGTTCCGTACGAATTCGACGAACTGGACGAACTGGCTCACGCGTACGCGGTGACCATTCACCGCTCGCAGGGCAGTGAATATCCGGCGGTGGTGATCCCGGTCACCACGAGCGCCTGGATGATGCTCCAGCGCAACCTGCTCTACACGGCGGTCACCCGGGCCAAGAAGCTGGTCGTCCTCGTCGGCTCGCGCAAGGCGATCGGTCAGGCGGTGCGCACGGTGTCCGCGGGACGGCGCTGTACGGCACTCGACTTCCGGCTCGCTCCCAGGCCCCTGTGAGAGCGCTTGCGGCCCCGGTGGCGCCTCCACGGGACAGCCGTCGCGAGAAATGATCGATCAAATGAGTCACGAAGGTCACAGAGCACTTCCGGATGGGGAATCAAGGGGGCAGGATGGGCAAGTTGGCGGCACTCAGTGCCGCCGATAGGCCCGATGGTCGACCCCGAGTGCACTCTCCTGAGCCAATTGGGGGATGGTAGAGACAGTCAGGGCAACCTCGAAGATGAGGCACTACGTCGGTGAGGGAAGACGTGAGCGACAACTCTGTAGTACTGCGGTACGGCGACGGTGAGTACACCTACCCGGTGATCGACAGCACCGTCGGCGACAAGGGCTTCGACATCGGGAAGCTCCGCGCCCAGACCGGTCTGGTGACGCTGGACAGCGGTTACGGCAACACCGCCGCCTATAAATCCGCGATCACCTACCTCGACGGCGAGGCGGGCATTCTCCGGTACCGCGGCTACCCGATCGAGCAGCTGGCGGAGCGCTCCACCTTCCTGGAGGTCGCCTACCTGCTGATCAACGGCGAGCTGCCGACGGTCGACGAGCTCACCTCGTTCAAGAACGAGATCACGCAGCACACCCTGCTGCACGAGGACGTCAAGAACTTCTACAAGGGCTTCCCGCGCGACGCCCACCCGATGGCCATGCTGTCCTCGGTGGTCTCGGCGCTGTCCACGTTCTACCAGGACAGCCACAACCCCTTCGACGAGCGGCAGCGCAACCTCTCCACCATCCGCCTGCTCGCCAAGCTACCGACGATCGCGGCGTACGCGTACAAGAAGTCGATCGGCCACCCGTTCGTCTACCCGCGCAACGACCTCGGCTACGTCGAGAACTTCCTGCGCATGACCTTCTCGGTCCCGGCCCAGGACTACGACCTCGACCCGGTCGTGGTCTCCGCCCTCGACAAGCTCCTCATCCTGCACGCCGACCACGAGCAGAACTGCTCCACGTCGACGGTGCGCCTGGTGGGCTCGTCGCAGGCCAACATGTTCGCGTCGATCTCGGCCGGCATCAACGCCCTGTGGGGCCCGCTGCACGGCGGTGCCAACCAGTCGGTGCTGGAGATGCTCGAGGGCATCCAGGCCGGCGGCGGCGACGTCGACTCCTTCATCCGCAAGGTGAAGAACAAGGAGGACGGCGTCCGGCTGATGGGCTTCGGCCACCGGGTCTACAAGAACTTCGACCCGCGCGCGAAGATCATCAAGGCGGCGGCGCACGACGTCCTCTCCGCTCTCGGCAAGTCCGACGAGCTGCTGGACATCGCGCTGAAGCTGGAGGAGCACGCGCTCTCCGACGACTACTTCGTCTCGCGCAGCCTCTACCCGAACGTCGACTTCTACACCGGCCTGATCTACCGCGCCATGGGCTTCCCGACCGAGATGTTCACGGTCCTGTTCGCCCTCGGCCGGCTGCCCGGCTGGATCGCCCAGTGGCACGAGATGATCAAGGAGCCCGGCTCCCGCATCGGCCGTCCCCGCCAGATCTACACGGGCGTCGTCGAGCGCGACTTCGTACCGGTGGAGGAGCGCTGACCCCTGCCGGTGGTTCAGCCGCGCTCTTCGTGACCCTGTGTTCAGAGCCCTTCCGTCTGTGCGGCGGGAGGGCTTTGCGCCGGTCGGGGCGCGGCGGAAGGTCCTCGGCGCTTCTCGATCGGGGCGATCGGGGCGATCGGCGCGATCGGCGCGGTGGGGGTGATCGGGGCGGTCGGGACGATCGCGGGCTCGCTGTATGAGGCCGGTCGCGGGCTCGCCGTATCAGGGGCGCGCGGGGGCCCGCCATGAGCGGTCGCGCGGTTCCCCGCGCCCCGGCGGTGCTGCGGCGAGCCGGCTTCGGGAGCGCGCGGACGCAGAAGGCGCCCCGGCGCCGGTCCCCCCACGGGCCGACGTCCAGGGCGCCTTCCCATGTCCCGGTGCGGATTCCCCCCACGGGATCCGGCCGGGCGTCTGCGAGGACAGCGCCTGAATCGCTGTTCTGTGCGGTCTGCCGGGACAGCGCACGCACGGGAGGGCCGCTCAAAGCTCCCCGGTGTACGTGCCCCGGCAACGCACCTCTGAGGAAGTCCCCCAAGACATCCCCAGATGCCAGGAAACGCCCCCCAAGACGCTGCCTGACATCGTCAACTTAGACCTTCGTACCCCTTCAATGGTTACGTTCACATCACTGTGATCTGCGTCTCTTGCATATGTCCGTTAGATGAGCAAGAGCCCCGATACGGCGATCGGGGCTCAAGCGTAAGGAAGATGCGCGAGCCTTGTGAAGAGCTTATGTGAGCCTGGCCCCGGACTCCAGAGGTGCTCTTGCTCCGAGTTCGCCTAACCGCCGGTAACTTTCCGGCGGTTCAGCTGAACGTCCGCAGCCGCAGGCTGTTCGTCACCACGAACACCGAGGAGAAGGCCATCGCGGCTCCCGCGATCATCGGGTTCAGCAGTCCGGCCGCGGCCAGCGGCAGCGCCGCGACGTTGTAGCCGAAGGCCCACAGGAGATTGCCCCTGATCGTGGCCAGCGTCCTGCGTGACAGCCGGATCGCGTCCGCGGCCACCCGCAGATCCCCGCGCACCAGCGTCAGGTCGCCGGCCTCGATCGCCGCGTCCGTACCGGTGCCCATCGCCAGACCCAGATCGGCGGTGGCCAGCGCGGCCGCGTCGTTGACCCCGTCGCCGACCATCGCGACGCACCGGCCCTCGGCCTGCAGCCGCCGTACGGCCTCGACCTTCTCCTCGGGCAGGACCTCCGCGATCACCTGCTCGATCCCGACCGAGTGCGCCACCGCCTCGGCCACCGCCCGGTTGTCCCCGGTCAGCAGCACGGGCGTGAGGCCCAGGGCGCGCAGTTCGCGCACCGCCTCGGCGCTGGTCTCCTTGACCGCGTCGGCGACGGTGACGACACCGCGTGCCACCCCGTCCCAGCCGACCACCACGGCCGTACGTCCGTCGCGCTCGGCCGCGGCCTTGGCGCTGGCCAGCTCCGGCGGCAGTTCCGCGGCGTACTCGGCGAGCCGCCCCACGGACACCTCACGGCCCTCCACGCGACCGCGTACGCCCCGGCCGGGCACGTTCTCGAACTCCGCGACCTCGGGAAGCTGTCCGGCCGTCCCCGAGCCGTCGGCCGGGGTGGCCCCGGTCGCGCTCCGCTCGGCGGCACCCAGGGCGATCGCCCGGGCGACGGGGTGCTCGGAGGCGTGCTCGACGGCGCCCGCGAGCCGCAGCACCTCCGCCTCCTCGGCGCCGTCGGCGACGTACACCTCCTGGAGGGTCATCCGGCCGGTGGTGACCGTGCCGGTCTTGTCGAGCACGACGGTGTCGACGCGGCGCGTGGACTCCAGGACCTCGGGGCCCTTGATGAGGATGCCGAGCTGGGCGCCGCGTCCCGTGCCCACCAGCAGCGCCGTGGGTGTGGCCAGGCCCAGTGCGCACGGGCAGGCGATGATCAGTACGGCGACGGCGGCGGTGAACGCGCCGACCGTGTCGCCGGTGACGCCGAGCCAGGTGCCGAACGTCGCGACGGCGATGAGCATGACGACCGGGACGAAGACCGCCGAGATCCGGTCGGCGAGCCGCTGCACCTCGGCCTTGCCGTTCTGCGCGTCCTCCACCAGCTTCGCCATCCGCGCCAGCTGTGTGTCGGCGCCCACGCGCGTGGCTTCGACGACGAGCCGGCCCCCGGCGTTGACCGTGGCCCCGGTGACGGTGTCACCCACGGTCACGTCCACCGGCACCGACTCGCCGGTCAGCATCGAGGCGTCCACGGCGGAGCTGCCCTCGACGACGGTGCCGTCGGTGGCGATCTTCTCCCCGGGCCGTGCGACGAAACGGTCCCCGACGGCCAGCTGGGAGACGGGGATGCGGGTCTCGCGGCCGTCGCGCAGTACGGCCACGTCCTTGGCGCCCAGCTCCAGCAGCGCGCGCAGCGCCGCCCCCGCCCGTCGCTTGGAGCGGGCCTCCAGATAGCGGCCGAGCAGGATGAAGGAGACCACCCCGGCGGCGACCTCGAGATAGATCGTGGAGGCGCCGTCCGCGCGGGAGACGGTGAAACTGAACTCGTCCCGCATGCCGGGCACGCCCGCGTCACCGAAGAACAGCGCCCACAGCGACCAGCCGAACGCCGCCAGCGTGCCGACGGAGACCAGGGTGTCCATGGTGGCCGCGCCGTGCCGGGCGTTCGTCCAGGCCGCCCGGTGGAAGGGCAGCCCGCCCCAGACGACGACCGGCGACGCGAGGGTGAGCGCCAGCCACTGCCAGTTGTCGAACTGCAGGGCGGGCACCATCGACAGCAGCACCACGGGGAGCGCGAGCAGGACGGAGATGGTGAACCGCTGCCGGTAGGAGGCGAGTTCGGGGTCTTCTTCGGGAGCCTCCTGCGCGGCGGGCTCCTCCTGGGGCGGGGCCGGCTCCTCTGCCGTGTACCCCGTCTTGACGACGGTGGCGATCAGGTCGGCGACCTGCGTGTCCGCGGGGAAGGTGATCCGCGCCTTCTCCGTGGCGTAGTTCACCGTGGCCGTGACGCCGTCCATGCGGTTGAGCTTCTTCTCGACGCGTGCCGCGCAGGAGGCGCAGGTCATCCCGCCGATGAGCAGCTCGACCTCGGAGGCGTCCGCGGCCGCGGGTATCGGTGTCGGTGCCGGTGTCTTGGTCGTGGTGCTGGTCATCTGGGATACCCGGATCGTGGTCAGATCTGGCCGACGAGCTCGTAGCCGGCCTCGTCGACCGCGGCACGTACGGCGGCCTCGTCGAGCGGGGCCGCGGAGACGACGGTGACCTCGCCGGACGAGGCGACGGCCGTCACGGAGGTGACACCGGGAAGTTCGGAGATCTCGCCGGAGACGGCGCCTTCGCAGTGTCCGCAGGTCATTCCGGTCACCTTGTAGACGGTGGTGACGGTACCCGGGGTGCCGGTCTGGGAGCTCATGTCGTTCTCCTCGTCGAGGCGTGTGCGATCTTGCGGTACGTACGGGGTCCATGGGGGCCCCACCACTCTCAGAGTATACCCCTAGGGGGTACTTTTCCATCGAGGCGCCCGCGCGTCGGGAGGCGGCTCGCCGGTCGGGCGGTCGCGGTCGTGGCGGTGCCCGCGGTGGCGTCCGGGGGTGCCCGCCGTGGCGTCCGGTGGTGCCCGCCGTGGTGTCAGGCAGGGTCCTCGGCGGTGTCAGGTGGCGTCCGTGATGGTGTCCGTGGTGCCGAGCCGGTCGCCGACCAGGGGGCCGAGGTAGCCGATCAGGACCTTCTTGATCTCCTCGATGTACGCGTCACGCTCGGCGCCCTCATGGGCGAGGATCAGCTCCAGGCCCGCCTTGTACATCCCGAGGCAGACGTGCGCGGTGCGCGTGACGTCGGCCGGCCGGGCGTCCGGCAGCAGCGAGAAGAGCAGGTCCTCGACCCGGGAGACCAGCGTCGCGTGCAGGGCGTCGTGTTCCTCGGCGATCCGGCCCGGGATGTCGGGTCCGTGCATCAGCGCGAAGAACACCGGGTGGTCGCAGTTGAAGGCGATGAACCGGTCGACGGCCGCTCCGACCGCCTCCTCCAGCGGGGTCGCCGGGTCGACCGGGGCGAGGGCCTCGCCGTACGCCTCCCGCATCTCGTGCATCAGCCGGTCGCCCAGCTCGATCGCGATCGCTTCCTTGTTCGGGAAGAACTGGTAGAGCGTGCCGGGTGAGACGCCCGCCTCGCGGGCGATCGCGTTGGTGCTGGCGGCCGTATAGCCCGTGGTGCAGAAGACCGAGGCCGCGGCGTCGAGGAGCTGGGCGATACGGCGCTCACCCCGGGCCTGGCGGCGGCGGGGCTGCCCCTTCTGCGGGCCGTCCTTCTGCGGGCCGTCCTTCTGCGCGCGGTCCTTCTGCGGGCTGTCCTTCAGTGCGTTGTCCTTCTGTGCGTTGTCGGGCACGCGTTATCCCCAGATCTCCGAACGCCGTTGACAAACGCGAGCGGTCACTCGCATTCTAGGGAAACGCGAGTGATCTCTCGTGTTTCCAGTCTATGGTTTTCCACGGTGAAGGGGACACCGCACGATGACCGAAGTCAACAAGCCACCACACCTGGGCGGCTGGACCCGCTTCGTCACCGCCCGCCCGCGGTTGTCGCTGCTCGCCGCCCTCCTGATCACCGCTCTCGCCGTGCTGGCCGGCAGCGGGGTCGCCGACCGTCTGGGCAGCGGCGGCTGGGAGGACCCGGACGCCCAGTCGACCTACGCGACCAAGGCGCTGGAGCGGGAGTTCCCCGCCTCCCAGCCCAACCTCCTGCTGCTCGTCGACTCCGGCCGTTCGTCGGTGGACGACCCGGCGGTGGCCGCCGAGGCGCGGCGCCTCACCGCACGCCTGGCGGGCGAGAAGGGCGTCACGGGCGTCGGCTCCTACTGGCAGTCCAAGTCGCCCGCGCTGCGTGCCGAGGACGGCCACGAGGCACTGATCGCCGCGCACATCACGGGCGACGAGAACGCGATGGGCAGGACCCTGGACCGCATCGCGCCCTCCTTCCGGGGTGCGCACGGGCCGGTGGAGGTCAAGGTCGGCGGCATCGTCGCCGTGCGGCACGAGATGCAGACGACCATCAAGGAGGACCTGACCCGCGCCGAGCTGATCGCCCTGCCGGTGACCCTCGTGCTGCTGGTGATGGTCTTCGGCAGCGCGATCGCCGCGCTGCTGCCGCTGGGCATCGGCATCGTCGCGATCCTGGGGACGAACGCCGTACTGCGCGGTCTGACGGAGTTCACCGACGTGTCCGTGTTCGCGCTGAACCTCACCACCGCCCTCGGCCTCGGACTCGCCATCGACTACGCCCTGTTCATCGTCCGGCGCTTCCGTGAGGAGCTGTCCGCCGGGGCCGAACCGCTGCCCGCCGTGGCGACCACCCTGCGCACCGCCGGGCGTACGGTCCTCTTCTCGGCGCTCACGGTGGCCGTCTCCCTGGCCGCGATGCTGCTCTTCCCGCAGTACTTCCTGCGGTCCTTCGCCTACGCCGGCATCGCCGTGGTGCTGCTGGCCGCCGCGGCCGCGCTGATCCTGCTCCCCGCGGCGCTGGTCCTGCTGGGAGACCGGGTCAACTCCCTGGATCTACGGCATCTGCTGCGGCGCGGGCGTCCGGTGCGGACCTCCGGCGAGCAGGGCACGGCCTGGGCGCGGGCGGCGGCCCTGGTCATGCGCCGGGCCCCGATCTTCGCCGCGGCGACCACCGCCGTCCTGATCGTCCTCGGGCTGCCCTTCCTGGGCGTGCGGTTCGGCACCGCCGACGACCGCCAGCTGCCCTCGGGCGCCGAGTCGCACGTCGTGCAGCAGCACCTGCGTGACGGCTTCCCGGGCAGCCCCGGCGGTGGCCTGGAGGTGCTCGCGGAGGGAAAGGCGACACCGGCCCGGTACGCGGCCTACAAGGAGCGCGTCGCGGACCTGCCCGGTGTGCTGCGGGTCGACGGCCCGCTGGTGAAGGGCCGGTCGGCCTACTTCACCGTGCAGCCGAAGGGCGAGGCCGTCGGCGACACGGCCCAGCGGCTGGTGGGCGAGCTGCGCGCCACGGACGCCCCGTTCGACACCAAGGTGACCGGCACGGCCGCCGTCCTGGTCGACTCCAAGCACGCGATAGCCGAGCGCCTGCCCTGGGCGGCCGTCTTCATCGCCGTCGTCACCCTGCTCCTGGTCTTCCTGCTGACGGGCAGCGTGCTGATACCGGTCCAGGCGGTGGTGCTGAACGCGCTCAGCCTGAGCGCCATGTTCGGCGCGGTGGTCTGGGTCTTCCAGGACGGCCATCTCTCCGGCCTGCTCGGCTTCACCAGCCCCGGCTCCATCGAGACCACGCTGCCGGTCCTGATGTTCTGCGTCGCCTTCGGCCTCTCCATGGACTACGGCGTCTTCCTGCTCTCGCGCATCAAGGAGGAGCACGACCGGACCGGCGACCACAACGCCGCGGTCCGGCACGGCCTGCAGCGGACCGGAGGGCTGATCACGGCGGCGGCGGTGATCCTGGCCGTGGTGATGGTCGCGATAGGCACCTCGCGGGTGACCAACACCAAGATGCTCGGGCTGGGCATCGCCCTGGCGGTCCTGATGGACGCGATGATCGTACGGAGCCTGCTGGTCCCGGCGGTGATGCGGCTGACGGGCCGTGCGACCTGGTGGGCCCCGGGTCCGCTGCGGCGCTTCCACGAGCGGTTCGGGATGAGCGAGGGGGGCGATGAGCGTCCCGGCGGCGGCGCGGGGGAGCGCGCGGCCGGTCACGATGTACCCGCAGAGTCAGTCGGTGAGGGGAGCGCAGATGCGGGCAGTGGTGTTCGAGCGGTACGGGAACCGGCCCGACGTACGTGAGGTACCCGACCCTCGGCCCGCCGGCCACGGGGTGGTCGTGCGGGTCGAGGCCACCGGCCTCTGCCGCAGCGACTGGCACGGCTGGCAGGGCCACGACCCCGACATCACCCTCCCTCACGTACCGGGCCATGAGCTCGCCGGCGTGGTGGAGACGGTCGGCGCCGGCGTGCACAACTGGCGCCCCGGCGACCGCGTCACCGTCCCCTTCGTCTGCGCCTGCGGGACCTGCGGAGCGTGCGCGGCAGGCGACCGGCAGGTGTGCGAGCGGCAGACGCAGCCCGGCTTCACGCACTGGGGATCGTTCGCCCAGTACGTGGCGCTGGACCACGCCGACGTGAACCTCGTCGCCGTGCCCCGGGAGCTGTCCTTCGCCACGGCGGCGGCGCTGGGCTGCCGGTTCGCCACGGCGTTCCGGGCCGTGGTGCAGCAGGGCCGGGTGGCGGCGGGGGAGTGGGTCGCGGTGCACGGCTGCGGAGGGGTGGGCCTGTCCGCGGTGATGATCGCGGCGGCGGCGGGGGCGCGGGTGGTCGCGGTGGACGTCTCGCCGCGGGCACTGGATCTGGCGCGGACGTTCGGCGCGGCGGAGTGCCTGGACGCCTCCGCGACGCCGGACACGGCCGAGGCGGTCCGCGAACTGACCGGTGGGGGAGCGCAGTTGTCCCTCGACGCCCTGGGATCGCCGGCCACCTGCGCCGCCTCGGTGAACGGCCTGCGCCGCCGGGGCCGGCACGTCCAGGTGGGTCTGCTCCCCTCGCCGACCGGTACGACCCCTGTGCCGATGGCCCGCGCGATCGCCCTGGAACTCGAACTCCTCGGCAGCCACGGCATGGCGGCGCACACCTATCCGCCGATGCTGGAGCTGGTCAGGGCGGGCGTGCTCCGTCCCGATCTGCTGGTCACCTCGACCATCCCCCTGGACGCGACCCCCGCGGCGCTGGCGGCGATGGGGACGGCGCCGGGAGCGGGCGTGACGGTCATCGAGCCGTGGAGCTGAGGGCGGCCCAGTTTCGGTCGAGGATGCCCATGATCACCTCGTCGACCCACCGGCCGTCCCGCAGCCGTACCTCCCGCCGGACGCCCTCGACCACGAAGCCGACCTTCTCGTACACGCGCAGGGCACGGTGATTGTGGCCGTACGCCTCCAACTGGATGCGGTGCAGGGAGAGGTGCTCGAAGCCGTACCCGACGATGAGCCGGGTCGCCTCGGTGCCCAGCCCGCGGCCGCGGCCGCGGGGGCCGAGGAGCGTGCGGAAGTTGCAGCTGCGGGCGCCGGGGTCCCACTCGTTGAGGACCACTTCGCCGAGGAGCTCGCCGGTGGCGGGGTCGGTGACGGCGAGGTCGAGCCGGTCGGGTGCGGTGGCACGGGCGCCGTAGAGGGAGCGCAGGCGTTCCGGGGACAGCTGCGTGGACGGCTCGAACGTGAAGCGGACGACCTCGGGGTCCTGGATGATCTCCCAGATCGCGTCGGCGTCGGCCGCGGTGAAGGGGCGCAGTGCGGTCTTCTGGCCGGTCAGGACGGGTTTCGCGGAGAAGTTGTTCATCGGACGACTGTGCCCCACCGGCCGGGCGGGGCACAGCGGGTTTTCCAGGGACGGTCGGTTGTGCGGGGACTGCCGTGGAGGTCAGTCGTCTCTGCGGCCGCGGTTGCCGGGCCTGGAGGCGACCCACGCGCGGACCGTGTCGGCGAACCAGAAGGGCTTGCCGCCCTCGACGTGGTCGGGCGGGGGCAGCAGCCCGTGCTTGCGGTAGGACCGCACGGTGTCCGGCTGCACCTTGATGTGCGCCGCGATCTCCTTGTACGACCAGAGCCTTCGGTCGGTCATGGGTAGCACCTCCCTGCGCGCGCCGCGGGGTCGGCCTGGGGGCGGCCGTCGGGGGAGCCGGGCGCTGCGCTGGCGATCACAAAGCCTGTGCCCCCGTCAACGAGGGGACCTGAAGGGAGGGCAGGGTCTGTGGGGCGGGTGTGACGCGGGACCCGCGTACACGGGACATGCGTGACACGAGGGGGGCGTTTGTGACACGAGTGCTGCAAAGGCGTGTGCGGGCTCGAAGGCGCGGCGCGTTGACAACGGGGTCGTGGCAATGCCGCGTTGACGGTTCGCGGCGGCCGGGAAGGCGGGGTCGGCGCGGCGAGGTGAACCCGCCGGGCAAGGTGGACCGGACCCGCTGCGCCGGGCCCGGCCCCCTGGCTCCCCCGGCTCCCCCGGTTTCCCGTCCCCGGGACGTGCCGTCGTTCCCGAGGACGTGCCGTCGGTGACTTCCCCCCCGGGATCACCGGCCGGAAGATCAGCGTGCATTCAGCGAACCTCGCCGGTCTTGGAAAAAACCGCACTTCGTGAGGATGTGAGCAACAGGCTCGTCGCCTCGCCGGTCATCCGGTCGGCCGCCGGAACCATCGGCTGCGACACGGGCGGGATCGTCCGCGCCGTCGTGAACTCGCGGGGAGTGCACCCCGTCATCGCCCTGAACTCCCCGCTCAGATGGGCCTGGTCGTAGAAACCGCAGATCGCCGCGGTCTCCGCCTGCCCGTGTCCCTGCGTCAGCAGCCGCCGTGCCCGCTGCAACCGCAGCACCCGGGCGGCGACCTTCGGACCGAGCCCGATCTGCTCCCGGAACCGGTTCTCCAGGTGCCGTACGCTCCAGCCCACCTCGTCGGCCAGCAGCCGTACCGGCACCGAGCCCCAGGTCCGCACCAGCTCCGACCAGGCCCGTACGACCCCCGCGGAGCTCGGTGTCCCGGCCAGCGACCAGCGTGTCAGCTCGTCGTCCAGCAGAGTGAACCGGTCCTGCCAGGTCGGCAGCGCGGCCAGTGCGGCGGACAGTTCACCGATGCTGCGCCGGTGGCCGGCGCCCTTGGGGCCGCCGAGGACGTGCGGCAGGTCGTCGGGGTCGACGGTGCGGTCGGTGAGCTCGTACTGCGGTACGCCGAACAGCGTGAACGCCGCCCACGGCATGAGCAGCACCTCGATGCCGGACAGGCGCCCGCCGTGCTCGCCGACGGCCGGTGTGGTCGTCGGCCCCGAGAACACCGAGACGAGCGTGGCCGGGGGCCTCCCCGGGCGGGTGATGCGCACCGGCTCCTCGAACCCGAGCAGCAGCGTCGCCGCCCCGATCGGCGCCTCCAGCCGACGCCGCGGCCGGTTCAGCGCCAGCCGCACCCCGCGATAACTGATCACGCCGGGCCGCAACCGGGGATGCGGCCGCGCCGCCACGCTCTCCCAGGCCCCCCAGGGCCCGCGCCCGGACCGGACCAGCACCCCGTCCGCCATGCGCTCCTCCCGCGCCCGCCCCAAGAGAGGGCACCCATCGTGCTATGGCGCGTACGGTGCCGCCAGGGGCTCGGCGCCGCGTCGACACGCGGCTCCGCCACGCGGACCCGAACGCCTGGACCGGCCGCAGGCCGCGCCCGCCACACGGCCCGCACCCGCACCCGAGCCGCGCCGGAACCCGCGCCCGAGCCGCGCCCGCCACACGGCCCGCACCGCACCGCACCCGCGCGGGAGGCCGCACCCGCGCACGAGCCGCACCGTCCCGGAAGGGCTACGCCCCGCAGGACCGCAGGAACGCCCGGGTCCGCCGGGCGATGGGCAACGGTGCGTCCGGCTCGCAGGGATACATGTCCTGTTCGACGATCGCGAACAGGTCGACCCCCAGCTTCCGCGCGGCGTCGAGCACCGGCTCCAGCGCGGGCACGCCCGCCGGGGGCTCGCACATGACCCCCTGGGCGACGGCGGGCCCGAACGGCGTCCCCTTGGCCCGCACCTCCGC
The DNA here is from genome assembly GCF_047049295.1 of Streptomyces sediminimaris. Classification (NCBI taxonomy): domain Bacteria; kingdom Bacillati; phylum Actinomycetota; class Actinomycetes; order Kitasatosporales; family Streptomycetaceae; genus Streptomyces; species Streptomyces sediminimaris. The sequence continues at coordinate 3,123,023 of NZ_JBJWOT010000001.1, read as the reverse complement.
CAGGATCCCCGGGTCCACCTGCTTGAGGTGCAGGTACCCGATCCGCTCGCCGTAGGTCTCGATCAGCTTGACGCTGTCGCCGCCGCAGTACGCGTAGTGCCCGGTGTCCAGGCACAGCGACACGACGTCGGAGTCGGTGCCGTCGAGGAAGCGGACGACGTTCTCCTCGCTGTCGATGTGCGTGTCGGCGTGCGGGTGCACCACGATCCGCAGCCCGTACTCCTCCCGCACCCGACGCCCCAGCCGCTCCGTCAGGGAGTTGAGGTCGCGCCACTGCCCGGGCGTCAGCGTGTCGGGCTCCAGTACCTCACCGGTCTTGTCGTCCCGCCAGAAGGACGGGATGACCACCAGGTGGGACGCCCCCATCGCCTGCGCGAGGGCGGCGTTGTCGGCGACGTGCGCCCAGGTCTTGTCCCACACGGCCTCGCCGTGGTGCAGGCCGGTGAAGACGGTGCCGGCCGACACCTTCAGGCCGCGCCGGGCCGTCTCCTCGGTGAGGACGGCCGGATCGGTCGGCAGGTACCCGTACGGACCGAGCTCGATCCACTCGTAGCCCGAGTCCGCCACCTCGTCGAGGAAGCGCTGCCACGGGACCTGGCGCGGGTCGTCGGGAAACCAGACGCCCCAGGAGTCGGGCGCCGAACCGACGCGGATTCGGGAAGGACCGGAAGATGGTGATGGAGGTGACAACGGCGTCATGGCCGCCAGCGTGCGGGTCCCGGCGAGGGGTGTCAAGGTCTGGTCCGAATGTCTGGACAAAACATTGACAGGGCTCCGTGCGCGGGGCTAGAAACCGGGGAGAGAGACGCAACGAAGGGAAGCCGATGGCGTACGACCTGATCACCATGGGGCGGATCGGGGTGGACCTCTATCCGCTCCAGACCGGCGTGCCGCTGCCGCAGGTGACGAGCTTCGGCAAGTTCCTCGGCGGCTCGGCGAGCAACGTCGCGGTGGCCGCCGCCCGCCTCGGGCACCGCACCGCGGTGATCACGCGCACCGGTGACGACCCCTTCGGCAGCTATCTGCACGAGGCCCTGCGGGGCTTCGGCGTCGACGACCGCTGGGTCACCCCGGTCCCGGGCCTGCCGACCCCGGTCACCTTCTGCGAGATCTTCCCGCCGGACGACTTCCCGCTGTACTTCTACCGCCGGCCCAAGGCCCCCGACCTGGAGATCGACGCCCACGAGCTCGACCTCGACGCCATCCGCGAGACCCGCGTCTTCTGGATCACCGGCACCGGACTGAGCGAGGAACCGAGTCGTACGGCGACACTGGCGGCCCTCGCCCACCGGGCCAAGTCCGGCACCACGGTCTTCGACCTCGACTGGCGCCCCATGTTCTGGAAGGACCCGGCGGCAGCCCGCCCCTTCTACCAGGAGGCCCTGCGCCACACCACCGTCGCGGTCGGCAACCTCGACGAGGTGGAGGTCGCCACCGGAGTGCGCGAACCACGCGCCGCCGCCCAGGCCCTGCTGGACGCGGGTTGCGAACTCGCCGTCGTCAAGCAGGGCCCCAAGGGCGTCCTCGCCGTCGACAGCGAGGGCGAGTCCGCCGAGGTGCCGCCGCTGCCGGTCAGCGTCCTCAACGGCCTCGGCGCCGGCGACGCCTTCGGCGGCTCGCTCTGCGACGGCCTGCTCGCGGGCCGGGACCTGGAGACGGTCATGCGGCGCGCCAACGCGGCGGGCGCGATCGTCGCCTCCCGCCTGGAGTGCTCCTCCGCGATGCCGACCGCCGACGAGATCGATGCCGCCCTCGAGGCCGGAGCGGTGCTGTGAGGGCCGGCCGGGTCACGGGCGCCCACCACGAAGGCGCCCACGGCGCCCCCCTCGGCGGCGAGGGCGCCGGACACGCCCGCGTGGACATCCGCGAGCTCGTCCGCATCCGTACGCACCACCCCGAGGCCGTGGCCGAGGCGGCCGCCCGCCGCGCCCGCAGGCCGCTCGTGGGCGGCTCGGGGCGGCTGATGATCGTCGCCGCCGATCACCCGGCCCGCGGCGCGCTCGGCGTCGGCGAGCGCGGATTCGCCATGGCCAACCGCGCCGACCTGCTGCGGCGCCTGTGCCTCGCGCTCTCCCGCCCCGGCGTCGACGGCGTCCTCGCCACCGCCGACATCCTCGACGACCTGCTCCTGCTCGGCGCGCTGGAGAACAAGGTCGTCATGGGCTCGATGAACCGAGGAGGCCTGCAGGGCGCGAGCTTCGAACTCGACGACCGCTTCACCGGCCACCGCGCGCAGGACATCGAGCGCCTCGGCTTCGACGCGGGCAAGCTGCTGCTGCGCATCGACTACACCGACCCGGGCTCGCTGACCACGCTGGAGTCCACCGCGCGCGCCATCGACGACATGGCCGCGCGCCGGCTCCCCGTCTTCGTCGAGCCGTTCGTCAGCCACCGCACGCAGGAGGGGAGACTGCGCAACGACCTGTCCGCCGAGGCCGTCACCAAGTCCATCGCCATCGCCTCGGGCCTGGGCGGCACCTCGGCGTACACCTGGCTCAAACTGCCCGTCACCGAGAACCCCGACGACATGGCCGAGGTCATGCAGACCTCCACGCTGCCCGCGGTGCTGCTGGGCGGTGAGGTCGGCGACGACCAGGACGGCGCGTACGAGAAGTGGCGCGGCGCGCTCCAGCTTCCCACCGTCCGGGGGCTGGTGGTCGGCCGCTCGCTGCTGTACCCGCCGGACGGCGACGTGGCCGCCGCCGTCGACACCGCCGTAGGACTGCTGTGAGGGGCTGATGACCGCGGGCGAGCTGTGCGCCGGGAGGAACGTGCTTCCGCCGCGAGGCGGATGTACGGTACAGCCGACCCGTGACATAACGGACGGAGAGTTCCAACTCCCGGGCGGGGGAAGAGTATTCGGGTCGGCCTCCGGCCTCGCGTACGTTCCCCCTGCCGCCCGGGCCCAGATCGCCTCCGGCGCGGAAGGCCGCTTCGCCCTGGCAGGAGCGAAGTGCGAGCGACGACTCCCCGCCCGCTACGGCCCCGCGCCGGAGGTCCCGAACGGTTCCGTCCGCCGGCGCGTATCTCCCTCCCGTGGGGGCGGATCCCGCGTCCGGCGACGGAAGCGGCGGATCCGCCTCCATCCGGCCCACGCACAAGGCACTGGGGGTTACCGATGACTCCGACCACCTCGACGGCGCGGCTGACGGTCGCACAGGCGCTGGTGCGCTTCCTGGCCGTCCAGTACACCGAGCGCGACGGCGTACGGCAGCGGCTGATCGGCGCGACCTGGGGCGTCCTCGGCCACGGCAACGTGGCGGGGATCGGCCAGGCGCTCGTCGAGTACGCGGCCGACATGCCGTACCACCAGGGCCGCAACGAGCAGGCCATGGTGCACGCGGCGGTCGGCTACGCCCGGCAGTCGGGCCGCCTGTCCGCGCACGCCGTGACGACCTCCATCGGCCCGGGCGCGACCAACCTGGTGACGGGCGCCGCCCTCGCCACCGTCAACCACCTCCCGGTCCTGCTGCTGCCCGGCGACGTCTTCGCCACCCGCCCCGCCGACCCGGTCCTGCAGCAGCTGGAGGCCCCCGGCGCGGGCGACGTGTCGGTCAACGACTGCCTGCGCCCGGTGTCGACGTACTTCGACCGCGTCACCCGGCCCGAACAGCTCGTTCCGGCGGCCCTGCAGGCCATGCGGGTCCTCACCGACCCCGTGCAGACCGGCGCGGTGACCCTGGCGCTTCCGCAGGACGTCCAGGCGGAGGCGTACGACTGGCCCGGGGAGTTCTTCGCCGAGCGCACCTGGGTCGTGCGCCGCCCGGGCGCCGACCCGACCGAACTCGCCGAGGCGGTGACCGCGGTCCGCTCCGCGCGCAGGCCGCTGGTCGTCGCCGGTGGCGGGGTGCACCACAGCCGCGCCGAGGAGGCCCTCGCCGAGTTCGCGGCCGGCACCGGCATCCCCGTCGCCTCCACCCAGGCCGGCAAGGGCTCGCTGCGCTGGGACCATCCCCAGGACGTCGGCGGCATCGGCCACACCGGCACGGCCACGGCCGACGAACTCGCCCGCACCGCCGACCTGGTGATCGGCGTCGGCACCCGCTGGACCGACTTCACCACCGCCTCCGGCACCCTCTTCACCGGCGCGGGCGTCCGCTTCCTCAACCTCAACATCGCGCCCTACGACGGGCACAAGCTCGCCGGCCTGCCGCTGATCGCGGACGCCCGCAGCGGGCTGCAGGAGCTGACGGCGGCCCTGGGCACGCACGCGCACCGCGTCCCGGCCTCCTACGTCGCCGAGTACACCGAGGACAAGGAGCGCTGGGAGCAGCGCGTCGACGCCTGCTACGAGGCCGACGAGCCGGACGTGCGCCCGACCCAGCCGCAGGTGCTCGGCGCCCTGGACGCGGTCGTGGACGACACGGACGTGATCGTCAACGCGGCCGGTTCCCTCCCGGGCGACCTGCACAAGCTGTGGCGGGCGCGCTCGCGGGACCAGTACCACCTGGAGTACGGCTACTCCTGCATGGGCTACGAGATACCGGCCGCGATCGGCGTGAAGCTGGCGGCGCCCGACCGTCCGGTGTGGGCGCTGGTCGGCGACGGCACCTATCTGATGATGCCGACGGAGATCGTCACCGCCGTGCAGGAGGGCGTCGCGATCAAGGTCCTGCTGGTCCAGAACCACGGGTACGCGTCCATCGGCGGCCTCTCCGAGTCGGTGGGCGGCGAGCGGTTCGCCACCGCGTACCGGTTCCGCTCGGACGACGGTACGTACACCGGGGCGCCGCTGCCGGTGGACCTCGCCGCCAACGCGGCCAGCCTGGGCATGCGCGTGCTGCGCGCCAGGACCGTCGCCGATCTGCACGAGGCGCTGGCGCGGGCCCGCGCCGCCGACACTCCCACATGTGTCTACGTCGAGACCGAAACGGCCGACACTGTGTCGGGCCCGCCGCCCGCCCAGGCCTGGTGGGATGTACCCGTGGCCGAGACCGCGACCCGACCGTCGGCGGTCAAGGCCCGGGAGCTGTACGAACGGCACGTCTCCACCCGACGCCGCCATCTGTGAAGGAGCAACTGGGCATGACGAAGATCGTCAACCACTGGATCGGCGGCAAGACCGTCGAGGGCGCGTCGGGTACGTACGGGCCGGTCACCGACCCGGCGACCGGCGCGGTCACCACGAAGGTCGCGTTCGCGTCGGCCGACGAGGTGGACGCCGCGGTCGCCGCCGCGAAGGACGCCTTCGCCTCCTGGGGGCAGTCCTCGCTGGCCAGGCGCACCGAGATCCTGTTCAGGTTCCGCGCGCTGCTGGACGCCAACCGGGACGCGATCGCGGAGCTGATCACCGCCGAGCACGGCAAGGTGCACTCCGACGCGCTGGGCGAGGTGGCCCGCGGCCTGGAGATCGTCGACCTGGCCTGCGGCATCAACGTCCAGCTCAAGGGCGAGCTGTCCACGCAGGTCGCCAGCCGGGTGGACGTCGCGTCGATCCGCCAGCCGCTCGGTGTCGTGGCGGGCATCACCCCGTTCAACTTCCCGGCCATGGTGCCGATGTGGATGTTCCCGCTCGCCATCGCGTGCGGCAACACCTTCGTGCTCAAGCCCTCCGAGAAGGACCCGTCGGCGTCCATGAAGGTCGCCGAGCTGCTGGCCGAGGCCGGCCTGCCGGACGGCGTCTTCAACGTCGTGCACGGCGACAAGGCGGCCGTCGACCGGCTGCTGGAGCACCCGGACGTCAAGGCGGTCTCGTTCGTCGGCTCGACCCCGATCGCCCGCCACATCCACACCACCGCCGCCGCGAACGGCAAGCGCGTGCAGGCCCTCGGCGGCGCGAAGAACCACATGCTGGTGCTGCCCGACGCCGACCTGGACGCGGCCGCCGACGCGGCGGTGAGCGCGGCCTACGGCTCCGCCGGCGAGCGCTGCATGGCCATCTCCGCCGTCGTCGCGGTCGGATCGGTCGGCGACACGCTGGTGGAGAAGATCCGCGAGCGCGCCGCGAAGATCAGGATCGGCCCCGGCGACGACCCCGCCTCCGAGATGGGCCCGCTGATCACCGCCGCCCACCGCGACAAGGTCGCCTCCTACGTGCGGGGCGCCGCGGCCGAGGGCTGCGAGGTCGTCCTGGACGGCACCGGCCACACCGTCGAGGGCTACGAGGACGGGCACTGGATCGGCCTCTCCCTGCTCGACCGGGTGCCCACCACCGCCAGGGCCTACCAGGACGAGATCTTCGGCCCGGTGCTGTGCGTGCTGCGCGTGGACACCTACGAGGAGGGCGTCGCGCTGATCAACGCCTCGCCGTTCGGCAACGGCACCGCCGTCTTCACCCGGGACGGCGGCGCCGCCCGCCGCTTCCAGCTGGAGGTCGAGGCCGGCATGGTCGGCGTGAACGTGCCCATCCCGGTCCCGGTCGGCTACCACAGCTTCGGCGGCTGGAAGGACTCCCTCTTCGGCGACCACCACATCTACGGCAACGACGGCACGCACTTCTACACCCGGGGCAAGGTCGTCACCACCCGCTGGCCCGACCCCGCCGACGCCCCCGCCGGCGTCGACCTCGGCTTCCCGCGCAACCACTGAGGCGCGGGCCCCGGGCCCGTAAAGACCGCACGGTGCCCCGCTCCTCCCGCCCGGCCGGTGGGGACGGGGCACCGTCGTGCGGCGGCTCAGCCCTGCTGCTCCTGGGCCTTCTTGACCGCTTCGGTGAGGTCACCGGTCTGCGCGGCCGGCGGAGCCTTCACCGGGGCCGTGGCGCCGAACTTCTGGAAGTCCATGGTGACCTTGACCGTGCCGAGCGTCTGCTTCAGGCGGACCGGGAGGTCCTTGGAGCCGACCCAGATGTCCATGGTCATCGAGTCGGCGCCGCCGGTCATCGAGCCCATCAGGTTGTCGCCGCCGTAGGCGTCCTTGAACTTGCCCATGTGCGCCTTGTCGACGACGGCCCGGTAGTGGGTCGTGCTCTGCCCGTCGACGGTCTCCTCGCCCAGGTCCTTGACGTTGTTCGCGTACTTCAGCCCGCGCATCGCCGCCGCCGGGTTGCTGCCCCCGCCGCTGCCGCTGAAGGCCTGCGCGCCCTTGTCGCCGAAGATCGCCGAGGAGTCGATCCGCATCCACTGCTTGCCCGCCAGCGGGCCCGAGGGCTGCGGGTCGATGTCGTAGTAGTAGGCGCCGTGCACGAACAGCACCCGGGTCTTCGGGCTGTCCTGCAACTGCTGCATGTGCGCGGCAGCGGTGTCCATCTCGGCGTCGAACGCCAGGCCGTCGCCCCAGGAGTACGTCCCGTCCATGGCGATCGGGGTGCCCGTGCCCAGGTCGGTGCTGACCTTGACCTCGGCCGAGCCGAGCTGCTCGGTGCGGTCGGTCGCCCGGGAGAGGGCCGCCATGATCTTGTCGGCGTTGTCCACGGCCCTGGCCGCCGTCTTCGCGGTGTCCGCGCCGCACGCGGACACCGTGAGCGCCGCCGCCGCCGTGAACCCCACCCAGGCGGCGGTGTGCTTCAGCTTCATGAGTCCCCACCCATTACTGTGATTCGGTTGTGCGTTCCTGTGATCGCTGACTCTAGCGGGACACACTGACAGCTCCGGATACCGGACGTCCGCAGGTTTTCCGACGGCCTTCTCTCCACTGGAGGCCGTCAGCCCGTCCCGGGGCGCCCCGAGCCCCCGGCCGTACCGCGACCGCGGTACGCGGAGGCACGCCCGTACTCCCGGGGGAGGGGCACCTGTTCACCCCCGGGGCTGCCCCGGCTGTCGGAGACGCCCCGTACCGTTGAGGCATGGATCTTCGACCCTCCCGCCTGCGAGGGCTGCTGCGAACCCCCCGGAGGCTTCTCGCCGCGGGTGCCGCCGTCGTGGTGCTCGCGGGCGCGGGCACCTGGACGGCCGTGGCCTCGGACGGGCAGCCCCCCGTGCACCGCACGGACCGCCTGATGGCGATGGACGGGGTGAGGATCGACACCTCCTACTTCACCCCCGCCCGGGGCGGCGGGCGCCACCCCGCCGTCCTGCTCGCCCACGGCTTCGGCGGCAGCAAGCAGGACGTGCGCCCGCAGGCGGAGGACCTCGCCAGGGCCGGCTACGCGGTCCTGACCTGGTCCGCGCGCGGCTTCGGCAGGTCCACCGGCAAGATCGGCCTGAACGACCCGAAGGGCGAGGTCGCCGACGTCTCCAGGCTCATCGACTGGCTGGCCCGGCAGCCCCAGGTCCAGCTCGACAAACCCGGTGACCCGCGCGTGGGCGTCGCCGGCGCCTCGTACGGCGGCGCGATCTCGCTGCTGGCCGCCGGTCACGACCACCGGGTGGACGCCATCGCCCCGGCGATCACGTACTGGAACCTCGCCGACGCCCTGTTCCCGAACGGCGTGTTCAAGAAGCTGTGGGCCGGGATCTTCGTCAACTCCGGCGGCGGCTGCGAGAAGTTCGAGCCGCAGCTGTGCCGGATGTACCAGCGGGTCGCGGAGTCGGGCCGGCCGGACGCGCAGGCGCGCGAGCTGCTGGCCGCCCGCTCCCCGTCGGCCGTGGCCGGCCGCATCAAGGTGCCGACCCTGCTGGTGCAGGGCCAGACCGACTCCCTCTTCCCGCTCGGCCAGGCCGACGCCGCGGCGAGGGCCGTCCGCGCCAACGGCGCCCCCGTCGACGTGGACTGGATCGCCGGCGGGCACGACGGCGGCGACCTGGAGGCCGGCCGCGTCCAGGCACGCGTGCGTACGTGGTTCGACCGCTACCTCAAGCAGGACAGGGGCACGGACACCGGCCCGGCCTTCCGCGTCAGCCGCAGCGGCGGCGTCGACTCCACCAGCGGCGCGGCCGTGCTGCGCGGCGCCAGCGCCGGCACCTACCCGGGCCTGGAGAGCGGGCAGCGCCCGCTGCGGCTGCGGGGCACGGGGCAGAGCTTCGCCAACCCGGCCGGCGGCAGCCCGCCCGGCGTCTCCGCCCTGCCCGGCCTGGGCGGCTCCGGCGGACTCGCCCAGCTGTCCTCGCTGGGCGTGGGGGTGTCACTGGACTTCCCCGGCCAGTACGCGCGGTTCGAGTCGGCGCCGCTCTCCCGCGGCCTGCGGATCACCGGATCGCCGACGGTCACCGTGCACGTGAAGTCCACGAGCGACGACGCCGTGCTCTTCGGGAAGGTGTACGACGTCCCTCCCGGCGGCGGCACGCCCCAGCTGCCCGCACAGCTGGTGACGCCCGTCCGCGTCGAGGGCGCGAAGGCGGGCAAGGACGTCACGATCACCCTGCCCGCCGTCGACCACCAGGTCGAGCAGGGCCACCGGCTGCGCCTGGTCCTCGCCTCCACCGACCTGGGCTACGCCTCTCCGGTGACCCCGGCGACGTACACCGTCTCCCTGAGGAGCGATCTGAGGGTGCCGACGGCACCCGGCGTGAGCACCGCGGCCGCGCCGCTGCCGTCCTGGGTGTGGTGGCTCCCGGCGGCGGGCGCGCTGCTCGCCCTGGCCCTGCTGCTGACCGGCCGGCGCCGCAGGTCCGCGGCGCCCCCGGACCCCGCGCTCGCCGGCGTACCGCTGCAGATCACCGGCCTGAGCAAGCGGTACGCCCGGTCGGCGGACCGTTACGCGGTGCGGGAGCTGTCCTTCCGTGTCGAGAAGGGCCAGGTCCTCGGCCTCCTCGGACCGAACGGCGCGGGCAAGACCACCACCCTGCGGATGCTGATGGGCCTGATCAAGCCGGACGGCGGCGAGGTCCGGGTCTTCGGCCACGAGATCCGCCCCGGCGCCCCCGTGCTGTCCCGGGTCGGCGCGTTCGTGGAGGGCGCCGGCTTCCTGCCGCACCTGTCCGGCCGGGAGAACCTCCAGCTGTACTGGCGGGCGACGGGACGCCCGCCCGAGGACGCCCATCTGGACGAGGCCCTGGAGATCGCCGGCCTCGGTGACGCGCTCGCCCGCGCGGTGCGCACCTACTCCCAGGGCATGCGCCAGCGCCTCGCCATCGCCCAGGCCATGCTCGGCCTGCCGGACCTGCTCATCCTCGACGAGCCGACCAACGGGCTCGACCCGCCGCAGATCCGCGAGATGCGCGAGGTGCTCATCCGGTACGCGGCGGCCGGCCGCACGGTGATCGTCTCCAGCCACCTCCTGGCGGAGGTCGAGCAGTCCTGCACCCACCTGGTCGTCATGGACCGCGGCCGTCTGGTCCAGGCGGGCCCGGTGTCCGAGATCATCGGCTCGGGCGACACCCTGCTCGTCGGTCTGGCCGCCGACATCGCCGATCCGCTGGTCGAGAAGGTGGCGGCGCTGCCGGGCGTGGAGTCGGCGGTACGGGTGGACGGCGGCCTGCTGGTCCGGCTGGCACCCGGCTCCGGTCCGGAGGCGCCCCCGGGCGGCGCGGCACCGCGTCCGTCAGCGGCCGTGCCGCGCGGCGCGACCGGCCACGGGGCCGCGGACGGGCAAGGCCCCACCGCGGCACTCACACAACCGGCCCGGGCCGCCCGCACGGGTCCCGCCCAGCTCCTCGTGGACCTCGTCCGCCTGGAGGTCCCGGTCGCCTCGCTCGGCCCCCACCGCCGTCTCGAGGACGCCTTCCTTACCCTGATCGGGGGTTCCGCATGAGCACGCTGACCGAGCGCACCGAACCGGCCGCCTCCGGCTACCGGGCGGGCCGCACGCTGCCCCTGCGGGTCGAGCTGGCCCGCCAGCTCAAGCGGCGCCGGACGCTGATCATGGGCGGGATCCTGGCGCTGCTGCCCTTCGTGCTGCTGATCGCGTTCACGATCGGCGGCGACCCGGGCGGCCGCAACGACAGGGTGACGCTGATGGACACGGCCACCGCCTCGGGAGCCAACTTCGCCGCGGTCAGCCTCTTCGTCTCCGCGGGCTTCCTGCTGGTCATCCCGGTCGCCCTGTTCTGCGGGGACACCGTCGCCTCGGAGGCCGGCTGGTCCTCCCTGCGCTATCTGCTGGCCGCGCCCGTGCCGCGGGCCCGGCTGCTGTGGTCCAAGCTCGTCGTCGCCCTCGGCCTCAGCCTGGCCGCGATGATCCTGCTGCCGGTGGTGGCGCTGGCCGTCGGCACGGCCGCCTACGGCTGGGGGCCGCTGCAGATCCCCACCGGCGGCGCGCTGGACACGGGCACGGCGACCCAGCGCCTGCTGGTGGTCGTGGCGTACATCTTCGTGTCCCAACTGGTCACCGCCGGGCTGGCGTTCTGGCTCTCGACGAAGACCGACGCGCCCCTCGGCGCGGTCGGCGGCGCGGTCGGCCTGACGATCGTCGGCAACGTCCTGGACGCCGTCACCGCCCTCGGCCACTGGCGCGACTTCCTGCCCGCGCACTGGCAGTTCGCCTGGGCGGACGCCGTCCAGCCGCACCCCGAGTGGTCCGGCATGATCCAGGGCACGGCCATCTCGACCACGTACGCCCTCGTGCTGTTCGCCCTGGCCTTCAGGGGTTTCGCCCGCAAGGACGTGGTCTCCTAGGCCGACGTGCGCCATTGACCTTTTCTTACTTGCGAGTAAGTTGACCTCCCAGTCAGAACCGACGGGAGCCGTCATGGGTGTACGCAGGGATCTGAAGAGGGCCAAACGGCGCACCGACCTCGCCGCCCGCACCAGGGTCGAGGTCACCAGGGACGAGGACGGCGTCGTACGGGAGGCCCGCACGCCGGCCCTCGCCCCGCGCCCCGCCTCCGGCAGTACCGCCGACCTCCCCTACACCAACGCGGCCGAGGCCCCCGACGCCGTGGTCCTGCGCCGCAGGGAGGACGGCGGCTGGCGGCCGGTGACCGCGGCGGCCTTCGCCCGGGAGGTCACCGCCGTGGCCAAGGGGCTGATCGCGGCGGGTCTGGAACCGGGCGGCCGGGTCGCCGTGATGTCCCGCACCCGCTACGAGTGGACCGTCCTGGACTTCGCGATCTGGGCGGCGGGCGGGCAGAGCGTCCCCGTCTACCCGACGTCCTCCGCCGACCAGGTGGAGTGGATCGTCCGCGACTCCGGGGCCCGCTTCGTCGTCGCCGAGACCGCCGGGAACGCCGCCACGGTGACGACGGGCACGGCCGGCCACGAACGCCCGCCGCGGATGTGGCAGTTGGCGCGGACGGCGGCCGCCGACGCGGGCGGGGGCGCCCTCGCCGACCTCGCCGCGCTCGGCCGTGACCTCCCCGACGAGGAGGTCACCAAGCGCCGTACGGCCCTCACCCCCGACACGACCGCGACGATCTGCTACACCTCCGGCACCACCGGAAAGCCCAAGGGCTGCGTCCTCACCCACGCCAACCTGCACGCCGAGGCCGCCAACACGGTCGAGCTGCTGCACCCCCTTTTCAAGGAGGTCACGGGCCAGGTCGCCTCGACCCTGCTCTTCCTCCCGCTCGCCCACATCCTCGGCCGCACCCTGCAGATCGCCTGCCTGATGGGCCGCATCGAGATCGGCCACTGCCCGAGCGTCAGGCCCGACGAACTCAGGCCCGCGCTCAAGGAGTTCCGCCCGACCTTCCTCGTGGGCGTCCCGTACCTCTTCGAAAAGATCCACGACACCGGCCGCGCGACCGCGGAGAAGATCGGCCGCGGGGCCTCCTTCGACCGCGCGGACCGCGTCGGCGTCCGCTTCGCGGAGGCCTACCTGAACAAGTTCCTCGGGACGGGCAAGGGGCCCGGACCCGGCCTCTGGGCCGCCTGGGCCCTGTACGACCTGCTGGTCTACCGCCGCGTCCGCAAGGAACTCGGCGGCCGCATGCGCTACGCCATCAGCGGCGGCTCCCCCCTCGACCGCAACCTCAACCTGTTCTTCCACGCCGCCGGGATCATCGTCTACGAGGGCTACGGCCTGACCGAGACCAGCGCCGCGGCCACCATCGTCCCGCCGCTGAGGCCCCGCCCCGGCACCGTCGGCGTCCCGGTCCCCGGCACCGCGGTGCGCATCGCCGAGGACGGGGAGGTGCTGATCAAGGGCGGGGTCGTCTTCCGCGCGTACTGGAACGACCCGGCGGCCACCGACGCGGTGCTCCGGGACGAGTGGTTCGCCACCGGAGACCTCGGCGCCCTCGACGGGGACGGCTATCTCACCATCACCGGCCGCAAGAAGGACATCCTCGTCACCTCGGGCGGCAAGAACGTCTCCCCGGCCGTCCTGGAGGACCGCCTGCGCAGCCGCCCGCCGATCGGCCAGTGCGTCGTCGTGGGCGACAACCGCCCCTTCGTCGCCGCCGTCATCGCCCTCGAACCGGAGGCCGTCGAGCACTGGCTGACGGTCCGTAAGCTGCCGGCGGACACCCCCATGTCCGAGGTGGTGCGCGATCCGCGGATGCGCGCCGACGTCCAGAAGGCCGTGGACTACGCCAACGAGGCCGTCTCCCGGGCCGAGTCGATCCGCGCCTTCACCCTGGTCGAGGGTGAATTCACGGAGGACAACGGCCTGCTCACGCCGTCGCTGAAAATCAGGCGGCACGCGGTGACGGCGGCGTACGCGGAGGAGATCGAGGCGCTCTACGCCCGCTGACCTCCCCGTTTCCGTTCACTCATGCGGGTGATCGGGGCCGAGCCGCCCGACCCAAGTGGGGCAATTAAGTGATATATGACTAAGTGTCACTGAACGTAGGATCTGCGGCGAAGGAGGATGAATGATCCCTCGCCGCCGCCGGTCCGCCCTCGTACGGCTGGCACTCATCACCGCCGGAGCGCTCACGCTGGCCTCACTCGCCTGGGGCCCGGCGTCCTCGCCCGACGACGCACGCAACCCCGACCCGCCGCCGCCGGGAATGCCCACCGCGCCGGGCCCCACCCCCGCGCCACCCGAGGCGCCCTTCCCCGCGGGGGCGGACAGCGAACAGCCCGCGTTCGGGGCCTTCCTCGACTCCGAGGCCGTGGGACTGGAGCGGATGCGGGAGTTCAGCGACTGGCTGGGCGGCACCGAACTGCGCGTCGGGCACACGTACCTGCCGGGCGACGTGTGGAGCAACATCGAGGGCGGGAACCACTTCCTCGACAGCTGGGCCCGGTGGCGGCGGGCCAAGGCCGACCGGATGCTCGTGCTCAACGTCCCGCTGATGGAGCACAACGAGGCGCAGGTCTCCGACACGGCCGTCAGACGGCTGCTGCGGCGGGCCGCGGCCGGCGCCTACGACGAGCACTTCCGGGTCCTCGCGCAGCGGCTGGTCGACCTCGGCGCGACGGACACCGTCCTGGTCCTCGGCTGGGAGATGAACGGCACCACGTACACCCACCGCTGCGGCCCCGACCCGGAGCGCTGGAAGGAGTACTGGAGGCGCATCGTCACCGTCATGCGCTCGGTGCCGGGCCAGAAGTTCCGGTTCGACTTCGCCCCCAGCCGCGGCAGGGACGCGATCCCGTGGCCGGAGTGCTACCCCGGTGACGACGTCGTCGACATCGTCGGCATGGACTCCTACGACCAGCCGCACGGCATGTCCTTCGACGAGCAGGTCTCCGAGCCCTACGGCCTGCAGTTCCACGTGGACTTCGCGCGCGCCCACCACAAGCCCTTCTCGTATCCGGAGTGGGGCCTGTTCCGCAACGGCGACGACCGGACGTACATGCTGCGGATGCTGGCCTGGATGGACGAGCACAAGCCGCTGTACAACACGATCACCGACTACTGCCCGCACGGCGTGTGGCAGTGCGCCGCCAATCGCCGGTCCTCCGCCCTGTACCGGGCGGTGCTCTCCAGCGCCCCCCTGCCCAGGCCGACACCGGGGCCGCCGGTCCCGCCCCCGCTCGCGCCGCCCGCCGTGACGCCCCCGGCACCGAGGCCGACACCGGCACCGAGGCCGGCACCGAGGCCGGCTCCCGTGCCGGCGCCGCCGGCCCCGCCCGCCGTGCGGCCCCCGAAGTGAGCGCTACCCGTGCGCCCGGTCGCCGGCCCTGCCCCGCAGGACCTTCTTGGCCGTGCGCCGGGCCGTGGCGTGCGAGACGGAGGCCGCCAGCAGCGGCGCGGTGAGCGGGCCGGCCATCAGCAGGCGCTCGTTGTGGACCGTCCGCGGACACCAGCGGTACTTGTACGGCTCGTCACCGCGCAGCAGGCTCAGGACCCCGCCCTCGCCGGTGGCCGCGACCTCGCTGGCCGCGCGCAGCAGCATCGTCGCCACGTCCACCTTGCTGTCCCGCAGCCGCGGATGGAAGCCGTACAGGTACTCGCCCGTCAGCCCCCCGGACCGCAGGTGGAGGTTGACCGCCACCACCGTGCCCTCCAGGAGGAACTCGGTCACCGCGGCCTGGCCCGAGCGGGCCATCGGGACCACCGAACGGGCCAGGTGCTCCACGAACCGCGGCCGGGTGTGCTCCGGCGTGACCTTCTTGCCCTCCCACTGCAGCCGGTGCAGCTCGATCAGCCGGCGCACCGAGGTCTCCGTCTCGTCGTGGCCCACCACACGCCACTCGACACCGAGCCGGCCCAGCCGGTTCACCTTGTTGCGGATCCGCTGCGCGCGCGCCGTCGGCAGCCGCTTGATCAGCTCGGCCATGGGCAGGGCGGGCAGCTCCAGGCACGTGGAGTCGCGCAGGCGGCAGCGCGGTCCGCGCCAGTGCCGGTAGACCTGCTCCACCGCGCTGCCCGGCCGGACGTCCCGGAAGTCGACCAGCGAGGTGCGGGCCGCGGCGGCCAGGGCGCCCGCCAGCGCCCGGCCGCCCTCCTCGGCCGCCGTCCCGTCGAGCAGCACGTCACGGAAGTCGGAGATGGCGCCGCCGATCGGCACCAGCCTGGGCACCGGGCGCCGCACGCTCATCAGCGGTGCGGCGCCCACCAGCCGGTCACCCCGGCGGACCAGGAACAGCCGCAGCCCCTCGGGTGTGCCGTACGACAGCCACCAGGAGTGCAGCCAGGCGTGGGTCTGGAACGGCGTCGCCGACGGGCAGGAGGCGTGCAGCCCCTCCCACTCCCCGGCCAGCGCGGCGAACGCCGCCTCGTCGGTGCACAGGTCGACCGAGAGCCCGCGGCCGGCCGCGCTCACCCGAGCTTCCCGTGGGCGTCCACGGCGTGGGTCGGGGCGGGCACCGTCGCCTGCGCCGGGCCGTCCTGCGCCGACCGCCGCGGCCGCGCCAGCAGCGCGAGGCCGCCCAGCAGCCCCCCGGCGCTCGCGCCCACCAGCGCGGTCAGCCGCCAGGACGGCGACGACGGCCCGGTGGGCTCCAGGGCCCGGGAGAGCCGTTCGAGACGGATGCCGGTGGCCTTCTCGGTGTGCCCCGCCTGCGTGACGAGGGCGCCCGACACGGCGTTGGCGATGTCGGCGGCCTGCGCCGGGCTCGACCCGGTGGCCGAGACCGAGACCATCGGCGCGTCCGGGGAGGTCGCGACCTGCACGCTCTCGCGCAGCGCGGCGGCCGGCACGCCCGCCGCCACCTGCGCGTCCCCGACCACCGCGAGCTGCGGGGCCACCCGCCCGTAGGCCTGCGCGAAGCCGAGCGCGTCGGCGCAGTCGACGTCCGAGCGGCCGGCCGCCACGGCGACGACGGAACTCGTCGCCGTGTACTGCGGAGGCTTCGCCAGCCCGTAGGCGCCACCGGCCGCGGCACCGAGCAGCACGCCGGCCGGCAGCAGCCACCACGCGGGCAGCCGCCGCACGCCGACGCGCGCACGGCGCGAGAGCCGGCCGGGCTGAACGGGATTGTCGGTCATGAGGAACTCACTTCCAGGATCGAGCCGGACACAGCGGCCGTGTACACATCCATCAACTGCCGGGCGCTGCACGCGATGTCGTAGCGGCGCACGGCCTCCGGGGCGGTTCGCCCGCCGGGGCCCGCCGCCCGCAGCCGCAGCACTTCCCGCGCGCAGGCTTCCGCGCCGCCGGTGACCCGCCGGGCGCCGGGCGCCGCGTCCGGCGGCAGGTCCTCCAGGGCGGGGCAGCTCGCGTACAGCACGGGCAGCCCGGCCGCCAGCGCCTCCACCACGGCCAGCCCGAAGGCCTCCTCCGGCGACGGCGAGACGAGTACGTCCATCGCGCACAGCAGGTCGGCGACGGACGGCGCGTCGTCGCCGGGGTCCGGCAGATACGGCCGTTCACCGGCCGGCACCAGCCGGTCGGCGACCCCCAGCTCCCGGGCGAGGCGCCGCAGTGGCTCCTGCTGCGGGCCACCCCCGACCAGCAGCAGCCGTACGTCACCGGGCAGTCGGGCCAGCGCGCGTACGAGCACGTCGAACCGCTTGCCGGCAGTGAGCCGCCCCACGCCGCCGACGACGTAGGCGTCCTCCGGCAGCCCGTGGAACGCCCGCGCCTCCTTGCGCCGGACCTCGTCGAAGGCGAACCGGGAGGCGTCGATGCCGTTGGGGACGACATGGACGCGCGAGGCGGGCACGCCCCACCGGCGCAGCCGTTCGGCCACCGCCGGGGAGACGGCGACGGTGGCACGGCCCAGGCGCTCACCGGCCAGGTACAGCGCCCGTACGCCCGCGGTCAGCGGCCGGCCCTCCAGCAGGGTGTCGCCGATGGAGTGCTCGGTGGCGACGACGGCCCGGACGCCCGCGAGGCGTGCGGCGATCCGGCCGTAGAGGCAGGCCCGGTACAGGTGGGTGTGGACGATGTCGTAGCCGCCGGCGCGGACCAGCCGGGTGAGCCGGGGCAGCGCCCCGAGGTCGCGGTTGCCGCCCATCCCGAGGTGGGTGACCCGGACACCGTCGGCGGCCAGGCCCGCCGCGACCGGACCGGGGTTGGTCAGGGTCACCACGTCGCACCGCGCGGGCAGGTGCCGCAGCAGCAGCCGCAGCTGCTGTTCCGCACCCCCGACACCGAGGCCGGTGATGACGTGCAGCACCCTCACGCGGCCCGCACCGCGCGGCCGAAGGGCCGGGCCAGTCGCCGCTTCAGCTCCAGCCGGGGCGCGGTGTCGGCCCGTCCGAGGTGGATGCGGGGCAGCGCGAAGTCGCCGCAGCCCGCCGGGCCGGGGGAGATCGAGCAGGCGTAGCGGTAGCCGGCCCGGCGCACCGCGGTGGCGACGCGCTCGTCCAGGTAGCCGTAGGGGTAGCAGAAGCCCTCCACGTCGCGGCCGGTGATCCCGGTGAGCAGCCGGCGGCTGCCGTCCACCTCGGAGCGCAGCACCTCGTCCGTGGTCCGGGTCAGGTCGAGATGGGTCAGGCCGTGCGAGGCGACCTCCATGCCGGTGGCCGCGACCCGGCGGATGCCGTCCGCGTCGAGCAGCGGCTTGCGCGGCCCGCGGGCCTCCCAGCCGTTGACGCCGCCGAGCCGTCCGGGCAGCACGAACACGGTGGCGGTGCAGCCCCAGCGGCGGAGCACGGGCAGCGCCGTGCTCGCGAAGTCGGCGAACCCGTCGTCGAAGGTGAGCCCGACCAGGCCGCGCTCCGCGCCGCGGGCGCGTGCCGCGAGCAGCTCGCGCATGCTCACCCCGCGCAGGCCGCGCCCGGTCATCCAGGCGAGCTGACGGCCGAGGCGTTCGGGGCTCACGGTGACGTTGTAGGGGTCGTCGGGGCAGTCCGAGACGGAGTGGTACATGGCCACCCAGGCGGCCGGCCCGCGCCGTGCGGTCCTTCGCGCGGGCGGTTTCGTGCCGGACTCAGCCGTGGGCGACGCGGTGGAGATGTCAGCGACCATGGCCGACCTTTCGTGTGACGGAGTGACGGAGGTTGTGCCCGACGGACAGCAGCAGGGACCGGGAGCCGGCCGCGTCGAGGAGGAAGGTCAGCACCAGGAAGACGGTGCTCACGCAGATGCAGCAGGCGGTGAGGGCGGCCGCGGGGGAGGCGAACAGCCCGGCCGAGAACAGGCCCGCCGCGGCGGCGCACACCGCCGCCAGCAGCGGACGGGCCAGATCGGCGAGGAACCGGCGCACCCGCACCGGCACACTGCCCGGGCCCAGCCCGTGCAGCAGGAGCAGCGCGGTGACGGTGATCCCGGCCGCGTTGGCCGCGGCGATGCCGCACGCCCCCCAGGGCCCGACCGCCCAGGTGCCGATGGCGACGGTGGCCAGTGCGCCCACGCCCATCGCGCCCAGCGGGAACCAGTTAGTGCGGCCGGCCGCGAAGTACGACCGCACCAGCGCGCCCACCAGCGTCTGCCCCAGCAGGCCGGTCGCGTACACCCGCATCACCGAGGCGGTCGCGGCGGTGTCCCGGGCGGTGAACGCGCCCCGCTGGAACAGCACCTGGATGATCTGCGGCGCGCAGGCCACCACCACCGCGGCACCGAGCAGGACCAGACAGGCCATCAGCAGCAGGTCCCGCTCGACCCGGTCCCGGGCCCGCCGCGTGTCGCCCTCGGCGATCGCCTGCGCCACCACCGGGAAGGTGACGACGCACACCATCAGCGACAGCGACATCGGCAGCTGGGCGACCTTCTGGGCGTAGTTGAGGTGCGAGATGGCCCCTGCGGGCAGCCCGGAGGCGAGATAGCGCTCGATCAGCACCTGCGACTGCCGGCACAGGGCGAACAGCAGGACCGCGCAGACCAGGCCGGGCGCGAGCGGCCGGGACTCCTCCCCGTCGTAGGCGAGGGCCCGCCGTCCGGGCCGGCCCACGACCCGCCGGGCCAGGGACGGCGCCTGCACGGCGACCATGAGGCATCCGCCGAGGGCGACGCCGAGCGCGGCGGACCGCACGCCCCAGTGCGCGCCGAGGACGAACATCGAGGCGATGATCGCGATGTTGTACGCGATGTAGATCGCCCCGGGCGCCAGATACGAGCGGTGGGCCCGCAGCGCCGCGCTGCAGTACCCCGCCAGCCCGAAGCTCAGCACACAGGTCGCGGTCAGCCGGGTGCAGGCGACGGCGAGGGACGTGTCGCGCAGACCGGGCGCGAGCACGGACACCACCAGCGGAGCCCCTGCCACCAGCGCGGCGGCCGTGGCGGCTAGGGCCAGGCACAGCCGCGGCAGCGAGGCGGCGACCAGCGCGCGCACGGGGTCGGGCACGCCCTTCCCGCGCGCCCGCAGCGCCAGCGCCGCGCTGAACGCGGGCACCAGCACGAACGCCAGCCCGTCCTCGATCAGCAGCGTCGCCGCCAGTTCGGGCACGGTCCAGGCCACCAGGAACGCGTCGGTCTCCGCGCCGGCGCCGAAGAGATGCGCGAGCGCCTGGTCCCGGCCGAGGCCGAGGATCGCTCCGGCGATCGACAGCGCGGCGCTGAGCAGGGCCGCCCGGGCGAGGAAGCGGCCCGAGGGCGCGCCCTGCACCGGACGGGCGGCGGCCGGGCCGGGGCCGCCGCCCGCCGGGGGCGGGCCGTGCGTACCGGTGCCCGCCCCCGGCGCACCCGCGGTCCTCGCGGCCTGTGGCCTCACCGGGCGCCCGATTCCGTGCCCGGACCCGCCGCCGGGGCGCCCGCCAGCGACCACCAGGCGACGAAGCCGAAGCAGACGGCCGTCATGGTGGTGGAGGGCCCGCCGATGTCGGCGTAGAGGAAGTTGACGAGCTGCCACAGCAGCAGGCCCGAGGCCGCCAGGCCGCAGTCCCGGGCGCGTCCGGCGCGCCGCAGCCGGCGCAGCGCCAGGACCAGCAGGGCCAGCCAGCTGCCGGCCACGGTGAGCAGCCCCAGCAGGCCCTGCTCGCTCAGCAGCAGCATGTACATGTTGTGCGGGGAGAGCAGCGGCTGGCGCTTGTAGGCCTGGCCGGCGCCCTCGGTGTCGCTGCCCGACGACAGCGCGAGCGAGGCGTGGGCGTCCCGGTAGGCGGGGAAGGCCTTCAGACCCACCCCGGTCACCGGGTGCTCGCGCCACATGTCGGTGGCCGCCGCCCACATGGTGTACCGGTCGACGACCGACTGGTCCGGCGCGTCGGTGACCTGGGTGATGCTGGTCAGCCGCTCCTGGAGGGCCGCGGCGCCCACCCCGAACCCGCCCACGAGCACCACCGCGGCGGCGGCCGCCGCCGTGAGGACCGCCACCGCCCGCCGCGCCCCGGCCAGCAGCAGCTGCGTCCCGCAGGCAGCGGCCGTGGCGATCCAGGCGCCCCGGCTGAAGGACAGCGCGAGCGGCACGAGCAGCGCCAGCGCGCATCCCGCCGCCGCGATCCGCTGCCGCCGTCCGGGCGTGCCGAGCGCGAGAGCGGTCAGCACCACCACCCCGGCGGCGACGACGCTCGCCATCCCCATCACGTCGGACGGCCCGAAGGTGCCCACCGCCCGGATGTCGGCACCCTGGTAGGAGGCTCCGGTCCCGGTGAGGTACTGGTGCACCCCGACCGCCCCCTGCCACAGCGCGAGTGCGGCCAGGGACCACAGCACCAGCCGTGCGTCGCGCCGGTCGCGCACCAGCAGCACGACGGCCAGCGGTACGAGCACGAACACCTGCAGATAGCGGGCCAGGCCCGTGATCCCGTCGCCGGGCGTCACCGCCCCGGTCGCGGCGGCCGCGATGCCCACCACGGGCAGCCCCAGCACCACCGCGGCGGTCCGCGTCAGCGGGCGCCGGGCCTGCCGAACGGTGCGGACGGCGGCCCAGAGCACGGCGAGGCCGCACGCCGCGTCGGCGGGCGAGGCACCGCTGTCCGACGCGGACGGCAGCCCCATCAGGGCGATCACCGCAACGACGGGCAGCACGGGCGCGACCCGGCCGAGCGCCGCCGGCGACGGCAGGAGCGGTACGGAGGCCGCCGAGGGAGAACTCACCCGCGCTCAGCTCCCCGTCGGCCGCACGAACAGCACCGCCGTGCGCACCAGGATGCAGATGTCCTGCCACAGCGACCAGTTGTCGATGTAGGCGTTGTCGAAGCGGCACCGGTCCTCGATGGAGGTGTCGCCGCGCAGCCCGTGGATCTGGGCGAGCCCGGTGATGCCGGTCCGCATCCGGTGCCGCTCCCGGTAACCCGGGTGGGCCTGGCTGAACACGGCGACGAAATAGGGGCGTTCGGGTCTCGGCCCGACCAGGCTCATGTCGCCGCGGCACACGTTCCACAGCTGCGGCAGCTCGTCCAGCGAGGTGCGGCGCAGGAACTGGCAGAAGCGGCTCATCTCCTGCTCGTTCGCCACGCTCCAGCGGGTCGCCGCCTCGTGCGCGCTGGCGGGCCGGTGGGTGCGGAACTTCAGCAGGGTGAACGGCCGCCCGTCCTTGCCGATCCGTTCCTGCCGGAAGACGACGCCGGGTCCGTCCGTCACCCGCAGCACGACCGCGCACACCAGCAGCACCGGGCAGACGAGCAGCAGCAGCGAGCCCGACAGCACCAGGTCCAGCACCCGCTTGCCCAGGCCGCCGGGCCCGCCGCCCGCCGGCCGCAGCAGCCGGCGCGAGAAGCCCGCGAGCTGCCCGGCACTCTCCGGCCGCCCGCCGAAGCCGTACGACGGCGAATCCGCGTCCAGCTCCCACAGCACGCAGCCGCGGGCGGCCAGCTCCCGCAGCAGGGCCGCCCTCTCCACCCGGGTGGCGGCCCCCACGACCAGCACCGTCCGCACGCCGTTCTGGATGACCGCGCGGTGCGTCTCCTGGTCCGTGGTGAGCACCGGCAGCTCGGGGCCCTCGCCCGGCTCGGCGAGGACGTCCAGCGAGTCCGTGACCAGGCCCACCGGCTGCACGCCGCAGTCCGGCCGGCGCAGCAGCGCCGCCGCGACCGGCCGGGCCGCGGCGACCGGTCCGACGACCAGGGCCGGCTCGGGGCGGCGCCGCGCGGCCCGGCGCCGGTGCGCCGCGCGGCCCGCGCAGGCCGCCGCACCGTGCACGGCGAACGCGCCGGCCAGCACCGAAAGCGGCAGCGGCCGCAGCGGGGAGAGCGCGGCCACCGCCGTCCAGCCGACGGCGATCGGCCCGCAGAGGGCGGGCAGTTCGTCGAGCACGCCGCGCGCGAGGGCGGGGTCGTACAGGCGGGCGCGCCGGTTCAGCGTCAGCACGCCGCACGCCAGCAGAACGATGACCGACGGGTACGCCGGCGCCCCGGGCACGACGAGGGCCCCCAGCAGCGCGGCGGCGCAGTCGATGAGGGGCAGGGCCGCCCGGGAGGGGCGCCGCGGACGTCGGCCCCCGCGTCCGGCGGGCAGCCGGCGTCCGGCCACGGGGCCGCGCTGAGCGAGGACGGGGACAGCGCGCGTCGCCTCCCGCGGCTGCTGCCCCGCGGGAGGGGGAACGGTACTTTCCGCAGTCATCAGGTGATGCACTTCCTGCTCTAGTTGGATACGACGACCGGCGCGACGACGACGCCGAGCAAGGCGCGGTACACGTCGATCACGGCGTCCGTCGCGTGTCGTAGATCGTGGGAGGCGAGCACGTGCCGGCGGCCCGCCCCGCCCAGCGCCGCACGCAGCGGCTCGTCCCGCAGCAGCGCCGTCAGCGCCCGTGCCAGCGCGCCGGGGTCCTCCGGCGGCACCAGACAGTGCGGCACGAAGTCCGGCGGAAGGCTCTCGCGCGCTCCGCCGACGTCCGTGACGACGGCCGGCCGGGCGCACGCCATGGCCTCCAGCGGGGCGAGGGCCATGCCCTCCCAGCGGGACGGCAGCACCACGACGTCGGCGGCGCGGTACCAGGGGGCGGCGTCGGCCGCGGCACCGGCGAACGTCACCGAGCCGGGCGCCGCGGCGCGCAGCCGGTCCGCGTCGGGACCGTCGCCGACCAGCGCCAACCGCGCGCCGGGCAGCCGCCGTACCACCTCGGGCCAGGCCCGCAGAAGCACGTCCTGCCCCTTCTGACGGCACAGCCGGCCCACGCACACGACGAGCGGCCCCGCCGCGGACCCGGCACGGTCCCCCTCCGGGCGGAAGCCGAGCGTGTCGACCCCGTTGGGGATTACCTCCCAGGCCGCGGCGATTCCGCGCCGCTGCCCGGTGCGCCGCTCCGCCTCGCTCACGCACAGCACGCGCGCCGCCCACCGCGCCGCCCACCGCTCCCAGCCCAGCGCCAGGCGCGCCAGGACACCGTCAGCGGCCTCGAACGACCAGGCGTGCGGCTGGAAGACGGTGGGGACACGGCCGCGCACGGCCAGCCGGGCCGCGAGCCCCGCCTTGGCGCTGTGCGCGTGCACCAGGTGCGGCCGCACCGTGCGCAGGATGCGCGCCAACCGCCACACCTCACCGGGAAGCCGGTGCCCCGGGGAGCGGGTCGCGTCCCAGCGCAGCACCGTGCAGCCCCGCGCGCGCAGCGCGTCCGACAGCGTGCCGCCCGGGGGACAGGCGACGGTCACCCGCAGCCCCGCGGCGAGCTGCGCCGCAACCAGGTCCGTCACGACCCGTGCGACTCCGGCCTCGACGGGCTGGGCGACATGCAGGACGTGAGGGAGGCGTGGGGAATTACTCATGAGCGACGCTGCCCTTCCGAACAAAAGAGTCCGAGCCGGGGGCCAAGACGTGCGGCTCGTGTTCTCGATATAAAATCCCGCACCCGTTCGAGAGCGTGCGTTCCGTTGTTCAACCGGCATCGCTGAAATCACGAGGTGAGCCACTCTAGCCGCTCAACCTTATTTATCCGCGAACCCGTCAACTGTGTCGGAATGGTGGCGTTTCCATGGGCTATTTGTCACCTTCGGCCACCCGTTTGGAGCAGTCGCCGCCGCAGGTCCGTTCGTATGAGTTGCTCGAACTGCAGGCGACAGGGTTTCCAGGACGCCCGCCCCTCGTTAGGCGGAGGGAAGCAAGGCTTACAAAAGAAAGGCACACGATGAAGACTCTGAAGGCTGCCGCCGTCGTCGCAGGCTCCCTGGCCGTGGCCGGCGTCGCCGTGCCGGCCGTCGCGCTGGACATGCCGGCGCAGGGCCTGGTGGACAGCGGAAAGACCGTCGCGAGCGGCGTCCCCACGGCAGCCAAGGTGTCGACGAACTACGTGGGCAAGGACGTCGAGCAGGTGGCGCAGAACGTGAAGGACGGCGTGAAGAGCAGCGTGAAGGGCGCCGGGGTGAAGACCCCGGTGGTCGGCGGCGCCCTGCCGCAGTCCGCTCTGCCGGGTTCCGTCGACGGGCAGCTGCTCGGCGGCCTTCCGCTCGGCAAGTAGCGGACGGGGCGGCACCCCCCCGCCCACAGGTTCGACGATCGGGGCCGGCTCCATTCCGGGAGCCGGCCCTTCGGCATTTTCCGCGGGGCGCGATTTCCGTGCGCTGGGCCGAACGACGGACAAGCAGTGACCCCCGGCGGCGTGGCGCCGTTGGTCCCATTGGAACAGCCCGGCGTGGACCGCATCGCGGAGCGCCGGCGGGAATGTCGTGGCGAACGGGCGCCTTTCCTCCTTGTTGGCCGCCCAGGCCGAGCGACACACCCGCCGGACTTCGCCGGCCGCCTCCCGACCGCGGGGCCTGTCGGCGTCACGAAACAGCAGACGCGGACAGGCCCCGCGGTCTTTCCGCGCGCACGGTTTCGCGGCAGGGGAAAAAGCCGATGGCGGCCCGCCGGAGGTTTCCGGCGGGCCGCCATCGGGCGAGACGCAGATCAGAGAAGCAGGCCGCCCGCGTACGGGGCGTTCTGCGACTGGTCGACCTTGGCGGTGTTGCACGCGGCGTAGTGCGAGTTCGGGGCGAGGATGACACCCAGAACGGCACCGTTGGACCACGGAGCGATGCAGCGGCCGTCGACGACCGTGCCGTTGACGACGGCAACGCCCTGCTGGGGGGCGTTCACGACGACCGGCGACGACGAGAAGCCGTTGCCACCGGTGACGTCGGTGTTGTTGTCACTGGCCGCGGCAGCACCACCGGTCGCGAGGACGATGCCGGCGGCGAGGGCGGAAATGGCCGTAACCTTGTTACGCATAAGATGCGCCTTTCGGTGGGCAGTTGGGGATTTCCGTGTTCCGAATGGCTCGGAACAGGTCAGAGGAGCAGACCGCCCCTGTAGGCGGCGTTCTGCGACTGGTCGATGTCCGCCGTGTTGCAGGCGGCGTAGTGCGAGTTCGTGGCGAGGACGCCGCCGAGGACGGCTCCGTTGGACCACGGCGCTACGCAACGCAGGTCGGCAACCGTGCCGTTGACGACGGCGACACCCTGCTGGGGGGCGTTCACGACGACCGGGGACGACGAGAAGCCGCCACCACCCTTGACGGTGGTGCAGTTGTCGGCCGCGGCGGTGCCTGCCGCGGCGAGGACGACGCCCGCGGCGAGGGCGGAAATGGCCGTAACCTTGTTACGCATGAGTTGCGCCTTTCAGGGCTGAATGTGGGTGTTGCACCTGATCCGATGTGCTCGGACAGGGGTCAGAGGAGCAGGCCACCCACGTACGGGGCGTTCTGCGACTGGTCGATGTCCGCCGTGTTGCACGCGGCGTAGTGCGAGTTCGGGGCGAGAACGCCCGCGAGAACCGCTCCGTTGGACCACGGCGCGATGCAACGGCCGTCGACGACCGTGCCGTTGACGACGATGACACCCTGCTGCGGGGCGTTCACGACGACCGGGGACGACGAGAAACCGCCACCACCCTTCAATTCGGTGTTGTTGTCGTGGGCCGAGGCAACGCCGACGCTGCTGACCACAGCGCCGAGGGTGAGGGCAGTGATGACCGCGAACTTCCTGGGCAACTCAGTTCCTTCCTCAATTCACGGTTGCGCACGCTTGCATACCAGGAAACCTTGATATGCGCGCATAAGTCACGGGAAGAGCGGCTAAACAGGTCTGATTCCATCGGATGGCGCAATGACCGGGGGTCCGGCGGTGTCAACGGGGAATGAAGGGGGAATCCCTTGTGGCCCATATGAACGACAATCCGAAAGGCGGGCGCGGCGGCCGCACGGAAAAACGCCGTGGCGCTCGGGGCCGGCACGGGCCGCGCGGCGGCCGTACGGAACGGGGGCCCACGCGTCTCCGGCCCACCGGAAGGGAGAGGGCCGGTGGGCCGGAGGGGGATGCTGCGGTGGGGCCCGGCGGTTTCCTCCCGCCGGGTCCGGGGCGCGGTGTCGGTCCTGGGCCACGGCCGTGAAGGCGTCGTGAAGCCGTGAGGGCTTTCGCCGGTGTTCGCCGACTCCTACGGTTCGAGTCTCACTTGCCGAGCAGGTTGCCGAGGCCCGCGGCCGTCGGCGCCTGCAGCGGGTGGACCTGGACGGAGCCCCGGCCGGCCGGGTTGTGCACCGGGATGGTGGGCTTCTCGGCGGCGTTCGGGTCCATGCCGTCCAGGTAGACGCCGGAGGCGCCGCCCGACGGCTTCTCGTCGAAGGCGCTGCCGTTGGTGATCTTGCCGTCGCGGGCGATGCGCGTGACGACGTCGGCGGCCGGAACGACCGCCGGGGTGACCTTGGTCGGCGACATGACACCGAGCAGACCGGCCGAGGGGGCGGGCGCGGTGGCGGCCGAGGCCGCGGCGGCGGAGCCACCCACGAGGCCCGCGCCGATGGCCAATGCAGCAGTGGTGAAAACTGCCTTCTTCATGATTCACCTCGGTTGAAAGTTACCTCTGATCCGACGGCTGGAGAACATAGCAGCCGACGCACTCCGCAAATCGACGCGTTACTCCATACGCATGAAATCGGCGGGGGAACGGCGTGTGCCCGCGCGCTTTACCGAAGGATTCACATGGTCGGTGAATCGATTGATCGTATGGTGCGCAGGATGCCGGCCACACGGGTAGTCCGGGGAGGGAATTCCAGCAGGGTCTCCGGTACTTCGGCCGGGGCGGCCGCCGAACGGCCCTACCCTCGCCGCCATGACCGCCGAGAGCAGCAATCACACGCCGACCGCGTCCTGTGCCGGGGCCGCCGAGTCCGCCGGATCGGCCCTCGGGAAGTCGCTCGTCTGGTCGGAGGAGTTCGACATCCCGATCGCCTGGGGCACGCGGTGGGTCGGCGACAGGACCAGCGCCTATCGTCACGTCAACCACAACCCGGACGACAACAAGCTCGACTGGCTCGACCCGGGCTGCGTGACCGTGTCGGGCAGTGTGGCCACCTTCACCGCCGTCCCGGCGCATCACATCCTGGAGAACGGCCGGCACGCCTGGCGCACCGGCCTGCTCACCACCGAGTACTCCGACGAGGGCTTCCAGGTGCGTACCGGCGACTACGCCGAGGTCCGCGTCAAGCTGCCGTGCCGGGCGGGTGCCTGGCCGGCGCTGTGGACCTGGAAGGACGGCGGCAACGAGGTCGACACCTTCGAGTACCACCCGGACAACCCGCACCTGCTGGAGCTGTCCAACCACGTCAACGACGCCTGCACCTATCACACCGACGCCGGCACGATCGTCCCGGACGGGTGGGTGACCGTCGGGACTCACTACGGCGAGCGTTCCGTGGACTGGTACGTGGACGCCGAGCCGGTGTTCCGCGACGGGACCGGCGTGGGCGAGCGCTGGTCGGCGTACGTGATGCTCAACCTCTCGCTGTGCGCGGGCGCCTACCACCCGGCTCCCTCCGGCACCGAGCCGGTCACCTTCGCCGTGGACCACCTGCGCGTGTACCGCTGAGGGGCCGCCGGGCGGCCGTTCCCCCAACGGGTGTCAGCGGTTGCGGGCCGTGAGGGGCGATCTCACCGTGGGCTCAGGATCCGACGCATTTCGAAAGGAACACCCATGCGTGGTCTGTCCGCATGGCGTATCGCGGCCCCCGCCCTCTGCGCCACCCTTCTGGTCGGCATCGCCGGCCCGGCCGCCGTCGCGGCCGGCACGGCCCGGGAAAGCACCCCCGCCGCGTCCCGGGGGGCGCCCGTCCCCGGCGCGGACGCGCTGCTGGCCCAGGTCAAGAGCCTCGGCGATCTGGGCAGTGTGCTCACTCCCGTCACCGCCCTGCTCAACGCGGTACTGAAGGCCGACAACGGCCGGCTCCCCGCCGACGAGGCGCAGAAGCTCGTCGCCGCCGTGGACGACGCCATCGCCAAGGTCACCGCGCAGGCCGCGACCTTGCCCGCCGCCGCCACCGCGCCGGTCGCACCGCCCGGTTCCGCGCCGGCCCCGCCGGTGAAGCCGCCCTCCGTGCCGGAGCCGTCTTCGGTGTCGAGGCAGGGCGCGCACGGCACGGTGACGCCTGCGCCCAAGGACCTCAAGGCCGACGCGCTCGCCGGGCTGCGGAAGGCTCTCGACACCCTGCTGGCGGCCGTGACCTCGGGCGATGCGGGCAAGGTCGCCCCGGCGGTCACCGGCGTACTGACCGCGGCGGTCAACTTCCTCGCTGCGACGCTGCTGGACAGCGGCCTGCCCGCGCCGAACCTGCCGGGCCTGCCCGCCCTGCCGTCGCTGCCGTCCCTGCCGACGGGGTGAGGCTCCGGATGCGGTCTCGGTGATCCGGTGGTGAACTGGGGCCCAGTGAAGTGGAACCGTGCACTCCGCCGCCGGGCCGTCCTCGTGACGGTCCGGCGGCGGAGGTTCTTCACGGCCGCGATGGCGCGGGGATCTCATATGTCTTCCCGGAGCGGGGTTTCCGGCCCGGAGGGCACTCGTTGAGTGTGGCGTCTGCTTTTTCCGAGGCGGTGCCGGGCGCCGCGAAAGGAACACGATGACGTTTCTGAAAGAAGATGCGCGGTGACCTCCACTCCCAGCGAGACGCGTCCCTTCGAGCTCGCCCAGCTCGGCACGCTCGTCCTGTTGCCCTGGAGCGGCGCGGCCGCCGACGGTGCCGACATGCCGTATCTGCTGATCTACTCCCTCGGGGACGCCGAGGGCGGTCCGGAGACGACGGCCGCCGCGATCGAGGCGCTGCTGGCGAGCAACGGGCTGACGGCCGGCGGAGAGCTCGTCGACGGCACCGCCGCCGAGCCGGCCCTCTCCATCACCCTCCACGTCGAGGCCGGGGAGGCCGTCGTCGACCTGCCGCAGCTGGGCGCGCGGTGCGCCGCCCCGCCGGCCTGGCTGACGGCGATCGCCGAACGCGGTTACGCCTACCTCGTGTTCACCACCCGGCCCTGGCCGGAGGGCAGGCCGGGCCGGCCGATCGAGGAGGAGACACTGGCCTCCTTCGTCAGCGCCGAGCAGACCCTGCGGGCCGCCGCACACGTCGTCCTGCCGGCACAGGGCCCGCGCGCCTGACACGGCGGGGCCGCCGGCCACCGGGGCCGCGGCGCCCGGGTGCCGCCCGTGCCGTACATCGGCGTCGTGGGCCTGCTGGTCCCGGCGCGCCGGTGGGACATCCGGACGAGCTGACTCCTCAGGGGTGCCAGGACAGGGCCGTATGGCCGTACCGGTGGTGACGGTGCGGCCCGTCCTGTGGTTTACCGCTGCGGACATCAGGATCTGTCCGAAGGAGTGAGCCATGACGGTCGGTGCTGACGACGGTGCGGTGACGGGCGCCGAACCGGGGACCGGGACCCGGGCGGACGACGGGCCGCGGCGGCGGACCCGGCGGGTGACAAGGCGTCGGCTGCTCGCCTCCGCCGCGGCCCTCGCGCTCGGCCCGCTCGTCGGCGCCTCGCGCGCCCCGCGGGCCCTGACCGGCTCCGAGGGCTCCCGGGACGGGCCGGAGCGGGCCTTCGACGAGGTCTACCGCGGCCGTCACATCAAGGGCACGCCGCCGGCCGCCGGTGTGTGCGGGGCCGCGGGGCGCGGGTGGCTGGTCACCGTCGACGGCCACCCCCTGCACCTGATGCGGCGTGCCGACGGCACATGGCTGACCATGGTCGACCACTACAGCTCGTACCGGACCTCGCTGGCGGCGACCCGGGCGGCCGTCGACGAACTCGGTCCCGGGCAGCGGCTGCGCGACCCGGCGCCGGGCCCGCTCGGCGAGAGCGGCGCGCACACGGGGGGACACCATGGCGTACGTGCGTAAGAACGCCGGCAAGCTGACGCGCGAGGAGCGGCGGCGGTTCGTCAACGCGCTGCTCGAGATCAAACGGCGGGGCGTGTACGACGAGTTCGTACGGCTGCATCTGGCGTACTACACCGCGGACGGCGAGGAGGGTCTGCGCGCGGCGCACATGGGGCCCTCCTTCCTGCCCTGGCACCGCCGCTTCCTGCTGGACCTGGAGGCGGCCCTGCAGCGGGTCGACCCGTCGGTGACGGTGCCGTACTGGGACTGGACGCGGGACCGCACGACGACGTCCACGCCCTGGACCGACGACCTTCTCGGCGGCAACGGGCGCAGCCCCGACCGCCAGGTCGTCAGCGGGCCGTTCGCCCACGCGCAGGGCCACTGGCCGATCCGGGTGGGCGTCACCGACGGCGTGTTCCTCACCCGGGACCTCGGGCGCGCCCGGGACCCCATCACGCTGCCGACGAAGAAGGACCTGGACGCGGCGCTCGCCGACAAGGTCTACGACACCTCTCCCTGGGACTCCACCTGCACCACGGGGTTCCGCAACAAGCTGGAGGGGTGGGGGACCGGCAAGGACCACGTCCCCTGGCGCAACCACAACCGCGTGCACCGCTGGGTCGGCGGCGCCATGCTCGGCGGTGCCTCCGTCAACGACCCCGCGTTCTGGCTGCACCACGCCTTCGTCGACCTGCAGTGGACCCGCTGGCAGCGGCGGCACAAGAAGAGCGCGCGCTATCTGCCGGCCGCCGCGCCCGGGCCCGGCGACGAGCAGCGCGGGCGGGTCGTCGCCCGGGACGAGCGCATGCCGCCGTGGGGCGTGACGCCGCGCCAGCTGGAGGACGTGAGCGGGATCTACCGGTACGCCTGACCGGCCGGGCCCGGTTCAGCCCAGGCGCCGTACCGGGGATCCGTCCAGGAACGCCCGGATGTCGTCCACCGCCTCCCGGTAGTACGTCTCGTAGTTCGCCCGCGACACGTAGCCGAGGTGCGGTGTGGCGAGCAGGCGGGGCGCCGTGCGCATCGGGTGGCCGGCGGGGAGCGGTTCGACGTCGAAGACGTCGACGCCCGCACCGGCGATGCGGCCCCCGTGCAGGACGTCGAGCAGGGCGTCCTGGTCGACGATCGCGGCGCGGGAGGTGTTGACCAGGTACGCCGTGGGCTTGAGGAGGGCGAGTTCGGCGGGGCCGAGCAGGCCGCGGGTGCGGTCGCTCAGGGCGAGGTGGACGGAGACGTAGTCGCTGTCCGACAGCAGCTCCTCCTTGGAGGCGGCGAGGTGGACGCCCACCTCGTCGGCGTACTCCTTGGTGAGGTTCTGGCTCCAGGCGCTGACGTGCATGCCGAAGGCGAGGCCCACGTGGGCGACCCGGCTGCCGATCCTGCCGAGGCCGAGCAGACCGAGCCGGCGGCCGTGCAGGTCGGCGCCCACCGTCTGCTGCCAGGGCCCGCCGGAGCGCAGCGAACCGGTCTCCTGGACGATGCCGCGGGCCAGGCCCAGCAGCAGGGCCCAGGTCAGTTCGACGGGCGGCGTCGAGGTGCTCGCGGTGCCGCACACGGTGACACCGTGTGCCTCGGCGGCGGCGTAGTCGATGACGCTGTTGCGCATCCCGGAGGCGACGAGGAGCTTCAGCCGGGGCAGACGGGCGAACAGGGAGGCCGGGAAGGGCACCCGCTCGCGCAGGGTGACGACGATGTCGAAGCCGGCCAGCGCCGCGGCCAGTTCGTCCTCGCCGGCGACGTGTTCGGGGAAGGCGACGGTCTCCACCCGGTCGGCCACGGGCGACCAGTCGGCGATCTCGGTCGCGACCTGCTGGTAGTCGTCGAGCACAGCGCAGCGCAGCCGCACGGCGTATCCCTTCGTCGGTGTCCCGGTGCACGTCATTGATAGCGCCGCGGGCGGCCGGTGGCCCAGTCGGCGCCCTCGGAGAGGGCGACCGCCCGTCGCCGGCGGGCGCCCGCGCGTCACCCGGCGAGGCCACGGGCCCCGGCCCGGACGCGAGCGGCACGGCGGACGGCGAGGACCACCGGGACGACGAAGCCGGCGACCCGGACGGGCGCGGCGGACGCCGGGTGGCCCCTGGCCGACCGGACGCCTGGGGGCGGCCGGCGGCTCGAGCGAGCCGCTGTCCACAGGGCCCCGGGCGAGTCCGTACGGGCACCTAGACTGAACCGGCGCGGTGCGGCGCGCGGACCAGGGCGGGACGGGAGAAGGACTGTGGCGGCAGACACCGGTGGCTTCGAGGACCCCTCCGCCGAGGTGCTCACGGAGGCGGCCGCCGCCTTCGGGCTGCTGGCGTCCTCGGCCCGGCTGCACATCGTGTGGGCGCTGGCCCAGGGCGAGAGCGACGTCACGCATCTCGCGGACCGGGTCGGCGGGGCGCTGCCCGCCGTCAGCCAGCACCTGGCGAAGCTCAAGCTCGCCGGGCTGGTGCGCTCCCGGCGTGAGGGGCGGCGCCAGATCTACTTCGTGGACGACTCCGACGTCGTCACCGTGGTCCGGGTGATGGTGGGCCAGCTCGCGGCGCGCACCGAGGGGTCCCCGGCGTCCGTGCACAGGCTGCGCGGGACCGGTGGCTGACTGCGCCGCCGCCCCGGAGCCGGCTGACGGCGCGTCCGTCGGCCGGGCCGTCGGCGCGCCGGGGGAGCCCGGTGCGGCGACCCTGCTGCAGACGCTGCGGCACCTGGACAGCGGTCCACGCGGCCTGACCGAGGAGCAGGCGGCGCGTCGGCAGGCACGTGCCGGCCCCAACACGCTGCCCGGGCGCCGCGCCTCCACCTGGCCGTCGGCGCTGGCCCGCAGCGTGCGCGACCCGTTCACCGCCGTGCTGCTCTGCCTCGGCCTGGTCTCGGCGGCCGTCGCCTCCTGGGGCACCGCCTGCGTGATCCTCCTGCTGGTCGCGGTGAGCTGTGCGCTGCGGGCGTCCGGGGAGCACCGCGCCGACCGGTCCATGGCCGGGCTGCGCCGCCTGGTCGCCACCACGGTCACCGTCCTGCGCCGGGACGGGGAGGACCTGCCGCCGGAGGTGCGGGAGCTCCCCGTGGACGAGCTGGTGCCCGGGGACGTGATCCGGCTCGGCCCCGGCGACCTGGTCCCGGCCGACGTACGACTGCTGCGCGCGCAGGGCCTGACGGTGCATCAGGCGCCGCTGACGGGCGAGTCGGCGCCGGTCGCCAAGAGCGCCGACGAGACGGCGGGCACGGCCGGCGGCGGGTTCGACCGGCCGCAGCTCTGCTTCCAGGGCAGCAGTGTCGCCTCCGGGAGCGCCACCGCGGTGGTCGTGGCGACCGGCGCGCGGACCCGGTTCGCCGCCGCGCACGGCGGTGCGGGCGGCCGCCGGGAGGCCAGCGCCTTCGACCGGTCGGTGCACGGGATCTCCTGGATCCTCATCCGGTTCATGCTGTTGACCCCGCCGCTGGTCCTGATGGCGGGCGCCGCCCTGCGCGGCCGCGGCCCCGAGACACTGCCGTTCGCCGTCGCGGTCGCCGTGGGACTGACCCCGGAGATGCTGCCGGTCATCGTCACCCTGTGCCTGGCGCGCGGGGCCTCGCTGCTGGCCCGGCGGCACGGAGTGATCGTCAAGCGGCTGCCCGCGCTGCACGACCTCGGCGCCGTCGACGTGCTGTGCCTGGACAAGACCGGCACGCTCACCCAGGACCGGCCGGTCCTGCACCGGGCCCTGGCCCCCGACGGGCGGGACGACCCCGAGGTGCTGCGCTGGGCCGCGGTGAACGCCTGGTGGACCCTCCAGCTCGCCGACCTGCCCGCACCGGACGCCCTCGACGGCGCGGTCCTCGACGCGGCCGACGACGACGGCGTCATGGCGTACGACGGCGTGGCGGCCCTCCCCTTCGATCCGCTGCGGCGCCTGGCGACCGCCGTCGTCCGGACCCCGGGCCGGCCGGGCGTGCACACCCTGGTCGTCAAGGGGGCCGCCGAAGCCGTACTGGAGCGCTGCGTACTGGCGGACGAGGCGCGCGCGGAGCTGCTCGCGTGCGCCGCACGGCTGGCGGACGAAGGGCTGCGGGTGCTGGCGGTCGCCACCGCCGAACGCTCCGCACGCGCGCGTGCCTACACGCCGGCCGACGAACGGGGCCTGCGACTGCGGGGTTTCGTCACCTTCAAGGACGCGCTCGCCCCGACCGCCGCCGAAGCGCTGCGGGGCCTCGCGGACCGGGGCGTCCGTGTCAGGGTGCTCACCGGTGACCATCCGGGCACGGCTCTGCGTGCCTGCCGCGACCTGGGCGTCGAGGTACCGCCGGACGGCGTCCTGACCGGTGAGCGCATGGACGGCCTCACCGATCCCGAACTGGCCGGGGCCGCCGCCCGTACCGTCGTCTTCGCCCGCTGCGTCCCCGAGCACAAGGCACGGGTCGCCACCGCCCTGCGCGCGGGCGGGCACACCGTCGGCCACCTCGGCGACGGGGTCAACGACCTGCCCGCCCTGCGCGCCGCCGACGTCGGCATCGCACCGCGTGAGGCCGTGGACGTCGCACGGGAGGGCGCCGACGTGGTGCTCGCCGAGAAGGACCTCACGGCGATCGCCCACGGCATCGCGGCCGGGCGGTACGCGGGCGGCAACATCGCCACGTATCTGCGCATCACCCTCTCCTCCAACCTCGGCAACGTCATCGCGATGCTCGCGGCCGGCCTCCTGCTGCCCTTCCTGCCGATGCTCCCGGCACAGGTGCTGGCACAGAACCTGTGCTTCGACGTCGCCCAGCTCGCCTTCGCCCACGACCGGCCGCCGCCGTCGGCGCTGCGCCGTCCGACCGTGCTGCGCCCGCGCGGGCTGCTGCGCTTCATCGCCGGCTTCGGCCTGCTCAACGCGGTCGCCGACCTCGCCACCTTCGGTGTGCTGGCGTTCGCCCTGAGCGGGTTCGAGGGGCTGGACGACGCCTCGGCGTTCCACTCGGGCTGGTTCACCGAGAACCTGCTCACGCAGGCGCTGGTGATGGTGCTGCTGCGCGCCGGGCGGCGGCGTGCGGCCCGGGGCGGGCCGGGACCGATCGGCTGGGCGGCGGGCGCGCTGGCCGCCGCGGGGCTGCTGCTGCCGGTGTCCCCGCTGGGCTCGCTGCTCGGCCTGTCGCCGCTGCCGCCGCTGTACTACCTGCTGCTGGCGGCCGTACTCGCGCTGTACGCGGCGGGACTGGTGGCGGTCCGGGCGCGGGAGGAGCGTCGGCGGGAGGCGTGGGAGCGGGCGGAGGGCGAGCGGGAGCAGCAGGAGAGGCGCGAGCGGGAGGGGCGTGAGCAGCAGGAGAGGCGGGAGCGGGAGCGGGAGGAGCGGAGCCCGTAGGGGCGGGGCAGGGGGGAACGCGGCCGTGTTGGTTGTACAGTTGCGCAATATAGCAACCATTGGGCGTGGAGAGGGGTGGGCGGCATGCTCCGCAACGGACTGGAACCGTGGCACCTGCTGGTCCTGGCGATCGTCATCATCGTGCTGTTCGGATCGAAGAAACTGCCGGACACGGCCCGCGCGTTGGGCAAGTCCATGCGGATCCTCAAGAGCGAGGCGAAGGCGATGAAGGACGACGAGGGCGCAGCCGTCCACTCCGCACCCGGCGACGGCGCGGTCCGCTGAGTCACTGACGAGCCACTGAGCCGAGGGGCCGAGGGGCCGAGGAGCGGTGCTGTAACCGTGTTGTCGCAGCCCGTGCGTGTGGTGTGAACCACCTGCGCGCTCAGCCACAGTTGCTATATTGCGCAATCATCCAGTCCGTGGGGTGCGCCCCGACGTGCGGGGCGGTGTCCTGCTCCCGGCCGTCGCGTCGGCGGTTGGCGTCGGCCAGAGCAGAGGGAGTGGGACGTGAGCGACCCCTGGGGTGAAGGCCACGGCCGTGCGGCCACGCGTGACCGCTCGGCCGCACGCGATCGCTCGGCCGCGCGAGGCCGGTCGGCCGCGCGTGACCGCACGGCCGCGGGCGATCACCAGGCCCATGTGCCGCGGCAGCGCCACACGGACGGTGAATCGGTTCCCCCCTCGCACGGAGGCCGGGCGGCCGCCCGGCAGGCGGCACGCGCCCGGGGACGCCGCGCGGGCCGGCGGGCCAAACCCGTCGCCCGGCGCAGAAGGCTGGCCCGGATAGCCCTGTTCACGGTGTCCGCGCTGATCCTGGTCACCGCGGGCGCGGGCGCGTGGCTGTACGAGCACCTGAACGGCAACATCAAGAGCGTCTCGATCGACGACGGCGCCGGCGGCAAGGAGAAGGCGGACGCCTTCGGCCGCACCCCGATCAACATCCTGGTGATCGGCTCGGACGGCCGGAACAACGCCGCCGACTGCAAACTGGGCGGCGGCTGCGGCTCGGCGAGTTCGACCGCCGGGCACAACGCGGACGTGGAGATGGTCGTGCACGTCTCCGCCGACCGCTCCAACGCCACCGTGATGAGCATCCCGCGCGACACCATGACCGAGATCCCCGCCTGCAAGGACCCGGACAGCGGCCAGTCGACGTCCGGCTACCACGGGCAGATCAACAGCGCGCTGCAGTACGGCGCGGCCTGTCAGGTCGCCGCCGTGCACCAGCTCACCGGCATCACCATCGACCACTTCGTGATGCTCGACTTCGCCGGTGTGGTGAAGATGTCCGACGCGGTGGGCGGGGTGTCGGTCTGCGTCAGCGGCAATGTCTACGACACCTACTCGCATCTGAAGCTCGCCAAGGGCACGCACACCCTCAAGGGCAAGGCGGCGCTCGAGTTCGTCCGCTCCCGGCACGGCTTCGGCGACGGCAGCGACCTGGGCCGTACGGTCTCCCAGCACCTCTTCCTCAGCGCCATGATCCGCAAGTTCAAGAGCGCGGGCACGCTGGCCAATCCGGCGAAGGTCTACTCGCTGGCCGACGCCGCCACCAAGGCGCTCACCGTGGACACCGGCCTGGGCAGCGTCAGCAAGCTCGTCGGCCTGGCGAACGACCTGAACAAGGTGCCCTCGAAACGCATGACGTTCACCACGATGCAGACCGCGGCCGACCCGACGAACTCCGACCGCGTCGTGCCCGCGGCCGCCGCGAAGTCGCTCTTCGCGACCATCGCCAACGACCAGTCGCTGACGTCGAGCGACGGCGGGAAGAAGTCGGCGACGTCCGCTTCCCCGTCCCCGTCCCCGTCGGCCACCGTGCCGGCCTCCGAGGTCGCCGTGGAGGTCGAGAACGGCACCACCACCGCCGGACGGGCCTCGGCGGTCGCCCAGGCCCTGACCGCCAAGGGCTTCAGCCGGAACACGACCACGGGCAACGCCCCCGAGCACTCCGCGAAGACGACGATCACCTACGGCCCCGGACAGCAGGCGCAGGCCCGGACGGCGGCCGCGGCGCTCGGTCTGCCCGCCTCGCACCTCACCCGGGGCAGCACCGCCGGCGTGGTCCTCGTCATCGGCAGCGACTGGCTGACCGGCACGACCTACGGCTCCTCGGGCGGCTCCTCCTCGGCGGCCCCCGCCGACACGCACGCGGCGGTCGCCGACGCCCACGCCCAGACCGCCGACAAGGCCAAGGGCTGCGCCAAGGTCAGCCCGTACAGGACGGTGCAGATCAATGGCGTGGCGATGACCCCGGCGCAGGCGTACGCGGCGGCCGACGGAAAGAAGGACTCGGCGCCCTGAGGCACCCGGGCCCGGCCTCCGGGCCGTCCGGCCTCCGGGCCGTCCGGTCCGACAGAAAAGCCCTCCCGAGGGGGAGGGCGGAGACTGGGCGCCCCCGGCAGGACTCGAACCTGCGGCCAAGCGCTTAGAAGGCGCCTGCTCTATCCACTGAGCTACGGGGGCCGGGTGTGTGGCCTCTGTCGTGGTGCCCTGGTGTGGGCTGTTCCGTGACGTTGCCGGGGACAAGGATAGGGCTCCCGCGTCCGTGTCCCTGTTGCTTCCCCTCCGTGGCTCGATGTGGAGGTTCGGTGAAGCGGTCCTGATAATCGCAGGCAGGTACGAATCGTGCATCGCTTTTGGCCTCTGGCGCACCGGGTGTTGTGCACTCGTTATGCCTGGACTGTGCCTGCGTCCCAGTCATCCCTTCCGTCCCTTGTGTCTGGTCGGCGCGCAGACATGCTCATATGCTTCAGAATTCCCCTAAAATTGGGCATTCTTCGCATGTGGTGACCTTGGACGTACGGCCTCAGCTGCTCGACGCACTCTCCGCCCTGCGCGACCGTGTCGCCGCCGCACGCTTCCCGCTGCCCCTGGCGGGGGCTCCACGCGCGCGTGCCAACCGCGACGAACTGCTCGCACAGCTCGACGACTACTTGGTGCCCCGGTTGAGGGAGCCCGAAGCGCCTTTGCTGGCGGTGGTGGGCGGTTCCACCGGTGCCGGCAAGTCGACCCTCGTCAACTCGATCGTGGGGCGGCGGGTCAGCGAGGCGGGCGTGCTGCGGCCGACCACGCGGACACCGGTACTGGTCTGCCATCCGGAGGACCATCACTGGTTCAGTGGGATGAGGGTGCTGCCCGACCTCACGCGCGTGTGGGTGCCCCATCGGGACACCGGGGACGAACTGTTGCTCCCGGGGGAGGACCCCGCGCGCGTACTGCGCGTCGAGACCGCCGACACGATGCCGCGCGGCCTCGCCCTCCTCGACGCCCCCGACATCGACTCCCTCG
Source organism: Streptomyces sediminimaris (assembly GCF_047049295.1). Taxonomy (NCBI): domain Bacteria; kingdom Bacillati; phylum Actinomycetota; class Actinomycetes; order Kitasatosporales; family Streptomycetaceae; genus Streptomyces; species Streptomyces sediminimaris. The sequence continues at coordinate 3,084,024 of NZ_JBJWOT010000001.1, read as the reverse complement.
TCGCCGACAACCGCGTCCTCGCCGCCGAACTCGTCTGTGCTGCCGACATCTGGATCATGGTGACCACGGCCGCCCGGTACGCCGACGCCGTCCCCTGGCATCTGCTGCGTACCGCCAAGGAGTACGACGCCACCCTGGTGACGGTGCTGGACCGGGTGCCGCACCAGGTCGTCTCCGAGGTGTCCCGGCAGTACGGCGCGCTGCTCACCAAGGCCGGTCTCGGCGACGTGCCGCGCTTCACGGTGCCGGAACTGCCCGAGTCCGCCTGGGGGAGCGGGCTGCTGCCGGCCACCGCCGTCGCCTCGCTGCGGACCTGGCTGGTGCACCTGGCGCAGGATCCGGCCGCCCGGCAGCACGCCATGGCCCGTACCGCACAAGGGATGCTCGACTCCCTCAAGGCCCGGATGCCCGAACTCGCCGGTGCCGCCGCCGCCCAGTACGCGGCCGCCCTCCGGCTCACCTCCGCCGTCGACACGGCGTACGACAGCGAGCACGCGCGCGTGCGGGGGCGCCTGCAGGCCGGCGCCGTACTCGCGGGGGACGCGCTCAAGCGCTGGCGCGCGTTCCCGCTGGACTGCTCCGCCAGTGAGCTCCTCGACGCGCTCGTGGAGAGCCTGGCCGCGCTCCTGCTGTGCGCGGTCACCGCCGCCGACGAGCGCGTGGACGACGCCTGGCGACGTGAACCCGCGGCGCGCGCGCCGGAGCTGAGCGAACGTGACCCGTCCCTGGAGAGCGCCGAACACCGCATCGGGCTCGCCGTACGGCGGTGGAGGCGCGAGCTCGAGGAGTACGCCGAGGAGGAGGTGCGCGAGCTTGACCGCAACGTCGCGCCGGACCCCGAGGTCATCGCCGTACTCGTCGCCACCGTGCTGCTGGGCGGCCGCCGGGCGCGCTCCGCCGGCGAAGGGCTCGCCGAACGGATCGGCGCGCACGGCGCACTGCGGCTGCGCGACCGCGGCGGGCGGCTCCTCGCCGAACATCTCGACCGGGTCATGCACACCGAGCGCGAGCGCCGCCTCGCGCCGCTCGACGCCCTCGACGTCCACCCCGAGCCCCAGGCCGAACTCATCGCCGCGCTGTCCGTACTGCAGAAGGAGAGGTGACCGGTGACTGCCGTCACTGACCAGGACCACACGGACCACGCCGATCGAGCGGGGGACGAGGGCGCCACCCGGGACGAGCGCCCCGATGGACGCGCTTCCGGCAGCGAGCAACCCGATGAGAGCGTCTCCGGGGGCGAGCGTGCCGAAGGGTGCGCTTCCGGGGGCGAGCACCCCGATGAGAGCGTCTTCGGGGCCGAGCGTGCCGATGGGCGTGTTTCCGGGGGCCGGCGTCCCGGTGGGCGTGCCTCCGAGGACAACGCGTCCGGGAAGAAGCCCTCCGGGGAGGGCATGCCCGAAAACGGCGCCTCCGGGGAGGGCATTTCCGCAGACGGCACCTCAGGGGAGGGCGCCTTCGGGGAGGCCTCCGGGACGGGGGCTTCGGAGCAGGGCGTCTGCGGGGAGATCTCCGGGACGGGGGCTTCGGAGCAGGACGGCTCCGGGAAGGGAGTCTCCGGGAAGGGCGGCTCCGGGAAGGGGGCTGCCGGAGGGAGTTCCTCAGGGGGTTCGTCGGACCGTCTCTCAGGTGGCTCCTCCGCGAAGGGCGGTCCCGGGAGACGCATCTTCGGGAAGGGCGGGAAGGGGCGCCCGGGGGAAGAGGCGGACGCCGCGGGACGCGAGTCCGACGGCGGCAGGCGTGCCCGCAGGCGTGCGGAGAAGGACGGCGCGCACGACAACGACGGCCACGCGCGCGTGGAGCGCGGGGCCGCCTCCCGTCGCAGGGAGTCGGCCCGGGCGGACGCCCCGCGCGCGGACGTCGCGGACGCGGGCGGAGCCTGGGACGACGGCCTGATCGCGCGGCGCGTGAGCGAGGAGAGCGCGGGGGCCGAGCCCGTCCTCCCCGTGGAGACCAGGGGATACGGCGCCCAGGTCGCGGGCCCGCTCGTGTACGACGCCCCCCTGCGTTCGCGGCTCGAGGCGATGCGGGAACTCGTGGGGCTCTCCCGCACCCGGCTCGACAGCCGGACGCTCGCCGAGGCCGGCCGGGTGCTCGACGAGGCGGCGGCGCGGCGCAGACTCTCCGGGCAGCACACCGTCGTCGCCATCGCGGGCGCGACGGGCAGCGGCAAGTCGCAGCTGTTCAACGCGCTCGCCGGGGTGCCCATTTCGGAGACGGGCGTACGGCGTCCCACCACGGCGACGCCGATCGCGTGCAGCTGGAGCGACGGCGGGGCGAGCCTCATCGAGCGGCTCGGCATCCCGCCCCGGCTGCGCCGGCGTCCGCTGCAGAACCCCGAGGCCGAGGCGCAGTTGCGCGGGCTCGTCCTGGTGGACCTGCCGGACCACGACTCCGCGGCCGTGCAGCACCGTGAGCAGGTGGACCGCGTCCTGGCCCTCGTCGACGCCGTCATCTGGGTCGTCGACCCCGAGAAGTACGCGGACGCGATGCTCCACGAGCGCTATCTGCGCCCCATGGCGGGACACGCGGAGGTCATGTTCGTCGTCCTCAACCAGACCGACCGGCTGCCCGGTGAGGCCACCGAACAGGTCCTCGACGACCTGCGGCGGCTGCTCGACGAGGACGGCATCGCGCTGGGCGAGTACGGCGAACCCGGTGCCACCGTGCTCGCCCTCTCCGCGCTCACCGGAGAGGGCGTCGGGGAACTGCGCGAGGCACTCGGGCAGTTCGTGGCGGAACGGGGGGCGCCCGCGCGCCGCATCTCGGCCGACCTGGACACCGCCGCGGCGGGGCTGCGGCCCCTCTACGCCACGCGGCGGCGGACCGGCCTGAGCGAGGAGGCGCGCGACGAGTTCGCCGCCCGGCTCGCGGACGCGGTGGGTGCCTCCGCCGCGGGCGAGGCGGCCGAACGCGCGTGGCTGCGCAACGCCAACCGCGCCTGCGGGACGCCCTGGCTGCGGCTGTGGCGGTGGTACCAGGACCGGTCCGAACCCGCCACGGGACGGCTGCCGTTGCGTGCCCCGACGGACGAGGAGGCGACGGCACGCCAGCGGGTCGAGCAGGCGGTACGGACGCTGGCCGACCGCGCCTCGACCGGGCTGCCCGCGCCCTGGGCGCAGGCGGTGCGCGAGGCGGCCGTACGGGGCTCGCAGGGGTTGCCCGAGGCGCTGGACGCCCTGGCGACACGGGCCGGACTGCCGCCCGGCCGCCCGCCGCGGCCCGGCTGGTGGCCTGCGGCCGTGCTGGTCCAGGCGTCGATGACCCTTCTCCAAGTCGTGGGCGGGCTCTGGCTGCTGGGGCAGATCATCGGGTTCATGGCGCCGAACCTGGGGGTGCCGGTGCTGTTGATGCTGGCCGGCATCATCGGGGGCCCGATCGTCGAGTGGAGCTGCCGCATGGCGGCACGCGGGCCCGCCCGCCGCTACGGCACCGAGGCGGAACGGCGGCTGCGGGAGGCGGCCGCCGGGTGCGGGAGAGCCCGGGTGCTGGATCCCGTGGCGGCCGAACTGCTGCGGTACCGGGAGGTGCGCGAGCAGTACGGGCGGGTCACGGGGGTGGGGGTCGTCACGCGGTGAGGGGAGCGGACCGGCGGCGGGGAGGCGGCCGGTGACCCGGGCTCCGGGCGCCTGACCTGTGGTGAGGTGGCCGTCCGCGGAGTGTGACGGCCGGTCCCGCGTCACATGATCACTCGTCGGGGTGACGGAGTTGTCCACAGGCGGTGGACGGTCCACAGCGCTCAGCGGGCTCGGCCCGACGGAGGCAGTCTGGGCTTCGCGGCGACCACGGCAGACCGGTCGCCGCGGCAGACGCAGCCGTACGGGACGGGCCCGTAGGCATGTCCGCCCGGCCCGGCGGCCGGGAGAGGGAGGGGTTCGCGATGAACGAGACGATCATCTGCGCCGTGGGGAACGTGGCGACTCAGCCGGTGTTCCGGGAGTCGGCGACCGGGCCGTCGGCGCGCTTCCGGCTGGCCGTGACCTCGCGGTATCTGGACCGGGAGAAGAACGAGTGGACCGACGGCCACACCAACTTCTTCACGGTGTGGGCGAAGCGGCAACTGGCCCTGAACGTGTCGGGGTCGCTCAACGTCGGTGACCCTGTCGTCGTGCAGGGCAGGCTCAAGGTGCGTACGGAGGCGCGGGAGGGGCAGAACTGGACCTCGGCGGATCTCGAGGCGGTGGCGATCGGCCACGATCTCACGCGGGGGACCTCCGCCTTCCGGCGCACGGGCAGGCCGGAGGCGGGTGCGGCCGCCCCGGACCGGCAGCCCCCCGAGCCCAACTGGGAGACTCCGCCTGGTGAGTCGGAGACGGCGGCGCCCCAACACCGTTCCGTTTCAGTGGCGGTGACGTAATGTCAGTCCCTGCCCCGAGGTGACCGTCGTGCGGCTTATCGGCGAATGAGTTCCGAACGATCCGGTGGATTTGTCGATAAGCCCTGCTCATAGGCCGTCTCGGCGATAACGATTCCGATTCGGATCGCTTGTCCGACGATATGACCGGCAGGTGCGATGTCCCGCGTCCCTAGGATGCCGGGCATAGCTCTCGGGGCCTCTGATTCCGCTGGTGGGACCATCTCCCCCACGTCCATGGCCCTGCTCGAAGGGGAATGTGGTGTTTTCTTCTTTCTCCGCGCCGTCCGTGCGCAGGCGAGGGGCCGCCCGTCTCGCCGCCGTGGCCCTGGTGTCCGGTCTCATGGCCGTCGGCGTGTCCGCCGGCGCCGGAACGGCCGTCGCGGACGCGGAGCAGACGACCCAGAGCCAGGGCGGGGCGACCGCCACCATAGGCCCGCTCAAGACGTACGGCGCCGCGGTGGTCCACGACGCCGCCGGGGACCAGCAGGTGTCGGCGGGCCTGTTCGAGATGTCCGTCGACGGCGGTGGCACCCTGCAGACGTACTGCGTCGACATCCACAACCCCACCCAGCGGGACGCCAAGTACCACGAGACCGCCTGGAGCGGCACGTCGCTCGGGACCAACAACGACGCGGGCAAGATCCGGTGGATCCTGCAGAACTCCTACCCGCAGGTCAACGACCTCGCGTCGCTCGCCGCGAAGGCCGGGGTCAAGGGCGGCCTGACCGAGCAGGACGCGGCGGCCGGCACCCAGGTGGCGATCTGGCGCTACTCGGACGCGGTCGACGTCGACGCCGTCGACCCGCAGGCCGAGCGACTCGCGGACTATCTGCAGAAGAGCGCCGTCGCCCTGCCCGAGCCCAAGGCGTCGCTGACGCTCAGCCCGCCCGCCGTCTCCGGTCACCCCGGTGAGCTGCTCGGCCCGGTGACGGTGCACACCGACGCGGCCGGCGTGGCCGTGACACCGCCCGCGGACGCGGCGGCCAGCGGGGTGCGGATCGTCGGCAAGGACGGCAAGCCGCTCACGTCCGCGGTGAACGGCGGCCAGATCTTCTTCGACGTCCCCGAGGACGCCCCGGCGGGCTCGGCCGAGATCACCGTGCAGGCCTCGACCACCGTGCCGGTGGGCCGTGCCTTCACCTCGGAGACCCGTAGCCAGACGCAGATCCTGGCCGGCTCCAGCGAGTCGACGGTCTCGGCGCCCGCGAGCGCGACCTGGGGGAAGAAGGGGGCCATACCGGCACTGTCCGCGGTGAAGAACTGCGCCAAGGGCGGCCTGGACGTCACCGCCGCCAACACGGGCGACGAGGCGTTCACCTTCGAGCTGATGGGCACGGAGTACAGCATCCCGGCCGGGAAGTCCCGCACGGTGACGATCCCGCTGCGGGAGGACCAGGCCTACGACTTCACGATCAAGGGACCCGGCGGCCTCGGGAAGCGTTTCACCGGCGTCCTCGACTGCCAGACCCAGAGCACCGACCGTGGCGACACGACGCAGATCCTCAGCGCGCCGAGCCCCGCGACCGTGGGCGGCTCCGCCGGCGACACCAACCTCGCCGCCACCGGAGGCTCCAGCACCACCCCGCTGATCGCGGGCGCCGCCATCGCTTTCGTGCTGATCGGCGGCGCGGCCCTGGTGCTCGTGGGCAAGAAGAACGCACCGACACAGGACTGAACGCGCGGCAGCCGTAGCCTCCGGCGGCACGGGTCCTCGAAGCGACCCGCTCGCCGGGGCCCCGGCCGGCCCGACCGGCGGGCAGAACCGAGCCGGCGACTCGATCGGCAGCGTCCTCTCCGCCGGATCGCCGGTTCGGCGCTCTCCCTGATCCCGGCTGATCCCGGCTGATCCCGGCCGGGTCCTGGCTGGGCAAGGGAGCGCTGCTGTCCGCGCGGTCGTGGTGGTCGGTCCTCTCCTGGCGCTCCTCGCACGGCGTCCGGTGGGAGGGGGCGGCGGGGACGGCAGGAGTGGCGGCCGCGGCCGCTCTGCCCCTGACCCGGCGGACGCAGAGGGGGAGCACCCCCGCCGACGGCCTTCGGCCTTCTCAGTGAAGTTGCTCGGCCAGTCCGACGATGATGCCCTCCGGGCCGCGGAGGTAGCAGAGCAGATGGCTGTCCTCGAACCGGGCGATCCCGCCGACGAGTTCGGCGCCGTGAGGGCGCAGGCGGGCAACGGTGTCCTCGAGGTCGTCGACGGCGAACATGACGCGGTGCGTGCCCACGATGTTGTGCGGCCGGTCGCGCGGCCCGTCGTTGATCGCCTCGGGACTGCGGTACTTCGCCAGTTCGAGCCGGCTGTGACCGTCCGGGGTCCGGACCATCGCGATGTCACAGCGGACGCCGTCGAGTCCGGTGCACTGGTCGGCGACGGGGCCCTCGACCTCCGCCCTGCCCTCGAGCTCCATACCGAGTTCCACGAAGAACGCGATGGCGGCGTCCATGTCCTCGACGACGATGCCGACGTTGTCCATCCGCTGAATCGCCATGCCGGTCTCTCCTTCTTCCTTGTGCGGCCGGTCGTGGCCACGCGGCCACTGATGTTCCCGGGACGGAGCCGGTCGCGCGTTCTCGACATCCGCGCATCGCCGCACTCCGGGAACGCCGGATCGCGCCTCACCGGATCGCGCCTCAGGCGAGATCCATCCGGACGCACCGACCAATCCTGGCCCAGACCGACTCACAACCGGCCTTGTGCCGTCCCGGACCCCGGTCAACTACGAAACGCCAGGTCAGCGGGGTGCACTCATATGGGTTTCCCCGGAGGGTGGCGGTCAGGCAAGATGGGGTGTTACTTACCGCGAGAGGACACGAAACAGCCCCTCACCAGCGGTTTTCCTGCCGATGAGGGGCCGTGTCAGGCGGCTTGGGCCGTCTCTGGGCCGTCATGAGCGTGACCGGCGGTCCGGTACATCGCGGAGATGGCTTTCCGGGTCCGGGTCTCGCTGGACGGCATGAGGTGCGTGTAGACGCGGAGCGTGAACCCTGGGTCGCTGTGACCGAGGTAGAGGCTCAGCGCCTTGATGCTCTCTCCGGCGTCCAAGAGGACCGAGGCGTAGAAGTGCCGGAGCGCGTGCATCCCGTGTTCGCGGGCGGCGGCATACCGCTGCCCCTTCTCAGGGACCGGGATGATGTTGGCGGAAGCCAGCGCGGGCTTCCACGCCTGATCGTTGAATCCCTGGCTCCAGATGGCGGCCCCGATGCCGCTCGTGAAGACGAGGCGGTGCGTCACCTTCCGCCCGGACGGGGTCAGCCAGGGCAAGGTCACTTCGACGGGCGGGAAACGCGCCATGTGCTCGTGGAGGGCGGCCGACACCTCGGGATCGAGCGGTACGTCACGGAGCTTGCCGCGCTTGGGTGGGGCGAAGACGAGCGTGCCGCGAACCTTCTTCACCTGCTGCCGGACGTACAGCCAGCCGAGATCCCCGATGTTGTCGACGGCCAGGCCAAAGACCTCCCCCTGCCGCTGACCGCATCCGGCGCCGAGGTCGACCGTGGCCCGGTATCGCTCGGGGAGTCCCGCCCGCACGCCGAACACCTGCTCAGCGGTCCACGGGTGGACGCGTGTCGGGGCCGGACGAGGAGCCTTGACCGAGCGCGCCCGGCACGGGTTCGAAGCCAGCAGACGGTCATCCACGGCCGCGTTCAGCACGGACGAGACCGCGTCGAAGATCAGGCGCCGGTACTGGGCGGACGAGAGAGCGTCTTCGAGTTGACGGCTCCACTCACGGATGTGCTCCGGCTGGAACGACCCGATGGGCCGAGTACCGAGGTATGGCAGGGCGTGAAGCCGCAGCCGCCCCTCCACGGCGGCCCGGCTAGTGAGGTCGGTGGTGAGGGCGCCGAGCCAGCGTTCGGCGTACTCACGGAACGTCGTCCGTGCCGCCTTCGGGTCGATGTACTGCCCGCGAGCCATGTCCGCTTCGATGTTGGTCAGCCAGGAGTCGGCCAAGCGCTTCTGCTTGTCGGGGAAGCTCTTGGACTTCTCCGTGCCGTCCGGCCCGACGTACCGGGCGCGGTAGCGCATGCCTGTGCCGTAGCGCTCGGTCTTGACCTTGCGGGTCTTGCCGTCCGGGCCGGTCTCGGTCCTGTACCAGCGGTCTTGGATGTGTCCGGCCATCAGGCAACCTCCCTCATCTGGGAGTTGACCCAGGCGCGTACGTCCTCCGGGTCGAAGCGGAGATGCCGACCGACGCGGAAGCCGCGGGGGCCGGTCCGCTTGCGTCGCCACTGGTAGACCGTCTCTACGCTGGGCAGCTCGAACATCTCGACCAGGTCGTCAGGGGTCAGGAACCGGTTCGGAAGCGCTGTGGTCATGCTGCGGCTCCTTCCTGGGCGAGTTGGTCGCGTAGCGCTTCGCGTGCGGTTTCCCGGTTGAGTTGGAGGTCGCGGTGGATGGTGCTGGCGAGGGCAGATTCACCGGGGGTGTGGCCGTGGCCGGGGTATTGCCAGTCGGCCAGGACGAGGACGGTGTCCGGCTCGACGTTGTCCAGGCCGAGGGCGCCGCGTTCCTGTGCGGCGCGGTAGTCGGCGCGTGCCTGGCGGAGGTCGCCAAGGGTCGTGGAGTAGCGGCGAGACTTGGAGGAGAAGTGGCCGCGGAAGCCGAGCATGTGAGCCCAGGCCCATAGGCGCTGGTCCGGGTACAGCAGGACGCCGTCTGGGACCGTGTCCAGACCGGCAACCGGCTGCGCTCTCACCTGCGCGAGTACTTCCCCGGCTTCCTCACCGTCTTCCGCCACTTCCGCGAAGGCCTCGCCTCACCCGTCACCCGCACCCTGCTCGCTGCGGCCCCCACTCCGACCCAGGCCGCCCAGCTGCGAGCGATCCTGAAGAAAGCCGGACGTCAGCGCGAGATTACCGGTGAGGTCGAACGACTCCACACCCTGCTCCGCGAACCCCAGATGCAACAGCCACCCGTGATCGAGCAGGCCATGGGCACCAAAACCCTGGCTTTGCTACGGCAGTTCGACGCGGCCTGCACCAGCGCCGACGACCTGGAAGCAGCCACTACCACAGCCTCGCCCCCCACCAGGACGCCGAGATCATCACCAGTTTCCCCGGTCTCGGCGCCCTCACCGGAGCCCGCGTCCTGGCCGAACTCGGCGACGACCACACCCGCTTCACCAGCCCCCGCACGCTGAAGGCCTACGCCGGATCAGCCCCCATCACCCGATCTTCCGGACGCAAAACCAACCGTCCTGGCCAGGCACATCAAGAACCAGCGTCTCGCCTCAGCCGGCTACATCTGGGCCTTCGCCGCCCTCACCGCATCCCCCGGAGCACGAGCCCACTACGACCGCCGCCGCCAAGCCGAAGACCGACACGTCGCAGCCCAGCGCAACCTCTTCAACCGCCTACTGGGCTGCCTGCACCACTGCCTCACCCACCGCATCCCCTACGACGAGCAGACCGCCTTCCCCAGCACCGCTTGACTGATCAACCGCATCGGATGTCTGTCTGCGCCCCGGCTGGCCGCGCCCGGCGGCGCGCTGCGTGCATGCGGGCGAGGGTGGAGAAACCCTCTGTGGCTGGGGCCGGTCGGCTCCACGGCTTTAGCCACCTCCCCGGTCCGGGTCCCGCGTCGAGCAAGACCAGGGGGCCACTCGTGCACATTGCGGGCAGGTCCAAAGCCTGCCCGAGTTGCCAACCACCGTACGGCCCCCTGATCATGCTCGACCCCAGACCGGGCAGGCCACCGGCCAAACCCGCTCCGCCGACCTCCGCGTCCTGTACGAAAACAGAGATTTCCGCACATCAGACGCGCGCTTCCGGCACACTTGCACAGGCTTCTGTCGTACTGACCCAGGAGGGCTCTATGTCAACCACGCCCCGGCGTATCACAGTGGCCATCCTGGAATCCGACAACAACAAGAAGGGAGATCTCTTTGGGCGCGCAATGCAAGACCTATTCCATGCACTAGGGTACGAAGATTTTGATCTCAATGTGCATAAAGCGGGCCGGGAAATTGATATCAAGGGAAAACATCGCACCGAAATGCGCACGCTCCTAGCAGAGTGCAAGGCGACTAAGGGAGCAACCGGCGGCAGCGACGTAAACAAGTTCGCCGGCGCTGTTCAAGTGGAAGTTTCACGAGCACTCGACCGAGAGGTCGTTCCTTATTTCGCATCAATTGGAGGATTTACAGCGTCGGCACGAGAGCAGGAAGAGGAGGCGGGGAACCGCATGATCCTTCTGGACTCACCAAAGATTGTCAGCGAACTCGTCAGGGGACGAGTAATTGCGAGTCCGGAAAAAGCGGCCGTCGTGGCCTCGAATTGCCCAGATCTCCCAGATCGCGCAGTCATGGGTGACCGCTGTTCGTTGCTAATTCACGAGATCGGTTGGATCTGGGCCTTCTATTTTAAGGTTGGCGGACGCTACTCGTTTTTTACTCTTGTTCATGCGGATGGTCATGGTCTCGACGATGACCTCGTCACCTCCATCGTCGCTTCTGACGCTCAGTCTACGCACCTATTTTCCGAAATCAATTACGTCGCTCCGGTAGACGTGCCCGATGCCACCCCGAAGCAATATCAAGCAGCATCTGCCTATTTCTCCTTCCTGGAACGTGAATGTGGAGGAATCACGCTCGAAGGGCTCCCGGCTGACCAGGAGGTGGGGGCGAAGACGATTCGACTAGAATCCATCTACGTACCTCTCCACCTGTTTCCGATTCCAAAATCGGATAAGCCTGAGGCGGAAAGCGCCAGTACGGTTGGCTCGGTAAAGGCTAACTCCACACGTATCCCGGTGAGCGAGGTCTTGAACTCGCACCGTCATGTCGCCGTTCTTGCGCCCCCGGGGGCTGGTAAGACAACCTTGCTAAAACGACTAGCGGTCGCTTACGCCGTTGCTGAGCGCCGAGATGAAGTTGGAGATGAACTTCCCGCAGCTGAATGGTTCCCTTTGTTCATCCGTTGTCGTCAACTGGGCAGCGAGGTAAGAAAGCCTGTTACTGAGATCATCCAAGGCCTGCTAAGGCACGCCGAGTTGCCGGCACTTACGCAGGCTTTTACTCGGCGAGTGTCAGATTCACTGAAGCAAGGAAATGTGCTTCTTCTCGTCGATGGACTAGACGAGATTAGCGAACCTGGCGATCGTGCCGCTTTTGCCGCGCAATTGCGGACCTTCATAGGCACCTATCCCGCGGCTCGCGTCATCGTTACTTGTAGGGAAGCAGGATTTCGAGCCGTTTCTGGTGCGATGTCGTCGGTCTGCTCACTCTTTCGCATCTCGGATCTCTCGGTTCAAGATATCTTCACACTGTGCCGGGCCTGGCACCATGAAGTGGTGGGTGGAACTACCGAGTCCGCCAATAAACTTGCACAGTCCATCGTTGGGCAGCCGCGGGTTCGTGATTTGGCGATTAATCCACTTCTGCTGACAACACTCCTACTCGTTCAGCGCTGGCTGGGGGAATTACCGCCTAAGAGGAGTGTGCTCTACGACAAGGCCATCGAGGTTCTCCTGATGACCTGGAACACCGAAGGACATACACCGATTGACCAAGATGAGGCGATTCCACAGTTGGCTTATGCCGCATTCTCGATGATGACTGCAAAACAGCAGAGCATCAGCGCAAAGGGACTGAAAGATCTATTTGAGAAGTCCCGCACAGAAATGCCCGAGGTCCTTGGATACGCTCGCATGTCTGCTACCGAGCTGATTGAAAGGGTCGAAGATCGAAGCAGCTTGCTCGTACAAAGCGGTCACATTGTGGAAGACGGGCACCTCCGGCCACTATACGAATTTAAACACCTGACTTTTCAGGAATACTTGGCAGCTCGAGCATGCGTGGAGTCCTGGAACCCGAATCGAAATGAAACTGACGACTACGCCGAAGTTCTGTCTCCGTACATTGGGGACGAATCATGGGCCGAAGTCATTCCGCTCGCCACTGTTCTATCTGGCAGTCGTGGGGCCAAGCGAATGATCGACCGGTTGATCCTTGCCCTGCAGGAAAAGCCCGACGCCGTCAGCGATAAAGGCAGGAGAAGGAGAGGGTGGGAGCCCCTCGCTTACCAGACCCTAGCTCAATGCCTCATTGATGAGGTACAGATTTCTCCGGGACAAGTGCGTAGAGCTATCGACTGTCTAATTAAGTACGCAAGGCCAAGCGCCGTTTGGGTGATTGAAGAACTGCAGCAGTCGCGCTTTGCCCCTGAACTCCCTGACGTTGCTTGGAACGGCTATTCTGCACAAGATGAGCACGTTATGAGTTATGCGGGGGCTATCGCCTCACTTGCCAATATTACTGTAATGTCCGGGGAATCTCCAGCGAATGAAATTCGTACGCTTCTATGCTCCTCGAACGAACGAGAGGTAGTCACAGGACTCTCCTGCGTGATGGTTGGCTGCTACTCTATGATTCAATTTACGGAGCGCCCAGAGGTCGACGTAGAGGGGAATCCTGACGTCGCACCGAAGGAAAAACTTCCTTCCGCCTCAGACAATTCTGAATTCAAATCACTGATCTTGAAAGCATTGGCAGGCGAAGACGGTAATCCGAGAGTTAGGCTTATGGCCCACTGGGCGTTCGCCTGGATGGGGCACCAGGTTCCCTGGGCTGACATCGAACTCGAGAATGCACTGCTCAGCTGCCTTTCGGCCTGGCGTACGTCCTCCAATGAGGAAATTCAGAGAGTCGCGGCGTGGTGTATCTGGAAGCTGCCACTCGCCTCTTCTAGTTCTGGTGCCAACATTCCCGTAGATGACGACTTGAAGGATTTCCTAATCCAAAAATCCAACAAGCCGTCGAGGAATAGCTTCGTGTGGGATGATGCTCGCGCTGCCCAAGTCATCGCGCACTACACTAAACTCAGGGTGCCTTATAATGAGAAGCTAGAGAAGAAAATGGACGAGTGGTCACAGAAGGAATGGGCGGAGAAGCTGGACAGGATCCGTGACACGGCCTGAGTTGCCAGTTTTCTGGACTCGCCCCGCCTGATCTGTCGTATGCAGGGACCATGACCTGCTGTGTTACCCAGCTACCAAGGGGCCTCCGGAGCAGTGGACTAGTCGGTTCCGGATTTGGCGGACAACACAGCTGATGAGGCCGCATGCTTTGCAGAGGCAGCCCACCAGCTTTCGCCACCGGCATCGCTGACCCTCACACTCCACGCTGCTGGGTTTGGGCACGGTGTCCCCCAGGTGCACTCGCCATGTACGGAGGCCGTGCCGGCCCGATGATGGTTCGCCGCCCACCGGCACTTCTGTTCAAGCTTCATGACCCATAGTCAAACCGAAGTGCGTCACCATCGTCTGTCGAATGCGTGTCGAAGTCCCGCAGACCCCATGGTTCAGGGGCGGGTCTAAGCAGGTCAGCGCAGGGGTGTATCGGTAGGCACTGGGCGCCTTCTAAGCGCATGGCCTCACATGGCAACCCACGGTCTGAGCGGCGCCGTGGTGGGAACCTGCTTGGTGTCCGTTCTCACCGCCTGCCAGCCAACATGACCGATCTCTGTAGAGCTACGGATCAGAAGGCGTACAGGGTGAGACGCCCCGGCCTTTCGCGAGTCGCCTCACCCTGTATTCGGTTCCGTCTGCCTGGTCGGCGACAGGGCTTCCGCGCTGCAGGGTTACAAGCCGGATTCTGTAGCCGCGCCCAGACCGGCCGCATGACCGTGACCGCGACTGGTCGCCACGCGCAACACGTCCCGCAACGCGCCGGCCAATTGCGCGGCGAGGAGGCTCAGCTCCTCCACGTTCGCCGCCTCGTCGCCGAGTACCTCGGTTGCCTGCTCCAGAAGTTCGGACGCCATGCCGAGCTGCACTGACTCGATGTGGTCCGCGAGGCGGGACATGAAGCCGTCCGGGTCATCGGTGTTCAGGTAGCAGGGCTTACCCTCCGGTCCCACCCACGGGAGAAGCCTCAGCTCGTTCTGTGCCGTCACGCTTGCGCCTGCTCTCGATAGTCGATGTCGGATGCCGACGGATCGCCGGAGGCCCAGGCGGTCACCGCGTCAGCTCTATGGGGGTTGGGAGGCCGAGGGCCGAGTGGCATGAGCAGTCGCACGCCTCAAAGATCACTGGGACGTCTACCGGTGCCGAAGCCGGCGAGGACTCCCCGCAGGCGTGGTGCGTGCCGATGTGGCAGGCGGTTGAGCGGTAGGGGGGAAGCGGGACGCTTGGGACGCACGGCTGCTGTTGAGGGGGCATCAGCCAACCCCCAGGAGGATCGACCCCGTATTGGCCGGCGCATCGGGGGCCGCGGCATCCGCCGTGTGCTGTCGTACGCGGTTCTCCCAGGCCAGCATGTACGGGCGGACGAGTGCGACGTCCTCACCTCTGAGTGAGTAGTGGTGACTCGTCCAGCAGCGGACCAGCCCCAGAGCGACCGTCGGCCTGTCATCGAGCGTGGGGGAGGCGGGGATGGTCCGTGGCCGTGCCGCGGTTAAGCGGCGGCGGTGCCTGCCCTTGGGGACGGGCCGCGCCCTGGTGAGGGAGGCGGCGCGGCGGATACGGTTGAGCACGCTGAATCAGCTCCTATCGCTGATAGTTCGGTCCCCCGACATCGCCCGTCGCGGGGACCGCTTTGCGTACGACCGCCCAGAGCGTGCGGTCGTTCAGGCTGGTGGCGTGGAGCCCGAACCGGTCGGCCTCGGCGACCACCTCCAGGACCTCCCTCCACGACTCGGCAGAGAGCGATTCCGGTAACTCCGCTTCGACCGACGTGAACCCGGCGTGCTCCTCCACGCGTGAGGAGAGGCCGACGGTGGACAGCCGGGCGGCGATGGCCGCCGCGCTAACTCCCGAAGTGGGCACAGGGCAGCCTCCGTCACCAGCGATCACTTTCAGTGAAGCTAGTTAACTAGATTAGAGCTAGTGGACTAGATTTTCTATATGCCTGAGCAGCCGCCTTACCTCCGCGTCGCCGACGAACTCCGGCGGCGGATCGCGGAGCATGTGTGGGACCCGGGGGACCGCCTTCCCTCGCGGTCCCAGATCGGCCAGGAGTGCGGCGTGGGCGAGAACGTCGTCCGCCGGGCGCAGGAACTTCTGATCTCGCAGGGTGTGCTGGAGGGACGAGCCGGTTCGGGTACCTATGTCGCCGAGCCCCGCCAGCGCGTGCGGGTCGTCCGGTCCTCGGCGCGCGAGCAGCCCCAGGGGTCTCCGTTCCGCGCGGACATGAAGGCCCTCGGCAAGCAGGGTGATTGGGAGAGCCGGACCGACGCGAAGGTGCCCGCTCCCGCCGACATCGCGGCTCGGCTGGGCATCGCCGAAGGCGATCTGTGCGTGCGGACCTCGTACGAGTTCCTGGCCGACGGGAGGCCCGTGCAGGTGTCCACGAGCTGGGAGCCCTACGACCTCACCGCCGGCACCCTCGTCGTCCTTCCCGAGGGCGGCCCGCACGCCGGGGCAGGCGTCGTCAACCGCATGGCCGCCATCGGGATCACCGTCAGCCACGCCGTGGAGCAACCCGAGCCGCGGCAGGCGACCGCCGAGGAAGCCTCACTCCTCGGCATTCAGAAGGCCGCTCTCGTCACCCACATTCGGCGGACCTACTACAGCGATCAGGGGCGGCCCGTCGAGACCGCGGACATCGTTGTGCCCGCCGCTCACAGCGAGATCGTCTACGAGATCCCCATCAATCGATAGCCCACAACCCTGCCTCGGCCGACGGGTGCGCTGCCGGTACCTGGGTGGGGGCACGGCCCTTACGGAATGCGGTGTCGAGTGATCACCTCTGGGCCGTCCCTGGGCCGTGCGAGGTCGCTCGGCGGCGACTGGCGGCGACAAGTAGTGACAGATCAGCTGCCGGTACGGATGGCGAACCCCCAGGTCAGAGCCCCCCACTCATACGCGTTTCCGCCCAGGGGTGGCCGTACGGCAAGATGGGGTGTATCTGCCCACTGCCAGATTTCAAGCTGCCGGACGGTTTCTCTTGGCTGAGTTCATTTACACCATGCGCAAGGCGCGCAAGGCGCACGGCGACAAGGTGATTCTCGACGACGTCACCCTGAACTTCCTCCCGGGTGCCAAGATCGGCGTCGTCGGTCCGAACGGTGCCGGTAAGTCGACCGTGCTGAAGATCATGGCGGGGCTGGAGCAGCCGTCCAACGGTGACGCGTTCCTGTCTCCCGGTTACAGCGTCGGCATCCTGCTCCAGGAGCCCCCGCTGAACGAGGAGAAGACCGTCCTGGAGAACGTGCAGGAGGGCGTCGCCGAGATCAAGGGCAAGCTCGACCGGTTCAACGAGATCGCCGAGCAGATGGCCACCGACTACTCCGACGCGCTGCTCGAGGAGATGGGCAAGCTGCAGGAGGAGCTCGACCACGCCAACGCGTGGGACCTCGACGCCCAGCTCGAGCAGGCCATGGACGCGCTCGGCTGCCCGCCCGGCGACTGGCCGGTCGTCAACCTCTCCGGCGGCGAGAAGCGCCGGGTGGCGCTGTGCAAGCTGCTGCTCGAAGCTCCTGACCTGCTGCTCCTCGACGAGCCCACCAACCATCTCGACGCCGAGTCGGTGAACTGGCTGGAGCAGCACCTCGCCAAGTACGAGGGCACCGTCGTGGCCGTGACCCACGACCGGTACTTCCTGGACAACGTCGCCGGCTGGATCTGCGAGGTCGACCGCGGCCGCCTGCACGGTTACGAGGGCAACTACTCCAAGTACCTGGAGACCAAGGCCGCCCGCCTCAAGGTCGAGGGGCAGAAGGACGCCAAGCGGCAGAAGCGTCTCAAGGACGAGCTGGAGTGGGTGCGGTCGAACGCCAAGGGGCGGCAGGCCAAGTCCAAGGCGAGGCTGGCCCGGTACGAGGAGATGGCGGCCGAGGCCGACAAGATGCGGAAGCTGGACTTCGAGGAGATCCAGATCCCGCCGGGCCCGCGCCTGGGCAACGTCGTCGTCGAGGTCGACAACCTCAGCAAGGGGTTCGGGGACAAGGTCCTCATCGAGGATCTGAGCTTCACGCTGCCGCGCAACGGCATCGTCGGGGTCATCGGGCCCAACGGCGCCGGCAAGACCACCCTCTTCAAGATGATCCAGGGGCTCGAGGAGCCGGACTCCGGTTCCATCAAGGTCGGCGACACCGTCAAGATCTCCTACGTCGACCAGAGCCGCGAGAACATCGACCCCAAGAAGACGCTCTGGGCCGTCGTGAGCGACGAGCTGGACTACATCAACGTCGGCCAGGTGGAGATGCCCTCGCGGGCGTACGTCTCCGCCTTCGGCTTCAAGGGCCCCGACCAGCAGAAGCCCGCCGGCGTGCTCTCCGGCGGCGAGCGCAACCGCCTCAACCTCGCGCTCACCCTCAAGCAGGGCGGCAACCTGCTGCTCCTCGACGAGCCGACCAACGACCTGGACGTCGAGACCCTCTCCAGCCTGGAGAACGCGCTGCTGGAGTTCCCCGGCTGCGCCGTGGTCGTCTCCCACGACCGGTGGTTCCTCGACCGGGTCGCCACGCACATCCTCGCCTACGAGGGTGACTCCAAGTGGTTCTGGTTCGAGGGCAACTTCGAGTCGTACGAGAAGAACAAGATCGAGCGGCTCGGCCCGGACGCGGCGCGTCCGCACCGTGCCACCTACAAGAAGCTGACGCGGGGCTGATCGGTCTTGCGGCACATCTACCGCTGCCCGCTGCGCTGGGCGGACATGGACGCGTACGGCCACGTCAACAACGTGGTCTTCCTCCGCTACCTGGAGGAAGCCCGTATCGACTTCCTCTTCCGCCCGGACAAGGATTTCCAGCAGGGGTCCGTGGTGGCGCGCCATGAGATCGACTACAAGCGGCAGCTCGTCCACCGGCACGCGCCCGTGGACGTCGAGCTATGGGTCACGCAGATCAGGGCGGCGTCCTTCACCATCGCCTATGAGGTGAAGGACGACGACGAGGTCTACGTACGCGCGTCGACGGTGATCGTGCCGTTCGACTTCGAGGCCCAGCGACCGCGCCGGATCACCGCGGAGGAACGGGACTTCCTCGAGGAGTACCGGGACGACGACAAGGAGGAGGCCGTCGCCGCATGACGGTGCTCCACCTCGCCGACGAGGGGGAGGGCGCGGACCTCGCGGCCTTCCTCTCCCGGCTGATCCACTACGACCGTTCGGCCGCGGTACGCCTCCAGGCCGCCGGGACCGCGCTCGCCGTCTTCGGGCGGCCGCCGTCCTTCGAGGTGCTGGCGGTCCGCGCGGTGCGGCTCGCGAAGCCGTACGAGAAGGGGCTCGACGTCACGCTGGACGTGACCGTCTCGGCCGGTGAACTCCTGGAGTCCGTCGACGAGTCGGCGGCCACGGCGCAGGTGCCGGGTGCGGTGACCGGGCCGCCGTGGGCCGGGGTGCTGCCGCCGCGGGGCGGCTGGCGTGCCGAGTCCGGGCTGCCGGCGCCGGACGCGCTGCGGTCGGCGGTCCGCTCGGCGGTCGCGGAATTCCGGTCCCGTACGGGGGAGTTGACGGCGGAGCAGCACACGCGGGCCGAACTCGACCGGATCGGACGGGAGATCTGGTCCCGGACGGTCGGGGAGACGCCTCTTCCCGTCCGGGCCGCGCACGCGGCGCAGTCGCTGGGCTTCCTCCGGCCCGGCGCGCCCGTGGCCCTGTTCTCGTCGGGGGCGTGGCTGCGGTTGCGGACGCCCTACGGGTCTGTCGCCGTGCGTCGGGCGGGACTCGGGGCGCTGGACGTCAGCGTCCGCTGAGCCCTTTCGCGGCACGGACCGGCCGCACGTCGGCGCGGACCGGCCTTCGCGGCGGGACCTGCCGCCAGTCGGCGCGGACCGGGGCTTGGCGGCGCGGACCAGGGCTTGGCGGCGCGGACCGGTCGTTCAGCCGTGGTCGCCGTCGTCCGGCCGTACGGCTATGTGGTCCGCTTCCAGCTCCAGGGCAACCCGGTCACGCATGCCCAGGGTCTCCGTGTACTCGGCGGGGAGCTGGAGGCGGCCCGCGCGGTCGAGCATGGCGTACTCGCGCGCCACCACCCTCTCGCGGCCCGTCGCCTCGTCGACCTCGCTGCGGCGCAGGACCTCCGTGGAGGTGCGGCCGTCGCGGATGGCCACCGTGCGGCGGACCTCGTGGGCCACCGCCTGGTCGTGGGTGACGATCACCACCGTGGTGCCGAGCTGCTGGTTGGCGGTGCGGAAGGCGGCGAAGACCTGCTCGGCGGTGTGGGAGTCGAGTTCGCCGGTGGGTTCGTCCGCGAGGAGGACGGCGGGCTCGTTGGCGAGGGCCACGGCGATGGCCGCGCGCTGCTGCTGGCCGCCGGACATCTGGTGGGGGCGGCGGTCCCGGCAGTCGGGGATCTCCAGCAGCTCCAGCAGGTGCAGGGCGCGTTCGGTCTGCCCGCGGCGGGCCTTCCGGGAACGCGGCCCCGAGCCCTTCCCGGTGAGCTGCATCGGCAGCGCGATGTTCTGGGCCGCCGTGAGATAGGGGAGGAGGTTGCGGGAGGTCTGCTGCCAGACGAAGCCGACGGTGGTGCGGCGGTAGGCGAGGCGGTCCCTCGCGGTCATGGTCATGAGGTCGCGGCCGGCCACCCGGGCGGCACCCGCGGTGGGGGTGTCGAGGCCGGCGAGGATGTTCATGAGGGTGGACTTGCCGCTGCCGGACGCGCCCACCAGGGCCATGAGCTCGCCCTCGCGGACCAGGAGGTCGAGTCCTTGCAGGGCTTGCACCTCCGTGCCGTCCGTGGTGAAGACACGGACGAGACGGTCGCAGGTGATCAGGGCGTCGTGGCCGTAGGCGGGGCGCTCGCGGGACGCGCGGGCACGGGCGGCAAGGTCCGTCAGGGTGGTGTTGACTGTGGTCATCGGAGGTCTCCCGCGGGGATCGCCTGCTCGGTGGGTCGTCGACGGTGGATCCGGCCCGTGGTCACCAGGAGGATGGGGTGCTCGGCCCGGCGCCGGTGGGGTGTCGTGGTCCTGGGCACGGCTGCCGTCCCCGCGCCGCGGCCGCCCGCGGTGGCAGTGAAGGAAGTCGGCCCGGCGCAGGGGGCGGCGGCTCCGGCGGTGAGGGAAGCCTGCCCGGCACAAGGGATGGCGGCTCCGGTGGGGAAGGAAGCCTGCCCGGCACAGGGGACGGCTGCCGCTCCCGCGCCGCGGCCGCCCGCGGTGGCAGTGAAGGAAGTCGGCCCGGCGCAGGGGGCGGCGGCTCCGGCGGTGAGGGAAGCCTCCCCGGCACAGGAGACGGCTGCCGTTTCCGCGCCGTGACCGTCCGCAGTTGCAGGGAAGGCGGACCCGGCGCCGCGACCGTCCGCAGTTGCAGGGAAGGAAGCCTCCCCGGCACAAGGGACGACGGCTCCGGCAGGGCACGCGGTCATCGGGTGTCCCCCGCCCTCAGTTCCGCGACCGCTCCCCGCCGGCCCGTCCACCAGGCCTGCACCGCTGCGACTCCCACGGTCAGTACGAGCACCCCGGTCGCCGGCAGGGCCAGGGACAGGGGGTCCGTGTGCAGGACGGCGTCCTGCGTGGAGGTCCGGGCCGTGGCCAGGGCGACCGTCGTCAGGTCGATGCCCGGCGACAGGAGGCGGATGGTGGCCCAGCCCGTCAGCGCCCCGCCCGCCGCCGCCAGGACGGCCTGGGGCAGGGACTCCAGGATCAGCAGACGGCGGCCCTGACGGCGGGTCAGGCCCATGGTGCGCAGCCGGGCCAGGAGGGCCGTGCGTTCGGGGGCGGTGCGCAGGAGGGAGAGCAGGAGGGCCAGGAGGGCGTAGCCGGCGCCGGCGGCCACCGCTGCCGTGTAGACGTGTTCGGCGCCCGACTGGAGCGGGGAGCCGGCGTAGCCGGCCCGCTCCTCGGAGCGCAGGTCCACCTCCGCCGAGGCCGGGGCCGAACCGCGCAGGGCGGATCCGTCGAGGTGGGAGCCGGTGAGCAGCAGTGCCGTCGGGCGGGCGGCCGGGCCGTGCAGGCCGGAGCGGTCCACCACCAGGAAGTCGTCGCCGACGACGGCGGGGGTGCGGTTGCGCACGGCGGCGACGCGGACGGTGACGGTCGTACCGTCCCCCAGGCGCACCGGGAACGGCCGGGTGCCGTGGATCCTGGCGGTGGCGGGCGAGGCGAGGGCCGGCAGGGCCCGGTCCGCGGCCCGTCTGCGCAACTGACCCGCGGCGAACGGCCCGAGGTGCGTCCTGCGCGCCAACTCGGCGTACTCCGCGGGGTCCACGCCCGCCAGCGGCACCGACCGTGTCAGGTCGGCCGGCTTCGCCTGGTACGTGATGCTCACCGGTGTCACGGCCCGCACGCCGGGTGCCCGGCGGAGCCGGTCCGGCAGGTCCGGCGGCAGCGGGACCGCCGCCTCCACGCGGGCGTCGGCGCCGACGGCCAGGAGCGCCGCCTGGTCGCGGGCCCGGTGGACGCCCGCCAGCACCGAGCCGCCGAAGGCCGCCGTGGTGAGGGCGGTCAGCAGGGCCAGGAGGGGCAGGACCGCGGAGGTGGAGGTGCGGCCCGCGCGGGCGAGGGACAGATGGCCGACCGCGCCGCGCAGGCGGGCCGCCGGGCGGGCCAGGCCGCGCAGCGGGAAGGGGTGGAGGCGGACCAGCAGCAGGGCCGCGGCCATGCCCAGCAGCACCGGCGCCAGGGAGGTCAGCCCGTTGTCCGACGTGCCCTGCCGGCGCAAGGTCTCCACCGCGGCCAGGGCCACGGCGACCAGGGTGAGTTCCGCGACCGTACGGCGCCGGGAGGGACGTACCGACGCCACGTCCTCACGGGCGCCGTGCAGCCGGACCCGCCGGTGTGCGGCCGCCGCCCGCAGCGGCAGGGCCGCGCAGGCGACCGCCGTCACCGCCACCGCCGCCGCGACCGCGCGGCCGGCGCGCTCGCCGGGGAGCGCGAGCAGGGCCGCGCCCAGGCCCAGCGCTCCCGCGGGCAGCGCGAGAACCGCCGTCTCGGCGCAGAGGCGGGCGGTGAGGCCCCGCAGGGACGCGCCGCGGGCGCGCAGCAGGGCCAGTTCGCTCCGGCGGCGGTCGGCGGCGAGGCCGCCCGCCAGCAGCAGGACCACCGCCGCCACGGTCCCGGTGCCGAAGGCGGCGACGGCCACGAGCGGGCGGACGCCGGCGCGCAGTTGCGTGTACCCGTTCACCACGTCGTCGAGGCCGGTGCTCACCGTCGTGGACGGGTCGGTCGCCGTACGGATCCTGCCCTGGGCCGGGCCGCCCTCCAGGGAGGCGACGGCCGACGTCAGGCGGTCCACCTCATGGGCCCGCAGACGGGTGGACGAGGGCGCCACATGCCAGTAGCGCCAGGGGCGTCCGGGCGTGCCCAGCATCGCCGGGGCCGCCTCGGGGGCGAGCAGCAGGGCGGCGCGCCAGTACTTGTCGCCGTCCGCGCCCGAGCCCGGGGTGAGGACCAGGCTCGGGGTGCGCAGGACGGGCTCGGTGCCCCAGTAGGCGCCGGCGGGGTCGCGCGGGTCGACGACGCCGGTGATCCGGACGGCGAGCGGGGGGCGTTCCACGCCGGGCACGTGGACGACCGAACCGACCCTGAGGCGCAGGTGTTCGGCGGTCTCCGCGGTGACGGCGGCCTCCACCTGCGCGGTCGCGGCGGTGACGCGGCCTTCGGTGCGCGGCAGGCGCCCGGCGCGGAGCGTCGCGTGCCGGGCCAGCCCGTGCTGGGCGGCGAGGACGAGTTGCGGCGGGACTCCGCTCGGCCGCGGCAGCCAGGGATCGGGTGCCGCCAGCGGGCTCGCGGTGCGCACCCCGTACGTCGACTGGCCGGGGTCGGCGGCGAGCGGGCGCGGGACGGCGGCGAGGACCCGCGCGTACTGGCCGCCGAGCGTGGCGGGGCGCAGCGCCTGCTCGCGCCGCTCCTGCGGCAGGAGCAGGCCGGGCTGCTCCGCGGACACGTCCAGGACGGTGCTCGCGGGCCGCGCCCGCTCCACGGCCCGGCGCAGACCCGCGTCCTCGTAGCGGTCGACGGCCCGCGGGAAGGCGGCCGCGAGGCAGGCGGTCAGCGCCACGAGCACCGCCAGCGCGCAGGCGGCACCGGGCGCGGCACGCAGCCGCGTGCGGATCCAGGGTGCCGGCACCGGGTTCATGTCACTCGCTCCCTGCCGTCGGAGTCGGCGGGCGTCATGGGCGGCGCGTACGCGGGTGCGGACGCGGGTTCTGCGTACCGGTTCGCCTCACTCACCCCCCTGCTGCCGCAGCGACACCGCCGGGTCTCCCCGCCGCAGCGCCGGCACCGCCGTCACCAGCAGCGGGGCCAGGGCCACCGCCGCCAGCAGTACGGCCACGCGCGGCACGGGGAGTTCGACCAGTACCCGTGGCACCGGGCGGGTGGCCTGCGCGGTCAGCACGATCAGCGGGACCACCGCCCGGGCCAGCGCCGTGCCCAGCGCCGCGCCCACCACCAGCCCGAGCGTCACCAGGGAGCCCTGCTCGACGGCGATCATGCGGGCCAGCCGGCGGCGCGGGGCCCCCAGGGCCCGCAGCACCGCCAGCTCCGCCTCCCGCTCCCGCAGCGAACCCGCCGCGCTCACCGCGAAACCGACCGCGGCCAGTGCCGCCGCGACCCCGGCCGCCGCCGCGAACGCCGCTTCCGGGCCCGCCCCGAACGGGTCGTCCCGCAGCCGCGCGGCCGTCTCGTCCCGCACCACGACCTGCGCCGGATCGAGGTCGGGCAGGGCGCGCAGCGCCGCCGCGACGCGGGCCGTCCCGCCGGGGTCGGTCCGCAGCCACCACTCCGTGGGCCCGACGCCGGTCCCGTGCCGGGCCGCCAGCACACGGTTCAGGGACCGCAGATCGACCAGCAGGCCGCCCCCGCTCGCGTCACCGGTGGTCGGCAGCTCCCGTACCGAGCGCACGATCCGCACCGGCACGCTCTGCCCGGCGACCGTCACGTCCACCCGCTGCCCGGTGTGCGCTCCCGCCGAGCTGAGGAACCGGTCGGTCGCCACCGCCGTGACCGCGGGCGGATCGGGCCGGCGGACCTGCACCCGCACCGTGAGCGACGCGCTGACCCAGGTCTCGTCGCCCGGCACGTACCCGGTGCCGTAGGCGAGGGCCGGTGGCCCCGGCGGACCCGTGCCGAGCATGACGGGCCTGGTCGCCTCGTCCGGGGAGGCGAGCTGCCCGTCGCTGGTCACGGACGCCTGCCAGGAGGCCGGCAGGGAGACCTTCCGCGCGGTGCCGTCCGCGTCCGTCGCCGTCAGACCGGTGACCCGGAACCGGTGCCGCTCGGGACGGCCGACCGGCTGCGGCATCACCAGCTGCACCGCGGTGAGGGTCAGCGGCCCGCCGGAGACGGGCACCTGCAGGGTGTGCGCCCGCCCGTCGGAGGGGAGTTGACCGGCCGGTATGTCGTACGGCGTGCCGTACGCGTCCTCCACCGCGGCCGTCACGTCCGCCGTCGTGCCCGGGCCCGCGGAGCTGCGCAAGGACACCGTCAGC
This sequence comes from Streptomyces sediminimaris, assembly GCF_047049295.1. Classification (NCBI taxonomy): domain Bacteria; kingdom Bacillati; phylum Actinomycetota; class Actinomycetes; order Kitasatosporales; family Streptomycetaceae; genus Streptomyces; species Streptomyces sediminimaris. The sequence continues at coordinate 3,059,363 of NZ_JBJWOT010000001.1, read as the reverse complement.
CGCAGCCGGGTGGTGTGCGCGGGCACCCTCGCCCCGGCCGTCCGTCCCTTCGCGCCGAGCGCCGCGAGCAGCGGCCCCACGGGCTCGGGCGTGAGGTCCCGGCGCATCAGGACCGTGTCCGACGCGTGCTCGGTGTCCAGGGCCAGCAGCGTGGCCGTACGGCTGCCGGACAGCGGCAGATCGGCCCGCAGGGCCGGGGCGGCCTGCCGTACGTGGGGGAGGGCCGCGTACCGCTCCGTGCGCCCGAGCCCGTCCGCCCCCTCGGCGAGGACGCGTACCGGCGCCCCCGCCGCGAAGTCCGCCTGGTCGTCCTGCGAGCGGTCCCAGGAGGCGCCCTGCCCGATCGCGAGCATGCCCAGCGCGACGGCGAGGACCAGCAGCAGCACCGGGCCCGCCCCGCGCATCGGGCGGCGGCTCAGCCGCCAGCCCACCAGCGCCGCGGTCAGCCCCCGCCCGCCCGCAGCCCGGCGCTCGGCCGACCGTGCCACCAGGGGCAGCAGCCGCAGGGTCACCACCGTGCCGGCGAGCAGCGCGAGGGCGGGCGCGGCGACCAGCAGCGGGTCGACGCCGAGGGTGCCGGACCGGCGGGCGCTCACCGCGCCCGAGGTCTGCCTGCCGAGCTGCCAGTACGCCACCGCTGCCACCGCCAGCAGGCCCAGGTCCGCGCCCGCGCGCACCGGGGCGGGCAGGGCGCGGGCCCGCACCGGCCCGAACCCCTCCGCGGTGAGCGCGGGCAGCGTCACCGCCAGCGCGCATCCCAGTGCCACGCACACCGCCACCAGCCACACCCCTGGCCGCCCGCCGGCCGGCACGTCCAGCCGCAGCCCGATCCTGGCCGGCGCCCCGTGCCCGGCCAGCAGCCGGGTGAGGGGTCCCGACAGCAGGGGCGCGCAGACCACCGCGGGCACCGCCAGGAACAGCGCCTCCAGGGCGGCGAGCGCCGCGACGCGCGCCCGGGAGGCGCCGCGGGCCCGCAGCAGCCGTACCTCACCGGCGCGTTCGGCGCTCAGCAGCCGTGCCACGAGCAGCAGCGCGCAGCCGGCGAGGAGTACCAGTTGCAGGGCGACGATCAGCAGGGTGGAGCGGGAGACGAGCAGTGAGCGCTCGATCCGGTCCAGGACGTCGGGCAGGGAGGTGCTCACGGCCGTGGTGCCCCTCAGCGCCGGCTGCCTGCGCAGCGCCGCGCCGCCCGCGACGGCCGCCGCGCGCAGGTCGCCGATCCGCCCGGTCGTCAGCGCCGAGAAGTCGGCCGTGGCCAGCCACGCGGACTGGCCGGCGCTCACCCGGCCGCCGCTGAGGACGCCGGGAGCGGCGAGCAGCGGGCCGTACGTCGTGAAGCCGACCGTCCGGACGCCCCGGCCGCCGAGGTCGTCCAGCCGCCAGTAGGGGTCGTCCGGCCGGGTGGGCCGGTACAGGCCGGTGAGCGTGACGCGCACCGCCGGGCCGCCGAGCCGGTCGGTGAGGGTGAGGCGGGCGCCGGGCTTCAGCCCGAGCCGCCGGGCGGCGGTCCGGGGCAGTGCGGCCTCGACGGCGGAGCCGTCCCGGGGCGCCCGTCCCGCGACGATGCGCACCTGCGTGGGGTCCAGCGCCGCGAGATACGTCAGATCCGGTTCCCCGGACCGCTCGGCGGGCGGCCGCAGCGAGCGCGGCAGACCGTAGGGGCCCGAGCGCACCAGGGTCCGCACGGTCACCGGCAGCCCGTCGAAGGTCCGCCGCGCACCCTGCCGTACGGCGCTTCCGGCCGCGGCGCGGCCCCCGGCCGGCACGTCCGCCTTGACGATCAGAGCGGAGTCGGCGGCGTTCCGCGTGTCGCGCAGGGAGCGACGCAGGGCGGCGTCGCCGATCGCGCCCGAGTAGGCGGTGAGCGTGGTCAGGACGGCCGTGCCGAGCAGGACGGTGAGCAGTGCGGCGGCGAGCAGGAGACGGTGCGCACGGGCACGTAACAGGACGAACCGTGCCACCGCACCGAACGCCGTCACGCCCAACCCCCCGTGGTTGTCCAGACCTTCGGGCGATGCTGTCAGAGAGGTCGGGTCACGGGTAAGCGCTTGTACGGCGGACTTGACCGGATCGTGACCGGATTCCGGCGTGACACGACCGGAATCCGCACGTCGGGTGATGCCGGCCGGGCGGTACCGGTCAGCCCGGGGAGTTGATCATCGAGGCGGCGGCGTAGGTGAGGTACTTCCACAGCTGCTGCTCGTGCTCCTCGGACAGGCCCAGCTCGTCGACCGCGTCCCGCATGTGCCTGAGCCAGGCGTCGTGCGCCGCACGGTTCACGGTGAAGGGGACGTGGCGCATGCGCAGGCGCGGATGGCCGCGCCGCTCGCTGTAGGTCGTCGGACCGCCCCAGTACTGCATCAGGAACAGCGTCAGGCGCTCCTCGGCCGGGCCGAGGTCCTCCTCGGGGTACATGGGCCGCAGGACCGGGTCCTGTGCCACGCCCTCGTAGAACCGGTGGACGAGGCGGCGGAAGGTCTCCTCGCCGCCGACCTGCTCGTAGAAGGTCTGCTCCTGAAGCGTGCCGCGCCGAATCTCATTCACCCGTCCATGCTCTCAGACCGCGGGACGCAGGACTTGAGGCGTAGGTCCCCGCGGTAGGCGTGGGTCCCCGCGGTGGGAGGCCGGATTCCGGACCGGCTCGTCGCGGTGCTCGCCTCGGGCGCCGGCGCGCAGGACAGTGGACGTATGGGTACGCACGCCCCCGGCGAAGGCGACGGCGAGGACATCGAGGTCATCGAGGACGTCGAGGACATCGAGGACATCGAGGTGCTCGCGGCCTCGGCGCGGGCGGAGCTCGTGCGGGAGATCGAGGCGGGCGGGGCCTGGAAGGACGACCCGGTGTGGCGGGAGGCCTTCGCGGCGGTCCCGCGCCATCTCTTCGTGCCGTACTACTACGTCGGCGTCGTCGGCGGCTACGAGCGGCGCTGGGGCGAGAGCCCCGATCCGCGCACCCGGGAGAAGTGGGTGCGCGGCGCCTACGCGGACGCCCCGCTCGCCACCCGGCTGCGCGACGGGGAGCTGCTCTCCTCCAGCAGCCAGCCGTCGCTGATGGCGATGATGCTGGCCGAGCTGCGGGTCGAGGACGGCAACCGGGTGCTGGAGATCGGCGCGGGCACCGGCTACAACGCGGCCCTGCTGGCGCACCGGCTCGGCGACGACGACCTGGTCACCACCGTCGACCTGGAGCCGGAGATCACCGAGGCGGCCGGGCGGCACCTGGAGGCCGCCGGGTACCACCCGGCCGTCGTCACCGGCGACGGCGCCCGCGGGGTTCCCGAACGCGCCCCCTTCGACCGGATCATCGTGACCTGCGCGCTGACCTCGTTGCCGCGTGCCTGGCTCGCCCAGTGCAACCCCGGTGCCCGCATCCTGGCGCCGTTCGCCACCGGCCTGCTCGCCCTGACGGTCCGGGACGCCGCCCGTGCGGAGGGCCGCTTCCTGCACACGCCCGCCTACTTCGTGCCCCTGCGCGGCACGGGCCGCCCCGAGGAGGAGCCGGCCGACCTCGCCGGGATTCCGCGCCGGGCCGGGCAGCACGACCTCTTCCGCTTCCTGCTCTCCCTGACCCGTGGCGCCCTCGACCCGCAGCAGGCCCTCACCCTGTGGGAGCGCGAGGAACGACCGCCGCGCGAGCGCTACGGCGTCACGGTCCGCGGCGAGCGGGAGTGGGCCTGGCTGGACGATCCGGAGGGCCCGAACGTCTGGCCCCTGCCAGGCCGGACCGGCGGCTCGGCAGCGCCCTGAAGGGCGCGGGCAGCCGCGCGACCGGCCACGACGGTGCCGCGGACGGACGACGGCACCTCGCGGCGCTTCCGGCCGGGTCCCGGCCCCTAGCCTCGGCGGATCGTGATCGTCGTCCAGGCGCCCACGTGCACCCGGTCGCCGTCCTGCAGCGGCACCGGCACGAAGGGCTGGATCGGCTCCTCGGAGCCGTTGACCGTGGTGCCGTTCGTCGAGTTCTGGTCGACGACCGCCCAGCTGCCGTCCGGCTGCTGCACCAGCACCGCGTGCTGGTGCGAGACGCCCGGGTCCTCCGGCGGCACCGCCAGGTCGATGTCCGGGGTGTCGCCGGTGGAGTGGCGGCGGCGGCCGATGGTGACCTGGTTGCCGCTGAGGGTGCGCTGCTGCTCCGGCGAGTACGCGGGCAGGTTCAGGCCCGCGGCCTCGGGGCCGGAGCGCTGCATCATCGCCATGAAGTACTCGCGGTCGGGGCCGATCGTCGCCGTCCAGGTGGCGGGGCCGGCGGGCGGCTGCCCGTAGCCCTGGCCGGGCGGCGGGGCCTGGGCCGGGCCCGGCTGCGGCGGGTAGCCGTAGCCACCGCCCTGACCGGGGCCGCCGGGGCCGCCGGGACCTCCCGGGCCGCCGCTCGGCGGGGAGATCACCCAGTCCTCGTCGCCTCCGCCGAAGGACGGGCCGCCGGGCTGCGGCGGCCGCCCCGTCTCCTGCGGGAAGCCGGGCGGGGCCGGCGGACCGGGCTGGTGGAAGGCCTGCGGGGCGCCACCACCTTGACCGGGGCCGCCGGGGCCGCCGGGGCCACCGGGAGCACCGTGGCCACCCGGAGCACCCGGACCACCCGGGCCCCTGGAACCACCGGGACCGCCATGACCGCCGGAGGGCCCGGGGCCGCCGGGGCCACCAGGTCCACCCGGGCTGCCGGGTCCACCCGGACCACCCGGTCCACCGGGACCGGCGGGCGGTGTCGGGCCCGGTGGCGGCGGGACCGGGCGGTCGGAGCCGAAGCCGGACGGGTCGCCGAAGGGGCCGGCCGGGCCCGAGGGGTCCGAGCCGTAGGGCGGGCTCGGCGGGATCGGCTCGGCGGGACGGTTCACCTGGGACGGGCGCGAGCCCTGGTACTCGTAGGAGTCACCTGCGCCGCCGTAGGACGGACCGGGGCCACCGGGACCGGGGCCACCGGGACCGGGGCCACCGGGACCGGGCGGCTGCTGGAAGCGCACCGCGGGGCCGGGCGCCGGCGGGCGCGGTGCGGCCGGGGTGTAGGAGGTCGCCGTGTTCGTCAGGAAGTTCCACCGGCACTCCTCGCAGAAGGGCGCGCCGCCCTCGCGGGGCGTACGGCACTGCGGGCAGAGCTCCGGCTCGGGGTCCGGTACGGCGGACAGGTGCCCGCGGCCGCCGGGCGGGGGGCCCTGGCCGGGCGGCGGGAAGCCGTAGCCACCGCCGGGCGGGGGCGGCGGCGGGGGCGGAGGCACGGCACCGGCCATGCGGTGACCGCAGACCTCGCACCAGTCGTCGGAACCCGACTGGTGTCCGTTCGGGCAGGTCGGCATGTCGGCGCTTCCCCCTCTCCTTTTCCGGCCTTCCGGCCGGGTTTCTCCAACCCCAGGGGGCCGGGCTCGCTCTTCGCTGCGTCACTTCTTCACACGAACAGTCTTCGTCGACCGGGTCTCGAGCGTCATCTCGTCGGCCTCCGCGACCTTCGCCTTCAGTCGCACAGTACCGGTCGCGGCGTCGACCACGTCCACCACCTTCGCAAGCAGTTTCGCAGTATCCGCGTTTCCGGAGGCGCTGGCGAGCTGGACGGCCCGGCCCAGTCTGGCCGTCGCTCCGTCGAAATCTCCCGCTTTGCGCAGATCGAGCCCCTGCTGGATGGCCTGTGCCAGCTCGGCCTGCCCCGTGTAGTGGGCGACCTGGGGGTTGATCGCCGTGGAAGCGGCCATGTCGTCGGTCCACACGGCCCGTACCAGGCCCTGGGCGCCGAGGTTCTGCGCCCCGCCGTCGGGCTGCGGGACGACCAGTGAGACCCGGGCGGCGAGCATCTCCTGGCCCAGGCCCGCGGACGGCACCTCGACGCACACGTGGTAGTCACGGGACTCGTCGCCCCAGGAGCCGGTGGGGTAGTCCCCGGCGCGCGGGCCGGCCTCCGTGCGGCGGTCGGTCAGGTCCTCGACGGTGGGCGCGACCTGCTTGACGAACTTGATGGTGGTGCCGACCGGCGTCCACAGCCGGAGGGCGACGTCGGCGACCTCCTTGCCCATGGCCGTCTCCATCATGTGCGTGAAGTCGGCGGCGAGGGCGGCCGGGTCGGCGACGATGTCGGCCGTGCCGAGGAGCGCGGAGGCGATCCCTGTGACTTCTTTCACTTCCCAGTCGGTGCCCACACCTCGTGCGTCACAGGTGAACCGTCCGGCACAGGAGTCCAGGCCGGCCCTGAGGTCCTCGGGCGACTCGTGCTCGTTGCGGCCGTCGGTGAGCAGGATGCCGTGACGGATGGCGACGTCGGCGGAGGAGAGCAGGCGGTCGGCCAGCCGCAGCCAGGTGCCGATGGCCGTGCCGCCGCCCGCGGCGAGCGTCCGCAGCGCCTGCTTGGCCTGCTCGCGGGTGGTGGCATCGGCGACGGCGAGGCGTCCGCCGCCCGGGTAGACCTCCTTGGCCACGTGCGTGCCGCCGATCACCGCGAAGTGCACCCCGTCGCGCAGGGTGTCGACCGCGGCGGCCGTCGCGTCCCGGGCGTTGCGCATCTTCGTCGGCGGGTAGTCCATCGAGCCGGAGCAGTCGACCATGATCGCCACCGCCGCGGACGGGCCCCGGCCCGGCGCGTAGAGGTGGGGTGCGGCCACCGCGCTGCCGACCGTGCCGCCGCCGGTGGCGGTCACCGTGACGATGGCGTTGACCTCACGGCCGCCCTCGGGCAGGTACTCGTTCTGGTACACGTCCATCGAGAACTGCGGCACGTTGGACTTCGAGAAATTGGCCATGCCTGCTCAAATCCCCCTCGAAGACCTCACAGTCGTGAGGTGGTTCCGGTGGTTCCTGGAAGTGGACCGGTCCCCTCCGGTCCGCCGAGACCGTCCCCGTACGCGGCCTCAGGCCGATCCTGCCCCCTGGGACACGGCCGGGAACGGCACGACGGCCACTGTTACGTTGTCGTGGCCCCCGCCGTCCAGGGCATGGCCCACCAGCACACGGGCGCTGTGCAGGGGACGGCTCGCGGCGTCCGGCGGGAGGAGCTCGGCCATCTCCTCCGCCGCCTCGGCGTAGTTCCACAGTCCGTCCGTGCACACCACCACCGCACCCGGCCGGTCCGGCTTGAAGGACGCGGTGTGCGGCTCCAGTTCGTAGGCGTCCGCGCCGAGCCAGCCCGTGATCGCGTGGGCGCGGTCGTCGGCGTACGCCTCGGCCTCGCTCATCAGGCCCGCGGAGACCATCTGCGCGGCCCAGGAGTCGTCCTCGGTGAGCCGGGCCGGGGGCGAGGCGCGGTCCACCGGGACCCAGTAGACGCGGCTGTCGCCGACCCAGCCGACGACCAGCAGCCCGGGCGTCACGACCGCGCCGACGATCGTGCACGCCGGCGCGTTCTGGTGCGGGCTGTGCTCGCGGGCGGTGGCGGGCTCGTCGGCCAGGGCGTTGACGGCGTGCGAGGCGGCCACGATCGCGTCGTGCATGCCCTGCTGCGGGTGGGTGCCGCGCTCCAGGGCGGCCAGCAGCGACTCGTTCGCCGCCCGGGCGGCGGCGAGCGAGGCGTCGTCGGGGCGGGTCGCCGAGGAGACACCGTCGCAGACCACGGCCACGGACGCGGGGGAGCCGTCCGGGAGGGTGGCCAGTCCGATGCCGAACGCGTCCTCGTTGCGGTGGTGGCGCAGCCCGCGGTCGCTGACCGCGGCGACCGGTCCGGCCTCCTGCTCCATGTGGTCGCGCTCGCGCGGCTGCGCGTGCCCGCAGTTCTCGCAGTAGCCGTCGCTGTCGACGCGGCCCGCGCGGCAGGCCACACAGAGCTTGGCCGCCGACTCGGCGGACGCGGAGGGGCCGGCCACGCGCGGGTCCGGCGCCTGCAGGGGGTACTCGTCGGGCTCCGGCGGCCGGTCGAAGCGCACCCCGGAGGCCGGGGAGACCGGCGATCCCGTGGGCGGCGACGGGGGCGGCGGCAGCGGGGAGCCGGCCGAGTCCCTCCCGGGCACGTCCGCGGACCGGTGCGTCGCCGCCGGGGCGTCGGTGCCGTCCGGCTCGGCGGCCTGGGGCCAGGACGCGCCGCCGTCCGCCGGCGGCGCGCCGTTCAGGGCGATCGTCGGGTGGTCCGCCGGCGGCGCCGGCACCGCGGACAGGTCGTATCCGCACGCACCGCAGAAACGGTCGTCCGACTCGAGCGGCCACTCGCAGCTCGGGCAGTTCGACAGGGCGGCCTGCTGGGGCATCTGCGACATCAACTACACCCACGTCCGGGGGCGGTAACGGTTGGCACGTTCCACCAGGTCGATCCTCTCCTCGCCGCCGGGCGCCAGCCGGGCCAGCGTGCGGTACGAACGCTCCAGGCCGAAGCGGAGGCCCCGCTCGTCCAGATCGCTGCCGAGCAGCACCCGCCGCGCCGCGGGCGCGGAACCCTGGCCTCCGGAGAGTATCCAGTCCAGCGCGCAGCCGAGGACCTCGGCCGACAACTGCTCCCGGCGCGCCGGATCCAGACCATAGGCGTCGAGCGCCTCGACCTGTCCCGCCGCGGCGGTCAGGTCGTCCAGGAACGCCACGTCACCGGCGGTCGCCGTGCGCCCGCGCAGCCGCGCCCGCACGGCGGCCACGCGCGCGGCCGTGTAGTGGATCGACGACTCCGGGACCGACTCCAGCGTCCGTACGGCGCCCGGCCGGTCCCCGGTGGCGAGCTGGACGCGGGCCAGGCCGAAGGCGGCGCTGACGTGGCTCGGGTCGGCCGCCCACACCAGCCGGTAGTACTCGGCCGCGTTGTCCAGCTGGCCCAGCACCTCCGCGCACAGGCCGAGCGCCAGCTTCGGCGCGACCTCACCCGGGAAGGCGTCGTAGATCGCGTCGAAGGCGAGCGCGGCGCCCTCCTGGTCGCCGGTCACCAGCGCGGCCACGCCGCGGTACCAGACCACCCGCCAGTCGTCGGGGCGCTCCTGCTCCAGGTTGACCAGCGCCTCCAGCGCGGTGTGAGAGTCGCCGTTCTCCAGCCAGGCGCGGATCTGCCGGAGCCGGGTCTCCACCGACGGCGCCGGCGCGGCGGCCAGCGCCCCGAGCAGCTCGGCCGGCGCGGTCGTCATCAGGCCCGCCAGGAAGCCGGCGTTCGGGTCGGAGGGGTCGACGCGGGGCACCGGCAGGGCGAGGGCCGCGACGGCGGAGTCGACGGGTCCGACGATCGCCCGGGAGCCGTCGGGCGGCGCGGGCGGCCGGGGCCGCTGCCCGCCCCGGCGCACCGCCCGCGCCCCCAGCAGCGACACGTCCCCCTCCAGCCTGGGGAACAACTCGGTGTCGGTGACTCTCAGTTCGGGCCCGAACAGCGTCGACAGCGCGGGCCGTGCCCGCCCCGACTGCAGGGAGACGACCTCGCGCAGCACACCCGTCAGCTGCTCCGCCATCTCCTGCGCGGAGGCGAACCGGCGGGCCGGGTCGGGGTCGGTGGCGCGGACCAGCAGACGGTAGAACGACTCGTACTGGCGGAAGACCTCGATGTTGTCCGGGTCGGGCAGGGAGTCCGCGAAGACGTTCGTGTAGCCCTGGAAGTCGAAGGTCAGGACGGCGAGCGTGCGGGCGACCGTGTACAGGTCGGACGCCACCGACGGGCCGGCCTCGGCGACCTCGGGCGCCTGGTAGCCGACCGTGCCGTAGATGGCCGACTCCTCGTCGTCCATGCGGCGCACCGCGCCCATGTCGATGAGCTTGAGCTGGTCCTCGGTCTGGATGGCGTTGTCGACCTTGAAGTCGCAGTACAGCAGGTTGCGGCTGTGCAGATGGCCGAGCGCCTCCAGCGCCTCGATGCCGTACGCGCACGCCTGCTCCACCGGCAGCGGATCGCGCTTGCCCGCGGGCGTCCGGCGCGCGTTGGCGATCTCCTTCAGCGACTTGCCGCCGACGTACTCCATGACGATGTAGCCGTCCAGGGAGCCGGTGCGCTGGTCGAGGTGCTCCACGAAGTTGTAGATGCGCACGATGTTGGAGTGCTCGATCTCGGCCAGGAAGCGCCGCTCCGAGATCGCCGCCGCCATCGCGTCCTGGTCACCGGTGTCGAGCAGGCCCTTGAGCACCACCCACCGGTCGGAGACCGCCTTGTCGACGGCGAGGTAGACCCAGCCGAGCCCGCCGTGCGCCAGGCAGCCCACGACCTCGTACTGGCCGTGCACCACGTCACCGGCCTTCAGCTTCGGCACGAAGGAGTACGGGTGGCCGCACTTGGTGCAGAAGCCCTCCGTACGGCCCGGCCGCTCACCCCGCGCCCGGCCGACCGGCGCCCCGCAGTCCGAGCGCGAGCAGAACCGCTTGCGCTCGGGCACCTCCGGGTTGTCCAGGACCATCTCGCGCGGGGCGGGCCGCGGCACGTCCGGCACCTCCACCAGCCCCGCGCCCAGCCGGCCGCGGCCGCTGGTTCCGGTGCCGGAACCGGAGCTGCGCACCGACACCGAACGGCCGGAGGTACGGCCCGACAGGGAGCGGGAGAGCCGTCCGGAGACCGAGCGGCGCGACTTCGACGACTGCGAGGACGTACGCGAGCTGCCGCGGCCGCTGGAGCGCGAACTGCCGCTGTCCCGCGACCCCTTGCCGCCGCCCGTGACGCCGGTGGCCGGCGAGCTCACCGTGCCGGTGGCGGACACCACCGGTGCGAGGCCGCAGGTGTCGCAGTACAGCTCACCACCGCCCACGTCCTCGTAGGCGCCCTCGCAGCCCGGTCGCTGGCACTGCTGCTGTGCCTGGCTCATGACGTCACAGCACCCCCTTCGTCACTCACGCTCCCGCACCCCGCGGTCCGCGGGTCCGCCCTGACCCGGCACCCGCGGGGCGCCCAGCGCCTCGGCCGCCGCCTGCTGGTAGCGCAGCACGGCCTGCTCGGCGACGCGCAGGTCGCAGGGCGCGCTCCACAGCATGCGGCGCGCCGCGTCGTACCTCTCGGTGAGCAACGGGTCCTCGGCCAGCCCGTGCCGGGCGACCTTCGCCCGGTAGGCGTCGAGGCGGCCGCGCAGCTCGGCGCGGACCGCGAGCGGCGCGGTCACCGCGGTGAGCGACTCGCGGGCGCGCAGCAGCTCGTCCTCCGCCTTCTCCTCCAGGGACTCCAGCAGCGGGGAGAGCCGGTGCCACTGCGCGTGCCTGCGGTACTCGGCGGCCGTCGCCAGCTGCTCCTGGAGCTGGGTCGGCGGGCCGCTGACGACCGGCACCTCCGTGGCGGCGATCTTCGCCAGGACCTCGCCGCGCGCGCTGCGCGCCTCCGCGAGCGTGCGGTCCGCGCGGCTGAGCACGTCCCGCAGCTTCACCAGCCGCTGCTCGGCGTCCTGCCGGACGGTGAGCACGGCGTCGATCTCCCGGCGCACCTCCTCCAGGGCGCGCGCCTCGCGGTCGTAGACCGTGGTGTCCGGACGGCCGCCGCCGGGCGCCGAACTGCCCTGCGCGGGACGCCAGTAGGCGAGCGGGTCGGAGACCACCCGCTCGCGCAGGGAGGTCAGGGTCCGCGTGATGCGCTCCAGGTCGTCGCCGGCCGGGTGCTCCCCGGGGCGCACGCCGACGGAGTGGGCGAGCTTGCGGGTGCGCTGCAGCTCCGCGGCCAGTAAGTCGATCCGCGCGGGCAGCGCCGACCAGACCGCGTCGGCGGCGACGACCATGTCCAGGCTCGTCGCGTACAGCTCGTTCATCACGTCGACGAGGGCGGCCAGCGAGAACCGCCGGCTCAGCTTGCCGGACGTGCCGTGCAGCGTGGGCGCGTTCGCGGTGGCCGTGGCGGCGCCCGCGACGGCCACGGCCTCGCCGCGCAGCAGCTCGGTCAGCTCCACCAGGTCCTCGTGGCTGGACCAGCGGCGGCGGGAGCGGATCTCCCGGGCGGAGCGCAACGCGTCCGTGTAGGCGTCGAAGTACGTCCACAGCAGCGTGATCGACGCCTCCGCGGCGGCCCAGCGCTCCTCGGTGACGCCGGTGAGCTGCGCGCCCTCCAGGAGTCTGCGGCCCGCGTGGTCCTGCAGGGCGAGGAGCGAGGTCTCGATCGCCTCGTGCTCCGCGCCGAGCCGCGCCAGCGCACGGTCCACCTCGTCCCGGTCCATCACCGGCCCGGCGGGGTCCGTGGCGCCCATCGATCACCTCTCGCTGCTGTCGTGTTCCGTCGTGTCGTCTCTGACGTCCGTCGTCCGGCGTTCCTTCGATGGTCGGTCACTTGTAGTGGGCGGCGGGAGGGGTCGCCGACGCCGACTTCTTCTCGCCCTGGTCCATGGTGGGGTGCAGCCACTTCGCGTACGAGGCGGCCCATCCACCGTTCTTGACGTAGTTCTCCAGGGTCCGGTTGACCTGGCGTACCAGATCGTCGGAGCCCCGTTTCATCGCCACGCCGTAGTACTCGTCGGTGAACAGACCGCCCTTCAGTTCGACCGTCGGGTCCTGCGCCGCCTGGCTCGCGGCGAGCGCGCCGTCGGTGACCACCGCGTCGACCTCGCCGAGCTGCAACTTCACCAGGCAGTCGAGCTGGTTGGGGACGACGGTGGCGATGTCGGTCGAGGCGGGGATCCTGCCGCCCCGGTCCGCGCGCAGGCTGTCGAGCGCGGTGGAGCCCTCCGCCGAGCAGACCTTCTTCCCGGCGAGGCTCGCGTTGTAACCGGTGATCGTCGAGGTCCTGGGCGCGAGGACCTGCTGGCCGGTCCTGAAGTAGGGGGCGGAGAAGGCGACGTCCTTCAGCCGGTCGCAGTTGATCGTCATGGTGCGCACCACCATGTCGACCTCGCCGCTCTGGATCGCCGGAATGCGCTGGTCGGTGGGGATGGCCTTGAACGAGACCGCGTTCGGGTCGCCGAGGAGGTCCCCGGCGATCCGGTGGACGAGGTCGATGTCGAAGCCCTCCAGCGCGCCGGAGGTGTGGTTGGGGTTGAGATAGCCCCAGCGGTAGCTGTTGGTGTCGACGCCGACGACCAGCCGCCGGTCCTTGCGGGCCTTGATCGCGTCGATGACCGCCGTGTTGCCGTCGCCGCCGGACGGCGAGAGGCTCTGGTCCTGCGGGGCCACGCCGTTGTCGCACGTCGTCTCCGCCCTGGCCTGGGTGCCGTGGGCCAGGCTCCGGCCGCCGCCGTCCGCGGCACCGCTCGGCTGGGTGCGGGGCAGCTGCAGCGCGAAGGCCAGGGCCAGGGCGCACAGGGCCGCCATCGCGCCGACCCCGCCCCAGCCGCGCAGGCCGTTGCGCGGACGCCGGCCCGGACGGTGCGCATCCATCGTCACGCCCCCTCTCACCGGTACTCCGAAAGCCTGCGGCCGATGCCGAGCACGGCGCCGGCCGCGCCCAGCACGGCGAGGACGGCGGCGCCGTAGGGCAGGCCGGTCAGGGCGTCCTTGCCGTCGCCCGCGGCCTGCTGGAACTCCGCCTGCTCGTGGCCGAGGGCCGTCTGGAGCGCCTTGTCCACATTGTCGAAGCACACGCTCGTCGGGTCCTTGCCGACGCCGATGACCTTGTCACGGGCCTGCTGGTACTCGCCCTTGTCGTTGAGTTGCTGCGCGACGCCGTGCCGGTCCTTCCACGCCTTCATGAAGCCGTTCGCGTCCTGTACGGGCTTCCTGCCCGCCGGGTCGTCGGCGAGACCGCCGGCCCTGGTCAGGGACGTGGCCAGCCGGCCGATCTGGGCGTCGTAGCCCGCCGCGTAGGCGTCCTTGGTCGCGCCGCCGACCTTCGTGGTGTCCGCGCCGCGGCGGATCAGGCTGAGGTTCTCGTCGCTGCGGGCGGTCAGGGACGCGATGCGGGCGTCGTGCAGGACGTTCAGCGAGCGGACGCCGTGGTCGTAGGAGTCGTTCAGCCCGGCACGGGCGACGACGTGGCCGACGACGAGCCAGAGCAGGACGACCGCGGAGGCGGCCGAGGCGGTGACCAGGCCCTGGTTGAGCACCCGGTTGGTGCGCAGGTAGGTGCGGCGCTGGGCCCAGGCCAGGCCGCCGAGCGCGACGAGGCCGAGGCCGATCGCGGCCCACGGGAAGGCCTTGGCGTCGGCGTAGTCGGACCGCAGCCGCTGGTTCTCCTTCCGGTACAGGTTCTCGGCCTTGGGCAGCATCTGCTGCTGCATCTGCTCGTTCGCCGCCCGCAGGTAGGCGCTGCCGACCGGGTAGCCCTGGCGGTTGTTGGCCCGGGCGGTCTCGATCAGGCCCTTGTACTGCGGCAGCAGCTGGTTGAGGTCCTCGATGGTCTTCGCCGAGTCGGAACCCGCCCGGGAGTTGGAGGCGGCCGTGACGAGCTTGTCCGCGGCGGTGCGGATGTCCTTCTCGTAGCGCCGGCGCATCGCGGGCTTCTCCTGCGGGCCCGCGAGATAGCCGCTGGCCGCCGCCGTGTTGGCGTCGGCGAGCGAGCGGTAGATGTCGGCCGCGTCGGAGCTGAGCGGCTGGCTGCTGGTGAGCACGTCGTCGGCGGCCGCCGCGCGGTCGGTCATCTGCCAGGCGGTGACCGCGCCGAACGCGACGACGAGGAGGGCGACGAGCGCGCCGATGACGCGCAGCCGGCCCGGCTCCGTCGTCGCCGCCTCGCGCAGCCGGTCGACGCCTTCGGCGAAGGCCGTGCGGCGGGTGGCGGCCGGCGCGGGCACGGCGGCGCCGGGAGACGGGGGCGGCGGGGGAGCGGGCGGCCCCGGCTGCGACGGCACGGCCGGCATCGTGGGCAGGCCGGATCCCGGCGGCGCCGCGCTGCTCTTCGGCGGGTGTGTCACTTCGACCTCCCCCATGGTCATCCGTCGCCGCAAGTATCCCTGGCGGGTCCTGCCGGCGGCAGGGCAGGGCTCCGCATCACCCTGCCCATGAATACGCCTGGGGAATCAGTTCGGTTCCGGGCCGGGGCCGCCCCCCGGGACCCGTGCCGCGGCCCGGTCGATTATGGCGCGCCCGGGCTCAGGATTCGAAGTGGGCACGTACCTTCTCGTGCACCTCCGTCCGCGCGCCCACCCGGTCGAGGCCCAGCAGCGCGGCGCCCAGCACCGGACTCGCCGTCACCACCCGGGCCACCGCCTTCGGCGCGCGTACCGCCAGCAACTCGCGGATACCGTCGCTCAGTCGGGGATGCCGGGCGGCCAGCACCCCACCGCCGAGCAGGACCGGTGTCTCCTCCTCCAGCAGCTCCAGGCGGGTCAGGGCCACCGTCGCCATCGTGACCACCTCGCCGGCGAGCCGGTCGACGATCGCGCGGGCGATCGGGTCGCCGTCCGCCGCCGTCGCGAAGAGCACCGGTGTCAGCTCGTGGCGGCGGGCGTGCGGCACCTGCTCCAGGTGCAGCGCCTCGATCAGCGCGAGCATGGTGGGGCGGCCGAAGTGGGCGGGCAGGGTGCGGGCCAGGGCCGTGGGCTCGCCGCGCCCGTCCTCCGCGCGCGCGGCGAACCACAGGGCCTCCTCCGCCAGCCCCCACCCGCCGCCCCAGTCACCGGAGATGCGGCCTATCGCGGGGAAGCGGGCGGTGCGGCCGTCGGGGCGCATGCCGACGCAGTTGATGCCGGCGCCGCAGACGACGGCGACACCGCGCGGTTCGGTGATGCCCGCGCGCAGGATGGCGAAGGTGTCGTTGCGGACCTCCACGGCCGTGCCCCACGCGCGCGCGTGCAGCGCGGCCGCCAGGCGCTCCTCCTCCACGGGGAAGTCGGCGTTGGCCAGGCATGCGGAGACGTGGTCCACCGAGGTGACCCCCGCTGCGGCGAACGCGGTGTCCACCGCCTCCGCGAGGACGTCCACCGCCGCCTCCACGCCCACCACGGGCGGCCGGAACCCGCCGCCGCGTGCCGTGGCGAGGACGGTCCCGTCGGCCGCCACGACCGCCACGTCGGTCTTGCTGTTGCCCGCGTCGACGGCGAGGACACGTGCGGTCATGCCCACGCGAGGTGCTCCCGGTTGTGTGCGATCAGCTTGTCGGTGAGGGCGTCCGCGTAGGCGTACTGCCCGATGAGGGGGTGGGCGAGGAGGGCGCGGAAGACCCGGTCGCGGCCGCCGTGCAGGGCCGCCCGGAGGGCCAGGTCCTCATAGGCCGTCACGTTCGCCATCAGGCCCGCGTAGAGCGGGTCCACGGACGGCACCGCCAGCGGGAGCGCTCCCTTCGGGCCGACGGCTGCCTGCACCTCGATGACCGCGTCGTCGGGCAGGAAGGGCAGCGTGCCGCGGTTGAGGGTGTTGACCACCTGGTACGGGCTGCCCGCCCGCCGCCCGCCGCCCCTCTCGGCCGGGGGCCCCTCGGGCCCGCCGTCGTGACCGCCCAGCAGCGCCGCCGCCAGGTCCACCGCGGCCTCCGAGTAGTAGGCACCGCCGCGCCTGGCGAGCAGCTCGGGCTTCTCGTCGAGGGCCGGGTCGCCGTACATCTTCAGCAACTGCCGTTCCATCTCCGCCACCTCGGCGGCCCGGGAGGGCTTGGTGCGCAGCTCCTCCACGACCTCGTCGTGGGCGTAGAAGTAGCGCAGGTAGTACGACGGGACCACGCCGAGGCGGTCGAGCAGGGCCCTCGGCAGCCGCAGGTCGCCGGCGATCGCGGCGCCGTGCTCGGCCAGCAGCCTGGGCAGGACGTTCTCGCCCTCGGGGCCCTCCAGGCGTACGCCGGTCTCCCAGGTGAGGTGGTTGAGGCCGACGTGGTCGAGGTGGACGTCCGAGGGCGCGACGCCCAGCATGCCCGCGAACTTCCGCTGGAAGCCGATCGCCACGTTGCACAGGCCGACCGCCTTGTGGCCGGCCTGCAGCAGCGCCCGGGTGACGATGCCGACCGGGTTGGTGAAGTCGATGATCCAGGCGTCCGGGCTGGCGCGCCGGACGCGTTCGGCGATGTCCAGGACGACCGGGACCGTGCGCAGCGCCTTGGCGAGGCCGCCGGCGCCGGTCGTCTCCTGGCCCACGCAGCCGCACTCCAGCGGCCAGGTCTCGTCCTGTGCGCGGGCCGCCTGCCCCCCGACGCGCAGCTGCAGCAGCACGGCGTCGGCGCCGTCGGCACCCGCGTCCAGGTCGGAGGTGGTGACGACCCGGCCGCTGTGGCCCTGCCTGGCGAAGATGCGGCGGGCGAGCCCGCCGACCAGCTCCAGGCGGTCGGCGGCCGGGTCGACCAGTACCAGTTCCTCGACGGGCAGGGTGTCCCGCAGGCGTGCGAAACCGTCGATGAGTTCGGGGGTGTAGGTCGAGCCTCCGCCGACCACGGTGAGTTTCACTGGAGGTTGCCTCGCTTCCGGGCGCGGGGGACGGGGATCATCGGCCGGGGGTCAGGGGGTCGTCCCCCGGGAAGACGCAGCACGAACGGTCAACCCTTCACTCCGGTGAGCGTGACACCTTCGACGAACGCCTTCTGGGCGAAGAAGAACACGAGGATCACGGGGGCCATGACCAGCACGGTCGCGGCCATGGTCAGATTCCAGTCGGTGTGGTGCGCACCCTTGAACGACTCCAGACCGTAGGACAGCGTCCAGGCGCCGGGGTTCTCCGACGCGTAGATCTGCGGGCCGAAGTAGTCGTTCCAGGCGTAGAAGAACTGGAACAGGCCGACGGCCGCGATGCCCGGCCGGGCCATCGGCAGGACGACCCTCAGCAGGGTGCGCAGCTCGCTGCAGCCGTCCACCTTCGCCGCGTCCAGGTACTCGTTCGGGATGGTCATCAGGAACTGGCGCAGCAGGAAGATGGAGAACGCGTCGCCGAACGCCATCGGGATGATCAGCGGCCACAGCGTGCCGGACAGGTCCAGCTGCTTCGCCCAGAAGAGGTACATCGGGATGATGACCACCTGCGGCGGCAGCATCATCATCGAGATCACCAGCATGAGCGCCAGGTTGCGGCCGCGGAAGCGGAACTTGGCGAGCGCGTACGCCACCGGGATCGAGGAGGCGACGGTGAGGACCGTGCCGAGGCCGGCGTAGATCAGCGTGTTCTTCCACCAGGTCAGGAAGCCCGGGGTGTCGAAGACCTTCCGGTAGTTGGACCACTCCCAGGTGTGCGGGATCAGGTCGCGGCTGAGCGCCTGGCTGTCGCTCATCAGCGAGGTCAGGAACACGAACACGAAGGGCAGGACGAAGAAGAGCGCGGCGGCGACGCCGAGCGAGTGGACCGCGATCCACTCCAGCAGCGTCCGGCGGCGGGCCGTGCGCTCGGTGGGGGAGACCGGTGTCTTCACCCGCACCGGCCGGTCCAGGACTTGGGCCATCGTCAGTCACCTGCCAGGTTGAGGCCGCCCCGGCGCCGCATCAGGAACGCGGTGAACACCATGGACAGGGCGAACAGGACCAGGGCGACGACGCACGCGGACCCGTAGTCGAAGCGCTGGAAGCCGAGGTTGTAGACGAGCTGGGGGAGGGTCAGGGTCGACTTCTCCGGGTAGCCCGGCTCGAACTGGGTGCCGGCGCCCTGGATCACGCCGGAGGCGACCTTCCCCGCGATGAGCGGCTGCGTGTAGTACTGCATCGTCTGGATGACGCCGGTGACGACGGCGAACATGACGATCGGCGAGATGTTCGGCAGCGTCACGTACCGGAAGCGCTGCCAGGCGGAGGCGCCGTCCAGCTCGGCCGCCTCGTACTGCTCCTGGGGCACGTCGAGCAGGGCGGCCATGAAGATGACCATCAGGTCGCCGATGCCCCACAGGGCGAGCAGGGTGAGGGCCGGCTTGGACCAGCTGGGGTCGTTGAACCAGCCGGGGGCCGGGATACCGGCCTTCTCCAGGATCGAGTTGACCGGGCCCGTACCGGGGTTGAGCAGGAAGGCGAACGCCATCGTGGCGGCCACCGGCGGGGCCAGGTAGGGCAGGTAGAACAGGGTGCGGAACACACCCGTGCCCGTCTTGATCTTCGTGATCAGCAGGCCGACGCCGAGGCCGAAGACGACCCGCAGGGTCACCATCACCAGCACCAGCCAGAGGGTGTTGCGCAGGGCCGGCCAGAAGAACGGGTAGTGCTCGAAGACGTAACTCCAGTTCTTCGTGCCGCTCCACGTCGGCGCTCTGAAGCCGTCGTAGTGCATGAAGGAGAAGTAGACCGTGGAGATCAGCGGGTACGCGAAGAAGACCGCGAAGCCGATCAGCCAGGGCGACATGAAGGCGAGGTTGCGCAGCGCCTGTTTCCTGCGCTTCGCGGTGAGGCCGGGCGGGCGGCGCTTCGGCGCCGGGATGATCGCGGCCATCACTTCGCCTGCGCGATGTCCGTGTCGATCTGCGCGGCCGTCTTCCTCAGGCCGGCCTGGAGGTCGGTGACCTTTCCGCTCTCGTAGTCGTACCCGAAGTTCTGGATCGTGGCCAGGTAGACGCCGCCGTTGACGGAGGCCGGGGTCGTCGTGGAGTTCGGGTTCGCGGCGATCTCCAGGAACGTCTTGAAGCGCGGGTCGTACTTGAGCTTCGGCGACTTCAGGGCGGCCAGCGTCGAGGGGACGTTGTGGATGGCGTTGGAGAAGCCCACCACCGCGTCCGTGTCCGTGGTCATGTACTTCACCAGCTCCCAGGCCGCGTTCTGCTTGTGGCTGGTGGCGGCGATGCCGGTGATGGTGCCGGTGATGTAGCCCTTGCCGTACTGGCTCACCTGGTCGTCGGGGACGGGCAGCGGGGCCACGCCGATGTCGAACGCGGGCTTGGCGTCCAGGGCCATTCCCAGGCGCCACTCACCGTCGAGCTGCATGGCCACCTGGCCGGTGTGGAAGGGGTGCTTGGGGCCCCACTCGTCGCCGAGCTTGGCGCGGTAGGTCTCCAGCTTCCGGAATCCGCCGAGTTCGTCGACGAGCTTCTTCTGGAGGGTGAAGCCGGCCCGGAAGGCGGGGTCCGTGGCGAGTTCGGACTTGCCGGCCTTGTCGAAGTACGTGGGCGAGAACTGCGCGAAGTAGTGCTCGGTCGTGGTCTCCCAGCCGTGGTAGTCGGGCATGAAGCCGAGCTGCTTGAAGCTGCCGCCCTGCGGGATCGTGAGCTTCTTGGCGTCGGCCTCGAACTCCGACCACGTCTTCGGCGGATTCTTGATGCCCGCCTTCGCGAAGGCCGTCTTGTTGTAGTAGAGGCCGTAGGCGTCGCCCAGCAGCGGCGCGGTGCAGCGGTTCCCCTCGAACTGCGTGTACTCGTTCATCGCCTTGGGGAACGTCGTCGCGGGGTCGATGCCCGACTTCTTGAAGAAGGGGTTCAGGTCGACCAGCGCGCCCGAGGAGCAGAACTTGCCGACGTTGTTGGTGGTGAAGGAGGAGATGACGTCCGGGGCCTTGGCGCCGCCCGCGCGCAGCGCCTGGTTGATCTTGTCGTCGGTCATGTTGGCGACGACGTTCACATGGATGTTGGGGTGGGCCTTCTCGAAGCCGGCGATCAGGGAGTCGACGGCCTTCACCTCGTTCGGCGCGCTCCAGGCGTGCCAGAAATTGATGGTCGTCTGCTTCGAGGCGTCGTCGTCGGCACCGGAGGAGGACTGACCGGTGCAGGCGGTGGCGAGGAGGGCCAGGGAGGCGGACGCGGCGAGGGCGACGGCCGCCCTCCGTGACGCTCCGGGGGCGACTTTCCAGGACTTTCCGGGCATGGCTGGATCTCCCAGGGACGGGACGGGGTGGGTGAAGGGGGGCGCGAGGTGGGGCCGGAGGGGCAGAGGCTCAGCGGGAGGTGTCGAAGACCTCGTCGCGGGTGGCCGCGAGCGCGCTTTCCAGCGCGCCCCGCAGCACGGGGTGTTCGTGCACCTCGCCGACCACGAGCCGGGGCCGGGAGGCGGCCAGCTCCTCCAGCTCGGACTGGACGAGCGCGCGCAGCACCTCGCCGCCCAGGGTGAGCGAGCTGCCGCTGAGGACGACGAGTTCGGGGTCGAGGACGGAGACGAGCGAGGCGAGACCGGTGGCCAGCCGGGTGGCGTACGTCTGCAGCAGCTGCCGGTGCGGGCCGTCGTCGGCCCCGGCGGCGCGGGCGACGAGGGCGGCGGCGGACTCGGCGTACGGTCCGGCGGGGATGTCCTCGATGCCCAGGCTGCGGGCCAGCTTCGGGATGGCCTGCGAACCCGCCAGCTCCTGGTAGCCGCCGCTGTTGGCCTTGGTCACCTGGCGCACCAGGGGCGCGCCCGGCACGGGCAGGAAGCCGACCTCGCCGGCGCCGCCGGTCCAGCCGCGGTGCAGCCGCCCGCCGAGGACGAGGGCGGCACCGAGCCCGCCCTCGTTCCACAGCAGCACGAAGTCCTCGTGTCCGCGCGCCGCGCCCAGCCGCTGCTCGGCGACGGCGGCGAGGTTGACGTCGTTCTCGTACTCGACCGGCATCGGCAGCGCCGCGGCGAGTTCGTCGAGCAGGCTCGGCGTGTGCCAGCCGGGCAGGTGGGAGGCGTAGCGCAGGCGCCCGGTGTTCGGGTCGAAGGCGCCCGGGGTGCCGATGACGACGCGGTGGACGTCGTCGCGGGCGAGGCCCGCGGCCTTCACGGCGCCGTCGAGGGCGTCGGTGACCTGCCGGACGACGGGCTGGGCGGGCCGTCTGCCGGGGGTCTGCAGCTCGCAGGTGCCCACCGTGCGGCCGGTGACGTCGGCGACCGCGGCGAGGATGCGCTCGGGGGTGACGTCGAGCCCGGCGGCGTACGCGGCGGACGGGTCGACCTCGTACAGCTGGGCGTTGGGCCCGGGCCGCCCCTCGGTGGTGCCGGTGGCCAGGACGAGGCCGGCCGCCTCGAGGCGGGCGAGCAGCTGGGAGGCGGTCGGCTTGGACAGGCCGGTGAGCTTGCCGATGCGGGTGCGGGACAGCGGCCCGTGCTCCAGGAGGAGGTCCAGGGCGGCGCGGTCGTTCATGGCGCGCAGGACGCGCGGGGTGCCCGGCGTGCCGGCCGTTCCTGCCATGGGGCGCCACCTGCCTTTCGACTGCCCGAAGTTTCTCATCGATCACTGTTAGGAAAGTTTCCTATTGGCTGGAAAGGAACGTAAGCCCAGGGCGAAGGGGGCGTCAAGAGAAACCGCCCCCGAGGCAACGGAGTCGTTACCTCGGGGGCGGGGGCGGGGGCGGGGGCGGGGGAGGGTCCGCGATCGGCTACGGCGCCGCGGGCCGCCGGGTGATCGGGGAGGCGTTCACCGCCTGCGGGGACTCGGTGTCGGAGAACACCGACGGGGCCGCGACCGCCGCCGACGGGTCGGCGGCCTCCTCCGCCTCCGCCGCGGCCGTGGCGCCGCCCACGACGCGGATGTCGGCCGCGTCCAGGGCGCGCTTGATGCGCCAGCGCAGCTCGCGCTCGACGGTGCGGTCCTTGCCGGGCATGGTCCTGGCGGAGACGTGCACGACCATCGAGTCGGGCAGCACGCTGTCCAGGCCGAGGATCTCGACCGGCCCCCACAGCAACTCGTTCCAGGGCTCCTCCCGGCTCATCCGCTCGGCGACCTCGTCGAGCGTGGCCTTCACCAGGTCCAGGTCCTCGTCCGCCTTGAGGGTCACGTCCACACCGGCCGTCGCCCAGCCCTGGGAGAGGTTGCCGATGCGCTTGACCTCGCCGTTGCGGACGTACCAGATCGCGCCGTTGGGGCCGCGCAGCTTCGTCACCCGCAGACCGACCTCGATGACCTCGCCGACGGCGACACCCGAGTCGATCGTGTCGCCGACGCCGTACTGGTCCTCCAGGATCATGAAGACACCGGAGAGGAAGTCGGTGACGAGGTTGCGGGCACCGAAACCGATCGCCACCCCCGCGACGCCGGCGGAGGCGAGCAGCGGGGCGAGGTTGATCTGGAAGGTACCCAGGATCATCAGCGCCGCGGTGCCGAGGATCAGGAACGACGCGACCGACCGCAGCACCGAGCCGATCGCCTGCGCGCGCTGGCGGCGGCGCTCGTTGTTGACCAGCAGCCCGCCGAGCGCCGTGCCCTGCGCGGCCTGGGCGGTCCGGGTCATCCGGTCGATCAGCTTGGTGATCGAGCGCTGCACGACCACCCTCAGCACCGCCGCGATCACTGCGATCAGCAGGACTCTCAGCCCGATCGCCAGCCAGGTGGACCAGTTCTGCTCGACCCAGCTGGCGGCGCTGGTGGCACCCTCCTGGGCGTCCCGGAGTGTCGGTACCGCCGGTGCCGTCGCCCCCGAGGGGGTCGGTGACGGCGAGGAGCCGGCGGCCGGCAGGACGGCGGGCAAGGACACGGCGGAAACCTCCAGGTGCAGCGATCCGCCCCCACCGGCGTACGTCCGAGGTCACGAAAAGGTCACCGGCGGTGCGGGGCCACCACACTATCGGGGCATCGTGTGCGGATCTCGCCGTCCTGTGGGGGAGAGACGGTGCTCACGTGGGGATGAACAGGTGGGATGAACACTCCGCCGCCCTGGGGATGAATGAGATGTGGTCGAAAACACTCCCAGCCCGTTACCGGGACATGGTGGCGCTTCCACCAGGCCAGAGGAGAGACTGACTGCAGATCGTCCCGGCGCGAGCCACGCGCCGCCGACGCACAAGGAGGCATCCGTGCCGCATGTCCTGGTCCTCAACGCGTCGTACGAGCCACTCGGCGTCGTACCGCTCCGCCGCGCGCTCGTCCTCGTCCTCGAGAACAAGGCAGTCTGCCTCGAGGAGTCCGGCGCCTTCATGCACAGCGCAACCGTCACAGTCCCCGCACCCAGCGTGGTCCGGCTCAAGCGATTCGTCCGGGTTCCCTATCGGGGGCCCGTTCCTCTCACCCGGCGGGCGCTCTTCGCGCGCGACGGGGGCCGGTGCATGTACTGCGGTGGCGTCGCAACCAGCGTCGACCATGTCATTCCGCGCAGCCGCGGGGGCAAGCACGTCTGGGACAACGTGGTGGCGTCCTGCCGCCGCTGCAACCACGTGAAGGCCGACCGGCACCTGTTCGAGATCGGCTGGCGGCTGCGCCACAAACCCGCCCCGCCCACCGGCCTGGCCTGGCGCATCATCGGCACGGGCCATAGGGACCCGCGCTGGCTGCCCTACTTGCAGCCGTACGGCGCGGACGACGCCATGGCCCGGATCGACGGCATTTCCGCCTGACGTCCGGGCTTTCGCACACCTGTCGGACGAGAGGGCATGCGGCACCCGGCGCCCGGCCCCGGGAAGGCCGTGTCCCGGGGCCGGGCGCCGGACGCGTGCGCGGGGAGCGGCCCCGCCCTCGCGCGTCCGGAGGGCCGTGCGCACAAAGATCCGAGGCGGCAGCGCGCGCCGGGCGCAGAATGTGCGGCGCAGAATGTGACACGAGGCACGATGTTCGTTTCGTTACGTCTGCCTTCGCGCCGACTGGGTAGGGCTGCGGTAACCCGCACGATCACCGCACTCGACAAGGAGGCCCCTGTGGCCGCATCGGCACCGCTTCTGCTCCCGGCCCTTTCCAAACGTGAGGAGTTCGCCGGCTACGACCCGCACCTGCACGCGTTCAGCGCGGAGGGCACCTGCGTCGAGACCCCGCTGACCAGCGAACCGCCCCTGCCCGACGCCGAGCCGCTCACCAGCGAACCGCCGCTCGCCGACGCCACGCCCCTGACCAGTGAGGCGGTGGGCCTCGAACCGGACACCACGAGGCCCTAGATGACCGCACAGGGGTCGGCCGGACCGCCCTCCGAGGACCTCGCCCGGCTCGCCGGACTGCACGGCGTCGCCACCTCCTACAGCCCCTCCCCGGACCGCACGGTCGCGGCCTCGGCCACCGCCGTCACCCTCGCTCTCGCCGCCCTCGGCGTCGACGCCTCCACTCCCGAGGCCGTCCGCGCCGCGCTCGCCGCCCGCGAACAGGAGCTGAGCGAGCGGCTGCTGCCGCCGACGGTGGTCGTCTGGAGCGGCGGCACGTCCCCCGCGCTCGCGGCCCTCCCGGCCGGCACCCGGCTGCGCGTCGAGACCGAACAGGGCGAGAGCCGCGGCTCGCTCGAGGAACTCCCGCCCGGCGTCCACCGGCTGACGGCCACCGCGCCCGACGGCCGCGGCGCCGAGGCCCACCTGGTCGTCGCCCCGCCCCGGCTGCCCACGCCCACCGCGCGCTCCTACGGGCTGCTCGTCCAGCTCTACTCGCTGCTCTCGCAGCGCTCCTGGGGCATGGGCGACCTCGGTGACCTCGCCGAGCTCGCCGCCTGGGCCGGGCGGGCGCTCGGCGCGGGGTTCGTCCAGGTCAACCCGCTGCACGCGGCCGTACCCGGCGCGCCCACCGACCCCTCGCCCTACCGCCCCTCCTCCCGCCGCTTCCCCGACCCCGTGCACCTGCGGGTCGAGGACGTCCCCGAGTACGCCTACGTGGAGGACCCCGAGCGGCTGCGGGCGCCGGCGGCCCGCGCGGCCGAACTGCGCGCCTCGGTGCTGCACAAGGGCGCGCTGATCGACCGGGACGCGGTGTGGGAGCTCAAGCGCCGGGCGCTGGAGCTGATCCGCGAGGTGGAGCTCGGGCCCGGCCGGCGCGCGGCCTACGCCGACTTCCTCGCCGAGCAGGGCGAGGCCCTGGAGGACCACGCCACCTGGTGCGCGCTGGCCGAGGTGCACGGCTCCGACTGGAGCCGCTGGCCGGCCGCGCTGCGCGACCCCCGCTCGGCCGGCACGGCGCGGGCGCGCGGCGAGCTGATGGACCGGGTCGACTTCCACTGCCGGCTCGCCTGGCTCACCGACACCCAGCTCAGCGAGGCCCAGCGCGCCGCGCGCGAGGCCGGGATGCCCATCGGGATCGTGCACGACCTCGCGGTGGGCGTGCACCCGCAGGGCGCCGACGCCTGGGCGCAGCAGGAGTACTTCGCGGCCGGGATGTCGGTGGGCGCCCCGCCGGACGCCTTCAACGCGCGCGGCCAGGACTGGGGCCTGCCGCCCTGGCGGCCGGACCGCCTCGCCGAGTCCGGCTACGCGCCCTACCGCCGGCTGCTGCGGGCGCTGTTCCGCTACGCCGGCGCCCTGCGCATCGACCACGTCATGGGCCTGTTCCGCCTCTGGTGGGTGCCGCAGGGCCGGCCGCCCACCGAGGGCACCTACGTCCGCTACGACGCCGAGGCCATGCTCGCGATCCTGGTGCTGGAGGCCTCGCGCGCCGGGGCGATCGTCATCGGTGAGGACCTGGGCACCGTCGAGCCCGGCGTGCGCGAGAAGCTGCGCGAGCGAGGGGTGCTGGGCACCTCGGTCCTGTGGTTCGAGCGGGACTGGGAGGGCGACGGCCGGCCGCTGCCGCCGGAGAGCTGGCGCGCCGACTGCCTCGCCACCGCCACCACCCACGACCTGCCGTCCACCGCGGCCCGCCTCACCGGCGAGCACGTCGAACTGCGCCACCGTCTGGACCTGCTGACCCGCCCGCTGGAGCAGGAGCGCGCGGAGGCCGCGGCCGACGCGGGGGAGTGGCTGGCCCTGCTCAGCCGGCTCGGCCTGCTGCACGGCACGGGCGGCGGCCAGGGCGGCTCGGAGGAGGAGGCGCAGATCCAGGCCGTGCACCGCTTCCTGCTGCGCACCCCGGCCCGCATGGTCGGCGTGTGGCTCCCCGACACGGTCGGCGACCGCCGTCCGCAGAACCTCCCGGGAACCTGGGACCAGTACCCGAACTGGCGGCTGCCGGTCGCGGACGCGGAGGGGCGGGCGGTGACGCTGGAGGAACTGGCCCGCTCGCCGCGGCTGCACGCGCTGCTGGACGTGGTGCGGACGGCGCGGCGGGAGTAGCGGCGCGGCAGGGCGGGGGCGGGCGCCCGGTCGCGTACGGCACCCCGGACGAGCGGCCCTGATCGGCGTTCGATACTTTTGGGACCGTGGACAAGAAGAACGCCCTGCGCGCCGGCACCCTGGCCGCCGGTACGACGCTGATGATGCTGCTCATGTCGTCCCCCGCGCTCGCGCTGACCCGCGGCGACGACCCCGGCCCGGGCCTGAGCGTCATCCAGACGCTGGGCCTCTACGTGGCCATCCCGGTCGGCCTGTTCGCGGTCATCGCCGGTCTGGTCTTCTTGCTGGACAGGTCCCACGACAAGCGCGACGACACCACCTCCAACGTCGACGCGAAGGCGTAGCACCCCGGCGTACGACGCTCAGGGGCTCGGCGCCGTCAGATAGCGCTGGAGCGTCGGCGCCAGCCACGCCACGATCTCCTCGCGGCTGAGCGCCACGGCCGGCGCGAGCCGCAGCACGTAGCGGGTGAGCGCCAGCCCCAGCAGCTGTGCGGCGCCGAGCCCGGCCCGCGCGGGTGCCTGTTCCGGATCCGGGCACACCGCGAAAGCGACCGGGATCAGCTGGTCCCGGAAGACGCTCTGCATCCGCTCGGCCCCGGCCCGGTTGGTCGCCCCGACCCGGAGCAGGGCCGTCAGCACCTCGTTCTCCTCCCACATGCCGAGGAAGTGCTCCACGAGCGCCCGGCCGACCTCCCCGCGGGGCAGCGCGGCCACGTCCGGCATGGACAGGTCGATGGAGACCGCCGCCGCGAACAGGCCCTCCTTGTTGCTGTAGTAGCGCATCACCATCGACGGATCGATGCCCGCGTCCCTGGCGATGGCGCGGATGGTGGCCCGCTCGTAGCCGTCGGACGCGAAGCGCTCGCGGGCCGCGGCGAGGATCGCGTCCCGGGTGACCTCGGAGCGCCGGCGGGTCGCGGAACCGGCGTCCGTGCTGCTGCTGTCGCTGACCTTCATATCAACAAGCGTAGGCCAACATCTGTTGGCCAACAAGCGTTGACTCCATCGTGGACACGGTTCTACGGTGGTCAACGCCCGTTGGCAAACAGTCGTGGGCAAACAAGTGTTGGCTATCGGAGGTCATCATGCGGACCCAGCACTCCGTGATCGTCGTAGGCGCCGGCCCCGCCGGGCTCCTGCTGGCCGGCGACCTGGCCGCCGCCGGTGTCCCGGTCACCCTCGTGGAGAAGCGCCCGGACAGGATCAGCAACCTCTCCCGCGCCTTCGTCCTGCACGCCCGCACCCTGGAGCAGCTGGATGCCCGCGGCCTCGCCGACGGCCTGGAGAAGGCCGGGCGCCCCCTCGACAGCCTCCGTCTCTTCGGCCGCCTCAGCATCGACCTCGGCACGCTGCCCTCCCGCTACAACCACCTCCTCGTCATCCCGCAGTACGAGGTGGAGAAGGCCCTGGAGCGGCGCGCCGTCGAGGCCGGGGCGGACCTGCGCCACGAGACGGAGGTGACCGGGCTGACCCAGGACTCCGCCGGCGTGACGGTCGAGGTCCGCACGAGCGGCGGACAGACGCAGAGCCTGCGCGCCGCGTACGTGGTCGGCACCGACGGCATGCGCAGCGCCGTGCGTGAGGCGATCGGGCTGCCCTTCCCCGGCCGTTCCGTGATCCGCTCCGTCGTCCTGGCGGACGTACGGCTGGCCGAGGAGCCCGAGAACCTGCTGACGGTCAACGCCGTCGGTGACGCCTTCGCCTTCCTCGCGCCCTTCGGCGACGGCTACCACCGCGTGATCGCCTGGAACCGCGCCCGGGACGTGCCCGACAGCGAGCCCCTCGGCCTCGACGAGGTCAGGGAGGTCACCCGGCTCGCCCTCGGCCACGACTTCGGGATGCACGACGCCCGCTGGATGTCCCGCTTCCACAGCGACGAACGCCAGGCGCCCGCCTACCGCGTGGGCCGGGTCTTCCTCGCCGGGGACGCCGCGCACGTGCACACCCCGGCCGGCGGCCAGGGCCTGAACACCGGGCTGCAGGACGCGGCCAACCTCAGCTGGAAGCTGGCCGCCGTCCTCCGGGGCCACGCGGAGGCGGACCTGCTCGACAGCTACCAGGCCGAGCGGCACCCCGTCGGCAGGTCCGTGCTGCGCAGCAGCGGCGGCATCGTACGGCTGGCGATGGCCAAGCGGCCCTGGACGCTGGCGCTGCGGGCCGCGCTGACCACCTTCCTCGACCACGTCGGCCCGGCCCGGCGCAAGGCGGTCGGCGCGATCACCGGCATCGGCTACCGCTACCCCGCCCCGCGCGGCGCCCACCGCCTCACCGGCACCCGTGTCCCGGACGTCGCCCTGGCGGGCGGCCGCCTGTACGAGGCCCTGCGCGGCGGCCGGTTCGTACTGATCACCCCGGAGCCGTACGCGGCCGCGGGCGCCCGCGCCGACCGGCTGGCCGTGCAGCGCTGGGCGAGCGACCGGCGCACGACCGTGCTGGTCCGGCCCGACGGATACGTCGCCTGGGCGGCCGACTCGGCGGACGCCGCCGCGATCGAGGAGGCGGTCACCGCCCACGTCGGATGAGGCACCGGCGGGGCGGGACGCCGCTGCGGCAGCCGGCCTGCCGCCCTGCCGGTCTGCCGGCATCCGGCCCCGGTCGTGCGGAGGACCGCCGGGGGAGGTGGGGTGGGGCGGGGCCCGACCCCTCGGTATCCGGTCCAGCTCGTACGGAGGGCCGCCGGGCCGGGGCGGGCCGCGGCGGCGGGCCGCGGCGGGGCGGGTTGCCGGGTGCCGGTCCACCGGTATCCGGGTCCACCGGTATCCGGTCCCGGCCGTACGGAAGGCTGCCTGGGCGAGGCGAGGCGAGGCGAGGCCGGGCGATGCGCGGCGGCGGCGAAGTGCGGGCGGCGGGCCGCGGCGGGTTGGGTGCCGGTGCACCGGTGTCCGGGTCCACCGGTATCCGGTCCCGGCCGTACGGAAGGCTGCCTGGGCGAGGCGAGGCCGGGCGATGCGCGGCGGCGGCGAAGCGCGGGCGGCGGGCCGCGGCGGGTTGGGTGCCGGTGCACCGGTGTCCGGGTCCACCGGTATCCGGTCCCGGCCGTACGGAAGGCTGCCTGGGCGAGGCGAGGCCGGGCGATGCGCGGCGGCGGCGAAGTGCGGGCGGCGGGCCGCGGCGGGGCGGGTGCCGGTCCACCGGTATCCGGGTCCACCGGTATCCGGTCCCGGCCGCAGGGAAGGCGGCCGGAGCGATGCGCGGCGGTGCCGGATCGGATGCCGGAGGTGCCGCGGAGGCGACCGGGCCAGTAGGCCGGTGCCCGTCCGTCCGTTCGTTCGGCTGATCGGGCCGGGTGCGGGCCGGTCGCCGGGTGGCTGACCGGTGGCGCGAGGCCGGGTTCGGGGCCTCGGCCGGGCCGGCAGCGGAGGGGCGGGGTCCGCGAGGCCGGCCGGCGGTTCGGCGGCGCCTTCGGTTTTCCCGGTGCCGTCGGCACCGGCGCGCGATAGCGTCACCTCGTCCCCGTGTGACGCAATTCCCGGACTCGACGCGGTCCCCGGACCGGACGCGGTTCCCGCACCCGGAACAGTCCCCGGACCCGGCGCGGTTCCCGGATTCCCGGAGGTGCCCGTGGTCGCCGACGTCTGTGCCAGCTGCGGCAAACCGCTGCCCGCGCGAGCGGGCCGCTCGGGCCGCAGCTCCCTGTACTGCTCGCCGGCGTGCCGGCAGAAGGCGTACCGCAGGCGCCGGGGATCCGACGAGGCCGCGGCGGCCGGGGTGGACGGTCTGATCGAGGACATCGCCCGGCAGGTCAAGGAGCTGGCCCCGCAGCCGCCCTCCGTCCTGTACTCGGGAGTGACCGACCTGTCGTCGTCCGTCGCACGGCTGCGGCGGGTGGCGCGGCTCGCCCGGGACACGGCGAAGGAATCCGTCACGCCGGCCCCCGTGACGCAACGCCCCGGCACCGGACCCCTCCTCACCGAGGCCGACTTCGCCGCCCTCACCGAGTCCCACCGCCGCGAGATCCAGGTGCACTGCTACCGCATGACCGGCTCCTACGACGACGCCGAGGACCTCGTGCAGGAGACGTTCCTGCGCGCCTGGCGGGCCCGGGACGCCTTCGAGGGGCGGGCCGGCGCGCGCACCTGGCTGTACCGCATCGCCACCAACGCCTGCCTGGACTTCCAGCGCCGCACCGCCCGCCGCCCGCGGCGCTACGAGCCGGTCCCCGGCATGGACCACGGCACCGGCGAGGCACCCGACCGCCTCACCTGGCTGCAGCCCTACCCCGACGACGAGCTGCCCTCGGCCGAGGAACAGCCGGAGGCCGCCGCCGTCTCCCGGGAGACGCTGGAGCTGGTCTTCCTCGCCGCGCTCCAGCACCTCCCGCCCCGCCAGCGGGCCGTGCTGATCCTGCGGGACGTGCTGGGCCTGAGCGCCGCCGAGACCGCCGAGGCCCTCGGCCTGACCGTGGCCTCGGCCAACAGCGCCCTGCAACGGGCCCGGCCCACCCTGCGCGACCACCTGCCCCGGCAGCGCGCCGACTGGACCGCGACGGAGCCGACCGACGCCCAGCGCGCCGTGCTGCAGCGGTACATGACGGCCGCCGAAGCGCTCGACTTCGCCGCGATGACCGACCTGCTCAGCGAGGACGTCCGGCTCACCATGCCGCCCAACCCCTTCTGGTTCGCGGGCCGGGACGCCCTCCTGCGGTTCCTGCGCCCCACGCTCGACCCGGCGTCCCCCGTGTTCCTCGGCCACTGGCGCCACCTGCCCGCCCGCGCCAACGGCCAGCTCGCGGCCGGGGGTTACGTCCGCAGGCCCGGCACGAACGTCTACCGCGCCCAGGTCCTCGACGTCCTCCGCTTCGACCAGGAGGACAGGGTCGTGGAGATCACGTCCTTCGAGCCGCATCTCTTCCCCGCCTTCGGGCTGCCGCTGCGGCTGTGATCCGCCGGACGTCCGGCGACCGATGAGCGTCCGCGGTGGCGTGCGTCTGTATGAGCGGCTGGTACGGAACACCTCCGAAGGAGATCATCATGCAGCTCACCGACAGGACCGCGATCGTGTACGGCGCCGGCGGCTCCATCGGCGGCGCGGTCGCCCGCGCCTTCGCCGCCGAGGGCGCCCGGGTGCACCTCGTCGGACGCACCCGCGAGACGCTGGAGGCGGTGGCCGCGGACCTCCCGGGCGCGGAGGTGGCCGTCGTGGACGCCCTCGACGAGCCGGCCGTGGAGAAGCATCTGGAGCAGGTCGGCGACGTCGACATCTCCTTCAACCTCGTCACCCGCGGCGACGTGCAGGGCGCCCCGCTCACCGACATGGCCGTGGACGACTTCATGCGCCCCGTGATCAACGGCACCCGCGCCAACTTCATCACCGCCCGGGGCGCCGCCCGCCGGATGGCCGAGCGCGGTTCGGGCGTCATCCTCACCCTCAACAGCGGTTCCGCGCACGGAAGTCCGATGATGGGCGGCACCGGTCCGGCCGACGGGGCGATCGACACGCTGGTGCGGAACCTGGCGGTGGAGTGCGGGCCGCGCGGGGTGCGGGCCGTGGGGCTGTGGGCGGCCGGGGTGCCCGAGACGTTCACCGTCGAGAAGCTCTCCGCGGTCGACCCGGCGATCGACGAGGGCGCGGTCCAGGGCATCATCGCGGGCCTCGCCGGCATGCGGATGACCCGCCGCAACCCCACCCTCGCGGACGTCGCGGCCACGGCCGTGTTCCTCGCCTCCGACCACGCGGCCGGCATCACCGGCACGTTCGTGAACGTGACGGGCGGGATGGTTCCGCGCTGAGGACACGCGAAGGGCGCCCGGCGGACCGCCGGGCGCCCTTGTCGCCGTACGAGGGGCTTACGAGGGACTACGCCTGCGCGGCCCTGTCCGCCGCCTGCGCCCTCAGCGCGCGCTCCACGCCCGAGCGGGACTCGGAGACCAGCCGGCGCAGGGCCGCGCTGGGCTCGGCGGAGGCCAGCCAGGCGTCCGTACGGTCCAGCGTCTCCTGGGAGACCTGGATCGCCGGGTAGAGGCCGATCGCGATCTGCTGGGCGATCTCGTGCGAGCGGGAGTCCCAGAGGCCCTTGACGACCTCGAAGTACTTCTCGGCGTACGGCGCGAGCAGCTCACGCTGGTCGGTCTGGACGAAGCCGCCGATGACGGCCTCCTGGACGGCGTTGGGCAGCTTGTCGGACTCGACGACCGAGGCCCACACCTCCGCCTTCGCCTCCGCGGTCGGACGGGCGGCGCGGGCGCTGGCCGCGTGCCGCTCACCGGCGGCCGTCCGGTCGCGCGCGTACTCGCCGGCGATCTCCGTCTCGTCGTAGCGGCCGACCGCCGCGAGCCGCTGCACGAGCGCCCAGCGCAGCTCGGTGTCGACGGCCAGGCCCTCGATGGTCTGCGAGCCGTCCAGCAGCGCCTCCAGCAGGTCCAGCTGCTCCGGCGTGCGGGCCGTCGCCGCGAAGGCCCGCGCCCAGGCCAGCTGGTGGTCGCTGCCGGCCGCGGCCGAGCGCAGATGGGCCAGCGTGGCGTCGGTCCAGCGGGTGAGCAGGGCCTCGCGGGCGGACGGGTCGGCGTACAGGTCGATCGCGAGCTTGACCTGGCGGTGCAGCGACTGCACGACACCGATGTCGGACTCCTTGCCGATGCCGGACAGGACCAGGGAGAGGTAGTCGCGGGCGGCGAGCTCCGCGTCCCGCGTCATGTCCCAGGCCGACGCCCAGCACAGGGCGCGCGGCAGCGAGGACTCGAAGTCGCCGAGGTGCTCGGTGACGAAGGCCAGCGACCGCTCGTCGAGGCGGACCTTGGCGTACGACAGGTCGTCGTCGTTGAGCAGGACGACGGCCGGGCGGCGCCGCCCGGCCAGCTGCGGCACGGCGGTCAGCTCGCCGTCCACGTCCAGCTCGATCCGGTCGTCGCGGACCAGCTTGCCGCTGTCGGAGTCCAGTTCGTACAGGCCGACGGCGATGCGGTGCGGGCGCAGGGTCGGCTCGCCCTGCGCGCCGGCGGGCAGGGCCGGGGCCTCCTGGCGGATGGCGAAGGAGGTGACGACCCCGTGGGCGTCCGTCTCGATCTCCGGGCGCAGGACGTTGATGCCCGCCGTCTGCAGCCACTTCTTCGACCAGGTCTTCAGGTCGCGGCCGGAGGTCTCCTCCAGCGCGCCCAGCAGGTCCGACAGGCGCGTGTTGCCGTAGGCGTGGCGCTTGAAGTACGCCTGTACGCCCGCGAAGAACTCGTCCATGCCGACGTAGGCGACGAGCTGCTTGAGGACCGAGGCGCCCTTGGCGTAGGTGATGCCGTCGAAGTTGACGAGCACGTCGTCCAGGTCGCGGATCTCGGCCATGATCGGGTGGGTGGAGGGCAGCTGGTCCTGCCGGTAGGCCCACGTCTTCATGGAGTTGGCGAAGGTGGTCCACGAGTGCGGCCAGCGCGAGGCGGGGGAGTGCGCCTGGCAGGCGATGGAGGTGTAGGTGGCGAACGACTCGTTCAGCCACAGGTCGTTCCACCACTCCATGGTGACCAGGTCGCCGAACCACATGTGGGCCAGCTCGTGCAGGATGGTCTCGGCGCGCAGCTCGTAGGAGGCGTCCGTCACCTTGGAGCGGAAGACGTACTGGTCGCGGATGGTGACCGCGCCCGCGTTCTCCATCGCGCCCGCGTTGAACTCCGGCACGAAGAGCTGGTCGTACTTCTTGAAGGGGTACGCGTAGTCGAACTTCTCCTGGAACCACTCGAAGCCCTGCCGGGTGACCTCGAAGATCGCGTCCGAGTCGAGGTACTCCGCGAGCGAGGGCCGGCAGTAGATGCCGAGCGGGACGGACTGGCCGTCCTTCTCGTACACGCTGTGCACGGAGTGGTACGGCCCGGCGATCAGCGCGGTGATGTAGGTGGAGATCCGCGGGGTCGGCTCGAACTCCCAGACGTCGTCCTTGGGCTCGGGCGTCGGGGAGTTGGAGATGACGGTCCAGCCGGTCGGCGCCTTCACGGTGAACCGGAAGGTGGCCTTCAGATCCGGCTGCTCGAAGGAGGCGAACACGCGGCGGGCGTCCGGGACCTCGAACTGCGTGTAGAGATAGGCCTGTTCGTCGACCGGGTCGACGAACCGGTGCAGGCCCTCACCGGTGTTGGTGTAGGCGCAGTCGGCGACGACCCGCAGGACGTTGCGGCCCTCGAGCAGGCCGGGGAGGGCGATGCGGGAGTCGGCGAAGACCTCGTCCGGGTCGAGCGCGTCGCCGTTGAGCGTCACCTCGTGGACGGTCGGGGCCACCAGGTCGATGAAGGACTCGGTGCCGGATTCGGCCACCTCGAAGCGCACCGTGGTCACGGACCGGTAGGTGCCTCCCTGCTGCGCGCCGGAGAGGTCGAGATCGATCTCGTACGAGTCAACGGTGAGCAGCTTCGCCCGCTGCTGCGCCTCTTCACGGGTCAGGTTTGTGCCAGGCACCGGGTCATCTCCTCGTCATGTGTCGGTTGCGCCATCCTTCCACGTCGCGGGCCGGTTGCACCGAGGGCTATCCCTTCAGTGCCACGTCCGGTTCCCGCCGGTCACGCGGCGGTGCCCGGGCCAGCCTGGGACGCATGACGACCTATGCGGCACGACCCATCGCCCCGTCCGTCCTCGCGGAGCTGCGCGTCACCGACGACGCGGGCCGCCCGGCGGCCCCCTTCACCGACGACGAGGGCGGCGCCCCGCTGCGCTGCTGCCTGCGCCGCAGCGCGCCCGGTGAGCGGATCGCCCTCGTCTCCTACGCCCCCTTGCGCCGCTGGGCCGCCGAGACGGGCGCCCGGCCGGGTGCCTACGACGAGCAGGGACCCGTCTTCATCCACGCGGACGACTGCGCGGGCCCGGACGGCGGCACCGGCCACCCGTTCGTGGGCGCCCACCGCACCGTGCGCCGCTACTCGGCCGACGGTCACATCCTGGGCGGGGCACTCGTCGACACGCCCGACGACGCGGCCCTCCACACAGCGTTCGACGACCCGGCCGTGGCACTGGTCCACGTCCGGGCCGTCGAGTACGGCTGTTTCCTCTACGAGGTCAGGCGGCCCTGACCCGCCGGGTCAGCCCCGCAGCTCCGCCGCCACCAGCTCCGCGATCTGCACCGCGTTCAGCGCGGCGCCCTTGCGGAGGTTGTCGTTGGAGATGAACAGGGCCAGGCCGTTGTCGACGGTCTCGTCGCGGCGGATGCGGCCGACGTAGGAGGGGTCCTTGCCGGCGGCCTGGAGCGGGGTGGGGATGTCGGAGAGCTCGACGCCCGGGGCGTCCCTCAGCAGCTCCGTCGCGCGCTCCGGGGAGATCGGGCGGGCGAAGCGGGCGTTGACCTGGAGGGAGTGGCCGGAGAAGACCGGGACGCGCACGCAGGTGCCGGAGACCTTCAGCGCGGGGATCTCCAGGATCTTGCGGGACTCGTTGCGCAGCTTCTGCTCCTCGTCCGTCTCGTTCAGGCCGTCGTCGACGAGGTTGCCGGCGAAGGGCAGCACGTTGAAGGCGATGGGGCGCTTGTAGACGCCGGGCTCCGGGAAGTCCACGGCCTCGCCGTCGTGGGTCAGCTTGTCCGCGTCGGCGACGACCTTCTGGGTCTGGCCGTGCAGCTCGGCCACGCCCGCGAGGCCCGAGCCGGAGACCGCCTGGTAGGTGGCGACGACCAGGGCCTCGAGCCCCGCCTCGGCGTGCAGCGCCTTCAGGACCGGCATCGCGGCCATCGTCGTGCAGTTGGGGTTGGCGATGATGCCCTTGGGGCGGTCCGCGATCGCGTGCGGGTTCACCTCGGAGACGACCAGCGGCACCTCGGGGTCCCGGCGCCAGGCGGAGGAGTTGTCGATCACGACCGCGCCCTGCGAGGCGACCTTCTCGGCCAGCGCCTTCGAGGTCGCGCCGCCCGCGGAGAACAGGACGATGTCCAGGCCGGTGTAGTCGGCACTCGCCGCGTCCTCCACCGTCACGCCGTCCAGCTCCGTCCCCGCCGAGCGGGCCGAGGCGAACAGCCGCAGCTCGGTGACCGGGAAGTCGCGCTCCGTGAGGATCCTGCGCATGACCGTGCCGACCTGTCCGGTGGCTCCGACGATTCCGACCCTCACGGTGACTCCCTCTGCGTGTGCGTGCCTGGCGGCTGCTTGCGTGTCTGCGGCGTTTCCATCATGCGGCCGACCCGGGTCCGCCTGTCCAATTCTTTGCACTCCATGCCCGAGGAGTGGAACGCCGGAGGTGTGACGTCCGCCTCTGGACGATTCGCCGGCCGTCCGCCGAACGTTTCCGTGCGCTGCCGCGTCGTAGAGGAAACACGGTGAGGGGGGTGGCTTGTGCTGCGCGGAAGGGTCCGCCGTGCGCCGGAGGACGACGATCCGCTGGACACGGCCCAGGAACGCCGGGTGCGGGCGGTGCTCGCGCTGGGCGGGGTGCCGCAGGCGGACCTGCCGGACGGGGTGCAGCAGGTGCGGCTGCGGCTGCTGGAGCGGGCGGCGAAGGGGTACGAGGCGCCGCGCGATGTCTCCGCGTGGGCGGCCGTCGTCGCCTCCAACCTGGCGATGGACTGGCACCGCGCCAAGCGCCGCCAGCAGCGGATCGGCGAGCGGCTGGCCTCGCTGCGGCAGCCGGAGCATCCCTCGGGCGAGGACACCAGCGTGCTCTCGCTCGCCGTCGCCCAGGGCCTCGACGAGCTGCCCGACGCCCAGCGCCAGGTCCTCGTCCTGCGCTTCTACGCCGACCTGCCGGTCCGCTCGATAGCCGAGGAGCTCGGCGTCCCGGAGGGCACGGTCAAGAGCCGGCTGCACACGGCGGTACGGGCCCTGCGCGCCCGCCTGCACGAGGACGAGGTGGTGTGACATGGCCGCGGAAGACCACGGCACCGACGCGCTCATGGCCGCGCTCACCGGCGAGGAACCGCCCGGCGGGGACCGAGCCGACGCCGCCTTCCTCAGCGAGTACCGCGCGGCCCGGGCCGACGTGGCCCTGCTGCGGGCACAGCTCGGCCTGATCGGGGACGCGCTGGCCCAGGACGCGGCGGTGCGGCGGCGGCCCGCTCCGCCGCGGGCGCCGCGGGACCGGCGCCGGGCCCGCGGGTTCGCCTCCGGCCTCCTGGCCGTGGCCGCCGTGGCGACCGTGCTGGCGGGGATGGGCTGGCTGGTGACACGGGCCGGCGGCGGCGCGGGCGAGGACTCCGGCGCGAGCGCCGACAAGGCCGCGGCTCCCTCCGCGGCCTCCTCCGCGGGCTCCGCCCTGGGCGACCCCGGCCGTCTCGCCTGCGCGCGGCTGGTCGCGGAGGGTGAGGTCACGCGCGTGGAGCCGGTGCCCGCGACCGCGGGCCAGGAGCGGATCACCCTGCACGTGACCCGCTCGTACAAGCCGGAGAAGGCCCCGGAGAAGGTGGTCTTCGTGCTCGGCCGGGGCCTCGCCGAGAAGGGCCTGCACAAGGGCGAGCGCGTCCTGGTGGCCCTGCCGGAGGGGTCGGCGGTCGCGGACCGTGTGGTCGTCGGCGCGCGCGAGATCGCCCGTGAACGCGCCGGTCTCGTCCGCGCGCTGCCCGCGGCGGCCGGCCTGCGCTGCGGCCGGTGAGAAGAGGCAGGCGGGAAGGCGCAGGCGGTGAGAAGAGGCAGGCGGTGGGAAGGGGCAGGCGGTGGGAAGGCGCAGGCGGTGAGCGTGGCCCGGATCCGCCCGTGCGCGCGGACGGCGTCGCCCGCGCCCGCCCCTTCCGCGGGCGATCCGTCCACGGCCTTCTCCAGGGCGTCGCGGGCCCGCAGCGCGTGCCGCAGGGTCGCCGGGCCGGCCGTGAACCGCCCCTCCAGCCCGTTCGCCGCGAGCCACCCGGTCGGCCCCCGCCCGCCGGCCCCGCCCGGACGCATTAACTTCTCCGGGTGCGACGGACATCGAGGGTGGCGGCCTACGCCGTGTGCATCCGTGACGACGACATCCTGCTGGCCCGCTGGACCGGCGGCCGGGGCAGCCCCGAGTGGACCCTGCCCGGCGGCGGCATGGAACACGGTGAGTACCCCCACGACACCGTGCTGCGCGAGGTGGAGGAGGAGACCGGGTACCTCGTCGAGATCACCGGCCTGCTCGGCGTGGACTGCATCAGCCGCACCACCGCCCGCCGCTTCCGCCGCACGGTCGACCACCACGGCGTAGGTCTCCTCTACGAGGCCCGGGTCACCGGTGGCGGGCTCCGCCACGAGGTCGGCGGCTCGACGGACCTGGCGGCCTGGCATCCGCTCGCCGACGTGGGCGGCCTGCGCCGGGTCGGCCTGGTCGACGTGGGGCTCAGGCTGTGGCGGGAGCGGCCGGCGACGGGACGGGTGACGGCGCAGGCCGGGGAGTGACACGCGCCGCTCCCGCGGTGCCGTGAACCGTCTGGCCTACCCCGGCAGATGAACACGGAGTGACCGCGCCCCGGCCTGGTGACGAGCGGCCGTGGGCGCGTCGGGTGGGCCGAGATCCACGTACGGTGATCGGTGTTGCGCGTTGCCGCCTCGTTCACGCGCAGGTCATTCCCGGTGCCAAGCATCCAGAGCGAGCGGGATGTTCGCGAAAGCGACCGCCCGCGACCACTGCCGACGCGTCCGCACTCGGGGAGATCGCGCCATGTCGCGCACACGCTCTGTCGCCGCCAGCATCCCGGCGGTCAACCGCCGTACCGTCCTCGCCGCCACCGGCGCGGCGGCCGTCTCCGCGGGCGTCGGGTACGCCCTGCGGCCGACCGACAGCCAGGCCGCCACCACCACCGGCACGGAGGTCACCCGGGTGGTGGCGCAGTCGCGCCGGGCCCCGGCCGCGCCCCTCGCGCCGTACACCCGGGGCACCACTCTCGCGAGCGTCGCCACCCCGCGCCCGGGCTCCGGCTACCGCCGCCTCGGCGGCGGCCCGGGCTGGGCCCGCGTGGTGCGCGGCGACCTGGCCGCCCCCAAGCCGGGCCGGGCCGGCCGGCGCACCGCGCTCGCCGCGTTCGTGCAGCTCACCGACCTGCACCTGATCGACGCCCAGCACCCGATGCGCCTGGAGTACCTGCGCTCCACCGACCGGCACGCCTGGCGCCCGCACGAGGCGCTGACCGTGCAGGGCGCGATCTCGCTGGTCGAGCGGATCAACGCGCTGCGCGGCGCCCCCGTCACCGGTTCCGCGCTGCACTTCGCCATGACCACCGGCGACAACACGGACAACAACGCGAAGTCCGAGCTGGAGTGGTTCCTCAAGATCATGAGCGGTGGGCGGTTCACGCCCAACACGGGGGACGCACGCCACTACGAGGGCGTCCAGAACAGCGGCCTGAAGACCTACTGGCAGCCCGATTCCGCCCTGCGCGACGGCGACAAGCAGCTCGGCTTCCCGCACCTTCGGGGCTTCCTCGCCGCCGCGATCCGCGAGGTGCGGAGCCCGGGCCTGAACCTGCCCTGGTACTCCACGGTCGGCAACCACGACGCCCTGCCGCTCGGCTGCTACGGCCACGGCGACTCCTGGCTCGCCGAGTACGCGGTCGGCGGCAGGAAGCTGATGTCGCTGTCCGCGTCCGAGGCGAAGAAGCTGCAGGACCTCATCAGGAGCGGCGGCGACCCGAAGGGCCTCGCCTTCCGGGACCTGCTGAAGGCCCACGCCCGTGACATGCGCTCGGTCACGCCGGACCCCCGGCGCGCCCCGTACACCCCGGCCGACTACCTCGAGGCCCACCTCGACCCGGCGCACCGCGGCCCCGGCCCGGTCGGCCACGGCTACTCCGGCGCCAACCTCGAGTCGGGCACGCAGTACTACACCTTCCGCATCGCCGACGACGTCGTGGGCATCAGCCTCGACACCACCGACCCGGGCGGCCACTACCAGGGCTCCATCGGGACGGCCCAGTTGGACTGGCTGGAGAGGCAGCTGAGGGACAACAGGGACTCCTACGCCGTCGTCTTCAGCCACCACACCAGCGGGACGATGACCAACACCCACCACGCCGACCCGGCCCGGCCGCACGAGCGCCGGCTGGGCGGCCGGGCGGTCCTCGACGCCCTCGGCCGTCACCGCAACGTCCTCGCCTGGGTGAACGGCCACATCCACCGCAACGACATCACCGCGCACACGTCCCCGGCCGGCGGCTCCTTCTGGGAGATCTCCACGGCGTCCCACGTGGACCACCCGCAACTCGCCCGGGTCATCGAACTGGCGGACAACAAGGACGGCACGATCTCCCTGTTCACCACCCTCGTCGAGTCCGCCGCCCCGCACCGCACCGACTTCGCCGACCTCAGCCAGACGGGCCTGGCGGCCCTGTACCGCGAGGTGTCGTACAACGCGCCGGGCGCCAGCACGCGCCTGGGCGGTGACGCCGCCGACCGCAACACGGAACTGGTGCTGCGCAAGCACTGAGGGGTGAAGAAGGGCCGAAAGCGGCCCAACCGGCCCGCGGTGCGTCAACCTGGTCCCGGCGGACCGGGTCTGATCCCCCGTCCGACCCGGCGTGAAGTCCGGAGCCAACAGTGAGATGGGGGAGAACACCACATGAACACACGCGTGCGTACGACCCTGGTCGCGGCGACGGCCGTGGCGCTGTCCGCGGCCCTGGCCGGGCCCGCGCTCGCGGCGGCGCCCGCCAGAGGCGGCGGCGCCCACGACGCGACCCGGCGGGCCGCCGAGGCCGTGGTGAAGCAGGGCGTGCCCGGGGTGACCCTCACCGCGAGGCAGGGCCACGCCACCTGGTCGACGACCGCGGGCGTGGGCGACCTCAGGACGGGCGCGCCCCGCTCGGCCGCCGACCGCTACCGGGTCGGGAGCATCACCAAGACCTTCGTGTCCACCGTGCTGCTCCAACTGGAGGCGGAGGGGCGGCTGTCGCTGGACGACACGGTGGACACCTGGCTGCCCGGCGTGGTCCGCGGCCACGGCCACGACGGCCGTGCCATCACCGTCCGCCAGCTGCTCAACCACACCAGCGGTGTCTTCAACTACACCGCCGACGAGGCCTTCGGCCGCAGGTACTTCCGCAAGGACGGCTTCTTCGAGCACCGTTACGACCGGGTGTCCCCGGCGGACCTGCTCGCGATCGCGATGTCCCACAAGCCGGACTTCGCGCCGGGCACCTCCTGGAAGTACTCCAACACCAACTACCTGCTGGCCGCCATGGTGATCGAGAAGGTCACGGGCCGTCCCTACGCCGCGGAGATCCGCGACCGCGTCATCGCGCCGCTGCACCTGACCGCCACCTCGGTCCCCGGCACCCGCGTCACCGTCCCGCGGCCCAGCAGCCGCGCCTACTCCAAGCTCGCCGACACGGCGACGGGCCCCACCTACGACGTCACCACCCTCAACCCCGCCATCGCCTACGGATCCGGTGAGATGATCTCGGACTCCGCCGACCTCGACCGCTTCTACTCGGCCCTGCTCGGCGGCCGCCTCCTCCCGCCCCACCAGCTGAAGGAGATGAAGACCACGGTGCGGACCGGCGGCGCGCCCGGCATCCGTTACGGCCTCGGCCTGATGGACCGCACCCTGTCCTGCGGCGGCCACCCGGTCCACGTGTGGGGTCACGACGGCGGCATCCACGGTTCCGTCTCCGACGCGGTGACCACGGCGGACGGCCGGCACTCCCTGGCGCTCAACCTCAACGGGGACTGGACGGGCGACACGGAACCGGTGATCGAGGCGGAGTTCTGCGGCGACTGAGCGCGAGGCGGCGACCGGGCGCGAGGCGGCCACTGAGCACGAGGAGGCGACCGAGCACGCGAGGCGGCCGCACGAGGAGGGGCCGCACGAGGAGGGGCCGCCCGGTCGCCCCGGCGGCCCCTCCTCTCCCCTCCTGATACCGGCCCGGTCCGTCACTACCGGGGCAGCACCACGACATAGGCGGCGGGTTCCCGGTCGCCGGAGGCCATGAGCGCCGTCCGGACGACCGCCGCCTGCTGCTCCATGGAGTCGCGCAGCTTCTTGGGTGTGACATGGACGACCGTGATGCCCAGGCGCTCCAGGTGCTCCCGCTTGCGGGCGTACTCGGACCACAGCGCGTCCTCGTCCTGCCGCGGGGCCCGGGTGTCCAGTTCCAGGGCGACGGCCTGCTCGGGCCAGTAGGCGTCCAGGCCGCCGAGGTGGGGGCCGCCGGGCAGACGGAGGTCGACGTTCCAGACCGGGTCGGGCAGCCCGTACTCCCGCACCATCCGGTACAGCCGGTCCTCAGCGATCGCCCGGCCCTCGGCCAGCAGGGAGTCCACCGCGTCCACCACGTGCGGGCGGCCCAGCAGCTTCGCCTGGTTCAGCGCCCGCACCACCGAGGCCGGTTCGCAGTGGCCGCCGCGCACCGCCTCGGTCAGCAGCCGCCGCACCGTGGAGGCGTCCGACAGCTGCGACACCGCGTCGGCCAGGGCCCGCGGCACCGGCGCGAGGGGAACCCCCGTCACCGCCCGGGGAGTCGGCAGGGCCGGCGTGCGGACGACGCGCGCGCACCCCGTCGAGCGCAGCCGGCGCAGCCGCGGGACCAGCACGTCGATCCTCTCCAGCGACGGCAGCGGCGGCGCGGAGGTGAAACCGTGGAGCGCCAGCGCCGCCAGTCCGGTGATCATCGCCTCCGCGTAGACGGGCCGGTGCGGTTCGTCCGGGCGGGGCTGGGCCGGCACCCCCGGCGCCGACTCGCGGGACGCGTACATCAGCACCGCGTGCAGCCGCTCCTCGCTGGTCGGCGGGCCCGGGTGGAGGAGGAAGACACCCGGGAGGATCTGCTGCCAGGCCCCGCCGGCGCGGCACTGCTCGTTCATCTGCGCCGACGAGACCCCGTGCGCACGCAGCTGAGCCGTCGTCAGCACGCGCCGGTGCACCTCGGAGAGGTGACGCAGGGGGCGGGGGGAAGCCGGGGGGAGCGGGGTGTTGTGGTTCATGACTCGGGCTTTCCGCGCCCGGTCGGTTCTTTA
Source organism: Streptomyces sediminimaris (assembly GCF_047049295.1). Taxonomy (NCBI): domain Bacteria; kingdom Bacillati; phylum Actinomycetota; class Actinomycetes; order Kitasatosporales; family Streptomycetaceae; genus Streptomyces; species Streptomyces sediminimaris. The sequence goes on along the minus strand of NZ_JBJWOT010000001.1, from coordinate 3,016,151 downwards.
ACCGCTGTTACACGCCCGTCGACAAATACGGACAAGGCATCACTAAAGGACGGGTGTTCGGATGCCGATAGGGCACGGAAAACCCCTGGTCCATTCGGGTTGGGCCAGGGGTTACGGGTGTTATTGACCGGATTCCGTAACGGTCACGGGCCGATCAGCCGTTGGCCAAAGCTTGGGCGCGCAGGGCCCGCGCCAGATCGTCCCGCGCCTCCAGCACCAGCCGGCGCAGCGCGGGCGCGGCGCCCTCGTGCGCGGCGAGCCACGCGTCCGTCGCCCCGAGCGTCGCGGGCGCGTCCTGGAGCGCCGGGAACAGCCCGCGCACCACGTCCATGCCGATCTGGATGGACCGCTGCGTCCACACCCGCTCGATCACCTCGAAGTACTTCGGCGCGTACGGCGCGAGCAGCTCGCGCTGCGAGGACTGCGTGAAGCCCGCGATCGTCGCCTCCACCAGGGCGTTGGACAGCGAGTCGGACTCCACGACCTGCGCCCAGGCCTGCGCCTTGACCGCCTGCGAGGGGCGGGCGGCGAGACAGCGGATCTGGTGGCGCTTGCCGGACGCGGTGTCGTCGCGGGCCAGTTCGGCCGCCAGCACCGACTCGTCCGCCGCCCCGTGCGCGGCGAGCGGCTCCAGGAACGTCCAGCGCAGCTCCTGGTCGACCTCGAGGCCGTCGATCTTGTCCGTGCCCTCCAGCAGGCCCCGCAGCAGGTCCAGATCGTCCGGGGCCGACGCCACCGTCGCGTAGAACCGCGCCCACGCCAGCTGGTGCTCGCTGCCCGGCTCGGCCGCCCGCAGGTCCCGCAGCGCGGTCCGGGCCAGCTGCTCCTCGCCCCTGGGCCGCCACGACGCGGGCGAGTAGTGGACCAGCGCCGAGCCCGCCCACGCGTGCAGCATCTGCAGCACGCCGATGTCGGACTCGCGCCGCCCGAACCGCACCACCAGGTCGATGAAGTCGGCCGCGGGCAGCAGCGCGTCCCGTGTCATGTTCCACAGCGCCGACCAGCACAGGGCGCGGGCCAGCGGGTCGGTCATCGCGCCCAGGTGCTCGCGGAGCGTGGCCAGGGAGGTCGCGTCGAAGCGGATCTTGCAGTACGTCAGGTCGTCGTCGTTGACCAGGACCAGCTCGGGTGCCTGCTCGCCGGCCAGCTCCGGCACGACCGTCCGGGCCCCGTCGACGTCCGCCTCGGCGCGCGCGTACCGCACCAGGCGGTCGTCCTCGCGGCGGTACAGGCCCACCGCCACGCGGTGCGGGCGCAGTTCGGGGTGCGACTCGGCGGCTTCCTGCACCACCGCGAGCTCGTCGACGCGGCCCTCGGTGCTCAGCAGCACCTGCGGGGTGAGGGAGTTGACGCCGGCCGTCTGCAGCCAGCCGCGCGCCCAGGCGCCCAGGTCCCGGCCGCTGGTCTCCTCCAGCGCCGACAGCAGGTCGCCCAGACGGGTGTTGCCGTAGGCGTGCCGCTTGAAGTAGCGGCGGGCGCCCTCCAGGAAGGCGTCCTGGCCGACGTACGCCACCAGCTGCTTCAGCACGGAGGCGCCCTTGGCGTAGGTGATGCCGTCGAAGTTGAGCTTCGCGTCCTGCAGGTCGCGGATGTCGGCGGTGACGGGGTGGGTGGAGGGGAGCTGGTCCGCGCGGTAGGCCCACGCCTTGCGGCGGTTGGCGAAGGTGATCCAGCCGTCGGTGAAGCGGGTGGCGCCGACCAGGGCGAAGGCGCCCATGAAGTCCGCGAAGGACTCCTTCAGCCACAGGTCGTCCCACCACTCCATGGTGACCAGGTCGCCGAACCACATGTGCGCCATCTCGTGCAGGACGACGTTCGCCCGGCTCTCGTAGGACGCGCGCGTCACCTTGCCGCGGAAGATGAACTCCTCGCGGAAGGTCACCAGTCCGGGGTTCTCCATCGCGCCGAGGTTGTACTCGGGCACGAACGCCTGGTCGTACTTGCCGAAGGGGTACGGGTAGTCGAAGTGGTCGTGGAAGAAGTCCAGGCCCTGTTTGGTGACGAGGAAGACGTCCTCGGCGTCGAAGTAGGGGGCCAGGCCCTTGCGGCACAGGGCGCCCAGCGGGATCCGCAGCCGCGTGCCGTCCTCGAGGGTCCGCTCGTAGAGGTCCGTCACGTAGTGGTACGGGCCGGCCACCACGCAGGTGATGTACGTCGAGATCGGCTTGGTCTCCGCGAACCGCCACACGCCGTCGGTGCGCTCGCCCGCGCCGTTGCTCCAGACGGTCCAGCCCTCCGGGGCGCGCACCTCGAAGCGGTACGGGGCCTTGAGGTCGGGCTGCTCGAAGCCCGCGAAGACGCGGCGGGCGTCGGCGGGCTCGTACTGGGTGTACAGGTAGACCTCGCCGTCCTCGGGGTCGACGAAGCGGTGCAGGCCCTCGCCGGTGCGGGAGTAGGCGCACCGGGCGTCCACCACCAGCTCGTTCTCGGCGGCGAGGTCCTCCAGGAGGATGCGGGAGCCGTCGAAGACCTGGCCCGGGTCGAGGTCGCGGCCGTTGAGGGAGACGGAGGTCACACTCGGTGCGATCAGGTCGGCGAAGGTGGCCGCGCCGGGCTCGTTGCAGCGGAAGCGGACCGTGGTGACGGAGCGGAACGTGCGCGGACCGTCCCCGTCCTCCCCGCCCACCGCCGAACGCAGGTCCAGGGCGACCTCGTACCCGTCGACGGACAGCAGGGCGGCCCGCTCCCGGGCCTCGTCGCGGGTCAGATTCTCACCGGGCACGGGCGGTACTCCCTCGGCTGGCGTTCGGCATGTGGACAGGGCCGATCCTGCCATGTGCTCCTGACAGTGGGCACCCGGGAATCGGGTGGCCACCGCGGGAATGGGGCGGACGGCGCCCGGTGTTGTTTGTTGAAACCGACACAATTGCGAGGAGAGCCATGTCCGACACCGCGACCACCTCCGCCAGGACCCCCGTCGACTTCTGGTTCGACCCGCTGTGCCCCTGGGCCTGGATGACGTCCCGATGGGTGCTGGAGGTGGAGAAGGTCCGGGACATCGAGGTGCGCTGGCACGTCATGAGCCTGGCGGTGCTCAACGAGGACAAGCTGGACCAGCTGCCTGAGGACTACCGGGAGATGCTCGCCACCAAGGCGTGGAAGCCGGTGCGCGTGGTGACCGCGGCCTGGCAGAAGCACGGCGAGGACGTGCTCGGCCCGCTCTACGCCGCGCTCGGCACGCGCTTCCACAACAACGGCGAGGGCCCGACCGCCGAGGCCATCGCCGGCGCCCTCGCCGACGCCGGCCTGCCCGCCGACCTCATCGACTACGCCGACCAGGAGGACTTCGAGTTCGACGCCGAACTGCGCGCCTCCCACAAGGAGGGCATCGACAAGGTCGGCCAGGAGGTCGGCACCCCGGTCATCGCCGTCCCCGGCGCGGACGGCGGGCAGCTCGCCTTCTTCGGCCCGGTCGTCACCCCGGCCCCCAAGGGCGAGGACGCCGCCAAGCTCTGGGACGGCACCCTCGCGGTCGCCTCCGTCCCCGGCTTCTACGAGATCAAGCGCACCCGCACGGTGGGCCCCGACTTCAGCAACCTGTGACCGTGCGGGCCGGCTGAAGCAGGCCGGCGCCGGGGCACCCGGGCGTCACCGCCCGGCGGCCTCCTCCTCGCGGAACGTCTCGGGGAGGAGGCCGCGGTCGTACTTGTTGAGATGGCGGTAGTACGTCAGACAGCCCTTGGCGGTGCAGCGCCAGAGGTTGTCCACCTGGTGGCCGTCGCCCTTCGCGGCGCGGACCGCGGCCTTCTCCTCGTCGTCGAGGAGCCGGAAGGGCTGCATGGTGCCGCAGGTGGGGCAGTCCAGTGTGCGTGTCCTCATCAGGCTCTCCTCGCTCGGTCGCGGGCCTGCGCCAGCCGGGCCAGATGGTCCTCGTACGCCGTCGCGTAGTACGCCGCCCGGGCCGGGTCGGGGTCCACCACCGCGGACGCCCGCGTCCAGGCCCGCGCGTCCAGCGGGAGCCCGTACCGCTCCGCCGCCGCCAGCACCGCCCCCCGCGCCCCGACCTCGCCCTCGACGACCCGGAGGGGACGGCCGAGGACATCGGCGAGCAGGCGCATCCAGGCGGCGCTGCGGGTGCCGCCGCCGCAGACCGCGAGGGAGCCGGTCAGCCCCGCCGCCTCCAGGCAGTGGCGGGCCGCGTAGCCGATGCCCTCGCAGGTGGCGCGGATCAGGTCGGCCTTCGTGGACTCCAGGCTGACGCCGGTGAGTTCGGCGCGCAGCCGGGGCTCGACGAACGGGGCGCGCTCGCCGGAGGGCGCGAAGTACGGCAGCACGCGGACGCCGTTCGCCCCCGGCGGGGTGTCCGCCAGCAGCGCGTCGGCCTCCTCGTGGCGGACGCCCGTCGTCGCCAGCACCCAGTCCAGGGCCGCCGTGCCGACCATCGCGGGCATGGCGCGCAGCCAGTGACCGGGACGGTCGGTGGAGATGTACAGGCCGGCCGGCTCGCCCGTGAGGTCCAGGTCGGTCGTGGCGACCAGGCAGGCCAGGCAGGTGCCCACGATCAGCAGGCCGTCCCCGGGACCGGTCACCCCGGCGCCGAGCGCGCAGGACGGCAGGTCGTAGGGGCCGTTCGCGAGCCGGGTGCCCGGCGGCAGCCCCTCGCGCGCCTCGGCCGTCGCGATCGGGTCGCCGACGGGGGCGAGCAGTCCGCGGCGGTGCGTGAGGCCCAGCAGCTCCACCACCCGGTTGTCGTAGGACCGGGTGCGCGGGTCGAGGAACGGCATCGACGCGTCCGACACGTCCGTGGTCGCCGGTGCGCCCGTCAGCCGGCGGAAGACCATGTCCTTGCAGTACAGGGCCGTGCTCGCGGCGTCGAGGGAGGCCGGCTCGTAGCGGTCGAACCAGGCCAGCAGCGGGCCGGGGCACCCCGGGAACATGGCGCTGCCGGTGCGCCGGAACACCGTCTCGAAGGTGCCGTCCGCCAGCCACTGGTCCAGCAGTTCATGGGCCCGGCCGTCCATCCAGGAGGCCGCGGGCCGCACCGGGCGGCCCTCCTTGTCGACCAGCCAGACCCCGTCGCCCTGCCCGGTCAGCCCGGCCAGCTCCACCGGCTCCCCGACCCGCGAGGTCAGCTCCCCGAGGACCGCGACGACGGCCGCGTACACCTCCTCCATGTCCTGCTCGGCCGCGCCCCCGCGCAGCCCGAGTCCCACCGGGCGCGCCTCGACGGCCAGTTCACGCCCCTCGCCGTCGAACGCGGCGGCCTTCACCATGGACGTGCCCACATCGATACCGACGTACATGTCGCCTCCCGGCTCGTCAGCTCAGGCAGTTCGTCAGGTCAGCTCAGGCGGTCTGTCAGGTCAGGCAGTGCGCCGGCGGCTCACCGCGCGCCCAGCGTCCCACCTCTTCGGCGGCGATCCGGGCCGCCTTCCGCGCCACCGCGCGCGAGGCCCCGCCCAGGTGCGGCGTCATCACCACCCGGTCGGCCAGGCCGAACAGCCGGGAGCCGGCGGGCACCGGCTCCCGCGCGTAGGTGTCCAGGGCCGCCGCCGCCACGTGCCCGGCCTCCAGGGCGTCGCACAGGGCCTCCTCGTCGACCAGCGGCCCGCGCGCCACGTTCACCACCACCGCGCCCGGCGGCAGCAGCCCGAGCTCACGGGCGCCGATCAGACCGCGGGTCTCGGCGGTGAGCCGGGCGTGCAGGGTGATCACCGCCGAGCGGCGCAGGAGCTCGTCGAGCGAGTCCACGCGCAGACCGTGGATCTCGCCGCGCGCGTAGGGGTCGTACACCATCACCCGCGCGCCGAACGCGCACAGCGCGCGGGCGACCCGGCTGCCGACGGCGCCGTATCCGACGAGCCCGACGGGCAGGTCCTCCAGCTCCAGCCCGCTGTGCTCGTACGTGTAGTACGCCGCCCCCTCCCAGCTGCCCCGCCCGGCCAGCAGGCCGTGCGCCTGCGGGATGCGGCGCAGGGCCGCCAGCAGCATGCCGACGGTGAACTCGGCGGTCGCGGCGGCGTTGCGGCCGGGGGCGTAGCAGACGCGGACGCCGTGCCGCCCGGCCGCGTCCAGGTTGACGTTGACGGGGCCGCCCCGGCACACGGCCACCAGCCGCAGGTCCGGGCAGGCGCCGAGAACGCGCTCCGTCACCGGGCCCATCTGGGTGACCAGCACCCGCGCGCCGGCGAGCGCCTCGATCAGCTCCTCCTCGGCGTCGCTGGCCTCCGTCACCTCGGCCACCGGGCCGAACGGCTCCAGCGGCCAGCCGAGGGTCAGTTCCCGCACCTCGCAGTCGAGCTCGCGGCGGAGCGCCGCCGTGATGAGCGACGGCAGGACGAAATGGTCGCCGGCGGCGACGACCCGTACCGGTCCGCTCGTCGCGGGGCGCTCCCCGGGTTCAGGTTCGGTCATCACTGCCCTTCGTGGTGGTCGTGGCGCAGATCTCGTGACGGACCCTGTGCTCGTCCAGATCCCGCAGCGCCTGCGCCGACGCCCCGTCGTCGATGAGGAGCAGGTCGAAGCGGGACAGCGGGGCGACCCGGTGCAGCGCGACCCGGGCGAGCTTGGTGTGGTCGAGCAGCAGGACGTTGCGGGCGGCCGCGTCGAGCATGGCCCGCTTCACCGACACGATGTGCTGTTCCTGGTGGTAGGCGTGCCCTCCGTGCACGGCGGACGTCGAGGTGAAGCACACGTCCACGCGCAGCTGCCCGACGGCCTCCACGCAGGACACCCCGAGGAAGGAGGAGTGCAGCGGATCGTAGTCGCCGCCGAGGGCCATCAGGTGGATGCCCCGCTGGCCGGCGAGCAGATTGATCGCCTCCAGGAAGTTGGTGACGACCGTCAGCGGGGTGATCGCGCCGGTCCGCAGGCGGCGGGCCAGCTCCAGGGCGGTCGTGGAGTCGTCGAGCATGATCGCCATGCCGGGCTCCACCGACCGCAGCGCGTGCTCGGCGACGGCGGCCTTCTCGGCGCGCATGGCCTTCAGCCGGTACTGGACGTTGGACTCGAAGACACCGGACGGCTGGGCGGTGACCCCGCCCCTGGACTTCCTCACGATCCCCTGCCGTGCGAGTTCGTCGAGGTCGCGGTGGACCGTCATCAGGCTCACCCCGAAGCGCTCGGCGAGCTCGGCCGCGGTCGCCGAGCCGTCGGCCAGGACCCGCTCGGCCATGGCGGCCTGCCGGCCAGCGGGGCCCGGCCGGCGTGCGCCGCTGTCGTCGCTGCTCATCGCGTCCCGATCGGTCGTCTGGCGGGCCCGGGCCCGATACGGCGTGACGCACCGGGGCGACACCTCGAACCGGCTCGCCAACCGAGGGTGTAACGGCCGAAGTTGCGCGTCAATCCCTCGCGCGAGCGAACGTCACGGGTCAATATCGGAGGCGGATGTGAAGTTCACAGGCCGATCCGGTACGCCCGGGAGGTACGGATGCGGGACGAGCACGAGGCGTGGCTGGGGATCGACCTCGGAACGCAGAGCGTCCGGGTGCTGGCCGTCACCGGGAACGGGACGGTCCTCGGCGGCGGCTCGGCCCCCGTCCGCGGGCACCGCGAGGGCAGGCGGCACGAGCAGGACCCGGAGGAGTGGTGGCAGGGCGTGCGCACCGCGGCCCGGGCCGCGCTCGGCCCGGTCACGGGTGCCCGGGTCGGCGGGCTCGCGGTGTGCGGGACGTCCGGGACCGTACTGCTGACGGACCGGGCGGGACGGCCGCTGAGCCCCGGGCTCATGTACGACGACGGGCGGGCGGCGGCCGAGGCGGCGCGGGCGCGGGCGGCGGGCCTGGCGGTGCAGGACACCTGGGCGCTGCCGAAGGCACGCCTGCTCGTCGAGGAGTACGGGCCCGGACGGATCACCCACCAGCCCGACGTGATCACGGCCCGGCTCGTCGGCAGGCCGGTGCCGACCGACTCCAGCCACGCCCTGAAGACGGCCTACGACGTGGAACGGGAGGCCTGGCCGGACGTCATGGGCCTGCCCGGCGAGATCCTGCCCGAGGTCGTCCGGCCCGGCACGGTGCTCGGGGAGGTCTGCCCGGCCGCGGCCGAGGCCACCGGCATCCCCGCCGGCACGCCCGTCGTCGCCGGGATGACCGACGGCTGCGCGGCGCAGATCGCCTCCGGCGCCCTGCGCCCCGGCTCCTGGAACTCCGTGCTGGGCACGACCCTCGTCGTCAAGGGCGCCGCCACCGAGCCGGTCCGCGACCCGTCCGGCGTGGTCTACAACCACCGGGCGCCGGACGGCGGCTGGCTGCCCGGCGGGGCGTCCAGCGTGGGGGCGGGGGTGCTGACCGCAGCCTTCGCGGGCGCCGACCCGGCGGCGATGGACGCGCGGGCGGCCGCGTACGAGCCCGCGGGCGCGGTGGCCTACCCGCTGGTGTCGCCCGGCGAACGGTTCCCGTTCCTGGCGCCCGGCGCCTTTGCCCTGGTCCTGGGCGAGCCGGCCGGGGACGCCGACCTGTGGGCCGCGCTGCTCCAGGGCGTCGCCTTCACCGAACGGCTCTGCCTGGACTACCTGCACTTCCTCGGCGCCCCGCTGGACGGACCGCTCACCTTCACCGGCGGCGGCGCCCGCAGCCCGTACTGGAACCAGCTGCGCGCCGACATCCTCGGCCGCCCGGCCCGGGTGCCCGAGCAGACCGAACCGGCCCTGGGCATGGCCGCGCTGGCCGCCCACGCGACGGGCTCGGGCCCCCTGGCGGACGTCGCCGAACGCATGGTCCGCATCGCCACCCGCCTGCGGCCCCGGCCCGACCGCACCGCCCGCTTCGCCGAGCCGTACGCCCGCCTGGTGGACGAGCTGACCGCCCGTGGCTGGCTGTCCGCCCCGGTGGCGGAACACGCACACACCCGGCTCCGGCAGACCCTGGACGCCGGCCACCGCGATGCTCCGGACCACGACGATGCTCCGGACCACAGCGATGCTCCGGACCACCGCGATACTTCTGACTCATGAGCACCACCCTCCTGCTGGCCCGGCACGGGCAGACCGTCTGGCACGCCGAGAACCGCTACGCCGGGGTGAGCGACGTCGCGCTGACCGACACCGGGCGCGCACAGGCCGAGGCGCTCGGGCGCTGGGCCGCCGCCCACCCCGTCGACGCCGTCTGGACCTCCACCGTCTCCCGCGCGGTCCTCACCGCCGAGCCCGCCTGCCGCGCGCTCCGGCTCGCCCCGCACCGCGAACCCGGCCTCAGGGAATGCGACTTCGGCGTGGTGGAGGGCCGTACGCTCGCCGAGTTCGCCGAGCAGGACCCCGAGGCCGCGGCCGCCTTCCGCGCCGACCCGGTGGCGCACCCCTTCCCGGGCGCCGAGGACCCGAGGGCCGCCGCCGACCGCGGCGCCGCCGCCCTGCGGCGCATCGCCGCCGCGCACGAGGGCGGGCGGGTCCTGGTCGTCGCCCACAACACCCTGCTCCGCCTGGTCCTGTGCCGGCTGCTCTCCATCCCGCTCGCCGACTACCGCCGCGTCCTCCCGCGGCTGCGCAACGCCGCCGTCACCGAACTCCGTGTGGATGCCGGGTCGGTCGGGCTGCTCTCCCTGAACGTGCCGTGCGAAGAGGAACCCGCGCGGGCGGCCGGCCGCACCGCCTGACCCGTGGGCGCGGCACCGCACGGCCCGGATCGCGGTCGCCGGGCGCCGGGCGCCGAGACCTCCGACCGGGCCACCGGGAGGCCCGGGGACGTTTGGCGGGACCCCACAGACGGGACCGCCGCCGGTGAGGTGAGCCCGGCCTCACTGCCTCCGTGACCGGTATCACGCCGAGGCCGGTGTAAGCCGCATCTTTGTCCGGAGCCCACCAAGCCCGGCGTCCCGCCTTTGTCGACCGCTGACGGTGATCGGGCGGGGGACGCCGGGATAGCGTCACCGTGTCCCAGCATGTCCTCGTCACCCGCGGAGTCCTCATGAGCACCGCCGCCGCCACCGCCCGCCCCCGCGAGGTCCTCGCCGACCTCCTCCCCGCGTCCCGTCTGAAGGACGTGGCGCTCGTGCTCGGCGGCGCCGCGCTCACCGGCCTCGCGGCCCAGATCTCCGTCCCCGTCCCGGGCTCCCCGGTGCCGGTGACCGGTCAGACCTTCGCCGCCCTGCTGGTGGGCACGACGCTCGGCGCGAGCCGCGGCCTGGCCTCCCTCCTGCTGTACGCGCTGGCCGGGCTCGCCGGTGTGCCGTGGTTCGCCGGCGGCACCTCCGGTGTCTCCGTCTCCTTCGGCTACATCGTCGGCATGATGCTCGCCTCCGCCGCCGTGGGCGCACTGGCCCGCCGGGGCGCCGACCGCTCCGTGGTGCGCATGGCGGGCACGATGCTGCTCGGCGAGGCGATCATCTACGCCGTCGGTGTCCCCTACCTCGCCCACGCCGCCCACCTGCCGCTGTCCGCGGCGGTCGCGGCGGGCCTGACGCCGTTCCTGATCGGCGACGCCCTGAAGGCGGCCCTGGCGATGGGCGTCATGCCCACCGCGTGGAAGCTCGTCGGCAAGCGCTGACGCCCGGCCGCCGGCTGCACCTCCGGACACGGCCGGGGCGCGTGGGCGCCCCGGCCGTGACGTATGTCCGGGACGGCTCGGCCGGCGGACGCGTCAGCCGTGCGGCCGGCGGACCGGACGCCGGGACGTCCACCGCAGCCCCGCAGCGCCGGCAGCGATCAGCGCCGCACCCGCGGCGCCCAGCGGCAGGACGTCCCGTCCGACGCCCGTCTTCGGCAGTTCCTTCCGGTCGCCGCCCGGCGCCACCGGCTTGTTGTCGGTGCCGAGCAGCAGGGGAGTGGCCGGGGCGTTCGGCGAGGGGTTCGTCGTACCGAAGGGAACCGGGCCCTGCTGCCAGTACGTCTTCTTCCCGTCACCGGACTGCACGGGCAGACAGATCTTGCCGGTCCTGTTCAGGTCGTAGGTGGCATCGACGGCGTACGACTTCGACTTGCCGGCCGCGAGATTGCCGATCGGACAGGAGAAACCGCTGTTCGAACCCGCTGGAAGATTGTTCTCGGCAATCTGGGAGCAGCCTTGCACGCTTTTGACCGTGAGGCCGTCGAAACCGACGACCAAAAGCTGGATCTTTCCGCTGTCCTTGGTCCCTTCGTTCTTGACCGTTGCGGTAATCGCCGTCTTTCGCGAGCCGTTGTCGACCGAGATCCGCGAAGGCAGGAGCGTTGTCAGCCGCACACCTGCCGGCGCCTCGTCGACGGCCTTTCCCCCCTTGCCGCTGCCGGGTCCCTGGTCGTCCGCGCCGGCGGTGAAGGGAAGGATCATCACCGCCGAAAAAGATGCCGCTACCAGCGATCCCGCGATGGCCGTCATGCGAAGAGAACTCATGTTCACATCCCCCTTGGCTGCGCCTGAATTCGCAGTACTTGAAGAGCTACCACAAGATTTCTCCGCACTATGCTGGTACGGCACGAAGTGTGACCATTGTGGGACAGTCGGGACGTTGCATGGGTAATTGAGGGGGTGCAGCGGATTGCCGGGAAAGTCGGGAAATGCGAGGAACGGCGGAGTTCCGGGGTTGCTGGTGACCGGGCGTTACCGGCTGGTCGAGAGTATCGGCCAGGGAGGAATGGGGCGGGTGTGGCGGGCGACCGACGAAATACTCGACCGTCCGGTCGCCGTCAAGGAGATGCGCATCGACGGACTGGACGCGGAGGACTCCCGCACCCGCCGCGAACGCACGCTGCGCGAGGCCAGGGCGACAGCCCGGATCGACCACCCCAATGTCGTGCGGGTCTACGACGTCGTCGACGAGGGCGAACGGCTGTGGATCGTCATGGAGCTGGTCGCGGGCCGCTCCCTGGAACGGCTGGTGGCACAGGACGGCCCGCTGGCGCCGGGCGCGACGGCACGGATCGGGCTGGGTCTGGTGGGAGCCCTGCGCCAGGTGCACGCGCGCGGTGTGCTGCACCGCGACATCAAGCCCGGGAACGTCCTGGTGGGAAACGGCGCGGAGCGCGTCGTGCTCACGGACTTCGGCATCGCCGCGATCCAGGACGCCAAGGCGCTCACCATGGTCGGGATGCTCGTCGGCTCCCCCGACTACATGGCTCCCGAGCGTGTCTCCGGCCGCCCGCAGGGCCCGCCGTCCGACGTGTGGTCGCTCGGCGCGACACTCTGCGCCGCCCTGGGCGGCCGGTCGCCCTTCTCCCGCCACACGACCCTGGCCACGCTGCACGCGGTCCTGTACGAGGAGCCCGAACTCCCCGCCGCGTCCGGCCCCTTGCGGGACGTCCTGGCCGCGCTCCTGGAGAAGGACCCCGCGGCCCGCCCGGACCTGGACGACCTGGAGGAGGCGCTGCTCCCGGTCGCCTTCCCGCCGACCGTGCCGACGCTTCCCGTGGGCCGGGAACAGGGGCAGGAAGGGCGCGAGGGGCGGGAAGGGCAAGAGGGGCGGGAAGGGCCCAAAGCGCAGGAGAGGCAGGAGAGGCAGGAGAGGCCAGAAGGGGAAGAAGGGCAAGAGGGCGACGGCGGTACGGAGGCGGAGGGGACGGGCGAGGACGCGGCGACCTCCGGGGCAGGGCCCGCCGTGGAGCCGGAGCGGCCCACCCCGGTCTACCTGGACACCCGCCTCCTGCGAGCCGCACGCAACCCCGGGCGACCCGGTCCCGGTCCCGCCGGTCTCGGCCCCGGCCCCGGCCCCGGACCCGCGCCCGGCCCCGGACCCGACGCCCGACCCGCGCCCGGTCCCGGACGCCGACCCGCGCCCGGACCCGACGCCCGACCCGCGCCCGGCCGCGGACCGGACGCCGTACCCGCGACCGAACCCGGCCCCGGACCCGACGCCCGACCCGCGCCCGGACCCGCCCCCGAACCCGGACCCGCCCCCGAACCCGAACCCGCCCCCGTCCAGGACGCGGTACCGCAGCGGGCGCCGGAGCACGCGACAGCTCCCGGTCACCCGCACACCGGGGCCTTCGGCGAGCCCCCTCCGGAGGTCTCCTCGCAGGGGCGTTCGGAGGCCCGTTCCGAGATGCCGTCCGCGAACCCCGCTCCCCCCGCCGGGCAACGGCCCGGCGTCTCGCTGGTCCGCACCTCCACGGCCCCCGTGCAGCATCCCCCGCGGGAGAACGGCTCCGGCACGTCGGCACCCGCCACCCGGCAGGGCCCCGCCTCCCCTCCGGAGCCGTCCACCCGCCCCGCCCTGGGCCCGCACCCCCTGCGCGTGCCGGGGCGCGGACTGCCCGGCCCCGCGCACCCGGCCGCCCCCCGCCGCACCCGTCGCCGCGCCGGCCTCCTGGCCGCCGGCGGTCTGGTCCTCGCGGGCGCCGTCGTCGCCGTCGTCCTGCTGACCGACTCCGGTGCGTCCGGCGGCGATCGCGCGGGTTCCGCCACGTCGCCCCCGGCGTCCGCCGCCTCGCCGGACGGCCGTTCGTCGCCCACCGTGGAGGGCACGTCGAGGCCGCAGACCCTGCCGCCGGGCGTGCACCGCGAGGGCGGGTACGCCTGGGCGACTCCCCAGGGCTGGCGCCGTGACGTCAAGACGGGCTCGGAGGTGCACTACACCTCCCCGGACGGCACACAGGAACTCGCGGCCGCGTCGTCCGTCGCCCGCGGCGACCTGATGGAGACCTGGGCGAAGTCGGAGCGCAACGCCCACCAGGGGCAGAACTACCGGAAGATCCGCCTGGAGAAGGCGACCTTCCGCGGCAACCCCGCGGTCGTGTGGGAGTACACCTTCACGCTGAACGGCACGCCCTGGCACGCCCGGCTGCTGGGCTTCACCCAGGAGGGCAGGACCTTCCAGATCAACACCTGGTACCAGCCGGACACCGAGAGCCGGGCCCTGAAGACCTACGGCGAGGTCAAGGACAGCTTCATCGTGCTGTGAACCGTGCTGTGAACCGTATGCGGCCCGCCGTGGACCGTACGGGCCCGGGCACGGGAAAGGGGCCCGCGGCGATTCCCGCGGGCCCCTGCCCTCACCGGCACGCGTACGTGCCCAAGTCCTCCGGCGTCAGCCCGCCTTGACCTCGTCCGGTGCCGTCACGGCGGACCCGGTCGCGGCGGCGGCCCGGCCGCCGCGCACCTTCTCCTTGACCACGGCGACGACGAGCACCACCGCTGCCACGAGCAGCGACAGCAGCACCGTCTCCCGTCCGTCGTGCTCCGTGTCGGTGAGCATGTAGCCCAGCACGAAGACGATCAGAGCGGCTGCCGCCCAGGTCAGGTACGGGTACAGCCACATCTTCACGACCAGCTTCTCCGGCGCCTCGGCCTGGATGATCCTCCGCATGCGCAGCTGCGAGAAGCAGATGACCAGCCAGACGAACAGGGCCACCGCGCCACTGGAGTTGACCAGGAACAGGAAGACCGAGTCCGGGAACTTGTAGTTGAAGAACACGGCGACGAACCCGAAGACCACCGACGCGACGATCGCGGCCCGCGGCACGCCGCGGGACGTGGTCCGCGCGAACATCCTCGGCGCGTCGCCCCGCTCGCCCAGCGAGAACGCCATGCGGGAGGCCGTGTAGAGGCCGGAGTTGAGGCAGGACAGCACCGACGTCAGCACGATGAAGTTCATGATCTGGCCGGCGTGCGCGATGCCCAGGGAGTCGAGGGCGGCGACGTAGGAGCCCTTCTCCTTGATCGCCGGGTCGTTCCACGGCAGGAGCGAGACGACCACGAGGATCGAGCCCAGGTAGAAGACCGCGATACGCCAGATGATGCTGTTGGTGGACTTGGTGACCGCCCGCCGCGGGTCCTCGGACTCACCGGCGGCCAGGGTGGCGATCTCGCTGCCCATGAAGGAGAAGACGACGAGCAGCACACCGGTGAGGATGGCGCCGGGCCCGTGCGGCAGGAAGCCGCCGTGGTCGGTGAGGTTGCCGAAACCCGCCTTGTCGCTGTGGACGCCGGGCAGCACACCGAAGACCGCCAGCGCGCCGACCACGATGAACGCGCCGATCGCGACGACCTTGATCCCGGCGAACCAGAACTCGAACTCACCGTAGGAACCGACGGAGACGAGGTTGGTGGCGGTCAGCACGAGCATCACGATGAGGGCCCAGCCCCACTGCGGGACGGCCGGTATCCAGCTCTGGAGGATCGTGGCGCCTGCGGTGGCCTCGACCGCGAGCACCACGACCCAGAAGAACCAGTACAGCCAGCCGATGGAGAACCCGGCCCAGCGGCCGAGCGCCCGGTCGGCGTGCGCCGAGAACGACCCGGAGGTCGGGTTGGCCGCGGACATCTCGCCCAGCATGCGCATCACGAGCACGACGAGGGTGCCGACGAGGGCGTACGACAGGAGGATGCCGGGGCCTGCGGTGGCGATGCCGGAGCTGGAGCCGACGAACAGTCCGGCTCCGATGACACCGCCGATGGCGATCATCGTCAGATGACGGTTCTTGAGTCCGGCCTGGAGACCAGTCATGGGGGAAATCCTTCGCGCCTTGTGAGCGGTCCCCGTACGAGCGGTGTACGGGTCGGACCAGTGAAACGGAGGCTAACTGATTCGTGAACCTTTGAAATGGGATCGTTACTTGAGGTTTTCTTGAGGTTCTGTGGTTGAAGCCACAGTTTTTCCTTGTCGGCACCCGGGGCTGCCACCCGGAATCGCCCGTGTCACACTCGGAGCCATGCGCGTGTACCTCGGCTCCGACCATGCCGGCTTCGAACTGAAGAACCACCTCGTCGAGTGGCTCAGGGCGGCAGGCCACGACCCCGTCGACTGCGGCCCGCACGTCTACGACGCCCAGGACGACTACCCGCCCTTCTGCCTGCGTGCCGCCGAGCGGACGGCCGCGGACCCCGACTCCCTCGGCATCGTGATCGGCGGCTCCGGCAACGGCGAGCAGATCGCGGCGAACAAGGTGAAGGGTGTGCGCGCGGCACTGGCCTGGAGCGAGGAGACCGCGTCCCTGGGCCGGCAGCACAACGACGCCAACGTGGTGGCGGTCGGCGCCCGCATGCACACCACGCAGGAGGCGACGAAGTTCGTCGAGACCTTCCTGGGCACTCCGTTCTCGGGGGACCAGCGCCACGTGCGCCGCATCGACATGCTCGCCGACTACGAGAGGACCGGCGAGCTGCCCCCGATCCCGGCGCACCACCCGCAGCAGGACTGAGCCGAACGCCCCCAGGGGGCCGGAAGGGAACAGCAGCCGTGCCAGAGGGGCACACGATCCACCGGCTGGCGTCGGACTACGCCGGCCGCTTCCTGGGCACGGCGCCGCGGGTGACCAGCCCCCAGGGCAAGTTCTCCGACGCCGCCGCCCTGCTCGACGGCGCCGAGCTCACCAGTACCGAGGCCCACGGCAAGCACCTCTTCCTGGGCTTCCGCGACGCCGACTGGGTCCACATCCACCTGGGCCTGTTCGGCAAGGTCGCCTTCGGCGACGCCCCCGCCCCGCCGCCCACCGGCACCGTCCGCCTGCGGCTCGCGAACGACACGTCCTACGTCGACCTGCGCGGACCGACGACCTGCGCACTCGTCACGGACGCCGAGAAGAAGGCCGTCCACGACCGGCTGGGCCCCGACCCGCTGCGCGCCGACGCCGATCCGCGGGCGGCCTACCGGCGCGTCTCCCGCAGCCGTACGCCGATCGCGGCCCTGCTCATGGACCAGAAGGTGATCGCCGGCGTCGGCAACGTCTACCGCGCCGAGGTCCTCTTCCGGCACGGCATCGACCCCTACCGCCCGGGCAGGGACATCGCCCCCGCCGAGTGGGACGCCGTCTGGGCCGACCTGGCCGGGCTGATGCGCGAGGGCGTCCGCGACAACCGCATCGACACCGTGCGGCCCGAGCACACCCCGGAGGCGATGGGCCGCCCGCCGCGCGTGGACGACCACGGCGGCGAGGTGTACGTCTACCGCCGGGCCGCGCTGCCCTGCCACGTCTGCGGCGGCGAGATCCGCACCGCCTCTCTCGCCGCCCGCAACCTGTTCTGGTGCCCGGCCTGCCAGCGGACGTGACGCCGTGCCGGGTCCGGCGCCCTCAGAAGCCGTGCGGCAGCCACGGCGCCACAGTGGAGGCGAAGGCGAGCGACGCCTCCGCGAGCGTGCCCCGCCGCAGCTCCCGCACCCGCCCGGCGGCGGCGAGCGCGTCCAGGGTCACACCGCCGAGGTAGGCCGAGCCCAGCTCCCGCACGGACAGCGCGAGATCGGCCGCGTCCTCCGTGCGCGCGCAGGACGCGCCCTTCGGGTCGCCGGTCAGCCGCCAACGGCCGCTGTTCCAGGGGCAGAAGGAGTCTTCGACGTCCAGCACCACGTCCACCGGCGCCTGGTACGTCCGCGCCTCCAGGGCCGCCCCGACGTCCACCAGCCGTATGTGCAGCGAGTCCCGCACGAGCAGTGAGCAGCGCCGGATGTCGGAGACCATGTGCTGCCAGCCCTCGTCGAGCGGCCGTCCGCGCGTGCTGATCGTCGAGGTGAGGTCGATGTCGCACAGGAACCGCCACAGCGCGGCGTGCGCCGCCGGATCGAGCGCGTACAGATCCCGCAGGACGGCCGTTCCGTTGGGGCCCGCGTGCTCCCAGCCCCCCTTGATCCGGAAGAGCGCGTACCCGACGGTCTCCCCGCCCGCTGCCGCGCTCCCCGCCGCCCGCTCGGCGAGCACGCACTGCAGCGGCGAGGCGCCGTCCCGCCCGCTCTCCGGGTCGAGCAGCGCCACCCGCTCCCAGCCCGGCATCCGCGCCAGCATCCCCGGGCGCCGCGGCACCAGCCGGGCGTAGACCGACTCGCAGGCGCCGAGCGCCTCGGCGGGCGCCGCGTACCGCAGCCGTACCTCATCGGTGCCGGGCGGCACGGACAGCCGTACGCGGGCCGTGTCGACCTCGGCGTTGACGTGGTAGGTGCCGACGCCGTACCCGAACCGGCCGTAGATCGCGGGCTCGGAGGCGGTCAGGACGGCCAGCGGCTCGCCCCAGGCCCGCACGTCGTCCAACTGCCGCCGCATCATGGAGGTCAGCACGCCCCGCCGCCGGTGCGTGGCGGCCACGCTCACCATGGTCACGCCCGCCGCGGGCACCGAGGCCCCGCCGGGCACGGTCAGCCGGAAACCGAATGCCCCGGCCGTCCCCACGCACGTATCGTCGTCCCAGGCACCGATGGAACGGTCCGTCTCCGTGAGCTCGCGCCACAGCGCGCGCTCCTCGGCCGACTCCGGGATCCCGCCGAAGGCGCGGATCAGGTTGTCGTACCACTCGTCCCAGTTCTCCTGGCACAGCACGCGCAAGTCAGTCGCCATGAACCATGCCTACCAGGGCGTTGCGGGACGAGCGAGGGAATTTCGCGGTGACGGACCCGCAACGGCTTTCTGTGAAGTTCACTGTGAAGTCGAACCTCGGACGGGGGACAAGTGGGACCTCCCGTGCCAAGCAGCTGGTCCGATGGATAGGGTCCCGAACTGATGGCAGCAGGACGAGAGCGGCGCGCGGAAGCCGAGACGTTCACGGCCCGGTTGAAGATGCAGTGGCACCGGGCCCGCACCGGCCTGCGCAGAAGCGCCGTCGACTACTTCCGCGGGGACGGCTCGGACTGGGTGGCGCTGGCCGGGCTGCTCCTGACCGTGCCGGTGATCGCGGCCGTGACGCTCGCCGACTCCGTGTGGTGCTCCCCGGCCGTGCTGGTCCTGCCGATCGTGGCGGGCGGCCTGCTGCTGCGCCCGGCGAGCCTGCTCGGTCTGTACGCGGCCGCGGCCACGGCGCTGATCGTGGAGTCGGTGCGGCTCGGCCCCTACACGGAAGGCTCCTCCCGGGTCACCCCGGGCGTGGTGCTGGTGGTCGCCGCCTGCGGCTTCTTCGGCCTGCTCATCGCCCAGTTCCGCAGCCGGGTCGGCGTGCCCTGGCGGCGCGGCGGCACCATGCTCTTCGACCTCCGCGAACGCATCCGGGTGCAGAGCAAGCTGCCGCAGCTGCCGGTGGGCTGGCACCGGGAGATGGCGCTGCGCCCCGCGGGCGGTCAGTCCTTCTCGGGCGACTTCGTGGTCGCCGCCCGCACCGGCGGCGGCCGCACGCTGGAGGTCGTCCTCACGGACGTCTCCGGCAAGGGCATGGACGCGGGCTCGCGCGCGCTGCTGCTGTCGGGGGCGTTCGGCGGACTGCTGGGCTCACTGCCCCCGCACGCCTTCCTCCCGGCGGCCAACGGCTATCTGCTCCGCCAGGACTGGCAGGAGGGGTTCGCCACCTCCATCCATCTCGTCCTGGACCTCGACTCCGGGGACTACGAGCTGTACTCCGCCGGGCATCCCCCCGGCCTCCAGCTCAGCGCGGGCAGCGGGCGCTGGGAGGAGAAGACCGCCGAGGGCCCGCTCCTCGGCGTCTACGACGGCGCGCAGTTCGACCCGGTGAAGGGCTCGCTGCGCCCCGGCGACGTGCTGATGCTGTTCACGGACGGCCTCGTGGAGACCTCCGAGCGCGACATCGTCGAGGGCATCGACCGCCTCACGGGCGAGGCCGACCGCTATGTCGCCGGCGGCTTCCACGGCGCCGCCTGGCACCTCATCGAGGCGGTGGCCAAGGACGTCAACGACGACCGTGCCCTGCTGCTGATCTGCCGCGAGGGCCCGACGGTGACGTCCCGCCCGCCGGCCCTGCCCTGAGCCCCGAGGACGGCGGGCGGGGCCCACTCCCGGCCCGCGCGGCCCCGCCCGAGAGGACACCGGACACGTGAGCGGAACGCCCCGGACACCGATGACCCTGGCCGAAGTCGAGGCCACCGCCCGCGCCGCCCATGAGGGGCAGACCGACAAGGCGGGACGGCCCTACGCCGAGCACCTGAGCGCCGTCGCGGAGGGCGTCCGGGCGCGCGGCGGCGACGCGGAGCAGATCGCGGCGGCCTGGCTGCACGACGCCGTCGAGGACGGCGCGCTCTCCGCCGCGTGGCTGGACGGGGCCGCGCTCAGCCGCCGTACGAAGGACATCGTGCGGGCGGTCACCAAGCGGGCGGGGGAGCGGCCGGAGGAGTACGCGGCACGCGTCCTCGCCACACCGGGCGCCCTGCTGGTGAAGGAGGCGGACCTGGCGCACAACGCCGACCCGGCCCGCCTCGCCCGCCTGGAGGACGGGCCCACCCGCACGCGACTGACCGAGAAGTACACGCGCATGCGCGCACTTCTCGGCCTCCGGCAGCCGCCGGGCTAGGTGCGTCGCCCTGTGCGACGGGAACCGTCGGACAGGACCTATGCGCCGGCGTTCGCCGTCTCGCGCGGCCGTCGCTGCTCGCGTTCACCGGCCGGCTCCGCCGTCTCGGGCCTGAACGCCCACTTCATCTCGGGCTCCACCACGAACCGGAGGGCCCGCCGCACCGCCGGCGTGCACAGCACCGTGACCATGGCGGCCGCGGTGAGCGTCACGGCGATCTCGCCGAGCGGGCCGTGCAGCCACCTGTGGTCGAACCAGCCGTAGAAGTCACCGGCCTTGACCACGAAGCCGTGCAGCAGATAGCCGTACAGCGTGCCCGCGCCGAGCGCGGTGAACCAGGTCCTGCGCCGCGGCACCCAGGCGTAGAAGCACGCGGTCAGCAGCAGCGAGCAGCCGAACAGCGCGAGCACCATGACCGGTCCGGTCCACCACGGCGCGCCCAACTCCTGGGCGGCGTCGCGGTGGTAGAACCACGCCGGGTCCATGCGCGGCACCGCCCACCAGCCGAAGGCCAGGGCGCCCGCGAACACCGGCACCGCGGCGATCCGCACCGCGCGCGTGCGCACCCTCCGGAAGTGCTCGGGCTTCATGCACAGGCCCAGCACGAAGTACGGCAGGAACTGCAGCACCCGCTGGAGGTCGAGGTCGTTGCCGATCTCGGGGGAGACCGACCCGAACATCGCGATGCCGAGCGCGATCGGCAGCGGCCGGCGCAGGTTCCGCCACAGCGGTGTCGTCACGCGCCAGATGAACAGCGCGACCAGGAACCAGGTGAGGTACCAGGGGTCGAGCAGGCTGACGTCCATGCCCGGGTCGTGGTCGGCGTAGCGCTTGAAGAGGGAGTACGCCGTCTCGAAGACGACGTAGGGCACGACGACCCCCGTGACCAGGCGCCTGAGGCGGTCGGGGCGCAGGTCGAAACTGCGCGAGAAATAGCCGGAGATGATGATGAAGGCCGGCATGTGGAAGGTGTACACGACGGTGTACGCCGCCTCCAGGACGCGGCTGTCACCCTTCAGCGGCTCCCAGGAGTGGCCCATGGCCACCAGCACGATCGCCAGGTACTTCGCGTTGTCGAAGAACGCGTCGCGCTGTCTCCCGCGCGATGCGGGCTGTTCCCGCTGTTCCCGGGACGGGCGGGGAGTCGGTACGCCTGAGGCCGGCGGGTCTGCCGGAGGCAGTGGCGTGGTGCGGTGGCCGTGCGGCGGCAACGAGTTCGTCACAGACCCTCCCCTCGGAAACGGGGGGAGGCGATCCCGGACCTCGCTGCGCATACGGGGGACGAGGCAGCGTGAAACATTTGAGGAACCCTAGCGGCGTCCCTGCGTTTTCGTAAAACTCCCCGTGTCTTTCCTGGTTATTGGCTTCGGCTACCTCTCATTAAGGCAACTCGGCTTCCCGGCACGGGTGATGGTGAACACACCATTACATGTCCTGGTTGTCGTGACTCATCCCGACTAAGCGGGGCATATGATCCGGCGATGGCTCTGCCGGATTGTCCGCTTCATCTGCCTTTGGGGGGACTCTCGTTGAGGATTTCGGGTGACTGTGGGGACCATTCGAAATGCCTGCGAACGCGTTGTGTGGAAACGGAAACGATCCCGCTGAATTTCCTGTGCGGGTGCGTCTTCGAAATGCTGTGCGGAGGAGCCGGATCGGGCCCGGCCGCGGGCTGCCGGCCGCATGGTGCGGGCAAAGGCCCGCCACGGCGTGACCGACGATGCCTCAGGTGCCGCATACCCGGGCTCCGTTGGTGGCACGATGGTTCTGGCGGGGGTGCGCGGGCGCCGGTACCCCCGGGCCGGGAGAGCGGACCGACCGAGGGTGTGATCAGTTGTGGCCATTTCACTGTCAGTGGTGCTTCTGTTGGCGATCATCCTGGTGGTGTTGATCCGAGGGGGCTCGATCAAGGCCGGCCCCGCCATCGTGGCGATCCTCTTCGGCTTCTTCCTGGCGTCGACCGGCATGGCGCCGTCCATCAACCGGTTCCTGAACTCGATAGCCGAGACGATCAACTCGATCAGCTTCTGAGAGCCGGCTCCCGCGAGCCGGCTTCCGAGGAGCGGTGACCCCCGGCTCCCGAGGCCCGGCTTCCGGGACCCGGCGGCCACCCGCACGGCCGGTCCCCGCCGGGCGCGGCGCGCTCGCGCCGCGCCCCGGGCCGACCGCGCCCCGCTCACCGCCCGCGGCGCCCCGCGGAAACACTTCAGGGCCCGGTTCCGCGGAACCGGGCCCTGAAGCCTTGTGGAGCGGGCGACGGGAATCGAACCCGCGTAGCCAGTTTGGAAGACTGGGGCTCTACCATTGAGCTACGCCCGCACGGCGTGCGCCGCGCATCGGTGATCGCGGCACGGTAAGCATCGTAGCGGGTCGGACGCGCTCGGCGCACACCCCTTCCCCGCCCGTCGCCCGCCCGTGTTCCCCGTCCGTCGCCGCCCGCGCCGGCCCCGTGCCGCCGCCCCGTAAATGCGGCGTCGGCATGTCCGGCGGGCATGTACCCTACGTGTCGCACCTGACGGGGTGTGGCGCAGCTTGGTAGCGCGTCCGCTTTGGGAGCGGAAGGCCGTGGGTTCAAATCCCGCCACCCCGACCAGCACCGGTCAACACCGGTCGGAGGCCGATCACCTTGGGTGATCGTGTCCCGTGATCGCCTTTGGGGCGTGTCGTCGCTGCCGTTACTATGCAAGCTGCACGCCCGTGTGTCTCTCCTTACGAAGTCCTCCGGGCGGCGAAATCCGCCGGACCAGTCTGGCTCCGGCAGAAACCAAGAAGTCAGCCACAAGGAGACCGAACCGTGAAGAGCGCCGTGGAGACCCTGAACCCGACCCGGGTTCGGCTCACTGTCGAGGTGCCCTTCGAGGAGCTCAAGGACAGCCTCGACGCGGCGTACAAGAAGATCAACCAGCAGGTCACGGTGAAGGGCTTCCGGAAGGGCAAGATCCCGGCGCGCGTCATCGACCAGCGGTTCGGCCGCGGTGCGGTCCTGGAGGAGGCGGTCAACGACGCGCTTCCGAAGTTCTACACCGAAGCGGTCAACGAGGCCGAGCTGAATGTCCTGGGCCAGCCCGAGGTGGACATCACGGAGCTGAAGGACGGCGAGACGCTGAACTTCACCGCCGAGGTCGACATCCGCCCCGCCCTGGAGATCCCGGACTACTCCGGCATCGAGGTCGAGGTCGACGCCGTCGAGGTGACCGACGAGGACGTCGAGAAGTCCGTGGAGCAGCTGCGTGAGCGCTTCGCCTCGACCTCCCCCGTCGAGCGCGCCGCCGTGGACGGCGACGTCGTCACGATCGACCTGGAGGCCAAGGTCGAGGGCGAGGTCCTCGAGGACGGCGTGGCGAGCGGCGTCTCCTACACCATCGGCTCCGGCGAACTCCTCGACGGCATCGACGACGCCGTCAAGGGCCTGTCCGCCGGCGAGGAGGCCACCTTCACCTCCGAGCTCAAGGGCGGCTCCGCGGCCGGCAAGGAGGCCGAGGTCACCGTCAAGGTCACCCAGGTCGCCGCGCGCGAACTGCCCGAGCTGGACGACGACTTCGCGCAGCTCGCCTCCGAGTTCGACACCCTGGAGGAGCTGCGGGCGGACAGCCGCAAGCGCCTGGCGAACATGAAGCAGTACGACCAGGCCACGCAGGCCCAGGAGCGCGTCCTGGAGAAGCTGCTGGAGCTCGTCGAGGTGCCCGTCCCCGAGAAGCTGCTCGAGGACGAGATCAACACCCGCAAGCACAACCTGGAGCACCACCAGCTCGGCCAGATGGGCCTGGACCTCGCGAAGTACCTGGAGATCCAGGGCAAGACCGAGGAGGAGTTCGAGGCCGAGACCAAGGAAGCCGCGGTCAAGGGCATCAAGACCCAGTTCGTCCTCGACGAGCTGGTCAAGCAGGAGAAGCTCAACGTCAACCAGGAGGAGCTCACCGAGCACCTCATGCGGCGTGCGGCCTCCTCCGGCATGTCCCCCGACGAGTTCGCCCAGGCCGTCGTCGAGGGCGGCCAGGTGCCGCTCCTGGTCGGCGAGGTCGCCCGCGGCAAGGCCCTCGCGGCCGTGGTCGAGTCCGCCACGGTCAAGGACACCAACGGCGAGGTCGTCGACCTGGACGACGAGGACGAGACGGAGGCGGCCGCCGATGTCGCCGCCGAGGCCACGGAGGCCGACGCCACGGAGGCCGACGCCGAGGTCGGGGAGAAGACCGAGGGCTGACGCCCGCGGCGCCCGCGAGGCGCCGGAAAGCCGTAGGACGGGCCCCTGGGACGCCATGCCCCGGGGGCCCGTCGGCGTACGGTGGAACCGTGCCGGAAAAGGGGACACGGGGAACCGCGCGAGGCGCCCCGGCGGGCCGGGGGCGGCCCGCACGCCGTCACCGCGACGGCGAGCGGCAGCCGCCCGGCCGCCGGACGCACCCTGCTACGCCCCCGGCGAACACCCCCCACTCCGGGATTCCCCGAAGGGACCAGCGCGTTAGGGTCCATGAGTACGAGGGGAAGGGGACTGGGGTCCCCGCCGAACCCCCGGACGGGAACACGTGAGACGGCCCGGCGCCGTCGTAAGACGAGCAGGTGGATACGTGACGAATCTGATGCCCTCCGCCGCCGGCGAGCCTTCCATCGGCGGTGGCCTCGGCGACCATGTCTACAACCGGCTGCTCAACGAGCGGATCATCTTCCTCGGCCAGCCGGTCGACGACGACATCGCCAACAAGATCACCGCACAGCTGCTGCTCCTTGCCGCGGACCCGGACAAGGACATCTACATGTACATCAACAGCCCGGGCGGCTCGATCACGGCCGGCATGGCGATCTACGACACCATGCAGTACATCAAGAACGACGTGGTGACCATCGCCATGGGCCTCGCGGCCTCGATGGGCCAGTTCCTGCTGAGCGCGGGCACCCCCGGCAAGCGCTTCGCGCTGCCGAACGCCGAGATCCTGATCCACCAGCCCTCCGCGGGCCTGGCGGGCTCGGCCTCCGACATCAAGATCCACGCCGAGCGGCTGCTGCACACCAAGAAGCGCATGGCCGAGCTCACCTCGCAGCACACCGGCCAGTCGGTCGAGCAGATCACCCGCGACTCGGACCGCGACCGCTGGTTCGACGCCTTCGAGGCCAAGGAGTACGGCCTCATCGACGACGTCATCCCGACGGCCGCCGGGATGCCGGGCGGCGGCGGCACCGGGGCGGCCTGAGGCCCTCCCGCACAGCCCCCAGCCGACCGCCACAGCCCCCTAGGAGACAGACAGTGAACGACTTCCCCGGCAGCGGCCTGTACGACCTCCCCCGCCGCCTCAAGGGCGCGGGAGGTACCCCCGGCGCCGAGTACACGGGCCCCGCCGCCGAGTCCCGCTACGTCATCCCGCGCTTCGTCGAGCGCACCTCGCAGGGCATCCGCGAGTACGACCCGTACGCGAAGCTCTTCGAGGAGCGGGTGATCTTCCTCGGCGTGCAGATCGACGACGCCTCCGCCAACGACGTCATGGCGCAGCTGCTGTGCCTGGAGTCGATGGACCCCGACCGGGACATCTCGGTCTACATCAACAGCCCGGGCGGCTCCTTCACGGCGCTCACGGCCATCTACGACACGATGCAGTTCGTGAAGCCCGACATCCAGACGGTCTGCATGGGCCAGGCGGCCTCCGCCGCCGCCGTCCTGCTGGCCGCCGGCACGCCGGGCAAGCGCATGGCGCTGCCGAACGCCCGCGTACTGATCCACCAGCCCTACAGCGAGACGGGCCGCGGCCAGGTCTCCGACCTGGAGATCGCCGCCAACGAGATCCTCCGCATGCGTTCGCAGCTGGAGGAGATGCTGGCCAAGCACTCGACCACGCCGATCGAGAAGATCCGCGAGGACATCGAGCGCGACAAGATCCTCACGGCCGAGGACGCGCTGTCGTACGGCCTGATCGACCAGATCATCTCCACCCGGAAGATGAACAACGCCTCGGTCCGCTGACACAGGGGGACAAGGAGGCTGTATCGTCTGCCGCCCCTTGGCACGGTAAGTGCGCTTCGACACGCTGCACGTCGAAGTGAACCGCGCCAAGGGGGGCCCGAACGGGGGGCTCGGCAAGGTACCGTCGGATGAAGGCAGCACCAGGAGCCGCTGGACCTAGGCGTCTCCCAGGCGAAGGGGAAGCACACCGTGGCACGCATCGGTGACGGCGGCGATCTGCTCAAGTGCTCGTTCTGCGGCAAGAGCCAGAAGCAGGTCAAGAAGCTCATCGCAGGGCCTGGTGTGTACATCTGCGACGAGTGCATCGACCTCTGCAACGAGATCATCGAGGAGGAGCTCGCGGAGACCAGCGAGGTGCGCTGGGAGGAGCTCCCCAAACCCCGCGAGATCTACGAGTTCCTCGAGGGCTACGTGGTCGGTCAGGAGGCCGCCAAGAAGGCCCTGTCGGTGGCGGTCTACAACCACTACAAGCGCGTCCAGGCCGGGGAGAACGGCGGCGCCAACGGCCGTGACGACGCGATCGAGCTGGCGAAGTCCAACATCCTGCTGCTCGGCCCCACCGGCTCGGGCAAGACCCTCCTGGCCCAGACGCTGGCCCGCATGCTGAACGTCCCGTTCGCGATCGCGGACGCGACGGCGCTGACGGAGGCCGGTTACGTCGGCGAGGACGTCGAGAACATCCTGCTGAAGCTGATCCAGGCGGCCGACTACGACGTCAAGAAGGCCGAGACCGGGATCATCTACATCGACGAGATCGACAAGGTCGCGCGCAAGAGCGAGAACCCCTCCATCACGCGCGACGTGTCGGGTGAGGGCGTCCAGCAGGCGCTGCTGAAGATCCTCGAGGGCACCACGGCCTCGGTGCCGCCGCAGGGCGGCCGCAAACACCCCCACCAGGAGTTCATCCAGATCGACACGACGAACGTGCTGTTCATCGTGGGCGGTGCCTTCGCCGGCCTGGAGAAGATCATCGAGTCGCGGGCGGGCGCCAAGGGCATCGGCTTCGGCGCGACGATCCGCTCCAAGCGCGAGCTGGAGGCCAAGGACCAGTTCGAGGAGGTCATGCCGGAGGACCTGGTCAAGTTCGGCATGATCCCCGAGTTCATCGGCCGCCTCCCCGTCATCACCTCGGTCCACAACCTCGACCGCGAGGCCCTGCTGCAGATCCTGGTGGAGCCGCGCAACGCCCTGGTGAAGCAGTACCAGCGCCTCTTCGAACTCGACGGTGTGGAGCTGGACTTCGAGCGCGAGGCCCTGGAGGCCATCGCCGACCAGGCCATCCTCCGCCAGACCGGCGCGCGCGGCCTGCGCGCCATCATGGAGGAGGTCCTGATGTCGGTCATGTACGAGGTCCCGTCCCGCAAGGACGTGGCCCGGGTGGTCGTCACGGCCGACGTCGTCCACTCGAACGTGAACCCGACGCTGATCCCGCGGGACGCCCGCGGGCGGGGGCCGGGGGAGCAGAAGACGGCGTGACCGCCGTACCGAGCACGGCGAAGGGCCCCGGTCGACTCGACCGGGGCCCTTCGCGCGAAGGCCGGGCGCGGGGCGTCAGGCCTTGACGCGTACGTCGTTGCGCAGCTTGGCCGCCGTGGCCGCGGTGTCGTCGATCGAACCGCCGTTGCCGCTGGCGAGCTCGGCGAAGCCGAAGCTGGTGACCACGGCGACGGTGCTGTGGTCACCCCAGATGCACATCGGCATCTTGATGGTCTTCGCGGCGCCCGCGCTCGAGCTGGAGGAGTCGGTGTTCTCGATCTGGACGACCTGGCACTTCATGATGCCGTTCTTGAAGCCCGCGGGCGAG
This sequence comes from Streptomyces sediminimaris, assembly GCF_047049295.1. Classification (NCBI taxonomy): domain Bacteria; kingdom Bacillati; phylum Actinomycetota; class Actinomycetes; order Kitasatosporales; family Streptomycetaceae; genus Streptomyces; species Streptomyces sediminimaris. The sequence goes on along the minus strand of NZ_JBJWOT010000001.1, from coordinate 2,988,394 downwards.
ACCTTCTCCGGGCTGCCGAGCATCTTGCCCTTGCTGCTGTCGCCGCTCTGGTCCTTCTGGGACTCCGACTTGACCTTCGCGAACATGGCGTCGACGACCGCCTCCGGGTCGTCGATGGTGCCGTAGACACCGCTGAAGGACAGGTTGGACGCGCTGAGACCCGTGCCCTTCTGGTAACCGGCGCTGACGTCCTTGGGGTTCTGCACGCCCCACTTCTCGAAGTCGGCCTTGTCGTCGTTGGTCATCTTGTCGCCGGAGCCGCCGTTCTCCGACTTCTTGTACTGGCCGTCGATCACGGTCGCCGGCGTGGTCAGCTTGTGCGCGCCGTCGTCGGCGACGGCCGAACCGCCGCTGCCGGAGCCACCGCCGCCGATCACGAAGTACGCGCCCACCGCGATCGCCGCCACCACGGCGACCGCGCCGATGATCAGGCCCGCCTTCTTGCCGCCGCCGCCGCTCTGGGGCGGCTGCGGCGGGTACGGCTGCTGGCCGTAGGGGGCCTGGCCGTACGGGGGCTGCTGGCCGTAGCCGGGCTGCTGGGGCGGCACACCCTGCGGGGGCTGCTGCGGATAGCCGTAGCCGGGCTGCGGCTGGGCCGGCGGCTGCTGGGGGTAGCCGTAGCCGGGCTGGGGCGCCTGCGGCGGCTGCTGGCCGTAGGGCCCCGGCTGGCCGTACGGTCCGGGCTGCTGGGGCTGCCCGCCGTACGGGCCCGGCTGGTTGTGACTCATCTCTGGGTTCCCCTCCAGATGCCTCATGTGGTCCTGACATCCTGGCGCAGGCGGGGCGCGCGCGTTCCGCCGGGGCCCCCACCGTTACAGAACAAACGCGTTTCGGGACTGCCCCGTGACACCCCTAAACTGAGCGCGTGACCGAGAACGCTCAGCAGCAGCCACCAGCGCCCAGCACCGAACTGCCGACCCAGTACGCGCCGGCCGACGTAGAGGGGCCGCTGTACGAGCGCTGGGTGGAGCGCGGTTACTTCGAGGCGGACGAGAAGAGCGACAAGCCGCCGTACACCATCGTCATCCCGCCGCCGAACGTCACCGGCAGCCTGCACCTCGGGCACGCCTTCGAGCACACGCTCATCGACGCGCTGACGCGCCGTAAGCGCATGCAGGGGTTCGAGACGCTGTGGCAGCCCGGCATGGACCACGCCGGCATCGCCACGCAGAACGTCGTCGAGCGCGAGCTGGGCAAGGAGGGCAAGTCCCGGCACGACCTCGGCCGCGAGGCCTTCGTCGAGCGGGTCTGGCAGTGGAAGGCCGAGTCCGGCGGGCAGATCTCCGGGCAGATGCGGCGCCTCGGTGACGGCGTCGCGTGGTCGCGCGAGCGCTTCACCATGGACGAGGGCCTCTCGCAGGCCGTCCAGACCATCTTCAAGCGGCTCTACGACGACGAGCTGATCTACCGCGCCGAGCGCATCATCAACTGGTGCCCGCGCTGTCTGACCGCGATCTCCGACATCGAGGTCGAGTACCAGGACGACGACGGCGAACTCGTCTCCATCAAGTACGGCGAAGGCGACGAGACGGTCGTCGTCGCCACCACGCGCGCGGAGACGATGCTCGGCGACACCGCCGTCGCCGTCCACCCCGACGACGAGCGCTACCGGCACCTGGTCGGCAAGGAGATCAAGCTCCCGCTGACCGACCGCTCCATCCCCGTCGTCGCCGACGAGCACGTCGACCCCGAGTTCGGCACGGGTGCCGTCAAGGTCACCCCGGCCCACGACCCGAACGACTTCGAGATCGGCCGGCGCCACGACCTGCCGGCCATCGCCGTGATGGACGAGCACGCCGTCATCACCGTCCACGGCCCCTTCCAGGGCCAGGACCGCTTCGAGGCCCGTTCCGCGATCGTCGCCGCGCTGCGCGCCGAGGGGCGGATCGTCGCCGAGAAGCGGCCCTACGTCCACTCCGTCGGCCACTGCTCGCGCTGCAAGACCACCATCGAGCCGCGGCTGTCCATGCAGTGGTGGGTCAAGGTCGGCCCGCTGGCGAAGGCCGCCGGTGACGCGGTCCGCGACGGCCGCGTCACGATCCATCCGCAGGAGATGGAGAAGCGGTACTTCGACTGGGTCGACAACCTCCACGACTGGTGCATCTCACGGCAGTTGTGGTGGGGCCACCGCATCCCGGTCTGGTACGGCCCGAACGGCGAGGTCGTCTGCGTCGGCCCCGACGAGCGGCCGCCCGGCACCGAGGCGGAGGGCTGGAAGCAGGACACGGACGTCCTCGACACCTGGTTCTCCTCCGGCCTGTGGCCGTTCTCCACGCTCGGCTGGCCCGGGCAGACCGAGTCGCTCGCGAAGTTCTACCCGAACTCCGTCCTGGTCACGGGCTACGACATCCTCTTCTTCTGGGTCGCCAGGATGATGATGTTCGGCCTGTACGCGATGGACGGCACCCCGCCGTTCCACACCATCGCCCTGCACGGCATGGTCCGCGACCAGTTCGGCAAGAAGATGTCGAAGTCCTTCGGCAACGCGGTCAACCCGCTGGACTGGATGGACAAGTACGGCAGCGACGCGCTCCGGTTCACCCTGGCCCGCGGCGCGAACCCGGGCGTCGACGTCCCGATCGGCGAGGACTGGGTCCAGGGCTCGCGCAACTTCGCCAACAAGATCTGGAACGCCACGCGCTTCGCGCTGATGAACGGCGCGACGGTCGAGGGCCCGCTGCCGGACACGTCCGAGATGTCCTCCACGGACCGGTGGATCCTCTCCCGGCTCAACTCCGTCGTCGCCGAGGTCGACGCGCTCTACGAGGACTACCAGTTCGCGAAGTTGTCCGACGCCCTGTTCCACTTCGCCTGGGACGAGGTCTTCGACTGGTACGTCGAGCTGTCCAAGACGACGTTCAACGCGGGCGGTGCGGCCGCGAAGGTCTCCCGGCGGGTCCTCGGCGAGGTCCTCGACGTCACGCTGCGGCTGCTGCACCCGGTCGTCCCCTTCGTCACGGAGACGCTGTGGACGACGCTCACCGGCGGCGAGTCGGTCGTCATCGCCGAGTGGCCCGCTGACAGCGGCTTTCGTGACGCGGCCGCCGAACGGGAGATCGAGTCGCTCCAGTCGGTCATCACCGAGGTCCGCCGCTTCCGCGCCGACCAGGGCCTCCAGCCCGGCCAGCGCGTCCCGGCGCGCCTGACCCTGGACGGCACGGCCCTCGCCCCGCACGAGGCCGCCATCCGCCAGCTGCTGCGCCTGCAGCCGGAGGGCGAGTCCTTCACGGCCACGGCGACCCTGCCGGTCGCCGGCGCCGAGGTGGCCCTCGACCTCTCCGGCACGATCGACGTCGCGGCGGAGCGCAAGCGCCTCGCCAAGGACCTGGCGGCGGCCGAGAAGGAGAAGGCCCAGGCCGACGCCAAGCTGGGCAACGAGGCGTTCCTCGCCAAGGCCCCGGACCACGTGGTGGACAAGATCCGCGGCCGGCTGGCCAAGGCGGACGAGGACATCGCCCGGATCCGGGCCCAGCTCGACCGGCTGCCCCCGCGGTAGCGGACTTCGCAGGGGCGCGGGGGAGTGCGCGGTCAGCCGCGGACTCCCCCGCGCCCGCCGAACGGGACCAGCCGCCCCTCCCCGTGGGCGCACGCCTAAACTGGCCCTGTGAGTGAAAGCGACCCCTTCGACGAGATCATCGCCGCCGAACAAGACCGCGATCCCGATCTCGCCGTGATCGAGGCAGGCAGCCGCACCCTGCGCACCCAGGGCGGCCCGCCCGAGGCCGACGTGCCGGCGCGCCCCGAGGACCCCGCGACGGACGCGGCCCTGCGCGAGGTCGAGGCGGAGCTGGCCACCCGGTGGGGCGAGACCAAGCTGGAGCCGTCGGTCGACCGGATCGCCGCGCTGATGGACGTGCTGGGCGAGCCGCAGCGCTCGTACCCCTCGATCCACATCACGGGGACCAACGGCAAGACGTCCACGGCCCGCATGATCGAGGCCCTGCTCGGCGCCTTCGACCTGCGCACCGGCCGCTACACCTCGCCGCACGTCCAGTCGATCACCGAGCGCATCAGCCTCGACGGCGCCCCCATCGCCGCCGAGCGCTTCGTGGAGACGTACGAGGACATCAAGCCGTACATCGGGATGGTCGACTCCCAGCAGGAGTACCGGCTGTCCTTCTTCGAGGTGCTGACCGGCATGGCCTACGCCGCCTTCGCCGACGCACCCGTGGACGTCGCGGTCGTCGAGGTCGGCATGGGCGGCTCCTGGGACGCCACCAACGTCATCGACGGGGACGTCGCCGTCGTCACCCCGATCGACCTCGACCACACCGACCGGCTCGGCGGCACGCCCGGCGAGATCGCCACGGAGAAGTCCGGGATCATCAAGCAGGGCGCGACGGTCATCCTGGCTCAGCAGCCCGTCGACGCGGCCCAGGTGCTGCTGAAGAAGGCCGTCGAGGTGGACGCCACGGTGGCCAGGGAAGGGCTCGAGTTCGGCGTCGTCGCCCGGCAGGTGGCCGTCGGCGGGCAGCTGCTGACCCTGCGCGGCCTCGGCGGTGAGTACGACGAGGTGTACCTCCCGCTGCACGGCCCCTACCAGGCGCACAACGCCGCGGTCGCGCTCGCCGCCGTCGAGGCGTTCTTCGGCGTCGGCGCCCAGCGGCCCGGGCCGCTCGACATCGACACCGTCCGCAAGGCGTTCGCGGCCGTCTCCTCCCCGGGCCGGCTGGAGGTCGTGCGCACGTCGCCCACCGTCGTCCTCGACGCCGCGCACAACCCGGCGGGCGCCCGCGCCACCGCCGAGGCGGTCGGCGAGGCCTTCGGCTTCAGCCGGCTGATCGGCGTCGTCGGCGCGAGCGGCGACAAGAACGTACGGGGGCTGCTGGAGGCCTTCGAGCCGATCTTCGCCGAGGTCGTCGTCACGCAGAACTCCAGCCACCGCGCGATGGACGCCGACGAGCTCGCCGCGATCGCCGTGGAGGTGTTCGGCGACGAGCGCGTCCAGGTGGAACCGCGGCTGCCCGACGCGCTGGAGGCCGCGATCACGCTGGCCGAGGAGGAGGGCGAGTTCGCGGGCGGCGGTGTGCTCGTCACCGGCTCCGTCATCACCGTCGGCGAGGCCCGACTGCTGCTGGGAAGGGGCTGACCACCCTTGCGTACGCTCTGTTCATCGACCCTGATCGGCGAGTTCCTGGTGATCGGCTTCGCCGGGCTGGTCGCCATGAAGGACCCCGGCCTGAGCACGGCGACGGTGTGGACGGTCAGCGGCATCGCCATGTTCCTGTGCCTGGCGCTGTGCGGTGTGGTGACGCGTCCGGGCGGGATCGCCCTCGGCTGGATCCTCCAGGTCGCGCTCATCGCCTCCGGCTTCGTCGTCCCGACGATGTTCTTCCTGGGCACGGTCTTCGCGGCCCTGTGGTGGGCCTCGGTGCACTACGGCAGAAAGATCGACGAGGCGAAGGCACGGTTCGCGGCGGAGAGCGGCTCCTCCACTCCTGACGCTGCGTAACACGGTCCCGGACACGCCCTGTAATCTTCGAACACCCGCAACTCCCCTGACCCCTAGGAGCCGCCGTGACTCAGCGCACCCTCGTCCTGCTCAAGCCCGACGCCGTCCGCCGTGGCCTGACCGGCGAGATCATCAGCCGCATCGAACGCAAGGCCGGCTGGCGGATCACGGCGCTGGAGCTGCGCACCCTGGACCAGGACACGCTGGAGCAGCACTACGGCGAGCACAAGGGCAAGCCCTTCTACGAGCCGCTGGTGGAGTTCATGGCCTCCGGCCCGGTGGTCGCGCTGATCGTCGAGGGCGAACGGGTCGTCGAGGGCCTGCGCGCGCTCGCCGGACCGACCGACCCGATCGCCGCCGCCCCCGGTTCCATCCGCGGCGACTACGGCGTGATCGTGCGGGAGAACCTCATCCACGCCTCCGACTCCGAGGAGTCCGCCGAGCGCGAGGTGAAGATCTTCTTCCCCGGCCGGGCCTGACCCCGGGACCGGGGGAAGCGGTCAACCGGACCGGTTACCCCGGACCACGTGGCATATGCGTGGCGATCGAGGGAACGAGAGCCCCCGAACGCCCCTCTCACCAAGCGAACGCACGCAGCATCTGCTGACAATGGCGGAGACCCTTACGCAGTGTTCGAGCAGGCGCCATTACGATGGAGGCCTTCACGTCACAGCACCCACTTCGCCGACCTGAAAAGCCCTCAAAAGCTCCCAGGGAAGGCCAGACGAATCCTGATGGGGAACTCAATGTCGTTCATCGGCCGTGACATGGCTGTCGACCTCGGGACCGCCAACACGCTGGTGTACGTCAGGGGTCGCGGGATCGTACTCAACGAGCCGTCCGTCGTCGCGATCAACACCAACACCGGTGGCATCCTCGCGGTCGGCGCCGAGGCGAAGAAGATGATCGGCCGGACTCCTGGCAACATCGTTGCCGTACGACCTCTCAAGGACGGCGTCATCGCCGACTTCGAGATCACCGAGCGGATGCTCCGCTACTTCATCCTGAAGATCCACAAGCGGAGGTATCTGGCCCGGCCGCGGGTCGTGGTCTGTGTGCCCTCGGGCATCACGGGCGTCGAGCGCCGTGCCGTCATCGAGGCGTCGTCCCAGGCGGGCGCGCGTCAGGTGCACATCATCGAAGAGCCGATGGCGGCCGCCATCGGCTCCGGCCTCCCAGTCCACGAGGCCACGGGCAACATGGTGGTGGACATCGGCGGCGGCACGACTGAGGTCGCCGTCATCTCGCTCGGCGGCATCGTCACCGCCCAGTCCATCCGCGTCGCGGGCGACGAACTGGACAACGCGATCATCCAGCACATCAAGAAGGAGTACAGCCTCCTCCTCGGTGAGCGGACGGCCGAACAGATCAAGATCACGATCGGTTCGGCGTACGACCTGGACTCCGACGAACACACCGAAATCCGCGGCCGGGACCTCGTGTCCGGGCTGCCCAAGACCGTCGTGATCTCCGCGGCCGAAGTGCGCAAGGCGATCGAGGAGCCGGTCAACGCCATCGTCGACGCCGTCAAGACGACCCTGGACAAGTGCCCGCCGGAGCTGTCCGGCGACATCATGGACCGGGGCATCGTGCTGACGGGCGGCGGGGCGCTGCTGCGCGGACTCGACGAACGGCTGCGCCGGGAGACCGGCATGCCCATCCACATCGCCGAGGACCCGCTGGACAGCGTGGCACTCGGATCCGGCAAGTGCGTCGAGGAGTTCGAGGCGCTCCAGCAGGTGCTGGACGCCCAGCCCCGCAGATGACGTAACGCTTCGATTCCGCCGTACGAGACGATCTCCTCTCGTGCGGCGGATCGTTGATATGGAGGCATAGGCTCATCCGAGAGCCTCCGCACACCTGAACACCCAGACCTCTGCACATTCCTATGAGGAAGGCACGGCCGCCGCACGTGAGGGACACACGAGAGAGCCGGCTGCTCCTGGTGCTGCTGATCGCCATCGCGTTCGCGCTGATCACGGTGGACATCCGCGGTGGTGAGGACTCCCCGGTCGCCGGCGCCCGCCAGCTGGCGGCCACGGTGTTCGGCCCCGTCGAGGACGGGGTGTCGTCGGCGGTCGACCCGGTCGGGAACGCCGTCTCGGCGGTCCGCGACTCGGGCACCCGCCACGACCGGCTCGCCCGCCTGGAGAAGGAGAACGCGGCCCTCAAGGCGAAGCTCGGCAGCGACGACCGCAACGCCAGCCGCCTCAAGCAGCTCGACAAGATGCTGAAGGTCTCCGCCGAGGGACAGTACGGCATCAAGGGCGCCCAGGTCATCGCCATAGGAGCGGCCCAGGGCTTCTCCTGGACGATCACCATCGACATCGGCGCCAACGACGGCATCAAGCGGGACATGACCGTGCTCAACGGCGACGGCCTGGTCGGGCGGGTCACCAACGTCGGACCCGACGTCTCGACCGTCCTGCTCGCCAACGACCCGGACTTCACCGTCGGCACCCGCATGGAGAACAGCGACGAACTCGGCTTCGCCTCCGGGCAGGGCGACCGCCCGCTGCGCGTCGAACTGCTCAACAGCAAGGCGGAGGTGAAGAAGGGCGACCGGCTCGTCACCTTCGGCTCCGAGGCCGACAAGCCCTTCGTACCGGGCGTGCCGGTCGGCGTGGTCTCCCGCGTCGACCCCTCCGGCGGCGACCTCACCCGCACCCTGTACGTCACGCCGTACGTCAGCTTCACCAAGCTCGACATCGTCGGCGTCGTCGTCGAGGCCCCGAAGAAGGATCCGCGCGACACGGTCCTGCCGAAGAAGCCCAAGCCGACCCCGACGCCGACGGTCACCGTCACGGTCACCCCGTCGGCCGGCGCGCCCGTCCCCGGCCAGACCCCGTAGCTGTAGGAGCTGAATCCCCATGCGCGTCAACCGGATCCTGCTCTCCGCGGCCCTGATCGTCGTGGCCATGGTCCTCCAGGTCAGCGTCCTCGCCCGGCTCCACCTGCCGGGCGCCGTGCCCGACGTACTGCTGCTGACCGTGCTGGGCCTGGCCCTGGTCTACGGCCATGTCGGCGGCGCCCTCGTCGGCTTCGGCGCCGGCCTGCTCGCCGACCTCGCGCCGCCCGCCGACCACGCCGCCGGACGCTACGCCCTGGTGCTGTGCGTCGTCGGCTACCTCGCCGGACTGGCCAAACCGGACCACGGGCGGCTGAAGTCGGCCACCGGCCCGATGGTCGTCGTGGTCGCCGCCGCCGTCGGCTCGACCCTGCTGTACGCGGGCGTCGGCGCCCTCGTCGGCGACACCGCGGCCCGCCACGTCGGCCTCGCCGGCCTGCTGTTCACCGCGGCCCTCTACGACCTGCTGCTCGCGCCGTTCGTGGTCCCCGGGGTCATGTTCCTGGCCCGGCGCGCGGACAACGACCCGCTGGCCGCGGAGTCGGGCTCTTCGTCCAAGAAGACCACCGACATCTCCTCCGGCTGGATCTCCGCCGGCACCGGCCTCAAGGTCGGCGGCCAGCGCGGTGCCCTGGGCAGCCTGAAGACCAGGGCCAGAACCCGCACCGCGCGCGTGGGCCGCATCAAGGGAGTCAAGCGGCTGTGAGCGCCGGAGAGTTGACGGCCGTCGTTCACAGGTCCGTCGGATATGACACAGAGACACACTGAGAGGGGGAGGCAGCAGCAGTGACCAACATCCCCGAGACCGGACGGACCCCACGGGTCCAGATCCGACTCGTCGTCATCCAGATCCTCGTCCTCTCCCTGCTCGGCACGCTCGGCGGCCGGCTGTGGTACCTGCAGATCCGCGAGGGCGCCGCCTACGCCAAGGAGGCGTCCGGCAACCACGTCCAGCAGGTCGTCCAGCCCGCCGTGCGCGGCTCGATCCTGGACGCGCGCGGCGTGCCGCTCGCCGACAACGAGACCCGCCTGGTGGTCTCCGCGTCCCGCACCGACCTGCTGAAGATGAAGGACGACGGCAAGGCCGTCCTGACCAAGCTGGCCGGCGTCCTGGGCATGAAGCCCACGGACGTCATGCAGCGGGTGCGGCTGTGTGACGCCAAGACGCCGCAGCCGTGCTGGAACGGCTCGCCCTACCAGCCGATCCCGATCACCGACGAGGCCACGCCCCGCCAGGCCATGCAGATCCGGGAGCGCTCCGAGGACTTCCCCGGCATCACCGCCGAACCCATGGCCGTGCGCCGCTACCCGGCCCCCGGCAAGGCCAACACCGCCCAGGTCCTCGGCTACCTCTCCCCGGTCACCGACGCCGAGATCACCAAGGCCCAGCACACCGACTCGCCCTACCTGCGCTCCGACCAGGTCGGCCGCAGCGGCCTGGAGCGCCAGTACGACAAGGAACTGCGCGGCAAGGCCGGCGTCACCCGCTACGAGGTCGACAACCTCGGGCGCGTCATCGGCAAGGCCAAGTCCGACCCCGCCCAGCCCGGTTCGAACCTCGTCACCAGCATCGACTCCCGCGTCCAGCGGGTAGCCGAGTACGAGCTGCACTCGGCGATGAAGACCGCCCGCAAGCAGTACGACAGCATCACCGGCGAGAACTACAAGGCCGACTCGGGCGCCGTCGTCGTCATGGAGGCCAAGACCGGCCGTATCGTCGCCATGGCCTCCGCCCCGACCTACGACCCGAACGTCTGGGTCGGCGGCATCTCCGCCAAGGACTACAGGCAGCTCACCGGCAAGGGGTCCGACTACCCGCTGCTCAACCGCGCCATACAGGGTCAGTCCGCGCCCGGCTCGACCTTCAAGGTGGTCTCCACGGCCGCCGCGGTCGAGGCCGGCTACCCCTGGGACGGCGGCTACCCGTGCACCAGTTCGTACTCGGTGGGCGGACAGGTCTTCAAGAACTTCGAGGGCGAGAGCTTCGGGCCCATCTCGCTGGGCCGCGCCCTCGAGGTCTCCTGCGACACCGTCTTCTACGGGCTCGCCGACCGCGAATGGAAGAAGGACGGCGGCCTCAACCCGAAGAAGGGCCAGCCGAAGGACTACTTCTACAAGGCCGCCCACCAGTTCGGCCTCGGCAAGCAGACCGGCATCGACCTCCCGAACGAGGTCTCCGGCCGCGTCCCGGACCGCCAGTGGAAGCAGGACTACTGGAAGGCCAACAAGGACGCCTGGTGCAAGTCCGGCAAGAAGAACGGCACCTACGTCGAGAAGATCGCCTACGAGAACTGCCGCGAGGGCAACAAGATGCGCGAGGGCGACTCGATCAACTACTCGATCGGCCAGGGTGACACGCTGCTCACCCCGATCCAGGAGGCGATGATCTACGGGGCGCTCGCCAACGGCGGCACCGAGTACGTCCCCACCATCGGCAAGGCGATCATCAGCGCCGACGGCAAGACGGTCCAGCCGATCAAGCCGCAGGTCAAGGCGAAGCTCCCGGTCAGCAAGGCCACCCTCAAGGGCATGGACAAGGCCCTCGCGGGCGTCATCACCCGCGGTACCGCCAACTGGAAGTTCCAGGGCTGGCCGCAGGACAAGATCACGCTGCACGCCAAGACCGGTACCGCCGAGGTCTACGGCAAGCAGACCACCTCCTGGCTGGCCACGTACTCCAAGGACTACACGGTCGTCATGACGATCGCCCAGGCCGGTACGGGTTCCGGCGCCTCCGGCAAGGCCGTGCGCGACATCTACAGCGCCCTGTACGGCGTCCAGTCCGACGGCTCGGTCGACAAGAAGAAGGCGCTGCTGCCCACGCCGCAGAAGGGCCTGCCCAAGGTCAGGACGGACGGCACGATCGACTCCCCGAAGGTCGCCAAGGACCCGGCCAAGGAGGTGGCGAAGGCCCTGGAGAAGGGCGCCACCAACCCGGGCGGAACCCTGCCGGCCGCGACCACCGCCTCCCCGGCCGCGACGAACCGGAACACCCGCAGGCGGCCGCGCAGGCGGGGGAACCGGAGGATGCTCACATGACCGGCAACAGCTTCTCCGTCCCCGGCTACGGCCCCCAGCGGGCCGGCTGGACACGGATCTTCGCCCGTGACTCGCTCGCCCGCCGACTGGACTGGCCGATACTGCTCGCGGCGGTCGCGCTGTCGCTGATCGGCGCGGTCCTCGTCTACTCGGCGACCCGCAACCGCACCGAGATCAACCAGGGCGACCAGTACTACTTCCTCATCCGGCACCTGATGAACGCCGGCATCGGCATCGCCTTCATGATCGGCACGGTGTGGATCGGCCACCGCTCCCTGCGCACCGTCATCCCGATCCTGTACGGCATCTCGGTCTTCCTGATCCTGATGGTGCTCACCCCGCTCGGCTCCACGGTCAACGGGGCGCACTCCTGGATCGTGCTCGGCGGCGGCTTCTCCCTCCAGCCCTCGGAGTTCGTGAAGATCACCATCATCCTCGGCATGGCGATGCTGCTGTCGGCCCGGGTCGACGCGGGCGACAAGAAGTACCCCGACCACCGCACGGTCCTCCAGGCCCTGGCCCTGGCCGCCGTCCCGATCCTGATCGTCCTGCTCATGCCCGACCTCGGCTCGGTCATGGTCATGGTGGTGATCATCCTCGGCGTGCTGCTCGCCTCCGGAGCCTCCAACCGCTGGGTGTTCGGCCTCATCACGGCCGGCGCCGTCGGCGCGGTCGCCGTCTGGCAGCTGCACATCCTGGACGAGTACCAGATCAACCGCTTCGCGGCCTTCGCCAACCCCGCGCTCGACCCGGCGGGCGTCGGCTACAACACCAACCAGGCCCGCATCGCGATCGGCTCCGGCGGCCTGACCGGCGCCGGCCTCTTCCACGGCTCGCAGACCACCGGCCAGTTCGTGCCCGAACAGCAGACGGACTTCGTCTTCACGGTCGCGGGGGAGGAGCTCGGCTTCGTCGGCGCCGGGCTGATCATCCTGCTGCTCGGCGTGATCCTGTGGCGGGCCTGCCGCATCGCCCGCGACTCGACGGAGCTCTACGGCACGATCGTCGCCGCCGGGGTCGTCGCCTGGTTCGCCTTCCAGATCTTCGAGAACATCGGCATGACCCTCGGCATCATGCCGGTCACGGGCCTGCCGCTGCCGTTCGTCTCCTACGGCGGCTCGTCGATGTTCGCCGTCTGGATAGCGGTGGGCCTGCTGCAGTCGATCAAGGCACAGCGACCCATGTCGGCGTAGCGCACCCGGTGTTGCGCCGCCGTCCGCCCGCCATTCATGCCCGAAGGTCCCTGCCGCTCGGGGACGAATCCCACTAGATTCGGGTCATGGCGGACACGAAGCGCGAGATCGAGCGGAAGTACGAGTCCGACGACAGCGGGCTGCCCGACCTGACCGGCGTCGCCGGGGTCGACGCCGTCGTCGACAAGGGTGTCGCGCATCTGGACGCCACGTACTACGACACCCCCGACGAGCGCCTCGCCGCCTCCGCCATCACACTGCGCCGCCGCACCGGCGGCGCGGACGCGGGCTGGCACCTGAAGTTCCCCGTCGCCCCCGGCGTCCGCGACGAGATCCGCGCCCCGCTCTCCGACGAGCTGCCGCGCAGCCTCGCCGGCCTGATCCGCTCCCGTGTCCGCGACGCCGAACTGCGGCCCGTGGTCCGGCTGCGGTCCGACCGCGACATCCGCGACCTCGTCGACGCCGGCGGCCGGCTGCTCGCCGAGGTCAGCGTGGACGCCGTACGCGCGGAACGGCTCACCGGCGACGGCGGCGTCGCCCAGTGGACCGAGCTGGAGGTGGAACTCGCCGACGGCGGCGACCCTGCCTTCCTCGACAAGATCGACAAGCGGCTCCGCAAGGCGGGCGTACGGCCCTCCGGATCGGCGTCGAAGCTGGCACGGGCACTGATGGAGACGGCACCGCGCACGAAGGGCGGGCGGGACGGAGAGGCCGGGAGGAGCGGACAGGCCGGGCGGGACGGACAGGCCGGGCGGGACGGACAGGCCGGGAAGATCGAAAAGGGAGCGAAAAAGGTAAAAGCTGCACAGGGTGCAAAAGGCACAAAGGGCGTAAAGAAGGCAGGCGGGCGGCGCGGGCCCGAAGCCGTGCGGGCGACGGCCGGCGACCACGTCCTCGCCTACGTCCGCGAGCAGCGGGACGCCCTCGTCTCACTCGACCCGGCCGTGCGGCAGGACGCCTACGACTCCGTGCACCGCATGCGCGTCGCCACCCGCCGTATGCGCAGCGCCTTCCGCTCCTACGCCAAGGTCCTCGACCGGACCGTCACCGACCCCCTCGGCGAGGAACTGAAGTGGCTGGCCGGCGAGCTCGGCGTGGACCGCGACCAGGAGGTGCTGACCGAGCGCCTGACGGCGGCCCTGGCCGAACTGCCCCGCACACTGATCCACGGGCCGGTCCGCACCCGGCTGCGCACCTGGGCGAACGCCCGCCGGGGCGGGTCCCGGCGCCGGCTGACCGGCGTCCTGGACTCCAGGCGGTACCTGGCGCTGCTCGACGCCGTGGACGCGCTGGTCGCCGAACCGCCGCTGCTCCGGGCGGCCGCCGGCAGCCCGGAGAAGGTGATCGCCAGGGCCGTACGCAAGGACTTCGCGAGGCTGTCCGGCGTGGTGGAGCAGGCCATCGACCTGGAGCCCGGCCACGACCGCGACCTCGCCCTGCACGAGGCGCGCAAGAAGGCCAAGCGGACCCGGTACTCCGCGGAGGCCGCCGTCGCCGCCCTCGGCGAGCCGGCGACCGCGCTGGCCAGGTCGATGAAGTCCCTGCAGAACCTGCTGGGCGACCACCAGGACAGCGTCATGACCCGGCAGACCCTGCGCGAGCTGTCCGCCGTGGCACACGCGGCCGGGGAGAACGTGTTCACCTACGGCCTCCTCTACGGCCGTGAGGAGGCACGCGCGGCGGCGGACGAGGCGGAGCTGCCGGGAGCGTGGCGGGAGGTCACGGGCGGGATGGACGTGTGACGGCCCCGCGCGGCGCCGGTGCGGGAGGTCCGGGTGGTCGGGGCGGGTGCGGGAGGTCCGGGCGGTCGGGGCGGGTGCGGCGTCGCGTTAGGCTAGAGGGTCACCCCTGTCAGTTCACCCAGCCCCGAAGGTTCGCGAGATGCCTGCCGAAGTCGCTGCGGCCGCCGAGTCCGTGTTCCCGCAGCTCGAAGCTCTGCTCCCGCATGTGCAGAAGCCGATCCAGTACGTCGGCGGAGAGCTCAACTCCACGGTCAAGCCGTGGGAGTCCTGTGACGTCCGCTGGGCGCTGATGTACCCGGACGCCTACGAGGTCGGCCTGCCCAACCAGGGCGTCATGATCCTCTACGAGGTCCTGAACGAACAGGAGGGCGTCCTCGCCGAGCGCACCTACAGCGTGTGGCCGGACCTGGAGGCGCTGATGCGGGAGCACGGCGTCCCGCAGTTCACGGTGGACAGCCACCGGCCGGTCCGCGCGTTCGACGTGTTCGGGCTCAGCTTCTCCACGGAGCTGGGCTACACCAACATGCTGGCGGCGCTGGACCTGGCCGGGATCCCCCTGGAGTCGAAGGACCGGACGCCGGACGACCCGATCGTCCTGGCCGGCGGCCACGCGGCCTTCAACCCCGAGCCGATCGCGGACTTCATCGACGCCGCGGTCATCGGCGACGGCGAGCAGGCCGTACTGGACATGACACGGATCATCCGCGAGTGGAAGGCGGAGGGCCGCCCCGGCGGCCGCGAGGAGGTCCTCTTCCGCCTGGCGAGGACGGGCGGGGTGTACGTCCCGGCGTTCTACGACGTCGAGTACCTCCCCGACGGCCGTATCGCCCGCGTGGTCCCCAACAAGTCGGGCGTCCCGTGGCGGGTGTCCAAGCACACGGTCATGGACCTCGACGAGTGGCCGTACCCCAAGCAGCCGCTGGTCCCCCTGGCCGAGACGGTCCACGAACGCATGTCGGTGGAGATCTTCCGCGGCTGCACCCGCGGCTGCCGCTTCTGCCAGGCGGGCATGATCACGCGGCCGGTCCGCGAGCGCTCCATCACCGGCATCGGCGACATGGTCGACAAGGGGCTGAAGGCGACCGGCTTCGAGGAGGTGGGCCTGCTCTCGCTCTCCTCGGCGGACCACTCCGAGATCGGCGACATCGCCAAGGGGCTGGCGGACCGCTACGAGGACGACAAGATCGGCCTCTCCCTCCCCTCGACCCGCGTGGACGCCTTCAACGTCGACCTCGCGAACGAGCTGACGAGGAACGGCCGCCGCTCCGGCCTGACCTTCGCCCCCGAGGGCGGCTCGGAACGGATGCGCAAGGTCATCAACAAGATGGTCTCGGAGGACGACCTGATCCGCACGGTCGCGACGGCCTACGGCAACGGCTGGCGCCAGGTGAAGCTGTACTTCATGTGCGGCCTGCCGACGGAGACCGACGACGACGTCCTCCAGATCGCCGACATGGCGACCCGCGTGATCCAGAAGGGCCGCGAGGTCTCCGGCTCCAACGACATCCGCTGCACGGTCTCCATCGGCGGCTTCGTCCCCAAGCCCCACACGCCCTTCCAGTGGGCGCCGCAGCTCTCGGCGGAGGAGACCGACACCCGCCTGCAGAAGCTCCGCGACAAGATCCGCGGCGACAAGAAGTACGGCCGCTCCATCGGCTTCCGCTACCACGACGGCAAGCCGGGCATCGTGGAGGGCCTCCTGTCCCGCGGCGACCGCCGCATCGGCGCGGTGATCCGCGCGGTCTACGACGACGGCGGCCGCTTCGACGGCTGGCGCGAGCACTTCTCCTACGACCGCTGGATGGCCTGCGCCGACAAGGCCCTGATCCCCCAAGGCGTCGACGTCGACTGGTACACCACGCGCGAGCGCGCCTACGAGGAGGTCCTCCCCTGGGACCACCTCGACTCGGGCCTCGACAAGGACTGGCTCTGGGAGGACTGGCAGGACGCCCTCGACGAGACGGAGGTCGAGGACTGCCGGTGGACGCCTTGTTTCGATTGCGGGGTCTGTCCCGCGATGGACACGACAATTCAAATCGGCCCCACGGGCAAGAAGCTGCTGCCGCTGACGGTCAAGAAGGACGCTGCGAGCAGCGGTCACTCTCACTGACGTGAGTGAGGCGTCGGACGGATCGTAGGGGGCGACGGCGCGTCGGCTGGTATGAGCCTTCGGGGACGGACCGAGTCGGGTGTCAGCGTGGGCGGAAGAGGTAGGCGAGGTTGAGGACCACCAGTCCGGCCCAGGAGATGAGCAGTGCGGTGGTCCCGCCGGGAGCGAAGGTTGTTGCGGCGGTGCCGAGGATCAGTGAGAGCAACAGGACCCTGAGCTCCGCCCTTCGACCACGGACCACAGCTCGCTGAAAAGGGCCGGGCTCCGCCAGCCGCTCGGCGCACACCTCGTCGAACGACGCGGCGACGCGGTCGTCGATCCGGTCCCCGAGCCGTTCGACGAACAGGTCCACGATGGCGTTCTCGTCCCCGCCTTCCGGGCGCTCGGCGGGCTGGGGACGTTTTGCCGGTGCCGGGGGCTGCTCGGTCATCGTGGTCTCCTCCAGAGGTGTGGGCGGGGGCGTGGCGGCAGCACCCGCAGTGACATCGGGTCGGCGATGGTGGGGCGGACCCTCGTGGCCGGGGAAGCCGGGGAAGCCGGGGAAGCCGGGGCGGCAGGAAGCGGTGGCCGGCACGACGCACGGGGCCGCCATCGGTAGTCCCGCGACGGCGGCCATCACGATCGCCGCGGCTTGAGTTCGGCTCCGCGGGCAGAGGCGACGATGTCGAACCAGGCGTCGACGATCAGCAGCGCGGCGGTTGCCGCCGCGGTGAGCGGGTGCCGAGGATCCCGGCGCAGCAGCAGTGCTCCGGTGGCGGTGAGGCCCAGGGCCTCCAGCCCTACCCGCGCGGCCGACCAGCGCGGGACGCTGGGTGCGGCGGGCAGCGCGTCCGCAGCGCCGCAAGCTGCCGAATCGACGAAGGCCATGGGGCTGCGTCTCCTCCCGGATGCGGGCTTGTGTGCCTTACATGGACAAGCTTTCCTGCGGCGGGCGCGCGCGTCGGTAACGCGAAGGTCCGACTTGGGGGTGGTACTGGCTTCACCATCGATCCGGATACACGGTGCATGGCATGTGCGTCACCAGGCGTTCTACCGTCGAGTCATGAGGAGTCCCCGGACGCTGCGACGCGCACTACTTCGAGCGCGACGGGACACCGGCTTCGCGGCAGCCGGGATTCCGCTGCACCTTGCCCTGACTCCGCTGTGGGTCTGGGGCGTGACGATCGTCGTGAAGGCGAACGCGTGGGCTGTGGTCCCGATACCGTTCGCACTGTTCCTCGTCGGCGTTCCGGCGCTCACCGTTGTTCAACGACACCGTTATCGAGCGTTACTCGGTGTGGACGTCCCCCGGCTGACGCCGACGCCGGAACGATGGTGGCCGAGGCGTGCCCTGCGGTGGCTGTCCTCGGCCCAGACCTGGCGACAGGTCGGATACCACCTCCTGCTCGGGCCGTTGCTGGCTGCTCTGGAACTGCTGGTGCTCGCGGCGTGGGCCGTGGCGGTGGCGGGTGCCACCGTCTTCGGGTGGCTCTGGGCGCTGCCGGTGGACCGGGCGTTTTTCTACACTGTCGGCGGCGTCTACACCGTCGGCGGTGTCGTGCTGCTGTGCAGCGCCCCCTGGCTGGCCGGGGCGACGGCCCGAACCGAGGCCCGGCTCGCGCCGACGCTGCTGGGGCCGAGCCGGAACGAGCGGCTTCGGCAGCGTGTCGAGCATCTGGTCGAGAGCCGCAGCGACCTGATCGAAGCCGTCGACGCCGAGCGCCGCCGCATCGAACGCGATCTCCACGACGGCACCCAGCAGCGCCTGGTCTCCCTTGCGGTCAATCTCGGACTGGCCAAGGCCACTCTCACCGACCTGCCGGACGATGCCCGTACGGTGATCGACGCGGCGCACCGGGAGGCGAAGGAGGCCATCGCCGAACTCAACGACCTTGTACGGGGGTTGCACCCCGCGGTCCTCGAAGACCGAGGGCTGGACGCTGCGTTGTCCGGTCTGGCCGCCCGGGTACCGTTGCCGGTACGTCTGCGCGTCGACATCGGAGAGCGAGCAGCGCCCGTCGTGGAGTCGGTCGCCTATTTCGTGGTCTCCGAGGCGCTGACCAACGTGACCAAGCACGCCCGTGCCACCCGCTCGGGGGTGACCGTCGAACGGATCGGGAAGGTGCTGCGCGTGAACGTCACCGACGACGGGATCGGTGGCGCCGACGCCTCAGCCGGCAGCGGGCTCGGCGGACTGGCCAAACGCGTCGGCTCCGTCGACGGATCCTTCCGCATCAGCAGCCCCGCCGGGGGCCCGACCACGATCACCGCGGAACTGCCGTGCGAGCTGTGATCGCCGAGGACTCGGTGCTGCTGCGCGTGGGGCTCGTCAAGGTGCTCGAGATGGCCGGCTTCGAGATCGCAGCCGACGTGGGTGACGCGGACGCTCTGTTGACCGCGGTCGAGCAGCACCGGCCCGAACTGGCCCTGGTCGACGTCCGGATGCCGCCGGGCTTCACCGACGAGGGAGTGCGTGCCGCGCTGGTGATCCGCCGCCAGTGGCCCCGGACGGCGGTGGTTCTGCTCTCGCAGTACGTGGAGGAGCGGTACGCGGCCGATCTGCTGACCGCGCACACCGACGGGGTCGGCTACCTGCTCAAGCAACGTGTCGCCGACGTGGAGGAGTTCATCGCCGCGGTACGGCGGGTCGCGGACGGCGGCACGGCGCTGGACCCCGAGGTCGTCGCCCAGTTGCTGCTGCGCCGCCACAGCGACCCGTTGGAGCGGCTGACACCACGTGAACGGGAGGTGCTGGCGCTGATGGCCGAGGGACGCTCCAACGCGGGAATCGCCGAGGCACTGGTGGTCAGCGACAGCGCGGTCGCCAAGCACATCAACAACATCTTCGCCAAACTCGGCCTGCCCGCCGCCGACGCCGACCACCGGCGCGTCCTCGCCGTGCTGCGATTCCTCGGGGTGCCCCCGAACTGACCGGCCACGGGAGAGCGCCGATGGCCGACGACGCGTCGTCCGGGCACGTGCGGTCGGTCTCGACGGCCACCACGGCGGTGCGCAGGTCGTCCAGGGCGTGGCCGAGGCGGTCGTCGGCGAGTTCATAACGGGTGCGTCACCGTCGCGGACGGTGACGACCAGGCCGCAGTCCCGCAGGCACGCGAGGTGGTTGGACAGGCGGGTGCGCGAGACCTCCAGTGCGTCGGCGAGGTCGGCGGGGCAGGCCGGTGCGTTCCGCGGGGCGAGCAGGATTCGGCAGCGGGTGGGGTCGGCGAGGGCGCGGCCGAAGCGGGCCAGTACGTCTATGTCGGTGGCGGTTGTGTCGGTGGCGATCGTCAGCACACTGCGACCGGGCTTCTCGCTCCGTCCCTCGGCGGCCATACGGCCGTTGCCGAGGGCAAGAAACCCGAATGCCCCGATTCACGCTTCATAAACAAGGTGTTGTCGGCGTATGAAGGGAGGATCGCAGGGAAAACGGCGTCCAGGAGGTTGATAACTATGGTTCCCCTGTTGCTCGTCCTGCTTCTGGCGCTCATTCTCTTCGGTGCCGGTTTCGCGCTCAAGGTCCTGTGGTGGGTCGCGATCGCCGTGCTGGTGGTGTGGCTGCTCGGTTTCGTGATGCGTTCGACCACCACGGGCGGCGGACGGGGTCGCTGGTACAGATGGTGACCTGACGTCACCCGCCCCGGGTGAAGGGCCCGGCCGCCCGGCCGGGCCCTTCAGCGTGTGTCGGCGCGTGCGTTCGCGCGTGCGTCGGTGCGACCGCGTCGTCACCTCCGGTCCGGATGCGGGTGCACGCCGAAGTGCCCGGTACGGGAGGGGAGTTCGGGGGCCACGACGGTCAGGGTGTCGTGCGCGGCGTCCGCCCCGTCGCTCACCGTCACCGTGACGGCGTGCTGTTCTCCGGTGTGCCCGAGGCGTCCCGTGACGGTCACCGTGTGGCCGTTCACCTCGACGTTCAGGTTCGAGCCGGCGGGTGCGGAGGCGCTGACGACGTGCCGTGGTCCGGCCGGCCACACGGTCACGGACGAGGTGAACTCCGTGCCGGCCGTGACCTCGATCTGTGAGGGGGTGAGGATCATGAAGCCCTTCGGGTGCCATGACCCACTGCGGAGAGGTGCCTGGTTGCCGGTCATGTGCTCAGCGTGCGCCGCCGTCGCCCGCCGGTACAGGTGACGGTCGGCCCTCGCGGAGGGCCGTTCGAGGCGGTTCCGGGGCCGTTCGGCCTCACGTTCGTGCCGGGGTGGAGACGTGAACGCGGCCGGGCCGGAGCGTGTCCCGCTCCCACGCGGTTTGTCGTTCACCCCGTCGTCTTCTACAGTCGCGTAGAACTTCTACGGCCGTGTAAATGACGCCGTGGTTCGAGCGTGCCGTGCGTCCGGCTCCGGGGACAGGGGACAGGGGACAGCAGGGCCGGAAGGTGGCGGAGCGCGGTGCCGGTGACCTGTGGAGCCGATCGCGCCGCCGCGGAGCCCGGGCCGGCCGCCGGGAGGCGGCCGACCGCCGCGGGCCGTCTGCGCCGCTGGACCGCCGCGGTGCTGCTGACGGTGATCCCGGCCGTGTACCTGGCGGTCTCGGCCGATCAGAGCCACAACGTGGCCGCCGTGCGGAAGCTGCGGGCCGAGCGGGCGGGACTCGTCCACGGGGCGCCCTCCGCGGTGCAGCGCGCCGTGTACGAGGTGCCGATACCTCCCGGTGCGCGCGGCGAGGCCTTCTTCGAGGCCAACACCTGGGAGAAGGACTCCCTCTACGTCCAGTTCACCACCACCCGCGCCGGGCTCACCGGCTTCCTGGCCCGGGTCGGCACCAGCCGCGCGCGGCTGCGCGCCGGCCGCGTCACGGTCAGGGTCCCCCGCGGCCGGGCCGCCCGCGTGCACTGGCGGTTCCCGGCGGGCCGCCACTGGGCGGGAACGACGCTGCCCGCACCGGGTCTGCACCCCTCACGCGAGATCACGGTGGACCTCGACGATCCGCGCGAGCCCGTCGTGTTCGTGGTCTCCACCATCCGTTTCGTCCACTACCCGCACGCGTCACAGGGTCCGTCCACGCCATCGCCGTCGCCGCACGCGTCACAGGGTTCGTCCACGCCGTCGCCGCACGCGTCACAGGGTTCGTCCACGCCATCGCCGTCGCAGTCGCCGTCACCGCTCCCGTGAGGCGGAGCCGGGGCCCCTCCCGGCGGCCGGCGGTTCCGCTCCCGTCACGGCATGGCACCGCGCACCCCGGGGTACTCCGCTGGTCGCGGCTCTGACCGATCCAGAGGTGATCCCTGTGTCCGCGCCTCATCTGCCGGGCGTCTTCGCCGACCTCGCGCCGCTCCTGAACCACTGGGGCTACGCGGCGGTCGGCGGCCTGCTCTTCCTGGAGGACTTCGGTGTGCCGGCCCCCGGGGAGACGGTGCTGATCGCTGCCGCCGTGTACGCGGGAGCGGGACAGCTCAACGTCGTCGCGGTCGCCGGGATCGCCTTCGTCGCCGCCGTCTGCGGCGACAACATCGGCTACCTCATCGGCCGGTACGGCGGCCACCGCCTGGTGATGCGCTACGGGCGCTACGTGCTGCTCACCCCGGCCCGCGTCGAGAAGGCGGAGGAGTTCTTCGCCCGCAACGGCGGGAAGGTCGTCACGGTCGCCCGGTTCATCGAGGGACTGCGCCAGGCGAACGGCATCGTCGCCGGGATGAGCGAGCTGCCCTGGCGCCGGTTCATCGTCTTCAACGCCCTGGGCGCGGCGCTGTGGGTGGCCGTCTGGGTGACCCTCGGCGACCTCGCCGGGGACCACATCGGCACCCTGTACCCGGCCATCCAGCGCTACGAGCGGTACGTCCTCATCGCCGCGGGCGTCGTCCTCGCCGCCCTGATCGCGCGCCATCTGCTGCGCCGCCGCCGGGAGAGGAACGCGAGCCGGCCGTCCCCGGAGCGGGACGACCAGCACACCTCGGCCTCCTGACCCGCCCCCGGGACCCCCGCTTCCGCGGGCTCCCCGGGATCCCGGACGCGGAAGGGCGGTTGCGCGGTGTGAGCCCTACGCTGACGGCATCACACGGTTTCCCTCACCTGCGCGGGAGGTCTCATGGCCGGGACGAGCGATCTCCTCACCACGGCACGGCAGGAGCACCTGAAGTACTACGCGGCGCTGAGCGAGCGCCTCCCGGATCTGGAGGGCGACGTGATCGCCGCGGCCCACGAGGCGATCCGCGGCCTGTGCGCGCCCGGCCCGGGCGCGGACGTGCCCTCCTCCGCCTACGCGCCGGTGCTGGAGGCCGTCGCCGCCGCCGTCGAGTACTGCGAGTTCACCGGGCACCCGGACGGCGTGCGGTACTACAGGTACTGGCACGCCCTGCTGCTGGCCGACCAGGCCCTGTGCGAGTGACCGGTCCGGGATCCGCGCGGGCGGCTGCGGCGTCCACATCGGTATGGACCCGCACGAGATCGGTACGGACCCGCCCGAGATCGGTATGGACTCGCACAAGATCGGTACGGACCCGCCCGAGCCGCCCGCCGGCGCACCGCGGCAGCCGCCCGCGCGGCAGGTCCCCGAAGGCTGCCTCGTCGTGGCGATCCGTCTCCCCGCGCGCGTCGTCGCCCTGGTGCTCGTCCTGCCCCTGCGGATGGCGTGGGACGCGCTCGTCGCCGGCGGGCGCCTGCTGACCCGCACCGTCCTGCGGCCGGCCGGACGGGCGTCGCTGTGGATCGCGCGGGCGCTCCTCGTGTGGCCGTTCGTCGGTCTGTGGCGGTACGTCGTCGACCCCCTGGGCAGGGCGCTCAGCCGGCTCGGGCGGGTGCTCGTCGCCGTACCGCTCGGCTGCCTTCACCGATACGTGCTGACGCCCCTCGGCCACGCCCTCATATGGCTCTACGCGCGCGTGCTGACGCCCGTCGGGCACGGCCTGTGGTGGGCGCTGAGAGGGGCCGGGGCGGGGCTCGCCGCGGCCGGGGCCGGCGTGGCCGCCGGCGTCGCGTGGCTGGTGCGCCACCTCGTCGTCGTCCCGGCCCGGTGGCTGCACGAGTGGGTCCTGACGCCGGTGGGGCGGGCGATCGCGTGGTGTGCGGCGGGGCTCCTGCGGGGCCTGCGCCTGGCCGTCACCGGGGCGGGGGTCTGCCTGTGCCGGGTCCTGCGCGTGCTGCTGGTGCCGCCCGCGCTCGTCCTGTGGCGGTGGGTGCTCGTGCCCGCCGGGCGCCTCCTGGCCGTCACGGGGCGCGAGGCGGGGCAGGCGCTCGGGCACGCCTGGCGGGTCGCCGGACGGGTCTCGCTCGCCGTGGGCCGGGCCCTGGGAGCCCTCCTCCGGTGGATCTTCGTGGAGCCGGTGCGCTGGTTGCACCGGAGCGTGCTCACCCCCGTGGGCCAGGCCGTGCGCGACACCGTGCTGCGGCCCGCCGCCGAGGCGGCGCGCGGCGCGGGCCGGGCGGTCCGGTCGGCGCTGGCCGCCGCCCGGGAATCCGTACGGCAGGCGCGGGCCGATGTCCGGCGCGTGCTGTTCGGCGCGCGCCCCGAACCGGTCGAGGCTGTGGACCGGCGGGAACCTGTGGGCCGCGCGGCACGTACTCTTGGTAGGAGTACGACCGCTCTCACGAAGGACTGAACGACACTGGGCAAGCGACAGCCCGAAGGCCCGCCGCCCGCACCCGCGGTGCAGCGCATCCGACTGCGCTACACCAAGCGCGGCCGCCTCCGGTTCACCAGCCACCGTGACTTCCAGCGCGCCTTCGAGCGCGCGTTGCGCCGCGCCGAGGTGCCCATGGCGTACTCGGCGGGGTTCACGCCGCATCCGAAGGTGTCGTACGCCAATGCCGCACCCACCGGCACGGGCAGTGAGGCGGAGTACCTGGAGATCGCGCTCACCGAGGCGCGGGATCCGGAACTCCTGAGGGCCCTGCTCGACGAGTCGCTGCCCGACGGGCTCGACGTCGTCGACGCGGTCGAGGCCCGCACCTCCGGGCTCGCCGACCGGCTCACGGCTTCCGTGTGGGAGCTGCGGCTGGACGGCGTCGACCCGGCGGAGGCGGAGCGCGCCGTCGCGGCCTTCAACGCGGCCGGGACCGTCGAGGTCCAGCGCACGGCCAAGAACGGCGTGCGGACCTTCGACGCCCGCTCGGCGGTCGCGGAACTTCACACGCACCGTTCGACGGCTGATAGGCCGACCGACCAGCCCTGTGCGATACTGCGGCTGGTTGTTCGGCACGTGACGCCTGCCGTACGACCCGACGACGTCCTGTCCGGTCTCCGCGCCGTGGCCGACCTGGCGCCGCCGGTCCCCGCAGCGGTGACCAGGCTGGCGCAGGGGCTGTTCGATGAAGAGACCGGCGCGGTGACCGACCCGCTCGCGCCCGACCGCGAGGCGGCGACGGCCCTACCCATGGCCGGCTCCGCTGCCGCCGCGAAGGCGCCGGCCTAGGGAAGGCCCCGCGAAGGACAGGACGTACGTCGAAGCGCCGCCCTCGTACTCGGGAGCCACCTGGGTCGGGCAGCGCACCGACCAGAAGACTTTCGCCAGGCCGTACACATGAGGTGTACGGAACCGGCGAGACAGGACACAGAGAGTTCCCGTGCGGCGCCCGCGCCCCGGACGGCGGCACCGCGCATCGCGCGAGCCGCGGACGTCACCGGCTTCCTGCCGGACCAGGCGCGGCGCCCGGGAGCCTGACGGGAGAAATGCCCGCATGCTCGAACCGACCGAACCCGCAGAGTCCTCGACGGGCTCCGAACTGAACACTCCGAGCGACACCCTGCCGCCGCGCCGTCGGCGCCGTGCCGCTTCCCGCCCGGCGGGTCCCCCCGCCGCGGCCGCCTCCGAGACCCCGGAGGAGATCGTCGCGCCGGCCATACCGGCCGACGGCGACAGCGAGGCGGACGAGGACGAGACCGGCGCGACGGCGGTCACCACCGCGTCCGACGCGTCCGAAGAGGCCGAGGCCGTGGAGACCACCGGGGTGACCGAGGCGCCGGCGGCTGCCGAGGAGCCCGCGCCCGCCGCGCGTACGCGGCGCCGTGCGACCCGTCGTGCGTCCGCGCCCGCCGGGGCACCCGCCGCCGAGGCGGCCGAGACCGTCGTGGCCGCCGCTCCCGCGCAGACCGGAGCCGAGGCCCAGGAGAGCGCGGCCGTCGCCGAGGAACCGGCCGAGTCGGCCGAGGACGCCGCTCCCCGTCGTACGCGCCGCCGTGCCACGCGCCGCGCGTCGGCGCCGACTGGTACGCCCGTGACGGCCGAGACCGCCGAGACAACCGAGACCACGGAGGCGGCTCCCGCGCAGGACACCGCCGCCACCACCGCCGCCGAGACCGCCGAAGCGGCCGAGGCCGCCGGAGAGGAGGCTGCGCCGCGTCGTGCTCGTCGGCGGGCGACGCGTCGGGTGGCGTCGCCGGTGGAGGAGTCGGTCGTGACGGGTGCCGGGGCGGTGGAGGAGTCCGCCGTCGAGCCGGTCGCGCGGTCCGGGGCCGAGAGTGCCGAGGCTGCGCCGGAACCCGCCCAGACCGCCGAGGCCGCCGAGGCCGTCGAGGAGGAGGCCGCGCCGCGTCGTGCCCGTCGGCGGACCGCCCGTAAGGCCGCGACCGGGTTCGCGGCGCCCGCGCAGCCGGCGCAGGACGCCGGGGACGCCGAGGGCGAGGAGCGGCGCCGTCCGGCGCGCCCCGCCGTCGCCGTGTTCCAGGCGCCCGTCTTCGCCGAGCCGCAGTTCCAGACGCCGGAGCGGGCCGCCGCGCAGGCGGCCGCCGAGCAGGCCGAGGAGACCACCGAGCCGGAGGAGCTGCCAGAGGAGCGGTCCGGGGCCCGGCGCCGCCGCCGTCGCCGGGGCGGCGCGTTCGGCGACGAGGCCGAGACGCAGGCGGCCGAGACGCGGACGGCCGAGACCGCCGAGGACGAGTCGGAGGAGGCCGAGGACCAGACCGAGGACGCCGCCGAGGGCGAGGACTCCGAGGAGACCGGTTCGCGCCGCCGCCGTCGCCGGGGCGGCCGTCGCCGCCGGCGGGGCGAGTCCGCCGACGCGGGCGGTGACGACGAGTCGGAGGAGTCCGACGAGAGCGCCGCCGCGCAGCAGGCGCAGGACGCCGAGGACACGGCCGAGCAGGTCGAGGAGGACGAGGAGGAAGGGACCGGCGAGGGCGGCGGCTCGTCCGCCGGCAGCCGCCGTCGCCGTCGCCGCCGGCGTCGCGCCGGTGACTCCTCGGTGGACAGCGAGCCCGGCGAGGGCGACCCGGAGCGCACCGTCGTCAAGGTCCGCGAGCCCCGTCCGAAGTCCGAGCCGTCCGACGAGGTGCAGTCCATCAAGGGCTCCACGCGTCTGGAGGCCAAGAAGCAGCGCCGCCGCGAAGGCCGCGAGCAGGGCCGCCGCCGCGTGCCGATCATCACCGAGGCCGAGTTCCTGGCCCGCCGCGAGGCCGTCGAGCGGGTGATGGTCGTCCGGCAGAGCGGCGAGCGCACGCAGATCGGCGTCCTGGAGGACGGCGTGCTCGTCGAGCACTACGTCAACAAGGAGCAGGCGACCTCGTACGTCGGCAACGTCTACCTGGGCAAGGTCCAGAACGTGCTGCCGTCGATGGAGGCCGCCTTCATCGACATCGGCAAGGGCCGCAACGCCGTCCTGTACGCCGGTGAGGTCAACTTCGAGGCGCTCGGCATGGCCAACGGGCCGCGCCGCATCGAGTCCGCCCTCAAGTCCGGCCAGTCCGTCCTGGTCCAGGTGACGAAGGACCCGATCGGGCACAAGGGCGCGCGTCTGACCAGCCAGGTCTCCCTCCCGGGCCGCTACCTCGTGTACGTCCCCGAGGGCTCGATGACCGGCATCAGCCGCAAGCTGCCCGACACCGAGCGGTCCCGGCTGAAGACCATCCTCAAGAGGATCGTCCCCGAGGACGCGGGCGTCATCGTGCGCACCGCCGCCGAGGGCGCCAGCGAGGAGGAGCTGCGCCGGGACGTCGAGCGCCTCCAGGGGCAGTGGGAGGACATCCAGAAGAAGTCGAAGAACGGCGGCAGCTCGGCGCCGTCGCTGCTGTACGGCGAGCCGGACATGACGGTCCGGGTCGTCCGCGACATCTTCAACGAGGACTTCTCCAAGGTCGTCGTCAGCGGCGACGACGCGTGGGAGACCATCTACGGCTACGTCGCGCACGTCGCGCCCGACCTCGCCGACCGCCTGTCGAAGTGGACCTCCGAGGTCGACGTCTTCGCCACGTACCGGATCGACGAGCAGCTCGCCAAGGCGCTGGACCGCAAGGTCTGGCTGCCCAGCGGCGGTTCGCTGGTGATCGACCGGACCGAGGCGATGGTCGTCGTCGACGTCAACACCGGCAAGTTCACCGGCCAGGGCGGCAACCTCGAGGAGACGGTCACC
The DNA here is from genome assembly GCF_047049295.1 of Streptomyces sediminimaris. Classification (NCBI taxonomy): domain Bacteria; kingdom Bacillati; phylum Actinomycetota; class Actinomycetes; order Kitasatosporales; family Streptomycetaceae; genus Streptomyces; species Streptomyces sediminimaris. The sequence continues at coordinate 2,960,755 of NZ_JBJWOT010000001.1, read as the reverse complement.
AGGAACAACCTGGAGGCGGCCGAGGAGATCGTGCGCCAGCTGCGGCTGCGCGACCTCGGCGGCATCATCGTCATCGACTTCATCGACATGGTGCTGGAGTCCAACCGGGACCTGGTGCTGCGGCGCCTGCTGGAGTGCCTGGGCCGGGACCGCACGAAGCACCAGGTCGCCGAGGTCACCTCGCTGGGCCTGGTGCAGATGACCCGCAAGCGGGTCGGCCAGGGCCTGCTGGAGTCCTTCTCCGAGACCTGCGTCCACTGCAACGGCCGCGGTGTCATCGTGCACCTGGAGCAGCCGGCCTCCGCCGGTGGCGGCGGCAAGCGCAAGAAGCGCGGGCGCGGCGGTGACGGGCACGTCCACGAGCCCGAGACCGTGGCGGCCGCCGAGGTCCCGGAGGTCCCGGAGGTCTCCGGGGAGACCGAGGCCGAGGTCGCCGCCGAGGTGGCGGCGCCGGTCGCGCTGGCCGAGCCCGCGTTCGCGCCCGACGAGGAGCTGTACAGCAGCGTGGCCGAGGCGGAGGCCGCGGCCGGCCGCGGCCGCTCGCGGCGCCGGGCGAGCCGCAGGGCGTCCGCTCCGGCGGGCGCGCCGAAGCGCCAGGAGAAGAAGGCCGAGGCGCCGACGGCCCAGGACACCACGGTCGAGGCCGAGGTGGAGCGTCCGGTGCTGCCGGAGCCGGCCGCCGAGGTGCTCGGCGAGCCCGCGGCCGTGGAGGACGCCGTCGTTCCGGCGGAGCCGTCCGCGGCGGACGAGGCCGCGCCCAAGGGCCGTACGCGCCGTCGTGCCACCCGCAAGGTCTCCGCGCCCGCCGGTTCACCGGCCGGGGCCGAGGCCGCGGTGGTGACGGTCGCCGAGACCGCGCCGGTGGCCGAGCCGCCGGCCGCGGAGGCGGAGCCGGCCGGGCAGGTCCCGGCGGCCGCCGAGGACACCGCTCCGGCCCGTCCGCGCCGCCGGGCGGTGCGCCGGGAGACCGCGCCCACCGCGTCCGAGGAAGCGGCCGTCGTGGTCGTGCCGTCGGCGGAGTCGGAGGGCGAGGCCGGGGCCCGGGCCGAGGGCGCCGAGGCCGCACCGGCGAAGAAGGCGGCCCGTAAGACGGCCAAGAAGGCCACCGCGAAGAAGGCCGCCACCAAGAAGACGGCGGCCAAGAAGACGACGGCGGCCAAGAAGACCGCCGCGAAGAAGACGACCGCCAAGAAGACGGCGAAGAAGACGGCGAAGAAGACGGCGGCCGCCGAGCAGCAGTCCGTCTCCTCCGTCTCCACGGCGGCGGACGAGGGCTGACGGCCCTCGGCGCGCCGACGACGTGATCCGCCCCCGGACCGGACGGCCGGGGGCGGATCACGTCATCCCCGCGGTGCGCCGTACGGCGGAGGTCGAACGTGTGAATGGGCAGTGAAGCGATAGGGTTATGCTGCTGTCCGAAGTTGAGGCCAAATTCAGACAAGTTGGGATTTTCTTCCCAGCGCAGGCATAGTAGTTGGGGACCATCACGTGAAGGCTCTTGTGCTCTCCGGAGGAGCGGGCACCCGGCTCCGTCCGATCACCCACACCTCGGCCAAGCAGCTGGTGCCCGTCGCCAACAAGCCTGTGCTGTTCTACGGCCTGGAGGCGATCGCCGAGGCCGGGATCAGCGAGGTCGGCATCGTCGTCGGCGACACCGCGGACGAGATCCGCGAGGCGGTCGGTGACGGCTCCCGGTTCGGGATCAAGGTCACCTACATCCCGCAGGAGGCTCCGCTGGGCCTCGCCCACGCCGTGCTGATCGCCCAGGAGTTCCTCGGCGACGACGACTTCGTCATGTACCTCGGCGACAACTTCATCGTCGGCGGCATCACCGGTCTGGTGGAGGAGTTCCGCAGCGAGCGCCCCGACGCCCAGATCCTGCTGACCCGGGTGCCCGACCCGACCTCCTTCGGCGTCGCCGAGCTCGACGGCACGGGCCGGGTGGTGGGCCTGGAGGAGAAGCCGAAGGTGCCCAAGAGCGACCTCGCGCTCGTCGGCGTCTACCTCTTCACCCCGGCGATACACGAGGCCGTCCGGTCCATCGAGCCCTCCTGGCGCGGCGAGCTGGAGATCACGCACGCCATCCAGTGGCTGATCGACGACAAGCGCGACGTCAGGTCCACCACGATCTCCGGCTACTGGAAGGACACCGGCAACGTCACCGACATGCTGGAGGTCAACCGGTCCGTCCTGGAGAGCCTGGAACCGGTCACCGAGGGCACGGTCGACGAGAGCAGCGAGATCATCGGCCGGGTCCGGATCGAGGCGGGCGCCAGCGTCCGGGGCAGCCGTATCGTCGGACCGGTCATCGTCGGTGCCGGTACGGCGGTGGAGAACGCCTACATCGGCCCCTTCACCTCCGTCTCCGAGGACTGCCGGATCGTGGACAGCGAAATCGAGTACTCCATCGTGCTGCGCGGCTCGTCCGTGACCGGTGTGCGCCGCGTGGAGGCCTCGCTCATCGGGCGTGACGTCGAGGTCACGCCCGCACCCCGTAACCCTTCGGCCCACCGGCTCGTGCTCGGTGATCACAGCAAGGTGCAGATCTCCTCATGACAGCCCCCTCCGCTCCGGCCCGCCCGACCCGGATCCTGGTGACCGGTGGTGCCGGCTTCATCGGCTCGCACTACGTCCGTACCCTGCTCGGCCCCGAGGGCCCCGGCGACGTCGCGATCACCGTCCTGGACAAGCTGACGTACGCGGGCAACCCGGCCAACCTCGACGAGGTGCGCGAGCACCCCGGCTTCGCCTTCGTGCAGGGCGACATCTGCGACGTCGAGCTGGTCGGCAAGCTGATGGCCGAGCACGACCAGGTGGTGCACTTCGCCGCCGAGTCGCACGTGGACCGCTCCATCGACGGCGGCGCGGAGTTCGTGCGCACCAACGTGGTCGGCACCCACACCCTCATCGACGCGGCCCACCGCGCGGGCGTCAAGACCTTCGTGCACATCTCCACCGACGAGGTCTACGGCTCCATCGACGAGGGCTCCTGGCCCGAGACGCACCCGCTGCAGCCCAACTCGCCGTACTCCTCGGCGAAGGCCTCCAGCGACCTGATCGCGCTGTCGTACCACCGCACCCACGGCCTGGACGTCCGGGTCACCCGCTGCTCCAACAACTACGGGCACCACCACTTCCCCGAGAAGGTCATCCCGCTCTTCGTGACCAACCTCCTCGACGGCAAGAAGGTCCCGCTCTACGGCGACGGCGGCAACGTCCGCGACTGGCTGCACATCGACGACCACGTCCAGGGCATCGAGCTGGTGCGCACCAAGGGCAGGCCGGGCGAGGTCTACAACATCGGAGGCGGCACCGAGCTGTCCAACAAGGAGCTCACCGGGCTGCTGCTGAAGGCGTGCGGCGCGGACTGGGACACCAGCGTCGAGTACGTCGAGGACCGCAAGGGCCACGACCGCCGCTACTCGGTGGACTGCACGAAGATCCGCGAGGAACTCGGCTACGCACCGCGCAAGAGCTTCGAGCAGGGCCTGGCGGAGACGGTGCAGTGGTACCGCGACAACCGCGCCTGGTGGGAGCCGCTGAAGGAGCGCGCGGCCCTGGGCTGAGGCATCATCCGTCATGAACGGGTCCGGGTCCCCGGGCCCGTTCATGTGTTCCGCACACCACCCACGTCAAGAAGAGACATGAATCCGACACAGGAACAGGCAGTCTGGCTGGTCACCGGAGCCGGCGGCATGCTCGGCCAGGATGTGCTGGCCGCCCTCGCGGCCGGGGGTGAGCGGGCGGTCGCGCTGGACCGCGCGGCGCTGGACCTCACCGATCCGGAGGCCGTGGGGCGGGCGCTTGAGGAGCACCGGCCCGCCGTCGTCGTCAACTGCGCGGCCTGGACGGCCGTCGACGACGCCGAGACCCGGGAGGCCGAGGCGCTCGCGATCAACGGCGACGGCCCGGCCCACCTCGCCGCCGCCTGCGCCCGCACCGGCGCCGTCCTGCTGCACGTCTCCACCGACTACGTCTTCGCCGGCGACGCGGGCAGCCCGTACGCCGAGGACGCCCCGACCGCCCCGCGCAGCGCCTACGGCCGCACCAAGCTGGCCGGCGAGCGGGCCGTGCTGACGACCCTGCCCGCCCGCGGCTACGTCGTCCGCACCGCCTGGCTGTACGGCACCGGCGGCCCCAACTTCGTCCGTACGATGATCAGGCTGGAGGGCGTCAAGGACACCCTCGACGTCGTGGACGACCAGCGCGGCCAGCCCACCTGGAGCGCCGACCTGGCCGGACTGCTGCTCGCCCTCGGGCGCGGCGCGCTGGCCGGCACCGCCCCGGCCGGGATCTACCACGGCACCAGCTCCGGCGAGACCACCTGGTACGGCCTCACCCGGGAGATCTTCCGGCTGCTCGGCACCGACCCCGACCGGGTCCGCCCCACCACCAGCGAGGCGTTCGTCCGCCCCGCCCCCCGCCCCGCCTACAGCGTGCTCGGGCACGAGCGGTTCGCCGAGGCCGGCATCGAGCCGCTGCGCGACTGGCGCGCGGCCCTCGCCGAGGCGTTCCCGGAGATCCACCGAGTGCACGAGAAGGAGAACGCGGCGTGACAGTCAAGGTCAGTGTCGTCATAGCGGTCTACAACCCGGGCAAGTACGTCGAGGACTGCATCACGGGCGTGCTGCGCCAGAGCCTGCCCACGGACGAGTTCGAGGTCTTCTTCGTCGACGACGGCTCCACCGACGAGACGCCGGCCCGCCTCGACCGGCTCGCGGCCGAGCACCCCCACATCCACGTCATCCACCAGGAGTCCTCCGGCTGGTCGGGCCGGCCCCGCAACACCGGCATCGCGGCCGCCAAGGGCGAGTACGTGATGTTCGTCGACCACGACGACTGGCTCGGCGACGAGGCCCTGGAGCGGATGTACGACTACGGCAAGGCGAACGACGCCGACGTGGTCGTGGGCAAGATGGCGGGCATCGGCCGCCCCGTCCCGCAGGAGCTGTTCCGGGTCAACCGGCCGCGCGCCTCGGTGGAGAACGCGCCGCTGATCGACAGCCTCACCCCGCACAAGATGTTCCGGCGGGAGTTCCTGAACGAGCACAACATCCGCTTCAAGGAGGGCCGCCGACGGCTCGAGGACCACGTCTTCGTCGTCGAGACCTATCTGCGCGCCAGGAACGTCTCCGTCGTCGGCGACTACCTGTGCTACTACCACATCACCCGCGACGACGGCTCCAACGCCGGCTTCCAGCGCTTCGACCCGGTCGGCTACTTCAACAACCTGCGCGAGGCCCTCGACGTGGTGGAGGAGCTCACCGAGCCCGGCCCGCTGCGCGACAAGCTGTTCAGCCGCTGGCTGCGCAACGAGATGGTCGAGCGGCTGCGCGGCAAGCGCCTGCTCAAGCTCCCCGAGGACTACGCGGAGGAGCTCTACCGCGAGATCCGCGGCGTGGTCACCGAGCGCTTCGGCCCCGGAGTCGTCGCCCGCCTCGGCCTCACCCAGAAGGTGGTCGCCGGGCTGATCTTCGCCGACCGCTACGCCGACATCCGCGCCCTCGCCGCCTGGGAGGCCGGCATCCGGCCCACCGGCGAGCTCACCTCGCTGGAGTGGCGCGGCGGCAGCCTGCACGTCGGTTTCGACGCGGAGTACCGGATCGGCGACGAGCCGATGACCTTCCGCAGGGACGGCGGGCGCGCGCTGCTCGGCCTGCCGCTGCCGGAGGAAGCGCTGACGGCGCTGGCCGGGCAGAACATCGAGCTGGCCGCCCCGCTGGCCAAGAGCGACGTCGACCTGGTGGTGCGGCACCGCGAGGACGCCCGCCAGTTCTACCTGCCCGTCACCAGCGAGCGGCACGAGCTGCCCGCCGGGGACGGCGCCTTCCGCCAGCGGATCTCCGCCCGCTCCGAGCTCGACCCGCTGACGGCCGCCGGCGGGGCCCCGCTCGACCGGGGCATCTGGGACCTGCACCTGCGCATCAAGTCCTGCGGCTGGAGCAAGGAGACCCGGCTCGGCGCCGTACGCGGCGCGGACGTGGAGGCCGGCCGGACGGCCGCGCTGCTCGGCGCCCCGGCCCGCCTCGTGCTGCCGTACTGGACCGACGGGCCCGGCAACCTCTCCCTCGACGTCGACCAGCACACCAACAAGCTGGAGGGCGAGGCGGTGGCGCGGATGGACCCGGCCGCGGCCTCGCTCGACGGCGCCACCGTCCGCCTCCCGCTGCCCCTGCACCTCGCGGCCGGCGGGAGCGAACCGCTGCAGCTGCGCTTCGAGCGCAAGAACGTCGGCAAGTACCCCGCCGACGCCACGGCCGACGGCACCGCCCTGACCGCCCGCCTGCCGCTGGAGCAGCTCACCGGCAAGCGCTGGGCGGTCCGCATCGGCGTGCCGTCCGCTGCCCGCGCCACGGCGAAGTGGACCCGGCTGCCGGTCGACGTGGTGGTCGACGCGGCCGGCAGCGCCCGGGTCATCGACCGGCACGTCCCGCCGGCCGGGGCGGCCGGGAAGAAGGCGGCGCCGAAGCGGCCCGCCGCGCCGCGTCCGCTGTGGCGCCGGGCCGCCCGACGGCTGAAGTCCGCCCTGACGAACCAGAAGAAGAACAGCTGAGGACCCGTCATGCGACCCCTTTCGATCTCCGGTGCCTGGGTGCACGAGCCGAAGGTCTTCCCCGACGGCCGGGGCAGCTTCCACGAGTGGTTCAAGGCGCCCGTCTTCGAGGAGGCGGCCGGCCACCCGCTGAGCGTCGCCCAGGCCAACATGTCCGTCTCCAGCCGGGGCACGCTGCGCGGCATCCACTTCGCGGACGTGCCGCCCGGCCAGGCCAAGTACGTCAAGTGCGTGCGCGGCGCGGTGCTCGACGTGATCGTGGACATCCGCACCGGCTCGCCCACCTTCGGCCGGTGGGAGGCCGTCCGGCTGGACGACCGGGACCACCACGCGGTGTACCTCTCCGAGGGCCTCGGGCACGGCTTCATGGCCCTCACCGACGACGCGACCGTGGTCTACCTGTGCTCCGAGGGCTACGCCCCGCAGCGCGAGCACGGCATCCACCCGCTCGACCCGGCCGTCGGGATCGAGTGGCCGACCGGTATCACCCCGCTGCTGTCGGCCAAGGACGAGCAGGCGCCGACCCTGGCCGAGGCCGCCGAGCAGGGGCTGCTGCCCTCCTACGAGGCGTGTGCGGCCTACCGGGAGAGCCTGGGGTCCTGACGGACGCGCCCGCGCCCCGGCCCGGGCGCGGGCTCGGTTTGACCAGTCCTGGGCGGCCCCGTAACCTTGACCGTCGGCGTGTCCATGGACTAGGGCGCGCCACATCCCCGTAAACCTCTTCCTCCGGAGCGCCGGCTGCCCTGCACCGCCGCCCCGGAGAGGCCGTCCGTCTTCCGGGTGGCTGGACTGCGGGGGTGCCGTTCCCGAGCGAGAGAGTGAGATCCGCGTGTACGCCATCGTGCGCAGCGGTGGTCGCCAGCACAAGGTTGCTGTCGGCGACATCGTTGAGGTTGACAAGATTTCCACCGCCAAGGTGGGCGACACGGTCGAGCTCTCGACCCTGCTCGTCGTCGACGGCGAGTCCGTGACCAGCGACCCGTGGGTGCTGGCCGGCATCAAGGTCCAGGCCGAGGTCGTGGACCACCACAAGGGTGTCAAGATCGACATCCTTCGCTACAAGAACAAGACCGGCTACCGCCGTCGCCAGGGCCACCGCCAGCAGTACACGGCGATCAAGGTCACTGAGATCCCCACGGCTGCGAAGTAAGGGACTGAGAACAGATGGCACACAAGAAGGGCGCATCGTCCACCCGGAACGGTCGCGACTCCAACGCCCAGCGGCTCGGCGTGAAGCGCTTCGGCGGTCAGGTCGTCAACGCGGGTGAGATCCTGGTCCGCCAGCGTGGCACCCACTTCCACCCCGGCGCGGGCGTCGGCCGCGGCGGCGACGACACGCTGTTCGCCCTGCAGGCCGGTGCGGTGGAGTTCGGTACCCACCGTGGCCGCAAGGTCGTGAACATCGTTCCGGTCGCCTGAGTCCTCGGACTTAACGGCTCGGCCCGAACGTTTCGCGAGGCGGACCTCACTTCCCCATCGGGAAGGCGGGTCCGCCTTTCGCGTGTTAGAGCAGAGACACATCCGTACGTTTTCGCAGTGCTGGAGGCACCCCACATGACCACCTTCGTGGACCGCGTCGAACTGCATGTCGCCGCGGGTAACGGAGGCCACGGCTGTGCCTCCGTCCACCGTGAGAAGTTCAAGCCGCTCGGCGGGCCGGACGGCGGCAACGGCGGGCGCGGCGGGGACGTGGTCCTCACCGTCGACCAGTCGGTGACGACGCTGCTGGACTACCACCACTCCCCGCACCGCAAGGCCACGGGCGGCAAGCCAGGCGAGGGCGGCAACCGCTCCGGCAAGGACGGGCAGGACCTGGTGCTGCCGGTGCCGGACGGCACGGTGGTGCTGGACAGGGCGGGCAACGTGCTCGCCGACCTCGTCGGCCACGGCACCTCCTACGTCGCCGCCCAGGGCGGCCGCGGCGGACTCGGCAACGCGGCGCTGGCCTCGGCCCGCCGCAAGGCGCCCGGCTTCGCGCTGCTGGGCGAGCCGGGGGAGCTGCAGGACATCGTCCTGGAGCTGAAGACCGTCGCCGACGTGGCGCTGGTGGGCTACCCGAGCGCGGGCAAGTCCTCGCTGATCTCGGTGCTGAGCGCCGCCAAGCCGAAGATCGCCGACTACCCCTTCACGACGCTCGTGCCCAACCTGGGAGTGGTGACCGCCGGTTCGACCGTCTACACCATCGCCGACGTGCCCGGTCTGATCCCGGGCGCCAGCCAGGGCAAGGGCCTGGGTCTTGAGTTCCTGCGGCACGTGGAGCGGTGCAGCGTGCTGGTGCACGTGCTGGACACGGCGACGCTGGAGTCCGAGCGCGACCCCGTCTCCGACCTCGACGTCATCGAGGAGGAGCTCAAGCAGTACGGCGGGCTCGACCGGCGGCCGCGGATCGTCGTCCTCAACAAGATCGACGTACCCGACGGCAGGGACCTCGCCGAGATGGTGCGGCCCGACCTGGAGGCGCGCGGCTACCGGGTCTTCGAGGTGTCGGCGGTGGCCCACCTCGGGCTGAAGGAGCTGTCGTTCGCGCTCGCCGACCTGGTGGCGAAGGCGCGTGCCGCGCGGCCGCAGGAGGAGGCGACGCGCATCGTCATCCGGCCCAGGGCCGTCGACGACGCGGGCTTCACGGTGAGCCGCGAGGAGGACGGGCTGTTCCGGGTGCGCGGCGAGAAGCCCGAGCGCTGGGTGCGGCAGACCGACTTCAACAACGACGAGGCCGTCGGCTACCTGGCCGACCGGCTCAGCCGCCTCGGTGTCGAGGAGGAGCTGGTGAAGGCGGGCGCCCGCGCCGGCGACGGCGTGGCCATCGGGCCCGAGGACAACGCCGTCGTCTTCGACTGGGAGCCGTCGATGATGGCCGGCGCGGAGATGCTGGGCCGCCGTGGCGAGGACCACCGCTTCGAGGCGCCGCGGCCCGCGGCGCAGCGGCGGCGGGACCGCGAGGCGGAACGCGACGAGTCCCTCCGCGAGTTCGACGGCTTCGAACCCTTCTGACCCGGCCGCGGCGCGTGCTCCCGGCGCACGTGGGATTCGGCTCGAACTCCTCGTACTGAACATCCCCGCGATGTCCGTCAATTGAGGCGGCAGGGGATCCGCTGTGACCAGATCGCGTTCCTCGCGTTGTTCCTGTGTCACAACGGGTCTCCTGTTGTCGCTCATTTGTCATGCACGCGAAGGCTTGCGTTCAGTCCGCGGACCGTCCGGCTGCGTGAGCCTTCACGTGTCCAAGATGTCCGCGAGGCAAGGGAGTTCGCCGATGACGAGAGCAAGCTCGCCCGAGCGACGCCGCTTTCTGACCGCCGGTACAGCCGCGCTCGGCGCCGCAGCCTCCGCCGTGCTCTGGCTGCCGGGCACGGCCCGGGCGGCCGGGGGCACCCTGCCCGACGGGCTCTTCGGCCTGGGGATCGCCTCCGGCGACCCGCTGCCCGACGGCATCGTGCTGTGGACCCGGCTCGCCCCCGACCCGCTCAACGGCGGCGGCATGCCCGACCGGGCGGTCGAGGTCGAGTGGGAGCTCGCCGAGGACGAGCGGTTCAGGAAGCGGGTGCGCCGGGGCTCCGCGCAGGCCCGCCCCGAGTACGGGCACAGCGTTCACGTGGACGTCCGCGGGCTGCGCCCGGACCGCGCGTACTGGTACCGCTTCCGGGCGGGCGGCCAGGTCTCGGACACCGGCCGCACCCGCACCGCCCCCCACGCGCACGCCAGGAACGGCTTCCTGCGGGTGGCCCTCGCGTCCTGCCAGAACTGGCAGCACGGCTACTTCACGCCGTACGCCGACATGGTCGAGCAGGACCCCGACTTCGTGCTGTTCGTCGGCGACTACATCTACGAGTCCGCGCCCTCCTCGGCGGGCCCGCGCCGGCACGAGGGCACGGGGGAGCCGTACACCCTGGAGCAGTACCGCAACCGGTACGCCCAGTACCGCAGCGACCCCGACCTGCTGAGGATGCACGCGAGCGCGCCCTGGGTGGTCACCTTCGACGACCACGAGGTCGACAACGACTGGGCCGGCGAGGTTCCGCAGGACCCGGCCAAGCAGCCCCACGACGCGTTCGTGGCCCGGCTGACGGCGGCCTTCCAGGCGTACTACGAGCACATGCCGGTGCGTGCGACGGCCATCCCCAGCGGCCCGCACATCCGGATGTACCGCCGCCTGGAGTTCGGCCGCCTGGTGCGCCTCAACGTCCTCGACACCCGCCAGTACCGCAGCGACCAGGCGACCACGCAGGCCGGCGCCGAGAGCCCCTCGATGACCATGCTGGGCGCCGGGCAGAAGGCCTGGCTGCTGGACGGGATGCGGAACTCGCCCGCCCGCTGGAACCTCGTCGCCTCGCAGATCATGATGGCCGAGACCGACATCCTGCCCGGCGAGGGCAAGCTCTGGTACTACGACGCCTGGGACGGCTACCAGGTCGAACGCAACGCGCTGCTGCGGGAGTTCGCCGAGGTCCGCAACCCGGTCGTGCTCAGCGGCGACCGCCACCTGACGATGATCAGCGATCTGCGGACCGACTACTCCGACCCGGACTCCGAGGTCGTGGGCGCCGAGTTCGTCGGTACGTCCGTCTCCAGCAACGGCGACCAGGACCAGGCCGCCTTCCACGCCCAGTGGGACCCGCTGAAGGCGGACAACCCGCACTGGAAGTTCATCGACGCCCACCGCGGCTACCACCTCCTCGACATCCACCGCGACGGTATCGACGCGCAGGTGCGGGCGGTGGACACGGTGGTGCGGCCGCAGGCGACGCCGAGCACGGTGGCGCGGCTGCGGGTGGACAGCGGCCGTCCGGGTGTCGAACTCGCCTGAGACCGTGTGAAGACCGTGTGACCGAGGCCTGGGGCTCATACGCGTCCCAGGCCTTTCTCAGGTAAGTCTCAGGCGTGAGTCTTACCATCCCTTAACCATGGAGACCGACCGCACGAGAGATGACGCCCGGGTGAACGACACCGACCTCCCCGCCCCGCTGCCCCCCGGTACCCGGCTGCTGCACATCGGCCCGCACAAGACCGGGACCACCTCGATCCAGGGCGCGCTGTTCGCCGCGAAGGACCGGCTGCCCGCACACGGCGTCGAGTTCCCCGGGCACACCCGCCACCCCATGGAGGCCGCCCTGGCCGCCGTCGCCCGCCCCGCGATGATGGGCGACGCCGCGCCCACCGAGCAGCACTGGTCGAAGCTGGTGCAGCAGGTGCGCGCGGCCGGTGACCGCACGGCCGTGGTCAGCAGCGAGTTCTTCGCCGACGCCGACGACGACGAGACGATCGCGCGGATCGTCGAGCAGCTCGGCGGCGACCGCGTGCACGTCCTGGTCACCCTGCGCCCGCTGGCGAGGATCATGCCCTCGCAGTGGCAGCAGTACGTGCAGAACGGCCTGCGGATGGGCTACGGGGACTGGCTGGAGCACATGCTGCGCAAGGCCCCGTACGAGCAGCCCAACCCCAGCTTCTGGCGCCGGCACCGGCACGACCGGCTGGTCGGGCGGTGGGCGCGGGCGGTCGGCCCGGAGCGGATCACCGTGGTCGTGGTCGACGACCGGGACCGGGGCGGGCTGATGCGCACCTTCGAGGCGCTGCTCGGGCTGCCCGCACAGTTCCTGCAACCCGTTCCGGACACGGCGAACCGCTCCCTCACGCTCGCCGAGACCGAAATGCTGCGGAACCTCAACAAGGAATTCCGCGGAAATGGCCTTCCGGACGAGCTGTATTCCCGGCTGGTGCGCAACGGCGCGGTCATGCATATGAAGAACACGTGCAGTCCCACGCCGCGTGACGTAAAGATTCCGACGCCGCGGTGGGCCGTCGAGGCCGCCGCCGGTATCGGCGCCGAGATGGCGGACGCCATCACCCGTACGGGCGTACGCGTGCTCGGTGACCCGGCGCTGCTGTCCGCCGTGCCGAAGTCCGCGCAGGAGCGGCCGCAGGAGCCGCTGATCGCCCCCGAGGTGGCAGCCCAGGCCCTGTACGGCGCCCTCGCCGCGGCCGCGCAGGCGCCGGTGCGGCACAGCTCCGCGGCCAAGGCGCGCACGGTCCACCAGACGTCCTCGGTGGAACTCGTGAAGGTGCTCGGTCACCGCTGTCTGAAGAAGCTCGGCCGGCGCTGACCGGCTGTGCAGTTACTCACACAGGAATTCCGCGGGATCCCCGCAGGGCGTCACGGCGTCATCAGCAGTGCAAGGTGAATGCCAGGTGGCGCGTACATATGCGGTGAAGGGCGCTCACCTTGCACAGCGGTAACCGCAAGTGGGACCATTTCCCCGTTCCCTGACGCCCCAAGGTAGGTCCTCTGTGTCCCAGCGCATAGCCAAGCCCCGTACCACCGCAGTGATCCTGGCCGGTGGCACCGGCCAGCGGGTGGGTCTGTCGATCCCCAAGCAGCTGCTGAAGATCGCCGGGAAGGCAGTCATCGAGCACACCCTGACCACCTTCGAGAACGCCGACTCGATCGACGACGTCGTCGTGCTGATGGCCCCGGGGTACGTGCCCGACGTGGAGAAGATCGTCGCCAAGGCCGGGTTCACGAAGGTCAGGAAGATCATCGAGGGCGGCTCGACCCGGAACGAGACCACCGAGCGCGCCATCCAGGCACTCGGCGAGGGCCTGGCCGAGGGCGAGGACCTCAAAGTCCTCTTCCACGACGCCGTGCGCCCCCTGCTCTCGCAGCGCGTCATCGACGACTGCGTGGCCGCGCTGGAGCGCTACCAGGCCGTCGACGTCGCCATCCCCTCCGCGGACACCATCATCGTCACCCGCACGCACGGCGAGGACGGCGAGTTCATCACGGAGATCCCGGACCGCTCCCGGCTGCGCCGCGGCCAGACCCCGCAGGCCTTCAGGCTGTCCACGATCCGCCGGGCCTACCAGGTCGCGGCCGAGGACCCGCACTTCCAGGCCACGGACGACTGCACGGTCGTCCTGCGGTACCTGCCGGACGTGCCGATCCACGTGGTGGCGGGCGACGAGTACAACATGAAGGTCACCCAGCCCGTCGACGTCTTCATCGCCGACAAGCTGTTCCAGCTCGCCTCGACGGCCGCGCCCGAGCAGGTGAGCGAGGAGGCCTACCGCGAGCTGCTGACCGGCAGGACCGTGGTGATCTTCGGCGGCTCGTACGGCATCGGCAAGGACATCGCCGAGCTCGCCGGGTCCTACGGCTCCACGGTGTACGCGCTCGGCCGCTCCACCACCGGCACCCACGTGGAGAACCCGGAGGAGGTCGACGACGCGCTGTCCAAGGCGTACGCGGAGACCGGGCGGATCGACTACGTCGTCAACACCGCGGGCGTGCTGCGCATCGGCAGGCTGGCCGAGACCGACAACGCGACCATCGAGGAGGCGCTGAAGGTCAACTACCTGGCCCCGGTGCAGATCGCCCGTTCCGCGTACAAGTACCTGGCGGAGACCAAGGGCCAGCTGCTGCTGTACACCTCCAGCAGCTACACCCGCGGCCGTGCCGAGTACAGCCTCTACTCCTCGACCAAGGCCGCCATGGTGAACCTCACCCAGGCCCTGTCCGACGAGTGGGCGGGCGAGGGCATCCGCGTCAACTGTATCAACCCCGAGCGCACCGCGACACCCATGCGCACCAAGGCTTTCGGTCAGGAGCCCGCGGGCACCCTGCTCTCCTCCGAGGCCGTCGCCCGCACCTCGCTCGACGTGCTGCTGTCCGAGCTGACCGGGCACGTCATCGACGTCCGCCAGCAGGACCCGACGGCGGGCGCGGCGAAGGCCTCCGGCTTCGAGCAGGCGCTGGCCTCGGTGCTGGACCGACAGGACGGCGTGTAATAATCGACGGGAATTAGTCTTCCGTTATTCAGGCCTCTGCTTTCCGGTGTCCATGCAGTGCATTGACCGGGCCGACGCAGGGGCCTGAATCCGTACACCCGACGAATTACCGCACACTCCGCACAGTCCAGAAAAAAACCGGCTTCCTCCCCTCCCAGAGCAGGTTATCCGTGATATCCACCGCTATTCGCGTCGCCCGAGTGGGCAGCGCGGCCGAGCTGGCCGCGGCGGCGCTCATGATGCTGGGTTTCCCGGCGCTCATGCTGGCCGCGCTCATCCCGAGCGTCTACGCCTTCGCGGCCGCGGCCGCCGTGACGTACCTGGCGGACCACTATCTGCACCGCAAGGACAGCTACCTGGTCAGCCGGCTCAGCAAGGTCCGTGCGGGCCTGTCGATCCGCTTCCTGATCCGGGAGCTGCTGCTGATACTGCTGCTGGCCCGGATGTCCCTCGCGGGCAACCTGATCTACTACGGCGCGGTCGCCTGCTTCATCGCGTTCTACGGCCTCCAGGCCCCGCAGGGCGCCCTGGTCACGCTGATCCGCAACCGCCGCCGGATGCCGGTCGCCACCCGCAACGTGGACCTGAAGTCCCGCATCAGCATCCCGGACGCCCCCTCGCGCCACCTGCTGGACCGGTCCGCCGAGAAGATGCTGCACCTCGACCTCGCGGCCGTCATCGGCATCCTGGTCTCCGCGGAGGCCGGCTCCTCCGTGCCCGCCTTCATCGGCATCGGCGTCACCCTCTTCCTCGGCTGTCTGTACGTGCTGGCGCTGACGCCGTACGTCCGCGCCGGGAAGACCCCGCCGAACCCGGAGAAGGTGCTCGCGGCCGTCGACGACTGGCTGCGGGAGTACCGGCCGGAGACGGTGCTGTACTTCTCCGGCTCCAAGGACTCGGCCTACCAGGTCAACATGTGGCTGGAGACCATGGAGCAGCTGGACTCCCGGCCGCTGGTCATCCTGCGCGAACGCGTCATCCTGGCGAGCCTGGCGCCCACCACGGTGCCCGTCGTCTGCGTGCCCGGCGGCGTGCACCTGATGAACATGGAGCTGTCGACCGTGCGCGTCGCGCTGTACGCGGCGAACGTCGGCAAGAACATCCACCTGCTGCGGGTGCCCACGATGAAGCACGTCTTCATCGGCCACGGCGACAGCGACAAGCTGGCCAGCGTCAACCCCTTCAGCAAGGTGTACGACGAGGTGTGGACCGCGGGCCGCGCGGGCCGCGACCGCTACGCCATCGCCGACGTCGGCGTCCGCGACGAGGACATCGTGGAGGTCGGCCGCCCGCAGCTGGCCCCGATCGAGAGCCGGCGGGACGTGCCGGACGGCGGCGGTGACGAAGCCGCCGAGGAACGCTGCCCGACGGTGCTGTACGCGCCCACCTGGGAGGGCTGGGACGCCAACCCGGGCAACACCTCGCTGGTGCTGGCCGGCGAGAACATCGTGAAGAAGCTGGTGAAGGCCGACCCGCCGGTCCGCGTCCTGTACAAGCCGCACCCCTTCACCGGCACCGTCAGCAGGCAGGCCGCCGTCGCCCACCAGCGGGTCACCGCCCTGGTCGAGAAGGCCGCCGCCGAGCGTGCCGCCGACTCCCGCTTCACCGTCGACGCCGCCGCGCAGGCCGCGGCCAGGGCCGAGCTGGCCCGTATCGAGGCCCGCCTCGCCGAGCTGTCCGGCTCCGCGGGCGACCGCGGCGACGAGGCCGAGGCCACCCGGGACGGCGTGGCCGATCTCGGCCGGCACGAGGAGATCGCGCGGCTGAGGGGCGAGTGGAACGACGCGTACTGGCGCTCCCTCCCCGCATGGGAGCACCGCGTCGTCACGGGCGCCGAGCCCCGGCTGTACGACTGCTTCAACGTCTCCGACGCGATGGTCTCCGACATCTCCTCCGTGGTCTCCGACTTCATCGCGAGCGGCAAGCCGTACGCGGTCACGGACTCCGCCGGGCTGGGCGTGGAGGAGTTCAAGCGGCAGAACACCGCCGTACGCGCCGCGGTGATCCTCTCCAACAGCGCTGGCGAACTGGGTGAGCTGCTGACCGCGGTGCGCTCCCCGGCCGAGGACCCGCTGGCGGAGGACCGCAAGGAGCTGAAGCAGTACCTGCTCGGCCCGGACGAGCCCACCTCCATCGAGCAGTTCAACTCCGCGGTGGCGAACCTGGCGCTGAAGGCCGAGACCCGCAACCTCGGCCAGGAGTCCCGGTCCGCGGCGGGCGCGGCCGGCGCGGACGAGCTGTCGGACCAGCTGTCCCCGGCGCAGCCGGTGTCGGCGACCGGGGAGCCGGACGGCACGAAGCAGCGCTGACCTCCCCGCCCCGCGCGTACGGAGCCCGGCCCCGGGGACCCTTCCCCGGGGCCGGGCTCTCTCGCGTTTCTTACCGTCCGGGGCGCCGGGCCGCTGAGCAACTCCCACCGGCGATGCGTACTTTCCGGTGTCCGCAGCCGCGCACCGATGTCGATCAGCGGGGCAACCTCCTCGGGTGGGCGCCCGTCTGACAGGTTGCGAATGCGCAGGGGGAAGTGCGCCTTGACCGAGGGGGAAATGTGACCGACGCGCAGCCTGATGTCAGTGTGATCATCGGTGCGTACGAAGCGATGCCGTATCTCGTCGAGTGCCTCGCGTCCGTCGAGGCGCAGACCATCGACCCGGGACGCGTCGAGGTCATCGCGGTGGACGACGGCTCCACCGACGGCACGGGGGAGTACCTGGAGCGGTTCGCGGAGCGCGCCGCCATGCCGGTGACGGTGATCCGGCAGGACAACTCCGGCGGCCCCAGCGGGCCGCGCAACGTCGGTCTCGGCAAGGCCGCCGGCCGCTACGTCTTCTTCCTCGACGCCGACGACCGGCTCGGGCCCGAGGCGCTGGAGCGGATGGTCGCGACGGCCGACCGCAACGGCACGGACGTGGTGCTCGGCCGGGTCGAGGGGATCAACCGCAAGCCGCCGCAGTCGATGTGGGACAGGTCGTTCGACCGCACGGACGTCTTCTCCTCCAACATCAAGTTCACGCTGAGCGCGCAGAAGCTGTTCCGCCGCGCGCTGCTCGAGCGGCACGGGATGCGGTTCGACGAGTCGCTGTGGACCGGCGAGGACGCGCTGTTCACGATGGAGGCGTACCTGCGGGCGGACGGCGTTTCCGTGCTGGCCGACCACACCTGCTACTACCTGGTCGGCCGCGACGACGGCAAGCACGTGACCAAGAGCGGGAGCTACACCCTGCGCTTCGACTCGGCTCGCGCCCTGATGAACCTCATAGCCGAGCACGTGCCCGCCGGGGCGCGCCGGGACGCGCTGCTGGTCAGGCCCTTCCTGGTGACGCTGCTGCCGCAGTTCGGCGCCAAGTACCTGAGGGACGGCGAGACGGTACGCCGGCACAAGTTCGAGCTGGCGAAGCCGCTGATGGAGGAGTTCTGGAGCGAGGGCGTGGCGCGCCGCCTCAAGGTCGAGGAACGGCTGCGCCTGCACCTGGTCGCCGAGGACGAGCCCGAACTCCTGAAGGAAGTGGTCGAGTTCGTCAGGGCGGGGAAGCAGCCACCCGCCGTGCTGGAGAGGCGCGGCCGCCGGCTCTACCTCGCCTACCCGTACTTCCGCGACACCTCGGCCGCCGTCCCCGACACGATGTACCTCGCCGCCCCTCGCGAGGCCCGGGGCTTCCCCGGCTACCGCGAACACTCGGCGGGCGGCACCGTGCTGCGCCGCACGGTGCGCACGGCCCGCCGGGTGCTCAGGTCCGGTGACGCGGCGCGGCGGACGCGCACGCCGGGCGGGACCGCGGCGGCGGCCTGACGACGGCCGGAGCCGGGCCGGGGTTCGCTCCGGCCACCCTGCGCACCGCCTGTCCGGGGACTGGACCGGCGCGCGCCGGCCGGTCTGCTTCGCGTAGATTGCCGGGCGGGGGACGCCCGAGCGCGAGGGGACGGAAGAGCAAGGTGGCAGGGGCAAGGCAGGCTGTGAGCGAGGCCCGCAGGATCGTCGTCAAGGTGGGCTCCTCGTCGCTGACCACCGCCGCGGGCGGCCTCGACGCCGACCGTGTGGACGCGCTCGTCGACGTACTGGCGAAAAGCCGCAGCGGGGGAGAGAAGGAGATCGTCCTGGTCTCCTCCGGTGCCATCGCCGCCGGCCTCGCCCCGCTGGGACTGCGCCGCCGTCCCCGGGACCTGGCCCGCCAGCAGGCCGCCGCCAGCGTCGGCCAGGGCCTGCTCGTGGCCCGCTACACCGCCTCCTTCGCCCGCTACGGCGTCCGCGTCGGGCAGGTGCTGCTCACCTCCGACGACATGAGCCGCCGCGCCCACCACCGCAACGCCTCCCGCACCCTCGACAAGCTGCTCGCGATGGGCGCCTTCCCGGTCGTCAACGAGAACGACACCGTCGCCACCGACGAGATCCGCTTCGGCGACAACGACCGGCTCGCCGCCCTCGTCGCCCATCTCGTCCACGCCGACCTGCTGGTCCTGCTCTCGGACGTCGACGGCGTCTACGACGGCGACCCCGGCAGGCCCGGCACCTCGCGGGTGGCCCAGGTGCGCGGACCGCAGGACCTGGCGCACGTGGACATCGGCAGCACGGGCCGGGCCGGCGTCGGCACCGGCGGCATGGTCACCAAGGTCGAGGCCGCCCGGATCGCGGCCGCCGCCGGCATCCCGGTCGTGCTCACCAGCGCGGTCCACGCGGCGGACGCGCTGCACGGCAAGGACACCGGCACCTACTTCCACCCCGCCGGCAAGCGCTCCGCCGACCGGCTGCTGTGGCTGCAGCACGCCTCCACCCCGCAGGGCCACCTGACCCTCGACGACGGGGCGGTGCGGGCCGTCGTCGAGCGGCGCACGTCGCTGCTGCCGGCCGGGATCGCCGCCGTGGAGGGCGAGTTCAGCGCCGGGGACCCGGTCGAGCTGCGGGACGGCGCGGGACGCGCGGTGGCCCGCGGGCTGGTCAACTTCGACGCCAGGGAGATCCCCCAGCTCCTCGGACGCTCGACGCGGGAGCTGGCGCGCGAGCTCGGCCCGGCCTACGAGCGCGAGGTCGTGCACCGCGACGACTTGGTGATCCTGCATCCCTGACGCCCACCGGGGACCGAAAACAGGGGGAACGCCCCGCAAAACGGCGCGCCCAGAGGTGGACGTTCCGCAAAACCGCCCCACGGGCCCTTGCGGCCTGCTCAACTTTGTCTCAGGGACACATTCCGCCGAGCCCTGCTCGACCGTGAAGGAGGCCGTCGTGAGACGAGTGCGCCCTGGGACGGCGTCCCACGGCGGCGTGGGGGGCGCCACGAGTGCCGGAGGTGCCACGGCTGTCGGGGGCGCCGGTGGGGCGAAGGGCGTGGGCGGCGCCAGGAGCACCGCCCCCCGCGCGGTCGGCGAGCGGCGCGCCCTGACCAGCGTCGCGGCCGGGGACCGCTACGAGGAGCCGGCCGACCTGCCCCGCCTGTGGCACGTCACGCTCAGCGTGTCCGGCGAGGAGGCTCCGCTGAAGGAGGTGCGGCGCGGCCTCGAACAGCTCGCCCACGACCACCCCTTCCTGCTGACCAGCCGCTACGCGAACGACCACGCGGAGATCCGCTACTGGGAGGAGGCCCGCGACCTGCACGACGCGGCCGCCGTCGCGCTGCGCCTGTGGGGCGAGCACCGCCAGACCGCCAAGCTGCCGCCCTGGGAGATCGTCGGCCTGGAGGTCATCGACCGCGAGACCTACCACCAGCGCGTCGCCGAGGGGTACGGCCCGCCGCCCGCGAGCCCGGTGGGCGTGCACCCCTTTTGAGCCCCCTTCGGCGGGTGTCTCGGGGTTTGGGATGTCCGGTGAACGGTTCCCGGCGGCGCACTACTCTTCCCCCATGACCACGCTCTCGCCGTACGACTCCATGTCCCCGGTCACGCAGGCCGCCTACCGCGCCAAGGCCGCCGCCGCGGACCTCGCCCCGCTGCCCCGCGCGGAGAAGGACGACGCGCTGCTCGCCATCGCGGACGCCCTGGAGGTCCGGACGAGCGAGATCGTCGAGGCCAACGCCAGGGACGTCGCCAAGGCCCGCGCGGCCGGGACCAGCGAGGCCGTCGTCGACCGGCTGACGCTCACCCCGGAGCGGGTGCGCGCCATCGCCTCCGACGTACGGGACGTCGTCGCCCTGCCCGACCCCGTCGGCGAGGTGGTCCGCGGCTCGACCCTCCCGAACGGCATCGACCTGCGCCAGGTCCGCGTCCCGCTCGGCGTCGTCGGCATCATCTACGAGGCCCGCCCGAACGTGACGGTCGACGCCGCCGCGCTCTGCCTGAAGTCCGGCAACGCGGTCCTGCTGCGCGGCTCCGCCTCCGCCTACGAGTCCAACACCGCCCTGGTGCGCGTCCTGCGCGACGCCGTCGGAGGCGCGGGCCTGCCCGCCGACGCCGTCCAGCTGGTACCCGGCGAGGGCCGCGAGAGTGTGCGCGAGCTGATGCGCGCCCGCGGCCTGGTCGACGTCCTCATCCCGCGCGGCGGCGCCTCCCTGATCCAGACGGTCGTCGCGGAGTCCACCGTCCCGGTCATCGAGACCGGCACCGGCAACTGCCACGTCTACGTCGACGCCCAGGCCGACCTCGACATGGCGGTCGGCATCCTGATCAACTCCAAGGCCCAGCGGGTCAGCGTCTGCAACGCCGCCGAGACCCTCCTGGTCCACCAGGACATCGCCCCCGAGTTCCTGCCGCGCGCCCTCGACGCCCTCGCGGAGGCCGGGGTGACCGTCCACGCCGACCCGCGCGTGCTGGCGTACGCGAAGGACTCCGCGGCCACCGTCGTCGAGGCCACCCCGGAGGACTGGGACACCGAGTACCTCTCCTACGACATCGCCGCCGCCGTGGTGGACTCGCTGGACAAGGCCGTCGAGCACATCCGGCTGTGGAGCTCGGGCCACACCGAGGCGATCGTGACGACCTCCCAGCAGGCCGCCCGCCGCTTCACCCGGCTGGTCGACTCCACCACGGTCGCCGTGAACGCCTCGACCCGCTTCACCGACGGCGGCCAGTTCGGCTTCGGCGCGGAGATCGGCATCTCCACGCAGAAGCTGCACGCGCGCGGCCCGATGGGGCTGCCGGAGCTGACGAGCACCAAGTACATCGTCACCGGGGACGGCCACATCCGGCGCTGACCGGAGCCGCGGGACGGGGGCGCATATGCGTCTGGCACGCGCTCCCGGTACGCGCCCATGCCGCAGGCGGGCGTCTCGGCAGGCGGACGAATTTCCATACGGTCTGCCCAAATTGACCCCCCAGGTCTACTCTGAATACGTGCCGGAGGACGTGGGGGGCACGCCGTTCCCTGACGGCTGGGAGCCCGACGACGACCACGACCGCGGAGTGTCGGACGAAGAGTTCGCCTCCGTGGTGTTCGACGAGGCCTTCGTACGGGCGGCCGCGGTGCACGAGCCCACCGCGGTGGAACGCCTCCTGGCCGCCGCACAGGCGAGAGCGGAGGCCTCCGAGGCGGAGACCCGCCGCGCCCACGGCCGCGGCGAGCGCTACGAGAACGGCTACGGCCGCACCGGTTTCGGCCATGATCCCGACTTCGACGACCTGGACGACACCGACGTCCTCGAAGGCCGCCACGGCACCACGGGGACCTACGGCAAACAGGTCCGCTGGCACCGCCCCGTCGCCTGGATGCTCGCCCTCGTGATGGGCATAGGCATGGTCGCGCTGGCCTTCACGGCGGTCTACCGCGGCGCCGCCTCGGGCAACCGCGAGCAGGTGCCGCCGCCCGCGTCGACCGGTCTGGAGCAGGGGAGCGCGGCCCCGCCCTCCGCCTCCGCCGACACCGCCCAGCCGGCCATCTCGGTCATCCCGCGCAGCCCCTGAGCGGCGCCCGCGGCACCGCACGCGCGCGCGTGGCCGCCGCGTGCCCTCGTCCTGGCCGGAACGCGGCGCGTTCCTGGTGAGAACCTGTCAGAACTTGTCGCGCAGCGGGGCGTTTACCCGGGCTTCCGGAGACCTACCCTGAAGATATGGGAGGGCCTGGAGACCCACCTGAGGGGACACCCGAGGGCACCCCCGCAGGCGGAGAGGACGAGTACCGGTCCGTCGTGTTCGACGAATCGTTCGTCCGTGCTGCCCGCCTCCAGGAGTTCTCCGCGCGGGAGCGCATGGCCGACCACGCGCCCGCCGTACGCCGCCGCCCGCCGCTGCGCCGCGGCCTGTCCCGGCAGGCGCTGGTGCTGGTCCTGCTGATCGCGGTGGCCTTCGGCACCGCGATCTACATGGGCGTACGCCACCCCTACCGGACGCCGTCCGCCCGGCAGCCCGTCGAGCCCCTGCGGATGACCGTCATACCGCTCGCCCCGCAGGGCAGGGTGCCCGGCGCCGCCGATCCCGAGTACCTGTACGAGCACAGTCCCGCCGCCCGGTTCCGTATCGGCTCCGAGGGCATACCGCTGCCGGCGGCGCGGCGCACCGCCCACTTCTCCGAGAGCCAGGTGATGGCCGCCCTGACCACGGCCAAGGACTACATCGTGCGGTCCGCGCTCTACCCCGACGTCATCTCCGGTCAGGACGTCCGCGCCGTACGGGTCAGGCTCGACGGCGACCAGCTCGACCAGTTCGACCAGAGCTTCCGGCATCCGGTGGCCGACGGCCGGCACGAGGCGACCGGATGGCTGGTCCGCTACGACCGGACCCGCGCCCGGCTCGCCGACCAGAGGATCCGGGTGCAGGGCACCCTCCGGGCCGCCGAGGTCGACTCCGCCACCCTCGAGGTCACCGCGGACCACACCTTCGTCTACGCGCTGAAGCCGGCCGGCTCCGACGCCAGGGCGCAGGCATCCCTGTTCACCGTCCGGCGCGAGCTGCACTTCCGCTTCGGCCGCGACGACCTGCGCCTGGGCCAGGCCCGGCTCGTCCTCTCCTACGTCCAGGCCGGCCCGCTGTCCTGCGCCGAGGACTCCACCGACCACCTGCACCCGCTGCTGGCCGGCCAGACGGCCCGGGCGGGCGGCCCGGCGGGCACGGACCCGTACGCCACGGGCGGCATCACGGCCCTGTGCGGCACCCTCGCGACCAGCGCGCAGCCGAAGGTGTGAGCCGGCCGGCGGGACGCACCCGCCCGCCGGCCTCCCTCCGGCCCCGGCCGTCCAGCTCCCGCCTCGCGCCGCGGGTCCGCCCCGGTCCCGTGTCCCGCGTCAGTCCTCGTCCCGCGGAGGTGCGTCCGCGCCGGGCGGGTCCGTCGGCGGCCGGTCCTCCTGCGGTGCCGAGCTCGTGAAGCCGTCGAAGCCGCGCCGCACCCGGCCCCCCAGGCCGCCGGCCCCGCCGGCGATGTCGCTGACCAGCTTCATCAGCGGGTCCTTGGAGCCCTTGACGTTGCTCGCGTAGCTCGCCGCGGACTCGCGCCAGGAGTCCGAGACCGAGGTGTCCTTGTCCTCGGCACGGCGCGGGTAGTGGCCGTCCATGATCCGCTGGTAGTCGCGGGACTCGGCCCACTTCTTCAGCTCGGCGGCGCGCACGGTGGTGAAGGGATGGGTCCGCGGCAGCACGTTCAGGATCTTCAGCACGGAGTCGCGCAGGTCGCCGCCCGCCTCGTACTCCTCGGCCTGCTTGAGGAAGGCGTCCACGTTCATCTCGTGCAGGTGGTTGCCGCCCGCGATCTTCATCAGGCCCCGCATCGAGGCCCGCAGGTCCTGCCCGGCCAGCAGGCCGGCCCGGTCCGCGGACAGCTCCGACTTGCGGAACCACTCGCGCAGCGCCGTCACGATCGCCATGATCGCGAGGTTGCCCAGCGGGATCCAGGCGACCCGGACCGCGAGGCTGGTCAGGAACAGCAGGATGGTGCGGTACACGGCGTGGCCGGACAGGGCGTGGCCCACCTCGTGCCCGACGACCGCCCGCATCTCCTCCTCGTCGAGCAGCTCGACGAGGCCCGTGGTGACGACGATGATCGGCTCGTCCAGGCCGATGCACATCGCGTTCGGCTGCGGGTCCTGGTTGACGTACATCGGCGGGACCTTCTCCAGGTCCAGGATGTAACAGGCGTCCCGCAGCATGTCGTTGAGATGCGCGAACTGCTGGTCCGAGACCCGCACCGAGTCGGACAGGAACAGCAGCCGGAGACTGCGCTCGGGCAGCAGCCCGCTGAGCGCCTTGAAGACCGTGTCGAAGCCGCTCAGCTTGCGCAGCGCCACCAGCGCGGAGCGGTCGGCGGGGTGCTCGTACGCGCGCGAGGAGATCCCCGGGAACCGTCGGCGCTGCCTGCTCGGTACGTGCTCGTGTCCGTTGTGCTCGTGGCCGTCGTCGGACATGTGTTGTCCCCCATGTGCGTGTGAGTGGCCCTTTGCTGGCCCTTGTGCGGCCCTTTGCGCCCCCGAAGCAAGGCCCAGCCTAGGCGGAGTTACCGTGGACGGGCACTACACCGAAGGAGTCCGGCACCATGGAGCACACCGCCGCAGCCATGTGGCTCGTCCAGGCCGCGAGCGCGTCCCCGCACCAGGGGCCGGGGAATCTGCTCCGGATCGTGCTGGTCGTGATGCTGGTGGGATGCGCGCTGACCGGGTGGTTGCTGTTGCGGGGCTACAAGCAGAAGGACGACTGAGGACCGCCCGGGGTTCCCGACGGCGGAGTCGGCGTGATCGCCCCGAAGGCGCCCGCTTACCATGGGCCGACATCTTCGTCCCGCCCACACCGGATAGGTACTGCCGATGACGAGCTTCCACAGCGCCGCCGCTCAGCTGGTTCCCCTCGCCGCCGGAGGCGAGGGCGGTGGCAACCACGAGAGCCTCAGCCCCTACCTCACCGGCGGCGGCGCCCTGTTCGTCCTGCTGCTCCTGCTGTGGATCACCACCCGTTTCAACCGCGACCGCTGAGCCCGTCCCGGGCCGCCGCAGGGGACCGGCCCGCCCGGTCCTCTCAGGCCGGGCCGGTAGGGTCTGCACGCATGGGAGAGCAGGAGAGGCCTACCGGCCCGTCGAACCCCGGCAAGCGCCGTCTCGGCGTCATGGGCGGAACGTTCGACCCGATCCACCACGGGCACCTCGTGGCGGCCAGCGAGGTCGCCGCGCAGTTCCACCTCGACGAGGTGGTCTTCGTGCCGACCGGCCAGCCGTGGCAGAAGACGCACCGCCATGTCTCCCCGGCCGAGGACCGCTATCTGATGACGGTCATCGCGACGGCCGAGAACCCGCAGTTCTCGGTGAGCCGCATCGACATCGACCGGGGCGGCGCCACCTACACCGTGGACACGCTGCGTGATCTGCACGCGCTGAACCCCGACACCGACCTGTTCTTCATCAC
Organism: Streptomyces sediminimaris; assembly: GCF_047049295.1. Taxonomy (NCBI): domain Bacteria; kingdom Bacillati; phylum Actinomycetota; class Actinomycetes; order Kitasatosporales; family Streptomycetaceae; genus Streptomyces; species Streptomyces sediminimaris. Next base: position 2,935,182 of record NZ_JBJWOT010000001.1, on the reverse strand, counting down.
CGGCGCCGACGCCCTCGGCCAGATCCTCACCTGGCGGGACTCCGAGGAACTGTTCTCCCTCGCGCACTTCATCGGCTGCACCCGCCCCGGCCACCACCTGTCCGACCACGGCCTCCCCGAGGGCGGGGTCTCGCTGGTCGAAGTTCCCGCGCTGGCCATCTCCTCCACAGACTGCCGTGCGAGAGTCGCCAAGTCGGAACCCATCTGGTACATGGTGCCGGACGGAGTCGTGCGCTACATCGCCAAGCGCGAGCTGTACCGCGGCGAGTGAGCCGAGAGGGGCACCGGTGAACGACCGATACGACGCGGGCTACGGCGACCAGGGCGAGCAGTACGAACTGGTCGGCTACGACGAGTACGGCCGGCCCGTCTACCGGCAGGCCACACGGCAGCAGGCGCCGCAGCAGCCGTACGACCCGTACGCGCAGCAGCAGGGCTACGGCTACGACCCGTACGCGACCGGCTCGCAGCAGGTCCCGCAGCAGGCTCCGCACCAGGTCCCGCAGCAGTACGACCCCTACGGCACCGGCCGGCAGCCCCCCGTCGACCCCTACGACCCCTACGGGACCGGTGCGCCCCAGGGCGGCGCGCCCGGCACGGGGTACGACCCCTACGGGCGGGCCGCGGCCAGTGGGCAGCAGCCCCGGGTCGCCGAGCAGACCGCCCACATCCCGCAGCAGGCGGGTCCGGGGGAGCGGACGCGGGACGCGCCGCCGCCCGAACGGGACTACCGCACCGAGCAGTTCGCCTTCGTCGAGGATCCCGACGGCGACTCCGAGGACGTCATCGACTGGCTGAACTTCACCGAGAACCGCACCGAGCGCCGCGAGGAGGCCAAGCGCCGCGCCCGCAGCCGCCTCGTCGCCCTCGTCGTGGTGCTGGCCATGGTGGCGGTCGGCGGCGCCGGCTACCTCTGGTACGCCGGCAAGCTGCCGGGCCTGTCGTCGTCCGGTTCCAGGAAGGGCGGCACCGCCACGGCCGCGGGCGCCCAGAACCGCGACGTGATCGTCGTCCACCTGCACAACACCAAGGGCGGCGGCACCTCCACGGCGCTGCTCGTCGACAACACCACCACCAAGCAGGGCACCACCGTGCTGCTGCCCAACTCCCTCTCCCTGACGGACGACGACGGCACCACGACCACGCTCGCCAAGTCGGTCGAGGCCGACGGCTCCTCCGGCACCCGCGACGCCCTCGACACCGTGCTGGGCACCGACATCGAGGGCACCTGGCGGCTGGACACCCCGTATCTGCAGAACCTGGTCGACCTGGTCGGCAACATCGAGGTCGACACCGACGCGGACGTGCCCGACCCGGACGCCAAGAAGAAGGGCGCCGAGCCCCTCGTCCACAAGGGCAAGGGCCAGACCCTCAGCGGCAGGACGGCCGTCGCCTACGCCACCTACCGCGCACCCGGCGAGGCCCAGAACGCCCAGCTGGAGCGGTTCGGCCAGGTCATGGCGGGCGTGCTGCGCAAGCTGTCCTCCGACCCGGCGGCCGCGACGACGACCGTGCAGACCCTGGCCCAGATCCTGGACCCCTCGCTCACCGACAAGGACCTCGGCACCTTCCTCGCCAAGCTCGCCGACCTCGCCAAGGGGGGCGACTACAAGACCGCCCTGCTCCCCGTCCGCAGCGACGGCACGCTGAGCGCGCAGGCCAGCGCGAGCGTGGTCAAGGACGTCCTCGGCGGCGCGGCCAAGAGCCCCGAGCAGGGCTCCGCGGTCCGGGTCTCGGTCCAGAACGCCAGCGGCGCGAAGGGCAACACCGAGAAGGCCCGCGTGGTCCTCCTCAACGGCGGCTTCACCTTCCTGGGAGGCGGTACCGCGAGCACCACCTCGGCCAGGTCCGAGGTCGTCTACACCGACGCCAAGGACAAGGCGAACGCCACCGAGGTCGCCAAGACCCTGGGCCTGCCGAGCGGCTCCGTGCGCAAGGGCACCACCACCTCCAACGCGGACGTCTCGGTGATCCTCGGCCGGGACTACAAGCCGTCGTCGTCCTAGCCCGGCCCGGTCGGCGGGCCCCCTCGGCACCGGGCGCCCCACGTGATCCCTCGATCACGTGGGGTGCGCCCGGCGGTCCGTGAGACCCTTGGTGTCAACAGACCGCCGACCGAAAGCCGCGTAGTGACCGCCACTGACCGTTCCCTCGAGCTGATCAACACCGCCGCGCAGGCGGCCGCCGACAAGCTCGCGCACGACATCATCGCGTACGACGTCAGCGACGTGCTGTCGATCACGGACGCCTTCCTGCTGGCCTCCGCGCCCAACGACCGCCAGGTCAAGTCGATCGTCGACGAGATCGAGGAGCGGCTGCAGAAGGAGCTCGGCGCCAAGCCGGTGCGCCGCGAGGGCGACCGCGAGGCCCGCTGGGTCCTGCTCGACTACGTCGACATCGTCGTCCACGTCCAGCACAGCGAGGAGCGCGTCTTCTACGCCCTGGAGCGGCTGTGGAAGGACTGCCCCGAGCTGGAGCTGCCCGCGGACGCCAAGGCCACCCGCGGCAAGGCCGAGGAGCACGCCAGGCTGCAGGCCGCCGAGGAGGCGACCGACCTCGGCGGTGAGTGGTGATGAGCGCCACCGGTGAGGTGTCCTCCGGCAGGCCCGGCCGGGGACGCCGCATCATCCTCTGGCGCCACGGCCAGACGTCCTGGAACGTGGAGCGCCGCTTCCAGGGCACCACGGACGTCGCCCTGACCGAGGCGGGTATGGCCCAGGCCCGCCGCGCCGCCCGGCTGCTCGCCTCCCTGGGGCCCGACGCGATCGTCGCCTCCGACCTGCAGCGGGCGGCGGACACCGCGGCCGAACTCGCCGCGCTGACCGATCTGGAGGTCACCCACGACGAGGGGCTGCGCGAGACCTACGCGGGCGTCTGGCAGGGGCTGACGCACGAGGAGATCATCGAGCGCCACGGCGAGCAGTACGCCGCCTGGAAGCGCGGTGAGCCGGTCCGCCGCGGCGGCGGTGAGCTGGAGACCGAGGTGGCCGAGCGCGCCGCCCCCGTGGTGCTGCGGCACGCCGAGAAGCTGCCCGACGACGGCACCCTCGTCGTGGTCAGCCACGGCGGGACCATCCGCACCACCATCGGGCGCCTGCTGGGTCTGGAGTCCCGCCACTGGGAGAGCCTCGGCGGCCTGTCCAACTGCTGCTGGTCGGTCCTGGGCGAGGGCGCCCGCGGCTGGCGCCTGCTGGAGCACAACGCCGGCACGCTGCCCGAGCCCGTGCTCGGCGACGACGACTAGCGGATTTCACTTTCCGGCAGGTCGCAGGCTAAAGTTCTTCTTGTTCGCCCCGCCGAGCGGGAAGAACCTGATGGGGCTATAGCTCAGTTGGTAGAGCGCCTGCATGGCATGCAGGAGGTCAGGAGTTCAATTCTCCTTAGCTCCACAACAAGATCCCGTCTCCGTCAGGAGACGGGATTTTTCTGTCTGTTCCTGTACGACTTGAGTCACTTGGAGTCCGAAGGCGTATACCTCTGTGGAGGCGCCCCGGCGTGCGTGTCCGTACTGGTACTCAGGCGTCGCTGACCGTATTGGCCCGGCCGTGGCAGAATCAAACGGCCGGAAGGGAGCGCGGCCCGACGGGAGGGAGCTGTGATGCCTGCGAGCATCTTCGAGGAGGTCGGCCACCTCCTCGAAGCGGCGTCTGCACGGGACACGGTCACCCGTCTGAGCTGCCCTTCCTGCGGTTCCGCCCATGTCGCGCAAGTCCTCGGCGACAACGGCGGGATCTCCTACGTGTGCACGGCCTGCGGCCACAGCTGGAGCTGATCGATGGGTGCACACAGGCGCAAGTGCGATTGGTGCGGCAGCGGTACGCCGATCGTCCGCGACATGGAGCCGGTCAACCCCGACTACCAGTACTGGTGCGAGGAGTGCGCGCGGGCGCTGATCATAAAGGGCGACCCGATCGAGACCTACCGTGAGCTGGAGGGCGAGCCGATCTACGGTCGTCTGCTCGAGGAGCACTGCACGCTCAAGAGGTTCTACTCGTTCGTCACGGCCTGACCGGGCCCGCCCCGCCCGGGGCCCACGGAAACGATTTGGTGTTCCACCCGGTGGACCGTGTAATGTTGGCGTCGCCGCCGGGGAAACCGGGCGGACCGCAGCACGGGGCTATAGCTCAGTTGGTAGAGCGCCTGCATGGCATGCAGGAGGTCAGGAGTTCAATTCTCCTTAGCTCCACGGCAGATCCCGCCGGATCGTGAAGATCCGGCGGGATCTTTGCGTGTGCGGGGGGAGTTGTGCGCACCTCAGCGGCCGAGCGCGCGCCGTCCCCGGCCCTGGGAGAGCACCGGCAGGTTGCGGGACGGAGCCCGGTCGCGCGGCGCCTCCTCCTCGATGCGCAGGGCGAGCGCCGGGCAGCGGCGCACCGCGCGCAGCGCCTTGGCCTCCGCGTAGCGCGGCACCTGGGCCTGGGCGACGGTCGGGAAGCCGTCGGCGCCGAGTTCGAAGACCTCCGGGAGGATGTCCGCGCACAGGCCGTGGCCCCGGCACAGCGTCCAGTCGACGTAGATCTTCTGACGGCTGGGGCCGTTCTCCGCGGCCTCCGGGCCGCCCGGGATGCCCGTCGGCATCTGGCCGCCCTCGAAGAGCGGCAGAACGCCCTCCACGGGCCGTCCGCAGCCGTTTCCGAGGACGTGCGCGGCGAGGTCGTCGGTGAAGGCCTTGATGGTCGACTCCAGGAACATCGCGGAGCCGTCCGGGTGCGAGCACGCGCCGCGCCGCTTCACGTTCTTGGCGACCTGCTTGAGCGCCTCCAGGGCGGCCGGGCCGCCGCCGCCGAGGATGTCCTCCATGCCGCGCGCGGCGGCCGGCAGACCGAGGTAGCAGGGGCCGCACTGGCCCGCGCTCTCCTCGGCCAGCCACTGCGCCACGCGCAGCGACTCGCCCAGCGGGCAGGTCTCCTGACTGATCGGCAGGATCGCGCCGGCACCGAGCGAACCGCCCACCGCGTCGAGGGAGTTGCGGGAGACGACGGCCTCGTCGACCGTCGCCGCGTCGATCCACTTGCCGTGGTAGCCGCCGGTGAGCACGCCCTGCGGGACGGGCGGGGCGCCGGCGAGCTGGAGCACGTAGCGCAGCGGGACCCCGGTGGGGACCTCGATCACCATGGGGCGGGCGACCGCGCCGGAGACCGTCAGCATGACGGTGCCCGGTTCGTCGTAGAGGCCGGTGTTGCCGTAGCGCTCCGGGCCGATGCGGGCGGCGATGGCGAGCTGCGCGAAGGTCTCGGCGTTCGACAGCAGGGTGGGCGCGCCGCCGACGCCGCTCTGCGAGGCGCTGATCTTCCGGCCGGGCGGGATGGCCGGACCGCCGTCGATGGAGCGGATCAGGGAGGCGGCGGCACCGGTGACCATGCGGACGGGGTTGCGCTGGACCCAGGCCTTCAGCGCGGAGCGGCGTCCGTTGCTCAGGCCGCGTTCGGCGAGGGCGGCCTCCATCGAGCGCTGCGTCGACTCACGTGTGACCCCCACCACGAGCGTGCGGGCGCCCAGGGCCTCGGCGACCAGCAGCGCGCCGTCCAGGATGAGGTGGGGGGCGCGGTTGATCAGGACCGTGTCCTTGCGGCAGGCCGGCTCGTCCTCACTGCCGTTGACGACGACGACCGGCCGTACACCGCGCTTGATCGCGGACTCGGCGACCGAGCGCAGCTTCTTGTGGAAGGGGAAGCCGGCGCCGCCGCGGCCCTTGAGGTTGATGTTCTCGGCGAGCTTCGCGAGCTGCTCGCCGCCCAGGGGCTCGAGCGGGCCGTGCACCTTCAGGTGCATCGAGAGGTCGAGTCGTTCGACAAGGTCGAAGCCGGACGTGAGCTGCGGAAGCCCGACCACGCGGACTTCCGGGACGTCGGGCAGGGCCTCGTTCACCTATAGCCTCCGGACGGCGTGTTCCAGGATTCGCCCGAACCCGGCGCGTCCCAGGAGGTACCGGGCGTCGATTCGTCGGCGGGACCGCTGTTGTACGTGTCGTTCGAGTTGTACGCGCCGTAGTGGGCGTTCGTCTCACCGGTGTCGTACATATCACTGTTGCGGTAGGCCGCGGTGCCCGAATTGTTGTAGGTGGGGATGTTGTATCCGGTGTCCTGGAGCGGGTCGTAGGCGGACGGCGGTGCCTCGCCGACCGGCGGGGGCGACGGCACGGGCCAGCTGCCCGAGGCGCCGCCGGCGGCGTCGACGCGCGGCATCGCCCCGGTGGCCCCGATGTCCGGGGGCAGGTCCATGCGGGCGGTCTGGTCGGCGCCGTACTGCTGCCGCCCCTGCTGCTGCGGGGTGACGGCCCGGTAGGCGGCCGCGAAGCCGCCGGTGGACTCCGGGCTCGGGGCGCGGGAGGAGGCGGTGTCGTAGAAGCCGTCCGTGGCGGACGCCGCCGTGTCCATGGGGGACCGCTTCGGGGTCCGGGCGTTCTCGTAGCCCGGCAGCGCGGAGGGGGTCTCGGCCGCACGCGCGCGCGGGGAGGGCCTTTCGGACACGCGCGCGCGGCTGGCCTCCAGCTCCTCGCGGGCCGCCCCGGGGTCGTTGCCCAGCATCACGGCGAGGCGGTCGGCGACCTTCCGCTTGAACGGGCGCGGGGCCGCGCGCAGGGCGAGCGCCGCGGCGACCGCGACCACGCACAGCTCGTAGGAGACCATGAAGAAGGTCTTCGCCGGGCGTCCCGCGTACAGGCCGTGGATCAGGGCCGCGCACCACGACGGGTAGGCCAGCATGTGCATCGCGCGCCAGCGCGCGGCGACCGGCGCCGGGGAGGCGAACTGGTTGCGCAGCGCACCGGTGATGCCGACGAAGATCATGAGGTACGCCGCCAGCGAGCCCATGCCCACGAGGGTGGCGCTGCCCGGGTTCGCCGTGCCGGTGCCCGTGATCAGCCAGCCGAAGGGGATCAGCGCCGCGATCCAGTCGGCGTGGTCCAGGGCGAGCTTGACCCCGATGTGCACCAGCAGGAAGGCGATCGAGGCGACGGCGGTCACCCGGTGGATGCCCTGGGCCACGATGCGCTGGCGGATGTTCAGGATGAGCCGGTCCTGGGCCACCAGCCCCCAGATCACCGAGCAGGTGAGGCAGACGAGCGACAGGACGCCCGCACCGAAGTTGAGGAACTGCTGGAGCCAGTCGCCGCCGAGGAGCACGACGACGGGTATGAGCAGCAGGACGACAGCCGACGCCATCCCGTAGCCCGACCGGCCGGGTTTGGGGAGGGTGCTGTTACTACGACGAGGGTTCATGGGGGCAACTCCGAGCGGTATCGGGAAAGCGGTCCCGCTGCCGAACTTTAGGTGGCGCCATACCGGTGGGTACGAGGTTTGGGTTATTGGGTTGTTATCCAAGGGCGGGGCAGTCGCTGTGATGTCCGGGTGTCGGGTGTTACGCGAAGTAAGCTTTGACTTCTGTTCAGTTGTCGTCCGGGTGTGACACCGGGGCCAGAGACCCATACGCAAGCGCGTCGCGTCGTGCTCAAGCGCTGCGGTACCCTAACCGCATGCGTGCCGTACGCCTTCTGCTTAGCGAGCCGCGCTGATCAGTCCCGACCGCCGGGCGACCCGGGGTGGTCGGAGTCGGCGCGGCGTCCCCTCCTGTGCGAGGGGATTTTTCATTTCCGCAGGTCGCAGCAGTCGGCAGAGACGATCGATGGAGCTTTGAGGATCATGAGCGAGACGAACCCCGCTGCCGCCGCCGAGGCGGCAGCGCCGCACCGCTACACGGCCGCCGTGGCGGCCGAGATCGAGGCACGCTGGCAGGACTTCTGGGACGCCCACGGCACGTACGCGGCGCCGAACCCGAAGGGCGACCTGGGAGGCGACCCCGAGGTCGTCGCCCGGCCCAAGAAGTTCATCATGGACATGTTCCCGTACCCCTCCGGTGCGGGTCTGCACGTCGGCCACCCGCTGGGCTACATCGCCACCGACGTCTTCGCCCGCTTCCAGCGCATGACCGGGCACAACGTCCTGCACACCCTGGGCTTCGACGCCTTCGGCCTGCCCGCCGAGCAGTACGCGGTGCAGACCGGCACGCACCCGCGCGTGTCCACCGAGGCCAACATCGAGAACATGAAGGCCCAGCTGCGCCGGCTGGGCCTGGGCCACGACAAGCGCCGGTCGTTCGCCACGATCGACCCGGACTACTACAAGTGGACCCAGTGGATCTTCCTGCAGATCTTCAACTCCTGGTACGACGAGGAGGCGGACAAGGCCCGCCCGATCGCCGACCTGGTCGCCCAGTTCGAGACCGGTGACCGCGCGGTCCCCGGCGGCCGCTCCTGGGACGAGCTGACCGCCGGCGAGCGCGCCGACGTCCTGGGCGAGTACCGCCTGGCGTACGCCTCCGACGCGCCCGTCAACTGGTGCCCCGGCCTGGGCACCGTGCTGGCCAACGAGGAGGTCACCGCCGACGGCCGCTCCGAGCGCGGGAACTTCCCCGTCTTCAAGGCGAAGCTGCGCCAGTGGAACATGCGGATCACGGCCTACGCCGACCGGCTGCTGGAGGACCTGGAGGCGCTGGACTGGCCCGAGGCGATCAAGCTGCAGCAGCGCAACTGGATCGGCCGCTCCGAGGGCGCCCGCGTCGACTTCCCGATCGACGGCGAGCACATCACCGTCTTCACCACCCGCCCCGACACCCTGTTCGGCGCGACCTACATGGTGCTGGCGCCGGAGCACCCGCTGGTCGAGAAGTTCACGCCGGCCGCCTGGCCGGAGGGCACCCACGAGGTGTGGACCGGCGGCCACGCGACGCCCGCCGAGGCCGTCGCGGCCTACCGCGCGCAGGCCGCCGCCAAGTCCGACGTCGAGCGCCAGGCCGAGGCCAAGGACAAGACCGGCGTCTTCACCGGCGCCCACGCCACCAACCCGGTCAACGGCCGGCGGGTCCCCGTCTTCATCGCCGACTACGTCCTGATGGGCTACGGCACCGGCGCGATCATGGCCGTACCGGCGCACGACACGCGTGACTTCGAGTTCGCGCGCGCCTTCGAGCTGCCCGTCGAGTGCGTCGTTGAGCCCACGGACGACCGCGGCACGGACACCACCACGTGGGACGCCGCCTTCGTCTCCTACGACGCGAAGATCGTCAACTCCTCCAACGGCGACATCTCCCTGGACGGCCTGGGCGTCGTGGACGCCAAGGCGCGCATCACCGAGTGGCTGGCCCGCAAGGGCATCGGCGAGGGCACCGTCAACTTCCGCCTGCGCGACTGGCTGTTCAGCCGCCAGCGCTACTGGGGCGAGCCCTTCCCGATCGTCTACGACGAGGAGGGCATCGCCCACGCGCTGCCCGAGTCGATGCTGCCGCTGGAGCTGCCCGAGGTCGACGACTACTCGCCGCGCACCTTCGACCCGGACGACGCCGACACCGAGCCCGAGACGCCGCTGTCGCGCAACGACGAGTGGGTCCACGTCACCCTGGACCTGGGCGACGGCCCGAAGAAGTACCGGCGCGAGACCAACACCATGCCCAACTGGGCCGGTTCCTGCTGGTACGAGCTGCGCTACCTGGACCCGCACAACGACGAGCGGCTGGTCGACCCCGAGATCGAACGGTACTGGATGGGCCCGCGCGAGGGGCAGCCGCACGGTGGCGTCGACCTGTACGTCGGTGGCGCCGAGCACGCCGTGCTGCACCTGCTGTACGCGCGCTTCTGGTCCAAGGTCCTGTTCGACCTGGGCCACGTCTCCTCGGCCGAGCCGTTCCACAAGCTGTACAACCAGGGCATGATCCAGGCCTACGTCTACCGCGACAGCCGCGGCATCGCGGTGCCGGCCGCCGAGGTGGAGGAGCGTGACGGCGCGTACTTCCACCAGGGCGAGAAGGTCTCCCGGCTGCTGGGCAAGATGGGCAAGTCCCTGAAGAACGCGGTCACCCCGGACGAGATCTGCGCCGAGTACGGCGCCGACACGCTGCGCCTGTACGAGATGGCGATGGGTCCGCTGGACGTGTCGCGGCCGTGGGACACGCGCGCGGTGGTGGGCCAGTTCCGGCTGCTGCAGCGGCTGTGGCGCAACGTCGTCGACGAGACGACCGGCGAGGTCACCGTCTCCGACGCCGAGCCGGACGAGGAGACGCTGCGCGCCCTGCACAAGGCCGTCGACGGCGTGCGCCAGGACCTGGAGGGCCTGCGCTTCAACACCGCGATCGCCAAGGTCACCGAGCTGAACAACCACCTGACCAAGGAGTATGGGGGCGGGGCAACAGGTTCCTCGGTCGAGGGTGGCGGCGGGCGACGGGCGGGCGGGGCGGTGCCGCGGTCGGTCGCCGAGCCGCTGGTACTGCTGGTCGCGCCGCTGGCCCCGCACATCGCCGAGGAACTGTGGCGCAGGCTGGGCCACACCGAATCGGTCGTCCACCGGGACTTCCCGGTCGCCGACCCGCGGTACGTCGTCGACGAGACCGTGACCTGCGTCGTGCAGATCAAGGGCAAGGTCAAGGCGCGTCTGGAGGTCTCGCCGTCCATCTCCGGCGAGGAGCTGGAGAAGATCGCGCTGGCGGACGAGAAGGTCGTCGCGGCGCTGGACGGCGCGGGGATCCGCAAGGTGATCGTACGGGCGCCGAAGCTGGTGAACATCGTTCCGGCGTAGACGAGCCCGCCGGGCCCGCGGCGCGGCTCCCGTCGTCTCGGGGTACTCCCCTACGGGCAGGTTCGGGGTTCTTCCGGAACTCCGGGCCTGCCCGTCTCCGTTACCGTGGAAGAGCGGCGCGGGGTGTGCCGCGCGGCTCGGAGGAGGAGCGACATGGAAGCGGTGATCGCGGTGTTCGCCCTGCTCTTCGTACTGTTCCTGGCACTCGGCGCCTACGCCGCGGTGAAGGCGGTCGGCGCCGCCAAGCGCGGCGTGGACCGTACGATCTCGCAGGCCCGGCGCACGGTCGAGGACCACACCCTGCGGGCCAGGTCCCTCGCGCAGCCGGGAGCTGCGGGCGAGCTGGCCCAACTGCGGCTGAAGCTGCGCACGTCCATGCGCGCCACCCAGGACGCGCTGCACGCGGGCGTGTCCGAGGACGAGTCCCTCAAGGAGTCCCTGGGCCTCTTCGAGCGCCTGAGCGTGCACGGGCACGAACTGGACGACGAGCTCAAGCGACTGGAGGCCGAACCGGACCGCAGGACGCTCGCCGAGCGGCTGCCCGGCCTGCGCGAGCGCGCCGAGCGCATCACGCACTCGGCGGACTCACTGCGCTGGGCCGCCCGCGACCGGGCCCACCGCTTCGCCGACGACGACCTCGGCACGCTGAGCGCCCAGATAGACGTGGAGGCCGGCGCCCTGCGGCACTGGACGCACGAGGAGCCCCCCGCCGCGTCGTCGCGGTGGCCCGACGCCCCTGCCGCCGACAACGCGACGGGCCGGCAGACGTGGCCGGAGACCCCCCGCCCGCGTACGGCCGAGGAGGAGCCGACGCGAGCCGCCCTCACCCCGCCCGCACAGCGCCCCGCCTACCCATGGCAGAAGAAACCCCGCCCCGAGAGCACTACTTGATCCGGTCAAGGGCATCCCAGGTGAGAGGGGTCGGGCTGCCGACCGGGCACCACGGCAGGTAACCTCCAGCTCATGTCCCGCCATGTCGCGATCGTCACCGATTCAACGGCCTACCTGCCGCCGCGGACGATGGAGCGCCACGGCATCACAGCGGTGCCTCTGACGGTGGTCCTCGGTGACCGGGCGCTGGAGGAGGGCACCGAGATCTCGACCCGTTCCCTGGCCCAGGCGCTCCAGAAGCGGCGGCCCGTCACCACCTCGCGGCCCAGCCCCGAACTCTTCGCCGAGACCTACCGCAAGGTCGCCGGTGCCGGCGCGAGCGGCATCGTCTCCCTCCACCTCTCGGCCGAGCTGTCGGGCACGTACGACGCGGCGGTCATGGCGGCGCGCCAGGCGCCGGTGCCGGTCCGGGTCGTGGACACCGGGACGGTCGCGATGGCCCTCGGGTTCTGCGCGCTCGCGGCGGCGGAGGCGGCGGAGTCGGGCGGGACGGTGGACGAGGCCGTCACGGCCGCCGAGAAGAGGGCCTCCGGCACGTCCGCCTACTTCTACGTCGACACCCTCGACTATCTGCGCCGCGGCGGCCGGATCGGTGCCGCGCAGGCGCTGCTGGGTTCCGCGCTCGCCGTGAAGCCGCTGCTTCGGCTGGACGACGGCCGGATCGAACTGCTGGAGAAGGTCCGGACGGCCTCACGAGCGATCGCCCGCCTCGAGGAGATCGCGGCCGACCGCGCCGGTGGAGCTCCGGTCGACATCGCCGTCCACCACCTCGCCGCCCCGGAGCGCGCCGCGGCCCTCGCGGACCGGCTGCGGACGCGGGTGCGGGGCGTGGCGGATCTGCATGTGAGCGAGGTGGGGGCGGTGATCGGGGCGCACACCGGTCCCGGGCTGCTGGGGGTCGTCGTCTCGCCGCGGTGACCGTGCACCCGGCTGATCAACCACCCGTGCGGGTGGCGGGGTTTTCCACAACCGGGCGGTAGTCCCCGGAAATCGAGCAAGATCATCGCGGGGCCGGGCAGGTGCCCGATGCTCGCCGCATGGCAATGCGATCACGTTCACGTACAGCGACCGTCTCCAGTGGGCCGGGGCGGCAGGCCGGATCCGACGGCCGGATTCGGCACCGCCCGCCGCCGGTGCGGAGCAGGAGCGGGAGCCGGAGCCGGAGCCGGACGTCCTGGCACCGGTACGCGTCGGCGTCGGCGTCGGCGGAGGAAGTCCGCCGGCGCGCGGAGGCGCTGTTCCCCGAACACGCCGGTGAAGGGCGGGAGCGGGAGCGGGAGCAGAAGCAGGGTCGGGAGCAGGAGCAGGAGCAGGAGCGGGAGTGGGGGGCCGGGTCGCTGGGGGCTCTGGGGGATCGGGGGACCCTGGAGGATCAGGGAAGCCTGAGGGATCGGGGGAGCCTGCGCGGTCAGGGAGGCGCGGGCGACGGCACGTCTGGAGGGTCTCGGTCCGGAGAGTCCCGGTTCGGAGAGTCCCGGTCTGGAGAGTCCCGGTCCGGAGAGTCCCGGTCCGGCGAACCCCGGCTCGTGGAGGCATGGCGGGTCCGGGCCGGGCTGGCGGTGCGGGAGCGGGTGCCGTTGTGGCTGCAGACCAGGTGCGGGCTGGAGCGGCGGAGCGTGGTCGCGCTGTCCGTGCTGCTCGTCGTGGCCGCCGTCTTCGCCGTCCAGCATTTCCGGACCGGTCGGACCCAGTCGGTACGGGCGCCCGAAGTGGTGCGGGCGGCGGCTCCGTTCGGCGAGCGGAAGGGGAGCGCAGAGCCCCAGCCGGCCGGGGCGCCAAGCCCTCCGGGTACGGCCGGGGCCGAGATCGTCGTGGACGTCAGTGGCAAGGTGCGTGAGCCCGGGATCCATCGACTGCCCGCGGGCTCACGGGTCGCCGACGCGCTGAGCGCGGCCGGTGGGGTGCGTCCCGGCACGAGCACGGACGGGCTGAACCGGGCACGCCTGCTGGTGGACGGGGAGCAGGTGATCGTCGGAGGGCCCGCGGCCCCGGCGCCCGCGGTCGGCGGCGGTTCGTCCGGCGGGGCGGCGGGCCGGGCGGCGGCGGGCGGTGCCCCCGCGGCTCCGATCGCTCTCAGCACCGCGACTGTGGACCAGCTCGACACGCTGCCGGGCGTCGGCCCCGTGCTCGCCCGGCACATCGTCGACTACCGCGCACAGCACGGCGGTTTCCGCTCGGTGGACGAGCTGCGCGAGGTCAACGGCATCGGCGCCCGCCGCTTCGCCGATCTGCGGAATCTCGTACGGCCATGAGGCGCGTCCCCGGTCTCCCGACGCGGCGCGCGGCCGTCCACGCCGCCGCCGAAGGACGGCTCGGAGCCGCCCACCCCCGCCAGGAAGGACCGACCGACCTGCGCCTCGTACCGCCCGCGCTCGCGGCCTGGGCGACGGCCGCGGTGCTGCTGGACGCGGCGCCCGGCCGGGTCGCGGCCGTCGCGGTGGCGTGCACGGCCGTGGCGGTGGTCTTGCTGGTGGCACCGGGGCGGGGAGCGCGAACGGGGCCTCCCGGGGCGGGACGGTGGCCGCGGCTCCCGGCCGCCGCCGTGCTGCTCTGCGTCGCCGGGGCCGCCGTCTCCGCCGGGCTGCACGGAGCCGATGTGCGGCGTGGGCCCGTGCCCGGCCTGGCCCGGCGGTACGCCTCCGTGACGGCCGAGGTCGAGATCACCTCCGACCCCCGGCTCACCCGGCCCCGGATCAGGGGCGACCACGCCATGCCGGCCTCCGTCCTGATGGACGCCCGGGTACTGCGGGCCCAAGGGGCGGACGGGACGGCGGTGGTCACCCGGGCACCGGTGCTGCTGATCGTCGACGTGCGGGCCGGCGCAGGAACCGGTGGAGGAACCGGTGGAGGAACCGGAACCGGGACGCTCGCCGCCGGAGGGCCGGCACGCTCACCCTGGCTCCGACTGCTTCCCTCCACTCGCCTGCGCGTCCACGCCCGGTCGGCGCCCGCAGCCGTCGGCGGCGACCGGATCGCGGGTGTGCTGCGCGTGCGGGGACGGACCCCGCCGGAGGTGGTGCGCGGGCCCTCGGGCGCGCAGCGGTTCGCGGGGCGGTTGCGGGCCGGGTTGCGGGAGGCGACGGACGGGCTGCCGCCGGACGCGCGGGCGCTGTTGCCCGGACTGGTCGTCGGTGACACCTCGCGGATCACCCCGGAACTGGACGAGGCGTTCAAGGAGACCGATCTCGCGCACACACTCGCGGTGTCCGGCAGCAACCTCACCATCATCCTCGCCCTGCTGATCGGGCCGGCGGGCATGGCCCAGCTCGTGGAGCGGCGCGGGCTCGCGCCCCGGCTCGGCATCCCGCTGCGGACGACCGCGGTGCTCGGCGCGGCGCTCACGCTCGGGTTCGTGGCCGTGTGCCGGCCGGGCCCGAGCGTGCTCAGGGCCGCGGCCTGCGGCAGCGTCGTGCTGCTGGCGCTGGCGACCGGACGCCGCAGGTCGCTCCTCCCGGCGCTGGCGACCGCGGTCCTGCTGCTGGTGCTCTATGACCCCTGGCTGGCGCGGAGCTACGGTTTCCTGCTGTCGGTGCTGGCCACCGGTGCCCTGCTCACGCTCGCTCCGCGCTGGAGCGAGGCGCTGCGGCGGCGCCGGGTTCCGCCGAGACTGGCCGAGGGGCTGGCCGCGGCGGCGGCCGCGCAGGCGCTCTGCGCGCCGGTCGTGGCCGTGCTGTCGGCGCGGGTCAGCCTGGTGGCGGTGCCGTGCAATCTGCTCGCGGAGATCGCGGTGGCACCGGCCACGGTGCTGGGCTTCGCGGCGCTGGCGACGGCACCGGTGCTGATGCCGCTGGCCGAAGCGCTCGCATGGTGCGCGCGTTGGCCCACGTCCTGGATCGCGAACATCGCCCGCACCGGGGCGGCGCTGCCCGGTGGGTCGGTGCACTGGCCGGGCAGCTGGAGCGGGGCGGGCCTGCTCGCCCTCGTCACGGTGGCCCTCGTGCCGGCGGGCCGGCGGCTGCTGCGCCACCCCTGGCTGTGCGCGGCCTGCGGGGCGCTGCTCGTCCTCGTCGTGGTGCGACCGCCCCCGCTGACCCGGGTGATCACGGGATGGCCGCCCCCGGGGTGGCGACTTGCGGTGTGTGACGTGGGACAGGGCGACGCGATGGTGCTCGCGGCGGGGCGCGGCAGCGGTGTCGTGGTGGACGCCGGGCCCGATCCGGCGCTCGTCGACCACTGTCTGCGCACGCTCGGCGTCACCCGGATCCCACTGCTCGTACTCACCCACTTCCACGCCGATCATGTGGCCGGGCTGCCCGGTGTGCTGCGCGGACGTCCGGTGGGGGCGATCGAGACGACGGGCTTCGAAGAGCCCGCGGACCAGGCGGAGTTCGTACGGAAGGAGGCGGCGGCCCGGCACATCCCGCTCACCCGGGCCACGGCGGGCGAGCAGCGGCGCACCGGCACGCTGAGCTGGCGGGTGCTGTGGCCCCCGCCGCGCCCGGCACCGGAACCGGACGGGCCGAACGACGCCAGTGTCACTCTGCTGGTCAGATCCGCCGGGCTGCGGTTCCTGCTGCTCGGGGACCTCGAACCCCCGGCCCAGCAGGAGCTGTTGCGGTCGCCGCAGGGAGCGCTGCTGGATGGTGTGGACGTGCTCAAGGTGGCCCACCACGGTTCGGCGTACCAGGACCCGGAGCTGCTGCGCAGGGTGGCGCCGCGGCTGGCGATCATCTCCTGCGGGCGGGACAACCCGTACGGGCATCCGGCTCCCGGTACGGTCGCGGCGTTGCGGGCCGAGGGCGCGGTGGTGCTGCGGACGGACCGGGACGGAGCGCTCGCGGTCGCGGGGGCGGGCGGGCAGTTGCGGGTGGCGGCAGACTGAGGGCATGCCTATCCGAGAGAAGACCGACGGCTATCTCAGCCGCCTGGGACTCCAGCCCGGGCAGCGGCCCACCGCGCCCACCGCCGAAGTACTCCGCGATCTGCACCTGCGCCATCTGCGGGCCGTGCCCTTCGAGAACCTCTCGATCCACCTCGGTGAGGAGATCGTGCTGGAGGAGGACCGGCTCGTGGACAAGGTGGTGGGGGCGCGGCGGGGCGGGTTCTGTTACGAACTCAACGGCGCGTTCGCCGCGTTGCTCGGCGAGCTCGGGTTCGAGGTCACACGGCTGGCGGCGCGGGTGCACGGGGACGCGGGGCGGCTCGGGATCCCCTACGACCATCTCGCGCTGCGGGTGCGGACCTCGGACGGGCGGGAATGGCTGGCGGACGTGGGGTTCGGGGCGCACAGCCACTACCCGCTGGCGTTCGCGGACAGGAGTGAGCAGAAGGATCCGGGCGGCATGTTCCGGATCGCCGAGGCGGGGCCGGACCTGGACGTCGTGGTGGACGGCAGGTCGCAGTACCGGCTGGAGGTGCGGCCGCGCGAGCTCGGCGACTTCGTGTCCGGGGCGTGGTGGCACAGCACCTCGCCCAGGTCGCACTTCGCGCGGTCGCTGGTGTGCTCGAGGGTGGCGGAGGACGGCGGGAGGATCACGCTCAGCGGGCGGACCTTCAAGGTGACGGGCCCCGACGGGACGCGGCAGGAGCGCGAGTTGGGCAGTGACGAGGAGGTGCTCGGGGTGTACCGGGAGCGTTTCGGGATCGAGCTGGACCGTGTGCCGGCCGTGCGGAACCCCGACGGGCGCTGTTGATTCGGTGGTGCGGGCGCCGCAGGGGCTGACCTGCGTCCCGCCCCTGCGGTGGGCGTGCCGGAGAATGGGCCCGTGAGCGATGTGAGACATGTGCTGGTGCTGCCGGACCGCGAGGCCGCGGAAGAGGCGGCCGAGGCACTGGGGGAGCGGTTCGGGGTCGCGGAGGAGCCACGGCTGGTACGGGACGCGCTGGCCGGCGAGGACGACGCGGAGGACGCGCAGTGGCTGGTCGTCCTGCGGGACGAGGACGAGCGGCTGGACCCCGCGGAGCTGGACGCGTTCGCGGGGGAGTGGGAGGGCTGGCGCGAGGAGCCGTAGCGCCCTGCGAGCCGCAGTGCCGCGCGGCGGAGCCGTGCATGCCCCGTGTCCGCCCCCGGGGCCGGCCGGGCCGGCCGTGTTGTCAGTGGGCCGTGCCATGCTTGGCGCGATGGCCAGGAAGACTGCGAATGACGACCCTCTCGCCCCCGTGACGCTTGCCGTGGGCCAGGAGGACCTCCTGCTCGACCGTGCCGTGCGGGAGGTGGTGGCCGCCGCGAGGGCCGCCGACGCCGACACGGACGTGCGTGACCTGACCCCCGACCAGTTGCAGCCCGGCACGCTCGCCGAGCTCACCAGCCCCTCGCTCTTCGCGGAGCGCAAGGTCGTGGTCGTACGCAACGCGCAGGATCTCCCGGCCGACACGGTCAAGGACGTGAAGGCATACCTCGGGTCGCCCGCCGAGGAGATCACCCTCGTGCTGCTGCACGCGGGAGGAGCCAAGGGCAAGGGGCTGCTCGACGCCGCGCGCAAGGCGGGTGCCCGGGAGGTCGCCTGTCCGAAGATGACCAGGCCGGCGGACCGGCTGGCCTTCGTGCGCGGGGAGTTCAGGGCGGCCGGGAGGTCGGCCACGCCCGAGGCCTGCCAGGCGCTGGTCGACGCGATCGGCAGCGATCTGCGGGAGCTGGCGTCCGCCGTCTCCCAGCTGGTCGCCGACGTGCAGGGGACCATCGACGACGCCGTCGTCGGGCGGTACTACACCGGGCGGGCCGAGGCGTCGAGCTTCGAGGTCGCCGACCGGGCGGTGGAGGGGCGCGCGGCCGAGGCCCTGGAGGCGCTGCGCTGGGCGCTGTCGACCGGCGTCGCACCGGTGCTGATCACCAGCGCGCTCGCGCAGGGAGTGCGGGCGATCGGCAAGCTGTCCGCCGCGCGCGGGGGGCGGTCGGCGGATCTGGCCCGGGAGCTGGGGATGCCGCCCTGGAAGATCGACCGGGTACGGCAGCAGATGCGGGGGTGGACGCCGGACGGGGTGTCCGTCGCGCTCCGGGCCGTGGCCGAGGCGGACGCGGGTGTCAAGGGCGGCGGCGACGACCCGGACTACGCCCTGGAGAAGGCGGTCGTGACGATCGCCCGGGCAGCGCGCTCACGCGGACGAGGCTGAGAACAGCCCCCGGCGGTGTTCACCCCGCCGCCCTCACGCCCTCCCGCGCACCGCGGACCCCTCCGCCGCCTCCGGCTCCGCCCAAGGCCGAGCCCCGGCGGGGCTCGGCCCCTGGACGTCCTCAATGCCCCGCGCATGCCGAAGGCCCCGGCGCCCCGCCCTGGGGAAGGGCTGGGGCCGGGGCCTCCGGTTCGTGCGGGTGAGCCCGTACCCGCGTGGCGAACGCAGGCCGCGTACAGGCTCGGGGTGCCGGTCGGGGGCGGATGAGAGAGGGCCCGCCCTGGGTCCTTCCGGCGATCAGATCAAAGAGAGATGTCAGCCCTGGAGGGACGCGACCTTGTGAGCAAGCGCCGACTTCTTGTTGGCGGCCTGGTTCTTGTGGATGACGCCCTTGGAGACGGCCTTGTCGAGCTGACGCGCGGCAGCGCGCTGGTACTCGAGGGCCTTCTCGCGGTCACCCGCGGCAGCGGCCTCGCGGGCCTTGCGGATCGCGGTCTTGAGGGAGGACTTGACGGCCTTGTTGCGCAGCCGGGCCTTCTCGTTGGTCTTGTTCCGCTTGATCTGGGACTTGATGTTCGCCACTGATTGAGCCTTTTCAGGTTCAGGCACGGGACCGCACGCGGCCCGTGCCAGGTGATTTCTTGAGGTGTGCCCCGCGCTGAGAGGGCATGAGGCACAGCCACCCAGGCTACCAGTGGCCCGGCCCACGGCCCAAAACGGTCCCAGGTCGCCGCCCGTGGGACGATGGAGCCTACGTAAAGATCCGACCCGAGGCATAAGGCGCCTCAAGAGACAGGACCCTGCGTGCCCGCGACCCCTAACAATGTGCCCGAGCCGAGCCGCACCGACCCGGCTCTGATCCGCAACTTCTGCATCATCGCGCACATCGACCACGGCAAGTCCACGCTCGCCGACCGGATGCTCCAGCTGACCGGCGTGGTCGAGCAGCGCCAGATGCGCGCTCAGTACCTCGACCGCATGGACATCGAGCGCGAGCGCGGCATCACGATCAAGTCCCAGGCGGTGCGCCTGCCGTGGGCTCCCACCCACGACGAGAACCACACGCACATCCTCAACATGATCGACACCCCGGGGCACGTCGACTTCACGTACGAGGTCTCGCGGTCGCTCGCCGCCTGCGAGGGGACCATCCTCCTCGTCGACGCAGCCCAGGGCATCGAGGCGCAGACCCTCGCCAACCTCTACCTGGCGATGGAGAACGACCTCACGATCATCCCCGTGCTCAACAAGATCGACCTGCCCGCCGCGCAGCCCGAGAAGTTCGCCGAGGAACTGGCCAACCTGGTCGGCTGCGACCCCGACGACGTGCTCAGGGTCTCCGCGAAGACCGGCGTCGGCGTCGACGCGCTGCTCGACAAGGTGGTGGCGGACATCCCCGCCCCGGTCGGCGTCGCGGACGCCCCGGCCCGCGCGATGATCTTCGACTCCGTCTACGACTCCTACCGCGGTGTCGTGACGTACGTCCGTGTCATCGACGGCCAGCTCAACAAGCGCGAGCGCATCAGGATGATGTCGACCGGGGCCACCCACGAGCTGCTGGAGATCGGGACGAACTCGCCCGAGATGCTGCCCGCGGACGGGCTCGGCGTCGGCGAGGTGGGCTATCTGATCACCGGTGTGAAGGACGTCCGCCAGTCCAAGGTCGGTGACACCGTCACCAGCCAGCAGAAGGGCGCCACCGAGGCGCTCGGCGGCTACAAGGACCCGAAGCCCATGGTCTTCTCCGGTCTGTACCCGCTGGACGGTTCCGACTACCCGGAGCTGCGCGAGGCCCTCGACAAGCTCCAGCTCAACGACGCCGCGCTGGTCTACGAGCCGGAGACCTCCGCCGCCCTCGGCTTCGGCTTCCGCGTCGGCTTCCTCGGCCTGCTCCACCTCGACGTCATCCGCGAGCGCCTGGAGCGCGAGTTCGGCCTCGACCTGATCGCCACCGCGCCCAACGTGGTCTACCGCGTGCTCATGGAGGACGGCAGCGAGCACACGGTCACCAACCCGAGCGAGTTCCCCGAGGGCAAGATCAACGACGTGTACGAGCCCGTCGTACGCGCCACGATCCTCGCGCCCACCGAGTTCATCGGGTCGATCATGGAGCTGTGCCAGACCCGGCGCGGCACCCTGCTCGGCATGGACTACCTGTCCGAGGACCGCGTGGAGATCCGCTACACGCTCCCGCTCGCGGAGATCGTCTTCGACTTCTTCGACCAGCTGAAGTCGAAGACGCGCGGCTACGCGTCGCTGGACTACGAGCCCACCGGCGAGCAGACCTCCAGCCTGGTCAAGGTGGACATCCTGCTGCACGGCGACAAGGTGGACGCCTTCTCCGCCATCACGCACCGGGACCAGGCGTACGCCTACGGCGTGCGGCTGGTGGCCAAGCTGAAGGAGCTCATCCCGCGGCAGGCCTTCGAGGTGCCCGTCCAGGCCGCCATCGGCTCGCGCGTCATCGCCCGCGAGACCATCCGCGCCATCCGCAAGGACGTCCTCGCCAAGTGCTACGGCGGTGACATCTCCCGTAAGCGCAAGCTGCTCGAGAAGCAGAAGGAGGGCAAGAAGCGGATGAAGATGGTGGGTTCCGTCGAGGTGCCGCAGGAGGCGTTCATCGCGGTGCTCTCCAGCGACGACAACGCGGGGTCGGGCAAGGGCAAGAAGTAACCGGGAACGCGGACCGTTCGCACACCGGGGGCTCGCCGCGCAGGTTCGGCGGGCCCCTCGGCGTGGGGGCGGACGCCGCACCGGCCGCGACCGGTCGCTCAGGTGAAGAATCCGGGGATACGGGAGATCGCCGACCGTCCCCTCTTACGTCGGGGCCGGTCGCGCCTTACTCTGATGCCTGCTCCATAGTTACTCGCGAGTTAAACAACGCTCGCGGGTGGAAACCAGCCGCACTGAGCCAGCCGCACTGCCGCGGGCCCCGGAGGATGTCGTGAGCGACACACAGACACTGATCGAGAACCGTCCGCCGAGCGTGGCGACTCTCTTCCTCGAACGCGTCGCGGCCACACCGGACGCCGAGGCCTACCGCTACCCGGTGGCGCCTGCCTCCGGCGAGGGCCCCGACGAGTGGAAGTCGCTGAGCTGGGCGCAGGCCGCCGAGCGGGTCTACGCGATCGCGGCGGGTCTGATCGAGCTGGGTGTACTGCCGGAGCAGCGGGTCGCGCTCGCCTCCTCCACCCGGGTCGAGTGGCTCCTCGCCGACCTCGGCATCATGTGCGCCGGCGCCGCGACGACCACGGTCTACCCGCAGACCAACGCCGACGAGTCGGCGTTCATCCTCGCCGACTCCGACAGCCGGGTGCTGGTCGCGGAGAACGCGGAGCAGGTCGCCAAGGTGGCCGGCAAGCGCGCCGAGCTGCCCGACCTCACGCATGTCGTGGTGATCGACGCGGCCGGCGTCGAGACGGGCGACTGGGTGCTGACCCTCGCCGAGCTGGAGGCCCGGGGCGCCGCCCGGCTGGAGAAGGACCCCGAGCTGATCAAGGAGCGCGTCGGCGCGATCACCAGGGACCAGCTCGCCACCCTCATCTACACCTCCGGCACCACGGGCCGCCCCAAGGGCGTGCGCCTGCCGCACGACAACTGGTCGTACATGGCGAAGGCGATCGCGGCGACCGGACTGGTCGGGCCCGAGGACGTGCAGTACCTGTGGCTGCCGCTCGCGCACGTCTTCGGCAAGGTGCTCACCTCCGGCCAGATCGAGGTCGGCCACGTCACCGCCGTCGACGGCCGCGTCGACAAGATCATCGAGAACCTCCCGGTGGTGCGGCCGACGTACATGGCGGCCGTCCCGCGCATCTTCGAGAAGGTCTACAACGGGGTCGCGGCCAAGGCGAAGGCCGGCGGCGGCGCCAAGTACAAGATCTTCCAGTGGGCCGCGGGGGTCGCCCGCGAGTACGCCAAGGCCTCCCAGGAGAACTTCCGGCGCACCGGCACCCCGTCCGTCCCGTTCGGGCTCGCCGCCCGGCACAAGGTGGCCGACGCGCTCGTGTTCGCCAAGATCCGCGAGGCGTTCGGCGGCAACCTGCGCGCCTGCGTCTCCGGTTCGGCCGCGCTCGCCCCGGAGATCGGCTACTTCTTCGCCGGTGCCGGCATCCACATCCTGGAGGGCTACGGCCTCACGGAGTCCTCGGCCGCCTCCTTCGTCAACCCGGGCGAGGCCTACCGCACCGGAACGGTCGGCAAGCCGCTGCCCGGCACGGAGGTGCGCATCGCGGACGACGGCGAGATCCTGCTGCGCGGCCCCGGCATCATGCAGGGCTACCACGGGCTGCCGGAGAAGACGGCCGAGGTGCTGGAGCCGGACGGCTGGTTCCACACCGGCGACATCGGGGAACTGTCCCCCGACGGCTACTTGCGCATCACCGACCGCAAGAAGGACCTCATCAAGACGTCCGGCGGCAAGTACATCGCGCCGGCCGAGGTCGAGGGCCAGTTCAAGGCCGTGTGCCCGTACGTGTCCAACATCCTGGTGCACGGCGCCGACCGGAACTTCTGCACCGCGCTGATCGCGCTCGACGAGCCGTCCCTCCTCGAGTGGGCCAAGGACAACGGCCTGGAGGGCAGGTCCTACGCCGAGATCGTCGCCGAGCCCGCCACGGTCGCCCTCGTCGAGGGCTATGTGAAGGAGCTCAACCAGGGGCTGCAGCGCTGGCAGACCATCAAGAAGTTCCGGCTGCTGCCGCGGGACCTCGACGTGGAGCACGGTGAGATCACGCCGAGCCTGAAGCTGAAGCGGCCGGTCGTCGAGCGGGAGTACAAGCACCTGATCGACGAGATGTACGCCGGTACGCGGGAGGCGTAGGGCGGCGGAGCGCGGTCAGCCCGTGCGTCCGCTCATCAGCTGACGGATCTCCCGGATCCGGGCGCGCAGCGCGTCCCGGTCCGGGGGGTCCTCGCCGTCCAGTTCCGCCTCCAGCTCCGCCAGCCTCGCGTCCGCCTCCCCGTGGTCCGTCCTGGCGTCCGCGCGCCGCTGCGCGAGCAGGCGCCGAAGCTGCAGGTTCTTGCGGTGCAGGTCGAGGAAGACGGTCACCTTCGCCCTGAGCACCCACGGGTCGAAGGGCTTGGTCAGATAGTCCGCGGCCCCCGTGGCATACCCGCGGAAGGCGTAGCCGGAGTCGTCGTCCGCGCCGGTCAGGAAGATGATCGGGACGTCCTTGGTCTGGTCGAGCCGCTTGATGTTCGCGGCCGTCTCGAACCCGTCCATGCCGGGCATGCGCACATCGAGCAGGATGAGGGCGAAGTGCTGCCGCAGCAGCGCCTTCATCGCCTCCTCGCCCGAACGCGCGCGTACCAGCGGCTCGTTGAGGGACCCCAGGACGGCCTCCAGCGCGATCAGGTTGTCCTCCACGTCGTCCACGAGGAGGATGCTGGCGCGCTCGTCGGTCGTTGCCTCAGCGCTCATGGTGACTGTGCCTCATGACTGTGCCTCATGATTCGGTCGTCGGCGGAACCGCTGCTTCCCCGCCTGCGCCCGGCTTCGGTGCAGCGGTCTCGGAGATGCCGTGCGCGCCCTCGGGGTCCAGGAGCGCGCACACGACCTGGAGCAGCTGGTCGACGTCCACCGGTTTGGGTACGTAGTCGTTCGCACCGCGGGCGATGGACTTCTCCCGGTCCCCGGGCATCGCCTTGGCGGTGAGGGCGACGATCGGCAGGCCGGTCCAGCGGGGGGTGCGGCGGATGGCGGAGATGGTCTCGTAGCCGTCCATCTCCGGCATCATGATGTCCATCAGGACGAGTTCGACGTCCGGGTTGCGTTCCAGGGTCTCGATGCCCTCGCGGCCGTTCTCCGCGTACAGCACCGGCATCCCGACCCGGCCGAGGACGTGGGTGAGGGCGAAGACGTTGCGGATGTCGTCGTCGACGATCAGCACCCGCCTGCCGGGCAGCACCTGACCCGCCCGGCCCGCGGTCCACTCCTCGAGTTTGGTGGGAGCCGGCCAGGCGTCCTCCGCGTCGTGCGCGGCGGTGAGCGGTTCGGCCGGCAGCTGCTGGGGCACCGGGAGCGCGCGCGCCTCGGCGACCGGTCCGGTCGCCGTGTGGCCGGGGCTGACGACGGGGACGTACAGCGTGAACGTGGACCCCTTGCCCGGCTCGCTCTCGGCGACGATACGGCCGCCGAGCAGGCCCGCGATCTCCCGGCTGATGGACAGGCCGAGACCGGTGCCGCCGTACTTGCGGTTGGTGGTGCCGTCCGCCTGCTGGAACGCCTCGAAGATCACCGGCAGTTTCTCGGCCGCGATGCCGATGCCGGTGTCGCGGACCGCGAAGGCGATCACGTCGTCGCCCTCGTGGACGCGCAGGTGCTCGGGGTCCCCGACCCGGCTCACCCGCAGCTCCACCCGGCCCGTCGCGGTGAACTTGATCGCGTTGGACAGCAGGTTGCGCAGGATCTGCTGCAGTCGCTGCTCGTCCGAGTACATCTCGCGCGGCACGTCCTCGCCGACCGACACCTCGAAGGCGAGCCCCCGGTCCAGGGTGAGCGGGCGGAAGGTGGCGTGGACGTAGTCGAGCAGCTTGATCAGCGGCAGCTTCTTGGGACGTACGTCCATCCGGCCGGCCTCGATCTTCGACAGGTCCAGGATGTCGTTGATCAGCTGCAGCAGGTCCGAGCCGGAGCGGTGGATGGTCGTCGCGAACTGCACCTCCTGGTCGGTGAGACGGCCGTCCGGGTTGTCGGACAGCAGCCGGGCGAGGATCAGCAGGGAGTTGAGCGGCGTGCGCAGCTCGTGCGACATGTTCGCCAGGAACTCCGACTTGTACTGGGAGGAGGTCGCCAGCAGGGCCGCCTTCTCCTCCAGTTCGGCGTTCGAGCGCTGCAACTCCGCCTGCTGCATCTGCAGTTCGTCGGAGCGCTCCTGGAGCTGCATGGCCAGCCGCTGGGACTCGCCGAGCAGGGACTCCGTACGGGAGTTGGCGATGATCGTGTTGATGGCGACGGCGATGGTGTTCACGAACTGGTCGAAGAAGGCCAGGTGCACGTCGGAGAAGCGGGAGAAGGAGGCCAGCTCGATCACGCCGAGGAGCTTGTCCTCGAAGAGGATCGGGATGATGACGACGCTCGTGGGCGCCGCCTCGCCGAGCCCGCTGTTGATCTTGATGTAGTCCGGCGGGGCCTCCTCGACCAGGATCCGCTTCTTCTCGCGGGCGGCCTGCCGCACCAGTCCGTGCACCGGCAGACCGCCGGTCTCGACGGTCGCGCCCTGCGCCGAGCCGTACCCGGCGATGAACGCGAGCCCCTTGGCGGGCACGGAGGTGCGCAGAGTGGTGCCGTCCTCGTCCGGGTCGGCGAGGAAGAACGCGCCGTACTGGGCGTTCACCAGCGGCGTCAGCTCGCGCAGCAGCAGGTCGGCGACCTCCATCAGGTCGCGGTGGCCCTGCATCAGGGCGGCGAGGCGGGCCAGGTTGGACTCCAGCCAGTCCTTCGCGCGGGTCGTCTCGCGGAGGTTGGCCACCATCAGGTTGATGTTGTCCTTGAGCTCGGCGACCTCGCCGCGCGCCTCGACCGTGATCGAGCGGGACATGTCGCCCTGGGCCACGGCGGAGGCGACCTCGGCGATCGCGCGGACCTGGGTGGTGAGGTTCAGCGCGAGCTCGTTGACGTTGGTCGTCAGGCGCTTCCAGGTGCCGTAGACGCCCTCGACCCGTGCCTGGCCGCCGAGTTGGCCCTCGGAGCCGACCTCGCGGGCGACGCGGGTGACCTCGGAGGAGAAGGAGGAGAGGGTGTCGACCATGGTGTTGATGGCGGTCTTCAGCTCCAGGATCTCGCCGCGGGCGTCCACGTCGATCTTCTTGGAGAGGTCGCCGTTGGCGACGGCGGTGGTGACCTGGGCGATGTTGCGCACCTGTGAGGTCAGGTTGTCGGCCATGTAGTTGACGTTGTCGGTCAGGTCACGCCACACCCCGGAGACGCCGAGGACCTGGGCGCGGCCGCCGAGCCGGCCGTCGGTGCCGACCTCGCGGGCCACGCGGGTGACCTCGTCGGCGAAGGCGCGCAGCTGCTGCACCATCGTGTTGACGGTGTCCTTCAGCTCCAGGATCTCGCCGCGGGCGTCCACGGTGATCTTCTTGGAGAGGTCGCCGTTGGCGACGGCGGTGGTGACCTGGGCGATGTTGCGGACCTGCGAGGTCAGGTTCAGCGCCATGAAGTTGACGTTGTCGGTGAGGTCCTTCCAGACGCCGGAGACGCCGCGCACCTGCGCCTGGCCGCCGAGGTTGCCTTCGGTGCCGACCTCGCGGGCGACGCGGGTGACCTCGTCGGCGAAGGCGGAGAGCTGGTCGACCATGGTGTTGATGGTGGACTTCAGCTCCAGGATCTCGCCCTTGGCCTCGACGGTGATCTTCTTGCCGAGGTCGCCCTGGGCGACGGCGGTGGAGACCAGCGCGATGTTGCGGACCTGCGAAGTGAGGTTGTCCGCCATGAAGTTGACGTTGTCGGTGAGGTCCTTCCAGACGCCGGAGACGCCGCGCACCTGGGCCCGGCCGCCGAGGTTGCCTTCGGTGCCGACCTCGCGGGCGACGCGGGTGACCTCGTCGGCGAAGGCGGAGAGCTGGTCGACCATGGTGTTGATGGTGGACTTCAGCTCCAGGATCTCGCCCTTCGCGTCCACGGTGATCTTCTGGCTCAGGTCGCCGTTGGCGACCGCCGTGGTGACCTGGGCGATGTTACGGACCTGCGAGGTCAGGTTGGAGGCCATGAAGTTGACGTTGTCGGTGAGGTCCTTCCAGACGCCGGAGACGCCGCGCACCTGGGCCCGGCCGCCGAGCTGACCCTCGGTGCCCACCTCGCGGGCGACCCGGGTGACCTCGTCGGCGAAGGCGGAGAGCTGGTCGACCATCGTGTTCACGGTCAGCTTCAGTTCGAGCAGCTCGCCGGTCGCCTCGACGGTGACCGTACGGGTCAGGTCGCCGCGGGCCACCGCCGTGGTCACCAGGGCGATGTCACGCACCTGGGCGGTCAGCCGGGCCGCCATCGTGTTGACGGCCTCGGTCACGTCCCGCCAGCTGCCCGACAGACGCGCCACCTTCGCCCGGCCGCCGAGCCGCCCCTCGGTGCCCACCTCGCGCGCGACCCGGGTCACCTCGCCGGTGAACAGCGACAGCTGGTCGACCATCCGGTTCACGGCACGGCCCAGCCGCCGCAGGTCACCGCGTAACTGCCGGCTGCCGTCGTGCAGGTCGACCCGCTGGGTGAGGTCACCGCCGGCCACCGCGTCCAGCACCCGCGTGGCATTGGCCGCCGGGGCCACCAGGGCGTCCAGGATCTGGTTCACGTCGTTGACCCGGGACGTCCACGCGCCCTGGCCCGGACTGGCCGAAACCCGCTCGTCGAGCCGCCCGTGGCGCACCAGCTCCCGCTTCACGCGCCGCACTTCCCCGTTGAAGTGGGTGCTCCGGTCCACGAGCTGGTTGAAGGCCGCCGTCAGTTCGGCCACGATCCCGCGGCCCGTCTCGGGAACCTTGGCGAAGTCCCCGTCCCGGGCGGCGTTCATCGCGGCGAGCAGCGGGCGCAACTCCGATGCTCGGACTTGTTCCGGTTTCTGTCCGTCTTCGAGCGCACGCGTAGCACTGTTCTCACTCATGGCGGCCCACTTCGGTAACTCGGTGCTTATGGGCGTGGTCAGTCTGTCACTCTGTCGGCATCGACTGAGGCGTATTCGTCCGAACCGCTCGGGGAGCTGTCCATGGGGGCCATTCCGACGCAACGGGAGACCGCTTCCTGTGCCTGCGGGGCGCCTGCGCAGGGGCACATGCCCGCGCACGGGGAGGCGGAACCCCGCGCGCAGACGTGCACGACGTTCCCCGGAAGCCCTCTCGCGCCCGGGTCCGCCCGCGCGCTCGTCCGGGCCACGGCCGCCGGGTGGAGCGCGGACCGCCTGCCGGGCGCCGACCACCTCACCGGCCGTCTCGTCGACGACGCCGTGCTCGTCGTCAGCGAACTCGTCACCAACGCCGTCGTGCACGCGGGCACCGAGGTCACGCTGGAGCTCCGGCTGGAGCAGGGCGCCGGAGCGCTGGTCGTGGAGGTCTCCGACCACCACCCCTCCCGCGCGCCCCGCGACGCGGAGGCCGAGGCGCCGTACGAGACACCGGAGTACGGCCGCGGGCTGCGCCTGGTCGCCACGCTCGCCGAGTCCTGGGGCGTCTCCTTCCGCAGGGGCACCAAGACGGTGTGGGCACGGCTGACCGACCAGGCACGGGCGGCCGGCGGCCCGGAGAGCCGCGGTGGCCGGCTCGTCCTGGAGCGCGGACTGCGCGCCGCGGAGAGCCTCGCGCCCGATCCGCAGCGCGCCGAGCGCGACCGGGACTGGCTGCACCGGGGCGCCCTGTCCTTCCTCGCCGAGGCCTCCGACCTGCTCGCCGGGCAGCTCGACGAGAACCTGGTCGCCGCCCTCGCCGGGCAGCTGATCGTGCCCCGCCTCGCCGACTGGTGCGCGGTGTGGCTGGAGGACGAGGCCATGGGCCGCGGCTGGGCCGACGGCACCGCGGGAGCCGGACCCCGGCTCGCCCGGGTCTGGCACGGCAGCGAGAACCGCATGGAGGAGCTGCGCCGGGCGCTGGAGAAGGACCCGCCGCACCCCGCCGACGGGGCGGGGACGTCCGGGCCCGTGCCGCACCCCTGGCCCGGCGAGGCACTCGGCGCGCGCGGAGAGCACGGCGCGGCGCTCGCCTACCGCCTGGTCGCGGGCGGCCGGCCGCTCGGCACGCTCGTCATCGGGCGGGCCGGGCTGCTGCGCTTCCCCGACGAGGTCACCGGGCTGATAGAGGACCTCAGCCGCCGGGTCGCGCTCGCCATCGGCGCGGCCCGCCAGTACGCGCGCCAGGCCACCATCAGCCAGGTGCTCCAGCGCGGGCTGCTGCCCGCCGCCGTCGCCGAGATCCCCGGCGTGCGCAGCGCCCTCGTCTACGAGCCGTGCGACAAGGGCGGCCCCAGCGGCGACTTCTACGACCTCTTCCCGGCCGGTGACGGACGCTGGTGCTTCGCCGTCGGCGACGTCCAGGGCAAGGGCCCCGAAGCCGCCGTGGTCATCGGCCTGGCCCGCCCCTGGCTGCGCCTGCTCGCGCGCGAGGGCTACCGCGTCGCCGACGTCCTCGACCGCCTCAACCGGCTGCTCCTCGACGACGCCACGGAGGCCGCGGACGCCGCCGCCCGGGCCCTGGTCCGGCCGCCCGCCCCCGGCGACGGCCCGCAGACCCGCTTCCTGTCCCTGCTGTACGGCGAGCTGAGGCCCTTCGACGGCGGCGTACGCTGCACCCTGGCCTCCGCCGGCCATCCGCTCCCGCTGCTGCTCGGCCCGCACGGGGACGTCCGTACGGCCGCGCGTCCGCAGACCCTCCTCGGAGTCGTCGAGGACGAGACCTACACCAGCGAGACCTTCGAGCTGCGGCACGGCGACAGCCTGCTCTGCGTCACGGACGGGGTCACCGAGCGCCGCGACGGCTCCCGCATGTTCGACGACGCCGACGGGCTCGCGGACGCCCTCGCCGGCTGCGCGGGCCTGAGCGCGCAGCTGATCGCGGAGCGCATCCGCCGGCTGGTGCACGAGTTCGGCGGGAAGCCGCCGGAGGACGACCTGGCCCTGCTGGTGCTGCAGGCGGAGTGAGCGGCACGCGGACCGGGCCCGGCCGGCGTGCCGGACAGCGGGGACGGGTCCCGGCCGGCGTGCTGGACAATGGACGGCATGCCTTCCGCACTTCCCGACGGCGAGCCGGTCCCCGCCGACGGCGCCCTGCCCGCCTCCGCGCTCGCCGGCGCCGCCGCCCGCCCCCTCGGGTTCTACCTGCACGTCCCGTACTGCGCGACCCGCTGCGGCTACTGCGACTTCAACACCTACACCGCCACCGAACTGCGCGGCACCGGCGGCGTCCTCGCCTCCCGCGAGAACTACGCGGACACCCTGATCGACGAGCTCCGCCTGGCGAGGAAGGTCCTGGGCGACGACCCGCGCCCGGTCCGCACGGTCTTCGTCGGCGGCGGCACCCCGACGCTGCTGCCCGCGGCCGATCTCGTCCGCATGCTCGGGGCGATCCGCGACGAGTTCGGCCTCGCGCCCGACGCGGAGGTCACGACGGAGGCGAACCCGGAGTCGGTGGATCCCGCGTATCTGGCCGTCTTGCGGGAGGGCGGCTTCAACCGCGTCTCCTTCGGCATGCAGAGCGCGAAGCGGCATGTGCTGCGCGTGCTGGACCGCACCCACACCCCGGGCCGCCCGGAGGCGTGCGTGGCGGAGGCCCGCGCGGCGGGCTTCGAGCATGTGAACCTGGACCTGATCTACGGCACGCCGGGGGAGTCGGACGACGACTGGCGGGCGTCGCTGGAGGCGGCGATCGGCGCGGGCCCGGACCACGTCAGCGCCTACGCCCTGATCATCGAGGAAGGCACGCAGCTGGCCCGCCGCATCCGCCGCGGCGAGGTCCCGACGACGGACGACGACGTCCACGCGGACCGGTACCTGATCGCGGAGGACGTCCTGTCCGCGGCCGGTTTCGACTGGTACGAGGTCTCCAACTGGGCCACCGCTCCCGCGGCCCGCTGCCTGCACAACGAGCTGTACTGGCGCGGCGCCGACTGGTGGGGCGCGGGCCCCGGCGCGCACTCGCACGTCGGCGGGGTGCGCTGGTGGAACGTGAAGCACCCGGGCGCCTACGCGGCGTCACTGGCGCAGGGGCGGTCGCCGGGAGCGGGGCGCGAACTGCTGTCGGAGGAGGACCGCCGGGTGGAGCGGATCCTGCTGGAGCTGCGGCTGCGGGAGGGGGTGCCGCTGTCGCTGCTGAAGGAGGACGGCCTCGCGGCGTCCCGGCGGGCACTGGGGGAGGGGCTGCTGGAGGGCAGGCCGTACGAGGAGGGGCGAGCGGTGCTGACGTTGCGGGGGCGTTTGCTGGCGGATGCGGTGGTGCGAGACCTGGTGGACTGATCACTCCGGCGGGTGAATCGCCCCGGAACTGCGGTTCGGTCCCTAACCTGGTTCGTAGTCTGCCGCTGACAGTACGCGGCGAATGTGGAGGCCACGGAGATGACCGCTGTGGACGAACGTGGAGTCGCGGAGTTCTTCGAGGGATTCGAGCCGCCCGAGGGGCTCAAGGTGGAGCTCCTGCGGGGGGAAATCGTGATGATGGCCAGCCCTGATCTGGTGCACAACCTGATCGTGCTGCTCACGGAGAGGCAGATCCCACTGGATCGCTGGTATCCCCTCCAGACTCAGGAAGTCGACGTCGTCGACGAGGCGAGCGAGCCGGTTCCGGACCTCGTGGTCGTCGCGCGCGACATGTTGCCCGGCTCAGGGCGACTGCTGCCGAGTCAGTTGATCACGGCTGTTGTCGAGGTCGTTTCCAGGACCAGCGTCCAGCGGGACTATGAGATCAAGCGGTCGATCTACGCCGCCGGGAAGGTGCCCGCCTACCTCATCGTGGACCCGATCATGGCGCAATGCGTCCTGTTGACGGTGCCCGAGGGGAAGGGCGAGAACGCCGACTACCGGACGCAGCACCTCGCGAAGTTCGGTGAACCGCTGCCGCTCGACGTTCTGGGCATCGAGCTTGACACCAGTGAGTTCGGAACCTTGCCCAACGCTAGGCCCCACCGCTACCCGTGACGAAGTCGATCAGTTCCTCCACCCGCCCGAGCAGCTCCGGCTCCAGGTCCTTGTAGGAGCCGACCCGCTTCAGGATCGCCTGCCAGACCGCCCCGGTGTTCTCCGGCGGCCACCCCAGCGCCCGGCACACCCCCGTCTTCCAGTCCTGCCCGTGCGGGACGCGCGGCCACGCGTCGATGCCCAGGGACGCCGGTTTCACCGCCTCCCAGATGTCGATGTACGGGTGGCCGACCACCAGCGTGTGCTCACTCGTGACCGACTCCGCGATGCGCCACTCCTTGGTGCCCGGCACGAGATGGTCCACGAGCACCCCCAGCCGCGCGTCCGGCCCGGGGCCGAATCCGGCCACGATCGACGGCAGGTCGTCGACGCCCCCCAGGTACTCCACGACCACGCCCTCGACGCGCAGGTCGTCGCCCCAGACCTTCTCGACCAGTTCCGCGTCGTGCCGGCCCTCGACGTAGATCCGCCCGGCGCGCGCCACCCGCGCGCGTGCGCCGGGGACGGCCACCGAACCGGACGCCGTACGGGCCGGACGCACCGGAGCCGCGCCGGACGGGCGCACGAGCGTCACCACCCTGCCCTCCAGCAGGAACCCCCGCGGCTCCAGCGGGAACACCCGGTGCTTGCCGAAGCGGTCCTCCAGGGTCACCGTGCCCGCCTCGCAGCGGATCACCGCCCCGCAGAAACCCGTGCCGGGCTCCTCGACCACCAGACCGGGCTCGGCCGGGACCTCCGGCGCGGGCTCGGACTTCTTCCACGGCGGGGTCAGGTCGGCGGAGTACGAACGAGGCCGCGGGCCCGAGGGGCCCCCGTTGGCCGGGCGGTGGCGGGAGACGGGTGGGCGCATTCGGACGACGATAGGAGAACCGGCCGGCCGGTGGTCACGACACGCCGAAACGCGCCGCCAGCTCGTCCCGCTGGGCCCGCACGAACCGCGCGTCCACCACCGCTCCGTGACCGGGCACGTACAGCGCGTCCTCGCCGCCCAGGTCGAGCAGCCGGTCGAGCGCGGCCGGCCAGTGCGAGGGCACGGCGTCGGAACCCGCCTGCGGCCGCCCCGACTCCTCGACCAGGTCGCCGCAGAAGACCACCTCGGGGGAGCCGGGCACCAGCACCGCCAGGTCGTGGGCCGTGTGGCCGGGGCCCACGTTCGCCAGCAGCACCTGCCGGCCGCCGCCCAGGTCGAGGGTCCACTCCCCGGAGACGTGGTGCCGGGGCGCGGCCAGCGCGTCCACCGCCTCCTCGGCCGCCCGCTCGTCCAGCCCGTGGCCCACCGCGTCCGCCCGCAGCTCCTCGCGCGCGTGCCGCGCCTCGAACAGCGCGTCCACGCCCACGGCGCCGTACACCTCCG
The DNA here is from genome assembly GCF_047049295.1 of Streptomyces sediminimaris. Lineage (NCBI taxonomy): Bacteria > Bacillati > Actinomycetota > Actinomycetes > Kitasatosporales > Streptomycetaceae > Streptomyces > Streptomyces sediminimaris. The sequence goes on along the minus strand of NZ_JBJWOT010000001.1, from coordinate 2,901,715 downwards.
CGCCCGCGAACGCCGCCGCCCCGAAGACGTGGTCGAAGTGCGGATGGGTGAGGGCGAGATGGGTCACACGGTGACCGGCGAGCCGCTGCGCCTCGGTGCGCAGCCGGGTGCCCTCCGCGAGGCTCGAACCCGCGTCGATCACGAGCGCCGTGCCCGCCCCCACGACCAGGCCCGCCGTGCAGTCCCAGTGCGGAAGCCGGCGGCGCCCGGTCCCGTCCGCCACCCGCTCCCACCCGAGCTCTTCCCAAGTCACCGTCATACCGCGACGCTAGCGGTACGGGCCGGCCCGGCGGGGACTGCCTTGCCCGGGGTGTACCCCACCGCCGTACACTGGGCCGGGGAACTCTGGCACTCGGATGGACAGAGTGCCAGGCAAAGCGCCCGGGGACGACTTTCTGGAGGTGTGCGCGAATGCTGAGTGAACGACGGCTCCAGGTGCTGCGCGCCATCGTCCAGGACTACGTCGGCACCGAGGAGCCGGTGGGCTCCAAGGCGCTGACCGAGCGGCACGGCCTCGGCGTCTCCCCGGCCACCGTGCGCAACGACATGGCGGCCCTGGAGGACGAGGGCTACATCGCCCAGCCGCACACCAGCGCCGGGCGCATCCCGACCGACAAGGGCTACCGGCTGTTCGTCGACAAGCTCGCCGGCGTCAAGCCGATGTCCGGACCCGAGCGGCGCGCGATCCAGAACTTCCTCGACGGCGCCGTGGACCTCGACGACGTCGTGGCACGGACGGTACGGCTGCTCGCGCAGCTCACCCGGCAGGTCGCCGTCGTGCAGTACCCCTCGCTGACCCGCTCGACGGTGCGGCACGTGGAGCTGCTCTCGCTCGCCCCCGCGCGCGTGATGCTCGTGCTGATCACCGACACCGGCCGGGTCGAGCAGCGCATGGTGGACTGCCCGGCGCCGTTCGGAGAGGCCTCGCTGGCGGATCTGCGGGCGCGGCTCAACAGCCGGGTCGCGGGACGCCGTTTCGCGGACGTGCCCCGGCTCGTGGAAGACCTGCCGGACGCCTTCGACGTGGAGGACCGGGGCACGGTCGCCACGGTGCTCTCCACCCTCCTCGAGACACTCGTCGAGGAGAACGAGGAGCGGCTGATGATCGGCGGCACCGCCAATCTGACCCGCTTCACACATGACTTCCCCCTCACGATCCAGCCGGTGCTCGAGGCGCTGGAGGAGCAGGTCGTGCTCCTCAAGCTGCTCGGGGAGGCCGGGGATTCGGGCATGACCGTACGCATCGGTCATGAGAACGCCTATGAGGGACTCAACTCCACTTCTGTGGTGTCGGTGGGCTACGGTTCGGGCGGCGAGGCAGTCGCCAAGCTCGGCGTGGTCGGCCCGACCCGCATGGACTACCCGGGAACGATGGGAGCGGTACGCGCAGTGGCACGGTACGTCGGACAGATCCTGGCGGAGTCGTAAGTGGCCACCGACTATTACGCCGTCCTCGGCGTGCGCCGCGACGCGTCGCAGGAAGAGATCAAGAAGGCCTTCCGGCGGCTCGCGCGCGAGCTGCACCCGGACGTCAACCCGGACCCGAAGACCCAGGAGCGGTTCAAGGAGATCAACGCCGCCTACGAGGTGCTGTCGGACCCGCAGAAGAAGCAGGTCTACGACCTCGGCGGCGACCCGCTCTCGCAGGCGGGCGGCCAGGGCGCGGGCGGCTTCGGCGCCGGCGGCTTCGGCAACTTCTCCGACATCATGGACGCCTTCTTCGGCACGGCCTCGCAGCGCGGCCCGCGCTCGCGCACCCGCCGCGGCCAGGACGCCATGATCCGGCTGGAGGTCGAACTCGACGAGGCGGCCTTCGGCACGACCAAGGACATCCAGGTCGACACGGCGATCGTCTGCTCCACCTGCAACGGTGAGGGCGCGGCGCCGGGTACCTCCGCGCAGACCTGTGACATGTGCCGGGGCCGCGGTGAGGTCTCGCAGGTCACCCGGTCCTTCCTGGGCCAGGTCATGACCTCGCGGCCGTGCCCGCAGTGCCAGGGCTTCGGCACCGTGGTGCCCAGCCCCTGCCCGGAGTGCGCGGGCGACGGCCGGGTCCGCTCCCGCCGCACGCTCACCGTCAAGATCCCGGCCGGTGTGGACAACGGCACCCGCATCCAGCTCGCGGGCGAGGGCGAGGTCGGCCCCGGCGGAGGCCCCGCCGGCGACCTCTACGTCGAGATCCACGAACTGCCGCACTCGACGTTCCAGCGGCGCGGCGACGACCTGCACTGCACGGTGACGATCCCGATGACCGCGGCGGCCCTGGGCACCAAGGTCCCGCTGGAGACCCTGGACGGCCTGGAGGAGGTCGACATCCGGCCCGGCACCCAGTCCGGCCAGTCGATCCCGCTGCACGGCCGGGGCGTGACGCATCTGCGGGGCGGCGGCCGCGGCGACCTCGTCGTGCACGTCGAGGTCCAGACCCCGAACAAGCTCGACCCCGACCAGGAACGCCTGCTGCGCGAACTGGCCAAGCTGCGCGGCGAGGAACGACCCCAGGGACAGTTCCAGCCGGGGCAGCAGGGTCTGTTCTCCCGGTTGAAGGATGCGTTCAACGGGCGCTGACGCGTGTCGGGCCGTCTGCTGGGGGTCCGGGGGTCGGCCCCCGGGCAGGTACAGTCGGCCGGGGCAGCAGGGTCTGTTCTCCCGGTTGAAGGACGCGTTCAACGGGCGCTGAGCCGTGGCCGCCGGGGCGGCCCCCGCGAAGGGGACGGGTGGATTCGGACTTGTTCGGAGGACGTGACAACATGCCGTCATGTCCTCCGCGCTGACCGATCTCTTCCCGCTTCCGATCGTGCAGGCCCCCATGGCGGGCGGCGTCTCCGTGCCCCATCTCGCCCAGGCCGTGTCCGAGGCCGGCGGGCTGGGGTTCCTGGCCGCCGGGTACAAGACGGCCGACGGCATGTACCAGGAGATCAAGCAACTCCGCGCGCTGACCACCCGCCCCTTCGGCGTGAACCTGTTCGTGCCGCAGCCCGAACACCCCGGCGCGGGCACCGGCTCCGGCGCGGCGGCCGGCGCCGCGCTCCCCTCGGCGGGCGCGGTCGAGATCTACGCCCACCAGCTGGCCGGCGAGGCCGCCTGGTACGAGACCGAGCTCGGCGACCCGGACAGCGGCCGCGACGACGGCTTCGACGCCAAGCTCGCCGTGCTGCTCGACAACCCCGTGCCGGTGGTCTCCTTCCACTTCGGCGTGCCGAGCCGCGAGGTGATCGACTCCCTGCACCGCGCCGGCAGCTACACCCTGGCCGCCGCGACGACCCCGGAGGAGGCCCTCGCCGTGGAGCGGTCCGGCGCCGACGCGGTCGTGGCGCAGGGCGTGGAGGCCGGCGGCCACCAGGGCACGCACCGGGACGTCCCGGAGCACAACGGCGCCGGTATCGGCCTGCTCTCCCTGGTCGCCCAGGTCCGCGAGACGGTGAGCATCCCGATCGTCGCCGCCGGCGGCATCATGCGCGGCGGGCAGATCGCCGCGGTGCTGGCGGCGGGCGCGAGCGCGGCCCAGCTCGGCACGGCGTTCCTCGTCACCCCGGAGTCCGGCGCCAACGCCGTCCACAAGCAGGCGCTGACCAACCCCCTGTTCGTACGTACGGAGCTGACCCGCGCGTTCAGCGGCCGGCCGGCCCGCGGCCTGGTCAACCGCTTCATGCGCGAGCACGGCCCGTACGCCCCCGCCGCCTACCCGGAGGTCCACCACCTCACCGCCCCGCTGCGCAAGAAGGCCGCCGCCTCCGGCGACGCGCAGGGGATGGCGCTGTGGGCGGGGCAGGGCCACCGCATGGCGCGCGAACTCCCGGCCGGACAGCTGGTGGAGGTCCTCGCCGCCGAACTCGACGTGGCCAGGACAGCGTTGTCGGGCAAGGGGGACCTGCGATGACCGCGCCCGTGTTCCTGATCGACTCGCTGGCGGACGCGGCCGCCGGGACGGTCCTCGAACTGGCCGGTCCCGAGGGCCGGCACGCGGTGTCCGTACGACGGCTCCAGCCCGGTGAGGACGTGGTGCTGACCGACGGCCGGGGCCGCGGCGCGGCCGGCGCGGTCGTCCGCACGGAAGGCAAGGACCGGCTGTTCGTCGAGGTCGCCGAACTCCCGGTCGAGCCCGAGCCGGTGCCCCGGATCACCGTCGTCCAGGCCCTTCCCAAGGGCGACCGCGGCGAGCTGGCCGTCGAGACGATGACGGAGACCGGCGTCGACGCGATCGTCCCCTGGGCGGCCGCCCGCTGCATCACCCGGTGGAAGGGCGAGCGGGGCCTGAAGGCGCTCGACAAATGGCGCGCCGCGGCCCGCGAGGCCGGCAAGCAGTCCCGCAGGCTGCGCTTCCCGGAGGTCGCGGACGCGGCAACGACCAAGCAGGTTGCCGCACTTCTCGCCAAAGCCGACTTCGCCGCCGTCCTGCACGAGGACCGCGCCCGCGCCGGCGCGCCGCTGGCCACCGCCGAACTGCCCGCCGCGGGTGAGATGGTGCTGGTCGTGGGCCCCGAAGGAGGCGTCAGCGAACAGGAGCTGGCGCTCTTCGAGGAGGCGGGCGCGAAGGCGTACCGGCTCGGGCGCAGCGTGCTGCGCACATCGACCGCGGGCACCGCGGCGACCGCCCTGCTGCTCGGCCGCACCGGACGCTGGTCCTGAACACCCCAGAGGAACGCCGTGGAACTCGCCCAGGTCAGACTGCTCGTCAGCGACTTCGCCGCCTGCTACCGCTTCTACTGCGAGGTCCTCGGCCTCAAGCCGCAGTCGGGCGCGGCCGAGGGCCCCTACGAGAAGTTCAGCCCGGCCACCGGCTCGGCGGGCATCGCCCTGCAGGACCGGTCGATGATGGCCGAGATCCTGCAGGAACTGGGTGACACGGCGACCGGCCACCGCTCCCTGGTGGTGCTGCGGGTCGACGACCTCGACGCCTACTGCGAGCAGATCACCACCCGCGGCGCCACCCTGCTGCACGGCCCGTCCCCCATGACGGAACGCATGCGGGTGGCCCACCTCAGGGACCCCGAGGGCAACCTGGTGGAGCTCCAGGAGTGGCTGCTGCTGCGCGGCTGACCCGGCGCCTTTGTGACCGTATGCGCTCTACCGCCCGGCGGAACTCGGTGGCAGTCTGCCGTCCATGGGGGCGTTGAGGCAGATCTGGCGGCGGCCGCGGGGACGGCGGGTCGCGGCCGCGGTGGCCTGTGCGGCGGCCGCCGCGGGCGGGGCCGTGGCCTGTGATCCCAACGGGCTGAGCTCCGCGGCGGTGGCGTACACCACCGACCGGACGGCGACCGCGGCGCTGAAGGCGCAGCACGTCGACGTGCAGTGGCTCAGCTGCACCGCCAACTACGGCAACAACCAGGCGTCGAGCCGGGCGCCTTCGGCGAGCGAGACCACCGTCGCCAACGTCGACTGCCAGGGCCAGACCAAGGACGGCAAGGACATCACCGTCACGGGCAAGGTCACCCGGGCCGTCGACGGCGCCTGTGTGCGCGGTGACCTGACCGCCAAGGTCGGCGGCAAGGTCTGGTTCCACGTGAGCGGGCTCGGCAACTGCAACGCGACGCCGTCGCCCATCATCAACAACCCCTCCAACGGACAGCGGCCGGGCGCCACCGCCACCGTGACCGTCACCAGGACCATCTGGTGCAAGGGCGACCCGCAGTGCTGGCCGGTGGCGGGCAAGTGATCCAAAGGCCTGGCTGCGCGAGCCGCGGCTGCCTAAGGTGATCGGGTGACTCAGCCCGCCGCCACGGCCTCCGCAGCCTCCTCCGGATACCTCCGATTCCCGCACGTGCGCGGCGACTTGGTGACCTTCACCGCGGAGGACGACATCTGGCTCGCCCCCGTCGACAGCGGCCGGGCGTGGCGGGTCAGCGCCGACGACGTGCCGGTCTCCACGCCGCGCATCTCGCCCGACGGCACCACCGTCGCCTGGACCTCCGCCCGCGACGGCGCCCCCGAGGTGCACATCGCCCCGGTCGACGGCGGGCCGTCCAGGCGTCTGACGCACTGGGGCAGTTCGCGTACCCAGGTGCGCGGCTGGACCCCCGACGGCCGGGTCCTGGCGATCACCACCCACGGCCAGGCCGGCCTGCGCCGCTCCTGGGCGCACAGCGTCCCGCTCGACGGCGGACCCTCCACCCTGCTGCCGTACGGGCCCGTCGGCCATGTCGCCCACGGGCCCGCGACCGTGCTGCTGTCCGCGCCGATGGGGCGCGAGGCCGCCTGGTGGAAGCGGTACCGGGGCGGTACGGCCGGGAAGCTGTGGATCGACCGCGAGGGGGACGGCGAGTTCGTACGGCTGCACGAGGACCTCGACGGCAACCTCGAGTTCCCGGTGTGGGCGGGGGAGCGCATCGCCTTCCTCTCCGACCACGAAGGCGTCGGTGCGCTGTACTCCTCCCTCGCCGACGGCTCCGACCTGCGCCGGCACACCCCGCTGGAGGGGTTCTACGCCCGGCACGCCTCCGGGGACGGCACCCGGGTCGTCTACGCGTCCGCCGGTGAACTGTGGCTCCTGGACGACCTGGACGGGGCCGAGCCGCGCCGGCTCGACGTGCGGCCCGGCGGGCAGCGGGCCGACCGGCAGTCCTTCCAGGTGGACGCCGCCCACTGGTTCGGCTCGGCCGCCCCCGACCACACCGCGCGCGGCAGCGCGGTCGCCGTGCGGGGCACCGTGCACTGGGTCACCCACCGCTCGGGACCGGCCCGCGCGCTCGCCGCCGCACCCGGGGTACGGGCCCGGCTGCCGCGCACCTTCCGGACGGAGGGCGAGGAATGGGTGGTGTGGGTGACGGACGCGGAGGGCGACGACGCCCTGGAGTTCGCGCCCGCCACAGGCCTCGCGCCGGGGGCCACGCCGCGCCGGCTCGCCGCGGGGCAGCTCGGCCGGGTCCTCTCACTCGCCATGGCGCCCGACGGCAGCCGCGCGGCGGTCGCCGCGCACGACGGCCGGGTGCTGCTCGTCGAGCGCGAGACCGGCGAGGTCCGCGAGGTCGACCGCAGCGACGACGGCGACGTCACCGGCCTGGTCTTCTCACCCGACTCGGCCTGGCTGGCCTGGTCCCACCCCGGCCCCCGCCCGCTGCGTCAGCTCCGCCTCGCCAACACCACCGACCTGTCGGTCACCGAGGCGACCCCGCTGCGCTTCCAGGACTACGCCCCCGCCTTCACCCTCGACGGCAAGCACCTGGCGTTCCTGTCCAACCGCTCCTTCGACCCGGTCTACGACGAGCACGTCTTCGACCTGGCCTTCGTGGTCGGCGACCGCCCGCACCTGATCACGCTGGCGGCGACGACCCCGTCCCCCTTCGGCCCGCAGCGGCACGGCCGCCCCTTCGAGGCACCGGACAAGGACGAGACCCCCGACAGCGAGGGCGTGCCGGCCACCCGCGTCGACCTGGAGGGCCTCGCCGACCGCATCGTGCCCTTCCCGGTCGAGGCCGCCCGCTACTCGAACCTGCGCGCGGCCAAGGACGGCGTCCTGTGGCTGCGCCACCCGGTGCAGGGGGTCCTCGGCTCCTCCCGGGCCACCCCGGACGACCCCGACCCCAGGACCGAGCTGGAGCGCTACGACCTCGCCCAGCACCGCCTGGAGCACCTCGCCGCCGACGCCGACCGGTTCGCGGTCAGCGGGGACGGCAAGCGGATCCTGCTGTGGACGGACGGCCGGCTGAAAGTGGTGCCCAGCGACCGGCGGGCCTCCAGCGACGACGACAGCGACACCAACGTCACCGTCGACCTCTCCCGGATCCGGCAGCGGATCGAGCCCGGCGCCGAGTGGCGGCAGATGTACGACGAGACCGGCCGCATCATGCGCGACCACTTCTGGCGGCCGGACATGAGCGGCGTCGACTGGACGGGCGTCCTCGACCGCTACCGGCCCGTGCTGGAACGGGTCGCCACCCACGACGACCTCGTCGACCTGCTGTGGGAGGTGCAGGGCGAACTCGGCACCTCGCACGCCTACGTCCTCCCGCGCGGCGGCCACGGCCACGGGCCCCGGCAGGGCCTGCTCGGCGCCGACATCTCCCGGCACGGGGACGGCAGCTGGCGCATCGAGCGGATCCTGCCGACGGAGACCTCCGACCCGGCCGCCCGCTCCCCGCTCGCCGCACCCGGCGTCGCGGTACGGGCCGGCGACGCGATCGTGGCGGTGGGCGGCGTCCCGGTGGACCCGGTCACCGGGCCCGGGCCGCTGCTCGTCGGCACGGCCGGCCGGCCCGTCGAGCTGACCGTCTCCCCGGCCGGCGGCGGCGACGCCCGGCACGCGGTCGTCGTCCCCACGGCCGACGAGGAACCCCTGCGCTACCACGCCTGGGTCGCGGACCGCCGCGCCCACGTCCACGAGCACTCCGGCGGCCGCCTCGGCTACCTCCACGTCCCCGACATGCAGGCCCCCGGCTGGGCCCAGATCCACCGCGACCTGCGGGTCGAGGTCGCCCGTGAGGGCCTGGTCGTCGACGTCCGGGAGAACCGCGGCGGTCACACCTCCCAGCTCGTGGTGGAGAAGCTGGCCCGGCGCATCGTCGGCTGGGACCTGCCCCGCGGCATGCGCCCCTCCAGCTACCCGCAGGACGCGCCGCGCGGCCCGGTCGTCGCCGTGGCCGACGAGTTCTCCGGCTCCGACGGCGACATCGTCAACGCGGCGATCAAGGCCCTGGGCATCGGCCCGGTGGTCGGGACGCGGACCTGGGGCGGCGTGATCGGCATCGACAGCCGCTACCGGCTGGTCGACGGCACGCTCGTCACCCAGCCCAAGTACGCGTTCTGGCTGGAGGGTTACGGGTGGGGGGTGGAGAACCACGGCGTGGACCCGGACGTGGAGGTGGTCCAGCGCCCCCAGGACCACGCGGCGGGCCGGGACGCCCAGCTCGACGAGGCGATCCGCATCGCGCTCGCGGCCCTGGCGGACAATCCCGCCAAGACACCGCCGGGCCTGGACTGACGCCCCTCGATCACGCCCCGATACGATGCCCCGGTACGCGACCGGCCGGCTTTGAGGAGAGCACATGCCAGGGGAGCCGCAGGACGACTGCCTGTTCTGCAAGATCGTCGAAGGTCACGTCCCGGCGACGATCGTCCGGGAAACGCCGACCACCGTCGCCTTCCGGGACATCAACCCCCAGGCTCCCACGCACGTCCTGGTGATCCCCAAGGCGCACTACGCCAACGCCGCCGTGCTCGCCGCCGCCGACCCCGCCCTCGCCGCCGACCTGCTGCGCGAGGCCCAGGAGGTCGCCGACGAGGACAAGCTGGAGAGCTACCGCGTCGTCTTCAACACCGGCACCGGCGCCGGCCAGACCGTCTTCCACGTGCACGCCCACATCCTCGGCGGCCGCGGCCTGCAGTGGCCCCCCGGATAGCCACCGGTGTCCGTACGCGAACTGGTCGTCCTCGGCACCGCCAGCCAGGTCCCGACCCGGCACCGCAACCACAACGGCTATCTGCTGCGCTGGGACGGCGAGGGCCTTCTCTTCGACCCCGGCGAGGGCACGCAGCGGCAGATGCTGCGCGCCGGGGTGGCGGCGCACGACCTGAACCGGATCTGCGTCACGCACTTCCACGGGGACCACTCACTCGGGCTGGCCGGCGTCATCCAGCGCGTCAACCTCGACCGGGTTCCGCACGAGATCAGCGCGCACTACCCGGCCTCGGGGCAGCGTTTCTTCGACCGGCTGCGGTACGCGACGGCGTACCGGGAGACGGTCGCGCTCACCGAGGCACCGCTCGAGGCGGACGGCGTCGTGGCCGTCACGGGCTCGTACACCCTCGAAGCGCGCAGGCTCTCCCACCCCGTCGAGTCCTACGGCTACCGGCTGATCGAGCCCGACGGCCGCCGCATGCTCCCCGAGCGGCTGGCCGCGCACGGGATCGAGGGCCCGGACGTCGGCCGCCTGCAGCGGGAGGGCTCCCACGACGGCGTCCTGCTGGCGGACGTCAGTGAGGTCCGCCGCGGCCAGCGGTTCGCGTTCGTCATGGACACCCGGCTGTGCGACGGCGTGCACGCGCTCGCCGAGGGCTGCGACCTGCTCGTCATCGAGTCGACCTTCCTCGACGAGGACACGCGCCTGGCGACCGAGCACGGCCACCTGACCGCCGGGCAGGCGGCGGCCGTGGCCCGGGAGGCGGGCGTACGGCACCTGGTGCTCACGCACTTCAGCCAGCGCTACACCGACGCGGACGAGTTCGAGCGGCAGGCGCGGGCCGCCGGTTTCGAGGGGGAGCTGACCGTCGCGCACGATCTGCTGCGGGTACCGGTTCCGAAACGCCGGTGAAACGTCCGTACGATGCTTCGATGCCCCTCCCCAAAGCTGAACTCCACCTCCACATCGAAGGCACCCTGGAACCGGAGCTGGCCTTCGAGCTGGCCGCGCGCAACGGCGTCGAGCTGCCGTACGCCGACACCGGCGAGCTGCGCGCGGCCTACGACTTCGAGGACCTCCGGTCCTTCCTGGACCTGTACTACGAACTCATGGCCGTCCTGCGCACCGAGCGGGACTTCGAGGACCTCGCGAACGCCTACCTCGCCCGCGCGGCGGCCCAGGGCGTGCGGCACGCGGAGATCTTCTTCGACCCGCAGGCGCACCTCGCGCGGGGCGTGGCGATGGGCACGGTGGTGGACGGGCTGTGGCGCGCGCTGGGCGGCAGCGAGGCGAACCACGGCGTCTCGACCCGGCTGATCCTGTCCTTCCTGCGCGACGAACCCGCCGAGTCGGCCCTGAAGACCCTCGAGGCGGCCGGGCCGTACCTGGACCGGATCACCGCCGTCGGCCTCGACTCGGCCGAGGTGGGACACCCGCCGGCGAAGTTCCGCGAGGTGTACGAGGCCGCCGCGGCGCTCGGCCTGCGGCGCGTGGCGCACGCCGGCGAGGAGGGCCCGCCGGAGTACATCACCGAGGCCCTGGACGTGCTCGGTGTCGAGCGCGTCGACCACGGGCTGCGCTGCATGGAGGATCCGGCGCTGGTGGAGCGGCTGGTCCGGGACCGCGTCCCGCTGACCCTGTGTCCGCTGTCCAACGTCCGGCTGCGCGCGGTCGGCGCCCTCGCCGACCACCCGCTGCCCGCGATGCTCGACGCCGGCCTCCTCTGCACGGTCAACTCCGACGACCCGGCCTACTTCGGCGGCTACGCCGGTGACAACTTCACCGCCGTGGCGGCGGCCCTGGGCCTGTCCGAGGACCGTCTGCGCGAGCTGGCCCGCAACTCCTTCGCCGCGTCCTTCCTGGAGGACGACGAGGAGCGGCGGGCCGGGTACCTCGCGGAGGTGGAGGCGTACGAGTTCCAGACACCGGCCTCCGGGCACTGAGCAGCTAGGCGGCCGTGGTGTCGTAGGAGATCGGCAGGGGTGTCTCCACCGGGATCTCGACGACCGGGAGGGCGGTCCGGCCCACGCGCAGGGCGACCGCCGTCATCGGCACGGCGACCACGAGGAGGCCGAGGGCGAGGACGACGCCCATCACCGTGAAGCCGGCCCGCGCGGCCAGGACGCTGCCGGTCAGCGGGCCGGCCGCCGTGCCCAGCGAGGACGCCGAGCCGACCAGGACCGCCCAGCGGCCGCGCGGGTCCAGGAAGGCGGCCAGGCCGATCACGTACGACAGCACCACCGGGTAGAGCAGGTTCCAGGCGATCTCGCCGCCCGCGAAGGTCGTCAGGTCGGTCGCGGACGCGCTGAGCACGACGCAGCCGGCGATGACGGCGGTACCGGCACCCACCGGGACGGCCCGCCCGAACCGCGGCCCGACCGCGCCCGCGACCGTCAGGCCCAGCAGCCCGGCGCCGAGCGCCGCCGCGAAGACCACGCCGACGGTGGCCTCCGGCAGGTGCGCCTGCGCCAGGCCGATGCGGCCGCTGACGCCCCACAGGGAGTTCTGCGCGAGGGACCAGCAGAGCAGGGCGAGGGCGAGGACCAGCCCGGAGCGGACGTGGGGGAGACGGGTGCCGCCGGGGGCGGTCCGGTGGACGCCGGTACGCCGCGGGAGGCGGCCGGTGAGCGGCCAGGCGGCCAGCGAGGTCAGGGCGATCGCGGCCGGCGGCCCGCCGTGGCCGGGGCCGAGGTGCGGAACGACCAGGTACACGGCGCCCGCGAGCGCGGAGACGCCGAGCAGGCCGGCCGTGGTCGTGCGGTGCGGGTCGGGCTGGGCGGCGATCCGGGCGGCGGCCACCGTCGTCGCCGTACCGGATCCGAAACCGCCGACCAGCGCGCCGAGGACGACGGCCGGGACGCAGTGGGTCAGCGCGGCGGTGCCGTAGCCGAGCGCGGCGAGCGTGAGTCCGGCGCGGGCCAGGGTCCGGGCCCCGATCCGTTCGACGCGCGAGGCCAGCAGGAAGCCGGCCGCCGCCGAACTCAGCAGCAGCGCACTGCCGACGGCACCCGCCTGCGTGGCGGTCAGCGGCAGCCCGGCCTCGAGGCGGCCCACGGTGGTGGGCAGCAGGTAGGGGGCGAGGTACCCGGCCGTGAAAAGGGCGACGAGGGGCCAGGGGATGGTGCGAGGGGCGAACACGGGCGTTCCCAGGGCATGCGGAAGGAGCGGCACAAGAAGGGGGTGTGGGCGCAGGCCGTCGACGGACAGGAACGCGCGAGCAAGTTGTATCAAGCACGCGGTTTGCGGAAGAAGCCCGGAAGGTGTGATGTGGAGCACATGTTGTTTGGTGTGCCGGAGACCGGGTAAACGAGGGCCTCGCATCGGGCCGCGCGGCGGGTGGACCGGGCCCCGGCCCGCGGGGAGCGGGCGCTAACGCCAGTGCGCGGAGCCTCCCGCGCCCGGGGCGCTCGACTCGATCTTCAGCCGGATCTCCCGCATCACCGCGACGATCCGCTCCTGGTGCTCCGGCGTCAGCCGGGCCACCGGCACCGAGCAGCTGATCGCGTCCTGCGCGGGAGTCTCGTAGCGCAGCGCGAAGCCGAAGCCGGCGATGCCGGGGACGGCCTCCTCGCGGTCGATCGAGTACCCGCGGGCGCGGACCCCGGCGAGGTCGGCGGCGAGGGACTCCCTGCCGGTGCGGGTGCGGGGGGTCAGCGCCTCGTACGGCCCCTCGGGCAGCTCCTCGTCGCCCCGCTCGGCCAGCAGGGCCTTGCCGAGCGCGCCCGCGTGGGCGGGCAGCCGCCGCCCGACCCGGCTGATGGTGCGCAGGTACTCGTGCGACTCGCGGGTCGCGAGATACGCCACGTCCCGGCCGTCCAGCCGGCCCAGGTGGATCGTCTCGCCCAGCGCGTCGGAGGCCTCGTCGAGATGGGGCCGCACGACGCGCACCCGCGGGTCGGAGTCCAGATAGCTGGTGCCGGTGAGCAGGGCGTGGAGGCCGATGCCGTAGAGCGAGCCGGTGATGTCCGTGCGCACCCAGCCCCGGCCGATCAGGGTCTGCAGCAGCGCGTACATCGAACTGCGCGGCACGCCCAGCTCGCTCGCCAGTTCCTGGAGCCGCGCGGGCCGGTCGCCGCGTGCCGCGAGCAGTTCCAGCAGCTCGACCGTCCGCGCGGCCGACTTCACCTCACGGACGCCGCCATCTGTCTCCGACATGGGGCGATGGTAGTCGGCCGGTTCCGGACCGTTGACCGCCTCCGTTCGCATATATAAGCCACGTCTCCATACATGGACATGCTGGACGGGTAGTGGGCTGGACGGGTAGCGGAGGGAGACGCCGTGACGGCCGAGATCCAGGCCCGCGCCCACGCGGCCGTCGGCGTCCGCGCCTACTCCTCCGCCGTGCACGCCTTCGCCCCGGAGATCGCCGACGCCTTCTTCGCGGCACTGACGGCCGAGGACGCCGGCACGGTCGAGAGGCTGCTGCGCGGCTTCTACGTCCCGTTCGCCGAACTCCGCGACCGCGTGCCGGGGTACGCCGTCTCGCTGGTGAAGGCCGCGGCCCGGCTGCGCGGCCGCCCCGTCGGCCCTGTACGCCCCCCGCTCACCGACCCCTCGCCCGCCGACCTCGCGGACCTCGAGGCCCTCGTGAGCACCGGACTCGACCTGGTGGGAGCCTCCCTGTGAACCTCGCCCCGACCGGTGGCGGTGGGCCGGCGGCGACCTGACCCGGCGCGAGCGCGGCGACGCGGCGGCGACGCGCGTCCGGATCCCGGCGGGTCAGCGCGGTCGCCCCCCGCCGGGGTGGTGCGGCGGGAGCGGCGAGGTGTCGGTGGGGTGGTGCACACTGGCCTGATCCGCACCATGCCAGGGAGCGCACCGTGATCACGCCCACCGGGAAGGGACCGTCGCCCATCACCGAAGGACCGCAGTGCCAGGCCCAGGTCGACCCCCTGGCGGCGCTGCGCGGTCCGGACGATCCGCCCTGGGACGTCTATCTCACCGGCACCGTCTTCCTCGACATCATCTTCACCGGGCTCGACTCCGCCCCGGTGCGCGGGACGGAGTCCTGGGCGCGCGGGATGGGGTCGAGCCCCGGCGGCGTGGCGAACATGGCCACCGCGCTCGCCCGTCTCGGCCTGAGGACCTCCCTCGCCGCGGCCTTCGGCGACGACCACTACGGCGAGTACTGCTGGGACGCGCTGGAGCAGGGCGAGCACATCGACCTCTCCACCTCCCGCACCATCCCCGGCTGGCACTCCCCGGTCACCGTCTCCATGGCCTACGAGGGCGAGCGCACGATGGTCTCCCACGGCCACGAACCGCCCTTCGAGGCCGTGCTCGACCAGGCCGGCGCCTACGACCGCACGCCCCGCGCACGTGCCGCCATCGCCGCCCTCGCCCCCGGCAGGCGCGCCCCCTGGATCGCCGGGGTCGCGAGCCGCGGCACCCGCATCTTCGCCGACGTCGGCTGGGACGACACCGGCGCCTGGGACCTCGCCGGCCTGCCCGACCTCGAGCACTGCGAGGCCTTCCTGCCGAACGCGGAGGAGGCGATGCGGTACACCGGCGCCACCTGCCCCCGCGCCGCCGCCCACGCCCTCACCGAACACGTGCCGCTCGCGGTGGTCACCCTCGGCGCCGAGGGCGCGTACGCGGTGGACCGGCGCACCGGCGAGACCGCCGAGGTCCCCGCCATCGCCGTGGAGGCCCTGGACCCGACCGGCGCCGGGGACGTCTTCGTGGCGGGCTTCGTCACCGGCACCCTCGCCGGCTGGCCGCTCGCCGACCGCCTCGCCTTCGGGGGCCTCACGGCGGCCCTGTCGGTGCAGGAGTTCGGCGGCTCCCTGTCCGCGCCGGGCTGGTCCGAGATCGGCGCCTGGTGGCGCACGGTGCGGTCGCTGCCCGGCCAGGACCCGGCCGCCCTGCGCCGGTACGCCTTCCTGCAGGCGCTGGTACCGGAGGAGGAAGCCCGTCCGTGGCCGCTGCGCCGGGCGGTGCCGACGATCGGCTTCCGGTCCGCGTAGCGGGCACCGGCCTGTGAAACACAGGGCACGGAAAAGTCCTACGGGCTTGTCACCGCCCCGGCGTACCCTGGAAACCGCCAGGCAGCCAGAGCGGCCAGCGCGCCGCAACGAGGAGGACGAGCAAGGCCTACGAGCCGGCCCATGACTCAGACACCCACAGCTCAGACCCCCGCGCAGGGGCAGGCGAGAGCCGCGTTCACCGTGCCCGCCCAGCATCCGATGGTCACCGTTCTGGGATCCGGCGACTCCCTTCTGCGCGTGATCGAGACGGCCTTCCCGGCGGCCGACATCCACGTCCGGGGCAATGAGATCAGCGTGGTCGGCGATCCGGTGGACGTCGCCCTCGTCTCACGCGTGTTCGACGAGATGATGCTGGTGCTCCGCACCGGACAGCCGATGACGGAGGACGCAGTGGAACGCTCGATCGCCATGCTCAAGGCGAGCGAGAACGGCACGAGCGACGGCCAGGAGACCCCGGCCGAGGTACTGACGCAGAACATCCTGTCCTCCCGCGGCCGCACGATCCGCCCCAAGACGCTCAACCAGAAGCGCTACGTCGACGCGATCGACAAGCACACGGTCGTCTTCGGCATCGGCCCCGCGGGCACCGGCAAGACCTACCTCGCCATGGCCAAGGCGGTGCAGGCCCTGCAGTCCAAGCAGGTCAACCGCATCATCCTGACCCGCCCGGCGGTCGAGGCCGGCGAGCGGCTCGGCTTCCTCCCGGGCACCCTGTACGAGAAGATCGACCCGTACCTGCGCCCCCTGTACGACGCGCTGCACGACATGCTCGACCCCGACTCGATCCCGCGCCTGATGGCCGCCGGGACCATCGAGGTCGCGCCGCTGGCGTACATGCGCGGCCGCACCCTGAACGACGCCTTCATCATCCTGGACGAGGCCCAGAACACGAGCCCCGAGCAGATGAAGATGTTCCTCACCCGGCTCGGCTTCGACTCGAAGATAGTGATCACCGGTGACGTGACGCAGGTCGACCTGCCGAGCGGCACCAAGTCGGGCCTGCGCCAGGTCCAGGAGATCCTGGAGGGCGTCGAGGACGTCCACTTCTCCCGCCTCACGTCCCACGACGTCGTACGGCACAAGCTGGTGGGCCGTATCGTCGACGCGTACGAGAAGTACGACAGCAGGCACGGCACCGAGAACGGCACCCACAAGGGCGGCCGGGGCAGACAGTCCGGGCACAAGGGGCCGTGACATTGGAAAGCGGGAGACCGAGCAGCAGCATGTCGATCGACGTCAACAACGAGTCCGGCACCGAGGTCGACGAGCAGGCGATCCTCGACATCGCCCGCTACGCGCTCGCGCGGATGCGCATCCACCCGCTCTCCGAGCTCTCGGTGATCGTCGTGGACGCCGACGCCATGGAGCAGCTGCACGTCCAGTGGATGGACCTGCCGGGTCCCACGGATGTCATGTCCTTTCCCATGGACGAGCTGCGTCCGCCGTCGAAGGACGAGGACGAGCCCCCGCAGGGCCTCCTCGGCGACATCGTGCTGTGTCCCGAGGTCGCCAAGAAGCAGGGCGACGAGGCGCCGACGCAGCACTCCATGGACGAGGAGCTCCAGCTCCTCACCGTCCACGGGGTGCTGCACCTCCTCGGCTACGACCACGAGGAGCCGGACGAGAAGGCCGAGATGTTCGGCCTGCAGGCGGCCATCGTGGACGGCTGGCGCGCGGAGAGGGGCCTGACCGGCCCGTCCCCGGCCCCGACCGTGTCATGAGTGCGCAGATCGTCGCGGGCGCGATCGCCCTGGTCGTCGTGGCGTGGCTCGCCGCCTGCGCGGAGGCGGGCCTCGCGCGTGTCTCCAGCTTCCGCGCCGAGGAGGCCGTGCGCTCCGGCCGGCGCGGCAGTGCGAAGCTCGCCCAGGTCGCGGCCGACCCGACCCGCTATCTGAACGTCGCGCTGCTGGTCCGTGTCGCCTGCGAGATGGCGGCCGCGGCCCTGGTGACGTACGCCTGCCTGCAGGAGTTCCCGGGCACCACCCGTGCCCTGCTGGTGGCGATCGCCGTGATGGTCCTGGTGTCGTACGTCGCCGTCGGCGTCTCGCCGCGCACCATCGGCCGCCAGCATCCGCTGAACACGGCGACGGTGGCGGCCTACGTGCTGCTGCCGCTGGCCCGGATCATGGGCCCGGTCCCGAACCTGCTGATCCTCATCGGCAACGCGCTCACCCCGGGCAAGGGCTTCCGCCGCGGGCCGTTCGCCTCCGAGGCGGAGCTCAGGGCGCTGGTCGACCTCGCGGAGAAGGAGTCGCTGATCGAGGACGAGGAGCGCCGCATGGTGCACTCGGTCTTCGAGCTCGGCGACACCCTGGTGCGGGAGGTCATGGTCCCGCGCACCGACCTGGTCGTCATCGAGCGCTACAAGACGATCCGCCAGGCCCTCACCCTCGCGCTGCGCTCGGGCTTCTCGCGCATACCGGTCACCGGTGAGAGCGAGGACGACATCGTCGGGATCGTGTACCTGAAGGACCTGGCCCGCAAGACGCACATCAGCCGCGACGCCGAGTCGGAGCTCGTCTCGACGGCCATGCGCCCGGCCGCCTTCGTGCCCGACACCAAGAACGCCGGCGATCTGCTGCGCGAGATGCAGCGGGAGCGCAACCACGTCGCCGTCGTCATCGACGAGTACGGCGGCACGGCCGGCATCGTCACCATCGAGGACATCCTCGAGGAGATCGTCGGCGAGATCACCGACGAGTACGACCGTGAACTGCCGCCCGTGGAGGACCTCGGCGAGGACCGCTACCGGGTCACCGCCCGCCTCGGCATCACCGACCTCGGGGAGCTGTACGGCCTCGAGGAGTTCGACGACGAGGACGTGGAGACGGTCGGCGGCCTGCTCGCCAAGGCCCTCGGCCGTGTGCCCATCGCCGAGGCGTCCTCGGTGGTCGAACTGCCCGACGGCCGCGAGCTGCGCCTGACCGCCGAGGCCGCGTCGGGCCGCCGCAACAAGATCGTGACCGTGCTGGTGGAGCCGCTGGCCCCACCGGGCCCGTCCGAGGAGGAGGCGAAGGAGGAGTGAGCCCCGAGGAACTGCGCGAGCTGTGCCTGTCCTTCAACGCCGCGGTGGAGGACTTCCCGTTCACCCCGGAGACCTCGGTCTTCAAGGTGCTGGGCAAGATGTTCGCCCTGAGCCGGCTCGACGGCAGGCCGCTCACCGTGAACCTCAAGTGCGAGCCGGAGGACGCGGTGCGGCTGCGTACCGACCACCCCGGCCTGATCGTCCCCGGCTATCACATGAACAAGCGGCACTGGAACACCGTCACCGTCGACGGCACGCTGCCGGACCGGCTGGTCCGGGAGCTGGTGGAGGACTCCTACGACCTGGTGGTGGCCGGTCTGCCGCGGGCGGAGCGGCTGCGGCTCGACCGCCCCTGAGCGCGCCTGCGCCGCCGCGGCGACCGCCGTGGCCGCGGTCGGCCCGCCTGCCGCCACCTCCGGGAGGCGACCGGCCGCCGGGCCGGCGCGGGGCGGAGCACCCCGTGGCCGGATGGCAGCCCCGGGGCTCCGTATGCTCGGCTCATGACCGACAGCAGCACGCTTGACCCCGAGGACCGCAAGATCGTCACCCTGGCCCGTTCCGCGCGGGCCCGCAACGCCGTGCCCGAGGGTGCGGCCGTACGGGACGAGACGGGGCGTACGTACGTCGCAGGGACCGTCGATCTTCCGTCGCTGAAGCTGAGCGCGCTGCGGGCGGCGGTCGCGATGGCGGTGGCCTCGGGGGCGAAGTCCCTGGAGGCGGCGGCCGTGGTGACCGAGGCCGGGTCGGCCGCGGACGAGGACCGGGCCGCGGTGGCGGACCTGGGCGGTCCGCGCACCCCGGTGCTGGTGGCCGGGGCGGACGGAACGGTCCGGGACACCGTCACTGCGGGTTGAGAACCGGCCGCTTCAGAGTCGTCCGGAATTCATCCTTGCCGTTTCTCCGCCCCGCGCGCATCAATGGAACCGGTGGTTCTGACGGCTCGTCAGTTCTGATCTGGCACCCCACCCGGCGTACCGCACCGCGCCCCCGACGGGCCGTCCGGACCGCTCCCGACCATCCCCACATGGCAATTCCCAGACACGGGAAGGGAACCGGATCCCCATGAGAGCCAGACGAATCAGCACCGGTGCGGCCATGGCGGTGGGGGCCCTCGCGGCCGCCTCGCTCGCGTTCGCCCCCAGCGCCCTCGCCGTGACGCCCCAGTCCGCGACGATCACCGCCGACTGCGGCGCCTTCGGCGGGGGCGACGCCACACTCACGGCCACCCAGGACGGCACGTCGGCGACGCTCACCCTCACGTCGTCCGCGATCACTGCTCCGATCGCCCTCTCGGCGAACTCGATCACCTCCACCCTCACCATGGCGAACGGCGCGACCGGCGGCACCGACACGTTCAGCGGCACGCGGAACCCGGCCATGGCGGCCGGCGACCCGGTCACCGTCGGGCCCCTCTCGGGCACCGTCGCCCCCGGTGACAGCCTGGACGCCTACGGCGGCTCGCTGAAGATGACCGTCTTCGGCATCACCATCACCTGCACCGCGACGGCTCCGCAGTCCCCCGGGCCCTTCGTCTTCGACTGACATCCACAGTCCGCACGCAGCCGATGGGCCGTCAGTTCCCGCCACCCGCACGGGAATTGACGGCCCATCACTTCATTTCGGCGCCTCCATTGACTTCTCACGCGATCCACACATCAATGCCCCCAGTGAGCGCACAGAGAAGGGGGCACTCCATGGGTCCGACCACCCGAAGACGCCGCTGGGCGTCTCTGCTCGGGGCGACCGCGCTCGCGGTCACCGCGGGCGGCGCGCTGGCCTGTCCGGCCGGCGCCGCCACGAACGTGGACTTCGCCACGCACTGCATCCCGCCCGCGGTCGCGGGCATCCCGCCGATCGACGGCACCACCACGGCCTCCGTCGCGGTGGACAACACCAGCCCGAAGGTCGGCGACACCGTCACCGTGACCTACACGGTCGCCAAGCCCGCCGCCGGCAACCCCACCGCCGTCGCCCTGCCGGCCGACATCATGACGCCCACCGGCAAGGTCACCCTCGGGGGCGCCCAGACGGGCTCCGTCACGGTCGCCGGCCCGAAGAAGAACGATCCGGTGCCGGGCAACGGCGCCTTCCCGTCGTTCTCCATGACCGGCACCTTCAAGGTCACCGGCGCCGGCTCCATCACCCTCTCGCCCGGCGACTACAACATCCACACCAGCTACATCCTGGAGCTGGACACCCCGTGCACGGTGACCGACCCGCCCGCGCCGACGTCCGAGACGATCACGGCGACGGACTCCACCCCGGTCAACAACCGGGCCATCCAGCTCGGCAAGGCCTCCGGCGCGCCCGGTGACAGCGTCACCGTCAGCGGCAGCGGCTTCACCGCCGGCGCCACGGTGACCCTCGCCGGACGCTCCGGGAGCAACCAGACCGCGGACCGGGCCACCGTCACCGCCGGCGGCGACGGGAAGATCAGCGGTTCCCTCACCGTCAACGACAGGACGACGACCGGGATCGTGGCCTACGAGGGCAGCGCGTGGAGCGACGCCCTGGGCGCCGGGCCCGCCGTCTACACCGTCACCGACAACACCCCCGTCCCGGACGGCAGCCAGAAGCTGACGACCACCGTGAAGGCCGGGACCCTCTCCATGTCCCAGGCCGGGGACGCCGTCGCGCTGTCGGCGGTCGACTTCGGCAGGGGCGGGGCCTCGACCGGCGCGCTGCAGACGGTCACCGTCAAGGACTTCCGCGGCGGACCGGCCGGCTGGTCGCTCACCGGCAAGGTCACCGACTTCACCGGACCCGGCGCCACGATCGATGCCGGGAAGCTGAGCTGGACCCCCGCCTGCGCCACCAAGGCGGGCAGCCCCAGTACCTGCGAGGCCGGCTCGGCGGGCACCGTGGGCTCCTCGGGGGCGACGCTCGCCTCCACCGCCGACGGCACGCTCACCGGCGGCGAGTTCACCGCGGACGCCCGGCTCTCCCTGGACGTACCGGCGTTCACGCCTCCCGGCTCCTACTCCGGCGTCCTCACCCTCACGCTCAGCTGACCGTACGGGCGTCCGCACCCGCCCGTCCCACACCTCGTCCACGTGGGGGCCGCACCCATGCGCACGCTGTACGCCCTGCTCCTGACGCTCTTCCTGACCGGCCTGACCGCGCCCGCGCACGCCGCGGACAACGGCAGCTGGTCCGTGTACCCGGTCTCCTCCGAGATCGCCGCACGCCCGTACTTCTACCTCTCCGCCGACCCCGGCGCGACGATCGAGGACAGGGTCGTCGTCGCCAACAAGACCGGCGGGCCCCTCACCTTCCGGCTCTACGCCGCCGACGCCTACAACACCCCGCGCGACGGCGGGTTCGCGGTGCGGACCGCGCAGGAGCGGCAGCGCGGCTTCGGTGCCTGGGCGCGGCCCGCGAAGTCCCGGGTGACCGTACCGGCACACGGCAGGGTCACCGTGCCCTTCACCCTGCGGGTGCCCGAGGGCGCCGAACCCGGCGACCACGCGGGCGCGCTGGTGGCGCTCGACGAGCGGATCGAGAAGGGAGACGGCTCACTGGCGCTCGGGGTGCGGCGCGCCGTGGCCGCCCGCGTCTACCTCCGCGTCGGCGGCCCGACCGTGCCCGCGATCGCCGTGGAGAACGTCCATGTCGTCCACCACCAGCCCCTCCTCCCCGGCCTCGGCGACAGCACGGCGACGGTGTCCTACACCCTGCACAACACCGGCAACGTCACCCTGGACCCCAGGGTGGAACTGCGCGCGAAGGGCCTGTTCGGCCGCACACTCCTCGCCCGCGACCTGACCCGCGTACCCTCCGAACTGCTGCCCGGCCAGCGCGTCCGCCTCACCGAACCGTGGCGCGGCGCACCCCGACTCGACTGGGGAAAGGTGGAGTTGACGGCGAGCGCGGAGCACACCCGGGCCTCGGCGAGCGCGTCCTTCCTCGCCGTGCCGTGGGCGGTGGCCGTGGCCCTGCTGCTGGTGGCGGTGGCCGCCGGGGCCGTCCTGGCGGTCAGAGCGCGTCGGGGCCGCGGTCGCCGGTCCGTACCCGTACGACCGTCTCGACCGGCACGGCCCACACCTTCCCGTCCCCGATCTTCCCCGTCCGCGCGGCCCTGACGATCGCGTCGATCACGGCCTCGCAGTCCGGATCCTCGACGACGACCTCGATGCGGGCCTTGGGGACCAGGTCGACCTGGTACTCGGCGCCGCGGTACACCTCGGTGTGGCCGCGCTGGCGGCCGTACCCGCTGGCCTCGGTCACGGTCAGGCCGTGCACCCCCAGTTCCCGCAGCGCGGTCTTCACCTCGTCGAGGCGGTAGGGCTTGACGATCGCGGTGATGAGCTTCATGCCTGGGTCTTGGCCTTCTGAGCGGGGGAGAGGACGGAGGAGCCGACCGGGGCGCCGTGGCCCAGGACGCCGTGATCGTATGCCGTCTCGGCGTGCACCGTAAGGTCCAGGCCGCCCTGCTCGTGCTCCTCGCTCGCCCGGAAGCCCATCGTCCTGTCGATGACCTTGCCCAGGCCGTACGTCACGAGGAAGGCGTACGCGGCCACGGCCAGCACGCCGACCAGCTGCTTGCCCAGCTGGGCGAGCCCGCCGCCGTAGAGGAGACCCTCCGTGCCGCCGGTCATCGCCTTCTGGGCGAAGACGCCGATCAGCAGCGTGCCGATGACGCCGCCGATGAGGTGGACGCCGACGACGTCCAGCGAGTCGTCGTAGTTGAGCCGGAACTTCCAGCTCACCGCGTACGAGCAGACGACACCGGCGGCGAGGCCGACCACCAGCGCGCCGAGCAGCGAGACCGAGCCGCAGGACGGGGTGATCGCGACCAGGCCCGCGACCGCGCCGGAGGCGGCGCCCAGGGTGGTGGGGTGGCCGTCGCGCTTCTGCTCCACGAACAGCCAGCCGAGCAGGCCGGTGCAGCCGGCGGCGAGGGTGTTGAGGAAGGCGGCCGCGGCGAGGCCGTTGGCGCCGAGGGCCGAACCCGCGTTGAAGCCGAACCAGCCGAACCAGAGCAGACCCGCGCCCGTCATCACCATGGGCAGGTTGTGCGGGCGCATCGCGTCCTTCTTGAAACCGAGCCGCGGGCCCAGGACCAGGCAGAGCGCCAGCCCCGAGGCGCCGGAGGTGATCTCGACCGGCATGCCGCCGGCGAAGTCGAGCGCGCCGAGACGGTCCAGCACCCAGCCGCCCGGGCCCCACACCCAGTGCGCCACGGGAACGTATACGAGCAGCGCCCAGACGGGTACGAAGACCAGCCAGGCGGAGAACCTCGCCCGGTCCGCGATCGCCCCGCTGACCAGCGCGGCCGTGATGATCGCGAAGGTCAGCTGGAAGGTCGCGAACAGCAGCGTGGGCACGGTGCCGTGCAGGCTGCCCGGGCCGATGCCGGCCATCCCCGCGTGCCGCAGGCCGCCGATGAGCCCGCCGCCGATGTCGTCGCCGAAGGCGAGCGAGTAGCCGCCGGCCAGCCAGACCACCGTGACCAGGGCGATCGACACGAAGCTCATCATCAGCATGTTCAGGACACTCTTCGTGCGGACCATGCCGCCGTAGAAGAGGGCCAGGCCCGGGGTCATCAGCAGGACCAGGGCGGTGGCGGCGAGCAGCCAGGCGGTGTCGCCGGTGTCGGCGTGCGGGGCGGCGAGCGTCACGGGCGTCTCCGTCGGGGTGGGGGCGGGTCCCCTCGGGGCGGGGGCTCGTCGAAGCGTCACCGGCCCGCGTTTCCGGTTGTGCACGGGTGTGTTTCCGTGGTGTTTCGTTGCGTGAGGGTTTCGGAAAGCTCACCGCGGCGGGGGCGCGCGGGGCGTGGTACGGCGGGGCCCGGTGGATCAGGGAGAATGAGGGGCATGAGCGTTCGTACCCAGTCATCCGAAGCGTCCGGCGAGACCGTCCACCGGGCCGGCTTCGCCTGCTTCGTCGGCCGCCCCAACGCCGGCAAGTCCACCCTCACGAACGCTCTGGTCGGGCAGAAGGTGGCGATCACCGCCAACCAGCCGCAGACGACCCGGCACACCGTGCGGGGCATCGTCCACCGGGAGGACGCGCAGCTCATCCTGGTCGACACCCCGGGGCTGCACAAGCCGCGGACGCTCCTGGGGGAGCGGCTGAACGACGTCGTGCGCACCACGTGGGCCGAGGTGGACGTCATCGGCTTCTGCCTGCCTGCCGACCAGAAGATCGGGCCCGGCGACCGGTTCATCGCCAAGGAGCTCGCCGGGATCAGGAAGACGCCGAAGGTGGCGATCGTCACCAAGACCGACCTGGTCGACTCCAAGGCCCTCGCCGAGCAGCTGATCGCGGTCGACCGGCTCGGCAAGGAACTCGGGTTCGAGTGGGCGGAGATCGTGCCGGTGTCGGCGGTGGGGGACAAGCAGGTGAGCCTGCTCGCCGACCTGCTGATCCCGCTGCTTCCCGAGGGGCCGGCGCTCTACCCGGAGGGTGACCTCACGGACGAGCCCGAACTCGTCATGGTGGCCGAGCTGATCCGGGAGGCGGCGCTGGAGGGTGTGCGCGACGAGCTGCCGCACTCCATCGCGGTCGTGGTCGAGGAGATGCTGCCGCGCGAGGACCGCCCCGCGGACCGCCCGCTCCTCGACATCCACGCCAACCTTTTCATCGAGCGCTCCAGCCAGAAGGGCATCGTCATCGGCCCCAAGGGCAAGCGGCTGAAGGACGTCGGGATCAAGTCCCGCAAGCAGATCGAGGCGCTGCTCGGCACGCCGGTCTTCCTCGACCTGCATGTGAAGGTGGCGAAGGACTGGCAGCGCGACCCCAAGCAGCTACGGCGTCTCGGCTTCTGACGGGCTCAGGTCCTGCAGGCCCACCACCCGCAGCAGCCGCAGCCGCTCGTAGGACTCCGTGCCCGGGCGGGCCGTGTGGACGACCAGCCGCTGGTTGTGGTCGGAGTTGACCAGGACCTCGCAGTCGAGTTCGAGGGTGCCGACCACGGGGTGCCGGAAGCGCTTGGTCGAGGCGCGCCGGACGGCGACCCCGTGCTCGTCCCAGAGACGGGCGAACTCCTCGCTCCCGGCGCGCAGCTCGGCGGCCAGCGCGGCCGGTTCCGGGTCCCCGGGACGGGCCGCCGCCACCGCGCGCAGGTCGGCCACCTGCTCGCGTGCGCGCTCGGGGCGGTCCTCGGGCGGCAGGAGCTCCCGGGCCGCGGGGTCCAGGAAGAAGCGGCGCAGCATGTTGCGCCAGCGCGGCGGGCGGGCGAGGGCGTCCCCGCTCAGCGCCCGCGACATCGCGTTCTGGGCGAGCACCTCGCCGCAGTCGGTCACCACCAGCGCCGGGCAGTCGTGCAGCCGGTCCAGGACCAGCAGGAGCCCCGGGCGCACATGTGTGCTCGTCGCCGTACGGCGTGGCGGTTCCTCGCCCGTGAGGTGGAAGAGGTGGTCGCGCTCGTCCTGGGTCAGCCGCAGCGCGCGGGCCAGGGCGGAGAGCATCTGGCGCGAGGGGCGCGGGCCCCGGGACTGCTCCAGCCGCGTGTAGTAGTCCACGGACATGCCGGCCAGCTGGGCCACCTCCTCGCGGCGCAGCCCGGGCGTACGGCGGCGGGCCCCGGCCGTGAGGCCCACGTCGGCGGGGTCCAGGCGGGCCCGGCCGCGACGCAGGAAGTCGGCGAGTTCGGCTCGGTTCACCTCTCCAGGGTGCGGGAGGCCGGCCGGCTTATCCAGGGACTGCCGATCCCCTGACGAAGGGGTCTCTCCCGCCCGGCGTCCGGTCCGCCGAGGCTGGTCACCGACGACAGGAGATCCAGTGCGTGAGGAGCACAGCATGCTGACTTTGGTGACCGGTACGACGGGGCAGGTCGGGCGGCGCTTCGTGCCGAGGCTGCTGGCGCAGCGGCAGCCGGGGGAGCAGGTGCGCGTCCTGGTGCGGGACGCGGCCCGCGGCGAGCGGTTCGCGGAGCTGGGCGCGCAGGTGGCCGTGGGGGACCTGCGCGAGGAGGAGACGCTCGGCAAGGCGCTCGCCGGAGTGGACGCCGTCGTGAACGTCGCGGCCTCCTTCCGCGGCGTGCCCGACGAGGAGGCGTGGACCGTCAACCGGGACGCGGCGGTGGCGCTGGGGCGGGCCGCGCAGAACGCCGGAGTGGCGCGCTTCGTCCAGGTGAGCACGGGCAACGTCTACGGCACCGGACGGGGACGCCCGCTGACCGAGGAGGACGAGAGCCGGCCGGGCGGCCGGATGTGGGGCGCCTACCCCGAGTCGAAGGCCGAGGCCGAGCGTGAACTGCTCGCGATGGAGGGCCTGGACGTCCGCATCGGCCGGCTCCCCTTCGTCTACGGCGAGGGCGACCCGCACCTCGCCGACGTCATGGCCTGGGCCCCGAGGTGGGCGCCGCACCAGCGCCTGCAGATGGCCCATCACGCGGACGTCGCCCAGGGCCTGATGCGGCTGCTGTACGCCCCGGGCATCGCCGGCCGGATCTACAACATCGCCGACGACGCCCCCGTCACCACGGTCGAGCTGTACGGGCTCAACGGCGTGGAGGTGCCCGACGCGCTGTACGGGAACACGGACCCCGACCCGTGGCACGGGATCATGTCCAACCGGCGCATCCGCCGGGAACTGGGCTTCCGGCCCATCTACCCGAGCGTCTGGACGGCCCGGGACGCCGGCGCGCTGTAGCCGAGGGGCCTCACTCCACGCCCCTGATCCGCCCCACCAGCACCGCCCCCGCCAGACCGATCACGGCCGCCACCAGGTACAGCACCCGGTAGCCGCCCAGGTACGTCACGATCGGCGCGGCGAGGGCGGGCGCCGCGACCTGCGGCAGGGCGTTGGCCACGTTGATCACGCCCAGGTCCTTGCCGCGGTCCAGGGCCTTCGGCAGGACGTCCGTCATCAGCGCGAAGTCCACGGAGGTGAACACCCCGAAGCCGACGCCGAGGACCGCCGCCGCGACCACCGCGCCGGGCCAGGTCTGCCAGCCCGCCAGCGCGGCCGTCGCCGCCGCCATCAGCACGCCCGACCAGATCACGAACGGCTTGCGGCGTCCGGTGCGGTCCGACCACACGCCGCCCACGACGACCGTGGCGAGCAGGGTCACGCCGTTGACGGCCGTCAGGACCAGCACGCCCCGGTCCGGGTCGCCGTAGTGCAGCCGGTCCCGCAGGTAGTACAGCAGGTACAGCAGGACGAGGGCGTTGCTGAGGTTGATCAGGAAGCGGGTCAGCCAGGCCCAGCCCAGGTCCGGATACCGCCGCGGGCTCAGCCGGAACCCGGCCAGGAAGCTGCGCCACGACCAGGGCGGCCGGTCCGCCGGTGCCAGCCGCAGGTCCTCGTACCGGACGACGTACGGCACCACGCCCACCACGGTGAACACCGCGCACGCCGCGTACCCGGCCCCGACGCCGCCGGCCACCGTCGCCAGTCCCGTCCCGCCGACCACCCCGAGGATCTGGGCGGCGCCCAGCCAGCCGCCCACCGACCCCCGCTGCAGCCGGGGCACCCGGTCCGGCACCGCCGCCGTCACCGCCGCGAACGCCGCGTTGAGGGTGAGCTGGACCAGGCACCAGCCCGCCGCCATCGTCCACACCCCGCCCGCGCCCGCGAGCAGCAGCAGCGACAGGGCGCCGCCCGCCGCCCCGGCCACGATCCACGGCGTACGGCGGCCCCGGCGGGAGGTGGTGCGGTCCGAGAGCGCGCCGAAGAAGGGGTTGGCGGCCAGCGACACCGCGGCGCCGGCGCCCGTCACCCAGGCCAGCATCGTCTCCTTGGACATGCCGGAGCCCGGAGCGAAGTCCTTCGCCTGGGAGGCCAGCAGGATCTGCAGCGGGCCGTACCAGCCCACCCAGATCGCCCCGTTGGCGAGCGCGAGCGAGGCCGTCCAGCCCCGTCCGACCGGTGTGACGGGCTCGGCGAGCGCCGCCGGGGCCGCCCGCTCCAGGGAGGTCATCTCTGCGCCCGCAGCACGTCCCGCAGCCAGGCGTACGACGCCTTCGGCGTGCGCTCCTGGGTCGCGAAGTCCACGTGCACGAGCCCGAACCGGCGCGCGTAGCCCTCCGCCCACTCGAAGTTGTCCAGCAGCGACCACACGAAGTAGCCGCGCACGTCGACGCCCGCCTGAAGCGCCCGGTGCAGGGCGCGGAGATGGCCGTCGAGGTAGGCGATCCGGTCCTGGTCGTCGATGCCCTCGTAACTGCAGCCGTTCTCGGTGATGACGACCGGCGGCAGGCGGTCGCCGTAACGGTCGCGGAAGCCGGTGAGCAGTTCGGTCAGGCCCTCGGGGACGACGGGCCAGCCGAAGTCCGTGACCGGGACGCCCTCGATCCGCCGGACCGAGAAGGGGAGATCGGCGGGGATGGTGAGGCCGCCGAACTCGATGTCCGCGCCCTGCGGGGCGCCCACCCGGGTCGGCGCGTAGTAGTTGACGCCGTACCAGTCGACCGGCTCCGAGATGACCTTCAGGTCGGACTCGACGTCGCCCGGCATCAGCTCGCCCAGCCCCTCCGGATACCGGCCCAGCAGCAGGGGGTCGGCGAACAGCCGGTTGAGCAGCAGGTCGTAGAAGTCCGCCGCCTCCACGTCCGCCGGCTCCCGGGAGGCCGGCCAGGTCGGGCCGTGCGAGTTGGCGATCCCGATGTCCGTGGCGCCGGCCGCGCGCAGGGCCCGTACCGCCAGGCCGTGGGCGAGCAGCTGGTGGTGGGCGACCGGGAGCGCGTCGAACATCAGCCGCCTGCCCGGCGCGTGCGCGCCCAGCGCGTGGCCGAGCAGGGTGTGTTCCGCGGGTTCGTTGAGGGTGATCCACTTGTGCACCCGGTCGCCGAGCCGCTCGGCGACCGCCGAGACGTACTCCGCGAACCGGGCCGCGGTGTCCCGCTCCAGCCAGTCCAGCGTGACCGGCAGGTCCCAGTGGAAGAGGGTCGCGACGGGCCGTACGCCCGCCGCGCACAGCTCGTCCACGAGCCGGTCGTAGAACTCCAGGCCGCCCTCGGAGCGCACCCGCGGCCAGGAGACCGAAAAGCGGTACGCGTTGACACCGAGGCCGGCCAGCAGGGCCACGTCCTCGCGGTAGCGGTGGTAGTGGTCGCAGGCCACCGCCGCCGTGGAACCGTCCTTCACCCGTCCCGGCCCGTCCGTGAAGGCGTCCCACACGGACGGCTCGCGCTCGTCCGCCGCGCCCTCGATCTGATGGGCCGAGGTCGACACGCCCCACAGGAACCCGGCCGGGAAACGGGGCATCGCCTTCGCCGCGCCGAACGCTTCAGTCGCCATGCGCGGATCATCCTTACCTCCGGTAACGGAAGTCAACGCCCGCGCATGGACGACCTGTTGGCCGAGCTCAGGCTCCTTCCTTCAGCACCTTGGAGACCAGCGTCCGCTGCTCCTCGGTGAGCTGGGGATCCGCGGCGTAGAACGTCCTGCCGTCCACGGTGATCTCGTAGCTGAACCCGTCCGGAACACCGGCCGGGGGCTTGCTGTGGCCCCCGGCCACGGCCTGCTCGGCCAGGGCGTGCCACTCCCCGGCGTCGGGCCGTGTCGAGGTGTCCACCTCCGCCTGCCGCTCGATGCCCGCGAATCCGCCCGTGCGCCTCACTCGAATACGCATGGGTCCGTGTCTAGTACGGAACTACGAGGTCCGCACCCCGACCTGCTCCCAGGCCTTCAGGACGGCCTGAAGTTCATCCCCCTCGCTGAAACGGGCCCTCGCCGCCGCGACCGTGAGCTTGGCGAAGTCCGCGAACAGGGCGTCCTTCTTCAGCTCGCCGCCGGTCAGGACGTCGTACCAGACCTGCCCCGCCTTCTCCCAGGCGTGGCCGCCCAGGGCCGCGGCGGCCAGGTAGAAGGCGTGGTTGGGGATGCCGGAGTTGATGTGCACGCCGCCGTTGTCGCGGCCGGTGCGCACGAAGTCGTCCATCGTGGCGGGCTGCGGGTCCTTGCCGAGGACGTCGTCGTCGTACGCCGTGCCCGGCGCCTTCATGGAGCGCAGCGCCTTGCCGGTGACGCGCGGGGCGAGCAGTCCCGCGCCGATGAGCCAGTCGGCCTCGGCGGCGGTCTGGCCCAGCGTGTACTGCTTGATCAGCGAGCCGAAGACGTCGGACAGCGACTCGTTCAGGGCGCCGGGCTGGCCGAAGTAGGTGAGGTTGGCCGTGTACTGGGTGACGCCGTGGGTGAGCTCGTGGCCGATGACGTCGATCGGGATGGTGAAGTCGAGGAAGATCTGGCCGTCACCGTCGCCGAACACCATCTGCTCGCCGTTCCAGAAGGCGTTGTTGTAGTCGTTGTCGAAGTGGACCGTCGCGTCGAGCGGCAGGCCGCCGCCGTCGATCGAGTGGCGCTCGTACGCCTTCAGATACAGCTCGAAGGTGGCGCCGAGGCCCGCGTAGGCGCGGTTGACGGTGGCGTCCCTGCCCGGCTCCGAGCCCTCCTGGCGGACCTTCCTGCCCGGCAGGTCCGTGTGGTGGCGGGCGTCGTAGACGGTGCGGTGCGGCTGGTCGGCCGCGGCGCCTGCGGGCGGGGCGACGGCCGGGGCGCCGATGACCGTGGTCATCCGGCGGTGGGTGCGCTCGTAGGCGTCGTGCTCCAGTGTCCTGCGCGCGCTCGCGGCGAGCGCGGGGTCCTCGTGCTGGGCCAGCCTGTCGAGGATGTGCGGAGGTACGACGGTGCAGAAGACGGGCTCGAAGCCCCCGTTGGTCTTCATCATGCCCGGAACCATTGCACTGCGTCATTTCGCTGTCACTACCCGCAACCATGATTGGTGAAATATGGGGACAGCCGTCCGCACGCTCCGTGACGAAGTGGTATGGCGCACGTTTTGCCCGATTCATGAGACGGGTCCCGCATACTGATACGGCGCCCCGCGTCCGAAGGGGCTCGGCTAGCATGCGGAGCATCATGCGTTTCGGGCTGCTTCTTCTTAGCTGCCGCGGCGAGGGCCTGTAGTCCAGGTCGACTCCCTCCCCGCGGAGCTTCGCGTTGCGTCGTCGGCCGTCCTTCCGGACACCTCGAGGAGCCCCGCAATCATGGCGAACCGCCAGCAGCCCAGCACCATGCCGATCCACAAGTACGGCCGTTACGAGCAGGTCGACATCCCGGACCGCACCTGGCCGGACCGGCGGATCACCGTCGCCCCCCGCTGGCTCTCCACCGACCTGCGCGACGGCAACCAGGCCCTGATCGACCCGATGTCGCCCGAGCGCAAGCGCCGGATGTTCGACCAGCTGGTCAAGATGGGCTACAAGGAGATCGAGGTCGGCTTCCCCGCCTCCGGCCAGACCGACTTCGACTTCGTGCGCTCCATCGTCGAGGAGGAGGGCGCGATCCCCGACGACGTCACCATCTCCGTACTGACGCAGGCCCGCGAGGACCTGATCGAGCGGACCGTGGAGTCGCTGAAGGGCGCCAGGCGCGCCAACGTCCACCTGTACAACGCCACCGCGCCGGTCTTCCGCCGGGTCGTCTTCCGTGGCTCCAAGGACGACATCAAGCAGATCGCCGTCGACGGCACGCGCCTGGTGATGGAGTACGCGGAGAAGCTGCTGGGCCCCGAGGCTGACGGTACGACGTTCGGCTACCAGTACAGCCCCGAGATCTTCACCGACACCGAGCTGGACTTCGCGCTGGAGGTCTGCGAGGCGGTCATGGACGTCTACCAGCCGGGCCCGGGCCGCGAGATCATCCTCAACCTGCCCGCCACGGTGGAGCGTTCCACCCCCTCCACGCACGCGGACCGCTTCGAGTGGATGCACCGCAACCTCTCGCGCCGTGAGCACGTCGTGCTGTCGGTCCACCCGCACAACGACCGCGGCACCGCCGTCGCCGCCGCCGAGCTGGCCGTGATGGCCGGCGCCGACCGCGTCGAGGGCTGCCTGTTCGGGCAGGGCGAGCGCACCGGCAACGTCGACCTGGTCACCCTGGGCATGAACCTGTTCTCGCAGGGCGTCGACCCGCAGATCGACTTCTCCGACATCGACGAGATCCGCCGCGTGTGGGAGTACTGCAACCAGATGGAGGTCCACCCGCGTCACCCGTACGTGGGAGACCTGGTCTACACGTCCTTCTCCGGCTCCCACCAGGACGCCATCAAGAAGGGCTTCGACGCGATGGAGGCCGACGCGGCCGCCAAGGGCGTCACCGTCGACGACATCGAGTGGGCGGTGCCGTACCTGCCGATCGACCCCAAGGACGTCGGCCGCTCCTACGAGGCCGTCATCCGCGTCAACTCGCAGTCCGGCAAGGGCGGCATCGCCTACGTCCTGAAGAACGACCACAAGCTGGACCTGCCGCGCCGGATGCAGATCGAGTTCTCCAAGCTGATCCAGGCCAAGACGGACGCCGAGGGCGGCGAGATCACCGGCGCCGACATCTGGGCGGTCTTCCAGGACGAGTACCTGCCGAACCCCGAGAACCCCTGGGGCCGGATCCAGGTCAACAACGGCCAGTCGACCACCGACACCGACGGTGTGGACACCCTCACGGTGGAGGCGACCGTCGACGGCGCCGACACCGTCCTGACCGGCTCCGGCAACGGTCCGATCTCGGCCTTCTTCGACGCGCTGCAGTCCGTCGGCATCGACGTACGCCTGCTGGACTACCAGGAGCACACGATGAGCGAGGGCGCCTCCGCACAGGCCGCCTCCTACATCGAGTGCGCGATCGACGGCAAGGTCCTGTGGGGCATCGGGATCGACGCGAACACCACGCGTGCCTCGCTGAAGGCGGTCGTCTCCGCCGTCAACCGGGCCGCCCGCTGACGCTCCGACCGGGCCCTTCCGGCGCCCCGGCCGCCCTGCACGGCGGCCGGGGCGCCGTCGTTTATCGGCCATCTGTTCGTGGAGGTCACGGAAAGGTCTCGTCCGGGGTACTGACTACGGCTCACGGATGTGGCTAACATCACGCCAGTGCGGCGATGAGGCCGCGCGGTGAGGAGGTGCGACGTGCTGCCAGTACGGGGACGAAACGGCCGAGCCGCCAGGCCTGCGCGCTTGCTGGGCACCCGCACCGCGTGGACACCCGTCGGGGACGGCGAGTTCTTCTGCCCCGGCTGCGGAGGCGACCGCAACTACCAGCGCCTGACGGGCCACCGTCGCTTCGTCGTCCTGGGCGTGCCCGTGCTGCCGCGCGGCGAGACCGCGCCGGTCGTCGAATGCGCCGCCTGCCGCGCCCACTTCGGCACCGACGCCCTCGACCGCCCCACCACCATGCGGTTCTCCGCGATGCTCCGCGACGCCGTGCACACGGTCGCCCTCGCGGTGCTGACCGCGGGCGGCACCTGCTCGCGCACCGCCCTGGAGACCGCCGCCGGCGCGGTCCGGGCGGCGGGCTTCGACGACTGCACCGAGGAACAGCTCAGCGCGCTCGTCGAGGCGCTGGCCGCCGACACCGGCCGGATCTTCGGCGAGCCCAGCGGCGCCGGTCTCGCCATCGAGCTGCACGAGGCACTGGACCCGCTCGCCCCGCACCTGGCCGCCGTCGGCCGTGAGTCGGTGCTGCTCCAGGGGGCCCGGATCGCGCTCGCCGACGGGCCCTACACGCCCGCCGAGCGTGACGTCCTGAGCACGGTGGGGGCGGCCCTGACCATCTGCGCGGACGACGTGACGCGGCTGCTGGCGGCGGCGCGTACGCCGTCCTGATGCTTCCGCGTACTCCCGCGGGAGTAATGCCGCCGCGAGGCCGCCCGCGGCAGTAGCGCGCAACTCGCCCGCACGCCCGACGAAGCCGCCCCCGCGCGCCGGGAGTCTGGAGACGACCCAGACATCCCGACCGGAGGGAGGCCCGTCCATGGGGGCCGCAAGGACGCGAACAGGGGGGCGGCGTGCCGTGCCCTGGGTGGTGCTCGGCCTGTGGCTGGCGGCCCTGGTGCTCGCCGGACCGTTCGCCGGGAAGTTCGGCGACGTGCAGCAGAACCGGTCCGTCGACTATCTGCCCGACAGTGCCGACTCCACCCAAGTGGCCCGCATCCAGGACGAGTTGCCGGGCGGCCAGGCCACCGACCTGGTGCTCGTCTACCACCGCGACGGCGGCCTCACCGCCGCCGACCGGCGGAAGGCGGGCGCGCAGGTCGCCGAGATCGGGGCCAGGTACCCGCTGACGGACACGCCCAGGGCGGTGCCGTCGCGCGACGGCAGCACGCTCATGTACCCGGTCTCCAGCACCCGGCCCGGCCAGGACGACAAGGCGCGGGACGCCTTCGTCGACGGCGTGCGGGACATCGCCGACGGCGGTGCGGGGCTCAGCGCCGAGGTCGGCGGGCCGGGCGCACTCAACGCCGACATGAGCAAGGTGTTCGGCTCGATCGACGGCACGCTGCTCTACGCCACCCTCGGCGTCGTCACCGCCCTGCTGATCCTCATCTACCGCAGCCCCTTCCTGTGGCTGGTGCCCCTCGCCAGCGCCGGGGTCGCCGCCGGCCTGGCGATGGCCGCCGCGTACGGGCTGCACGAGGGCCTCGGCGTCACCATCACCGGCCAGAGCGGCGGTGTGATGACGGTGCTCGTCCTCGGCGCGGGCACCGACTACGCCCTGCTGCTGATCTCCCGCTACCGCGAGGAGCTGCGCCGCCACCAGCGCCCCTACGACGCCATGCGCGCGGCGCTGAAGGGCTGCGGCCCGGCCGTCCTCGCCTCCTCCGGCACCGTGGCCGCCGGACTGCTGTGCCTGCTCGCCGCCGACCTCAACAGCAGCAGCGGCATGGGCCCGGTCGGCGTGGTGGGCGTGCTCGCCGCGCTCGTCGCGATGCTCACCCTGCTGCCCGCCCTGCTGGTCCTGCTCGGCCGCCGTGTCTTCTGGCCGGTGATCCCGGCGTTCGGCAGCACGCCCAGGGCGCGGCGGTCGCTGTTCGCGGCGATGGGCGGCTCCGCCGCCCGCCGCCCCGCCGCCGTGCTCACCCTCGGAGCCGTCCTGCTCGGCGCGCTCGCCCTGGGCGCGCTCAGCCTGCCCGGCACGCTCAAGCAGGAGGACGCCTTCACCAAGCGGCCCGAGTCGATCTCCGCGGGCCGCACCCTCGCCCGCGCCTACCCCGGGCGCAGCAGCCAGCCGATCACCGTCATCGCCCCCACCGCGAAGACCGGCGCCGTGCTGGCCGGGGCCCGCGGCACCGAGGGGGTCGCGCAGGCGGTGCCCGGCCGCAGCGGCTCCGGCTGGACGGAGATCTCCGTCTTCGCCACCGCCGCCCCCGAGTCGCCGGGCGAGACGCGGACCATCGAGGCCCTGCGCGCCGGGCTCGACGACACCTACGGCACCCACGTCGGCGGCCCCAGCGCCCAGCAGCTCGACCTGGCCGACAGCCAGGCCCGGGACCGCGACGTCGTCGTGCCGCTCGTGCTCGCCGCCGTGTTCGTGATCCTCGTGGGACTGCTGCGCAGTCTCGTGGCGCCGCTGATGCTGCTCGTCGCGGTGGTCGCCGTGTGGGGCGCCGCCCTCGGGATCGGCGGGCTGGTGTTCGGCCCGGTGCTCGGCTTCGCGGGCACCGACTCCGGGCTCGGCCTGCTCTCCTTCGTCTTCCTGGTGGCACTCGGCGTCGACTACGGCATCTTCCTGATGCACCGCATGCGCGAGGAGTCCCTCGCGGGCGGCGAACCGCAGACGGCGGCGCTCACCGCGCTGCGCACCACCGGCGGGGTCATCGCCTCCGCGGGCGTCGTCCTGGCCGCGACCTTCGCCGTGCTGACGACGCTGCCGCTGGTGGCGCTGGTCCAGCTCGGCTTCGTGATCGCGGTGGGCGTGCTGCTGGACACCTTCCTGGTGCGCACCTACCTGGTGACGACGGCGAGCGTGCTGCTGCGCCGGAAGGTGTGGTGGCCGGGGCGGCTGTCGCGGGAACCGCGGCCGGCGCGCTCCGAGCGGCAGCCCGAGCCGGTGTGATGCGCGGAAGATGAACCTGTGAGGCAGACGACGACACCGACCCGGCAGCGGCCGGCCGACCGCGTCATCGCGGTGATCAACCGCGATCCGCGGACCGCGCCGCACGGCACCCGCAACGACGCGGTCCTCGCCGCGGTCCTCGCCGCGCTGGCCGTGTGCGTGGCGCTCCTCACCGACCAGGGCCGCCGCCCCGACGCGCTCGGCTGGACGCTGCTGCTCGCCGCCCACGTGCCCATCGTGTGGCGGCGGCGCCGCCCGCTGCTCGTGCTCGCCCTGACCGGGGCCCTGGTCCTGCCGTACCACGCCCTGGACAACAACCACGGGGCGGCGACCACGGTCGGCCTCGTCGCCCTGTACACGGTCGCGGTCACCGGCCGCCCGCTGCGCACCATCCTGACCGGCGTCACCGTCCTCGCCGTCGCCTTCAGCGTGATGCTCACCGTGAACCCGCACCAGGCCGTGGAACTGCTGCGGATCTCCGGCTGGGTGATCGCCGTGCTCTTCAGCGGCGTCGACGTCCGCTACTACCGGCAGTACGTCGCCTCGATCGTGGAACGCGCCGAACGGGCCGAGCGCACCCGCGAGGAGGAGGCCCGGCGCCGGGTCGCCGAGGAGCGGCTGCGCATCGCCCGCGACCTGCACGACCTGCTCGCCCACACCATCACCCTCATCGGCGTGCAGACGTCCGTCGCCGCGCACGTGCTGGCCGCCGACCCCGAGCGCCTGGACCGCGGGACGATCGCCAAGGCGCTGGACGAGATCGCGGACACCTGCCGCACCGCGCGCGGCGAACTGCGCACCACCCTGGAGGTGCTGCGCGCCGCCGAGCACGGCGAGGGCCGCGGCCCGCTGCCGGGGCTGGACGGCGTGCCCGACCTGGTGGAGACCGCCCGGCTCGCGGGCGCACGCGTCGAGCAGACGGTACGGGTGGGGCAGGCCCCGCCCGCCGTCGGCGCCGCCGCCTACCGGATCGTGCAGGAGGCGCTGACCAACGCGGTGCGGCACGCGGGGCCCGAGCCCGCCGTACGGGTCGAGCTGTACGAGCGGGACGGCGCCCTGCGGCTGTCCGTCGCCGACGACGGCACCGGGCCCACCCCGGGCGGCACGCCCGGCTTCGGGCTGGTCGGGATGCGGGAGAGGGCGCGCAGCGTGGGTGGCACACTCGACGCCGGGCCGCGGCCGGAGGGCGGCTTCCTGGTGAGCGCCGTACTGCCGCTGACGACCGCTGTGGAGGGGACCCGATGACGATCCGTGTGCTGCTCGCCGACGACCAGACCCTGGTGCGGGCCGCCTTCGCCATGCTGGTCGAGTCCGCGCGGGACATGGAGGTGGTCGGGCAGGCGGGCAGCGGCCGGGAGGCCGTGGCGATGGCCCGCAGCGAGCGCGCCGACCTGGTGGTGATGGACCTGCGCATGCCGGACCTGGACGGCATCGAGGCGACCCGTCTGATCGCCGCCGACGAGGACCTGGCCGGGGTGCGGGTGCTGGTCCTCACCACCTACGACACCGACGAGAACATCGTGGAGGCGCTGCGCGCGGGCGCCTCCGGGTTCCTGGTCAAGGACACCCGCCCGGCCGAACTCCTCGACGCCATCCGCACGGTGTCCGCGGGGGACGCGCTGCTCTCGCCGGGCCCCACGGCGCGGCTGATCGAGCGGTTCCTGCGCAGTCCCTCGGCGCCCGCGACGGGCGGGCCGGAGTGCCTCTCCGGCCGGGAGCGCGAGGTGCTGACCCTGCTGGCGCGCGGGCTCAACAACACCGAGATCGGCGAGGCGTTGGGGCTCAGCCCGCTGACGGCGAAGACCCATGTCAGCCGGATCATGGGCAAGCTCGGCGCGCGGGACCGGGCGCAGCTGGTGATCGTCGCCTACGAGTCGGGACTGGTGACCCCGGGAACGAGGTGAGGGTGATCCTCCCGAGCCGCACCCTCCTCGCCGCCACCGTGCTCCTCACACCGCTCACCGCCCTCACCCCGGCCTCCTCCGCCGCCACGGGCTGCGCCTCGTCCGTGCCGTACACGTCGGGCCGGGACGGCTACGGCACCTTCCGTGTCCCGGCGGCCGTCACCACCGTCCGGGGCACCGTCCTCGCCTTCGCCGAGGGCCGCCGGGACGGCGCCGGCGACACCGGCCGCATCGACGTCGTCCTGCGGCGCTCCGGCGACGGCGGCTGCACCTGGGGACCGCTGCGGGTGGTCGCCGCCGGGAACGGCGACACCCGCGGCAACCCCGCACCCGTCGTCGACCCGCGCACCGGCGACGTCGTCCTCGTCACCTGCTACAACGGCGGCGGGGTCACCGAGGCGCAGATCATGCGGGGCGAGGTCACGCCCGAGCGGGGCAGACGGGTGTTCGTGCAGCGCAGCCGGGACGACGGGCGGCACTTCACGCCGCCGCGGGAGATCACCGCCCAGGTGAAGCCGGCGGGCTGGCGCTGGTACGCGACGGGGCCGGGCCACGCCCTCGCGCTGACCCGCGGCCCGCACGCGGGCCGGCTGGTCGTCCCGGCCGACCACTCCGCGGCGCCGCCCGCCGGCTCCCCCGACACCGGCCAGGAGGCCGCGTACTACGGCGCCCACGCCTTCCACAGCGACGACGGCGGCCGCACTTGGCGGCTGGGCTACGCCGACGCCCGCTACGACGGCGTGCACAACGCCAACGAGTCCACCGCCGCGCAACTCCCCGACGGCAGGCTGTACTTCAGCTCCCGGGACCAGAACGGCACGAGCGCGGGCAACCGCCTCGACACGTACTCCGGCGACGGCGGGCAGAGCCTGCAGCGCCCCTACGCCGTGCAGCACACCCTCGACGACGTCCCGGTGGTCGAGGGCAGCGTGCTCCAGGTCCGCGGCCCGGCCGCCCCGTTGCTGTTCTCCGGCCCCTCCGTGCCGACCGCGCGCCGGGCGATGGCGATCTGGCGCAGCACCGACGGCGGAGCGACCTTCACCCGGGCACTGACGCTCTCGCGGCGGCCGGCCGCCTACTCCGACCTGGTGCAGGTCAGCCGCCACACGGTCGGGATCCTCTACGAGACGGGGACCACCGGGGCGTACGACACGATCGAGTTCCGCCGGCTGCCGGCCGGCGCCCTCGCCTCCCGGGCCATCCCCCGGGGCGTGCCCTAGATGTATTGACCCGTGAGGTTGGGAACGCGGCTGGCGGGTGGCTGACCCTTGAGCGCGGTGTGTCCGCGGTGGTGATTGTAGGTGTGCAGCCAGTCGGGGAAGGCGTCGCGTCGTTCCTGCTCGCTGCGGTAGGGGCGGGCGTAGGCCCATTCGTCGAGCAGGGTGCGGTTGAAGCGTTCGACCTTGCCGTTGGTCTGTGGCCGGTAGGCGCGGGTGCGCTTGTGCGTGATGCCGGCCGCGGCCAGGGCATCGCGCCACAGACGGGCCTTGTAGCAGGAGCCGTTGTCGGTCAGCACGCGCTCGACGCTGATCCCACAGGAGGCGAAGAACGCCTGCGCCCGCCGCCAGAAGGCGACGGCGGTCTCCTGCTTCTCGTCGGTGAGGATTTCGCTGTAGGCCAGGCGGGAGTGGTCGTCGACGGCGGTATGGATGTAGCTGTAGCCGGCGCCGGAACGCTTCTTGCGGCCCGCCTGGCGGCCCAGGACCTTGTGGCCACCGCCGTCGGGGATGTTGCCGAGCTTCTTGATGTCCACATGCACCAGCTCGCCGGGCCTGGCGCGTTCGTAGCGGCGTATGACGCGGCCGGTGGCCCGGTCCAGGTGGGTCAGGCGGGCCAGGCCGTAGCGGGTCAGCACCCGGTGCACGGTGGAAGGCACCAGCCGCAGCAGGCCCGCGATGCGGGCGGGTCCCCAGCGGCGCAGCACGCGGACCTTGATGATCCGCCGCTCGGTACGTGTCGGGGTCCGCCGTGGGCTGGCGTGCGGGCGGCTGGAACGGTCGGCCATGCCCGCCTCGCCGTGCTGGCGGTAGCGGTCGGCCCACCGCTTGGCGGTGTTCACGGAGACCTGGAAGCGTTCCGCGGCCCGCCGCAGGGGCCAGTCGTCGTCCACGACACAGCGGGCCAGACGCAGGCGTCCGGTCTCGGTCAGCGGTGCGTTACGGTGCGGCATGAGGGCCTTTCTGGTCGCCGGTGCAGATGTCGCAATCCACACCGAGCCAGAAGGCCCTCACCCATTTCAAGATCACACGTCAGTGATCGCTGTCACCAACCTCCGTGGACAGAACACCTAGAGCAGCCCGGCCGCCGCGAGGAACGTCCCCACCCGCTCCACCTCCTGCGGCGACAGCGGCACCTGGGGCTCCGCCGTCGCCGGGCAGTCGATGACGCCGCGCAGGTGCAGGGCCGCCTTGAAGGCGCCCAGGGCCGAGGAGCCGCTGCCCATCCGGGCCGGGTCGCCCGCGCGCACCAGGCCGAACAGGGCGCACAGGCGCTCCTGTTCGGCCCGCGCGCCCCGCCGGTCGCCGGCGCGGCAGAGCCGGTCGAGGCGGACGTAGCCGTGCGGGTCGACGTTGGCGAGGCCGGGGACCGCGCCGTCGGCGCCGAGTGCGAGTGCCGCGTCGACGAGCAGTTCCGATCCGGTCAGGACGCTGAAGCCGCGGACGTCGTGGCGGTCCCGGGCGCCGGTGACGACCTCGCGGAAGGCGGCCAGGTCGCCGCTGGAGTCCTTCAGGCCCGCGAGCACGCCGTCGGCGGCCAGGTCGAGGACGACACCGGCCGGCAGCTTGGTGTGCACGGCGACCGGGATGTCGTAGGCGATCACCGGCACCGGTGCCGCGGCCGCGATCAGGCGGAAGTGGCGGTCGATCTCGGCGGGATGGGTGCGGGCGTAGAAGGGCGCCGCCGCCACCACCGCGTCCGCGCCCGCCGCAGTCACCGACGCCACGTGGTCCAGCACCCGCGGTGTCGTCATGTCGATCGCACCGGCCAGCACCGGCACCTGGCCGGCCACATGGCCGGTCACCGTCTCCACCACCAGCCGTCGCTGCGTGTCGCGCAGGTACGCCGCCTCCGAGGAGGACCCCAGCACGAACAGCGCGTCCACCCCGCCTGCCAGCAGGTGGTCGACCAGCCTGAGCAGGGAGGGGACGTCCACCTCGCGGTCCGGCGTCAGGGGCGTGCAGACGGGCGGGACGACCCCGGTGAGCGGGGCGGGAAAGGTCATGGGGCCTCCGTGGGCTGGTTCCGGCGTACGAGGTCGCGGGTCGGGACATCCCGCGGTACAGCATGGTGGCAGCGCAAGCGGTGGTCCGGGCCCGCCGACGACGCCGGCCGGCCGTCCGGCGTCCGCGCGGCGCACGGCGGCGGAGCGGAGGAACGCCGGAGCCCCGTACGCTGACGCGATGACTCGGACCTGGCATCCCGCCGACCCCGGTGTGCTGCGGCTGCCCTCCGGGCGCCTGGTCCGGGGCCGCGGCCTGCGCCGTCCCCTCGCGGCGGGCGCGCCCACGCCCGCGTACGCCCTCCACCTCCTGGGCCGCCGGCCCCCGCCCGTCCCCTGGGAGTCCCGCTGGATCCGCTGGCCGGACTTCCGCCTCCCCACCGACCGCGCGGACGCCCGCGCGGCGCTGCAGGAGGCCTGGCGGCGGGCCGCCGACGAGCGCGTGGAGATCGCCTGCGGGGGCGGCCGCGGCCGCACCGGTACGGCACTCGCCTGCCTGGCGGTCCTGGACGGCGTACCCGCCGAGGAGGCGGTGGCCTTCGTACGGCGGCACTACGACCGGCGCGCGGTGGAGACGCCGTGGCAGCGGCGGTACGTGCGGCGGTTCTGACCGGGGGAGAGCCGGCCGCCGGACGGGTACGGCGGGTGCGCTCAGCGGCAGTGGACGTCCCGCCGTGGGCGTTCGCCCGTCGCCAGGAAGCGGGAGACGGTCTCGTCGCCGCACGCGGTGCCGTTGGCGAGGTAGGCGTCGTGGCCGGTGGAGTCGTTGACGACCATGACGGCACGGCGGCCGAGGGCGGCGCGCAGTTTGAGCGCGCCGGTGAGCGGGGTGGCCGGATCACGCTCGTTCTGCACGAGCAGGATGTCGGAGGGACCGCGGTCCGTGATGCGGACCGGGGCCTCCCGCGGCCGGTAGGGCCAGGCGGCGCAGAGCATCGCGTTGCGCGGCATGCCGGCGGTCAGCGGGTACGCGGCGCGGCTGACGGCGACCGCCCGCCGGTACCAGGAGGCGTTGCGGGGCCAGGCGACGTCGTTGCAGATGGTGGCGC
Source organism: Streptomyces sediminimaris (assembly GCF_047049295.1). Taxonomy (NCBI): domain Bacteria; kingdom Bacillati; phylum Actinomycetota; class Actinomycetes; order Kitasatosporales; family Streptomycetaceae; genus Streptomyces; species Streptomyces sediminimaris. The sequence continues at coordinate 2,859,423 of NZ_JBJWOT010000001.1, read as the reverse complement.
CGGTCACCGAGTAGACGTTGCGCAGGACGGCGTCGGGCGGGGTGGCCGGCGCGGGCGGCACGGTGCCCTTGCGCGCGGCCAGGATCAGCTTCGCCAGACCGGGCCAGTCGTCGGGGTCGTAGAAGTCGTTCAGCATGGTCTGGCGGAGCACGTTGCCGTTCAGCTCCGCCGGGTTGGCGCCTGGCCAGGGGATCGGCTCGCGGTCCAGGCGGGCGGCGAGCCGCAGGAAGGACGGCCGCACCCCGGCGGCGGTACGGGCGAGGCGGTAGGGGTTGCCGGGCCTGGACGCCCACGCGGCGAACCGCGGGAAGACGTCCTCGACACCGGTCTCGAACTCAGCGAGGAAGGCGCGCTCGGCCAGCACCGGATCGGGGTCGAGGTTGCTGTCCAGGACCACCCGGTCGGTCCGCCGCCGGAACATCTCGCTGTAGGCGGCGCCGACGTACGTGCCGTACGACTCGCCCCACACCGACAGCCTCCGTTCGCCGAGCGCGGCTCGGATGCGGTCCACGTCACGGGCGTTGTTCCTGGTGCTGATGGACCGCAGCAACGCGCCGCCGTGCCGGGCGCAGGCGGCCGACATGCGCCGGGCGGCGGCCATGTTGCCCGTGACCGAGCCGTCCGGGGCGGGCCAGGGGCGCAGCGTGGTGGGCGCGAGGTCCGCGTGCCGCCAGCCGCAGTCGACGGCGGTGGACGGCGCGTTCCCGCGCGGCGCGAACCCGACCAGGTCGTAGGCGTCCCGCACGGCTCGCGGCAGTTTCTGCCCCTTGCCCGAGGGGTCCCCGAGGCTGTCGCCGCCGGGCCCGCCGGGAATGAGCAGCAGCGCGCCCCGGCGGGCGGACGGCTTCTCGGCGGGGATGCGGGAGACGGCGATGTCGATCTGCCGGCCGTCCGGACGGCCGTAGTCCAGGGGCACCCGGAGGGTCGCGCACCGCTGGCGGGCGTCGAGTCCGCCGCCCGCGCACCTGCCCCACTTCAGCGGCGGGGCGGCGCCGGCGGCGGAGGCGTCGAGGGGTGCCACGACACCGAAGACGATGCCGGAGGCGGCGGCGATGAGGGCGGCGCTCTTCGTGATCTCCTTCATGCCTACGAGCGTCCCGGAACCGGCCGATGCCTCCCATCCGGTCAACACCCTTGTCCCGCAGGGGGTTTACCACAGGGCGGAGGGAGGGTTTCTCCTCCGCCCCGTGTTCCGCGTGACAAGCACTCGAAAATACCGTCGGTTTGCGGAATCCCGCCCGATCCGCACCGCGATATACGGCTGCGGTTTTCGAAAGGGGACATGGCCAACCCTCTTGTGCCGCACCGCACTTGTCGTGGGCAGACTCCCGCCGAGTGTAGGCGGAACGGGCCATGCTGGAGATGAAAAGCGTGAAACCGGAAAGGAGGGGGGAGCGAGGAAAGGTGGTGCAGGAATTGTCCGTCGCATTCGTTACGGCCGTCAAGGAGAGGAAATGAAACCCCCCATCGGCACTTACGTCGTGGACACCCGCAGCGGAAAGGTGGGAATCGTCATGGGCCATGAGGGGCCGTACGTGCAACTCAGACCGTACGGCGGGGGCAGGGAGTGGGACGCCGACCCCGGCACCGTGCGCGGGGCCACCACCGCCGAACGCCTCAGCGCGGCGACCGCGTACGCCAATGCGCGCAGCCGGGGCGAAGTCCCCTGACGCCGGGCGCGGGCTCGCGCACCCGGGGCCCGCGGACCGCGGCGGTACGGGACAATGGCCGCATGAGTCTGTTCCGCGACGACGGCATCGTGCTGCGCACCCAGAAGCTGGGTGAGGCGGACCGGATCATCACCCTGCTCACGCGCGGTCACGGGCGGGTACGGGCCGTGGCCAGGGGCGTGCGGCGCACCAAGTCCAAGTTCGGGGCCCGCCTCGAGCCGTTCTCCCACGTCGACGTGCAGTTCTTCGCGCGGGGCAGCGAGCTCGTCGGGCGCGGGCTGCCGCTGTGCACGCAGAGCGAGACCATCGCCCCGTACGGCGGCGGGATCGTCGCCGACTACGCCCGCTACACCGCGGGCACGGCCATGCTGGAGACCGCCGAGCGGTTCACCGACCACGAGGGCGAGCCGGCCGTGCAGCAGTACCTGCTGCTCGTCGGCGCGCTGCGGACGCTGGCCCGCGGCGAGCACGCCCCGCACCTCGTCCTGGACGCCTTCCTGCTGCGCTCCCTCGCCGTCAACGGCTACGCCCCCAGCTTCACCGACTGCGTGAAGTGCGGACTGCCCGGCCCGAACCGGTTCTTCTCGGTCGCCTCGGGCGGCTCCATCTGCGTCGACTGCCGGGTGCCCGGCAGCGTCGTACCCTCGCCGCAGACCCTGGAGCTCCTCGGGGCGCTGCTTACGGGAGACTGGGAGACCGCGGACGCGTGCGAGCCGCGGTACGTCAGGGAGGGCAGCGGACTGGTCTCCGCCTACCTGCACTGGCATCTGGAACGCGGGCTGCGTTCACTTCGTTACGTGGAGAAGTGAACCGCCCGGAGGAGCAAGCCGTCGGGAACACCGGGCCGCTCGGAACAGCGGCCGTCTAAGGAGACGAGACACACATGGCAGTACGCGGGATCCTGGGACGCCGGCGCCGCGAGTACAAGGCGCCGGAGCCGCACCCGTCGGGCGCCCGCGCGCCGAAGCTGCCGGGCGAGCTGGTCCCCGACCACGTGGCGATCGTCATGGACGGCAACGGCCGGTGGGCGAAGGAGCGCGGCCTGCCGCGCACCGAGGGGCACAAGGTCGGCGCCGAGCGCGTCGTCGACGTCCTGCAGGGCGCGATCGAGATGGGCGTGGGCAGCATCTCGCTGTACGCCTTCTCCACCGAGAACTGGAAGCGCTCGCCCGACGAGGTCCGCTTCCTGATGAACTTCAACCGCGACTTCATCCGCAAGTCCCGCGACCGGCTCGACGAGCTCGGCATCCGGGTGCGCTGGGTGGGCCGTATGCCCCGGCTGTGGAAGTCGGTCGCCCAGGAGCTCCAGGTCGCCCAGGAGCAGACGAAGGACAACGACCTGCTCACGCTGTACTTCTGCATGAACTACGGCGGCCGGGCGGAGATCGCGGACGCCGCGCGGGCCCTCGCGGAGGACGTGCGGGCGGGCCGGCTCGATGCGTCCAAGGTCTCCGAGAAGACCCTGGCGAAGTACCTGTACTACGCGGACATGCCGGACGTGGACCTGTTCCTGCGCCCGAGCGGCGAGCAGCGCACCTCCAACTTCCTGCTCTGGCAGAGCGCGTACGCCGAGATGGTCTTCCAGGACGTGCTGTGGCCCGACTTCGACCGCCGCGACCTCTGGCGGGCCTGCGTCGAGTTCGCCTCCCGCGACCGCCGCTTCGGCGGCGCCGTCCCGAACGAGGAGCTGCTGAAGATGGAGCGGGCCATGCAGGGCGACGACGGCAACGGCTGAGCCGGGACGCACCCCCTGGGCGGCGCGGGGAGCCGGCCGGCCGGCCACGACCCGCCCGCACCCGGGCGGCCGCTCAACCGGCGGAGCAGTCCCCGCAGGTACCGAAGACCTCGACCGTGTGGGCGACGTTGGCGTACCCGTGCTCCGCCGCGATCGCCTCCGCCCACTTCTCCACCGCGGGGCCCTCGACCTCCACCGCCTTGCCGCACACCCGGCAGACCAGGTGGTGGTGGTGCTCGCCGGTGGAGCAGCGGCGGTAGACCGACTCGCCCTCGGAGGTGCGCAGGACGTCCACCTCGCCCGCGTCGGCGAGGGACTGGAGGGTGCGGTAGACGGTGGTCAGACCGACCGAGTCGCCCTTGTGCCGCAGCATGTCGTGGAGCTCCTGCGCGCTGCGGAACTCCTCGGCCTCCTCCAGGGCCGCCGCCACGGCTGCCCGTTGCCGGGTCGCACGGCCCTTCACGGGCGGTCCAGCGGTCGTCACCGGTTCCTCCTCGGTCGCCTGCGGTCTGCCCGGACATTGTGCCAGTCCGGCCCGCGCGCGGTCAGACGCCGGCCTTGCCGTGCGGGCCCCGGGCAGCCGGAATCGCGCGCTCTGCCAGGGCCTCCGCGGGATGCGCGGCGGCCGCGGCGCGGGCGCGGCGCCGGCCCAGCGGGGCCGCCAGCGCCGTCAGTGCGACGAACGCGGCGATGGCCAGCAGCACGATGGTCGCGCCGGGCGGCACGTCCTGGTAGTAGGAGGTGACCGTGCCGCCGATCGTCACGCTCACCCCGATCGCCACCGCGATCGCGAACGTGGCCGCGAAGCTGCGGCTCAGCTGCTGCGCCGCCGCCACCGGCACCACCATCAGCGCGCTCACCAGCAGCAGGCCCACCACCCGCATCGCGACCGTGACGGTCACCGCCGCCGTCACCGCGGTGAGCAGGTTCAGGGCGCGCACCGGCAGCCCCGTGACCCGCGCGAACTCCTCGTCCTGGCTGACCGCGAAGAGCTGCCGGCGCAGACCGAGGGTGACCAGCACGACGAAGCCGGCCAGCAGGCAGATCGCCGTGACGTCCGAGGGCGAGACCGTGGACAGGGAGCCGAACAGGTACGAGGTCAGGTTCGCGTTGGAGCCGCCCGGCGCGAGGTTGATGAACATCACGCCGCCGGCCATGCCGCCGTAGAAGAGCATCGCCAGGGCGATGTCGCCGCGGGTGCGGCCGTACCGGCGGATCAGCTCCATGAGGACCGCGCCGAGGACGGAGACGGCGCTCGCCGTCCAGACCGGGGAGGCGGAGAGCAGGAAGCCGAGGCCGACGCCGGTCATCGCGACGTGGCCGATGCCGTCGCCCATCAGGGCCTGGCGGCGCTGCACGAGGTAGATGCCGATGGCGGGGGCGGTGACGCCGACCAGGACGGCGGCGAGCAGGGCCCGCTGCATGAAGGCGTAGTCGAGGAGGTCCATCAGTTCAGCGGTCCGCTGCGGGTCGGAAGGTGGGGCTGTACGGGGCCGTGGCCCGGCAGGGGGTGCCGCCCGGCCGTCCGCGGGGGCGGGCCGTCGTGCAGCACGCGGCCCTCGCGCAGCACGACGGCCCGGTCGATCAGGGGCTCCAGGGGCCCGAGTTCGTGCAGGACGAGCAGGACGGTCGCGCCCCGGGCCACCTGCTCCCGGAGGGTGCGCGCGAGGACCTGCTGGCCGGCCAGGTCCACGCCCGCCATCGGCTCGTCCATGATCAGCAGTTCGGGTTCGGCGGCGAGCGCGCGGGCGATGAGCACCCGCTGGTGCTGGCCGCCGGAGAGGGCGTTCACGGAGTCCTTCGCCCGGTCCGCCATGCCGACCAGCTCCAGGGCCCGCCGCACCGCCGCGCGGTCCGCCTTGCGCGGCACGCCGAAGCGGGCCCGGGACAGCCGCCCGGACGACACGATCTCGGTGACGGTGGCCGGGACGCCGCCCGCGGCGGTGGTGCGCTGCGGGACGTACCCGAGCCGCGCCCAGTCCCGGAACCGCACGTGCTCCGTGCCGAACAGCTCGACCGTGCCCGCGCTCACCGGCACCTGCCCGACGAGCGTGCGGACCGCGGTCGACTTCCCGGAGCCGTTGGCGCCGAGCAGGGCGACGACCTCCCCGCGGCGCACGGTCAGGCCGATGCCGCGCAGTACGGGGCGCGCGCCCAGGTCGACGCGCACGCCGCGCACGGACACGACGGGTTCGCCGGTCATCCCGTCCCCCGTCACCTGGCGCCCAGCGCCCGTCGCAGCGCCTCCAGGTTGGCCTCCTGGACCGAGAAGTAGTCCGTGCCGCGGGACTTCGCCGTGATGCCCTCGATCGGGTCGAGCACGTCCGTGCGCAGCCCGGCGTCGGAGGCCACGGTCCTCGCGGTCTTGTCGCTGACGAGCGTCTCGTAGAAGACGGTGGTCACGCCGTCCGCCTTCGCCATCGCCTCCAGCGCCCGCACCCGGGCCGCGCTCGGCTCGGACTCGGGGTCGAGGCCGTTGACGGCCTCCTCGGTCAGGCCGTAGCGCTCGGCGAGGTAGCCGAAGGCGGCGTGCGTGGTGATGAAGACCTTGGACCTCGTGTGCGCGAGCCCGTCCTCGAACCGCCTGTTCAGGCCGTCGAGCCGTTTCACCAGGGCCGCGGTGTTCTTCTCGTAGTCGGCCGCGTGGTCCGGGTCAGCCTTCGCGAAGGCCCTGCCGACCCCCTCGGCGACCTGGGCGTACTTCACCGGGTCGAGCCAGACGTGGGGGTCGAGGCCGGACGTCTCCCCGTTGCCGGAGCGGTCGTGGGAGGCCGCGTGGCCGCCGACCTCGTTGCCGTGCTTCTCCAGCGGGGTGAGGGAGGCGGCGTCGATCTTCGTCCTGACCCCGGACTGGGCCACCGCGTCGTCGACGGAGGGCTGGAGGTTGCTCAGGTAGAGCACCGCGTCCGCCTGCTGGAGCCGAGCGGTCTGCTTGGCGCTGATCTCCAGGTCGTGCGGCTCCTGCCCGGGCTGGGTCAGCGAGGTGACGCGGACGTGGGAGCCGCCGATCCGCTGCGCGAGGAAGGTCATCGGATAGAACGACGCGACGACGTCGAACGTGTCCGTGCCGCCCGCGGCGGCGCTCTCGGTGGAGCAGGCGGAGAGGGTGGTCAGGCCGAGGGCCGTGACGGCGGCGGTCGCCAGGGCGGGTATGAGGCGTCGTCGTACGTTCATGACATTCATTTTCAACTGACATGGAAATCATTGTCAACAAGCGCTGGTCGGGAGGCGGGACGCGGGGGCGGTCGCGAGGTTCTGAAGCCGTACCGATTTGATTGAGGGGGAGCCCCCGCCGGTACCCTGAGGCATTCGCTGTGAAGCGCCTCGCTTCGCCCGCCCGTCTCCCGACCGCCACCCCTCATCGAGGCGCTCCGCGCCGCACCCGTCAGTATTCGTCGTCGTAATGAAGAGAGCACCGTGGCCGCCGACAAGATCGACACCATCGTCAGCCTGAGCAAGCGCCGTGGCTTCGTATTCCCGTGCAGTGAGATCTACGGCGGCCAGCGCGCCGCCTGGGACTACGGGCCGCTGGGTGTCGAGCTCAAGGAGAACCTGAAGCGCCAGTGGTGGCGCTACATGGTGACCTCGCGCGAGGACGTGGTCGGTCTCGACTCGTCCGTGATCCTGGCGCCCGAGGTCTGGGTCGCCTCCGGCCACGTCGCCACCTTCACGGACCCGCTCACCGAGTGCACCTCCTGCCACAAGCGGTTCCGCGCGGACCACCTCGAGGAGGCCTACGAGGCCAAGCACGGCCGCGTGCCGGAGAACGGCCTGGCGGACGTGAACTGCCCGAACTGCGGCAACAAGGGCCAGTTCACCGAGCCCAAGCAGTTCTCGGGCCTGCTCTCGACGCACCTCGGCCCGACGCAGGACTCCGGCTCCATCGCCTACCTGCGCCCCGAGACCGCGCAGGGCATCTTCACCAACTTCGGCCAGGTGCAGACCACCTCGCGCCGCAAGCCGCCGTTCGGCATCGCGCAGATGGGCAAGTCGTTCCGCAACGAGATCACGCCCGGCAACTTCATCTTCCGCACCCGCGAGTTCGAGCAGATGGAGATGGAGTTCTTCGTCAAGCCGGGCGAGGACGAGAAGTGGCACGAGTACTGGATGGAGCAGCGCTGGAACTGGTACACCGGCCTGGGCCTGCGCGAGGAGAACATGCGGTGGTACGAGCACCCCAAGGAGAAGCTCTCCCACTACTCCAAGCGCACCGCCGACATCGAGTACCGCTTCAACTTCGGCGGCAGCGAGTGGGGTGAGCTGGAGGGCGTCGCCAACCGCACCGACTACGACCTGAACGCCCACTCCAAGGCCTCCGGCCAGGACCTGTCGTACTTCGACCAGGAGGCCGGCGAGCGCTGGACGCCGTACGTCATCGAGCCGGCGGCCGGTGTCGGCCGGGCGATGCTCGCCTTCCTGCTCGACGCCTACGTCGAGGACGAGGCGCCGAACGCCAAGGGCAAGATGGAGAAGCGGACGGTGCTGCGGCTGAACCACCGCCTCGCTCCCGTGAAGGTCGCCGTCCTCCCGCTGTCGCGCAACCCCGAGCTGTCCCCGAAGGCCAAGGGGCTGGCGCAGGCGCTGCGCCAGCACTGGAACATCGAGTTCGACGACGCCGGCGCCATCGGCCGCCGCTACCGCCGCCAGGACGAGATCGGCACGCCGTACTGCGTGACCGTCGACTTCGACACGCTCGAGGACAACGCGGTGACGGTGCGCGAGCGCGACTCCATGAAGCAGGAGCGGGTGTCGCTGGACCAGATCGAGGGATACCTGGCCGGCCGTCTGATCGGCGCCTAGGGAGTCCGTGGCCCCCGATACAGGCCCCGCATTGGTCCTGTATCGGGGGCCGCTGCATGGTCAGGCTGGCTCCATGAGCCTCGCCTTCCTCCTCACCACCCTGGTCGTCGTCGCCACCCCGGGCACCGGCGTCGTCTACACCCTCGCCGCCGGCCTGTCGCGAGGGCGGCGGGCCGGCCTGGTCGCGGCCCTCGCCTGCACGCTCGGGATCGTGCCGCACGTCCTGGCCACCGTCACGGGGCTGGCCGCGCTGCTGAACGCGAGTGCCGCCGCCTTCCAGACCCTCAAGTACGCGGGGGTGGCCTATCTCCTCCACATGGCCGTGGCGACCCTGCGGGACAAGCGGACGATCGACGTCGACCAGGAGGCCGCGCCGCTGTCCGCCGGGCGCGTGATCGTGCGGGGCGTGCTGATCAATCTGCTCAACCCGAAGCTGACGATCTTCTTCTTCGCGTTCCTGCCGCAGTTCGTCGACCCGGCCCGGCCCCGCGCCCTGCCGAGGATGCTGGCACTGAGCGGAGTCTTCATGCTCGCGACCTTCGTGGTGTTCGCCGGGTACGGGATCCTCGCCGCGTCCGTCCGCAGCCACGTCGTCGCACGGCCGAGGGTGATGACGTGGCTGCGGCGCGGCTTCGCGGGGTCGTTCGCGGCGCTGGGCGCGAAGCTGGCGGTGGCGACGCGTTAGCGGTTCGACGGCACATCGCTCGTGGTCCGGACCGCACGTCGACAGGCAGGTCTGGACCATGCCGGGGGCGTTGGAATGACAGATATTGAAATCTGTCATCTGTCATGGCAGGGTGGACGGCATGACGATCCAGACACGCAAGCTCGGAACCACCGGCCCCCAGGTCTCCGCCCTCGCCCTCGGCTGCATGGGCATGTCCGCGCTGTACGGCGACGCGGACCGGGCCGAGTCGATCGCGACCGTCCACGCCGCCCTGGACCAGGGCGTGACCCTGCTCGACACCGGCGACTTCTACGCCATGGGCCACAACGAGATGCTGATCGGCGAGGCGCTGCGCACGGCCCCCGCCCAGCTGCGTGAACACGCCCTGACCAGCGTGAAGTTCGGCGCCCTGCGCGACCCGGACGGCGGATGGAGCGGCTACGACGGGCGGCCGGCGGCCGTGCGGAACTTCGCCGCGTACTCCCTCCAGCGCCTCGGCGTCGACCACATCGACGTCTACCGGATCGCGCGGGTCGACCCGGACGTGCCGATCGAGGAGACGGTCGGCGCGATCGCCGAGCTGGTCGAGAAGGGGCACGTGCGGCACATCGGGCTGAGCGAGGCGAGCGCGCCGAACATCCGGCGGGCCGCCGCCACCGCGCCCATCTCCGACCTGCAGATCGAGTACGCGATCATCACCCGCGACATCGAGCGGGAGATCCTGCCGACCGTGCGGGAGCTGGGCATCGGCATCACGGCGTACGGCGTGCTCTCCCGCGGTCTGATCTCCGGCCACTTCAGCCGCGACCGGCAGCTCGCGGCGACCGACTTCCGGGCCGCGGCGCCCCGCTTCCAGGGCGAGAACCTCCAGCGCAACCTCGACCTCGTCGAGGCGCTGCGGAAGATCGCCGAGCAGAAGGGCGTGACGGTCGCGCAGATCGCCATCGCCTGGGTGCTGGCCCAGGGGCCGCGCCACGACACGGCCATCGTGCCGCTGGTCGGCGCGCGGACCCGGGAGCGGCTGAGCGAGTCGCTGGGCGCCCTGGACGTGACGCTGGACGAGGCCGACCTGGCGGCGATCGAGGAGGCCGTCCCGGCGGGCGCGGCGGCGGGCGACCGCTACCCGTCCGCGCAGATGGCGCACCTCGGGACCGAGCACTGAGCGCCCCGCCGGGTACGGTCTGAGCCATGGCACCGACCCAGCAGACGCTGACCGCCGAGCGCATCCTCGAAGCGACCGAGGAGGTGCTGCGCCGCCACGGGCCCGCCAAGGCGACCGTGGTCGACGTGGCCCGCGCGCTCGGCGTCAGCCACGGCAGCGTCTACCGGCACTTCCGTACCAAGGCGGCGCTGCGGGAGGCGGTGACGAAGCGGTGGCTGGACCGCACGACGGCAGTCCTGGCCGACATCACCGCGGACGCCGGACGCGACCCGGAGGCCCGGCTGCGCGCATGGTGCGCCGCCCTGTTCGCCGCCAAGCGCCGCAAGGCGGGCGCCGACCCGGAACTGTTCGCCACCTACTCCGTCCTGGTCGGCGAGTCCGGCCAGGTGGTGAGCGAGCACATCACGGAACTGACCGCCCAGCTCACCCGCATCGTGCGCGCCGGCGCCGAGGCGGGCACCTTCGCGGTGGCGGACCCGGCGGTCGCGGCCCGGGCCCTGTTCCAGGCCACGGGCCGCTTCCACGACCCCTGCTACGCGGGCGAGTGGGAACTGCCGGGCGTGGAGGCGGAGTTCGAGGCCGTGCTGGATCTGGTCGTGCGGGGGCTGCGGGCCGGCCGTCCGCGCGCCGTGCCGGCACCGGCACCGCCGCCGTGACCGCCCCGGGGGTCGGGGCGGTCCGCACGGCCGGGTTCCCGGGGCGCCGGGAACGGTGCCGCCGGTGCCCGCCGCCCCTGCGGCCACCCCCTCCGCAGGGGCGGCGTGCCGTCATCGGCCCGGGGGCGTCCCCTGGTCCCCGGACGGGTCCACCGTCGCCTGGTGCGCCTCGGCCAGATGCTCCTCCGCCTTCAGCCAGGGCAGGAACTGCGCGCTCCTGCGCCAGCCGCAGGTGTCACATCTGATCGTGCGCTGCACTCCGGTCCGCTGGACCCGGACGACGTGCTCACGTCCGTGCTGGTCCCAGCGGCTCACCTTGCTCGTCCTGATCTCCAGCATGCTGCCTCGCCTCCGACTCAGGAGTGTGCAGCAAGACCAACATCAACAGGGGTTTCTTCACCGTGCGTTGGCCGATCCGTGAGCGGCTCCGCGCGGCCCGGGCGGGTCCCCGGCGCCCGCGCTCAGCCGATCGTCCGCGGCAGCCGCAGGCTCAGCAGCCCGGTCAGCGCCACACAGGCCAGCTGCACCAGCAGCGTGATGACCAGGGCGTTCTGCATTCCGTGGCCCGGCACGAGGGAGAGGAAGAGGGTGCCAAGGGCGGCCACCCCGAGCGCCAGGGCCGACTGCTGTGTGGTCATCATCACGCCGCTGCCGACCCCGGCCCGCGCGGGCGCCACCTCGGAGAGGACGACCCGGAAGATGATGGGGAGCTGGAGCGCCTGCCCGGCCCCCGCGAGTGCCGCTCCGGGAAGCAGTTCGGTGAAGCCGAGGTCCGGCCAGGAGCGCCAGGCCGCCAGCGCCATCAGCCCGACGCCGAGCCCCTGGACCAGCGCACCGGCGGTCACGACCCGGGTGCCGTACCGGGCGACGAGCCGCGGTCCGGCGAGCGAGACGAAGAAGAAGACGACGGCCATCGGCGCGAGCGCCAGCCCCGCCGGTACCGGTCCGAGTCCCGCGCCCCGCTGCAGGGCGACGGCGATCACGAACATGAAGCCGCTGAAGCCGATGGAGAAGGGGACGATCAGCACCAGGCCGCGGCGCAGCGAGGTGAGGGCGAACAGGCTCGGCGGCACCAGGGGCGTACGGCCCCGCCGGTCCGCCCGGCGCTCGACCGCGTAGAACGCCGCCGCCACGGACGGGAACGCCGCCAGCGACAGCCACGTCCACAGCGGCCAGCCCGCCGAGCGGCCCTCGGTGAGCGGGGCCAGCAGCGCGAGCAGGGACGCGGTGAGCAGGACGGTGCCGGGGCCGTCCACCGGCTCCGGGTGCTGCGAGCGGGTCTCGGGCACCCCGCGCACGGCCAGGACCAGGCCGAGGACGACCACGGGCACGTTCACCAGGAACACCGAGCGCCAGCCGGTGCCCCAGACGTCGGCGGCCACCAGGATCCCGCCGAGGATCTGTCCCGCCACCATGGACAGCCCGGCCGTGGCGCCGTAGAGCCCCATGGCCTTGGCGCGGCGCGGTCCCGCGGTGGCCGACTGGATGGTGGCGAGCACCTGCGGCAGCATCGCGGCCGCCGCGGCGCCCTGCGCGACCCGGGCCGCGACGAGGCTCCAGGCACCGGGCGCGAGCCCGCACGCCAGCGAGGTCAGGCCGAAGGCGGCCATGCCGCCGAGGAAGAAGCGGCGCCGCCCGAACAGGTCGCCGAGCCGTCCGCCCAGGACGAGCAGGACGGCGTAGGCGAGCCCGTACCCGGCGACGACCAGTTCGAGGACGGACTCGCTCGCGTGGAGGTCCCTGCCGATGGTCGGCAGGGCCACATTGACGATGAAGAAGTCGACGAGGGGCAGCGCGGCTGCCAGCAGCACGGTGAAGAGTCCGAGGCCGCCGAGCGTGGGTGCCGGGGCCGCTGTCCGGACGGTGCGTGTAGCGATGGTTTCGGTCACGTCGTCGAGCCTGCGGCCGTCCTCAGGCTGGTACCAGAGTCTTCTTATCCTGGTAGCAGGAGTACCTGGCAACAGGATCCGCGAGGCGGCAGTCTGGAGGCATGACGACCATGGCCCAGGACCGGGCGGTACCCGCCCCCGCCACCCCCGCGACCCGCGACGCCGGTTCGGTGCGGCGCCATGAACTCGCCGCCTTCCTGCGGCACCGCCGCGAGCACATCACCCCCGAGCAGGTCGGCCTGCCCCGCGGCCGGCGGCGCCGCACGCCGGGCCTGCGCCGCGAGGAGGTCGCGCAGCTCGCCGCCGTCGGCGTCACCTGGTACACGTGGCTGGAGCAGGCGCGCGACATCCAGGTCTCCGTCCAGGTCCTGGACGCCCTGGCCCGCACGCTCTTCCTGGACCCCAGCGAGCGCGCCCACCTGTTCCAGCTGGCCGGGCAGGCCGACCCCACCCCCGCCGTGGACTGCCCGTCGATCACGCCCGGGGTGCGCGCCATCCTCGCGCAGATGGAGCCGGTCCCGGCCTGCGTGCAGAACAGCCGCTACGACATCCTGGCCTACAACCGCACGTACGGCCTGCTGCTGTGCGACATGGACGCGGTGCCGCCCGAGGACCGCAACTGCATGATCCTGTCGTACACGAACACCGAGTGGCGCTCCTCGATCGTCCACCTCGCCGACGCCCAGCGTCTGATGGCCGCCCGGTTCCGCGCCACGATGGCGGGCCATCTCGCCGAGCCCGCCTGGAAGGTGCTGCTGAAGCGGCTGCGCGCGGAGTCCCCGGACTTCCGCGAGATGTGGGACCGCCACGAGGTCGTCTCCCACCGCTCCAAGCGCAAGGAGTTCGACAACCGCTACGTGGGCCGCATCACGGTCGACCACACCGACCTCTGGCTCGGCCCGGAACTGGGCCCGCGGATGGTGACGTACGCGCCGGCGGACGAGGTGTCGCGGGAGCGTCTGGAGAAGCTGCGGCAGATCGCCGTGGAGAGGTCCGCCGCCCAGGCGGGGTGAGCGCGGGCCTTCAGGGAGGCGGGCAGGCCCACCGTGCGACCGGCTCCCGCCGCGCCCGCACCGGCCGGCCTACGCGGAGACCCCCGCGGCCTCGCGCACCTCGACGGACTCCAGCCGCTCGGCCGTCCGCTCGGCGGTCCCGCGAGCCCACCGCCCACTGGAGACGGCCCCCAGCACCAGCACCGCCGCGCCGCACACGACCAGCACCCACCACCCCGGCACGGAAGCCGGCACGAACGCCCGTTCGTACGACGAGGAGCCCACGCCGGAGGCCAGCAGCGCTCCCACGACGGCGACGCCGAGCGTCTGCCCCAGCTGCCGGCTGGTGGAGGCGACGGCCGCGGCGACCCCCGCCTGGGCGCGCGGCATCCCGGACACCGCCGTGTTGGTGATCGGGGCGTTCACGAAGCCGAACCCGATGCCGAAGACCACGTACCCCGCGAGGAGCGTCACGTCCGACGTCTCCGCGTCGAACGCCGCGAACAGCACCGCGCTCGCGGTCATCGCGATCCCCGCGATCACCAGCGGCAGCCGCGGCCCGCGACTGCCGACCAGCCGCCCGGACACCGGCGCGCACAGGAACATCGGCACCGCCATCGGCAGCATCCACAGGCCGGCGTGCAGGGCGCTCAGCCCCCGTACGTTCTGCAGGTACAGCGTCGACAGGAACAGGAAGCCGCCGAGCGCGGCGAACGCGCTGACCGCGATCACCGTCGCGCCGCTGAACGGCACGGAGCGGAAGAAGCGCAGGTCGATGAGGGGTTCCTCGCGCCTCGGCTCGTACCACAGCAGTCCGGCCAGCGCGGCCGCCGCGAGCAGGGCGAACGGCAGGACGGAGCCGAACGCGGAGTCCGGCGCCTCGATGATCGCGTACGTCAGGGAGCCGAACAGGGCGATGACCAGCAGCTGCCCGACGGGGTCGGGGCGGCGGGACCTCGGCGCGCGGGAGTCGGGCACGAAGCGCAGGGTGAGCAGCAGCGCGGCCAGCCCCACCGGCAGGTTGACCCAGAAGATCGAGCGCCAGCCGACCGACTCCACCAGCAGGCCGCCGATCACCGGGCCCGCGGCCATCGATATGCCGACGACCGCGCCCCACACGCCGATCGCGCGGGCGCGCTCGCGCGGGTCCGTGAAGGTGTTGGTGATGATCGACATCGCGACCGGGTTGAGCATCGAGCCGCCGACCGCCTGGACCATGCGGAACGCGATCAGCGCCTCCAGGCTGGGGGCGAGGGAGCAGAGCAGCGAGCCGGCGGAGAAGACGACCAGGCCCGCCATGAAGACCTTCTTGCGGCCCACCCGGTCACCGGTGGAGCCCGCGAGCATCAGCAGCGAGGCGAGGACCAGGGTGTAGGCGTCGATGGTCCACTGCAGGCCCGAGGTGGTGGCGTGCAGTTCGCGCTGCATCGACGGCAGGGCGACGTTCAGGGCGGTGGTGTCGAGGCTCACGATCAGCAGGCTCATGCAGCAGATCGCGAGCACCAGCAGACGTCGTCGGGGGCTGAGCTCTGGCATGGGGACATCGTACGACTGTTTCGATAGTGCGTCTAACTAATGACCCATACAAGATCACGGCCCCGGCTCCGGGCCGAGTGCGCCACAATGGATGCTCGCCCTGCCCGATCACCGCCGCACGCCCGTCCGGAGCCCGCTGATGCCCCACCCGCTGTCCATCGGTCCGCACACCGTCACGCCGCCTGTCGTGCTCGCGCCCATGGCCGGGATCACCAACGCGCCCTTCCGCACCCTGTGCCGGGAGTTCAGCGGTGGCAAGGGCCTGTTCGTGAGCGAGATGATCACGACCAGGGCGCTGGTCGAGCGCAACGAGAAGACCATGCAGCTCATCCACTTCGACGCGAGTGAGAAGCCCAGGTCCATCCAGCTCTACGGCGTCGACCCGGCCACCGTCGGCAAGGCCGTCCGCATGATCGCGGAGGAGGACCTGGCCGACCACATCGACCTGAACTTCGGGTGCCCGGTGCCGAAGGTGACGCGCAAGGGCGGCGGCTCGGCGCTGCCGTACAAGCGGAACCTGCTGCGCGCGATCCTGCGGGAGGCGGTGTCGGGCGCCGGCGGCCTTCCCGTCACCATGAAGATGCGCAAGGGCATCGACGACGACCACATCACCTACCTCGACGCCGGGCGGATCGCGGTCGAGGAGGGCGTGACGGCCGTCGCGCTGCACGGGCGCACCGCCGCCCAGCACTACGGCGGCACGGCGGACTGGGAGGCGATCGCCCGGCTCAAGGAGCACGTCCCGGAGATCCCGGTGCTCGGCAACGGCGACATCTGGTCGGCCGGGGACGCGCTGCGGATGGTGCGGGAGACCGGGTGCGACGGGGTGGTCGTCGGACGGGGCTGTCTCGGGCGGCCCTGGCTGTTCGCGGACCTGGTGGCGGCCTTCGAGGGGCGCACCGAGGACGTCGCGCGGCCTTCGCTGCGCGAGGTGGCCGACGTCATGGTGCGCCACGCCACGCTGCTCGGTGAGTGGATCGAAAGAGGAGCGGCGGCCCGAAGTGCCACCGTTGAGGGCGGTGGTGGGAGACGGGTGAGCGAGTCCAGGGGCGTCGTCGACTTCCGCAAGCACGTGGCCTGGTACCTGAAGGGGTTCGCGGTCGGATCCGAGATGCGCAGGCGGCTCGCGATCACCTCGTCCCTGGCCGAACTCCGAGCCGGGCTGGACGAGCTGGACCTCGACCAGCCCTGGCCGGCCGGCGCGGACGGGCCGCGCGGCCGGACCTCCGGCAACAACCGGGTCGTCCTGCCGGACGGCTGGCTGAGGGACCCCTACGACTGCGCGGGCGTCGGCGAGGACGCCGAGCTGGACACCTCGGGCGGCTGAGCCCGCCGCGGGCTCAGCCCTTCGTCGGGTGCGGGGTCGAGCCGTACGCCGTCAGGAACTTGTCCCGGAAGGCGCTCATCTTCCAGACCGGGGCGTCGTGGGCGGGGCGCAGGCCGTCCGACCAGCCCCAGCCGTCGATCTTGTCCAGGACCTTCGGGTCCTTGGCGACGATCGAGATCGGGACGTCCCGGTTGGCGTGGTCGCCGCTGACGCGGGCGATGGGCTGGTGGTCGCCGAGGAACACCAGCACGGTGTTGTCCTTGCCGTAGCGCTCCAGCCACTCGGTCAGGGCGGTCACCGAGTACTGGACCGACTTGCCGTACTCCGCCTGCGACTTGGGCGAGCTGGTGATGATGTCCGACGGCTTCCTGCCCGCGTCGTGGATGGCGTCGAAGACCTTGCCGTCGCCGAGCCGGTCCCAGGGGACCATCTTCGGGATCGGCGCCCACGGCTGGTGGCTGGAGGTCAGGATGACGAACGACATCAGCGACTTGCCGTCGGCCGGCTTCCTGCTGTGCACCCGCTGCTGGAACTGCTCCAGGGCGTACTGGTCGGGCATCGTCGACCAGCTGAACTTCGGCCCCTTGTAGCCCAGCTGGAAGGCGTTGTAGACCTTGTCCAGGCCGTACCACTTCGCCTCCGGCCAGCCCTTCTGCACCCCCGGCATGACGCCGACCGTGTCGAAGTCGCCGGTCTTCCGGAACGCCTTGGTGAGCGTGAGGTGCTCGCCGTCGCCCGCGGTGACGGTCCGGTAGCGGTTCTGGTTGTTGATCCACAGGCCGGACATGGTCGTGGAGTGGCCGAGCCAGCTGCTGCCGCCGTACGTCGCCGAGGTCAGCCAGCCGCTCCTGGCGTGGAAGCCCGCCTTGGCGAGGGCCTTGGTGCGCGCGTCGAGCGTGGCGTCGACGCCGGGCGCCTCGACCGGGTCCTCGATCGCGCTGCGGCCGTAGCTCTCGATGAAGGTGAAGATCATGTCCTTGCCGCGCAGGTCCGGCACCAGCTGGCTCGGCGGCGTCGCGCCGAAGGTGTCCGCCCGCGCGGTCTTGCCGAACGCGGCCTCGTCCCGGATCGCGTCGCGGACCCGCGCAGCCCGGTACTCGAGCATCGTGACGGTGTGATCGGCGGACAGCGGGACACCGGCGTTCTGCAGGTTCAGACTGGCGCAGACCATCCAGAGGGCGCTCAGCACGAGCAGGGCACGGGTCGAGCGGCCCCGGTTGCGCCCCACCACCGTGCCGACGCGGAGCACCGCGAGGACCATCACCGCGAGGACGAGCACGACCAGCAGGACGGCGCCGAGCGCCGCGAGCCGGGCCGTTCCCCTGCCGAGCAGGTCCCCGAGGTAGGACTGCGCGTCGGTCAGCAGCGGCCAGTCCAGGATCACGTTGAAGCCGCGGCCGAGGTACTGGTAGAAGCCGATGTCCAGCAGGTTCAGCACGGTCAGCACGCCGAGCGTCAGTCCGAACAGCACCCCCACGACCAGCCGCGGCCGGCGCGGCAGAGCGGTCAGCACGGCCGCCCCGAGCAGCGCCTCCACCGGCAGCCGCAGGAACTCGGCCGTGCGGAAGGTCTCCCACCGGTTCGGCATCACCAGCGCCGCGACGACGACCGCGAGCGCGAGGGCCGTCACCACGATGCCGATGACCCGAGCGGGCCGGGGGTGCGCGGCCCGCCACCGCCGCCAGGCACGCCGGGGGTGGGGACGGGGAAGCGCGCGGAGGCGGGCGAGGAGGGTCGGGGCGGGCGGGCTCACCCTGGAGGCGAGAACCAGTTCCTTGCCGGGTTCCCGTGTTCCGGTCGCCTCGGAGTCCTTGCCCGGCTCCCGCGTCGCGGTCGCCACGGACTCGTCCTCGGGTGCCCCTGCCGTATCAGCCGTCTGGCGCGTGCTCGTGTCGTGAGACAACCCCAAGGTCC
Source organism: Streptomyces sediminimaris (assembly GCF_047049295.1). Lineage (NCBI taxonomy): Bacteria > Bacillati > Actinomycetota > Actinomycetes > Kitasatosporales > Streptomycetaceae > Streptomyces > Streptomyces sediminimaris. The sequence continues at coordinate 2,841,075 of NZ_JBJWOT010000001.1, read as the reverse complement.
TTCCTGCGAGGCCCGGAAAGCGGAGCGGCGGGCCACGCTGGGGAGGCTGGGACCCGCCACCAGTCCGTACGGGCCCCCCGGCGCCCTCGTTCAGGGGCCGACGGCAAACACCCGGCAAACGGTTCGCGCAGGTGCCTTCAGGGGCTCCCGGGCCGCCCGCGGCCTACGCGCCCCCCACGGCGGTGAGCAGCGCCAGCGGGGCCGCCGCCGAACGGGACTCCCGCACACACGCGTGCGGATACGGCACCGGCTCCGTGTGCGTGTCCCGCCCGTACCCCGCCAGCACCTCCGGCAGCCGGTGCCCGGCGGCCGTCGCCGCGTCCACCAGCGCGTGCGCCACCGCCCGCGCCTCGTCGTGCAGCCCGTAGCGCGCGAGCCCCAGCGTGATCAGCGCGTTGTCGTGCGGCCACACCGATCCCCGGTGGTAGGACAGCGGGTGGTACGCCGCCTGACCCGCGGCCAGCGTCCGCACGCCCCACCCGGAGAAGAAGTCCGGCTCCAGCAGCCGCCGCCCCACGGCCTCCCCGTACTCCTTGTCCAGCAGGCCCGACCACAGCAGGTGCCCCGCGTCGGAGGCCAGCGCGTCGACCTGGCGGCCGTCGCCGTCGAGGGCGAGCGCGAAGAAGGAGCGCTCCGGCATCCAGAAGTCCCGCTGGAACCGGTCGCGCAGATCGCCGGCGGCCTGCTCCAGCAGGGCCGCGTACGTCTCGTCCGCCCACGCCGTGCGCGCGAGCCCCGCCGTCCGGCGCAGCGCGTCATAGGCGTAGCCCTGTGCCGCGGCCGCCGTGACGGCCCCGCTCGCCCGCGTCCCGTCGGCGGAGCAGATCGCGCCGGGGGAGTCCTTCCAGTTCTGGTTGGCCAGGCCCCCCTGGTCGGCGCGGTAGACCAGGTAGCCGCGCGAGGTCAGCCCGCCGTGGTCCAGCATCCAGCCGACCGCCGCGCGGGCGTGGGACTCCAGCCGGCGGGCGAGCGCCGTGTCCCCGGTCTGCTCGACGTACGCCCCGAGCAGGACGAGGAACAGCGGCGTCGCGTCCACGGAGCCGTAGTAGCGCCCGTACGGCACCTGCCCGAAGTGCGCCAGCTCGCCGTGGCGCACCTCGTGCACGATCTTGCCGGGCTGGGCCACCGCGTCCGCGCCGGTCTCGGTGGCCTGCGCGGCGGCGAGGGCGGGGAGCGTGGCCGCGGCCAGCTGCGGGCGGTAGGGGAGGGCGAAGAGGGAGGTGAGCAGGGCGTCGCGGCCCAGCAGGGTCAGGAACCAGGGCGCGCCCGCCGCCGGCACCCGCAGTTCCTCGCCGTCCGGGCCGGCCGCGGTGACCTGCAGGGAGGCGAGGTCGGCGAGGCCGCGGGCGCAGGCGGCGGCCAGTTCGGGCCAGCCGGTCGGGAAGGCCACGCCCTCCACGAACTCGCCCTCCAGCGCCAGGAGCCGCTCGTTGGCGGCGCTCGGGGACGCCGGGACGGACGGCTCGCCCGCCGCCCCGTGGGGGCGGGCCGCGACGCGCAGCAGGAGCTCGGTCGTGCCGTGCGGCCGCAGTTCCAGCGTCCACACCAGGCGGCGGGCGCCGGTGCCGGTCTCCTCGACGCCGTCCGGCGCGGGCTCGGCCGTCACGGTGGTGCTCGAGCGCCACTCGCCGCGCCGGTAGCCGAACTCCACGCCGTCGCCGAGGATCCGGCGGGAGCGGACGGCGCCGGTCTTGGCGTAGGTGCGGTAGTCGGAGCGCAGCTCGAACTGGTCGGTGAAGTCGGCGTCGGCGGTGACCGCGAGGCAGACCGTCGTCGGCACCGGGCGGTTGCTGGTCACCCGCAGGGACTCCACGAACGCGCCATCACCGAGGGCCTGTTCACGGAAGACCGTGTACGCGGGCGGCTCCTGGCGGCCGCCGCGCGGGACCAGCACGCAGCGCGTGGTGTCCCCGTCGGCGACCGGCGTGAGCGTCTGGGGCACCGCGCCGTCGACCGTCAGCTGCCAGCGGCTCAGATGCCGGGCGTCCCGCACGAACAGCCCGTCGGGCGGGCCGGATCCCCGCACCCCGCTGATGTCCCCGCCGTCGCCGACGGCCGCGAACGTCGCGCCGTGCACGAGCAGATGCTGTCGGTCCGTCATCCCCGGTCCCCTCCCGTGACTGCCCTGTCTGCGCTGTCGAACGTGCCGGCGCCCGCCGGGGACACGCCGTGTCCGGGGCGCTCGTGGAGCAGATCCAGCGCGAGCGCCGCGGTCCAGCCGAACCCGCTCGCGCCGTATGCCGCGCCGGTGTACGGATCCACGTACTCCGCGAACCCGGAGCCGCCGGCGAGGTCGAGGACGGCCTGCCGCAGCGCGTCGGCCCGTGCCCGCTCGCCGTGCGTGCGCAGCCCGCGCTCCAGCAGCCAGCCGGTGTTGAACCAGGCGGGCCCGCGCCAGTAGCGGTGCCGGTCGAAGGCCTCGCCGAGCAGGTCGTGGCTGGGCACGAGCCGGGTGCTGTCGCCGACCCCGAAGTGCGGGCCGCCCAGGGTGCGCAGCAGCGCCGCCACGACGTCCCGCGGCAGGCCGGGCAGCAGCAGCGGGACGAGGCCGGTGACACCGCGCTCGGGGATCAGGTCACCGGCGGGCGAGCGCAGGTCCCGGCAGAGGAACATCCCGCTCGCCGGGTCCCACAGCCGCTCCACCAGCGCCGCCGTCAGACGTTCCGCGCGCGCGTGCCGGGCCGTCGCGGGGACGCCCAGTTCCTCGGCGATCCGGGCGAGCGCGTGCTCGGAGGCGATGAGCAGGGCGTTGAAGGAGGGGTCCTCCACCGCGAACCGCCCCTCCGGCCGCCGCCCGCGACCGCCCTCGGCCGGGGCCCCGCGGACCGCCCCCTCGTCCCCGTCGGCGTACCCGCGGTCCCGGTAGTCCGCCGCCAGCCGCACGTACCGCCCGTAGTCCAGGTCCGTCGGCCGGTCCTCGGCGGCCCCGTGGTCGAGGTCGGCGCGCCGGAAGGAGCGCGCCGGGGCGGGCGTGACGCGGCTGAGCGGGACGTCCCAGCAGGGGCTGTTGTCCATGCCCTGCTCCCAGGGGTGCACGACGCACGCGAGTCCGCCCCCGCCGAGGTCGCGCCGGTGCAGCAGATAGCGGTGCCAGGCGGCGAGCCGCGGATGGACCCGGGCCAGGAAGCCGCGCGCACGGGACAGCCCGGGGTCGGCGCGGTGCACCAGCCAGGCCGCCAGCGCGTGCACCGGTGGCTGCACGATGCCGGAGGTCTGTACGGTGCGCGGGGCGCCCGCGGCCCGCCCCGCGGTCGAGGAGCGCCAGAAGTCGGGGCTCGGGAAGTAGGCGTCGAACGGCACGGAGGGGTTGAAGACGATGTGCGGCACCCGCCCGTCCCCCCACTGGGCGCCCAGCAGCGTCTCCAGCTCGGTCTGCGCCCGTAACGGCGACACGTGCCGCAGCCCGATGGCGATGAACGCGGAGTCCCAGGACCACTGGTGCGGGTACAGGCCGCGCGAGGGGACGGTGGACGTGCCGGTCCAGTTGGCGTCCAGGACGCGCACGGCCCGGTGGTGCAGGGAACCCGCCGCCGGCGGAGGATCGTATGCAAAAGAGGGCTGCACGGCGTGGCCGGCGAGTTGGGCGGTGCGATCCACGCGGGGCTCCCCGAAAGACGTTCCGGCCGGCTCGTCCGGCCGCGGCCATCGTAGAGTTACGTCTAGTTAACACGCAAAACCCACTATGTAATGCACGCTTGGAAAGCACAAGGGGGTGCTCATGACGGGACGGGGACAGGCGCGCGCCGGCGATCTGCTCGAACTGGTGCGAAGCGGACGCGCGACCACACGCGGGGCGCTCCAGCGGGCCACCGGGCTGTCTCGGGCCACCGTCGGCCAGCGCCTGGACCGCCTCTTCCGCGCGGGCTGGCTGCGCGAGGGCGCCGGCGGCCCGGTCGGCTCGCCCCTCGGCGGGCGCCCCTCCATCACGCTGGAGTTCGACGAGGAGCACGCCGCCGTCCTCGCCGCCGACCTCGACACCCGGCACGCCCGCGCGGCCGTCCTCGACCTCGGCGGCGAGATCCTCGCCGAGCACTCGGGGACGCTGGTGATCGAGGACGGCCCCGAGGCCGTGCTCGGCGAACTGGGCCACTGGTTCGCCGAGTTGCTGGAGAAGGCCGGGAAGCGGGCGGAGGCGGTCTGCGGGATCGGGCTCGCGGTGCCCGGCCCCGTCGACAGCGAGACCGGCCGGGTGGTGCAGCCGCCGATCATGCCGGGCTGGGACGGCCACGACATTCGGGGCCGGCTGGCCGGCGCCTTCACCGAGCGCACGGGCGCCGGGCCGGTGCCGGTGCTGGTGGACAACGACGCGAACCTCATGGCCTACGGCGAACAGCGCGCCGGATACCCCGACTGCCCTGCCTTCGTCCTGGTCAAGGTGTCGACCGGCATCGGCGCCGGGGTCGTGGTCGGCGGGGCGCTCTACCGGGGCGTCGACGGCGGCGCCGGGGACATCGGGCACATCCGGGTGGGCGGGGAGGCGCTGTGCCGGTGCGGCTCCCGCGGCTGCCTGGCCGCCGTCGCCAGCGGGGGCGCCGTCGCGCGGCGGCTGCGGGAGGCCGGGGTGCCGGCGGCCTCCGGCGCGGACGTACGGGACCTGCTGGCGGCCGGGCACCCCGAGGCGGTCGGGCTGGCGCGGGAGGCCGGGCGGCGGGTCGGGGACGTGCTGGCGACCGTCGTCACGCTGCTCGACCCCGGGGTGCTGATGATCGCGGGGGATCTGGCCGGAACCCCCTTCCTCACGGGCGTGCGGGAGCTGCTGTACCAGCGGGCGCTGCCCCGCTCCACGGCCCGTCTGGAGGTGGTCACTTCCCGGCTGGGGGAGCGGGCGGGGCTGGCGGGGGCCGGTGCGCTGGTCGTGGAGCACCTGTACGCCCCGGATCGGGCGGAGGAGCGGCTGCGGGCGATGGGTGTGTGACGTCCGTGTTTCCGTCCCGTCGGCTGTCTCGGGAGCCGTCCGCATGGTGGTATCCGGGCTCCTGTGAGAGCGTGATTCTTGCCACCCTTGATAAGGGTTGCGCTCAGATGAGCGGATCTTGAGCGGCTGCACTTCGCGAAGGGGTGGCACTGGGTGCCACCCCTCGATCGTTCAGCGACCGAAATCAGACGGGCTGAAGGTCGCTCATGTGAGCGACGAAATCGTGCCCGTGGGCACTGCCGTGTTCAAGAAGTGAAAACATCCGGGCCGCTTCGCTTGCCAAGCTTTGACTTTCGATCCGCTGGCGGACGAGTGGTTACAGGCGCATGACGCGTGCGTGGACGTACCCAGACGCCTTCGATCTGGGTATGTTCCTCGCCGTCAGGGCAGCCACCGCCTCCTCGAGGGAGTCGAGACCGTGTCGGAAAACAAAGAACCTCACGTAGCGAAGTTCGTCTACGACTTCACCGAGGGAAACAAGGACCTCAAGGACCTTCTGGGTGGCAAGGGCGCGAACCTCGCCGAGATGACCAACCTGGGACTCCCCGTTCCCCCCGGTTTCACCATCACGACGGAAGCCTGCAAGGTCTACCTCGACAGCGGCGAGGAGCCGGCGGCACTGCGTGACGAGGTGAGTGCGCACCTCGACGCCCTCGAGGCCCGTATGGGCAAGAAGCTCGGCCAGGCCGACGACCCGCTGCTGGTCTCCGTCCGCTCCGGCGCCAAGTTCTCCATGCCGGGCATGATGGACACCGTCCTGAACATCGGGCTCTCCGACACGTCCGTGCAGGGCCTGGCCAAGCAGGCCGGCGACGACCGCTTCGCGTGGGACTCCTACCGCCGCCTCATCCAGATGTTCGGCAAGACGGTCCTCGGCGTCGACGGCGAGCTCTTCGAGGAGGCCCTCGACAAGGCCAAGGGCGCCAAGAAGGTCACGGTCGACACCGAGCTGGAGGCCGCCGACCTCAAGAAGCTGGTCACCGCCTTCAAGAAGATCGTCAAGAAGGAGGCGGGCCGGGACTTCCCGCAGGACCCGCGCGAGCAGATGGACCTCGCCATCCACGCGGTCTTCGACTCCTGGAACACCGACCGCGCCAAGCTCTACCGCCGCCAGGAGCGCATCCCGCACGACCTCGGCACGGCCGTCAACGTCTGCTCGATGGTCTTCGGCAACCTCGGCCCGGACTCCGGCACCGGTGTCGCCTTCACCCGCGACCCCGCCTCCGGCCACCAGGGCGTCTACGGCGACTACCTGCAGAACGCGCAGGGCGAGGACGTGGTCGCGGGCATCCGCAACACCGTCGCGCTCGCGGAGCTGGAGCGGATCGACAAGAAGTCCTACGACCAGCTGATGCAGATCATGGAGACCCTGGAGAACCACTACAAGGATCTCTGCGACATCGAGTTCACCATCGAGCGCGGCCGGCTGTGGATGCTGCAGACCCGCGTCGGCAAGCGCACGGCGGGCGCCGCCTTCCGCATCGCGACCCAGCTGGTGGACCAGGGCCTGATCGACGAGACCGAGGCGCTCCAGCGCGTCACCGGCTCCCAGCTCGCGCAGCTGATGTTCCCGCGCTTCGACGAGGAGGCGAAGACCGAGCAGGTCGGCCGGGGCATCGCCGCCTCGCCCGGCGCGGCGGTGGGCAAGGCGGTCTTCGACTCCTACACCGCCGTCAAGTGGTCCCGCTCCGGCGAGAAGGTCATCCTGGTGCGCCGCGAGACCAACCCCGACGACCTGGACGGCATGATCGCGGCCGAGGGCATCCTGACCAGCCGCGGCGGCAAGACCTCCCACGCGGCCGTCGTCGCGCGCGGCATGGGCAAGACCTGTGTGTGCGGCGCCGAGGAGCTCGAGGTCGACACCAAGCGGCGGCGGATGACCGTGCCCGGCGGACGCGTGGTGGAGGAGGGCGACCTCATCTCCATCGACGGCTCCAGCGGCAAGGTCTACCTGGGCGAGGTCCCCGTCGTCCCGTCCCCGGTGGTGGAGTACTTCGAGGGCCGGATGCACGCCGGCGCCCAGGACGCCGACGAGCTGGTGGAGGCCGTGCACCGGATCATGGCGTTCGCCGACCGCAAGCGCCGGCTGCGGGTGCGCGCCAACGCCGACAACGCCGAGGACGCGCTGCGCGCCCGCCGCTTCGGCGCGCAGGGCATCGGCCTGTGCCGCACCGAGCACATGTTCCTCGGCGACCGGCGTGAGCTGGTCGAGCGCCTGATCCTGGCCGACACGCAGGAGGAGCGCGAGGAGAGCCTGAAGGCCCTGCTGCCGCTGCAGAAGCGGGACTTCGTGGAGCTGTTCTCGGCGATGGACGGCCTGCCCGTCACCGTCCGCCTGCTCGACCCGCCGCTGCACGAGTTCCTGCCGGACATCACCGAGCTGTCGGTGCGGGTGGCCCTCGCGGAGTCGCGCCAGGAGTCCCACGAGAACGACCTGCGCCTGCTGCAGGCCGTGCACCGGCTGCACGAACAGAACCCGATGCTGGGCCTGCGCGGTGTCCGCCTCGGCCTGGTCATCCCCGGCCTGTTCACCATGCAGGTCCGCGCCATCGCGGAGGCGGCCGCCGAGCGCAAGGCCGCCAAGGGCGACCCGCGCGCCGAGATCATGATCCCGCTGGTCGGCACCGTCCAGGAGCTGGAGATCGTCCGCGAGGAGGCCGACCAGGTCATCGCCGAGGTCGAGGCGGCGACCGGCACGCGGCTGAAGCTCTCCATCGGCACCATGATCGAGCTGCCGCGCGCCGCCCTCACGGCGGGCCAGATCGCGGAGGCGGCGGAGTTCTTCTCCTTCGGCACCAACGACCTCACCCAGACCGTGTGGGGCTTCAGCCGGGACGACGTGGAGGCGAGCTTCTTCACGGCGTACCTGGAGAAGGGCATCTTCGGCGTCAGCCCGTTCGAGACGATCGACAGGGACGGCGTCGGCTCACTGGTCGAACTGGCGGCGAAGGCCGGCCGGGAGACCCGCCCCGACCTGAAGCTCGGCGTCTGCGGCGAGCACGGCGGCGACCCGGAGTCGGTGCACTTCTTCCACGAGGCGGGCCTGGACTACGTCTCGTGCTCGCCGTTCCGGATCCCGGTGGCGCGCCTGGAGGCCGGACGCGCGGCCACCCAGTCGGAGGGCAGCGACCACCGCTGATCCTCCCCCGGCCCCGGAGCCGCCGCCCGTCCCCGACCCTCAAGACCGATGGGCGGCGGCTCCGGACCACGAAAGGAGGGGCGGCACCTGTGCGGAGGTGCCGCCCCTTCGTGTTCCGCGTTCCGGAGCGCTCAGAAGACGCCCTGGGTGTTGACCGGTCCGACCCGGAAGGTGCCCGAGCAGACCTTCCAGTGCGCCGGTATGAGCACCGCCTTGTACGAGGCCGGCGGGTAGATCCGCAGATAGCTGCCGGTGGGCTCGCAGGGGCCGCCGACGGGGCCGTTCGTGGTGCGCATGACCGCGGAGGCGGAGCGGCCGGGGGCGAGCACGACGGTGGCGTAGGAACGGCCGCTGCGGGTGGCCGCCGGGCCTATCTGCCGGTGCTGGGAGTCCAGGACGCTGACGCCCGGGTAGCCGCGCAGAGCGCAGCTGCCGCGGCCGGTGTTGGTGAACCTGATCGGCTGGTACAGCGAGCCCGCCGCGCCTTCCTTGCGGCCCAGCGAAAGATGCAGGTCTCCGACCGTGCAGGTGGGCACGGTGCGCGCCGGGGTCCCGGTCCGCGGGGCCGCGGACGCGCTCCAGGTGAGTCCGGTGGTGGCAAGGGCGGCGAGGGCGGCGGTCAGCGACACGGCGGTGCCGCGCCGGAAGAAGTGTCGTGAGCGCGGAAACATGGTGATTCCCCCTTCATCGGCTGAATGGGTGAATGGTGGTCATTGGGTTCGATGCGCCCCCGGCGGGAAAAGTTCGGCGTCACGGCGAACGGCGTCCGTCGCGCCGGGAAAGAGGAAAAGCACCGTCGAGCGCGTGAAGGGAGTCAGGCCATGCCCGGCTGGACCAGAGAGGACATCCCCGACCAGAGCGGCCGCGTCGCCGTCGTCACCGGGGCCAACAGCGGACTCGGGTACGTCACCGCCCGGGAACTGGCGCGCAGGGGCGCGCGGGTGGTGCTCGCGTGCCGGAGCGAGGTGCGGGGGAACGCGGCGGCCGGCGAACTCGCCGGTGAGGTGCCGGGCGCGGACGTCGCCGTCGGCCGGCTCGACCTCGGCGACCTCGGCTCCGTACGGGAGTTCGCGGAGCGCTTCCCGCACGGCCGGCTCGACCTGCTGGTCAACAACGCCGGGGTGATGGCGCTGCCGTACGGGACGACCGCGGACGGGTTCGAGACCCAGTTCGGCGTCAACCACCTGGGGCACTTCGCGCTGACCGGGAGGCTGCTGCCACTGCTGCTGGCGACGCCCGGCGCCAGGGTCGTGACCGTCTCCAGCGAGATGCACGCGCTGGCCAACGTCGACCTCGACGACCTCAGCGGCGAGCGCCGCTACCGGCGCTGGATCGCCTACGCCCGCTCCAAGTCCGCCAACCTGCTCTTCACGCACGAACTCGCGCGCCGGCTGACGGCGCACGGCGCGGACGTGGTGGCGGCCGCGGCCCACCCCGGGTACGCGGCCACCAACCTCCAGGGCACCGCACCCCGCATGGAGGGACGCAGGCTCGTCGGGCGGGCGATGGAGATCGGCAACCGGGTCTTCGCACAGCCGGCGCGGACCGGCGCGCTGCCCGTCCTGTACGCCGCGACGGCCCCCGGCGTGCGGCCGGACTCCTTCACCGGGCCCTCGTTCCTGATGTGGCGCGGGGGGCCCGCGCCGTCGTGGCGGGCGCCCTGGACGCTCAACGACGCGATGGGGGAGCGCCTCTGGGCCGCCTCCGAACGGCTGACGGGGGTGACGTACGACCGGCTGAAGGCGTGACGTGAGCCGGCGCGCGAAGAGGCGCCCTTCGGGCCCTGGCGCCGCTGTCCGCCACCGGTTCCGTACCGGCCGCCGAGGCGGCGTCGGCCGAGGAGCCGGGCAGCGGACCGCGGCGGCGATCCCACCGGTGGACGGGAGCCGTCCGAGGGACGGGGTGACCCGCGCGCACTCGTCACGGGCCGGGCCGGAACGGTCGGTGACCGGGGCGGTCGGCCGGGGTGGTCGGCCGGGGTGGTCGGCCGGGAACGGCCGGTGTGGTCGGCCGGGAGTGGCCGCGCGGTCGGCCGGGGCGGTCGGCCGGGAATGGCCGGGGTGGTCGGCCGGGAGTGCCCGGGGTGGGCCGCGGCCGGTTACGCCGCCCGCGTCTCGTACGCCGTCGTCCGGACCGCGTACGTCGCCACCCGCACCGACTCGTCGTCCAGGCACTGCCCCGACGCCAGGTCGAAGCGCTGCTTCAGCAGGGGCGAGGCGACGTACGGGCGGCCCTGGTGGGAGCCGGTCAGGCCGCGGGAGAGGACCGCCGCGCCGCCGAAGGGGTCGCGGTTGTCCACGGCGTACAGCTCGCCGCTGCGGTCGCGGAACAGGGCGGCCTGGCGGCCGTCGGGCAGCAGCGCGGCCACACCCCGGCCCGGGACCAGCCGGGTCAGGTCGCAGACCGTCAGCCAGCCCTCCTCCAGTTGCAGTTGGATCTTCAGGTCGGTGGTCTCGGGTGCCAGGGTCATCGCTGGGCGCTTCCTTCCAGGAGGTCTTCGGCGGGACGCATGCCGATGGACAGCAGCGGCAGGTCGGGCTTGATCTGGTCGCGCTCGGGGACGAAGCCGACGACCGGGTCGGGGGTGTCCGGCGCGTTCACGAAGGACACGAACCGGGCCAGCTTCTCGGGGTCGTTGATGGTGGTGGCCCACTCGTCGGCGTAGTTCGCCACGTGCGCCGCCATCAGGGACTCCAGCTCCTCGCAGATGCCGAGGGAGTCCTCCACCACCACCTCCCGTACGTGGTCCAGGCCGCCGGCGATGCGCTCCAGCCAGGTCGAGGTGCGCTCCAGGCGGTCCGCGGTGCGGATGTAGAACATCAGGAACCGGTCGATGAGACGGATCAGTTCGGCGTCGGAGAGGTCCTGGGCGAGCAGGTCCGCGTGGCGCGGGGTGGCGCCGCCGTTGCCGCCGACGTACAGGTTCCAGCCGCCCGCGGTGGCGATGACGCCGAAGTCCTTCGACCGGGCCTCCGCGCACTCGCGGGCGCAGCCCGACACCGCGGACTTGAGCTTGTGCGGGGAGCGCAGCCCCCGGTAGCGCAGCTCCAGGTCGATCGCCATACGGACGGAGTCCTGGACGCCGTAGCGGCACCAGGTGGAGCCCACGCAGGACTTCACGGTGCGCAGCGCCTTGCCGTAGGCGTGGCCGGACTCGAAGCCCGCGTCCACCAACCGCATCCAGATCAGCGGGAGCTGTTCGACGCGGGCGCCGAACATGTCGATCCGCTGACCGCCGGTGATCTTCGTGTAGAGGCCGAAGTCGCGGGCGATCTCGCCGATCACGATGAGGCCCTCGGGGGTGATCTCACCGCCGGGGACGCGCGGCACGACCGAGTACGAGCCGTTCCTCTGCAGGTTGGCCAGGAAGTGGTCGTTGGAGTCCTGCAGCGCCGCCTGCTCGCCGTCCAGGACGTAGCCGCTGGCGCCGATCGTCGGGGCGAGGGAGGCGATGATCGAGCCGACGGCCGGCTTGCAGACCTCGCAGCCGTCGCCGCCCCGGGCGCCGTCGCGGCCGTAGCGGTCGAGGAGGTCCTGGTAGGTGTTGACGCGCAGGGCGAGGACGATCTCGTAGAGCTCCTCGCGGGTCTGGGAGAAGCAGCCGCACAGGCCCTTGTCGACCTCGACGCCCGACGCCTCCAGCTCGGCGTCGACCAGCTGTCCCAGCACCTTGACGCAACTGCCGCACGTCGTACCGGCCTTGGTGCACTTCTTCACCTCGGGCACGGTCGTGCACCGGTGCTCGGTCACCGCGCCGCGGATCGTGCCCTTGGTGACGTTGTTGCAGGAACAGATGATCGCGTCGTCCGGCAGCGCGGTCGGGCCGAGCTGGACGGGCTCGCCGGCGCCGGCGGGCAGCACCAGCGACTCGGGCTCGACGGGCGGGACGGAGCCGGTGAACGCCTTCAGCGTGCCGTAGGCCTCCGCGTCGCCGACCAGGATGCCGCCGAGCAGGGTGCCGTCGCGGCCGACGACCAGCTTCTTGTACAGGCCGGCGCGGGAGTCGGAGTAGACGACGTCCAGGCAGCCCTCGGTGGCGCCGTGCGCGTCGCCGAAGGAGGCCACGTCCACGCCGAGCAGCTTCAGCTTCGTCGACAGGTCGGCGCCGGTGAAGGACGCCTCGTCCTCGGCGATCGTCGCGGCGGCCGTCTCCGCCTGCTCGTAGCCGGGGGCGACCAGGCCGTACACCCGGCCGTCGGAGGCCAGCGCGCACTCGCCGATCGCGAAGACGTGCGGGTCGGAGACGGTACGGCACTGCTCGTCCACGGCGATGCCGCCGCGCTCGCCGACGGTGAGGCCGCAGTCGCGGGCCAGCTGGTCGCGGGGGCGGACGCCGGCGCTGAACACCACCATGTCCGTGGCGAGTTCGGAGCCGTCGGAGAGCTTCATGCCGGTGACCGCGCCGTCCCCGCCGACCACGATCTCCTGCGTGCCGACGCCCGTGTGGACGCTCAGGCCCATCTCCTCGATCGTGCGCAGCAGGGCCGCGCCGCCGCCCTCGTCGACCTGGACGGGCATCAGCCGGGGCGCGAACTCCACGATGTGGGAGGTGAGTCCGAGGCCCTTCAGGGCGCCGGCCGCCTCGAGCCCCAGCAGACCGCCGCCGACCACCGCGCCGACCGTAGCCCGCGACGTCGCGTACTCCTCGATCGCGAGCAGGTCCTCGATCGTGCGGTAGACGAAACAGCCCTCGGCGTCCCTGTTCGGCACCGGCGGCACGAAGGGGAAGGAACCGGTGGCGAGGACGAGGGTGTCGTAGTCGAAGGTCCTGCCGGACCGGGCGGTGACCTTCCGCGCCTCGCGGTCGATCGTCTCGGCCGGGTCGCCGACGTACAGCTCGATGCCGTGGTCGGCGATGAACTCCAGGTCGGTCATGGAGAGTTCCTCGGGTGTCCGGCCCGAGAAGTACGAGGTGAGGGCGACGCGGTCGTAGGCGGGACGCGGCTCCTCGCACAGCACGACCACGCGGTGCGTGGCGGTCAGGCCGCGGGCGGCGAGCGCTTCGAGGAAGCGCTGGCCGACCATGCCGTGGCCGACGAGCACGATCGTGGGGGTGGCCTCCGGGGCGGCGGTCATCAGGAGCCTCCATCGTTGGTGAGCAGGTGGAGCAGGGGGCCGTCGTCGGGGAGCGGCTCTGTTCCCTCCCAGGCGCGGGCGAGCGCGCCGACGGTGCCGAGTTCGCCGACGAGGACCCCGCCGACCAGGCGGTCGTCGCGGACGACGACCTTGCGGTAGGTGCCGCGGGTGGCGTCCGTGAGCTGGACGACGTCGTCCCCGGGACGCGGCTCCGTCTCGCCGAACGCGGCGAGGTCGAAGAAGCCCTCACCGGCGAGCGTCAGCCGGGTGAGTGAACGGGTGCCGGTGTAGCGGGCCTCGGCGCGGCCCGAGAGCAACTCGGCGAGCACCTCGGCCTGTTCGAGCGCCGGGGCGGCGAGTCCGTACACCGTGCCGTCGTGCTGGACGCAGTCGCCGATCGCCCGGATGCGCGGATCGGACGTGCGCAGTTCGTCGTCGACGAGGACGCCCTGGCGTACCTCCAGGCCGGCGGTCTGCGCGAGACCGACGCGGGGGTGGACTCCGCAGGCCAGGACGACGAGGTCGGCGTCGAGGGTGTAGCCGTCGTGCATCTCGACCGAGCGGACCGCGCCGCCGACGCAGCGCACGTCCCGTACCCGGCACTCGGTGTGGATCTCGACGGCGAGGCCGGTCAGGTGCCGGCGGACCAGCTGCGAGGCGGCCGGATCGAGCTGGCGCTCCATCAGCCGCTCGGACTGCTGGGCGAGGACGACCTGCGCGCCGCGCAGGGCGAGCGCGCGGGCCGCGGAGACCCCGAGCAGCCCCCCGCCGATGACGACCGCCCGCACCCCCGGCCGCACGGCCCTGGACAGGCCGAGGCAGTCGCCCATGGTGCGGAACGCGTGCACACCCTCGGGCAGCACGTGGTCCGGAGTGAACAGACCGCGCAGCGGCGGCAGCACCGGGTTGGAGCCGGTGGCCAGGACCAGGGTGTCGTACGCGGTCTGCGAGCCGTCCGCGAGGTGTACGGCTCGCACCTCGCGGTCGATGCCCGTGACCCGGCCGCGGACCAGTTCCGCGGGCGCGGGCAGCGCGATGACGTCCGGGCTGTAGCGCCCGGCCAGCACCTCGGCGAGCAGCACCCGGTTGTACGGGCGGTGCTCCTCCTCGCCGATCAGCGTCACGGGCGTGCCGAGCTCACCGAGCCGCCGGGCGAGCCGGACGCCCGCGAGCCCGGCGCCGATCACCACCACACGCGTATTCGAGGTCATGTCCAGGAGCGTGCGGTGCCGGTGTTACCCGGCCGCATCACGTCTGTTTCCCGCGAGGAACGCTGCCCTCAGTGCCGGCGCGGGGCGGGTGTGAGGGTTCGGGGCACACGCCGGGGGCCTGGTGTGAGGCCGGGGCGGGGGGCGGGCGGGAGGATCCCGGGCGGGCATCCGGAGGGCGGTGGGTGAGGCGCGGACCGGTGAGCCCGCGGGCACCGCGTGCGGGCCGGGCCCGCGCCGGCGCTAGCGTGGCCCGGTGACGACTCAGGTGATCGTGCTCAACGGCGGCTCCAGCTCCGGCAAGTCCGGGATCGTACGGTGCCTTCAGGCGGTCCTGCCCGAACCGTGGCTGGCCTTCGCGATCGACACGTTCGTCGAGCAGCTGCCCCCGGCGCTGCGGGACTCGCTCGGCGGGATCGGCTTCGCACCGGACGGGCAGGTGAGCGTCGGCCCGGAGTTCCGGGCGCTGGAGGCGGCCTGGCGCGAGGGCGTCGCGGCGACGGCCCGCGCGGGCGCCCGGGTCCTCGTGGACGACGTCTTCCTCGGCGGCGCCCACTCCCAGCGGCGCTGGCGCACGGCCCTGGACGGCCTGAACGTGCTCTGGGCCGGTGTGCGCTGCGCGCCCGGGACCGCCGCAGGCCGCGAGATCGCGCGAGGCGACCGCGCGCACGGCATGGCCGAGAAGCAGGCGGACCTGGTCCACCGGGGCGTGACCTACGACGTGGAGGTCGACACCACGCACACGGAGGCACTGGAGTGCGCGCGGACCATCGCGGCGGCGGTCGCCGTCAGCGGCTGCCCGTGAGGTGGGCGAAGACGACGACGTTCCCCTGGTAGCCGGTGGCGCGGGAGTAGCCGCCGCCGCAGGTGATCACGCGGAGCTCCGGTCGGCTCGCGGGCCCGTAGACCTTCCGGTCGGGGAAGTGCTCGGTGTCGTACACCTCGACCGCGTCCACCGAGAACACGGCCGTCCGGCCGTCCCGCCGGTCCACCTCGACGCGGCTGCCCCTGCGGACGGCGCCGAGGTCGTAGAAGACGGCGGGGCCCTCGGCGTTGTCGACATGGCCGGCGACCACGGCGGTGCCGCGCTCGCCGGGGGTGGTGCCGGCCTCGTACCAGCCGGCCAGGTTCTTCCTGGCGGCGGGCGGCACGCCGAGGGTGCCGGCCCGGGTGAGCGCGAGGCCCATGAGGGGGGCGTTCACCCCGATCGACGGGATGCGGATGCGGCTCGGCGGCGAGGGCGGCAGCGCCCGCGCGGCGGGCGGTTCGCCGCCCCGGCCGGTGCGGGCCTGCGCCGCCGAGGGCTGCGGCGGGGCGTCCGTCCGGGCGTCCGTGGTGAGCAGCCACGCGCCCGCGCACAGGGCGGCCACGGTGACGGCACCTATCGCGATGTCGCTGACGCGGCGCACACGTGCCTCCTGCAGGACGGGAGCGGGCGGACCCGTTCGGTGGACCCGTTCCCCCCTCCGGGCCGCGAGGGGCGTCGGGCCCGGAGGGGGAGGGACAAGCGGTACCGGTGGACGGACAGCGGAGGGTGTCCGTCAGATCCCGTCGCCTCTCGCCCGGCGATGCAGGAGCCAGGTACCGCCCGCGGCGGCGACGGCGAGGGCCGCCACGCCGGCCGCGGTCTGCACGGGATCGGGGCCCAGAGCGCCGCCGACCCCCGTCTTCACACCTCCGTGGGGCGCCTGCCCGCGCGCCTCCGCCGCCAGGGTCACCACCAGGTCGCCCTTGACCTGCCGGCCGCCCTCGGCGCACTGCGCGACGATCTCGTAGGTCCCCGGCTGCGCGCTCGACGGCACCCGGAACTGCCCGATCGCCTCGTCCTCGTGCGCGCTCGGCGCCAGCGTGAAGGGGCCCGCGCCCAGCGCGCCCGCGTCGCCCGCCGCCGTACCGGCCGCGCAGTCCGCCGTGTTCACCGTCACCTCGCCGCCGGGCAGGGCCGAGGACGGGAAGACGTCCAGGCTGCCGGTGCCGCCCGCGTACGCGGGCGCGGCCACGGAGCCCGCGGCGGCGACGGCGAGCGCGGTGCCGGTCAGCAGACGGGCGGTACGTCGCATCGGTGCTCCTTCGAGCTGTCGAGCTGTCTATCGGTGTCCTCTGTCCCTCCGAGGTAAGTGGCACCGGGCCGGGACCGCTTGCTGAAGGTGCGTCAGAAATGTGCTGAACGGGTGTCAGACCGGCGGCCCGGCAAGCCGCTCGGGCGGACTTCCCGCAGGTCACCGGCGTGTGCCCGGCGCGTGCCGGAAGAGCACCCGTTGGGCTCAGGGCGCGCGTGTGAACGGGTGACCCGGCGATCACGGCGAGGGCTTGCCCCCCCCGCCGGCAGCCAACAGGCAGCAGGCGGGAGGCAGCAGGCGGCAGACAGGCGTCGTCGGTTCCGGCGGAGGCTCAGTGCACGTTGACCGCGCTCCAGGCCGCCCCCACCGCGGCGTACTCGGTGCTCCCCGCGCCGTACAGGTCCCTCGCCGCGTCGAGCGTCGCCGTGCGGGCCCCCGCGTAGTCCGTCGAGGACGTCATGTAGACCGTCAGCGCGCGGTACCAGATCTGGCCCAGCTTGTCGCGGCCGATGCCGGTCACCGGCTTGCCGTCGTAGGTGGGGGAGTCGTACCTGACGCCGTTGACGGTCTTCGCGCCGCTGCCCTCGGCCAGCAGGTACGCGAAGTGGTTGGCGACCCCGGAGGAGTAGTGGACGTCCAGCTTGCCGACGGAAGGGCTCCAGTAGTCGGCGGACTGGCCGTCCCGGGACGGCTTGTCCATGTAGCGCAGGGCGTCCCGGCCGAAGCCGGAGCGGACGATCTTCTCCCCGATCAGGTAGTCACCGGGGTCGGAGGAGTTGTCGGCGTACCACTCCACCAGCGTGCCGAGGATGTCGGAGGTCGCCTCGTTCAGGCCGCCGGACTCGCCCGAGTACGTCAGCCCCGCCGTCTTGGAGGTGACGCCGTGCGTCATCTCGTGGCCGGCCACGTCCAGCCCCACCAGCGGTCCGAACGTCGTACCGTCGCCGTCGCCGTACGTCATGCAGAAGCAGCTGTCGTCCCAGAAGGCGTTGTTGTACCTGTTGCCGTAGTGGACGCGGTTGTAGGAGCCCTTGCCGTCGTTGCCGATCCCGTTGCGGCCGAAGACGTTCTTGTAGAAGTCCCAGGTCATGTCGGTGCCGTACTGCGCGTCCACCGCGGCCGAGGCGCGGTCGGCGCCGGTGCCGTCGCCCCAGTGGTCGTCCGCGTCGGTGAACACCGTCGACGGGGCCCGGCTGACGCAGATGGTGGTCAGGATGCACAGGTCCGACTGGTTCGCGGCGTCACCGGTGTACGTGCCCCCGCGCGTCGGGTCCTTGAGCTGGTACGCCGAGCCCGACTGCGTCGTCCGCAGCGGCACCGTGCCGCTGTAGAGCGACCTGCCGTCGCCCGTCGCCGTCTCGATGTCGTTCCAGGCGTCGATCTGGGCGCCGGTACGCGCGTCGGTGAGGACGGTGCGGGAGACCGGGTTGCCGAGCGAGTCCCGCGCCGCGACGTCCGTCCGCCAGGCCAGCCTGGGCCTTCCGTGCAGGGCGTCGACGACCAGCCGCGGCTCGGCGGTGAGCTTCTTCAGCGTCTCGCCGAGGTTGACCGCCCGCAGCGCGTTCGCCGCGAGGCCGGCGGCCCTCGGCGCCGGTATGGAGGGGTGGGTGGAGGCGAGGGATATCGTGCCGCGCGTCGCCCTGTCCGCGCCGCGGTAGGTCCCGTCGGGCGCCAGGTGCACCACGAAGTCGCCGCCGAGGACCGGCAGCCGGCGGTACGTCCGGTCGTAGCGCACGTGCTGCGTGCCGTCGCCGTCGACGACGACGTCCCGCACCTTCGTGCCCTCGTCGGAGGTGAGCCCGAGGCCCGCGGCGTGCTCGAGCAGCGCCGAGGCGGCGTTCCGGATCGCGCCCGCCCTGGTCGGCCGGTCGTCCGCGACGGCGGCGGGGGAGAGCGCGGCGGCCAGCAGGCCGGCGCTGGTCACGGCCGCGCCGAGGGCGGCGAGACGACGGGAGCCCCGGACGTCGATACGTATCCGACTCATGCATCTCCTCGGAAGGGCGCCAACGGGCGCGTGGGGGAAGGCGCTTGTCGACTCAGATTTAAGGGGCCATGACAGATCGGGGTCCATAGCGCGGACGAGGAGGTATGTGTGGAGAGAGAATCGTTTTTGTGAGTCTCCCTTTCTTCGTCTACGGCACCCTGCTGCCCGGCGAGGCCAACCACGACCTGTTCCTGCGCGGCCGCACCCGGGCCGCGGAGCCGGGCCGGCTGAACGGCGCGGTGCTCTACGCCGGACCGGGCTTTCCGTACGCCGTCGAGGAGCGCGGCGGTGTCGTGCACGGCGCGCTGGTGACCGCACGGCCGCGGGAGTACGAGGAACTGCTCACCGACCTCGACCGGCTGGAGGAGTACGCGCCCGGCGACCCGCGCAACCTCTACGAGCGCGTCGGGCGCGAGGTGCGCCGCGCCGGCGGCGGCCCGCCCGTGCGCGCCTGGGTCTACCTGGCCGCCCCCGCCGTCGCCGCGCGCCTGCGCGCCCGCGGCGAGCTGATCGACGGCGGTGACTGGCGGCTCAGGTGAGGGTGCGGTCCGCGGCCCGGCCGCCCGGCCGCGGCCGCACGGCCTCCAGCCGCACCGCGCACACCTTGAACTCCGGCATCCGCGAGGTCGGGTCGAGCGCCGGGTTGGTCAGGGTGTTGGCGCGGCCCTCGCCCGGCCAGTGGAAGGGCATGAAGACGGTGTCCGGACGGACCGAGGCGGTGATGCGGGCCGGCGCCACCGCGCGGCCCCGGCGGGAGACCACCGCGACCGGGTCGCCCTCGGCCGCCCCGAGCCGTGCCGCCAGCCGCGGGTGCAGCTCCACGAACGGGCCCGGGGCGGCGGCGTTCAGCTCCGCCACGCGGCGGGTCTGGGCACCGGACTGGTACTGGGCGACGACCCGGCCGGTGGTCAGCAGCACCGGGTACTCCTCGTCCGGCTCCTCGGCGGACGCCCGGTGCGAGACGGGGGCGAACCGGGCCCGCCCGTCCGGGGTGGCGAACCGGTCGAGGAACAGGCGCGGGGTGCCTGGGTGGGCGCCGGCGGACCCCTCGTCCGCGGGCCCGCCCCCGGGGCACGGCCAGAACACCCCGTTCTCCTCCGCCAGCCTGCGGTAGGTGATCCCGGAGTAGTCGGCGGGCCCGCCCGCGCTGGCCCGGCGCAGCTCCTCGAA
This sequence comes from Streptomyces sediminimaris, assembly GCF_047049295.1. Lineage (NCBI taxonomy): Bacteria > Bacillati > Actinomycetota > Actinomycetes > Kitasatosporales > Streptomycetaceae > Streptomyces > Streptomyces sediminimaris. The sequence continues at coordinate 2,821,523 of NZ_JBJWOT010000001.1, read as the reverse complement.
GACCTCCTCGGCGTCGGCCGGGAAACCCTTCTCCACGCCGAGCCGGTCGGCCAGGTCGTGCATGACCTCCAGGTCGCTGCGCACCCCCTCGGGGGCGCTGACCGCCTTGCGCCGCAGCAGGACGCGCCCCTCGAGGCTGGTGGTGGTGCCGGTCTCCTCCGCCCACTGGGTCACCGGCAGGACGACGTCGGCGAGGGCCGCGGTCTCGGACAGCACGACGTCGCAGACGGCCAGGAAGTCCAGCGACCTGACGCGCTCCTCGACATGCGCGGCCCGCGGCGCCGACACCACCGGGTTCGACCCCATCAGCAGCAGGGACCGGATGTCCGTGCCCAGGGCGTCCAGCAACTCGTAGGCGCTGCGGCCCGGTCCGGGCAGGCTGCCGGGGTCCACGCCCCACACCTCGGCGACGTGCCGCCGCGCCGCCGGATCGTCCAGCTTGCGGTAGCCGGGCAACTGGTCGGCCTTCAGGCCGTGCTCGCGTCCGCCCTGCCCGTTGCCCTGCCCGGTCAGGCAGCCGTACCCGGACAGCGGGCGGCCCGCCCGGCCGGTGGCCAGGCAGAGGTTGATCCACGCGCCCACCGTGTCGGTGCCCTTGGACTGCTGCTCGGGCCCGCGCGCGGTCAGCACCATCGCGTTCGCCGGCTCGCAGAACAGCCGCACCGTCTCGCGCAGCAGGGGGACGGGCACCCCCGTGACGCGTTCCACGTACTCGGGCCAGTGCGCCATCGCCGCGGCCCGCGCCTCCTCCCAGCCGGCCGTACGCTCCCGGACGTACGCCTCGTCGACCCGCCCCCCGGCCACGACCAGGTGCAGCAGGCCGAGCGCGAGGGCGAGGTCGGTGCCCGGGCGGGGCGCGAGGTGCAGGTCGGCCTGTTCGGCGGTCTTCGTACGGCGGGGGTCGACGACGATCAACGTGCCGCCGTTCTCCCTGAGTTCGCTGAAGAACCGCAGCGACGGGGGCATGGTCTCCGCGAGGTTCGACCCGACGAGGATCACGCAGCCGGTCCTCGGTATGTCCTGAAGCGGGAAGGGCAGCCCCCGGTCCAGCCCGAACGCCCTCGTGCCGGCGGCCGCCGCCGACGACATGCAGAAGCGCCCGTTGTAGTCGATCTGCGAGGTGCCGAGCACCACCCGGGCGAACTTGCCGAGCGCGTACGCCTTCTCGTTCGTCAGACCGCCCCCGCCGAAGACCCCGACCGCGTCCGGGCCGTGCTCCGCGCGGGTGCGGCGCAGCTCCCCGGCGATCCGGTCCAGTGCCTCGTCCCAGGTGGCGGGCGCGAGGGTGTCCCCGGAGCGCACCAGCGGCGAGGTCAGGCGCACCCGGGACGAGAGCACCTCGGGCGCCGTACGGCCCTTGCCGCACAGCGCGCCCCGGTTCACCGGGAAGTCCGGGCGCTCGCTCACCTCGACCGTGCGCCCCCCGGTGCCTGAGAGGCCCGGGAGCTGCCCCCGCGGTACGGGCGTGAGGTTCATCCCGCACTGCAGGGCGCAGTACGGGCAGTGCGTGGGCGTCGCGGAGGTCTGCATGGCGTCCAGCGTGCTGCGGCCGTGTTTCGTGCGGTCCGGCCCCCTGTTACGCCGGCGGCACGACGGCCTCCCCGCCCCCGTCCGGCCGGCGTGAGGGGCGCCGCGCCCGCCGCGTCACCGGGTGCTCGCCAGGGCCTCGGGCACCGCCGCCTCCTTCGGCCCGAGGAAGCGCGGGTCCGGCTGGAACAGCGCGTCCAGGGCCGCCTTGCCGGCCGCGAAGATCTCCCGGGTGCCGCCGTAGTACCAGGTCACGTCGTGCTTGTCCTGGACCCCGACGCCGTAGGAGCGCACGCCCGCCGCCTGGCACAGCGCGACCGCCCGGCGGATGTGGAAGCCCTGGCTGATCAGCACGGCCCGGTCGACACCGAAGATCTTCCGGGCGCGCACGCAGGAGTCCCAGGTGTCGAAGCCGGCGTAGTCGCTGACGATCCGCCCGTCGGGGACGCCGTGCCGGGTCAGGTAGGCGCGCATGGCGTCCGGCTCGTCGTAGTCCTCGCGGCTGTTGTCGCCGGTCACCAGGACGACCTCCACGCGGTTGTCGCGGTACAGCTTCGCGGCCGCGTCCAGGCGGTGGGCGAGGTACGGGGAGGGCTCGCCGTCCCACAGGCCCGCGCCGAAGACGACGGCGACCTCGGTGCGCGGTACGTCCGCGGTGGTCCGCAGCCGGTCGCCGGTGACGACGTACAGCCACGTCGCCGGCAGCAGCGCCAGTACGCATCCGGCCATCACGGCCTGGACCAGCCGCCGCCGCCCGGCCCGCGTGCGTGGCGGACGCGGTGGGCGCAACGTGGGTCGGCGCATCGGACGGTCCCCTCCCGGGCGGCTCGGGCAGCCCGTGTCGACAGTCAGAGACGTCCTGTCACCCCGCGCGGTTCACGTCCGGGCGGAGTGACCCTTTTCCTCCGGCTTTCACCCGGAGGGTGAACGTCCGGGTGGCGTGAGCTCACGTCGCCCGCGGGCCGCACCGTGAGCGGCCGGAAAACGCCCGTCATGCCCGCGCAACGGGTCCGCAACCCGCGGCACCGATCATCTGTGCATGACGCCGTCGAACCCTCCTCGCGACGAGTCCATGACCGAGCCCGGCGCGGCCGCGCGGTGCGACGCGGCCCACCTGGGCAGCACCGCCCACCTCATGGACCGGATCGGCACCCAGCTCGCCGGGCAGCTCAGCCTCGTCTCCCCCAGCGGCAGGCGGCGCCCGGGCCCTCCCGCCCTCGTCGTCGTGGCGCACGGCAGCCGTGACCCGCGCGCGCTGACGACCGTCCGGGCGCTGCTGGACCGGATCCGGGACGAGCGCCCCGGCCTGCCCGTCCACCTCGGCCACATCGAACTGAACCAGCCGCTGCTGTCCGACACCCTCGCCTCCCTCGGCACCGGCGAGGCCGTCCTCGTCCCGCTCCTGCTCGCCCGGGGCCACCACGTCAAGCGGGACATCCCCGAGACGGCCGCCGCCTCCGGCGTGCACGCGCGCGTGGCCGGCGCCCTCGGTCCGCACCCGCTGCTGGTGCAGGCCCTGCACTCCCGTCTCGTCGAGGCCGGCTGGCGCACCCCCGCCGACGAGGCGGCCCGCCGCGAGAGCGCCGTGGTCCTCGCCGCCGCCGGCTCCCGCGACCCGGAGTCGAAGGTGGACACGGGCCGCACGGCCCAGCTGCTGGCCGACCGCCTGGGCGTCCCGGTGGTCCCCGCCTACGCGAGCGCCGCCGCCCCGACCGTCCCGGACGCGCTGCGCGCCCTGGCCGCGAGCGGCCGCGGGCGGGTCGCCGTCGCCTCCTGCTTCACGGCGCCGGGCCGCTTCGCCACCGAGTGCGCCCGGACGGCCCCGTGGATCGCCTCGGCCCCGCTGGGCACCCATCCGGCGGTGGCCCGCCTCGTCCTGCACCGCTACGACCAGGCGTCGGCGCGGCCCGCCGCGGTGGCACCGCCCGGGCTCGCCTCGGCCTGAAACGGTCACCGACGTCCCGATTGTCGGTCCCGAGCCTTACTGTCGGGTGCATGGAAGGCATCGCAGGCATCGCACCGCAGGCTTACGAGAACCACGTCCCGCCGCCCGGGTACGACACGTCCGCGGTGGAGCGCTGGGCCCCGGAGCCCGACAAGCGCCCCGGACGCACCGCCTTCCAGCGCGACCGCGCGCGCGTGCTGCACTCCGCGGCCCTGCGCAGGCTGGCCGGCAAGACCCAGGTGGTCACCCCCGGGACCCGCAGCCAGGCGTGGGACGCCAGTCCCCGCACGCGGCTGACCCACTCCCTGGAGTGCGCCCAGGTCGGCCGCGAGCTGGGCGCGGCCCTGGGCTGCGACCCGGACCTGGTGGAGGCCGCCTGCCTCTCCCACGACCTGGGCCATCCGCCCTTCGGGCACAACGGCGAGCAGGCGCTGAACGAGTTCGCGCAGGACTGCGGCGGCTTCGAGGGCAACGCCCAGTCGCTGCGGCTGCTCACCCGCATCGAACCCAAGCGCTTCACCGACGGCGGCTCCCGCTCCGTCGGCCTCAACCTCACCCGCGCCACCCTCGACGCGGCCGCCAAGTACCCGTGGCCGCGCGGCGCCCACCCCACCGACCCCGGCTCCGGGAAGTTCGGCGTCTACGAGGACGACCGGCCCGTCTTCGACTGGGTCCGCAAGGACGCCCCCGGCCCCCGCGCCACCTTCGAGGCCCAGGTCATGGACTGGTCGGACGACGTGGCGTACTCGGTGCACGACGTCGAGGACGGCCTGCACGCCGGCCACATCGACCCCGGCTGCCTGCACGCCGAGCCCGAACGGCAGGCGGTCTTCGCCGTCGCCGTCGGCCGCTACGTGCCCGCGGACACCGACCCCGCCGAGCTGTCCGCCGCCCTCGACCGCCTCCAGGCCCAGGAGTGGTGGCCGCACGGCTACGACGGCTCGGCGGTCGCCCAGGCCCGCCTGAAGGACGCCACCAGCCAGCTCATCGGCCGCTTCTGCCTGGCCGCCGAGGCGGCCACGCGCGCGCGGTGGGGCAGCGGGCGCCTCACCCGCTACGGCGCCGAGCTCGTCGTCCCGCACGAGACGCGGCTGGAGTGCGCGGTCCTCAAGGCCGTCGCCGACCGCTACGTCATGCAGCGCGCCGAGCAGGAGCGGCTGCGGGCCGACCAGCGGATCGTGGTCGCCGAGCTGGCCGCGGCGCTCACCGCCCGCGCCCCGGACGGCCTGGACCCGCAGTTCCGCGCCCTGTTCGGCCGGGCCGGCGACGACCGCGCCCGCAAGCGCGTCGTCGTCGACCAGATCGCCTCCCTCACGGACGCCTCGGCCCGGTCGCTCCACGCCCGTCTGACGGGGCATCCATGAGACCGACGGGGCGCGAGTGACACCGAACACGCCCGAATGTGACCCTCCGTGGCCTGATCGGGCCACTCCCTCTTCCCCCATCACGCTGCGTGCGGGACGCTCGCATGTGGCGGCACCCGCTGTGTTATCCGAGGGGACACCCCTCAGACACCCCGTAGGAGGCATCAAGTGGTCGACGCGGATCAGACATTCGTCATCGTCGGAGGTGGCCTCGCCGGCGCGAAGGCGGCCGAGACGCTCCGGGCGGAGGGCTTCAGCGGGCGGGTGATACTGATCTGCGACGAACGCGACCACCCCTACGAGCGCCCCCCGCTCTCCAAGGGCTACCTGCTCGGCAAGGAGGAACGCGACAGCGTCTTCGTCCACGAACCCGCCTGGTACGCCCGGAACGACATCGAACTGCACCTCGGCGAGACCGTCGAGGCCGTCGACCGCTCGGCGAAGACGGTCCGCTTCGGCGAGGACGGCACCGCCGTCCGCTACGACAAGCTGCTGCTGGCCACCGGCGCGGAGCCGCGCCGGCTGGACATCCCGGGCACCGACCTCGCGGGCGTCCACCACCTGCGCCGCCTCGCGCACGCCGAGCGGCTGAAGGGGGTGCTGGCCGCGCTCGGCCGGGACAACGGCCACATCGTGATCGCCGGGGCGGGCTGGATCGGCCTGGAGGTCGCCGCGGCGGCCCGCGAGTACGGCGCCGAGGTGACCGTCGTGGAGCCCCTGGCGACCCCGCTGCACGCGGTCCTCGGCCCCGAGCTCGGCAGCCTCTTCGCGGACCTGCACCGCGAGCACGGCGTCCGCTTCCACTTCGGTGCGCGGCTGACGGAGATCGTGGGCCAGGACGGCATGGTGCTGGCCGCCCGCACGGACGACGGCGAGGAGCACCCCGCCCACGACGTCCTGGCGGCGATCGGCGCGGCCCCGCGCACCGGCCTCGCGGAGGCGGCCGGCCTGGAGATCGCCGGCCGTGAGCACGGCGGCGGCATCGTGGTCGACGAGCGGCTGCGCACCTCCGACCCCGACGTCTACGCGGCAGGTGACGTCGTCTCCTTCCCGCACGCCCTGTTCGGCACCCGGCTGCGCGTCGAGCACTGGGCCAACGCCCTCAACGGCGGCCCGGCCGCGGCCCGCTCGATGCTCGGCCGGGACGTCACCTACGACCGGGTGCCCTATTTCTTCTCGGACCAGTACGACCTGGGGATGGAGTACAACGGCTGGGCGCCCCCGGGCTCGTACGACGAAGTGGTGATCCGGGGGGACGCCGGAAAGCGTGCATTCATCGCCTTCTGGACCAGGGACCGCCGGGTGCTGGCCGGGATGAACGTCAACGTGTGGGACGTCAAGGACCCCGTCCAGCGGCTGATCCGCTCGAAGGCACAGGTGGACACCGAGGCGCTGGCGGACCCGCACGTTCCGCTCGAAAGCCTCGTCTCTTAGGTGTCAGTCCATCCCCGTAGAATTCACGCGTGGCAGGACGGATCAACGACGAGGACGTGAAGGCGGTACGGGACGCGGTCCCGATCGACGCCGTGGTGTCCGAGTACCTCCAGCTGCGGAACGCGGGCGGCGGCAACCTCAAGGGGCTGTGCCCGTTCCACGACGAGAAGTCGCCGTCCTTCCAGGTCAGCCCGGGCAAGGGACTCTTCCACTGCTTCGGCTGCCAGGAGGGCGGCGACACCATCACGTTCGTGATGAAGGTCGACCACCTCTCCTTCTCGGAGGCGGTCGAGCGCCTGGCCGCCCAGGCCGGCATCACGCTGCGCTACGAGGAGGGCGGGTACAACCCGGCCCACCAGCGCGGTGAGCGCATCCGCCTGGTCGAGGCCCACAAGATCGCCGCGCAGTGGTACATGGAGCAGCTGGCCACCAGCCCCGAGGCCGACACCGGCCGCGCGTTCCTCGCCGAGCGCGGCTTCGACCAGGCGGCCGCCGAGCACTTCTCCGTCGGCTACAGCCCGCAGGGCTGGGACCACCTCACCCGCCACCTGCGCGGCAAGGGCTTCACCGACAAGGAGCTGCTCCTGTCGGGTCTCGCCCAGGAGGGCCGCCGCGGTCCCATCGACCGCTTCCGGGGCCGGCTGATGTGGCCGATCCGCGACATCGGCGGCGACGTCGTCGGCTTCGGCGCCCGCAAGCTGTACGAGGCGGACAACGGCCCCAAGTACCTCAACACGCCCGACACCGCGATCTACCGGAAGTCCCAGGTCCTGTACGGCATCGACCTGGCCAAGAAGGAGATCGCCAAGGCGTCCCGCGCGGTGGTCGTCGAGGGCTACACCGACGTCATGGCCTGCCACCTGGCGGGCGTCACGACGGCGATCGCCACCTGCGGCACCGCCTTCGGCGGCGACCACATCAAGATCCTGCGCCGGCTGCTGATGGACAACGGCAGCGCTCGGGTGATCTTCACCTTCGACGGCGACGCGGCCGGCCAGAAGGCGGCCCTGCGCGCCTTCGAGGACGACCAGAAGTTCGCCGCCGAGACCTACATCGCCATCGCGCCGGACGGCATGGACCCCTGCGAGCTGCGCCTGGCCAAGGGCGACGACGCGGTGGCCGACCTGGCCGAACCCCGCACCCCGCTCTTCGAGTTCGCGCTGCGCCAGATCGTCGACCGCTACGACCTGGACACGCCGGGCGGGCGGGCCGCCGCCCTGGACGAGGCGGTCCCGGTGGTGGCCAAGATCAAGGAGTTCACCCAGCGGCGCGAGGTCGCGGTGCAACTGGCGGGACTGGTCGGCATCCGCGACGAGGAGTACGTCGTCGACCGGGTCGGTCACAGGAGCCGCAGGAGCGGCGGGCGGTCGCGTCCGGCGCCCTCCCGCGGCCGTCAGGGATACGAGATGGCCGCCCCGCGCACGGCTCCGTCCGGTCCCTCCCTCACCCTGCGCAACCCCGTCTACATCACCGAGCGCGAGCTGCTGAAACTGGCGCTGCAGCGTCCCGAGCTGGTGTCACCGATCTTCGACGCCTTCGGGGTGGACGAGTTCACCGCCGCGCCCTACGCCGCGGTGCGCCAGGCCGTGCTCGACGCGGGCGGTGTGGAGTACGGCGTGCAGGACCCCCAGAACTACCTGCACCAGGTCCGTGAGGCGGCGCCCGACGAGACCGTGAAGGCGATGGTCACCGAGCTCGCGGTCGAACCCATCAGGCGCAAGAACGTCGACGAACCCTATGCGGGCGCCCAGCTGGTCACCGTCCGGCGCCGCGCCGTGGAGCGGCGGGTGGCGGAGATCCACGTCACCCTCACCCGGCTGGGCCAGCACAGCGACCCCGCGCAACTCGCCGCGGTGCAGAACGAACTGTGGGTGCTCCAGCAGTACGACCAGGCCCTGCGGGAGCACGGCGCCGCCGCCCTCTGAGCGGACGCGTACGGCACGGTAACCGCCCGGTCACGGCACGATTGCAAAAAGTCACCGCACGCCCCTCGTGGCGGCGATGTGTCGTACCCCACACTGGGTCCGGTGCCTGAGTCCTCGGAGCGCGGCCGATCCGTCCCGCACGGGTCCCACAAACCCGCGGTTCCGCTCATCGCGTACGGGACGGACAGCGGCGTGGCCGCAGACTCCGCCCCCGAAGTACCGCTGCCGCTCACCTCTGCAGCGATCATCCTGGAGGTCGCCCCCGTGCAGACCCAGACCCTCACCCAGACCGACACCGGTACGGACACGGAGCCGGACGCCGAGAACGGCGTTCTGGTCGCGGTCCCCCCACAGGCCCGTGTCGTGCACCACCCCGAGGCGGACCCGGAGGGCCCGTCCGAGCCGGCCGAACCGCCCGCCGGGGCGCTGGAGGCCGTCTCCACCGAGCCGGTGGAGACCCCCGTCGTGGAGCGGGTCCGCGCCGACACCGGCGGCCCGTCCTCCGACCTGTTCCGCCAGTACCTGCGCGAGATCGGCCGTATCCCGCTGCTCACCGCGGCCGAGGAGGTCGAGCTCGCCCGCCGGGTCGAGGCCGGCCTGTTCGCCGAGGAGAAGCTGGGCAACACCCCCAACCTCGCCAGCCAGTTGGCCCTCGACCTGGACCGCCTGGTGGTCATGGGCCGGATGGCCAAGCGGCGCCTCATCGAGGCGAACCTGCGCCTCGTGGTGTCCGTGGCCAAGCGCTACGTCGGCCGCGGCCTGACCATGCTCGACCTGGTCCAGGAGGGCAACCTCGGGCTCATCAGGGCGGTCGAGAAGTTCGACTACGCCCGCGGCTACAAGTTCTCGACGTACGCCACCTGGTGGATCCGCCAGGCCATGTCCCGGGCCCTCGCCGACCAGGCCCGCACCATCCGCGTCCCGGTCCATGTCGTCGAACTCATCAACCGGGTCGTCCGCGTCCAGCGCCGCATGCTGCAGGAGCGGGGCTACGAGCCGACCCCGGAGGAGGTCGCCGCCCACCTCGACCTGCCGCCCGAGCGGGTCAGCGAGGTGCTGCGGCTGGCCCAGGAGCCCGTCTCCCTGCACGCCCCCGTGGGCGAGGAGGACGATGTGGCCCTCGGTGACCTGATCGAGGACGGCGACGCCGCCTCGCCGGTGGAGTCGGCCGCGTTCCTGCTGCTCAGGGAGCACCTGGAAGCCGTGCTGTCCACGCTGGGCGAGCGGGAGCGCAAGGTCGTCCAGCTCCGCTACGGCCTGGCCGACGGCCGCCCGCGCACGCTGGAGGAGATAGGCCGCATCTTCGGCGTGACCCGGGAACGGATACGGCAGATCGAGTCCAAGACCCTGAACAAGCTCCGCGACCACGCCTTCGCGGACCAGCTGAGGGGATACCTGGACTGAGCCGGGGGCCGCCTCCCTGCGGCCCCCGGCCCGGCTGATCGACCGGCCCGGCTAGTCGACCTCGGCCACCGCCTGGGCGAACTGCGCCTGGTACAGCCGCGCGTACGCCCCGTCCGCGGCGAGCAGTTCGCCGTGCGCGCCCTGCTCCACGATCGACCCGTTCTCCATGACCAGGATCGTGTCCGCGTCCCGGATGGTCGACAGCCGGTGCGCGATCACGAACGACGTGCGCCCGTGCGCGAGTTTGGCCATCGCCTTCTGGATGAGCACCTCGGTGCGGGTGTCGACGGAGCTGGTGGCCTCGTCGAGCACCAGGATCACCGGGTCGGACAGGAACGCCCGCGCGATGGTGATGAGCTGCTTCTCACCGGCGCTGACGCCCGAGCCCTCGTCGTCGATCACGGTGTCGTACCCGTCGGGCAGCGTCCGGATGAACCGGTCGGCGTGCGCGGCCCGCGCCGCCTCCTCGATCTCGCCCCGGGTCACCTCCCGGGACGCCCCGTACGCGATGTTCTCCGCGATGGTGCCGCCGAACAGCCAGGTGTCCTGCAGCACCATGCCGATCCCGGACCGCAGTTCGTCCCGGGACATGGCCGCGACGTCGACGCCGTCGAGGGTGATCCGCCCGCCGGAGACCTCGTAGAACCGCATGAGCAGGTTCACCAGGGTGGTCTTGCCGGCGCCCGTCGGGCCGACGATCGCGACGGTGTGCCCCGGTTCGGCCTTCAGGGACAGGTTCTCGATCAGCGGCGTGTCGGGGTCGTAGCGGAAGGAGATGTTCTGCAGCTCCACCCGCCCGCGCAGTTCCTCGGACCGCAGGCCCTGCACCGGATCCGGCTCCTGCTCCTCCGCGTCCAGGAGTTCGAAGATCCGCTCGGCCGAGGCGACGCCCGACTGCACCAGGTTCGCCATCGACGCGACCTGCGTCAGCGGCATCGAGAACTGCCGCGAGTACTGGATGAAGGCCTGCACGTCGCCGATGGACAGGGCGCCCGAGGCGACCCGCAGCCCGCCGACGACCGCCACCAGCACGTAGTTGAGGTTCGACACGCACATCATCAGCGGCTGCATGATCCCGCTGTTGAACTGCGCCCTGAACCCGGCCTCGTACAGCGCGCCGTTCTGCTCGGCGAACTGCCGCGCCGACTCCTCCTGCCGCCCGAACACCTTCACCAGCGTGTGGCCGGTGTACATCTCCTCGACGTGGGCGTTCAGCGCACCGGTGGAGCGCCACTGCTGCACGAAGTGCGGCTGCGAGCGCTTGCCCACCCGGGTGGCGACGACGAACGACAGCGGCACGGTCACCAGCGCGACCAGCGCCAGCAGCCACGACACCCAGAACATCACCGCGAGCACACCGATGATCGTCAGCAGCGAGTTGATGAGCTGGCCCATCGACTGCTGGAGCGTCTGCCCGATGTTGTCGATGTCGTTGGTCGCCCGGGACAGCACCTCGCCGCGCTGCCGCTTGTCGAAGTACGACAGCGGAAGCCGCGACAGCTTCGTCTGCACCTGCTCGCGCAGCCGGAACATGGTGCGGTTGACCGTCCGGTTGACCAGCCGGGTCGCCACCGCCATCAGCAGACCGGCGACCGCGAACGTGCCCAGCGCCAGCAGCAGTACACGGCCCACGGCGTCGAAGTCGATGCCCTGGCCCGGCGTGAAGTCGGTGCCGCGCAGCATGTCGGCGACCTGGCCCTGGCCCCGCGCCCGCATCGCGTCGAGGACCTGCTGCTTGCTCGCCCCGGCCGGCATCCGCCGTCCGATGATGCCGGAGAAGACCAGGTCGGTGGCCCGGCCGAGAATCTTCGGCCCGATCACGTTGAGACCGACGCTGATCACCACGCACAGCAGCAGCACGCCGATCGTCAGCCGTTCCGGCTTGAACTGGGCGATCAGGCGCCTGCCCGACGCCTTGAAGTCCATCGAGCGGTTGTCGGGGCCGCCGCCCTGGCCCATCATCCGCGCCATCGGCCCGGCCATCAGGCAGCCTCCGCTTCCGTCAGCTGGGAGAGCACGATCTCCCGGTACGTCTCGTTGCCGGTCATCAGCTCGTGATGGCGGCCGGTGCCGACGACCCGTCCCTCGTCGAGGACCACGATCCGGTCGGCGTCGCGGATGGTCGCCACCCGCTGGGCGACGATCACGACGGTCGCCTCCGCGGTCTCCTCGGCGAGCGCGGCCCGCAGCGCCGCGTCGGTGGCGTAGTCGAGGGCGGAGAAGGAGTCGTCGAAGAGGTAGATCTCCGGGCGCTGGACGAGCGTACGGGCGATGGCGAGCCGCTGGCGCTGACCGCCCGAGACGTTGGTACCGCCCTGCGCGATGGGCGCGTCGAGCCCGCCCTCGAGCCTGGTCACGAAGTCCTTGGCCTGCGCGACCTCCAGCGCGTGCCACAGCTCCTCGTCCGTGGCGTCCGGGTTGCCGTAGCGCAGGTTGGTCGCCACCGTGCCCGCGAACAGGTACGGCTTCTGCGGTACGAGCCCGACCGTCTTGGCCAGCAGCGCCGGGTCGAGCGCGGCGACGTCCGTGCCGTCGACGAGGACCTCACCGGCCGTCGCGTCGAACAGCCGGGGGACCAGCCCGAGCAGCGTGGACTTGCCGCTGCCGGTCGAGCCGATCACGGCGGTCACCTCGCCGGGCCGGGCCACCAGGTCGATCGACCTGAGCACGGGCTCCTCGGCGCCGGGATAGCGGAACCCCGCGCCCCGGATCTCCAGGTGCCCGTGCCGGCGCAGCTCCGTGACCGGGGCCAGGGGCGGCACCACGCTGGAGGAGGTCTCCAGGACCTCCTGGATCCGCTCGGCGCACACCTCCGCGCGCGGCACCATCATGAACATGAAGGTGGCCATCATCACGGACATGACGATCTGCATGAGGTAGGCGAGGAAGGCGGTCAGATCGCCGATCTGCATCCCGCCGCTGTCGATGCGGTGCGCGCCGAACCACACCACCGCGATCGACGACAGGTTCACCACCGTCATCACGATCGGGAACATCAGCGCGAGCATGTTGCCGGTCTTCAGCGCCATCTCGGTGAGATCGGCGTTGGACTTGCGGAACCGGTCCTTCTCGTACTCGTCCCTCACGAAGGCGCGGATGACGCGGTTGCCGGTGATCTGCTCGCGCAGCACCCGGTTCACCGTGTCCAGCCGGGACTGCATGGACCGGAACAGCGGCCGCAGCCGCCGCACGATGAGCGTCACGCAGATGCCCAGGGTCGGCACCACCGCCACGAGCACCGCGGACAGCGGCACGTCCAGGCCGAGCGCCAGCACGATGCCGCCCACGCACATGATCGGCGCGGACACCATCAGTGTGAACGTCATCAGGGCCAGCATCTGGACCTGCTGTACGTCGTTGGTGGTACGGGTGATCAGCGAGGGTGCGCCGAAGTGCCCCACCTCGCGGGCGGAGAAGGACTGCACCCGGTCGAAGACGGCGGCCCGCACGTCCCGGCCGAGCGCCGAGGCGGTCCGGGCGCCGAAGTAGACGGCACCGATGTTGCACACGACCTGCACCAGCGAGATGCCGATCATCAGGGCGCCGAAGGAGAGGATGTAGCCGGTATCACCCTTCACGACACCGTTGTCGATGATGTGCGCGTTCAGCGTGGGCAGGTACAGGGTGGCGCAGGTCTGCAGGAACTGCAGCAGCACCAGCAGGGAGATGGGTTTCTTGTAGGGCCTGAGGTAGGCCCGCAGTAGTCGTATGAGCACACTACGTCTCTCGGAGTCGGCGACGGGGCGGGCGGCTTGCTGCCCGAGGCTCCTATCGTCCGACACTCCACCCGTGTTACCTCAACCGATTAAGCCGACAGCAGTGCGCTTTACCGTCTTACGGGCGGAAAGCGCCGGGGTGCGTCTGGTCCCGGACGGAGATGAACTGCTGCCGCACCGCCTGACCCACCGCCAGTTCGTCACCGGGCTCGCGGATCTGCGCGGCCGCGCCCTGCCAGGCCGGCGGGGTGCGCGGGTCGAGGGTGCCCTGCGAGGCGCCGAGCGCCCAGGCCGCCTGCCGAGCGGCGCCCATCGCCGCGTAGTCCGCGGGCTGCACCACGACGACCTGCGCCCCGAACAGCATCGGCGCCACCGCCTGCACGGCGGGCAGCTCCGCGGCGGCCCCCAGCAGGAAGACCCGTCGCACCTCCACGCCCCGGCCGCGCAGCACGTCCAGCGCGTCCGCGAGCCCGCACAGCATGCCCTCGAACGCCGCCCGCGCCAGGTGCTCCGCCTTCATCGACTCCCGCCGCAGCCCGGCGAGGGTGCCCGCGGTGTGCGGCAGGTTCGGCGTCCGCTCACCCTCCAGATACGGCAGGAGTACGAGTCCGTGCGAGCCCGGCGTCGACTTCAGCGCCAGGTCGGACAGGCTCTCCAGGTCGGGCAGCCCGAGCAGTTCGGCGGTCCCGCGCAGGGCCCGTACGGCGTTGAGCGTGGTGACGACGGGCAGGTGCATGCCGGTCGCGTCGGCCAGGGAGGTGATCATCCCGGTGCTGTCGTAGAGGGCCTCGGGGTGCACCGCCATCACCGACCCGGAGGCGCCCAGCGACACCACGGCGTCACCGAGCCCGATGCCCAGCCCGAACGCGGCGGCCATGGTCTCGCCGGTCCCCGCGGAGATCAGCAGCCCCTCGGGAGTCGTACCGGCCGGCTCGGCCGGCCCGATCACCTCGGGCAGCATGACCTGGTGACCGAGCGCCAGCTCGACCAGATCGGGCCGCCAGGCGCCGGTGGCCGCCGACCAGTACCCGGTGCCGGAGGCGCCACCGCGATCGGTGGTCCTGCGCACCGGCCGCCCGAGCAGCTGCCACACCAGCCAGTCGTGGGCCTGCATGAGCATCGCGGTGCGCAGGGCGGCGTCGGGCTCGCTCTTCGCCAGCCAGCGCAGTTTGGTCACCGGCTGCGCGGCCCCCGGCACGCAGCCCACCGCCTGCGCCCACGCCTCGCGCCCGCCGAGCGCGTCGATCAGATCCGCCGCGGCGACCTGCGCCCGCTTGTCCCCGCCGACCATCGCGGGCCGTACGGTGCCGCCCTGGGAGTCCAGCGGCACCAGCGCGTTCGCCTGCGCCGACACGCCGATGGCCTGAACGCCTTCGAGGAGTCCGCCGCCGGCCGCCTCGCCGAGGGAGAGCAGCCAGGCCTGCGGGTCGACGTCGGCGGGCCGTCCTCCCCCGCCGTCGCCCTCGACCGGATGCGGGGCGTACCCCTGCCTGAGTACGGCACCCGTGTCCGAATCACAGACGACGATGCGAGTGAAATCGGGCGCACTGTCCAGCCCGGCGACTATCCCCATGACGAAAATTCTATGGGCCGGGCGGCGCGGGGGCGCGTGGCCTCACAGGCCCCTCGCAGCCGGGGGGAAACGATGGGCCGCGGACGAAGGCGCGACAGCACCCGGGCGCGGCCTACGTGCTGCTGGTGCCCCAGTCGTCCCGCGCCGCGCCGTCGGTCCCGCGGTCGCGCAGGGAGCGCACCCGCTGCGCCACCGACTCCGGGACGCGGTCTCCGACCTTGTCGCTCACCACGTGGTACGCCTTGCCCGCGAACTCACGGCCCTGCTGCGCGGCCGACTCCGCGGTGTTGCGGACGGCCGGGTTCTGCGCGACCTGACGTGCCGACTTCTTCAGCTGCTCGTAGCGCTCACGCCCGGCGCGCGTGCCCAGTACGTAACCAAGAGCCAGTCCGACGACGAACGTCAGCTTGTAGCGCATGGCGGCCACCCTTTCCTCGTGCAGGTCTCTGGCGCGGTGTCGGTGCCGGGGGAACCGATTGGCGGAGCACCCCCCTGCTTGCGCTAATGTATGTGTCGCAGCGAGCGCCCGCCCTCTGGCGAATACCCAGGCAGGTACGTTCGATGCAACGAGGCATTCCTCCGTAGCTCAATTGGCAGAGCAGCCGGCTGTTAACCGGCAGGTTACTGGTTCGAGTCCAGTCGGGGGAGCTCGGTCCTCCGTAGCTCAATTGGCAGAGCAGCCGGCTGTTAACCGGCAGGTTACTGGTTCGAGTCCAGTCGGGGGAGCATGCTGAACGAGGACCCCTGAGGGGTCCTTTTTCATGTCCGGCCCCGCGCCCGGGAACCGTGCAGGTCACGGCGGAGTCCTCAAGGGCAGGCGAAGTCGACCATACGAAGCAGGAGATCGTATGAGCGGCTATGCTGCGGCAGACGGCGCGCACAAATGTGCGCGACACGCCGCTATGGGGCGGTAGCTCAGCCGGTTAGAGCAGCGGACTCATAATCCGTCGGCCGTGGGTTCGAGTCCCACCCGCCCCACCAGTGCAGGGTCGTGACCCGCGGAAACGTCTCTTCTGAGGTGTTGGAACGGCAATTCGGGCTCATCGGACTGAACGCTGCTCGTGAGCTCGGCGGCGAGGTGACGGATGGGGGCGGGCATTGCGCTGACCTGCGCGAATGCGCCGGAGCGTGGTGGGGGAGGGGCCCCAGGAGCGGCCTCAGCGAAGAGCCGGAGGCGTATGTGAGGACGCTGTGGGCGCGGGTACGGCGAAGTCTGTCTTCGAGGTCACCTCGGGGCGGGGTGCACGGTGCGGGCCCAGTGCTCCATGGGTGCCCGACGCGCATCCGAAGTGCGTCCTCGGCCACCCGGGACCGAGAGCAAGGGGTCACCAGCCAGGTTGACGAACGGTTCGGGCCGCGGTGAGTTCCCGGTTGGCCAGTCAATCCTGCGGCTCGGGCGCCCGGGCTTTGGCTGAGTTCTCGACAGGCCGTTGCCATGGGGCGACCCTGTGCCTCATCGCCGACTGCGCGGCTGTGCAGGCTCTACTGCCTGAGGTCCATCGTGCGGACCGGCTGTCCCGTGGTGCGGGCGATGGTGTCGAAGCCGTGGTCGCAGTGGAGCAGTGTGAGCCCCGCTTCCTCGGCGGCGGCAGCCACCAGCAGGTCGACGGGGCCTGCGCTGCGGTGCTCACCCTTGGCGGTCAGCTGTTCCTGGACGACGCGGGAGCGGCGGTGGACGCCGTCCGGCACGGGGCACCAGACGTAGTGGGCGTCGAGCGCCGCCTTCAAACGCGTACGGTCTGCGGCCGAACGGGCTGAGTAGAGGAGCTCGAGTTCGGTGATGTCGCAGATCGCGACGAGGCCGGCGCCGATCCTGTCATCCCAGTCGGCCGTGTTCTGGCGGAGCAGGACGCGGGCGAGCGCGGAGGTGTCGATGAGGTAATCGGCGACGGTCACTCATGCGCTCCGGCGTCGGGGGTGACGCCGGCCGTGCTCGTGGGCCGGTACCTGCCCTTGTCCAGGAGAAGGTCCATGTCCAGCGCGCCGTCGGCCACCAGCGCGCGGGCTTCGTCGAGTGCGCGCAGACGCCGGTAACGGGCCGTGACCTCCCGCAGGGCGGTGTTGATGGTCTCGCGCTTGGTCGTGGTGCCGAGTTCCTTGGCCGCTTCTTCCAGGGCCTCGTCGTCGAGGTCGATCACGGCGCTGCTCGACGACGGCGACCTGGACGCCGCCTGGCGCGAGGCGGCCGACCGCGCGGACGACCGGCAGTGGGAGCGACTCGCCGGCCTGTCGCGCGAGATGCGTCCGGCCGAGACACCCGGCGTGTACCTGCGGCTGGTCGAGCGGTCGACGGGGTCGACCGGGGACCGTGCCTACGAGCATCTGGCCGGGTCGCTCCTGGCGGCCCGTGACTGCCGTCAAGGGTTGAACCCGTCACGGCCGTGGACACGACCGCCGAGGTCCCGGGACAGCGGAAGCCGGGCGTGCCGCCGGGCGGAACCGTCCGTGTCAGCCCTCGAAGCCCTGGTCGCGCAGGATCTTGTCGATGCGGGTGCGGTGGGCCTCCTGCCAGGCGTCGAGGGTCTCGTCCGCCTCCTTCGCCAGCTTGGCCCGGGCGGCGGCCAGGGCCTCCCGCGCGCGGGCGGAGGGAACGACCACGATGCCCTCCTCGTCGGCGACGACGATGTCGCCGGCGTCCACCGTGACGCCGGCGCAGCGCACCCGGGCATTGAGCGGCTCGACGGCCTTCTTGCTTCCGGGAATGGGGATCACCCCCCGGGCGAACACCGGGAAGCCCAGGTCCCGGACCTCGGCGAGGTCGCGGATCAGCCCGTCGGCGACAAAGGCCGCGACGCCCCGGCGCTGTGCGACGGCGCACACGTTGCCGCCGGCCAGCGCGTAGTCCAGGTCACCCGACTCGACGACGATGACGGCGCCCGGTGCGGCGCGGTGGATGGCCGCGTGCAGCATGAGGTTGTCGCCGGCGGGGCACCGCACGGTGAACGCCGGCCCGGCCACGCGCGGCACCGGCGACCACAACGGCCGGATGCCGATGTCCATGACCTGCTCGCGGCCCAGGACGTCGGCGAGGGTGGTGGTCGGAACGTCCGCGAACGGGGAGGCGGCGGCTTCGGTGGCGTCTGTCATGGCTCCTCTGTCCTTCATCGTCGCTGTGGCTGCGGACGCGCGGCCGCGTCCTTCTCCGGGCTGTAGAACTGCTGCTCCCAGGTCGCGCCGCCGTCCTGCGTCGACAGTACGGTGCCCTCGTCGCCCACGGCCCACCAGTGCCGGTCGGAGGCGACGTGCACGGCCCACAGGGACATGCCCGAACGGGTCGGGGCGGCCTGCCAGGAGGCCCCGCCGTCCCGGGAGATCAGCACCGTGTCGCTGCGGCCCACGGCGCAGCCGACGCGGCCGTCGGGAGCGAAGTGCACGGCGTTGAGGCACTGGGTCGTTTCGCTGTCGTGGCGGCGCCAGTGGGCGCCGCCGTCCGCCGTGCCGAGGACGGTGCCGTCGTCACCCACGACCCAGCAGGTCCGGGCGTCGACGACGTGCAGGCCGACCAGGTCGTCCGTGGTGCCGACGGACTGCGTGCGCCAGGTGGCGCCCGCGTCGCGCGTGGCCAGGACGGTGCCGCCGGTGCCCACGGCCCAGCCGGTCCGGTCGTCCGCGAACGCGACCGTCCACAGGGCGGCCCGGCCCGGCGCACCGGCCTGGTGCCGCCAGGTCGCCCCGCCGTCGTCGGTGGCGAGGATCGTGCCCTGGTCGCCCACGACCCAGCCGGTGCGCCGGTCGGGGCGCACGTGCACCGAGAGCAGGTCCCTGATGGTGCCCGTCTCCTGGGCCCGCCAGGTGGCGCCGGCGTCGCGGGTGACCATCACGGTCCCGCCCCGGCCCGCCACCCACGCCGTGTCGGCGTCCGGTGCCGTGATGCCGTAGAGGTTCGTGGCCGGGCCGATGGGACGTGGACTCCACCGCCCGCCGGATCGGGAGGAGAGGACGGTGCCGCCGTCGCCGACCACCCAACCGCCGTCGGCGCCCGGGAAGATGTGCACGCCGTAGAGGTTCTTGCCGGTGCCGGAGACATGCGCCCGCCAGGTCTCCCCGCCGTCGTCGCTGCCGAGGATCAGACCGCCGTCCCCGGCGGCGCTCACCGCCTTGCCGTCGGGCGAGACCCACACGTCCTTGAGGCTGTCGGTGACCAGGCTGTCCTGGCCGCTCCACCGGGCGCCGCCGTCCGAGGTTGTCAGTACGGTGCCCGAGTCCCCGACGGCCCAGCCGAGTTCGCCCGACGCCGTGAACGCGACGCCCCACAGGGCGGCGTCCGTCCCGCTGTCGCGGCGGGACCAGGTGGCCCCGCCGTCGTGGGTGACCAGGATCGTGCCGCCGCGGCCGACGGCCCAGGCGGTGCCGGCGTCCACGGCGTGCACGTTCGTGAGGGTGACGGTGGCGGGGTAGGACCGGCGGTGCCAGGTGGTGCCGCCGTCGGTGGTGGCGAGGATGACGCCGTGGTCGCCGACCGCCCAGGCGTGCAGGCCGTCGTCCAGCCCGTGCACGGCGTGCAGGTCCTCGGTGGCAGGGATGTCCTGGCGGTGCCAGGTGGTGCCGCCGTCGGTGGTGGCGAGTAGCGTCGCGGCGGTGCCGACGGCCCAGCCGCGCGGCGCCGCCAGGTGGACGGCGTGCAGGTCCTCGGTGGCAGGGATGTCCTGGCGGTGCCAGGTGGTGCCGCCGTCGGTGGTGGCGAGGATGACGCCGTGGTCGCCGACCGCCCAGGCGTGCAGGCCGTCGTCCAGGCCGTGCACCCCCCACAGCACGGTGCCGCTCGAGATGCCGCCGCCCCGCCAGCCGGCGCCCGCGTCGGTGGTCACGGCCACGGCGCCGCCCTGTCCCACCACCCAGCGCACCGGCCCCGCGCCGTGCACGCCCACGAAGTCCTGGTGCATGCCGTTGAGTTGAGGGTGCCAGGTGACGCCGCCGTCCTCGGTCGCCAGGACCAGCCCGTCGTCGCCGGCCGCCCGGCCGCGCATCGCGCCGGGCGTGAAGGCGAGGGCCACGATGTCCTTGCCGGTGCCGCTGGACCGGGCGGAGAAGGTGCGGCCGCGGTCGGCGGAGGCGAGGACCATGCCGTCGTCGCCGGAGACCCGGACCGTGTTCCCGTCCGGTGCCGCCCACACGCCGTAGACGTCCAGTTCGGTGCCGCTGTCGGCCCTGGTCCAGGTGGCGCCCGCGTTCTCGGTCCACAGCACGGTGCCCTCGCGCCCCACGGCCCAGCAGCTGGCGGGGGAGACGGCGAAGACGCCCCGCAGATCGGCCGCTGTGCCGCTCTCCTGGACCGTCCAGGTGCTGCCGGCGTCCGTCGTGGCGAGGATCCGGCCCTTCTTGCCCACGATCCAGGCCACCCGGTCGTCCAGCGCGAAGCAGCGGGTGAAGTGGGCGCCGGTGCCCGTTCGCTGCGGCTGCCAGGTGCGTCCGCCGTCGGCGGAGGCGAGGACGGTGCCGCCGTCGCCGACGGCCCAGCCCGTCCGGCCGGTGGGCGCGAACGAGATGCCGTAGAGGTTGCGTTCGGTACCGGAGTCCTGCCGCCGCCAGTGCCGGCCGCCGTCCTCGGTGTGCAAAATGATCCCGTCGCGGCCGGCGGCCCAGCCCCGCAGCGTGTCCACGAACGAGACCGCACGCAGGTCCTTGTCCGTGTCGCCCTGGGGCGACCATCCGCGGCCGCCGTCGCGGGTCGCGAGGATCATGCCGCCGTCCCCGACGGCCCACCCGTGGTCCTCGTCCACCAGGCAGACACCTTGGAGGTTCACACTGCGCGGCGCGATGTTCCACATGGTCATGGCGGAGCCCTGCCAACCCTTGCGTAGGTGGTGTTCGGAACGGAGACCTTGATCCGGCCGCCGAGGGCTCAGCCGGCCGCGGTCACTTCCCCGGCGTCGGCGTCCGTCTCGTGGGCTGTGCCGGAGGAGGAGCGTCTGCGCAGGCCGCGGGAGACCACGGCCGGCATCGCCGCGCCCAGAGCGGCGAACGCCACGGCCAGGACCACCCACCCGCGCGCTCCGTGGTCGAGCACCAGCCAGGTGAAGACCGCGGGGGCGAGCATCTTGCCGATGTCGGCGCCCATCGCGTGCGTGGCCTGGTACTGGCCCTGGGCGTGGTCCGGGGCCAGTTCGAAGGCGATGCCCCAGCTGCCCGCCGCCTGGCGCACCTCGCCGAGGGCGTGGGCGACGGCGCCCACCACGAGGAGCAGACAGGCCGGCACCAGGGCGGCCCCGTCGCTCAGCGCGAACACCAGACAGGCGGCCGCGACGCAGCCCGCACCCTGGAAGCTGGCCCGCGCGGCGGCCGCCGGGTGGTCCGCGCCACGGGCAGCCCGGGTCTGGACGGTCACCACCAGGATGGTGTTGACCAGCAGGATGGCCGCGCTCATCCACCGGGGCGCGCCCGTGTGCCGCAGCACCCACAGGGGCAGCACCACGTCGAGCAGGATGGCGTGCGTGGTCAGCAGCCCGTCCAGGGCGGCGAAGGCGAGGAACGGTACGTCCCGCAGCACCGCGACCGCGGAACCGGCGGAGGACGGCACCGGCGGCACGGGCGGCTCTTTGATCGTGAGCAGGCCGGTGACCAGGAAGGTGACGGCGATGAAACCCACCGCGCCCTGGTAGGCCGCGCGTGAACCCACCGCGAGCACCAGTCCGGCGAGGCACGCCCCGACCGAGACGCTCGCGTTGGAGGCCGCACGCACCTGGGCCAGGACGGTCACCCGGTCCCCGGAGGGGATGAGGCCCGCGATCATGGCCTTGCGCGCGCTGCGGCCGGACCGGTAGGCGATGTTCTGGGCGGAGATGATGACCAGGTAGGACCAGAACTCGTCGGCGAACAGCAGCGCGCAGGTCAGCGCGGCCAGTACCAGGAACGACCACATCTGCACGGTGCGCGGGCCGGCCCGGTCGGCCAGATGCCCGAGCGGGATGCTGCACAGCAGGACGATCGCGGCGGCGACGCTCACACTGAGGCCCAGTTGACCCACCGTCAGATGCAGGACGGTGACGGCGTAGATCGCGCTGAGCGCCATCCACAGTCCCTGGCCCAGGGTCATCACCATGGTGATGACGGTGAGGAGGCGCGCGGGACCGGGCGGAGGCAGGAGGGATTTCATCCGATGACGCTCCTCGCTCTTTCTCTGCCCGCTCTTCTCTCCCGGCGAGGCTAGGTCACCTCCCGGGCCGCCGAGGCTTGCGCTCACAAAGGGACTTAACCGCGAAAAGACCGTTCTGCTCGTGAACCGCATGCCGCGCAGTACGAGACCTATGAGCAGAAGGGGATTTGCTTGTTTTAGGAGCAGTGCGCTCGCAAGGGACCGGCCCGCCCGGGCTGCGGCTAGCGTCGATCCGGCTTCCCGTCACCGGAGTTCGGACCGACATGACCACAGCACTCGACCGACGCCTGGGCGCCGGCCTGCTCCACCACGCGAGCGCCCTTCCCGACCGCGTCGCCCTCACCATCGGGCGCCGCGACTACACCTACGAGGAGACCGTGGCCACCGCGCTGCGCTGGGCCGCCGCCCTCGTCGAGGCGACCGGCGGCCGCCCCCGCCGGATCGGGGTGTTCGCCCAGCGCAGCGAGGTCTCCTACCTGGGTGTGGCTGCCGCGCTGTTCGCCGGCGCCGCCTTCGTCCCGCTGAACCGGAAGTTCCCGCCGGCGCGGACCCGTGTCATGCTGGCCCGCGCCGAGGTCGACGCCGTCCTCGCGGACGCCGCCTCGGCCGCTCAGCTCCCGCAACTGCTGGAGGGGTCGGACCCCTGTCCGGTCGTTCTGCTGCCTGATGCCGAACGGGCGGAGGTGCCCGGCCTCGACGACTCGTACCGGGTGCTGGACGCGACCGACCTCGCGGCGTTCGCGGCGCCGGCCGAACTACCCGAGCCCGCCCCCGACGACCCGGCCTACCTGCTGTTCACCTCGGGCAGCACCGGCGCGCCCAAGGGGGTGCCGGTCACCCATGCCAACGTGCGCGCGTTCCTCGACGTCAACCAGGACCGCTACCGGCTGACCCCCGATGACCGGCTCACCCAGACCTTCGACCAGACCTTCGACCTGTCGGTCTTCGACCTGTTCATGGCCTGGGAGAACGGCGCCCGCGTGTGCTCCATGGACCCCATCGAGCTGCTCGCGCCCTTCAAGTACCTGGAGCGCAACGGCGTCACCGTCTGGTTCTCGGTGCCGTCCGTCGCCGCCGTGCTCCGCCGGCGCGGGGTGCTGCGACCCGGCACGATGCCGACGCTGCGCTGGAGCCTGTTCTGCGGCGAGGCGCTGCCCCGGGCCACCGCCGAGGCCTGGCAGGCGGCGGCGCCGTACTCCACCGTGGAGAACCTGTACGGGCCGACCGAACTCACCATCGCCTGCACCGTCCACCGCTGGGACCCGGTGGCCGGTCCCGCCGAGTGCGTCCACGACAACGTGCCGATCGGCCGGCCCTACCCGGGGCTGACCGCCGTGGTCGTCGACGAGCGGCTGGCCGACGTGCCGGACGGCGAACCGGGCGAGCTGTGCCTGGCCGGGCCGCAGACCACCCCCGGTTACTGGCGGGCGCCGGAGCTGACGGCCGAGCGGTACTTCGAACGCGACGGACTGACGTACTACCGGACCGGCGACGTGGTGCGGCACCTGGACGGCCGGTACGTCTGCCTCGGCCGCAACGACCAGCAGGTCAAGATCGGCGGTCACCGGGTCGAACTGGGCGAGGTCGAGGCCCTGCTGCGCCGGGCCGGGGCCCTGGAGGCAGTGGCGCTGCAGTGGCCGGACCCCGGCACGATCACCGCCGTGGTGTCCGGCGCCGGCGACACGGCGGCGCTGACCGACGCCTGCACGGCAGGGCTGCCCGTCTACATGGTGCCGAGGTCCGTGCAGGCCGTCGAGGAGATGCCGGTCAACGCCAACGGCAAGGTGGACCGGGCCGCGCTGCGCCGGTGGCTGGCGGAGCGGGCGGCCGACCACGGCTGACGCCCGCCGCACCGCCGAACGTCACCCGCACATGACCAATCGCAGGAGGGGAACCATGAGCAGCGTCGACGCCCTCGTCGCCCGCACCCTGGGCATCACCGAGGACCGGGTCTCCGACGCCCTCGAATATCAGTCGATCCGGGAATGGGATTCGCTCGGCCACATCTCGTTGATGGTGGCCCTCGAGGAGACGTACGGCGTGACGGTCGACGACGAACTCACGCTCGCCCTGCGCTCGGTCGGGGCGATCCGTGAGTTCGCCGAGGGCCGTGCCCCCGTTCCGGCGACCGCCCCCGGGCAACGGCACACCGTGCACCGTGGGCTGGACGGCGTCAGCTTCGACCGGACCACCATCACCCGCATCGACGGCGCCGAGGGGACCCTGGAGTACCGCGGCTACAGCATCCACGACCTGGCCGAGCGCGCGTCCTTCGAGGAGGTGGCCCACCTCCTCGTGCACGGCGAACTCCCGGACGCCGCCGCGCTGTCGGCCTTCGAGAAGGAACTGCGCGCCGCCCGCGCGCTGCCGGCCCCGGTGCTCGACCTGGTCCGCTCGCTGGCGCACGCCCACCCCATGGACGCGTTGCGCACCTGCGTCTCCGCGCTGGGCGCCCTCGAGACCCGGCGGGCGGCCGGCGCGGACGAGACGTACGACCAGGCCCGTGACACCGGCATCGCGCTGATCGCCCGGATGCCGATGCTCGTCGCCGCCCATCACGCCGTCCGCAGCGGCCGCGAGCCGTCCGTCCCGGACGAGGAGACCTCCTACGCCGAGGCGTTCCTCACCGTCCTGCTCGGCGAGCGGCCCACACCGGCCACGGTGCGGTTCCTGGACAAGGGACTCATCGTCCACGCCGACCACAGCTCCAACGCCTCGGCGTTCGCGGCCCGCGTCGCCATCGGCTCCCGGTCCGGGATGGCCGCCGCGGTCACCGCGGCCGTCGCCACCTTCGCCGGTTCCGTGCACGGGGGTGCCGCCGAACGCGTGATGCGGCTCCTCGACGACGTGGGCTCGCCCGAGCGGGCCGAGCGGTACGTGGCCGACCTGCGTGGCCGGGGCGAGCCGGTGATGGGTTTCGGCCACCGGGTCTACCGCACGGAGGACCCGCGAGTACGCCACCTGCGGTCCACCGTCGTCGAGCTGAGCCGGGAGCTGGGCGACAGCCGCGGACTGGACATCCTCGACGCCGTCGCCGAGGCCATGCGGCCCTACGGCCGGCACGGCCTCGCGCCCAACGTGGACCTCTACGCCGGCCTCGCCTACCGGCTGCTGGGCCTGCCCGACGACCTCGCGGCGGCGCTGTTCGCCGTCGGCCGCGGTGCCGGCTGGGTGGCGCAGGCCCTGGAGCAGCAGTCGAACAACGTCCTCATCCGGCCCCTCCTCGACTACGTCGGGCCGCGCGGCCTGGAGTTGCCGGCGGCCCGGGAGGCGGCGGCCCGATGACCACGCCGATCAGGACCCGGCTCGCCGGGCGGGCGGTCGAGTTGTACGGCCTGCCCGAGTGCGCCGACGCGAACGGCTTCGACCTCGGGGCCGTCCCCTACACCGGCCGCGTGCTGATGGAGTCCCTGCTGCGGGCGGGCGACGCCGCGGCGGCCGCCACGCTCGGCAAGCGGCTGGCGGCGGGGGAGGAACCCGGCCTGGAGATGCCGTTCCGGCCCGCCCGCATCCTCGTGCAGGACTACACCGGCATCCCGCTCCTGGTGGACCTCGCGGCGCTGCGCGACCGGGTGGCCGAGCCGCGCCGCGTCAACCCCGCGCTGCCCGTCGACGTGGTCGTCGACCACTCCGTACAGGCCGATTTCGCGGGGCGGCCGGACGCGCTCACCCGCAACGAGGCGCTGGAGACGCGGCGCAACCGGGAGCGGTACGCGTTCCTGAAGTGGGCCGAGGGGGCCTTCGAGGGCCTGCGGGTCGTCCCGCCGGGCAGCGGCATCGTGCACCAGGTCAACCTGGAACGGCTGGCGACCGTCGTCGCGCCCGGACACGGTGACCTGCTCCACCCGGACACGGTGATCGGCACCGACAGCCACACCACGATGGTCAACGGCCTCGGCGTCCTCGGCTGGGGGGCCGGAGGCCTGGAGGCGGAGGCGCTGATGCTGGGCCTCGCCCAGCCGATCCGTGTCCCGCCCGTGGTCGGGGTGCGGCTGACCGGCGCGGTGCGGCCGGGCACCTCGCCGACCGACGTGGTCCTCGCCCTGACCGAGCGGCTGCGCCGGGCCGGCGTCCGCGGCCTGATGCTGGAGTTCACCGGCCCGTCGGCCGCCGCGCTGCCGGCCCCCGACCGCTGCACCATCGCCAACATGGCGCCCGAGTACGGTGCGATGTCCGCCTTCTTCCCGGTGGACGAGGAGACCCTGGACTACCTGCGGCGCACCGGCCGCGCCGAGCGGGACACGGTCCTGGTGGCGGAGTACTGCCGGCGCCAGCGCCTGCTGCGTACGGGCGACGAGCCCCGGTTCGGGCGGGTGATCGAGTTCGACCTGGGGGAGGTCGGGCCCAGCCTGGCCGGGCCCAGCCGCCCCGACCAGCGGATCCCACTGGGCGAACTGCCCGGCTCCTTCGCCGCCTTCCACCCGGCCGCGCCCCGGACGCACGGCGGTGTCACCGACGGCGACCTCGTCATCGCGTCCGTCACGTCGTGCACCAGCACCTCCAACCCGAGGGCGATGCTGGCGGCCGGACTGCTCGCCCGGCGGGCGGTGCGGCGCGGGCTGACCGTGCCCGGACACGTGAAGACGAGCCTGTCGCCCGGCTCCCGGGCCGTGACCCGCTATCTGCGGGACGCGGGGCTCCTCGACGACCTGGAGAAGCTCGGCTTCCACGTCGCGGGGTACGGCTGCATGACCTGCAACGGCGGCAGCGGCCCGCTGAACGAGGGCGTCGGTGAGGCCGTCGACGACGCCGGCCTCACCGTCGCCGCGGTGCTCAGCGGCAACCGCAATTTCGAGGCCCGGGTGCACGCCCAGGTCCGGGCCGGTTACCTGGCCTCGCCCGCCCTGGTCGTCGCCCTCGCCCTCGTCGGGCACGTCCGTGCCGACCTCGACCGCGAGCCCCTGGGCACCGCCCCCGACGGCACTCCCGTCCTGCTGCGCGACCTGTGGCCGGACGACGCCGAACTGCGCGCCCTGGAGGTGGAGTTCGTCACCCCCGAGGTCTTCGCCGAGGACACCGGCGGGCAGCCGGGCTGGGCCGCACTCACCGCACCGGAGGGAGAGGTCTTCCCCTGGGACGAGGACTCCACGTACATCCGTCCCCCCGCCTATGCCGACGCCCGTCCGCGCTCCGGTCCCCTCACCGGCGCCCGCGCGCTGCTCGCGCTCGGCGACGACGTCAGCACCGACCACATCTCACCGGTCGGTGCCATCCCGGCCGGCTCCCCGGCCGGCCGGCACCTGAGTGAGCGCGGGGTGCGCGACTTCAACTCCTACGGCTCGCGGCGCGGCAACCACGAGGTGATGGCCCGCGGCACCTTCAGCAACCCCCGCCTGCGCAACCACCTGGTCGGGGACGGCGAGAGCGGCGGCAGGACCCTGCACCTGCCGAGCGGCGAGCGCCTGCCGGTGTACGAGGCCGCGTGCCGGTACGCCGCCGAGGGCACCCCGCTGATCGTGCTGGCGGGCCGCTCCTACGGCATGGGCTCCTCCCGGGACTGGGCGGCCAAGGGCCCCTGGCTGCTGGGGGTACGGGCGGTCCTCGCCGAGAGCTTCGAGCGCATCCACCGCGCCAACCTCTGCGCCATGGGCGTTCTGCCGCTGCTGCTGCCCGAGGGCCACGGCTGGGCCGGCCTCGGGCTCACCGGGCGGGAGGAGTTCCACCTGGCGCTGGAGCGGGTGCGGGAGACGGGTGAGGCGGAGGTCACCGCCGGCGGCGTCACGTTCACCGCGCGGGCCGACGTCCGGTCCGCGGGCGAGTGGGACGTCCTGCGGGCCGGTGGCACCCTGCCGTACCTGCTGGGCCGGCTGCGGGAGGGAGAGACGCGGTGAACGGTCAGCTCCTCGACGAACTCGGTCTGCGCTCCGCCGCGGAGGCCGACGCGCTCGCCGCCGGCGAGAAGGCCTTCGCGCCGGTCCACGTCGGCACCCGGGACCTGCCGATCGGCGTCCTCCTCGAACTGCTCGGGCGGCACGAGGACCTGGTGCCGCCGCGCACCGGGCACCTCGGCAACTGGGAGGACATCGCGCTGGGGCGGTCCGGGCCGATGGACTTCAACACCGCCGTCTGCGGCGCCGGCCACGGCTATCCGCTGATCTACGGCTTCACCCGCACCGAGGCCGACACCGACGGCGGCGACGAGGCCTACCAGCCCGGCTCGCTGATCGAGCAGGGCAAGCGGGACATCCTGGCGCTGCACACCTGGGACGGACGCCGCTTCGTCCGGCGGGACCGCAGCCGGCCGCTGTTCTGCCCGCTGACCCGGGCGGACGTGGACGGCGAACTGGTCCCCCTCGTCGACCTGCACTGGCGCCGGATGCTGAAGATCCCCGGCTACCGCTTCCGGCAGTGGGCCACGGTGCTGGTGGACCGCGCTCCTCTGGTCACCGACATGCTCACGCTGCTCGTCGAGCAGTCGGACGCCACCGCCCGGCAGGGCACCAGGCTGCCGGAGCTGATCAGCCATGCCGTGCGGCTGGACGGCGAGGTGTCCCGCTGCACCGTGGTGCGCGACGGCACGGGTTACCTGCTGGACGGGCACCGCTACCCCTCGGCCCGCGCGCTCGCCGAGGCCGCGCTGGTGCTGGTGCGTTCCCTGGCCGAGCCGGCCGCGTTCTTCGAGCAGCTGCCCGCGCTGCCCCCGGTGCTGCCGGTGATGTCGCTGCAGCTGACCAATGTGCTGTTCGGCCTGCTGGGCACCCACCGCCCGGACCGCCCGGCCGGCACCCCGGAGAGCCCCTTCGTCACCCATCTGCACTGGGGGGCGCGGGCCATGGCGGGCTGCCCGCCCCGGCGCAGCGGCTACCTGACGCGCCGCTCGACGGTCCGCTCGCTCAGGGCGATCACCGCTCCGCTGGTACGCGGCTTCGACGAGGCCGCCCCGGTGGCTTTCGTGCTGCTGCCGGCCCAGGTCTTCATGCTCTGCCCGCCGAGCACCTCGCCCGCCGACGGCGAACTGCTCACGGGCCTGTTCCGGGCCGTCCTCGCGGCCGCTCCGGACGGCGCCCACGACGTCGCGCTCGACTGGCTGCGCGAGCACCGGGACCGGCTCTCGCCGTATCTGCGGGGACGCTTCGCGAACGGTGCCGGGGTGCCCGCGGACGGCACGTCGCGCGACCCGGCGGTGCCCGTGGAGCCGGAGGGCTTCCGGGAACTGACGTTCCGCCAGGCCTGCATGGTGGTCGGGGCGTTCGAGGAGGCGCTGGGATGAGACTGCGCCACCACACCGTCCGCGTCGCGCTCAAGGAGCCCTTCGTCAGCAACACGGGCACCACCACCGAGGTACTTCAGAGCGTCGTCGAGCTGACCTGGCGGGGGCTGACGGGCCACGGCACCGCGCGCGGCGCTCGCGCCGCGGAGATCGACGCCTGCGCCCCCGTACTGGCCCGGGCGTCGTCGCCGTACGAACTGCGGCACGTCCTCGGCCGGCTGACGGACGCCGGTGTGGGCCCCGTGGCCCGGTCGGCCGTGGACATGGCGCTGCACGACCTGCTCGGCAAGGCCTGTGGTCAGCCTCTGCACCGGCTGCTGGGGCTTGACGGGCTGCCCGTCGGGCCCACGGCGCTGTCCATCGGCGCCTGCCCGGACGGCGAACTCCTCGCCCGGGGCCGGGCGCTGGCCGACTGGCCGGTTCTGAAGCTGAAGTTCACCCCGGACGACGACGGCAGCCGCGCCGGGCTGCTGCGCTCGGTGTACGGCGGGCGCATCCGGGTCGACGGCAACGGTTCCTGGACCCCCGGCCGGGCCCTGGGCGTCGCCCGCGCACTGCACCGGTACGGCGTCGAACTCCTCGAGCAGCCCGTGCCACCCGGCGACGTGGAGGCGCTGCGGTACGTCCACGAGAACTCACCGGTGCCGGTCTACGCCGACGAGGAGTGCTCCGGTCCCGAGGACGTGCCGCGGCTGACCGGCCGGGTCAGCGGCGTCAACGTCAAGCTGGTCAAGTGCGGCGGGCTCCTCGCGGCCCGCGAGACCGTCACGCTCGCCCGGCGCGCCGGACTGCGGGTCATGCTCGGCTGCAAGCTGGAGAGCGCCCTCGGGGTGACGGCCATGGCCCAACTGGCGCCGCTCGCCGACGAACTGGACCTGGACGGCCATCTCGGTCTGCTCGGTGACCCGTTCACCGGCGCGACGGTCGACCGTGGTGTGATCGGCCTGCCGACGGCCCCTGGCCTCGGCGCCGTCATGAACACCGTGAACAGCACGAACTACGGAGACAACTGACATGCGACTGCGCTGTGCCGTGCTCGACGACTTCCAGGACGCCGCGCTGCGGTCCGCCGACTGGACCCCTCTCCAGGACCGGGTCGAGGTCGTCGTGCACCGTGAGCACGTCGTCGGCGACGACGAACTCGCCGCCCTCCTGGCCGACTTCGACATCGTCGTGACGCTGCGTGAGCGGGTGCGGTTCCCGGCCTCACTGCTGGACCGCCTGCCGCGGTTGAGGCTGCTCGTCGCCTCGGGGATGCGCAACTCCGTCATCGACTTCGCGGCCGCGGAACGGAACGGGGTGACGGTCTGCGGCACGGCGAGTTCCCCCACCCCGCCGGTGGAGCTGACCTGGGCGCTGCTGCTCGGCCTCGCCCGCGGCCTGGTGACCGAGAACAACGCCCTGCGTGCCGGCGGTCCCTGGCAGCAGACCGTCGGCGCCGACCTGCACGGCCGCCGCCTGGGGCTCCTGGGCCTGGGCAAGATCGGCAGCCGGGTCGCCCGGGTGGGTCTCGCCTTCGGCATGCGGGTGGGCGCCTGGAGCCAGAACCTCACCAAGGAGCGTGCCGACGAGGTGGGCGTCGAACTCGCCTCGTCCAAGGAGGAGTTGCTGGTGAGCAGTGACTTCGTCTCCGTCCACCTGGCCCTCGGTGACCGTACCCGCCACCTGCTCGGCGCCGCCGAGCTCGACCTCCTCGGGCCCGGCGGCCATCTGGTCAACACCTCGCGTGCCGCCATCGTGGACCAGGAGGCACTGCTCGCCGCCCTGCACGAGGGCCGCATCGCCGGCGCGGGCGTGGACGTCTTCGACGTCGAACCCCTCCCCGCCGACCACCCGATGCGCACGGCTCCCCGGCTGCTGGCCACTCCGCACCTCGGCTACGTCTCGCAGGCCAACTACGCGACGTACTACGGCCACGCCGTGGAGGACATCCAGGCGTTCCTCGCGGGCGAGCCGGTACGCCGCCTCGGCTGACGCAACTCCCCAAGTCCGTATCCCCGTCCCACGGAGGTCCATGTGAGCCCGCAACGCCGCATGATGAAGCTCGGCGCCTTCCTGCCCGCACCGGGCCATCATGTCGCCGCCTGGCGGCACCCCCGCGCCCGTCCCGACGGCGGACTCGACTTCGACTACTACCGCGGCCTCGTGCGGACCGCCGAGCGCGGCCTGTTCGACATGGTCTTCCTCTCCGACGGCGCCGGGGTGCGCACCAAGTACCGGGACGCGGAGGAGCTGAGCCGGCAGGGCCGCATGGTGCACTTCGAGCCGCTGACCCTGCTGTCGGCGCTCGCCGTGCACACCACCCGTATCGGTCTGGCGGCCACCGCGTCGACGACGTACAACGAACCCTTCACCGTGGCACGTCAGTTCGCGTCCCTCGACCATCTCAGCGCGGGCCGCTCGGGCTGGAACGTGGTCACCTCGGCGACCGACGCGGAGGCCCGCAACTTCAATCTGGAGCGGCAGCCGGAGCATGCGGCGCGGTATCGCCGGGCGCGGGAGTTCATGGAGGTGGTCACCGGGCTGTGGGACAGCTGGGAGGACGACGCGTTCCTGTACGACAAGGAGTCGGGGCGTTTCTTCGATCCGGGCAAGCTGCACGTCCTGGGGCACGAGGGGGAGCACTTCCGGGTGCGGGGGCCGTTGAACGTGGCGCGGCCGCCGCAGGGTCACCCGGTGATCGTGCAGGCGGGCTCGTCGCCGGACGGGCAGGACTTCGCCGCCCGCTGGGCCGAGGTCGTCTTCACGGTGCAGCAGACCCTGGACGGGGCGCAGACCTTCTACCGCGGGCTGAAGAAGCAGGCCGCCGACCACGGCCGTGACCCGGACCAGGTGAAGGTACTGCCCGGCGCGTTCATCGTCGTGGGCCGCACCAGGGCGGAGGCCGAGGACAAGTACGCCACCCTCCAGGGCCTGGTCGATCCGGTCGTCGGCCTCGGCATGCTGTCGTACCAGCTCGGCATGGTCGACATCTCCGGCCACCCGCTGGACGGTCCGCTCCCCGAACTGCCGGCCACCGAGGGCTCGACCAGCAAACAGCGGCTGATCTACGAGAAGGCCCGCCGTGAGGGGCTCACCATCCGCGAGCTGTATCTGTCCGTCGCGGCCGGGCGTGGCCACCGCTTCCTGCTCGGCACGCCCGAGACCATCGCCGACGAGCTGGAGGAGTGGTTCGTGCAGGAGGCCGCCGACGGCTTCAACATCATGCCGGACTACCTGCCGGACGGCCTCGACGACTTCGTCGCCCTGGTCGTGCCCGAACTGCAGCGCCGCGGCCTGTTCCGCACCGCCTACGAGGGCGCCACCCTGCGCGAGAACCTGGGGCTGCGCCGGCCGGCGTTCCGCTCCGCGGCGGGGGCCACCCCGTGACCGTCGAGGCGACCGCCCTGCGCTCGGTGCTGCGCGCGCACGCCTCGGGCGTCACGGTGCTCACCGCCCGGGGCCCGGCCGGACCGGCCGGTGTCACCATCACGTCGTTCACCTCGCTCAGCGCCCGCCCGGCCCTCGTCTCCTTCGCACTGGCCGACACCTCCAGCACCTGGGCGCTCGTCCGGGACGCGCAGTGGTTCGGCATCCAGCTGCTGGGCGCCCACCAGACGGAGCTGGCCGAGCGGTTCGCGACGCGGGGTGCCGACCGCTTCGCCCCGCCCACCGGGTGGCACCCGGGCCCGCACGGGGTGCCGTTGCTCGACGGCTGCCTGGGCTGGCTGGTGTGCGCACGGCGGCACCAGGTCGGGGTCGGCGACCACCAGCTGGTGGTCGCCGCCGTCGAACACGTGCGGGAGGGGGCGCCGGGGGAGAGCCTCGTGCACCTCCACGGGCGGCTGCAGCCGGTCACCTCCACCACCGTGTCAAGGATCTGAACCCATGCCGAAAGTCCTGCTCTTCTCCCGTCAGCCGCTCACCGGTCGCCCCCTGCACGAATGGCTCGACGACACCGCCGCCGGCGTCGTCCTGGTCACCACGCCCCGGGCCGTCGAGGGCGCCGAGGACGTGCTCGCCGAGGCCTTCCCGATGCACCGCCTGGTGCCCGACTACCACTCCTGGGCCACCGAGCAGATCGCGGAGGAGGCGGCGCGCACCTACGCCGTCGACCTGGTCGCCAGCACCAGCGAGAGCGATGTCCTGCGGGCCGCCCGGCTGCGCGCCCGGCTCGGTCTGCCCGGCCAGGGCACCGCTTCGGCCACCGCCTACCGCGACAAGGTCGTCATGAAGCGGATCGCCCGGGAGGCCGGGATCCGGGTCCCCGCCTTCGCCGCGGTCGACAGCCCGTCGGACCTGTTCGACTTCCTCGACGCCGAGGGACGGCCGGCGGTCATCAAGCCCCGTTTCGGCGCGGGCTCGGAGGGCGTCGCGGTGCTGCGCGGGCCGGACGACGTCACCGCGTTCCTGGCCCGGCAGCGCACGTCGGACGTGCCCTACCTGCCCGGCCAGTGGATGGCGGAGAGCTTCGTTTGGGGCGACTTCTTCCACGTGGACGGAATGATGCGGGACGGGGCCGCCCTGTACGCCTGGCCGTCGCAGTACGACAGCGGCGGGATCGCCCAGCGCCTGCAGGACCACTCCCACCTGAGCAGCGCCATGCTCGACGCCGGCGACCCGCGCTTCGGCCCGCTGATGCGGCTGACGCACGACGTGCTCGCCGCGCTGCCGGGCTCCCCGACCGCCCTCGCCTTCCACCTGGAGGCGTGGATCGGAGCCGACGGCGAGCCGGTGCTGTGCGAGATCGCGAGCCGGGCCGGGGGCGCGCTGATCGCCGAGGCCCATGAGCGGGTGTTCGGCGTGCACCTCGCCAAGGAGGGGCTGCGGGCGCAGTGCGGCAGCGCGCTCACCCTGACCGGGCAACCGCCGGCCCCCGCGGAGCTGTCCGGCTGGACCCTCCTGCCTGCGGGCCACGGCGCCTTCGTACCGCCCGCGGACCCCTGTCCGGTGCCCGCGGCGGACCTGACGGTGCGGCTGGCGCCGGGGGCGGTGGGCCGCGGGGTGGAGCACCTCACGCAGTCGGCCGCCGACGCGCTGGTGACGGCGGGGTCCGCGGCGGAGGTGCGCAAGTACCAGGAGGAACTGGCCCAGTGGTGGTACGCCGCCGCCGGCTGGGTGCCGACCGCTTCGGCGACGCCCTGATGCGCTACTGAAATGAGTTGCCATGACTGAGCACGTACTGGTCGTAGGGACGGGCCGCGACTTCCCGGCCCGGCTGCGCGCCGCCCGGCCCGGCACCGAGACCTCGGTGATCGTCCACCTGGACTACCTGCACAAGGTGCGCGAACCGGGCGGCAACGCCCGGGTGATCGGGGTGCGCGGCGACGCCCCCGACGAGGAGTGGATCGCGCTGGCCGCCGCCGCCCACGCCCGGCATCCCTTCACCCGGATCGCCACCTTCGGCGAGCGGGACCAGGACCACTACGCGGCGATCGGCGAGGCGCTGGGCCTGGACTGCCACAGCGTCAAGACGGTGTCCCTGGTGCACGACAAGGAGGCCATGCGGGACCGGCTGGCCGAGGCCGGCGTCGACGCCACCGCGCACGCCCGCGTCGCCGACGTGGACGCCCTGCGGGCCTTCGTCCGCTCGCACGGGACCTGTGTGGTCAAGCCGGTCTCGGGGGCGGGCAGCGCCGGGGTCGCCAGGGTGGACGCCGGCAGCGACCTGGCCGCCGCCTTCGACCGGGCCGGCGGCAGCTACCTGGGCCTGAGCAACCCGGGCGTACTGGTCGAGGAGTTCATCGAGGGAACGCAGTTCAGCGTCGAGGCGGTCTCCGAGCGGGGCGAGCACCAGGTGGTGGCGATCACCCGCAAGTACTCCGACCCGGCGGCCTTCGTCGAACTCGGCCATGTCTCGCCCGCCGGTCTCCCCGAGGAGCGGGTACGGGAGATCCACGCCTGCGTCGACGGCGTCCTGGACGCCCTGGGCGTGGCCTTCGGCGTCACCCACACCGAGGTGGTGCTGGGCACGGCGGGCCCGCGGGTGATCGAGACGCACGTGCGGATGGGCGGTGACGAGATCCCGGCGCTCACCCTGGACGCCACCGGCGTGGACCTCGACGAGTGCGCGCTGCGCCAGACGCTGGGGGAGCGGGTGCTGCCGGACGTACGGGCCGCGCTCGCGGTGCCCCGCGAGGCGCGCTTCTCGGCGATCTGGTTCGCGGTGCTCGGTGCCCGCGGAGTGCTGGGCGAGGTCACCGGGCTGGAGGAAGCCCGCGCCGTGCCCGGGGTGACCGAGGTCGCTGCGAGTGTCCGTGCGGGTGCCGAGGTCGGCGGTCTGACCTCGTCGGACTCACGGGTGGCGTACGCCCGTGCTCTCGCCGGGACCGCCGAGGACGCCCTCGAAGCGGCCCGCGGCGCGGTCGCCCGGCTGGAGTTCGGGCTCCGGGTGCGCGACGCGGGTGGCCCGGCGGTGTGACGTCCGGACCACCCGCACCGGGTGCCGCCCGCCAGGCCGGCGGGCGGGCGGCACCGTCAGGCGTTGGAGTAGTGGTGCTCGGGCCGGCCGCTGTCCCCGTACTTCAGGGTGAGGCGCAACCGGCCCTGTTCCTCCAGGTACTTGAGGTACCGCTGGGCTGTGGACCGGCTGACCCTGGCCTGTTCCGACACCTCTTGTGCGGACACCGGGCCACCGGCCCGCGAGACGATCTGCCGGATCAGCTCGGCCGTACGCTCCGTGTATCCCTTGGGCATCGGGGCGGCGGCGGCCGAGGCGCGCAGGGTTCCCAGCACCCGGTCGATCTTGCCCTGGTCCAGCGCCGTGTCGTCGAGGGCCCCGCGCAGTTGCGCGTAGGCCTCGAGCTTGCCGCGCAGGCCCTCGAACGTGAACGGTTTGACGATGTAATGCAGTACGCCGGCCCGCAGGGCTTCCTGGACGGAGGCGGGCCGGTTGTTCGCGGTCACCATGATCACGTCGACCTCCGGGCCCTCGCGACGCAGCCGGCGGGTGAGCGACAACCCGCTCTCGTCCGGCAGGTAGTGGTCGAGGAGCAGCAGGTCGATGCCGCCGTGCTGCACGCAGGAGAACGCCGTGGCCGCGTCGTGCGCCCGCCCCGCCACCCGGAAGCCGGGCACCCGGGAGACGTACCGCGCGTTGATCCCGGCGACGTGGAAGTCGTCGTCCACCACGAGGACGTCGATCACGACGCCTCCCGTTCCCCGGCGCCCGCCCGCGAGGGGAGCCGGACGGTGAACACCGCGCCGTACCCCTCCCGTCCCGTGACCGTCACGGTGCCGCCCCGCTCCCGCGCGAGGCCGGCGACGAGGGCCAGGCCCAGACCGCGGTGGCGGTCGTCCGTGTGGCGTTTGGTGGAGGCCCCGTCGGTGAAGATCCACCGCCGCTTCTCCGGCGGCACTCCGGGCCCGTTGTCCGACACGCGCAGTTCGGTGAGGTTCTCCCGCTCGCGCAGATCCACCTCGATCCGGGGTCCGCCGGGGACGGCCGGGCGATGATCGCGGAGCGCGTCGACGGCGTTGTCGATCAGGTTGCCCAGGATGGTGACCAGATGGTCCGCCCGGTCCTGGCGCCGGTGAAGTGACGAGTCCTCACTGACCGACAGTCGTACACCCCGCTGCGCCGCGACGACGGTCTTGCCCACCAGCAGGGCGCGTACGGGCAGTGCGCCCACCCGGTGTGTGACGGTCCCCCAGTCGTGCCCGGCCAGTTCCAGCAGGCCGACGAGTGTGTGCAGGGCATTGCGCCGTTCGTGTTTTCGTATGTCCTCGCGTATGGGTGGCGGTGTGCACAATGCAGGCGTGCGTTCGGACATGAAACCCCCGTTCCGGTCAATCCGATGCATGGGAATCGGTCAGCGTGGCCGATTCGCGCATCGCTCAGCAGGCGGGCGTGGAGCAGTGGTTGACCGTTTGACCACGCCGGAGTGCGGCTGTTGGCCGCACTCGGCATTCATTGATTCCGACGCGCGCGGGCAGCGGCAATCCAGCTTTGGCAAAGAGATTTGTTTACAAGAGATTTACCAAGGGGAGCTTCCGGGAGAATTCCGGTCACAATCCGTAGAGGACCCTGTCGCGCAGCGCGTCCGGCGGACCGGCTGTCACGCCGGGGCGTCCAGCAGCGCCAGCACCTCGGCCGCAGCCGTCGTGCCGGGGGGCCGCCCCTGCGCCGCCGAGGCGTTCGCCAGCCGCAGCAGCGTCTCGTTGACGGGCGTGGGCACCCCGTGCGTGCGCCCCAGGAGCACGAACTCACCGTTGAGGTAGTCCGCCTCGATGGAGCCGGCCCCGCGGGCCAGGCTCTGCCACGCCGACCCCAGCGCGCGCTCCCCGTCCGGTACCGGTCGCGGCTCCACGGTGCCCCGGCGCAGCGCGGCCAGTTCGGCCGCGTCGGCGAAGTCGATCCCGGCCGCCTTCAGCACCGCCGTGCCCTCGGTCCGTACCCGCTCGGCCAGCTCCCCGGCGGGAGTGCCGGCCGCCACCGGTCCGCACAGGGCCTCGACGGTCTGGGTGAGATTTCCCAGCAGCTTGGCGTACTTGAAACGCATCACGTCCGTCACGACCGGTGCACGGAACACCGACCCCTCCAGGTCGGCGGCGATGCGGCGGGCGGTGCCGTCGGCACCGGACGGGTAGCGGCCGAGGAGCAGCACCCCGGTGTACGGCCCGCACGCCGCGGTGACCGAGCCCGGGCGCAGGAACGAGGACGGCAGAACCACGCACATGCCGTACACCCGGCGGAACAGCCGCAGCGCCAGCCGCTCGTTCTCGACGCCGTTCTGCGCGCAGACCAGAGGCAGCGACTCGCCCGCGAGACCGCCGCCCGCGACCGGCCGGCCCGCCCACCGGGCCAGCGCGGCCGCCGTGTGCTGGGTCTTGACGGCCAGCACCAGGACGTCGTCCGGGCGCAGCGGGAGGTCCTCGGGTCCGTCGGCCACCGGGACGCGCAGGTGACGGGTGCCCTCGGGGGTGGTGAAGCGCAGCCCGTCCGCGCGCAGGGCCGCGCCGTGGGCGCCGCGCGCCACCAGGACGACGTCACGGCCGCTCTCGTGCAGCCGGCCCCCGATCGAGCCGCCTACCGCGCCGGCCCCGACGACGATGTACCGCATCGCTGCTCCTCGTTCCTGCCCGGCGGACCTCTCCGCCGGCGCCTCGCCCGCCGTCCCCGTGCCCGCCGTCACGTCGCCCACCGGACCGAGGCCGCGTACCACTCGGCGAGCTCGCCCACGTGCCGTTCGACCTCGTCGGCGTCCCGGCCCGTCACGACGTAACCGGCCAGGTACACCCCGGACTTCTCGCCGCCCTCGTACCGTGTGCCCACGCTGCCGCGCAGCCGCTGCTCGACGACGTACGACGGCGGCGCGGCGGAGGGCAGCCCGGCGAGCGTGCCGGATGCGGGGTAGAAGACCACCCAGCCGGCAGACCGTCCCGGGGCCGCCCCGTTCACCTTACGCACGGGGTGCGCGGCGCCCTTCACCTGGGCCAGGAACCACTCCTGGTCGAGGTCGAAGCCGGTGGCCGCGCGCACGGCCGGGCTGGTCAGGGCGCCGCCCGTGCGGCTCGCCACCTCGCACAGGACCAGCTCGTCCGCCGGAGTGCGGAAGACCTCCAGGTGGAAGGCGGTGCACCGGGGCGTCGGCAGCCGGCCGAGGACGTGCCGGGCGTAGCCGGTGAGCCGGTCCACCAGCGGGTCGTCCCGGGTCAGCTGCACCGACCCCAGGTGGACGCCCGCACGGTAGGACAGACAGTCGTTGAGGTAGCGGGAGACGAACAGGGCACGTGGCTCGCCCGCCACGACCAGCCCGTCCACGACGTACATGACGCCCTCGACGAACTCCTCCACCTGCGCGTGCTCGGGCAGTCCGGCGGCCAGCAGCGCGGCCAGGTCCGCGTCGTCGCGCAGCACGTGGGTCCCGGTGGAGCCCGAGCCGAAGGCCGGCTTCACCACCACCGGGTAGGGGTGTGCGCGCAGGAACGCGACGAGATCCAGCGGCATGCGCACCGGGGCGAACTCCGGTACGGACACGCCCCGTTCCCTCAGCAGCGTCTTCATCAGCACCTTGTCCCGGAAGGCGAGCGCGCTGGCGAGGTCCTGCCCGGGCACGCCCAGCAGCTCACGCAGCCGGGCCGCGCGCAGCACGTCCGCCTCCGACCGGGCCACCACCACCGCGGGTGCCCCGGCGAGCGCCGCCCGCTCGACGTCGCCGCCGGTGGCGTAGGCGGTGAAGGAGCGCGCCCCGGGGACATGGCGGTACTGCGGATACCGGCGGGCGGACACCAGTAGGGACGGCCGGACGCCGGCCTCGGCGGACCACTTGTCGTACGGCGTGTCGGCATAGTCGCTGTCGACGAGAACGAGGACGGAAGCCGCCTTGTCCATCGGTTCACCTCCGGTTCGCAGGCCCCTGAACAGTAGGTCAAGTACGCGCTCCGCAAACAGTTTTGGGAAAGGCCTCGGCGTAATGGGCACAACGAGTTTTTCGAGGGGAAATCTCGTTGTGCCCACAACCGTGGCCCGGTCCGTCCCCTTGGCTACCGTCCCTTTCGGGTCGCGTATGCAAAGGGGGATTCGGAATGACGCGCACACCGCGCCGCACGCTCCGTCTCGGTGCGTTTCTGGTGGCACCCGGCTACCACATAGCCTCGTGGCGCCACCCGCATGCCCACGCCGACGGGGGACTGGACTTCGGGCACTACCGCGACCTCGTGCGGACCGCCGAGCGCGGCCTGTTCGACATGGTCTTCCTCTCCGACGGGGTCGGTATCCGGATTCCGTTCCGGGACGCGGAGGAGCTGAGCCGGCAGGGCCGCATCGTGCAGTTCGAGCCGCTGACCCTGCTGTCGGCGCTCGCCGTGCACACCACCCGTATCGGTCTGGCGGCCACCGCGTCGACGACGTACAACGAACCCTTCAACCTGGCGCGGCGGTTCGCGTCCCTCGACCATCTCAGCGCGGGCCGCTCGGGCTGGAACGTGGTCACCTCCGTCACGGACGCGGAGGCCCGCAACTTCAATCTGGAGCGGCAGCCGGAGCATGCGGCGCGGTATCGCCGGGCGCGGGAGTTCATGGAGGTGGTCACCGGGCTGTGGGACAGCTGGGAGGACGACGCGTTCCTGTACGACAAGGAGTCGGGGCGTTTCTTCGATCCGGGCAAGCTGCACGTCCTGGGGCACGAGGGGGAGCACTTCCGGGTGCGGGGGCCGTTGAACGTGGCGCGGCCGCCGCAGGGTTACCCGGTGATCGTGCAGGCGGGCTCGTCGCCGGACGGGCAGGACTTCGCCGCCCGCTGGGCCGAGGTCGTCTTCACCGCCGCGCCGGACGTCGACCGGGCGCGCGCCTTCTACCGGAGCATCAAGGAGCAGGCCGCCGGACACGGACGCGACCCGGGACAGGTGAAGGTGCTGCCGGGGATCTTCCCCGTGGTCGGCCGCACCCGGGCGGAGGCCGAGGACAAGTACGCCGCCCTGCAGGAACTCGTCGACCCGGTCGTCGGCCTCGGGCTGCTCAAGCTGCTCCTCGGTGACGTCGACATCTCCGGCCATCCGGTGGACGGTCCGCTGCCCGAACTGCCCCGCACCGAGGGCTCGACCAGCCGCCAGCGGCTGATCTACGACAAGGCCCGCAGCGAGGGCCTGACCATCAGCGAGCTGTATCGGTCGATCTCCGGCGGGCGTGGCCACCGCATCGTCATCGGCACCCCCCGGTCCCTGGCCGACGAGCTCGAGGAGTGGTTCACCACCGGGGCCGCCGACGGTTTCAACGTCATGCCCGCGGTCCTGCCCGACGGCCTCGACGACTTCGTCGCCCTGGTCGTGCCCGAACTGCAGCGCCGCGGCCTGTTCCGCACCGCCTACGAGGGCACCACCCTGCGCGAGAACCTCGGTCTGGACCGCCCCTCCTGGGGCGCGGCACGGGCCTTGACGGCCACCGCCCGCGCGGCCGGCCCCGGCCCCGCCCCGGCTGCCCACGCCAGCCCCGCCACCGCCGACTAGGAGCCGACGATGCCCTCCTTCGGTCGTCCGCTGACCGAGATTCCCCCCTCGCCGCTGGTCGCGGTCGAACGGCTGCTGCGGGCCCACGGGCACCGCACGCCGGTCGGGCTGCACCAGGGGAAGACCGTGTTCCCGCCGTGTGCCGACCCCCGGGTCTGGGAGCGCGCCGAGTTCGGGATCGAGCCGCACCAGCACGCGCCGCCCGCCGGTGTCGCCCTGCTGCGCGAACGCCTCGCCGCCGCGGCGGGAGCACGCCGCGGCACCCCGGTCGACCCGGACCGCATCCTGGTGACCGCCGGAGCCACGCACGCCATCGCCGTGGTGCTGCGGGCGATCCTGCGGCCCGGAGACGACGTGCTCGTCCTCTCCCCGCAGTGGCTGTTCGCCACCGGCCTGGTCCGCGCGGCGGGCGGGGTGCCCCGCGAGGTCCCGGTCTTCCTGGAGCTGTCCGACCCGGCCACGGCACCCGGCTTCGACTTCCTTTCCGTCGTCGAGGCCGCCGTGGGCCCCCGCACCCGCGCGATCTACTTCAACAACCCCAACAACCCCACCGGTTACCGTCTCGACGAGACTCAGCTGGCCCGCCTCGTCGACCTGGCCGAGCGGCACGACCTGTGGCTGATCGCCGACAACGCCTACGAGAACTACGACTTCTCCCCCGACGGCTTCCTCGATCCGGCCACCGTCGGCGGGGCCGACGAGCGCACCTTCGCGGTGCACTCGTGCAGCAAGACGTACGCCATGCCCGGCGCCCGCGCCGGCCACCTGATCTCCCCGCCCGGCTGCACCGAGACGCTGACCAAGTGGTCGCTGCACACCCTGTACTCGGTGTCCACGGCCGCCCAGTTCGCCATGTACGAGGCCCTGTCCACCTCGCCGGCGGAGCTCGCCGCCCGCCGCCGGCTCGCCGCCGAGGCCGGCCGGCTCGCCCACGAGACGCTGGAGATCCCGCACACCGCACTCGCCGGCGGCCTCTACACCTTCCTCGACCTGCGGGCGTACGGCAGCGACGAGGAGTTCGTCCGCCGCTGCGCCGAGGAGGGCGTCGGGCTCGCGCCCGGCAGGGTCTTCGGCGAGCACTGCACGGACCGGGCCCGCCTGTGCTTCACGGCCGCGCCCCCGCAGGACCTGCGCGAAGCCGTCCACCGCATCAACAAGGTCTACCGGGAGGCCACCGCATGAGCGCCGAACTGACCGCGCCGCCCCGGACCGGCGCCCTCGCGCCCTACCTGTGGCGCCACGAGTCGCCGGCCCAGCTCGGCCTGAAGATCAACGCCTACCGGGGCTACGAGATCGAGGGACTGGCCAAGGCGCTGCGGGCGCCCGACCTGGTCGACAGCCCCGTCGAGTGCGTGATGGTCGGCGACTCCTACTTCATGACCCACCTCGGCCGCTCCACCACCGTCATGTCCCGGGCGGCAGAACGTGACTGGGCCCTGTCGACCATGGTCGGCCTGGTCGTCGAGGTGCGGGAGGCGATGGATCGCGAGTTCGCCCGGCCCCGGACCCCGTTCCTGCTCGCCGACCTGCCCGACGGCACCACCGCGGACCCCGCCGCCGCCCACGCGGCGGCCGCCCGGTTCGCCGGGGCCGGCGCCGACGCCGTGAAGATCGAGGTCGGCGGCCCCGACCAGCTGCGCTGCGTGGAGACGGTCGCCGCCACCGGCCTGCCCACCCTCGCCCACCTCGGCTACACGCCTCAGCTCACCGGCCTGGGCCGGCACGGGGAGGCCGTGGACGACGCCCTGGAGCTGTTCGCGCAGGCCCGCCGGGCGCGGGACGCGGGCGCCTGCGGCCTGATCGTGGAGATGGTGAGCGAACCGGTCAACCAGGCGCTGAGCCGCCCCCACCCGGCCGGTCTGCCCGTCTACTCCGTGTTCAGCGGCCGGGCCCGCTGGGGCGGGCAGAGCCTCAACCTGTGGGACGCCGTGGTGCGCCCCGCCAAGCAGGGCCGCTACTTCCCGCCGACGGCCACCCTCGACGCCGCCGACGTGCCCGGGGCCTACACCCCGGACCTCATCGCGGACCGGATGCGCGAACTGATCCGGCTCACCCTCGCGGGCTGGTTCCCGCTCTCCCCGCGTACCGCGCTCGACGCCCGTCAGGCCGCGCGGATCACCGGCACCGATCCCTGGAGCGTGTCATGACCGTCACCGACCCGGCGTCCGCCACCACGGTCTTCGACGAGCTCGAATCGGCCGTACGGACCTACTGCCGCCGCTTCCCGGCCGTCTTCACCCGCGCCTCGGGCCACCGGATGTGGGACGAACAGGGCCACGAGTACATCGACTTCCTCTCCGGCGCCGGCGCGCTCAACTACGGCCACAACCCGCCCGCGGCGAAGGCGGCCCTCGTCGACTACCTGCTCGCCGACGGCCCGGCCCACGGCCTGGATCTCCACACCTCGGCCAAGGCCCGCTTCCTCGAGCGGTTCCGGGACGTCGTCCTCGCGCCCCGCGGGCTCGGCCACCGCGTCCAGTTCACCGGCCCGACCGGTACCAACGCCGTCGAGGCCGCCCTCAAGACCGCCCGCAGGGTCACCGGCCGCACCGACGTCATCGCCTTCACCGGCGGTTTCCACGGCCTGTCGCTCGGCGCGCTGGCCGCCTCCGCCACCGCCTTCAAACGCGGCGCCGCCGGCGTACCGCTCGGTCATGTCACGCGCATGCCCTACGACGGCTACTTCGGCCCGGACACCGACACCGTCGACCACCTCACCCGGCTCCTCGACGACCCGGGCAGCGGCATCGACAAGCCCGCCGCCTTCGTCGTCGAGACCGTGCAGGGCGAGGGCGGGCTGGCCTCCGCGAGCCCCGCGTGGCTGCGCCGGCTCGCCGAGGCCGCCCGCGCCCGGGACATCCTGCTGATCGTCGACGACATCCAGGCCGGCTGCGGCCGCACCGGGACCTTCTTCAGCTTCGAGGAAGCGGGCATCGTGCCGGACCTGGTGTGTCTGTCGAAGTCCATCAGCGGTTACGGCCTGCCCATGGCGCTCACCCTGGTCCGCCCCGAGCTC
This sequence comes from Streptomyces sediminimaris, assembly GCF_047049295.1. Taxonomy (NCBI): domain Bacteria; kingdom Bacillati; phylum Actinomycetota; class Actinomycetes; order Kitasatosporales; family Streptomycetaceae; genus Streptomyces; species Streptomyces sediminimaris. The sequence goes on along the minus strand of NZ_JBJWOT010000001.1, from coordinate 2,777,391 downwards.
GACCTGCTCGGCCCCGGTGAGCACAGCGGCACCTTCCGCGGCAACAACCTCGCCTTCGTCACCGCTGCCGCCTGCCTGGAGCACTGGGCCGACCCCGCCTTCACCGCCCGGGTCCAAGGCCGTGCCGCCCTGCTGGAGCGCCTCCTGGGCGACCTGGCCCGGACACACCGGGACCTGGGCTGCGCCGTGCGCGGCCGAGGACTGATCCGAGGGCTGGCCTTCGCCGACGACGGCCTCGCCGACCGCGTCTCCCGGGCCGCCTTCGACCGGGGACTGCTGGTGGAGACCTCGGGCGCGCGGGGCGAGGTCCTGAAGATCATGCCGCCCCTGGTCATCGACGAGGACGGCCTGCGGCACGGCGTGGCGCTCCTCGCCAGCGCCATCGACTCGTCCTCACCGGAGGGGGAACAGTGACCGTCCTCAGCGAGCACGCCCACGAACCGGACGCCGGCGACGGCGAGCCCGGGCACGTCGACGAGGCCGTGCTGCGCCGCATCGCCGACGCCTGGCCACGCCGCGCGACCATCCGCACCGACCTCGACCGGGTCGCCGAGCCCGGGGAGTACGACGAGTCGCTCCCCGACTACCCGCAACGGCTGCTGCCGTTCGCCCGGCACCCGCTCTTCCTGGCCGCCACCCCCGAACAGCGCCAAAAGGTGCTGACGATGGCCTGGCTCGTCTACAACGAGCGCGTCATCGCGGCCGAGGAGTACGTCGCCAACCCCACCTTCACGATGATCATGCACGGTGCTTTCCCGGGTGCCGAAGGCGTGCATCTCAAGCGGGCCGTGCAGCAGACTCACGTCGACGAGGTCTGGCACACGTACATGCACATGGTCGCCATGCAACGCACCCGGGAGATCCGGGCGGTCACCCGCGAGCCGCGCTACCCGCACACCGTCACCTACCGCAGGCTCCTCGAGGCCGACGCGAAGGCGAGCGAGCAGTGGGAGCGGGACCTGCTCAAGCTCGTCTGGACGACCGTCTCCGAGATCAGCGTCAACGCCTACCTGGAACTGCTCTCCCGCGACGAGTCGGTGCAGCCGCTGCACGCCCTCGTCCCCCGGCTGCACGCCCGCGACGAGTCCGCGCACTCCTCCGTGATGGTCGAGGTCGCCAAGGCGCTCTACGTCCACCTCAACGAGGAGCAGCGCAGGGCGTTCACCGACAACCTGCCCAAGGCCCTGCACGCCTTCGTCGCCCAGGACTTCGAGGTGTGGCCCGGCATCCTCGAGCACGCGGGCGTCGAGCGCGCCGCCGACATCGTCGCCGACTGCCGCGCCCAGGCCGGCAACGGACTGCTGGTCCGCGATTTCTCCGGTGTACGGCGGATCGTCCGGGAGATGGAGCTGGAGGACCGCGTGGACTTCGACTTCGGAACGGACTGACATGAGGCTGAGCCGGCTCCCCGCGGGCGGTGGCCGACTGGCCGCTGCCGCCCTGGTCCAGTCGCTGGGCATCGGCCTGTTCATGGCGTCCTCGGTGGCCTTCTTCACCCGCCAGGTGGGCCTGACGGCGAACCAGGTCGGCGTGGGCCTCGCCGGTGCGGGAGCCGTCGCGCTCGCCGTGTCGCTGTTCAGCGGGGAACTCGCCGACCGCTACGGCGCGCGGAACGTCCTCGCGGTGCTGTACGCGGCCCGCGCGGCCTGCTGCGTGACGTACGCGTTCGTGACCTCCTTCTGGCAGTTCCTGGGCGTCACCCTGCTGGCCGTCGCGGTGGACCGGGCCGCGCCGCCCGTCCTCCAGGCCCTGGTCGCCGGGTCCGTGCCGGTCCAGCGGGAGCGGACCCGGGTGCTCGCGACGATCAACGTGGTGCGCAACGTCGGGCTCGGTGTCGGCGCGATGGCCGCGGGCGCGGCCCTGGTCCGCGACACCCTGCTCGCCTACCAGCTCACCCTCGGGACGATCGGCCTCGCCTTCCTCGGGGGCGCGGCCCTCGTGCTGCGGGTCCGGGAGAGCGGGCGTCCGGCAGCCGGGGAGCGGGCCAGGTGGGCGCTGCCGTACCCGCGCTACCTCGCGCTGACCGGGCTGAACTTCCTGCTCACCTTCTTCGACGCCCTGCTGCTCGTGGCGATGCCGGTGTGGGTGCTGGAGCACACGGACGCGCCGCGGGTCACGGTGTCCGTCCTGTTCGCTTTGAACACCGGGCTGGTCGTCGTCCTGCAGATCCCCGTCAGCCGGTTCGCCGACGGGCTGCGGCGCACCAGCCGCCTGCTGGCCTGCGCCGGAGCGGTGCTCGCCGCTGCCGGTCTGTGCTTCGCGGCGGCCGGTGGCGCGAGCGGCTGGGTCGCGATCGGCTGGCTGGGCGCGGCCGTCGTCGCGCTGTCGCTGGGGGAGGTCATGGCCAACTCCGCGGGCTGGGAACTGTCCATCGCGCTGGCACCGGTTCCGGAGCGCGGCCGCTACCTGGCGGTCTTCAACCTGGGGCTGTCCGCGGAGCGGGTGCTCGGGCCGGTGGTGGTCACCGGTCTGCTGCTGGGCTCGGGGCGGCTCGGCTGGGTCGGGGCGGCCGTGGTCTTCCTGTTCGCGGGGGTCGCCGGCGAGCGGGTCGCCCTCGGCGCCGGGGCCCGCGTCCCGGCACCCGTCGAGACCTGAGCCGGGCGCGGGGAACCGGGCGGCGGGGCGGGGCACGGCAGCAGTCGCGTCCCGGGGGAACGAAACGAAGTGCAGGCAGCGGACGGAAGGATGGGTCGGACCATGCGGGTGGGTTTCGCCGGACTCGGAGCGATGGGCGGCGGAATGTGCCGCCGCCTGGCGGACACCGGGCACGAGGTGAGCGTCTTCGATCTCGATGCGGAAGCGGTGCGCCGTGCCGCGGCACACCCCGGTGTCACGGCCGTGCCGGCCGTGCCGGACCTGGCCGCCCCGGTGGTCGTCACGATGCTTCCCGACGGGGCTGCCGTCCGGCAGGTTGCCGAGGCGGTGCTGACCGAGCTCGAACCAGACGCCCTGATCATCGACACCGGCTCCTCGGCACCTGCCGACACCCTCGAACTCGGCCGCAGGGCCGCCCGGTTCGGCGTCGCCGTGGTGGACGCCCCGGTCTCCGGCAGCCCCGCCGCCGCCCGCGCGGGCGAACTCACCCTGATGGCGGCGGGCGACACGGACGTCCTCGACCGCGCCGAGGAGGTGCTGTCCGCCCTCGGCCGGCCGCACCGGGTCGGGCCGCCCGGCGCCGGCCACGCGCTGAAGGCGCTCAACAACCTGCTGTCGGCGGTCAACCTGGCCGCGGTGGCCGAAGTCATGCTCGCGGGGCGGGCGTTCGGCCTGGAGCCGGCTGTCATGCTGGAGGTGATCAACGCCTCCACCGGCCGCAACCACGCCTCGCAGACCAAACTGCCCGACCACGTGCTGACCGGCACCTTCGACTCCGGCTTCGCGCTGCGGCTGATGCTCAAGGACATCCGTATCGCCGCCGGACTCCAGGCCGACGCGGGCGGACCGGCGCCGCTCGGCACCGCGTGCCGGGAGCTGTGGGAGCGGGCCGGGGCGGAACTGCCCGCGGGCGCCGACAACGTCGAGGTCGTGCGCTGGCTGGAAGACGCCGCGGGACGGGAGCTGCGGGCATGAGCGGCACCCGGCGCATCGCGATCATCGGCGGCACCCCGGCCGCCCTGCGCAAGGCCCGCGCCGCCGGCTTCGAGGTGGTCTGGATCCACCAGCCGGGGGAACTGGCCGCGGAGGGTCTCGCCGAGGTCGGCGAGGCCCTGCTGACGGACTACCGGGAACCGGACGCCGTCGTCGCACTGCTGCGTGCGCTGCACGGCCGGAGCCCCGTCGAACGGGTCGTCTCGATGATCGAGGACGGGCTGGAGACGGCCGCGGCGGCGACGACCGCCCTGGGCCTGCCCGGCGCCGGACTCGACATCGTACGGGTCCTCCAGGACAAGCTGGCCTTCAGGACCCTGCTCGGCAGGCGCGGAGTGGACGCCACCGTGGCCCGGCTCGGCCACGGCGAGGACGACCTGCGCGCCTTCGTCGAGACGTACGGCCCCGCGGTGATCAAACCCCGGTACGGCTCCGGCAGCATCGGTGTGCGACGGGCGCACGGGCCCGCGGACGTGCCCGCCGTGGCCGCGTGGGCCCGCGACTTCGGGCTGCACACCTTCCTGATGGAGGAATACCTGCAGGGGCCGGAGATCAGCGTCGAGGCGTTCTCCTACGGAGGACGCCATGTCGTCCTCGCACACACCGCGAAGGAGACCCTCGACTCCCTCGTCGAGATCGGACACGTCCAGCCCGCCGGGCGGGCACCGGAACTCGCCGCGCGGGTGGACGACCTCGTGGTGCGCATGCTCGACGCCGTCGGCCTCCGGGACGGCCCTTCCCACACGGAGATCAAACTCACCCCGGACGGCCCGCGTCTCGTGGAGTCCCACAACCGGCGCGGCGGCGACCGGATCGCCGACCTCGTCCACGAGGTGTACGGCGTCGACATCGACGCCCTGGCCTACCTCTGGTACGCGGGCGCCACCGAGCCGGTGCTGCCCGGCGCCCCCCGGTGCGCGGCGGCCATCCGGTTCCTCACCGCCGAGCCGGGTGTCGTCGAGTCCGTCGACGGGGCCGAGGCCGTACGCGCCGCCCCGGACGTCGTGGACCTGCACATCGGAGTCTCACCCGGGGACACCGTCCACCCCATCGCCTGGTCGTACGACCGCTGCGGGCTGCTCATCGTCCGCGCCGCGGACGCCGACGAGGCGCGGCGCAGGGCGCGCGAGCTGGCCTCGTCGATCACGATCCGGACCGCTGCCCGGGAGGCGGCCGGGCAGGTGCGTCCCATCACGGCGGTGGCCCCCCGCCCGGACCGGCTGATCGGGCCGGCGCAGACGGCGGAGGACATCATGACGACGCGGGAGAGGGGCTGAGGGTTCATGGGCAGGCTCTACGCGTCACTGACCCCGGCGCTGCGGTCCTTCGTCACCCGCGCTCCGATGTTCTTCGTGGCCAGCGCACCACTCGCCGCCGACGGCCGCGTCAACGTGTCGCCGAAGGGCGGCACGGACACCTTCGCCGTGCTCGACGACACCACCGTGGCCTATCTCGATCTCATCGGCTCCGGCGCGGAGACCATCGCGCACCTGAAGGAGAACGGCCGGATCACCCTGATGTTCTGCTCCTTCACCGCTCGCCCGAAGATCGTGCGGCTGTACGGCGAGGGCCGTTGCGTCTTCCCCGGCACGCCCGAATGGGACGGGCTCGCCGGGCACTTCGGCAGCCATCCGATCCCGCGCTCCGTCGTCGTGGTCTCCCTCGACCGCATCGCCGACTCCTGCGGCTTCACGGTTCCGGAGATGACCCTCGTACGGGAGCGGGACCTGCAGGACCAGTGGGGCGAACGCAGGACGCCGGCGCAGCTGGAGGAGTACATGCGCCGGAAGAACTCCCTCAGCATCGACGGCCTCCCGGCCCGGCCGCACCGCGGCTGAGCCGCGTTCGGGAGATCACGCCGCGGGCGTGGGACGGGCGGCCGGCCTCACGGCCGGCCGCCCGTCCGGTGTCGGGTGACGATCGGTGTCCGATCGGTGCCCCGGCTAGAAGGCCTTGTTGTCGCAGCCCATCTTCGAGCCGAGCTGGGAGCTCTGGGCCGCCGGGTCGCCCTCGCCGTTGAGGCCGTTGCCGAGGACGCCGTCGAGCAGCCCGACCGCTCCGAGGATGTCGATGTTCAGGTCGTGGGACCGGCAGGTGGTGCTCTGCTGGACGCTGAACTGGCCGCCGCCCCGGCCCGTGCCGTCGGCGTGCGCGGTGCCGGCGGCCAGGATGCCGACGCTGCCGAGGGCGGCGAGCAGGACGGCGGCCTTGTGAAGCTTGTGCATGTCATCTCCGGTGAAGACGTAGATGCGAGACGCGAAGGATCGACTCCTTACAGCCACCGGAGATTAGTGACAAACGACCTAAATTACCCCAGGGCGCGCCGGTCCACATCCCGGACGTCGGCGGCGTTCCCGGGACGCGGCCTCGGCGGATGGGCCGACGCCTCCCCAACGGGCTTGCCCGCACCCTCGGTTGAGGGAGCGCCGTGGTGAGGACGGTCCTCGGGCGGGGGCGGCACCCGGGTGGCTCGGCGGCGAGGTGGGTTACGCCGTTTCGCCGCGCAGGCCGTCCCGCAGCCGCCGGAGGTCGTCGGCGTGGCGGCCCAGACCGTTGAGGCGCAGCCGGGCGGCCTCGGTGCGCGGGCTGGGGTGGAGGGTGAAGGCCAGGTTGAGGGACTCCCGGAGCATCCAGAGGTCGTAGGCCAGCAGGCGGGCCGCGTGGGCCTGGACCGCCACCAGGTCCGGCTCGGTGAGGTGCAGGTCCTGCAGCCGGGCGCGCAGGCGGTGCAGGGTGATGCTCTGCCGTCCGCAGGAGCGGGCGGTCTGGCTGGAGACGGGGCTCGGTTCGCCGCAGGCCGCCACCGCCGCGTCGGCCGGCGCCTGCGCGGTCACCGCCTCGTCCAGGACCGCGAGCAGGGCGTCCCGCTGGGCGGGGCGCGAGGGGCGGGCCGGGGCGGCGTGGTGATGGAGTCGCGCCAGCGTCCGCATCGCTCGGTGCCACGGGACGGTGCCCGGGGGTGGCCGTCTGCGCATGGTCTCAGTGTGCGCCTCCGGGGGCGGTCCTCGGCAGACGTGGGTGTGGGGCGGGTGCGGGGGCGTGGGTGAGGCCGGGCACGGGCAGGATCCGGCGTCCCGTCTCCCGTACGGGCCGGATGGGCCTCCGCGGTAGTTCTCGGGCGGGTGCGGTGGCGCCCGGGGCAGGGTGCGCCCGGGGACAGGGTGCGCACGGGATGGGCTCGGGTGGGGCCGTCCTGGTGGCCGGTTCGTGCGGGTCGAGCAGGTCGGGCCGGGGCGGGCGCCGCGCCCCGGCGAGTGCCTCGAGCCGCCGAAGACTCTCGGCGCAACGCGTGGGCGGCGTCACCAGGCCGCCCTGCTCGACGATCGCTTATCGGCCAAAGAACGATTGTTGAACGGTCGGCGTGTTACAGCGGGCGGGGCGCAGGAGAAGAAGAGAGGGGAGGCGCCTAGGGGGCGTCTCCTCCCCGGGGAGTAGCGGACGGCGGGCCCGCTCCTGCCGCGGAGGCAGGGTGCGTGCCTCCGCGGGCACGATGTGCCGGAGGGCCGCGCGGACCAGGCTGGTGCACATCAGCCAGTAGGCCGAGAGGCCCGAGGAGGGCGTCATGAACCGCCAGATCCGCGTCCGCGTCAGCCGCCGGCCCAGCACGCCCCGCGACACCCCGATCGACCGCAGGACACCGTCGGGACGGGTGCTGCCGTACTGACCGGACGCACCCCGCAGGTCAGCCCGCGCGGTGCGTGATCGCGGTGCGCAGGGCCAGGCGCAGTTCCTCGGGCGGGTCCGTGCCGTTGGTCGTCGCGAGGGCCGTGACCACCGCGGCGACCGTGCGCAGCTTGGTATTGGACAGCTGCGAGGCCTCGCGCAGGATGTTCCACGCCTCGTCCGAGGTGCAGGAGTGGGTGGCCATCAGCACGCCGCGGGCCTGGTCCACGACCGGACGGGAGACGATCGCCTGGCGCAGCTGCCGGACCTCCTCGCGCAGCGAGCGCAGCTGCTCCTCGCGTTCCTGGGCCACCGCCGAGGCGGCGGGTGTGCCGGAATCCGGGGCGGACGGGGATTCCGAGGCGGCCGAGGTGTCCGGGGACAGCAGCGGATCGGCGGTGTCCAGGCCGGCGAGCTCCAGGATGCGACGCGGCTGGCCGTTCCAGTGGACGGTCCGTATCGGAATGCGGTGCCGGTGGCCGTAGTCGCTCAGCAGGTCCAGGAACTGCAGGCCCGCGGTGTCCATGAAGACGACGCCGCTCATGTCCATGTCGAGTCGGCCGGTGCCGGCCGGCAGGCTCCGCAGAGTTCTGGCCAGGGTGTCCGCGCACCCGTTGACGAGCTCTCCGCGCGGAATGAGAACAGCCCGGCCCGCGTCCATGCGGCCGTCGATGACCAGGGTGTCCAGCCGCGCCACGAGGGGTGTGTGCGTCGCTGAGGTCATGTCTCCGCCTCGGTGGTTCCCGACTGTGTGCGTCGCGTTCGTCACGTTCATCACGCTCTCACGCTGCCGACGCGTATGTCCTGCCGCCGCCGTCTTCCGGCCGGGGAGCCACCTGACGCTCCGCTCCGCGGGGACTCGGCGGTGCTTCCCGTCGCAGTGCCCCGGGTCACGCCTCGTAAACCCCGGCCCGGGGAATGCCTGCCGCCCCGCTGGGTACATGGGCCGTACAGGGACCCGGGGTCCGGCAGCCGGTGGGACAGGAGACGCCGTGGACATCCGGCCCCCGGACCGTGATCGCAGCCGGCCGGAAGCACCGTGACCGGAGCCGACCGCCGCGACACCGTCGACGCGGTGGGCGCGGGGGCGCCCACGGCGCCCCGGACGCTTCAGGACGGCAGGAGAATCGTGTTGCAGCAACGACCGCAGACCCTGCGTCGGCCGCCGGCTCCGTCGCGACCGGAGCCACGGACGACCGGGGTGTTGACGTCATGACCGCGACCGGGCTCCGCACGGGGCCGCTCGGCGGCGTCGGCCCGTTCGCGCATCCGGCCCTGCTCTACGACGGCGAGGACGAGTACCTGGCGGGCACCCTCCCTTTCGTACGTGACGCCCTCGCCGTCGGGGCGCCCGTCGCGGTGGCGGTGCCCACGGAGAACCTCGCGCTGATCCGGGACGGGCTGGGCGCGGACGCCGGCGCCGTCAGGTTCGTGGACATGCGGGAGGCCGGGCGCAACCCCGGCCGGATCATCCCCGGCGTGCTGCGCGCCTTCGCCGACGCCCAGCCGCCCGGCACGCGGGTCAGCATCGTCGGCGAACCGGTCTGGGCGGGCCGTACGTCCGCCGAGTACCCCGCCTGCGCGCAGCACGAGGCGCTGATCAACGACGCCTTCCGCGGCCGCAGCGCGACCATCCTGTGCCCGTACGACACCCGGCGGCTGGCCCCGCACGTCATCGCGGACGCGCACGCCACCCACCCCACCGTCGTGCGCGCCGGGTCCGGGCGCGAGGAGGCCAGCGGCAGCTACGCCCCCGCGGACGTCGTGGCCCGCCACAACCGGCCGCTGCCGCCCGCCGCGGACGGGCCGGCCTTCCGCTTCGTGAAGGAGTCCCTCGGCGAGGCCCGGCACTTCGCGGTCGGCGCGGGCGAGCGGCTCGGCCTGAGCGCCGCCCGGCTGGAGGACCTGGCGCTGGTCACCGCCGAGCTGGCCACCAACAGCGTGGTGCACGGCGGCAGCTCGGGCACGCTCGCGCTGTGGGGCGAGGACGGGCACGTGGTGTGCGAGGTGCGTGACGGGGGCCACCTCACCGATCCGCTGGCCGGGCGCCGGCCCGCGGCGCGCGAACAGCGCGGCGGGCGCGGGCTGCTCATGGTCAACCTCGTCGCGGACCTTGTCCGCGTGCACACCGGACCGGGCGGCACCGCGGTCCGCTGCTGGTTCACCCGCTGACCTCCCGCGACCTCCTGCGACCCCCCGCAACCGCCCGCGGCCTCCCGCGACCTCCCGCGCCCGCCGGTCGCGGCGGCTCACAACGGGGCCTGCCACGTCACGGTCGTACCGGCACACCCGTCCTGTCCGCTCCCGTCCTGCCCGTCCCCGTCCTGTCCGCTGCCGTCCTGCGCGGTGCCGTCCTGCGCGGTGCCGTCGTCGCGCACGGTCAGCCGTACGGCGTCACGGCCGTCCGGGAGTCCGGCCGTGACGTCCACGGTGACCTCGACGCGCGTGACGCCGGGGCGGCGCGAGGCGGTGGCGAGGGCGCGGCGCAGGGCGGCGAGGAGGCGGGCCGCGACCTGGTCGGGGACGCGGCTGTCGACGGCCCCGGTGAACCGCGTGGACGGCCTGAAGCCGAGCAGGGCCGCCGCGCCGGCCGTCTCCCGCAGCACCTTGCCGCGGAAGGTGGCCGGTGCCTCGGCGGGCGGCTGCTGGAGGGCGAAGATCGCGGTGCGGACCTCCTGTACGGTCGAGCGGAGTTCGTCGACGGCCCGGGAGAGGATCGAGCGGACCTCGTCGCCTGCGCTCCTGCGCTGGGTGGACTCCAGCATCATGCCGGTGGCGAACAGCCGTTGGACGACGAGGTCGTGCAGGTCACGGGCGATGCGGTCGCGGTCCTCGCAGACGGCGAGGCGCTCGCGGCTGTGCTGCGCGTCGGCGAGGACGAGGGCGACGGCGGCCTGGTAGGCGAACTGGCAGGCCAGCAGCCGCTCGACCGCGGTGTAGGGCCGGCCGCCGCGGCGCCGGGGCAGGGCGAGGGTGCCGATGAGCCGTCCGTCCGCCTCCAGCGGCAGCATCATGCTGGGCCCGAACCGGTGCCGTACATGAGTGGTCATCCGGGGGTCGGTCGCCGAGTCGTCGATGAACACCGGCTCCCCGCCGAGCAGTTGCTCGAGCACCGGGCTGCCGGGCTGGATGGTGGCGCCGACGATGTCGCCGGGGTCCTCGTGCGTCGACGCGGTCACGATCTCCATGCCGCCCTCGTCGGTGCGCTGGAGGATCACGCCCGCCGCCGCGTCGGCGAGCATCCGGGCGCGTTCGGCGACCGTCGTCAGCGCGTCCGCGGCGCTCCCGCCGGTCAGCAGGGCGGTGGTGACGGCGGCGGCGCCCTCGATCCAGCGCTCGCGCTGCCGGGCGGCCTCGTAGAGGCGGGCGTTGCCGATCGCGACGCCGGCCTGGGTGGCGAGGACGTGCAGCAGTTGTTCGTCCTCGGCGGTGAAGGGCGCCTCGTGCGGCTTTCCGGCGAGATGGAGGTCGCCGAAGTGCTCGTCCCGGACGTGGATGGGCACGCGCAGGGTCCCGGGGCGCGGTGGCACGGCTCCCGGCGGGCGGGCGCGGAGGGGGGTTCCCGCGGGCGACGTCAGGGGGAGGATCCCGGTGAGTCCGTCCCGGCCGGGGTCGACGGTGTCGAGGGCCGCGTGGCGGGCGCCGGTCAGTTCGGCGGCGCTGTCCACGATGTGCTGGAGGGTGGTGCGCAGTTCGAGGTCCGTACCGACGCCGAGCACGGCTTCGAGCAGCGGCGGGAGGCGGGTGCCGGCCATGCCGTGCCGCTTCCGCGGCTCATCTGCCGGCGATCGGCTCGAGCGCCAGCGGCTCGATCTTGCCCTCCAGCATCTGGCCGAGCCCCTGCACGGCACAGACGTCGGGCCGCTCGGCGATGTGCACGGGCAGCTTGGTGGCCTGGCGCAGCATCTGGTCCAGGCCCGGCAGCAGCGCGCTCCCGCCCACCATCGTGATCCCGCTGTCGACGAGGTCGGCGACCAGGTCGGGCGGGCAGCCGCGCAGCACCCGGCCGATGCCGTCGAGGACGGCGGTCAGCGGGGTCTCGATCGCGTCGCGCACCGCGGCGGTGTCGACCCGCACGCTGCGGGCGAGTCCGGTGGCGACGTCCCGCCCGTGGATCTCGGTGGACTCCGGCCCCTGGCGGGTGAGCCCGTTGCCGGACAGGGCGATCTGCAGCGGCCGTACGGACTGGCTGGGCAGCATCAGCTCGTGCTCGTGGCGCAGGTGCTGGACGATCGCGTGGTCGACGGCCTCACCGCCGACGGGGATGCGCTCGGCGGTCACGATCGAGCCGAGGGAGAGCACGGCGACCTGGGTGGCCGCCGCCCCGCACACCATGATCATGGTGGCTTCGGGCTGCTCCACGGGCAGTCCGCACCCCACGGCGGCCGCGATGAGCGTGTCCACGAGTTCCACACGGCGCGCCCCGAGCCCGACCAGCGTCTCGATGGCCGCCCGCCGGGCCAGCGGGTCGGCGTCGTGCGGGGTGCAGGCCGCGGCGCGCAGGAAGGGCTTGCGGCGCAGGGTGCGGCGCATCTTGTCGCCGAGCAGCTGCCGCAGCATGCGCTGGGCCATCTCGATGTCGACGACGGTGCCGCCGGAGACCGGGCGGACGACACGGATGTAGTCCGGGGTGCGGCCCTTCATCTTCTCGGCGAACTCGCCGACGGCGATGAGGGCGCCGGTGCGGGTGTTCACGGCGGCGGCGGACGGCTGGTCGACGACCAGACCGGCACCCTTGACGTAGACGCGGGTCCGGGCCGCCCCCAGGTCGACGGCGAAATGGCAGCGGCGAAGCTGCTCCAGACTGGCGGTCATACAAGGTCCTCCCGAGAACACAGACCGTGGAGGTGCCGCCGGGCGGCGGGCCTCATAGGCATCGTGCGGGAGCGGGGGCGGTGGGCGCCTTTTATGGGGGGCCGGGCGGGGTGCCGCTGAATGGGGGTTTTGCGGCTTATATACCGATGTAAATCCCGGATAAATGCGTGACGGGCGGTTATAGGAGCGGGCGGCGGCTCCCCCGGAAGGGCGGCGGCACACAGGCCGGACGGCGGCACACAGGCCGGACGGCGGCAGGCGGGAATCCGCCAATACGCCGATCCGCCAGGCCAGTTCACCTCCCATACCCCACGATCCCCACGAAACTCTTCGGCAGCACTCGACGAAGAGAGGCGTGGATGAGCAGACGACCAGTCAGACGCGGAGCGACCCTCCTGTCGGCGGGACTCCTGATCGCCGTGTCACCGACCGGCGCGCGAGCCGCGGCCGGCCCCGCACCGACCGCCCCACCGGGCAGGACGCAGGCGCCGGCCGCCCGCATCGTCACCCTCGTCACCGGCGACAAGGTGACCGTCACCGACCTCGGGCACGGCAGGAGGACCGTGACCGTCGAGCGCCCCCGGGGGGCGACGGGCGCGGTGCGGACCCGGACCGCGAACGGCGAGATCACCGTCGTACCGGACGAGGCCCGCCCCTACCTGCGGGCCCACACCCTCGATCAACGGCTGTTCGACGTCAGCGAGTTGATACGCCAGGGGCTCACCGACCGGAAGACCGGCGAGCTGCCGCTGATCGTCACCTACGACACAGGGGCGAAGGCCCTCACGCCGCGGGGCGCCGAGCGCACGCGCAGCCTGGCCAGTGTACGCGGGGCCGCCGTCGAGGCGGACAAGGGGCGCGCGTTCTGGCGGGCGTTCACGCAGCAGGCCGGGATCAAGAAGCTGTGGCTCGACGGGCGCGTGCGCGCCGACATGGCCGAGAGCAACGCGCAGATCGGCACGCGGGCCGCGTGGGACGCGGGACTGACCGGCAAGGGCGTGACGGTCGCCGTCCTGGACTCGGGCGCCGACACCTCCCACCCCGACCTCGCGCAACGCGTCGCGGTCACCCGGTCCTTCGTCGAGGGCGAGGACGCCGCCGACCGCAACGGCCACGGCACGCACGTCACCTCGATCGTCGGCGGCAGCGGGGCCGCCTCCGGCGGCAGGGAGCAGGGCGTCGCCCCGCAGGCCACCCTCGCCGTCGGCAAGGTGCTCGACGACCAGGGGTCGGGCAGCGAGTCCCAGATCATCGCCGGCATGGAGTGGGCCGCGCGGGACGTGCGCGCCAGGGTCGTCTCCATGAGCCTGGGATCCACCGATCCCAGCGACGGCACCGATCCCATGGCGCAGGCCGTCGACACCCTCTCCCGGCAGACCGGCGCCCTCTTCGTCGTCGCCGCCGGCAACACCGGCGCCCCCTCCTCCATCGGCTCGCCCGGCGCCGCCGACGCCGCGCTCACCGTGGGGGCCGTCGACTCGGCCGACCGGGCCGCCTACTTCACCAGCGCCGGGCCGCGCCACGGCGACAACGCCCTCAAGCCCGACCTCTGCGCACCCGGCGTCGACATCCTCGCCGCCCGCTCCCAACTCGTCGACGGCAGCGGCTACTACACCTCCATGAGCGGTACGTCGATGGCGGCGCCCCACGTCGCCGGAGTCGCCGCCCTGCTCGCCCAGGAGCACCCCGGCTGGGACGGCGCGCAGCTCAAGGACGCGCTGATGTCGACCTCCGCGCGGCTCGACGCGTCCGCCTACGTGCTGGGCGCGGGCCGGGTGAGCGTCCCCGACGCCGTGCGGGCGGCGATCACCGCCACCGGAAGCGCCGACCTCGGTTTCCACCGCTGGCCCTACGACGCGAACGAGCCGGTCACCAGGACCCTCACGTACACCAACTCCTCCGACGCCGACGTCCGGTTGGACCTGTCCGTGCAAGGCGCTCCCGCCGGTGTCGCCCGGCTCGCCGGCACCGCCCTCACCGTGCCCGCGCACGGCACCGCGTCCACCACCGTCACCGGGGACGGCTCGAAGGCCGCGGTGGGGAACACCAGCGGGCAGATCGTGGCGTCCGTCGCCGGGACACCCGTCGCGCACACCGTGTTCGGGCTGGTGAAGGAGGAGGAGCGGTACACGCTCACGGTCCGGGTGAAGGACCGGGCCGGAGCCGCGGCCCCCGCCGACCTCGTCGTGCAGAAGCTGGCCGAGGGCGCCGACGCGACGCCCGCGCACGTCGGTGACTCCGGCACGCTGCGGCTGCGGCTGCGGCCGGGCACGTACAGCGTGACCTCCTTCCTCGACGTGCGCGGCAGCCACGGCGCCGACTCCCTCGGGCTGGGCTTCCTCGCCGCGCCCGAGATCGTCCTCGACCGGGACCGTGACGTCACCCTCGACGGGCGGCGGCTGCGGGAGGTCAGGGCCGTGGTGAAGCGGCGCACCGAGACCCGGCAGCTGCTCATGGAGTACGACCGCGACGCCGGCGGCTCCGACCTGTCCGGCGCCGTGCAGGTGCCCGTGAAGTACGACAGCGTCTTCGCGGCGCCGACCGCGAGGGTCACCCGGGGCAGCTTCGAGTACCGGACCGTGTGGCGGCTGGGCAAGCCGCGGCTGGAGGTCAGGGGCATCGGTGACGCGGTCGTCCAGGCGGGCGGCACGCTCCTCGAGGGGCACACCGAACTGCCGCTGGTGGACGCGGGGGACGGCCCCCTCGACGGGGTCCGCGGCAAGGCGGTGCTCGCCCGCCTCGCCGACGACGCCGATCCGTCCGCCCTCGCACAGGCCGCCCAGGACGCGGGCGCGAGGGCGCTGTTCGTGACCGACGACGTCCCCGGGCGGCTCAGCACCTGGTGGGGCACCGACGACAACGGCGACCGGCCGCTGCAGATCGCCACGGTGAACGCCGCCGACGCGGCGCGGCTGCGGGCGGCCGGACGCGTCGACATGACCGGGACGCAGAACACCCCGTACGTGTACGACCTGTCCGAAGGGCACCGCGGAGCCGTGCCGGACCGCGACCTGACCTACGCGCCGGGCCGCCGCGAACTCGCCGTGCTGCGTACCAGGTTCCACGCGGCGAAGCCGGTGGACGGCGGCGAGTTCCGGTACTCGATCACCGGCCGCTTCCCCGTCGGCCTCGGCTTCCAGGAGCCGATCGACTACCCCGCCGAACGGACCGACTACGTCTCCACCGGCCCCGGTCAGCTCTGGCACGAGTCGGTGACGGCCGCGGACGGCGCCCTCGAGGAACGCGGCGGACTCGTCCGCTACGACGGCGGCTCGCACCGGACGCTGAACTGGTTCCGGCCCGTCTGGCACCCGTGGCTGGGCACCGGGCTGGGCTGGGGACAGCAGCGCTCCGGTGACCGGCTGCAGTTCAACACGCCCGGCTGGGGCGACTCGGGCCCCGACCACACCGGCTTCGGGGACGTGTGGAGCGACAGCAGCGGCATGTCACAGTCCACCGCGGTCTACCTGGACGGGACGCTCGTCGACCGGCGCACCGGCTCCGGCGCGTACGTCGACGACGCGCCCGCCGGCGAGCACACCTACCGCCTCGTCACGGACACGGCGCTCGACCCCGCCCGCTGGAAGCTGTCGGTCAGGGGCCGCTCCGAGTGGACCTTCCGGTCCGCGGCCACGCCCGGCGACCGCTGGACCCTGCTGCCCCTGATCAACCTCGGCTTCCGCGTCGGCACCGATCTCGCGGGCGACGTGCCCCGCGGCGAGCGGCTGCCCGTGGGGGTCTTCGCGCAGTACGTGCGGGGCGCGCCCGGCACCGGCACGATCCGGGACCTGAGGCTCCAGGCGTCCTACGACGACGGGGCGTCGTGGCGGCCGGTACCGCTCACCCGCGGGCGCGGCACGCTGACCGTGCCGCGCGACGCCTCGTACGTCTCCCTGCGGGCCTCGGCGGACGACGACCGCGGCGGCTCGGTGACGCAGGAGATCATCCGGGCGGTGGGGACGCGGTAGGCGCCACGACGCCCCGGACGACGCCCAGCTCCACCAGGTCCTGCGGACGGAGCCGGAGCTGGCCGGCCGTGGACTCGACCCGGTCGGGCGGCCGCTTGAGGATGGCGGCCGCCTGCTCGGGCGCGATGACGGAGAAGTAGCTGTCCGGGGTGGCCCAGGTGCCGCCCGGCGCGGCCAGCGCCAGCGCGCCGCCCGAGCCGCCCTCCCCGATGACGAGCGTGGTGATCGGGGTGCGGGCGGCCGCCACCGCGGCGAACACGTCCGCGATCGCGGCGCCCGCGCCCTGCCGCTCCGCCTCCGCGTCGTTGGCCGCGCCCGGCGTGTCCACCAGGGTCAGCACCGGGATGCCGAGCCGGTCCGCGAGGCGGATCAGCCGGGCGGCCGTGCGGTATCCGGCGGGGCGGGTCGCGCCGCCGGTCTGGGCGGCATAGGCGATGGCGCGGCCCTCGTGCTCGCCGAAGCCGCAGAGCATGCCGCCGGGGTCGGTGCCGCCGCAGCGGTCGCCGCCCAGGGAGACACGGTGGGTGAAGTAGGCGTCCAGGTAGGCCCGGGCACGCGGGCGCAGGGGGGAGCGGGCCCGCCGGACCGCCTCCCAGCCGGTCTCCGGGAGGCCGCCGGTGCCGAGGGCGGCGGGCACGGGCGCCCCGGACGCGGGCGAGGTCAGCAGCCGCAGCCACCGTCCCAGCGTCCGGCGCAGTTCCGCCGCGGGCACCACCGCGTCCACCGAGCCCGCCGCGACCTGCGCCTCGGCCGTGTACGCCGCCGGATCCGCGTCCGGCGGCCGCACCCGGGAGCCCGCGAAGCCGACCTGGGCCCCGGGCAGCGCGAGGATCACGTCGGCGCCCGCGCCCAGGGTGGCCCAGCCGCCGCCGGTCGTCGGATCCCGCACCACGGCGATCTGCGCGAGCCCCGCCTCCCGGGTGAGCGCCGACTGCCGTGCCACCCGCTGGAGCTGGGTCAGCGCGAGCATGCCCTCCTGCATCCGGCTGCCGCCCGTGGCGACCAGCGGCACCACCGGCAGCCGCTGCTCACGGGCGTGGGTGTACGCCGCCACCAGCAGGTCGCCGGTGCGTTCGCCGAGCGAACCGCCGAGGAAGCCGAACTCGAAGGCGATGAGCACCGCCCGGGTGCCCGCGACGCGCGCCGTGCCGCACACCACGGACTCCCGCTCACCGGTGCGGTCGGCGGCCCGGGCGCGAGAGGCGCCGTAGCCCTCCCAGCCGAGCGGTCCGTCGGACCCGTAGCCTTCAGCAGGACCGGGGTCCCCCGCCGGATCCGGGAGTTCCACGAAGGTGGAGTCGTCCGCGACGAGCGCGAGGAACGCGCGGGCGGAGAGGCGCTCAGTCACGGGTCAGCGCCCGCTTCATGATCTTCCCCATGTCGTTGCGGGGCAGCGCCGTGAGGTAGTGGACGACGCGCGGGCGCTTGTGCGGGGCGAGACGCCCGGCCACGTGGTCCGCCAGGTCGTCGGCGGACGGCGGTGCCTGGATCTCCGCCGGGACCACCCACGCCACGATCCGCTCCCCGAGGTCCGCGTCCGGCTCCCCGGTGACGGCCGCCTCCCGTACCCCCGGATGCTCCAGCAGCGCGTTCTCGATCTCGCCCGCCCCGATCTTGTAACCACCGCTCTTGATCAGGTCGGTGGCCTTGCGGCCGACGATGCGGACGTAGCCGTCCAGGTCGCGCACCGCCATGTCTCCGGTGCGGAACCAGCCGTCCGCGGTGAACGCCGCCCGTGTCGCGTCCGGGCGGTTGAGGTAGCCGGTGAACAGGTTCGGGCCGCGCACCTGGATCTCGCCCACCGTCTCCGGGCCGCCGGAGGCGATCGGCGACCCGTCCTCCTCCACGAGCCGCAGCTCGACGCCCGGCAGCGGCACGCCGACCGTTCCGGCGCGCGCCTCGCCGTCCGCCCGCACACTGGTGTTCATCAGGGTCTCGGTCATGCCGTACCGCTCCACGACCCGCCGGCCGGTCGCGGCCGCGATGCGCTCGTGGTCATGGACCGGGAGGGCGGCGGAGCCGGAGACGAGCAGCCGGGCCCGGCCCAGCGCCCCGGCCAGCTCCGGGTCCCCCGGCAGGGCCTGGGCGATCCGGTGGTACATCGTCGGCACCCCGAACAGCATGGTCGCGCCGCCGTTCAGCTCCCGCGCCACGCCCTCGGTGGAGAACCGGCCCAGATGCCGCACGCAGCCGCCGCGCCGGAGCGGGCCCAGAACGCCCAGCACCAGGCCGTGCACATGGAACAGCGGCAGCCCGTGCACGAGCACGTCGTCCGCCGTCCACTGCCAGGCCTCGGCCAGCGCGTCCAGCGTCGAGGCGATCGCCCGGCGCGGTATGACGGCGCCCTTGGGCGGACCGGTGGTGCCCGAGGTGTAGACGATCAGAGCGGGGTCCTCGTCCGCCGCGGGAGGGGACGGGGGCGGGGCGGCGGCGGAGCTCCCGGTGCCGGGCACCTCCACGTCGATGTCGATGCGCGGCAAGTCCCTCACGCCGGGCGGGAGTTCGTCGTCCGGCGCCGCCAGCACCGCCGACGGCGCGCTGTCGGACACGATGTGCCCGAGCTCCTTCCCGCCCGACTTCGGGTTGAGCGGCACCGCGGCCGCCCCGGCCCGCAGCGCCGCCACCACGGCCACCGCCGTCCGCAGCGTCGGGGTGGCCCAGACGGCGACCCGGCCCCCCGGCGGGATCCGGGCGGCCAGGGCGCCGGTCGCGGCGGCGAGTTGCGCGTACGTCAGGGTCCGGTCGCCGAAGGCCAGGGCGACGTCCTCGCCCGGGCTCTCCAGGGCGGGAAAGAGAGGGGACACGCGGTGCACTCCATCCGTACGGGCGGCAACGACACCTCCGTTCCTACACCAGCCGCCCCGCCGCCGACGATCAGGCGTCCGCCCGCACCACGTCCGCCACCACGCAGCTGACGTTGTCCGGGCCGCCGGCCTCGTTCGCCGCCTCCACCAGGGCCCGTACGGCGCTGTCCGGGCTGCCGGCGCCGAGGAGCCGCCGTATGCGGGCGTCGGGCAGGACCGCCGGCAGGCCGTCGGAGCACAGCAGGTAGCGGTCGCCGGGGGCCGCGTCGCGCAGGCGCAGGTCCGGGGCGGCGGTGCCCAGGGCCTTGAGGAGGAGGGAGCGCTGCGGGTGGGCCGTGGCCTCCTCCGGCGTCAGACGGCCCTCGTCGATCAGCGACTGGACCACGGTGTGGTCGTGGGTGACACGGAACAGTGCCGTGTCCCGCAGCAGATAGACGCGGCTGTCGCCGATGTGCACCAGGGCGAGCCGGGAGCCCGTCCACAGCAGGGCCGTCAGGGTCGTGCCGTCGTCCTCCGAGCCCTCCGTCGCGTCCCGGACCGCCTCGCTCGCGCCCCGCACGGCGTCCTCCAGGACGTTGAGGACGTCGCCGGCGGGCAGCTCCTCCGCGTCCAGGAACCGCAGCGCCTCGACGGCCGCGCTGCTCGCGGGCGCGCCCGCCGGGCCGAACCCGTCGGCGACCGCGAGCAGCCGCGCGCCCGCGTACGCCGTGTCCTGGTTGACGGGGCGGACCCGGCCGCGGTCGGAGTGGGCGCAGTAGCGGAGTTCCAGCATGGTGGTGTCCTTCCTCGGTTCGTCCAGCAGGTGATCCACGAGGAACGCGGCGAGGTCCCGCCGCACCGCCGTGTCCGCCTCGACCCGCGCCCAGTAGGCGCGGATCTCCCGCGCCGCGTCCGCCGGGCCCAGGGCGCAGACCTCACGGATACCGGTCAGCGGCATGCCCAGCCGCCGCAGCCAGGCCACCAGCCGGGCCCGCTCCAGCTGCTCGGGCGCGTAGTAGCGGTAGCCGGAGCGGGGGTCGACCCGGGCCGGGCGCAGCAGCTCCAGTTCGTCGTACAGGCGCAGGGCCTTCGGCGACAGGCGGCTGGCGCGCGCGAAGGCGCCGATCGTGAGCATGTCCGTCCGCACGGCACGGTCCTCTCCGTGTTCCTGGCGCCGATGCTGGGCCTTCCCCGAAGGGGAAGGTCAATCCGGTCGTCCTGGTTGCGGCCGGCCCGGTTAGCCTGCGAAGCGACCCGCCCCCGCAGACGTACGGGATGCCGTACGGGACTGGAGACCGCCGTGCCCCGCGTCGCACTCGCCACCTACGACCCCGGGCCGCGGCCCGGCAAGGACCGCGACCTTCCCGTGCTGGTGCGGGCGCTGCGGGACGCCGGGGCCGACGCCGTGGCCGTGCCCTGGGACGACCCCGGCACCGACTGGAGCGGGTTCGACCTCGTCGTCATCCGGTCGACCTGGGACTACAGCTGGCGGGCGGGCGAGTTCGTGGCGTGGGCGCAGAAGGTCGCCGCGGTCACCCGGCTCGCCAATCCGGCCGAGGTGGTGCGCTGGAACACCGACAAGCGCTACCTCGGGGACCTGGCTGCGGCCGGCCTGCCCGTCGTGCCCACCCGCTACCTGGCGCCCGGCGACGCGCCCGACCTGCCCGGCGACCACGAGTACGTCGTCAAACCCGCCGCGGGCGCGGGCTCCCGCTACGCCGCGCGTTACACCCCGGCCGGTCACGGCACGGCGCTGCGGCACCTCGCCCGGCTGCACGAGGAGGGGCTGACCGCGATGGTGCAGCCGTATCTGGCCGGTATCGACGTCAGCGGGGAACGGGCGCTGCAGTTCTTCGGCGGCCGGTTCCTGCACGCCTCGCGCAAGGGCGCCGTCCTGGCGCCGGGCACGGCCTACGACGCCGACAAGGTGGCCCACCCGGACCTGGTCCCCTGGACGCCGGCACCGGCGGAGCTCGAGGTCGCCGGGCGGGCCCTGGCCGCCGTACCGGATGCCGGCGGGCTGCTGTACGCGCGCGTGGACATCGTCGACGGGGAGGACGGCCGGCCGGTGCTGATGGAACTGGAGCTCGTCGAGCCGAACCTGTTCCTGCACCTGCATCCCGGCTCGGTGGCCGTGGTCAGGGACGCGATCCTGGCGGCCGCGGGGTAGCCGCCGGAGGCGGTTCAGCCGCTCACGGCCGTGCGCTGGAGCAGCCCCCAGGTGAACTCGGCCACCACCTCGCGCCGCGCCCCCGCCGCGTCCGGGGCGGTGAAGGACAGGCCCCAGCGGGTCGGTGCCGTGCCCTGCAGGGGGCGGGCGGGGGCGAAGGCGCGGGCCGCCTCGTCGACCGTGCAGGACCAGGGGGTGAGGTCCTCCAGAGTCCGCAGGTCCGGGCCCGGGACGCCCGGGGCGCGGATCAGCCACTCGTTCCAGACGGCGCCGTTCGGGGCGAGCAGGACCTCGAGGCGCAGGTCGGGCCAGAGCGGGACGGGGAAGAGCCACGCCTCGCAGTCGAGGTCGCCGACCTTGCGGGTGAGCGTGGACTCGGGGGCGCCGAGGACCGAGCGGTACCGGGAGGCGGCCCCGCGCCCGCGCGGCGCGTGCAGCATCGCCTGCCAGCGCTTGTTGGCCTCTCTCATCTCGGCGACGGACGCGCCCAGCCCACGGCGGGCGTCCTCCACCAGGCCGGGGTTGTGGTCGGCCATGCGGCGCAGCAGGACGAGCTGGAAGTGCAGGGGGGTGAAGGGCTCAGCGGGGCGCTTGGCGGACGGCATGGCAACCATGGTCGCCCATGGCGCCGGCGCCCGGGCGGCGGCCGTCCGGGAGGAAGAGGACGGAGTTGACGTAACGGGGGTGGCCGCGGAAGGGCAGGACGCGGCCCAGCAGCCCCTGGGAGACGACGTGCGACACGGTGGCCTGATGTGCCTCCAGGGGGAACGTCGCCAGCGGCACCCAGGTCGAGCCGGGCAGCACCCAGCCGTCGTAGCGGAGCAGGGAGAGGTAGGTGACGACGGGGGCGATCGGCTGGATGCGGGACTCCAGCTCCACGAAGAGGGCCGGCCGGTCGCGGGCCAGCAGCCCCGTCGCCCCGCGCAGCACCGCGAGTTCGCTGCCGTCCACGTCGATCTTGATGAAGCCGACCTCGCGCAGGCCGAGCTGGTCGAGGGTGACGCAGGGGACGTCCAGGGCGTGGGCGTGGATGTCACGGCGGACCAGGGAGGACACGCCCCGGTCGCCCGCGTCGTCCTCTGGCAGCCAGAGGCGGGCGGTGCCCGGGTGGTCCGAGGCGGCGGCCCGGACGACGCGGACGTTGGGCGGGGCGGTGTCGGACAGCAGCCGCGCCAGGTGCGGGACCGGTTCGACGGTCACCACCCGGCGGGCGCGCCCGGCCAGGCGCCGGGTCCACGGGCCGTACCAGCCGCCGACGTCCACGGCGGTGCCGCAGCCGGGCGGGCACAGCTCGGCCAGCCGGGCCAGTTCGGGCTCGAAGCGCGGGTAGACCGCCCTGGCGGTGGCGGCCACCAGACGGGTGGGCAGCAGCGGGGCCAGCCGGGCGGCGAGGGTGGGGGACATCACCGGGCCATCCGCTCCAGCAGGGCCTCGTGCTCGTCGTCCGACACCTGCTCCCCGGACGAGGGCAGCAGCTGCGGGATGCCGTCGACGATGGGGTAACGGCGGTGCAGACGCGGGTTGTAGAGCGCCTCGTCGCCCGACGGTCCGTCCGGCGGGAGCAGGTGCAGCGGGCCCTTGTCGAGCGGGCACGCCAGGATGCGCAGCAGCGGGTCGTCGGGCTTCATGGAGGGGTCAACTCCTTGGTGGGTATGGGGGGTTCGGTGGCCTGTGCGTCGTGTTTGGGCATGGTCAGCAGGACGGAGACGGCGAGGAGGGTGCCCGCCAGGCGCAGCGAGAGCCGCAGCGGGTCGTGCGGGAGCGCCTCGCCGAAGGAGAGCGTGCCGAGCACGGCCGTGTACAGACAGGTCACGGTGGTGCACACCGGCACGATCAGCGAGGCCCGGCAGCGCTGCAGCGCGGCCTGCGACATCACCAGGCCGAACGCGCCGGTGAACAGCAGCAGATACGGGTACGGCGAGCGGAGCACGCCCGCCACCGCGTGCGTGAGCCCGCCGGTGGTCAGATAGCTGGAGACGCCCTTGATGGCGAGCGAGCTGACTCCGTAGAGCAGGCCCACGGCCACCCCGTACTCCACGCCCGTGGTCGGCGCGCGGTGCCGGTGGCGGGTGCGGCGCTCGGCGGCGCCGTAGAGCCACACGCCGCAGGCCAGCGACGGCACGCACACCAGCAGGATCAGCGGGTACGGCGCGCCGCGGCCGACCGTGTCGGCGCCCGCGCCGCCCTCCTTCAGCGACAGCACGACCATGAGCAGCGCGGCGAGGATCGCGCCGAGCGCGTACCGCTCGCGTCCCGTGGTCTCCTCGCCCAGCAGCCGGGCCGAGAGCAGCACGAGCAGGACCAGGCCGGAGACGAAGATGCCCTGGGCGGCGGCGATCGGCAGGGTGCGGTAGACGACGAGCTGGGCGCCGAAGCCGGCGGCCAGCGCCAGCGAGCCGCCGATCCACAGCGGGCTGCCGAGCACCAGCCGCAGCAGCCGGGCGGGCTCGCGGATCGTCACCTCGGGGAGGGAGGTGAGCGCCCGTTTCTCCAGGACGAAACCGAGGCTGTACAGGGTGTTCGCCATCAGCGCCGCGGCCACTCCCCACCACATGGTGTGTCCCTTCCAGGTCTTCTCTAGGTCTTCCGCGCGTGCAGGAGAAGGATCGAGGCGAGGGACGGTCTGGAGCAGGCCAGCCGGTCGAGGGCGCGCAGCGGGCGGGGCACGCCGTGGAAGGGCGCGCCCTTCAGCCCGACGACCTCGAAGCCGGACGCGGCGACGAACTCCCTGAGCGCGCGGGCGGTGTAGAGCCGCAGGTGCCCCACGACCTCCCGGCCCGGACGGCCGTGCACGGCGCGCAGGCTGACCTCGGAGAAGACGGGCTGCACTCCGGCCAGCAGCAGGGCGCGGTTGTACCAGGCGGCCAGGTTGGGGGTGGAGAGCATCAGATGGCCTGCCGGGCGCAGCACCCGGCGGATCTCCTCCAGCGCCGAGTCGGGGTCGACGAGGTGCTCGACGACCTCGCTGAACAGCACGGCGTCGGCACAGCCGGACCTGAACGGCAGCCCGCCGCCGGTCAGTTCGCCGCGGATGGCGTACGGCAGGCGGGTCCGGGCGCGGACCAGCGCGTCCTGGGACCAGTCGACGCCGACGACGCGGTGGCCGGGCAGCAGGGGGGCCGCGGTGGCGGCCGCGGTGCCGTCGCCGCAGCCGATGTCGAGGACGGTGCACGGGGTGCGCGTGGCCGGGCCGAGGGCGGCGGCCAGCACGCGGGCCTGGCGGCGGCTGCGGGGGGTGCCGGAGGCGACGGGGACGGCGGGGTCCTCGTAGAAGTCCCGCAGGTCCGGGTGGTGCAGGGGGGCGGTGGTCACGGGGTCGCCTCCGTGGAGTGCAGGTAGTGCTCGAACAGGTCCCTCAGATGGGCGCCGTCGCCGTGGCCGAGCAGCGCGCGGGACCAGCGCAGGGCGAGGTGCAGGCGGCCGGCGGTGGAGGCGGTGGTGACGGTGAGGCCGCGGGGCATGCGCGCGGGCGCCGAGAACCAGACCGCGTGCGCGCGGCCCGCATCCGCGCCGAAGTCCAGCGGGTAGGGGACGCGGCCGATGTTGCTGAGCAGGGTCGTCGACGTCCAGGGCGCGGCGGCCCTGCGCAGGCCCCGGGTGAGGGCGGCGCGCCAGGCCACCGGGGTGACGGGGGCGGTCAGCAGGGCCGCACCGTGGCCGAGTTGGGGGCGGGGGAGGGACTTGAGGGCGCGCGTGCGGGTCGCCGTGCGGCGCAGCAGCGCGGGCATGTCGCCGGTGCCGTGCGCCGCCAGCTCCTCCGGAGCGAACGGGACCTCCACCAGCCGGGTGCCGTTGCCGATCGGCATGGTGGCGTCCCGGGGGCGGTCGTCCACGGGCATGGTGATGCGCAAGGGGCGCGGACGGGCGCCGTGTTCGCGGTTCCAGTGGGCGACGGTGAGCGCGGTGGTGACCATGAGCTGGTCGTTCACCGTGTACGGGGAGCCCTTGGGCCGGTGCGGGAGGGGCAGCTCGGTGACGAGCAGGCCGTTGCCGGGGAAGGGCTCCGGGGCGCCGCGGGCGACCCGGGCCGGCGGGGACCAGTTGGAGGGCGTGTCGCCGGGGTCCTGGGGGACTTCCGGAGCGCGTACGGGCGGCGCGGCGGGGGAGTTGTCGCGACCGCCGTAGATCTCGGCGGCGGTCGCGAGGACACGGAGGCAGGCGGGGCCGTCGAGGGCGGTGTGGTTGATGGTGAGGAAGAGGACGGTGCCGGCTCCCTGGCGGGGGTTGCCGGTTCCTTGGGCGCTGCGGGTTTCCCGGCCGGGGGCGCCGCTGGGGGGCGGGTCGGGGGGCGTGCTCGTTGGGCCGGGGGGCGCGCTGTTCGGGTCGGGGGGTGTGCTTGTTGGGCTGGGGGGCGCGCTGTTCGGGTCGGGGGGTGTGCTTGTTGGGCTGGGGGGCGCGCTGTTCGGGTCGGGGGGTGTGCTTGTCGGGCTGGTCGGCGTGCTTGTCGGGCCGGGGGGCGCGCTGTTCGGGGCGGGGGGCGCGCTCGTTGCGCCGGTGGCCGCGCCCGTCGGGCTGGGGAGCGTGCTCGATGGGTCGGGGGGTGTGCTTGTCGGGGCGGGGGTCGCGTTCGTCGGGCCGGAGGCTGCGTTCGTCGGGCCGGGGGCCGCGTCCGTCGGGCCGGGGGCCGCCCCGGCGCTGCGATCGTCCGCGGCCGTGCGGGACTCGCCGACGGCATCGGTGGCCTCGCTGCCCTCCGCCGGGCCCGCTCCCTCGACCACCTCCAGGCGTATGGGCGGGGAGAGCGACAGCGGTGGAGCCGCCGTCAGTGCCCGCGTCCGCGCGTCCCGGAGGGCACAGCGTCCCGCGGCGGGGAAGCTCACCACCTCGACGTCCGGCTCGGAGGTCAGTTCCCACTCGTAGCGGCGCCGGTACCAGTGGCCTGCGGCCTCCCGCATCAGGATGCGCGGATGGCGGCGCAGCGCCTCCGCGAACGCCGCGCGCAGCCGTTCGCGGTCCAGCCGTCCCGGCAGGTGCACCTCGATGTGGACGGTCTCCGGCTCTTCCTCCTGGAGGCAGTGCCGGGCCACCTCGTCGACGACCGGGAACGGGATGCGTCCGGACGGAAGCGCCGGGCCGTCGGCGCGGGTGGGCCGGTCGAGTGCGGTCATGACGGGCCGCCCTTCCTGGGGAGCCGCGTGCTCGGCGGGTCCGGCTCGGACGGTCCACGACCACGCGCCGACACCGTCGGCCCGGCGACCGGCCGTGAACGCGGCACCGGTGCGCCGGCGCCACCGGCGGGGGCCGGGTCGTTCTCGGGGGCCCGTTCGCTCTGGGACGCTGGTCCGGCTTGAGGCGCCCGTCCGGCCACAGGCGTCGGTCCGCTTTCGGGCGCGGGGCCGACCCTCGGTGCGGGACGGGTCTTCTCGTATGCGGAGCCGGTCTCGGGTGGTGGGCCGGTCTCGGGTGGTGGGGCATGTCGGGGTGCCCCTCCGCTCCGGGAGCCCGGTCCGGCCCCGGGGGTCGGTCCGGCGGCCCCGGGTGCCGGTCCGTTCTGGTGGACCGAACCACTCTTGTGATCCGGTCCGCCGCCGGGTGCCGGGCCGTCCCCCGGTGCCTGGCCGGCTGCCGGTGCCGGGCCGTTCTCGCCGCGGATCCGGTGCGGCAGTGGGCGGGTCGGGGCCTCGGAGGCGGGGGGACGCCCGGTCGCGGGGGGTTCTCCGGTCGTCGGTGGCGGTGCGGTCGTGGGTACGGTGGGCAGCACGGCTGTGGAGCCGGGCCCCTCGTCGGGCTCGCGTACGCTCACCGCGCCCGCGAACAGGCCGGTCAGCGCCAGCAGTTGCGCGGCGTGCCCGAACGCGCCGTGACCCGCGCCCGGGGGCTCGCCTGCGCCGGTCGCCGCCGCGATGCCCGCCCCCGCGAGGGCGGCGAACGCGATCGGCACGAGCAGGGCGTGCCGCCGGTACGCGAGCAACGCCAGCACGGGCACCAGCAGCGCCGGCCACCCGGCGATCACGATGCCCACCGCGGTGAGCGCCACCGTGCCCAGCCACAGCCCCGGCAGCGGCGGCACCGGCTGCCGCGGGTCGGGGTTCGGCGCCCGGCGGCGCCACACGACCAGGCCGATCAGGACGGCGAGGCCCACCGCGCCGCCGATCAGCCCGCCCTTGTAGGTCGTCGCGGGCTCGTAGGACAGCTTGACCGTGCCGCCCGCCCCGGCCGGGACGCGCCAGCCCTGCTGCCAGCCGTCCAGCCGGACCGGGGTCAGCTCCTTGCCGCCCAGGGTGGCCTTCCAGCCGTCGTTGTAGTTCTCGTACGTCGTCAGGTACATGGCCGCACCGGAGCCGACGGTCACCTCGCGGCGGTCGCCCAGCCAGTCCCTGATCGTCAGCTGCCGGGCCGCGGCGGCGGGTCGGGTGACCGTGCCGCGGGTCAGCGTCACGTCCGTCAGGACGAGCGGTCCGGCGTCCCCGGCCTCGAGCCGGTGGCTGCCCCCCGACAGCCGGAGCGCCGTGTCGGTCCGACCGCGCCGGCAGAGCGTCACCGCCACCTGCCGGCGCTCCCGCAGGTCCCGCACGGTTCCCTTCGCGCTGGTCTGGTACAGCGTGCCGTCCACCGCCACGTCCGGTCCCCGCCCGCACGGCAGCGAGAAGGTCCGGCTGCCGCTCGGCTGCGGGGTGCGGTACTGCTCCAGGGCCGGGATGTAGGCCTCGGTCAGGCCCACGGGCAGTTGCAGGTCCTCGTCGGCGACCGGGTTGTGCAGGGTCAGCGGCGCGGTCCGGGTGATCGTGATGTCCAGCCGGTCGGTGGTGATCGGGTCGAAGCGGACCACGCCGTTGTCGTCGACGCCGGCGATCGTCGAGCCGTCCGGTGAGCTGATGTCGACCTGGGTGGGACGGGTGGACAGTCCGCCCGCCGGGGCCAGCACCACTTCACCGATGGGCTGCTTGCCGCTCCAGCTGAGATGGATGGTGGGCCGGTCGCCGGCGATCCACGCCGTCGTGAGGTCGCCGTCGGTGAGGTTGCGGGCCGACAGGCCCGCGCCGAGCGACGCCGTCGAGTCGGCGGTGGCGACGATGCGGTTCTGCTGGTCGGGGGCGACCTCGTAGAGCATCCTGGCGAGCGCCTCGCCGGGGACCGGCACCGCGCTCGCCCGGATCTCGTACGTCCCCGCCGTGGCCGTGGAGAAGCGCCGGTGCAGGCCCGCCTCCATGCCCGTCGCGGAGAGACCGGTGGGGTCGGCGGAGCGGTGCAGCGAGATCTGCTCGGCGGCCGCGTCGCCGGACCGCGCGTCCGTCGGCAGCCGCAGCAGCCGGGTCACCCGCACCCGCGGCAGGGCGATCTCCGAGAAGCCGGCGCCGGTCAGGCCCGAGCGGCGGGCCACCGACTCGGTGATCGTCAGTTTCATCCAGCGCGTCGCGCCCTTCGGCGCCTTGATCTTCTGCGTCTGGCCGTTCGGGCGCAGGAAGCTGGTCGCCGACCCCTTCTCGGTCTCCACCCGCACCTTGGTCGCCGCCGCGCGCACGCTCTCCTGCGGCAGCGGGGTCACCTTGAAGGAGGACGGCATGTCGTAGCGGCCGGTGAAGCCGATGCGCAGCCACTGCCCGTCCGCCGATCCCGGCGCGCCCTCCGCCCAGGCCGTGCCCGGGTCGCCGTCGAAGGCGTTCACCGGGTCGTACTGGGGCAGGTGGAAGAGCCAGTTGCCGCTGGAGGACGCCGTCACCGACCGGGCGCCGCGCAGCTGGGCCACCGTCTGGTGGTCGAGGCCCTTGACGGGCAGGATCTGGTGCGGCTTCCCGCCCGGGTCCTGTACGGCGTCCGGCGCGTTGCGCTCCGTACTCGTGTACGTGTAGGACGTGTTGGCGGTGACCAGCCCGAACCGGGTGTCCGCGCGGCGCAGCCCGTCGCCGGTGATCTGCAGCGGCGGGGAGCCGAGGCCGGGGTGGTTGTCGCCGGTCAGCACGGCCGGCCGGCCGCGCAGCTCGGCGGCGAGGGGCAGCAGTGCCTCGGGGCCGCCGGAGACGACGGCCGTGTCGGACACGGGCAGCAGATGGGCCTGGCCCGGTCGCGGGACGTCCGCGCCGGTCGGCTGGTAGATCTCGACCGCGCGCCGGCGCGGGTACAGCCCCTCGACCTGGAGCGGCGCGTCGTGGGCGATGACGCCGCCGGTCATGATCGGGCCGAAGCCCGTCACCCGCTCGTAGCCGGACTGCTCCAGCGTCCGCTTCACGATCGAGGTCGGCACCGAGTCGGCCTGGGCCGGGTCGAGGTCGTTGCGCACGACGACGTAGTGGATGCCGGCCCGGCTCAGGTAGTCGGCCAGGCCCGGGACCTCGCTGCCGGTGGCCAGGGCCTGCTCGACGGCGTCCGTCGCGCGCCGGTTGCCGGGCGTGCCGAAGGGGACGAAGTCACGCTGCGCCCAGCGCGACTTCGCCAGGACGTCCAGGGGCTCGTCGATGGGCGCGCCCCAGCTGTAGAGGCCGTGCGCGGTGGCCGGGACCACCAGCGCGCGGGAGTCGGGGGAGTACTTGTGCAGCCAGTCGGCCGTGGTCTTCCAGTACGTGGGCAGCTGCTGGAAGGAACCGGGCCCGAGGATGGAGCCGTTCAGATACGGCCACAGCAGGCCCGGCAGGACGAGGACCGCCGCGACCAGCGGGGCGAAGCGGCGCCCGCGCACCCGCCGGGCCCCGCGCGGCTCGCCGGCCACGCCCACCAGGTGGGCGAGGCCGAGGGCCAGCGCCAGCGCCAGGCCGGTCTGGAACTTGTAGATGTTGCGGAAGGGGACCAGCCAGCCGTTCAGCCAGTCCCGCACGACCCCGTGGAAGGGGGCGCCGAACGCGCCGCCGTACCCGGCGAACAGCACCAGCGCGACCGAGATCACGGTCAGCACCAGCCACCGCCGCTCCGGCATGTCGCGCCGGGCGAGGCCGGCCAGTCCCAGCCCGGCCGCCAGCGCCGAGCAGACGATCACGACCACCGAGGAGGCGACGGTCCAGCCGGCCGGCAGCCACGCCTCGCCGAAGTGCAGGTACGCGACCCAGTTGCCGGCCCCGCGCAGCCCCTCCGTCGCCGACATCGTGGACGTCGTGGTCTGCGCGCTCTCCACGTACGGCAGGAAGTTCTCGCCGTAGACGCCGAGCAGCAGCAGCGGTATCCACCACCAGGCCGTCGCCACGATCACGCCCGGCACCCACCAGGCGATCAGCTTGCGCTGCCGTGGTCCGGGCGGCCGGGAGAGCAGGTACAGGCCGACCGGCAGCAGCGAGGCCAGCGTGGAGGCGCCGTTGACGCCGCCCATGAACGGCACGACCAGCGCCGAGCGCAGGGCCGCGACCCGTGCCGTGTACCGCTCGTCGGTCAGCGGCAGCAGCACCCAGGGCAGGAAGGCGCCGGGCAGCACGGCCGCCGAGGTGGATCCGACGACGACGGTGAACACCGGCCACAGCGCGTACGCCACCGCGCCGAGCAGCCGGGAGCCCCGGCTGCCCACGGTGAGCCGCTCGGCCAGCCGCAGCGCACCCCAGAAGGCGACCGACACCAGCAGCGACATCCACAGCCGCTCCGCCAGCCACACCGGCAGGTGCACGGCGT
The DNA here is from genome assembly GCF_047049295.1 of Streptomyces sediminimaris. Lineage (NCBI taxonomy): Bacteria > Bacillati > Actinomycetota > Actinomycetes > Kitasatosporales > Streptomycetaceae > Streptomyces > Streptomyces sediminimaris. The sequence continues at coordinate 2,746,876 of NZ_JBJWOT010000001.1, read as the reverse complement.
GCGCCAGCCAGTAGAAGGGCAGCATCGGCCAGAGGTAGCCGGCGTACTGGTCCTGGATCCCCCCGAAGGAGCCCTGGTCGTGCCAGAGTTGGCCCAGGTCGGAGAAGAAGGCGCCCGGGTCCACCGTGACACCGAGCTTGGTGTCGAAGGTCTGCCGGCCGGGGTGCACCGCGACGAACAGCACGAACGCCACGGTCCAGAACCCCAGCAGCCAGCGCCGCGACCGCGGGCCCTCCGGCGGGCCCGGGGCGGCCGCGGTGGTGGGGACGGCTGCCGGGGGAGGAGCCTGGACCGTGGTCGTCATGGGGGACACCGCCGGAGGATGAGGAGGAGGTTCCAGGTGGCCACCTCGCGGATCCCGGGCGCCTTGACGACCGTCTCCGCGAGGAAGGGCCAGTAGCGGGAGCGCGCCGAGACGACGGTGACGTCGTCGCGGGCGCGGACCTGCCGCAGGGTGGCGCCGATGTGCACGGGGAAGAGGTTCTCGCCGAGGGTGTGCTTGGCGGGCCTTCCGGTCCGGCGCAGATAGCGGGCGCGGGCCCGCTCGGCGCCGAAGTAGTGCCAGGGGGCCCACTCGTGGCCGCCCCACGGGGAGAGCCAGTTGGTGAACGAGACGTAGATCAGCCCGCCGGGCCGGGTCACCCGCGCCAGCTCGCTCAGGAACGTCTGCGGATCGGCCACGTGCTCCAGCACGTTCGACGAGAAGGTCACGTCGGCGGCCCCGTCGGACAGCGGCAGCAGATAGCCGTCCGCGATCACCGCCCCGGCGGGCGGCTTCCCGCCCAGTTCCCGCGCGTCGGGCTCGAAGAGGTACGCGTGCGCGCCGCGCCGCCGGAACTCCTCGGTGAAGTACCCGCCGCCCCCGCCGACGTCCACGACGGTCCGCCCTTCGACGGGCCCGTCGTAGGCCTCGACCTGGTCGGCGGCGTCCCGCGCCAGCAGCGCGTAACAGGCGACGGGATCGTCCTGTTCGTGCCGGAAGGCGCGGAAGAGGGCGAGCGACCGCCGCACGGAGGGGTCCTTCCCGCGCGGGTTCTCCGCGACGCCCCGGCGGGGGCGCAGCAGACCGCGCGGCCGGCCACGGCGCGCCCGCGGCCGCGCACCGGCCGCACCGGTACGGAGCAGCCGCGTCATGGCGCGAAGCCCCTCACCGCCTCGGCGGCGACCGCGCGGAACTGTCTCACCGTCCGGTGCCAGCGGTAACGCGCCGCGCGGTCGCGGGCCGCCTTGCCCATGAGCTCCCTGCGGTGTCCGGAGAGGGCGAGCGTGCACCAGGCCGCCGCGAAGGAGGACTCCCCGTGCGCGAGCACACCCGTCTCCCCGTCCACGACGGAGTCCCGCAGCCCCGGCACGTCGAAGGCGATCGTCGGTGTCTCGCGGGTGGCCGCCTCGGTGACCACGAGCCCCCACCCCTCCACGGCGGACGGGTGCAGCAGCAGCCAGGCCGCGCACAGCAGCCGGTGCTTCTCCGCCTCCGGGACATGCCCGGCGAACTCGACGCCGGGCCCCGCCGCCTGCTCGAGCCGGCCTCGTTCGGGGCCGTCGCCCACGATCACGAGCCGGCCGCCGGTGACCGGCCGCACCCGCTCCCAGAGTCTGAGCAGCAGATCGATCCGCTTGTACTCGACGAGTCTGCCCACCGCCACGAACAGCGGCTCGGGCGAGCGCTCGGCGCGCGGGCCGGGCTCCTCCACGCCGTTGTGCACGACGCGGATGCGTTCCCGTGCCACGCCGATCGCGCGCAGGGCGTGGGCCGTCGAGGGGGAGACGGCGACCAGCAGGCTCCGGTGCTGGGCGCCAGCCAGCGCCCACTGCTCGAGTCTTCGGCCGAGCCGCGCGGCCGGCAGCAGGGGGCCGCCGAAGCGCATCTGCCACTGGTCGGTGTGGACGTGGTTGACCAGGCACAGGGTGGGCCCGCGGTGCCAGTAGGGCGCGAGATACGGCACTCCGTTGCAGACCTCGACCAGCAGATCGGTCTCGCCGACCTGACGGGCGAAGGCGGAACGCGCGCGCAGGTAGTGGCCGAACTCCCCGCCGGCGGACACGACGCGGTAGTCCCGGAACGCCGCGGGACCGCCGCAGAGCAGTGTCACCTGGTGGCCGAGGGCGGTGAGCCCCTCGGCCAGCCGGTCGACCAGCAGCTCGGAGCCGCCGGCGGCCGGATTGCCCAGATCGCGGTGGGCGAGGAAAACGATTCGGCGCGGTGGTGGGGGGTGCGCCGGACGGTGCTGCGGCGCCCGGGACTGACCGGTGCGCAGCCGGGAAGGCACGTGCTGGGGCATAGGAGCTCCAACTCGTCTCAGGGTGCGGAACTCAGCGGTGGTTTCCGGACTTGCTGTGGGGGGACTGAGCTCTTCATGGGCGGGGCTTGTGGACGGCTTGTGCTCGGGTGGGGTGGGACAGTTTTCGCCCGCCCGTCCGTCACGGCTACTCACCGGGATGACAATTTGCGGCTTTATTAGAACTGACGTCATGTCAGTTCGTGAGTCCGGCCTGTGAAGTTCCGCCCATGTCGGGGTGATTCCGGCTTTCCCGTCCTCGTAGCACCAAAACCACGCCTACGGCCGCCAGGACGAATCCGGCCACGGCCGCACCGATCGGCAGCGTCTGCCCCACCAGGCGCAGTTGGCCGCTCTCCTTCTTGGCCTGCTTCACCTGGTCCTTCTGCGTCGCCGTGGTGAACGCCAGCTTCCGGCTGTCCAGCAGGACCACCGCGTCCTTCGTGGAACCCGGCGCGCGCAGCGTGCGGCGCGGGCCGACCTGGGCGTAGAGCACCCGGCCGGTGCGCTGGTCGACGACGAGCCGGACGCCGTGGTTGGAGTACCACTCCTCGGCCAGCACCTGCGGCTTGCTCTTCTGCCCGACGATCGCCCCCGGCACCAGCCGCGTCCCGATCTTCGTCGGCGGGACGGAGCCGGTGAACCGGTAACCCCGGTAGCCCTGGACCTTCGCGGTGCCCGCGTAGTGCAGCACGATCGTGTCGCCGAGGGAGTTGTCCCACCAGGTGTAGGAGCGTTTGTGCACGTCGAAGGGGAACTTCAGATAGGAGTCGCCCTCGAAGTAGGGGTTCTCCCCGCAGCAGTGCACCGGCCGGTTGGTGTGCCGGTCGGTCACCCACCGGTTCAGGAAGAACTCCAGCGCGTCGTGCGGATCGGCGGCCGGCAGCGTCTTGTCCGTGTCGACCGCCGTCGTCACGTCCCACACCGCCCGCCCGCTCTTCTCGCTGTCCTTGACGTTCCCGCGCACCTGCTGGGTGACCGTGATCCGCTTGCCGTGGACGGTCTCGACCGCTTCGGTGTCGAAGTAGCTGCCGGTGCCGCGGTAGACGGCCGTGGTGTCGATGTCGATCGGGTTCACGGCGGCCCGCGGTTCCACGTACCACACCAGCATCGGCGCCAGGACCAGCAGAAACGTGCCGAGTCCCAGAAGGATCAGCGAAAGGGGGGAGGCTGTACGGCGCATCCGGACTCCAGGGGGATGGATGTCTCCAGTTCGGGCCGCTCCATGTGGCCGGAGACCGTAGGCGCCTCTTGACGCGGTGTCAATGCTTGTCGAGACTGGCTCGACAGGCAGGGTGGGACCGCCGGGCGGGAACGACCTTTCGGACAGAGAGGCTGACCCTGCGATGTCCAGACTGCTCGCCGCCGCGCTGACCGTCGTGGCCGCCGCGGCCCTCGCCGTGGGCGCGGCCCTCGGCATCGTCGCGCTGCTCGGCGCGACCCCCGACCAGCCCAACACCCCCTTGATCACCTACCAGCAGGCCCAGCGGGGGAGCTGACGGTGCCGCCCACCCACTCGCCGGCCGTCACCACCCGCTCGGCCTGGCACGACGTCCCGCGGCTCCAGGTCCGCCGCTTCGCCGCCATCGCCATGGCGGAGGCGCCCTCCCTCGCCGAGGAGATCCTGCGCGAGATCCGCCGCGAGTACCCCCATCTGCCCGTCGTCCTCGACGAGTCGGGCGAGCCGATGGCCCTGGTGGGCATCCGCCGCGCCATCGAGGTCTTCGTCCAGCACCTGGAGCGGTCGGAGGGCCGGCCCTCGGTCCCGCCGGGCGTGTTCCAGGAGTTCGGACGCGGCGAGGGGCTGCACGGCCGGTCGCTGGACTCGCTCCAGGCGATCTACCGGATGGGCGTCCGCCTGGCCTGGCGCCGCTTCGCCGACATCGGCCAGCGCGTGGAGATCCCGCCGCCCGCGATGTACGAGCTCGTCGACGCGGGCTACGAGTACCTGGACGGCCTGGTCGACCAGTCCGTACGGGGCTACGCGGAGGCGGCGGCGCGGCAGGCCGGGGAGCGGCTGAGGCTCCAGCGCCGGCTGATGGAGCTGCTGCTGGCCGAACACCACCGGGGCGATCCGGCCGAGGCGCTGACCGAGCGGGCCGCGCGGGTCGGCTGGTCGCTGCCGCGCAAGGTCGCGGTGGGCGTGCTGCTGCGTCCGGCCCGGGAGGCGGTCGCACCCGCCGTCGGGCAGGGCGTGCTGCTCGACATGGAGTACGAGCAGCCCCGCATGGTCGTCCCCGAACCGGACGCGGCGGGCCGGCCCGAGTTACTGCACCGGGCGCTGACCGGCTGGTCCGGTGCGATCGGACCGCCCGTGGCGCTGGCCGACGCGGCGAAGTCGCTGCGCTGGGCCGAGGCGGCCGTACATCTGATGGAACGGGGGCTGCTGCCCGCGGGCGGCGTCCTGTACTGCACCGAGCACACCGAGGCGCTGGTGCTGCTCCAGCCGGAGGAGCTGATCGACGACCTGGCGGTGCGGTGTCTGGCGCCCCTGACCCACTGCGGGCCGACGCACGGGCGCCGGCTCGCCCAGACGTTGCTGGCGTGGCTGGAGACGCGGGGCGGGGCGCCGGAGGTGGCCGCCCGGCTCGGCGTCCACCCCCAGACGGTCCGCTACCGCCTGCGCCAGATCCGCGAGCTGTGGGGCGACGAGATCGACGACCCCGACCGCCGCTTCGAGCTCGAACTGGTGCTGAGGGCACAGAGGTTGCGGGGGGTGCTGGGGGAAACCGGGGCGACGGGGGCGACCGGGGAGACGGGGGCGACCGGGGAGACGAGGGAGACGGGGCGACGGTGAAACGGTTCTGCCCGTGAGGGCCCGGAGGCCCTGGCGGGCGGTGGCCCGCAGACCGCGGCGCGTGGGGGCCCGCAGACCGCGGCGGCTCCTCGTGCGCCGCCCCGCCGGGCGCGCGTCACGCGGCCCGCTGTGCCCGCTGTGCCCGCTGCCCCCGCTGTGCCCGCCAGGCGGCGTAGTGGTCCAGCAGGGTCTCCTCCACGGGCCGGTAGCTGATGCCCAGCTCCCGCACCCCGCGGCTGTTGTCGACCTCGAACCTGATGCCGAGGTGCTTGCGGATGTAGTCCTGGGTCAGCCCGAAGGCGGGGCCGAGGATCCGGACGGGCCAGTGCGGAAGGCGGGTCCGGGGAAGCCGCAGATCCGCGGGATACCGCCGCCGGATGACGCGTGCCATCTCGTGGAAGGAGGTCATCCGCCGCGCCGCGACGATGTAGCGCCCGCGCGCCTGCGGCCTCTCGGCGGCGGCGATGTGCGCGTCGGCCAGGTCCCGGACGTCCACCGTGGTGAAGCTGAAGTCGGGAGCGCCGTAGAAGAAGTAGCCCTTGAAGAGCTCGTCGAGCAGGAAGAGGCTGCCGGAGCGGGAGGCGGGGGTGAGGGAGGGCCCGAGGACGAGCCCGGCGTTCAGGGCGACCATGCGCCACCGCTCCTGCGCGTCCGCGGCCTCCCAGGCGGCCTGCTCCGCGACGGTCTTGGCGTAGTGGTACGGATTGTTCTCGACGGTGCTGGTGGTGTTGAAGCAGCTCTCCCTCAGGACCCGCCCCTCCATCTCCAGCACGTCGGCGTAGTCACCGAAGACGGCGCCCACCGTCGAGGTGAACACGAACCTCCGCACCCCGGGAGTCCGCTGCACGCTCCCGACCACGTTCCGCGTGCCGACGAGCGCGGGCTCGACGACGTCCCGCCACGGGTCCTTGATCTTCTCCGGCATCAGGAACGGCGAGGCGACGTGGAAGACGACCGCGCACCCGTCTGTCGCCTCGTCGAAGGAGCCCTCGACGAGCAGGTCGGCCTCGAAGAGTTCGAGCCGCCCCGGAAAGCGCTCCCGCATGTCCACGAGGGGCCGTATCCGCGCGCCGCCGGCGGCGGCGCGCACCGTGGTCCGCACCCGGTACCCGCGCTCCAGCAGCCGCAGCACGAGATGACTCCCCACGAAGCCCGTGCCGCCCGTCACCAGGACGGGTTCCGCCTCAGGGCCGTCACCGACACCGTCCACCCGCACTCCGATCATGTCAGGCCGGTCGAAGGGGACCGCGCTGTCCGGCATTGTGACCGGTTCCCGCGCCCACCGGAACTCCTGGAACGCGCAGAACCATTGCCGGGGCAAACGCTCTATGACTAGCCTGTGTTCGTCATGCCGATCGTCTGTTGAAATATCGAACACAGACGCCTCAGATAACAAGGGAGGGGGCCGGTCGTGGGACGCCTCGTACCTGCCGTGACCCGGGCTCTCGACATTCTCGAGCTCTTCCTCGACGGGGACGGTACGCTCTCCGCCCCCGACATAGTGCGCAGGCTGCAGCTGCCGCGCACCACCGTGCACGAGCTGGTGACCACGCTCGCCGCCCGGTCCTACATCGTCCAGGTGCCGGGGCAGCCGGGACGCTACCGGCTCGGGGTGCGGCCGTACCAGCTCGGCAGCCGGTACGCCGAGCAGCTGGACCTCGCCGCCGAGGGCCAGCAGGTCGCCCGGTCCGTCGCCGAGACCTGCGACGAGACCGTGCACGTGGCCATCCTCGAGGGCACCGACGTCATCTACATCGCCAAGGTGGACTCCACGCACGCCGTGCGCATGGTCTCGGCCGCCGGCCGCCGGCTGCCCGCCCACTGCACCTCCGTCGGCAAGATGCTGCTGGCCTCCCTTCCGGAGCCGGAACTCACCTCGCGCATCCCGGACGACGCCGAGCTCGTCGCGATGACACCCAACAGCATCACCGACCCGTCCGCCCTGCGCGAGGCTCTCGCCGGGATCCGCCGCAACGGGATCGCGGTCGAGAGCCGGGAGTCCAATCCGGACGTCAGCTGCGTGGCCGCGCCGGTCCGCGACCGCACCGGGCAGGTCGTCGCCGCCCTGTCCATCTCCGTCCCCATGATCCGCTGGAGCGAGGAGCGCCGCGGCGAGCTGGAGCAGCTCGCCGCGAAGGGCGCGGCCGAGCTCTCGGAGCGACTCGGGCACCGGAGCGTGGCATGACGTCCCGGTACGAGGTGGCGGTGCGGGCCGGGGCCGCGCTGGGGGAGGGCCCCACCTGGGACGCCGCCCGCGAGCGGCTGATCTGGGTGGACATCCTGGGCGGGCGGGTGCACACCTACGAACCCGGCTCCGGGCGTCGCACGGTCCGCACCACCGGGCAGCACGTCGGCGCCGCGAAGCCGCGTGCCGGCGGCGGGCTCGTGCTGAACCTGCGGGACGGGGTCGGCCTCGTCGACCTCGACGGCACCTTCCGCTGGCTGCACCGCGATCCCGTGCCCGGCCGCCGGGGCAACGACGCCGCCGTCGCCCCCGACGGCTCCCTCTGGGCCGGCACCATGCGCTACGACGAGGCGCCGGGCGGCGGCACGCTGTCCCGGATCACCGGGGACGGCTCCACCGAGACCGTCCTCGACGACGTGGCCGTCAGCAACGGCACCGGCTGGAGCCCCGACGGCCGGCTGATGTACTACATCGACTCGCCGACCCGGCAGGTGGACGTCTTCCATCACCAGGACGGCCGCGTGGCGGACCGGCGCCGGTTCGCCCAGATCGAGCAGGAGGCGGGCTTCCCCGACGGGCTGACGGTGGACGCCGACGGCTGTGTGTGGGTGGCCCTGTGGGACGGCGGCGCGGTCCGCCGCTACACCCCCGACGGCGAACTCGACCGCGCGATCGAGCTCCCGACGCCCCGCGTCACGGCCTGCGCCTTCGGCGGCCCGGACCTGACGGACCTCTACATCACGACGGCCCGTGTCGGCCTCGTCCGGCCCCACCCGCTGGCCGGGTCCCTGCTGGTCGTGCCCGGCGCCGGAAAGGGCCTGCCGCACCCGGCGTTCGCGGGCTGAGCGGCGCACCGGGGAAGGGGGGGAGCGTCCTGCCGCTCCCGCCCCGCCCCCCACCGCCGGCAGCCGGTCCTGTCTCGTCGCCGGCTGCAGGGGGCCGGGCCGGTCTCGTCGCCCACCGCCGGCAGCCGGGCCTGTCTCGTCGCCGGCCGCAGGGGGCCGCGCCCGTCTCGTCGCCGGCCGCGGCGGCGCCTCCCGGACCCGGTGGCACCAGCGGTCGTCGGCCTGCCGATCGGCCGCGCACCCGGTCGCTCAGGGCCTGCTGGAAGGGGCCCGCCGGCGGTGGCCGGGCGCCGCTTTCGCGTCGCGCCCGGGCAGCAGCGGCCTGAGCGCCGCGGCGAGCCGGTGCCCGAAGTCGTCGGCCTCCGCCTCGTCGGACACGCGGGAGCCGTCGCGCGCCGCGACGGACAGCGCCAGGTCGGTCCACGCGCGCCGGCCGGCCAGGGCCGCCCCCGCCACGTGGTGATGGATGTGCCCGACGTGCAGGTGCCACAACTCGTGCCCGAGTATGACCAGTTGCTGCACCGCCTCGGCGCGCTCCTCGACGATGACCAGGTCGAAGTCCTGGAACTCCACCCACAGCCCGGTGACTTCGATCTCGTCGGGGAAGCGCTCGAAGCGCAGCTCGACAGGCCGTCCGTCGCGCAGCGCGCTCATCTCCCCGCACAGCACCCGGCACAACTCGTGCGCACCGGACGGCGGTCGGGGCCTCGCCCGTACGGCGGCGCCGAGGCCGTCGGCCAGTTCCCGCATCCCGGAGACCCTCCGCGAGCGGCGCAGCCCAGCAGCGATCCGCGCCGCCGTCCTCCGTGCGCCCGCGATCTCCACCGCTCCCCCTTCCGAGGCCTCTCGCCGCACAACAGGCGGTCCGAGACTACGCGGCCGGTCCGGTTCACGTCAGGCGATCCCGCGCCGGAAATTGAACCCGGAACGATCTTCCTGGCCGGAAAGTCACGTCCGGACCATTGACTGGTAAGCGCTTCCTCCTTACGGTCCCGTTCGAAGTTACGAGCACAATCCGGTATGCCGAACGTCATCGGGTATCGAAGCGGCACGGGATCTCGAACGGACGGGGCAGCCAGATGGGGCAGGCGGACGGGCGGGCAGTGGGACGACCCGGCCTGAGCCGCGGGCACCCGCCGGCGGCCGTCGGCGGACCCACCGGCGCGACCGGCTTCGCCGCACCCGTATCCGGCCCGGACATCCGGGCGCGCCCACGACGGCCCGCAGCCGCCACCGATCCAGGAACCCACCCACCCCGAAAGGCGACCATGCACAGCGCCCGCTTCACCCTCGACCCCGCCTTCACCGTCGGCGAGGTCAACCCCCGTCTCTTCGGCTCCTTCGTCGAACACCTCGGACGCTGCGTCTACACCGGCGTCTTCGAACCGGACCACCCCGCCGCGGACGAGGCCGGCCTGCGCCGGGACGTCCTCGACCTCGTGCGCGAACTGGGCGTCACCGCGATCCGCTACCCCGGCGGCAACTTCGTCTCGGGCTACAGGTGGGAGGACTCGGTCGGTCCGGCGGCAGAGCGCCCGCGGCGCCTCGACCTGGCCTGGCACTCCACCGAGACCAACCGCTTCGGCCTGTCCGAGTACATCGGCTTCCTGCGCAAGATCGGCCCCCAGGCCGAGCCCATGATGGCGGTCAACCTCGGCACCCGCGGCGTGGCCGAGGCCCTTCAGCTCCAGGAGTACGCCAACCACCCCCACGGCACGGCCCTTTCGGACCTGCGCGTCTCCCACGGCGACAAGGACCCCTTCGGCATCCGGCTGTGGTGCCTGGGCAACGAGATGGACGGCCCCTGGCAGACCGGCCACAAGACGGCCGAGGAGTACGGCCGCGTCGCCGCCGAGACGGCCCGCGCCATGCGCCAGCTCGACCCCGGCGTGGAACTGGTCGTCTGCGGCTCCTCCAGCCAGGCCATGCCGACCTTCGCCGAGTGGGAGGCGACGGTCCTGAAGGAGACGTACGACCTCGTCGACCACGTCTCCCTGCACGCGTACTACTGGCCCGAGGACGGCGACGTCGACTCCTTCCTCGCCTCCGCGGTCGACATGGAGTCCTTCATCGAGAACGTCGTCGCGACCGCCGACCACGTGGGCGCGCGGCTGAAGTCGAAGAAGAGGATCAACCTCTCCTTCGACGAGTGGAACGTCTGGTACCTGCCCGAGTGGGAGGCGCGCGCCAAGACCTTCGAGCGGCACGACTGGCCCGAGGCCCCGCGCCTGCTGGAGGACAACTACAGCGTCACCGACGCCGTCGTCCTCGGCTCGCTGCTCATCGCGCTGCTGCGGCACGCGGACCGCGTCACCGTCGCCTGCCTCGCCCAGCTCGTCAACGTCATCGCCCCGATCATGACCGAGCCCGGCGGTCCGGCCTGGCGCCAGACGACCTTCTTCCCCTTCGCCCAGGCCGCACGGCACGGCCGCGGCCAGGTCCTCGACGTCCGGGTCGACTCCCCGACGTACGAGACGAGGAAGTACGGCGAGGCGGACCTGCTGCACGCCACCGCCGTACGGGCGCAGGACGGCACCGTCACCGTCTTCGCCGTCAACCGCTGCCGCACCGAGCCGCTGCCGCTCGAAGTCGCGCTGAACGGACTGCGGTTGACGTCGGTCGTCGAGCACAGCGTCCTTGCCGACGCCGACCCGGACGCGCGCAACACCCTCGACGACCCCGACCGGGTCGGGCCGCACGCGGCCGAGGGCACCACGCTCGCGGACGGCACCCTGAACGCCGTACTCGAACCGCTGTCGTGGAACGTGATCCGGCTGGCGTAGCGGCTCACACCCCGAGCCGGCGCCCTCGGCGGCCCGCGCCGCTGCCGCCGAGGGCGTGGTCATGGCGGGCGGCCCCGGCCAGCACAATGGGCGTATGAGGATCTCGGCACGGGCGGATTACGCGGTACGGGCGGTTCTGGAACTCGCCGTTCGGCAGGACGGCGGACCGGTGAAGGCGGAGTCGATCGCCGCCGCGCAGGACATTCCGCACAAGTTCCTCGAGGGCATCCTCGGTGATCTGAGGCGGGCCGGCGTCGTCGAGAGCCGGCGCGGGGGCAACGGCGGCTACCGGCTGGCGCGCGAGGCCTCCCGGATCACGGTCGCGGACGCCATCCGGGCCGTCGACGGCCCAATCGTGTCCGTGCGCGGCGAGCGGCCCACGGGCCTCGAGTACACCGGCTCCGCGCGGCCGCTGCTGCCGCTGTGGATCGCGCTGCGGGCCAATGTGCGCCGCATTCTGGAAGGGGTCACGATCGCCGACATCGCGGCGGACGCCCTGCCGGAGCCGGTACGGCGGCTGGCCGCGGAGCCGGCCGCGTGGGAGAACCCGTAGCCGGGACACCGTCCCGACCGACACCGACACCGACACCGCTGCCGTCGCTGTCTCAAAGGGTGTACTCAGGTTGACGTCCTAGCCTCGACTGCCGTTGATTCCTACTTAGCCGGTGGGAATACCAGGAAACCAACGGGACGACGACAGACGACGGGACCTCCTATGCAGACGCTGATCCTGCTCGCCCTCGCGGGCCTGGGCGCCCAGCTCGTGGACGGCAGCCTCGGGATGGCGCACGGGGTGATCTCGACCGTGCTGCTGCTGGCCCTGGGCGCGAGCCCGGCCGCCGCCTCGGCCGTCGTCCACTTCGCCCAGATAGGGACGGGACTGGTGTCCGGCGTCTCGCACGCGCGCTTCGGCAACGTCGACTGGCGGGTCGTGGCGCGGATCGGGGTGCCGGGGGCGGTGGGGGCGTTCCTGGGGGCGACCCTGCTGGCGGGGATGTCGACGGCGGTGGCGGAGCCGGTGATGGCGGTGATCCTGCTCGCGCTCGGACTGTATGTGACGTACCACTTCACCGTGCACGGGGTTTCGCGCGGCAGGCTCGGCCGCCCCCTGCGCAAACGGTTCCTCGTCCCCGTCGGCCTCGCCGCCGGCTTCCTCGGTGCCACCGGCGGGGGCGGCTGGGGTCTGATCGGCACCCCGGCCCTGCTGGCCAGCGGGCGCCTCGAACCGCGCAAGGTGATCGGCTCGGTCGACGCGAGCAAGGCGCTGGTGGCGGTGGCCGCGAGCCTGGGCTTCCTGCTCTCCCTCGGCTCGCACGGCGTGAACTGGCCGTGGGTGCTCGCGTTCCTCCTCGGCGGCATGGTCATCGCGCCGGTCGCCGCCTGGCTGTCCCGCTTCGTCGCCCCGCGCATCCTGGGCTCGACGGTCGGCGGCCTCATCGTGCTGCTCAACGCCCGCACCCTGATGGCCGCCTGGAGCGCCGCGCCGGGTGCGATCGGCGTGGGCGTGTACGTCGTCCTCCTCGCCCTGTGGGCCGCCGCCCTGACCCACTCGGTGCGCGCGCACCGCCGGGAGAAGGCGGGCCGGCCCCAGCCGGTCGGGGAGCGGCAGCCCGTCGGGGCGTGACCGCCCGGCGCGAACGCCCTCCCGGCCCGCGCCGGGTGGTCACGGAAAGGTGTGCGGCTGCGAACCCATGACCGGCGAAGATGCCAACGGCCTTTGCCGTCAACGGAGTTCGGCAACCCGCGCGTCCTGTGAAATCCACGACTGTGAATGGCTTGAGTTCGCCCTGACCGCCGGTGGCGCGCTTTCCTACGATGCGTTCGCCTCCGGTCTTCACAGGAACCTCACGGGTTCTCCATGGGCCGCGGGCTGGACACCCCCCACTCACAGAAGCAGGAGAGACCATGGCTGGTGGACTCCTTCTGAGCGGCGCGGTAGCCGCTCTGCTCACCACAGCGATACCCGCGCACAACCCCTCGGGCGGGTTCGAGGACCCGCCCCCGGACAAGATCATCATCAAGATCGCCACGGTGAACGGCTCGGGGTGCCCGCAGGGCACGACCGCGATCGCCGTCTCCGAGGACAACACGGCCTTCACGGTGACCTACAGCGACTACCTCGCCCAGGCGGGCGGCAGCTCCGACCCCACGGCGTTCCGCAGAAACTGCCAGCTCAACCTGGTCGTGCACGTCCCGCAGGGCTTCACCTACGCGATCGCCAGCGCCGACTACCGGGGCTTCGCCTCGCTCCAGTCCGGCGCGAGCGGCGTCCAGAAGGCCTCGTACTACTTCCAGGGCTCGCCGAACACCGCGCAGAAGACGCACTCCTTCAACGGCCCCTACGACGACAACTGGCAGGCCACCGACTCCACCGACTGGGCGCAACTGGTCTGGGCGCCCTGCGGGGTCCAGCGCAACTTCAACATCAACACCGAGTTGCGGGTGAACGCCGGCTCCACCTCCGCCGACAAGGTCAGCTTCATGACCATGGACTCGACGGACGGCGACATCAGCACGGTGTACCACATGGCGTGGAAGGAGTGCCCGGCGTCCTGACGCACGCACGCACGGAAGAGGGGTGGTCCGCGCCGCGGGCCACCCCGAGCGGCGTCCCGGCGACGAACGACGCCGGGACGCCCGGGCCCGGCGTCCGCCCGCTGGGCCGGAGCGCCGCGTCGCGGTTCAGCCCGTCTGTCCCATCCCGGCGGCGTTCGGCCAGCTCTGGGCGTTGGGCCAGCCGGTCGCCGGGGCGGGGGAGAGGTCCTGCGGGGGCCCGGTGGTGCCGCGTACCTGCGCCGCCGTGAGGCCCCCACGGGCGGGGACGCCCGGTGGCGTCGGGCCGGTCGGCATGGCGGGCGTCATGGGCGCGGGCTCCGGAGCCGCCGCGGGAGCGGGCGGCTGGGGCATCGGTGCGAGCACGGGAGCCGGCGGCTGCGTCATCGGCGCGGGCACGGGCTGCATCGCCGCGGGTGCGGGGGTGGGGAAGCCGGGGAAGCCGATGACGGGCTGGGGGCCGGTCTGGGTGGTCTGCGCGGTCATCGGGGTGGGGGTTCCGGGGTCGGTTCCGGCGTGCCGCGCCGCGGCGGGTGCGGGGGTGGGGAAGCCGATGAGGGGCTGGGGGCCGGTCTGGGTGGTCTGTGGGGGCATCGGGGTGGGGGTTCCGGGGTCGGTTCCGGTGTGCCGCGCCGCGGCGGGTGCGGGGGTGGGGAAGCCGATGACGGGCTGGGGGCCGGTCTGGGTGGTCTGCGCGGTCATCGGGGTGGGGATTCCCGGGTCGGTTGCCGCGTGCCGCGCCGCCGCGGGCCGGGGCATGCCGGACTCCGCGGGCGCACCGCCGGAGGCCATCGCGGCGAGACCGTGCACACCGGATCCGTTGGTGGCGCTGACCAGCCGGTCCACGGCCGCCGTGCCCGAGCTGTAGCTGGTCCCGGTGCTCGGCTCCGGCACGGCGGCTCCCCTCCTGGTCCCGTAGAGCACCTGCTCCAGGCCGGACACCAGGCGACGCACGTCCACCTGGGGGCGCACCACGAGTCTCAGGAAGCGGCTGGACGAACCGATCTTGTTGCCGCACTCGCGGACCAGGATGCGGTGCTCGGTGAGCATCCGGTCCCGGACCACGGTGCCCTCGGCGCCCACGGGGAGGCGCACGAAGAGGAAGTTGCCCTGGGAGGGGTAGACGGTCAGGCCGGGGAGGGAGGAGAGCCGGCTCGCCATGTCCAGCCGGTCGCGGCGGACCTGCTGGAGGCTCTGCGTGTACTCGGCGCCGTGCTCCTTCAGCATGAACACCACGTGTTCGGCCAGGGAGTTGAGGTTCCACCTGGGGAGCATCGAGCGGACCCGGCCGGCGAGGGCGGGGTTGGCGACCAGGTAGCCGAAGCGTATGCCGTGCAGTCCGAAGTTCTTGCCGAGGCTGCGCAGCACGACGACGTTCGGGCGGATCAGCGCGTCCTGCACGACGGACGACTCGGCCTCGGCGTCCGCGAACTCCAGGAAGGACTCGTCGACGACGATCAGGTCGAGGTCGGCCATGGCGTCCATGAACTGCACCAGCGTGTGGCGCTGCAGACAGCCGCCGTCGGGGTTGTTCGGGTTGCAGACGACCGCGACCCGGGTGCCGCGCTTGCGGATGAACTCGGCGTACTGGGCGAGGTCGAGGGCGAAACCGCTGGACTCCTGCAGCGGGAACATGTCGACCCGCTTGCCGGTCTCCATCGGCTGGTCGGTCCAGCGGCCGAAGGTGGGGACGGGGATGGCGAGGGACTCGCGGACCATCAGGTGGTCGAGCCAGGTGATCAGTTCCGTCGATCCGTTGCCCATCGCCACGCACTGCGGCGGCAGCTGGAGCAGGTCGCACAGCTCGGCGGTGATCGTCTCGGCGCTGCTCGGGTAGTACGTGACGATCTCGCGGAGGCGGGCCGCCATCTCCTCGAACATCGCCGGGGTGGGGAAGTAGGGATTGCAGGGAATGCAGAAGTCGACCGGACCGGTCCCGTCGCCGCCCTCCCGTGCCAACGCCGCCATCGAAGGGCTGTGTGCCGCGGTGCCGCGGAACAGCGAGGTGACGTTGTCGGCCATGGAACCTCCGTATGAGGCGGGCCCGGTGGTCGGGTCCGGGCCCGTCGTGTTCGGGTGGCCCGCGCGGGGGAGCGCGGGCCGCCCTTACATACGAGGTGGTGCGTGGCGCTGTTCAACGGTTGTGAAACCTGTGTGACCGCGGGAACCGGAGGGATCCGCCCGTCGTCCCCGCGCGGTGCCCGGCGTCACACGCCGAACGAGTGCACCGTCGTCGTCCGGTAGGTCTGGCCCGGCCGCAGCACGGTCGACGGCCACGACGGCTCGTTCGGGGAGTCCGGGAAGTGCTGCGTCTCCAGGCACATCCCGTCGCCCTGCCGGTAGGTGCGGCCGGAGGTGCCGACGAGGCTGCCGTCGAGGAAGTTCCCGGAGTAGAACTGCACACCGGGCTGGTCGGTGGCGATCCTCAGGGTGCGGCCCGACCGCGGGTCGCGCAGGGTGGCGATGTGCTCGGGCCGCGCCGTGACGCCCTTGTCCAGGACCCAGTTGTGGTCGAAGCCCTTGGCCCGCACCTGCTGGGGGTGGCCCGCGCGGATGTCCCGGCCGACCGGCTTGCACCGGCGGAAGTCGAAGGGCGTGCCGGCCACCGGCGCCAGTTCGCCGGTGGGGATCAGACCGGTGTCGGTGGGCGTGTAGCGGGAGGCGGCGATCGTGAGCTCGTGGTCCTCGATGCTGCCGCTGCCCTCGCCGGCCAGGTTCCAGTACGTGTGGTTGGTGAGGTTGACCACGGTCGGCTTGTCGGTGGTGGCCTCGTAGTCGATGCGCCAGTCGCCGTGCCGGTTCAGCGTGAAGGTGACCTTCGTCCGCAGTGTGCCGGGGTAGCCCATCTCGCCGTCGACGCTGGTGTAGTACAGGTGCAGGCCGACGTCGGAGCCGGAGGTGAAGCCCTCCACGTCCCACACCTTGGTGTTGAAGCCCTTGGCGCCGCCGTGCAGGCTGTTCTCCCCGTCGTTGACGTTGAGCTGGTACTTCTTGCCGTCCAGGGTGAACTGGCCCTTGGCGATGCGGTTGCCGTAGCGGCCGATCGTCGCGCCGAAGAAGGTGGTGCCGGCGACGTAGGCGGCGAGGTTGTCGTAGCCGAGCGCGACGTTGGCGTGGCGGCCGTGCCGGTCGGGGATCTCCAGGGACTGGACGATGCCGCCGTAGGAGAGGACCTTCAGCCGGGTGCCGCCGTTCTCCAGGGACCAGCGGTAGACCTTGGTGCCGTCGTCCAGTTTGCCGAAGAGCTCCTTGACCGGGCCCCGTCCGTGGTGCCCGGAGGAGGCCTCGGCGGTGCCCGTGCCGAGCGTGGTGGCGGCGATGCCCGCCGCCGCGGCGCCCGCGATGACTGTGCGTCTGTTCAGTTCCATGTGCGGCTCCCGTGAAGGGGTGGGGCCCCGCCGTGGTGACGGGGCCCGAGCTGACGTACTACGAACCGGACTTGCGCTTGTTCCACACGTCGAACCCGACGGCGGCCAGCAGGGCGAGGCCCTTGATGACCTGCTGCCAGTCGGTGCCGACGCTGAGGAGGTTCATGCCGTTGTTCAGCACGCCGAGGACGAGGCCGCCGATGATCGCGCCGAGGACGGTGCCCACACCGCCGCTCATGGACGCGCCACCGATGAACGACGAGGCGATCGCCTCGAGTTCGAAGTTCAGGCCCGCCTTCGGAGACGCCGCGTTCAGGCGGGCGGCGACCACCAGACCCGCCAGGGCCGCGAGCACGCCCATGTTCAGGAAGACAAGGAAGGTGACCTTCTTGTCCTTGACGCCGGACAGCTTGGCCGCCGGCAGGTTGCCGCCGATGGCGTAGATGTGGCGGCCGAAGACCGCGTTGCGCATGACGTAGCCGTAACCGACCACCAGCACACCGAGGATGATCAGGATGATCGGCGCGCCCTGGTAGCTGGCGAGCAGCAGGGTGACCGCCAGGATCGCGGCGGTGATGGCCGCGAGCTTGAGCAGGAAGGCGTTGCGCGGCAGCACGTCCAGCGAGAACTCCTGCTCGCGCCTGCGGTCGCGGACCTCCTGGTAGATCGCGAAGGCCAGCAGTACGACGCCGAGCAGCAGCGTGAGGTTGTGGTAGTTGGTGTTCGGGCCGACCTCCGGCAGGAAGCCGTTGCCGAGCTTCTGCAGACCGTTCGGGAACGGGCCGAGGGTCTGGCCCTGCAGGAAGATCTCCGTCAGACCGCGGAAGAGCAGCATGCCCGCCAGGGTCACGATGAAGGAGGGGATGCCGAAGTACGCGATCAGATAGCCCTGTACCGCGCCCGCGACCGCGCCGACCGCCAGGCACAGCACCAGGGCGAGGGGCCAGGCCACATGGTGCTGGACCGTCAGCACCGCCGCGGTCGCGCCGACGAACGCGGTCAGCGAGCCGACCGACAGGTCGATGTGGCCCGCGATGATCACGAGCATCATGCCGATCGCGAGGATCAGGATGTAGCTGTTCTGCAGCACCAGGTTGGAGACGTTGCGCGGCAGCAGCAGGTCGCCGCCGGTCCACACCTGGAACAGCACCACGATCAGGCCGAGCGCGATCAGCATGCCGTACTGCCGCATGTTGCGCTTCAGGCCGCCCAGCATCAGCTGCAGCAGGCCCTCACCGGAGCCCGGACCCCCGCTCCCGCCGGGCGGCGCCGAGGCCGGGACCTTGTCCGTCACATCCGTGCTCATCGGGTTACCTCTTTGTCCTTCGTCATCTGGCGCATCAGCACTTCCTGCGTGGCCTCGGCCCGCGGAACCTCACCGGTGAGCCGCCCGGCGGCCATGGTGTAGATGCGGTCGCACATGCCGAGCAGTTCGGGCAGCTCGGAGGAGATGAAGACGACCGCCTTGCCCTCGGCGGCCAGCTGGTCGATGACCGTGTAGATCTCGTACTTGGCGCCCACGTCGATGCCCCGGGTGGGCTCGTCCAGGATCAGCACCTCGGGGCCCGCGAAGATCCACTTGCTGAGGACGACCTTCTGCTGGTTGCCGCCCGAGAGCTTGCCCGCCGGCTCGAAGACGGTCGGCGCCTTGATGTTCATCGACGTGCGGAAGCCCTCGGCGACCTGCCGCTCCTCGTGCTCGTCGACCACACCCCGCCTCGCCACCTTGTTCAGCGCGGTCAGCGAGATGTTGCGGTTGATGGTGTCGATGAGGTTGAGGCCGTAGTGCTTGCGGTCCTCGGTGACGTAGGCGATGCCGTGCCCGACCGCCTCCGCGACGGTCCTGGTGCGGATCTCGCGGCCGTCCTTGAGGACCGTGCCGCTGGCGTGCCGGCCGTAGGCCCGCCCGAAGACGCTCATCGCGAGCTCGGTGCGGCCGGCGCCCATCAGGCCCGCGATGCCGACGATCTCTCCGCGCCGCACATGGAGCGAGACGTCGTCGACGACCTTGCGCTGCTGGTCGATCGGGTGGTGCACGGTCCAGTTGCGGATCTCCAGCGCCGGGGCGGCCTCCGTCTCCCCCTCGTACGGTGTGCGCTCGGGGAAGCGGTGGTCGAGGTCGCGGCCGACCATGCCGGAGATGATCCGGTCCTCGGTGGTCTCCGGGTCCTTGACGTCGAGGGTCTCGATCGACCTGCCGTCGCGCAGGATGGTCACCGAGTCGGCGACCTTGCGGATCTCGTTCAGCTTGTGGGAGATGATGATCGAGGTGATGCCCTGCTTCTTCAACTCCAGGATGAGATCGAGGAGTTTGCCGCTGTCCTCGTCGTTCAGCGCCGCGGTCGGCTCGTCGAGGATGAGCAGCTTCACCTTCTTCGACAGTGCCTTGGCGATCTCCACCAGCTGCTGCTTGCCCACGCCGATGTCGGCGATCCGGGTCTCCGGGTGGTCGTTCAGACCGACCCGGCGCAGCACCTCGGTGGCGTGCCTCAGCGTCTCCTTCCAGTTGATCAGCCCGCGCGAGGCGTGCTCGTTGCCGAGGAAGATGTTCTCCGCGATCGACAGGAAGGGCACCAGCGCCAGTTCCTGATGGATGATCACGATGCCGCGCTGCTCGCTCGCCCTGATGTCCCTGAACTCGCAGACCTGGCCCTCGAAGAGGATGTCGCCCTCGTACGTGCCGTGCGGATGGACGCCGGAGAGCACCTTCATCAAGGTGGACTTCCCGGCGCCGTTCTCGCCGCAGATGGCATGGACCTCGCCCTGACGGACCGTCAGTGTGACGTCCGACAGCGCTTTGACGCCGGGAAAGGTCTTGACGATCGAGCGCATTTCCAGGACGGGTCCCGCCATGGTCGTGCCCTTTCAATCCGTAGGTGTGACCGACAACGAGGGGTCCTACTGGAGCTCGCTCGCCTTGTAGTAGCCGGTGTCGACCAGTTCCTTCTTGTAGTTGGTCTTGTCGACGCTCACCGGCTGCAGCAGCATGGCGGGCACGACCTTGGTGCCGTTGTTGTAGGTCTTGGTGTCGTTGACCTCGGGCTTCTTGCCGTTGAGCACGTCGTCGACCATGCCCGCGGCGACCTCGGCGAGCTTGCGGGTGTCCTTGTAGACGGTCTGCGTCTGCTGGCCGGCGATGATCGACTTCACCGAGGCGAGCTCGGCGTCCTGGCCGGTGATGACCGGCAGCGGCTTGCTCGCGGAGCCGTAACCGTCGGACTTCAGCGCGGAGATGATGCCGATGGAGATGCCGTCGTAGGGCGAGAGCACCGCGTCGACCCTGCCGCTCTTGTACGACGAGGTGAGGATGTCCTCCATGCGGTGCTGGGCGGTGGTGCCGTCCCAGCGCAGCGTGGTGACCTTGCTGAGCTGGGTCTGGCCGGACTTGACGACCAGCTTCTTCTTGTCGATGTACGGCTGGAGCACGCTCATCGCGCCGTTGAAGAAGTACTTGGTGTTGTTGTCGTCGTTGGAGCCGGCGAACAGCTCGATGTTGAACGGGCCCTTGCCGTTCTTCAGCCCCAGCTTGTCGACGATGTAGTTGGCCTGCAGCTCGCCGACCTTGGTGTTGTCGAAGGAGGCGTAGTAGTCGACGTTCTTGGTGCCGAGGATCAGGCGGTCGTAGGAGATCACCGGTATCTTGGCGTCCGCGGCCTGCTGCAGCACGTTGTTCAGCGACTTGTTGTCGATGGCCGCGATGATCAGGCCCTTGACGCCCTGCGTGATGAGGTTCTCGATCTGCGAGACCTGCTGGTCGGGGTCGTCCTCGCCGTAGACCAGCTTGGTCTTGTAGCCCTTGGCCTTGAGGTCCTTGACGACGTTGTTGCCGTCCGCGATCCACCGCTCGGAGGACTTCGTGGGCATCGCGATGCCGATGGTGCCGCCCTTGGCGCTGCCCGCGTCCTGCTTGCTGCCGCCGTTGCTGTTCTGACCGCAGGCGGTCAGCGTGAGAGCGAGGGAGGCCGCTCCGGCCATGAGGGTGAGGGCGCTTCTACGAGTACGCATAGTGATCGTTCCTTGGTCTTCTCGTCGTGGAGAGGCGGTTCAGGCTTCGGTGCTGAAGCGGTTGAGCGGTCCCGGCAACCGGGAGCCGAGCGGCGCCATGTCACCGTCCGCCCCGTGCCGGGCGAGCAGGTCGAGCGCCAGGCGGCCCCGCCGCACCCGCTCCCGGGCGGTGTCCAGGGTCACGTCCCGCAGGTGGGTGCCCCACGGGTAGATGCCGGGGGCCTTGGACAGGCCGAACTTCAGATAGAGCGGTGCGCCGCGCCGGATCAGCTCGGCGACCTCGTACATCCGGACGTAGCCTCCGAGGTCGTCGGGTGCCTCGATGTACATGTCCATGGGGGCGGCGGAGACCCGCCGTATCTCGGTGAGGTGATCGAGCGTCAGGTCGCTCGGCACGTTGAGCGAGTCGGCGCCCAGGTGCTCGAAGACGGCGTAACTGGCCGGGTTGACCGGCCCGATGAGCGCGGAGACCTTCAGCGTGGTGTCGGCCGGGATGATCCCGGCCGTGCGCGCGCGGTGCAGCGTCCACAGCACGCCCTCGTCGGCGACGAGCAGGCACTTGACGCCCAGTTCCGTGGCCCGGACGGCGTCCTCGACGCAGCCCGCGACGGCGTCGTGGCCCCGTGCGCGCAGTCCGGCCCCCCGCGAGTCGGAGCGCACGGAGCCGCCGATGTCCCAGGTGCCGCGCGGACCCGTGAACAGGCAGAGCTCGATGTCCCGTTCGGCCGTGGCCTCGACCATCTCGGTGATCTCGGCGTCGGTCAGCATCCACACGCCGCTGCCCTGGCTGATCCGGTGGATCGGCACGTCCAGGCGCGAGGACTCCTTGAGCACGACGGCCAGCGCTTCGGGACCCTCGCACGAGGGGATCTCGGTGCGCCAGCGGCCGCCGCCGGGGAAGGTGTGCGGCGAGGCGTCGGCTGGGTCGAGGGCGGGGGCGCCCAGACCGAGCGCGGTGAGGGCCTGGTCACCGGGTCGGCGGGCCGCCGTGGCGGAAGCGTCGGTCGTCACTGGCTGTCCTTCGTGTTCGATATTTCGGACGAGGTTCGCGGCTCGGGGCAGAAAAAGGGCCTGGGTGTACGCCGGTACGGGGACCGTCAGGTCGCCCCCGTACCGGCGTACGGCTAGGGGCGGAGCAGCACCTTGCCCACCTTCGGATCGCCGGCCCCGACCAGCTCGATGGCGTGCGGGAACTCGTCCAGCGGCAGTTCGTGCGTGACGAGCGGAAGCGGATCGAGCAGACCGGCCGCGAACACCCGCACCGTGTGCGCCCAGGCGTCCGGCGGTGCCCCGAAGACGGTGTGCACCTCCAGCTGCCGTACGACCAGGTCGGTCGGGTCGAGTCCCGCGGCGCCCGGCGCCGGGATGCCCGTCAGCACCAGGCGCCCGCCGCGCCGCAGCAGGGAGGCGGCGGTGCGGGCCGCGTCCGCGGATCCGGCGGTCTCGATCACGACGTCGAGGTCGCCGGGCAGCTCCTGGTCCTTGGTGCGGAATCCGGTGGCACCGAACGTCCTCGCGAGCCCGGCCCGGTCGGGCCGGGTGCCCACCACGAGCAGTTCTCCCGGCGATCCGGCCCGCAGGAACTGCACGGCGAACATGCCGAGCGTCCCGGTCCCGACCACGGCGACCCGCTCGCCCGGCAGGGCATTGGCCTTGAGCGCCGCGGCGGCGATGCAGGCGGCCGGCTCCAGCAGGGCGGCGGCCGTCAGGTCCGCGTCGTCCGGCAGGACGTGCAGCAGCCGGGCCGGCAGGGTGAGCGTGGCGGCCATCGCGCCCGGCTGGGTGAACCCGGTCTCCTCGTATCCCGCGGTGCACAGCGTGGTCTCGCCCGCGTGGCAGCGGTCGCACACCTGGCAGTTGCGGAACCCCTCGCCGACGACCCTGCGGCCCACGAGGGCCGCGGGCACCCCGGCGCCGACCGCCGCCACCGTCCCGGACCACTCGTGGCCGGGGGTCAGCGGGTAGCGGACGTACCCCTCGGGCCGGTTGCCCTGGTACACCTCGCGGTCGCTGCCGCAGATGCCGACGGCGTGGACGCGGACCAGGGCCTCCCCGGCGCCCGGCTCACGGGGCGTGTGCGGGGCGAGCCGGTGCTCGCCAGGCCCCTCGACGACGACGGCGGTGCTCACTGGGTGCCCTTCGGGCTGCGCTTCTCCCAGCCCTCGGCCCACAGGTCGAACCGGGCCTGCTGCTGCGGGAACTCCGCCGCCGCGTCGACGTCGAGCTCGACCCCGAGGCCGGGCGCGTGGGAGAGGTGGAAGCAGCCGTCCTCCGGGTCCACCTGGGGCGCCCCCTTGACCACCTTCTTGATCTCCGCGTCCGCGAAGTCGTTGAAGTGCTCGAGGATCTTGAAGTTGGGTGAGGTGAAGCCGACCTGGAGCGAGGCGGCGGTGAGCACGGACCCGCCCACGTTGTGCGGCGCGACGAGCATGTAGTGGGTCTCGGCGGTCGCGGCGAGCTTCCGGGTCTCCCAGATACCACCGATATGGCCGACGTCCGGCTGGATGATGTCGACGGCCTGGCTCTCGAACAGCTCGCGGAACTCGATGCGGTCGTGGATGCGCTCGCCGGTGGCGACGGGCATGTCGACCTTGGCGGCGACCTTCTCCAGCGCCTTCAGGTTCTCCGGCGGCACCGGCTCCTCCAGCCAGGCGGGCCGGAAGGGCGCGAGCTCCTTCGCCAGCCGTACGGCGGTGGCCGGGGAGAACCGTCCGTGCATCTCCAGCATCAGCTCGGCCTCGGGCCCGATGGCGTCGCGCACGGCCTCGATCAGGGAGACGGCGTAGAGCGTCTGCTCGTGGTCCAGCTCGAAGTGCCCGGTGCCGAAGGGGTCGATCTTCAGCGCCCGGTAGCCGCGCTCCATGACGCCCTGGGCGGCCTTGTGGTACGCCTCCGGGGTCCGCTCGGTGGTGTACCACCCGTTGGCGTACGCCTTGACCCTGTCGGTCACCCTGCCGCCCAGCAGCTGCCAGACGGGCACGCCGAGGGCCTTGCCCTTGATGTCCCAGCAGGCCGTCTCGATCACCGCGATGCCGGACATGACGATCTCACCGGCCCGGCCGTAGTCGCCGTACTTCATACGGCGGACGAGGTCTTCCACGGCGAACGGGTCGGAGCCCAGAATGTGGTTGGCCTCCGCCTCCCGCAGATAGCCGATCAGTGCGTCGGTGTGGCCCAGCATCCGGGTCTCGCCGACTCCCGTGATCCCCTCGTCGGTGTGCACCTGGACGTAGGTCAGGTTGCGCCACGGCGTCCCGACCACGTGTGTGCTGATTCCGGTGATGCGCACGGCAGTTGTCCCTCGCTGGAGTCGACGTCTCTTCGCGTGTGTTCGAAATTTCGTCACACGTTCGAAATGCTGGCGTGACAGTAAGGACGGGGTGGTGGGGGTGTCAATGGGTCGCACGCATAACGGTTTCGACACCGCTTTCGACGCGCTTTCCGGCGACGGTTTCGGTGCGATGGCGGGAGATGCCCGACACGCCCTGCCGGACGGACTCAACTCGCCGCACCCGAACGGGTAGTTCCGCACACAACTTTCACAGCTGTGGCTATGACCGTTACCGGCCGGGAACTTAGTCTTCCGGCGTCATGGATTACTGCCACCCGTGCCGACGGCACCTCAATGGCGCCCTCGCCTGCCCCGGGTGCGGCGCACCGGTCGAAGAACCCCCCGCGTACGCGGAGCGGGACGGCGCGCGCGGGCACGGGGGCACGGCGTACGGCGCGGGTCACGAGGGCCCGTACGGCGGCGCGGAGGCCCCCGCCGGCGAGGACGCCGCCGAGGACGACGGCGAGGGCTCCGCCGGGGACGCGGACGACGCCGAGGACGCCGGTGCGCCGGTGGGCCGCGCCGCCGCCCGGCGCGCCCAGGGGCGCGGCCGCGGGCGCGGCCGCGGCGGCCGGGCCGCCGAGGGCCCCGAGCGCGGCGGAAGCCGCCGCGACCGCAAAGCCGCCGCCCACCGCCGGCGCCGCCGCCGGATCCTGTTGATCACCACGGCCTGCGCGCTCGCCGCCGGCGGCCTCAGCCTGGCCGAGCTGGGCGTCGACGCCCCCTTCACGACCCCCAGGCAGGCCGCGGCCGGGGACCGGTCCGCGGACGGCGGCGGGGCGTCGGGGAACGGCGGCAAGAGCAAGCCGGGCGGCGGGGCGCACGCGGGCTCGGTGACGGGCTCGCCGTCGGCGGGGACGTCCCCCTCGCCCTCGGCGTCCTCCACGGACAAGGCGGCGAAGGACAAGTCCACCCGGGACCCCCGGTCCGCCACGGCGACCGCGGACCCGGCCCCCCGCACCACGCCCCCGGCGGCCACGCCACCGCCCTCGGCCCCGGCCCCGACCGCCGCGCCCACGACGTCGGACCCGAGCCCGACGCCGACACCGTCACACACGTGCAAGCGGTTCCTCTGGTGGTGCGGCTGAGTCACGGCGGCGCGCCCGGGGCGTGCTCCCCGCGCCGAGCGGGTCCGGCGAGGTTCGCTGCGGTCTGAAGGGGCGCGGGGAACTGCGCGACCAGCCGCGACGGGGCCGCAGCCGATCGACGGCCCGTCGCCGTACATCCGGCGGAGCGCTCAGGCCGTCAGCATCCGCCGCAGCAAATCCCGCAAACACCGCCGCTCCTCGTCCGACAGGCCGGCCAGCGGCTCCCGTGCGAAGCGCAGGCCGTCGCGCAGTTCGCGGGCGACCCGCACGCCGTCCCGCGTCGCGGCGGCCAGCTTCACGCGGCGGTCGGCCGGGTCGGGGCGGCGCTCGACGAGGCCGCGGGACTCCAGCCGGTCCACGATCCCGGTGACGTTCGACGGCTCGCACTTCAGCTTCTGCGCCAGCTTCCGCATCGGCAGCGGCTCCAGTGACAGCAGGCTCAGCAGCCGCGCCTGCGCGCCGGTCAGCGTGTGCTCGCCGGCCGCTTCCTCGTAGTCCGCGTAGAACCGGGCCACGACGTCGCCGATCAGCTCGACGACCTCCATGGTCAGCGCGTCGGGGCGGCGGGTCTTGTCAGGGGTGGACATCGCACCAGGATACCCCGTTACTTGACAACCTGAAATATTCAGGAGCATGGTTGTTTCAGGTACTGAAGTATTTCCCCCATGCCCGAAAGGCGCTCGACATGATCAACCGCGAATGGCACCTGCTCAGCCGGCCCGTCGGCTGGCCCAGGCCCGAGGACTTCGCCCTGGTCGAGACGGAGGTCCCGGCGCCGGGTGAGGGTCAGGTGCTGGTGCGGAACACGTACCTCTCCGTCGACCCGTACATGCGCGGCCGGATGAGTGACGCCAAGTCCTACGTCGCCCCCTTCGAGCTCGGCAAGGTCATGCAGGGCGGCGCGGTCGGCGAGGTCGTCGCCTCCAACGCCGACGGGGTGGCGGTCGGCGACCACGTCCTGCACGTCTTCGGCTGGCGCGAGTACGCGGTCATGGACGCCGGGCACGCCGTCAAGATCGACCCGGAGGCGGCGCCGCTGAGCACGTACCTCGGGGTGCTCGGCATGACGGGCCTGACGGCGTACGCGGGCCTGCTGCGGGTGGGCGCCTTCAAGGAGGGCGACGCGGTCTTCGTCTCCGGCGCGGCGGGCGCCGTCGGCAGCCAGGTCGGCCAGATCGCCAGGCTGAAGGGCGCCTCGCGGGTCATCGGCTCCGCCGGCTCCGACGAGAAGGTCAAGCTGCTCGTCGAGGAGTACGGCTTCGACGCCGCCTTCAACTACAAGAACGGCCCCGTCCGCGAGCAGCTGAAGCAGGCGGCCCCGGACGGCATCGACGTCTACTTCGACAACGTCGGCGGTGAGCACCTCGAGGCCGCGATCGGCGCGCTCAACCTCCGCGGCCGTGCCGTGATCTGCGGCATGATCTCGCAGTACAACGCGACCGAGCCGGCCCCCGGCCCGCGCAACATGGTCAAGATCCTGCAGAACCGGCTGCGCGTCGAGGGGGTGCTCGTCGGCGACCACTACGACCTGCAGCCCCAGTTCGTGCGGGAGGTCGGCCCCTGGGTCGCCTCGGGCGAGCTGAAGTACCGCGAGACCGTCGTCGAGGGCATCGAGAACAACCTGGAGGCCTTCCTCGGGGTCCTGCGCGGCGACAACACCGGGAAGATGATCGTCAAGCTCTGACCCTCTTCTGCTGCTTTCCGGTATGCGATAACTTCTTTCCGAAACCGTCGTCGACCGTGGGCGCGAGTCGCGGCGGACCCGAGGAGGAAGACAACCGCATGTCCATCCAGCAGACCGACGTCCTCTACACCGCCGTCGCCACCGCCGAGAACGGCCGCGACGGCCGGGTCGCCACCGACGACGGCACGCTCGACGTCGTCGTGAACCCGCCCAGGGAGATGGGCGGCAGCGGCGCCGGCACCAACCCGGAGCAGCTGTTCGCGGCCGGCTACAGCGCCTGCTTCCAGGGCGCGCTGGGCGTCGTCGCCCGCCAGGAGAGCGCCGACGTCTCCGGCTCGACGGTCACCGCGAGGGTCGGCATCGGCCGGAACGACGACGGCTTCGGCATCATCGTCGAGATCGCGGCCGAGATCCCGAACGTCGACGCCGCGACCGCGCGGGCCCTGCTGGAGAAGGCCCACCAGGTCTGCCCGTACTCGAAGGCGACTCGCGGCAACATCACCGTGACGCTGGTCTGACACCGCTCGTTGCGTACGACGGGGCCGCACCCTTGGACGTGGGGTGCGGCCCTGCCGTGCCGTGATCCGGCGCTCCCGCCGCGGTCAGACGCCCAGCGCGGCCGTGTGCACCGCCCGCACCAGTCGCTCGTTCTCCGGGGCCGGCCCGTCCGGGCAGGCGCGGCGCCGCCGGGTGTAGCCGTAGGCGAGGCCGCTGCGCGGGTCCGCGAACGCCTGCGACCCGCCCGACCCGCTGTGCCCGAACGCCCCCGCGCCCAGGAACGGGTACCAGGCCTCGGCCGTCGCCTGGAAACCGAGGCCGAAGGCCAGATGGGTGCGGGTGACCAGGTCGTGGCCGACCGAGTGGACCTGCCCGACCTCGGCGAGGGCGTCCGGCTTCAGCAGCGGCGGCCGCCCGGCCACCTCGCTGATCGCCGCCGCGTACATTCCGGCGAGCCCGCGCGCGGCGGCGACGCCGCCCGCCGACGCCGGCCCCCTGGCGCGCACGGTACGGGAGTTGGGATGCTCCGCCGGCTCGCCCGTGCCGGGCACATGCGTGTTGTACGCGATCGAGGAGAGCGTGTGCGGCCCCCGCCGCGCCGCGTCCAGCACCGCCTGCTGCTTCGGCGTGGGCGCCATCGGTTGCACGGACCGGAAGCGCGGCTCCAGGGCCTCGGGCAGCCCCAGGTGGAAGTCGATTCCGTACGGCGCCCGTACCCGTTCCTCGTAGACGGCCTGGAGGGTGTGGCCGGTGGCCCGGCGGACGACCTCCCCGGTGAGCGCGCCGATGACGAGCGCGTGGTGGCCGAAGGCCGTGCCCGGGCGCCAGAACGGCCGCTGGTCGGCGAGGCGTTCGGCGATCACCCGGTCGTCGGCCAGCTCCCAGGCGGTGAACCCGGAGTCCAGGCCGACGAGTCCGGCGCGGTGCGTGAGCAGGTCGCGCAGCGTCAGCGCGGCCTTGCCCTCCGCCCCGAACTCCGGCCAGTAGTACGTCACTCTGCGGTCCAGTTCGAGCGTGCCGTCCTGCACCAGCAGCGCGACGACCAGATGGGCGGCGCCCTGGGTCGAGCAGTGCACGCCGTACAGCGACGCGGCGTCGCTGCCCTCGCCCACCCACAGGTCGACGACCCTCCTGCCGTGCACATGGGCGCACAACTGTCCCTCGTAGTCCGGCAGTTCCCCCGCGACGAACGCGGCGAACTCCTCGCGCACCGCTTCGAAGCCGGTCGCGACGGTGCCGTGAATCTCTCGCGTCATCCGTTCTCCTCAACCTCGGCCGCCGTTCACCTGCGCCGGGCAGCACGTAGATCCGTACGGCGAGGCGGGCCGGTTCGACTCAACCGTGACAAGCCGGAGTTCACGGCACGGACGCCCCGCAGGCCGCCTCGCCGGATGGGCGGGCGGGGGCGACGCGGCCGGCGGGACGGGGCATGCTGAGGTCGACCGCCGGCCGCCCACCGTGAGCCGAGGAGAGCCCATGGCAACGATCCCTTCGCTTCCGAGCAGGGACGACGTGCTGCGCGTGGCACGCAGCACCACCGACATCACCGGCCAGCTCCTGGACACGGCCGGGAACATCACCAGGATCGCCGTCAACACCTTCGACCCGCGCGACGGTTCGGGTGCCGAGGTGCTGCGCGTGCTGCGCGAGACCACCGCGGAACTGGCCGAGGCGAGCGCGTCGCCCCAGGCGCAGGAGGCCTTCTACCGGATCGTCGACACCCTCACCCGGCTCGGCACGAGCGGGGCGCCGCTGGCCGCGCACCCGGTGAGCGAACCGGCGCGGGCGCTGCTCACCGCGCTCGGCGACAGCCTGCTGCCGGTGCTGGACGCGGTGGAGCCGGCCGTCGAGGAGTTCGCGGACGCGCTGGGCGACCTGGTCGAGGCGACCTCGCCGCTGCTGCCCGCCGCGGCGGGGGTGGCCGCGGGAGCGCTGCTCGCCGTGACGCCTGTGCTGCGCTCGGCGGCGGCCGTGCTGCGCGACTCGTCGCCCGAACTGCACCGTGTCGCCGACGCGTTGACGGCCGCGCTGGCTCCGCTGATGCCGCTGCAGGTGGCCCTCGCGGAGCGGGCGGCCGCCGCCGGGGCGGGGCTGGTCAGGGCCGCGCTTCCGCCGGTCGCCGACCTCGCGGAGGCGGCCGCCGCGTCCGCGGGGGCGGCCCGGCCGGTACTGGTGGCGGGGGAGGAGCTGCTGGTGTCGGGACTGGAGCGGATCCAGCCGGCGCTGCTGGCCGCGGCGTCCCGTGCGGGGCGGTTCGTGCGGGCGGGCGCGGTACGGGTGTCCGCGGCCGTCTCGCCCGCGGCGGAGCAGGGGGTCGTGGTGGCCGTCACGCCGGTGTAGCGCCGGTGCCCGCGGGTGCCGCCGCCGGCCTGGGTATGGTGCCCCCATGCGTGATCTCGGGGCCGGCTTCGGCCATCTCCTGAAGGGCCAGCGGTGGGTGGTCCGGCACGGCAGGCAGTACGGGTTCGGGCTGCTGCCCGGGCTGATGACCCTCGTGCTGTACGCGGCGGCGCTGCTCGCGCTCGGCCTGTGGGGGGAGGACGGGGTCGCCTGGGCGACCCCGTTCGCGGACGGCTGGGCGAGCCCGTGGCAGGGGCTGTTCCGCGGCTTCCTCACCGCCGTCCTGTTCGCCCTCGGCCTCCTCCTCGCGGTCGTCACCTTCACCGCGGTCACGCTGCTGATCGGCCAGCCCTTCTACGAGAACCTCTCCGAGAAGGTCGACCGTGACGTCTCCCCGGACGGCACCGCGCCCGAGTCCGGCCTCCCCCTCTGGCGCGAACTGTGGATCTCGGCCCGCGACAGCCTGCGGATCGTCGTCCGCGCCCTGCTCTGGGGCCTCCTGCTCTTCGCCGCGGGTTTCCTGCCGTTCGTCGGGCAGACCGCCGTGCCGGTGATCGGCTTCTTCGTCACCGGCTTCTTCCTCACCGAGGAACTCGCCTCCGTCGCCCTCCAGCGCCGAGGCGTCGAACTGCGCGACCGCCTCGCCCTGCTGCGCGCCCGCAAGACCCTGGTGTGGGGCTTCGGCACGCCCCTCGGCCTGGCCTTCCTGGTCCCGTTCGCCGCGGTGTTCCTGATGCCGGGCGCGGTCGCGGGCGCGACGCTGCTGGCGCGGGAGCTGCTGGGCGAGGAGACGGAGGACGGCGCGGACGGCGTGGAGGGCGGACCCGGCGCCGAGCAGGTCACGTCCTGACGCCGCGGAGTGATTCATTCCGGGCGATACTGCCGCCCATGAAGGCTGCGAACCTCGGCGTCCTCTTCCTCATCGAGCTCGGCGCCCTCGCGGCCGTCGGCCACTGGGGCTTCACCCGCGACGTGGCGACCCCGCTGAACTGGCTGCTGGGCCTCGGCGCCCCGGCGGTGCTCATCGTGCTCTGGGCGCTGTTCGGTTCGCAGAAGGCGGCGTACAAGACGCGCGGCGCGGGCCGTGCCGGCTTCGAACTGCTGTGGTTCGGGGCCGGGGTGGCCGCGCTGGTGGCCGCCGGGGCGGTGGGCTGGGCGGTCGCCTTCGCCGCCGTGTGCGCCGTGAGCAAGACCCTCGCCGTCGTCTGGCACCAGTAACGGGCCGGGCTCAGGCCCGCTCGCCGAGCAGGGCGAGGAAGTCCCGGAAGGCGCCCGGCATGTCCACCGACTCCGGGTCCAGCAGCCACTGGTACTGCAGGCCGTCCATGACCGCGACGAGGAGCGGGGCCGTGCGCTCCGGGGTGAGGCCGTTCGGCAGCCGCTCCCCGTATTCGGCGCGCAGCATCCCCGCCATGGTCTCGCGCACCCGGCGGTAGCGGCCGGTGAAGTACTCCCGCGCCGGATGCCCCTCCGTGACGCTCTCGCCGAGCAGCGCGGAGAAGGTCTGGATGATGGCGGGCCGCATCGCGTTGTACTCCACCAGCGAGGCCAGCAGGTCCACCCGCCACCGGGTGGCCGGCATCGCGTCCCACTGGTCGCGCTCCTGGAGGACGGCGACCAGCAGCGCCTCCTTGGTCGGGAAGTGGTGCAGCAGCCCCTGCTGGGTCAGCCCGACCCGCTCCGCGACCGCGGCCAGGCTCGCGCCCCGGTAACCGCGCTCGGCGATCACCTCCAGCGCCGCCCGGACGATCTCCGCGCGCCGTTCCCCGCTCCTGACCCTGGCGTTCATGGCGTCACCGTACGGCATCCGCGCCCACCGAATATCACGGCACGGTAACGAAACCTACCGCATTACAGGTAACGGGTGCACGATGTGTCCCGGAACCACAGGACTCGTCGAGGAGGCATCCCGATGGCGGCACAACCCGGACCCGCTCCGGCCGACCGGGCGCGCGAGGCCGCCGTCGAGGCGGCGCTCGGCAAGCTGGACCTGGACGCCAAGACCCGGCTGCTGGCCGGCCGGGACACCTGGTCGCTGCCCGCCCTGCCGGAGATCGGCCTGACCTCCCTCGTCATGTCCGACGGCCCGATCGGCGTCCGGGGAGTGCGCTGGACCGCCGACGACCCCTCCGTCGCGCTGCCGTCCCCCACCGCGCTCGCGGCCGCCTGGGACCCGGAGCTCGCCCGCCGCGCCGGCACCCTGCTCGCCCAGGAGGCCCGCCGCAAGGGCGTGCACGTGCTCCTCGCCCCGACCGTCAACCTGCACCGCTCCCCGCTCGGCGGCCGCCACTTCGAGGCGTACAGCGAGGACCCGTACCTGACCGGCGTGATCGGCGCGGCCTATGTGAGCGGCGTGCAGGCGGGCGGCGTCGGCACCACCGTCAAGCACTTCGTCGCCAACGACGCCGAGACCGACCGCTTCACGGTGAACAACCTGGTCTCCGAGCGCGCCCTGCGCGAGCTCTACCTCGCCCCCTTCGAGTTCATCGTCGCCAACGCCCGCCCCTGGGGCGTCATGACCGCCTACAACACGGTCAACGGCACGACGATGACCGAGCACCGCCGGCTGGTGAACGAGGTGCTGCGCGGCGAGTGGGGTTTCGACGGCTGCAACGTCTCGGACTGGACGGCCGCCCGCTCCACGGTCGGCGCCATCGAGGGCGGCCTCGACGTCGCCATGCCCGGCCCGCACACCGTCTACGGCGCGCCGCTCGCCCGGGCGGTGCGGGACGGCACGGTGGCGGAGGCCGTCGTCGACGGGGCCGTGCGCAACGTCCTGCGGCTCGCCGCCCGCGTCGGCGCCCTGGAGGGCGCCGAGCCGGCCGTCACCGAACCGCCCGGGCCCGTGGACGGAGCCGCACTGGCCCGCGAGATCGCCCGCCGCGCCTTCGTCCTCGTGAAGAACGACAGCGGGGCGCTTCCGCTCAGGCCGGGCACGGTCGCGCTCATCGGCGCCGCCGCCCGGGACGCCCGGGTCCTCGGCGGCGGTTCCGCCACCGTCTTCCCCGCCCACGTCGTCTCCCCGCTGGACGGCCTCACCGCCGCCCTCCCCGAGGGCACCCTCAGCTACGCCGTCGGAGCCGACCCCGTCACCGAACTCTCCGTCGCGGGGCAGGGTTTCGAGCTGCGCGCCGTGTGCCGGGACGCGGCCGGGGACGTCATCGGCACCGGCTCGGCCCCCAACGGCGCGATCCAGTGGATGGGTTCCGACCTCCCCGAGGGCGTCACCCACGACCGGCTGCACACCGTCGAGCTGACCGGCACCTTCACCCCGCGCGAGAGCGGCCCGCACACCTTCGGCATCAAGGGCAGCGGCCACTTCACCCTCACCGTCGCCGGCACGACGTACTACGACGAGACGCAGCACCCCGCCGAGGACGGCGACCGCTTCGAGGCGTTCTTCGGCGCGCCGGTGCCCCGCGCCGAGGTCGCCCTCACCGCGGGCGAACCGGTCGCGGTCTCCCTCACCTTCGTCGTCGCGCTCCCGGACGACATCCCCTTCGAGGTCGTCGCCTTCGCCCTCTGCCACCAGCAGCCGCGGCGCGACGCCGACGAGCTGATCGCCGAGGCCGCCGAGGCCGCCCGGGCCGCCGACACGGCCGTCGTCGTGGTCGCCACCACCGAGCGGGTGGAGTCCGAGGGCTTCGACCGCACGGACCTCGCCCTGCCCGGCCGCCAGGACGACCTGGTCCGCGCCGTCGCCGCCGCCAACCCCCGCACCGTCGTGGTCGTCAACTCCGGCTCCCCGGTGGAACTGCCCTGGCGCGACGACGTGGCCGCGGTCCTGCTCAGCTGGTTCCCCGGCCAGGAAGGCGGCGCGGCTCTCGCGGACGTCCTCACCGGCGCGCACGAGCCGGGCGGCCGGCTTCCCACCACCTGGGGCCCCCTCGCCGACGCCCCGGTCACCCGGGTGGTGCCGGAGAACGGCGAACTCGCTTACACGGAGGACCTCTTCATCGGCTACCGGGCCTGGGAGAAGGAGGGCCGGACACCCTCCTACCCCTTCGGTCACGGACTCGGCTACACCGACTGGACGTACGAGTCCGTCGAGGTCGACGGCACCACCGCCAAGGTCCGGGTCCGCAACACCGGTGAGCGTCCGGGCCGCGAGGTCGTCCAGGTCTATCTGGCCCCGGCCGGGAGCGGCCCCGGCCGCCCGGCCCGCCGGCTCGCCGGCTTCGCGGGCGTCCAGGCCGGGCCCGGCGAGAGCGCCGAGGCGGTCGTCGAGCTGCCGCGCCGCGCCTTCGAGGTCTGGGACGAGGCGAGTGACACCTGGTCGTTTGTGAAGGGTTCGTACGAGATCCAGGTCGGGCGCTCGATCACGGACCGCAGGATCACCGTGACCATTAACGTCTGATCCGGGACAAGTCTCTCCCACGGACAGCCCCGGCCCGGGACCTGACCCCTGGGCCGGGGCTCGTGACGTCCGCGGCCCGGTCAGCGGGAGGCGAAGCGGTAGACCGTCCGCGACCGGAACACCTCGCCCGGGCGCAGCACCGTGCTCGGGAAGTCCGGGTGGTTCGGGGAGTCGGGGTGGTGCTGGGTCTCCAGCGCGATGCCGTCGCCGGGGGCGAAGGGGCCGCCCAGGTGGTCCGCGGTGTAGAGCTGCAGGCCCGGTTCGGTGGTCTCCACCGTCATCACCCGCCCGGACGCGGGATCGTACAGCTCGGCCACCTCCCGGGGCGCCTCGGTGACCCCGCCGTCGAGGACGAAGTTGTGGTCGTAGCCGGCGCCGACCTTCCGCGCCCGGCGGAAGTCGAAGCGGGTGCCCGTGACGTCGGCGAGCTCGCCGGTGGGGATCAGGTCCTCGTCGACCGGGGTGAAGCGGGAGGCGGCCAGGCGCAGTTCATGGCCGCCGGCGTTCCCCGAGCCGGCGAGGTTGAAGTAGCTGTGGTTGGTCAGGTTCACCACCGTCGGCGCGTCGGTGACCGCCTCGTACGAGATCGCGAGCCCGCCGTCCGGCTCCAGCGTGTACGTGGCACGGACCTCGAGGCGGCCCGGGAAGCCCTCCTCGCCGTGCGGGCTGACCCGGCTCAGCCGCAGCCCGTGCGGGCCGGCCTCGTCCGCCAGGGGGGTCACGTCCCACACCCGCTTGTCGAAGCCGCCGTCGCCGCCGTGCAGCGAGTTCGGGCCGTTGTTCCGCGCGAGCGCGTAGAGCGCGCCGTCCAGCGGGAAGCGGCCGCCGGCGATCCGGTTGGCGTACCGGCCGATGAGGGCGCCCAGGTACGGCTCCGGGTGCGCCAGGTAGCCCTCCAGGTCGGCGAACCCCAGCACCACGTTCGCGGCGCGCCCTCCGCCGCTCCCGGCTTCGCCCGGGCGCGGGGTCCCCCACCGGTCCGGGACCTCCAGCGACTGCACGATCCCGCCGTACGACAGGACCCGGACCCGTATGCCCGCCCGCTCCAGGGTCCAGCGGTGGACCTCGGTGCCGTCGGAAAGTGTGCCGAAGAGTTCGTTCATGTTCGGAACTTT
The DNA here is from genome assembly GCF_047049295.1 of Streptomyces sediminimaris. Taxonomy (NCBI): domain Bacteria; kingdom Bacillati; phylum Actinomycetota; class Actinomycetes; order Kitasatosporales; family Streptomycetaceae; genus Streptomyces; species Streptomyces sediminimaris. Next base: position 2,711,648 of record NZ_JBJWOT010000001.1, on the reverse strand, counting down.
AGGACACGACCCGGTGCGGCGGCCGCCTCAGTCCCCCTTCGCGGTGACCTTCCGGTAGGCGATCTCCGCGAGCCGCGCCTGGCCGTTCACACTCGGGTGGAACCAGTCCCACTTGCTCAACTGGTCCGTGCCGAAGCGGTAGTCGTAGACCGCGTCGTCGTCGAAGCGGCACCGGCGGTCCTTCGCGCAGACCTCCTTCAGCACGTCGTTGTACGCCTCCACCCGCTTCTGCACCGTGTCGCGCCGCAGCTTCGCCGCCGGGTCCACGGCGTCCGCGTCGGCCAGCATCGAGGGGCAGATGCCGAGCTTCCACACCTGCTTGCCCAGCGGATCGGTGCGCCCCTGCGACCACAGCCGCTTCAGGTTCGGCACGCTCGCCACGTAGACCTGCGCCTTGGGCAGGGACTGACGCAGTGTGCTCAGCGCGTCCTCGAAGTCGGCGCGGAAGCTCGCCACCGAGGTCATGGCCGAGGTGCTGGCCCGGCAGGCGTCGTTCGCCCCCGCCATGACCGTCACCAGCTGGGGCCGGCGTGTCGCCGCCTGGGCCATCTGGCCGGGGAGGTCGGCCATACGGGCCCCCGTCACCGCGTAGTTCCAGCTGTGCCCGGCCGCCCCCGCCCTGCCCAGCAGCCGCACCGCGAGGCTGTCCACCGCGGAGCTGGTGCCGGTCGCCCAGGACACCTCGGGGCAGTCCGACAGGACCGTACAGGCGTCGAAGCCGCGCGTGATGGAGTCGCCGACCGCGGCGATCGAACGGGGGCTGACGTCCCAGGCCGGCGCCCGCCTCGCCGTGTGCGCCGTGGCGCTCGCCGGTCCGGAGGAGCTGCCACCGACGGCGTCGCACCCGGCGAGGCCCAGCACGGTCGCCGCCGCGGCGGCGAGAACGGACCGTGAGCGGTGGCTTGTCTTCCGCATGCGCCGGTGATCCCCTCGGTGGTCGTACGGACGGTGGTCGTACGGACTCTGGTCGTACGGACGTGTTCCCCTCATGACAACGTGCGAGGGTTCCCGTTTCACGCCTCCTGGAACGGTGCACACCCGTACAGGCGTCCTGCCGGGTGAATGGCGGGTGTTTCAGCGCACCGGGACCGACGGTACGTCACACTCCTTGCGCCGCCGCACGGTAGCCTCGCCATCAACGTGGCCGCCCGGCCACGCGTCCGCCAGTTCGCCAGATCGACCTGCTCTGCCCGGAGGTGCCGGTGACGACACGTGGGGTTCTGTACGTGCACTCCGCGCCGCGCGCGCTGTGCCCGCACGTCGAATGGGCCGTCGCCGGGGTGCTCGGCACGCGCGTCAACCTCGACTGGATCCGGCAGCCCGCCGCGCCCGGCACCTGGCGCTCGGAGTTCTCCTGGCAGGGGGAGGCCGGCACCGCCTCCAAACTGGCCTCCGCGCTGCGCGGCTGGCACCTGCTGCGCTTCGAGGTGACCGCGGAGCCCTGCCCCAGCGCCGAGGGCGAGCGCTACAGCTGCACCCCCGACCTGGGCATCTTCCACGCCGTCACCGGCATCCACGGCGACATCCTGATCCCCGAGGACCGCCTGCGCGCCGCCCTGGTCCGCGCCCAGCAGGGCGAGACCGACCTCGAGGCCGAGATCGCCAAGCTCCTCGGCAAGCCCTGGGACGACGAGTTGGAACCGTTCAGGTACGCGGGCGAGGGCGCGCCGGTGCGCTGGCTGCACCAAGTGGTCTGACGCCACGGACCGGCGCCACGGACCGAACCACGGTCATCTGAACCGGCGCCACGGACACCGGAAGGGCCCCCACCGGCCGGTGGGGGCCCTTCCGGTGTCCGTGGCGCCGGTTCAGACCGTGCGGAAGGCCAGCACCACGTTGTGCCCGCCGAACCCGAAGGAGTCGTTCAGCGCGGCGATACGGCCCTCGACCGGGAGCTTGCGGGCCTCGCCGCGGACGATGTCCGCGGCGGCCTCGGCCTCCGGGTCGAGGTTGTCGACGTTGATGGTCGGCGGGGCGACGCGGTGGTACAGCGCCAGGATCGTCGCCACGGACTCCACGCCGCCCGCGCCGCCCAGCAGATGACCGGTCATCGACTTCGTCGCGGAGACCGCCATGTGGTCGGCGTCGTCGCCGAAGACCTTGCGCAGCGCCTTCAGCTCGGCCACGTCACCGGCCGGCGTCGAGGTGGCGTGCGCGTTGACGTGCACGATCTCGGCCGGGTTCAGGTCGGTGCGCTCCAGCAGGTTCTGCAGGGCGTGCGAGATGCCGCGGCCCTCGGGTTCCGGCTGCACGATGTCGTGGCTGTCGGCGGAGATCCCCTGCCCGACCGCCTCGGCGTACACCCGGGCACCGCGCCGCGCGGCGTGCTCGGCGGACTCCAGCACCAGCACGCCGGCGCCCTCGCCGAGGACGAAGCCGTCCCGGTCGACGTCGTAGGGGCGCGAGGCGCCCTCGGGGTTCTCGTTGTTCTTGGACATCGCCATCATGTTGCCGAACGCGGCGATGGGCAGCGGGTGGATCGCCGCCTCCGTGCCGCCCGCGACGACGACGTCCGCGCGGCCGGTGCGGATCATCTCAATGGCGTAGCCGATCGCCTCGGCGCCCGAGGCGCACGCGGAGACCGGCGTGTGCACGCCCGCACGGGCGCCCACCAGCAGGCCCACGTTGGCCGAGGGGCCGTTCGGCATCAGCATCGGGACGGTGTGCGGGGAGACGCGGCGGACGCCCTTCTCCTTGAGCACGTCGTACTGGTCGAGCAGGGTGGTCACGCCGCCGATCCCGGAGGCGATGACGGCGCCGAGCCGGTCGGGGTCGACGCCCGCGTCGTCCCCGGCCTTGTCGGTGAAGCCGGCGTCCGCCCAGGCCTCCTTGGCCGCGATCAGCGCGAACTGCGCCGAGCGGTCCAGCCGGCGGGCCTGCGGCCGCGGGATGACCTCGGTGGGCTCCACGGCGACGGGCGCGGCGATGCGGACCGCCTGCTCGGCGGCCCACTCCTGCTCGATGGGCTTCACGCCGGACCTGCCGGCGATCAGGCCTTCCCAGGTAGAGGCTGCGTCGCCACCCAGCGGTGTGGTTGCGCCGATACCGGTGACGACCACGGTGCGATTGGTCGGGCTCACGGGAATTCTTTCTCCAACGGATCGGGATTCAGCGGCGCCACCGCCGGGTGGCGGGGCCAGGCAACCGGACCTGGAGGATCAGGCCTGGTGCTTGAGGATGTAGTCGGTCGCGTCGCCGACGGTCTTGAGGTTCTTGACGTCCTCGTCGGGGATCTTGACGTCGAAGCGCTCCTCGGCGGCGACGACGACCTCGACCATGGACAGCGAGTCGACGTCCAGGTCGTCGGTGAAGGACTTGTCCAGCTGGACGTCCTCAACCGGGATGCCGGCGATCTCGTTCACGATGTCGGCGAGACCGGCGACGATCTCTTCCTGAGTGGCGGCCATGTCAGGCGCTCCTTCGTTGTGATCCAGAGGGTTTGGCAGTGTTCCTCCGTGCCGGATGCGGTGTCGATCCGGCACGGAGTGCCTAGGGGAGGGTAACGACCGTCGCGGCGTACACGAGACCCGCCCCGAAGCCGATGACGAGCGCGGTGTCGCCGCTCTTCGCCTCGCCGGTCGCCAGAAGCCGCTCCATCGCGAGCGGGATCGAGGCGGCCGAGGTGTTGCCGGTGGTGCGCACGTCGCGCGCGACCGTGACGTGCTCCGGCAGTTTCAGCGTCTTCACCATCGAGTCGATGATCCGCTCGTTGGCCTGGTGCGGGATGAAGACGTCCAGGTCGTCCGGGGTGATCCCGGCCGCGTCCAGCGCCTGCTGGGCGACCTTCGCCATCTCGAACACGGCCCAGCGGAACACCGCCTGGCCCTCCTGCGTGATCGCAGGGAACTTGCCCGTGGAGCTGTCGTACTCGGTCCACGGCACGGTCTGCTTGATCGTCTCCGACTTGTCGCCCTCGGAGCCCCAGACGGTCGGGCCGATCGCGGGCTCCCGGGACGGGCCCACCACCACGGCGCCCGCGCCGTCGCCGAACAGGAAGGCCGTGGCCCGGTCCTCGAGGTCGGTGAGGTCGGACAGCCGCTCCACGCCGATGACGAGGACGTACTCGGCGGAGCCCTCGACGATCATGCCCTTGGCGAGGGTGAGGCCGTAGCCGAAGCCGGCGCAGCCCGCGGAGATGTCGAAGGCGGCGGCCCTGGCCGTGCCGAGCTTGTCGGCGATCTCCGTCGCCACCGCCGGGGTCTGCTTGAAGTGCGAGACGGTCGAGACGATCACACCGCCGATCTGCTCGGCGGAGATCCCGGCGTCGGCGATCGCCTTGCCGGACGCCTCGATCGACATCGCGGCCACGGTCTCCTCGTCCGAGGCCCAGTGCCGGGTCTCGATGCCGGAGCGCGAACGGATCCACTCGTCGGAGGAGTCGATCTTCTCGAGGATCACCTCGTTCGGCACGACCCGGGTCGGGCGGTAGCCGCCCACGCCGAGGATGCGCGCGTACGGGGCGCCCTTGCTGGGCTTGATCTTCGACATGTTCGTACGGCTCCTTAGGGCGTCAGGCGTTCGCGTGCTCGGCGGCGAGCGCGCGGGCCGCGTCGAGGTCGTCGGGGGTCTTCAGCGCCAGGGTCCGCACCCCCGGCAGTGCGCGCTTGGCGAGGCCGACCAGCGTGCCGCCGGGGGAGACCTCGACGATCGCGGTCGCGCCGAGCTCCTTGAAGGTCTCCATGCACAGGTCCCAGCGGACCGGGTTGGCGACCTGGCCGACCAGGCGCTCGACGATCTCGGCGCCGGTGGCGACGGCCCGGCCGTCCTTGTTGGAGACGTAGGTGACCTGCGGGTCGGCGGGGGAGAGCTCCTTGGCGGCCCCGGCGAGCACGTCGACCGCGGGCGCCATGTGGTGCGTATGGAAGGCGCCGGCGACCTTCAGCGGGACGACCTTGCGCACGCCCTCCGGCTTGTCCTCGGTCAGCGCGGCGAGCTGCTCCAGCGTGCCGGCGGCGACGATCTGGCCCGCGCCGTTCACGTTCGCCGGGGTCAGGCCCAGCTTCTCCAGGTGCGCGACGGAGACCTCGGGGTCGCCGCCGAGCAGCGCCGACATGCCGGTCTCGGTGACCGCGGCGGCGTCGGCCATCGCCAGACCACGCTTGCGTACGAGGGTCAGCGCGGCCGTGTCGTCCAGGACGCCGGCGAAGGAGGCGGCGGTGATCTCGCCGACGCTGTGGCCCGCGACGGCGCCCGGCGTGATGGCACCGAGTGCCGCGGCGGACAGCAGGCCGGCCGCCACCAGCAGCGGCTGGGCCACCGCGGTGTCGCGGATCGCGTCGGCGTCGGCCTGGGTGCCGTAGTGGGCGAGGTCCAGTCCGATGGCGTCCGACCACGCGCCGACGCGGTCGGCGGCGCCGGGCAGTTCGAGCCAGGGAGTCAGGAAGCCGGGCGTCTGGGCGCCCTGGCCGGGAGCGACGAGTACGAGCACTCTCACACTCTCTCTTGAGGGCGGCCCGGGCCGCCCGTGGGGACAGGGACGAAGAACACGAGGGGGTTTTGTGGACCCCCGACAAAAGCCTAGGCCGGGAGATCTCCGTCGGCCAGACGCCCCAGGATCAGCGCGATCCGCAGCGTGAACGCGGAGCGTACATCGGAGGGTGACCAGCCGGTGACGTCAGTCACACGTCGGAGCCGGTAGCGCACGGTGTTGGGGTGAACGAAGAGCATCCGCGCGGCGCCCTCCAGGCTGCTCGCCTGCTCCAGATAGACCGAGAGCGTCTCCAGCAGAGCGGACCCGGCCTCCTCCAGCGGTCTGTAGATCTCCTCCACCAGCTGCTCGCGTGCGCTCGGGTCGCCGGCGATGGCGCGCTCCGGCAGCAGATCGTCGGCGAGCACCGGGCGCGGGGCGTCCTGCCAGGCGGAACACGCCTTGAGCCCGGCCGCGGCGGCCTGCGCGGAGCGGGTCGCGGCGAGCAGGTCGGCCACCACGGGCCCGGCCACGACGGGCCCGGCCGCATACGGCCCGATCAGGGACTTGGCCACGCCGAGCGGGTTGTCGCTCCCGCCGGCGATGACCACGAGCCGGTCGCCGAGCACCCCGGTGAGCACCTGCAGCTTGGCGTGCCGGGCGGCCCGCCGGATCGCCTCCACGGTCAGCTCGGAGTCGCCGTCGGGGGCGGTGCCGAGGACCACGCACACGTGCTCGGGCGCGTTCCAGCCCAGGGCCGCGGCCCTGCTGACCGCGCCCTCGTCGGCCTCCCCGCTCAGCACGGCGTTGACGACGAGGGACTCCAGCCGGGCGTCCCAGGCACCGCGTGCCTCGGCGGCCTGGGCGTAGACCTGGGCGGTGGCGAAGGCGATCTCCCGGGCGTAGACGAGCAGGGCCTCGCGCAGGACGCGCTCGTCGCCCGGCGCGGCCACCTCGTCGATGGCGCTCTCCATGACCTCGATGGTGGTGCGCACCATCTCCACGGTCTGCCGCAGCGTGATCGCCCGGGTCAGCTCGCGCGGAGCCGTACCGAACACGTCCGTGGAGATGGCCTGCGGCGTGTCGGGGTGCCGGAACCACTCGGTGAAGGCGGCGATACCGGCCTGGGCGACCAGCCCGATCCAGGAACGGTTCTCCGGCGGCATCGCCCGGTACCACGGCAGCGTCTCGTCCATGCGCGCGATGGCCTGCGCGGCGAGGGAACCGGATGACTTCTCCAGTCGCTTCAGCGTTCCGGCATGCGGGTGCGCATCGGGAGCAACGGTTTCGGGCTTGCTCGTTTCGGGTTCGGGCACGGGGACAAGACTGCCTTATCCGGACGGGAGTGCGTGCCGCCGGGTCGCCGGTGCGCCCCACGGCGGGGTCCGCGCGCGGCTACGGTGGGGTCCGTGATGGACGTACGGCGCGCTGCGGAGCGCTACCCGGGGGGCGACCCGGCGGCCGGCATCGAATCCCGGCACGCCTTCTCCTTCGGCCCGCACTACGACCCCGAGAACCTCCGCTTCGGCGCGATGATCGCGTGCAACGAGGAGCGCCTCGTCCCCGGCGCGGGCTTCGACGAGCACCGGCACAGCCACACCGAGATCGTGACCTGGGTGGTCGAGGGCGAACTGACGCACCGGGACTCCACGGGCCACGAGACGCGAGTCCGCCCCGGCGACGTGCAGCGCCTGAGCTCTGCGGCGGGCGTACGGCACGTGGAGCGCAACGACGGCGAGCGGCCCCTGGTCTTCGTGCAGATGTGGCTGGCCCCCCGCGAGCCGGGCGGCGACCCCGCGTACGAGATCGTCCACGGCATCGCCGACTCGACGCCGTACGCGGTGCCGGAGGCGGGCGCGATGCTCCACGTACGGCGTCTGCGGGCCGGGGAGCGCACGGCGGTCCCGGACGGCGCGTACGTCTACGTGCACGTCGTGCGCGGCGGGATCCAGCTCGACGCCGAGCGGCTGACCGAGGGCGACGCGGCCCGCGTCACCGACGCCAAGCACCTGGAGGCGGAGGCGCTGACGGAGGCGGAGCTGCTGATGTGGGAGATGACGGCCACGCCCTGAAGGGGACACCGAACCGACGGCCCCTCGCGGCGCTCACCGGCGCGACGTCAGCGCGCCTCCGCCAGGACCGCGTCCGTGAAGGCCGGCCACACCTCGACCGCCCACGGCCCGAAGTCCCGGTCCGTCAAAGCAGCGCACGCGACCCCGGCGTCGGGGTCGACCCACAGGAAGGTGCCCGATTGGCCGAAGTGGCCGAAGGTGCGGGGCGAGGAGGAAGCGCCGGTCCAGTGGGGCGACTTGGCGTCGCGGATCTCGAGACCGAGGCCCCAGTCGTTCGGGTTCTGGTGGCCGTAGCCCGGCAGGACGCCCTTCGTGCCCGGGTACTGGACCGTCATCGCCTCGGCGACCGTGCGGGGGTCGAGCAGGCGCGGCGCCTGGAGCTCGGCCGCGAACCGCAGCAGGTCCGTCACCGTCGAGACGCCGTCCTTGGCCGGGGAGCCCTCCAGGGACGTCCCCGTCATGCCGAGCGGCTCCAGCACCGCCTGGCGCAGATACTCCCGGAACGGGATGTCCGCCGCCTTGGCGATGTGGTCGCCGAGCTGCTCGAAACCGGCGTTGGAGTACAGCCGGCGCTCGCCGGGCGGGGCCGTCACCCGGTGCTCGTCGAAGGCCAGGCCGGAGGTGTGGGCCAGCAGGTGGCGGACCGTCGAACCGGCCGGGCCGGCCGGCTCGTCGAGCTCGATCGCCCCCTCCTCGTACGCGACGAGGGCGGCGTACGCTGCGAGCGGCTTGGTGACCGAGGCCAGCGGAAAGCGCCGGTCGACGGGTCCGCGGGCGCCCAGGACGGTCCCGTCGGCACGCACCACGCCCGCCGCGGCAGCGGGAACCGGCCAGTCTTCGATCAACGCGAGGCTCTGCAAGGACATGGCGACGAGCCTAGGCGGCCCGTCGGCCCGGCGGCATCCAGGGGGCGGCCGCTGGCGCTCCGGGAGGAGCCGCCGTGCCGGTTTCTTGCCCGTTCCGCTTGCTTGGAGTGCACTCCAAGGCCATAGCGTTGAGGACATGACGGTGATGGAGACCACGCCCACCAGGACCGATGTCTGTGGCGCCGCGCCGCACCCGCACCGGCGCCCCGAAGGACAGGACAGCTACACGATCAGCGAGGTCGTCGCCTTCACCGGGCTGACCGCGCACACCCTGCGCTGGTACGAGCGGATCGGTCTGATGCCGCACGTCGACCGCTCGCACACCGGTCAGCGGCGCTACAGCAACCGCGACCTCGACTGGCTCGACCTCGTCGGCAAGCTCCGGCTCACCGGCATGCCGGTCGCCGACATGGTGCGGTACGCGGAGCTGGTGCGCGAGGGCGACCACACGTTCGGCAAGCGGTTCGAGCTGCTGGAGGCCACCCGCCGGGACGTGCTGACCCGAATCGACGAACTCCAGGACACCCTCGCGGTGCTCGACCGGAAGATCAGTTTCTATGCGGACGCCGAACGCGCCCGCGCCCACGAGGCGGAGAAGGTTCGATGACGGACAGCAGGATCCCGACCGCACGGCTCGGCGAGAACGGCCCCGAGGTCGGCGTACAGGGCCTCGGCTGCATGGGCATGAGCTTCGCCTACGGGCCCGTGGACGCGAAGGCCTCGCGCGCCACCCTGGAGCGGGCCCTGGAACTGGGCGTCACGCTGTACGACACCGCGGACGCCTACGGCATGGGCGAGAACGAGAAGTTCCTGTCGCCGTTCTTCAAGGCCCACCGCGACCAGCTGGTCATCGCCACCAAGTTCGCCCTCTCCATCCCGCCGGACGAGCCGACCCGCCGGGTCATCCGCAACGACGCGCCCTACATCCGCCAGGCCGCCGAGGCCAGCCTGAAGCGCCTCGACGTCGACGTGATCGACCTCTACTACATGCACCGGCGCGACGTGAACGTGCCGATCGAGGAGACCGTCGCCACCATGGCCGAGCTGGTGCGCGAGGGGAAGGTCAGGCACCTGGGGCTGAGCGAGGTCACGGCGGGGGAGCTGCGCGCGGCCCAGGCCGTGCACCCCATCGCCGCCGTGCAGTCGGAGTGGTCGCTGTTCAGCCGGGACATCGAGACGAACGTGGTGCCGGCCGCGCGTGAGCTGGGTGTGGCCCTGGTGCCGTACTCGCCCCTCGGCCGCGGTTTCCTCACCGGCTCCTTCACCAACGCCGACAACGAGCTCTCCGCCGACGACTTCCGCCGCCAGCAGCCCCGCTTCACCGGCGAGAACGCCGCCGCGAACGCCGCCCTGCTGGAGCCGGTCCGCTCGGTGGCCGAGGCGCACGGCGCCTCACCGGGCCAGATCGCCCTGGCCTGGGTCCAGCAGCGGGCTGCGGTGCACGGCCTGCCGGTGGTCCCGATCCCCGGCACCCGCAAGCCGGGCCGCGTCGAGGAGAACGCCGCGGCGACCCGCATCGTGCTGACGGAGGCGGAGCTGGCCCTGCTGGAGCCGGTCGCGGCCAAGGTGGCGGGCGACCGGTACGCGGACATGTCGTTCTCTTCCGCGGGCAGGGAGTAGCGGGCAGGCAGGAGCGGGCCGGGCCGGGCGGCGCCCTGAGGGGCGCGGAGCACCCGCATCCCGCGACGGAACTCAGAGTTCCGCCAGCAGCTCCGCCTTCTTCACCGAGAACTCCTCGTCCGTCACCAGCCCCGCCTGATGCAGTTCCCCCAGGTGACGGATGCGCTCGGCGATATCGGCGGGGTCGCGGCGCGGGGCCGCGGCGGGAACGACCGCCGCGGCCGCGTTCTGCCGTACGGCTGCCAGCACGGCCGCGGCGAACGGCAGCGACTCGTGCACGGGCCCGTATCCGAGCCCGAACACCACGGCCCCCGGGTCCTGGTCGGGCTGCGCGGGCGCCGCCGCCCCGTCACGCCGTACCAGCCGCAGATGTCCTTCGAAGGCCTCGGGCGAGCGCCATTCGACCCCGCTCAGCTCGGCGACCGGGAAGCTCTGGTCGCCCGCCTTCCACTTCGCCGACGACGCGCCGGTCCAGAACCAGCGGAAGTGCACCGTGCCGCCGTCGAAGGACGCCTTCGCGTCGTAGGCCTTGAACTGCCGGGGCGCCCCGGGGGCGTCCACCAGATACCGCTCGGCCGGCTCCGCGTCGTCCTTCAGCCGGGTCCGCAGCTCGTCGGCGTAGTACTCGGCGAGGGTCCCGCGCTCGGCGGGCAGCACCAGCCGGTACGGGTCGCACCCTTCCTTCAGCTGTCCCGCGGCCGCCTCCAGGAGGGGATCGGCGCCGGGGCGCAGCTCGGCGCGCAGGACGACCGAGCCGCGCCTGCCGGGGGTCAGCGTCACCCCGGAGATCGCCTCGATCGGAACACGACGCTCCCCCAGCGCCTGGAAGAGCTTGGGTGTTCGAATCCCCCGTTCGTAACGGATGAGCACGGAGTCGGACTCGAACTCCCAGGCGGCATGAAATCCGGCCAGTACGTCACCCATGCGGCTCATCGTATGCGGGTCCTGCTCTTTCGTCGCCATCCTGCGCAGACCGCAGTTTCTGCGCCTCTACGCGCGTCCGGCGGCGGCCGTGCCGGACAAACCCGCCCGGCACCCGCCGTCGTCCGGCGCGCAGCGCACCGACCGGTATGCGCCAACTCCGATGTCCGCGAAGTTCCGCAGACTCTGCGTGCCCGGCTCGAAATAACCGGCGTGTCCCTTCGCACCCCGCGCCGACAGCACCCGCGCCCCGAACCCGGCCGACACCGGATCGGCCCCGTGGCCGAGCCCGCCGACCTCCAGGTACGGCACGTCCCTGATCCAGTCGGTGGCGTCCCGCATCGCCCACACCTGCGCGGAGGTGTGCAGGTGGGAGGCCTTCTCCACGCGCATGCCGGGGCTGGCGGCCACCGCGATGTCGGCCACCCGGCGCGGCAGCCGGTGTGCGGCGATCCCGCACAGCACGGAGCCGTAGCTGTGGCAGAACAGCGACACCGGGGCCCTGCCGGGCAGGGCGCGCACCAGCGCGTTCAGCCGTACCGCGCCGTCCTGCGCGCGCATGGCCGTGGCCGACTCGATGCCGAGCCCGGCGGGCGCGGTGTAGTCGGCCCAGGCGATCACGGCCGTGCGCGTCGCCGGGCTCGTCGCCCGCTCGGCGGCGTAGAGGGACTCGGCCATGCCGACCGGCGCCCGGTACGGGCGGTTGGTCCGCTGGAAGGTGAGCAGGTCGGTGTCGACACCGGGGACGACGACGGACACGCGCTGCGCCCTGCCGAGGTCGCCGAACACCTCCGCGACCCGTCCCGATCCGGCGGGGTCGAAGGCGAGGATCTGCCGGCCGTCGCTCATCAGGGCCTCGTAGCGGTGCATACGGCGGCCCGCCTCCTGCTGCCCGGCGGGGGAGAGGCGGCTGTCGTGCATGCGCTTGAGCTCGACCCTGCGCTGTTCGGCGAGCGCGTGGCGGTTGGCGCGGTAGCGCAGCCGGACGGGGGCGCCGTTCATGTTGCCGACCGCCAGGGAGTAGCGGCGCGCGAGGTGCGCGCGCTCCCGGGCGGTGAGCGAGGCGAAGAAGTGGGCCAGGCGGGCGGGGGAGGCGTCGGGGTCCGGCAGGTGGTGTCCGTGCAGGCGGCCGTGCTGCCACGAGGAGACCGAGGCACGCAGCGGGGTTTCCACGCGGTGGCTGCGCAGGGCCGTCCAGCCGGTGGTGGCGAGCATCACGAACACGACCGCCAGGGCGAGCAGTGCGCGCCCGACGCTCAGTTGCGGGGGAGTTTCGAAGGAAGTCACTGGGAGGACACACTAGGAGAACGGACGGGTCTCGCGTGAGCCGAGTGACAGGGATCACGTTTCGATAACGCGGCGTGGCCTCGGCGTGTCCGTATGTGTATCAGGTTGTCCGCCAGTTCTGTGTAAGGGCGGGTCCCACCTGTTCGAGGTAGGTGATGGTGAGCGCCCGCATGGCGTCGAGGCCCAGCTCCCCGCCCGCGCTCCACCGCCGCTCCGTCACCCGCATCACCCCGCCGAACACCGCCACGGCCAGCCGCGGCCGCGGGTCGGCGTCGACGTCGACGCCCTCCCGCTCGGCGAGCACGCGCGCGAGGGTGTCCTCGGTCTCCTCGTTGCGCCGCAGGTGGGCGGCGAGCAGCGCCGGCGTCGACTCGATCACCCGGTACATGCGCAGGTACAGCTCGACCGGTACGACGGCTTCGATGATCTCGCCCAGCGTGTCCCACCCCTCCAGGACCGCCTGGCGCAGCGCCTGCATCGGCGCCTCCCCGGCCGGCCGCTCGCGCACGGCCGCGACGAACCGCGCCACCGCCAGATCCCGCAGGGCGAGGGCGGCCTCCTCCTTGCCGGTGAAGTAGCGGAAGAAGGTGCGCTGCGAGACGTCGACGGCCTCGGCGATCTCGTCGACGGTCGTCCGCTCGTAACCGCGCGTGGTGAACAGTTCGACGGCGGCCCGCAGCAGCGCGTCCCGGGTGCGCTGCTTCTTGCGTTCGCGGAGTGTCTCCATAGGTGTCAGTTACTGACTTGTGAACAGGTTTGTCAATTGTCAGCGGCTGTCATTAGCCTCGAACGCATGACTAGTCAGACCACCCTCGACAAGACGGGTCCGGGGGACCGGGGACCGGCGGCCGCGTCGGACGCGTCGCACGCCTCCGGGCTGCGCGGACACCCCTGGTTCACGCTCATAACCGTCGCCGTCGGGGTCATGATGGTGGCCCTCGACGGCACCATCGTGGCCATCGCCAACCCGGCCATCCAGAAGGACCTCGAGGCGAGCTTCGCCGACGTCCAGTGGATCACCAACGGCTACTTCCTCGCCCTCGCGGTCTCCCTGATCACCGCGGGCAAGCTCGGCGACCGCTTCGGCCACCGCCAGACCTTCCTGATCGGCGTGACCGGCTTCGCCGCGGCCTCGGGCGCCATCGGGCTGTCGAGCAGCATCGCCGCGGTCGTCACCTTCCGCGTCTTCCAGGGCCTGTTCGGCGCCTTGCTGATGCCGGCCGCGCTCGGCCTGCTGCGCGCGACCTTCCCGGCCGAGAGGCTCAACATGGCCATCGGCATCTGGGGCATGGTCATCGGCGCCTCCACCGCGGGCGGCCCGATCCTCGGCGGCGTCCTGGTCGAGCACGTCAACTGGCAGTCGGTGTTCTTCATCAACGTCCCGGTCGGCGCCCTCGCGCTGATCCTGGGCCTGCTGATCCTGCGCGACCACCGCGCCGAGAGCGCCCCGCGCTCCTTCGACCTGCTGGGCATCGCCCTGCTCTCCGGGGCGATGTTCTGCCTGGTCTGGGCCCTGATCAAGGCCCCCGCATGGGGCTGGGGCGACGGCCGGACCTGGGCCTTCATCGGTGCCTCGGTGGTCGGTTTCGTCCTCTTCTCCTTCTGGGAGACCAAGGTCGGGGAGCCGCTGATCCCGCTCGGCCTGTTCCGCTCGGTCCCGCTGTCCGCGGGCGTGGTGCTGATGATCCTGATGGCCATCGCGTTCATGGGCGGCCTGTTCTTCGTGACGTTCTACCTGCAGAACGTGCACGGGATGAGCCCGATCGAGGCCGGTCTGCACCTGCTGCCGCTCACCGGCATGATGATCGTCGCCTCCCCGCTCGCGGGCGCCGCCATCACCAAGCTCGGCCCGCGGGTCCCGCTGGCCGGCGGGATGATCGCGACCGCGGTCGCCATGTACGGCATGTCGACGCTGAAGGCCGACACCGGCAGCGGCCTGATGTCCGTCTGGTTCGCCCTGCTGGGGCTCGGCCTGGCGCCGGTCATGGTCGGCGCCACCGAGGTCATCGTCGGCAACGCGCCGATGGAGCTCTCCGGCGTCGCCGGCGGTCTCCAGCAGGCGGCGATGCAGGTCGGCGGCAGCCTCGGTACGGCCGTGCTGGGCGCCGTCATGGCCTCCAAGGTCGACAGCGACCTGGCGGGCAACTGGACGGACGCCGGGCTTCCGCCGCTCACCCCCGCCCAGCTGCACCAGGCCTCCGAGGCGGTCCAGGTCGGTGTGGCCCCGGTCGCCAAGGGCACCCCGGGGGCGGTCGCCGCGAAGATCGCCGATGTCGCGCACGACACGTTCATCTCCGGCATGAGCCTCGCCTCGCTGGTCGCCTGCGGTGTCGCGGTCGTGGCGATCTTCGTCGCCCTGCTCACCAAGCGGGGCGAGAACGCGGAGGCGGGCGCGGGCGCGGGCCATATCTGACGGGGTGGCCCACGTCTGACGGGGTGGCCCACGTCTGACGGGATGGCCCCACGTCTGACGGGGCGGCCACGTCCGACCGAGCCGCCCACGCCCGACCGGCCGGTCCGCGCCGGGCCCGGCGACCCACCTCGCGCACGGCGCCGGACGACCCCCGGCATACGCACACGTTCCGGCGGATTTCAAACCGACTTCGCCTATCAGGGTGAAGAGGCTAAAGATCCGCCGTCCCGGTGTGCGCCGCAGGTCACAGTGGTTCAGCTCCCCGTGCGGCATGTTCCGACGGCACGTTCGTACGGTGCTCGGGGCGACGGGTGCCGCGGCGCGCTGCCGGAGGGGGACAGCGCGCCGACGGCCCGGGGGTTACCGGGCGGATCGGGGGTACCCGCTTGTTTGAACCCCGAACAGACCCCGGGGTTCAAGGAGTTGATGATGGCGGGCTTCGGACACGGAACGCGCAGGCACCCCCGCTCACGTGGCCGGACGTGGTCACGGACCGGGCCGGATCGCGCGACGCTCGGGATCATCGGAGTCATCTGCGCAGTCGCGGGATTCTTCGTGCTGGGGATCATCCTCGGCCCCGTGGCGATGGTCTGCGGCTGGCTCGCAATGGGCCGCCGATGGGCACGCTCCGGTCCCGTACCGGCTCTGGTCGCCCTGGTACTGGGCGCCATCGACACGCTCCTGGCGGTCATCTGGCTGGCGGGAGCGGCCACCCCGGGCAACGGGCTGTTCTGACCCGGGGAGTGTGAGGGAAGGGCCCCCGGTGGGACGACCGGGGGCCCGCCTTCAGCTCTCGGCCCTTCCGGCGGGCGTCCTCCTCAGCTCCGCCACCTCGGCCCGCAGCGCCCGTACCTCCTCGGTCAGCGCCTCGATGGCCTGAGTCTGCCGCCGCTCCTCCACGTCGTCCTTCTCGAAGCGGGCGAGGAACCACGCGGCGATGTTCGCGGTCACCACACCGAGCAGCGCGATCCCGGACAGCATCAGCCCCACGGCGATCACCCGGCCCAGACCGGTCGTCGGCGCGTGGTCCCCGTACCCCACGGTCGTCATCGTCGTGAACGACCACCACAGCGCGTCACCCAGCGTGCGGATGTTCCCCTCGGGCGACTCCCGCTCCACCGAGAGCACGGCCAGCGACCCGAACATCAGCAGCCCGACGACCGAGCCGGCGACATACGTGGTCAGCCTGATCTGGTTCGCCATCCGGGCCCGCCGCCCCACCAGCAGCAGCGTCGCGACCATGCGCAGCAGCCGCAGCGGCTGGAGGACCGGCAGCACCACCGCGCACAGGTCCGGCCAGTGCGCGCGCACGAACCCCTTGCGGTCGCCGGTCAGCGCGAGCCGTGCCAGGTAGTCCGCGGCGAACGCGCCCCACACCACCCACTCGACCACCGTGCAGACCGCGGTCAGCGAATGGCCCGCCGACGTGTCCACGATCGGCACGGCGTAGGCGAGTGCGAACACCACGGCGAGCGCCAGCAGCGGACGCTGGGTGCGGTGTTCCCAGCGCGCTTGCGCCGTTTGCTGCTCCATGCCCGCATCGTAAGGAAAAAGTGAAGGGCGACGGACCCGCCGGATCCGCCGCCCCTCAGCCGTCGCGTCGTGGCTACGCGTCGCCCCCGGCCGCGCCGGGGTCCGCCGCCGCCACGTCGAGCAGCTGGTACCGGTCGATCGCCTGCTTGAGCACGGAGCGGTCCACCTTGCCCTCCCGGGCCAGCTCCGTCAGCACCGCCACCACGATCGACTGCGCGTCGATGTGGAAGAAGCGCCGCGCCGCACCCCGCGTGTCCGCGAAGCCGAACCCGTCCGCGCCCAGCGACTGGTACGTTCCCGGCACCCACCGGGCGATCTGGTCCGGAACCGAACGCATCCAGTCGGAAACGGCCACGAACGGCCCCTCCGCCCCGCTCAGCTTCCGCGTCACATACGGCACCCGCTGCTCCTCCTCGGGGTGCAGCAGGTTGTGCCGCTCGACCTCGACGGCCTCGCGCCGCAGCTCGTTCCAGGAAGTCGCCGACCAGACGGCCGCCCTGACGTTCCAGTCCTCGGCGAGGATCCGCTGCGCCTCGATCGCCCACGGCACGGCCACGCCCGACGCGATGACCTGCGCCGGGATCGAGCCCGACGGGCCCTCGCTCAGGCGGTGGACGCCCTTGACGATGCCCTCGACGTCCACGTCGGCCGGCTCGGCCGGGTGCCGGATGGGCTCGTTGTAGACGGTGAGGTAGTAGAAGACGTCCTCGCCGTGCGGGTGCTCCTCGGAGCCGCCGTACATCCGGCGCAGACCGTCCTGGACGATGTACGCGATCTCGTACGAGTACGCCGGGTCGTAGGCGACGCAGGCCGGGTTGGTGGAGGCGAGCAGCTGCGAGTGGCCGTCCGCGTGCTGGAGCCCCTCGCCGGTCAGCGTCGTACGGCCGGCGGTCGCACCCAGCACGAAGCCGCGCGCCATTTGGTCGGCCATCTGCCAGAACTGGTCACCGGTGCGCTGGAAACCGAACATCGAGTAGAAGACGTAGACCGGGATCAGCGGCTCGCCGTGCGTGGCGTAGGCCGAGCCCGCCGCGATCAGCGACGCCGTGCAGCCCGCCTCCGAGATGCCGTCGTGCAGCATCTGGCCGGTCGGCGACTCCTTGTAGGCGAGCAGCAGGTCGCGGTCGACCGACTCGTACTGCTGGCCCAGCGGGTTGTAGATCTTCGCGCTCGGGAAGAACGAGTCCATGCCGAAGGTGCGGTACTCGTCCGGCGCGATCAGCACGAACCGCTTGCCGAACTCCTTGTCCCGCATGAGGTCCTTGAGCAGCCGTACGAAGGCCATGGTCGTGGCGATCGACTGCTGACCCGAGCCCTTCTTCACGGTCGCGTACGCCTTGTCGTCCGGCAGCGCGAGCGGCTCGGAGCGCACCACGCGGGTGGGGACGTAGCCGCCGCAGCCCTTGCGGCGGTCGTGCATGTACTGGATCTCCTCGGAGCCGCGCCCCGGGTGGTAGTACGGCGGCGCGCCGCTCTCCAGCTCCTTGTCGGAGATCGGCAGGTGCAGCCGGTCGCGGAAGCCCTTGAGGTCGTCGACCGTCAGCTTCTTCATCTGGTGCGTGGCGTTGCGGCCCTCGAAGTTGGGGCCGAGCGTCCAGCCCTTGATCGTCTTGGCCAGGATCACGGTCGGCTGGCCCTTGTGTTCCTGGGCCGCCTTGAACGCCGCGTAGATCTTGCGGTGGTCGTGGCCGCCGCGGCCCAGCATCAGGATCTGGTGGTCGGTCATGTTCTCGACCATCGCGCGCAGCCGCTGGTCGTCGCCGAAGAAGTGCTCGCGGATGTACGCGCCGGACTCGGTGGCGTACGTCTGGAACTGGCCGTCCGGCGTCGTGTTCATCTTGTTGACCAGCACGCCGTCCCGGTCCTGCGCGAGCAGCGGGTCCCAGGAGCGGTCCCAGATCAGCTTGATCACGTTCCAGCCGGCGCCGCGGAAGACGGACTCCAGCTCCTGGATGATCTTGCCGTTGCCGCGCACCGGGCCGTCCAGGCGCTGCAGGTTGCAGTTGACGACGAAGGTCAGGTTGTCCAGGCCCTCGCGGGCGGCGATGGACAGCTGGCCGAGCGACTCCGGCTCGTCCATCTCGCCGTCGCCGAGGAAGGCCCACACGTGCGACTTCGAGGTGTCGGCGATCCCGCGCGCGTGCATGTAGCGGTTCATCCGCGCCTGGTAGATCGCGCCGATCGGGCCGAGGCCCATGGAGACCGTCGGGAACTCCCAGAAGTCCGGCATCGAGCGCGGGTGCGGATAGCTGGACAGGCCGTCGGGGTACTTCGACTTCTCCTGGCGGAAGCCGTCCAGCTGCGCCTCGCTGAGCCGGTCGAGCAGGTAGGCGCGGGCGTAGATGCCGGGGGAGGCGTGCCCCTGGAAGAAGACCTGGTCACCGCCGAGGCCGTCGTCCTTGCCGCGGAAGAAGTGGTTGAAGCCCACGTCGTACAGCGACGCGGAGGAGGCGAAGGTCGCGATGTGGCCGCCGACGCCGATGCCCGGGCGCTGGGCGCGGGAGACCATCACCGCGGCGTTCCAGCGGGTGGCGTTGAGGATCTTGCGCTCGATCTCCTCGTTGCCCGGGAAGAACGGCTCGTCCTTGGTGGCGATCGTGTTGACGTAGTCCGTGCTGCGCATCTCGGGCACGGCCACGCGCTTCTCGCGGGCCCGCTCGATCAGCCGCAGCATCAGATACCGGGCGCGCTCACGTCCGCGCTGGTCGACGGCGGCGTCGAGGGAATCGAGCCACTCCTGGGTCTCCTCGGGGTCGAAGTCAGGAACCTGACTCGGAAGGCCGCCAATGATGATCGGGTTGCGATCGGATCCGGAAGCCACGCTGATCCTTACCTGTCAGAGGGCTGTTCGAGCTGTATGTCGGTATGCGTGCACCGTTCCCCATCGTGTACCTCGGGCGGGCAAACGTCATCTCTACTGCGAGGTAACCGAGGCCCGCGTGGGCGACTTCGGGTTCCCAAAGACGCAAAGCGGGCACAAGGGTGTGGTGCGGGTCACGAGCGGCGGCGACGGAGTGCCTGGAGTTGCGGTGAGACGGCCGGGATCGTCACCGTTTCGGCGGTCTGAACGGCCGGGTACTTGCGCGATCCGTCCCGCCCGTGTGGACTACGGCCAATGCTTCGCGCACGCGCGTGGCTGAGATTCCCCCAGGCTCCGGAGGGAGCACGGGGGGACACCCCCATCCAAGACATGATCAGGAGGCAACCCGTGAGCGCGACCGCGGACCACGCGGAGACGAGCCCTGCCGTGAGGCTGGGGTTCCAGCCCGAGCAGGTGGTCCAGGAGATCGGCTACGACGACGACGTAGACCAGGAACTCCGCGAGTCCATCGAGGAAGTCATCGGCAGCGACCTCGTGGACGAGGACTACGACGACGTCGCCGATGCCGTGGTGCTCTGGTTCCGCGACGACGACGGCGACCTGACGGATGCGCTGGTGGACGCCACCACGTACATCGAAGAGGGTGGCTCGATCCTGCTCCTCACGCCGAAGACCGGGCGTGACGGCTACGTGGAGCCGAGCGACATCTCCGAAGCCGCGACGACGGCGGGACTGTCCGCCTCCAAGAGCGTCAGCGTGGGCAAGGACTGGAGCGGCAGCCGGCTGGTGACGCCGAAGGCGGCCAAGTCCAAGAGGTGACCCTGCCGGGCGGGCCGAGCGGTGTGCTCGGCCCGTCCGCCGGCCCCCGGTGATCGCTGCGTAGGGTGGAGGCCACCCGAACAGCCCCACCGAAAGGGACGTAGCGCGATGGCGATCCAGGTCGGCGAAAAGGCCCCCGACTTCGAGCTCAAGGACAACCACGGCGCCACGGTGGCGCTCTCCGACTTCCGCGGCCGGAAGAACGTGGTCCTGCTCTTCTACCCGTTCGCCTTCACCGGCGTGTGCACCGGCGAGCTGTGCGAGGTCCGCGACAACCTGCCGAGGTTCGCCGACCGCGACACCCAGGTGCTCGCCGTCTCCAACGACTCCATCCACACCCTGCGCGTCTTCGCCGAGCAGGAGGGCCTGGAGTACCCCCTGCTGAGCGACTTCTGGCCGCACGGCGAGGTCAGCCGCGCCTACGGCGTCTTCGCCGAGGACAAGGGCTGCGCGGTGCGCGGCACCTTCGTCATCGACAAGGAGGGCCTGGTGCGCTGGACCGTCGTCAACGCGCTGCCCGACGCCCGCGACCTGAACGAGTACGTGAAGGCGCTCGACACCCTCTGAGCCGCCTGATCCGCCGGCACCCGGACTCCGATCCGCCGACACCCGGTGATTCTTCGGCGTCAAGGCCTGCGTGGTCCGGGAACCCCTCACTAGGATCGACTCGTTGATCCGATGTCAGACGCACGGCGGGGCACTCCGCCCCTGGACACCAATGGAGGGACTCGTGGGAGTCAGCCTCAGCAAGGGCGGCAACGTTTCGCTGACCAAGGAGGCCCCGGGCCTGACGGCGGTCATCGTCGGTCTGGGGTGGGACGTCCGCACCACGACCGGCACCGACTTCGACCTGGACGCCAGCGCCCTGCTGCTGAATGCCTCGGGCAAGGTCGGCAGCGACGCGAACTTCGTCTTCTTCAACAACCTCAAGAGCCCGGACGGCTCGGTCGAGCACACCGGTGACAACATCACCGGTGAGGGCGAGGGCGACGACGAGCAGATCAAGATCAATCTCGCCGCCGTCCCGGCCGACATCGACAAGATCGTGTTCCCGGTGTCGATCTACGACGCCGAGAACCGCCAGCAGTCGTTCGGCCAGGTGCGCAACGCGTTCATCCGCGTGGTCAACCAGGCGGGTGAGCAGGAGATCGCACGCTACGACCTCTCCGAGGACGCCTCGACGGAGACCGCCATGGTCTTCGGCGAGCTGTACCGCCACGGCGCGGAGTGGAAGTTCCGCGCCATCGGCCAGGGCTACGCCTCGGGCCTGCGCGGCATCGCGCAGGACTTCGGCGTGAACGTCTGAGGCCGGACGGCACACGGCACGGGCTCGCACCGGCCGGCGCCGCACCTCCGCGTGCGGCGCCGGCCGCGCAGGACAACCAAAAAAGCACCATCTCGGGGAGGACCAGCATCATGGGCGTCACGCTCGCCAAGGGGGGCAACGTCTCCCTGTCCAAGGCCGCACCCAATCTCACGCAGGTGATGATCGGGCTCGGCTGGGACGCACGCTCCACCACAGGGGCACCCTTCGACCTCGACGCCAGTGCCCTGCTGTGCAACGGCGGGCGGGTGCTGGGCGACGAGTACTTCGTCTTCTACAACCAGCTCAAGAGCCCGGAGGGCTCGGTGGAGCACACGGGCGACAACCTCACCGGTGAGGGCGAGGGCGACGACGAGTCGATCCTGGTCGACCTCGGGCAGGTGCCCGCCCAGTGCGACAAGATCGTCTTCCCGGTCTCCATCCACATGGCCGACGAGCGCGGACAGACCTTCGGGCAGGTCAGCAACGCGTTCATCCGCGTGGTCAACCAGGCCGACGGCCAGGAGCTCGCGCGCTACGACCTCAGCGAGGACGCCTCCACCGAGACCGCGATGATCTTCGGTGAGCTCTACCGCTACCAGGGCGAATGGAAGTTCCGAGCGGTAGGTCAGGGGTACGCGTCCGGACTGCGGGGCATCGCTCTAGACTTCGGAGTCAATGTTTCGTAAAGCCGAGTACGGCGTGGGGGACACCCTCCCCCGAGCCTTGCTGCGGGGGACCCCCGGACAGGATGTGGGTAGCCAGTGCTTGTGAAAACCTTCGGCTGGTCGTTCGCGATTACCGCGGTCGGCCTGGTCGCGGCGGTCTTCTACGGGGGGTGGGAGGCCTTCGGCATCGTGGCGATCCTCGCCGTCCTCGAGATTTCCCTGTCGTTCGACAACGCGGTGGTCAACGCCGGGATCCTGAAGAAGATGAACGCCTTCTGGCAGAAGATCTTCCTCACGGTCGGCGTCCTCATCGCGGTCTTCGGCATGCGACTGGTCTTCCCCGTCGTCATCGTCGCCATCACGGCCAAGATGGGCCCCATCGAGGCCGTCGACCTCGCGCTGAACAACAAGGACCGCTACCAGCAGCTGGTCACCGACGCCCACCCGGCGATCGCGGCCTTCGGCGGCATGTTCCTGTTGATGATCTTCCTCGACTTCATCTTCGAGGACCGTGACATCCAGTGGCTGCGCTGGATCGAGCGCCCGCTGGCCAAGCTCGGCAAGGTCGACATGCTGTCGGTCTGCATCGCCCTGGTCGTCCTGCTGATCACGTCGTTCACCTTCGCCGCCCACGCCCACCAGCACGGCGGCGCGCACGTGGACAAGGCGCAGACGGTGCTGATCGCCGGCATCGCGGGCCTGATCACGTACATGGTGGTCGGTGGTCTCTCGGGCTACTTCGAGGACCGGCTGGAGGCCGAGGAGGAACGCGAGCACGAGGAGGAGGAAGAGGCCGAACGCACCGGCAAGAAGAAATCGCCGGTCGTGCTGGCGGGCCAGGCCGCGTTCTTCATGTTCCTCTACCTGGAGGTCCTGGACGCCTCGTTCTCCTTCGACGGCGTGATCGGCGCGTTCGCCATCACCAACGACATCGTGCTGATGGCGCTGGGCCTGGGCATCGGCGCGATGTACGTCCGCTCGCTCACGGTCTACCTGGTCCGCCAGGGCACCCTGGACGACTACGTCTACCTCGAGCACGGCGCCCACTACGCCATCGGCGCGCTGGCCGTGATCCTCATGGTCACCATCCAGTACCAGATCAACGAGGTCATCACCGGCCTCGTCGGCGTCATCCTGATCGCCTGGTCCTTCTGGTCCTCCGTGCGCCGCAACCGCGCCCTCGCGGACGCCGAGGGGGACACGGGCTCCGAGGAGAAGACCGAGGTGTCGACCCGCCTGTAGCGGGGATCGGCGCACCTCGTTCGACCCGCCGGGTGTGTCGCACCCGCGGGTGAGGGAACGCTCTGTGCGGGGCGGCCGGCCTCCGGCCGCCCCGCCGGTTGTTTCCAGGGAAGGCCGGGCCCGCCGGGGCCCGGGTGACGGTGGGGGCGGGAATGGGTTTCTTCGACGGACTGTGGCGCGGACGCGATGCCGACTTCGACTCGGGCAGCGCGGCCTCGAACTCCATCGAGCTGACGAAACGGCACCACCAGGTCTCGCTCACCAAGCAGGGCGCGGCCACGGGCCATCTGCGGGTCAACCTCAGCTGGCGGATGCGGACGTCCGACATAGGCGGCTCCCCGCGGGAATCGCTGCTGCGCCACCCCTTCAAGGCGCTCAAGCCCGCGGAGATCATGGGCCACGGCCAGAGCATGGTCAACGTCGACCTCGACCTGGGCTGCCTGTACGAGCTCATGGACGGCGCGAAGGGGGTCGTGCAGCCGCTCGGCGGCTACTTCGGGGACGTCAACGCGGCGCCGTACGTCAAGCTCAGCGGCGACGACCGGTTCGGTTCGGCGTCCGGCGAGACGATGTACGTCAACCTCGACCACCGGGAGCAGATCAAGCGCCTGCTCGTCTTCGTCTACATCTACGACCAGACCCCTGCCTTCGACCGCACGCACGCCATCGTCACGCTGTACCCGAGCAACGGCCCGCGGATCGAGATCCACCTCGACGAACGGCACCCCCAGGCCCGCTCCTGCGCGGTCGTGATGATCGAGAACGTCAAGGGCGAACTGGTCGTACGCCGTGAGGTGAAGTTCGTCTATGGCTTCCAGGCCGAGCTGGACCGCCTGTACGGGTGGGGACTGCAGTGGGGCCGCGGCTACAAGTCCAAGGTGGAGCGCTGACGGCCGCCAGGAGCGCCCCGCGGGGGCGGCGCCGCAGCGCCGCCCGCAGCGGGGCGCTCAGCGCCCGATGAACTGCGGGCCCTGCGGCGGCAGCCGGAAGTCGGGGTCCGGGGCCGTCGCCGCCGGCGGATAGCCGTAGCCGGACCGGGTGCCCGCCGCGGCCGCCGCGGGCTGCGGATAGCCGTAGGCGGGCTGCGTGGTGGCCGGCGGCTGCGGATAGCCGTACGCCGGCTGGGCCGGGACCGCGGTCGGCTGCTCCGGGGGCAGCGGCTGGGAGAAGTCGGGCGCCGCCGTGGTGGCCGGCGGGGCCTGCGCGGGCTCGGGCGCGGCCTCCGACTCGTCCACCGAGATGCCGAACTCCGTGGCCAGCCCCTTCAGGCCGTTCGAATAGCCCTCGCCCAGCGCGCGGAACTTCCACAGCCCGTCCCGGCGGTAGAGCTCGCCGCAGATCAGGGCCGTCTCCCGGCCGGTCTGGGGCTTGATGTCGAAGTGCAGCAGCGCCTCGTCGTCGGAGCCCGCCGCGTCGTACAGCAGGATGCGCAGCCCCTGCACACGGTCGAAGGTGACGTCGTCGGCCGACGCGACCAGGAGGATCCGGCTGACATCCGGCTCGACGCCGGCCAGATCTGTCTGGATCGTGTCGGTCAGGCCGTCGGTGACCCGTTTCTTACCGAGCCACCTCGCCTTCCCGGAAGGGTGCCGGGGTTGGTTGTAGAAGACGAAGTCCTCGTCGGAGCGCACGCGGCCGTCGGGCCCGAGGAGCAGCGCCGAGGCGTCGACGTCCGGCACCCCCTGCCCGGGCGTCCAGCGAACCACCGCGCGGACCGTGGCGGCCTCGAGCGGGACGTTCGACCCCTTGAGCATCGCGTGCGTCATGCGGTCATCCTGCCTTCTCGGTCCTGGCCACGACAATGCGGGGTGTGCGGAGCGCGACCGTGTCCCGCGGTGTGCGCCGACACGGCCGGGTTACCGGAAATTCATGCCCTGCGGGAACCTCTGACACGAGTCCCTACGTACTATTACCGGCCACCTCTTTACGAATCCATAGCTTTACCTTGCGCCACGGGGGAGTCCTATGCGTCATTTCGGGCACATCGCCCCTGAGGTGCGGCAGCGCCTCTTCCACCAGCAGCCGTGCGAGTTCGACGCGGACTCCCCGGCCCGGCTGCTCGCCGCCGCCCTGGGCGCCACGCTCTACAGTCCGGCCACCCGGCCACAGCTCGCCGACGACGTCGTCAAACAGGCGGCCCGGGGCGTGGTCTCGATGGTGCTGTGCCTGGAGGACTCGATCGACGACGCGGACGTGGCGGCGGGGGAGGAGAACCTCGTCCGCCAGTTCGCCGACCTCGACACGCGGGACGGCGCCGGTCTCCCGCTGCTGTTCGTCCGGGTCCGCACCCCCGAGCAGATCCCCGACCTGGCGCAACGGCTCGGCCCTTCGGCGCGCCTGCTCTCCGGATTCGTGCTCCCCAAGTTCACCGAGGAGCGCGGCATCCCCTTCCTGGAGGCCCTGGCGAGCGCCGAGGCCGCCAGCGGGCGGCGGCTGTTCGCGATGCCGGTCCTGGAGTCGCCCGAACTGCTCTACCGCGAGTCGCGGGTGGAGAGCCTGGAGGGCATCGCCGGCGTCGTCGACAAGTACCGCGACCGCGTGCTCGCCCTGCGCCTCGGCGTGACCGACTTCTGCTCCTCCTACGGCCTGCGCCGGGCCCCCGACATGACGGCGTACGACATCCATGTCGTCGCCTCCGTGATCTCCGACGTGGTGAACCTGCTGGGGCGGGTCGACGGCACCGGATTCACCGTGACCGGGCCGGTCTGGGAGTACTTCCGGGTCCCGGAGCGCATGTTCAAGCCGATGCTGCGGACCAGCCCCTTCCTCGAGGGGCAGGCCGTCGGACTGCGCGAGAGACTGATCGAGCACGCCATGGACGGGCTGCTGCGGGAGATCTCCCTGGACCAGGCCAACGGCCTGCTCGGCAAGACCTGCATCCACCCCTCCCACGTCCTGCCCGTGCACGCGCTGTCCGTGGTCAGCCACGAGGAGTTCGGGGACGCCTCGGACATCCTGCGCCCGGAGTCCGGCGGCGGGGGTGTACTGAGGTCGGCCTACACCAACAAGATGAACGAGGTGAAGCCGCACCGCGCGTGGGCCGAGCGGACCATGCTGCGGGCCGAGGTGTTCGGCGTCGCACGCGAGGACGTCAGCTTCGTGGACCTGCTCGCCGCCGGCGTCACCGGCTGAACCCCACTCCTCAGGGCTTTAGGGACACATGATCAACGCAGTGAACGACGGAGTCTGGTCCGGCAGCTGGGTCGCGGAGCGGCTCGGCGTCGAACTCCTGGGCGACGGCAAGCTGACCGGCCTGCTGGGGCTGGCGCTCCGGCGCAACCCCCGGCGGGCGCACCTGCTGGTGTCCAACGTGCTCGGCAAGCACGTACCGCAGTCGCCCTCGATCGTCTACGGGTACGGCTTCGCGCTCGGGCGCCGGGTGCGGGAGCTGCTCGGCGACCGGGCCGGGTCCGCGGTCGTGCTCGGGTACGCGGAGACCGCGACGGGCCTCGGGCACTCGGTGGCCGACGGCCTCGGGCCCGCTCCGTACCTGCACTCCACGCGCCGCCCCGTCGCGGGCGTGGAGGCCGCGGGCGGCTTCGAGGAGGCGCACTCGCACGCCACGTCCCACCTGCTGCTGCCGGAGGACCCGGCGCTGCTGGCGGGGGACGGGCCGCTGGTCCTGGTCGACGACGAGTTCTCCACCGGCAACACGGTGCTGAACACGGTCCGGGACCTGCACGAGCGGTATCCGAGGCGGCGGTACGTCGTGGTCGCGCTGGTGGACATGCGGTCGCCCGCCGACGCGGAGCGCCTGGAGCAGTTCGCGCGGGAGATCGGTGCACGGGTGGATCTCGTGGCCGCCGCCTCCGGGACGGTGCGGTTGCCCGAAGGGGTGCTGGAGAAGGGGCGGGAACTGGTGGCGCGGTACGAGGCCGACAGCGCCGCGTCAGGTGGTTCACCGGCTGCGGGTGCGCCGTGGCGACCGGCCCCCACTCGCCCGCGCCCGGTCACGCGCGTGGAACTGAACTGGCCCCGCAACCTGCCGGACGGCGCCCGGCACGGGTTCACGCCCGCGCACCGCGAACGCCTGGAGGGCGCGCTCCCCGCCATGGCCGCCCGGCTCGCGGAAGCGCTCCCGGCGGACGCGCGCCGGGTACTGACCCTCGGCTTCGAGGAGCTGATGTACGCGCCGCTGCGGCTCGCCCGCGAGCTGGAGCAGGTCGTCGACGCCGAGGTGCGCTACTCCACGACCACCCGGTCACCGGTCCTCGCGGTGGACGACCCCGGCTACGCGATACGCAGCCGCATCGTGTTCCCCGCCCACGACGACCCGGCCGACGGCCCCGGCGAGCGCTACGCCTACAACGTCGCCGGCGCCGGGTTCGACGCCGTGATCGCCGTCGTCGACTCCGCCGCCGACACCCCCCGGCTGCACGCCCCCGACGGCCTGCTGGCCCGGCTGGCGGAGCACACCCCGCACGTCGTCCTCGCGGTCGTTCCCTCGTACGTCCCCGAAAGGCCCGCCATGCTGCCCGAGCCCCTCCGCGGCCCCGCCTTCTCCTCGTACCCGCCCGAGGAGGTCGGCTGGCTGCTGCAGGACCTCTCGGACGTCACGCTGGAGGCGCCGACCGAGGAGCGGGAGGAGGCCATCCAGAGCGGGGGCGCGCACTACGCCGAGTCGCTGCCCGTGGAGTACCAGCCCAGCGAGCAGTACCAGGAGCTGTACCACGCGGCGCTGGAGACGACCGCCGCCCGGCTGGCGCAGGCGGTGGGCGCCGTCACGGAGATCGTGCTCACCGAGCGCCCCCGCACCCGGCCCGGCGCCGGCTGCGGGACCACCGCGCCCCGGCCCGTCCTCGTCTCACTCGCCCGCGCCGGCACCCCCGTCGGAGTCCTGATGCGGCGCTGGGCGCGGTTCCGGCACGGACTGGACCTGCCGCACTACGCCGTCTCCATCGTGCGCGGCCGCGGCATCGACGCCAACGCGCTGCGCTGGCTGGCCGCCCACCACGACCCGGCCGACGTCGTGTTCGTCGACGGCTGGACCGGCAAGGGCGCGATCACCCGCGAACTCGCCGACGCCATCTCCGAGTTCGAGGCGTCCGACGGGATCACCGGGTTCGATCCGGAGATCGCGGTGCTGGCCGACCCGGGCTCCTGCGTGCGGACCTACGGTACCCGGGAGGACTTCCTGATCCCCTCCGCCTGCCTCAACTCCACCGTCTCCGGCCTGATATCGCGCACCGTGCTGCGCGCGGACCTGGTCGGCCCCGACGACTTCCACGGCGCGAAGTTCTACCGCGAACTCGCGGGCGCCGACGTCTCGGTGGACTTCCTGGACGCCGTCGCCGCCCGCTTCCCGGAGGTCGCCGACGCCGTCGACGTCCAGGCCAAGGAACTGCTGTCCGGCGACCGCACGCCGACCTGGGCGGGCTGGGCGGCCGTGGAACGCATCAGCGAGGAGTACGGCATCCACGACGTGAACCTCGTCAAGCCGGGCGTCGGCGAGACCACACGCGTGCTGCTGCGCCGGGTGCCCTGGAAGATCCTGGCGCGGGCCGGTGCGGGCGCCGACCTGGACCACGTACGGCTGCTGGCCGGGCAGCGCGGCGTCCCCGTCGAGGAGGTCGGCGAACTGCCCTACACCTGCGTGGGGTTGATCCACCCGCGCTACACCCGCGGCGCCACGGGTGCCGACGGCCGGGCGGTGAACCTCTGATGCCGGTGCTGGTGGCGAGCGATCTCGACCGTACGCTGATCTACTCCGCGGCGGCCCTCGCGCTGACCATGCCCGACGCGCGGGCGCCCCGGCTGCTCTGCGTGGAGGTGCACGAGAGCAGGCCGCTGTCGTTCATGACGGAGACGGCGGCAGCGCTGCTGACCGACCTCGGTGACGCGGCCGTCTTCGTGCCGACGACGACCCGGACCCGCAAGCAGTACCAGCGCATCAACCTGCCGGGCCCGCAGCCGAAGTACGCGATCTGCGCCAACGGCGGCCATCTGATGGTGGACGGCGTCTCCGACCTCGACTGGCACGCGCGGGTGACGGCACGGCTCGCCGAGCACTGCGCGCCGCTGGACGAGGTGCGCGGGCACCTGCTGGCGACGGCGGACCCGGCGTGGGTGCGCAAGCATCGGGTCGCCGAGGACCTCTTCGCCTACCTGGTCGTCGAACGCGAACTGCTGCCCGAGGACTGGCTGAAGGAACTCGCGGTCTGGGCGGAGAACCGCGGCTGGACCGTCTCGCTCCAGGGCCGCAAGATCTACGCCGTCCCCAAGCCGCTCACCAAGAGCGCCGCGATGCGGGAGGTCGCCCGCCGTACGGGCGCGCACCTGACCCTGGCCGCGGGCGACTCCCTGCTCGACGCCGACCTGCTCCTGGCCGCGGACAAGGGCTGGCGCCCGGGCCACGGCGAACTCGCCGACGCGGGCTGGAGCGCCCCGGCGATCGCCGCGCTGCCGGAGCGGGGCGTCCTGGCCGGCGAGCGC
The DNA here is from genome assembly GCF_047049295.1 of Streptomyces sediminimaris. Taxonomy (NCBI): domain Bacteria; kingdom Bacillati; phylum Actinomycetota; class Actinomycetes; order Kitasatosporales; family Streptomycetaceae; genus Streptomyces; species Streptomyces sediminimaris. The sequence goes on along the minus strand of NZ_JBJWOT010000001.1, from coordinate 2,682,244 downwards.
ATCCTGAGGGAACTGCTGAAGGAGACCCGCGGAACGGCCCGCTAGAGAATCCAGCCCGGGAGGAACGTGCCCGACCTGCGGCTACCGCCGCGCGGGCACGATCAACCCACGAACACCCGCGCCGGGTGACATGCCGCGTCCGGCGACGTGCTGTCTGGCGACCCGCGGCCGTCGCGCGGCTGTCTGGCGACATGCCGCGTCCGGCGACGCGCCGGCGACGTGCTGCGTCTGGCGACATGCCGCGTCGGGCGACGCGCTGCGTCGGGCGACGGGTGGCCGTCTGGCGACGTGCCGCGGGTGACGCGCTGCGTCGGGCGACGGGTGGCCGTCTGGCGACGCGCCGCGGGTGACGTGCTGTGTCTGGCGACGTGCCGCGATGACGCGCGGTGTCCGGCGACCCGCGGCATCCGGCGACATGCCGCGTCCGGCGACGTGCTGTCTGGCGACCCGCGGCCGTCGCGCGGCTGTCTGGCGAAGTGCTGTCTGGCGACATGCTGCGCCCGGCGACGCGCTGCCGTCTGGCGACGCGCCGCGATGACGTGCCGCGTCCGGCGACCTGCCGCACCCGGCAACCCCCGCGCCCGGCAACGCACCCGGCCCCACCTAGCCGCAGCAACCCCCACCGCAGCAACCGCCCCCGCCCCCGGCTGTGCCCCGCGGCGCCGCGGGGGCGGGGGCGGATCCGCCCACCGCCACCGTCGACAGCAGCTTCACCGTGTCGTCATGCCCGGCGGGGCACACGGCGGGGGCCGACGACTCCGCCATGGGGCGGCTCATCTCGAACGTGTCGCCGCAGGTCCGGCAGCGGTACTCATAACGAGGCATGCGCCCAGGCTAACGGCCCGCGCGGACAACGGATGTGATCCGCGTCCCACAGCCGCGGGACGTGCACAGGCCCAAGACCCCGGAGCGGCCGCGCGGACGGCGCACGCGCGCACCCGCGCAGCCGTACGAGTGGCCGACGGCCGCGAGACGAGACACCCCCCACCGCAAGGAGAACCCCCAGTGAGACCGAGCAAGTCCGTCGCCGGAGCGAGCCGGCGCGCCGTCCTCGCCGCGATGCCCCTGTCCGCCGCCCTGATCCCGCTGTCCGCCACCCACGCGGCCGGCGGCACCCCCCGCGACGGAGCACCGGCCCTGACGGCCGCGACCGCGACCACCGCCGCCTTCCGCCGCGCCGCCGACGCCCTGTTCCGCGACCGCACAGCGGCCCTGGTCCGGGGGACCCCGCCCCGGACCACGGCCCTGAGAACGATCGGCGGGGTGCGGCCGGCGCCCGCGGCCGCGAGGTCCGAGGCCGGGACCCTGGCGGCCCTGCACGGCACCCGCTCCCGGCTCGCCTCCCTCGGCGAGGCCTACACCGGCTCCGACACCGAGGTCACCGTCGACAGCGTCCGGCTGCAAGGCCGCACCGCCACCGTCCAGGTCACCGAGAGCACCACCCTGACGTACGCGAAGATCCGCGGCGACGAACCCGACACCACCGCCTTCGTCGCCCACCACGAACTCACCTTCGCCGCTGACCCGGACGGCACCTGGAGACTGACCGGTGAACACCTCACCGACAAGGGACCCCGCCCGGTCAACGCCCCCCTCCCGGTCGGCATGGGGGCCGCCGCCCACCCGGCCGACATCATCGACGCACCGCGGTCGGCCATCGCCTACCCCGCCCCCGCGCGGCCCAAGAACCTCGGCGGCGGCGCCCGGTACGACTACGCGGCGATGGCGGCGTACGCCGAGAAGTACTGGAAGGACTACAACACCGCCTACCGCCGCTACAACAGCGACGGCGGGGACTGCACCAACTTCCTCAGCCAGGCCCTCCGCGCCGGCGGCTGGAAACAGGTGACGCACTCGGCCGCGGACTACGGCACCTGGTACTCCAGGCCCTCCGGCGACTCCGGCACCTGGATCGGCGTCAACGAGTGGTCCTGGTTCACCCAGACCACCAAGCGGACCACGGCACTGGCCTACGCGTACCAGATGGGCGTCGGCGACGTGCTGCAGATCGACTTCGACCGGGACGGCGCCAAGGACCACTCGATGCTGACCACGTACCGCAGCGCGAGCGGCGTGCCCTACCTGACCTACCACAGCAACGACACCTACCGGCGCTCGCTGCCGAGCGTGATCGCCGCGTACCCGAACGCGGCGTACTACGCCTACCGCAGCTGACCGGACCCGCGCGGGGGACGGCGGCTCAGTGCCCGCCCCCGCGCTCCCCCCGGATCTGCGCGACCACCCCTGCCACCGTCTGCCGTACGGCCTCCGTCTCGGTCAGGAAACGCCAGTAGTCGGGGTGACGCCCCTGGAGGCCGCCGATCGCCCGCTCCAGCCGCGCCACCGACTCGTCCAGCGGACGCGCGTGCCGCGGGTCGGGCGTGGTCCGCCCCGTCATGGCCAGCCGCTGCGCGTCGCGGATCGCGAACCGGGTGCGGTCGATCTCCTGCTGCGGGTCCTTCTGCACGGCGTTCAGCCGCTGCAGCCGGTCGCGCGCCGCCGACACCGACTCGTCGGTGTCGTTCAGCAGCGCCCGTACCGTCGACAGCAGCGAGGTCGCGTCCGGCCAGCGCTGGCCGTCCCGCGCGGCCTGCGCCTCCTTCAGCTTCAGCTCCGCCTGCCGCACGCTCTCCCCCGCCTGCTCCGGCACGTGCTGAAGATCCTGCCAGCACGCGGCGACGAACCGCCGCCGCAGCTCGCTCAGCACCGGCTCCACCTGCCCGGCGCGCGTCGTCAGCGCCTGCGCGCGGGTACGCAGCGAGACCAGCCGGTGGTCGATCTCGGCGGCCTTCTCCGGCAGCCGCTCGGCCTCCGCCCGGACCGCCGCGGCCTCCCGCGCCACCCGCTCGGCCCGCTCCACCGTCTGCGGCACACCGTGCTGCCCCGCACCCTGGTTGAGCTTCGTCAGCTCGGGGCCGAGAGCGGCGAGACGGGCGGCGAGATCGTCCGCCCGCAGCCCCGTCTCCCGCACGGCGTCCAGGGCGTTGGACGCGGCGAGCAGCCCCTGCCGGGCCCGCTCGACCGCCGGAGCGAGCCGGGCGAGCTGGGTCTCGGCCTTGCCCAGCAGCGGCCCGAGGCTGTCACCGAAACGATCCAGCTCCCGCTTCACGTTGCCGAGCTCGTCCTTGGCCCGGGTGAGCCCGGCGCGCGCCTGCGCCGCGACCGATGCCTCCAGGTCGTCCCGGTCGAGGTCGTGCGCGTCGACGGCCTCGATGTACCGGTTGCTGACCTCGTCGATACGGCGCCCCAGCGCCTCGAAGTCGGACACCGCGCGCCGGGCGGCCGGCGAGTCGTCGACCGCCATGATCGTCTCGATGGAGATCCGCAGATCGCGCTGGGCGGTGTCCAGTTCGTAGAAGGCGGCCGCCGCTGCGTCCTTCGCGGCCTGCGCCTCGGCCCGCTGGCTCTCGGCCCGGCCGCCGAACCAGCGCCGGGTGCCGCCGCCGGCGAACGCGGCGGCCAGCACGGGCGCGGCGAGGAGCGGCAGCGCGAGGAGTGCGAGGGTCTCCCCGACCGCCTGACGGTGTGCGCGCGGCACCGACGGCCGGTACGGCTGCGAAGGTGTCGCCGTCACATCCCTCTCCTGTGCTGTCATCCGTCCCTGGCCGGTGCCTCGCTTCATTCTCCCACCGGTTGAGGACGAACACACAGGCCGGTCAGTTCGCCGTTTCGAGAACGACTTTCCCGTCGCCGGTACGGGCGGACACGACGTGCTCGCTGGAGTCGGAGCGCGGCACCGACACGTCCACCGAGCCGTCGGCGGACTTCGTGGTCACGCGGTAGGTGGCCCTCGGCAGCGCCACGGTCACGGAGCCGTCGTGACTGACGGTGTCCACCAGGTCCGGTACGGCGCCGAGCCGCAGGTGCACGGAGCCGTCCCCGGTCTCGGCGCGCACCCGCCGCGAGGAGACGTCCGCGTGCACCGAGCCGTCGCCGCTGCGCACGGTGAGCGGCCCGCTGGAGTCGCTGACGCGCACCGACCCGTCGCCCGTACGAATGCTCAGCGCGTCCTCGAAGCCCCGCGCCCGTACGCTCCCGTCACCGTCCTCCACCTTCACGGTGACCCCGCGCGGCACCTCGATCCGGTGCCTGGCCGAGCAGTCGGCGACGACACCGGAGCACTTCATGCGCAGCGTCAGCCGGTCGTCCTTCATGGACCAGGACACCTCGGGATGCTTGCCCAGCGCGACCGAGCCCTGGAACCAGCGGGTGACCTCCACCTTCCCCGCCAGGTTCCGGTCCGCGGCGACGATCTCCAGCGCCGAGTCGTCGGAGTCGACGGTGAGGGTGTGCCCCGCCAGCCCGAACGACCGGTGATCGGGATCCTTGTCGTCCCCCGCGGAAGCGCCGCAGGCGGTGGCCGCCCCGGCGAGAACCACGACGGCCCCGGCGGCGAGGGCGGCGCGGGCGGTGACGGTACGGACCATGACGATCTCCCCCTGAGACACTGGTGCGAGGCCCATCGGAACGTGCTGCCGATGCTGCCGACGGCGGTCCTCCGACCGTACGGACCACAGGCCCCCGACGGGATCCGGGCCGCTCCCGGATCGGGGGTGGGGTAAACCCCCGCACCGGCCGGCGCCGATACGGGTTTGCGGGGCACTGGCCCGCGCAGGGTAGGCTGTCGGCTGGTCACGGGTGCGTAGCTCAGGGGTAGAGCGCCTGCCTTACAAGCAGGATGTCGGCGGTTCGAAACCGTCCGCGCCCACTTCGGAGAAGACCCCGGCCGATCGCGGCCGGGGTCTTCTCGTCTCAAGAGTCGTGCGCGTGCTTCAGGCTCGTGCGGGCCTCGACCCGGTCGGTGCCCGTGATCTGCGTCCAGAAGCGGTGGGTGCTGACGAAGACGGCGAGTTCGTGCTCGCGCTGCCGGAGCTTCTCCACCTCGGCCTGCTCGTCGGCCGTCCAGCCCGGTGAGGCGGGGCGCTCCACCTTGCGCCAGCCGCCCTCGTCGCTGAATCCGTCCAGGGGCTCCACCGACCAGGGGAGCCGCTTGAGCAGGGCCGACAGCTCGGCCCGGACCTGATGCAGCTCCTCCTGACCGGCCAGGAGGTCACTCGGAAAGTCATAGGTCGCTGCCACGGCCCAATGCTACGCCTGTTCGATTTTGGGATGCGAGTTCCTTCCCGGGGTTCACGCGAACAGGTCGGGTGGGACCGGGTCGGGCCGGGGTGAATGCCGGCGGTCCTCCTCGAACCGCTCCACCGTGCCGGCGCGTTCGGCGCTGTGGGTGTGCGGGCCGGTGGTCACGTCGTCGACGGCGCGTCGCCGGGGACGCAGGCGACCGCCTTCGGGGTGTGTGGGACATCGCCGGCCGGCCGGTGCGGCAGGCGTGGCCGTCCGGGGTCCGCGGTAGGGCGGGCGGCGGATCGTCGCGGCCGTGGGGGAGTTGGGCGAGACTTGTCCCATGTGCCGAAGCATCAGGACACTCCGCCCGCCCGCGCTGCCCGAGGAGGCGACGGAGGACGAGATCAGGGCCGCCGCCCTGCAGTACGTCCGCAAGGTCTCCGGTTTCCGGGCCCCCGCCGCCCACAACCAGGAGGTCTTCGACCGCGCGGTCTCCGCGATCGCGGAGGCGACCGGGGAACTGCTGGCGGGGCTGGAGGTACGGGGGCAGAAGGCGCGGTCCTGAAGCGCGCCGGACGGCGTCCGCCCGGAGCCGGGCCGTGCGGCTGCCTGGCCGTTGGGGCCGCCTCGGCCCCGTCAGGCTTTCGCCGGGCGGCGCACCACGAAGGCCGCCCCGGCCCCCGCCGCGAACAGCGCCAGTACGGACACGCCCGTCGCCAGCCAGGTCGTGCCGAGCCACTGGCCGCCGTAGTAGCCGAGGGCCACGCTGTAGGTGGCCCAGGCCAGGCCGGCCAGGGCGGACCAGGGCAGGAACTCGCGGGCCCGGCGGTGGGCGGCGCCGGCGCCGAGGGAGACGACCGAGCGGCCGGCCGGGGCGAAGCGGGCGAGGATGACCAGGGCGCCGCCGCCTCGGGCGAGCGCCGCGCCGAGACGTTCCTGCGCGCCGGTCAGCCGGCGCGAGCGGGCGATCGCCCGGTCCAGGCGTTCGCCGCCGCGCCAGGCCAGCCGGTAGGCGACCAGGTCACCGAGGACGGAGGCGACCGCCGCGCAGAACGTCAGGGACAGGATGTCGGGGACCGTGTGCGGTACCTTGCCGGTCGCCGATCCGGCGGCCGCCGCGGTGGCCGCCGTGATCACCAGTACCCCGCTGGGCAGCACCGGCAGGAAGACGTCGAGCAGGACCGACAACGCCACCATCGCGTAGATCCATGGGCCGTCGGTCAGCGACTCCACACTTTCCAGCACCGCGTACTCCCCGTGACTCCCCCGTAGCCGGACCCGTGCCGCGACGTCGCGAGGGAGCGGCAGGGGCGGCCATGACAGCCATACAGCGTACGCCTGGAGTGCGGCTGGAGATTCACGGGGTCGGGTGTGATCGGCACGGGTCGTTCACTTGCCCGCCCGATCGGACGGACCCGCCCCCGGCGGCTTGGGACCTGGCAGCTTCGGACCTGGTCCCGGGTGGCTTCGGACCTGGTCCCGGGCGGCTCCGGACCCGGCTGCCGGGCGGCTCCGGACCGGGCAGCTGCGGGCCCGCCCCCGGCAGCTTGGGGACCCGGCGGCTCCGGGCCGGCCCCCGGGCCGCCCGGGCGCGGACCCGCTCGCGCGCCCGGACCGCTCGCGCGCCCGGACCGCTCACGCCGGTGTCAGTGTCGTGTCCCGTACCGTCGCCAGTTCCCCGTCCCCGCGCGCCTGTTCCAGCCGCAGCCGCGCCGAACGGCCGGTCAGCGTCAGCGTCATGAGCTGGTTGCCGAACCAGGGGCCGCCCTTCTTGCGCCATGTGACCGGCGGGCGTGCGCAGCGGCCGTGCCGGGCCAGGCGGCGGCCGAGGGCGCGGGCCGGCGCGCTCCAGCCGAAGCGGAAGCCCCAGCGCATGTACCCGGGCACGGAGTTGTGGACCGGGGAGCAGGTCAGCTGCAGGACGCGGGCGTCCGGGCCGTCGGCCCGCCACGTCGGCTCGGCCACGTAGGCGTGGTGGACGTCTCCCGACAGGACCAGGACGGACGCCGGCGCCCCCGGTCCGGAGCCCGCCTCGGCGACCAGGTCCGCCAGCGCCGCGAAGGACGCGGGGAAGGCCGCCCAGTGCTCCAGGTCGGCCGCCCGCCGGAGCTTCTCCCCGAACCGCGCCCAGCGTGCCCCGCGCTCCCCGCGGCACAGGGCCGCGTCCCACGCCTCGGCGTCGTGCACCAGGTGCGGCAGCAGCCAGGGCAGGGAGGTGCCGACGAGGAGGTGGTCGTAGGAACCGCGCTCGTCCAGCACCTGCTCGCGCACCCATCGGGCCTCGCCCGGGTCGAGCATCGCGCGGCTGTCCTCCTGCAGGACGCGGGCCGCCCGTGAGTCCACCATCACCAGCCGTACGCGGCCGAAGTCGCGCCGGTAGCTCCAGCGCACGGAGGATGAGTCGGCGTCCGCCCGGGACGCGAAGGCCCGCAGCAGGTCGGTGCCGTCGGGAACCTCCCGTACCGCCGTGTAGAGGGGGTCGGCGGCGAGTTCGGCCGGCGTGAGGTTGCCGAGGTGCTGGTGCACCCAGTACGACATGAGTCCGCTGAGCAGCCGCTCCCGCCACCACGGCGTGGCCCGCATGTCCTCGAGCCAGGCGGCGGAGGTGTTCCAGTCGTCGATGACGTCGTGGTCGTCGAAGATCATGCAGGTCGGCACGGTGGACAGCAGCCAGCGGATCTCGGGGTCGAGCCACGATTCGTAGTAGAGCCGGGTGTACTCCTCGTAGTCCGCGACCTCGCTGCCCGGCGGGTCGTTCAGATCGCGTCGCGCGGCCAGCCAGCGCCGGGTCTCCTCGGAGGTCTCGTCGGCGTAGACCTGGTCGCCCACCAGCAGCAGCACGTCCGGGCGTTCGCCGTCCGGGTCGGCCGCCATGCGCACGGCGAGGGTGTCGAGGGCGTCGGGGCCGACGGGGTCGTGCGCGTCGGCGGCCGGCGCGGCCCAGCGGCAGGAGCCGAAGGAGACGCGGAGGCCGTCGCCCTCCGGCGGGGTGCGGATGACGGAGGGCGGGAAGGGGGAGTCCGGCGGCGGCCACACGTGTGTGCCGTCCAGGAGGACCTCGTACGGCGTGGCCGTACCCGGGGTCAGTCCGGTGACCGGTACCAGCGCGTAGTGATGGCCCGCCACCTGGAAGGTGCGGATCTCGCCGCGGGCGCCGTCCGCGCAGCGCACCTCGGCGGTGCAGGGACGGCTCGCCTCGACCCAGACGGTCGCGGACGCGCCGTCGGCGTACCTCAGCAGTGGACCCAGGCGCAGTTCGGCCACGTGATCACTCTCCTCCGTCGACCCGTACGGTACGGAACGACGAAGGAGAGCGGGGAGATCCCGTGCGTAACGATCAGCGGGACGACGGGTGGTCCGTGAGCGCCGCCTTCGCGGCGGAGTCGTGCAGGAGCGGGTCGACCGGCGCTCGGAACGCGCTCGCGACGCGCTCGGAACGCCGGTCGGGGCCGGGCCGTCCGGCCCGGGCGTGGCACCGGCGGGTGACACCCGGCGGAGGGGGCGGCACCCGCCGGGGCCGTCGTCTCAGCCGATGCCGGTGACCTGCAGTGCGGTGGTCCAGTCGGTCCTGATGGCGGAGCGGGCGGCCGACAGGGTGATCCTGCCGTCGCACACGGCGTTCTTGAGCCTGGTCTCGACACCGTCCTTGGTGTAGGCCGTCGGGCTGCCGTAGTGCGGCTCGGGCCAGAGGTTCGCCGGGTCCTTCGGGGCGCCTCCGAGCTCCAGGGGGACGAGGTGGTCCTCCTCGTAGTCGGACATGCTGGTGTCCGAGTAGCCGTAATCGGCGATGCCCTGGGCCTTGAGGGGGTTGGTGTAGCTGGTGGACGGGCGGACGGTGCTGGTCCATCCGGAGACGCATATGGTCGAGCCTATGGTCGACTGCGTCACGTCCGGGTTGTAGGCGCCGGGAGTGCAGTACGAGTCGGGCAGCGGCAGGTAGGCCCGCGAGCAGGTGGCGGCCTGCGCGGTGCCGGCGCCGGCACCGAGGACGAGGCCGCCGACGGCCAGGGAGAGAGCGGCGGTGGCGGCAGCCGAGGTTCGGGTGATGGAGCGCATGGAGTTCCTTCCGGGCGTGGGGGTGGCGCTGGACGGGAGTTGACGCGCGTAGAGTGGTGAGATGCGAACTCCCTTGGTCTGTGGGGGTGTTGGCGGGCGAGCGAGGGAATGCTCGCCGTGCCGTGTTGCGGGAGAGTGTGTGCTCGGTTAGAAGCTAATGACGTGTGCATGACACGACAAGGTTCATGTTCGAACTTCCGTCGCGTACGATGGGCGGCGCAGAAGGGGAGTAGCTCTTCGCCGGACCGTCGACACACTGCTCAGCTCGTCTGAGCCGGCGCCCGGAGGCAGGCCCGACGTCAGGGGCCGGCCAGCGAGACCTTCGGCAGCAGTGCACGTCCATGTGTGCTGCCGTGCCGAGGTGTCGTACCGTGATCAAGCACTCTCGGCGGGGCGGCCCCGACCGATTGAGGACCCTTGATCAGCATCACCGTCACCGCGCTCGTGTTCGGCGTGATCTTCCTGGCCGAACTGCCGGACAAGACCGCACTCGCCGGGCTCGTGCTCGGCACCCGCTACCGCGCCTCCTACGTCTTCGCCGGCGTGGCCGCGGCCTTCGCGCTCCACGTCGTGCTGGCCGTCGCGGCCGGCAGCGTGCTGACGCTGCTGCCGCAGCGGATCGTGCACGCGCTGACGGGCGTCCTCTTCCTGGGCGGTGCCGCGGTGCTGCTGATGAAGAAGGGCGAGGACGACGAGGAGATCCGCAAGCCCGAGAACCAGACCTTCTGGAAGGTCGCGAGCGCCGGGTTCATGCTCATCCTGGTCGCCGAGTTCGGTGATCTGACGCAGATCATGACGGCGAACCTGGCCGCCCGCTACGACGACCCGCTCTCCGTCGGCCTCGGTGCCGTGCTGGGTCTGTGGGCCGTGGCCGGGCTCGGGATCGTCGGCGGGAAGGCGCTGATGAAGCGGGTGCCGCTGGTGCTCATCACCAAGATCGCGGCGCTGCTGATGCTGGCGCTCGGCGGGTGGAGCCTGTGGGAGGCCGTGGCCGGCTGAGCTGAACGGCGGGTGAACTGTTGCCGGAAGCGGTGGCGGATCCGGGCCCGGTTTTGTACCGTGTAGGAACAAAGTGGCTCCCGCCCGTTTTCCCTGACCGGCGGGCGGGGCGCTTTGTCCCCCCGGGGCCCATTCGCGTCCCCCTCGCCCCCGCCTTGGAGCTGCCGATGACGGTCACCACCGTGCCCACCGTCCTCACCGCCCGCGCCCTCCTGCTGGACATGGACGGCACCCTCGTGAACTCCGACGCCGTCGTCGAGCGCGTCTGGCGGCGCTGGGCCGAGCGGCACGGTCTTGACGCGGGCGAGGTCATGAAGGTGGTGCACGGGCGCCAGGGCTACGCCTCCATGGCGCTGCTGCTGCCCGACCGCCCCATGGAGCACAACCTCGCGGACAACGCGCGCATGCTCGCCGAGGAGACCGCCGACACGGACGGCGTCGTCGCGATCCCCGGCGCCCCCGAATTCCTGGCCTCCCTGCGCGGCCTTCCGCACGCCCTGGTCACCTCGGCCGACGCGGCCCTCGCCACGGCCCGTATGACCGCGGCCGGGCTCGGCCTCCCCGACGTGCGCGTCACCGCCGAGTCGGTCGGCGCCAGCAAGCCGGACCCCGAGGGCTTCCTCAAGGGCGCCGCGGAACTGGGCGTCGAGCCGGCCGACTGCGTCGTCTTCGAGGACTCCGCGGCGGGCATCCGGGCGGGGCGTTCGGCCGGGATGCGGGTCGTGGGGGTGGGGCCGCGGGCCGATCTGCACGAACCCGACGTGGTGGTGCCGGACCTGACCCGGGTACGGGTCGGCTCCGCGGGGGACGGGACGCTCCGGCTGTACGTGCGGTGACGGTCGGGCCGGTGGTTTCTACGGCTGCCGTGTCTCCGACTCCAGCCGCGCCCGCGTCTGCGGCCCGTACACCCCCTGCCCGTCCCCGTGGATCCCCCGGGCCCACTGGTAGCGGCTGACCGCGCTCTCGACCCACCGGTCGTAGTGGCCGCGCGGCTTCCTCGGGTAGAGGCCGAGCTGGGTCAGGCGCAGTTCGAGCTCCGTCACCTCCGGGCCCTGTGAGCCGAGCGCCAGCACGGGCGCCGAGGTCGTCTGCCGGCCGGACGGGCCCGGGCCGGGTGTCCCGGTGGCCGCCGGGGAGGTCCGCCCGCCTGAGCCGGACGGGCTCGGTGGGGGGCTCGCCGAGGGGGCGGCGGAAGCGGAGGCGGGAGCGGAAGGGGACGCCGGGGGCGCGGGGCTCGCGCTGCCGGCCGGTGTGGTGGACGGCGGCGGGGAGGGGCGGGCCGGGGACGCGTTCTCGGGCGACGGGGCCGAGGCCGCGCTCGTCGAGGCGTCCGGCACGCTCGCCCGTACGTCGTCGGGCAGGGCGCCGTCCCGCGACGGCTTCTGGTAGGAGAACATCCCGCTCGCCAGCCCGGCCGCGGCCGTCACCGCGACGACGGCACCGCCCGCGCCGAGCAGCACGGCGCGGCGCCGCCCGCGCGGCCGCCGCGCCGCGCCGTCCGCGCGGGCGTGCCCGGCTCCGGGGTCCGCCCCTTCGAACAGGCGCAGGTCGGCGGAGCTCGGTGTGCCGGGGGGCACGGCCCGCAGCGGCATGGTCGTCCCGGTCGTGGGAACGGCGGGGGCCGTGGTGGGTGTGGGGTGTACGGCCGCGTCCTGCTCCAGCTCCACGTACGGCCGAATGCGCAGCGGATCGAAGTCCTCCGCGGCGGCCTGCTCCGCCGAGCGGGCGGCGCGCAGGGCGTCGGACGCCCGCCGGGCGCAGCCGCAGGACGGGGTGTGGTCCGCCCCTCTGGGCGCACCGCACTCCGGGCACCGGTGACCTGCCGGGTCCGTCACGCGTCCGCCCTTCCCTCTTCACGCTCTCCCCCCACAAGCTCCAGAGGTTATCCAGGTGATTCCGGGACGGTTCTCGCCGACCCCCGGAATATTGCGTTCCAACAGGACTCGACAGGCCGTAAACGGTCATACCGATCACCATGGACGTGTAACGAGAGCCTCGGGAGGTCTTCATGGCCGGGGATGCGCACGGTAGGACGGGAGACGTGCGAGACGCACAGCCACCCGCCGAGCCCCCGCGAAAGGGCAGCGCCGCTCAGGAGCACGTGTCCGGGAACGTGCTGGTCTCGATCGGCGCGCTGCTCCTCGGGATGCTGCTCGCCGCCCTCGACCAGACCATCGTGTCGACCGCGCTGCCCACCATCGTCAGCGACCTCGGCGGCCTGGAGCACCTGTCCTGGGTGGTCACCGCGTATCTGCTGGCCTCGACGGCCGCCACCCCGCTGTGGGGCAAGCTCGGCGACCAGTACGGGCGCAAGAAGCTGTTCCAGACCGCGATCGTGATCTTCCTGGTCGGCTCGGCACTGTGCGGAATGGCACAGAACATGCCCGAGCTGATCGCCTTCCGGGCGGTGCAGGGCCTGGGCGGCGGCGGGCTGATGGTGCTGTCGATGGCGATCGTCGGGGACGTCGTCCCACCCCGCGAACGCGGCCGCTACCAAGGGCTGTTCGGCGCCGTCTTCGGCGCCACGAGCGTGCTGGGCCCGCTGCTCGGCGGCCTGTTCACCGAACACCTCAGCTGGCGCTGGGTCTTCTACGTCAACCTGCCCGTCGGCGTCGTCGCCCTCGCGGTGATCGCGACCGCCCTGCGCATCCCGCGCAGGTCCACGCGGCACGTCATCGACTACCTCGGCACACTCCTCATCGCCTCGGTCGCCACCTGCCTGATCCTGGTCGCCTCGCTCGGCGGGACCACCTGGGGCTGGGGCTCGCCGCAGATCATCGGCCTGATCGTGCTGGGCGTCGTGCTGGGGGCGGCGTTCGTGGCCGTGGAGCGCAGGGCGGCCGAGCCGGTGCTGCCCCTGAAGCTGTTCCGCATCCGCACCTTCGCCCTCTCCGCGGTCATCAGCTTCATCGTCGGCTTCGCCATGTTCGGCGCGATGACCTATCTGCCGACCTTCCTCCAGGTCGTCCGGGGCGTCACGCCGACCATGTCCGGCGTGTACATGCTGCCGATGGTCTTCGGCATGCTGCTGTCGTCCACCGTGTCCGGGCAGATCGTCAGCCGCACCGGCCGCTGGAAGGTGTTCCCCATCGCCGGCACGGCGGTCACCACGATCGGACTTCTGCTGCTGCACCGGCTCGAGGAGAACAGCTCCACCGCCGTGATGAGCGCGGACTTCTTCGTCTTCGGCCTCGGACTCGGCCTGGTCATGCAGGTGCTGGTGCTCATCGTGCAGAACGCGGTCTCCTACGAGGACCTCGGCGTCGCCACCTCGGGCGCGACCTTCTTCCGCTCCATCGGCGCCTCGTTCGGCGTCGCCATCTTCGGCACCGTCTTCGCGAGCCGGCTCAGCACCCAGCTGGCGGACGCCTTCCGGGGCGTACGGCTGCCGGCGGGCGTCTCGCCGGACGCGCTCAAGTCCGACCCGCGCGGCATCGGTTCGCTGCCGCCCGCGCTGCGCCCGGCCGCCCTGCACGCCTACGCGGCGTCCATCACCGACGTCTTCCTCTACGCCGCGCCCGTCGCCCTGCTCGGCTTCGTGCTGGCCTGGTTCCTCAAGGAGGACAAGCTGCGCGGCTCGGTCACCGCACCGGACATCACGGAGACGCTCGCCAGCAACCCGGTCGAGCGCTCCTCCGCCGACGAGGTGTGCCGCGCCCTGTCCGTGCTCGGCACCCGCGAGGGCCGCCGGGAGATCTACGTCAGGATCACCGAGCGCGCGGGCTACGACCTGCTGCCCGCGGCGAGCTGGCTGCTGCTGCGGATCAAGAAGTACGGCTGGGTCGAGCCGGCCGTGCTCGCCGAGCGCACCTCGGTGCCGATCCAGGTCGTCATCGCCGCCGCCCGGCAGGTCGAGGAGCGCCGCCTGGCCGAACGGGAGGGCCTGGACCTGGTCCTGACCCCGCCCGGCCTGGCGACGGCCGAACGGCTCGCGCGGGCACGCGAGGAGTCGCTGGCGGAGCTCCTCGGCGACTGGTGGGGCCCGGACCGTCCCACCGACCTCACCCAGCTGGTCGGCGAGCTCAACGAGGAGCTGTGCGGCTCGGATCGTGAGCAGCCGCACAGCGGTGCGCCGGAACAGGCCGGGTGAGGTCCTTGCGGAACCAGTGCTCGGCGTAGACGTCGTCGTTGTGCGGCTCGGACTCCGCGTAGCCGAGCCGCGCGTACAGGGCGCGGGCCTCGACGAGATCGCCGCGGGTGTCCAGGACCATCAGCCCCGCGCCGAGGTCCCGGGCGGCGTCCTCGGCGGCGCGCACCAGGAGCGGGGCGCCGCCCCTGCCGCGCCTCTCCTGGTCCACGAAGACCCTGGTCAGCTCGGCGGTCGCCGCGTCCAGCAGCCGCACCCCGGCACAGCCGGCCGGCTCACCGTCGTACCACGCGACGAGCAACTGACCGGTGGGCGGCGCGAGTTCGGACCCGGAACGGGCGGCGATCTCCCGTTCCAGCTCCTCCGGGCCGGTCCGCCGCCCCTCGTGCAGCAGGTACCACCGGTCGCTGACCTCGGTGTAGTAAGCCCGCCAGAGGGCGAGGGCGGCGGGGGAGCCGTAGGGCTCGGGGGCGATGGTCCAGCTCATGCCCGCCATTGTCGGCGGGCGCGGCGCACCGCCCGCAACCGAATAAGCGGGACCGGGACCGTGGGGGATGTGCGGGACGGGGACCGTGGGGTCCGTCGCCCGGGTCTCCGTTTCGCACGCCCGTTTGGGCGGGGCCTTCCGGGCAACCCGAACGGAGAACCGGCCCGATCGGGCCGACCCCATCGGAAGGCACCCATGTCCACAGGCTTGATCATCGCTTTGATCGTGATCGCGGCGGCCGTGGTCGTAGTCGCGGCCGCCCTCACCCTGCGTGCCCGCGGCGCGCACGGCGGCCGGGACCTGAAGCGGCGCTTCGGCCCCGAGTACGACCGGACGCTCGCCCGGCACGACGGGGACACCACGGCAGCCGAGCGCGAGCTGGCCGAGCGCGTGGAGCGGCACGGTTCGCTGCGCGAGCGGCCCCTGGAGCCGGCCCAGCGGGAGCAGTTCGCGGCCCGCTGGACGGCCGCGCAGGAGCGGTTCGTCGACGCGCCGCGGGAGGCGGTGACGGAGGCGGACCGGCTGCTCGCGGAGCTGGCCGCCGTGCGCGGCTTCCCGGACGGCGGCAGGTACGAGGAGCAGCTCGCCGCGCTCTCCGTCCACCACGCGCACCACGTCCACGGCTACCGGCACGTCCACCGCGTCGCCCGCGCCGGTGTGAGCGGGCAGGACGGCGACCGGGCCGACACGGAGGAGATGCGCGAGGCCATGGTCGAGGCCCGGGCGCTCTTCGAGGAACTGACCGCGCCGGAGGGCCGCACCGCCGGCCACGACGGCGGTACGGCGACCGAGAGGCCGCCGGCGCGGACCACGGACCGCACGGACCGTGCGCACGGCCGGCGCGAGAGCCGCAGCCCTCTGCCGTGGGCCCTCAACCGACGTCACGCGAAGGGGAGTTGAACGACATGACGGACGCGACGACCGGGCCCGGCACGGGCGGGGCCGCGGACCGCGGGACCCCGCCGGGACACGACAGGATCGTGGCCCCGACCCCGCACGAGGTGAGCGACCCCGAGGCGCCGGCTCCCGGCACCAGGGCGACGACGGACTTCGAGGACGCCGGGCACGTCGGCGACGGCTCTTCCGCCCGTCTGCTGGCGCACGACGAGTGCGACAAGCTCGAACTGCGGCTGCGCAACGCCGTGTCCGGGTTCGTCGACGGCCCCAGGGAGGCCGTGGCGGAGGCCGACCACGTGGTCGAGGAGATCGCCGGCCGCTTCACGGAGGCGCTCACCCGGCGCCGCCGCACCCTGCGCACGTCGTGGCAGGAGGACGAGGCGGAGCAGGTCACGCACCCCGACACCGAACAGCTCCGGCTGGCCCTGCGGGACTACCGGGAACTCGCGCAACGACTTCTGCACGGTTGATCCGTGCGTAACGGCCGATCCGTGCGGCGGCCGGCCCGGCTGCGCCGGCCGGCGGTCGCCTCGGCCACGGCCCCGGGCTACGCGGGTGACCCGTCCGCCGCCGTCCGGCGCTCCCGCCACTGCCGTACGACCTCTTCGACGTCGTAGGGCTTCATCCCGAGCGGGGGGCCGGGCGGCGGCTTGAACATCATGTCGCGGATCTTGACGTTGACCTCGGTGACGATCTTCCGCGCGATCCGCTCCGAGGGCGCCGCGTACGCCGCCGCGAGCGCGTCCTCGGCCTCCTTGCGCAGGGCAAGGGCAGGTGGCAGCACCGAGAGGCCCTCGCGGGCCATCTTGGCCTTGATCCACCACAGCTCGTCGTACGAGGTGTCGGCGGGCAGCGGCTTGCCCGCGCCGGGCAGCCGGGCGAACTCTCCGCGCCCCTCGGCGTCACGGATCTGCTTGTCGACCCAGGACTCGAACGGGACGCCCGGTGGCTTTCGCTCGGTCATGACTCCATTGTGCCGGACGCGGCGTGGCCGGGCGATTTAGTATGCCGCCGCTGTGTCACGACACTTCAAGAGGAGCAGCGCGTGCTCGAACTGACCATGGCCACCGTCTCCGGGGAAGAGGGGGCCACGGCAGGCATGCTGATGGCCGATGCGCCGAGCGAGGCGGGTGCCGTGCTGCGGGTGGGCCGGGACAAGTCCGTGTGCCGGCTGGCCACCCCCGACGACTGGCTGTTCGTCTCGCGGGTCCACCTGGAGTTCCGGTGCGGCCCGGAGGGGACCTGGCAGGTGACCTGGCTGCGCGGCTCGCAGCCCGACCCCTCCTCCGAAGTCCGCCTGGTCGTCGGGGAGTACGCCCAGCCTCTGGTCTACGGCGGGGCCGTGGCGCTGCCCCGGGGCGGCCACGGTGAGATCGTCGTGCAGGACCGCAGCGCGCCGCGCAGCGTCAACATCGGCTTCTACCACGAGTTCTGAACGGGGCGGTCCCGGACCGGATCCGCGGGCAGGGTCACGCCAGCACGCGCGCGAGCGCGAAGCCGTCGTGGCCCTTGCTGCCGACCGTCTGGATCGCGGTGCCGGTCAACCGCGGGTGACGGGCGATCAGTTCGATGGCGGCGCGGCTGCCGACGACGTCCGGGTCGGTGCTGTCCGCGTCGGCGACCCGGCCGTTCCGTACGACGTTGTCCACGACGATCAGGCTGCCCGCGCGGGTGAGCCGCAGCGCCCAGTCGACATAGTGCGGGTTGTTGGCCTTGTCGGCGTCGATGAAGACCAGGTCGAAGGGCGCGGGGTTCTCGTCGGCCAGTTTGGGCAGCGACTCCAGGGCGGGGCCCACCCGCACCTCGGCGATCCGGTCGAGGCCCGCGCGGGCGATGTTGCGGGCGGCGATCTCGGCATGCCGGGCGCTGTACTCCAGCGAGACCAGCCGGCCGTCCCCGGGCAGCGCGCGAGCCAGCCAGATGGTGCTGTAGCCGCCGAGGGTGCCGATCTCCAGGATGGTGCGGGCGCCCTGGATCTGCGCGAGCAGCTGCAGGAACTTGCCCTGCGGCGCGGTGACCGCGACCTGTGGGAGGCCGGCCGCCGCACTGTCGCGCGCGGCCGCGTCGAGGGCCTCGTCGTTCGGCGCGAGCTGGGCGGTGAAGTACTCGTCGACGTCGTCCCACAGCTGCGGCTGGCTCATGCACCTGCGCCTTTCGTAGGGCTCGGCCCGGCCTCCGGGCAGCCGGGCCACCGCGTCCCAGTATGCGCCGGTCGGGGCCCGCGGGAGCGGCACGAGTCGTTGCGCACGGCATCCGAATGCCGTGCCACCGGCCCGTACGCCTCCGTGTCGCTCCCCGGTGCCGGTCCTCCGGTGTGACGCTTCTCGCGTCCGACGCGGGCAACCGGCCCCCCGGCGCACTATCGTCTTTCCGACAAAAGGAGGACGGACGCCAGGTGAAGGCGGAGTAGCGTGCGTCTCTCCCAGGGGGCACAGAACACAGCGACGAACGGGGCGGGAGGCCGACGGGGCGTGGCGGACGTGGAGCACAGCGGGCGACCGGCGGAAGTCTTCGGGGCGACGGCCGTCGGCGGCGTCAGAGGCCGCGTGCGCGCGGCGCGCCTCGGTCTGTGGCTGATCGCCGCGGTCCTCGCCGTGCGGCAGGTGGCCGTGGTCCTCGGCACCCCGAGAGGCGACCGGCTGACGGACCTGGAGACCTGGGTCGGGCCGAACGGCGTCCTGCACGTGAACGGGTCGCTCTACGACTCCACGCAGTTCACCGGCACACCCTTCGCCGGTCTCGTCCTCAAGCCCCTCACCCGCGCCGCCGCACAGGCCCTCGGCTGGGGCTGGACCTTCGGCACGCTGCTGCTGGTCGTCGCGCTCGGCCTGGTGGCCGGCCGTGCGCTGCCGCAGCCGGTGAGCAGACGGGCCTCGCTGCTGGCCGCGCCGGTCGCGGTCAGCCTGCTGATGCTGTCGCTGCCCGTGCGCAACGCCCTCTGGCTCGGCCAGATCAGTATCCTGCCGGTGCTGCTGGTCCTGGTCGGCTGCTTCATCGTCCGCGGGGAACGCGCCAGCGGCCTGCTCATCGGCGTCGCCGCCGCCCTCCAGCCGACCGTGCTGCTCTTCGCTCCCCTGCTGTGGTTCACCGGCCGCCGCCGGGCCGCCGTCTCCACCGGCGTCACCTTCGCCGCCTGCACCGCGCTCGCGTGGGCGGCGATGCCGCACGACTCGTACGCCTACTGGGTGCACCACATGGCGGGCACCGGCCTGGGCGGACCGGCCGACGACCTCGCCAACCAGTCCCTGCACGGCGGCCTGCTGCGGCTGGGCCTGACCGGCCCGCTGGAGATCGCCCTCTTCTTCACCCTCGCCGCCGCGGTCGCCTTCCTCGGCGTGCGCCGCGCCGTGCGCTACGCCCGCGACGGGCAGCTGCTCCTCGCGGTCGCCGTCACCGGCTGCGCGGCGATCGCCGTGTCGCCGACCACCTGGCAGCACCAGCTGCTGTGGGTGCTGCTCGCGGTCGTCGGGCGGGTCGGCAGGCGCGCCTCCGACCGGTACGTGTGGCCGGTCGCGGTCGTGCTGGTGATGACGCTGCCCGCGAAGATGATCCTGCCGAACATGTCGGCGCTGTACACCCTGCGCGACGACGTCGTCCTGCTCGCCGCCCTCGCCGCGGCGACCGTCGTGCCGTTCCTGTCCCGTACCTCGCCGTACTACCAGGCGCCGGTCCCGACCGAGTACGCCGCCCCGGTGCCGGCGCGGCTGAGGCACGTACCGCTGCTGCCGTTCCTGCGCCGGGTCCTCAGCCGCCCGAACCTGCTGCTGGAACTGCTGCTGATCCGCGTCACCTACGCCGCGTACCAGCAGGTCAGGCTCGCGGCGACCGGTGGCTCCAACGAGGCCGGGCGGGTGCGCGCGGAGCACCACGGCCACCAGATCCTCGGCATCGAGCGCTTCCTGCACATCGACATCGAGCACTGGGTCAACCACGCCGTGGCCAAGGTCGACTGGCTGCGCGGCTTCTTCGACTTCTACTACGAGTCCTTCCACTTCGTCGTCCCGCTGACCGTGCTCGCGGTCCTGTACTGGCGCCGCCCGGTCGACTACCGCTGGGCCCGCTCGTCCCTGGGCTTCGCCACGCTGCTGGCCCTGGTCGGCTTCTGGCTCTACCCGCTGGCCCCGCCGCGCCTGCTGCCCGGCCTCGGCATCATCGACACGGTCCACGGCGTCCAGGACTTCTCCAAGCCGAACTACGGCACCCTCACCGCGCTGACCAACCAGTACGCGGCGATGCCCTCGCTGCACTTCGGCTGGTCGCTGTGGTGCGGGGTGGTGATCGCGGTCATCGCGCCCAGGTGGTGGATGAAGGCGCTCGGCCTGCTGCACCCGCTCTTCACGGTCTCGGCGATCGTGGCGACCGGCAACCACTGGGTGCTGGACGCGGTGGGCGGCGCGGCGGTCGTGGCCGCGGGCCTGGGCCTGTCGTACCTCTTCCAGGGACCGCGGGCGCGACCGGCCGTCTCCGTGGCGGTCCGCGGGGAACCGGTGCCGGCGAAGGAACCCTCGCCCGGCTGACCGACCGCACAGCCGTGCGGAAACGGGCCGGCGGCTCCGGGACGCCGCCGGCCCGAGATCGTCAGCCGGCCCGCACCCGGAGGTGCTTGACGCCGTTGATCCAGGCGGACCGCAGGCGGTCGGGGTCGCCGGACAGGGTCAGGCCGGGCAGGGCGTCGGCGATGGCGTCGAAGATCAGGTCGATCTCCAGGACGGCCAGGGACTTGCCGAGGCAGTAGTGCGGGCCTCCGCCGCCGAAGCCGAGGTGGGGGTTGGGGTCGCGGAGGATGTCGAAGGCGCCGGGGTCGGTGAAGACCTCGGGGTCGTGGTTGGCGGCGGCGTAGAAGATGCCGACGCGGTCGCCCTTCCTGATCCGCTTGCCGCCGAGTTCGAGGTCCTGGGTGGCGGTGCGCTGGAAGGCGTTGACGGGGGTCGCCCACCGCACGATCTCCTCGGCGGCGGTCCGCGGCCGCTCCCGCTTGTACAGCTCCCACTGGTCGGGGTGGGTCAGGAAGGCGTGCATGCCGTGGGTGATGGCGTTGCGGGTGGTCTCGTTGCCCGCGACGGAGAGCATCAGCACGAAGAAGCCGAACTCGTCGGAGTTGAGGTTCCCCTCGTCCTCCGCCGCCACCAGCGTGGTCACGATGTCCTTGGCCGGGCACTGCTTGCGGTCGGCGGCCATGTTCATGGCGTAGGCGATGAGCTCGGTGGCCGATTCGGCGCCGATCTCCTCGGTGATGGCGTACTCCGGGTCGTCGTAGGAGATCATCTTGTTGGACCAGTCGAAGATCTTGGCCCGGTCGTCCTGCGGGATGCCGATGAGCTCGGCGATGGCCTGCAGGGGCAGTTCGCAGGCGACCTCGGTGACGAAGTCGAAGGTGCCGTCCTGGGCGCGGGCGCCGCGCGCGATGGCGTGGGCGCGGTCGCGCAGCCGCTGCTCCAGCGCCCGGATGGCGCGCGGGGTGAAGACGCGCTGCACGATCTGGCGGACGCGGGTGTGCTCGGGCGGGTCCATGTTGAGCAGGATCAGCCGCTGCATGTCGATCGCGTCGCGCTCGATGTGCTCGTTGAAGCGGATGATCGCCGTGTTGAGGTACGAGGAGAACAGCTCGGGGTGGGTGGAGACGTACTTGACGTCCGCGTGCCGGGTGACGGCCCAGTACCCCTCGTCCCGGAAGCCGGCGACGTTGTCCGGCTGGGGGATCCAGCGGACCGGTTCGGCCCGCCGCAGCTCGGCGAACTCCGGCAGGGGCACGCGGCGGTGCAGCAGGTCGGGATCGGTGAAGTCGAACCCTTCGGGGAGAGCTGGACAGGGCATCGGCGACTCCCGCCTGTGTTCTGACGCTCCATCAGGTTTGCCGTGAAGGTAATAACGGGTTCTATAAGAGGCAAGAGGTGCGGCGCGCTGAATTACGTGCACGACCCTTGCGGTTGTGACCGCGGGGTCAGCAGACTGCACTCAGAACTAGAACACGTACTAGTTCAGCGTGGCGGGGCCGGCCGGGACGCCCCCGCGCCGCGCGGGTACCGGAGGAGAGGATCCCCCACCATGGCCGCGGAACCCGTGATCGTCGAAGCCGTACGCACCCCCATCGGCAAGCGCGGCGGAGCGCTCGCCAACCTGCACCCCGCCTACCTCCTGGGCGAGACCTACCGTGAACTCCTCGGCCGCACCGGCATCCCCGCCGACGCGGTCGAACAGGTCGTCGGCGGCACGGTGACCCACGCCGGCGAGCAGTCCATGAACCCCGCGCGCACGGCCTGGCTCACCATGGGGCTGCCCTACGAGACGGCGGCGACGACGGTCGACTGCCAGTGCGGGTCCTCGCAGCAGGCCTCGCACATGACGGCCAACATGATCGCGGCGGGCGTCATCGACGTGGGCATCAGCTGCGGGGTCGAGGCGATGTCGCGGGTGCCGCTGGGATCGGGTTCCAAGCACGGACCCGGCAAGCCGTTCCCCGACGAGTGGAACGTCGACCTGCCCAACCAGTTCGAGGCGGCCGAACGCATCGCCCGCCACCGCGGCCTGACCAGGGAGAACGTAGACTCGCTGGGCCTGATCTCGCAGGAGCGGGCCGCCGTGGCGTGGGCCGAGGAGCGGTTCAAGAAGGAGACGTTCGCCGTCCAGGTCCCGACCACCGAGGACGAGCAGCGGGCCGGAGGGGGCATGTGGCGCCTGGTCGACCGCGACGAGGGGCTGCGCGACACGTCGATGGAGGCGCTGGCCCGCCTGAAGCCGGTCATGCCCACCGCCGTCCACACGGCGGGCAACTCCTCGCAGATCAGCGACGGCGCGGCCGCCGTCATGTGGGCGTCGAAACGGATGGCGCGCGCCCTGAGGCTGCGGCCGAGGGCGCGGATCGTGGCCCAGGCGCTGGTCGGCGCCGATCCGCACTTCCATCTGGACGGCCCGATCGACGCGACGCGCGCGGTGCTCGGCAAGGCCGGCATGTCGCTCAGGGACATCGACGTCGTCGAGATCAACGAGGCGTTCGCCTCCGTGGTGCTGAGCTGGGCGCAGGTCTTCGAGCAGGACCTGGAGAAGGTCAACGTCAACGGCGGCGCGATCGCCCTCGGGCACCCCGTGGGCGCGACGGGGGCACGGCTGATCACCACCGCCCTGCACGAACTGGAGCGCACCGGCAAGGAGTTCGCCCTCGTCACGATGTGCGCGGGCGGCGGCCTGGCCACCGGGACGATCCTCCAGCGACTGTGACAAACGACTTGCCGGGCTTGACGCGGACTGCTCAACTTGGCCGGTGCTGATCAACGTCATCCTCCGCGTCCTGCCCTTCTACATCCGCGAACCGCTCGTCCTCGCGATCTGCCTCTCCTTCTCCGGCCTCGCCTTCTACTGGTTCTTCACGGCGGGAGGCCTGGCCAGGGGCGGCATCGGCCTGCTGTTCCTGGCGGTCGGCGCCCTGCGCGTGTACGTCTTCCGCAAGGAGTGGAGATCGCGCAGAACGGCGAAGGAGGGCGGTGTGGCGCAGCAGGCGTAGGACCGGCCAGTCGCGCCGGGAGCGCCGTCCCACGGCCGGGACGGCGCGCCGCGCGCACTACCCTGGCCGCCCGCAGGGAACGGACGCGCGGGGCGGGTGAACCACCATGGAGGAGATCGCGGCCGCGGACGGCGGCCCGGTGACCGTACGGGAGATGCGGCCGGAGGACGAGGCGGGCGTGGGACGGCTGTTCGCCGCCTGCGAGGACTACTTCGTCGCGGCCACCGGGGCACCGGCGCTCCCGGCGGACGTGCAGAGTCTGTACTACGCGCTGCCCGAGGGCGCGGACTTCGAGCAGAAGCGGCTGCTGGTGCTGTGCCGGGGCGGGGACGTCGTGGGCCTGGCCGACCTCGTCGACCGCTTTCCCGAGGCGGGCAGCTGCTCGGTCGGGGTGTTCCTCGTCGCGCCCGGGGCCCGGCGGCGGGGAGTGGGGGCGGGGGTCGCGCGGCGGCTGATCGGGGAGGCCGCCGGGCGCGGCATGCGGACCGTCGTCGCCACGTGCCCCGGCACCTGGGAGCCGGGGCTGGGCTTCCTGCGGAGCCTGGGCTTCGAGATCGGCCGCCCCGAGGAGACCGCGGGCGCGACGGTGGGCAACCGCACCCGGCATCCCGGCGAGCGGGACCTGCGCACGGCGCGGCTGGAGCTGCCGGACCGATGAGTTCCGCGCGCCGCCGGCGTCTGTCCTGTGACAGGGAGGTGGTCGCGGTGGATGCGACGGAACGGCAGGCAGCGCTGGACCGGCTGGACGTCCTGGTCGGGGAGTGGGTGGTGGAGGCGGAGTTTCCGGGGCTGGAGGTGCCGCCCGGGCGGAGCGTCTTCGAGTGGGCCCTGGGACGGCAGTACCTCGTCCAGCGGACGGAGGCACCCGCTCCGGCGCCGGACGCCATGGCGGTCATCGCCGTGGACCCGGAGACCGGCGGCTACACGCAGCACTACTACGACTCGCGCGGCGTCGTACGGCTGTACGCCATGACCTTCGCCGACGGTGTGTGGCAACTCCTGCGCGAGAAGCCGGACTTCTCACCGCTCGCGTTCCGGCAGCGGTATGTCGGGCACCTGAGCCCGGACGGCGGCACGATCCGCGGCGCCTGGGAGACGGCCCAGGACGGCACGGCCCCCTACGAGCGGGACTTCGGCCTCACCTACCGCAGGCGCGGCGGCTCATGAGGCCGGCCGCGACCGTACGGCCGGCCGAGGGCGGCCGGGGGACCACCGGATCACGGTCGGGCCGGACCGACCCGGGCGGGACCCGGGCTCCCCGTGCCGGATCGGTACGGGGCTGATCGGTGCGGGGCTGATCTGGGCGGGGCTGATCTGGGCGGGCCGGATCGGGGCGGGGCGGCTCAGTACCAGCCGTGCGTCTGCCAGAAGGACCAGGCGCCGACGGGGCTGCCGTAGCGGGAGTTCATGTAGTTCAGGCCCCACTTGATCTGGGTCCTGGCGCTGGTCTTCCAGTCCGGGCCGGCCGTGGCCATCTTCGAACCCGGCAGGGCCTGGACCAGGCCGTAGGCGCCGGAGGAGGAGTTGGTGGCGGTGACGTTCCAGCCGCTCTCGTGCTCGACGATCTTGCTGAAGGCGTTGTACTGCGCGGCGCTGGGGATCATCTGGTGCGCGATCGACCTGGCCTGGGCGGCGGAGGCGGTGGTGGCGGCGTGGGCGGGAGCCGCGGTCAGCACCATGCCGGCGGTGGCGGCGGCCACGGCGGCGGAGGCGAGGGCCTTCTTCGGCGAGGAGAAGCGGCGGACGATGCGGGAGACAGTCACGGGGAACCTTTGCGTCGGGGACGGGATGCCGCTCGCAGGCCGGGGCATGCGTCGGCGCCGAGGCCCTGGGGGCACGTCGGCGCCGTGCGACGCCGTCCAGAGAAACAGGCCCGGATGGCGTCCGCAATGCCCCCTTTTACTAGTTGTCGTCGCATCTGGGGGGTGCGGGGCGGGTGTGATCGGCCTCTCAAAGTGCAGGTCAGGCGCTATTTTGCCGTGGACATGGCGTCCGAAATGCACTACTAAGGGAAGTAGTGAGTGACGTGGGTCATGTGGGGCGGTTCACCGTTCAACGGGGTTCGAATGTGACCGCGGTCTCGAAGGCGGCCCGGCGGGTGGCCCTGCGCAGCGCCTTGAGCACGGTCGGGCCGAGCGTGAGCGTGAGCACCACCGTGACGACGGCCCGGCCCGTGTCCCAGCCCAGCGAGGTCGCCGCGCAGTACGCGAGGAAACGGGCCAGGTTGGCGGGGACGGGCGCGTGCGGGTCGAAGGCGATGCCCGAGGCGAGCGCCCCCATGAAGGGCCAGCCGGCCAGGTTCATGATCGTGCCGTAGGCGAAGGAGGCGAAGAAGCCGTAGGCGGCCAGGAGGCCGGTCTCGCCGCGGCCGCGCAGCCGGTCCGGGCCCGGCAGCAGCCCCGCGCCCATGGTGAACCAGCCCATCGCCAGCATCTGGAACGGCATCCACGGGCCGACCCCGCCCGTCAGCAGCGCCGACGCGAACATCGTGACCGAGCCCAGGGTGAAGCCGAACCCCGGGCCCAGGACCCGCCCGCTCAGCACCATCAGGAAGAACATCGGCTCGATGCCGGCGGTTCCGGCGCCGATCGGGCGCAGGGCGGCGCCGGTCGCCGCGAGCACGCCCAGCATGGCCACGGCCTTCGGGCCGAGCCCGGACTCGGCGATCGTGGCGGAGACGACGGCGACGAGCAGGACCAGAAGGCCCGCGAAGAGCCACGGGGCGTCCTGGGCGTGGGCGCCGAGCCGGGAGTCGGGCGGGGCGAGGAAGGGCCAGCCGAAGGCGGCGACGCCGATGGCGCTCACCAGCGCGAGGGCGATGACGGACCGGGGGCCCAGGCGGATGGCTCTGGCCCGGGGAGCCTGTCCGGCTCGCGCGGTCATCGCAGCGCCTCGCGTACCTGGGCGACCGTGAGCCACTCCTGGGGCGCCAGGATCTTGGTGACCTGGGGGGCGAAGGAAGGGGAGGAGACGACCACCTCGGCGGTCGGGCCGTCGGCGATCACCTCGCCCTCCGCGAGCAGCACCACCCGGTGGGCCAGTTCGGCGGCCAGTTCCACGTCGTGCGTGGCGAGCACGATCGCGTGGCCCTCGGCGGCGAGAGCGCGCAGCAGGGTGACGAGGCGGGCCTTCGCCGCGTAGTCCAGGCCCCGGGTCGGTTCGTCCAGGAGGAGCAGGGACGGGTGCGCGGTGAGGACGACCGCGAGCGCGAGGGTGAGGCGCTGGCCCTCGGAGAGGTCGCGCGGGTGGGTGTCGTCGGGGATGCCGGGCAGCAGGTCCGAGACCAGGGCGCGGCAGGTGCCGGCCGCTGCCCGGGCGTCGCGGTCGGCGGCGGCGCACTCGGCTCCCACCGTGTCCGCGTAGAGCAGGTCGCGGGGTTCCTGCGGGACGAGGCCCACGCGGCGCACGAGGTCCTGGGGAGCCGTGCGGTGCGGGGTCACGCCGGTGGTCAGGACCTCGCCTGCGGTGGGGGCGACCAGGCCCACGAGGGCGTTGAGGAGGGTGGACTTGCCCGCGCCGTTGCGGCCCATGAGGGCGATGGTCTCGCCGGGGGCGACGGTCAGGTTCACGTCGCGCAGGGCCTGCACGGGGGACCGGCGGACCGAGAGGGAGCGGACGTCGGCGACGGCGGACGGCGTGTCGGAGGGGGCGGTGCGCCCGCGGCGGGTGATGCGCCACCGGCCGGCGGGGGCCCGGTGCGGGGACGCGGCGCCGGCCGGCGCCGGACGGGTGGCGACCGCCTCCGGGCCGGGAGTCGCCCCGGAGGCGCCGTCGCCCGCGGGCCGGGCGAGCCGCGCGCGCAGCTCGGGCGCCCGGCGCCGCGCGTCCCGCACCGTCAGCGGCAGCGGGGACCAGCCGGCCAGCCGGCCCAGGGCCACCACCGGGGGGCAGACCGGTGACACGGCCATCATCCCGGCCGGAGTGCCGAGCCGGGGCGGTGCTCCCGGCGACGGCATCACAGCGACCTGGTCCGCGTACTGGATGACGCGCTCCAGGCGGTGTTCGGCCATGAAAATCGTCGTGCCCAGGTCGTGGACCAGGCGCTGCAGGACGGCCAGGACCTCCTCCGCGGCCGCCGGGTCCAGCGCCGAGGTCGGTTCGTCCAGGACCAGCACCCGCGGATGCGGGGTGAGCACCGAGCCGATGGCCACACGCTGCTGCTGGCCGCCGGAGAGGGTGGCCAGGGCGCGGGCGCGCAGGTCGGTCAGGCCGAGCAGGTCGAGGGTCTCCTCGACCCGGCGGCGCATCACCTCCGGCGCGAGACCGAGCGACTCCATCCCGTAGGCGAGTTCGTCCTCGACCGTGTCCGTCACGAAGTGGGCGAGCGGGTCCTGGCCCACCGTGCCGACGACGTCGGCCAGTTCGCGGGGCTTGTGGGTGCGGGTGTCGCGGCCGTCGACCGTGACCCGGCCGCGCAGCGTGCCGCCCGTGAAGTGCGGCACCAGGCCGCTGACCGTGCCGAGGAGGGTGGACTTGCCGACCCCCGACGGGCCGACCAGCAGCACCAGTTCGCCCTCCGGTACCTCGAAGTCGACGCCGCGCACGGTGGGTTCGGCCGCGCCGTCGTACGTCACGGAGACATCCTCGAACCGGATCACGACGGCTCCTCGGGGGCGATGAGGGCGGGAAGCAGGCCGAGCAGGACGGCCGCGGCGGGCCACAGCGGGAGGGCGGGGGCGGAGAGCGGGACGACGCCCGGGTGCAGCGCCGCCGGATCGCCGGCCGCGGCGAGGGTGAGCAGCGCGGCGACCGCGGCGCCGGAGGCGGCGACCAGCCAGGCGCGCGCGTCCCAGCGGTCGGGGCGGTAGCGCGTGCGCAGACTGCGGCGGCCGCCCAGGCTGAGGCCGGCCAGCGCCGCGGCGACCCCGGTGAGCAGCAGCGGCAGGCCGTAGACGCCGCCCTCGGCGGTCAGCAGTCCGTACGTTCCCACGCAGACGCCGAGCAGGCCGCCGAGGGTGAGGGCGGCGGTGGTGCGGCGTACGGCGGGTGGGACGTCGGCGGAGCGGCCGTAGCCGCGGGCGTCCATCGCGGCGGCCAGGGCGACCGACCGCTCCAGCGCGCCCTCCAGGACCGGCAGTCCGACGTGCAGCAGGCCGCGGATGCCGCTGTCGGGGCGGCCGCGCAGCCGGCGGGCGGCGCGCAGCCGCTGGACGTCGGCGATGAGGTGCGGGGCGAAGGTGAGCGCGACGACCACCGCGACCCCGGTCTCGTACAGGGCGCCCGGGAGGGACTTCAGCAGGCGGGAGGGGTTGGCGAGGGAGTTCGCGGCGCCGACGCAGATCAGGAGCGTGGCCAGCTTCAGGCCGTCGTAGCAGGCGAAGACGAGTGATTCGGCGGTGATCCGGCCGCCCAGGCGGATGCCCTGCGCCCAGTGCGGCAGGGGGACTTCGGGGAGGGTGACGATCACGTGCGTGCCGGGAACGGGGGAGCCGAGGGCCACCGCGAAGAAGAGGCGGACGGCGAGGACGGCGAGGGCGAGCCTGAGGAACGCGGAGTAGGAGCGGGCCCAGGGGGCGCGGGAGCGGCAGGCGGCGACGACGTAGGCGGACGTCGCTATGAGCAGGGCGAGCAGGAGGGGGTTGGTGGTGCGGGTGGCCGCCGTGCCGAGCCCGAGCGACCACAGCCACCAGGCACCGGGGTGCAGCGCCGGCCGGCCAGGGCGTGTTTCGAAAGTCCCGCCTGCCCGGCGACGCCTGGCACGCACGCTCGCCGCGTTGCCGGGATCACCCCGATACCTCCAGTGTCGGGGCGACCCTCCGCCCTGCGATCGCACGCACCGGACGCCGCCGGGCCCGCCCTGCGGGCGGACGGCGCCACTTTCGGAACACGCCCTAGCCATGCCGGCGTCGCCGCGCCTGCCACACCGCTGCCGCAGCCAGCAGCACGACCGCGCCCGCCCCGGCGAACAGGCCCACGGACGGGCCGCTGCCGCCCTTCGCCGCCTTCGCGGGGGCGGCCGCCGGCTCGCTCCCGCCGCCGACCTGCTCCCCGCACCCCTTGCGCGGATACCCGGCGATCGCGCACAGCAGGGCGTTGGTGTCGTAGCGCAGCGGCTTCGCCACCGAGGCCAGGGCGTCGGCCGTCGTGGCGCCGGCGGGCACTCGCGCGCAGGCCGTACGCCCCGCCGGGGGCGTCTCACCGGACGGGGCGTCCGCCGCCGTGCCGAAGTCGAGGACGAGCGCCACGCGCTTCTCGCCCTCCCGGGCCGGGGTCCGCGCGCAGATCTCCCGGAACGACGTCGTCCCGCGCGGCTTCGACGCGTCGCCCGAGTCCTCGCTGACCGAGAAGCGGAAGCCCTGGACGTCGCCGTCCGAGGGGCGGGCGGTGGCGGGGCCCTGGGTGGCGTAGGTCCAGTGCCCGGCGGCGTGGTCCCAGAAGGACCAGTAGCGGTAACCGGTGGCGTGGGCCTGACCGCTGGCGGCCAGTGCCAGCAGCAACGCGGTGAACAGGACGGCGCAGCGGCGGATCACGGCCGTCACCTCTTGCCGCGGCGGCAGAACAGGAAGCCGGCGCCGGCGCCGATGGCGACGAGGAGGAGCCCGCCGAGGACCCACCAGACGGTGAATCGGAAGCCGGAGTCGGAGTCGGAGGCCGAGGCCGCCTTCCTGCCGGAGGACGCGGCCGGGGCGGCGGAGGAGGCCGGCTGCGGACCCGTCGCGTTCAGCAGCCGCACCAGGTCCCGCCCGCCGAAGTCGTGCACGTCGGCCCCGTACGCCCGGGCGGCGAGGATCAGTTCCGCGTACGCGGCCGGTCCGGCCTGCTTCGCCCACGGCCCGGCGTTCGCCTCCAGCCAGCGCACGGCGCCGGCCGCCCGGTCGCCCTGGCCGGCGGTCGCGAGGGCGAGGACGGCGTCGGCGGTGTTGCCGTAGTCGGGCTGGGGCTTGGCGCCGGGCAGCGCCGTGGTCAGGTGGTGGTCCTTCGCCAGGGCCCTGGTGAGGTACGCGGCGCCGTTGCGCGCCGCCTGCCCGGGATCGTGGGCGTCCCGGCACGCCGTGGCGGTGCCGGACGGCTTGACGGCCGCCCCGGTCAGCCCCTTGCCGAGCGCGCCCACCACGGCCGCGGCGGTCGCGTCCGCGTTGGCGGCGAGCCCGCCCTTCTTGTCCGGCTGGAAGGCGAAGGCGCCCGCGTCCTGGCCGCCGCAGGGCAGGGCGAACGTCAGCAGGGCGTCGTAGGGGGACTTGCCGCCCTTGGTGACCCGCGCGGGCTGCTCGCCCGCGGCGGCGAGCGCGCCGATGACGACGGCGGTGGAGTTGGCGTCGCTCGGACCGCCCGGCGCGTAGCCCCAGCCGCCGTCCTCGTTCTGCGCGGTCCTCAGCCAGGCGACCGCCTTGCCGGTGGTGGCGCCGTGGCCGCCGAGCGCCGCGAGGGCCTGGACGGCGGCGGCCGTGCTGTTGGTGTCGACCATCGCCTTGGCGTCGCAGGCGTGGGCGGCGTCCGCGCGGAACGGCGCGAACGCCCCGTTCGCGCACTGCTGCCCCACCAGCCAGTCCACGGCCTTCGGCGCCGGCCGCACGCCCACCGCGTCCTGCGCGAGCAGCGCCAGCGACTGGCGCCAGACGCCGTCGTACTTCGGGTCGGTGGTGCCGTAGAGGCCGTCGGGCAGCGCGGCCGACGGCGACGGCGAAGGGGACGCGGCGACGGCCGGCGCGGCGGCGCCGATCACGGCTATGGCTGCCAGGGCAGCTGCGCTGCGGCGGACGACGTTCATGATCGGCGGGTGCCTCTCCCTGCGGGAGCGGGCAGCACGGGACACCCCGGGCGGCTCGGCTCCGTATGCCTCGACGGTGCCGTGCGCCGGCGGACTGCCGGCACACGTGAGCCGGTCACGACCGTACGGGGCAGTCCGGCTGACCGCCCTCGGCGGACGGTTCACGGTTGCGGGTCAGCGCCGGAATTGCACCGGCTTCCCCCCGTACGGGTGTGATGACGACCCGGCTACTGTACCGGGCCGTAGGAACGGCCCCGGCGGCGGCCGGGGGTGGGCCCCGTCACCCCAGCACGGCCACGGCGTCCACCTCCACCAGCACCCCCTCGCGCACCGGCCGCACCACCACCGTCGTCCGCGCCGGAAGCGGTGTGCAGTCCGCGAAGAAGTCCGCGTAGACGCGGTTGAAGTCACCGAAAGCGGACCGGTCGGCCAGATAGCAGGTGCAGCGGGCGATCGAGCGGCGGTCCCCGCCCGCCGCCGCGACGACGGCCTCGACGTTGGCGAGCACCTGCCGCGCCTGCGCGGTGAAGCCGGCCGGCATGTCGCCGGTCGCCGGGTCCAGCGGGCCCTGTCCGGAGGTGAACAGCAACGGGCCGCTGCGCACGCCCTGGGACAGCGGCGGCAGGGTGCCGTCGGGGAAGGGGATGAAGGGGGCGCGGTCGGTGCGGACGGCGTCGAGGACGCCGCGCCCCTCGCGCGGGGTGGGGCCGCCGAAGGGCAGGCGCAGGGTCCGGGAGGCGAGCAGCCACCGGCCGTCGACGCGGCGCAGGACGTCCTCGTAGTGGCCCACCTGGGTCGGCGGGCCGGCCGGCACCATGCCGCCCGACCAGCCGTCGACGCGGTACGTCGTGAAGCAGGAGGTGGCCTCGGCGGTGTCCTCGGACGTCACCGTGACCCGGATGTTGGACATGATCCGGCGCGAGAGCCGGTCAGCGGGCCGCGCGCCGAAGTACTCCCGCAGCGCCGCCCGTCCCACGGACCGGCGCCCGTCACCCGGCGGCGGCCACTCCCACACCCCGTCCACGGTGAACAGCTCGGCAACCGAGGCGGGTTCGCCCAGGTCGAGGCGGTGGACGAAGTCGAGGATCAGGTGTTCGCAGGCGCGTTCGGCGAGAAGCCGGTGCAAAGGGTCCATGGTCATGGGGTATCAGTGCGCGCTCCCGTGCGGCGAGTGGATCACACCGCCGCGTACGCCACCGGATCGCTCCCCGCCACCGCTTCCGCCCGGCCCAGCTTCACCAGGCGCCGCAGGTGTGCCTCGGCCTCCGAGACCGCGATGTTCCGCGATCCGTACGGGATCTGGCTCCAGGGCCGGTTCCACTCCATGCGCTCGGCCAGCTGCCAGGGGGTGAGCGGTTCGGCCAGCAGGGCGTGCAGGCCGGTGAGCCGGTCCTCGTGGTGTGCGAGCAACTCCCGTACCCGGGCCGCCGCGTCGGAGAAGACGTGCTGGTGGGCGGGGAGCACCTCCGAGGGGGCGAGCCGGCCGACGCGTTCGAGGGAGTCGAGGTAGTCGCCGAGGGGGTCGGTGACGTTACCCACGCTCGGCTTCGCTCGCACGGGGGCGCCCCCGTCGTCGTCGGGGTCCTCGTAGAGGCCGATGTGGGGGGTGATCCCGGGAAGCAGGTGGTCGCCGGAGAACAGCCGTCCGTGGCCGGGCAGTCGAGCCGGATGCTCCTCCTCCAGGTGCAGGCAGACGTGGCCGGGGGTGTGGCCCGGCGTCCAGATCGCGCGCAGGCGCCTGCCCGGGAGGTCGAGGAGTTCGCCGGGGACGATCTCGCGGTCGGGCAGGGCGGGGGAGAAGCCCGGAAGGGTGGTGCGGGGGGCGGCGTCGCGCAGGGGCGCGACGTGCTCCTCGGGGGCGCCGGCGGCGGTGAGCTTTGCGGCCATGTAGGAGAACCAGCGGCCGGGCCGGGTGCCGCGGGTGCGCCGCACGATCGCGGTGTCCGCGGCGTGCATGGCGATCCAGGCGCCGGACGCCTCGCGGACCCTGCCGGACAGGCCGTGGTGGTCGGGGTGGTGGTGGGTGATCACCACGCCGTGGATCTCGCCGACGGACGTGCCGCAGGCGGCCATTCCGTCCGCGAGGGTCTCCCAGGAGGCCGGGTCGTCCCATCCGGTGTCGACCAGGACCGGGCCGCGGTCGGTGTCGACGACGTACACGAGCGTGTGCCCGAGGGGGTTGTCCGGGATGGGTACCCGGACGGACCGTACGCCTCCGCCGTGGTCGGTGACCTGTGCCATGGGTTCCCCTGTCGCCGCGTTCCCGTCACTATAACTAGAACCAGTTCCAATGGGAGCCTGGGTCACCTTTCGCCGCCCTGTGGACTCCTCCGAGGGGAACTGGTATCAGTTCCGGTATCTGATGCACCGTCAGAGTCAGCTCCGGGGAGGCATTCGGCCATGACCGAGCTCGTGGAACACGGACAGCTGTTCATCGGCGGGGAGTTGACCGACCCCCTCGGCGAGGACGTCATCGAGGTGATCTCGCCGCACACCGAGGAGGTCATCGGGCGGGTGCCGCACGCCTCGGCCGCGGACGTGGACCGGGCGGTCCGGGCCGCGCGCCGCGCCTTCGACGAGGGGCCCTGGCCGCGGCTGCCGCTGCGGGAGCGGATCGAGGTCGTCACCCGGATCAAGGACGCGATCGCCGTGCGGCACGAGGAGATCGCCCGCGTGATCTCCTCCGAGAACGGCTCGCCGTACTCCTGGAGCGTCCTCGCGCAGGCGCTCGGCGCGATGATGGTGTGGGACGCCGCGATCACGGTCGCGCGGGACTTCACCTACGAGGAGACCCGCGACGGCGTGCTGGGCAGGATCCTGGTGCGCCGCGAACCGGTCGGGGTGGTCGCGGCCGTGGTGCCGTGGAACGTCCCGCAGTTCGTGGCCGCCGCCAAGCTCGCGCCCGCGCTGCTGGCCGGCTGCGCGGTGATCCTCAAGCCGTCGCCGGAGTCGCCGCTGGACGCGTACATCCTCGCGGAGATCGCCCGGGAGGCCGGGCTGCCGGAGGGCGTGCTGTCCGTCCTGCCCGCCGACCGCGAGGTGAGCGAGTACCTGGTCGGGCACCCGGACGTCGACAAGGTCTCCTTCACCGGTTCGGTGCCGGCGGGCAAGCGCGTGATGGAGGTCGCCTCCCGCCATCTCACGCGCGTGACACTGGAGCTGGGCGGAAAGTCGGCGGCGGTCGTGCTGCCGGACGCGGACGTGGAGACCACCGTCGCGGGGGTCGTCCCGGCCGCCTGGATGAACAACGGGCAGGCGTGCGTGGCCCAGACCCGCATCCTCGTCCCGCGCACCCGCTACGACGAGTTCGCCGACGCCTTCGCCGCCGCCGCGGGCGCGCTCGTGGTCGGGGACCCGCTGGACGCGGCGACCCAGGTCGGCCCGCTCGTCGCCCGGCGGCAGCAGCAGCGCAACCTCGACTACATCCGCATCGGCCAGGAGGAGGGCGCCAAGATCCTCACCGGGGGCGGCCGCCCGCCGGGCCTGGACCGCGGCTGGTACGTCGAGCCGACGCTCTTCGGCGACGTCGACAACTCGATGCGGATCGCCCGGGAGGAGATCTTCGGCCCCGTCATCTGCCTGCTGCCCTATGGCGACGAGTCCGACGCCGTGAAGATCGCGAACGACTCCGACTACGGGCTGAGCGGCAGCGTGTGGACGGCCGACGTCGCCCACGGCATCGACGTGGCGCGGCAGGTCCGTACCGGCACCTACTCGGTGAACACCTTCAGCCTGGACATGCTCGGACCCTTCGGCGGCTACAAGGACTCCGGCCTGGGGCGGGAGTTCGGCCCCGAGGGCTACGGCGAGTACCTCGAACACAAGATGATCCACCTGCCGGCCGGCTGGGAGGGGTGAACGGTGGAGGCACCTTCCGCGCGAGCGTATTCGGGCGTCGGGGCGGGCGACCGCTGGCGCGTCGAGGTCGACCGCTCCCTCTGCATCGGCTCGGCGCAGTGCACCCACCGCGCCGAGGGCGCCTTCCGCCTCGACTCCGCCATGCAGTCCCACCCCGTGGAGGCGGAGACCAACGCCAACGAACGCATCCTGGACGCGGCGGAGAACTGCCCGGTCGAGGCCATCGCGATCACCCTGCTGGGCAGCGGGGAACCGGTGTTCCCACCCGAGGACTGAGCCGAGCCCTCCGGGGGGAGCGCCGCCGCGTGCGACCTGCCGCCCGTCGGCTGCCGCCCGTCGGCTGCCGTCCGCCGCCTGCCGTCCGTCGCCTGCCGGCCGCCGGCTGCTGTCCGCCGCTTACTGCAGCCGTCTGCGGGCCGTCGCCTGCCGTCTGCGGCCTGCTGCTCGCGGCCTGCCTGCCGTCGCCGCCTGCCGCCGTCTGCGGCCTGCCTTGCCGCCGACTGCCTGCCGTCGGCTGCCCGCCGCCCGCCGCCTGTCGTCGCCCGCTGCTCGCGGCCTGCCCGCCGCCTGCCTACCCTCGCCTGCCGCCGCCCGTCGTCACCCGCCGCTCGTGGCCTGCCTGCCGCTGCCCGCCGTGCGCGGCCTGCCCGGCGCCCGTCGGCTGCCGTCTGCGGGCCGTCGTCTGCCGTCTGCCGTCTGCCGTCTGCGGCCTGCTGCTCGTGGCCTGCCTGCCGCTGCCCGCAGCTCGCGGCCTACCTACCCGCTGCCCGCAGCCCGCTGCCGCCGCTGCCCGCCGCAGCCCGCTGCCGCCGCTGCCCGCAGCTCGCGGTGCCCGCCGTCGCCCGTCGCCCCCGCGCCGCCGTGGCCGGTCGTGCCGTTCGCCGTGTCTCTTCAGGGCGCGGTGCCGAACCGCGGGGGACCCGTCCGGTCGCTCAGGCGGCGCGGAGGGTGGCGAACAGGCCCCTGGTGCGGGTGCCGTCCGGCTGTTCCCAGGCGCCGGTGACATGGCCGACGGTGTCCTGAGGGGGTGCGTCGGCCGCGGCCGGCGTCAGCACGCGGTGCACGCGCAGGGCCAGGCCGCCCGCCACGGCGAACCCGGTGCTCTCCGTGGTGTCCTCGGGCGCGCCGAGCGCGCCGATCGGCCCTTCGCCGGTGTAGCAGCGGCCGACCTCCCGGTCGGGGGTGTCGCTGACGCTCTGCGCCTGCGCTTGGACGCGGCCCTCGACGAGGGCCGTCAACTGCGCGGTCAGCACGGGGTCGTGGCAGCCGTCGTAGACCCAGCGCGGACCGAGCACACCGTGCTCCATGGTGCCGACGAGCGCGTGCCCGGCGCCCTCGAGCGGGGCGCCGCGGTACGTCAGCGGCACCAGGTACGCCCCCGAGGCCGCCTCCCCGACGACCATGAACTCGATCCCGACCTCCCCCTCGGGATCGTCCAGCCGGAACCCGCCGGCCTTCGCCAGGTCCGGCTCGGCGGAGCCGTGGTACCAGGGACGGGCCGGCAGCCACGTCCGCAGGAGCTCGAGCTTGGTGGGCCGCACGGTGGTGCGGTGGATGATCGACATGGAGGCATTGTCCGGTCCGGCCGGCGGGCCGCGCCAGGCGGTTTCAGCGGTGCCTCACCCCTGCGCCGCGGGGTCCGTCAGGTCGATCAGGCGGCACACCGTCTCGATGTCGATCTTGACCTGGGCGATGGAGGCGCGCCCCGAGAGCCAGGTGATCAGGGCCGAGTGCCAGGTGTGCTCGATCACGCGGACCGCGGAGAGCTGCTCGGGGCCGGGGTTCTCCAGGCCCATCGCGTCCAGGATGATCACCGTGGTCTGGCGGGAGACCTGGTCCACCTCCGGCGAGACGCTGCGGTCGGCGAAGGTGAGCGCGCGGACCATCGCGTCGGCCAGGTGCGGCTCGCGCTGCAGCGCGCGGAAGGCCCGCATCAGGGTCTCCGCGACGCGCTCGGCCGCGGTGTCACCCGTCGGCGGCTTCTTGCGCAGCGTGCCGTGCATGTGCTCCAGCTGGTCCTGCATCGTGGCGACCAGCAGATGGATCTTGGACGGGAAGTACCGGTACAGCGTGCCCAGGGCGACCTGCGAGGACTCCGCGACCTCGCGCATCTGCACCGCGTCGAAGCCGCCCCGGCTGGCCAGTTGCGCGCTCGCGTGCAGGATGCGCCGGCGACGCGCCTCCTGCCGCTCGGTGAGGGGCGGGGAGGCCTGCCGCGAGGTACTGGCTTCCACCTTGGCCTCCTTGGCTTGCGCAGGCATGGATCCCGTTCCGTGACAGTCGGTGAGGGCTGGTGATCGCACCGAGCATGACAGGGTGTCCGCCGTGGCGCGAATCACCCGACCCACCGCTCACAGCGCCCCTACCTGCCGGTAGATTCAGAGCCTCCTGGACGATCAAGTCTGAAACTTGTTCTAGATTAGCGTCCCGGCGTAACCTCGCGGGACAGTGCATGCAGAAGGGGGCCCAGAGTGACCGCTGAGGCCAGTCTGGCGGGGCCCCGGGAGGACCCCGCCGCCGACGGCGAGCGACCGCTCCACATCGCACTCCTCACCTATAAAGGGAACCCGTTCTGCGGCGGCCAGGGCGTCTACGTCCGCCACCTCTCGCGCGAGCTGGCCCGCCTCGGCCACCGCGTCGAGGTCATCGGCTCGCAGCCCTACCCCGTCCTCGACGAGGCCGGGGACCACGCGGGCGGCCTCACCCTCACCGAGCTGCCCAGTCTCGACCTCTACCGCTCGCCCGACCCCTTCCGCACCCCGAGGCGGGACGAGTACCGCGACTGGATCGACGCCCTCGAAGTCGCCACGATGTGGACCGGTGGCTTCCCCGAACCGCTGACCTTCTCGCTGCGCGCCCGCCGCCATCTGCGCGCCCGGCGCGGCGAGTTCGACGTCGTGCACGACAACCAGACCCTCGGCTACGGCCTGTTGGGCGACGTCGGCGCGCCGCTGGTCACCACCGTCCACCACCCCATCACCGTCGACCGCCGGTTGGAGCTGGACGCGGCCGTCGGCCGGTGGCAGCGGCTGTCCAAGCGGCGCTGGTACGCCTTCACCCGCATGCAGAAGCGCGTCGCGCGCCGCCTGCCCTCCGTCCTCACCGTCTCGGGCACCTCACGCGCCGAGATCGTCGATCACCTGGGCGTCCGCGAGGACCGTATCCACGTGGTGCACATCGGCGCGGACACCGACCTGTTCTCACCCGATCCGTCCGTGCCCGTCGTGCCGGGCCGGATCGTGACGACGTCCAGCGCGGACGTACCGCTGAAGGGGCTGGTGTTCCTCGTCGAGGCGCTGGCGAAGGTCCGCACCGAGCACGCCCGGGCGCACCTCGTCGTCGTCGGCAGGCGTCCCGCCGAGGGCCCGGTCGCGCGGGCGATCGAGCGCTACGGCCTGGAGGGCGCCGTCGAGTTCGTCAAGGGCATCTCGGACGCCGAACTGGTCGACCTGGTTCGCTCCGCCGAGGTGGCGTGCGTCCCGTCCCTGTACGAGGGCTTCTCCCTTCCGGCGGCCGAGGCGATGGCCACCGGGACGCCGCTCCTCGCGACGACCGGCGGCGCGATCCCGGAGGTCGCCGGGCCCGACGGCGAGACGTGCCTCGCGGTGCCGCCCGGGGACGCGGGGGCGCTGGCCTCCGGCCTGAGCAGGCTGCTGGGGAACGCGGAACTGCGGGCGCGGCTCGGCCGGGCGGGACGGGAGCGGGTGCTGGCCCGCTTCACCTGGGCCCGCGCCGCCGAGGGCACGGTGGCCCACTACCGCGAGGCCATGGCCCGCTCCCCGCGCAGGCCCTCCGGCCGCCCCGCGGCCCCGCGGAGCACCGCGGCCGGCGCGGCGGCGCCCGTACCAGAACTAGCCGTATCCAACCCCGAAAGCAGGGCCACGTGCTGACCGTCGACTTCTCCCGGTTCCCGCTCGCCCCGGGCGACCGTGTCCTGGACCTCGGCTGCGGGGCCGGCCGGCACGCGTTCGAGTGCTACCGGCGCGGCGCGCGGGTCGTGGCCCTGGACCGCAGCGCCGAGGAGATCCGCGAGGTCGCCAAGTGGTTCGCGGCGATGAAGGAGGCCGGCGAGGCGCCCGAGGGCGCGAGCGCCACGGCGATGGAGGGCGACGCCCTCGCGCTGCCCTTCCCCGACGAGTCCTTCGACGTCGTCATCATCTCCGAGGTGATGGAGCACATCCCGGACGACAAGGGCGTACTCGCCGAGATGGTACGGGTGTTGAAGCCCGGCGGCCGGATCGCCGTCACCGTCCCGCGCCACGGCCCCGAGAAGGTCTGCTGGGCGCTGTCCGACGCCTACCATGAGGTCGAGGGCGGCCACATCCGCATCTACAAGGCGGACGAACTGCTCGCCAGGATGCGGGAGGCGGGCCTGAAGCCGTACGGCACGCACCACGCGCACGCGCTGCACTCGCCGTACTGGTGGCTGAAGTGCGCGTTCGGCGTCGACAACGACCAGGCGTTGCCGGTGAAGGCGTACCACAAGCTGCTGGTCTGGGACATCATGAAGAAGCCGCTGGCCACCCGGATCGCCGAGCAGGCGCTGAACCCGCTGATCGGCAAGAGCTTCGTGGCCTACGCGACCAAGCCGCACCTGCCGGCGGTGGACGCCCGGTGACCACTCCCCGGACAGAACACCTGGTCCTGCCCGGGGTCCTCACCGCCGGGCAGGCCGCCGCCACCGTGCGGGGCATCCTCGCCGCGCAGCGGGAGGACGGCGCGATCCCCTGGTTCCGGGGACACCACCTGGACCCCTGGGACCACACCGAGGCCGCCATGGCACTCGACGCCGCGGGCGAGCACGACGCCGCCGAGCGGGCCTACGCATGGCTCGCCCGGCACCAGAACGACGACGGCTCCTGGTACGCGGCCTACGCCGACGGGGACTTCGCCGACGTCACCGACCGCGGCCGGGAGACGAACTTCGTCGCCTACATCGCGGTGGGCGTGTGGCACCACTACCTGTCGACCGGCGACGACACCTTCCTCGACCGCATGTGGCCGCCGGTGCACGCGGCGATCGAGTACGTGCTCGGGCTCCAGCAGCCCGGCGGGCAGATCGGCTGGAAGGGCGAGGACGACGGCGGCTTCACGCGTGACGCGCTGCTGACCGGCTCGTCCTCCATCCACCACGCGCTGCGCTGCGCGCTCGCCATCGCCGACCAGCGGGAGGAGCCGCA
Source organism: Streptomyces sediminimaris (assembly GCF_047049295.1). NCBI lineage: Bacteria > Bacillati > Actinomycetota > Actinomycetes > Kitasatosporales > Streptomycetaceae > Streptomyces > Streptomyces sediminimaris. Next base: position 2,642,410 of record NZ_JBJWOT010000001.1, on the reverse strand, counting down.
GCCCGACTGGGAACTGGCCGTCGGCGCCCTGCGGCACGCGATCCGCCGCCACCCCGAGCGGTTCCTGGACAAGGACCGCTACTCGATGGACTGGTACTACCCGGTCCTGGGGGGCGCGCTGACGGACGCGGAGGCCAAGTCCCGTATCGAGGAGGGCTGGGAGCGCTTCGTCGTGCCCGGCCTCGGCGTGCGGTGCGTCGTGCCCAACCCCTGGGTCACCGGCGGGGAGTCGGCCGAACTCGCCCTCACGCTCTGGGCGATGGGCGAGTCCGACCGCGCGCTGGACATCCTGAAGTCCATCCGGCACCTGCGCGATGCCGGCACCGGCCTGTACTGGACGGGCTACGTCTTCGAGGACGAGGCCGTCTGGCCCCGGGAGCTGACCACGTGGACCGCAGGCTCGGTCCTCCTCGCCGTCGCGGCCCTCGGGGGCCACGAGGCGACCTGCGCGGTCTTCGCGGGAGAGGGACTGCCGCGGGGGCTCGACCCGGACTGCTGCTGAGCCCCCGGCGGCGGAGAGGCCTTCCGCGGCCTCAGTGACGGTGGACGCGGTTGGCGATGGCGTGGCCCACGAACAGGTAGACGACCGCTGCGAGACCGTAGCCGGCGACCACCCGGGCCCATGCCGCGTCGAAGGTGAACAGGTCGTGCGACCAGCCCGCCAGCCACAGGGCCGCGTTGTGGATGAACTGCACGAACTCGTTCGCGCGGTTCGCGTCCAGCAGGTACATCAGGATCCACAGACCCAGGATGAGGGCCATGATGTCGGCGACGACAGCGATGACCGTTCCGGCTTGGTTCGCACCGTTGCGATATCGAGGGGACATACCTGACGGGTTGCCGCCGAAACGCGGGCGAAACCCGGGTGGTTGAAACACGCGTACGACCGGACGGTTGAAACACGCGTACGGATCCGCCGGCCGATCGTCCCGGGCCCCGCTCAGGGGACGAGTTCCGCCAGTACCCGCAGCGACTCCCGGTCCGGGGAGAGCGCGAGCAGGTCCGTGACCGGTCCCTTGCGCCACGACTCCAGCCGCTCCGCGATCCGTTCGCGCGGGCCGACCAGGGAGATCTCGTCCGCGAAGGCGTCCGGGACGGCGAGCACGGCCTCCTCGCGCCGCCCCTCCAGGAACAGCCGCTGAATGCGCCGCGCCTGCCCCTCGTACCCCATGCGTGCCATCAGGTCGGCGTGGAAGTTGCGGGAGGTGTGGCCCATGCCGCCGATGTAGAAGCCGAGCATGGTCTTGACCGGCAGCAGGCCCTCGGCGACGTCGTCGCAGACCTGGACGCGGACCAGGGGGGCGACGGTGAAACCGGGGCGCAGCCGCCCGACGGCCGGTCCGTAGACCTCCGGACGCGTCGGCGACCAGTACAGCGGCAGCCAGCCGTCGGCGATACGGGTCGTCTGCTCGACGTTCTTCGGCCCCTCCGCTCCGAGCAGGACGGGAAGGGCGGGACGCAGGGGGTGGGTGATGGACCTGAGCGCTTTCCCCAGCCCCGTGCCGTCCTCGCCCCGGTACGGATGCGAGTGGTACCGCCCGTCCAGCTCGACCGGTGCCTGCCGTCGCAGCACCTGCCGTACGACGTCGACGTACTCACGCGTGGCGGTCAGCGGTGACGAGGGGAACGGCCGCCCGTACCATCCCTCCACCACCTGCGGCCCCGACAGCCCCAGCCCCAGCATCATCCGGCCGCCGGAGAGATGGTCGAGGGTGAGCGCGTGCATCGCGGTGGCCGTCGGCGACCGGGCCGCCATCTGCGCGACCGCCGTACCCAGCCTGATCGTCGACGTCCGTGCCGCGATCCAGGTGAGGGGCGTGAAGGCGTCCGACCCCCACGACTCGGCGGTCCACACCGAGTCGTACCCGAGCCGCTCGGCCTCCTGGGCGAGCGGCACGTGGTCCGCGGAGGGGCCGCGGCCCCAGTAGCCGAGGGCGAGACCGAGTCGCATCGACGCCTCCTGACGAACCGTCAGTTGCCGGGCTGTGGGCTGCGACTGTACGGCAACGGCCCCCCGCCCGGAAGGGCGAGGGGCCGCGCGGGGGCCCGGCGCGGGTCAGCCGCGCTGGATCCCCGACGTGTCCTGCAGCACGCCGCGACGGCCGTCCTGGGTCTGCGCGACCAGGCCCGGACCGCGCTGCTCGACGGCCAGGTACCAGGTGCCGGGCGCCAGTTCGGCGATCGGCGTCGGCGACCCGTCCTCCGCGAACAGCGGCCGCGGCACAGGCACCGCGAACCAGAACGGCGAGAAGTCCCCGGCGGGCGCCTGCGGCTGCCCCGCCTGCGCCGCCCCGGCCTGCGGCTGGGCCCCGTAGGGCTGCCCCGGCTGCGGCTGTCCGCCGTACTGCGGCGGCTGGGCACCCGGGTAGCCGTAACCGCCCTGCGGCTGGGCGCCGTAGGGCTGGGGGGCCTGGGGCTTGGGGGCGGGGACGAGGCCGGCCTTGAGCGCGGGGACGAGCGGAGTGGCGACGGCGGCCGCCGCCATGACCAGGGTCGCGACGAGAGCGAGGATCAGACCGGAACCGGCGCCGACGCTGTCCGTGGCGGCACCGCCGTTGTTCATGCCGCCGAGCGGGTCGAAGATGTTGCCGAGCGCGCACCACGCGGCGAAGACCGTGAACGCCGTCCCGAACTGGCCGAGTTCGAGGCCGGCCACCTTGGGCACCTGCGGCAGGCCGTGGGAGACGACGACGAGTGCGGCGCCGAAGATGCCGGCGAGGACGACTCCCATCAGGACGGGGCCGCTCTCCCACGAGTTGGGGAGGTTGGCACTGTCAGGTGCCCCATCGACCGAGTAGATGTCGAGAAACGACGCGATGAACAGCAACACCGCTGCTCCGATCACCACGCCGTCGCCTCGAGTGAGGGAGCGGATATTCACTTCAGTTCCTTCGTAGGTCGTCTCGTCGTCGGTAGACACTATCGTCCCCCCGGCCAGGGTGTCCGCCGGGATCAGCCCGCCTGTCACGAAGCGCGCAGGAAACTCACGATTCCCTCAGAGATCCCTTGCGCCGCCTTCTGCCGCCAGGCGCCACTGGTGAGCAGCGCCGCGTCCTTGCTATCGCGCATGTTGCCGCACTCGATGAAGACCTTGGGAACTGTTGACAGATTGAGACCGCCAAGGTCCTTACGCGTGACGAGACCGGTGCCGTCGCCGACGTAGTTGGAGGGTGCGCTGCCGGTCGCGTGCACGAAGTCGCCCGCGATGTGCTCGCCCAGGTCGGCGGAGGGGCCGACGATCTTGCGGGTGTCCGCGGCGCCCGCGTGCACGAAGCCGGGGAGGATGACGTGGAAGCCGCGGTTGCCGGGGGCGGAGCCGTCCGCGTGGATGGAGATCGCGGCGTCGGCGCGGGCCCGGTCGCCGATCTCGGCCCGCTCGTTCACACAAGGGCCCCAGGCCGGGGAGCCGTTGTCGTGGGTCAGCCGCACCGTGGCGCCCTGCTTCTCGAGAAGGGCCTTCAGCCGGTGGGAGACGTCCAGCGTGAACTGGGCCTCGGTGTAACCCGCGTTGGTGGACGTGCCCGTGGTGTCGCACTCCTTGCGGTTCGTGCCGATGTCCACCTGGCGGTTGATCTCGGCCGTGTGCCGGAAGTTGCCGGGGTTGTGGCCGGGGTCGATGACGACGACCTTGCCCTTGAGGGCGCCGGAGGCCGCGGGTGCCGAGGGGGCGGGGGAGGCGGGCGTCGCCGGGGAGCCCGGCTGCTTGCCGTCGCCGGTGGCGGAAGCGGGAGCGCTCGGCGCCGCCGGCGCCGGCGCCGACGTGGACGCCGACGTCCGCGCGCCCGCCCGGTCCGCGCCGCCCCCGCCTCCCGTTCCGCCCACCGCCTCGTACACGAGCCAGCCCAGCAGAGCGCCGGGCACGAGCGCGGCGACCGCGACGGTCAGGGGGCCGCGGCGGGGGCGGCGGGGCTGGGGAGGATCGAATTCCGGGCCTACGTACGACACGTCAGCGACTCTAACCGGGCCCTCAGATCCCCGCGCCCGTTCGCCGCAGGACGCGCAGCGAGTCGGTCACCGAGACCTCTGTGAAGGCACCGGACGCAAGGGCCCGGAGGTAGACGCGGTACGGGGCCTGGCCGGTGAACTCGTCCCGGGGGTCGGGGAAGACGTCGTGGACGAGGAGCAGGCCGCCCTCGGCGAGGTGCGGGGCCCAGCCCTCGTAGTCGGCGGTGGCGTGCTCGTCGGTGTGGCCGCCGTCGATGAAGACCAGCCCCAGCGGGGAGCCCCAGACCGACGCCACCCGCGGCGAACGCCCGACGAGCGCGACCACGTGCTCCTCCAGCCCGGCCCGGTGCAGGGTCCGCCGGAAGGTGGGCAGCGTGTCCATCAGACCGATCTCGGGGTCCACCGTCTGCGGGTCGTGGAAGTCCCACCCCGGCTGCTGCTCCTCGCTGCCGCGGTGGTGGTCGACGGTCAGTGCCACGACCCCGGCCTCACGGGCCGCGCCGGCGAGCAGGATCGTGGAGCGGCCGCAGTAGGTGCCGACCTCCAGCAGCGGCAGTCCGAGCCGCCCGGCCTCGACGGCCGCGTCGTACACTGCCAGCCCTTCCGCCAGGGGCATGAAGCCCTTCGCCGCCTCGAACGCGGCGAGGATCTCGGGCTTGGGTGCGGCCGCGGCCATGGGCGTCGGTCCTTCCGGTCGTGGGCAGGTCTGCGGCCCCATGCTGCCGCACCCCTCGCCGGGCCCCGACAGGGGGTGCGCCGACGGGTGGCCGCCGCCCTGACCGGCGCGGGGAACCCGGTGACCGGCCACCGTGGCCCTGCGGGGCCGCAGCCGCGTGGTCCTGCGGTCGTGTGGTCCTGCGGCCGTGTGGTTCTGCGGTCCTGCAGACCTGCGGTCCTGCGGCTGTGCGGTCCTGCGGCCGTGCGATCCTGCCTGCGGTCCTGCGGTCCTGCGGTCCTGCGGTCCTGCGGTCCTGCGGTCCTGCGGTCCTGCGGTCCTGCGGTCCTGCGGCCCTGCAGTCCCCGCGCGCCCCCGGCCCCGCGCGCCCCCGGCCCGCGGGACCGCGCGCCCCCGGCCCGCGGTCCCGCGCGCCCCCGGCCCGCGGTCCCGCGCGCCCCCGGCCCGCGGTCCCGCGCGCCCCCGGCCCGCGGTCCCGCGCGCCCCCGGCCCGCGGTCCCGCCGAACGGCGAGCCGCGGCCCCGCGACCCCCGCGGCCCCGCGCGCGTCGGCCCCCGGCCCCGCCGAACGCCGAGCCGCGGCCCCGCACGGCGTGCTACGCCGTCACCGACTCCCCGGGCAACGAGAGATCCAGGCCCTCCGCCCGCTCCGCCCCGGAGTGCGTCGCGGCGGAAGCCGACGGCCCGTGCCCCGCGGCCCGTGCGGCCAGCACGTACGCCCCCTCGGCCGGTACGGCCAGTGCGTAGCTGCCGTCCTCCGCGGAGACGGTCGCCCCCGCCTGCCGTCCGCGCCGGTCGATCAGCGTGACCTTGGCCCGGGCGACGGGAGCGCCGTCGGCGCCGAGCACCCGCCCCCGGAAGCCCCGCAGCGCCTCCTCGGCGCGGGCGATACCGGCCTCCTCCTCGCTGCTCGCCCGCAACCGCGGCGCACGGTTCGGGCCGGGCAGGAACACGGCCATCAGCAGGCCCACCGCGACCGCGGCGGTCGCGATCAGGAAGGAGACGCGGAAGCCGTGCATGGTCGGGATCGCGACGCCGCCCGCGTCCTGCGCGGTGTTCGCCAGCACCATGCCGATGACGGCGCTGGAGACCGACGTGCCGATCGACCGCATCAGGGTGTTGAGACCGTTCGCCGCGCCCGTCTCCGAGGCCGGCACCGCGCCGACGATCAGCGCGGGCAGCGAGGAGTAGGCGAGGCCGATGCCCGCGCCGAGGATCACCGCGATGAGGGCGCTCTGCCAGGGCGCGCTCATCAGGCCGAGTCCGGCGCCGTAGCCGATGCCGATGATCAGCATGCCGAGGATGAGGGTGGCCTTCGGGCCGTACTTCGCGGACAGCCGGGCGTAGACCGGCGCCGTGAACATCATCGTCAGCCCGAGCGGGGCGACCAGCAGGCCGGCGGCGACCATCGACTGGCCGAGGCCGTAGCCGGTGGCCTTCGGCAGCTGGAGCAGCTGGGGAAGGACGAGCGAGACGACGTAGAAGGAGACACCGACCATGATCGAGGCCAGATTGGTGAAGAGGACCGCCGGGCGGGCCGTGGTGCGCAGGTCGACCAGCGGCGCCGCCTTGCGCAGTTCCATCACGCCCCACAGGAGCAGCACCACGGCCGAGGCGCCGAACAGGCCGAGGGTGGTGCCCGAGGTCCAGCCCCAGTCGCTGCCCTTGGTGATGGGCAGCAGGAACAGGACGAGGCCGGCGGAGAGGCCGAGCGCGCCCAGGAGGTCGAAGGTGCCCTCGGCGCGCATCGGGGACTCCGGTACGACGGTGAGGGTGAGCAGGATGGAGAGGACGCCGAGGCCCGCGGCGCCGTAGAAGAGGGCGTGCCAGTCGGCGTGCTGGGCGACCAGGGCCGCGAGCGGCAGGGCGAGTCCGCCGCCGACGCCGATGGAGGAGCTCATCAGGGCCATGGCCGAGCCGAGCTTCTCGCGGGGCAGCATGTCGCGGATCAGGCCGATGCCGAGCGGTATCGCGCCCATCGCGAAGCCCTGCAGGGTGCGGCCGGCGATCATCGTGAGCAGGTCGCTGGTGAGCGCGCTGATCAGGGCGCCGACCACCATCACGGCGAGGCTGAGGACCAGCATGCGCCGCTTGCCGTACAGGTCGCCGAGCCGTCCCATGATCGGGGTGGCCACGGCGCCCGACAGCAGGGTCGAGGTCAGGACCCAGGTGGCGTTGCTGGGCGCGGTGTCCAGCAGCTGCGGCAGGTCCTTGATGACCGGGACGAGCAGGGTCTGCATCACCGCGACAACGATGCCCGCGAAGGCGAGCACGGGGACGACGCTCCCGCTCGCTCTCCGGGTGGGCTCTTCGGTCGTCGTGTGTGTCATTGCGTGAGGCCTCCCGTTGGATAAGTGCTGGGTAAACCTCGTATGCACAGGCAACTATTCCGTTGCTTCGGGTCTCTAATCAATTCTTGACCTCGTGTTGGGTAACTGACATGCCGTCAGGTCTGGTCGGTAAATGAAACGTGTTCTAGTCTGCGCGCCATGAAGGCCTACGTCGCCGGTGTCGGCATGACCCGGTTCGAGAAGCCCGAGACGCGTGCGTGGCAGTACTGGGACATGGTCCGGGAGGCCGGCGGCGCCGCCCTGGCCGACGCGGGGATCTCCTACGAGGACGTGGAACAGGTTGCAGCCGGCTACTGCTTCCAGCCCTCGACCGCCGGACAGCGCGCCGCCTACGAACTCGGTCTGACCGGCGTCCCCGTCTACAACGTCAACAACAACTGCGCGACCGGTGCGACCGCCCTGATGCTGGCGCGGCAGCTCGTCGAGGGCGGGGCGGCCGACTGCGTGCTGGCGCTGGGCTTCGAGAAGATGCGGAAGGGCGCGCTGGGCGGCGGGGCCGACGGGGGCGACTTCTCGGCCTCGCCGGTAGCCCGGCACTACGGGATCATGGCCGCCCGGCACGGCTTCGAGATGACCCCGCCCACCGCGCAGATCTTCGGCGCCGCGGCCCGCGAGCACATGGAGAAGCACGGCACGACCGAGGCGCAGCTCGCCGCCGTCGCCGCGAAGAACCACCGGCACTCCGCGCACAACCCGTACGCGCAGTTCCGGGACGTGTACGAGGTGGACGAGGTCCTCGCGGCCCCCGCCGTCCACCGGCCGCTGACCAGGCTGCAGTGCTCGCCGACCTCGGACGGGGCGGCGGCCGCGGTGGTGGTCTCGGAGCGGTTCGCCGAGCGGCGGGGGCCGGCCGGCGCGGTGGAGATCGTCGCGCAGGCGATGACCACGGACACCGAGGAGTCCTTCGCCTCCGGCTCCTGTGTCGACGTCGTGGGACAGCCGATGTCGCGGGAGGCGGCCCGGCGGGTCTACGAGCGCGCCGGGCTCGGGATCGAGGACGTGGACGTCGTGGAGCTGCACGACTGCTTCTCGGTCAACGAACTGCTGACCTACGAGGCGCTGGGGATGTGCGCGGCGGGGGAGTCCGGGGAGCTCGTGGAGTCGGGGGCGACGACGTACGGGGGGCGGTGGGTGGTCAACCCCTCCGGCGGCCTGATCTCCAAGGGGCACCCGCTGGGGGCGACCGGGATCGCCCAGGTCGCCGAGCTGGTGTGGCAGCTGCGGGGCGAGGCGGGGGAGCGGCAGGTGCCGGACGCCCGGGTCGGGCTGGCGCACAACATCGGGCTGGGCGGGGCGGCGGTGGTGACGCTGCTGCGGGCGTCCCGCGCCGGGCTCGGCTGAGCCCGCCCGGCCGTCGCGGCGGGTCTTCGCGCGTGCCCGTGTGCCGGTGCGCCGTGGCCGGTCGCGCGGTTCCCCGGGCCCCCTCGGGGCGCCGCCGGCCTAGGTCTCGCGGCCCACGGCGCTGTCGGGCGAAATCCCGATGCAAGGACCGTAACCGGGCTGAGAGCATGACAGGCATGCTCGAAGCCACCGATGTCGTCCCGGTCACCCGCCGCCCCACGCCGCCCATGTGGCTGGTCGTGGCGCTGGCCTGTGCCGGGCAGTTCCTGGTCGTGCTCGACGTCTCGGTCGTCAATGTGGCGCTGCCGTCGATGCGGACGGACCTGGGACTGAGCGCGCAGGGGCTGCAGTGGGTGGTGAACGCCTACGCGATCGCCTTCGCCGGGTTCATGCTGCTCGGCGGGCGGGCCGGCGACCTGTACGGGCGCAAGCGGATGTTCCTGGTGGGGCTCGCCCTGTTCACGCTGGCCTCGCTGGGCGGCGGGCTGGCCCAGGAGGGCGGCCAGCTGCTGGTGGCGCGGGCCGTGCAGGGGCTCGGCGCCGCGGTGCTCGCGCCGTCGACGCTCACCATCCTCACCTCCGCCGTGCCCGAGGGCGCGGCGCGGGCACGGGCGATAGCGACGTGGACGGCGGTCGGCGCGGGCGGCGGGGCGGCGGGCGGTCTGGTCGGCGGGGCGCTGGTGGACGGGCTGTCGTGGCGCTGGGTGCTGCTGATCAACGTGCCCATCGGGGCGGTGGTGCTGGCCGGCTCGACGCGCTGGCTGGCGGAGAGCCGCAACCGCGGCGGGCGGCGGCTGGACCTGCCGGGCGCGGTGCTGGTGACGGCGGGGCTCGCGACACTCGCGTACGGGATCTCCCAGACCGGGGCGGAAGGCTGGACCGCGGCGGCGACGCTGCTTCCGCTGGCCGCCGGAGTGGCGCTGACCGCGCTGTTCCTGCTCGTCGAAGCGCGTACGGCGGCGCCGCTGATGCCGCTCGGGCTGCTGCGCGTGCGGTCGGTGTCGTCGGCGAACGCGGCGATGTTCCTCAGCGGGTCGGCGATGTTCTGCATGTGGTACTTCATGACGCTGTACGCGCAGAACGTGCTCGGCTACTCCCCGCTCCAGGCCGGCCTCGCGCTGGTGCCGAGCTCCCTGGCGGTCCTCCTCGGCTCCAAGTCGGCGCCCCGCTTCATGCCGCTGCTCGGCGCCCGCAACGTGGCCGTGCTCGGCGCCGTCGTGGCGGCCGCGGGCTTCGGCTGGCAGTCGGCGATGACGCCGCGGGGCGCGTACCTCACGGAGATCATGTTCCCCGGCATCCTGATGATGCTCGGCGCCGGCCTGATGGCGACCCCGCTCGCCGCCCTGGCCACGTCGGGGGCCGCGCCCGGGGAGGCCGGACTGGTCTCCGGCCTGATCAACACCTCCCGCACCATGGGCGGTTCACTCGGCCTCGCGGTCCTGTCGACGATCGCCGCGGCACGCACGGGCGGCAGCGGCGCGCCGGCGGCACTGACCGCGGGGTACGCGCTGGCGTTCCGGGTCGGCGCGGTGGTGCTGCTGGCGGGCGTCGTGCTGATGCTGGCCTGGCTGCCGCGCAGGCCGTCCGGGCGGTGACGGAGGCCGGCCTCTCCTCGCTCCGGCGGGACGGGGAAGCCGCGCGCCGATGTGCGGAGCCGGGCTCCGGCAGCCAAGGAGCGCCTCCTCGGCGGTCCGCCGGGGCCGGTCCGCCGCCGGGGCCGGCGGAGGGATCAGAGCCAGCCCTGCTGCCGGGCCTCCCGCATCGCCTCCATCCGGTTCCGCGTCCCCGTCTTGCCGATGGCCGATGACAGGTAGTTGCGCACCGTCGACTCCGACAGGTGCAGCTTCGTGGCGATGTCGGAGACCGTCGCTCCGTCCACCGACGCCTTGAGCACCTCGCACTCGCGGGCCGTCAGCGGGTTCGGGCCGGCGCTGAGCGCGGCGGCGGCGAGGGCGGGGTCGATGACGGTCTCGCCGCTCAGGACGCGGCGGATCGCGGCGGCCAGGTCCTCCACGGGACCGTCCTTGACGAGGAAGCCGGCGGCCCCGGCCTCCATGGCGCGGCGCAGGTAGCCGGGCCGGCCGAAGGTGGTCAGGATCAGCACCCGGCAGTCCGGGACCTGCCGGCGCAGTGCGGCCGCCGCGTCCAGGCCGCTCATGCCGGGCAGTTCGATGTCGAGCAGGGCCACGTCCGGCCGGTGCGCCAGCGCGGCGTCCACGATCGCGTCGCCCGTCGCGACCTGGGCGACGACCTCCAGGTCGTCCTCCATGCCGAGCAGGAGGGCGAGTGCGCCCCGCATCATTCCCTGGTCCTCGGCGAGCAGGACCCGCACGGACGTCGACGGCCGGTGATCCCGGGGCATCTCGTTCACGGCACCAGAGTAGGGCCGGCTCCGGGCCGGGACGTGGGCAGTGCCCCGGCCCGCCGCTCGCCCAAAGAATTGTCACCGTTCCGTTCCGTACGTCTTGACGGCCCCCCGGAATCACCCCAACAATCGCCTCTGCATTGGGAGTTCACCTCTGCAATTTCTGTGCCTCTGCCCCCACCCGCAATTGTTCGGCATTTCGATCGAGAGAATTGGTTCGGCATTTCGGCCGAACAATGTTCGGCATGTCGGACGTGAAGGAGGTCCACCGTGTCCACCAGGCTCAGAACCACGGCCCTGGCCGTGTTCTCGGCACTCGTCACCGTGCTCGCGCTCGCCGTCGGCGTCCCGCAGCCCGCCCAGGCCGCGGGCTCCCTGCCCTGCGACGTCTACGCCGCCGCGGGCACCCCCTGCGTCGCCGCGCACAGCCTCGTCAGGGCGCTCTACTCCTCCTACGGCGGCTCCCTCTACCAGGTGCGGCGGGCCTCCGACGGCGCCACCAGGAACATCGGTCTCTCGGTCGTCGGCGGATACGCCGACGCGGCCGCCCAGGACTCCTTCTGCGCCGGCACGACCTGCATCATCACCGAGATCTACGACCAGTCCCCGCGCCACAACGACCTGACGGTCGAGGGCGCGGGCGGCGCCGGCGCGGCCGACGTCGGCGCGCCCGCCGACGCCCTGCCGGTGACGGTCGGCGGACACCAGGTCTACGGCCTGGAGATCTCGGCCGGCATGGGCTACCGGGACAACTCCACCTCCGGCGTCGCCGTGAACGGCCAGGCCGAGGGGATGTACATGGTCACCTCCGGCACCCACGTCAACGGCCGCTGCTGCTTCGACTACGGCAACGCCGAGACGAACAACATGGACACCGGCAACGGCCACATGGACGCGATCAACTTCGGTACGGAGTGCTGGTTCTCCCCGTGCTACGGCGGCGGCCCCTGGGTGCAGGCCGATCTGGAGAACGGTCTGTTCCAGTCGGACGCCGGCTACAGCAAGAACTCCTCGAACACCGGCACCGGCGCCATGCCGTTCGTCACCGCTTTGCTGAAGAACAACGGTCAGAACCATTTCGCGCTGAAATACGGCAATGCGCAATCGGGCGGACTCACCACGACCTATTCCGGCGGTGAACCCACCACCAGTGGCTACTCGCCCATGCACCAGGAGGGCGCGATCGTCCTCGGCACCGGCGGCGACAACAGCAACGGCTCCATCGGGTCCTTCTTCGAGGGCGTCATGACCTCGGGCATCCCGACCGACGCCGCCGACGACCTCGTGCAGTCCAACATCGTCTCCGTCGGCTACGGCGGCTCCACCGGTTCCACCGGTTCCCTCACCCCGGGCTCGGAGATCTCGCTGCGTGCCACCACCGCCTGCTGCACCGGCGACTACCTCCGCCACCAGAACGACGACGCGGTCCTGTCGACGATCACGTCGAGCAGTCCGGCGCTGGACAAGGGCGACGCCACCTGGATCGTGCGCCGGGGCCTGGCGGACAGCTCCTGCGTCTCCTTCGAGTCGCGCAACTACCCCGGTGACTTCCTGCGGCACTCGAACTACCAGCTGTACCGGCGGCCGATGGACGGCACCGCGCTGTTCAGATCCGACGCGACGTTCTGCCCGACCGCCGGCAAGAGCGGCACGGGGACCTCGTTCGCGTCGTACAACTACCCGACGAGGTTCCTGCGGCACTACGACTACACCGCCTACATCGCCAGCGACGGCGGCTCCCACGCCTTCGACAGCGCTACCTCCTGGGCGGACGACGTGAGCTGGGTGGTCAGCGGGCCCTGGGCGCCGTAGCCAGCGCCACGTCCGCCAGGTCGCCGGCGTCCCCGGGGAGTTCGGCGGCGACGGTGAAACCGCCGTGTGGCGACGGGCCGGCCCGCAGGGAGCCGCCCGCCGCCGCGAGGCGCTCGGTCAGGCCCTTCAGGCCGGTGCCGCCGCTGCCCTGCACCGGCGGCACCGACGGCCCTTCGCCCCCGGTGCCGTCGTCGGTGACCGTGAGGCGGACCTGCTCGGACGTGCTGCGCACGGTGATCTCGCAGCGCGTCGCGCCGGAGTGCCGTACGACGTTGGTGACCGCCTCGCGCACCACCCAGCCCAGCAGCACCTCGGTCTGCGGGGCCAGGGGCGTGCCCGAGCGGACCACCACCGGCTCGACCGACGCCGCGGACAACGCCGAGCGCGCCCGGTCCAGTTCGGTGGCGAGACTGCCCTCGCGGTAGCCGGTGACCGCCTCGCGGATCTCGGTGAGCGCCTGCCGGCCGACGGACTCGATGTCGGTGATCTGGGCGATCGCGGCGTCCACGTTCCGCGGCGCGAGCCGCCGGGCCGCCTCGGACTTCACCACGATGACCGACATGGTGTGCCCGAGCAGGTCGTGCAGATCGCGGGAGAAGCGCAGGCGCTCCTTCTCGACCGCCTGCCGGGCCAGTTCCTCGCGGGCCTCGCGCAGTTCCCGCACGGCCTCGGACAGCGACAGGATCGCGGCGGTCACCATCGTCGACAGGAAGGTGCCGTAGGCGACGTTCACCGCGTCCCAGCCCGCCCGGAAGACGGAGACCGCCGCCGCGAGCGCGGTCAGTCCCAGACCGATCTGGCCGAGCCACGGGCCGCGCAGGACCGCGCCGGTGGCCAGGCCCAGCAGCGGGAAGAAGTACAGCCAGCTGCCGCCGTAACCCAGGGCGAGACCGACGGTGACCAGCGCCATCAGGACCAGCGCCACCTTGGTGGCGGTCGCCTCCCGCGTCTCCTTCACGAAGGCGCGGAAGGTCACGTAGATGTAGAGGGAGTTGAAGGCGAACAGTCCTGCGGCGCCGATCCAGGGGTTCGCCGTCTTGCCCTGGAAGAGGTTGGAGAAGGCGCCCATCCCCATCAGCAGCCAGGGCAGCAGCGCGAAGCCGCTGGGCGGGGGGCCGGGGTTCTCGGGCATCTTCCCGCCGGTCCTGCGGGCCTCCTTCTGCGCGGCCCGGAAGCGCTCCATCTCCGCGCGCCACTGCGCCCGCGCCCTGCGCCACTGGCGCACCTGGCAGGTGACCCCTCGCATCAAGGACACGTCCTCACTCCCCCCGTTCAGACGGTCCGGCCGGACCGTCGGTACGACAGCACAGCGTACGAACCGAAGGCCAGCAACCAGAGGGTCAGCACCGCGACCGCCCCGAGCGCGGGGGCGTGGCCCTCGGCGACCGAGGTGCCGAGCTCGGCGAAGCGGTTCGTGGGCGTGTACCGCGACAGGCCGCGCAGCCAGCCGGGGAACAGGGTGATCGGGAACCACAGGCCGCCGAGCACCGCCAGGCCCAGGTTGCAGGCCATGTTCGCGACACCGGTGGTCTGCCCGGTCAGCCGGTAGCCGTTGCCCAGGCCCAGCAGGGTGAAGGGCACCGAACCCAGCCACAGCAGCGCCGCGATCGCCGCCCACTGCCAGAGGGCCAGCCGTACGCCGTTGATCAGGCCGCCCGCCGCGAGCACCGCGAGGATGGCCGGCAGCACGGTCACCGAGCCGGTCAGCGTCCGGCCGACGACGACCTGGCGCGGGGTCATCGGGGTCACCCTCAGCTGCCGCAGCCAGCCGATGGCCCGGTCCTCGGCCACTCCGCCGCCGGTGTTCAGGGCGGAGCCGACGGCGCCGTAGCCGGCCATGCCGACCATCGCGCCGGTCCGCCAGCCGCCCTCGTCCGCGCCGAGGTTGGTGAACAGCAGGTACATCAGCACCGGCATCGCCACCCCGCCGACGACGAAACCGACGTCGCGCAGTGTCCGGCGCACCTCCAGCCGCAGGTAGTCGAACATCGCGATGCCTCCTTGACCGAGGGGATCCGTGAGTGTGTCCGGCGATTGAGGACGAGGCCCTTCGGACCGAACGGGGCCCGGGGCCGAGCCCCGGGCGGGCCCGGGCAGCAGTCGGTGCCGCATCACGCCGCCTCCCCCACCGGCGAGGTCAACGCCAGGAACGCGTCGTCGAGCGAGGCCGGGACGACCTCGAGGCCGCGTATCGCGTTCAGCTCCGCGAGGGCGATCACCGTCGCGTCCGGGTCGTCGCTGCGCAGCCGCGCCCGGTCCCCGCGCACCTCCACCGACCGTACGCCGGGCAGCAGCTCCAGGCCCGCGGTCGAGCGGCCGGCCAGGTCGAAGGCGACCAGGCTGCCGCCGACGGCCCGTTTGAGCTGGTCGCCGGTGCCGTCGGCGACGATCCGGCCCTGGTCGATGACGAGGATGCGGTCGGCGTGGGCGTCGGCCTCCTCCAGGTGGTGGGTGGAGAACAGCACGGTGTGGCCGAGGCGGGCGTAGGAGCGCATCGACGTCCAGAAGGCGTGCCGCGCCTCGACGTCCAGGGCGGCGGTGGGTTCGTCCAGGACGATCACCGAGGGGTTCCCGGCGAGCGCGACGGCGAACCGCACGCGCTGCGTCTGGCCGCCGGAGAGCCGGTCCACGCGCCGCCCCGCCAGCTCGGCGATCCCGGCCAGCCGCAGGGCGCGCTCGACGGGCATCGGGTCCGGGTAGCGGCGGGCCACGAAGGAGACCAGCTCCCGCACGGTGACCCGGGGCACCGCGCGCCCCTCCTGGAGCATGGCGCCGACCCGGCCGGCCCGCACCGCCTGCCCGGGGGGCGCCCCGAACAGCAGGACGGTGCCCTCGTCGGGCTCGTTCAGGCCGAGCAGCAGCGAGATCGTCGTCGACTTGCCCGCGCCGTTGCGGCCGAGCAGGGCCACGGTCTCGCCCGGCTCGATCCGCAGGTCGACGCCCCGCACGGCACGCACGGCGCCGAAGTTCTTGACCGCCCCCGTGAAGGACACGGCGGGTGGCGTCCCGTCCGCGGTCCCGTTCCCCGTCCCCGTCGTTCCGGTCGTTCCGGTCGTCCCCGTCGTCCCGGTCGTCCCCGTCGTCTTCGTCATGACCACGACGCTACGGAAAGGGGGTGCCGCCCGGCAGATGCGCTTGTACGGACTCGGGCAGGACAAATGTCACTGCCCGAGCCGTGGCCCGCTCCACCGAAGCCCCGCGAGCGCATCTGACATACCGTCAGGAGACTTCACAAGTGCAGGGCGCTGGGTTATACCTAGGGCGCCGGACTGGAACGCGTTCTAGATCGGCCCGCAGCGACCTCGGTGCGGCCGACGGTGCGGACGGCCGCGCCGGGGTCTTGACACCGCACGCAGGCGACCGGCGTCCACCGCCCGGCCAGGACGCCCGCAGCCCGAGCAACAGGAGCCGTATGCCCATCGACGCAGCGCAGGCCCTCGCCGCCGAGCCCCACACCGGCGAGATCACCTGGGACCGCAAGGACGTCCAGCTCTACCACCTCGGCGTCGGCGCCGGCATCCCCGCCACCGACCCCGACGAGCTGCGCTACACCCTGGAGTCCCGGCTGCACGTCCTGCCGAGCTTCGCGACCGTCGCGGGCGCCGGCTCGCCCGGCGTGATCAGCGGGCTGTCCGTGCCGGGCGTCGAGGTCGACCTCGCCAAGGTGCTGCACGGCGGCCAGGCGCTGACCCTGCACCGCCCGATCCCGGTGGCGGGCACGGCCACGGCCACCGGCCGCATCGCCGCCGTGTACGACAAGGGCAAGGCGGCCGTCCTGGTCATGCGCACCGAGGTCGCCGACGCCGACGGGCCGCTGTGGACCAACGACGCCCAGATCTTCGTACGGGGAGAGGGCGGCTGGGGCGGCGAACGCGGTCCGTCCGTCCGCCCGGACCCGCCCGCGGGCGACCCGGACCGGACCGTGGAGCGCCCCGTCCGCGAGGACCAGGCCCTGCTCTACCGCCTCTCCGGCGACTGGAACCCGCTGCACGCCGACCCCGACTTCGCCAAGCTCGCCGGGTTCGACCGGCCCATCCTGCACGGCCTGTGCACCTACGGCATGACGCTCAAGGCGGTCGTGGACACGCTGCTCGGCGGGGACGTGAGCCGGGTGCGGTCCTACGCCACCCGGTTCGCGGGCGTCGTCTTCCCGGGCGAGACCCTGCGCATCGGCATGTGGCGGGGGGAGGGGCGGGTGCGGGTGGCCGTCGGCACCGTCGAGCGGGACGCACCCGTCCTCACCGACACGATCCTCGAACACTCCTGACACAGACGACAGTTGAGGGGAGCGGCAGCATGCGCGCAGCCGTACTGCACGAGATCGGCCAGGACAAGCTGGAGGTCCTCGACGACGTCGAGGCGACGGGCTTCGGGCCCGGCAAGGTGCGGATACGGGTGCGGGCCACCGGTCTGTGCCACTCGGACCTGTCCGCGATGAGCGGGGTGCTGCCGCAGCCCGCGCCGTTCGTGCCCGGACACGAGGGCGCCGGCGAGATCCTCGAAGTCGGCGAGGGAGTGCGGAACGTGCGGGCCGGCGACCGGGTGGTGGTGTGCTGGCTGCCCGCCTGCGGGGCCTGTCCCGCCTGCAGGCGCGGGCAGACCGAGCTGTGCCTGGCCGGGTTCATGAACGCCGGCACCCCCAACTTCAAGCGCTCCGGCCAGGACGTCTTCGGCTTCGCGGGCACCGGCACCTTCGCCGAGGAGGTCGTCGTCGACGCGGGCTGTGCGGTGCCGATCCCCGACGACGTGCCCTTCGACATCGCCGCGCTCATCGGCTGCGGAGTGACGACGGGACTGGGTGCGGCCCTCAACACCGCCGATGTGGAGGCCGGTTCGTCGGTCGCCGTCATCGGCTGCGGCGGCGTCGGCATCTCCGCGATCCAGGGCGCACGGCTCAAGGGCGCCGCCGAGATCGTCGCGGTCGACCCGGTCGCCACGCGCCGCGAGGCCGCGCTCGGGTTCGGCGCCACGAGGGCGATCCCGCCCGGCGAACTGGCCGACGCCAAGCAGCAGGTCACCGCCGGCGAGGGCTTCGACTACGTCTTCGAGGTCGTCGGGAAGTCCGCCACCGCCCGCACCGCCTACGAGAACACCCGGCGCGGCGGCACCCTCGTCGTCGTCGGCGCGGGCGCCATGGACGACTTCCTCCAGCTCAACATGTTCGAGCTGTTCTTCGACGAGAAGCGCATCCTGCCGTCGATGTACGGCGGCGGCGACGTCCTGCGCTCCTACGAGCGCACCATCGCCCTGTGGCGGGCGGGCCGCATCGACCTGGCGGGTCTGATCACCCACCGGGTGCCGCTCGCCGGCATCAACGAGGCGCTGGACCAGATGCGTTCGGGCACGGCCCTGCGCACCTGCATCGAGATCTGACCCTGCCCGTGTGCGTCGGGATCTGACGGGAGTGTCCGTGTCACTGCCACTCGAGGGACTGTCCGCGATCGTCACCGGTGCCGGCCGAGGTCTCGGCCGGGCCGAGGCGCTCGAACTCGCCCGGCTCGGCGCGGCCGTCGTCGTCAACGACTACGGCCAACCGGGCCGCGACGGCTCGGGGGCGGCCTCCGCGACTCCCGCCGCGGAGGCCGCCGCCGAGATCCGGGCCGCGGGCGGCACGGCGCTGGCGCACACCGGTGACGTGGCCGACTTCCAGCAGGCCGGGGAACTCGTCGGGCTGGCGGTCGCCGAGTTCGGCAAGCTGGACATCCTCGTCAACAACGCCGGCATCCTGCGCGACCGCATGGTCTTCTCGATGACCGAGGACGAGTGGGACTCGGTGATCCGCGTCCACCTCAAGGGGCATTTCAACACCACCCACTTCGCCGCCGCACACTGGCGTGAGCGGTCGAAAGCGGCGGGCGGGCCGGTCTACGGCCGGATCGTGAACACGTCGTCCGAGGCGTTCCTGGCGGGCTCGGCGGGCCAGCCCAACTACGCGGCCGCCAAGGGCGGAATCGTCGGCCTGACCACCTCCACGGCCCTCGCCCTCGCCAAGTACGGCGTCACGGCCAACGCGATCTGCCCGCGGGCCCGCACCCGGATGACCGAGGACGTCTTCGCCGGGTTCGGGCAGCCCGCCGACGCCCTGGACCCGCTCGCCCCGGAACACGTCGCCCCGCTCGTCGGCTACCTGGCCTCGCCCGCCGCGGCCCGGGTCAGCGGCCAGCTGCTCGTCGTGCACGGCGGCATGGTCGCGATCGTCGAACGGCCGCGCGTACGGGCGCAGTTCGACAGCAAGCAGGAGACCTTCACGTACGGCGAACTCGACGCGCTGCTGACCCCGCACTACGCGGAGCGGCCGGAGGGGGAGACGTTCGCGGCGGCGGAGGTGCTGGGGCTGAGGCGGGGCTGAGCGCGCGAAGAGGGGGGTGCCCCACCGGGCACCCCCCTCTCCACAACCGTCAGGCAGCCGCCTCGGCGCTCTCCCCGGCCGGCTTGCGGTGCCGGCCGTGCGGGGAGGACTCGCTCTCCTGGGCCGAGACCGGGCCCCGGTGCCGGCCGTGACCGGTGTCCTCCTGGGAGTCGGCGGACAGCTGCTCCGTCGTGCTGATGTCGCTCATCGGACGTATTCACCCCGTCAACAACTGATCTTTCCTACAGCCCGGCGAGCATAACCATTCCCCCGTTGTTCGATTCCACACGGGCACGCCCATCGGCACTACTTCGTTACAAGACGCCCCAGCGGCGCCTCCCGCAACGGCACGGGACGCCGCGCGACGGGCTCCGAAGGACCCGGTCGCGTCGGCCCGCCCGGCGCGGGCGACGAGGACGAACTCCCCGCCGATCCACGGGCGTCCGCACCGCTGGGAACCGGCCCCTCCGGCCCCGCGCTCCCCGCACCCTCCGGTCGTCCTCCCGGCTTCTCTGGTCCCCCCGTTCCCGCCGCCTTCCCCGCCGTCTCCCCTGCCTCAGCCATCTCAGTCGACTCAGCCATCTCAGCCATCTCAACCGCCTCAGCCGCCTCAGCCGTCTTCCTCGTTCCCGCCGCCTTCCCCGTCTCCGCCGAGGGCACCGTCAGCCGCGCGACGCCGCACGGCACCTCGGCCGTGGCGTAGGGCAGTTGGAGCACGCCGTCCCTCGTCCAGCACCCCGAGCCGGTCAACCAGCCCGCGGGCGCCGGGAGATGGTCTATGTGCCGCCGGTCCGGGCGCCACAGCCCGACCCAGCTGCCCAGGGGCCCGTCGACGCGCAGCGCCACCCCGCAGCTCTCCGGGGTCAGCACCTGACCCGGCTGGATGGCGAACGGCGTGACCGTGCACTCCGGCAGCCGCAGGAACTCCGGGAAGCGCACCGGGAGCGTGCTGCCCAGCACGCCCCAGCCGAGCCGCTCCTCGCCCGGCGAGGGCGCGTCGGAGCTGATCAGCAGCAGGCCGCTGTCCGGGTCGGCGAGCAGCAGCCGGTCGTCGCTGCCGTCGGCGATCTGCAGCAGCGGCGAGGTCTCCCCGTCCCGCCGCAGGTCGACCACGACCGCCTTGGTGCGGCCGCCGACCTCCCGGTCCAGCGCCAGCATCCGCCCCGTGTGGTCCAGCCAGACCCCGCCCGAGCAGCGCCCCGGGATCTGGGCCACGTGCTCGGGCCCGAACTCGCCGCCCGCCACCAGCCACACCGCGCTGGAGCGCCGGCCCACGGCGAGGGCGTAGGCCCTCTCGCCGCCCGGCGCGGGCGGCAGCAGCCGCAGCCGGGTGTCCCCGTCCGGGCACTCGACCGAGCCGATCACGACCTCGCCGGTGCCGGGGCCGGTCGGATAGAGCAGGGAGAACACGTGCCGCCCCGCCGTCGCCCGGCGGATCAGCACCCGCCCGTCGCCCATCGGCTGCACCTCGGCGCCGGGCTCCTCGGGCTGGTTCGCGGGCAGGGGCACGGCGTACGGCTCCGGGCCGTCCAGTGTCCAGCGCTCCGGGAAGAGGGAGCCGCCGTCCAGGGCGAGGCGGGCGGCGTAGGCGCCGTCCGCGGTGATGGTGAAGCCCGGCTGCGGGGCGCCGTCCTCGGGGGCAGCCTCGGGCTCGATCGCACAGGCCGTCATGGTCTGGTCACCTCCGGCGACGAAACTAGTTTTCGCACGCACACGCGTGGGACGCCGGAGCGTGTGCTTCACACATAAGGGTGGCCCAGGAACGATTCGCCTGAGGAAACGGGAGCCGGTGTGCTGACGGAGGCCCGCGCTTCCCTCACGCCCCGGACGATCCTGCGACCCGGTACGGGCCGGACCGGGCCTCCGCCGGGGGGCGGAACCGGGCTTCGGTGCAGCGGCACAGATCAGGCAGGTAGCCTTTTGTCCGTGCCCCGTCTGTCTGAAGTCATCGCCGCGCTGGAGAACCTGTGGCCCGCCGCGCGGGCCGAGTCCTGGGACGCGGTCGGCACGGTCGTGGGCGACCCCGGCCAGCAGGTCACCCGGGTCCTGTTCGCCGTCGACCCGGTCCAGGAGATCGTCGACGAGGCCCTGAAGCTCGGCGCCGACCTGCTCGTCACCCACCACCCGCTCTATCTGCGCGGTACGACGACGGTCGCCGCCTCGCACTTCAAGGGCCGGGTCGTGCACACGCTGATCAAGAACGACATCGCGCTGCACGTCGCCCACACCAACGCCGACACGGCCGATCCCGGCGTCTCGGACGCGCTCGCGGGCGCGCTGGACCTCCGTGTCGTACGGCCCCTCGTACCGGACCCGACGGACCGCGAAGGCCGCCGCGGCCTGGGCCGGGTCTGCGAACTGGACCACCCGCGGCCGCTGCGCGAGTTCGCCGCGCACGTCGCCGCCCGGCTGCCCGCCACCGCGCAGGGCGTCCGCGTGGCCGGCGACCCGCGGGCCACGATCCGCACGGTCGCGGTCAGCGGCGGCTCCGGCGACAGCCTCTTCGACGACGTACGCGCCGCAGGCGTCGACGCCTTCCTCACCGCCGACCTGCGCCACCACCCGGCCTCCGAGGCCGTCCTCCACAGCCCCCTCGCGCTGCTCGACGCGGCGCACTGGGCCACCGAGTGGCCCTGGTGCGAGCTGGCCGCGACCCAGCTCGACGAAATCTCCGACCGCCATGGATGGGACCTCCGCGTCCACGTGTCCAAGACGGTCACCGACCCCTGGACGGCCCATGCGGCCTCCCCTGATTCGACTGCAGGAGCCCCCAACTGAACGCCGCGCCCGCCGACCAGATCCGCCTCCTCGACGTCCAGGCACTCGACGTCCGTCTCCAGCAGCTCGCCCACCGGCGGAGGTCGCTGCCCGAGCACGCCGAGATCGAGTCGCTGACCAAGGACCACACCCAGCTGCGCGACCTGCTCGTGGCCGCGCAGACCGAGCAGAGCGACACCGCCCGCGAGCAGACCAAGGCGGAGCAGGACGTGGACCAGGTGCGCCAGCGCGCCGCCCGCGACCAGCAGCGGCTGGACTCCGGCGCGGTCACCTCGCCCAAGGACCTGGAGAACCTCCAGCGCGAGATCGCCTCCCTCGCCAAGCGGCAGGGCGACCTCGAGGACATCGTCCTGGAGGTCATGGAGCGCATCGAGTCCGTGCAGGAGCGGGTGCGCGAGCTGACCGAGCGGGTCTCCTCCGTCCAGTCGAAGATCGACGACGCGACCGCGCGCCGGGACGCCGCCTTCGAGGAGATCGACGGCGAGGTGGCCACGGTGACCAAGGAGCGCGAGGTCATCGCCGGCACCATCCCCGCGGACCTGCTCAAGCTCTACGACAAGCTGCGCGAGCAGCAGGGCGGCATCGGCGCCGCCAAGCTCCACCAGCGCACCTGCCAGGGCTGCCGCCAGGAGCTGTCGATCACCGACATCAACGAGATCCGCGCGGCCGCCCCCGACACGGTGGTGCGCTGCGAGAACTGCCGCCGCATCCTGGTGCGTACGGCCGAGTCGGGCCTGTAGGCGCCGGTTCCGTTCGTTCGGGTTCGGTTCGTTGCGCGCGTTTTTGTAAGGGGCTTGTGCCGTGCGGGAGTTCATCGTCGAGGCGGACGGCGGGTCACGGGGGAACCCCGGGCCCGCGGGCTACGGCTCCGTCGTGCTCGACGCGACGACGGGGGAGACCCTGGTCGAGGCGGCCGAGTACATCGGCGTCGCCACGAACAACGTCGCCGAGTACCGGGGGCTGCTCGCCGGTCTGCGGGCGGCCCACGAGCTCGACCCCTCGGCGGTCGTCCACGTCCGCATGGACTCCAAGCTGGTCGTCGAGCAGATGTCGGGCCGCTGGAAGATCAAGCACCCGGACATGAAGCCGCTGGCCATGGAGGCGGCACGGGTCTTCCCGCCGGAGCGGGTGACGTACGAGTGGATCCCGCGGGAGAAGAACAAGCACGCGGACCGCTTGGCGAACGAGGCGATGGACGCGGGCGGCCGCGGTCAGCAGTGGTCGGCGGCGGAGTCGACGGCCGAGCTGGAGGCTGCCGCCACTGAGGCGGCCACTGAGGCGGCCACTGAGGCGGCCACTGAGGCCGCCACCGAGGCCGCCGCCGAGGACGGGGCCGAGGACGAGGCCGACGTGCGGGCCGCGAAGGCCGTGAGCGGTGTGAGCGGTGTGAGCGGCGGTGTGAGCCGGGTGAGCGGCGGTGTGAGCCGGGTGAGCGGCGGTGTGAGCCGTGTGAGTCGTGTGAGCAGCCCGGGGTGGGCTCCGGCCGACCTGGGCGCGCCCGCCACCTTCGTGCTGCTGCGGCATGGGGAGACCCCGCTGACCCCGCAGAAGCGGTTCTCCGGCAGCGGTGGCACCGACCCCTCCCTCTCCGGTGCCGGGCGGGAGCAGGCCGAACGGGCGGGCGCGGCGCTGGCGCGGCGCGGGACGATCCAGGCGGTCGTCGCCTCGCCGCTCGCGCGCACCCGGGAGACCGCCGGCATCGTGGCCCGCCACCTCGGCCTCGAGGTGAGCATCGAGGAAGGGCTGCGCGAAACGGACTTCGGCGCCTGGGAGGGCCTGACGTTCGGCGAGGTGCGCGAGCGCTACCCGGACGACCTGAACAGATGGCTGGCCGACCCGGCGGCGGAGCCCACCGGCGGCGGTGAGAGCTTCGCCGCGACCGGGACCCGCATCGAGGCCACCCGGAAGAAACTGGTGGCGGCGTACCCGGGCCGCACGGTCCTGCTCGTCTCGCACGTCACCCCGATCAAGACGTTCGTGCAACTGGCCCTGGGCGCCCCGCCCGAGGCCCTGTTCCGCATGGAGCTGTCGGCGGCCGCCCTGTCGGCGGTGGCGTACTACGCGGACGGCAACGCGAGCGTACGGCTCTTCAACGACACCTCTCACCTGCGCTGACCGGCGCGGGCCGGGCCCGCGGCACATCGCCTCTCACCCGAGCGCGGCGGCCTCGCGCGCCAGCGCCTCGATGCGTCCCCAGTCCCCGGCGCCGACGGCATCCCCGGGGATCATCCAAGTCCCGCCCACACAACCGACGTTGGGCAGCGCGAGGTACTCGGGTGCATCGGCGGCACCGATCCCGCCCGTCGGGCAGAAACGTGCCTGCGGCAGCGGTCCCGCGAGCGACCTCAGATACGGCGCCCCGCCCGCGGCCTGCGCCGGGAAGAACTTCATCTCCCGCACCCCGCGCTCCAGCAGCGTCACGACCTCCGAGGCGGTCGACACCCCCGGCAGGTACGGCACCCCGGACGCCCGCATGGCGTCGAGCAGCAGGTCGGTCCAGCCGGGGCTGACCAGGAAGCGCGCCCCGGCCTCCACCGACTCCCGCACCTGCTCCGGCGTGATCACGGTCCCCGCCCCGACCACCGCCTCCGGCACCTCACCGGCGATCGCCCGGACGGCGTCCAGGGCCGCCGTCGTCCGCAGCGTCACCTCGATCGCGGGCAGCCCGCCCGAGACGAGGGCACGGGCGAGCGGCACGGCGTCGGCGGCGTCGTCGAGTACGACGACGGGGATGACAGGGGCGAGACCGAGGACGGAGGCGGGCAGGGAGGAGGCGGATAGGGAGGAGGCGGGCAGGGAGGAGGCGGATAGGGAGGAGGCGGGCAGGGAGGAGGCGGGCGGCGGCGACGTCATGACGTCATCGTGCCGTTGAGAAGCATCCTGCGCAAAGCCCATTGCGCATACTGCAACGAGCGGTGAGTGGCGAGCCTGAGCGGTGACGTCCGGGCGGTCAGTGCACCTCGTCCACCAGTACGTCCAGCAGCCACGCCCTGCCCTTCCCCTTCGGCGCCTCCACCTCCACCACGTAACCGAGCTCCCGCAGCGTCGCGACCAGCTCCGCCGGCGTCCCGGGCGCCGCGCCGGCCGTCAGCAGGCTCCGTACGATCCGCCCCTTGGTCGCCTTGTTGAAGTGGCTGACGACCTTGCGCGTCGGCGCGTGCAGCACCCGTACGCTCGCCGTCCGCCCGGCCGGCTCGCCCTTCGGCTTCCAGGCGGCGGCGTACGCGGACGAGCGCAGGTCCAGCACCAGCCCGTCCCCGGCGGCCTCGGGCAGCACCTGAGCCATCGGCGCCCGCCAGTGCGCGCCCAGCGCGCCGAGTCCCGGCAGCTTCACGCCCATCGAGCAGCGGTAGGAGGGGATGCGGTCGTTGATGCGGACGGCGCCCCACAGCCCCGAGAAGACGAGCAGCGAACGCGTGGCGCGCCGCTTGGCCGCGGCGTCGAGCGAGGCCAGGTCGAGGGCGTCGTAGAGGACACCGGTGTAGATCTCCCCGGCGGGCCGGGTCCCGGCGACCGGCAGCCCGGCGTTCTTCGCCACCTCGCCGCGCAGCCCCTCGCTCAGCCCGAGCACCTCGCGCGCCTTCTCCTCGTCCCCGGCGCACAGCTCGACCAGTTCGCCGAGCACCGCCTCACGGGCCGGGTTCAGGCCGGGCAGCGACAGCGACTCCAGCTTCAGCGGGGCGCCACGGCCGGAGGTCGCCTTGCCTTCGGAGGGCGGCAGCAGGACCAGCACGGAAGATCTCCTTCACTTTGAGCTCCGGCCCAGCGTACGGGCACGGCGAGCCTCCCCGATCCGCACGGGACCGGTGGAGAGGCCGACGCCGCGGCAGGGCCGAGCGGGCGCTGCGCCGCCTGCCGAGGGCCCTGGTCGTGTGCCACGATCGGGGGAACGGTTCCCGATCTCTCGGACAGGTGATCTTCCGATGTCCCAGTCTGGCGAGCGACCGAAGGAGGGGCGTGACATGACTGCCATGGCCCACGAGCCGCTCACGCAGGAACAAGTCCTGCTGGAGGGCTTTCTCGCCCTGGACACGCCGGAGGGCTTCCGGGCCGAGCTGATCGAGGGGGAGATCGTCGTGACGCCGCCGCCGGACGGGGACCACGAGGATTGCATCGGGTTGATCGTGAATCAGGTGATCAGGCGTTCCCGGACCGAGATGCAGTTCTCCGGGAACAAGGGGTTGAAGCTGCGGAGCGGGAACGGTTGCCCGAAGGACCACGTGATTCCGGACGGCATGTTCGCTCCCATGAGACTGCGTCTCTACCGGGGCGCCGACTCCTGGATGCCCTGCGACGGCGTCACCATGGTGCTGGAGGTCACCTCCACCAAGCCCCAGGCCGACCGCGAGGCGAAACGGCACTCCTACGCCCGCGGAGGAATCCCCCTCTACCTGCTGGTCGACCGGGAGGCGTCGTCCGTCACGTTGTTCAGCGACCCCGGGAAGGACGACTACCGGGAGCACTGCACCCGCCCCTTCGGCAGACCACTGAGCCTCCCGGAGCCGTTCGCCTTCGACCTGGACACGGCGGACTTTCTCTGAGCCGTCCGGTGTTGCACCCGTAGGGCGGAAGGGGGTGCGGGGTGGAACAGGCACTGTGGACCAGGGCTCGGCTGGGCCGCTGCGGCCCCTCGCTCGACCTGCTGACCGCCCGCTTCGACAAGCACGTCTACGCCCCGCACGCGCACGAGGAGTTCACGATCGGAGTCTGCGTGGGCGGCTTTGAGGTGATCGACTACCGGGGCGGCCACATCCGCACGGGCCCGGGCTCGATCGTGGTCCTCGCCCCCGGTGAGATGCACACGGGAGGCCCCGGCAGCACCACCGACGGCTACGCCTACCGGGCCCTCTACGCCGACCCCGCCCTCCTCACCGACGGCACCCTCACCGACGGCCTCCCGCACTTCCGCGAGCCGCTGATCGACGACCCGGAACTGGCCGCCGCCATCCTCCGCACCCACACGGATCTGCGCGGGAACCCGGACCCCCTGGAGGCGGAGTCCCGCCTCCCGTGGCTGCTGACGGCCCTGGCCCGCCGCCACTCGGCGGCCCGCCCGACGTCCGACCTGATCCCCGGCGCGGACCGGACGGCACGGCTCGTACGGGACCGCCTGGCGGACGAACTACTCAACCCGCCCTCCCTGGCCTCGCTCGCGGCGGACCTGGGCCTGTCCCGCTACCAGCTCCTGCGGGCCTTCCGTACGACGATGGGCATACCGCCGTACGCCTGGCTGGCCCAGTACCGGGTGGCCCGCGCCCGCCGCCTCCTGGAAGCGGGAGGGCGTCCGGCGGAGGTCGCCGCACTCGTCGGCTTCGCGGACCAGGCGCACCTGACGCGCTGGTTCCGGCGGGTGCTCGGGGTGACGCCGGCGGCGTACCGCAACAGCGTTCAAGACGGCAGGCCGTAGCCGGGCGGAGGCTGTGTGCATGACTGCACGCGGCTGGTTCCTGTTCTCCCTGATGGGAGTGGTCTGGGGCATCCCCTATCTGATGATCAAGGTGGCGGTGGACGCTCCGCTGTCCCCGTCCGTGGTGGTGTTCACGCGCTGCGCGCTCGGCGCGGTCCTCCTGCTCCCCTTCGCGATACGCCAGGGCGGCCTGTTCCGCATGGTCCGGGGGCACTGGCTGCCGATTCTGGGCTTCGCGTGCATAGAGATCATCGGCCCGTGGTTCACGCTGACGGACGCGGAACGCGACCTCTCCAGCTCGACGGCGGGCCTGCTGATCGCGGGCGTGCCGATCGTGGGCCTGGTCCTGTCCCGCTTCTTCGGCAACGTGGAACACCTGAGCGCACGCAGGGTGACGGGGCTGGCGCTGGGGCTGGCGGGGGTGGGAGTACTGACGGTCCCGCACCTGACGGGCGGCGATGCCCGGTCGCTGGGCGAGGTCATGCTGACGGTGCTGGGCTACGCGACGGCTCCGCTGATAGCGGCCCGCTGGCTGAAGAACGTCCCCACACTCCAGCTGACGGCCCCCTGCCTGGCCCTGGCGGCCCTGGTCTACGCGCCGGCGGCGATGATGAGCCGCCCGGCGGAGATGCCGTCGACGTCGGTGCTGGTGGCGCTGATCGGCCTGGGCGCGATCTGCACGGCGCTGGCCTTCGTGGCCTTCCTGGAGCTGATCAAGGAGGTCGGCCCGACGAGGGCCACGGTCTTCACCTACGTCAACCCGGCGGTGGCGGTGGCGGCGGGGGCCCTGTTCCTGGGCGAGGACCTGACGCCGACGATCGGGGCGGCGTTCACGCTGATCCTGGCGGGTTCGGTGCTGGCGACGGCGGCGGGTCCGGCGGCCGCCGGACCCGGGGGTTCCGGCGGTCCGGACAAAGCCACCCGCACGCGCCGGGTAGCATGGTCATCACGGCAGACGAGCCGGGCGGACGGCCGCGTGGAGTCCTCTTGACGGAGGGCTTCCCGAGGAACGTCCGGGCTCCACAGGGCAGGGTGGTGGCTAACGGCCACCCGGGGTGACCCGCGGGACAGTGCCACAGAAAACAGACCGCCCGGCGCTTCGGCACCGGGTAAGGGTGAAACGGCGGTGTAAGAGACCACCAGTGCCCAGGGTGACCTGGGCAGCTAGGTAAACCCCACCCGGAGCAAGGTCAAAAGGGAGCGCCTTTTGAAAGAGGGGCGCTCCTGCGGGGACGTCGGAGGGCTGCCCGCCCGAGTCCCCGGGTAGACCGCACGAGGCCGGTGGCAACACCGGTCCTAGATGGATGGCCGTCTCCCCGGCCGCCGCGAGGCGACCGGGCGACAGAACCCGGCGTACAGCCCGACTCGTCTGCCGCTCGTTGTTTCCGCAGGTCAGAGATTATTTCCATCCGTCAGGGCGTTGATGCGGGCGGCGCAGGCCGGGCCGGGGACGGCCGTGGCGAGCCCGAGGCGGTGCGTTTCCGCGACGACCGGCTGTTCGGCCGGCACGACGGGCAGTGCCTGTGCCCTCTTCCGGGCTGCCGCGTACCTGGGCCGATCCGGCCCAGACGGCGCGGGCGAGGGTCGGCGGGCGGTGCCGGAGAGCGGCATCCAGGCCGCGCCGATGTTCTCCTCGACGCCCGTGGCGGGTCAGGTGCGGTGTTCGGAGCGGGCGGGGGTGTTGAGGCCGAGGTGGGCGACGGCCGGGTCGGTTTCCCACCAGGGGCGCATGTGGTCGGCGTCGGTTCCGTCGGGCGTCCGGGCGTCGATGCTCGCGTCGATGGCCCGGGCGGCCCTGCGGTCGTGGTGGCGTGCCTGGCGGAAGACGATGACCAGGTAGGGAACGCCGATGAAGTGGCCGAGGACCCAGTAGGCGCCGCCTCCGGTCTGCTCGTCCAGGCTCAGCGACGGGCCCCACGGGCGGCCGAGGGCCGCGTAGTAGCCGTGGGCGATGCCCGCGCCCACGGCGTAGATCAGGCACAGGCCCAGCACGGCGTTCAGGAGGACCTCGGCGAAGGCGATGAACAGGGAGACGACCGGGGAGAAGCGGCTGGGCACGGGGTCGAGTTGGAGGCGGCTCCAGTAGTAGACGAAGCCGATGGCGAACAGCAGCACGCCGGTGGCGGTGTCCACGGCCTGGTCGCGGAGCATGGCCGGGAGCCAGCCGGTGAAGAACACGGCCCAGGGCAGCCCCATGAACAGCAGTGCTCCGCTGGCCGGGTGGGCAAGGGCCCGGGCGGGGCGGCTGCGCAGTGCCCGGCGGCCCCGAGCCCGTGCCGGGGCCGGGAGGACGGCGGCGGCGAGGGACAGCGGGCGGGCCAGTGCCAGGAACGGCGGCGCGATCATGAAGAAGACGGTCAGCTGCACGGACCGGACCCAGAACAAGGTGTCGGCGTATTGGCCGAGGAACGAGGCGGTGGCGACCGCCACCGTGGCCAGACAGGCGGCGAGGGCGACGTGGCGGCGCACCGGTACGGCTCGACCGCGGCGTCGGGTGGCGCGTACCGCCGCGCTGTAGGCGACCGCCGCGGCCGCGAGCAGGACCAGCAGCGCGGGCTCGACGTGCCAGTCGGTCAGGGCGCGGTGATAGGTCAGCTCAGGAGGCCCGTGGTAGGCGCTCGCGGTGGCCAGGGAAATCCCCGCTCTCTGGACGTGCTGTTCGTGGCCCGGCCCGCAGGAGTCAACCGTACGGCCTGCCCCTGCCGCAAAGGCTGTACCGGTGATCGTTGTCAGTGCCGATAGAGGACCCTCCTTCGCAGGACTTCGCCGCACCGGGTGGGGTCCGGTCCGACCAGCACAGCGCGCACGCCATCCAGCCGGAACCCACCAGCCGTGCCCGGGCATGAGACCGGGCCCGTGGGACGGAGTCCCGGCCGTCCCACGGGCGCACACCGACGCGCAGGTGCACAGGCACAGCGCAGGTGCACAGGCCCAGCACAGGTGAACAGGCACAGCAGCGGTCCCGTATCCCTTCCCGCATGCCTGGTCGACGGCATGGACGGGAACACGGAGACGGAGAGACACGTGCGACAGCACCCCGAGCAGTCACAGCAGCCCCGGCAAGAACGCCGTACTCCGCTCGCGGCCCGCCCGGTTCGCGGCGCCGTGCTCGTGGCGGGCCTGGCCCTCCTCCCGCTGAGCACGGCCTGCGGCAGCGAGGCGGACGACGCCGCGGTCGACGGCGATCCTTCGCAGATCTCCGGGGCCCCGGCCGCCGGTGTCGTGGCACCGGCGAAGGTCGAGGTGATCGCCGCCCTCACCGGCTGCAAGGTCAAGATCCGCACCGAAGCGAAGGAACTGCGGGAAGGGATCTGCCACACCAAGGAGGGCGACTACCTCATCACCACGTTCCCCGAGGAGCGGTACAAGAAGTCCTGGCTGGACACGGTCAGCATGTACCGGGGGAACTACCTGGTCGGCTCGCGCTGGGTGGTCAGCGCCCCGCCGAAGGCGCTGAAGGCGTTCCGCCCCAAGCTCGGCGGCGAGATCGTCCGCATGAGCGGCACGGGCCCGGGAGTCACCCAGAGCCCGTCCTGATCCCCGTGCGCGGGCGGGGGACGGCGGGCGGGGCGGCGGATCCTGCTCGAAGGTCCCGTCCGCCGGGGCCGGTGGCCCCTGGGCCCGCCACGCGCGGCGGGCGGAGGCTGGCGCTGAATGCCGTCCCGGTGCGGGAGGTGGGTCGCGTCATGGGAAGGGCGCCGGTGCTCGTCGTCGACGACGAGCGCAAGATCCGGGACATGGTGCGGGCCTTCCTGGAACGGCAGCGCTACGCCGTACTGCAGGCCGCGACCGGGCAGGAGGCGCTGGACATGGCACTGCGGCTCAAACCGGACCTGGTGGTGCTCGACCTGGTGCTGCCCGACCTGGCCGGGGAGGAGGTGGCCCGCTCGCTGCGGGAGGTCTCCCAGGTCCCGATCATCATGCCGACCGCTAAGACCGGCGAGGCGGACCGGGTGGCGGGCCTGCGGCTCGGGGCCGACGACTACGTGGTCAAGCCGTTCAGCCCCCGGGAGCTGGTGGCACGGGTGGACGCGGTGCTGCGCCGGGCCCGGCCGGGCGGGGCGGAGGGCCGGCTGTCGTTCGACGGCGGTCGTCTGGTCATCGACCCGGCGGGCCGTGAAGTGCGGCTGGCCGGAGCTGAAGTCGCCCTCACCCGCAGCGAGTTCGCCCTGCTGGCGGCACCTCCAGGTGACTCCTTCGCCGAGGGTGAGGCCGATGCCCAGGTGGCGGTAGCGGGCGGCGGGCGCGTACCAGGTGACGTCGGTGCCGGGAACGACGCGGGGGACCTCGCCGATGGCTTCGCCGAGGAGACCGGCGATCTTCTCGCGGACCCGCAGGCGTGCGCCTTGCCCGAAGCCGCGTTCGCCGAGGTGTTCGAGACTCTGGTGGCCGGGGTGGGAGGCGAGCCACCAGCGCTCCACGTCATACAGCGGTCCCACACGCGTGGGGGCGGTGCTCGGACCGAGACGGTCTCGGTGAACTCGAACAGACGGGGGTCTTCCCGGTCGGCTCGGACAGCAGGCGGCGGACGGGACCGCATGGGAGACCGGTCAGGTACAGCAGTCGCAGCCGACCCGGCACCCGTACGCATCCGCGTGGTCGGCCCGCTCGGGTGCGGGCGCCGCCACAGCGATCACCGGTACGACCGTCAGTACCGCCAGGTACCCTCGGACACATCGTCAACGCGGCCCGACGGGCTTCCGCTCCGCCTCGGTGGAGCATCGAAGGACACGCCCCCACCCGCACGAGTCTCTTCGTGCTGCCTGGGGGAAGTCCTTGCTGTTCCGCGCGTCCGCGAAAACGGTCGCCGTCATGGCACTCGACGGTTCGCTGTTCCTGCACCTCACCGACAACTTCGTCCATATGCACGGCTACCGGCCCGGCGCCTCGGAAGCGCGTTCCTGGGAACGCAGCATCCCCGTCCTGGCCGCCGCACTCGCCGACGCCGGTCTGGGCGACGTGGAGGTCATGCTGGAGTACTCGCTCCCGCTGAACAGCAAGCGCGCCGACGCCGTCCTCGCCGGAGTGCACCCGGCCACGGGCGAACCGTCCTACGTCGTGGTGGAGTTGAAGCAGTGGAGCCAGGCACTGCCCCATGAGGACGATCCCACCCTGTGCCATGTCGACGCCTACGCCCAGCCGGTCCTCAACCCCATCGAGCAGGTGCGCCGCTACTGCGCCTACCTCGTCAACTTCAACGGGGCGGTGGCGGAACACGGGCACCGGGTGGCCGGAGTGGCATACCTCCACAACGCGACCGAGTTCGGCGTGACCGGGCTGCGGGAGATCGAGCGTGACGGGTACGGGCTGCTCTTCACCGCGGAACGCCGCGGCGCCTTCCTCGACCACCTCCGGACGCGGCTGAGCGACAGGCACCCCGGGGCCGAGGCGGCGGACGAACTCCGCGCAGGCGCCACGGTGCCGTCGAGACAGCTCATGTCCGTGGCCGCCGAGGAGGTGCGCGAGCGTACGCAGTTCGTCCTCCTCGATGAACAGCAGGTCGCCTACCGCATGGTGCTCAACGCGGTGGAGAAGGCGAAGCACGCCGACCGCAAGGAGGTCGTGATCGTCACGGGCGGCCCCGGCACCGGCAAGAGCGTGATCGCGCTCCAACTGCTCGGCGAGCTCTACCGGCGCGGTATTCCTGCCCTGCACGCCACCGGCTCGCAGTCGTTCACGAAGACGATGCGCAAGGTCGCCGGAGCCCGCAAACGGGAAGTCCAGGACCTGTTCAAGTACTTCAACAGCTTCATGACGGCCGAGAAGAACAGCCTGGGTGCCCTGATCTGCGACGAGGCGCACCGCATCCGGGAGACCTCGGCGAACCGCTACACGCGTGCGGCACACCGCACCGGCAGGGCGCAGATCGACGAACTCATCGATGTCGCGTACGTACCCGTCTTCCTCCTCGACGAGCACCAGGTCGTCCGCCCCGGCGAGATGGGTACCGTGGCCGACATCAAGGCGGCGGCGGCCAAGCGCGGCATCCCCTGCCATGTCGTGCCGCTGGACAGCCAGTTCCGTTGCGGCGGCAGTGACGCCTACCTGCGCTGGGTGGTCCGCCTCCTCGGCCTCGAGCCGGGTGGGCCGGTCGGGTGGGAACCCGACGGCCGCATGCAGTTGCTGGTGGCCGACAGCCCGCGGGAGATGGAAGCCTTCCTCGAAGCCCGCCGGACACAGGGCTACGGCGCCCGTATGTCCGCGGGTTACTGCTGGCGCTGGTCCCCGGAACCCAAGCCCGGCGATCCTCTCCCGCCCGACGTCGTCATCGGCGACTGGGCACGTCCCTGGAACCTGCGCGGCGACCGTGCAGTCTCGGGTGCGCCCCCGGCCGCCCTCTGGGCCACCGACCCGGCCGGCTTCGGCCAGGTCGGCTGCGTCTACACCGCCCAGGGCTTCGAGTACGACTGGTCCGGCGTCATCATCGGCCCCGACCTGGTCTGGCGCGGCGACCGCTGGGTCACGGACCGCACGGCGTCGAAGGACCCGGTCTTCAGGAAGTCCACCCCCGACACCGACGTGGACCGCCTGATCCGCAACACCTACAAGGTGCTGCTGACCCGGGGCATGGTCGGCACGATCGTGTACTCGACGGACCCGGAGACGCGGGAGAAGCTGCGGGCACTGGCGGACGGGACGGCTCGGGAGGCGGTGCGCGCCTGACGCGCCCGGCGGACATCGGCCGAACCGGTCAATGCACGCAGAAGCGCAACCCGCCTTCCACCCACCGCGCCCTGCCGGCGTGCGCCGTTCGCCCTCTGGGACGGCCCGGGTGTGCGGCCGTTCAACACCTACGCCAGCGACCTCCGCACCGCCTCGACCAACGTGCTCGCACGCAGATCCTCGGCCCCCTCGATGATGTTGTTCATGACGTAGCCGAAAGCGATGCCGTGCTCGGGGTCGGCGAAGGCGAGGGAGCCGCCTCGGCCCATGTGGCCGAAGGCGCTCGGGCCGGTCATCGGGAGGTCCTCGGTGGGCAGCATGTAACCGCAGCTGAAGCGGCTCGGGAGGAGTATCACCCGGTCTTTTCCGCGGGCCTGTTCCTCGGTCGCCGACCCCAGGGTCTCCGGGGTGAACAGGCGCACGCCGTCCACCTCGCCGATCAGCGCGGCGTACATGCGCGCCAGGCCGCGAGCGGTGCCGATGCCGTTGGAGGCGGGGATCTCCGCGGCCTGCACCTCGGGCGAGTTGAAGTCGATCTCGGCGGGATCGGTGACCGCGAAGGCCCGGTTGCTGAAGGAGTCCGGGTCGCCCATGGCGGCGATCAGTTCGCGGAACTCCTCGGGAACCGACTCGGCCGGCACGGTGGTCGGGTCGAACTCCGGCTGCCGGTACACCATGCGGCTGACCCGGTGGCGTTCGGTCGCCGGCAGTCCGATGAAGAAGTCGAGCCCGAGGGGGCCGGCGATCTCGTCGGCGAGGAAGCGGCCCGGCGTGCGGCCGGACACCCGGCGGATCACCTCGCCGACCAGCCAGCCCCAGGTCCGGCCGTGGTACCCGTGCGCCGTGCCCGGCTTCCACAGGGGGCGCTGCGCGGCCAGTGCGGCCACCATGGGATCCCAGGCCAACGCATCGTGCAGCGGGACCGGTCGGTCCAGCGTGATCAGGCCCGCCCGGTGGGACATCAGCCAGCGCACCGGGATGTCCGCCTTGCCGTTCGCGGCGAACTCCGGCCAGTACGCCGCCACCGGCGCGTCCAGGTCCAGCATGCCGCGCTGGACGAGCACATGGGCGGCGGTCGTGGTCGCGCCCTTGGTGGCCGAGTAGACCAGTTGCAGCGTGTCCCGCGTCCACGGACGGCCGGTCTCCGGATCGGCGACGCCACCCCACAGGTCCACCACCGGTCGGCCGTGCCGGTACACGCACACCGCCGCGCCGATGTCCCCACGCTCGGAGAAGTTCGCCTCGAACGCCTCGCGTACCGGCTCGAACCCGGTCTCGACCGCACCGTCGATCATCGTCATGCCGTCCATCCTGGCACCGACGGAGGCGGGCCGGCTCCCGGATTCCGAGGCGCCGTCGAGCAGTTGCCCGTCGCCGTCGCCGTCGCTCACGAGGCTCGGCCGGGCAGTCAGCCCGCAACCCTCCGCGTCCGTCCGTGCAGCGTGAGCCAGAACGTCTGCAACGAGTCCTCGGGGCTCCCCGCCTCGAAACGGTTGCGGACCTTGCCGAGCGGGTTCCACACCCGGCCGTCCGGCATGCGTACGCCGACCGGCTGGCCGAAGTAGGCGCGCTGGTCCGCGTCGAAGTCCACCCAGACCGCGCCCGCGCGGCGCACGAGCACCTCACCCACGTACGCGCCGAGGCCGAACAGGGTCTCCCGCACCCGTTCCAGGTCGACCCCGCCCTTGCGCAGCCCGTCGACCAGGAAGTCGATGATCCGCAGGCTGCGCTCGGAGTAGTCCAGCGGCAGCCGGTTGCGGGCGGTGACGCGTGTGACGGCGGACGCGGCGTACGACCGCATCTCGCTCGCGCGCGGGCGTCTGTCGACGTCGCCCATGGATCCGTTCCCCCTTCGCTCGGCTTCAGGGGGAGCTCGGAGCATATTCCCCCTAGCTGACCAAGCGCATACCGGCTCTTGAACATCACCGGTGACGGGCGTGCCGAATCCCACACGGGCAATTCGTGTGCGGCGTACAACCTTTGTCCCTGCCGCGCGTCTCGCGTCCTCGGCCCGAGCCCAACATGCCTGCGGCAGACCTCAGTACGCCGTCCACGGCCCTCGGCGGGACTTCGATCGGTCTTCGGCGAACGTCACCGAACGAGCTCGATGTCCGCTTTGCTCCCTCGCTTGACGGCGGGCGAGCCGGATGTCTACAACCCCGTGCTGGTTGTACACGACCTCTCCCGGACCGTGCGCAGACCGCGCGGCGCACCGCCGCGCGGTCCTGCCGCCCTGCCGTGCCTCCTTGCCGGGCCGGGCATGCGCTCACACCTCCAAGCCGTTTCCCGTCCTTCCTTTCCCCGTCCTTCCTTCCCCCCGTCCTTCCGTTGCCCTCCTTCCGTTCCCCGTCCCCCTGTTCTTCCGTCCCCCCGTTCCCCGTCCTCCCCCCGTTCCCCATCCCCACCCCCACTCCCATTCCTCTGAAGGAGCTCAGCGTGCAGGTCTTTCCCCGGCAGGTTCTGATCACCGCATCCGTCCTCGGTGCTCTGGTGATGACGTCCGCCTGCGGTGGGCACGACGACCGGCAGCGGGCCGCCTCGGACTCGGTCGAGGGGTCGCAGATCCCGGAGGCGGAGGCGGGCACTGCCGACGCCTCCGGGTCCGCCTCGCCGAGCGCCTCCGATTCCGCCTCCGCCGGTCCGTCGCCCTCCGGCAGCGCGTCGGCCAAGGCATCGTCGTCCGTCTCCGCCTCCGCGTCCGGCGGCGCCGCGAAGAAGGCCGGAGGCTCGGTGAGCGGCACGGGCGGGGGGTCCCGCGACGCCGCGGTGGCCCCGGCCGCGCCCGACTTCCCGGTGCCGGTGCAGGTCGGCGACGCCACCCAGTTGATCACCGTCAGGGCCAGCGGTTCCTACGCCACCGTGACCGCCTGGGCCAAGGGCTCCGCCGGTTGGAAGGCGCAGTTCAGCACCAGTGCGGGCCGGGTCGGTTCGCGCGGTGTGACCGACGGGGCGACGCGCCGGCAGGGCACCTACACCACCCCCACCGGCACGTACACGATCACCGAGGGCTTCGGCAACGAGGCGAGCGGCACCGCCATGCCCTACCACCGGGTCACCGACGACGACTGGTGGGTGGAGGACCCCGAGTCGACGTACTACAACTCCATGCACGGGGAGCAGGGCGCGGACTTCCCGCTCACCGAGTCCGGCGACCGCGGGAGTGAGCACCTCGTCAACTACCCGACCCAGTACGCCAAGGCGCTCGTCGTCAACTTCAACCGCTGGCCCGCCACGCCCGGCCGGGGCGCCGGCATCTTCCTCCACGTCAACGGCAGCGGCGCCACCGCCGGCTGCGTCTCCGTCCCACGGGCCACCATGGACCGGATCATGGGCTGGATCACGCCCTCCGCCCACCCCCGGATCGCCATCGGCTGAGCCGAAGGCGGGTCTCCCGCCTCGCCCGGCCGGGCGTCACCCGTGGTCACCGGAGCCCGCTGAGAGCATCTCCCCGGCCGCGCGTTCGACGTCCGCCTCCGACACGAGCACCAACTGTGCCGCCCTGCCCAGCGGTACGAAGCTGTCCGCGCTCGTGACCCGGCGGATCGTGCCGGTGAAACCGGCGTCGACCAGGGCGGTGACGACTCCCTCCGACACCCCTCCGCTGCGGCGGGTCTCGTCGACCACGAGGACGCGGCCCGTCGCTCCGGCTTCGCGGAGGAGGTCGTCGAGCGGCAGCGGGGCCAGCCAACGCAGGTCCACGACACGGCAGTCGACGTCCCGCCGGGCCAGTCGGCGGGCCGCCCGGAGCGAGAGGGGCAGGCCGTTGCCGAACGTCACGAGGGTGAGGTCCGACCCCTTGCCGTAGGTGCGGGCCCGGCCGATCGGTACGTGCCCCGCGGGTGGTGGGTAGGCGGCGAGCCAGGCGTGGTCGCCCTCCTCGTGGAGATCCCGCGTGTGGTAGAGCGCGATCGGTTCGAGGAAGGCGCTGACGGTTCCGTCCACCTTTGCCGCCGCCACGCACGTACGGAGCATCGCGGCGGCGTCGTCGGGGCGGGACGGGGAGGCGACGACCAGGCCGGGGATGTCGCGCAGGGCGCCGAGCGCGTTGTCGTTGTGGAAGTGGCCGCCGAAGCCGCGCTGGTAGCCGTAGCCGGCGATGCGGACCACCAGGGGGTTGCGGTAGCGGCCCTGGGAGAAGAACTGCAACGTGGCGGCCTCGCCGCGCAGTTGGTCCGCGGCGTTGTGCAGGTAGGCGAGGTACTGGATCTCCGGCACCGGGAGCAGCCCGGACAGGCCCGCCCCCAGCGCCAGGCCGAGGATGGACTGCTCGTCCAGCAGGGTGTCGAAGACCCTGGCCGTGCCGAAGCGCCGCTGCAGGCCCCGGGTCAGTCCGTAGACCCCGCCCTTGCGGCCCACGTCCTCGCCGAAGACGACCATCTCCGGGTGGCCGCCGAGCAGGTCGGCGAGCGTGTGGGTGATGGCCTGGGCGAGGGTGACGGGCTCGCCCACGGGCGCGGTGGGTGGTTCGGTCCTCCGGCGCGCCGTCGCCGCCACCAGGCGGGGGCGGCGGGGGGCGATGGGGGCGGCGATCTGCGTGGCGGTGGTCAGCGGCTCGCTCTCCAGGGCCTCCTTGGCCACGGCGGAGACCCGGCCGCCCACCTCGTCGTAGCGGTCGATGACCTGCCGCGGGGTGAGGACGCCGGCCGCGGTGAGCAGCCGGGCCGTGGCCAGGAGCGGGTCGCGATCCAGGTCCGCGGTGACCTCGGACGGCGTCCGGTAGGCGGCTTCGGCGTCCGAGCCCGCGTGGCCGAGGAAGCGGACCATCGACAGGTGCAGGAACGCGGGGCGCCGGTACCTGCGTACATGGGTCACCGCCTCGCACGCGGCGGCGAAGGCGGCCCGCGGATCACAACCGTCCGAGGCGAAGTACGCGAGAGGAGGCCGGGTGCCGTAGGTCTGCCGCACCCAGTCGCGCGGTGTCGGGACGCTGATGCCCAGGCCGTTGTCCTCGCAGACGAACAGGACCGGCATCGGCAGGCCCTGGTAGGCCGCGTGGCAGGCGCTGTTGACGGCGCCCGTGGCGGTGGAGTGGTTGACCGAGGCGTCGCCGAAGGAGCAGCAGACGACGGCGTCGTCCGGCCAGGCGCACGCGGCGCCGAGGCGCTTGGCGCGGGCGATGCTCCACGCCACCCCGACGGCCCGCGGCAGATGGGAGGCGATGGTCGACGTCTGCGGTACGACGGCCAGCTCGTGGCGCCCGAACACCTTGTGCCGCCCGCCGGCGATCGGCTCCTCCGCCCCGGCGGCCACGCCCAGCAGCAGGTCCCCGACCGCGTCGACGCCGCCCGCCTGCCGGGCGCGGGCGCAGTAGAAGGCGCCGGAGCGGTAGTGCAGCAGCGCCGGGTCGGTGGGGCGCAGCGCGAGGGCGAGAGCGGCGTTGCCCTCGTGCCCGCTCGATCCGATGGTGTAGTAGCCGCGGCCCTGCTGCTGCATCCAGCGGGCGGCGAAGTCGGTGTGCCTGCTCTCCAGCTGGGCGTCGAACAGGTCCAGTGCGGTGCGGGCGTCCAGTCCGCCGGAAGGCAGCCGGACCGGCGTGTCCGGAGCCGGTGGACCGGCCACCGCCTCGCGGAAGTGCCGGTCCAGGTCCTCCACCGTGCTCACAGGCGGAAGGAGAGGTCGGGCTCGAGGACGGCCACGTCCATCTGCGCCTTCTGCAGGCGGCCGGAGTGGTCCCAGTTCATCGACTGCCAGCGGGTGAACTGGTCCAGCACCCACTGCCCCGACTGCCGGCTGCCGTTGCCCGACTTGCCGTTGCCGCCGAACGGCAGGTGCGCCTCGGCTCCCGAGGTGGTGTTGTTGACGCTGACCATGCCCGCGGAGACGCCGCGCCGGAACGTCCACACCTCGTGCGGATCGCTGGTGTAGATCGCGGCGGACAGGCCGTAGCCGTGGGCGTTGGCCAGATCGACAGCCTCGTCGAAGGTCCGGTACGTCGTCACTCCTACGACGGGGCCGAAGGTCTCGGTGCGGAACAGGTCGTCGTCCGGGCGCACTCCGTCGACGATCACGGGGTGGTAGAACAGGCCGGCTTCCGGGTCCCCGACGAAGCCCTTGCGCGGGTTGGCGGCCGTGATCCGCCCGACGCCGTCGGAGCCGTAGGTGCGGTGGTGGTCCTTGATCCAGCCGAGGAAGGTCTCGTAGCGCCGCGCGAAGCGCTCGTCGAGCATCGGGCCGTAGAGGACGTCCTCGAACGCGTCGCCGATCCGGGCCGCTCGGGCCGCGGCGTCGAAGCGGGCGAGGAAGTCCTCGTGCACCGACTCGTGCACGACGAGCGTCCCGAGGGAGGTGCAGCGCTGTCCCGCGGTGCCGAATCCGGAGAACAGCGCCCCCTCCACCGCCAGGTCGAGCTGTGCGCTCGGGGTGACCACCTGGGGGTTCTTGCCGCCCAGCTCCAGGCACGGGGTCTGCAGGTGGCTTCCGCACAGCGCGCCGATCTTCCGGCCGACGGCCGTGGACCCGGTGAAGCCGACCTTGTCGACCAGCCCGGCGTCGAGGGAGGTCTCCAGACCGGCGTACGTCTGCTCCCCGTCGGCGAGCACGAGGTTGAGGACGCCGTCGGGCAGGCCGCCTCCGTGCACGAACAGCTCGAAGAGGGCCTTGGCGCTCGCGGCGGCGTACTCGGCAGGCTTCCACACCACCGTGTTGCCGGTCACCAGCGCCGGCACCAGGTACCAGGACGGCACGGCCACCGGGAAGTTGCCGGCGGTGATCACCGCGACCGCGCCCACCGGGTTGCGGAAGGTGAACAGCTGCTTGTCGGGCATCTCCGAGGGCACCGTCTGGCCGTAGAGCCGGCGTCCCTCGCCCAGGAAGAAGTCGCAGGTGTCGATGATCTCCTGGACCTCGCCGAGCGCCTCGGCCAGCGGCTTGCCGATCTCCTCCGTCACGATGCGGGCGAGCCGGTCCTTGTTGGCCTCGACGAGCCGGCCGATCTTGCCGATCGCCGAGCCGCGCACCGGCGCCGGGACGTCCGCCCACGCGCGCTGAGCCGCCTTCGCGGCCCTGGCGGCCTCGGTGAACGTCGACGCGTCCCCGAGCGAGACCTCGGTGACGACCTCGGCGGTACGGCCGGGACCGGGTCGCCGGAGGGTCCCGCCGGGAGCGCCGGCGACCGGACGGCCGGCAACGATCGAGGCGACGGAACGGGCCATGTCTGTGCTCCTTGTCGGCGGGGGTGGGGGCGGGTGCGGGGTGGGTCCGGGGACAGCTGATGCCGGGGCGCGCGGTACGGGTCAGTGCAGGCCGGCGAGGACCCGGTCCAGGGCCCGCAGCGCGACCTCGAGCTCATCCTGGGTGATGGACAGTGCTGGACGGAAGCGCACCGTGCGCCCGCCGCAGGGCAGGGCGATCACATGTTCCTCGGTCCGCAGGCGGCGCACCACCTCGTCGCGGACGGCGCCGTCGGGCAGGTCGAGGGCGCACATCAGTCCGCGTCCCCGCGCGTTGGCCGCGACCGGTGCGTGCCGGGACTCCAGTTCACGCAGTCCGTCCAGGAACCACGCTCCCGTGGCGGCGGCACGGGGCACCAGCCCTTCCCTCTCGATGATCTCCAGGATGCGGCGGGAGCGGACCATGTCGACCAGGCCGCCGCCCCAGGTGGAGTTGATCCGCCCGGAGACCCGGAGGACGTTGTCGGGCACCTCCTCGACCCGGCGGCCGGCCATGATGCCGCCCAGCTGGACCTTCTTGGCGAAGGCGACGATGTCCGGCTCGAGGCCGAGCTGCCGGTACGCCCAGGTGGTGCCGGTGATCCCCACCCCGGTCTGCACCTCGTCGAGCACGAACAGGGCGTCGTACTCGTGGCAGAGCGCCTGCATCGCCCGCAGGAACTCCGGGCGCATGTGGTTGTCGCCCCCCTCGCCCTGGATCGGCTCGGCGATGAAGCAGGCGATGTCGTGCGGGTTGTCCTCGAGCGCCCGCCGCGCCTGCTCCAGGGCCTTCCGCTCGGCCTCCTCGACCTCGGCGAGGTGGCGTTCGAGGGGGAAGCGCACGGCGGGTACGTCGATGCGTGGCCAGTCGAACTTCGGGAAGCGGTCGGTCTTGTTGGGCTCGGTGTTGGTCAGCGAGAGGGTGTAGCCGCTGCGGCCGTGGAACGCCTTGCGCAGGTGCAGGACCTTGGTGCCGAGCCCGGGGGAGCGGCCGGCGGCCTCGTTGCGGCGGCTCTTCCAGTCGAACGCCGTCTTCAGCGCGTTCTCGACGGCGAGTGCCCCGCCCTCGACGAAGAACAGCCTCGGCAGGTCCGGGTCGCCCAGCACCCGGGCGAACGTCTCGACGAACTCGGCGTAGTGCGTGGTGTAGACGTCGGGGTTGGCGGGCTTGTTCGCCGCCACCCGCGCCAGCAGGGCCATGAACTCCGGGTCGTCCACGATGCCCGGCGCGTTGAGCCCCAGCGGAGCGGACGCGAAGAACGAGTAGAGGTCGAGGAACCTCTCACCGGTGCGCGCGTCGACGATCCACGAGCCCTGACTGGTGAGCGGGTCGAGCACCAGCTTGAAACCGTCGGTCAGCACATGCCGGCCGAGTCTCTCGTGCACCTCGTCGGGGTGGACCGTCGACACTGCGGCAACCGTCATGGAGGCACCTACTCTCGATAGCCGTGCACGCCGTGAACCGAAGAAGTTACGTTGCATGTGAGAATTGGCGAGAATATTTTAGATATGGCGCGCCAGAGGCCGCAAGGTTTCGTTCGCTGGAAGATTTCCCCGGCGGCCCGGCGGCCCGGCGGCCCGGCGGCCCGGCGGCCCGGCGGCCCGGCGGCCCGGCGGCCCGGCGGCCCGGCGGCCCGGGAAGGCGAGCGGTGCGGGGGCCGCGACGGCCGGATACGGCACCGCCGTCACCGGGCGGGGTGACGGCGGTGCCGTATGTCTCCGGTGCGGCCCGGCTCAGTGCCGCCTGCGGCTGCGGGCCAGTGCGATGCCGCCTCCGCCGGCCACGATGAAGACGGCGGCCGCTCCCGCGAGGTACGGCGTGAGCGGGGTGCTGCCGGTCTCCGCGAGGTTCGCGTCGTCGTGCCGGCCGGCGGGCCGGGGCTGGTTGTCGGAGCGGGCCGGCTCCGCGGCGGCGGACGGCTTCGTCGCGGACGGCCCCGATGCCGCGGACGGCTTCGCGGCCGCGGACGTGCACTTCGCCTCCGCCAGCGTGACCGTGCCCTCGACGCGCGCGACATTGAGCTTCAGCGGGTCGATGGAGACGTGCAGCCGCAGCGCGGTCGCGGCCGCGGTGCTGCTGGTGGTCTCCGTCTGGGACAGGGCGAGCTGCACCGTGCCGACGCCGGGAGCCTGCACCGTCCTGGTGCCGTGGAGCGTGAGCGGGATCCGCTTGCCCAGAACGGTGATCGGGCCGGGAATCGCCGACGTGGCGACGGGCTTCTCCCCGGCCTCGCAGACCGCGGTGGAGGTCACCTCCTCGACTTCCACCAGCGGGAGCTGCGGCACCCCCGGGGCGTGGACCCGCGCCTTGACGAGGTGCGTGGTCGCCTTGGCCGCGTCGTGCGTGACCTCGGCCCTGGCCTTGGCGACGTCCGCCCGCAGCAGCTTGACGGGCTGCCCGTTCTCGACTCCGTCGAGATTGATGTCGAGCAACTTCTTCTCGGCCGTCGCCGGGGCGTGGACCTCGTTGAGCGAGGTGTTCAG
This sequence comes from Streptomyces sediminimaris, assembly GCF_047049295.1. Lineage (NCBI taxonomy): Bacteria > Bacillati > Actinomycetota > Actinomycetes > Kitasatosporales > Streptomycetaceae > Streptomyces > Streptomyces sediminimaris. The sequence goes on along the minus strand of NZ_JBJWOT010000001.1, from coordinate 2,599,092 downwards.
CGGCAGCGGGGTGAGCCCGTCGAGGCGTGAGACGTCCAGGCTGGTGCGCAGGACGGTCGCGGAGGCGCTGCCCTTCTTCGCGTCGGCGGCGTGGGCGGACGCCGCGGTCCCCAGTACGGCCGGCCCGGCGGCGAGGGCGCCGGCGGCGAGCAGGGCCGCCCAGCTGCGAGCGGGTACGGACGGGAGAGAGACAAAGCTGTTCAAGATGAGGAGTCCCCTAGATGAAAACACTTCAGAACGATGAGAAGGCACACCGTGCCTCGGTGCCGCCGAGACGGCACCGGCCCAGCCCATCCTGTCGGCACCGATAGCGGTCAGTCGGCAGCGAAATGCCCATTCGTCACAAAGAGTTGGTTTCGGGTCTCCAGTTCGATCCTGCGGCACCGCCGGTCGAGCTACCTGCCGGTGACAGACGCCTGCTGGTGACAGACGCCTGCTGGTGACAGACGCCTGCCGGTGACAGACGCTTGCCGGTGGTGAGTGCCTGCCGGTGGCGAATGCCTTCCGGTGGTGAACGCCGTCGCGGCAGCCCCGCGCCGTCCGTCCCCGGCCGGTCGGCCGGAGTGCGGAAGCGACGGAACTGCCGCTGCCCTAACGGGAGTTGACGGTCCCCGCGGCTGCCGTCAGGAGCGGCGCGTGCGGCGGGCCGTGTAGAGCGCGCCGGCGCCGAGGGCGATCACCGCGGCGGCGCCGCCGGCTATCAGGCCGACCGGTGCGCTGGAGCCGGTCTCGGCCAGCGGCGGGGTGCTGGCGCTGGGCGAGGGCTTGGGCGTGGCGGGCGGTGTCGACTTCAGCGGGGGGACGTGCGAAGTGGTCGGCGGGGTGGTGGCGGTGGACGGCTTGGTGGGGGTGGCGGGCGGCGTCGTCACCTTGGTGGGAGGCTGTTTGGCGGGCGGCGTGCCCGGGGTGGTCGGGGTGGCCGGGACCGACTGCGAGGGCGTCGGCTTGGCGGGGGTGCAGGGCTTGTCGCCGCCGTTCCACGCGGCGATGAGGTGGTACGGCGTGACGACGTTGCCGGGCTGGTACGGGGCGGGGCCGTGCCCCGGCTCCGACTTGCCGTCGTAGACGGTGTCGTCGCCGTACAGGTCGATCTGCCCGTAGCAGTCGGGCGCCTTCACCGAGAGCTTCTGCCAGGTCTGCCCGGCGCCGTCGGCCTTTGCCAGGTCGGCGGCGGTGAGGTACACGGTGGCGTGGTCCACCAGGGTCTGGTGGCCCGAGGTGTACCAGTTGGAGCCCTCGGTGGTGTATTCGGCCAGCGAGACGGGGTATTTGCAGCCGTCACCGACGGTCTGCCCGGGGGCCAGGCGCACCTCGACGGTGCCGGGGACGGTGTCCCACTGGTGGAAGCCGCCCTGCGAGGTCCAGTCGGCGCCGACCGGTTTCCCGTCGGCGCCGACGATGCGGTACTGCACGGTGGCCGACTGACAGCCGCCGGCGGTCGTGGCGCTCGCGCTGGTCGCCCCGATCAGGGGCGCGGCGCAGGCGAGGAGGGCGGTGGCGGCGAGGGCGGCCGACGTTCTGGAGCGGTGGGAGCGCGTCAAGATCTGCCTCTGTGGAATGGAGAGTGTGGGAGGTGGCTGGGCGCGGGTGACCGCGGTCCCAGGGGACCGGGAAGGTGATGTCTGGTCACTCGCGTCACTGGGCTCACTTCAGCAACAGAGTGAGCAACCTGAATTCTTGTCGTCTTTCACAACCCCCGTCAATCCTTTGCGAGTTCATCACAATCCCAAGTCGGTGACGGTCGTGTGCCTCGGGCCGGTCCCGGTGCCGGTCCCGGTGCCAGTGCGCGGCATCGAAGTCGCGCGAAGATTGCCGGAACCAGGCAATGATGCGGGCGGCCCCGCCATGTGAACATGCTCATGTCCACGGGGGAGAGCAAGGAGAGGCGGTGTGTGCGGATGGCCTGGTTTCTCGGTCTCGGCATGACGGGGGCCGCCCTCCTTGCTCTGGCGCTCGTTCTCGACGGTGTGCTCGAAGGGCTCTTCGACGGCGTCGGCGTGCTGGACGGGCTGTTCGACGGATGGCTGTCCCTTCCGGTGATCGCCGGGTTCGTGTCCATGCTCGGGTTCTCGGGCGCCATCGTGACCGGCACGACCGGGCTGGGCGCGGCCGGGGCCACCGCGGTCGGGGTGCCGGCCGGCGCGGTCACCGGCTGGCTCACCTGGCGCTTCAGCAGGGTCCTGATGAACGACCGCTCCGGGGCGGCGCCCCGCGACGACGATCTGATCGGCGCCTCGGCGTCGGTGGTCACCGCGATCCCCGCCGACGGATTCGGCGAGGTGCTGGTGCGGCGGGCCGGGCAGCCCGTGAAGCTCGCCGCGAGGAGCCCGGTGCCCATCGCCCGCGGCGCCGAGGTCTGGGTGGAACAGGCGCTGTCGCACACGGCGGTCGCCGTGCGCCCGGTCGAACGCTGACCCGCCGAGCCCGCGCCCGCCAACTGCCCACGCTCACCTCCTGCCCGCGCTCACCCCCTGCCCGCGCCCGCTTCCTGCCCACGCCCGTCTCGTCCCTGCGCCCGTCTCGCCCGTCTCGTACCTGCGCCCGTCTCGTACCCGCACCGGTCTTCCGGGCGCGCTCGTCCCGACCGCGCCCGGCGCCGCTCCCGCGGTGTCGTGCGTCCGTACCACTTCCTCGTCCACGTCTTCCTTTTCTTACTTTTCTTCCTTTTTTCCTTGTCTACTTCGCCGTCCCCTGGGAGGGCTGAGGGGAAAACGCCATGAGTTCAGTCGTCATCGCCGTAGTGGGAGTCGTCGTACTCCTCGTCCTGATCGCGCTGGTCGTGATCACCCGTTACAAGGTGGCCGGCCCGAGCGAGGCGTTCATCGTCACCGGGCGGCGCGGCAAGAAGGCCACCGATCCGGAGACCGGCCGGGTCTTCACCGACAACAGCGGGCAGAAGGTCGTGGTCGGCGGCGGTGTGTTCGTCGTGCCGTTCGTACAGCAGAAGTTCAGCCTCGACCTGTCCTCACGGCACATCCCGGTCGCGGTGCGCGGCGCGGTCACCCTGCGCGGGGTGAAGGCCAACCTGGACGGCGTCGCGATCGTCAAGGTCGGCGGCAGCGAGGACGCCATCCGCGCCGCGGCGCAGCGGTTCCTGATGCAGCAGGACGGCATCGTCGGCTTCACCCAGGAGGTGCTCTCCGGCGCGCTGCGCGCGATCGTGGGCCGGATGTCGGTGGAGGACATCATCCGCGACCGGGCCGCGTTCGCCGGGCAGGTGGCGGAGGAGGCCGAGGCGAGCCTGTCGGGACAGGGACTGGTGCTGGACGCCTTCCAGATCCAGGACATCACCACCGAGGGCTCCTACCTGGAGGACCTCGGCCGTCCCGAGGCGGCCCGCGCCAGGCAGGAGGCCGACATCGCCGAGGCCGCCGCCCGGCGCGCCGCCGAGCAGGCCCGGCTGAAGGCCGAGGAGGAGATCGCGGTCGCGCAGCGGACGTTCGCCCTGAAGCAGGCGGAGATCAAGGCCGAGACCGACGAGGCCGGAGCCCGCGCCTCCGCCGCGGGGCCGCTCGCCGAGGCCGCCCGGCAGCAGGAGATCCTCACCGAGCAGGAGCGGGTCGCCGAGCGGCAGGCCGCGCTGACCGACCGTCAGCTCGACACACAGGTCCGCAAGCCCGCCGACGCCGCCCGCTACCAGGCCGAGCAGGAGGCCGAGGCCCGCCGGATCGCGCTGGTCAAGCAGGCCGAGGCGGACGCCCAGCGGTCCCGGCTGACCGGTGAGGGCGAGAAGGCGCACCGTGCCGCACTCGCCGAGGCGGTACGCATCGAGGGCGAGGCGGAGGCGGCCGCGATCGGCGCCAGGGGCGCGGCCGAGGCGGAGGCCATGCAGAAGAAGGCCGACGCGTTCGCCCAGTACGGCGACGCGGCCGTGCTGCAGATGCTGGTCGAGGTGCTGCCGCAGGTCGTCGCCAAGGCGTCCGAGCCGCTGAGCGCGGTGGACAAGATGACGGTGATCTCCACCGACGGGGCGAGCCGGTTGTCGCGCACGGTCGCCGACAACGTGGCGCAGGGCGTCGAACTCCTCGGCTCCACCACCGGAGTCGACCTCGCCGAGCTGCTCAAGGGCATCACCGGGCGGGCCGGGGGCGCACAGGTCGCGGCCGCGGCGAGCGGCCCCGAGGCGGCCAACGGAAAGATCGAGATCAGCGGGTGACGCCGCCCTCTCCCGGCACCGGGCCGCCACGACGGCCCGGTGCCGGGAGTGCGGGTTTCCGGGCTCCGGGGGGCAGGGACCGCCACTGCTCCCGGTCGAGCGGTGCTCACGCGTCCACCCGGGGCGGTGCCGGCCCGGCGGCGGGGGTGGCGCCCGACGGGGTGGCACCCGACGGGAGCCACGACAGCCAGCGGGGCAGGTACCAGGTGCGCTCGCCGAGCAGGGACAGGACCGAGGGCAGCAGGACACCCCGTACGACCGTCGCGTCCAGCAGGATGGCCACGCCGAGCCCGACCCCCATCTGCTTGAAGTCCTGCATCGACAGCGTGGCGAGCACGGCGAACACGGCCACCATGATGACCGCCGCGCTGGTCACCACTCCGGCCGTGCTGCGGATGCCGTGCGTGACCGCCTGCCGGGTGGACAGGCCGGATTCGTGCGCCTCCCGGATCCGCGAGACGACGAACACGTGGTAGTCCATCGACAGCCCGAAGAGGATGACGAACGCGAACAGCGGCAGCCACGACTCGATGGCGTCCACCCCGTGCGTGCCGACCAGCGAGGCGCCCCAGCCGTGCTGGAAGACCGCAACCATGACGCCGAAGGCGGCCGCCACCGACAGCAGGTTGAGCAGGATCGAGACCACGGCGATGGTCACCGACCGGAACGACACCAGCATCACCAGGAAGGCCACCGCCATCACGAACGCGACCACCGGCACGATGCTCCGGCCCAGCTGGTCGTTGAAGTCCATGGAGAACGCGAGGTCACCGGCGACGTACGCGTGGACACCGGACACCGTGCCGAGCGTCGCCGGCACCACGTCGGTGCGCAGCGTCCGCACCGCGTGCCGCGAGGTGGCGTCCGAGCCGTCGCCCGCCAGCGGCACACTGAGTTCCACGACGTTCTGCCGCTGATGGGTGGTGACCTGGACCGGGCGGTTGACGAGCCCGGTGTCCAGGGCGGCGGCGGTGAAGCCGGTCAGCGCCCGGCGCACCGCCGGGGAACGGACGTCGTCGGCCTTCACGACGACCTGGGCCGGACTGGCCCCGCCGGGGAAGGCGGCGCTGATGTGGTGGTACGTCTGGATGATGGAGGTGTCCGACGGCAGCTGCTTGTCCAGGCTCAGCTTCTCGGTGTGGATGCCGAGGACGGGGGCGGCGAGCAGGAGCAGGAACGCCCCGGCCGTCACCGCCGAGACGGCCGGACGGGCCAGCACCCGCCGCAGGATCGCGGCCCACACCCGGCTGCCGCCCTGGGGGCGGCGCAGTCGTCCCAGGCCGGGGGCCCGGCCCCACTCGACCCGGTCGCCGAGCAGGGACAGCAGGGCGGGCAGCACCGTCACCGAGCCCAGCATGGCGACGAGGACCACCAGGATCGTGCCGACCGCGAACCCGTCGAAGAGCAGCATGCCGGACAGGAACATGCCGGACATGGCCACCACCACGGTCAGCCCGGACACCAGGACCGAGCGTCCCGAGGTCGCGGCGGCGACGCGCAGGGCCGCCGCCGGGTCCCGTCCGTTCGCCCGCTCCTCCCGCTCCCTGCGCAGATAGAACATGCAGTAGTCCACGCCGACCGCCAGCCCCAGCAGCAGCACCACCGAACTGGTCGTGTCGTCCACGTGCATACGGTGGCTGATCACCGCGAGCAGGCCGTTGGCGGCGAAGAAGGCGGTCATCGCCAGCACCACCGGCAGCGTCGCGGCCAGCAGGGCACCGAAGGCCGCCAGCAGGATGCCCAGGGCCAGCGGGATCGCCGTCCACTCGGCGCGGTGGAAGTCCTTGAGGATGGTGTCCTGGAACCACTTGCTGCCACTGGCCTGGCCGTACTGCTCGACGCGCAGCTCCGGATGGGCCGTCCGCACCTGCTGCACCGAGGCCAGCACCGGCTGGACCCGCTCGTAGGCGGTGCTCGCCTTGCCGGTCATGGAGAACTCCACGAGCACGCTGTGCTTGTCGGCCGAGACCAGGCCCGCGGTGTACGGGTCGCGCAGGTCGGTCACCTCGCCGGTGGCCCGGAGTCCGTCCGTCAACTGCCGTACCGCAGACCTGAATCCGCTCGCGGTGGCGAGGCCGGTGTCGCTGCGCACCAGCACCATCTCGCCCGCGGGCGGCAGCAGACCGTTCCGGTCCAGCACCCGCCACGCCCGGGCGGTCTCGCCCGTGGCGTACTCCTGGTCGCTCATACGCTGTTGGCCCGCGGCCGAGCCGATCAGCGTGGCCGCCACCACCATGACCAGCCAGCCCACGATGGCGGCGGTCCGGTGGCGGGCGCTCCAGCCGCCCAGCCGCGCGGCGAGATTGCGTCCGGGTGTCATGGCAGCCCCCTGCACGGTCGCCACCGCGCGGCTTCACTCCGGGTTCGCCCCCGCGCGGTGCCCGTCATACCCACCCTTCCGAGGACCGGCGCTCGCACGCAGTGGGCCGAAGGTCCCGTGCCGGGGGGCCGTTCGCCGCCGACTCCGTTTGAACCCCAGGGCACCCGGCCGCCGTTGTGCGGTCACGACCGGCACGGTGACCGGCCGGTCGTCGAGATGGGAGGTCGCGATGCCCGCGCCACTGTTCACCCCGCCGGAGCCGACCGGCCGGTCCGCCCGGTCCGCCCGGTCCGCCCGGTCCGGCGTGTTCCCCCAGCCGGGCCCCTACGTCTCCTCCGGCCCCTACGCCCCCTACGTTCCCTCCGGCCCCTCTGAGCCCTCCACCTCTTCCTACGACCGCTCCCGCCTCGGCCCGCGTGGTCTGCTCAGCCGGCGGCGCGGGGCCTCGTCGGACCTGGACGGATCCGGATGCCGGCGTACACGGCCGCCGCGCGTCGGTGACGGTGCCCCGGAACGCCCCGCCTCGCCGCTGCCCGCCCCGCTGCCCTCCGCCCTGCTGCCACTGCCGGCCGGGTTCGAGCTGAACCGTGACCCGGCCGCATCCGTCGTGCCTGCGTAGGCGACAGCTGATCGCCGATCCGGCGCAAGCGCGATCTGAGAGGCACGTTCCATGCGCAGACGCTCCATCCTGCTGGCCCTGTTACTGGTCGTCGTCGGTGCGACCACCACGACCTCGGTGTTCCTGAGCCGGCACCACGACGCCGCACACCTCCACGGGGCGCCGGCCGCCGACGTGGGCTCCGCCGAGCACACCGTCACCTTCCAGAACAGGACGGACGGCCGCATCTGGGTCGGCAGCAACGTCAACGCCGACGGCTCGGCCGCACTGACCGGGCTGCCCGCCCTGGACCCGGGCCAGTCCGCCACCATCACCGTCCCCGAGCACGAGGGCGCCGGGCACTGGCGCGGCACGTTCTTCGCCCGGCAGGGCTGCTCCGGCGAGGACGGCACCACCTTCCACTGCGCGGTCGGCGACTGCGGCCCCTACGCCGACCACTGCACCACCGGTCAGCAGCCCACCAGCCTGGCCGAGTTCAACTTCGACCCGAGCGACTCGCTGGCACCCTGGTACGACGTCAGCTACGTCGACGCCGTGTCGACCGCCGTCACCATCACCCCGAACGACGTGACACCGCCCGAGACGGGCGAGTGCGCGGTGGCGGGCTGCGCCGTCGACCTGCTGTCGTCCTGCCCGCCCGAGGACCTGACCAAGGACGGGGCCACGGGCAGGCCGCTGGTGTGCGTCAACCCGAACCGCGACGCGAAGACCCCCTACAGCGACGCCATCAACCAGAAGTGCCCCACCGCGTACGCCTGGTCCAAGCAGGACGCGGAACCCGGCAACCGGACCATGTACCAGTGCACCAAGTGCAACGGCATGACCGTCACCTTCAACGGGTCCGGCGCCGGCGCGGCACCCGCCGCCAGCACCCCGCCCGCCTCCGGCACCACCACCGCTGCCTCGACCCGCAAGGGCGTCAGCCTCAACCCGGTCGACGGCGCCTCCCAGGCGCTGGCCGACTCCGGCGCGTCCTGGTACTTCAACTGGGCCTCGTCGACAGACGGCGTCACCAAGCCGAACGGTGTCGAGTACGTCCCGATGATCTGGGGCCCCGGCTCGGTCACCGACGAGCAGCTGAACAGCGCCAAGCAGCAGGGCACCGAGCTGCTCGGCTTCAACGAGCCGGACTCGGCCGGCCAGGCGAACATGACCCCCGAACAGGCCCTGGACCTCTGGCCCAAGCTCCAGGACACCGGTCTGCGCCTGGGCGCTCCGGCCGTCTCCCACGGCGCCGACACCCCGGGCGGCTGGCTGGACCGCTTCATGCAGGGAGCCGAACAGCGCGGCCTGCGCGTCGACTTCATCCCGCTGCACTGGTACGGCGGTGACTTCGGCCCGGACGCGGCCAACCAGCTGCGCGGCTACATCCAGGCCGTGCACGACCGCTACCACAAGCCGATCTGGCTGACCGAGTACAGCCTGATCGACTTCTCCCACGGCAGCCCCCGCTACCCGAGCCGGCAGCAGGAGACCGACTTCATCCACTCGTCGGCGCGGATGCTGGACGGACTGGACTACGTGGAGCGTTACGCCTGGTTCACGCTGTCCACGCAGACCAGCCCGACCGGACTGTACGACGGTACGACCGCGAACGCCGCGGGCCAGGCCTACCGCGAGGTGAGCTGAAGGGAGTGCAGCCTCTCCTCGATCTTCGCGGCGTCCGGGTGATCGAACTCCGCGAAGATCGCCAGGGCCTGGCGCCAGCTGCCGCCGGCCGCATCCGGTTCACCGGCGGCCAGCTGGACGTCGCCGAGATGGCCCAGGGTGTGGCCCTCGCCCCACCGGTTGCCGATGTCCCGGTGGGTCGCGAGGGCCTGCGCGTAGTACTCGACCGCGCGGTCACGGGCACCCAGCCGGTGGTGCACCGTGCCGAGCACGTCGAGGGCGACACCCTCGACCCACCGGTTGCCGCTGGCGCGCAGCACGACCAGGGCCTGCTCCAGACAGGCCACGGCCTCGTCGAACCGGCCGAGCCGCTGGTAGGCGTCGCCCAGGTTGCTCAGCGCGATTCCCTCGCCCCAGGCGCTGCCGACGGCCCGGTCCAGGGCCAGCCCGCGGCGGCAGTACTCGACCGCCTTGCGGAGCCGGCCGGTCTGGAGGTAGGCGTCGCCCAGGTTGCCCACGGCCCGCAACCGGCCTTCGGCGTCCCCCAATTCCCGGCAGACGGACATCGACCGGTGGAAGTGGTCGATGGCCTCCTCGTAGCGGCCCGCGCAGCGCAGCGCCGCGGCAGTGTCCGCGAGCGCCTGCGCCTCGCCCGCGCGGTCGTGGGCGGCGCGGGCGGCGGCCAGGCCCGTGCGAGCGGTGTCGAGCCAGTCGCCCAGATGACTGCGGAGGTAGAAGAACCCCCACAGGACGGCGGGCAGCCGCCAGGCGATGCCCGGCTGCCCGGACGCGGCGGCCTGGTGTACCGCGCCGACCAGGTTGGACCGTTCGGTCTCGCACCAGTCCAGGGCCTGGTCGTGGGCCGTGAAGGACAGCGGCCGGCAGGAGGCCGGCGGGGACTCGAGCGGGATCCGGCCGCGGTTGGGGGTGATCAGCGGATAGGCGGCGTCCGCGGTGTGCAGGTACCAGGACAGCAGCCGTTCCTCTGCCAGGTGCCGCTCCCGCGGTGTCTCCTCGGCGGCGACGCGTTCGGCCGCGTAGACACGCAGCAGGTCGTGCAGGGTGTAGCGGCCGGGGAAGTGCTCGGTGAGCAGGTGGGCGCGGGTCAGCTCGATGAGCAGGGTGCGGGTCTCCCGTGGGGTGAGCCCGGCGAGCGCGGCCGCGGCGGGCGAGGACAGGTCCGGTCCGGAGTGCAGGCCCAGCAGCCGGAACAGCCGCGCGGCGGGTGGGGACAGGGCTTCGTAGGAGGAGGAGAAGACGGTCCGTACGTCGATGGTGATGTCGTCCCCGGCGAAGGCGTCGAGGCTGTCGTCGCTGTCGCGCAGTTCCGCGGCGATGGCGCTGAGCGGGAAGTCGGGGTGGGTGGCGGCGCGGGCGGCGACCACGGCGAGGGCCAGCGGCAGCAGGGCGCACCGCGTGACGATCTCCTCCGCCGCCTCCGGCTCCTCCGCCAGCCGCCGGGTGCCGAGCCGGCGCGCCAGGAACTCGTGGGCCTCGGCGGACGTCAGCTGGTTCAGCGTCAGCGGGTGCGCTCCCTCGCCGGCGACCAGGCCGGTGAGCTGGTTGCGGCTGGTGACGATGACGAGGCAGCCGGGCGAACCGGGCAGCAGCGGGCGGACCTGCTCGCTGTCGCGGGCGTTGTCGAGCAGGATCAGTACCCGCCGCTCGGCCAGCACGCTGCGGTAGAGCGCCGTCTGCGCCTCCAGACCGGCCGGGAGCCGCTGCGGGGGGACACCGAGGGCGTCGAGGAGAATGCGGATCGCCTCCTGCGGGGGCATGACGGAGCCGGTCGGATCGAAGCCGCGCAGGTTGATGCAGAGCTGTCCGTCGGGGAAGCGGTCGGCGACCTGGTGGGCGAGGTGCACCGCCAGGGTGGTCTTGCCGATGCCCGCCATGCCGCCGATCGCGCTGATCAGCAGCGTGCCGGGAACGCTTCCGTCCAGGGGCAGCAGCCGCCGGGTCCGCTCCAGTTCGGCGTGGCGTCCGGTGAAGGCGGGCAGGTCGGCGGGGAGCTGGGCGAGACGGGGGGCGTAGCCGGGCCGGGCGGCGGCCGGCCGGGAGGGTGTCCGGGCCGGGCCGGTGGCGGAGGTCTCTTCGTCCGGGGACGGGCGCTGGTGCGGGACCCGGCTGGTGCCGTCCTGAGCCCGGTGACCCAGGACCGCCTGGTCCTCCTCGCCCGGGCCGGCCCGGCCGGAGCCGGCCGGGAGCCGGCTCGGCGAGTCGGCCTCCGTGGCATGCGCGGGATCCGCGGCTCCGGCCGCGGCCGCACCGGCCGTACGGTCCCCGGCGCCCTGCACGGTCCTCGCGCCGACCGCTGGGGCCGCCGGGTCGCGCGGCGCGGAGTCCGTGGGCAGGACCTGCGGGTCCGAGTGCGGTGGCAGGAGAGAGGTCAGGGACGTGTCGGACGCCAGGATCCGCGCCTGCAGGTCCCGCAGGGGCGCGCCGGGCTCGATGCCCAGCTCGGTCACCAGGGTGGTCCGGGTCCTGCGGTAGGCCGCAAGCGCCTCGGCCTGTCTCCCGGAGCGGTAGAGGGCCAGCATGAGCAACCGGCACAGTCCCTCCCGCAGCGGGTGCTCATCGCTCAGCGACATCAGCTCGGCGATCACCTGCCCGTGGCGGCCGAGTCGTACGTCGAGGTCCAGACGGCTCTCCAGTGCGTTCAGCCGTTCCTCGGCCAGCCGGGAGCGCTCGGTCTCCGCCAGCGGACCGGGCAGGCCGGCCAGCGCCACGCCCCGCCACCGGTCGAGGGCGTCGTGCAGCAGTTCCGCCGCCGTGGACTCGTCGCCGGCGGCGGACGCCCTGCCCGCGTCCGCGACCTGTCGTTCGAACACGGCCAGATCCAGGGCGTCCGCGGGTATCTGGGCGCGGTACCCGTCTCCGACCGAGACGATCGTCCGGGGCGGCTCGGCCGGGGCGCGACCGGGTTCCAGCACTTTGCGCAGACGCGAGACGTACGTGCGCAGGACGGACACGGCGGCCGTGGGCGGCTCGAGGCCCCAGACCGCGTCGACGAGTTCGGCGCGTGTGACGGCCTGGTCCCGCCGCAGCAGCAGTGCGGCCATTACGGCTCGTTGCTGCGGCGAACCCAGGTCCAGTTCCCGGTCTTTGTGCCAGGCCCGCACCGGGCCCAGCACGGAGAAACTCAAGGCAGTTAAGTTCGCGGCGTTCACCCTGCGGACTCTAGTGACACTTCGTGTGCCCGATGTTGCACAGGTGTTGAACTGTTTCTGTCCGGGGACCGTTGCGGTACCCCGTAACCGGCTGGCCGGAGCGTCCCGCCGGACCGGACCGGATCGAACTAGACCTAACCTAACCGAACCGAACCAGACCGAACCGGACCTCATCGGCGCGAGGCCCGGCCCGCGGGGCTCACACCGTGAACTTCACCGCGTCGAGCCACAGGTCGTTGCTCAAGGTGCCGCCGAAGACGAAGTCGGGGCGCGGGTTGACGCAGCCCCACTGACCCCAGGCGGCACCGCGGACGTGGGCGGACTGGCAGATCTGCCCGCCGCTGCCGATGTTGATGGCGAAGCCCAGCATGTTCGGGGCGCTCTTCTTCGCGCTGCCGATGTAGATGTCCTTGCCGTCGGCGGTGTTGGCGGTCCAGTGCGGCTTCCAGACTCCCTTGCCGTCGGTCGACTTCGGATTGTGCACGAAGGCGTTGGCGGCCACCCCTCCGGTGCCGCGCACCGCGATGTTCAGGGCCTTGATCGCCCGGTTCTGGTTCGTCGTACCGGCCACCGTGCCGTCGCACACGGGCTTCTGCCAGCCCCGTCCGGCCACGTACGCCCGGTAGCAGATGTGCCGTCCGGGATCGTCCTTGGCGAGCCGGTTCACGGCGGTGGCGGCGGTGTCCGGCGCCGGCTTGGCGGTCACGGTCTCCGTGGCCTCCGGCGGCCGGACGGTCACGGTGGTGGTGACCCCCGTGGCGCCGCCCGCGTGCGCGGTCCCTTTCGGCTTGGGCTTCTTCTTCCCCTCCGGCGAGGCACTGGGCGACGGCGACAGGCTCGGCGACACCGAGACGGTCGGCGTCGCCGTCGGACGGTGGCTCGCCGGGGGCCTGCTCAGCTCGTCGCTGGCCCCGGCGGCCTTGTCCTTCTGCCCGTCACCGTTCGAACCGCCGCCCAGCAGCGCGAGCGGCACGATGACGAGGGCGGCCACACCGAGGGCCACCGGCCCTACGACCAGGGGGCGGTGGAGCAGACCGGGTGACCGGTACTCGTCGTCCGACTGCCGCGTCGCACGCCCGTCGCCGTCCTTCGAGCGGCGCGGCAGCGACAGGGAGGGGACATTGCGGGAGAAGGAGGACAGCGAGGGTCGCGGCAGCGCGAACCGCGATTCTCCGAGGTCGTCGTCGGCGGGGCCGTCGTTGAAGTCCTCGTGAAGGCCGTCCTCGTGGAGGCCGTCCTCGTGGAGGTCGTCGTCAGGATTGCCGCCGGACGGAGCGCCGAAGTCCGAAGGCTCGGCTCCGGGGACGTCCTGGGTGCCGGAACCTGACCGCGCGGTGTCGCTCTGCTCGAAGGGTGCCGGGGGAACTGCCGTCTCGGCCGCGTCCTCGGCCCGCCCCGGCGGGGGCGGCATGACCGGCTCCTGCACCAGCTTGCTCGAACCGTCGGGGGCGACCTCGACGAGCGTCACCTCCGCGACAGAAGGATCGGATATGGCCGCCGTCACAGGGGAGTTGCGCTCGCGTGCGTGGCGGTGCAGCGTGTCGAGGACCGCCTCGTCGACGGACTGCCCGCCCGCCGCGTGCACGGGCACCCCGTCGATGGCGGCGGAGCCGTCGGCGTCGATGAACACCGAGAAGTGCGAGGAGGGTCCGGAAGCCTCCGCGAAGGGCTCCCGCTTGCTGAAGTTCACCGGATCCCCGGGCACAGCGCGCTGGCCCGCCACGATCGCGTCGTCCGTCTCTTCGTCCCGGCTCATGCCTTGTCCTTCCTGGCGTTGAGGCTGTGAGCTACAACGGCGGGTGTGGGGGCACGGTTCAATGGCCGCGCGGGGTGCGGTGGGGCGTGTCGCTCGGCGGGCGTCGGGTCAGCGTCGGCGTGGCCTGTTGGCAGAAGAGGCCGAGGTTGTCTGCGGTGCGGCGGCGGGTGTCGTGGCGCTCGTGGCGCTCACCGAGGCGGAACGGGGCCCTTGCTGCGTCACGTTGACGCTCCCGGCGCCGACGTACGTGATATTGACGTTCGTCGCATGGAAGGTCAGTGCCCGCGTGTCGGATACGGGATTCGACGGGGGCGAACCGACGTCGGCCCCTGGGGCGGGCGTGGCGGGGTGGGCGGTGCTTTCCGCGAAGTTCACCGTGGCAGAAGGGCCGTCAGGCCGTGACGCGGGGTGGGCGGTGGCCGCTGCGAAGTCCCCCACCGTGGCGGACTGCTGCACCGTGGGGGAGTGCTGGGCACTGTCGGGGACCGCGGGGGTGGGGAAAGGAGCGTCGAGACGGGAATCTGCAGCCTCCTCCCCCGGATCTGGGCCGTCCTGCGGCTGAGTTCCCCTGCCGGCCTGTGTGGACATGTCCTGCTCTCGGGGGTCGAACAGCGTGACCGCGTCAGCGTCTCGCGACCGCCACTGCGGATCCCTGGCCGGTTCGTTCACCGGGCCCTGCTGCGACATCCCGGGAGCCGGCGCCGATTGCGACGCCTGATCCCTGCGCGGCGGTTCGGTCCTCCGGAGCAGGTCCTCCACCACCGGCAGTTTTCCGGCCTCGTATGCCTGCTGCAGCACGGGGTCATCGGAGATCCGCTCCAGGACGGCCTTCAGGACTTGCTCGAGCTCCGGAATCGAGAAATCGGCCACTTTCCGGCGCGCCGAGTTCTCGGAGGCGTCGGCGGGCGGAGTGCCGTCACCGCGTCCGGGCGGCGACTGCTTCGTCAACCGGTTGCGGCCGGCAGACTCTGAGGCGCGGGGTGCGTACCCGTCGCCGCGGGAGGAGGGACGAAGATCCCCTTGTCGGGGCGGGTAGCTCGCTTGCTCCGGCCGGCTCGGGGTGGGCCCTGCAGTGCCTGAGCCTGAGGAGAACGTCCTGCGCAGCCATTCCCCCAGTCGGGCCAGCGCCCCCGACCGGCCGGGCCGACGTTGCGGCCGCGGTTCACTTGCTCGCAGATCCTCGCCGATCAGCTCCTGTGCCAGTTGCTGCGGAGCCGTAAGAGGTGGGGGCCTGGTCCACCTGGATTCGGGACGTGCCGGCCGGCTGCCCGGACTGTCAACGGCCATGCTGGCCCTCCCTCTCGCCTGTTCCGTGAACGGGTCCCCTCGGGGCACGGGTCCTGACACGAGACACGACGGGAGGCGGAGACGAACGGTTCAATACTGGCGGGAGGGACGGCAGGTCGGCGTGTGTTCGCCGACCTGCCTGGCTGTTTCAGGCTTGACCGGGCGGTGGGGGCGGCGGAGGCGGAGGCCCGAATGGGTCAAGGGCGTCGACGGTGGGCTTCTCCTTCCCGCGGTGGACACCGGGCTTGCAGCCGGCGAAGGGCCCCATCGGATCCCGCAGGGAGTTCATCACCGGTACCAGGTAGTCGCGGTGCCAGTTCGCGGGCCCGCACATCCCGGAGCCGGGACCGGTCAACTCGCCCCAGGCGAGCCAGAGACCGTGCAACTGGGCGACCGCTTCGGGATGCTCCCACCAGCGGGAGCACCAGGGCTGGGTGGAGGTCACCTCCCTGCCGTAGACCGGCAGCAGCACGTGGTGTGCCCACAGGGTCAACTGGCGCAACGCCTCCACATATTCGGGCCCCTGCTTGTAGAGGATGAAGTGCGAGGGGCTCGGGGGTTCCTCCTGAGGGGCCGTGCTGTCCGCCTTCGTGTCGGCCTCCTCGGTAGCAGCGGCACCCCGCGCTTCTGCGGAGACCGCGACGGCCTCAGTGGGCATGGCAGCCCCACCTTCTCTCGGCAGCTATGGCTTGGTTCGTGTGTCGACACCACGTGCACACACCGCGTCCGGTTCAACGGCAACTGCGGACCGGCGTCCGTGCACGGAGCCGAGCCCGTGCCGCGTCCGCTTGAACCGTCCCGAACCCGGCCCCGTTGTAACCCTTTGAAAGCAGGTTTCATGATCTGCGGAAGGGCACCCGACATGCCGACACAACCTGTACGCGGCTTCTCGTTCAACCGGGGCGACGGCCCAGGAAGACGGAATTCGATCCAAGCCACCGGTGACGCTGTGATAAACATGCCGTCCCCATCGGAGACGCAGCCCTCAGCGATCATCCACGACCAGCGGTCCGGGTTGTACTACGCGGCTGTCATGGGCAGCAAGGGCATCGAGGTGCTCAAATGGGGCGCGGAACACGCAGGGGGCGCCGCCAGGTGGATGTGGGAGCACGACACGGAAACCAAGCAGTTCGTCAAGCTGACGGCCGAAATCCTCCAGGCCGCGGGCAAGTTCGTGCAGGCGTATGCGACGTCCGAGCAGTACAAGACATACGGGAACATCGCGCAGCAGTTCGGGGCCGGCACGGCGAGTATTGTCAACGGTTATGACACGGCGAAATTCGCACACTCTTCCTGGCAAACGGGCAGCGTGATGGACGGTGTCAAGGCGGGGGCCGCGTTCATGGGCGCCGTCGGGGGAATCACGAACGCCACGGGACAAAGTAGCGCATTGCCCGCCGATCAGGGGAAACAGCAGCAGGCGATCGGACACACCTTCTCGGCCATCGGGCTCACCGCCTTTGGTGACACAGAGGCCAAAAAGCAGGCAGCGGCGCTCGCGAACCAGTCCAAGCGGCTCAACTTCATGCTGCAGGACGATGATTCGCAGCTCGACCTGACCCAGCCGATGGAATCGCCCGATGCGATCGAATCGTCAAATGACTCGTACTTCCAGTCGAGTTCGGCAGCCCTGTCGAACTCGGTGGCGTACCCGAAGCGGCAGCCGACCCAACGAAATCGCCCTCCGCTGACACAACAGCCCCCCTATATGTCCGGAGGCCTCCCCACGGTGCCGGCAGGCAGGACACTGCCGCCGAGTCCTCCGAAGAGGAAGGGGTCGAACGGCAGTAGTGACGGTGGCAGCGCAGAACGGCCCAAGGGGAAAGAAAGAGAGAAGGGAAACCGAAGGAACGGGACAGCGCGGCGCTGACCCTGACGGAGCGTCTTCCCCACCCGCGCGAAGTCCCCCATCAAGATCCCTGGCAGATACGAGGCTGGTGGTGTCGGTCCGCGTCTCGGCGTGCACGGCGGAGGTGAGGTGACCGGCGGCATGGGCGAGGTCGTGAAGGCGCCCGCAGACCGACTGCCGCGCAGTGGCTCCGGGCGGACGCCGTACACGTGTGAACCGGTACGGCCCCGTCCACGTTGTGGTTACCAGGAAGATGACCACAACGAAGGGGCCAAGGGAAAATGGACAAAGTATGGGGCCTGTTCAAGATAACTCAAGACGCGGCTCCCAGCAGTCGCACACCGCGTGCAGACGCCCAGCAGCATATCCGTAGTGTGCTGGCGCAGAACGGCGTGGACCCGGACAGGGGCGACACTGTGGGGCACGGCGTCGCGGCTGCTATCGGCGCCATTCAGGCATTCGCCGGGGAAAAAGGTGCCCGCCGGGTCGACACCGTGTTCAAGGATCCGAATCTGTCGCAGTACTACGCTCTCCCCTCCAACCATCCGAACGCGCCGGCAGCGCACGCGTACATAGCACAAAAGGAATTGGAATACTGGCAGGGCGAGCACGCGAAGAATCCGTCAGAAGGCACCGCAGCTGCCCTCCAGTTCACGAGGGACGAGCGTGTCTCGTTGCAGCGGGGCTTCGCCCAGTTGGACAGTTACGGAAGAATGTTCAACCGGCAGTACCAGCAGGAGTTCAATCCGTCGGGGGGCCACGCCCAGACCACCGGGCCGAACGCCTACTACGCCCAGCAGTCCGCGTACGCAAGCCAGTCCGCGACGTCCCAGGCAGGGGTGCAATACCCGGGCCAGAACGCCAGGCAAGCCCCGAAGAAGGGAAACTCTCACTGAGTGTCGTCTCGTAAGAGTCCAGAAATGGGCGAGATTGCATGTGGGAGCAGACAAGGTGTGCTGAAACGGCCCAGTGGTGCTTGACGGCCGGTAATCGGTTCATCGGCTCTTGCGGCGGAACGGCGCCCCCGGTCAACCGGGGGCGCCGTCTTCTGCGTGATGCCCAGGCGATGACCCGGCGTCAGGACGTGGACCACGGTGCTCGCCGCGCGTCGCGCCGCACTGATGGAGAACAAAGAGCCGGTGCTTTCGAGCAGCGCGTCACCACCGCGATGCAGTTCTCACGCGTCCGGCCGCACCACCCCCAGGATCTGCATCGACCCCGCCGGCGACACATACACCCAGCGCCCCGGCCGCGGCGCCTGGATGATCTTTCCGTCGCCGATGTAGAGCGCGACGTGGCTGGCGTCGGCGAAGTAGATGATGAGGTCGCCGGGGCGCATCCTCGACACGGGGACGTGCTTGAGGCGGGCCCACTGTTCCTCGGAGGTGCGGGGGATGGCGATGCCCGCGTGCAGCCAGGCCTGGGAGGTGAGGCCGGAGCAGTCGAAGGAGTCGGGGCCCTCGGCGCCCCAGACGTAGGGCTTGCCGAGCTGCTTCGTCGCGTAGGCGATGGCCTTGCGGCCGGCCGCGGTGGCCTTGGTGCCGGCCTCGTCGAGGACGCCGGTGCCGACCCACTTCGCCTGGGCCCTGGCCGCGGCCTGCTTCTCCAGCTCGGCCAGGCGGCGCAGTTCGTTCTTCTGCAGCCGGGACTCCAGGGCGCGGGCGGCGGCGATCCGCTTCTCGATCTTGTCGCGGTTCTCGGCCATCGCCCGGCGGCTCGCCCGGAGGTCCTTGAGCTCGGCGGTGGCCTCGTCGGTGCGCCTGCGCAGTTCCTTGCGGACCGCCTCCAGGGCGCTCAGCTGCTCCTGCGTGCCCTGCTGCGCCTGCTGTGCCAACGCGGCGTCGTCCAGGGCGTGTGCGGGGTCGGCGGCGAGGGCGAACTGGACCTCGGCGGGCAGCCCGCCACCGCGGTACTGGGCCCGGGCGGCCGCGCCGAGCAGCGCCTTCAGGCGAGCCTCCTTCCGCCCGGCGCGCTTCACCTGGCCGTCGAGCGTGTCGACCTTCTTCTGCTGCGCGGTGGCCTTCTCGTCGGCGGCGTTGTACTTGTCGGTGGCCACCTCCGACTGGTGGTACAGGCCGTCGAGCCGCTGACGCACCTCGTCGAGGGTCGCGGCGCCCGGGTTGGGGGCGGCGTGGGCGGGCGCCGGCGCCGTCGCCGCCGCGGTCAGGGCGCACAGCAGGGTGAGGGCCGCCGCCGTCCGGTGGCCGTGTGCGCGCGGGGTCCGTGTCATGCCGTCCGAAGCTCCCTTCGCAGCCGACGTGGTGACGGCTTCGCCCACACAACGGCCCCGCTTCGCACGGTGGTTCAAGTGATCGCGGGTGGCGTGAACCACGGTGGGCCGCCAGCCGTTGTGGCCTGTCGTGGGGGCCCACGCCGGTCACGGGACATCCAGGACAGGGCCATGGAGCGGGGCCCTCGACGGGCCGGCCGAAGAGGACAGGGAGACCGGATGGATGCGGAGTTGGTGCTGCTCGCGCTGTGCACGGGATTCGGCCTCGGCTTCATGGCGCTGGCCGTGCGAGCGGTCCTGACGGCCGTGCGGCTGTGGGCGCGCGGTCTGCGCGTGACGGGCCGGGTCACCGGGCGTGCCCCGGCCGACCGGCGGCGCGGCGGGGTGGTGCACTTCTTCGATCACCTCGGGCGCGAACTGGTCCTCGATCCGGGGCCGTACGCGCCGTGGTGCGGGCTGCCTCCCGTCGGCGGCACCGTCCCCGTGGTCTACGTACGGGACAGGCCCACCGCGGCCCGGCTGTGGACCCTGCGGCATCTGCTCGCCCCGTCGTTCGGGTGGTTCCTGTCCTCGACCGTCGCGTTCGGTACCGCCGTGACGGTGACGTCTTGACGGACGGGGACTCCGGACGTCTCCCCGAACTCGACGTCCTGCGCGGCTTCGCCCTGTTCGGGATCCTGCTCGTCAACGCCGAGCTGATGGCCGGACCGTACGCGGCCTTCGGCGGGGGACCGGGGGCCGGTGCACTCGACCGGGCCGTCGCCTGGACGGTGACGGCGCTGACCGACACCCAGTTCTATCTGCTCTTCTCCTTCCTGTTCGGCTACAGCTTCGTGCTGCAGCGGCGGTTCGCCCGGCAGCAGGGCGCCGCCTTCGCACCGCGTCATCTGCGGCGTACGGCGGGGCTGTTCGGGCTGGGGATCCTGCACGCTGTCGTGCTCTACCCGGGCGACATCCTGATGACGTACGCCGTCCTGGCGCTGGTGCTGTACGGGCTGCGTGACCTGACCCCGCGGACCGCGTTGCGGCTGGCGGCGGGCCTGGCCGTCGCCCTCGCGGTCCTCCTGCTGGCGTACGGCCTGCTGACCGTCGCCGCCGCCGAGCCGCTCACCCCCGCCCAGTACGCGCCCCGTGTCGCCGGCACCGTCGCCGCCTACCGCGGCGGCGTCCTGTCGGTTCTCGGCGCCCACCTGCACGACCTGCCGTCGACGCTCGGCACGGATCTCCTGTACCTCCCCCACTTCCTGGCCGCCTTCCTGGCGGGACTCGCGGCGGCCGAGCTGCGGCTCGTGGAACGGTGCGGACGGGACCGCGCATGGCTGCGCCGCGTCGCCCTACGGTGCCTGCCGGCCGGTCTGGCCGGCGGCGTGCTGACCGCCTGCTGCGCCGACTGGCCGCTGGACAGCCGCTGGTTCCTCGTCGGGCACGCCGTGGCGGTGCTGGCGGCGCCCGCACTGGCGGCCTCGTACGCCTGCGGGCTGCTGCTCCTGGTGCGCGGGCGGGCCGCCCGCGTGCTCGCCGCGGCCGGGCGGATGTCACTCACCCACTACCTCACCCAGTCGCTGGTCCTGGCCCTGGTGTTCACCGGGTACGGCTTCGGGCTCTACGACCGGGCAGGCACCGCCGCCGTGACGGCGGGGTGCCTGCTCCTGTACGGCCTGCAACTCGCCGCCGGCCACGCCGTCGCGGCGCGGGTGCGGTACGGGCCGGCCGAACTGCTCCTGCGTACCGTCACATCGGCGCGGCGTCCCGCACCCAGCGGCTCCGCTTCTCCAGTGCGACGCCACCGGTCAGACGAGCCGCGGCCCGTGCGGTGATGGCCTCCGCCTCCGCCTTCGCCTGTGCCGAGATGAGACCCGCGCCGGGCTCCTTGTACCAGGGGCGCAGCCGGATCAGCGCGGGCCGGATGCCGGTGGCGAGCAGGAGGGCGGTGCCCTTGGGCAGGGCACGGATCTTGTCGGGCGGCAGGATCGACTCCTGGCGGTAGGAGTACGAGCGCTGCGAGCCGTCCTTGCTGCGGGAGACGCTCGGCGTCCTCACGTCGTGCTGGCCGACGAGGGTGGAGATCTTCTGCACGAAGTCGGCGTCGTCCAGGCCCGCGCCGAGCAGCTTGACGGTCGCCGCGCTCCACAGCGCGTCCATCCCGGGCTCGCCCCACACCCGGACGCCCTGGCGGTAACTCTGCAGCAGGGTCACCACGTTGATGCCGCGGGAGCCGAAGTGCGAGTACAGGTCCGGCAGATCGGAGATGCGGCACACGTTGGCGGCCTCGTCGAGGACCGCGGTCAGCGGCGGGTCGAGACGCCCGCCCATCCGCTCGGCGGCCACCACGCCCGCCCGCATCGTGGCGTCCGCGAGGCCCGCGATGACACCGGCCGCGGAGCCGCCGCCGTCCTTGGACAGCAGGTAGAGGGTGTCCTTGCCGACGACATGCCGGTCGGGGCGGAACTCGGGCAGATACGGATCCGGGGTCACCCAGGCGAGGATCTCCGGGTCGAGCAGGCAGGACACGGTCTGCCGGGCGGTCTCGTAGATGCCGTCCCTGGTCTCCACCGCGCCGCGCACCGTGCCCTGCAACTGCTCGGCCATCGCGATCAGCCGGGCGTCGCGCAGCAGGTCGATCGGCGTGCGGTCGGCGGGGTCGGCGAGCCAGCCCAGCAGGTCCTGCACCGGGGCCCCGCCGCGCGCCGCCGCCAGGAAGAGCGCCGTGAGGGTGTTCTGCGCGGCCGAGATCCAGAAGTCCTTCTTCGCGGTGTCGTCGTTGACGGACGCGACGAAGTGCCCGGCCAGCCTGCGGGCGCCCTCGATGGTGCCGCAGTCGCCCAGCAGGTTCCACCACATGGCGCGCTCGGTGTGGGCGATGCCCTGCGGGTCGAACGTCCACACCCGGCCCGCCTTCTCGCGCTCTGCGCGGGTGACGGCGTAGACGTCGGACTTGTTGGAGGTGAGCAGGACGGCGCCCTGGGCCCGCAGCACGCGCGGGATCGCGATGCCGGTGGACTTGCCGGCCCGCGGGGCCATCAGGTCCAGCTCGACGTCCTCGTAACTGCTGCGCAGCTCTGGCCCGCCGGGGTCGAGGTCGCCGAGGAGATTACCGGTCTCGTCCTCATGGAGGTCCGCCCGGCCCTTGAGACTGGGGCGCAGTTCGCGGGCCCGCGCCTCGATGCCCTTGGGGCACATGCTCGCCAGCTCACGCCGGCCGGCCAGGCCCTTGGTGCGGCTCGCGCGCGCCAGCAGGAACCGTACGAGGAACGCCGCGGGCACCGCGATCAGGGCGAGCAGACCGAGCATGCCGCCGTAGACCGCGGCCGGCGACGTGCCCGGCCACACGCCGCCCGCACCGTCGGAGACGAGGTGCCCGGCGGTGGACAGGGCGAACGGCGGGGCGTCCCAGCCGTGACCGGTGACCCCGGCGCCGAGCGTGCCGCCGGCCCAGCCGACGGTGAAGACGGTGAGGGAGGCGGCGGCCACGGCCACGATCGCCCACGGGGCGAGGTCGTGCAGGGCGCCGGTCGAGCGGGGCCGGCCGGTCACGCGGTCCACCTTCCGGGCAGGGGCTGTGGTCCTTCCTGGGCGGCCCGCGCCACCTCGCGGGTGGCGTGCGCGACGGCCTGCTCGACGGCCTCCTCGTCGGGCGTCCAGCGGGTGTTGGTGTTGTGCAGCCGGCGTTCGGCGTCGGTGATGGCCACCTTGATCGGGATGCCCGGCCGGCCGCCGACCTTGATGAGGAAGCGGCCGCGGCCGGGCGGCTCCTCGTGTTCCCCGGAGACGCCCCAGCCGGGGGGCGAGGACCAGGACGACACGAGTTCGATCTCGCGCCGGGACAGGCCCACCACCCGGCCGAGCTCCTCCATCTCCTGCTTCGGCAGCCCCGCGCACACCACCATCCCGGCCCGCTCGACGAAGCCGCGGGCCTTGGCCCGGTCGGAGTCGGTGCCGAGCGCCTCGGCGTCCTTGAGGGTGTGGGTGATCTTGGCGTCGCCCAGGCCCAGGGAGCGGTTGAGACGGGTCAGCGCGTCGATGCGGTCGACGATGCCGGAGGCGGCGCGCAGCGGGCGCCACAGCTCGTCCAGCACGGTGAAGAACCAGCGCCGGGGCGCGAGTCCGGCGTCCGCCAGGGCGTGCGAGGCGGCCACCGTGCCCAGCCCGTCCGACCAGGCGGCGAGCATCGCGGCCGCGGTCAGCTGGGTGTCGGCCTCGCCGATGCCGGAGATGTCGATGCACACGGCGGGCGCGTCCGGGTTGATCCGGGTCGACGTCGGGGAGGCGAAGGTGTCGCCGAGCGGGCCGTCGAGGATGCCCAGCAGGGAACGGTGCAACGGGTCGACGGCGTCCCGGTAGCGGGCCTCGTCCCCGCGGTCGAGCGTGACCGCACGCACCCGGTCGGGCCCCTCGCTGAGCACCCGCAGCACATCGGGCAGCAGCGCCGGCCGGCTCAGGGCGGTGCGCTCGCGGATGTGGTGCAGGACGGCGGAGAGCACCGACTGCTCGTGGTCGTCCATCGGGCGGCCGCGCACGATGGTGACCAGCGCGGCCACCATGTTCAGCACCCGGCCGTGCGTCTCGGCCTTCAGGACCTCGCCCGCCTCACCGCCGATCTTCGCCGCCGCCGCGCCCATCGCGCCCGGATCCAGGACGTTGATGCCGCCCCGGCCGCGGCCGATGGAGATCACCTGGCCGCCCAGCGCGCGCACGGTGTCGGCGTAGTCGGGCTTGAGGTCGCCGAGCACCAGCGGCACCACGCCGGTCGCGGTCAGCCCGATCAGCATCCGGTTGACGAGGGTGGACTTGCCCAGGCCCGGCATGCCGAGCATGAACAGGGACGGGTTGGAGATGTAGCGGGCACGCGTGAACCAGTTGAGCGGATCCCCGCAGACCGTGGCACCCGTGAACAGATGCTGCCCGAGCGGCACCCCGGTCATCGGCGAGCCGGAACCGGCGGCGAACGGCCACATGCCGCAGGCCTGCACAGTGGTGGCACGCCACATGGTCGGCGGATCCAGGTAGCCGACGCGGCCGCCGCCGGGGCCGTACCAGCCGCGCGGCGGGACGTACGGCTCCTTGGGGCCGGGGTCCTTCTGCTTGCCGGACCGGTTCTTCCGCTCGGGCCTCTCCTTCATCCAGTCCGCCTCGACGTCCGGCAGCGGAGCGCCGGGGCCCGCGCGCCACGCCAGCTCCTCGAACTGCCGGTCCGCCTGCTCGGCCCTCTTCTCCTCGCTCCGGCGGCTCACAGCGCCTCCTGCAGTTCACTCGGGATCATGGTCTGCTCCCACGGGAGGATCCCCGCGGGGAGCGTGCAGCTGAACGCCGCCGCCTGCATCCGGTCGGCGGGGCGCATCAGCACCCGGGAGGCCGCGGTCAGATTGCGTACGGCGACGGTCGCGTCGGCCAGCTGGTCCACGTCGTCGACGGTGACGGTCAGCATCAGCGAGAACTCCACGAGCCCGGCGCCCGCGGCCTCCTCCGTCGCGGTCTGCTCGGCCGCACGCATCTCGGAGGCGGCGCGCGCCTGCATCATGCCCCGGCGCGAGGTGGCCATGAACTGGGCGGCGCGCCGGTCCGACTCGACGATCCGCGCCGACGTGGCCGGGTCGAGGGGCTTGTAGACCAGCGCGACCCGCTTGCGGCGGGTGCCGGGGCTCGCCTCCAGCAGGCCCCTGAGCACCGAGGACCGCACGGTGCCGCGCGGTGCCAGCGTCAGCATCCAGGTCCGGGACACCCCCGAGTCGTGCTGGTAGCTGTTCACCGTCTCCACGGCGGCGGACGGTCCGGCGTCCTCCCACTCCAGGCCCGTGCCGCCGTGCTGGGCACGGGCGTCGAGCACGTCGCCGGCGACCGCCGGGTCGTAGGCGACCCGGACGACCTCGGCGATCCGCTCGGCCGACAACGGGTACGCGGCCCCGCCGCCGGCCGCGACGAGTCCGCTGAGCAGACCCGGGATGCGGATGGCGAGGTCGGTGACCACATCCTCCTTGCTGCGCCGCTGGCCCGGGTGCGGACCGTAGGTGAGGGTGACGTAGGTGTGCATCTCGGAGGAGGCCGTCGGGTAACGCTCGACCACCTCCTCCATCACCGCGCGGGCGGAGGGCGGCGCGTCGGGCCGGATACGGGGCAGCACCTCATGGGCGAGCGTGGTGCCGGGGTCGGGCGCGGTCTCCACGATCAGGGAGGCGCCGCGCAGCCCGGGCTCGTGGGCCAGCCGCGCCAGCCACTCGCCCCACAGGGCGACCCAGACGTCGACCTGGTCGGAGTCGACCAGGGAGCCGCCGTCGGGATCGCAGCCCAGCACGATCGTGTACAGGTTGCGTGTCGGGTGGTGCAGGATGCCGAAGGGCCGGTCGTAGGCGTCCCGGCCTTCGGTGGCGGTGACCTTGTTGAGCAGGCCCGGCGGGCGGAAACGGCCGCCGGGCCGGGCGGACAGCGGGCCGGAGACGTACAGGTGCGCGCCCCTGGCCTTGCGGCGGCGCCAGCTGATGCGCAGGGCGACCAACTGGTAGACGTTGCGCCCGTCCTGGGTGCGGACGGCCAGCGGCACCAGGAACAGCAGCATCATCAGGATGACGAACAGTGCCGCGTACAGCGAGATCAGGGACGCGATCAGGGCGACGACGAGCCCGCCGAAGACACCGATCGTGCCGACCAGCCCGAGTGGCCCGAGCCCCGGCCGCCGTGGCCGGCGCCAGTTTCCGTAGGTCGGCTGGGAGACGGCTTCCGTGGACATGGGCGTCCGGTTTCCCTTCGTGAGGTGATGGAGCTGCGGGGGTGGATGCCGGGGAGCAGGCGGGGCCGCCGGACTCCCGGGGGAGCGGGGAGTCCGGCGGCCCGTTCAGGGCGGCGGCGGTGTACGGGTCCGGGCCGCCGCCCGGGTCAGCGGGTCACTGGTGCCGGCTCGGGTTGTGGCCCTGGTCGCCGTCGGCGCCGTCGACGGCACCGGAGGCGGCCTTGCCGAGGATCTGCACCCCGGTCAGCACCGCGCCGGCCACCGCACCCACCGGTCCGGCCGCCGCCGCGGCCCGGCTGCCGGCAGCGGCGCCGCCGCCACCTCCACCGCCTCCACTGCCCATACCGCCCGGGCCTGTCCTGCCGCTGCCGCCCGAGGTTCCCTGGGCACCGTTCGCCCCGGACGATCCGCCACCGCCCGTGGTTCCCGACGCGCCGCTGGGCCCGGCAGGCCCGGCGTGGCCCCCGCTGCCGGAACCGCCGCTGCCGCCCAGCGACTTGGCGCCGCTGGCGAGCTGGCCGCCCACGCCCTGCATCGCGTCGGAGTACGCGGAACCTCCGCCGAGTGCGGCGGTGGCGGGCACGATGAGTTTCAGCAGAGCGGGCAGGGCGACCGCGGACAGGAGCATCACGCCGATGCCGGCGATGCGTTCGTCGATCTGGGGGTCCTTGCCGGCCTTGCTCTGCGTGAACATGGCCGCACCCGTGTACAGCACGAGACCGGCCGCCGGCTTGTACAGCAGCCAGGCGATCATCCAGCCGATGTGCTTGCGCCACCATCCGGCGCCCCAGTCGGTCATCGAGGCCGACGCGGCCAGCGGCAGGGTGCCGAGCAGAAGGATCATGACGCCGAGCCGGATGTACATCAGGATCGTCTGGATGATCCCGCCGATCAGCAGCAAGAAGGCCAGGACCAGGAGCAGGATGGCCTCGGAGGTGGAGCCGGTGCTGCAGGAGCCGACGTTCGACAACACGTTCTGGGCACCGTTGTCGAACAGGTACTTGGCGTAGTCGTCCGCCACCCTGGCGGCGGCCAGGACGACGGTGGTCGCCGCGCCCGAGACCAGGACGACCCGGAGTATGCCCTTCAGAGCGGTCGTGCCCGCGGTGGGTTTCCGCTCCAGGGCCATGCGGGTGCAGGCGACGAGGATCGAGCCGACCGCGAGGTAGACCACGAGCCACTGGGTCTGGTTGCTGACGTCCTTCGGCGTGCCCGTTCCCGTCAGGGTGGGCACGTTGACCGTCAGGGTCGCGAACACCTTGATCGCGGCAGCGAGGATGGCCTTGGCGATCTGGTCCAGGATCGTCCCGATGGGGTTGCCGAGGAAGCTGAAGAAGCCCGTGAAGAAATCCACGATCGGATTGCCGGACGAGTCGCAGTTCATGCCGCACCTCCCCACGGGATGTAGCCGCTGGGGCTGCCCTGGACCGGTGCCACGGTCGTGTACAGGGAGCCGTCGTCGGTGGGCACGAGCTTCCAGTCGCCGCTGCTCCAGCGCACCACGATCGTGGTCGTCCCGTAGCCCTGGGTGGACGCGAGCAGCAGGCGGATCTTCGCCGTCCTGCTCGTGTACGAGGTCACCGAGAAGCCGACATATGAGGCGACCGGAGCGCCGCCCGTGTCGGCGGCGCTGTCCATGTCCTGGTAGGCCGAGCGCTGGAACTCGAACAGCTTGCGTCCATTGCCTTCCACCACCTGTTGCCGACTGACGGTCTTCCAACCGGACCCGCTCATCTGGGAGGGGATGACGGTGGCGGCCAGCGCGGCACCGACGGGGGTGTGCGCGAAGCACCAGTGCACCGGCCCGTCCGTCCGGGTGGGCCCGGCCGACGCGGAGACGGGTATCCGCCCGACACCGAGCTTGTGCCAGGTGATGTCCTTCGGTGCCGACTTGGGCAGCGTGCTGCCCGCACCGTCGTCGGTCCGGCAGCCCTGGGGACGGCCGTTGCGCGGCCCGGAGTTGTGGGACAGCGGGCCGTCGGCCGCCGCGTTCGCGTCGTCGCCGCCGGACGTCAGGGCGATGAACCCGCCGACCAGCACGACCAGGCCGAGGAATCCCGCCGACCACTGCCAGCTGCGCTGCTTCCAGTACGGTCCCGGTTCCGGGGCCCGCCGCAGCCTGCGTAGGCGATTCTCCACGGGACGGCTCACTGGAAGACGAAGGTCATCAGCGGACCGGCGCTGGAGATCAGCACGCAGCCGCCCAGCACCATGCCGAGCCGGCTCATGTGCTCCGAACTCTCGCCGCGCTTGAGGGAGACGGCCATCATCGCGCCGGTGATCAGCACACCCAGCACGCCGGCTGCCGTACCCGCCCAGGAGACCGCGCCGAGCACCTTGTCGACCTTGTCGCTCAGCCCGGGGACGGACTGGCTCTTGGGCTGGGGCACGCCTGCGGCGAGGATGTTGTGGGCTTCGAAGAGTAGCGAGGACATGGGGATCTCCAGGGAATCGACGCCCGCGCGAGCGGTGGGCGAGAGATTGGTGTCGGTACGGAAAGGTGTGCGACGGGCCTACGGCCCGAGGTACGGCCCGAGGAGGGACAGGTCGCCGAGCAACACGACGAGCGGCTTGGCCGACGTGGCGACCACACAGGCGAGGAGAATGAAGAAGGCGCCGCGGAAGTGGGCGCCGCCCTCGCCGGGTTCACCGCGGTTCAGCTGGATGGCCATGTTGATGCCCACGACCATGATCCCGAAGACGCCCGCGGCCGAGACGCACCACGCGAGGAGGTTGATGATCACGCCGGCGTCGGCCGGCGGGCTGTAGGAAGCGGCGGCCGGGAAGCCGGCACCCGGCAGCGACGGGGTCATGACGCGGCCTCCTCGCTGTGGAGTCCGCTTCCGGTGAGCTCGGCGAGCCTGTCGAGCTGTCTCGGCAGGACCTTCGGGGTTCCGCCGGTCCGCCAGGCCGGTATCCATGGCACTCGGTGCACCCGCGCGACCGAGCGCAGAACCCGGATACGGCGCAGCAGTGCGAGCGGCAGCCGGCCGGGGGCGTCCGCGACGAGGACCACGGCCAGCAGCTCGACCCCGTGCGGGGCGCGCCCGTCGTTCAGTGCGCCCAGTGCCTGGGACACGGACCTGAGGCCGCGCGCGCTGGTCCGGCCGACCAGCACGACCCGCCGCGGCTCGCCCCGGGACGGGTCGGGCCAGCGGGCCCCCACGTCCACTCCGCCGAGCACCTCGACCAGCGAGCTCACCCCGGCCCCGCCGTGCGCCTTGACCCAGCCGACCTCGTTCCGCGACCTGCCCCGGGCCGCCGCCCTGGGCCGGCGGGGCTCGCCCCAGGCCGGCTCGGTGGAGGGCGCGGCGGACAGGCGACGGCTCCGCGGCTGCGGCGCGGACCGTACGGCGGTGTGCGGAGCGCTCCGGTCGGCGGTGTGCGCCGGCACGGCGGCGCGGGGCGAGGCGGGCGGGGCGGGGGCCGTTGCGTGCACGGCGGGGGGTGCGGGGGCCGTTGTGCCTACGGCAACGGGTGTGGCCTGTACGGCTGCCGGGGCCGTGGTCCGTACGGCGGAGGCGGCCGTGGGGTGCGCGGGTGGCGCCGGGGCGGCCGCGGCATGCGGGTGTGGTGCCTGGGTGGCGGTGGGGTGCGCGGGTGGTGCCGGGGCGGCGGGGGCCTGCGCCTGGGGCGCCGGGGTGGCCGTTCCGCCGGCGGGTCCCGCCGCCGTGCCGGTCGTGGTGCCTTCAGGGGCGGGGCGCGGAGGCGGGGGAGCGGGTTGCGGGGGTTTCGGCCCCCGGACCCAGCCTCCCTGACCCGTCGGCGTCGCCGAAGGTGTGCCCATGTGTGCCCCGCCCCCCTCTTGCCTCGTACGTCCGCTGTGCTGGCTCATTTGGTTTCCACCGGTTTGAACTAATTCGCTCCCGGGCCCGTTTCGATCTGCCGAGCCCGTCGGACAGCACAACGGGCTGTTCGGCCACGGCGGTTCAAGGCGAGAGGAAGAAGGCGGGCACCCATGAGCGCGGGTACGGGCGAGGAAGGCGACGAGGGCGGGTCGAACGCCGTCAGGAACACGGCCATAGCCGCCGGCGGCGCCGGCTGCATGCTGCTACCGCTCGGCGTGGCGGGCGGGACCGTCCTGATCATCGTCTTCTGCGGGTTCGGTGTGCTGCTGGCCCCGCTGATCGCGATCTACCTGCTCTTCCACAGCATCTTCGGCGGCGGCGGAGGAGGCGGCGACGACCTCCCGGGCCCGAGCGACGCGAGTTCGGTGATGGCCATCTTCCAGGGCGACGGCCACGGCGACCTGGACACCTCGACGGTCCCCGAGGACCTGGTGGACCCGATCCAGAAGGCCGGCCAGATCTGCTCCGCCATCGGCCCGATCGTGATCGCCTCCCAGATCGAGAGGGCGTCCAACTTCGACGCCTCCCTCGTCGGCCCGGACGGCAAGCAGGGCATCTCACAGCTGCCGCCCGACGTCTTCACCAAGTACGGCAAGGACGACGACGGCAATGGCAAGACCTCCGCGCTGGACGCGGAGGACTCGATCATGGCGCAGGGCCGCTACCTGTGCGACCTGGCCGACCAGGCGCAGAAGATGATCGACGCCAACGAGGCCACCGGCAGCGTGCTGGACCTCGCGCTGGCCGGCTACGACGTGGGGATGGACGCCGTCCGCGCGGCCAAGGGCGTGCCGCAGACCGCCGAGGCGCAGGGCTATGTCGCGGCCATCCGCGCCCAGTTCGCCAAGTACGCGGGGGTCGCCGCCATCCCGTCCGGCACTCCCACGCCGACCGGCATCCAGACCTCCCTGCCCACCGCCGTTCCCACCGAGTCCCTGACCCCCACGCCGACCTCATGAGGAGAACGACAGCCATGGCCCGGTTCGAGGTGTACATCTCCGACGAGGGGCTCGCCGCGATCGACGGGGAACCCCTCGTCCCCGCGCCCGGCCAGTCCGTGCACGAGGCCGTTCTGGACCAGTTGCAGCGGTACGCCGTCGCACGCTCCGAGGTCGTCGAGGCAACGGTGACCGACAGCCCCGACACCGGCCACTTCATTCTGGAGGTCTCACCGGACGGCTCCAGCCGCCTGCTCACCACCGGGGATGCGGGGGACGAGGATCCCGAGCCCGGGTACGGGCCCGATCCCGGGTACGGGCCCGAGCCCGCCGCGCCCGAGCCCGCCGCGCCCGAGCCGGGAGCCGGTCCGGAGGCGGAGCCGGGAGCCGGCTCGGAGGCGGTGCCGGAAGCCGGGCCCGAGGCCGTCGCCGGTTCAGGGACGGGGGTGACCTCTGATCCCGGTCAGGTCGTCGCCGGTTCAGGGACGGGGGTGACCTCTGATCCCGGTCCGGCCGTCGCCGGTTCAGGGACGGGGGTGACCTCTGATCCCGGTCCGGCCGTCGCCGGTTCAGGGACGGGGGTGACCTCTGATCCCGGTCCGGCCGTCGCCGGTTCAGGGACGGGGGTGACCTCTGATCCCGGTCCGGCCGTCGCCGGTTCAGGGACGGGGGTGACCTCTGACCCCGGTCAGGTCCTCGCCGGTCCCGGGCCAGTCGTCGTCACCCGCCCCGGCCCGGTGGTGGCCGCTGACCCCGGTCCGGCCGTCGTCACTCACCCCGGCCCGGCCGGCCCGGCGGTCGCCGCTGACCCCGGCAGCTCCGGCCGGGCGGTCGCCACCGGCTCCGAAACCGGGGGCGCCACCGGTTCCGGCCCGGCGGCGCCCACCGGCTCCGCCACGGCCGTCGCCACCGCCGTGGCACGGGCCACCGCCGCCGCCCGGGCCGCCGCCCACGCTCCCTCCCACCCACCGGCCCTCTCTCCCTCCCACCCACCCGCCCCCTCGTCCTCCCACGCTCCCTCCCCCGTACCCGACCGCGTGCCCCCGCACGTCCCCGCCGTGGCTCTCCCCGCCGAACTGGCCGGACGGATCAGCCGTATCAACGCACTCGCCGCACGTGGCCGGCTGGACGAGGCGTACGCCCTCGCGACCGAGCTGCGCGAGAGCCTGACCGGCGCGGTGGGTGCCGAGGATCCGCACGCGGTGGAGGCGCGGGCCGTCGAGGCCTACATCGCGCACCTGTGCGGCGACCACCGTGAGGCCATCGTGCTCGCCCTGGCCGTGGCCCGGATCCGGTGCCGTGCGGGGGACCCGCGCGCGCCCGAGGAGGTGGCGCGGGCGGCGGCCGCCTGGCAGTGGCTCGACGACGAACACGTGGCCGTGGCGCACGGGCGTGAACTGCTGCACATGTGGGACCGGTTGGGCCACCGCGGTCTGCTGCCGCCGGCCCACGCCGAGCTCGCCGGACGGATCCGCAGGCGCGTGGACGCTCTGGGGGCACTCGTCTGAGCCCTCTCGCTCCAGAAGCCGGACGACCTGCGCGTATATCGGCGTCATCGCGACGTGGACCGATCGTGGACCGGTCCGTGGACGGCACGTCAAACCGACATGCATCGCAGGTCGCGACACTCCGAGCTCCAGGAGGCCCCGCCCCGGTCCGTGGACCCGGGCGCCGGGCCACACCGAGGAGCAGGAGCACACACCATGAACGTGACGGTCATCGGATCGGCGAGCGCCGTCTCCCCCGAGGAACGGGCACTGCGGGATCTCTACCTGGAACACGGCCCGGCGCTCTACTCGTACGTGCTGCGCATGCTGGGCGGGGACACGCACCGCACGGAGGACATACTCCAGGAGACGCTGCTGCGCTGCTGGAACAAGCAGACCCTCGCCGACAGCGAGGGGATGGCGGTACGCCCCTGGATGTTCCGGGTCGCCCGCAACCTCGTCATCGACGCGCACCGGACCCGCATGGCGCGGCCGGTGGAGATCGGCGGCAACACCTGGCTGAGCGACATGTGCGCCGAGGTGGACGACATCGAGCGGATGCTGTCGTCGATGGTGGTGCAGGACGCCCTGCGGTCGCTGACCCCGGCGCACCGCGAGGCGCTCCGCGCGACGATCTTCGCCGACCGCACCACTCAGCAGGCGGCCGAGGTCCTGGGCGTCCCGCAGGGCACGGTGAAGTCCCGCGTCTACTACGCCCTGCGCAGCCTGAAGTCGGCGCTGGAGGACAACGGCGTGCGGTGAGTGAGCGCCCGGCGTCAGCCGCGCGGCCGCCCCGGTTCCAGCGCGCGCAGTTCGCGCCGCACCTCGTCCGCCGCGGCGTGGCCGACCTCCTCCAGCCGTGCGAGGGCCGCCCTCAGGGCCGTACGCGCGGCGTCGCGGTCGCCGGTGGCGAGGTGGGCGTCGGCGAGGTGGCGCAGCACCTCGGACTCGAGATAACGGTCGCCGATCCCCTGGAACAACCGCGCCGACCGCTCGAAGTGCTCGATGGCCTCCGGGTACTTGGCGAGATGGTGCAGGGCGTAACCGAGGGTGTCCTGCGTCGAGGCCTCGCCATAGGGGTCGTCCAGTTCCTGGTAGAGCACGACGGCCTCCTCGCAGCGGTCGAGGGCCTTGTCGTGCTCGCCGATCAGGATGTACGTCCACGCGACCTGGTTGAGCACACCGGCCTCGCCGCTGAGGTCGCCCCCGGACCGGTACAGCTCGACGGCCCGCGCGTAGTGGTCGAGGGCGGCGGAGCGGCGGTCCGTCCGGTTGCACAGATAGGCGAGCCCGCGATGGGCCCGGGCCTGGCCGTCGGCGTTGCCCGTCGACCGGAACAGCTCCAGCCCGTCCTCCAGGTGCCGCCGCGCCTGCTCCGCGTGGTCGAGCTGGGAGTGCGCGACACCCAGCCCGCACAGTGAGTACGCCTGACCGGTCAGGGACCCCAGGGCCTGCGCCGAGCGCAGGGCCGCGCTGTTGATCTCGAGCAGGTCGTGCCAGTAGCCGAGCCGGTTGAAGTACACGTCCAGGGCCGCGGCGGTGCGCCAGGCGTGGGAGGCGAACCCGTGCGCGGCGGCGTGCGCGACGATCTCGCGCAGGACGTAGCGCTCGGTGCGCAACCAGGCGGTCGCCTGCGCGCGGTCGGTGAACCGCAGCGGCGTGGCATCCGTTGTGCTGGAAGGCAGCGGGATGGTCTCGCGGAACGGGTCCAGGACCATGGAGGCGTGGTGGGCGGTGAACAGGAAGTGGTCGTGCATCCTGAGCAGCGCCGCCCTGCACTCCGGCTCGCTGTCCTCGTCCTCGGTGAGCTCCGCGGCGTAGGCGCGCAGCAGGTCGTGGAAGACGAACCGGCCGGGGACCCGCTCGATGAGCAGGCTCGCGCCGGTCAGCTCCGTCAGCGGGGCGCGCACCTGGCGCGGGGACAGGCCGGCCAGTGCGGCGGCCGCGGCGGTGGTGATGTCGGGGCCGGGGTGCAGCGCGAGCCGGCGGAAGAGAGCGGCCGCTTCGGGCGACAGGGCGTGGTACGACCAGGAGAAGACGCTACGGGCGTCGGTGCCGGAGTCGTCACCGGTGAAGGCGTCCAGACTGCCGTGGTCCTGCCGCAGCTCGGCGGCGATGTCGGCGAGCCGGAAGCCGGGGTGCAGGGCGGCGCGCGCCGCCACGATCGACAGCGCCAGCGGCAGCCGTGCGCACAGGCCGACGATGGCCCGGGCGTCCTCCGGCTCGGCGTCGACGCGTGCGTCGCCGAGCCGCCGGGCGAGCAGTTCGAGGGATTCCTCGGCGGACAGCGGACCCAGGGTGAGCGGATGGGCGCCGTGCCGGGCGACCAGGCCGCTGAGCCGGCTGCGGCTGGTGACGATGACGAGGCAACCGGGAGTGGCAGGCAGCAGCGGTCCCACCTGCTCGGTGTCGCCGGCGTTGTCCAGCACGATCAGCATCCGCCGGCCGGCCAGGACACCGCGGTACAGGGCGGTCTGCGCGTCGAGCCCCTCCGGGACGGCCTGCGGGGCGACCCCGAGCGCCACCAGGAACGTCCCGATCGCCTCGCCGGGGTCCATCCGGGAGCCGGACGGGTCGTAGCCGCGGAGGTTGACGTAGAGGCTGCCGTCGGGGAAATGGTGGGCGATCCGATGCGCCCAGTGCACGGCGAGGGTCGTCTTGCCCGCGCCGGCCATCCCGCTGATCAGACCGATCACCGTGGTCTGCGGCTGCCCCCGGTCGGGCAGCAGCGCGGCGGCTCCCTCCAGTTGGGCCCGGCGGCCGGTGAACGTCAGCAGGTCGGCGGGCAGTTGGGACGGCCGTACGGCACCCTGGCCTCCGGCGGCACCATGGCCTCCGGCGGTACCGGTGACTCCGGCGGCACCGGTGGTGCGCCCGTCGTCCTCGCCGGTCGCGGCGGCACGGTCCGCCTCGTGGTCGGGTCCGCCGTCGGTCTCGGGGTGTGGTCCGCCGTGGGTCTCGTGGCCGGATCTGCCGTGGGTCTCGTGGCCGGGTCCGCCGTCGGTCTCGGGGTGTGGTCCGCCGTGGGTCTCGTGGCCGGATCTGCCGTCCGCCTCGCGGCGGGGTCCGTCGTCGCCCGCGCGGTCCCCGCCCTCGTTGGAGGGCACGTCGGCCCGGACGCCGGCGTCGGGCGTCATACCGGAGGGGCCACCGGCAGGCGGCGCCGTGCCGGAAGGGCCACCGGTGTGCGGCGCCGGTACGGAGCCGCCCCCGGTGTCCGGCGCCGTACCGGAGCCGGCCCCGCTGTCCGGCGCCCGCTGCCGCGGGCGCCGCGTCGGCGTGGGATCGCCCGCCAGGAGTGCGGCGTGCCGGGCGCGCAGCGACGGGCCGGGTTCGATGCCGAGCTCCTCGACGAGGGTGTGGCGGGTGCGGGCGTACACGTCGAGTGCCTCGGCCCGGCGTCCGGCGCGGGACAGAGCGACGAGAAGGAGCTCGCACAGTGCCTCGCGCAAGGGGTGCTCCTCGCACAGGGCGGTCAGTTCGGGCAGCACCCGTGCGTGCTGCCCGAGGTCGAGTTCGAGGCGCAGCCGTGTCTCCAGCACGGCCAGCCGCCGTTCCGCCAGCCGCCTCCGCTCGGCCTCGGCGCGCGGTCCCGGCAGCCCGGCGAGCGGGGTGCCCTGCCACAACCGGAGTGCGTCGCCGAGCAGTTGGACGGCGGCGCGGTCGTCGCCCTCGCCCCGCCGGGTACCCGCTCGGGCCACCAGGTCCTCGAACCGGTCGAGGTCGCTGAGGACGAGGTCGGAGCGCAGGGCGTACCCGGCGCCGAGGGACACCAGCAGGCGCGGTGACGCGTCCGCGGGCCGGTCGGGTTCGAGGATTCCGCGCAGCCGGGAGACATAGGTCCGCAGGACGGAGACCGCGGCGGCCGGCGGGCCGGCGCCCCAGAGCCCGTCCACGAGTTCACCGACACCGACCGCCTGGCCGCGGCGCAGCAGCAGCAGTGCGAGGACGGTGCGCTGCTGGGGCGGTCCGAGCGCCAGTTCCGTCTCCTGCCGCCAGGCGCGCAGCGGACCCAGCAGGGAGAACCGGAACGACACCTTCGCACTTGCGTTCACGCGGAGGACAGTAGCCGCCGGGGTCCCGGGCCGTCAGATCGAACAGCCATTCCAAGACAGATGTACGAGGGTGAACGGAGTTCCCGATCGCCTACCAGGGGTAAACCCTCGAACTGGTGGACGCACCGGGCTCGTTGGGGGCACCGTGGACTCCGCTGTGGTACGGCGCCGACCAGTGGAGGTACGTGCGTGACCGAGTTACGGGCGACCGGGTCCCCCTACGCGCGGGAGTTCACCGATCTGCTGCGGAAACTGAAGAGCCGGGCGGACTGCAGCTACGAGGCGCTGGCCCGCCGGTCGGGAGTGAGCGGTTCCGCCCTGCACCGCTACTGCTCGGGCGCCGGCGTACCCAACGACTTCGATCCCATCGCGCGGTTCGGCAAGGCCTGCGGGGCCGACCCGCGCGAACTCCTGGAACTGCACCGGCTCTGGGTGCTCGTCGACGCCGGCCGAAGACGCGGCACGCCGCGGGGCGAAGGCACCCCGGCCGCCGCCCCCGCGGCCGGCGAACCGGCTGGGACCCCGGCCGCCACGGCCCAGGCCGCCATGGGCCCGGCCGCCACCGAGATGACAGAGCCGCTCGCCGGACGGCCCGGCGCCGGTTCGCCGCAGCCGCTCGCCGAGCGGCCCGCCGCCCACGCCGTTGCCGCGTCGGCGCCCGTGCCGTTCCGCCCCGGGCTGCGGCGGCTGCGCCGGTGGCCGGTTCTGCTCGGCGCCCTGGTCGTCGTCGGGGCGACGGTGGCGGTCGCCGTCCTCCTCACCGGCGGGCGTCCGGCAGGTGCCGACGACGCGCCGAACCGTCCCCTTCTGAGCACCAAGTGCCGTTTCGTCGCCATGGGACACCAGGACGGCTGCGTCCGTGAACTCCAGCTCCGGCTCAAGCAGGCGGGGCTCGACCTCGACGTCGACGGCGCCTTCGGCCCCATCACCCAGATGCGTGTCGTCGTCTTCCAGCTCCTCGCGGGGCTGGAGCCCAACGGGTCGGTCGACGACAGAACCAAACGCGCCCTCTACTCCGGCAAGGTCAAGGCGCGTCCGTGGTCACCCGCACGGGTCGACCGGCGGGTACGGGAAGTCTTCACCGAGGACCCGGACCGCGCCAGCGGCATCGCCAAGTGCGCCTCGAACCTGGACCCGCTCTACAGCCTGGGCAACACCAACGGCACCCGTAACTGGGGGGTGTTCCAGCTGTACGACGGCACCCTGCGCGAACTGGGCGGCACGCCCCGCAAGGCCCTCGACCCGGAGTGGAACATCCGGGCCGCCCACCGTCTGTGGGCCCGCACCCACGACTTCCGCGCCTGGCCGTCCTGCGACAAGGCCTACGAGGCGGGAGTGGCCAAGTCGGGCGCCTCGACGGGACCGAAGGGGGCAAAGGGACCGAAGGGGCAGCCGACGTCCTGACCGCGTCGCCTTCACCGCCACCGGCCGTCATCCCGTCCACCGTCCCAGGCCGTCACGTCGCCGCTGGTGAGAAGGGGTGAGACAGCCCGCTGTCCCGATGTCCCGCAGATCGTTGGCCGGGCCGCCCGTACCTGCCATCGTCCTCTTCCGCCGCCCGCTGCGGGCGGCCCCGACGGGACGAAAGGGCGTACCGCGATGGGCGGTTCACGGCATTGGGCGGTTCACGGCATTACGGCGGACGGCCCCGCGACCGGACCGTCCGCCGTCCGCTGCTCCGGCCACTCCGTGACGACGTGATCGGCCGACCCGTGACGACGTGATCGGCCGCCTCGTGACGACGGGATCGGCCGCGCCTCAACGACGCGATCGGCCCGCCCCGTCAGGGCGCTCCGGGCACGCCGCCGGCACAGGTGATCCCGTGCCGCGTCGTGTTCCGCCTCAACCAGCCAAGGAGAACAAGCACTTGAACGCGAAGACCAAGTTCGGCGCCGCACTGGGCGGCACGGTCCTGACCGTCGCCCTGGCCGTCACCGGAGGCACGGCCTGGGCCGCCCCCGGCTCCTCCACGGCCTCCGCCACCGCGGGCTCTGCCACGGCCTCCGCCGCCGTGGCCAAACTGCACCAGGCGGACGCCGCCAACCGCCTCCGCAACGCGGGGGTCGGCTGGTCGTCCAGCGGCAACTGCACCAACCGCAACAACCCCCACTGCACGTCCTTCGAGCAGATCAACCTCGCGACCGTACAGGGCGCCATCACGCTGAAGAACGCCAGCCGCTGCGCGCTCACCATCACCGGAGGCACCGAGACGGGCCACGCCTCCGGCACGTACAGCCACTGGAACGGCTACAAGCTCGACTTCAACCCGACCACGTGCCTGAGCAACTACATCACCGGCGCCTTCACCTACATCGGCAGGCGCGCGGGGGACAACGCCCCGCAGTACC
Organism: Streptomyces sediminimaris; assembly: GCF_047049295.1. Classification (NCBI taxonomy): domain Bacteria; kingdom Bacillati; phylum Actinomycetota; class Actinomycetes; order Kitasatosporales; family Streptomycetaceae; genus Streptomyces; species Streptomyces sediminimaris. The sequence continues at coordinate 2,560,700 of NZ_JBJWOT010000001.1, read as the reverse complement.
GGGCCGCCTCCGGGAACATCTACGCCCGCGAGAGCAACCACTGGGACGTCCTCTTCTACTCCTGCGGCTGCTGAACGCCCGCGCCCGCGAAGACGGAAACCGACGCACCCCACGTCACCCCCCACTCCGACGACCAAGGACATTCCGCATGTTCGGCAACCGCAGTACTCCCGGCCACCGCCCCGCCACCCGTCCGCGCCGGCGCCCGCGCCGCGCGGCCCTGGCCACGGCCGCCGCCTCCCTGCTGGCCGCGGCGGGCCTCGCGGCGCTGCCCGCCGCGCAGGCCTCGGCGGCGACGTCGGCACTGTGCTCGACCACGCTCAGCCAGGGCGCGAGCGGCTCGTGCGTGTCCGCGCTGCAGTCCAGACTCGACCAGCTCGGCGCCCACCTCGCGGTGGACGGCGCCTTCGGCCCGGCCACCCGCAACGCCGTCGAGGCGTTCCAGGGCCGTGCCGACCTGGCCGTGGACGGCATCGTGGGCCCGGCCACCCGGGGCCGCCTCAACAGCCCCGGATCGGTGAACCTGAACACCCGCTCCGCCGCGCAGATCGAGACGATGATCCGCCAGACCTTCCCCAGCAACCTGGAGGACAAGGCGGTCCGGATCGCCCGCTGCGAGTCCGGCCTCAACGAGATAGCCGTCGGCCGCAACAACAACGGCTCGCGCGACTTCGGCGTGTTCCAGTTCAACAACGGCGGCACGCTGCAGTCCTACCTCGGCACCACGTCACGCGCCCTGGACGCCCCCCAGAACATCGCCGCCGCCTACCGGCTCTACCAGGCCCGCGGCTGGCAGCCCTGGACCTGCCGCAACGCCTGACGTCCCGACCGGCCGCGGCCTGTCCGCGCCGGGCTCCCCTCCCCGGACGACCCACGACCGCGGTCCGGCGCCGCCCGCCGGCCCCCCCCGGCGGGCGGCGCTCGCGTCAGGCCGCGGGGGCCGCCTCCAGTGGGTCGCTCGGCGAGGGCGGCCCGTGCCGTGAGCCAAGTGACGTGATCGTCAGTCACCGGCGGCGGAGGACGCCCCGAGGGAGCGTGCCGTGACCCCCGCCAGGTGGCGGGTGAACACCTCGCGGGCCTCGGGGGTGAGCGTGCGCAGAGCGACCAGCGCGGTGATCACCACGTCGCAGAGCTCGCCCTGCACGTCCTCCCAGGTGTGGGTCACCCCCTTGCGCGGGTTCTGCCCCGTCGCCCCGATGACCGCCTGCGCCACCTCGCCGACCTCCTCGGAGAGTTTGAGCACGCGCAGGAGCAGGCCCTCCTCGCCGTCGTGCCTGCGGTCGGCGTCCAGCCAGGTCCACAGGGCGTCGACGGAGGACCAGAGGTCGGGACGGGGAGAGGTACGGCCGTGATCGGTCATGGGCGGAGCCTGCCCCGCCGGCTCACTGCCCGAACAGCGCCTCCTCTTCCTCGAACAGCGCCTGCAACGACACCTGGGGCGAGATGCGTACCCGGTGGGGCTGCACCATCGACGACGACGGCCGTATCTCCCGCTTCGAGACCGGGCAGGCGTGACAGCGGCGCGCGAGCCCTTGCGCTGAAGTGCGCTCCAACTCCTAGCGTTCTCGTCCATGGAGACCATCAGGACTTTGGGACGCGGCGGGGCAGGGGTAAGCGCTCTCGGCTTCGGCTGCTGGGCGATCGGCGGTGAGTGGTCCGACTCGGACGGACAGCCGCTCGGCTGGGGCAAGGTCGACGACGACGAGTCCGTTCGGGCGATCCACCGTGCCCTCGATCTCGGGGTGACCTTCTTCGACACCGCCGACACCTATGGCGCCGGGCACAGCGAGCGGGTGCTGGGCCGCGCGCTCGGCAAGCGGCGCGCGGACGTGGTCGTCGCCACCAAGTGGGGCAACCTCTTCGACGAGCGCACCCGCGTCCGCCACGGCGAGGACGCCTCCGTGGAGTACGTCCGCACGGCGCTCACCGCCTCCCTGGCCCGGCTCGGCACCGACTACGTCGACCTGTACCAGCTGCACCTCTCCGACGCCGACCCCGATCAGGGTGCCCGACTGCGGGACGTGTGCGAGGAGTTGGTCCGGGAGGGGCTGATCCGCGCCTACGGGTGGAGCACCGACGACCCCGCCCGCGCCGCCGTCTTCGCGCGGGGCGCGCACTGCGCGGCCGTGCAGCACGCCCTCAACGTGTTCCAGGACGCCCCCGACATGCTCGCCCTGTGCGAGGAGTCGGACCTCGCGAGCATCGACCGCAGCCCCCTGGCGATGGGGTTGCTGGCCGGGCGGCGCCGGGACCGGCTGGAGGCCGGCGACATCCGCAGCAGGCCGCCGGCCTGGCTGCCGGGCTTCGGCGAGGGCACCGGCGCCGACCCCGACTGGCTCGCCCGCGTCGACGCGGTCCGCTCCGTCCTCACCAGCGACGGCCGTACGCTCGCGCAGGGCGCCCTCGGCTGGATCTGGGCGCGCAGCCCGCGCACCGTCCCGATCCCGGGCTTCCGCTCGGTGGCCCAGGCCGAGCAGAACGCCGGCGCCCTCGCCAAGGGGCCGCTCAGCGCCGGGCAGCTGGCCGAGATCGACCGGATCCTCGGACGGTGAACGGCCCCCGCGGGTGCACGGCCCGGCAACTCCGCCTCCGTCATTTCCCGGCCTTTGTCATGTCGTGGCCTCCGGCATTCCCCGGCTTCGGTCTGCGTCATTCCCGGAGACGGGCCATTCCCGTCATTCCCTGAGACAGGCCATTCGCGTGCCCCGGAGGGCCTGCTGACGGGAAGCCGCTGCTGGGCGCGGTGTACGGTCCCGGGATGCGCGATTTCTCTCAGCCGACCCGGCGTGCCGCCCTGGGTCTGGTCGCCGCCGCCGTCCCGCTCACCGCGGCGGCCCCCGCCTCCGCCGCAGCCACCGTCGTCGGCGGTGCGCGACTCGCCCGTGCGGGAATCCAGGTGAACGGTGCCACGGGCCTGCCGGAGAAGCTGACCGCGAGCGCCTGGATCGTCGCCGACCGCGACAGCGGAGAGGTGCTCGCCTCCTACGGCGCGCACCGGCGCCTCGCCCCCGCCTCCACGCTGAAGATGCTGTTCGCCGACACGGTGCTGGGCAGGTTCCACCGCACCGACCGGCACAAGGTGACCGCGGCGGAGCTGGCCGACATCCCGGCGGGCTCCAGCCTGGTCGGGATCAAGCCCGGGATCACCTACACCGTCGAGCAGTTGTGGCAGGGCGTCTTCCTGCGCTCCGGCAACGACGCCGTGCACGTACTCGCCCATATGAACGGCGGGGTGGCGAAGACCGTCGCCGAGATGCAGGCCAGGGCCGAGGACCTGCAGGCGCTGGACACCCATGTGGTCAGCCCCGACGGCTTCGACCACAAGGGCCAGCTGTCCTCGGCCTACGACCTCACCCTGTTCGCCCGGCACGGGCTGCGCAACGCCGACTTCCGCGAGTACTGCCACACCAGGACCGCCGCCTTCCCGGCCGGCGGCGGCAAGACCTTCCAGATCCAGAACACCGACCGCCTGCTCACCGGCTCCTGGGGCCTGAAGACCTACGACGGGCTGATCGGGGTCAAGAACGGGTTCACCAGCCACGCCGGCAACACCTTCACGGGCGCCGCCACCCGCGGCGGCCGGACCCTGCTGGTCACCGTGATGCACCCCAAGAGCGGCTACAACGCCGTCTACCGGGAGACGGCCGCGCTGCTCGACTGGGGCTTCGCGAAGGGCCGTTCGGCCAAGGCGGTGGGCACGCTGGTGGAGCCGGTCAGCGAGGGCGGGGCGCGGACGACCCCGGCGCGCAGGACGGCCCGGGCGGCGGCCGGCCCGCCGGGCGCGGCGTCCGGCAGCCCCTCCGCCTGGCGGCTGCTGGAGGGCGCGGGCAGCACGGTCGTCCTGCTGGCGGGCGGGGTGTGGGCGCTGCGCAGGCGGATGCGGGGCAGCGGCGGCAGGCACGCGGGCTGAACATGCGGCAGCCGTTCCACCCGCCGGTGCTTCTCCCGCGGTCCCACGCGAGATCCACCCCCACCCGGCGCGGTGGAACGGCTGCCGTCTCCCCCCTCGGTGCGGCCTACGGAACGAGGACCTCCCAAGTGTGAAGCTCCTGTGGAGGTGGTTCGAGCATAGGGCTTTGACCGGCCCCTATGGAGCGGATGCAGAAATTCCGCTTGTAGAAGTTGAGGAGTTGAGGAGTTGACGAGTCGTGGGCCGGCGGACGGGGCCGGCCCCGGTCAGCCCCGCCCCACGTACGGCATCGCGGTGGCCAGCACGGTCGCGAACTGCACGTTCGCCGCCGGCGGCAGCTCGGCCATGTGCCGCACCGTACGGGCCACGTCGGCGACGTCCATCACCGGCTCGGGCGCCATCTCGCCGTTGGCCTGGAGCGCTCCGGTCCGCATCCGGGAGGTCATGTCGGTCGCCGCGTTGCCGATGTCGATCTGCCCGACCGCGATGCCGTACGGCCGCCCGTCCAGCGACAGCGACTTGGTCAGCCCGGTCAGCGCGTGCTTGGTCGCCGTGTAGGCCACGGAGCGCGGCCGGGGCGTGTGCGCCGAGATGGAGCCGTTGTTGATGATCCGCCCGCCCTGCGGCTCCTGCTCCTTCATCTGCCGGAAGGCCGCCTGCGCGCACAGGAACGCGCCGTTGAGGTTGGTGTCCACCACGTGCCGCCAGGCGTCGTACGCCAGTTCCTCGACCGGCACCCCGCCGGGGCCGAACGTGCCCGCGTTGTTGAACAGCAGGTCCACCCGCCCGAACCGCTCGACGGCGGCGGCGAACAGCGCGGCCACCTCCTCCGGCCGCGAGACGTCCGTCCGCACGGGGAGACCCGCCCCGCCGGGCACCAGCGCCGCCGTCTCCCGCAGCGTCGCCGGGCGGCGTCCCGCGAGCGCCACCGACCAGCCCGCGCGCAGCAGTTCCACGGCGACCGCCCGTCCGATGCCGGAGCCGGCGCCGGTGACGACCGCGATCCTCGACCGCTGTTCCCTCCGCATGGCATCCATGGCCCCGCAGCGTAGGCGACCGTCCGGCACGCGGGACGCAGGCGTCCGCCATCCGGTTGCCGCGCCCCGGCGAGGGGGCGCCCCGGGACCCCCGCCCGCTCCGCGCCGGGCGCGCGGGGCGGCACTCCGCCGTGCACCCGGCCGCGCCCTCCCGTGGCATCCGGCACCGGGTGCGAGCTGAGAGCATGGTGGCGGACGACTCGCAGAGGGAGGGCGCATGGCCGAGCAGGGGGCCTCGACGGCACACATACGGCACACGGCCGGAGCGGGACACGCACCGGCCGCTCCCGCCGCGCGCCGCACCGGACTGCTCGTCACCCTGATCCTCGGCGGTCTCACCGCCACGCCCCCGCTGGCGATGGACATGTACCTCCCCTCGCTCCCGGAGGTCACCGGCTCCCTGCACGCGCCCGCGGCGACCGTGCAGCTCACGCTCACCGCCTGTCTGCTCGGCATGGCGCTCGGGCAACTGGTGGCCGGCCCGATGAGCGACCGCTGGGGCCGCCGCCGCCCGCTGCTGGCCGGCCTCGTCGCCTACGTCGTCTCGACCGTCCTGTGCGCCCTCGCGCCGACCGTCGGGGTCCTGGTCGCCTTCCGGCTCGCGCAGGGCCTCGCGGGCGCGGCCGGCATCGTCATCGCCCGGGCCGTGGTCCGCGACCTCTACGACGGCGTGCTGATGGCCCGCTTCTTCTCCACCCTGATGCTGATCAGCGGGGTGGCCCCGGTCGTCGCGCCGCTGATCGGCGGGCAGATCCTGCGGGTGACGGACTGGCGGGGCGTCTTCGTGGTGCTCACGCTGGTCGGAACGGCGCTGACCGGGCTCGTATGGGCGAAGCTGCCCGAGACCCTCGCCGCACCGGAGCGCCACGGCGGGGGAGTGGGCGAGGCCCTGCGCGCCATGCGGCGCCTCCTCGCCGACCGCCCGTTCACCGGCTTCATGCTGGCGGGCGGTTTCGCCTTCGCGGCCCTGTTCGCGTACATCTCCGCCTCGCCCTTCGTGATCCAGGAGATCTACGGCGCCTCTCCGCAGACCTTCAGCCTGCTCTTCGGACTGAACTCGGTCGGGCTGGTCGCCGTCGGCCAGATCAACGGCAAGCTGCTGGTCGGCCGGGTCCGGCTGGAGCGGGTGCTGGGCCTGGGACTGGCGGTCGTCATCGCCGCCGCGACCGCCCTGCTGCTGATGTCCACCGGCGTCCTCGGCACCGTCGGGCTCCCGCCCGTCGCCGCCGCCCTGTTCGTCCTGATGTCCGCGATGGGGGTGACGCTGCCGAACGCCCAGGCCCTCGCCCTGATGCGCACCCAGCAGGCCGCCGGCTCCGCGTCCGCGCTGCTCGGCACGTCCTCGTTCCTCATCGGCGCCGTCGCCTCCCCGCTCGTCGGGGTCGCCGGGGAGCACACCGCCGTCCCGATGGCCGTCGTCCAACTGGCCGCCGCACTGGTGGCCCTGGCCTGCTTCGTGGGAATGTGCCGTCCTTGGAACGGGCGTGCGAACGCGGAGGGAGCAGAGAGCTGAGCGCACCGAAACTGCGCAGGGACACCGCCGAACGGGCAGGACTCGACCCCGGCGAACTCCGCCACCTCGTCCAGGAGGTCCGCGACCTCACCACCGGTGAGCATCCGTGGGCCGCGGGCACCGTGGTGGTCGCCGGGCGCGGCCCGGTGATCGCCGTCGAGGAGGCGGCCGGCTGGGCCGTGCGGTACGCGGCCTACGACGCCGAGACCGACCGCGGGGTCGAACTGCCCGCCGGCGCACGGGTCCCCATGACCGTCGACACCCCCTTCGACCTGGCCTCGATCACCAAACTGTTCACCGCGGTCGCCGCCGTGCAGCAGATCGAGCGCGGCACCCTCGGCATCGACGCCCGGGTCGGCGCGTACCTGCCGGAGTTCTCCGCCGCCGCCCGGCACGGCGTCACCGTGCGGCAACTGCTCACTCACACCTCCGGGCTGCGCCCCGAACTCCCGCTCTACGACTGCGCCGACGACGCCGAGCGGCTGGCGAGGCTGCGCGCGGAGGCACCGGTGGGGGTGCCCGGCACGTACACCTACTCCGACCTCAACTTCCTGCTGCTGCAGTTCGTCCTGGAACGCAGCACCGGGCGCACCCTGGACGTCCTGATCCACGACGGGATCACCCGGCCGCTCGGCATGCTGTCCACGGACTTCGGTCCCTGCCCCGGCGCGGCCGCGACCGAGGACCAGCGCCGGCCGTGGGCCAAGGTCGACCGGGGCATGGTGCGCGGTGTCGTGCACGACGAGAACGCGTGGGCACTCGGCGGGATCGCCGGCCACGCGGGCATGTTCTCGACCGGCATGGACCTCGCCGTCTTCTGCCGCACCCTGCTCGCCGGCGGTTCCTACGGTCCCGCCCGCATCCTCGGCGCGGACTTCGTGGAGCTGCTGCTGACCCCGCCGGGCCTGGGCTTCGCGGTCGACCAGCCGTGGTTCATGGGGGAGCTGGCGGGGCGGGGCGCCGCCGGGCACACGGGCTTCACCGGGACGTCGCTGGTGCTGGACCCGTCGACGGGAACGTTCCTGGTGCTGCTGGCGAACGCGGTGCACCCCCGGCGGCGGTCCGCCGACAGCCGGCCTCGGGCCGCGGCGGCGACCCGGATGGCCCGGGCTGTCCGGCCGGTGTAGCGCCGCGGCTGGTGCGCGTCCCTGCCGGGTGCGGCCGGCCCTCGGCCCGGTCCCCCTCTGGTGCTGCTGGCGAACGCGGTGCACCCCCGGCGGCGGTCCGCCGACAGCCGGCCTCGGGCCGCGGCGGCGACCCGGATGGCCCGGGCGGTCCGGACGGTGCAGCGCTCCTCCGGCCGGTGCGGCGCCGCGGCCGGTGCGCACCCCGCCGGGCGCTGCCGCCCCACGCCCCGGCCCCCCTTAGAATCGCCCGGTGAACGCCCCCGTATCCCCGGCCGAGACCCTGCGCGGCGCCCTCGCCGCGCTCCTGGACGGACTTCCGCCCAAGCGGGCCGCCCAGGCCGTCGATCGGCTCATCGGCCACTATCGGGGGGCCACCCCGACCGACGCGCCCATCCTGCGGGACCGCGCGGACGTCGCCGCCTATGCCGCGTACCGGATGCCGGCGACGTTCGAGGCGGTGCGGGCCGCGCTCGGGGCGTTCGCCGACGCCGTGCCCGACTGGGTGCCGGCAAGCCATGTGGACGTCGGCGGGGGCACGGGTGCCGCGACGTGGGCGGTGAGTGCCACCTGGCCCGGTGAGCGCGGTGTCACGGTGCTGGACTGGGCCGAACCCGCCCTCGCGCTCGGCCGGGAGATCGCGGCCGCCAACCCGGCGCTGGAGCGGACCGACTGGCGGCGGGCGCGGATCGATGCCGGTCTCGGTCCCGACCTCGGGGACACCGATCTCGTCACCGTCTCCTACGTGCTCAACGAGCTGACCGAACCCGACCGGGCGGCGCTGGTGGACGCCGCGGCCGCCGCCCGGGCCGTGGTGATCGTCGAGGCCGGCACCCCCGGCGGCTACGCCCGTGTCATCGAGGCCCGCGACCGCCTGCTCGCGGCCGGCTTCCGCGTCGCCGCGCCATGCCCGCACAGCGCGGCCTGCCCGATCGTGCCCGGCGAGGACTGGTGCCACTTCTCGGCCCGGGTCAGCCGCTCCTCCCTGCACCGGCAGGTCAAGGGCGGCTCCCTGCCCTACGAGGACGAGAAGTTCAGCTACGTCGCCGCCACCCGCCTCCCGCCCGCGCCCGCCCCCTCCCGCGTCGTCCGGCGGCCGCAGATCCGCAAGGGGCAGGTGCTGCTCGACCTGTGCGAGCGGGACGGGCGACTGCGCCGCACGACGGTCACCAAGCGTCACGGCGACCGGTACCGTGCGGCGCGGGACGCGGACTGGGGAGACGCCTGGCCGCCGTGACGCGCGACGGCCGCAGAGCCGCGGGGCGATACCGTCGGACCATGGCCGACAAGCCCGCCCCCGACGCCACCCGCCGCAGCGAGAGGTCCCGTCGCGCGATCTACGACGCGGCCCTGGAGCTGGTCGCGGAGACCGGCTACCCCAGGACCACCGTCGAGGGCATCGCCGCCCGGGCCGTCGTCGGCAAGCAGACGATCTACCGGTGGTGGGGATCCAAGGCGGACGTCCTGCTGGAGGCGTTCCTGGAGATGGGCGAGCGGGCCGCGCGGGAGGCCGGGCACGAGCCGCACGCCGTCCCGGACACCGGCGATCTCGCCGCCGACCTCAGGGCGGTGCTGCGGACCACCGTCGACGAGCTCCTCGACCCCCGCTTCGCGGTGCCCGCCCGCGCCCTGGCCGCCGAGGGCCTGGTCGACGAGCGGGTGGGCCGGATGTTCCTCGCCGAACTGCTGGAACCCCGGCTCGGGCGCTACGCCGCCCGGCTGCGCTCGGCGCAGCACACCGGTGAGATCCGGCCCGACGCCGACCCGCGCATCGCCCTGGAGCTCTTCGTCTCGCCGCTGGCCCAGCGCTGGCTCCAGCAGACGGGACCGATCTCCCACGCCTACACCGACACCCTCGTCGAGTACGCGTTGCACGGTCTCGCCCCCCGTACCCGGGATGTCCCTTCTGGCACCCCGGAGGGCGGTCCGGTGGGACCATAGGGCATGCTGGACCGCACGACGGCGAGGCGAGGAGATAGATGAGCGCGGAGTTCGGCGGCCGGACCGGCCGGCAGGGCAGACTCTCCCAGTGGCTGCGCGGACGCCGCCCGCAGGAGGCCGGCGCCGGCGACGGCGGCCGTGAAGCCCTGCTGCTGGCCGCCGCCGGAGCGGGTCTGCCGCTCGCACCCGCCGCCCATCCCGCCCCCGGCTACGGGTGCTCCTGCGACCGCGTGGGCTGTCCCACCCCGGCCCGCCACCCGGTCTCGTTCGCCTGGCAGACGCAGTCCACCACCGACCGCGCGCAGATCGAGCACTGGGCCCGGCACCAGCCGGAGGCCAACTTCATCACCGCGACCGGCATGGTGCACGACGTGCTGGACGTACCCGTGGAGGCGGGACGGCAGGCGCTTCGGCGGCTGCTCGCCTCCGGCGTCGAGGTCGGCCCCGTCGCGGAGAGCGACGACGGCCGGCTCTTCTTCTTCACCCTCACCCGCGGCACTCCCGAGGACGAGGACGAGTGGTGGCCCTGCGAGCTGGACTGCCACCCCGAGACGATGGACGAGCATCCCGGACTGCGCTGGCACTGCCGCGGGTCCTACGTCCTCGTACCGCCCGCCCGGCTGCCCGGTGACGGCGCCCCGGCCGTGCACTGGGTGCGCGGCCCGGAGCACCCGCTGCCGGACCCGCTGAGCCTGCTCGAGATCCTCACCGACGAATGCGCCCGCCACGCCGGCGAGGAGGCCGACCACCTGAGCCCGGCCTGGCCCTCGCACCGCTGAGCCACCGGACCCGCCGCCGAGCCACCGGACCCGGCCGGCTACGACCCCTGGGCCGAGGTCAGCCCCTCCAGCCGGGACAGGACCGACACCTGCCCGCCGCCCGCGTCCCGCTCCGGGTCCAGCGCCACCCCGTTGGAGACGAACTCCATCGTCAGCGACTGCTTGATCTCCCCGGTCGTCAGCGCCTTCACGCTCGCGTTCGGCGCGGAGATCGTGGTGCCCGCGGCCGCCGTCTGCTTCTCGTAGCGGCGGGTGGTGAAGAACACCAGCGCGCCGCCGTCCGCGGTGCGCAGCGCCAGCGGGGCGTAGTCGCCGCTGATCAGCGGCTCGTCGATGTACTGGGTGACCAGGCCGGGCCGCTTGGCCTCCTTCTCGCGCTGCGCGCGCCGGCGGTCGGTCTGCGGGCCGGGGGCGAAGGTCCTGCCGCCCTTCTTCAGGTAGGTCACGTAGTCCCGGCTCAGGTCCCGCGGCGCGACGGCGAGCCCGGCGGAGTCGGCGGGCACCGCCTCGGCGAGGCCGTTCGCGTCCTCGCGCACCTTCGGCAGCGTGCCGGGGGAGACGAGCGTCAGATACGCCGCCTTCCACGTCTCGCCCAGGCCGTCCCGGGTGAACACCAGCAGCCACCGCAGATCGCCGCCCTTGTTGCCCCGCGCGTCCGCCACGAACCAGCGCGGCCAGCCCGCCTTCTTGGGGATCGTGTACCTCGCGTCGGTCAGCTTCAGCGGCGTGTGCGACGGATTGCCGTCCGGGTCGATCGTGTGACCGGCCTTCAGGCGGGCCGCGTCGATGTCGCCCAGGGCGCCGGTGACATGGCCGGCGTCGAGCGAACTGTCGTACGCCTTGTCCGCCTTGTTGTACGCCGTGACGAACTGCTCCATCGCCTTCGCGGCCTCGGCGCGGGTGGCGGCCGGGAGCACCTCGCGCTCCCCGTGGACCACCACACAACCGCTCGCCGTCATCGACAGAGCGGTCAGCGAGGCCGCGACCAGTGCGCCGCGCTCAAGCCTGCGAAGCCTTCGAGGGCCGCGATCCCTGCTCATCAGGTGACTTCACCTTCCCCTTCCCGGAGGCGAACCCTACCGGGGCGAAGAACAGCGCGAGCGTCGGGACCAGGTACAGCAGCCACACCGTGACCTGGAGAACGGTCGGGTCGGGCTGGAAGTTGAACACGCCCTTCAGGAGCGTGCCGTACCAGCTGTCGGGCGGGACGGTGCCGCTGATGTCGAAGGCGAGCCGCGTCAGACCGGGCAGCCAGTCGGCCTCCTGCAGATCGTGGAAGCCGTACGCGAGCACGCCCGCCGCGACCACGACCAGCATGCCGCCGGTCCAGGTGAAGAACTTCGCCAGGTTGATCCTCAGGGCGCCGCGGTAGAACAGCCAGCCCAGCAGGACCGCGGTCGCCAGGCCCAGGGCCACCCCGATCAGCGGGCGCGGGGTGCCGTCGCTGGCCGCGTGCACCGACGCCCACACGAACAGGGCGGTCTCCAGGCCCTCGCGGCCCACGGCGAGGAAGGCGGTGGCGACCAGGGCGCCGGTGCCCATCGCGAGGGCCGCGTCCAGCTTGCCGTGCAGTTCGGACTTCAGGTGCCGGGCGGTGCGCCGCATCCAGAACACCATCCACGTCACCAGGCCGACCGCGAGGACGGACAGGGAGCCGCCGAGGGCCTCCTGCGCCTGGAACGTCAGCTCCTGCGAGCCGAATTCGAGGACGCAGCCGAAGCCCATCGCGATCACGACCGCGATGGCGATGCCGATCCAGATGGGCCGGATAGCGTCCCGGCGGCCCGTTTTGACCAGGTAGGCGATCAGGATGCAGACGACGAGGCTGGCTTCCAGACCCTCGCGCAGGCCGATCAGGTAGTTGGAGAACACGGGCTACGCCTCCTTGGAGAACAGCGTGCCGCCCCACCAGTCGTCCGTGTCACGGACGCCGGGCGGGACCGCGAAGACCGCCGAACCCACGTGCTGGATGTACTCGTTGAGGGCGTCCTGAGCCGAGAGCCTGCGCTGCAGGGGGATGAACCCCTCGCGGACGTCGCGCTGGTAGGCGAGGAAGAACAGACCGGCGTCGAGCCGGCCGAGGCCGTCGGTGCCGTCGGTGAAGGAGTAGCCCCGGCGCAGGATCGTGATCCCGTTGTTGGAGTCGGGGTGGGCGAGCCGGACGTGCGCGTCGGGCTTCATCGCCTTCAGGAACGGCTCGTCGTGCTCCTCGGCCCTGCCGACCGGGGCGCCGGTGCCCTTGTCCCGGCCGAAGACGTCCTCCTGCTCCCGCAGCGAGGCGCGGTCCCAGGTCTCGATGTGCATCCGGATGCGCCGGGCGACGAGGTAGGAGCCGCCGGTCATCCAGGCCGACTTCTCGTCGACGTCCCTCTCGCCGACCCACACGAACCTCTTCAGCCGGTCGGTCTCCGTACCCGCGATGTTGCGGGTGCCGTCCTTGAAGCCCATCAGGTTGCGCGGGGTCTGCGCGCCCGGGGTGGTGGACGAGGTCTTGCCGAAACCGAGCTGCGACCAGCGGACGTTGACCTTGCCCATGCCGATCCGGGCGAGGTTGCGGATGGCGTGCACCGCCACCTGCGGGTCGTCCGCGCAGGCCTGGACGCACAGGTCGCCGCCGGTGCGGGTCCGCTCGAGGTTGTCGCCGGCGAAGTGCGGGAGGTCCACCAGGGCCTCGGGCCGCCTGTCCTCGATGCCGAACCGCTCGCCGTAGCGCTCGAACAGCGAGGGACCGAAGCCGATCGTCAGCGTCAGCCGCGAGGGCTTCAGGCCCAGCGCCTCACCGGTGTCGTCCGGCGGCGCCTCGGCGAGACCGCCGTACGCGCCGTCACCGACCGGCTTCCCGGCCGTCATCCGGCGCGCGGCCGCCGTCCAGTCCTTCAGCATCCGCACGAACTCGGCGCGGTCCTCGGTCTGCAGGTCGAACGCGGCGAAGTGCAGCCTGTCCTGCACCGGCGTGGCGATGCCGGCCTGGTGGGCGCCGTGGAAGGCGACCGCGGCGCCCGACTCGGCGGCGGCCGGGTCCGCGTCGGCGCCGGCCCGGCTCAGCGCGACCCCGCCGCCGGCCGCGGCGGCACCGAGCGCGAGCCCGGCCCCGCCCCAGCCGATCAGCGAGCGCCGTGACGGCCTGCGGCCGGCGGAGGCGGTGGCGGCTTCCTGGGTGTCCGTCATATCGGTCGGTCCCTACTTCGCGACGGCGGCGGCGAGCTTGGACAGCGGCTCGGCGAGCGCGTTCACCGCGTCCGAGAGCTCCTTGCGCCGGGCCTCGCTGACCTGGTCGTACGACACGAATCCGTTCATCGCCTTCGCCCGCGGATCGTTCGTGCGGTACGTGTCGAGCGTCGCGTCCAGCGCGGCGAACTGCTTGTCGAGTTCGGTGGTCAGCGCCTTGTCGTTCTCCCGCGCCACCGGCTTCAGCAGCTCGTACGCCCGCTGCGCGCCCTCGACGTTGGCCTTGAAGTCGCTCAGGTCGGTGTGCGCGTAGCGGTCCTCCTCACCGGTGACCTTGCCGGTGGCGACCTCGTCGAGCAGTTCCTTGGCACCGTTGGCCATGGAGGTCGCGGTGATCTCGGCCTCACCGACCCGCTTCTGCCAGTTCTCGAGGTCGGAGACCAGCTGGCCGGCGAGCGTCTTCTCGGCGGGGCCGATCCTCTGGTCCTGCCACAGCGCCTTCTCCAGCGCGTGCCAGCCGGTCCACTTCTGGCCCTTCTCCAGGCCGTCGGCGCGCGCGTCGGTCTTCGGGTCGATGTCGCCGAAGGACTCGGCGATCGGCTCGGTGCGCTCCCAGCCGACGCGGGAGGGGGCGTAGGCGTTCCGGGCGGCCGTCAGGTCACCGGCCTTGATCGCCTCGGCGAAGGCCGCCACCTTCGGGATCGTCGCGTCGGCCTGCCCCTGCACGTACCGGCGGTAGGCGGCGACGGCCTTGTCCAGCCGCGGGTCGTGCTTGGCCGCGGCGGCGGAGCCGGTGACGGTGAGCTTCTGCCGGATGCCGTGGCCCTTCATACCGGGGCGGCAGGCGATCTCGTAGTCACCCGCCTTCACCTCGGCGGTCAGCGAGTACTCGGTGCCCGGCCCGATGTTCTCCTTCTCCGACACGATCCGGTCGTCCGGGAAGAGGATCTCGACCTCGGTCGCCTTGGAGCCCTTGTTCTCGATGCTCAGCGTGACCTGGCCGGCCGGCACGGACTTCGTGGAGGTCTCGCACCTGGAGTCGGCGGCCGTCACCTTGATCGCGGCGTCCCCCTCCGCCTTGCTCTTCTGCGTGCAGCCCGTGACGGCGGTCAGGGCCGCCGCGGTCGCAACGGCGGTGACGACGGAGAGTCTGGCGGCTGGCATCCGGGCTCCAAGAGAAATCGCGTGTCGGCTCACACCAAGGTTGGTGAGGCTCGCCTAACTTATCTAAGGCTTGCCTGCCTGGAGTCCGCCCATGCGGTGATTCAGCTCTCATGGACGCCGTATGGGCACGGACGGATCACGTAAAGGTAAGGCAATCACCAAGAAACACCCAAGTGGAAGTCAAGGGGTCCGCGTGCACCGTCTCCGCCACCTGGGACGCCCTCGCCGCCCGCGCGATGCTTCAATGCCGGGGTGACCGACTACGACGTGCTCCGCGTCTTCTGCGCTCCCGACGGCGGCTACGGCAACGAACTCGGCGTCGTCCGTGAGGGATCCGTCATGCCCGAGCGGGCGCAGCGGCAGGCGTTCGCCGCGAAACTCGGCTTCAGCGAGACCGTGTTCGTCGACGACCCGGAGCGCGGAGTCGTCGACATCTACACGCCCACCTCGCGGCTGCCGTTCGCCGGGCACCCGTGTGTCGGTGCGGCCTGGCTGCTCGACGTGCCCGAACTGCTGACGCCGGCCGGGGCCGTCGGGGCCCGGCAGGACGGGGAGTTCTGCTGGATCGAGGCGCGCGCGGAGTGGGCGCCGCCGCGGACGCTGCGTCAGTACGCCACGGCCGCCGAGGTCGAGGCGCTCGCCGTGCCGCCGAAGGGGGAATGGATCTACGCCTGGGCCTGGGAGGACGAGCCCGCGGGCCGCGTCCGCGCACGCGGCTTCCCCGGCCGTGACGACGGCATCGACGAGGACGAGGCGACCGGCGCCGCCGCCCTGCTGCTGACCGACCGGCTGGGCAGGGCGCTCAACATCACGCAGGGCGCGGGCTCGCAGATACTGGCCGCGCCGCAGCCGTACGGCTGGGTCGAGATCGGCGGCCGGGTGTACCTGGAGCGCCAGCCGGAGCGCTGAGCGGCGGGCACCGGACCGAGCGCCGGTGCCCGGGTCCGGCCCGCGCCCTCACGGGAGGGTGAGGATCTCCGCTCCCGTCTCCGTCACCACCAGCGTGTGCTCGAACTGGGCCGTCCGCCTGCGGTCCTTGGTGACGACCGTCCAGCCGTCGTCCCACATGTCGTACTCGTGCGTCCCGAGCGTCAGCATCGGCTCGATCGTGAAGGTCATCCCGGGCCGGATCGGCGTCGTCGCGTGCGGGCTGTCGTAGTGCGGGATGATCAGGCCCGAGTGGAAGGACGAGTTGATGCCGTGGCCGGTGAAGTCGCGGACCACGCCGTAGCCGAAGCGCTTGGCGTACGACTCGATCACGCGGCCGATGATGTTGATCTGGCGGCCCGGCCTGACCGCCTTGATGGCGCGGTCGAGGGACTCGCGGGTGCGCTCCACCAGCAGGCGGCTCTCCTCGTCGACGTCTCCCACCAGGTAGGTCGCGTTGTTGTCGCCGTGCACCCCGCCGATGTACGCCGTCACGTCCAGGTTCACGATGTCGCCGTCGCGCAGCACCGTCGAGTCCGGGATGCCGTGGCAGATCACCTCGTTGACGGAGGTGCACAGGGACTTGGGGAAGCCGCGGTAGCCCAGCGTGGAGGGGTAGGCGCCGTGGTCGCACATGTACTCGTGGGCGACCCTGTCGAGTTCGTCGGTGGTGACCCCCGGCGCGATCAGCTTCGCGGCCTCCTCCATCGCCCGCGCGGCGATCCGGCCGGCGACCCGCATCGCCTCGATCGTCTCGGGCGTCTGCACCTCCGGGCCGGTGTACGGCGTCGGCGCGGGCTTGCCGACGTACTCGGGACGGCGGATGTTCCCGGGCACGGAACGGGTGGGGGACAGCTCCCCAGGGACGAGCAGTGACTGGCCAGACATGCGAGCGAGTCTAACGAGCCTCCGTCGGGGAAGATGTCCGTGGCGAGAGGAGCGGGTCATGGCCTTGTTCAAGAAGCGCACGGTCGGCAAGCCGGGCGAATGGTTCTACTGCCTGAAGCACAAGAAGGCCGAGGAGGGGCCGGAGTGCCCCGCCAAGGACCGGTTCGGGCCCTACGCCTCCCGGCAGGAGGCCGAGCACGCGATGGAGACGGCCCGGGAGCGCAACCTGGAGTGGGACAACGACCCCAGGTGGCAGGACACCCCGGCCGGGACCGCCGACGAGGACTGACCAACACCGATCAGGTCCGCGCCGCAGCGCCGTCCGCAACGGCCGCCGTGCGGCGGGCGCGCATCCGTACCGCGTGCTCGTTCGTGCGGACGTCGTACGTCATCAGCTTCGGCAGGCACAGGGCGAGCAGGCCGACCGCGCCCGCGCACAGCAGGCCGCCGGACCACACGGACGCCCGTACGCCCCACCAGGCGGCGAAGCCGCCCGAGCGGACCTGGCCGAGGGTCGGTCCGACCGAGTACGACAGCAGCTCGATGCCGGCGAGGCGGCCGCGCAGCTCGTCCGGGATCGTCTGGTTCCACATGGCCCCGCGGAAGATCCCGCTGACCATGTCGCAGCCGCCCGCCACGGTGAGGAACAGCAGCACGAGCCAGACGTCGTCGACGATGCCGGCCGCCGCGATCGCCAGGCCCCACAGGGCGGCCGACAGCGCCACCGTGCGGCCGTGGCGGTGCACGCGTGAGGTCCAGCCGCTGGTCAGGCTCACCAGCAGCGATCCGAGGGGGACGGTCGCGTACATCAGGCCCAGGGACCAGTCCGCGCCCAGGTCGTCCGCGAGGAACGGCAGCACGGCCAGCGGCATCGCCAGGAACATCGCCGCCAGGTCCACGGCGTAGGTGCCGAGGAGTTCCTTGCGGCTCCAGGCGTAGCGGGCGCCCTCCGCGATCGCCCTCAGCGACGGCTTCGCGGCCTCCTGCGCGGCGGGGGAGGCGGCGATGCGGACGATCAGGGCGACGGAGACGGCGAAGGTCAGCAGGTCCGCGCCGTAGGCCCAGCCGAGTCCCGCGTACGCCACCACGACGCCCGCGACCGCGGGGCCCGCGACGCCGCCGACCGTCCAGCGCAGGGAGTTCAGCGCGGCCGCGGCGGGCAGGTGCTCATGGGCCACGATCCGGGGCCAGAGCGAGTCGATCGCCGGGCGCTGGACCGAGACCAGTGCCGAGGACAGGGCCGCCACCACGTACAGCGGCCAGACTGCGGGGTTCGGCAGCAGGGCGTTGAGCAGCAGCGCGGCGGACAGCAGGCCCTGCCCCGCCTCCGTCCACACGATCAGCTTCCGCTTGTCCAGCGCGTCGGCGAGCGCACCCCCGTACAGCCCGAACACCAGCAGCGGCAGCAGCTCCACCGCCCCGACGGCCCCGACCGCGGCCGCCGAGTCCGTGAGCTCCTTCAGCTGCACCGGCAGGGCGACGAAGGTCAGGAAGCTGCCGAAGTTCGAGACCGTCCCCGACACCCACAGCCGCCGGAAGTCGGCGGAGGCCCGCCAGGGGGTGAGATCGGGCAGGAGGGCGCGCAGGCGGGAGGTGCGCGGGGCGGCGGGCCCGGGGGAGTCGGCGGTCACGAGCGGCCATGCTCGGGCGCGACGCCCCGCGCGGCAACTGCTTTTCGGCGGGGCGGGTGCCGGCGGACGGGTGCCCCTACCACCCCGCGGGCGGTGGCGCCGTCAGGTGGTCGGCCAGGCGGGCCAGGCGGTCGCGCAGGCGGCGGTGGCCTCGCGGGGACGGCAGGGCGTTCTCGCCGGCTGCCGCGCTGACCAGGTGCTGGACCGTGTCGAGGTCGAGCTCGGCGGGGGCCGGGACCGCCAGGGCCTCGTGGGCCATCGACGTGAGGTCGTTCTCCTCCGGGCCCAGGGTGAGGATGGTCGTGCCGGCCCGGCGGGCGTCGCTGACCCGTTCCAGGAGGGGGGCGTGCGGACTCGGCCCGCTCCCGGACGCGCCAGCGCCGGGGGACTGCCACGGCGACACCACGAGGAGCGTCTCGCCGCGCCGGGCCGCCGAGAGGCGGCCCAGGCCGACCGCCAGGTGCGCGGGGTCGGTGGGGCGCGCGTCGTGGCGTACGAGGGTCGGGGTCAGCTCCGGGGTGCCGGACCAGGCGGCCTCGTCCACCAGGTGGGCCGCGAGGTGCCAGGGCTCGTACTCCTCGGTGCCGACGAGCAGCAGCCCCCCGCCGTGCGACACCACCGAGCCGCGCAGCGCCCCCGCGAAGCGGCGCGTGGCGCCCAACCACTCGGTCCCGGCGAGGACTTCGCGCAGCAGCGCGACCCGTACGGCATCCATACGCACGCATCCTGCACCGATCGCCCGGCCGGGCACGGGAGTTCGCCGCCGATTCGCCCGGCCGGGGGACGGCGGGCGAACGACGGAGCGACGGACCGCCCGCCCCGCGATCCCGGCCCGATCCGGCCCTGATCCCATCCCGATCCCGTACGGTTCGACGCCCGGACCGCCGGGCTCCGCCGCCGGATCCGCCTCCGGACGGGCGACGTCGGGGAGGCCGGGCGGACCGTCTCCCGGACGGTGCCCGTGACGCGGCTCACCTGACCGGCGGCGCCGCCCGGGGCGGACGTAAAGTCGGCGCATGACCTCTAGCGACAGTGCTGCACAGACCCCCGCGAAGGCCCCCGCCAAGGACCCCTGGGACCTCCCCGACGTCTCCGGACTGGTCGTCGGCGTCCTCGGCGGGACCGGGCCGCAGGGCAAGGGGCTGGCCTTCCGGCTGGCCAGGGCGGGGCAGAAGGTGATCATCGGCTCGCGGGCCGCCGAGCGGGCGCGGGCCGCGGCCGAGGAGCTCGGGCACGGTGTGGAGGGTGCCGACAACGCCGAGTGCGCGCGCCGCAGTGACGTCGTGATCGTCGCCGTGCCGTGGGAGGGCCACGGCAAGACGCTCGAGGCGCTGCGCGAGGAGCTGGGCGGCAAGCTGGTCGTGGACTGCGTCAACCCGCTCGGCTTCGACAAGAAGGGCGCGTACGCGATCCGGCCGGAGGAGGGCAGCGCCGCCGAGCAGGCCGCCGCCCTGCTGCCGGACTCGCGGGTCACGGCCGCCTTCCACCATCTGTCGGCCGTGCTGCTGCAGGACCCGGAGACCGCCGAGATCGACACCGACGTGATGGTGCTCGGCGAGGTGCGGGACGACGTCGAGGTCGTGCAGGCGCTCGCCGGGCGCATCCTGGGCATGCGCGGCGTCTTCGCCGGCCGGCTGCGCAACGCCCACCAGGTCGAGTCGCTGGTGGCGAACCTGATCTCGGTGAACCGCCGCTACAAGGCGCACGCCGGGCTCCGCGTGACGGACGTGTGAGCGGGTGGGGGACACTGGAGGCGGTAGCAGTGTCCCCCGAACCCGCGCGGTGTTCTGCCGAGCCCGTGCGGCGTTCCTCCGAGCCTGTCGACAGGAGCCGAACGAAATGCCCCGCCTTGGCGTCTACGCCTTGATCGTCTTCATCCTCGCCGTGGCCGCGGCCGTGGTCTCCTTCGCGAAGGGCAGCTGGCTCGGGATCGTCTGGATCCTGCTGGCGGGGCTGTCCAGCAACATGTGCTGGTACTACGTCAAGCGGGGCAGGGGCGCCTACCAGAAGCGGTAGAGGCTGTAGCCGTAGGAGGCGTCCCCGTCGCCGACGCCGAGCCCGCGCAGGATCGCGTCGACGAGGTCGAAGAACACCCCGTTGACAGACGGCAGCCACAGCAGCGCGAACACGAACAGCAGGCCGAACGGCGCGAACGGCTCCACCTGGCGCTTGGCGCCCGGCGGCAGCCAGGGCTCGATGACGCCGTAGCCGTCCAGGCCCGGGACGGGCAGGAAGTTCAGGATCGCCGCGCTGACCTGGAGCAGGGCGAGGAAGGCCAGGGCGTACCGGAAGTCGCCCGGCACGCCGTCCAGGGCGTGCAGCCAGAACGGCGCGGTGCACACGGCCGCGAACAGGACGTTCGTCAGCGGGCCCGCGGCGGAGACCAGGCTGTGCCGCCAGCGCCCCCGGATCCGGCCCCGCTCGATGAAGACGGCGCCGCCCGGCAGACCGATGCCTCCCATGATCACGAAGATCACCGGGAGCACGACGCTCAGCAGCGCGTGCGTGTACTTCATCGGGTTCAGCGTGAGGTAGCCCTTCGCGCCGATCGTGATGTCGCCGCTGTGCAGCGCGGTGCGCGCGTGGGCGTACTCGTGCAGACACAGCGAGACCACCCAGGCCGCCGTCACGAACAGGAACACGGCCACGCCCGGCCGCTCGGCGAACCCGGTCCAGGTGGCCCATCCGGTCACCGCCGTGACGGCCAGGATCCCGAGGAAGACGGGGCTGACCCTCCGGTCGCCGCGGCTGGTGGTGGCGGTGGTCATGAAACTCCCTGGACGATGCTTTCCCCACGCGGTGGGACGGCCCGACGGTACCGGGCGCACGGGGAAAACGTCTCGCGGGGGTGCGGGGGTTCCGTGGAAGGGTGGGCCGGGGCTCCGCCGCCGCCCGGGGAGGCAGGCGCCGCCCGCGCCGACCCACCGCCCGCCCGAACCCCGTGACCGGCCCCGACGTCTACGGAGACAATGGACCCCGTGCGCTACCGCATCCTCGGCACCACCCAGGCGCTCCGCCCCGACGGCACACCCGTCCAGGCCGGCGGGGCGCGGCTGCGTGCCCTGCTGACCGTGCTGGCCCTGCGGGCCGGCCGCACCGTGCCGGTGAGTGTGCTGCTCGACGAGGTCTGGGACGGCGAGCCGCCCGCCGACGCGCCGGGCGCGCTGCAGGCACTGGTCGGGCGGCTGCGCCGGGCCATCGGCGCGGACGCCGTCGCCTCCGCCGAGGGCGGCTACCGGCTCGCGGCCCGGCCCGACGACGTCGACCTGCACCGTTTCGAGCGGCTGACCGGCGAGGGCGTCCGTGCGCTCGCCGACGGCGACCCCGCCAAGGCGGCCGTCGTCCTCGACGACGCCCTCGGCCTGTGGCGCGGCCCCGCCCTCGCCGACCTGCCCGACCGCACCGCCGAGGCGGCCCGCTGGGACAGCCGCCGCCTCGACGCCCTGCGGGCCCGGCACACCGCCGCCCTCGCCCTGGGCCATGCCGAGCAGTCGCTGCCGGAACTGACCGCCCTGTGCGACACCCACCCGCTGGACGAGCCGCTCCAGGCCCTGCGCCTGCGCGCCCTGCGCGACGCGGGCCGCACCGCGGAGGCGCTGGCCGCCTTCGAGGCCGTACGGCGGCTGCTGGCGGACCGGCTGGGTTCCGATCCCGGCCCCGAACTGGCCGCCCTCCACCAGGAGTTGCTGGGCGGGAGCGGCACCGCGCCGCTCGCGCGCGGTGAGCGGCCCGCAGCCCCCGTCCCCGCCTCGCGGGAGGCCGCGCGCCCCGGCAACCTGCGTGCCCGTCTCACCTCCTTCGTCGGCCGGGAGGCCGACATCGACGCCATCCGCGGCGACCTCGCGGCGGCCCGTCTGGTCACGCTGCTCGGCCCCGGCGGGGCCGGCAAGACGCGGCTGTCGCAGGAGGCCGCCGAGACCGTGCGGTACGCGGCCCGGGACGGGGTGTGGCTGGCCGAACTGGCCCCCGTCGACGACCCCGAAGCCGTACCGGAGGCCGTCCTCACCGCCGTCGGAGCCCGCGAGACCGTGCTGTACGGCGCCGGGGCCGAGGCGATGCGGGCCGCCGGCAGCGACCGGCACGACGATCCCCTGGAGCGGCTCGCCGAGCACTGCGGCAGGCGCCGCATGCTGATCGTCCTGGACAACTGCGAGCACGTCGTCGACGCCGCCGCCCGGCTCGTGGAGGAGCTGCTGAAGCGCTGCCCGGAGCTGACGGTGCTCGCCACGAGCCGTGAACCCCTCGGCGTACCGGGGGAGTTGCTGCGCCCGGTGGAGCCGCTGCCGGAGCCGGTCGCCCTGCGGCTGCTCGCCGACCGGGGAGCCGCCGCCCGGCCCGGCTTCCGGGTGGAGGACGACCCGGAGGCGTGCGCCGAGATCTGCCGGCGCCTCGACGGGCTCCCGCTCGCCATCGAACTCGCCGCCGCCCGGCTGCGCATGCTCACGCCCCGCCAGATCGCCGACCGGCTCGACGACCGCTTCCGGCTGCTCACCTCCGGCAGTCGTACGGTCCTGCCGCGGCAGCAGACCCTGCGCGCGGTCGTCGACTGGTCCTGGGAGCTGCTCGACGAGGACGAACGGGACGTGCTGTGCCGCCTGTCGGTGTTCGCCGGCGGCTGCGACCTCGCCGCCGCCGAGGCCGTCTGCGGTCCCGCGGCCCTGCAGGCCCTGGGCTCGCTCGTCGACAAGTCCCTCGTCGTGGCCGCCCCCTCGGGCGACGGCGAGATGCGCTACCGGCTCCTGGAGACCGTCGGCGAGTACGCGGGCGAGCGCCTGGCTCAGGCGGGCGGACAGCCGGAGGCGGGGCGCGCCCACCGCACGTACTACCGCGAACTCGCCCGCCGCACCGACCCGTTGCTGCGCGGCCCCGGGCAGCGCGCCGCCATCGCCCGGCTGGAGCGGGAGTACGAGAACCTGCGCAGCGCGCTGCGCCACGCCGTCGCCGAGCGCGAGGAGCAGGAGGCGCTCTGCCTGGTGCTGTCGCTGGGCTGGTACTGGCAGATGCGCGACCTGCGCATCGAGGCCCGCAACTGGTCCCGGGATGTCCAGGCCCTCGGCCCCGACCCGTTCACCGAGCCCGTCCGCCCCGCCCCGCCGCTGTGGGAGCGCTGCACGGACACCCCGCCGCCCTGGAGCGGCGCGCTGCTCGACGAGGCCCGGCGCGGTCTGCACCTCGTCCATCTCGCCTGCATGGACACCGAGTTGGAGTCCTGGCAGACACCGCAGGCGCAGGCGAAGCTGCGCATCATCTCCGAGACGTACGCCCCGGGGCTGCCGCAGACCTGCCGCACCCCCGGCTCCCTCTGGCTCTTCGCCGTCATGCTCACCGGCGACATGAGGAGACTGCACGAGGTGATCGAGAGCACCGTCCGCACCTGCCGGGCCACGCCCGGGTACGAGTGGGAGCTCGCCGCCGCCCTGCACATGCGTGCCAACCTGCTCGCCAACCGCAGCGACTGGGCGGGCGACGCGACCCGTGACGCCGACGAGGCACTGGAGATCTACCGCCGGCTCGGCGATCTGTGGGGCACGGCGGAGGCGCTCTCCGCGCGCGGCGAGGCGAACGAGAAGCGGGGCGATTGGCAGGCGGCCGCCGCCGACTACCGGTCCGCGATCGAGCACGCCGAGCGCCTCGGCGCCCGCGCCCAGGTGGCCGTGCTCAGCGCCCGGCTCGGCGCCGCGCTGATGGAGGCGGGCGAGCCCGAGCGCGGCGAGCGGCTGCTGCGCGAGGTGATCGCCCGGCAGGACGGCTCGGGCAACGAGGCGATGCCCGCCGCCCGGCTGTTCCTGGCGGGCCGCTACGGCATGACCGGCCGGATCCCGCAGGCGCGCGAGCAGGTCCGGCTGCTGCGCGAGCAGTTCAAGATCGCGCACTTCGTCGTCTTCGACGCGTTCATCCTCGGCACCGAGGCCTGGCTGGACGGCGCCGACGGCCGCTACGAGGAGGCCCTGGTCAAGATCCGGCAGGCGCTCGCGCGGGCCGGCGAGCCGCTCTCCGAGGCCATCGCCCCGTCCATGCGCTCCACCTATCTGACGATCGCGGCCGGCGCCCTGGCCGGCCTCGACGGCGGCGGCCGCGCCCGCGACGCCGCCCGCTGCCTCGGCGCGGCGCATGCGGCCCTGCCGCCCCGCCACGTCCCCTCGTCCCTCGAGCGGGAGACGCTCGGCCAGGCCGTGGCACGCACCCGCGCCGCCCTGGACGAGGAGACGTACGAGGCCGCGTACGCGGAGGGCGGCGGCCTCTCCGCGGAGGAGGCCGCCGCCCTGGTCTGACCCGGGCCGTCAACGCACGGGCCCGGACGTCAGCTCTTGGTGCGGAACTTGTGGATCGCGTACGGCGCCGCCACCGCGGTGATCGCCACCGACCAGCCCAGCGTCACCCACAGGTCGTGCGCGACCGGGCCGCCGACCATCAGCCCGCGCGCGGCGTCCGCGAGCGTGGACAGCGGGTTGTAGTCGGTGAAGGCCTGCAGCCAGCCCGGCATCGACTTCGTCGGCGCGAAGATCGACGAGCCGAACTGCAGAGGGAACAGCACCAGGAAGCCCATCGCCTGCACGGACTGCGCGTTCTTCAGGACCACGCCCAGGGTGAGGAACACCCACATGATCGAGGAGGCGAACACCGCGGACAGCCCGACGGCCGCGAACAGGCCGGCCCAGTGGTGGATGTCGAAGCCGACCAGCACGGCGACGACCATCAGCACGGTGGTCGCGAACAGCATCCGCACCAGCTCGACGGAGATCTTCGCGAACAGCACCGAACCGCGGCCGATCGGCAGGGACCGGAAGCGGTCCATGACACCGGAGTTGAAGTCCTGGCTGAAGCCGGTGCCGACGCCCTGGGACAGCGTCATGCTCATCATCGCGATCATGCCCGGGATGACGTACTGCACGTACCCGTCCTGACCGCCGCCCAGGGCCTGCCCGATCGAGCCGCCGAAGACGTACACGAACAGCAGGGTGAAGACGACGGGCATCAGCAGCGCGTCGAACATCGACTCCGGGTCCTGCTTGATCCACAGCAGGTTGCGGCGGATCAGGGCGCCGGTGTGGCGCAGGTGGCCGCGCAGCGTGATCCGGGCGTCGGCGACGGCGGCCGGCGCGGCCGCGGTGGCGGTGGGGGAAGGGGCGGCGTGAAGCGCCTCGTCCAGGGTGGCGGTGGGCGACGGGTGGGAGCTCATACGGCGACCTCCTCGCGGGTCTCGGTGGGCACGGCGTCCTGCGGGGCACTGGCGCGGTGGCCGGTGAGGGACAGGAACACCTCGTCCAGGCTGGGCAGTTCGGTGGTGATGGAGCTGATGGTGATGCCGCGCGCCATGACCACACCGACCACGGCGGTCAGCTGCTCGTCGCTGAGGACCGGCACCAGCACGGTGCCGGTGTCGGCGTCGACGGCCGTGGTGGCGAGCCCGGTCATGCCGAGCTCGTCGAGAGCGTCGGCGAGCGGTCGCAGCTGCCCCCGGTCGGCGGGCCGCACCCGCAGCGTCCGCCCGCCGACTCTGGCCTTCAGCTCGTCGATGGCGCCGCCCGCGATGACCTTCCCGCGGTCCACGACGGTCAGCTCCGAGGCGAGCTGCTCGGCCTCCTCCATGTACTGCGTGGTCAGCAGGACGGTCACGCCCTCGCCGACCATGACCTTGACCTCGTCCCACACCTCGTTGCGGGTGCGCGGGTCGAGCCCGGTGGTGGGCTCGTCGAGGAACAGCACCTCGGGGCGCCCGATCATCGAGGCGGCGAGGTCGAGCCGGCGGCGCATACCGCCGGAGTAGGTGCTCGCGGGGCGCTTGGCGGCGTCCGTGAGGGAGAACCGCTCCAGCAGTTCGTCGGCACGGGCGCGGGCGTCCTTGCGCGGCAGGTCGAGCAGCCGCCCGATCATGTAGAGGTTCTCCCAGCCGGGGAGCTTCTCGTCCACCGAGGCGTACTGCCCGGTGAGTCCTATCACCCGGCGCAGCTGCCTCGGCTGCCGCAGCACGTCGTACCCGGCGACGGTCGCCCGGCCGGCGTCCGGTGCGAGCAGGGTGGACAGGATCCGCACGAGGGTGGTCTTGCCGGCCCCGTTCGGCCCGAGCACACCCATCACGGTGCCCTCGCGCACGTCCAGGTCGACGCCGTCCAGCGCCTTGGTCTCGCCGTAGTGCTTGACCATCCCCCGCACGGTGACGGCCATGCCGCCGCCACTGGCGTCGTTGTCGATTCGCGTCATGACCCGAACGGTGCCAGGCCCCACCGACAAACGACCGACAGGCCGCCGACACGGCGCCGCCGGCGCCTGCGGGCCACCGACACGGCGCCGGCCGGCCGACGAAGCGGCAGCCCGCCGACGGGGGAAGATCGGCGGGCTGCCGTGGTGCCGCAGTGGCTCAGTGGACGGAGTGCTCCTCCGCCGGGAAGGTCCCGCCGACGACGTCGTCGGCGAACGCCTTCACGGCGTCGCCCATGACCTCGCGCAGGTCGGCGTACTTCTTGACGAACTTCGGCATCCGGCCCGGGGTCAGGCCGAGCATGTCGGTCCAGACGAGGACCTGCGCGTCGGTGTCCGGCCCGGCTCCGATGCCGACCGTCGGGATGTGCAGCACGCGCGTCACCTCGGCCGCCAGCTCCGCCGGGACCAGCTCCAGCACCACCGCGAACGCGCCCGCGTCCTGCACGGCCTTCGCGTCGCGCAGCAGCTGCTGGGCGGCCTCCTCGCCGCGGCCCTGGACGCGGTAGCCCATGGCGTTGACGGACTGCGGGGTCAGGCCGATGTGGGCCATGACCGGGATGCCGGACTCCACGAGGAGGCGGATCTGCTCGTGCGAGCGCTCGCCGCCCTCCAGCTTGACCGCGCCGACCCCGGCCTCCTTGACCAGCCGGGTCGCCGAGCGCAGCGCCTGCACCGGGCCCTCCTGGTAGGAGCCGAACGGCAGGTCGCCGACGATCAGGGGGCGCCGGGTGCCGCGCACCACCGCGGCCGACAGCATGGTCATCTCGTCCAGGGTCACGGGTACGGTCGTCTCGTACCCGAGGTGGCAGTTGCCCGCCGAGTCGCCGACGAGCAGCACCGGGATCCCGGCCGCGTCGAAGACGGACGCGGTCATCGCGTCGTAGGCGGTGAGCATGGGCCACTTCTCGCCGCGCTCCTTGGCGAGGGCGATGTCGCGCACGGTGACGCGGCGGGTGCTCTTGCCCCCGTACAGCGCCTTGGTTCCGTCGGAGGGCTTGTTCTGCGCGGGCTGGGCAGCCGAGAGCTGCGTCATGGCAACGGCTCCTTCAGTCATCTCGAGGCGCCCTGACGGCGTCCCCGGATCAGGTCCATGGTGGCACCTCGTGCCAGTCCCAGCCAAGGGGACCTGCGTCACGCGACCGCGCGGGGGCCTGTGTAAGGGCTGGGTAAAAACATTTCGATACGGTACGGTCTCGTATCTGAATTGCCTAGGCTGGAGCGCATGACCACTCCACC
Source organism: Streptomyces sediminimaris (assembly GCF_047049295.1). Classification (NCBI taxonomy): domain Bacteria; kingdom Bacillati; phylum Actinomycetota; class Actinomycetes; order Kitasatosporales; family Streptomycetaceae; genus Streptomyces; species Streptomyces sediminimaris. The sequence goes on along the minus strand of NZ_JBJWOT010000001.1, from coordinate 2,533,180 downwards.
TGCCACCGTCGGCCGGATCCCCGAAGAGGTGCACCGGCGCCGTTGGGCGATCCTCGGCGTGTTGATGCTGAGCCTGCTGATCGTGGTGCTCGACAACTCGATCCTGAACGTCGCCATCAAGACGATCTCCACCCCGGCTCCCACCGGCCTCGGCGCCACGCAGAGCCAGCTGGAGTGGGCGATCAACGCCTATACGCTCGTCTTCGCGGGCCTGCTGTTCACCGCGGGCCTCATCGGCGACCGGGTGGGCCGCAAGAAGGTACTGCTCGGCGGCCTCGTCGTGTTCGGCGCCGGCTCCGCGCTGGCCGCCGAGTCCGGCTCGCCGGCCCAGCTCATCGCCTTCCGCGCGCTGATGGCCCTCGGTGCCGCCTTCGTCATGCCGGCCACCCTCGCCGTCCTCATGAACGTCTTCGAGCGCGAGGAGCAGCCCAAGGCCATCGGCATCTGGGCCGGCGGCGTCGGCCTCGCGATCGCCATAGGCCCCATCACCGGCGGCCTGCTCCTCGACCACTTCTGGTGGGGCTCCGTCTTCCTGATCAACGTGCCGATCGTGCTCCTCGCCCTCGCGCTGATGATCTGGCTGGTGCCCGACTCCCGGGACCCCAGGCCGGGCCGGGTCGACCCGATCGGCGTGGTCCTGTCCGTCGTCGGCCTCGTCCTGCTCGTCTACGGCATCATCAAGGGCGGCGAGCTCGCCGACTTCACGGACGCGACGGTGCTGTCCACCATCGGCGCCGGTCTCCTCGTGCTCGCCCTGTTCGTGGTGTTCGAGAAGCGCAGCGACCACCCGTCCCTGGACGTCACGTACTTCAAGAACAAGGTGTTCTCGGCCGCCATGGGCGCCATCGCGCTGGTCTTCTTCGCGCTGATGGGCGTGACCTTCTTCTCCGTCTTCTACACCCAGAGCGTGCGCGGCTACTCGCCGCTGCAGTCCGGTCTGCTGATGCTGCCGCTGGCCGCCGCGCAGATGATCTTCGCACCGCGGGCCCGGCTGGTCGTCGACCGGTTCGGCAACAAGGTCACCAGCGGAGCCGGTCTGCTGCTGCTCGCCGGCATGCTCGCCGCCTTCGCGGGCTTCGAGGCGGACACCCCGATCTGGGTGCTGGAGGTCGTCTTCTTCCTCATGGGCACCGGCATGGCGCACGTGATGACGCCGACCAGCGTCGTCATCATGCAGGCGCTGCCCCGTGAGAAGGCCGGCTCCGCCTCCGCGCTCAGCAACACCTTCCGCCAGGTCGGCGGCGCGCTCGGCATCGCGGTGCTCGGCTCGGTGCTGTCCGCGGCGTACCGCACCGGCATCGAGGACAAGCTGGGCCTGCTCCCGAAGGGTCTCAGGGAGACCGCCGGCGAGTCCATCGAGGCCACGCTCGGCGTCGCCGCGAAGCTGGGCCCGCGGGGCAGGGGCCTCGTCACCCCGGCCAACGACTCCTTCCTGCACGCCATGCACGTCACCGCCCTGTGCGGCACGGGCGTCGCGCTGCTCGGCGCGCTGGTGGTCTTCCTCTTCCTGCCCGGGAAGCCGCCGGCCCGTCAGGCGGGCGAGGAGCGGCAGGAGTTGGTGGCAGCGGCGGAATAACTCCTTCCGACGTGCTCGGAGGTGCCGTACACAAGGGAGAATCGGACCAGCACACCGAAGGGACGCAGTGACGTGAGCCTCGCCGACAGCCAAGCCGATCCCGGGGCGCCCGCCAGGGGCCGCCCCCGCAGTGAGGCCGTCGAGCGCGCCATCGTCGAGGGCGTGATGAAGCTCCTGGAGGACGGCGTGCCGCTGGCCGAACTCTCCATCGAGCGCATCGCCCGCACCGCGGGAGTCGGCAAGGCCACCATCTACCGCCGGTGGAACGGCAAGGAGGAGCTCTTCGTCGACGTCATCCGCGCCGCCGAGCCGCCGGATCCCGAACTGCCCGGCACCTCCCTGCGCGACGACCTGGTGGCGATGCTGGAACAGCTGCGCCGGCGCGGTGTGATGACCCGTACGTCGGCGCTGCTGCACAACGTCTTCGCCCAGATGAAGAGCAGCCCGAGGATCTGGCGGGCGTACCAGACCGCCGTCGTCGAACCGCGCCGCCGGCTCCAGGTCGAGGTGCTGCGGCGGGGGCAGGCGGCCGGCGAACTCCGGGCCGACGTCGACGTCGAGCTGCTCAACGACATCGTCGTCGGCCCGATGCTGCTGCGCAGCGTCATGCGCCCCGACGCGGACCTGCCCGAGGGCCTCTCCGAGCAGATCGTCGACACCCTGCTGTCGGGGCTGCGGCCCGTCGGTTAGGCCCCGGCCCGCCGGCCGGCCGGTATGTGCGCGTTCCGTCACAGAGCAGGCTTTCCGTCCGCGAATCCGGAACTCACCGCCCCGACTTCTTCGTCCCACTGCCCGTACGGCCGTCGTGGGACGGCGAGATCGAAGCCGGACATCCCCTAGGGTCGGAGACACGGGGGACGGATGGTGGGCACGGCAGGCAGTGAGGCGACGCGGTATGGCGCAGCAGGCGTACGTGACGGAGACCGGCAACGGCGGCTCGGGGCCCGAGCGCCGGGGAGACCGATTCCGCCGCCTGCTGAACCGTCTGTTCTCCGGCTGGCGTGGCGATCCGAGAATCTGGCGCCGCGGCATCGTGACCGCGGCCCTCGCCGTGCTCCTCGGGCTCGTGATGCTCCTGCACGCGCAGATCCCCAACCGGGTCGGCAACCTGGGCAGTCTCACCGAGACCTTCCTGCCCTGGCTCGGCCTGCTGGTCCCGGTGCTGCTGCTGATCGCGCTGGTGCGCCGGTCGGCCACCGCGCTGATCGCGCTGGTGGTGCCGGTGGCCGTGTGGCTGAACCTCTTCGGCGGCCTGCTCACCGACAGGACCGGCGGCGGCGGTGACCTCACCGTCGCCACGCACAACGTCAACGCGGACAACCCCGACCCCGCGGGCACGGCCCGTGACGTGGCCGCCTCCGGCGCCGACGTGGTGGCCCTGGAGGAGCTGAAGGCATCGGTGGTCCCGGTCTACGAGCGGGCGCTGGCGCCGACGTACAGGTACCACTCGGTGCAGGGCACCGTCGGGCTGTGGAGCAAGTACCCCATGACCGGCATCCGCGCCGTCGACATCAAGCTGGGCTGGACCCGGGCCATGCGTGCCGCGGTCGACACCCCGAAGGGACAGGTCGCGTTCTACGTCGCCCACCTGCCCTCGGTCCGCGTCAAGCTGAAGGCCGGCTTCACCGCCCGGCAGCGCGACACGAGCGCCGACGCGCTGGGCGAGGCCATCGCCGGCGAGCCGCTGAAGCGCAAGGTGCTGCTCGGCGACCTCAACGGCACCATGAACGACCGCTCCCTCAACGGCGTGACCGCGCAGATGCGTTCCACGCAGGGCGCGGCGGGCAGCGGCTTCGGGTTCAGCTGGCCGGCCTCGTTCCCGATGGCGCGGATCGACCAGATCATGGTCCAGGGCGTGGAGCCGGTGACCTCCTGGACACTGCCCGCGACCGGGAGCGACCACCTGCCGATCGCGGCTCGTGTGAGCCTGGACACCGGCTCGTAACCTCTCGGAATACCGGGCCCGGGAGGGTTTGTTCCGCAGTTGAACTTAAACTGGGAACACACGCACCTCCAAACCCCCGGAAGGAACAGGCCCTCCATGCCCCTGGCCCTGCTCGCACTGGCCGTCGGCGCTTTCGGTATCGGCACGACCGAGTTCGTGATCATGGGCCTGCTGCCCGACGTCGCGGACGACCTGCACCTCTCGATTCCCGTCGCCGGACACCTGGTCTCGGCGTACGCGCTGGGCGTCGTCATCGGCGCCCCGCTGCTGGCCGCGATCACCGCGCGGATGTCCCGCCGCACGGTGCTGATCGGCCTGATGGCCCTGTTCGTGGCGGGCAACGCCCTGTCCGCCCTCGCCCCGGGGTACGACTCGCTGCTGGCGGCCCGCTTCCTGAGCGGACTGCCGCACGGCGCCTTCTTCGGCGTGGGCGCGGTCGTCGCGACGACCATGGTCGCGCCGGAGCGCAAGGCCCGCTCCGTGTCACTGATGTTCCTCGGCCTGACGGTCGCCAACATCGCGGGCGTACCGGTGGCCACGCTCATGGGACAGCACCTGGGCTGGCGGGCGACGTTCCTCGGGGTCGGCGCGATCGGCCTGGTGGCGATAGTGTCGCTGGCCCTGCTGATCCCGCACGACCACACGCACGCCCCGGCCGCGGGTCTGCGCGGCGAACTGGCCGCCCTGCGCTCCCTGCCGGTCTGGCTGGCGCTCGGCACCACGGTCGCCGGATTCGGCGCGCTGTTCGCCGCCTACAGCTACATCACGCCGATGCTCACGGACGCCGCCGGCTACGCCGGGGCCAGCGTGACCCTGCTGCTCGCCCTGTTCGGTGTCGGCGCGACGATCGGAAACCTGGCGGGCGGACGCCTCGCCGACCACTCCCTGCGCGGGACGCTCTTCGGCGGACTGGTCTCCCTGGCGGCCGTCCTGGCCCTGTTCCCGCTGCTGATGTCGTCCCACTGGACCGCGGCCCTCGCGGTCGTGCTGCTCGGCGCCGCCGCCTTCATCACCGGCTCGCCGCTGCAGCTGATGGTGATGGAGAAGGCATCCGCGGCCCCCTCCCTGGCGTCCTCGGCCAACCAGGCCGCGTTCAACCTGGCGAACGCCGGGGGAGCGTGGATCGGCGGGCTGGCGCTGGCGGCCGGGTTCGGGGTCACCTCGCCGGCCCTGGCCGGAGCGGCACTGGCCGTACTCGGCCTGGGGGTTGCGGCCGCGGCGTACGCGGTGGACCGGCGGCGGGAGGTCGTCCGGGTGGGCCGTGTGGTCGCCGCGCATGTGCCGGAGCGGTCGGGGGCGCTGCACCACTGACCTGGGCGCCCCGTTATGTTTTCCGCGGTCCTGCAAGAGGGCCGCTGGCCTCCGGGCCCGGCATGACTGTTGCCCCCTGTCGAAGGCATGACCTGGGGGGTGGTGTCACCGGGCCCGGGAGGTGCCGTCGGAGACGCTGATCAGAGGTCCGGCCACCGCCCGGTCCGGCGCAACGCCGGACAGTTCGCGGGCGGCAGGTCTGCATAACGTGGATGCGCGAGCACGACACCCGAGCCGAGGCCGGCACCGTCAACACCCCTGGGGAAGGGGCACGATGTTCGAGATCGAAGACGTGGGCGTGTTCCTGGGCCTGGACGTCGGCAAGAGTGCCCACCACGGCCACGGACTCACCCCGGCCGGGAAAAAGGTCTTCGACAAACCGCTGCCCAACAGCGAGCCCAAGTTGCGGGCCGTCTTCGCCAAGCTGCGCGAAAAGTTCGGCACCGTCCTGGTGATCGTGGACCAGCCCGCCTCCATCGGCGCCCTGCCACTGACCGTCGCCCGCGACGCCGGCTGCCAGGTCGCCTACCTGCCCGGACTCGCGATGCGCCGGATCGCCGACCTCTACCCCGGCGAGGCCAAGACCGACGCCAAGGACGCCGCCGTCATCGCGGACGCCGCACGGACGATGCCGCACACCCTGCGCTCGCTGGAACTGACCGACGAGATCACCGCCGAACTCACGGTCCTCGTGGGCTTCGACCAGGATCTCGCGGCCGAGGCCACCCGCACGTCCAACCGGATACGCGGCCTGCTCACTCAGTTCCACCCGTCGCTGGAGCGCGTTCTGGGTCCCCGCCTCGACCACCAGGCCGTGACCTGGCTGCTGGAGCGCTACGGCTCCCCGTCCGCCCTGCGCAAGGCCGGCCGCCGCAGACTCGTGGAGCTGATCCGCCCGAAAGCCCCCCGCATGGCCCAGCGGCTGATCGACGACGTCTTCGACGCACTCGACGAGCAGACCGTCGTCGTCCCCGGCACCGGCACCCTCGACATCGTCATTCCCTCCCTGGCCGCATCCCTGGCCGCCGTCCACACCCATCGCCGGGCGATGGAAGCCCAGATCAACGCCCTGCTGGAGACTCACCCTCTTTCCCCGGTCCTGACGTCGATGCCCGGCGTCGGCGTCAGGACCGCCGCCGTCCTGCTGGTCACCGTCGGCGACGGCACCAGCTTCCCCACCGCCGCCCACCTCGCCTCCTACGCCGGCCTCGCCCCCACCACGAAGCAGTCCGGGACCTCGATCCACGGCGAACACGCACCCCGAGGCGGAAACCGGCAGCTCAAACGGGCGATGTTCCTCTCCGCCTTCGCCTGCATGAACGCTGACCCCGCCTCCCGCACCTACTACGACCGCCAGCGAGCACGCGGCAAGACCCACACCCAGGCCCTCCTCCGCCTGGCCCGTCAACGCATCAGCGTCCTGTTCGCCATGCTCCGCGACGGCACCTTCTACGAATCCCGGACACCGAAAGGCGTCGAGCTCGCCGCGTAACCTCAGCAACCCCGAACCACCCCAAACCCGACAGGAGTGCCTTGACGAAAGACATAGAGGCACCCTCCCGCCGCTGCCCACGCGACCTTCCTGACGTACTGTCAGTTCTGCTTCGCGCCGGCGAAGTCGGGCAGTTCCGTGGACAGCAGCCCGGTCACGGCGCCGTCGAGGAGCCGGGCCGTCTCGGTGGAGCGGGGCAGCATGGTCTTCTCGTAGGCGCGGACGGCCTCGTCGACGGTGTCCGTGTGCGCGATGGCCAGGGCGAGTTCGCAGGCGTCGAGCATGGCGAGGTTGACGCCGACGCCGAGCGGAGGCATGAGGTGGGCGGCGTCGCCGAGCAGGGTGACGGCGGGGTGGTGGTCCCAGGTGTGCGGGACGGGCAGGGCGAAGATCGGGCGGTCGGTGTAGGGGCCGTCGTTTCCGGCGATCAACTCGCGCATACGGGGCGACCAGTGGGCGTAGCGCTCCAGCAGGACGCGGCGGATGCCGTCGGTGTCCTCGGGCGTCAGGCCGACGGCGGTGATCCAGTCGGCCGGGACGCGCTGGATGACGTAGACGCGGATGTGGTTGCCGCTGTTGCGCTGGGCGAACAGTGCGCGCTCTCCGTCGGCCGCCGCGGCGCTGCCCTGGCCGACGAGTTCGGCGACGCGGGGGTGCCGCTCGTCGGCGTCGTCGAACCGGGCCTCCAGGAAGCTGACGCCGGTGTACTCGGGAGTGGCGCGGGAGACGGCCCGGCGGACCGCGGACCAGGCGCCGTCCGCACCGATGACGAGATCGGCCTCGACGGTGGCGCCGTTGGTGAAGTGCAGGGTCCGCGGTCCGTCGGCGGGTCCGGAGACCTCCTCGAGGGTGTGGCCCCAGCGCACGGTGCCCGGGCGCAGGGAGCCGAGCAGCAGGTCACGCAGGTGGCCGCGGTCGATCTCCGGCTTGAACTGCTCGCCCTCTTCGGGGAGATGGTGGAAGAGCAATGTGCCGGCCGTGTCCAGCCGGCGCATTTCCTGCCCCTCGGGGCGCGCCAGCCGGAAGAAGGCGTCGAGCAGTCCGGCTTCGCGCAGCGCGATCTGGCCGTTGTCGGCGTGCAGGTCCAGGGTGCCGCCCTGGTCGCGGGCGTCGGGGCCGGCGTCGCGGTCGTGGACGGTGGCGGTGATGCCGTGCCGCTGGAGGATACGGGCGCAGGTCAGGCCGCCGGGGCCGGCGCCGATGATGGCGATGCGGGGTGCGGGGGTGGGGTTCATGGTGGCTTCCGCTCGTGACGGGCGTGCACGGCACACGGCTGTGCCGCGGTGGCCGGTGGGAGGTGAGGAGTCCACAGAAAAGCACACCGAGGCAATAAGTGCAACGACTCAACTTTTGAATCCGTGCAACCTTGGCGGTAGGCTGTGGGCATGCCCGACACCACCACCGACACCGCGCCCACCGCCGCGCCGGCGCCCCAGGGGCGCCGTGAGCGCAAGAAGGCCGCCACGCGCCGGGCCATCGCGGACGCCGCGCTGCGCCTGTTCCTCGAGCGCGGATACGACGACGTCGGCATCCGGGAGATCGCGGACGCCGCCGACGTGTCCACCACCACGCTGTTCAAGCACTTCCCGGTCAAGGAGGCCCTCGTCTTCGACGAGGAGGACGACGTGGAAGCCGCCCTGCTCGCCGCGGTGCGCGAACGGCCCGAGGGCCGGTCCGTCCCCGCGGCGCTGCGCGAGCACGCACTGCGCTCGCGGATCCTCACCGCGGACGGCGACCCCCGCTTCGCGGCCTTCCTCCGCCTGGTGAACGACACCCCCGCCCTGCGCGACTACCGCCAGAACATGTGGCTGCGCCACACCACCGCCCTGGCGCGAGTCATCGCGGAGGAGTGCGGTCTCCTCGCGGACGACCCCGCCTGCACCGCCCTCGCCCACTTCGCCCTCGAAGCACCCCGCGTCGCCCAGGGTCACGACGACCCCCGCCGGGCCGTCACCCGCGCCTTCGAACTGCTGGAATCCGGCTGGAGCACGCTCGCGCCCACCCGTGGACGACCGTCCTGAGCGCGGCTCTCGCCGCTACTGAGTTGCTGCTCACCGACGCCATCCTGCCGCCGCCCGGGATGGCCGAACAGCTGGAGCGGATCGTGGAGTTGGTCGAACGCCGCCGCATCGTCACGCAGATCGTTCTGCGGAAGTGCAGCCCACATCCCTTCATGCTCGGCAACGCACTCCTCATGACCTTCGCCGACGCGCCGCCGCTGATCTACACCGAGGCGTCCTACAGCGGAGATACCATCGACGATCCGGCCCTCGTGAAGCAGTACCGCAAGGCATACGATCGGCTCAGGGCCGTCGCGCTGTCACCAGACACGTCCCTGGCCATGATCAAGGCGGCGGCAGAGGATTACCGAAAAGGCGAGCAACGGCATCGACTTGAGTGACGCGCTCTGGTGTAAGAGCAGTTACAGCAACGGCGATGGCGGTGAGTGCCTCGAAGTCGCCTCCGACTTCCCCGGCGCCGCCCTCTGGCGCAAGTCCAGCTACAGCAACGGCAGCGGCGGCGACTGCGTCGAAGTCGCCGCCGGCGTCCCCGGCCTCGTCCCCGTCCGGGACTCCAAGGTCCCCGACGGCCCCGCTCTCCTCGTCACCGCCGCCGCCTGGGCCCCCTTCGTCGACTCGCTCAAGTCGTAGGGTCGTCGAAGCGGGCGAGGTCCCGCAGCCAGGCCCGTGCGTTGCTGTCGGACGGCGCGCGCCAGTCGCCGCGAGGTGACAAGGACCCACCGGCCGACACCTTCGGCCCGTTCGGCATGGCCGAGCGCTTGAACTGCGCGAAGGCGAAGAAGCGTCGGCAGAACACCTCCAGCCAGCGCCGGATCTCAGCGAGGTCGTAGGCGACCCGCTTGGCCTCGGGGAAGCCCGGCGGCCACTCGCCGCCCTCCGCGTCGTGCCAGGCGTGCCAGGCCAGGAACGCGATCTTCGACGGCCGGAAGCCGTAGCGCAGCACGTGGAAGAGCGTGAAGTCGTGCAGCGCGTACGGGCCGATCTTCGACTCCGTCGACTGCAGCTCCTCACCCGGCACCAGCTCCGGGCTGATCTCGGTGTCGAGGATCGCGGCGAGCGTGCCGCCCGTCTCCTCGTCGAACTGGCCGCTGCTGATGACCCAGCGGATCAGGTGCTGGATCAGCGTCTTCGGCACCCCGCCGTTGACGTTGTAGTGGCTCATCTGGTCGCCCACGCCGTAGGTGGACCAGCCGAGCGCCAGCTCCGAGAGGTCACCGGTGCCGAGCACGATGCCGCCGCGCTGGTTGGCCAGCCGGAAGAGGTAGTCCGTGCGCAGACCTGCCTGGACGTTCTCGAAGGTGACGTCGTAGACCGGCTCACCGGAGGCGAAGGGATGGCCCATCTCCTCCAGCATCAGCCGCGCGGTGGGCGTGATGTCCAGCTCGGCGGCGGTGACACCGAGCGAGTTCATCAGCTTGTGGGCGTTGTCCTTGGTGTGGTCGCTGGTGGCGAAGCCGGGCAGGGTCCAGGCCAGGATGTCGCTGCGCGGGCGGCCCGCGCGGTCCATCGCGCGGGCGGCGACGATCAGCGCGTGCGTGGAGTCCAGGCCGCCGGACACCCCGATGACGACCTTCGGGCCGCCGATGGACGCTAGGCGCTGCTGGAGCCCCTCGACCTGGATGTTGTACGCCTCGTAGCAGTCCTGGGCGAGCCGGTCGGCGTCGGCCGGCACGAACGGGAAGCGCTCCAGACGGCGGCGCAGCCCCAGGTCGGTGCGGGGCGGGTCGAGCTCGAAGGAGACCGTGCGGAAGTCGTCCGTCCGCGCCTTGTGCGTACGGCGGTTGTCGTCGAAGGTGCCCATCCGCGTCCGTTCCTGCCGCAGCAGGTCCAGGTCCACGTCGGCCACCGCGTAACTGTCGCCGAGCGGGAAGCGCTCGGTCTCCGCCAGCAGCACGCCGTTCTCGTGGACCATGGCCTGGCCGTCCCAGGACAGGTCGGTGGTCGACTCGCCGAGGCCGGCCGCCGCGTAGACGTACGCGGCGAGGCAGCGCGAGGACGCCGAGCGGCACAGCAGCTTGCGGTCCTCGGCCCGTCCGACGGTGATGGGGCTGCCCGAGAGGTTGACCAGGACGGTGGCACCGGCCAGCGCGGCCTCCGCGCTCGGCGGCACCGGCACCCACATGTCCTCGCAGACCTCGGCGTGCAGCACGAGCCCGGGGACGTCCGCCGCTTCGAAGAGCAGGTCCACGCCGAACGGCACGCTCTCGCCGCCGACCCGGATCGTCCCGCCGCGCTCGTCGTCGCCCCCGGCGATCTGCCGGCGCTCGTAGAACTCCCGGTAGTTCGGCGGGTACGACTTGGGCACGACGCCGAGGACGCGCCCGCGGTGGACGACGACGGCGCAGTTGTGGATCCGGTTGCGGTGGCGCAGCGGAGCACCGACGACGAGCACCGGCAGCAGCTCGGCCGACCCCGCCACCACGCTCGCGAGGGCCGCCTCGACCCCGTCGAGCAGCGCGTCCTGCAGCAGCAGGTCCTCGATCGAGTAGCCGCACAGGACCAGCTCGGGGAAGACCGCGACGGCGACGCCCTCCCCGGCGCACCGGCGCGCCTGGTGCAGGACCGCCTCGGCGTTGGCGGGCGGATCGGCGATGACGGTGTGGCCCGTGCACGCGGCGACGCGTGCGAAGCCGTGCTGATAGATGGACCAGAAGTTCGACTGAGGCACGGGACCAGTGTAATCGTCAGAGCGACGCAATAGGGGGCACGGGGGGCGGGGCGCCCCGCGCATGGCGAAGGGGCGCGGGGTGTGTGCGGCCCCGCGCCCCCTCAGAGTGTCGTTTCCGGCGGTGCCTCAGTGACGCTTGTACGACGTGACGTAGCCGTTCGCGGGCGTGCCCACGCCGGTGACGTCGTCGTAGCCCTTCACGGCGGACAGCGAGCTGTCCTTGCCGAGGGAGCGGAGCGAGGTGACCCGGCCGTCGGTGGCGTCGTAGCCGTTGACGTAGTCGACGCGGACGACCGCCAGGCCGGAGCCGGTCGGGTTGTCCGTGACGTCGTGGTACACCTTCGACCCGAACTTGGCGTAGATCGACGGGTTGGCGAAACCGATCGCCCTGCCGCCGCCCGCCTGCTGGGCCAGGGCCTGGATGCCCGCGATCACCGGCGCGGCGAGCGAGGTGCCGCCGATGCGGTACTCGCTGTACGCCAGGGTCTTGCCGTCCGGCATGGTCTGGGTCTGGCCGACCAGGAAGCCGGTGTTGGGGTCGCCGATCGCCGCGATGTCCGGGACCACGCGGTTGCCGGCCGCGTTGTTGGCCGTGGCGAGCGAGTCCGGGACGACGCCCTTCTGGTAATAGGGCTCCGACACCGTCCTGCTGGTGCCGCCGCCCGCGCCGTAGACGAACCCGCCGGGGAAGTTCACCCAGCTCTTGCCGTCGGCCGACAGCGACGCCTTCTCGGTGCCCCAGCCGGTCTCCCACTGGTACTTGTTGTGCTTGCCGACGGCCAGCGAGGTACCGCCGACCGCCGTCACCCAGGCGGAGTTGGCCGGGGTGTCGACCTGCTTCGTACCGGTGTGGGCGACCTCGTCGCCGTTGTCACCGGAGGAGAAGTAGAAGCCGATGCCCTCGACCGCGCCGAACTGGAAGACCTGGTCGTAGGCGGCCGCGAGGTCGGGCGTCTGGTTGGCCTCGATGTCGCCCCACGAGTTGGAGACGATGTCGGCCAGGTGGTTGTCGACGACCTTGCTGAGCGAGTCCAGCAGGTCGTCGTCGTAGCAGGACGCGGCGCCCACGTACGTGACGTCGGCGGCCGGCGCGACCGCGTGCACGGCCTCGACGTCGAGGGTCTCCTCGCCGTACCAGCCGGCCCCGCCGCACTCGTTGACCTTCGTGTACTTCTTCGGCAGCACCTGGTGCAGCTGGCTGGTCTTCCACCGGGCGTCGCCGTGCTTCATCGCGTACATCTGCGCGTCGAAGGCGATGGTCGGCGAGGCGTAGGCGTCCGTGATGGCGACCCGGACGTGCTTGCCGGTGTACTTGCCCGCGCCGTAGGCGGCGCGCAGTTGCTTGCCCGTGTAGCCCTTGACGGTGTACGGCACCTTCTGGCCGTAGGCGTCCGGCAGCGTGCTCGCGATGTTCGAGCCGTAGTACGAGGAGAACGGCCCGGAGTTGCGGAACACGGTCTCCGGGGGCGGCAGCTGGTCGTGGTGGCTGGACTTGTGCGGCGCGTTGTCCAGGCCGGTGACGGTCAGCACGGCGCCCTTGAGGCTGTCCGGGGCGGAGGCGGTCTTCGCCGGCGCCCGGTAGGTCTTCGCCCCCTTGGTGTAGTTGTGCAGCTGGGTGCCGAACGCCTTCTCGGCGGCGGCCACGTCACCGGAGACGGAGACGTAGTGCTGCGTGACGCCCGTGACCTTCAGGCCCGCGGACCTCAGCCACGACTTGACCGCGGCCACCTGGGCCTTGGTCGCGCCGTAGCGGGACCGCGCCTGTCCGGCGCTCAGGTACTTGCCGTACGAGGCCGAGTTCGGGTCGGAGACGGCCTTCGCGTACGCGGCGAGGCCCGCCGCGTCCTTACCGGCCAGGTAGACCCGGGCGGAGACCTGGGCGCGGTTGGACGTCGCGCCCTTGTCCGCCCTGGCCGTCGCCCACGCGGGCTTGGTGCCCGTGAGGGCGTGACGGCCGTGGTTGTCCGCGGCGTGGGCCGCGGGTATGCCGAGCGCCAGCGCGCCGGCGATCATGGGCAGTGTCGCTGCCATGCTCGCGGCACGCATCGTGGCGCGGTTGGATCTCATAGAACCCCCTGCGATGCGGTTCTTCGCATGTGTGGTCGGTCGTCGCCCGTCTCTGTGGCCCCGCGCCGCGGCGGAGGTGCGGGCAGTGGATCAAGCGATAGGGGCCACTCTTGCGATGAACCGTTCATGCCAGGGGAATGCGTAAGCCAAGAGAAACCCAAGGAACCGTCACGCTGGGCGATTTGAGGCTTTCGTTCGTTCGGTGGCGTTACGAACGGGCCTGTGCGCCGCGCTCCTTGAGCATGTCCGCCATCTGTGCGAGCTCCGACCGCCGGGCACTCACCATGCCCCGGGCGAGGTCCCGCTCCACGCCGACCGTGCACCTGGCGACACAGCCCTCGGCCATGTGGACACCGCCCTGGTGATGGGCCGTCATCAGCTGCAGGCAGAGGATCTCCGCCTGCTTGCCGTCGAGCGTGCCGAGCCTGCGCAGCTCGGCGCCGGTCGCCATGCCGGGCATCAGGGAGCCGTCCCCGCGCCCGGGCGTGCCGCCGCCCATGCCCATCCAGGACATCGGCGGCTTCGCCGACGTCTTCGGCGGCCCCCACGGGTCCAGCCGGCCCAGCAGCATGCCGCGCTGGTCGGCCTGCGTCTGCGCGATGTCGTAGGCGACTCGCCGCACTTCGGCGTTCTTCGTGCGGTCGCGGACGAGGTAGGACATCCCGACCGCCTGCTGGTGGTGCACCGCCATGTCCCGGGCGAAGCCGGCGTCGGCGGAACCGGCAGCCGGCGCGCCGGGGGAGGAGCCGCCGCCCTCGGCGACCGCGCAGGTGATCGCGCCGGCCGCGACCGGCGCCGCCGCGGTGACCCCGGCGAGCCGGCCGATGCAGGCCCTCACGTCACATCGCCCCGCTCGAGCAGGGCGCGCCCGGCTCCGGTGTCTGCTTGCCCTGCACGTAGGTCTCGAAGAACGCGGCGACCTTCGGGTCGTCGGCGCTCTTGACGCTCAACTGGTGTCCCCAGGCCGACAGTTCGATCGGCGCGGGCTGGTCCGCGTACGGGCTCATCATCGAGTACGGCGTCCGCCTGACCTTCGCCGCGAGCGCGGCCACGTCCTTCTTGGCCGCCTTGTCGGTGTACGTCACCCAGACCGCGCCGTGCTCCATGGAGTGCACGGCCTTCTCGTCCTTCACGGCCTTGGTGTAGACGGCGCCGTCGCAGTCGACCCAGACCGGGTTGTGGTCGCCGCCCACCGGCGGGTGCATGGGGTAGTGCACGGTCCCGGCGACGTGGTTGCGGGTCAGCTTGCCCGTCCAGGTGCGCACTCCGTCCGCGCCGGTGACGAAGTGCCCCGCGCCCTGGGTCCGGGTGCCGGCCGCGCTCGCGGTCTCCTTCTTGCCCCAGTCGTCCTTCTTGCCCCCGTCCCGGGACGTCGCGACGAAGACGCCGCCCACCACCAGACCGGCGACCACCACCACGCTCGCGGCGACGGCCAGGATCCGGTTGCGCCGCTGCCGGGACCGCTCGGCCCGCCGCACCTCTTCCATCCTCGCCTTGCGTGCCGCGCCGGTGGTCTTGTTGTCGGAGCCCATGGGGGTGTCCTTCGGGAGAAGGGGCGGTCGGGTCCGCTGATGGTAATGGGGAGGACGGGGCGTCCGGCGGGCAGGTCGCGGGACGGCCGATTAGTTGAATGCGAGATGCATATTATCTAGGCTGGCGGTATGCGGCTGCTCCGATCCACCGACCTCGCGTTGCGTGTGCTCATGCGGCTCGCGGTCGCCGGTGAGACCACTCCCACGACCCGCGAGGTCGCGGCCGACATGGACGTGCCCTACACCCACGCGGCGAAGGTCGTGGCCGAACTCCAGCACCTGTCCCTGGTCGACGCCCGCCGGGGCCGGGGCGGCGGCCTCTCGCTCACCGCGGAGGGCCGCACGGCCTCGGTGGGTGCCGTCGTCCGCACCTTCGAGGGCGACGGCGACGTGGTCGACTGCGAGGGCTCCGCCCCCTGCCCCCTCGCCCCCGCCTGCCGCCTGCGCGGCGAACTCCGCCGCGCCCAGGAGGCGTTCTTCGCCTCGCTGGACCCGGTGACGGTGCAGGACATCGTGGCGGGGCCCACGGGGGCGTTGCTGCTGGGGATGCCGCGGGTGCCCTGACCCCGGCGGGGGCGGCGGGGACCGCGGGTGCCCCGGCCCCGCGGGAGCAGCGGGGGCTGCGGGTGCCCTGGCCTCGCGGGGAGCGGCGGAGGCTGCGGGTTCTCTGGCCCTCGCGGGGGCCGGGGGTGTCCTGGCCCGGGTGTCCTGGCCCTCGCGGCGGCCGCGGGCGTCCTGGCCCCCTCGGGTGGTGCCTTCGTCCGCTGCCTCGGCCCGGGCCGGTGCGACTGCCTCGGCCCGGGCTGTACGGCGGCGGCCGGGCGGCCGTACCCGCCCGGCCGCCGCCCGGGGGCACGGCCCGCAGGGGCGCCGGCGGCCCCGGACCGTGGCCCTCGGCTCACCCCTGGCGCTCACCCACGTCGCACCCTCGGCTCAGGCGCGGGTCAGCCAGAGGTCGGGGCCGAAGACCTCGTAGTGGATGTCGGCGGGGGCGACGCCCTTCTCGATGAGCTGGGCGCGGACCGCGCGCATGAAGGGGAGCGGGCCGCACAGGTACGCGCGCGTGCCCCCGGGGACGGCGACGTCGGTGAGGTCGACGAGGCCGGTACGGGTGCCGGGGGCCGCGTCCTGCTCGTACCAGAAGTGCGCGGAGGCGTCCGGGAGCTTCTCGGCGTAGGCCGTGTGGTCGACGCGGAGGGCGTGGTCCGCGGGGGAGCGGTCGCCGTGGACGACGGTGACGGGGGCGGGGTGGCCGGTTCCGGCGAGCTGCGCCAGCATGGCCACCATCGGGGTCACGCCGATGCCGGCGGAGGCGAGCAGCAGGGGCCGGCCGTCGCGGTCGTCGAGGACGAGGTCGCCGTACGGCGCGGACAGCTCCAGCACGTCGCCCGCCCGCACGCGCGCGTGCAGGTGGTTCGAGACCTCGCCGTCGGGTCCCGTGGCGTCCCCGGGCACCCGCTTGACGCTGATCTGCCGGATCGTCGAGCCGGGCGCCCCGGAGAGGCTGTACTGCCGTATCTGGCGGGCCCCGTCCGCCAGCTCCACGCGCACGGACACGTACTGGCCCGCGCGGAAGTCCGCGACCTGTCCGCCGTCCACCGGGCGCAGCCGGAAGGTGGCCACGTCCGCCGTCTCCGCGACCCGCTCCACGACCTCCCAGCGCCGCCAGCCGGTCTCGGCGGACTCCTCGTACAGCCGCTTCTCGATCGCGGTGAGGGCGTTCGCCATCAGCCAGTAGACCTCGTCCCAGGCGGCCGCGACCTCGGGGGTGACGGCCTCGCCCAGGACCTCGGCGATGGCGGCGAACAGGTGCTCGTGGACGAGCTCGTACTGCTCGGGGGCGATGCCCAGCGAGGCGTGCTTGTGGGCGATGCGGGACAGCATCGCGTCCGGCCGCCGGTCCGGGTGCTCCAGCAGGTGCGTGGCGAACGCGGCGATCGAGCCGGCCAGGGCCTGGCGCTGGGTGCCGGCCGCCTGGTTCCCGCGGTTGAAGAGGTCGCGCAGCAGCTCGGGGCGGGCGGCGAACATCCCGGCGTAGAACCGCTCCGTGATCTCGGCGAGCGACGCGCCGACGGCGGGCAGGGTGGCGCGGACGGTGGCGGCGGCTGACTCGGAAAGCATCGGGGCTCCTCGTGAACTCGGTTCGGCAGCACGCTAGTTAAATTGGTATCTGAGATGCAAATTAAAACGACGTGGCGCTCCTCACGTGCGGGGTGGGGCGGGGCATTACGGATGTCAGTCCGAGCAGGCAAGATGGGCAGCAGAGCCGTCCACCCGCCGTATGCGAGCCATTCAGACCCGCGACGCCCGCGTCGATCAAGGTCTGCAACGCGCGTGAAATGCTGTTGTGGTGTGATGCTCAGGTGCCCGACCGCCTCCTGCGGGACACGGAGACAGGCGGCCTGACCAGCAAGGATGGGGAAGCGGAAGATGGACAAGCAGCAGGAGTTCGTGCTCCGGACCTTGGAGGAGCGCGACATCCGGTTCGTACGCCTGTGGTTCACGGACGTGCTGGGCTTCCTCAAGTCCGTCGCCGTGGCCCCGGCCGAGCTGGAGCAGGCCTTCGACGAGGGCATCGGATTCGACGGCTCCGCGATCGAGGGCTTCGCCCGGGTCTACGAGTCCGACATGATCGCCAAGCCGGACCCCTCGACCTTCCAGATCCTGCCCTGGCGCGCCGAGGCCCCCGGCACCGCCCGCATGTTCTGCGACATCCTGATGCCGGACGGCTCCCCCTCCTTCGCCGACCCGCGCTACGTCCTCAAGCGCGCCCTGACCCGCGGCTCCGACCTGGGCTTCACCTTCTACACCCATCCGGAGATCGAGTTCTTCCTGCTGAAGGACCGGCCGCTGGACGGCTCCGCGCCCACCCCCGCGGACAACTCCGGCTACTTCGACCACACCCCGCAGAACATCGGCATGGACTTCCGCCGCCAGGCGATCACCATGCTGGAGTCGATGGGCATCTCGGTCGAGTTCTCCCACCACGAGGGCGCCCCGGGCCAGCAGGAGATCGACCTGCGCTACGCCGACGCGCTGTCCACGGCGGACAACATCATGACCTTCCGCCTGGTGATGAAGCAGGTGGCGCTGGAGCAGGGCGTCCAGGCGACGTTCATGCCGAAGCCGTTCTCGGAGTACCCGGGCAGCGGCATGCACACCCACCTCTCCCTCTTCGAGGGCGACCGCAACGCCTTCTACGAGTCCGGCTCGGAGTACCAGCTCTCCAAGGTCGGCCGCTCCTTCATCGCGGGCCTGCTCAGGCACGCGGCGGAGACCTCCGCGGTCACCAACCAGTGGGTGAACTCCTACAAGCGCATCTGGGGCGGCTCGGAGCGCACGGCCGGCGCCGGCGGCGAGGCCCCGTCCTACATCTGCTGGGGCCACAACAACCGCAGCGCCCTGGTCCGCGTCCCGATGTACAAGCCCGGCAAGACCGGCTCCGCGCGCGTCGAGGTCCGCTCCATCGACTCCGGCACCAACCCCTACCTCGCCTACGCCGTGCTGCTGGCCGCCGGCCTCAAGGGCATCGAGGAGGGCTACGAACTCCCGCCGGGCGCCGAGGACGACGTCTGGGCCCTCTCGGACGCCGAACGCCGCGCCATGGGCATCGAGCCCCTGCCGCAGAACCTCGGCGAGGCCCTGACCCTGATGGAACGCAGCGACCTGGTCGCCGAAACCCTCGGCGAACACGTCTTCGACTTCTTCCTGCGCAACAAGCAGGCGGAGTGGCACGAGTACCGGTCCGAGGTCACCGCGTTCGAGCTGAAGAAGAACCTGCCGGTGTTGTAGGGGCCGGGTCGAACTCCGGACCCCCCGTCCCAGGCCCCGCAGCCTGCCGCTGCGGGGCCGACTCTGGGTTCAGCGGATCGCGCCAGGAGGAAGGACGGCGTGTACTCCGACGACGCCGTTGACGATCTGCGTGACGCGTAAGTCGACCGCAACACTCGCCAGCATGACGGCGTCCGAGCGCGGCACCTTGTAGTGCCGTTCGATGAGGGCGAACATCGCGTCCAGCGCCGGCCGGGTCGCCGTGTCGAGGTCGTCACCTAGCCCCAGGGTCAGCCAGCCCGCCGGTGTATGGGCCACCGGACCATCGAGCGCCCAGTCGGAGTGCAGGTCCAGCCTCAGGTCCACCTGCCGCATGGGACATTCGATGGCTGTGCCGCTGATTTCGCCGTCTCCCTGAGCGGCATGACCGTCACCGACGGAGAGCAGCGCTCCGTCCACTGGGATGGGAAGGTACAAAGTGCTTCCCGCGACGAGTTCCTTGCAGTCCAGGTTGCCCCCGTGCCACCGCGGCGGAAAGGTGGGGTGCAGGCCGGGCTCCGCCGGAGGCATACCCATGACGCCGAGGAACGGTCGCAGCGCGACGGTGTGCCCGTGCTGGTTGCGGCCTGTCATGCTCGCGGAATCGAGTTCCCAGGCGTGCACCGTACCGGGGGTGGAGAGTCCATAGTGGGCGTTGAGCGCGCTCTGTGGCTCCGCGCAGGTACCCCAGGCGTCGGTGATAACGCTGTCGATCCGTATCTCGAGCACCATTCCCGGCCGTGCGCCACGTACTTCGATCGGGCCGATGAGAGCGTGTCCGAATCCCTCCTGGTACTGGCTGACACGCGGCCGCTCGTCGACGTTTGCACCGATGTACGGGCCGGTGGACCACCAGGCGTCCAGCGTGCGGAGGCGCACGGAGTCGCCGGGATCAATGGTCAGTACCGGGGGGAAATCACGCGAGAAGAAGCCGTGCAGGGTTCGGTCATTCGGCACAAGCGAGTGAGTGGATCCCATTGTCACCTCCGGTGCGTCACGGTAGACGTCCATGGCCGCGCAGAAGTCTGTTCCTCAGCTGGATGGCCGAAAATTGCCGCTTCCATGGAGCCTTCCGGACGTCTTTTCCGAGGCCGCGAACTGAAGTATTGTCCCGGGATGGCTCACCAGTGAACTTTTCTCGTGGCTCGGCAGTGTACCAAGAGTAAGGGAACCCGTTTCCGGCTTGAGAGGAGCCACGCATTCCATGATGCGCGAAGAGTTCACACCCGCGGCGCGTTCCATCTCTTATCTCATGAAGAACAACGAGCATGACATCACCGGTGTCCTCATCGGGCGGCCACATCCGACGGTGCTCGGAGTCATCATTGGTGTCACCCCTGGCGAGACCGACAGCGAGCTGGAGTACGCGAAGGCTGTCCGGGCTCATTCGCTCGGCGTCCAGACGCTCACGGACGTCACAACAAACGGTGACACACGGCTGCGGGAGCGGGTACTGGCTTCGCTTGACATCGTCTTCGGCACGGTTCCCACGTACGAGATCCACCGTCGTATCGAGCGGGATGGCGAGGACGCGCGGTCGGCGGTCATGGGCGTCCTGGAAGGGCAGGCCCGCCAGGGCGTCGACTTCGTGACGATCCACGCCTCAGGAACGCTCGAGATGGCGCAGCGTATACGCGACAGCGGGCGAGTCATCCCGGTGACCAGTCGGGGCGGTGCGATGATGGCCGAGATCTCACTGAGTTCCGGAATGCAGAACCCGTACATGGAACACTTCGACGACGTTCTGGAGGTCTGCCGAGACAGCGGAATGGCGCTGAGCCTCGCCGGCACTTACCGTCCAGGCAGTGTTGCCGACGCGTTGGACGCAGCTCATCTGGAGGAGATCGACCACCAAGCGGAATTGGTGCGTCGAGCCCAGGAACGAGGGGTCAAGGTCTCCGTCGAACTGGTGAATCATGTGCCGTTGCATCTCATCCCGGTGTACTGCGAACTCGGCCGTACGAAACTGCACGGCGCGCCGTTCGGTGCTCTCGGTCCCACTCCCACAGACATCGGCATCGGCTATGACGACGTGGTCGGCGCGATCGGTGCGACAACGGCAGCCCAGCACGACACTTCGTGGATCACCTGCGTCACCGCGGGCGAGCACTGCCACATGCCTACGAAAGGCGACATGACACAGGCGGTCAAATACTTCCAACTCGCCCTGCACGTCGCAGCGCTGGGCCGGCACGGTGACCTTGGTCGTGATGCCAAGCTCTCCGAGGCACGCAACCGCAACGACTGGGCGACCATGGCACACCTCGCGCTCCACCGGGACGACGCAACCGATCTCTTCGGCCGGCTTGGTTACCACGAGGGCCAGGCGTGCAGCATGTGTTCCGGGGCCTGCCCCTTGGTCCGCTCGAGAGTCAGCCTCAATGGCAGGATGGAGTAATGACTGACGGCTGGATCGTCCGGGACGAGAACTACAGCAGCGCATCGGTCTCGGAGATCGGGGGCAAGGCCAGGGGGCTCGGCATGATCCTTGCCCGATCGCTCCCCTGCCCGCCGTCGTTCTGCGTCACCACTT
This sequence comes from Streptomyces sediminimaris, assembly GCF_047049295.1. Classification (NCBI taxonomy): domain Bacteria; kingdom Bacillati; phylum Actinomycetota; class Actinomycetes; order Kitasatosporales; family Streptomycetaceae; genus Streptomyces; species Streptomyces sediminimaris. The sequence continues at coordinate 2,512,225 of NZ_JBJWOT010000001.1, read as the reverse complement.
CGGCACTGCGGCACTCCCTCACGTCTGTCGCGCATGCGCGGGCCGAGCGTGAAGACATGCAGGCTCTCATGGGGCGCCTGCCGGTGCCCCCCAGACTGGCGCACGAGATCAAGGCACAGACGAAGGCCCTGCTCGACGGCACCGACGGCCCGTCTTCCCTGGCCGTTCGTTCCTCCTTCGTCAGTGAGGACGCTCCGGGGACGATTTCACCAGGCGTCTACCACAGCGAGATCGTCGACGGCTCCTTTGAGGAAGTACTCGAAGCGGTCAGCCGGGTCTGGGCGTCCGCGTACACACCGGAGGCATGTGGCTACCGCAGACTGCATGGTCTGCCGCTGTTCGAACCGGGTATGGCGGTCATTGTGCAGCGAGCGCCCGTGCCGGCCGCAGGTGGCGTGGTGTACACGATGCTCCCCGATGCGGGCGATGCCTCCGCCCTGTTCATCGAGTTCGCCGAGGGTCCTCCCGCCAATGTGGTCGAGAACCGGGGGGAGGTCAGCGCACGTGTCGTCGACAAACACACGCGGGCAGTGGACGCCATTCCAACAGGACCGTTTCGGGCCGATCATGCCGACGATTTGGTCGCATGGTCTCTTGAGCTGGAACGCGCGTACGACTCCCCTCTGGACATCGAATGGCTGGTAGATGAGGACGACGCGCTCTGGCTGCTGCAAGCACGGCAGTTGACCTATCCGACCACGCCACCAGCCGGTCAGTTCGTCTCCGACGCACGGGGGACGACGCTGCGCAGTCCGAAGCTGGTGCCGTTCCAGCTCGCTGGAGACACCCCGATCAACACCATTTCGGCGGCGTTGATCCTCCCGGAGGCGTTCGCGGCGTTCAAGCGCAACGACAGCCAGGTGCCCCCCGACGTAGCCGCGGCGTGCCAGTCGGTTTTCCTCAGCTACTTGTCCCGCGGTCCAATCTCACTGCGGTCCGTCTACTGGTCGGCCTTGGACAGCGGCGACCTGATGCCGCAGTCGGGCTTGTTGACCACGGCGGAGGCCTGCCTCGCCCACCTCATGGATTTCTGGAGCTTCATCGTCGACAACGGCCGCGACGACTACACGGCCGAGGTCGCACTGCTGGTCTGTAACTGGACCGATCTGAGAGCCTCTGTCATCGCCACCGCACCGGCTGCCGACGACAGCGGCGTGGCCACTGTCGCGGCGCTGTATGGACAACTCGACGGGCTCGAATCGTGCGCGCACGACGTGTACGAGGTCCAACTGGAGACCGGGGCCACGATTCGGAGGATCGTGCCGCAGAAGCCGCGCGCCGTGCGCGTTCCCGGCCGGGCGCCGGAACCGGTGCCGGGCGAGCTGTGGCGGTCGCCGGTACTCGACGGGGACGAGACCGCGGCGGTGGCGCGGAACCTGTCGGCGGTCCGTGACTCGTTCGGCCCCGCAAGAGTCGAGCTTCTGATCCTGAAAGGAAGCGGACCTGTCGACGACCGCGTTGTGACCTGGCAGGTCTCACCACTCACTCCCACGGAAGCGCGACTACGCTACTTCAAGGTGACCCCGGCCACGCGGACCGAGACGGGCGCCGTGGTGACGGGCGCACTGACCCCGGTCCGCACCCCGCACGACATTCAAACGCTGCGCAGCCGCCCCGACGGCCGACTGGCCTACATCGATTTCAGCCACTCGGCCTTCCGGGACGCGGCCCTGGCCAACGCCATGGCACTGGACCTCAAGTGCGCCGATTGCCCGATCCTTCTGCGGGGGAGCCTGCTGTCACACTTCGCGGCGCTGCTTCGGGACCACAGACTGACCGTCTATCCGATTATCGAATCATTGAGCGAGATTGTTGCCGGTTCCCTCGTGAGGGTTGATCCATTGGTCTGAGCCGCATCAATTCCGAAGAGCGCGCACCAGTCGAAAACCCAAAGCAGGATATCGGAGTTCGGGATCGTCCCAGCCGCGGAAGCTGGACCGGGCGAACGAGCGAGCGACGAGCCACGAGCCGCCGCGGACCACTCGGGCGTCCTGCGACGAGTAGTCGACTCCTTGAACCGTCGTATCGGACAAGCGGTTCAGGCACCACTCCCAGACATTGCCGTGCAGATCGTGGACGCCCTCCGGGGTCGCGCTCGCCGGGTAGAGCCCGACGGCCACCGTGCGTCCCACTCCCGACTCCAGAGTGTTCGCTTGATCATCCGCCCAGCGTTCTCCCCATGAGTACCGTCGGCCGTCGCCCGGGCCAGACACGGCCAGCTGCCATTCCCAGTCGGCCGGCAGACGGACCTCGATCCCCGATTTCACGCTCAACCACCGGCAGAATGCGACGGCATCATACCAAGAGACGTTCTCGGCCGGGTGGTTGGACATCCGTCGGAACTGGTGTCCTGGAGCGTCTGGACGGCTTGCCAGGTCGACGAACCAGGTGGGATCACAAAAGCCATCCGTGGCTTCGAGGAAAGTCAGGTACTGGCTGTAGGTGACCGGATAGGCGGCGATCTCGAATCCGGGCATTTCGATCTCCCCGGCATCGCTCAGCCGTACCCGTCCCCCTGGAATAGCGCGCCACAGGATGTCCGGTACGCCATGGCGGTCCGCGCCGAGACCGGGGCGGGGATCGCCGATCTCGGCAAGACGGTCACCGATGCTGGCGCGCCGCTGGTGCGGGCAGATCTGTCCGGCCACTTCGGAGAGGATACGTGCCGCCTCGGGGACGATGAACGCCTCGATGGAGGGATCCAGTTCAGGGTCCAGGTTGCACAGCATCGCCTCCGCCATGATCAGACGCTCATGTGGCCACAGGAATGAGTCCGGTCGACCGGCGCGTTCCCAGTCGGCAGCCGCACGCCGCAGCTGCCGCAGCAAGGTCATGTCATCCTGGGTCTGTTGGATCCATTCCGCGAGTCGGGGCCAGGAACTGAACAGGGCTTCGTGAGCCACCTCGACCGTCGGCTCCCGATGCTCGTCGTCGCTGATGACCACCAGGCGGGCCTGAGTCAGCAGGTTGACGAGTTGCCTTGCGGCCGGATCCTGCCCCAGGCTGCTCAGGCGGGCTCGACGCCGGACCGGGGCCCCAGATTCCGCGACATCCGTGAGTTTACGGAACAGCGCGGGTAACTGCTCGCGGTCCGCGGCGGTGAGGTGCTCGAAGATCTCCTCGGCACGACTGGCGATGGCGCCCCGGATGCCTCCGATTCGCTCGTACTCGCTGATCAGTAGCTCGCCTTGGTCGCCGGCCCGCGAACGGAGCAGGTTGAGGGTGAAAGCCATGAGGGCAAGGCCCCCGGGTTCGGCGCCCGCGTCCTCGAGGATCCGCTCCGAAAGGCTGTCCTGGAACCGTAGACCAGCGATCTCCGCCGGCTTCGTGATCATTCGGTACAAGGCACCCAGACTGGCCGTGCTGAGCGGGAACGATCCATTGCGCAGTTGGGCGGCAAGTCCCGGGTACTGCAGGCAACTGGCGTAGAAGTCGGCGCGCAGTGTGACCATCACGACGACACGCTCGGATCGGAGCGCCTTCCCGAGCATGGCCACGAACCGGGCCCGTTGCACTTCCTCGATTGCCGAGACGAAGAGTTCTTCGAACTGGTCGATAATCAGCAGGACCTTGCCCCATGGAGGCGAATTCTCCAGCACAGCGCCGACGTACTGCTTGAAGCTCTCCAGGTCACGCTCGATCCTCTCGGCGATGTCCGGAGGGCCGCCTCGTACTGTCGGCGCACTGTTGGCGAAAGCGGCAGCCACTGCGAGGAATGGGTTGCCTTCAAATTCACCCGGTGTCATCCGCAGGATTTTCCAACTGTCGGAACCGGGAATGGCTCCGGCGCGCAGGTTTGGGATCACCCCGGCGTTGACCAGCGAGGATTTTCCCACGCCGGATGCTCCAATGACGGCGAGGAAGTGATATTCAGGATGGCCCAGACGCTGGATCAGCTCACTGGTCTCCCGTTCACGACCGAAGAAGATCAGCGACTCTTCCTCGTTGAATGGGCGCAGACCAGGGAAGGGCGTAGAGGGAAACTCGCGGCCGGCCCTGGGACCCGTATTCAACGTTTCCTCCTCATCCAGGAGATCCTTTATTACAGTGCGCAGATGACTCTCGACGAGTGATCCGAAATTAGATGCGTCATTGTACTTATTTATCCCGACCGAATCGAGTCTGGATAAATCTGCCACGTGTGTCAAGAAGTCTTCCACCAGGCCCAACTGCTCTTTCTTCGCGGCCAGGTCGGGGTCCCTGAGTGAGACCGGTATGTCCGACGTCCTGTGGTAAAGCAGCACCTTCGGCCGCCGGGTTGCCGCTTCGGAGGTTATCGCGTCATGGAATTCCCACTCTGTTCCGGAACGAAAGGGGTGGCCGTCGGGGCGCGTGTACCCCGGCCCTAGTGGTGTGCCGAGCCGGCCCCATAGGACAACGACCACGACATCACATTCTCGAGGGCGTGGCAGCCCACGGTTTATCGCCTCTTGCGGTGCATAAGATGCCAGCAGTGGAACTTCCGAGCGTGGGCGGTCCCAGGAAATATCCTCGAGGGTCACGCGGTTGCGCAGGAAAGGATCGTAGCGCAGATCCTCCAGAATCCTTCTCACTATCGCACGTTCTTCACTCACATCTGCCGGTGAGGAGATGAACACCTGTATGTGTCTCATGTGGTCACGGCTCCTAGGGTGGGTGGTCAAGCGCCGCTCATGTCATCGAAATGTCCTCACGACGTTGTCGCACCACGTCTCGGCCGGCATGGCGAAGGGAATGATAGGAACTGTGGTGTTGTCCCGGCGATTGGCGTACCAGGACTGGGCGACCGTTTCGTTGCCGATGCCGGTAAGTCGCGCCGGATACTGGTTCAATCCGCCAAGGACGATCAGGTGATCGAATGAGTCGATCCCGTCGGCCATGGTCAGTTCAATGTTGGAGAAACTGTTGCACCAGATTATGGTGAAAAGCGACCGGGAGGCGCCTTCACGTAAGAGGCGCATGAACTTGGATGCGTTCGGGTTGAGGCCGGGCTCTGCGTAGGAGCCTTGCGAGCGCACGCCGTGCGCCGCCTGTAATCCGCACAGGAAGAGGAATTTGGCAGGTAGTTGGGAATCTGCCCCCACATCACGGTGCGTGAGCTCATATTCGAAATCCGTGAGTGTGGTCATTGCTGTGTCGGTAGCACGCTCCGATTTCACGGGCAGGGGCAGGGACATTGCTGCGTCAGTGAAGACGCGAGACTCGTCGGTGCCCAGGAAGTCCATGATGCTGAAGGGCGGTGACGTGTAGATCTCGCGCCTGCCGGGGGTAGTGATGATCTGATTGGCGAGATCGAGCAGCATGGCGGTGAAGATGCCGAGGGCTGCCGTACGGGACGGGCCGACGATCATCACATTAGCCTCGATCTTTCGTGACGGTCCGTCGGTTTCTTCGGCGGGCCGTTTCGGTTGTTCGAGCTGGTGGTGGTCAGGCTGATGGCCCGACTGTCGCGTCGGGTGGGCGCCGGGTTCCACGGCTCCGGTCGGGGTGCTGCTGCTCGCAGGGACGGGAACGTGCTGGTCAGCCAGGGTTCGGGAGAGCGTCAAGTCGTGCCAGGGCGTCGGTGATCACGTCGGTCCAAGGCCAATGGCGTGTGAACCTCAGGTACCGGCGGCGGGCGGTGGTGACGATCTGGGCGGCGGCGGAGAAGAGACGGATCCGGAGACGCCGGGGCTCCCACCTGCGGATTTCGCCAGTCAGAGCGAGCATGGGCATCCATGCGAGGAGATCGAGGGCGATCTGGACGATCTCCAGCCAGATCTGGTTCTGCGCGGTGTCGTGCAGGGGCAGGTTACGCAGGCCGGTGGCGCGGGCTGCCCGGATGCGGTCCTCGGCGCGTGCCCGCTGGCGGTGCCGCAGTTCGAGTGCGGCGATCGGGGCGTCCGCCGTGTTGGTGGCGAAGCAGGTGAGCCGCAGGCCGTCGGCGTCGGTGATCCGCAACTGGGCGCCGGGGTGCGGCCGTTCCTTGCGGACGATCAACCGCATCCCCTTCGGCCAGCCGTTCAGCACGTCACCGGCGATCTCGGCGACCCAGGCGCCGTCACGGATGTCGCCGCCGGTCTCGACGGCCGGCGTCCAGGCGGAGGGAGGAACCTTCAGGACGGCCTGGTGGATGGCGTCGGTGATGGTCATGCCGACCGAGTACGACAGCCACCTGCCGCGCTGGGCGAGCCAGGCGACGAACTCGTGGGTGCCGCCTCCGGAATCGGCGCGAATCAGAGTCCGTCGGCCTCGCCGGTAGGTCTTCGGCAGCTGGGCCAGAGCCAGTTGGGTGGTGGCGATGTGGTCGGCGGCGGTGTTGCTGCCTGCGTTTCCGGGCCGCAGCACAGCAGCCACCGGCTCTCCGGACCCACCTGTGCCGTGGTCGACGAACCCCATCAGCGGGTGGTGCCCGAAGGTCTTCTTCCAGGTGGCGGCCGCGTCCTGCTTGTCGGAGTGGGAGATCACCAGGACTCCGTCCAGGTCCACGGTCACCTGCCCGTCGGCGTCCGGCGCCGCGTCGCCGGCCAGTTGCCAGACGTGTTCGCGGACGTGAGCGCGGGCCTGGCGGATCGCGGTCAGAGCGCGGTTCCCGCTGGCGGCGAGGGTGTCGATGAGCCGGGAGACCGTCGGATCTGAGGCCACCGGCCCGAACACGCCGGGCTCGGCCCGCAACATGGCGACATCGGCGAGGCAGTCGCCGCCGACCGCGACCGCGAGCGCGAGATCCAGCACCGTCTTGCCGGGATCGTGCACCGCGCGGGACTTCCGCCACGGCGCCAGTGCCGTCGATATCGCCTGATCCAGACCGGACTTGCGGACCGTCTCCACCAGCAGTACGGCTCCGGCCTGCGAGACCACCCCGCGACCGCCGCCCTCAGCGCGGACACGCGGGTACGACCCGATACGCTTCTTCACCTGGAAAGTGCCTCCGACAGGGGCGGGAACAAGGGCCTAGACAATCCTCATTCTCGCTGGTCAGAGGCACTTTCTGCTGTCTTGATCACCAGCTGGACAGCCCACTTCGTGAAAGCGCGAGGTTAGCGCGTTTCGTTTTCTCGAACGTGAGTCGCACGGTACTCCAGTCGCACTTCGTGATCTGACTGGTCGTTGGGGTGCGGGGTTCAGTCGAGGTCGGTGAGGCGTCGCTTGTAGTGGTGCCAGCGGGCGCGTGCTTGGTGGCGTCGTCGCCAGGTGGACCACTGCAGGTGGAAGGTCATGCGGCGGGTGGTGAGGGCGGCGGGCAGGTCCCGCAGCAGGTTGGTGAACAGCTGGAACAGGCGTCGGGCCTCGGTGACGGTCAGGGCGATCTGCCCGAAGTCCGCGGGTGCTTCGTCGGTGGGGCTGGTCGGCAGGACCGGGGCGGGATGTTCTCGCTGCTCCAGGCTGGCGATCACGGAGAGCAGGGCCAGGGCGGCCATCGCGAGGACGACGTGGCGTCGCCAGGAGCGGTAGCGGCGGGCCTGGGTGTGGTCCAGTCCGACGGCGTCCTTTCCGTTGGCGAAGTCCTCCTCGACGGTCCATCTGATCCCGGCGATCGCCACGAGGTCGGTCAGCGCCATCGAGCGGCCTTCGGGTGCGTAGGCGTAGAAGTAGGCCAGATCGGTGGGGTCGGCGATGCTGCGGCGGACCAGCAGGTGGTGGCGCGGGTCGGCGGTGGCGACCAGGGCCCAGTCGTAGACGCGCGGTCCCTTGGCGCCCTGCCCGCACGAGAGCCGGTTCCAGGCTCGCTTGGGGACCTTCTTCGCCGCCAGGACGTCCACGCGCATCGGCCCGGCGCTGGTCGGCACGGCGAAGTTGACGCCGACGGCGAAGACGTAGCCGATGCCGTTCTCCTCGAAGAAGCCGCGCAGTTTCGCGCTGCGGCCATAGACCTCGTCGCCCGCCGCCCAGTCCACCGGGACGCCGGCCGTGAGGGCCAGTCGGGCCTGGTCCAAGGCGATGGTGGTCTTGGTGCGGAAGGTGAAGTCCGAGCCCAGTCCGGCTCGTTCGCACCGGTCGGGGTCCTGGGCCCAGTGGTTTTGGACGTAGAGGTCGCCGTCGATCAGGCAGTGGCCGAGCGGGCTGGCGTAGGTGCAGTACACCGCGACGACGGCATTGCTGACCTGTCCGGTGGTGCCGGTGTACTGGCGGCCGACCCCGGCGGTGGCCTCGCCCTTCTTCTCCTGGCCGGTCTCGTCGAAGACCAGTACTGCGCCGGGCGCGGCCAGGTGCCGTACGGCGAAGCGGCGCACCACGCCCAGGGCGGCGTCCTCGTCCCAGGCCGCCTGGGAGAGCAGGCGTTGCAGTCCGAAGGCCCGGTCTTGTCCGGCGTGTTCAGCCATGGTCCAGCAGTTCTTGCGCGGCAGGTCGGCCAGCAGGCCGCGCAGGTAGTCGAGGGCGTGCGCCCGGGGCTCCCGGCGGGTGAAGAGCGGGGCGAGACCGGCCGCGAGCTCGTCGAACTTCTCCTGGAACAGCAAGGGATCTATGCTGGCGGCAGAGGCCGCCTGATCTTCATGATGCGTCACAACACCATGATCAACAGGTGGCCTCGCCCATGCTCCGGAGCCCCCATGGCACCTGCCGCCCCGTCAGATCACGAAGTGCGACTGGAGTAACGGGCTCATCGGATAACTCCGAAAATCCGATGCATGCTGACAATGGCGCTCGCGGCGAGTAGGTCAGGAAGAGACTCGATGGCTCACACTCGAGGTGTCGGATATGCACGAGCGGCTCCTTCGTGACGCCGGCGGTCCTGGTGTCCGACCTTGTACCGTTTTACCCCGGGCGAGCGATCGCTGCACTCGAACGGCAGCAGATGACCACTTCATCCCAACCCCCCTGCGATGCTTGGCAGTCGGAGACGCGGCAGGCGTGTTGGGCCAGTCTACTGGCGGCTCCTCAGCGGTGTGCTTCAGCGCGCCCGGCGTGCGCCCCGCTTCTCCGCTCCTGTGGGGTGTCGGGGACCGACTAGGTCAGGCAGGATGACCTCATGGACGGCACGCGTGAGGGTGAGGGGCTCCATAATGGCAGTGCGTCGCGCCAGAAGATCAGTTTCCTCAACCGCTTCTTCCGGAGCGTGCCGCCGCCGTCGCTGGACATGGTGAACCGGAACCTCTGGGTCGCGTCGTCGGAGTGGTCGGATCAGAAGGCCGCCTACCAGGTGGCTGTACTCGAGCAGTACAAATTATATGCAGAAATGGCGGATCGGGTCAGTGCTCGTCGCGCTCAGGCCAACACGCTTTTCCTGACCCTCAACACCTCCATCTTCACCGCCTTTGGGATATTTTGGCAGAGTCCGCCTTCGATCCATCGTGGCCTGCTGCTCGTGCCATGGCTTGTTCTGGTTGCCCAATGCATGGGATGGTTCTGGTTGCTGCGCTCTTATCGGCAGCTGAACACTGCTAAATATGTGGTGTTGGGGGCGATCGAACAGCGGCTCCCCGCTTCTCCTTATTGGAGTGCGGAGTGGGTGGCCCTCGGTGAGGGCAGGGATCCGGCTCGATACGTTCCCATGAGTTACCTGGAACAGTGGATCCCGTTGTTCTTTGCTTGTGCCTACACCGTTGGGTTTCTGTTGCTGTCGCTCAGTTGAGGGGGGTGGATCAATGACCGTCGCAAGAGTGGCGCTGGTGACGGGAGGGTCTCGTGGGATCGGTCGGGCCGTGGTTGAGAGGCTGGCCGATGCGGGATATTCCGTTGTCATCAACTACCTGAACTCGGGAGAAGCGGCCACTGATCTGATCAAGTACCTCCCCGCGAATGTCCGCGCCCTGCCGGTCCAGGCGGATGTCTCCGATCATGGATCCGTTGTCGCCATGAGAGAGAAGGTTGCGCGGGAATTCGGACGTCTCGACCTGCTGGTGAACAATGCTGGGCAAACGTTGGCGGGTGACTGGTGCACTCTCGAGCCGACAGCTTGGGAGCGAGTACTGCAGGTCAATCTCACCGGTGTGTTCAACTGCATTCAAATTTTCGCGCCGTTACTTTCGGATTCCGACCAAGGGCGCATTGTCAATATCAGTTCGGTCTACGCTGGTATCGGAACTGGTTTTGTTGCGGGATACGCTGCAGCCAAGGCGGCTGTCCCATCGCTGACGCGAGTATTCGCCAAGGAACTCGCTCCTCGCGTTCTGGTCAACGCCGTCGCCCCTGGCGACATCGACACCGAGATGACCATGGCCGCCGGCCCGGAGTTCATTTCGTCCACTGTTGAGAAAACTCCGATTGGCCGACTGGGCAAGCCGGCCGAAATCGCCGCGGTTGTGGCGTTCCTCGCGTCTCGGGATGCGGCATTCATCACTGGGCAGACGATCGTGGTGGATGGTGGCCGGACACTCGGTGACTGATGTACGGACAGGTGGCGGCGGGACTGCGCGGTCTCAGCCCACGTAGGCCGGGGATACCGCTGCTGTGCTGATCAGGCGCGCGCCGAGAATCACCGCCCGGTAGGTGTCCGAGGCCGCGTCGTGCACCGTTGCGAAATGACCATGCGGCCCCGTCGCGTGAGGGTCACCAGTCCTGGTGTGACCTTCGGCCCGCCCGCCTGGACCCGGTCACGGCGGTCCGCGCGTGCCGAGGCGTGCAGTCGGATGCCGCACCGACCCCCGCGAGCGCCACGAGGGCCGAGGGCAGCCCCTTGAAGCGGTTCCGTACCGACATGCCCTTGCCGCCGGGCACCGTAGGACAACCTCAGGATGCCCAGATGCCGATGATGTCCTTGGCGGAGGCCGCGTTGCCCGCGTGCGCGGTCAGGCCCTGGGAGTCCTCCAGGGTGCGCAGGAGGTCGTAGTGGTCGTACGTCGTGGAGCTGGACGAGCCGGCCGTCACCGGCTGTCCGTACAGGACCGTCGGGATGCGGTTGCCGGAGAGGCGGTTGTCCTCGTCGAAGGTGACGACGAGGAGGCTGTTGTGGGTCCTGGCCCAGGTGGCGTAGGCACCGAGGTTGTTCTTCAGCCAGGTGTCGCCGGTCGACACCGAGCAGTCGTGCATGTCGCTGCACAGGTTCGGGATGACGAAGGAGACGTCGGGGAGGGCCGAGTAGTCGGCCGGGAACTGGGCGAAGGTCTTCGCGCTCGACGTCGGCACGTTGCTGAAGCCGAACCACGGGTTGTGCTTCTGCGCGTACCTGCCGCTGCCGCACGTCGTGGAGCCCTGGCCGGGCAGCGACTCGTTGTAGCTGGCCCAGGTCTTCCCGGCGGCGATCAGCTCGGAGGCGAGGTTGGCGGCCGAGGAGAAGCCCGGGGTGACGCAGCTGTCGTCGGTGACGCCCTGGGTGGAGCCGGAGAACAGCGCGTAGTAGTTGGGCTGGCTCGGGTGGGTCTCGGCGTGTGCCTGGCTGAGGTTGGCTCCGCCGATCCTGAGCGAGTTGATGTACGGGGCGCTGGAGGAGCCGATCACCTGGTTGTAGGCGTGGTTCTCGAAGACCACGACGACCACGTGGTCGGGGGACGGCACGCCGGAGGCGGCCGACGAGGAGCCGCCGAGGCCGGTCCACAGGCCGACGGCCGCCGCCGTGAAGGCGAGCGCGGACGCGATCGCCGTGCGGCCGCGGCGGCGTGGGCAACCGGCGGAACGTGCGGAACCGGCGGAACGTGCGGTGCTGGCGGAACGTGCGGTGCTGCCGGACACATCGACCTCCGGAAGGGGAAGGACGGGGGTGGCGGTGCGGACAGGACATGCACACGCCAAGATTCCCGGTCTCCGCGTCACCCAACCCGCGTCACCCGACCCGCCCGGTGAAGAGCGGGTGAACTGCTCCCCCCGCGGTGACTCGTTCCGCCGCGTCGGTCACTGGTCGCGTTACTGGTCGCGTCACTGACCGCACCACTGACGCGTCCCGCACGTGAATCGCGCGAATCGCCGCCGCGCGCCGCTGAACGGCTCCCCTTCCAGCGAAGCCGGGAACCGGCCGGGTCGCCACCGGGAACGGCGATCCGCCCGCCGAAACCGCACTCCCGCCCCGGCGCTCGTGTCAGTGTCTCCGGTTAGGCTCGGGCCAGTACGACCTTGATCCGACGGGAGGACCGGGGATGACTGTGCCGGGGCGCAGGAGCAGTACCTTCACACGGCTGCTGCGGCACGGCTTCACCGATCCGTCGGCCGCCGAGCGGCTGCTGGACAGCGACGAGCTGATGCCCGTGCGCAACGACCCGGTGCTGCTGGAGGCGCTGGGCGCGACCGCCGATCCCGACCTGGCGCTGCTCGGTCTGGTACGGCTGCTGGAGGCCCAGCCCGGCCCCACCGCACACCGCGAGCTGCTGGACACGCTGATAGCGGCCAAGCCGCTGCGCGACCGGCTGCTCGGTGTGCTCGGCGCCTCCACCGCGCTCGGCGACCACCTGGCCCGGCACCCGCGCGACTGGCAGGCGCTGGTCACCTACGAGCCGCGGGACCTGCACCCGGGGGTGGAGGAGTTCGAGCGCGGCCTGGCCGAGGCCGGCGACCCGGTCTCCCTGCGCGTCGCCTACCGCCGGTGCCTGCTGTCCATCGCCGCCCGCGACGTGTGCGGCACCACCGACGTCGCCGAGACCGCCGCCGAGCTCGCCGACCTCGCCACCGCCACCCTGCGCGCCGCCCTCGCCCTCGCCCGCGCCGCCGCGCCCGAGGACGCCGCGCTGTGCCGGCTCGCGGTCGTCGCGATGGGCAAGTGCGGCGGCCATGAACTCAACTACGTCTCCGACGTCGACGTGATCTTCGTGGGCGAGGCGGCCGCGGGGGCACCCCCGGGCCTCTCGGGCACGGGGGGAGGCGCCGACGAGGACAAGGCCCTGCGGGCCGCCACCAGGCTCGCCTCGCACATGATGCGGATCTGCTCGGAGACGACCGTGGAGGGCTCCATCTGGCCCGTCGACGCCAATCTGCGGCCCGAGGGCAGGAACGGCCCGCTGGTGCGCACGCTCTCCAGCCACCTCGCCTACTACCAGCGCTGGGCCAAGACCTGGGAGTTCCAGGCCCTGCTCAAGGCCCGTCCGGTGGCCGGCGACATCGAGCTCGGCGAGGAGTACGTCGCCGCACTGGAACCCCTCGTCTGGAAGGCCGCCGAGCGCGAGAACTTCGTCGCGGACGTGCAGCAGATGCGCCGCCGCGTCGTCGCGAACATCCCCGCCGCCGAGGTCGACCGCGAGCTGAAGCTCGGCCCCGGCGGCCTCAGGGACGTCGAGTTCGCCGTACAGCTGCTGCAGTTGGTGCACGGCCGGGCGGACGCGGCCCTGCGCAGCGGCACCACGCTGGACGCGCTGCGGGCGCTGGCGGCGGGCGGCTACGTGGGCCGCGCCGACGCCGTGCAGCTCGACGAGGCCTACCGCTTCCTGCGCTCCATGGAGCACCGCATCCAGCTCTACCGGCTGCGCCGCACCCATCTCGTCCCCGAGGACGAGGCCGACCAGCGCCGCATCGGCCGCTCCCTGGGCCTGCGCGTGGAGCCGGTCGCCGAGCTGAACCGCGAGTGGCGGCGGCACGCCGCCGTCGTGCGCCGGCTGCACGAGAAGCTCTTCTACCGCCCGCTGCTCGACGCGGTCGCCCAACTGGCGCCCGGCGAGGCCCGGTTGAGTCCGGAGGCGGCCCGGGAGCGGCTGGTCGCGCTCGGGTACCACGACCCGGCGGCGGCCCTGCGCCACCTGGAGGCGCTGGCCTCCGGCGTCACCCGCAAGGCGGCCATCCAGCGCACCCTGCTGCCCGTCCTGCTGGGCTGGTTCGCGGACTCCGCCGACCCGGACGCGGGCCTGCTCAACTTCCGCAAGGTGTCGGACGCGCTGGGCAAGACCCCCTGGTACCTGCGGCTGCTCAGGGACGAGGGCGCCGCCGCCGAGAATCTCGCGCGCGTCCTGTCCGCCGGCCGTCTCGCCCCCGACCTGCTGATGCGCGCCCCGGAGGCGGTGGCCCTGCTCGGCGAGGGGGACGGCGGCGGGCTCACGCCGCGCGGGCGGGACCACCTGGAGCAGGAGATCCTCGCCGCGGTGCGCCGCGCCGAGAACGCACAGCAGGCGGTCACCGTCGCCCGCGGCGTACGGCGCCGGGAGCTGTTCCGCACGGCCGCCGCCGACATCGTCGGCTCCTACGGCACCGAGACCCAGCCCGCCGAGGCCGACGAGGGCGCCCTGGTGGACCGGGTCGGCGCCGCCATCTCCGACCTGACGGCGGCGACGCTGGCGGGCACGCTGCGCGCCGTGGTGCGCGAGGGCTGGGGCGACACCCTGCCGACCCGGTTCGCGATCATCGGCATGGGCCGCTTCGGCGGGCACGAACTGGGCTACGGCTCCGACGCCGACGTGCTCTTCGTGCACGAGCCGCCCGAGGGTGCCGACGAGCGGGAGGCCGCCGACGCCGCGAACCGGGTCGTCTCCGAGATGCGCCGCCTGCTGCAGCTCCCGAGCGCGGACCCGCCCCTGCTCATCGACGCCGATCTGCGCCCCGAGGGCAAGTCCGGGCCGCTCGTGCGCACCCTCAAGTCCTACCAGGCCTACTACCGCCGCTGGTCCCTGGTCTGGGAGTCGCAGGCGCTGCTGCGCGCCGAACCCGTCGCCGGGGACGAGGAGCTCGGCCGGCGCTTCGTCGAGCTGATCGACCCCTTGCGCTACCCGGCGCGGGGGCTCGGCGAGGACGCCGTACGGGAGATCCGGCGGCTGAAGGCGCGCATGGAGTCCGAGCGGATGCCGCGCGGAGCCGACCCCAAGCTGCACACCAAGCTCGGGCCCGGGGGCCTGTCCGACGTGGAGTGGACCGTGCAGCTGCTGCAGCTGCGGCACGGCTGGTCCGAGCCGGGTCTGCGTACGACCCGCACCCGGGATGCCCTCGCGGCGGCCCGCGCGGCCGGACTGATCTCCGCCGACGACGCCTCGACCCTGGACGAGGCCTGGGTGCTGGCCACCCGCGTGCGCAACGCCGTGATGCTGGTCCGGGGCCGCGCCGGGGACACCTTCCCCTCGGACGGGCGGGAGCTGGCGGCGGTGGGGCGCTACCTGGGATACGGCGACGGGCACGTCGGCGACATGCTGGACGGCTACCGGCGCTCGGCGAGGCGGGCCCGGGCCGTGGTGGAGGAGCTGTTCTACGGGGCGTAGGCGGCCGCCGCCGCCCGCCGTCCACCGCGGCCCGCCGCGCCGCCACCGCCCGCCGCCGCCCGTCGTCCACCGCGGCCCGCCGCGCCGCCACCGCCCGCCGCCGCCCGCCGCCGCCCGCCGTCCACCACCGCCCGCCGCGCCGCCGCGCCGCGAGCAGGGCGTGCGGGCGCTCGGCGGCCCAATCCTGGCCCGATCCCGGCCTAATCCGGCGCCCGGGAAGGGGAAGGCGGCAGTTTCGGCAGGGCGTACGGCAGGGCCCCGTACCAGATCCAGGCGACCGCGAACCCGAGGGCGAGGCAGAGGACGCCGCCCACCGCGTCCAGCCAGAAGTGGTTCGCCGTGGCGACGATGACGACCAGGGTCGCCACCGGGTAGAGCAGCCCCAGCACCCGCACCCACGGCACCGTGGCCAGCGCGAAGATCGTCAGGCCGCACCACAGGGACCAGCCGATGTGCATGGACGGCATCGCGGCGTACTGGTTCGACACGTGCTTCAGATCGCCCGACGCCATCGAGCCCCAGGTCCGGTGGACCATGACCGTGTCGACGAAGTGGCCGCCGCGCATGAGCCGCGGGGGCGCGAGCGGATACAGGTAGTAACCGAGCAGCGCCGCACCGGTGGTCACGAACAGCACCAGCCGCGTCGCCGCGTAGCGCCCCGGATGACTGCGGAACAGCCACACCAGCACGCCCAGCGTGATCACGAAGTGCAGCGTCGCGTAGTAGTAGTTCATGCCGACGATGAGCCAGGACACCGAGTTCACCGCGTGGTTGACCGACTTCTCGACGGCGAGGCCGAGTTGGTGCTCGGTCCGCCAGATCCAGTCGGCGTTGCGCAGGGCCTCGCGGCGCTGCTCCGGGACCGCGTTGCGGATGAGTGAGTACGTCCAGTAACTCACCGCGATCAGAACGATCTCGAACCACAGGCGGGGAGCGTGCGGGGTGCGCAGCCGGCGCAGGTACCGCAGATCCCTTGCGGCCGTGCTCGAGCCGGGAACGGCCGCCTGATCACGGTCTTCCAGACTGGTCACGGTCGGGTCACCCATGGGTCCAGAGTCTGCCAGAAACACCTTCCCCGACCGATCATCCTCCGGTCGGGTTCGGCCCGCATGTTCTACAACGCCGGGACGCCCGCGCCTACTCCCGGCGTACCGCGGAACGCCGTGGGACCTCCCCCTCAGGGACGATTCCGGTCCCCGGGCGCCGAAGCGGTCGAACCACGCACCACCAGCTCCGGCATGAACACGAACTCGCTGTGCGGCGCGGGCGTACCGCCGATCTCCTCCAGCAGCGTCCGCACCGCCGCCTGCCCCATCGCCGGGACCGGCTTGCGGATCGTGGTCAGCGGCGGGTCGGTGAAGGCGATCAGCGGGGAGTCGTCGAAGCCCACCACCGAGATGTCGCGCGGGACCTCCAGGCCGTGCTGCCGTGCCGCCCGTATCGCGCCGAGCGCCATCATGTCGCTCGCGCACACCACCGCCGTGCAGTCGCGGCCGATCAGCGCGGTGGCGGCGGCCTGGCCGCCCTCCAGGGTGTAGAGCGAGTGCTGGACCAGCTCCGTCTCGATCACCTGCGGGCTCAGACCCAGTTGGTCCTGCATCGCGCGTACGAAGCCCTCGATCTTGCGCTGCACCGGCACGAACCGCTTCGGGCCGAGCGCCAGCCCGATCCGCGTGTGCCCGAGCGAGGCCAGGTGCGTCACCGCCAGCGTCATCGCCGCGCGGTCGTCGGGGGAGATGAAGGGCGCCTGCACCTTCGGCGAGAAACCGTCCACCAGCACGTAGGGCACGCCCTGGGCGCGCAGCCGCTCGTAGCGCTCCATGTCGGCGTTGGTGTCGGCGTGCAGTCCGGAGACGTAGATGATGCCGGCCACGCCGCGGTCGACGAGCATCTCCGTCAGCTCGTCCTCGGTGGAGCCGCCGGGGGTCTGGGTGGCGAGGACCGGTGTGTAGCCCTGCCGGGTCAGGGCCTGGCCGATCACCTGGGCCAGCGCCGGGAATATCGGGTTCTCCAGCTCCGGGGTGATCAGACCCACCAGCCCCTCGCTGCGCTGCCGCAGACGCACCGGGCGCTCGTAGCCCAGGACGTCGAGCGCGGCCAGCACGGACTGGCGGGTGGTGGCGGCGACGCCCGGCTTGCCGTTGAGGACGCGGCTGACGGTCGCCTCGCTCACCCCCGCCTGAGCAGCGATGTCGGCAAGCCGTGTGGTCACGCCACCGGACTGTACCGGCCGTATCGTCATCGCGGTCCCTCTGTTCTGGTCGGTGCGCCTTGTCCCGCAAGGGGATGATTCCCGTGCCGGAGCCGGATGGCAAGAGCTTGCAGAGTCTTGCACAACCTGGGCCGCCCCCGCTCAAGCCCGTAGAACAAGGGTCTCGCAGCGGTCGACAGGTGGTCACGGCGACGTAACTTCCGTCGTCTCTTTCACTTTTTTGCTGCAAGGTCTTTCGCAACGGTTGCATCGCTGTTACGTTCCCACTCGCCCGGCGGCCTCCCCCGCTCTCGACCTCGCTCGAGCGGGGGACGCCCATCGGCACAGCGGCATCACGGGAGCGGCGGACGGGGCCGCTTCCCGCACCACACGGGCATTCACCCTCAAGGAGAACTCATGCGGCGTGGCATAGCGGCCACCGCGCTGGTGGCGTCCCTCGCCCTCGCGGCGACGGCCTGCGGCGGAAGTGACAGCGGCAGCGACAAGAGCAGCGGCCCGGTCACCATCACCTGGTGGGACACCTCCAACGCCACCAATGAGGCGCCGACGTACAAGGCCCTGGTCAAGGAGTTCGAGGCCGCCAACAAGGGCATCAAGGTCAACTACGTCAACGTGCCCTTCGACCAGGCGCAGAACAAGTTCGACACCGCCGCCGGCTCCAAGGGCGCCCCGGACGTGCTGCGTTCGGAGGTCGGCTGGACGCCCGCCTTCGCCAAGAAGGGCTACTTCCTGCCGCTGGACGGCACCGAGGCCCTCAAGGACCAGGGCAAGTTCCAGCCCAACCTGATCCAGCAGGCCCAGTACGAGGGCAAGACCTACGGCGTCCCGCTGGTCACCGACACCCTCGCCCTGGTCTACAACAAGGCCCTGTTCAAGAAGGCCGGCATCACCGAGGCCCCCAAGACCTGGGACGAGCTGAAGGCCGACGCCGCCAAGGTCGACGCCAAGGAGAACGTGTACGGCTACTGGGGCTCCACCCAGGCCTACTACGCCCAGTGCTTCCTCTACGGCGAGGGCACCGACACCGTCGACGCCTCCGCCAAGAAGATCACGGTGAACTCGCCCGCGGCCAAGAAGGCCTACGGCACCTGGCTGAGCATGTTCAAGGGGCAGGGCCTGCACAAGGCCGACACCACCGCCGACGCCTACGCCCACATCCAGGACGCGTTCGTCAACGGCAAGGTCGCCTCGATCATCCAGGGCCCCTGGGAGATCACGAACTTCTACAAGGGCTCGGCCTTCAAGGACAAGTCCAACCTCGGCATCGCCACCGTCCCGGCCGGCTCCAGCGGCAAGGCGGGCGCCCCGACCGGCGGCCACAACCTGTCCGTCTACGCGGGCTCGGACTCCGCGCACCAGAAGGCCGCACTGAAGTTCGTCAACTTCATGACCTCCGCCACGTCGCAGACGGAGATCGCCCTGAAGAACTCCACGCTGCCCACGCGTGAGGACGCCTACACCGCCGAGGTCAAGGCCGACCCGGGCATCGCCGGCTTCCAGACGGTGCTGCCCGCCGCCCAGCCGCGGCCCGCGCTGCCGGAGTACAGCTCGCTGTGGGGCCCGCTGGACACCGAGCTGCCGAAGATCGCCGGCGGCAAGGAGCCGCTGGACAAGGGCCTGAGCAACGCTGAACTCGCCATCGCCAAGCTGGTGCCCGACTTCAGCAAGTGAGCCCCGGGTGGCCGTCGGATCCGCCCAGGGGGACGGACCGACGGCCACCGGCCTGCGCCCAGCCGCTTCTTCGAGCCGTAGAACTTCCAGAAGGTGCCGAACATGACAGTCGCCATCGACCGCGCGACCGGCAGGGTCCGCGGTGGCCGCGGGCCACGCCCCGGGCTGGGCCAACGCCTCAAGCACGGCTACCACAAGCACTGGTACGCCTACGCGATGATCGCCCCGGTGGTCGTCGTGCTCGGTGTCCTGGTGCTGTACCCGCTGGTGTACGGCCTGTACCTGACCCTCACGGACGCCAACAGCCTCAACACCGCGCGCACGATCGGCGTCAACCACATCGACGCCACCTACAAGTTCATCGGGCTCGACAACTACAAGGACATCCTGTTCGGCCCGACCTCCTACGACCGCTTCTGGTCGCACTTCGTCTGGACGATCGTGTGGACCGCGCTCTGCGTCGCCCTGCACTACACGATCGGCCTGGCCCTCGCGCTGCTGCTCAACCAGAAGCTGCGCGGGCGCACCGTGTACCGGCTGATCCTCATCCTCCCGTGGGCGGTACCGACCTTCGTCACCGTCTTCGGCTGGCGCTTCATGCTCGCCGACGGCGGCATCGTCAACCTGGCCCTGGACGCCCTGCACCTGCCCACGCCGGACTGGCTGGAGTCCACCTTCTGGCAGCGGTTCGCCGCCATCATGGTCAACACCTGGTGCGGGGTGCCGTTCATGATGGTCTCGCTCCTCGGCGGCCTGCAGTCCATCGACGGATCCCTGTACGAGGCCGCCGAGATGGACGGCGCGAGCCCCTGGCAGCGCTTCCGCTACGTGACCCTGCCGGGTCTGCGGTCGGTCAGCTCCACCGTCGTCCTGCTCGGCATCATCTGGACCTTCAACCAGTTCGCCGTGATCTTCCTGCTGTTCGGCAACACCGCCCCCGACGCCCAGATCCTGGTGACCTGGGCCTACTACCTCGGCTTCGGACAGCAACCGCGCGACTTCGCACAGTCCGCCGCCTACGGCATCCTGCTGCTGGCCATCCTGATCGTCTTCACCTCCTTCTACCGCCGCTGGCTGAACCGCAATGAGCAGCAGCTCGCGATCTGAGGCAGGAGCTCCCATGAGTACGACCACCGTCGAGACCTCCGCCGAGGTGCCCCCGCACGACGCCGCGCAGGCCGGCCCGGGCAAGGTGCGCCGCCGGGGCGAGCGCAGCCGTCCGGCGTCCCTCGCCTCGCACGCCGTCCTGACCGTCGCGAGCCTGATCGCCTTCTTCCCCGTGGCCTGGCTGATCTACCTCTCCCTCGGCCCGGACAAGGACGACTACCTGCACCCGGGCGGCATCTGGGGCAAGGCGAGTCTCACCAACTACTCGTTCGTGCTCGAGCACACACAGTTCTTCGACTGGCTGAAGAGCTCGCTGATCGTCTCGCTCGGCACCACGCTCATCGGCGTGACGATCGCCGCCACCACCGGCTACGCGGTCTCCCGCATGCGCTTCCCGGGCTACCGGAAGTTCATGTGGGTGCTCCTGGTCACCCAGATGTTCCCGGTGGCCGTGCTGATGGTGCCGATGTACCAGATCCTGTCGGACCTGCAGCTCATCGACAGCTACCTCGGACTCGTCCTCGTCTACTGCTCGACCGCCGTGCCCTACTGCGCCTGGCTGCTGAAGGGCTACTTCGACACCATCCCGTTCGAGATCGACGAGGCCGGCCGGGTCGACGGGCTGAGCCCCTTCGGCACCTTCGCCCGGCTGATCCTGCCGCTCGCCAAGCCGGGCCTCGCGGTCGCCGCCTTCTACAGCTTCCTCACGGCCTTCGGCGAGGTGGCGTTCGCGTCGACGTTCATGCTGTCCGACACCAAGTACACCTTCGCCGTCGGCCTGCAGACCTTCGTCAGCGAACACGACGCCCAGCGCAACCTGATGGCGGCCACCGCCGTGCTGATCGCGATACCCGTCTCCGCGTTCTTCTACCTCGTGCAGAAGAACCTGGTGACCGGCCTGACCGCCGGCGGCACGAAGGGCTGACCCCCAGGACCGGGACGGTCGCGGTGCCCATCCGACCCCGCAGTCACCGCGACCGTCCCGCCCCACCGGGGTATGCACACCCCACCCCCTGACCCTTCCCCCACTCTCGAATCGGCTCGAGCGGGGGGACCCTCACCGCACCAAGGACGCCATGAGCCAGCAGCACTCCGCCATCGCCCCGGCCCCGCACTCCGCCGAAGCCAAGCGCAGCGACTGGTGGCGGGACGCCGTGATCTACCAGGTCTATCCGCGCAGCTTCGCCGACGGCAACGGCGACGGCATGGGCGATCTGGAAGGCGTGCGTTCCCGCCTGACGTACCTGCGCGACCTCGGCGTCGACGCCGTGTGGCTCAGCCCCTTCTACGCCTCCCCGCAGGCGGACGCCGGTTACGACGTCGCCGACTACCGGGCCGTCGACCCCATGTTCGGCAACCTGCTGGACGCGGACGCGCTGATCCGCGACGCCCGCGAGCTGGGTCTGAGGATCATCGTCGACCTCGTCCCCAACCACTCCTCCGACCAGCACGAGTGGTTCAAGCGCGCGCTGCGGGAGGGCCCGGGCTCGCCCCTGCGCGAGCGCTACCACTTCCGTCCCGGCAAGGGGAGGAACGGCGAACTCCCGCCCAACGACTGGGAGTCCATCTTCGGCGGCCCGGCATGGACGCGGGTGACGGAACCCGACGGCACGCCCGGCGAGTGGTACCTCCACCTCTTCGCGCCCGAGCAGCCCGACTTCAACTGGGACCACCCGGCCGTCGGCGACGAGTTCCGCTCGATCCTGCGCTTCTGGCTGGACATGGGCGTCGACGGCTTCCGCATCGACGTCGCCCACGGCCTGGTGAAGGCGGCCGGCCTGCCGGACCTCGGCTCCCACGACCAGGTGAAGCTGCTGGGCAACGATGTCATGCCGTTCTTCGACCAGGACGGGGTGCACGAGATCTACCGGCAGTGGCGGCTGATCCTCGACGAATACGCCGAAAAGGAGGGGCCCGAAGGGCCTTCGTCGGAAGGGCGGTGGCGGGAGACGGGCGGGCGCATCTTCGTGGCGGAGGCCTGGACCCCGACCATCGAGCGCACCGCGAACTACGTCCGCGCGGACGAGCTGCACCAGGCCTTCAACTTCCAGTACCTGTCGACGGCCTGGGACGCCGGGGAGCTCCGTGAGGTCGTCGACCGCACCCTGGAGGCGATGCGCCCGGTCGGCGCGCCCGCCACCTGGGTGCTGTCCAACCACGACGTCACCCGGCACGCCACCCGCTTCGCCAACCCGCCCGGCCTGGGCACCCAGATCCGCCTGGCCGGCGACCGCGAGCTGGGGCTGAGGCGCGCCAGGGCCGCCACCCTGCTCATGCTGGCACTGCCCGGCTCGGCCTACGTCTACCAGGGCGAGGAGCTCGGCCTGCCCGACGTCGTCGACCTCCCGGACGAGGTGCGCCAGGACCCGGCGTACTTCCGCGGCGCCGGACAGGACGGCTTCCGCGACGGCTGCCGGGTGCCCATCCCGTGGACGCGCGAGGGCTCCTCGTACGGCTTCGGCAGCGGCGGCAGCTGGCTCCCGCAGCCCGAGGGCTGGGGCGCGCTGAGCGTGGAGGCGCAGCAGGGCGTGCCGGACTCGACCCTGGAGCTGTACCGCGCCGCCCTCGCCGTCCGCCGGGAGCACCCCGACCTGGGCGCGGGGGACGCGGTGGAGTGGCTGCGCGCCCCCGAGGGCGTACTCGCCTTCCGGCGCGGGGAGTTCGTGTGCGTGGCGAACACCGGCGGCGAGTCGGTGACGACTCCCGCGTACGGCCGCGTCCTGCTCGCCAGCGGTGAGGTGACCGAGGCGGACGGCGAGGCGAAGGTGCCGGCCGACACGACGGTGTGGTTCACCACCCGCCCCTGAAATTTCTTGCATCAACTTCACACGGCCCGCTGCCTTTTCAGGCAGCGGGCCCTTAACATCTCCGTCACCGCAAGTTGGTTGAAAACTTGCAGCAAAAACCTTCAACGGTGAAGGAGCCCCACATGGTACGCAGAACGCTCTCCGCGGCGGTCGCCCTCACGGCCGCCACGATTGTCATGACCCCGACGAACGCGCAGGCCTCGCCGCCCGGCACCAAGGACGTCACCGCCGTCCTCTTCGAGTGGAAGTACGCCTCGGTCGCCCGGGAGTGCACCACCACGATCGGCCCGGCCGGCTACGGATACGTCCAGGTCTCCCCGCCCGCCGAGCACATACAGGGCTCGCAGTGGTGGACGTCGTACCAGCCGGTGAGCTACAAGATCGCCGGCCGGCTCGGCGACCGCACGGCCTTCCGGAACATGGTGAACACCTGCCACGCGGCCGGGGTGAAGGTCGTCGTCGACACCGTCATCAACCACATGTCCGCGGGCAGCGGCACCGGCACCGGCGGATCGTCGTACACGAAGTACGACTACCCCGGGCTGTACTCCTCCTACGACTTCGACGACTGCACCGCGCAGGTCAGCAACTACCAGGACCGCTGGAACGTCCAGCACTGCGAACTGGTGGGCCTCGCCGACCTGGACACGGGCGAGGAGTACGTCCGCAGGACCATCGCCGGCTACCTGAACGACCTGCTCTCGCTCGGTGTGGACGGCTTCCGCATCGACGCCGCCAAGCACATCGCAGCCGCCGACCTGGCGAACATCAAGTCCCGGCTGACGAACCCGAACGCGTACTGGAAGCAGGAGGTCATCTACGGCGCCGGGGAGGCCGTCCAGCCCACCGAGTACACGGGCAACGGCGACGTCCAGGAGTTCCGCTACGCCTACGACCTCAAGCGCGTCTTCAACAACGAGAACCTCGCCTACCTGAAGAACTTCGGCGAGGGCTGGGGCTACCTGAGCAGTTCGGTGGCCGGCGTCTTCGTCGACAACCACGACACCGAGCGCAACGGCTCCACCCTGAACTACAAGGACGGCGCGAACTACACCCTCGCCAACGTCTTCATGCTGGCCTACCCCTACGGCGCCCCGGACATCAACTCCGGCTACGAGTGGTCCGACGCGGACGCCGGCCCGCCCGACGGCGGCACCGTCAACGCCTGCTGGCAGGACGGCTGGAAGTGCCAGCACGCCTGGCCGGAGATCAAGTCGATGGTCGCCTTCCGCAACACCACCCGCGGCCAGGCCATGACCGACTGGTGGGACGACGGCGCCGACGCCATCGCCTTCGGCCGCGGCAGCAAGGGCTACGTCGCCATCAACCACGAGACGGGCACGCTGACCCGCACCTACCAGACGTCGATGCCCGCGGGCACGTACTGCAACGTGCAGAACAACACGACGGTGGCGGTGAACTCCGGCGGGCAGTTCACCGCCACCCTGGGCGCCGGTACGGCGCTGGCGATCTACGCCGGGAAGTCGAGCTGCTGAGGCCCTACTTCCAGGTGTCGTTCGTGGTGTAGCCGGACGAACCGCCCGTCGTGTACGAGCGGTTCGTGCCGGACTCCCAGGTCACGTTCCCCGAGCCGTCCTTCTTGACGTACTTGTACGTGAAGGCCGTGTTCTTCGGGACGATGACCAGCCGGCTCCACGTCGGGTACGACTGCGAGGACAGCGGGATCGCGTCGGCGGTGTTCCACGAGCCGAGGCTCGGCAGGGAGCCCACGACGTAGACGTTGGTGCCCCAGTCGGTCGTCGCGGACTCGTTGAAGGTGACGTCGGTGGCGTCCGCGTCCGCCACGTTCCAGGAGTCGTCCAGCGAGAGCGCCGACGTCGTGGTCGTGGCCGACCGGTTGGCGTTCGACTCCCAGGTGACGTTTCCGGAGGCGTCCTTCTTGATGTACTTGAAGGTGAAGGACGTGTCGACCGGCACGCTCACCTCGCCCGACCAGACCGGGTAGCCGGCGGAGGAGAGCTTGACCGCCTTGGCGGTGTCCCAGCCGCCGAGGGCCGGGATCGACCCGACCACGTACACGTCCGTGCCGGACGTCGTCGGCGCGTACTCGTCGAACGTCGCGCTCACGGTGGAGCCGGACGAGCCGCCGCCGCCCGCGTCGCCGCAGCCGACGGTGCAGGTGTAGGACGCGTCGTAGAAGGCGACCGCGCCCTTGGCCGGGAGGGTGAGCGAGGCGCTGCCGCCGGAGACGGTCACCGTGCTCGCGCCGCCGTCGACGACGTTGCTGTACGTGCCGTCCGCCATGCCGGTGGTGAAGGTGTAGGTGGCCGGCGAAGAGCCGTTGTTCAGGGCGAAGAAGCCCGCGCCGCCCCGGCCGAAGCCGATCACGTCCGGGGACTTGGTCTGCCAGTCGGTCACCGCCGCCGAGTCCACCGCGTTGTGCCAGGCCACCATGCCGACGACCGCGGTGTCGCGGTCGAGGCAGTACCAGGTGCCGCTGCCGCAGTCGGTGTCCGTGACGAAGCCCGAGGAGTTCGGCGGGGCCTGGTCGCTCTGGGTCCACTCCCAGCTGGCGTAGACCGTGGGGGTCGCCCACTTGTAGGCGAGCTCGAAGAGGTTGGCGAGCTTGTAGGTGCCGCCGTCCTTGTAGCTCATGTGCAGGCCGTTGCGCTCGGTGTCGTGGTTGGTCACGAAGGACACCGAGTTCGCCGCCGGGAGGATGCCGCTGCTCGCCAGCGAGGACAGGTCGCTGACATTGCCCTGGAAGGCGGACTTCATCCGGCTCGCGTAGGTGAAGTCCAGGACGTCGCCGGAGGCGTAGTAGTCGGCGGGCTGCGGGGTCGAGCCCGGGTAGACCTCCTGGAAGACGTACGGCGCCGTGCCCGCCGTCGTGTTCGTCAGCTTCGCCTCGATCGCCGCCAGGTCGGTCTCGGGGATGTGCTTGGCCGCGTCGACACGGAAGCCGTCGACGCCCAGCGCGAGCTGGGAGTTGAGGTAGTCGGCGAGGCCCGCCCGTACGGTGTCGGAGCCGGTCCTCAGATCGGGCAGGCCCAGCAGTTCGCAGTTCTGGACCTGGGTGAGGTTCCCGTAGTCCTGGATGGTGAGGTCGGAGGTGGGGCAGTCCGAGGAGTCGTGGTAGTCGGCGCGGTTCCACTCCGGGGTGTCGTACTTGCTGGTGATCGTCGTGCCGTGGTAGCCGGTGCCGGTCTGCGCGGCGGTGTGGTTGATCACCGCGTCCGTGTAGACCTTGACGCCGGCCCGGTGGCAGGCGGTGATCATCGCGGCGAACTGCGCCTTGTCGCCGAAGCGGCTGTCGAGGTCGTAGGAGTAGGGCTGGTAGACGTCCCACCAGTAGTACGAGGACTGCTTCAGGGACTCGGCCGGGGGCGCGACCTGCACGGCTCCGTAGCCGGCCGGGCCCAGGACGTTCGTGCATTCAGAGGCGATGGAGTTCCAGTTCCACTCCCAGAGGTTGGCGATGACGTCGCCCTTGGCGGTGGTGTCCGCGTGCGCGGAGGCGGCGGGCAGCGCGACGGCGCCCGCGAGTGCCAGCGCGCCGGCGGCCACGGCGCTCGCCGTGCGGCGCCGGAAGACACCCGGGGGTCGGTGTCCGGTCATGTGCGGCTCCGATGAGGGGGTGTGTGGGTTTCGACCAGTGGTGAGCGTGGGGGTGTTGAGAAGGGCACGTCAAGGTTGCCGTTGAAACTTCTTGCTATGAGTTTCAAAACTCTTGCTGTAAACCTTTCGTCAGCGATACGGTCACGCGGGCGCCCGGCGACGAAGCCGTCCCGCGGCGCAGGGGTCGGACCCGACTGAGCCGTAATCGCAAGGAGTTCCCGCCTGTGATACCGAGATGGCCGGCGCCCGCGCGGCGCCGCACCGCCCACGTCAGACGGGTCGCGGCCGTCACCGTCGCCGCGCTCGCCGCCGCACTCGTCCAGCCGCTCGCGGCGCACGCGGACGCTCCGCCCCCGCCGCCCTCCGACGCGCGGCTCGCCGCCGCGCCCGCCCGGCACGGCGACACCCGCGAGCAGTTCTACTTCGTCATGCCGGACCGTTTCGCCAACGGCGACCCGTCCAACGACCGGGGCGGGCTGACGGGTTCGCGCCTGAGCACCGGCTACGACCCCACCGACAAGGGCTTCTACCAGGGCGGCGACCTCAAGGGCCTGACCCGCAGGCTCGACTACATCAAGGGCCTCGGCACCACCGCCATCTGGATGGCCCCGATCTTCAAGAACCGGCCGGTGCAGGGCACGGGCAGCAACGCCTCGGCCGGCTACCACGGTTACTGGATCACCGACTTCACCCAGGTCGACCCGCACTTCGGGACCAACAAGGACCTCCGGACCCTCATCTCCAAGGCGCACGCCAAGGGCATGAAGGTCTTCTTCGACGTCATCACCAACCACACGGCGGACGTCGTCGACTACAAGGAGAAGTCCTACGACTACCTCTCCAAGGGCGCGTTCCCGTACCTGACGAAGGACGGCAGGCCCTTCGACGACAGCGACTACGCGAACGGCACGAAGAGGTTCCCGGCCGTCTCCCGCGACTCCTTCCCGCGCACCCCGGTGGTCACGAGCAGGAGCAAGGTCCCGTCCTGGCTCAACGACCCGACGATGTACCACAACCGCGGTGACTCCACCTACGCGGGCGAGTCCGCCACGTACGGCGACTTCTCCGGCCTCGACGACCTGTGGACCGAGCGCCCCGAGGTCGTCCGCGGCATGGAGAAGATCTACCAGCGCTGGGTGCGGGACTTCGGCGTGGACGGCTTCCGGATCGACACCGTGAAGCACGTGAACATGGAGTTCTGGACGCAGTGGGCGACGGCGCTGGACAGGTACGCCGCCGCGCACGGCCGCAAGAACTTCTTCATGTTCGGCGAGGTCTACTCCGCCGACACCTCCGTCACCTCGCCCTACGTCACCCAGGGGCGGCTCGACGCCACCCTCGACTTCCCCTTCCAGGACGCCGCCCGCTCCTACGCCTCCCAGGGCGGCAGCGCGCAGAAACTCGCGGCCGTCTTCGGCGACGACTACAAGTACACGACCGACAAGGCCAACGCCTACGAGCAGGTCACCTTCCTCGGCAACCACGACATGGGCCGCATCGGGTACTTCCTGAACCAGGACAACCCGAAGGCCGGCGACGCGGAGCTGCTGAAGAAGGACGAGCTCGCCAACGAGCTGATGTTCCTCAGCCGCGGCAACCCGGTCGTCTACTACGGCGACGAGCAGGGTTTCACCGGCTCCGGCGGCGACAAGGACGCCCGCCAGACGATGTTCGCCTCCAAGGTCGCCGACTACCTCGACGACGACGAGATCGGCACCGACCGCACCCACGCGAGCGACTCCTACGACACCAAGGCGCCGCTGTACGAGCAGATCAGCGCGCTCGGCAGGCTGCGCAGGGACAACCCCGCCCTGACCGACGGGGTGCAGACCCAGCGCTACGCGGCCGACGGCGCGGGGGTGTACGCGTTCAGCCGCACCGACGCGAGGTCCGGCCAGGAGTACATCGTCGCCTTCAACAACGCGGGCGAGGCCCGGTCGGCCACCTTCGCGGCCGGCTCCGCGGACATGAAGTACCGCGGTGTCTACGGCACTTCGCACGACGTGACGTCCGGCGCGGACAGCAAGGTCACGGTCACCGTCCCGGCCGAGTCCGCCGTCGTGCTGAAGGCGGCCGGCGAACCCGCCCGGCCGGCCGCGGCCCCGGCCCTCACCCTCAAGGCCCCCGCCGCGGGCGCCACCGGCACGGTCGAGGTCGCGGCCGGTGTCGGCGGCGGCGGGCTGAACCGCGTCGTCTTCGCCGCCCAGGTCGGCAACGGCCGGTGGCGCACGCTGGGCAGCGCCGACCACGCGCCGTACAAGGTCACGCAGACCATCGGCAAGGACGTCGCGCCCGGAACCGCCCTGCGCTACAAGGCGGTCGTCGTCGACTCGGCCGGGCACACCGCGAGCGCCACGGCCGCCTCGACGACCGGCACCCCGCCCGCCCCTCAGATCCCCACCGCCTCCTCCCGCGACTACGCGATCGTCCACTACAAGCGCACCGACGGCGACTACGGCAACTGGAACCTGTACGCCTGGGGGGACCTGGCCGACGGCGAGTCCACCACCTGGCCGGCCGGCCACCCCTTCACCGGACGTGACGCCTACGGCGCCTTCGCCTACGTCAAGCTGAAGCCGGGTGCCTCGAGCGTCGGCTTCCTCGTCGTCGACAAGGACGGCAACAAGGACGTCTCCGCCGACCGCACCATCGACGTGACGAAGACCGGGGAGGTCTGGATCGAGCAGGGCAAGGACGCCATGTCGACGACGCGGCCCGGCTATCCGGCGCAGGACACGACGAAGGCGGTCATCCACTACCACCGCGCGGACGGCAACTACGACGGCTGGGGTCTGCACGTGTGGACCGGCGCCGCGAACCCCACGGACTGGTCCAGCCCGCTGAAGCCGGTGCGGACCGACGCCTACGGCGCGGTCTTCGAGGTACCCCTCACCGACGGTGCCACCAGCCTCAGTTACATCATCCACAAGGGCGACCTGAAGGACCTCCCCGCCGACCAGTCGCTGGACCTCAAGGCGAGCGGCTACGAGGTGTGGCTGCTCGACGGCCAGGAGAAGTACCTGCTGCCGCAGCCCGCGGGCTCCTCGGCCGCACTCGACCTGACCACCTCCAAGGCGGTCTGGATCGACCGGAACACCGTGGCCTTCAACGGCTCCGACGCCGCCGTCTCCACCCAGCTGCTGTACTCCCACGACGGCTCGATCGCCGTCAAGGACGGGACACTGACCAGCGACGACGAGCGCTGGCTGCGCCTTGGGAAGACCACCCTCACCGATGCCCAGAAGGCCAGGTTCCCCTACCTGAAGAGCTACACGGCCTGGTCCGTCGACCCGCGCGACCGCGACCGGGTGCGCGAGGCACTGGACGGCCAGATCGTCGCCTCGCAGCGGGCCGCGAACGGCGCCGTGCTGGCGGCGACGGGCGTGCAGATCGCCGGCGTCCTCGACGACGTGTACGCGGGCGCGACCAGGGCCGCCCTGGGGCCGACGTTCCACAAGGGCCGTCCCACGCTGTCCGTCTGGGCGCCGACCGCGCAGCGCGTCTCACTGGAGCTCGACGGCTCCCTGAAGACGATGAAGCGCGATGACGCCACCGGCGTCTGGTCGGTCACCGGGCCCCCGTCCTGGAAGAACAAGCCCTACCGGTACGTGGTGAAGGTGTGGGCGCCATCCGTCCGGAAGATCGTCACCAACAAGGTCACCGACCCCTACTCCCTCGCCCTGACCGCGGACTCCGAGCGCAGCCTCGTCGTCGACCTGCGCGACCGGTCCCTGGCGCCCAGGGGCTGGTCGTCCCTGGCCAAGCCCAAGGCCGTGCCGCTGAAGGACGCCGAGATCCAGGAGCTGCACATCCGGGACTTCTCGGTCGAGGACGCGACGGTGCCGGCGAGCCACCGGGGCACCTACCTCGCCTTCACCGACCAGGGCAGCGACGGCTCGAAGCACCTGCGTGAGCTGGCGAAGTCCGGTACGTCGTACGTGCATCTGCTGCCCGCCTTCGACATCGCCACCATCCCCGAGAAGAAGGCGGACCAGGCACGTCCCGACTGCGACCTCGCCTCCTACGCCGCCGACTCCGACAAGCAGCAGGAGTGCGTGGCGAAGACCGCGGCGAAGGACGCCTACAACTGGGGCTACGACCCGTTGCACTACACCGTCCCCGAGGGCTCGTACGCGACCGACCCGGACGGCACGGCCCGTACGGTCCAGTTCCGCCAGATGGTCAAGGCCCTGAACGAGGACGGTCTGCGGGTCGTCATGGACGTGGTCTACAACCACACGGCGGCGGCCGGGCAGGCGGACACCAGCGTCCTGGACAAGGTCGTGCCCGGCTACTACCAGCGGCTCCTCGCGGACGGCTCGGTGGCCAACAGCACCTGCTGCGCGAACACGGCCACCGAGAACGCGATGATGGGCAAGCTGGTCGTCGACTCGGTCGTCACCTGGGCCAAGGAGTACAAGGTCGACGGCTTCCGCTTCGACCTGATGGGACACCAGCCGAAGGCGAACATCCTCGCCGTCCGCAAGGCCCTCGACGCCCTGACCGTCGCGAAGGACGGCGTCGACGGCAAGAAGATCATCATGTACGGCGAGGGCTGGAACTTCGGCGAGGTCGCCGACGACGCCCGCTTCGTGCAGGCCACGCAGAAGAACATGGCCGGCACCGGTGTGGCGACCTTCTCCGACCGGGCCCGGGACGCCATCCGCGGCGGCAGCCCCTTCGACTCCGACCCCGGCGTCCAGGGCTTCGCCTCCGGCCTGTACACCGACCCCAACTCCTCGTCGGCCAACGGCACTCCGGCCGAGCAGAAGGCCCGGCTGCTGCACTACCAGGACCTGATCAAGGTCGGGCTGACCGGCAACCTCGCCAAGTACCGCTTCACCGACACCGACGGCAAGGAGGTCACCGGCGGCGAGGTCGACTACAACGGCCGGCCGGCCGGCTACGCGGACGCGCCCGGCGACGCCGTCGCCTACGCGGACGCGCACGACAACGAGTCCCTGTTCGACGCCCTCACCTACAAGCTGCCGAAGGGCACGTCCGCGGCCGACCGGGCCCGGATGCAGGTCCTCGCGATGGCGACGGCCACCCTCTCGCAGGGCCCGTCCCTCTCGCAGGCGGGCTCCGACCTGCTGCGGTCGAAGTCCCTGGACCGCAACTCCTTCGACAGCGGTGACTGGTTCAACGCCATCCACTGGAACTGCGCCGACGGCAACGGCTTCGGACGCGGACTGCCGATGGCGGCCGACAACGCCTCCAAGTGGCCGTACGCCAAGCCCCTGTTGAGCTCGGTGCGGGTGGGCTGCCCGCAGATCGAGGGAGCCTCGGCGGCGTACCGGGACCTGCTGAGGATCCGCTCCTCGGAGCAGGCATTCTCGCTCGGCACGGCCGGGCAGGTGCAGTCGGAGCTGTCCTTCCCGCTGTCCGGGAAGGACGAGACGCCCGGGGTGATCACGATGGAACTCGGTGACCTGGTCGTCGTGTTCAACGCGACGCCGGGCAAGCGGGAGCAGCACGTCGCGGCGCTGGCGGGTACCGGCTACCGGCTGCACCCGGTGCAGTCGGCCGGTGCGGACCCTGTCGTGAAGTCTTCCGCTTATGACCGGAAAACCGGCACGTTCGTCGTTCCGGGGCGCACTGTTGCAGTATTCTCCCGGATCTCCTGATCAGGGCATTACGTTGGTGGGGCGGACCCCGAACCGGTCCGTCCCACCGATGTTGTCCAAGGGTTCGAGAGATGGCAGTCGACGGCAAGCTGACAGACACGACTGTGCTGGTCGTGGACGACGTGGCGGCCAACCGCTACGCCATGGGCACGGTGCTGCGCCGCGCCGGACACCAGGTCGTTCCGGCCGCCAGCGGCCAGGAGGCCCTCGTCGAGCTGGACGTACGGCTGCGCAAGGGCACCCTGCCCGACGTGGCCCTAGTCGACGTCGGACTGCCGGACATGAGCGGCTTCGAACTGTGCCGCCGGGTCAAGGAACGGCCGCACATGGCCAACCTGCCCGTCGTGCACTTCTCCGCCGCCGCGGCCGCGCCGGGGGACCGCTGCCGCGGCCTGGACGCGGGCGCCGAGACGTATCTGACGGTGCCCGCCGAACCCGAGGAGATCGAGGCGGTGGTGCGGGCCGCCCTGCGCACCGCGCGGCTGCGCGCCGGCGACAAGGCGCTGGTACGGCGGCTGACGATGCTCTCGCAGGTCGTCATCACCATCCAGTCGGCGCGCTCCCTGCAGGAACTCGCCGACGCGGCCGCCGACGGCACCGCGCTGCTGACCGGCACCCCCGCCGCCGTCTTCGTGCTCGGCCCCGACGACGAGCTCTACCGCGGCGTCTCCCGGGACCGCACCTCGCTCGCGCTGCCGGACGAGGGCGCCCACCGGACCGTGGCCGGTCTCCTGCGGCGGCTCAGCCGGGGACAGGCCGGCGTGCAGATCACCACGGTGCCCGCGCCGCTGTGGCCGGCCGGGTTCTTCCGTCCCGGCGTCCAGCACGACGCCCGGCTGACGCTGGCCCTCACCCAGGACGGCAGGGCCCCGCTGTGCCTGGCCACGCCCACCCGCGGCACCCGCCGGCCGAACCCCGGGGACGAGGCCCTGGTGGCGCAGCTCGCGCAGGCCACCGCGCTGGCCGCCGAGCCGCTGCTCATGTACCAGGTCGAGCGGCACGTCGCCCTCACCCTCCAGCAC
Source organism: Streptomyces sediminimaris (assembly GCF_047049295.1). Taxonomy (NCBI): domain Bacteria; kingdom Bacillati; phylum Actinomycetota; class Actinomycetes; order Kitasatosporales; family Streptomycetaceae; genus Streptomyces; species Streptomyces sediminimaris. The sequence continues at coordinate 2,479,201 of NZ_JBJWOT010000001.1, read as the reverse complement.
AGCTTCCTGCCCCGGCCGCAGCGGCTCTCCGAACTGCCCGGCATGGAGGTCGCGGTCCGCTACGTGCCCGCCTCCCGGGAGACCGAGATCGGCGGCGACTTCTACGCGGCGCAGCGCACCGGCGAGGGCGTGCTCACCGCGGTCGGCGACGTGGTCGGGCACTCGCTGGACGCCGCCACCGTCATGGTCGAGATCCGGCACGCCCTGCGCGCCTACTGCGTCGAGGAGAGCGACCCGGCCGTGCTCGCCGCGCGCCTCGACCGGATGCTGCAGCACTACCACTGCGAGGTCACCGCCACCGTGTGCCTGGCGCTGATCGCCCCCGCGACCGGCCGCACCCGGATCGCCAACGCCGGCCACCTGCCGCCGCTGATCCTGCGCGGGAACGGCGACGCGGAGTACGCCCGGGCCGACGGCCCGCTGCTCGGCCTGGGACTGCCCCGGCCGGAGCCCACCGAGCTGACCCTGCACCCCGCCGACCGGCTGCTCATGGTCACCGACGGCCTGATCGAGACCCGCGGCACGGACCTGACCGTCTCCATGGAGCAGCTGCGCTCCGCGGCCGTCGGCGCCGAGCCCGGCCTGGACGCACTGTGCGACACCCTGCTGGGCTGCTTCGGCCACGACCGCGAGGACGACATCGCGATGCTCGCGGTCCAGCTCAAGAACTAGGCTGGGCCCGCCGCCGTAGAACAGGAGTGCCCATGCCGCAGATCACCGTCGACTACTCGCGTACGATCGCGCCCGCCTTCGACCGGGCCGCCTTCGCCCGCGCCCTGCACGAGGCGACGGTCGAGATCGCCGCGGCCAGGCCGGAGGCGTGCAAGACGCAGTTCCGGCCGGGCGAGTTCACCGTGTACGGCTACGACGATCCCGCCGCGGAACGCCACGGGATCGTCCACGTCACCCTGGGGCTGCTCGCCGGACGCTCCGAGGAGACCAGGGCGAAGCTGACTCAGGCCGTGCTGGAGCTGCTGCGCGAGCACGTCGCGGACGAGGGCATCGTGCTGCACGCCTCGGCCGAGGTGCGCGACCTCGACCCGTCCTACCGCAAGTTCGACCGTTAGCCACTCCGCCGCGGCCGGTCGCCCGGTTCCCCGCGCCCACTCGGGGCGCTGGTCAGGAGGTCAGTGAGATCAGCCGGGCGACCAGGTCCGTGAAGGGGCCGTCGGCCGGCTCGTCCTTGAAGATCCGGCGCAGCAGCACGGCCATCTCCGCGTCGTAGGCGGCACTCACGGCGGCCAGGGCGGCGAAGTCGTGCACCAGCTGGGCCTCCAGCTCGGCACGCGGGATGCGCCGGCCGTCCAGCCAGATCAACGCGGTCGACTCGGCGAGCGAGATCCAGGAGCGTACGACCAGTTCCAGTCGCGCGGGCGGTTCCTCGACGCCCAGATGCGAAAGGATCTGGTCATGGGCGGCCTGCCGTACGGAGTCGATGAGGGCGTTGGTGGCGGAGGAGCCGACGGCCGGGCCGCCGCGCATCAGCGCCGAGAAGCCGGGCCCGTGCTCGTCGACGAAGTCGAAGAAGCGGCGCATCACCCGTCGCAGCCGCGCGCCCAGCGGCCCGTCCCGCGGCTCGTCGAACCGGCCCGCCAGATCCTGCGCGGCCCGCCTCAACGCGGCCTCGTACAGGCTGAGTTTGCCGGGGAAGTAGTGGTAGACCAGCGGGCGGGAGATGCCCGCCGCGGACGCTATCTCGTCGATCGAGACGTCGTCGGGAGAGCGCCGGCTGAACAGTTCGAGGGCGACGCCGATCAACTGCTGCCGTCGCTCCTCGACTCCCATTCTGCGGCGCACTCCGGTAGTCATGCGAACACCTTACCGATCGGATCCGGCCGGGAACGGACCGGACCGGCCGCCGGGTGTTCACATGTCCGGCACCGAACGCTCACTTCGCGCCCTCATATGCGGACCGGCGGCCCGTCCCCGCACCCCACCCCGCCTGCCCTAGCCGAGGCCGGTGACGGATCGTCCGTCGTCCGTGGTGCCCTTCAGCCGGGCGCGGGCGCCCTGTTCGGCCCGGGCGGCCAGCAGGTTGCCCCGTGCGCTCGCCCGCACCCCACCCGTCGTACTGATCGACGCGGTCCCCTCGCTCCCGGCCGCGAGCAGGTACCAGCGGCCCGACTCCGCCTTCCACAGCACACCGGCGAGCACCTGCGGGTCCTTCGCCCCGCACGCCGGGACGTTCTCGGCCTTCGCCGCGACCGCCCCGTACGTCCCGCCCGGTGTGTGGAACTGCGCCAGCACCCGCGTGCCGCCGCCCCGCCAGGTCTCCGCCCGCGTGCACACCCAGTCCGCCGCCGCACCGTCCGGGCCGGCGGACCCCGGCCCGGACGGCAGCGGCTGCTCGGCGTACGGCCAGGCGTTGACGCTGCGCACCCCCGCCGAGCGCAGCGCGCCCAGCGAGCAGGCGTACGGCGCCCAGGTGCGCAGCGCCCGCGCGCCGGAGACCTCGTGGGTGGCGCCGGGGCGCCCCGTGGTCAGCCGCGCGGGGACGAGCTCGCCGAGGTCGGTCGACACATGGGTGCCGGTGGAGTCCGTCAGCTGCATCACGTTCCAGGACGTGCAACTGCCGTTCTGTGCGGAGGAGTTCGCCAGCGGCGCCGTGACGCCGCCGGTGATGGGCAGGTCCATGGCGCCCGCGCCCGGCTTGAGCAGGTCACGCTCGGCGGCCTTGGTCACCCAGGGCGCCGTCAGATAGCGGACGTTGCCGTCGGCCCGGTCCAGGACCAGCGCGCTCGCGTCCGCGCGGCCGGCGCCGTCGACGCGCGCGAAGTCGAGGGCGGCGCCCTTGGTGCCGTCCCGCGGCTCGGCGTACCGCACGATGCGCAGGCCGTCGTAGAGGATCACCACGTGGGCGCTGTCCACGGTCCCGGCGTAGAGCAGCTGGGGCGGGCCGGAGGGGCCGCCGGAGGGGGTGCCGGGGGTCGCGGAGACCTGGACGCTCTCGCCGGGCCTGGCCCAGACGGCGAGCGCGCGGCGCAGCAGGGCCTTGTCGCCTGCGAGGTCCCCGCGGGCCGGCCAGACGGAGAAGTCGGTGCGCGCGGAGGACTCCCACGCGGTGGGGGCGACCCTGGCCAGCTTCGCCGGGTCGAGGGCGGCCTCGGCGGCCGGGTTCTGCGCGTACACGGGGGCGGCGGCGCCGTCCGGGGCCCAGCCGTCGCCGGGCAGACCGAGCAGGGCGCCGCACACGGTGAGCGCCGCCGCGGCGGCGAGCGCGGCCTTGGCGTGCTGCCTGCGCCGCATCAGGTCGGTGGGCCGGGCCTGCAGCGAGCAGGGGTCGAACTCGGGGGAGTCCAGCAGTGCGTACCGCTCCGGGACGCCGTCGGCCTCCGCCAGCGCGGCGTCCGGGTCGGCGCAGCCGGCCGCGGTCAGCACGGCGCGCACCTCGGCGTCGGCGAGCCGCTCCGCACCGCGCAGGACGTAGGCGGCGCGGGCCGGCCCGGACAGCGTCGACAGGTGCTGGTCCAGGGTGAGTTCGTCGGCGCCGCCCGAGCGCGGGAACAGGCGCAGGCCCCATACCTGGGGCAGCAGCGGAGGCAGCTGGGAGCGCCTGGGCCACAGCGTGCGCTTCAGCGGCAGGCCCGCCTCCAGCGCCGTGCGCAGCACCCGCAGGCGGACGAAGGCGTACCCGGGGTCGCCGTCGCGGCCGGCCGACTGCGCCGGGATCGCCGGTGCCGCTGTACGGCCCCTGGGCAGGGCGCGCTGGGTGAGGGCGTGGGCGGTCACCACGCGCCGGTTGCGGCCGAGGCCCGGCGGCAGCACCAGGTAGGCGAGCCTGACCAGCCGCGGGTAGTGCTCGACGAGCGCGGCCTCCGCCTGCTCGACGTCGACGACCGGGTCGGCGGAGGAAGGTGCGGGGCGCGGGGCGACATCCTGTGACTGCACGTTCAGCAGAACGAGCGAATCGTGCGATGGTCACCGCCGCCCGGGCGGGTCGTCTTCCGGCGGGTCGCCCCACGGGCGCCCCGGTCGTGGTCCACGGGCCCGCCTTCGCAGAGGTGTGCAGGGGCCCCGGCGGGCTTTGAGTGCGCCGTACTCCGCGCCCGTATCGATGGTGACGGGCCCCTCGCCGGGGCCGGAAGGGACCGGAGGAACCGATGAGGACGACCCGACCGATGCTCGCCGCGGCGGGCGCCGCGGCCGTGCTGGCGCTGTCCGGCTGCGGAGCCGGGGAGAGCGGCACCGCAGCCGAGGTGCCGCCCGCCGCCACCGGCACGCTGGAGAGCCTCGCCACGGCGGTGAAGTGCCGGCCGGACATGCAGCTGGACACCGACGAGGTCCGCCAGGCCATCTGCGGGCGAGCCGCGGGCAGGTTCGTCCTCGCGACCTTCGCCACCGACCGCGGCCAGCGCGAGTGGATCAACTCGGCCAAGGACTACGGCGGTTTCTACCTGGTCGGCCGCAAATGGACGGTCTCCACCGGCACCCGGAGCGTGATCACGGCCCTGCGTCCGAAGCTCGGCGGCGACGTGGAGATCGGTACCGACCACAGCGCCCACACCGGCTGACCGGCACCGGGCGCACACACCGGCGGCCGGTGGCGGGCTCTCCCGCCACCGGCCGCCGGTGTGTGGTCACCGGATCTGCCGGGTCACTTGCACCGCTGGCCGTTGTTGATGCAGTTGACCACCCGGTTCATCAGGTTCTGGTCCATGACGCTGATGAAGTCGTCGTGGTCGGTGATCGCCTTGTGCAGCTCCTCGGGGAAGCCGTCGACCGCGTACGGGTTCTTGACCTGACCGTTGGCGATGGTCGGCGTCGGAACGTCGTACACCAGGCGCTGCGTCAGCTGCGGGATGGCCTTGAAGCCGTTGGGGCAGGCGCCGCTCGCGGGGTCGGCGAAGGCCACGTGCGTACGGTGGTTGGCGCTGTCGATGTTCTGGCCGTCCCAGCAGCTCTGGAAGGCGAACGTACGGACCACCTTGCTGCCCTGCGGGCACAGCGGGTACTGGTTGGTCAGCTGGACCTTGTCCTCGAAGCCGGTGCAGCTCCAGTGCGCGTTGGCGTTCGCCGCGCCGTTGGTGGCCGCCTTGGCGTCACCGGTGATGATGCGCAGGAACGTGGGCATCGCCACGACCTTGCTGGTCGGGTTGCCGACGTAGGTGATCTGCGCCGACTCCGCCCGCAGGATCTTGCCGACGTTGCCCTCCTTGCCGCCGCCGAGCTGGTTGGCGTCCTTCTCCTGGGTGCCGTCCTGCAGGCGCAGCACCGGCCAGTAGTAGGCCGACTTGTCGCCCTGCTCGGAGCAGGTGGTACTGGCCTTGGCCAGGGTGTCGTTGCTGGAGAAGGCGTTGACGTCCTGGTTGCCCACGTAGTCGTGGGTGTGGTGCGCGCCGTTGTTCACGCCGGGCGCGACGATCAGGTTGTCGGTGTTGCGGTTCTCGTTGGCGTTGACACCGCAGTTGAGGCTGAACGTGCCGGTCGAGGCGTTGTTGCCCTTGTCCGGCTTGCCCTGCACGTTCGGCGCGACCTTCGTGATGTCGACGAAGTCGGCGGCGACCGGCCCGGCCGCACCGTTGCCGTTGTCCTGCTGCTGGCCCGCGCCGGCGGTGGCACCCGCCGAGGGGGAGGCAGTGGCCTGGCCGTTCTGGCCGCCTGCGTTCTGGCCGCCTCCGTTCTGGCCGTTCTGCCCCTGGTTGGCTGCCTGGGGCGTGCACGCCGCGAGCTGGCTGAGGTTGTCGGGCGCCTTGCCGCCGACCCGCTCGATGTCGATCCGGATGCGGTCGAGCGTCGCGATGCGCTTGTCCTTGAGCGGGCCGACGATCGCGTTCTGTACGAAGTTGGCGTCGTTGGCCTGGGCCCGGCGGGTGGAGGCGAGCCGGGAGTAGGCCTCGGTGACCTGCTTGTCGAGGTTCGCCAGCTCCCTGGTCACGCCCTGCCGGGCCCGGTACGGCACGTTCGTCAGCTTCTGGCTCACGTCAGGACAGGCCAGCGTCGCCCACTGGGCGTTGGCGGACTTCGTGTAGTTGTGCCCCGAGTTCGACTCGTGCGCCGAGGCGTAGAAGTTCGCCCAGAGCAGCCCGCCCCCACCGAGCGCTAGGGCCGCCGATGCGGCTATGGCCTTGGTGGCCAGCGGCGTGCGGCGTTTGCGTGTGTTGCGTCCCATGGAACTCCTCTGACTTCCTTGCGGGCTTGGCGGGGCATCGAGGCGCCCGACAGGAGTGAAGCGGCGCCCATGGATACGGACGGCGTCCCAGGGGTGTTCAGCAACCTCACCGGCAAATCAGAGGACTGCACGGCCGACCGGCCTCAACAGCAGCTTGAGCAGCGGAAGTTACGGAGAATCAGCATCCGTTCACCGGCCCTGGTCCAGGTAGGCGAGGACCGCCAGAACGCGCCGATTGTCATCGTCCGACACCTCGAGGTCCAGTTTGGCGAAGATGTTGGAGGTGTGCTTGGCGATCGCCCGTTCCGTCACCACCAGCTGCCCGGCGATCGCCGAGTTGGAGCGGCCCTGCGCCATCAGCTCCAGGACCTCCCGCTCACGGGGTGTCAGCCGGGCGAGCGGCCGGTCCTCGGCGGCCCGGCGGGACAGCAGCTGCCGGATCACCTGCGGGTCCATCACCGTGCCGCCCCCCGCGACCCGCCGCACGGCGTCCACGAACTGCTCCGCGTCGAAGACCCGGTCCTTCAGCAGATAGCCCACCCCGCCACCGCCGTGCCGGGCCGCGCCCGCGCGGGAGGTACCCGCGTCGCCGGCGAGCAGCTCGCGCGCGTACAGCTGCTCCACGTGCTGGGAGAGCACCAGCACCGGCAGACCGGGTCTGTCCCGGCGCGCCCGCAGCGCGCACTGCAGCCCCTCGTCGGTGTACGTCGGCGGCAGCCGGACGTCGACCACGGCGACGTCCGGATCCAGCTCGGCGAGGGCGCGGGCGAGTTCGGGGCCGGACTCGACGGCGGCGGCGATCTCGAAACCGTGGGCCTCCAGCAGGCGCACCAGCCCGTCGCGCAGCAGGAAGAGGTCTTCGGCCAGGACTACGCGCAAGGGATCTCCATGGTCACCATGGTCGGACCGCCCGCGGGGCTGCTGACGGCCAGGACGCCGTCGAATGTAGCGAGGCGCCGCTCGACCCCGGCGAGGCCGGTCCCGGCGCCGATCACCGCCCCGCCACGGCCGTTGTCGGTGACCGAGATCCGCAGCGTGCCGCCGCGCTCTTCCTCCGCCTGGTGCAGGTCGATCCAGATCCGGTCCGCGCCGGAGTGCTTGACCGCGTTGGTGAGCACCTCGCTGACCGCGAAGTAGGCGGCGGACTCCACCGGCGCGTCCGCACGGCCGCTCAGTTCGACGTTCACCTCGGTGGCCACGGGCAGTCGCAGCGCCAGCGCCCGTACCGCGTCACCGAGCCCGCGTTCGGCCAGCACCGGCGGGTGGATGCCGCGGACCAGGTCGCGCAGCTCGGTGAGGGCGTCCGCCGAGGACCGGCGGGTGCGCGCGAGGAGCTCCTTGGCCTTCGCCGGGTCCCGGTCCACGAGCGCCTCGATGGTGCCCAGGTCCATGCCCATCGCCACCAGCCGGGCCTGCGCCCCGTCGTGCAGGTCCCGCTCGATGCGGCGCAGTTCGGCGGCGGAGGTGTCGACGGCGTCCCTCCGGGTCTCGGTGAGCACCCGCACCCGCTCGGCCAACTCGCCCTGGCTCGCGCCCAGGACGGCCCGGGTGAGCCGGAAGTGGGCGGCCAGCAGGCGCGGTGCCAGCGGGCTGAGGCCGAGGAGCACGACGGCCAGGGCGCCGGCCGCCAGGGCGGAGGCCTGACCGGTGACGTGCACGAAGCCGTACCAGTACCCGCCGCTCGCGGAGAACGGCCGCCACAGCCCGGCCGCGACCGCGAGCCCCTCCAGCGGGTAGAGGACGAGCGCCGCCGGCAGCAGCGCGGTGACGAACCCCGCCGTCATGTCGACCTGGAGCCACCGCAGGTCGCGCCAGACCGCCGGGTCGCGGAGCATCGCGTACGTCCGCGCCCAGGGGCCCGCGCCCTCGGGGAGCGGACGGTAGGAGGCCGGGATCCGCACCCCGGCCCACTCGGCCGCCAGCATCCGCCGCCGGTCCGCGAAGACCCGCACGCCCGTCAGCAGCCACGGCGTGGTGTAGGCCCCGACGCCGACCGGGACGAGCGCCAGGGACACCAGGGTGAGCGTGTAGAGGACGACGGCCGGAGGGAGGGTCACCAGGGCCAGCACGAACCCCCGTCCCGCCGCCAGGGCGACGGCCCGCGCCCTCCCGGTCGGGGAGCCGCTTTCCGTGTTGGTGGTCATGACGCAGAGTCTGGCGGAGCGGGCGCGGACGGTCACGGGGCCGAGCCCCCCGGTCCCGGGGTGGTGCCAGGTACACCCCGGCCGGTCTTCTTCCGGGGGTGCGGGGAATCGTGCGTGCTCTTCCGGGGGTGCGGGGAATCGTGCGTGCTCTTCCGGAGGCGCCGGGAATCGTGCGTCCTCTCCCGGGGGTGCGGGGAATCGTGCGTGCTCTTCCGGGGGTGCGGGGAATCGTGCGTGCTCTTCCGGGGGTGCGGGGAACCGCGCGACAGGCCCCCACCGACCGCGGCCCGGTCACCGACCGCGCAGGACGTCCGCCTCCACCGCCGGGTCGAGCCCCACCGGCGGCCGGTCCGGGCGCTGAGGCGCGGTTCCGCCGATGTCCCGCAGCCACCTCCACGTGTCGCCGACGGTCTCCTCGACGGGCCGGCAGGCCAGCCCCGTCGCCAGGGCCCGCGAAACGTCCGAGCCATGCAGGAAGTCGTGCAGGTCACTGCCCGCCGGCACCCACACCGGCAGCTGCGTCCACGGCTCGATCCCCGCCTCCAGGATCACGTCCGGCTCCGTCCAGCACAGCCGGGCCGCCGCGCCGGTGGCGGTCGCACACGCCTGGAGCAGGGACCCCATCGTGGCGTGCCCCCGCGGACCGACGAGGTTGTACGGGCCGCTCAGCTCCCGCTCGGCCGCCCCCAGGATCCACTCGGCCAGGTCCCGCACGTCGACGTACTGCAGCGGGAGGTCCCGCGGTCCGGGCGCCAGCACCGGCCCGCCGCGCGCCACACGGGCCAGCCACCACGGCAGCCGGCCGACGTTCTCGTACGGGCCCAGGATCAGCCCCGCCCGGACCAGCACGCAGCGGTCCGCGCCGAAGGCCTCGACGGCGGCGATCTCCGCGCCCCTCTTGTCGCGCGCGTAGTCGGTCTGCCCGGCGTCCGGCTCGGCGCCCTCGACCAGCGGCGCGTCCTCGGTGTAGCCGGCGGGCGCGGGCCAGGCGTACACCGAGCAGCTGGACACGTACACGTACCGTCCGGCACGGCCCCGCAGCAGCCGCGCCGCCTCGTGCACGGCCCGGGGCGCCGCCGACCAGGTGTCGACGACGACGTCCCAAGCTCCGTCGGCGAGGGCGCCGAGCCCGCCGGGCACGGTCCGGTCGCCCCGCAACGCCTTCGCACCGGAGGCGGGCCGGTGCCGGCCGCGGTTGAGGACCGTGACCTCCCAGCCGCGCCCGAGGGCCGCCTCCACGACGGCCCGTCCCGCGAACTCCGTACCACCCAGCACCAGAAGTCTCATGCCGGTGAGCCTGCCCGGCCCGGACGCGGGGCGGAACGCCGCTCTGCCGAGGGCAGACGACGGCGGACGAGGGCGGACGAGGGCAGGGGATCAGCGGCCGGGCGCCGCGAGGCGGGCGAGCGGCGGGATCAGACCTGGCCGGCCTTCTCCAGCGCGGAGCAGCAGGTGTCGACGAGCAGACGCGTCACCACGTACGGGTCGACGTTGGCGTTCGGACGGCGGTCCTCGATGTAGCCCTTGCCGTCCTTCTCGACCTGCCACGGGATGCGGACCGAGGCGCCGCGGTCCGAGACGCCGTAGGAGTACTCGTTCCACGGGGCGGTCTCGTGCAGACCGGTCAGGCGGTCGTCGATGCCGGCGCCGTAGTTCTTGACGTGGTCCAGGGGCTTGGAGCCCTCGCCGAGCGACTCGCAGGCGGTGACGATCGCCTCGTAGCCCTCGCGCATCGCCTTGGTGGAGAAGTTGGTGTGCGCGCCCGCGCCGTTCCAGTCGCCCTTCACCGGCTTCGGGTCGAGCGTCGCGGCGACGCCGAAGTCCTCGGCGGTGCGGTACAGCAGCCAGCGGGCCACCCACAGCTGGTCGGAGACCTCCAGCGGGGCCAGCGGGCCGACCTGGAACTCCCACTGTCCGGGCATGACCTCGGCGTTGATGCCGGAGAGGCCGAGACCGGCCTTCAGGCAGTTGTCCAGGTGCGCCTCGACGACGTCACGGCCGAAGATCTCGTCGGCGCCGACGCCGCAGTAGTAGCCGCCCTGCGGGGCCGGGAAGCCGCCCTTGGGGAAGCCGAGCGGGTAGCCGTCCCGGAAGAACGTGTACTCCTGCTCGATGCCGAAGACCGGCTCCTGCGCGGCGAACTTCCCGGCGACCTCGGCCAGCGCGGCACGGGTGTTGGACTCGTGCGGCGTCATGTCGATGTCGAGGACCTCGCACAGGACGAGGACGTCGTCGCCGCCGCGGAGCGGGTCGGGGCAGGTGAAGACCGGCTTGAGGACACGGTCCGAGGAGTGACCCTCCGCCTGGCTCGTGGAGGACCCGTCGAAACCCCAGACCGGCAGCGCGTCGAGCCCGCCGGGCTCACCGGTGATGATCTTCGTCTTGGAGCGGAGCTTCGCCGTCGGCTGGGTGCCGTCGATCCAGATGTACTCAGCCTTGAAGGTCACGGGCCACTTCCTTCGGGGTGTGTCTGGCGCACCTGCGGGTGCCGCGGCGCCGCGGCACCGGGGCGCCGCCGTTGATGGCCGCGAGCCTGCCAACGGGCGGTTTCCCGGCCATTGCCCGTACGTGAACCCCGTGTTACCCGGCATGGCTGCGGTGCGACTCACGTGTGAGGGCGGCGGTCGCGGGTCAGCCCGCCCCGGCCGCGGCCTCCCGCACCGCCTCCAGGAACCCCCGGATCGCCGCCCGCTCCCGCTCGTCGTAACCCCGCAGCACGTCCACCGCGCGCCCGATCAGCGGCCCGAAGTAGGCCCAGCCGAGCTCGACCGCCCTCTCCTCCACCTCGATCACGACCCGGCGCCGGTCCGTCCCGCCGCGCACCCGCCGCACGTGCCCGGCCCGTTCCAGCCGGTCCACGAGTGCCGTCGTCCCGGCGGAGTTCAGCCCGAGCGCCGCACCGAGCCGGCCCGCCGTCATCTCCGCACCCGCGCGTGCGGCGTCCATGAGGGCGATCAGGGCGCGCACGTCGGTGGGGTGCATGCCGTAGCGCTGCGCGAACCGGCCGCTGTGCAGGCCGAGTTCGACGGTCACCGCACGCAGCAGATGGACGATCTCCAGTTCCGGGCCCTGGGGCTGCATACGCCTTCTCCGTTATCATCTCGCTCGACGAGTATCTCGCTCAGCGAGATAATAGGGGATGCCGGAGGATCACCCGGGGAGGGCACACGGATGAGCGGTGCATACGACATGGACGGCTTCCTGGCCGCCTACGAGACGGTCATGGCCAAGTGGCCCGCCGGGCGGGAGGCGCTGGCCGTCCGCACGCCGTTCGGGACCGCCCACGTCAACGCGTGCGGCCCGCGCAGCGGCCCCCCGCTGGTCCTCCTCCCCGGCGGCGGGGGAGCGACCTCCGCCTCCTGGTACGCCCAGGCCGCCGACCTGGCCCGCACCCACCGCGTCCTGGCCGTCGACCTGATCGGCGCCCCCGGCCGCGGAACCGAGGCCGGCGACCGCCACCCCCGCACGGTCGCCGACCTGGTGGCCTGGCTGGGCGCGGTCCTCGACGGGCTCGGCGTGGGGGAGACCGCGCTCGCCGGGCACTCCTACGGCGCCTGGATCGCCCTGCACCACGCGCTGCGGGCACCCGCGCGGGTGCGGCGCCTCGCGCTGCTGGACCCCACCGGGTGTTTCGCCGGGTACCGGCCGGCCTATCTGCTGCACGCCCTGCCGATGCTGCTGCGGCCGACGCCGGCCCGTGTCCGCGCCTTCCTGCGCTGGGAGACCGGGACGGGGGCGCCTCCCGCTCGGGCGGGGGCGCGGGATCGGGAAGCCCTCGACCCCGACTGGCTGCGCCTGCAGGAGGCGGCCGCCGGCTTCCCCTCCGTATCGAAGCCGGTGACCGGTCCCCGCCCGGCGCCCGACGCCCTGCGCGGGCTGGACGTGCCGGTCCTGCTGCTCCTGGCCGGGAGCAGCAGGACGCATGACGCGTACCGCGTGGCGGCGCGGGCCGGTGCGCTGCTGCCGCGTGCCGAGACGGTCGTCCTGCCCGGTGTCTCCCACCACGCGCTGCCGCAGGCCGCACCGGCCGAACTCGGCCGCCGCCTCACGGAGTTCCTGGGTCGCTGAGCCTCACCCCACCTTCTCGATCAACGCGTGGCGGATCAGGAACTTGCCGGGCTCACGGACCTGTTCGAAGGCCGCGTCGTTGAGCAGCGCACAGCTGCCGGAGACCGAAGTAACCTTCACCGTCGTGGACTTGGCGTTGTCCAGGTTGGTGACCTTCAGCGTCGTCCCCACCGGGAACTGGTTGCTGGAGGCGGCGGGCGCCCCGCCCTCGCCGGAGAGGGTCACGGTGGAGCCGTTGCACACCTGCCGGCCCGGGGCCGCACCACCACCGGCGTTCCCGCCGGCGCTTGCGCTCGCGTTTCCCGCGGAGGCCCCCTGCGAGGGCTGAGCGGTCCCCTGCGCCGGCTGCGTCGACTGGGAGCCCTGAGCCGACTCCCCAACGGTGCAACCGGACGCCTTCTGCTGGACCTTGATCTGCTCGATGACCGCCTGGCGGTTGGCGATCCGGGCCGCGGACTGGGCGTCGGGAGCGGCCTTCTGCCCGTCGATGAACCTCTGGTTGTTGCCGAGGGCGGTGGCGAGCCCGAGGCAGACGTTGGAGTCCGCGGCGGACGACAGGGTCCTGGCCCCCGGACCCTGCGCGGCGTTGGAGGTGCTCGCCATGGCGAAGGCGCCGCCTCCCGCCACCGCCGCCGCGCTCACCAGCAGCGCGATCTTCTTTTTCGTACCGAGCCTTCGCCTGCGCGACATGCGCGCCTCCTGAGGGGTAGGGGAGCGTACGCCGCTATGTACGAGATACCGAACGCAGTTGCTCAGCGGTCGCTGGGGTCGCTGAAGTAACCTGTGTCACAGCCCAGTTGGAGCTGTGGCGAGGCTCCGGCGGGGGTCCTACCGGGACAAAGCGTCCCGTACGGCCTCCTCCGTGCGGCCGATCACGGCGGTGCCGTCGTCGGCGGTGATGATCGGACGCTGGATCAGCCGCGGGTGCCCGGCGAGCGCCCTGATCCACCGCTCCCGCGAGGAGTCCTCCCGTGCCCAGTCCTTCATGCCGAGCTCCCCGGCCTCGGCCTCCTGGACACGGGTGATGTCCCACGGTTCGAGGCCCAGGCGCCCCAGTACGGCCCTGATCTCGTCCTCGCTCGGTACGTCCTCCAGGTAGCGGCGCACGGTGTAGCCGGCGCCCTCGGCGTCGAGCAGGTCGAGGGCGCCGCGGCACTTCGAGCAGGCCGGGTTGATCCAGATCTCCATGCGCCCACGGTACGCGACCGCAGCCGCCCGAAAGCCCTTGTGGCCAGGGGCTTTTGTCAGTGGCGGGCGCTAGAATAGAAGCAGTGTTCGAGGAAGCCGCCGGGGTCGGAACGTCCCTGGTGGGCGACCTGACCGCGACAGGAGGATGCCTGTGCCCGCTGCCGCACTGAAGCCGAAACCGACGCAGTCCACTGCCCAGCACCCCGTTCTGCTCGACCTGCCCTACGAGCCCGTGGAGAAGCGCCCGCTGCCGCCGGGCCGTCCGCGCGAGTGGTACGTCACGCACAACCGCCGCCTGAAGGCGATGCGGCTCGCGATCGCCCTGCTCGACTCGGGCGTCTACATGCCCAACCAGGCCCGCAACGAGACGATACGCAGCACGGCGGAGATGATCGGCGTCCATCCGCCGTCGGACACGACGTGCCACATGGTGCGGGCACTGATGCGGTACTCGCGTTGACGGGTGTGCCGGGTGCCGCCCGACGCCGCGGCACCCGGCGCCGCCCCTGCTTCCGGGGGTCCTGCCCCCGGAGGAGGGACGGCCGGGGGACGGCGGGGGCCGGGCTTGCCTACCCCGCCAACTCCCGCTCCACCGGCGTCCGGAACCGAGGCGTCACCCCCGTGGCACCCACCCACCCCCGCAACCGTTCCGCCTCCGCCGAGATCAGGGCCTCCGCCTCCCGCCCCACCCCGCCGGGGACCAGCACGCGCCACACGATCTCCCCGCCCCTGCGCTGGGCCCAGGCTCCGACCACCCGTCCGTCCCACCACACCGTCGGCCCCACGTTCCCACTGCGGTCGAACAGCATCGGCCGCAGCTCCGGGGCCAGGTACCAGTCCCGCTCCCGCCACCCCATCGCCGTCGGATCCAGCGCCGGCAGCAGCGCCGCCCACGGCTCGGCGGGCCCGGTCACGGGCTCGGTGTCACCGGCCACGACGTATCCCGTCCCCTCGTCCAGCGACACGGCACGCGCGCCGATCGTGGCCAGCGCGCGCCGCACGTCGGTCACCTTCCAGCCCGTCCACCACTTCAGGTCGTCCTCCGTGGCGGGCCCGCACACCGCGAGCCACCGGCCGAGCAGCGCCGCCTGCGCCTCGGCCACGCCCAGTTCCGGATGCGGCGGCGCCACCGCCCAGCGGAACTGGCTGGAGGTCCACGACCCGAGCGGCCGCCCCCGGACGACCTTGCCCTCCAGGCCCAGCACCCTCAGCAGCCGGGTCGAGACGGTGTGCACGCCCTCGTAGCTCTTCCCGGCCGCGTACACGAACCGCTCCCGCAACCGCGGTTCGTCCGAGGCGAGTTCGGCCGCGGTCGCCTGCCCGCGCCGCGCCAGCGCCGCCAGCGCCGACTCCTCGACCTCCTTCAGCCAGGCCGCGTCCGGTGCCCCGGCCTCCGCCATGGCCTTGAGCAGCGACGCCCGCTCGCGGGCGGCGACCGTGAGACCGGTCGAGGCGTGCACGACGGCGGCGAGAGCCGTCGGGAAGACGAACACGGTGTGCCGCATGCCGTGCATACGGACCAGGGAACGGTCCTCGTACAGCGCACGCTCCGTCTCCGCCACGGTCACCGCCGGGTCCGCGAGCCGTGCGCCGACGGCAAGGTGGACCGTCGCCGGGTCCGTGCCGTGCAGCGCGACCAGGGTCCCGGCGACCTCCTCGGGGCTGCCCGCCCGCGCCGCCCCGGCGAGCCGGTGGCGCCACGCCAGCCGGGCCCGCCGCTCCTCCGCCCCGATGTACCGCACGCCACCGTCCACACCGGCCTCCCCGTCGCTCACGTCAGTGTCGCTCACGCCCATCCTGCAGGAGGTCACTGACAACGGGCCCGGACGGCGTGGGGTACGGCGGCCTCGGGACAGCGCCCCCACGTCCGCGGCAGGCCCTAGTCTGGCCGTGTGCAGCCCCCCGAGTCCGCGTCCGACCGTTTCGAAGTCGTGGCCATCGCCTCCTCAGCCGGCGGCATCCACGGCCTCGCCACCGTGCTCGGCGCCCTGGACGCCGAACTCCCGGTGCCGGTCCTGGTCGTGCAGCATCTCGACCCCCGGCACCGCACGGTGATCGCGGAGGTCCTGGACCGCCGTACGGAGATGGCGGTGAAGCTCGCCGAGGACCATGAGCGGACCGTTCCCGGCACGGTCTACATCGCCCCGCCGGACCGGCACCTCCTGGTCCGTCCCGGCGGGCGGCTCGCCCTCACCGACAGCGAACTGATCCACTTCGTCCGGCCCTCCGCCGACCTGCTCTTCGAGTCGGTCGCCGGGGCCTACGGGGCGAGGGCCATCGCCTGTGTGCTCACCGGCACCGGGCGCGACGGCGCGATGGGGGTGGACGCCGTCAAATCACGCGGGGGCACCGTCATCGTGCAGGATCCGGCGACGGCGGAATTCAAGGGCATGCCGGATGCGGCCGTGGGTACGGGGAGGGTGGACTTCGTGCTACCTCTTGAGGAGATCGCCGCGGTGATCAGCGGACTGGTCGGGCTCGAGCGGCAGTAGCGGAGAAGTGGGCGACAGCAATGGTTGACGGACATCCGGACGTGGAGACGGACGAGGAGCTCGAGGAGCTGCTCCGGTTCCTCCGTGACGCCCGCGGTTTCGATTTCACCGGGTACAAGCGCTCCTCGCTGGGCCGCCGCATCCGCAAGCGGATGGCGGACGCCCAGGTCGGGTCCTACACGGACTACCGGGACCGCCTGGAGACCAACGCGGACGAGTTCGACGCGCTGTTCAACACCATCCTGATCAACGTCACCTCTATCTTCCGCGATCCCGACGCCTGGACCTTCCTGCAGCGCGAGGTGCTGCCCGAACTGCTCGCGCAGAGCGGGAGCGAGGACGAGATCCGGGTGTGGAGCGCGGGCTGCTCCAGCGGCGAGGAGGCCTACTCGCTGGCGATCATGTTCGCCGAGGCCCTCGGCCTGGAGGAGACCCTCGAACGCGTCAAGATCTACGGCACGGACGTCGACGACGAGGCACTGCGCGATGCCCGCAGCAGCCTGTACTCGGCCAAGGCGCTCGAGCCGCTCGCGCCGGAGCTGCGCGAGAAGTACTTCGAGCCGAACGGCGCCCGGTTCTGCTTCCGCTCCGACCTGCGCCGCAAGGTGATCTTCGGCCGCCACGACATCACGCGCGACGCGCCGATCTCCCGCCTCGATCTGCTGGTGTGCCGCAACACGCTGATGTACTTCAACGTCGAGGCGCAGACGCAGATCATGGACCGCTTCCACTTCGCGCTGCGCGACGGCGGCTACCTCTTCCTCGGCAAGGCGGAGATGCTGCTCAACGACGCCGAGCGGTTCGAAGTGGTGAGCATGCGGCAGCGCGTGTTCCGGCGCCGGCCCGGCGACGCCGCCACGCCGTACCAGCCCGCCCCGGTGAAGATCAGGGCGGGAGCGGGCGGCGAGCTGCACAGCGCGGCACGCCACCGCCAGCTGCGCGATCTCATCCTCGACGCCGCGCCGGGCGCGAGCCTGGCCGTCGACGCCGACGGCCTGGTCCTGCTGATCAACAACCACGCGCGCGTGGAGTTCGGCCTCACCACGAACGACATCGGCCGGCCCTTCCAGGACCTGGAGATCTCCTACCGCCCCGTCGAACTGCGCTCCCTGATCGAGCAGGCCGTCCACGAGCGGCGCACCCTGCGGGTCAACGGCGCCGAGCGCCGGGTCGCCGACGGCGTCCAGTTCTTCGACATCACCGTCCAGCCGCTCACCGGCCCCGACGGCCAGGTGACCGCCACCAGCATCACCTTCACCGACGTCACGGTCGCCACGCAGCTGAAGTCCGAGATCAAGCGGGTCCGCGAGGACCTCGAGACGGCGTACGAGGAGCTCCAGTCCACGAACGAGGAGCTGGAGACGACCAACGAGGAGCTCCAGTCGAGCATCGAGGAGCTGGAGACGACCAACGAGGAGCTCCAGTCGACCAACGAGGAGCTGGAGACCACCAACGAGGAGCTCCAGTCCGGCAACGAGGAACTGGAGACCATGAACGAGGAGATGCGGGTCCGCACCGAGGAGCTGGACGAGGCCCGTACCTTCCTGGAGGCAGTGCTGACCTCCATCGCCGCCGGAGTCGTCGTCCTCGACCAGAACATGAAGGTCAAGAGCTGGAACCGCGGCGCCGTCGACCTGTGGGGCCTGCGCGTCGACGAGGTCCTGGACCAGTCCTTCTACGGCCTCGACTTCGGCCTGCCCACCGAGAAACTGCGGGAGACGATCCAGCTCTGCGTCGACACCGGCGGACGGGGCGATCCCGTACCCGTGCCGGCCATCAACCGGCTGGGCCGCTCGATCATCTGCACGGTGCAGTGCAGTCCCTTCGACGGCCACAACGGCGGGGTCGTCCTGCTGATGGAGGAGGCCCGGGCGAACCGCTCCGAGTAGGACGAACGTGAGCGTACGATTCCGATATGGCCACCGAAGGCGCGGCTTCCGAGCTCATCGCCTCCGCAGAGCGGAAAGCCGCCATGGCACACGCGCGTTTCGGGTACGAGACCGATCGCGCGGAGCGGCATGAGCTCCTCGCCGACCAGGCCCGCACCCAGGCCCTCAGGGAGATGCATCTGCGGATCGCCAGGATGCACCGCTCGACGGCGGCCTGCCATCAGACCGCGGCGCGCCTCCAGGAGGACTACGTGACCCGGCTGACGGGCTGGACGCCTCGGCGCGGTGGCCCGATGCCGGTGTTCATGTCGGGTGTCGCGGCGGCATGCGGCACCGACAGCGCGGCGGTGGCCCTGATCGGAGCCTCCCACGACCAGCTGGCCCTGGCCGCCTCCGACGAACCGTCCCGGGCCGCACAGGAGCTGGAGTTCCTGCTCGGCGAGGGCCCGGCCCGGGACGCGACCAACGAGGCCCGTCCGGTGCTGGCCGACGGCTCCGACCTGTTCGACCGCTGGCCCGGCTACGGCCCGGCCGTCGCGGAACTGGGCATCAAGGCGGTGGCCGCCGTGCCGCTCGGTCTGTCCGGCACGTGCGTCGGCGCCCTCGCGGTCTTCGACCCGGCACAGGGCGTCGCGGACGCGGGCCCCTTCGGGGAGGTCGCCGAGGCGCTGACACGCTCCATGATCCTCGGGCCGGACGGCGATCCCGGACTGTATGGTGCCACCGACGTGCGTGCCGAGGTGCACCAGGCCGCGGGCATGGTCTCCGTGCACCTCGGGTGCCCGGTGACCGACGCCCTGCAACTGATCAAGGCCCACGCGTTTGCCGAGGGTTCCTCCGCCCACTCGGTCGCCGAGCGCGTCCTCAGCGGCGAACTGAGACTCGGCCGATGAGACACCCGGCAGCGAACGAGCAGGACACGCGGACACGACCGGCACCGGCCGGCCGACAGGTGAAGGGAAACCAGCCGATGAGCACGATGTCCCCGTCGCCGCAGGAGCTGGCACGGGCATTCGTCGACCTGGCCGCCAGTCCGGTCACCGAGGTCTCCGACCCGACCGGACTGCTCGCGGCCCTGGCGGCGCACGGAACCCAACTGCTCGGTGAGTGCGCGGCGGTCGTGCTGTACGCCCCCGACGAGCGCTCCCCCGCCGGGGTGACCGCCGTCGGCGAGGAGCTGGTGCGCTTCGCCGGCGAGGCCGCCGGCCGGGGCGAGGGGCCGGGGTCGGAGTCCCGCCGCAGCGGCCGCCCGGTCCCCGACACCGCGCTCGACGGCGAACGGGCCCGCCGCGACTGGCCGTGCTACGCGGCGCGCGCCGTTGAGCTGGGGTTCAACCGGGTCGCCGCACTGCCGCTGCACGTCGGCCCGGACACCCTGGGCGCCCTGGTGCTGCTGGGCCCCGGCACCGCACCGCTGCCCGCCGAGCTCCTCGCGCTGGGCCAGGCCCTCGCCGACGCGGTCGGCTGGGCCCTGGAGCGGGACCTCCGCCTGCGCGAGACCCGCGTCCTGGCCGGCCAGCTGGAGCACGCGCTGACCAGCCGCATCATCATCGAACAGGCCAAGGGCACCCTCGCCGCCCGGCACTCCATCTCGGTCGACGAGGCCTTCCGCATCCTGCGCTCCCACGCACGCTCGCACCGTCGCCGGCTGAACGAAGTCGCCTCCGAGGTGGTGGCGCGAACGCTGGACCTGCCGGTCGTCTAGGCCGGCAGACCGGACCGCACCGCGCCGGCCGGACCAGTTCGAGCTGCTTCTCGCGCACCTGCCCGGCGGTCGCGAGGTGTCCCTCCCGGCTCTGGGCCCGGAGAAAACCGGGTGCACGCCGCGTGACCGTCTCCCTACGCTGGACACGCGTTGCGGAGCTGCTCCTCGCTCTTCGTGCGGGACAGGCACCACCCCGCGGACTCGGGGCTACTCTCTACGCACCGGCGGCCGGACGCCCGTCCCCCAGCGCCCCGCCGGAGAGCACGAAGAGCACCTCGTCACCGCTCGTACACACCCACGCCCACGGAGGCCCTGATGGGCAGCGTCGTCATGGCCGGGACCGTCGTCCTGGTGTTCCTGGGATTCGGAAACCATGTCTGGTGGCTCGCCGCGGTCGCCGTCCTCTTCCTTTACCTGCAGTACGGACGCAGGGGCTCCACCGGCAGCGCCTCGCGGCCCACCGCGTCGGGAGGATCCTCGTCGGGGGCCGTGCCGGCCAGCTACGAGGCCTACCGCAAGCGCCGTGACCAGCAGGCGAAGTGGGAGCGCCGCTACCGCCGCGAGCGTCCCCTGGAGTCACGCCGGCAGGCCCGGGAGAAGCAGCGGTAGGCCTACAGGCCGGGAGCGCCCCACACGGGGAACCAGCGGCTGAGGTCCTCCTCCATCCGCAGGTCGCCGTCGAGCGCCGCCTTCACCTGGAGTTCCAGCGCGTTGTCGCGCCGCTGTCCCGCACCGGGCTGCGGCGCGAACGGGTAGAACGTGCCGCGCTTGTAGAGATAGACCAGCGCCAGCCGTCTGTCCCCCTCGGCCCGGAACCCCGCCACGGAGCACAGCAGCTGCGGCCCGAAGCCGTTCACCTCCATCGCGCTGTTCACCGCGTGCAGGTCGTTGACCAGCGCGGACAGCTGGTCGGGGGAGCGGCGGGAGACCAGCCAGGAGTAGCCGTACTCGTCCTGGCTGAGCTCCACCGGGGGGCCCTCCCGGTCCGCGTCCGCGTCCAGCAGGGCCTGGACCTCCCGGTGCGTCTGCTCGAAGGCCGAGCCCTCGACCGTGGCGAAGCACACCGCGCCCGTGCCGGTCGGCGTGAAACCGGCCGCGGCCTCGAGGGTCACGGCCGCCGACGGAAGCGCGAAAAGGCGGTCCAGGTCGGGCAGGACCGGTTTCGTACGGCCGAGCAGGATGTCCAGCAGGCCCATGCATCACGCCTTTCCGGGGGTCTGAGCCTCGCCCAGCTCGGCGGAGATCCGCCCCAGTTGGTCGAGCCGCTGCTCCAGGCTGGGGTGGGTGGAGAAGAACCGCTCGAATCCGGGCTCCTTGCCGGTGGCGGGCGTGAAGTAGAAGGCGTTGAAGGCCTGCGCGGTCCGCAGGTCCTTGGTGGGGATCCGCGCGATGTCGCCGGAGACCTTGGTGAGCGCGGAGGCCAGCACCGAGGGCCGCCCGGTGAGCAGCGCCGCCGCCCGGTCCGCGGCCAGCTCCCGGTACCGGGACAGGGCCCTGATCAGCAGGAAGCTGATCGCGTAGACGGCCGCCGAGACACCCATCACGGCGGCGAAGACCGCCGCGGTGTTCTGGTCCCGGCGTCCGCCGCCGAAGAGCTGGGAGTAGAAGGCGAACCGCACGATCAGCCCGGCGATCACGCCGAGGAAGGACGCGATCGTGATCACGGCGACGTCCTTGTGCGCGACGTGCGAGAGCTCGTGGGCGAGCACGCCCTCCAGCTCGGCGGGCTCCAGCCGCCGCAGCAGCCCCGTGGTCACGCAGACGACGGCGTGGTCGGGATTGCGTCCGGTCGCGAACGCGTTGGGCATGTCCATGCTGGACACGGCCACCACCGGCTTGGGCATGTCGGCGATCGCGCACAGCCGGTCGACGACCGCGTGCAGCTCGGGATACTCCTCGCGCTCCACGACCCGCCCGCGCATGGCGAACATCGCGATCCGGTCGGAGAACCAGAACTGCGCGACGAACATCGCGGCCACCAGCACCACGATGAGCAGCCAGGACTTGAGCAAAACGATCAACGCGGCGACAAAGGCCACGTACAGCAATCCGAGCAGGAACATCGTGACCGTCATCCGCACGGTCAGCCGCCGGTCGCTCCGGAAGCGGCTCTGCATCTGCATCACCCCGCAGTCAGGCACTCGTCCCACTGCAAGTGTGCACCCGGCGACTCCCATGAAGTGGTCCCGAACGGCCCTAGGAGCTGCAAAAGGCACAGCCGACCGGCCCTGTGTGACGCGAAAGACAGAGGAAGGGCGCGCACGGCAGAGGAAGAGCGGACGAGGCGGTTCCGGAACGACCTAGAACGGCGGACGGAACCGCGCGTAGCCCAGCAGCAGGATGAGCGCGGCGACGGCACCCAGTACGACGGCGGCCGACACCCAGGCCGAGCGGCGCGGCGCCACCGGGTCGGGGTCGGCGCGGAAGGGCTGCGGCTCGGGCGGGTTCTGCCGCCATCGCGCGGCCAGCATCCGGGCCCGCGCCGAGGGCTCCTTGTGCTCGGCGTCGTCCGCCCACCTCAGGTCGAACTCGCGCTCCTCGTCGTCGTGTCCGTGCTGCTGCGGCATCCCGTCCACCCCCGTGTCGTCCTCCCGGAGAATAGAACATACGCCCGTGCCCCCGCCGTCGGTACAGCCGACGGCGGGGGCACGGGCGTATGTTTCGGCCAGGCGCCGGTCACCCGGCGCCAGGCGCGGATCACACGTCGAAGTAGAGCTCGAACTCGTGCGGGTGCGGACGCAGCTGCAGCGGGGCGATCTCGTTCGTGCGCTTGAAGTCGATCCAGGTCTCGATCAGGTCGGACGTGAAGACGTCGCCCGCGAGCAGGAACTCGTGGTCGCGCTCGAGGGAGTCCAGCACGGCCGGGAGCGAGGTCGGGACCTGCGCGACGTTCGCGTGCTCCTCCGGAGCCAGCTCGTAGAGGTCCTTGTCGATCGGCTCGGCCGGCTCGATCTTGTTCTTGATGCCGTCGAGGCCGGCGAGCAGGAGCGCCGAGAAGGCCAGATAGGGGTTGCCGGAGGAGTCGGGCGCACGGAACTCCACGCGCTTGGCCTTCGGGTTCGAGCCGGTGATCGGGATACGCATCGCCGCGGAGCGGTTGCGCTGCGAGTACACCAGGTTGATCGGGGCCTCGAAGCCCGGGACCAGGCGGTGGTAGGAGTTCACCGTCGGGTTGGTGAAGGCCAGCAGCGACGGGGCGTGCCGGAGGATGCCGCCGATGTAGTAGCGGGCGGTGTCCGACAGGCCCGCGTAGCCGGCCTCGTCGTAGAACAGCGGGTCGCCGCCCGCCCACAGGGACTGGTGGACGTGCATGCCCGAGCCGTTGTCGCCGAAGATCGGCTTCGGCATGAAGGTCGCGGTCTTGCCGTTGCGCCAGGCCACGTTCTTCACGATGTACTTGAAGAGCTGCAGGTCGTCGGCGGCCGCGAGCAGCGTGTTGAACTTGTAGTTGATCTCCGCCTGGCCGGCGGTGCCCACCTCGTGGTGCTGGCGCTCGACCTTCAGGCCCTGCTTGTCCAGCTCCAGGGAGATCTCGGCGCGCAGGTCGGCGAAGTGGTCGACCGGCGGGACCGGGAAGTAGCCGCCCTTGTAGCGGACCTTGTAACCGCGGTTGTCCTCGAGGGCGCCGGTGTTCCAGGCGCCGGCCTCGGAGTCGATGTGGTAGAAGGACTCGTTCGACGTGGTGGCGAAACGCACGCTGTCGAACACGTAGAACTCGGCCTCGGGACCGAAGTACGCGGTGTCCGCGATACCGGTCGACGCGAGGTAGGCCTCGGCCTTCTTCGCCACGTTGCGCGGGTCACGGGAGTACTGCTCGCCGGTGATCGGGTCGTGGATGAAGAAGTTGACGTTGAGGGTCTTGTCGCGGCGGAAGGGGTCGACCCGGGCGGTCGACAGGTCCGCGCGCAGCGCCATGTCGGACTCGTGGATGGCCTGGAAGCCACGGATCGACGAACCGTCGAACGCGAGCTCCTCGTCCGGGTCGAACGCCTCGACGGGCACCGTGAAGTGCTGCATGACGCCCGGCAGGTCGCAGAAACGGACGTCGACGAACTTGACGTCCTCGTCCGCGATGAACTTCTTGGCCTCGTCGGCGTTCTGGAACATCCAGCTCCTCCTACTCCCGACCGTCCCGCCGGGGTGGTAGTTCGTTCGTGCGGCCAATGCGGTGGCACACCTGGACCCGAGCCTAGGGATGCGTGATTTCTCGGGCGTGACCCATTTGTTTCGCACAAGTTAACCGGGATCGCGTCCGGCATACCCCACCTGTCCGGATCGCGAAACGGCCGCAGTACCGTGGAGCCGTGGACAACAGGGATGCAATCGGTTCGTGGCTCTCGGGCCCCCGCGCGGCCGCCGAGGAAGCCGGAGTCGAGTTCGGATACCGGGGCCGCCAGCTCGGCCTGCCGGAGGAGGGGCCGGGCTCGATCGCCCGCCCGGGCCGCCGGTTCGCCGCCCTGGCCGTCGACTGGGGCCTGTGCCTGCTGATCGCATACGGTCTCATCACGCACGGCTATGACCAGGCGACGGGCAACTGGGCCCTGCTGGTCTTCTTCCTGCTCCACGTCCTGACGGTCGGCACCGTCGGCTTCACCCCCGGCAAGCGTCTCCTCGGCCTCCGCGTCGTCGCCCTGGACACGGGCCGCCCCAGCCCCCTGCGGACCGTCCTGCGCACGGCCCTGCTGTGCCTCGCCCTCCCGGCCCTCGTCTGGGACCGCGACGGCAGGGGCCTGCACGACCGGCTGGCACGCACGGTCGAGGTCCGCATGTAGGGCTCCCCGGCCCGCCCGCGACAAGCAGCCCTCCTGCGGCGAAGGGGGCCGCCCGGAGTGATCCGGGCGGCCCCCTTCGCCGCAGGACGAGGTTCAGCGGGCCTTCGGCCCGCCCTTCGGCAGCTTCATGCCCTTCGGCATCGGCCCCTTCGGCAGCGGCATGTTGCTCATCAGGTCGCCCAGGGCGCGCAGCCGGTCGTTGGTGGCGGTCACCTGCGGTCCGGTGAGCACCCGCGGCAGCTTCAGCATGGTGGTCCGCAGCTTCTTCAGCTCCACCTGGCCCTCGCCGTCGCCGACGATGATGTCGTGCACCGGGACGTCCACGACGATGCGGTTCATCTTCTTCTTCTCGGCGGCCAGCAGGCTCTTCACCCGGTTCGGGTTGCCCTCGGCGACCAGGACGATGCCGGCCTTGCCGACGGCCCGGTGCACCACGTCCTGGCTGCGGTTCATGGCGACCGCGGGCGTCGTCGTCCAGCCCCGGCCGACGTTGTCCAGCACCGCGGCGGCCGCGCCCGGCTGGCCCTCCATCTGCCCGAAGGCGGCCCGCTCGGCCCGGCGCCCGAAGATGATCGCCGTCGCGAGGAAGGCGAGCAGCAGGCCCAGGATGCCGAGATAGATGGGGTGACCGATCAAGAAACCGATCGCGAGGAAGACACCGAAGGTGACGATGCCGATCGCCGCGAGTACAAGACCGATCTTCTTGTCGGCCTTGCGCGTCATCTTGTAGGTCAGAGCGATCTGCTTCAGTCGCCCGGGGTTCGCAGCGTCCGCTGCAGGTTCCTTCCTCGCCATGCCACGAAGTCTACGTGGCCCGGGGAGCGCCGTACGACGGCAGTGTCCGCAGGGCGGGAATCAGGGGCGGCGGAGCACGTTCTGGTCCAGGACCCGCTGGGCCTCGACGCGGTCCTTGGCGCGGCGGCGGTCCTCCAGCACGGAGGTCCAGGCGTTGCGGCGGGCGGTGCGCTGGCCCCCGCTCATGAGCAGCGACTCGACCGCACGCAGTGCGGTGGTGAACGACGGGATTGCGGTGGCGCGAACCGGCGCGGCCTGCATGGTTGAGGTCCCCCCTCGGATACGGGCTACGGGTTGGAGTGCGGGTGCACATGGCGTGAGCCCACTGTCACTGTTTGGTGTTACCAGGGCGTGACCGACCGGTCAAACACGCATGAAGCCCTGATGCGCGGGTCCCGAACGCCGGCGCGGTCCCGGCGTACGCCCTCATCAGGGCGTACTCCCGGGACCGCGTCATCTCGGTCACTACTCATGAGTAGCCGCTTGTGCGCGAATTCACACGATTGCCCCGCACCGGACTGGGCAAGGCGGGTGACGGTGTGTCAGGAGTCAGCCGGCCTGCGAGGCGGCGTAGGCGCCGTCCGGCCGCGGAGCGGCTGAGTGGCGCTGCTCGACGGCCATCCGGTACAGCCGGCCCGCGCGGTAGGAGGAGCGCACCAGCGGTCCGGACATCACGCCGGAGAAGCCGATCTGCTCGGCCTCCTCCTTCAGCTCCACGAACTCGTGCGGCTTGACCCAGCGCTCCACGGGGTGGTGGCGCACCGACGGGCGCAGGTACTGCGTGATGGTGACCAGCTCGCAGCCGGCCTCGTGCAGCTGCCGCAGCGCGTCGCTGACCTCCTCGCGGGTCTCGCCCATGCCCAGGATGAGGTTCGACTTGGTGACCAGGCCGACGTCGCGGGCCTCGGTGATGACCTTCAGCGAGCGCTCGTAGCGGAAGCCGGGACGGATGCGCTTGAAGATCCGGGGCACCGTCTCGACGTTGTGCGCGAAGACCTCGGGGCGGGAGGAGAAGACCTCGGCCAGCTGCTCGGGGACCGCGTTGAAGTCGGGAGCGAGGAGCTCGACCTTGGTGTGCCCGCCCTCGCGGCCGGCCGTCTGCGCGTGGATCTGGCGCACGGTCTCGGCGTACAGCCAGGCGCCGCCGTCCTCGAGGTCGTCGCGGGCGACGCCGGTGATGGTGGCGTAGTTCAGGTCCATGGTGACCACGGACTCACCCACCCGGCGCGGCTCGTCACGGTCGAGCGCCTCGGGCCTGCCGGTGTCGATCTGGCAGAAGTCGCAGCGCCGGGTGCACTGGTCGCCGCCGATGAGGAAGGTGGCCTCGCGGTCCTCCCAGCACTCGTAGATGTTGGGGCAGCCGGCTTCCTGGCAGACGGTGTGCAGCCCCTCGCTCTTCACGAGGTTCTGCATCTTCGTGTACTCGGGACCCATTTTCGCCCGGGTCTTGATCCACTCGGGCTTGCGCTCGATGGGGGTCTGGCTGTTGCGGACCTCCAGGCGCAGCATCTTGCGTCCGTCGGGGGTGACTGCGGACACAGCGGCTCCCTGTAGCTTCGATTCCTCGGCGTACACCAGGGTACGCCCGTGATGTGTACGGCCCTCCGTGTGGGCCAACCTGGGGCAGCCGGGGTTGATTCCCGTCTACGCGGAGGCCTTCTCGATGACGCGCGGCTTCAGTTCCGCGTGCTCCAGCACGTCCTTCAGGTGCCGCTCGACGACCGGCAGCACCTCGCCGACGGTCACGTCGCGGCCGAGTTCGCCGGCCAGCGAGGCGACGCCGGCGTCGCGGATGCCGCACGGGATGATCCTGTCGAACCACTTGTTGTCCGGGTTCACGTTCAGCGCGAAGCCGTGCATCGTCACGCCCTTGGCCACGCGGATGCCGATGGCTGCGATCTTGCGGTCCTCGCGGCGCTGGCCGGCGTTGGAGGGGGCGTACTCGGGGCCGTTGAGCCGCGGGTCGAACTCCTCGTCGGTGAGCCGGGGGTCGAAGTCGAGGGAGAGCCCGCCGGGCGACGGGCGCCGCTCGACCGGGTCGCCCAGCACCCACACCCCGCTGCGGCCCTCGACGCGCGTGGTCTCGAGGCCGAACTCCGCGCAGGTGCGGATCAGCGCGTCCTCCAGGCGCCGTACGTGCGCGACGACGTCCACCGGACGCGGGAGCTTCTGGATGGGGTAGCCCACCAGCTGGCCCGGGCCGTGCCAGGTGATCTTGCCGCCGCGGTCCACGTCGACGACCGGGGTGCCGTCCAGGGGCCGCTCGCTGTCCGCCGTGCGCCGGCCGGCCGTGTAGACCGGCGGGTGTTCCAGGAGCAGCACGGTGTCGGGGATCTCGTCGGCGAAGCGCGCGGCGTGCACACGGCGTTGCTCGTCCCACGCCGCCTGGTAGTCGACCGCCTCGGCACCGAATCCCATGCGGACGAACCGCAGCTCACTCACGGCAAGCGCCTCCCTAGAAGGTCGTAAGGCACGAAAGGTGCCTACGCCACTGTACGACCGTCCGCTTCGCGTCAGCCCCGCGGGCAATTCTCACACGATCGGATGAACGAGCGGCGGAATGTGCGATCGGCTGCTCACTCTCCGCTACATTCGCGCCGTTCACAGAGGTCCATAAGGGCTGCTCACAGGCAATCCGGGCACAACAGGGCCGACGGCGGTCCCAGAAGGCCCGAAAGGCAGGAGACCGCACCGCAGATGACGGAACGACCCGCGCAGCGCACTCCCAACCGCCAGCTCGCCGCGCTCATCGCAGAAGCCGGGTTCTCCAACGCGGGTCTCGCCCGTCGGGTCGACCAGCTCGGTCTCGAACACGGGCTTGACCTGCGTTACGACAAGACGTCGGTCACCCGCTGGCTCCGCGGCCAGCAGCCCCGCGGCACCACGCCCGCCCTGATCGCCGAGGTCTTCACCCGGCGGCTCGGCCGCAGACTCACCGCCCAGGACCTCGGGCTCGACGCCTGCGCCCCCGTCTACGCGGGGCTGGAGTTCGCCGCCTGCCCCGAGGAGGCCGTCGACATCGTCGGCGGCCTGTGGCGCAAGGACTCCGGCTCGCACGCCGAACTCCGCAAGATCGCGTTCACCCCGGCCGGGCTGGTCGTGCCCAGCCGCGACTGGCTGATCGGCCGCCCCGACGACCGGGTGGCCCGCGGCGAGCAGCCGGCCCGGGTCCCCGCCCAGGGCCGCCCGGTGGTGCCCCGCCAGCGCGGCCAGGCCGAGCGCGGCCCCGGCCAGAAGGTCACCGGCGGCGACATCTCGGCCCTCCGCTCGGTCGCCGAGCTCTTCCGCGCCCTGGACGACATGTACGGCGGCGGCCACGCCCGCCAGGCCCTGGTGCGCTACCTGGAGCACGAGTGCGAGCCGATGCTGCGCGGCACCTACGGCGAGCAGACCGGACGCCGGCTGTTCGCCGCGACCGCCGACCTGACCCGGCTGGCCGGCTGGACGTCGTACGACATCGCGGCGCACGGGCTCGCCCAGCGCTACTTCGTGCAGGCGCTGCGCCTCGCGCAGGCGGCCGGGGACCGGGCCTACGGCTCCTACGTGCTGGTCACCATGAGCCGCCAGGCCGTCTACCTCGGCCACGGCCGGGAGGCGGTGCAGCTCGCGCGGGTCGCCCAGCAGGGCCTCGCGACCAACGCCCCGCCCGTCGTGCAGGCCCTGCTGCACGCGGCCGAGGCGCGCGGGCACGGGGTGCTGGGGGAGGTGCGCAGCTGCACCGCCTCGCTGGTGCGCGCCGAGCGGGCGCTCGAAGCCGCCCGGCCCGGCGACGAGGTGCCGTTCTGGGCCCGGTTCTTCGACGAGGCCCAGCTCGCCGACGAGTTCGGCCACTGCCACCGGGACCTGCAGCAGTTCCGGGCGGCGGCGCAGCACGCGGAGCGGTCGCTGCAGCTGCGCGCGCCGGCGTTCGCCCGCAGCCGGCTCTTCTGCCGTGTCGTCCTCGCCTCGGCGCGGCTCGGCCTGGGGGAGCTCGACCAGGCCTGTTCGCTCGGCGCGGAGGCGGCGGCCGCGGCCGCGGAGATGCGGTCGGTGCGGGCCGTCGAGTACGTGCGGGACTTCGAGCGGCGGCTGGAGCCGTACAAGGACGCGGGACCCGTGCGCGGGTACCGCGACCGGATCGCGGCACTCGGGTAGCCGGTCGCCGCGGGTGCCGGCGCGGTGGGCCGTGCGCGGCTCCCGTCGTGACGTGACTGGTCGCGCGGTTCCCCGCGCCCCTGGAAGACCTTCAGGCCGCCCGTGCCGACGGCAGCGGGGCCGCCCGGTGCATGGAGCCCGCCGCTCCCAGGTCGGTGAGGATCGCCGCGGCGGCGCGGTGGGCCGAGTGCAGGGCGCCCTGGACCGTGCTGGTGTCGCGGTGGTCGCCGCAGACGTAGAGGCCGGCCAGCAGGCGGACCGGGCGGCGCAGGTCGTGGGGCGGGCGCATCGCGGGGACCGCCTCGGGGGTGTGGTGGACGGCGAGGGTCTCCCAGCGGGCGGTCGAGGTGCCGTAGAGGCGCGAGAGGTGCATGCGTACGGCGGTGTCGAGGCCGGGCGGGGGCGGGCCGAGAACCGTGGAGGAGATGAGCGTGCGGCCCGCGGGCGCGCGGCTGGGGTCGACCGCGCTCACCACCGCGGTGTGCGCGACCGGGCCGCCGCGGTCCGCGTCGAGCAGCAGGGCCGCGCCGGTCCGCGGCGGCTCCTCGGCCGTGTGGTGCACCACCGTCAGCGGGTGGAAGCCGGGTACGCGCAGCCCCGGCAGCAGCTCGGCTGCGGCGCGCGCGTCCGTCGCCAGCAGGACGGCGCGGCAGCGGATCACGCCGTGCTCGGCGGTGGTCACCGCGCTGGTGGAGACGGAGGTGACGCGGACGCCGGTGTGCACGGTGCCCGGCGGCAGCGCCCGCGCCAGCAGCTCCGGCAGCATCTCGGCGCCGCCCTCGGGCAGGCACAGCCGCCCGCGGGCGAAGGCGCGCAGCGCCAGGTCGGCGCACCGGCTGGAGGTGGTCAGTTCCGGGTCGCACAGCAGCGCGGCGAGCAGCGGGCGCAGGAAGCCGTCGACGGTGCGCGCGGGCAGTCCCCGGGCCGCGAGGGCCTGGGCCGCGGGCAGTTCCGGACGGGTCAGCAGCCGCTCGGCGGGCGTCGCCGCGAGCCGGGCGAGCGCGGCGTTGAGCCGGGCCTGGTCGACGGCGCCGCCGAGCGGGGCACCGGCCCGGGGCGCGCCCATGGCGGGGGCGCTCGCCAGGGCGCGCACCGCATGGAGTGCGCCCCGTGCGCCCCCCACGGCCGCCGGAGCGACCGCGCGGCAGTGGCGTCCGTCGCTGTGCAGGAGCACGCCCGGCGCGAACCGGCGCAGGACCAGCGCGTCGAGCCCGGGCGCCGTCCGCAGCTCCGGGTACGCCGTGGACAGCAGCTGCCCGATCCGGTCGAGCCGGAATCCGTCGACCTTCTCCGTCGACATGCGGCCCCCGGCCCAGGGGGCGGCCTCCAGGACCGCGGTCGACACTCCTGCGCTGGTCAGCCGGTGTGCCGCCGAGAGTCCGGCCACCCCGGCTCCCACGATCACGACGTCTGCCTGGTACGCGGGCTCAAGCACGTGCCCCTCCTCGAGGTTGCGCGGCCGGTGGAGACGTCATGCCCCCAACAGGCTCCGGGGATACCCGAGTTCGGGTCGAGGTTAGGGCGGTGACCGGTCGAGGACAGTCGCGCATCGGCAGGGCACGGTCGCACGGCGGTCGCATACGGTCGCCGCGGCTCACCGCCCGGCCGCCGGCAGCCCTCGCTACGCCGCCCTCAGCGCCCCCTCGATGTCCGGGAAGGCGAACGTGAAGCCGGACTCCAGCAGCCGCTTCGGCAGCACCCGCGCGCTGCCCAGGACGTCCCCGGCCATCTCCCCGAGCACGGCCCGCAGCACCGGCGCGGGCACCGCGAACAGCGTCGGCCGGTGCAGCACCCGCCCCATGGCCGCCGTGATCTCGCGGTTCGTCAGCGGGGCCGGGGCGGTCAGGTTGAAGGGCCCGGACAGCCCGTCGGTGTCGATCAGGTGCCGGATCGCGGCGACCTCGTCGTGCAGCGAGATGTACGACCAGTACTGGCGCCCGTCGCCCATGCGTCCCCCGAGCCCCGCCTCGAACAGCGGGAACAGCCTGCCCCAGGCCCCGCCCCCGCGGGCCACCACCAGCCCCGTGCGCGTGAACACCGTCCGTACCCCCGCCTCCCGCGCGGGCGCCGCGGCGGCCTCCCACTCCACGCACAACCGCGGCAGGAAGCCGTCGCCGGGCGGCGCGCTCTCGTCGACCGCCCGCTCGCCGGTCTCGCCGTAGTAGCCCATCGCGCTGCCGTTCACGAACACCCGCGGCTTCTGCTCCAGACCGGCGACCGCCTCGGCCAGCGCCGTGGTGCCGAGCACCCGGCTGGTCCTGATCCGCCTCTTGTAGGTGTCGGTCCAGCGGTGATCGCCCACGCCGGCGCCGGCGAGGTTGACCACGGCGTCGCACCCGGCGAGCCCGGCCGCGTCCACCCGCCCGTCCTCCGGGTCCCAGTGGATCTCGTCCTTCGCCCGGGGCGGCCGCCGCACCAGCCGCACCACCTCGTGCCCGTCGGCGGTCAGGGACCGCACCAGGGAGCCGCCGATGAGACCGGACGCGCCTGCCACCGCGATTCGGGAACGTTCCATGCGCCCATTCTGCTCGACGCACCGGTTTCATAAGGTGACCGTCATGCCCGTTGCGCACATCCGCCACGCCACCCTCGACGACGAGGACGCCCTGGGGCGCCTCGACCGCGTCACCTGGTCCCCGCTGCACTCCGTGCAGCCGCGCCCCCAGCCGCCCTACGAGCCCTTCTACGACGAGCGGTTCGGGCCGCGGGACCACCTGGTCGCGGAGCTGGACGGACGGGTCGTCGGCTACGTCCGGCTGGGCTCGCCGACCCCGCTCGCCTGCAACGCCCACGTCAAGCAGATCCAGGGACTGGCCGTGGCCGAGGAGGCGCGCGGCGCCGGTGTCGGACGGGCGCTGCTGCGGGCGGTGTGCGAGGAGGCCCGCCGCCACGGCGCACGCCGGCTCACCCTGCGCGTCCTCGGCCACAACACCCCGGCCCGCCGGCTCTACGAGGCCGAGGGCTTCGCCGTGGAGGGCGTCCTGCCGGGCGAGTTCCTGCTGCAGGGCGCCTACGTCGACGACGTCCTCATGGGACGCGCTCTCTGAGCGAGCGGACCGCGCTACGACGTGACCAGGTCACCGGTGTCCACCGCCGCCGTCGAGGCCGCCGCGCGCCGGGCGTCGGAGGAGACCTCGGCCGCCGTCAGCACGTAGCCCGTCTCGCTGTCCGTGGTCGAGCGGGCGAAGACCACCCCGTAGACCCGGCCGTCGGTGGTCAGCAGCGGGCCGCCGGAGTTGCCGGGCCGGACGGTCGAGCGGATCGAGTAGATCTCACGCGTCACGGTGGCGTCGCCGTAGATGTTCCGGCCGGTGGCCCGCACCCGGCCCGCGACGGTCGCCGCCTGCAGGTTCAGGTCGCCGTCCTGCGGATAGCCGGCCACCACCGCCGAGTCCCCGCGCGAGGCGCCGGTGTCGAAGCGCAGCACGGGGGCGCGCAGCCCGGGCACGTAGAGCACCGCCACGTCCCGGTCCGGGTCGAAGAGCACCACCCGGGCGTCGTAGGACCGCCCGACCCCGCCGACGCGCACGCTCGGGCCGGTGATGCCGGCCACCACGTGCGCGTTGGTCATCACGTGGTCGCGCGCGTACACGAACCCGCTGCCCTCGCGGCCCTGGTCGCCCGAGGCGCCCTCGATCTTCACCGTGCTGAACCTGGCGGCGTTCGTGGCGCTCGCCGTGACGCTGTCGCCGCTGGGCTTGGCGACCTGGGCCGTCGACTCGTTCTCGAAGGGGTTGAAGACCTGCGGGAAGCCCGCCTGGGTGAGGGCGGAGGTGGCCCGCGAGAACCAGGCGGGGGTCGTGTCCGGCATCGCGTCCTGCACCGCGCCGAGCACCGCCGAGTCCCGGATCGCCGTCGTCACCAGCGGCGAGGAGGACGCGCCCAGGACGCTCGCGGCCACCCACGCCACGATCAGCACCGCCACCGAGTTGGCCGCGGCGCCGCCGACCCCGTCGGCCACCCTGAGCGGCCCGTGGTCCAGTTCCCGGCGCAGCCGCAGCGCCAGCCGCCCCGCAAGCTCGTGACCCACCACGGCCGGGACCAGCACGGTCAGCACCGCGGTCACGGTCGCCCGGGTGGTGCCCGCGGTCACCAGGTCCATCACCCACGGCAGGATCCACACGCCGAGGACCGCACCGCCCACGAACCCGGCGAGCGAGACGCAGCCGGCCACCAGCCCGCGCCGGTAGCCGGACACCGCGTAGGCCACCACCACCAGCAACAGCAGGATGTCGAGCAGATCCACCAAGCCGCCTTTCTCTCAGACCCCCGGTCACGCGTTAGTACGAGCGGGACGGGCCCAGTGATCAGCTACGCACGCGGGGGGCCCGGAACCGGCCACGCGCGCGCGTGTACCGGGAAAAACGTCTCGGACCAGGACGATGGTTCCACCGGGTGGCACAGCACACATCGCGGACGGTGCGGATCGGTCCGAAAGTGAACTCATGCGTGTCCGAAGACCGCGAGGAACAGGGCGGGCGCACCGAGGGCGGGTACCCCGTCCCGCGCTCGTGCTGCTCTCCTGGCTGCCCGGACTGGCCGCCGTCCTCGGACTCGCCCTGTGCGCGGACGGCGTCGGGCGCCGGGGCGCCCAGGACGGTCCGCCCGCCGGGGCGCGCGCCGTCCTCCGGCACACCGCGCCGAAACCGCGCATCGTGCCCCGGTCGGCGTGGCTGGACACGCTCACCCGGCACGCCCAGCCGCCCCCGCGCTACGACGACGAGGTCGTCGCGGTCTTCGTCCACCACACCGACTCGCCCAACGGCTACGACTGCGCCGACGTGCCGCGCATCATCCGCTACCTCTACGCGGGCCAGACCGGGGCCCGGAACTGGGACGACATCGGCTACAACTTCCTCGTCGACCGCTGCGGCACCATCTACGAGGGCCGGGCGGGCGGCGTCGACCGCGCCGTCACCGGCGCCCACACCCAGGGCTTCAACCACCGCACGGCCGGCATCGCCGCGATCGGCACCTTCACCGCGGGCGTCCCCGTGCCGAAGGCCATGACGGACGCGATCGCCGCCCTCGCCGCCTGGAAGCTGGGGCTGGCGGGCGTCGACCCGCGCACCGAGGCACGCCTGGTCTCCAGCAACAGCCACAGCCGCTACCCCTCCGGCGCCACCGCCGTCCTGCCGGCCCTCGCCGGCCACAAGGACGCCTACATGACCTCCTGCCCCGGCCGGGCCCTCAGCTCCCGCCTCCCGGCGATCCGGCGGCAGGCGGCGCGGCTGCAGGGGCGTATCCCCTAGGACTGCGGGGGCGGGTCCCCGCGGAGCGCCCGGGGCCCGCTCACAGGCGCCTCCCAGCCGTCTCACCGGGTCCGCCGAGGTCGCCCGCCCAGGATCGGGCACACGCACCGACCGGAGGTGGGAAAGACATGAACAGCAGTCGCACCGGCGGCACCGCCCGGGCCGTCCGCGGTCCCTGGGCGGCGCTCTGCGCGGCCGTCGCCGTCGTCCTGGGCCCGGCGGCCGTCACCGCGCCCGCGCTCGACCAGGCCAACGCGGCCCCGACGCACCACCCGGTGAGGGCCGGCCGTACGCAGGCCCGCGTCCCCCCGGGCACCGCCCGCCGGCGGACGGCCGGGGCCTGACCCTCAGCCTCCGTCGCCGCCGGCCAGTCCCAGGAACCGCTCACCGGACGGATCGACGTCCACCGCGAGGCCGTTCATGAGGCCCGCCAGCATGACGTAGTAACCGGTGGTCGTCACGATCTCGACCACCTGCCGGTCGCTGACGTGGTCGCGCAGCGCCGCCAGCGTGCCCTCGGACAGGGTGTGCCGGGCCACCTGCTCGAACGCCGCGGTCACCGCCGCCGACTCCGTCGGGTCCAGCTCCGGCCCGTCGGCGCGCTGTTCGGCGATCGCCGCCAACTGCTCCGGCGTGACCCCGGCGGCGAGCGCGATCGGGCTGTGCTGGACGGACAGATAGGTGCACCGCGTGCCGGACGCGACCGCCAGCACGACCAGTTCGCGCAGCCGGACCGGGAGCGTCGACTCGCGCAGCACGGCCAGGCCCAGATCGATCGCCGGGCCCGTCAGCGGCGGGGCGTGGGAGAGCATGCGGAAGGCGTTCAGCGGCACGGGCAGCCTGGCGACGGCGTCGGCGGCGCATTCCGGGTACGGGATGCGGGCCATGGTCCCCCTGACGTCGAAACGGTGGTCGTCAATCCCTGAACCGGTCCCAGAGCTTGGGATAGCGCTGTGCCAGCACCCGCTCGTTCTCGAAGTCGAGCGGCGCACCCTCCGGCTCCGCGGGCGCGGGCGGGAGGCCGAGGTCGGGCGCCACGGTCCCGGTGAGCTGCTCGTAGGCCTCGTCCGCCGCGTAGCCCAGCTCCTCCCCGTCGCCGTCGACCTCCTCGTCGAAGTCGTCCAGGAGGTCGGCCAGCGCGTCGGGCTGGTGCACGGCGCCCTCGTACACCTCGCGTCCCTGACCGATCAGCCAGCACCGGAAGAAGTCGAACGCGTCGTCGCTCGCGCCGTCGAGCAGGACCCATGCCGCGCCCCACAGGTCCCAGGTGTACGCGCGGTTGTAGCGGGCCTCGAAGTGACGGGCGAAGTCCAGGACCAGGTCCGGGTCCAGCTGCAGCAGCCGGTCCACGAGCAGGTCGGCCTGTTCCTCCGGGTCGCCCTCGGCGGCCTCGCGGGTGGCGTCCACCAGCTCCCAGAACTCCGTCTCGTCCATCACGGGTCAAGCATCGGCCCTGGGCGGGTGGGGCGCACGCGGAGTGCCACGGATTGTTATGTCCCGTACAGGCGGGCCAGCCGGGCCGCGTCGTCGGCGAAACGCGCCCGCAGGGCCGGCGGAGCCAGCACCTCCGCCTCGGCGCCGAGCCCCGCGAGCTGGCCGTGCGCGACCTCCTCGGACTCCACGGGGAGCGTCAGCGTCACCCAACCGTCCCCGTCCGGCGCGCCCGCGCCCGCGAGGGCCTCCCGCGCGGCGGCGGGATCGACGGCGTACGGCAGCCTTCGCGCACCGGCGGGCGAGAGCCGCAGGACGACCTCGGAGTGCAGGATCGACCGCGCGAACTGCTCGGCCCGCTCCTTCCAGAAGGCCGGCAGGTCGAACTCCCCGTCGCGCGCGAACCGCTCCTCGCCCGTCCTGACGGCCGTGAACCGGTCGATGCGGTACACCCGGTACGACCGACGCTCCACCACCCGCGCACACAGGTACCAGACCCCGGCCTTGAGCACGAGCCCGTAGGGCTCCAGCTCGCGCTCCACCTCCGCCTCCCGGCCGCGGTAGCGCGCGGTGATCCGGCGGTCGTCCCAGACCGCGTCGGCGACGGCGGGCAGCAGGCCGGGCGCCTTCGGCTCGGCGAACCAGTTGGGGGCGTCCAGGTGGAAGCGCTGCGCGGCGCTGCGGGAGGCGTCCCGCAGCGACGGGAGCAGGGCGGCCGACACCTTCAGCCGAGCGGCGGAGGCGGCGTCCTGCAGCCCCATCTCCCGCAGCGCCCCAGGCACCCCGCTCAGGAACAGCGCCTCGGCCTCGCTCCGGGCCAGCCCGGTCAGCCGCGTCCGGTACCCGCCGACGAGCCGGTACCCGCCGGCCCGCCCCCGGTCCGCGTACACCGGCACCCCCGCCTCGGACAGCGCCTGCGCGTCCCGCGTGACGGTCCGCTCCGAGACCTCCAGCTCCCGCGCCAGCTCGGCGGCGGTCATCGAATGCCGTGCCTGCAGGAGCAGGACCATCTTGATGAGGCGGGCAGCGCGCATACGGCCATCATGCTGCGTCGCCGGGCGCGGGCCCGCGGTGAGGGGTGTGGGGGACCGGGGCGAGCGGCCTCCCGCACCCGCGGCCGGGGTTACAGCCCGTACCGCTCCCGCGCCTCCTTCACCGCCGTCGCCTTGACCTCGCCGCGCCGGGCCAGCTGGGCGAGCGCCGCGACGACGATCGACTCGGCGTCGACGCCGAAGTGGCGGCGGGCCGCCTCGCGGGTGTCCGAGAGGCCGAAGCCGTCGGCGCCGAGCGAGGAGTAGTCCTGCTCCACCCACTGCGCGATCTGGTCCGGGACCTGGCGCATGTAGTCGGAGACCGCGAGCACCGGGCCCTCGGCCCCGTGCAGCGCCCGGCGGACGTGGGGGACACGCTCCTCGCCGCGCAGCAGGGCCTCGTCGGCCTCCATCGCGTCGCGGCGCAGCTCGGTCCAGCTGGTCGCCGACCAGACGTCCGCGGCCACGCCCCACTCCCCGGCGAGCAGCTTCTGCGCCCGAAGGGCCCAGTGGATCGCCGTGCCGGAACCGAGCAGCTGGACGCGCGGGGCGTTGGCGGCCGGCGCGAGCCCGGCCTCCTCGGCCGTGTTGAAGCGGTACAGGCCCTTGACGATGCCCTCGTCGATGCCCGCCGCGGACGGCTTCGCCGGCTGCGGCAGCGGCTCGTTGTAGACGGTGAGGTAGTAGAAGACGTTCGGGTCCTCGCCCGGCGCCGTCTCGCCGTACATCCGGCGCAGACCGTCCTTGACGATCGCCGCGATCTCGTACGCGAAGGCCGGGTCGTAGGTCAGCGCCGCCGGGTTGGTC
Organism: Streptomyces sediminimaris; assembly: GCF_047049295.1. NCBI lineage: Bacteria > Bacillati > Actinomycetota > Actinomycetes > Kitasatosporales > Streptomycetaceae > Streptomyces > Streptomyces sediminimaris. The sequence goes on along the minus strand of NZ_JBJWOT010000001.1, from coordinate 2,441,384 downwards.
GCGGCGATGACCGGCGAGTGACCGTCGGCGTGCTGCAGGCCCTCACCGGTCAGCGTGGTCCGGCCGGCGGTGGCGCCCACCAGGAAGCCGCGGCCGAGCTGGTCGCCGAGCTGCCACATCTGGTCGGCCGTGCGCTGCCAGCCGAACATCGAGTAGAAGATGTAGAACGGGATCATCGCCTCGCCGTGCGTCGCGTACGACGTCGAAGCGGCGATGAAGTCGGCCATGGAGCCGGCCTCGGTGATCCCCTCGTTGAGGATCTGGCCGTTGGCGGCCTCCTTGTAGTACATCAGCTGGTCGCGGTCGACCGGCTCGTACGTCTGGCCCTTGGGGGAGTAGATCCCGAGGGAGGGGAAGAGCGACTCCATGCCGAAGGTGCGCGCCTCGTCGGGCACGATCGGCACCCAGCGCTTTCCGGTCTCCTTGTCGCGCACCAGGTCCTTGACCAGGCGGACGAAGGCCATGGTGGTCGCCACGTTCTGGGAGCCGGAGCCCTTGTCGAAGGAGGCGAACGCCTTCTCCGCCGGGGCCGGCAGCGGGGCGAGGGCGTGCGTGCGGCGGGCCGGGGCCGGGCCGCCGAGGGCCGCGCGGCGCTCCTGGAGGTAGCGCACCTCGGGGGAGTCGGCGCCGGGGTGGCCGTAGGGGACCTGGCCGTCGGCGAACCGCGCGTCCGGGATGGGCAGTTCGAGCAGGTCGCGCATCGTCTTGAACTCGTCCACCGTCAGCTTCTTCATCTGGTGGTTGGCGTTCTTCGACGCGAAGCCCTCGCCGAGGGTGAAGCCCTTGACGGTCTGGGCCAGGATGACGGTCGGGGCGCCCTTGTGCTCCAGGGCCGCCTTGTAGGCCGCGTACACCTTGCGGGCCTCGTGGCCGCCGCGGGAGAGGTGGAAGCACTCGAGGATCTTGTCGTCGCTCAGCAGCTTCGCCATCTCGGCGAGCGCCGGGTCCTTGCCGAAGAAGTCCTCGCGGATGTAGGCGGCGTCCCGCGTCTGGTACGTCTGCACCTGCGCGTCGGGCACCTCGCGCAGGCGGCGTACGAGCGCGCCGGTGGTGTCGAGCCGGAACAGCTCGTCCCAGGCCGAGCCCCACAGCGACTTGATCACGTTCCAGCCGGCGCCGCGGAACTGGGCCTCCAGCTCCTGCACGATCTTGAAGTTGGCGCGGACCGGGCCGTCGAGGCGCTGCAGGTTGCAGTTGATGACGAAGGTCAGGTTGTCCAGGCCCTCACGGGAGGCGAGGGCGATGGCGGCCGTGGACTCCGGCTCGTCCATCTCGCCGTCGCCGAGGAACGCCCAGACGTGGGAGGCCGAGACGTCCTTGATGCCGCGCGCGGTCAGATAGCGGTTGAAGCGCGCCTGGTAGATCGCCGACAGCGGGCCGAGGCCCATGGACACCGTCGGGAACTCCCACAGCCAGGACAGGCGCCGCGGGTGCGGGTAGGAGGGCAGGCCGCCGCCGGCCGCCTCCTGGCGGAACCGGTCGAGGTGCGCCTCGCTGAGCCGGCCGTCCAGGAAGGCGCGGGCGTAGATGCCGGGGGAGGCGTGGCCCTGGATGTAGAGCTGGTCGCCGGAGCCGGGGGAGTCCTGGGACTCCTTGCCCCGGAAGAAGTGGTTGAAGCCCGTCTCGTAGAGCCAGGCGGCGGAGGCGAAGGTGGCGATGTGGCCGCCGACGCCGAGTTTGCTGCTCCGGGTCACCATCGCGGCCGCGTTCCAGCGGTTCCACGCGGTGATCCGGCGCTCCATCTCCTCGTCACCGGGCACGGCCGGCTCGGCGGCGGTCGGGATGGTGTTGACGTAGTCCGTCTCGAGGAGCTTCGGCAGCGCGACGCCGCCCGCCTCCGCGCGCTCCAGCGTGCGGCGCATCAGGTACGCGGCACGGTGCGGGCCCGCCGCCTTCGCGACGGCGTCCAGCGAGGCCTGCCATTCGGCGGTCTCCTCGGGGTCCCGGTCGGGGAGCTGGTCGAGCTCGCTCGGCTGGATGGCGTTGGGGTCGGTCATGTCGCCGCCTTCCTCAGTCGAAGGGGGTTCCCTCATCGGTAAGGGTTCAGAGGTGCCCTTGGTCTTTGGCAGGACAGGGCGCTGGGCCTCGGTTCAGGCCCGTCGGCGACAATAACTCCCTGATCGATGATCGATCAAAGGGTTCAGGGGTAAAACTTCTCGATGACGAGAAAGTCGGCATGCGGTGCCTTCACGGATGGCACCCGGTGCCGCGATTCCGGGGGGTTTTCGCAGGTGAGCGCGGGGATGCTCGGCTGCTTCAGGCCCGCGGCGCGCAGCCGAGCACGTGGGCCTTCACCAGCTCGGCGATCCTCGGGTCCCTCCTGCGGAACGCCTGTACCAGCTCCTCGTGCTCCTCCGCGTACGACTGCTGGACGGTTCCCAGCCAGCGGATGGACAGCGCCGTGAAGACTTCGATGCCCAGGCCCTCCCAGGTGTGCAGCAGCACGGAGTTCCCGGCGGCCCGCACCAGTTCGCGGTGGAAGGCGACGGTGTGCCGCACCTGGCCGGTGCCGTCGGCGGCGCGGTCGGCCCGGTAGAGGGCGGCGACATGCGGCTCCAGGGCCGAGCAGTCCTCGGCCAGGCGCTCCGCCGCGAGTTCCGCCGCGATCGCCTCCAGGCCGGCCCGGACCGGGTAGCTCTCCTCCAGGTCGGCGGCCGTCAGGTTGCGCACCCGCACGCCCTTGTTGGGAGCCGACTCGATCAGCCGCAGCGACTCCAGCTCGCGCAGCGCCTCCCGCACCGGCGTCTGGCTGACCTCCAGCTCGGTGGCGATGCGCCGCTCCACGATCCGCTCGCCCGGCTGCCAGCGCCCGCTGACGATCCCTTCCACGATGTGCTCGCGGATCTGTTCGCGCAGCGAGTGGATGACGGGCGCGGTCATGAGGGCTCCTTCGGGAGGGGCCGCCCATCGGCCCCGGGGGCGTTTGACGTTTCGACCATAAGGCCGCGAGCGCTTTCCGTAGGGGTGCACGGGGGCGCTTTCACGCAGGTGAGACGAGACTTACACGCCGCACAGAGTGCTACCGGGTGTAAAGACCCGTAGCGGAGCGGACCCGGAGCCGTCACCGCCGTGTCACGGCGAGAACCGCCGGGCGCACCCCGCCGTCGCGGTCGGCAGGGGTGCCCGGGCGGGGTGCCCCCGCACCGTCCGGGGGTCGGCATGGACATCGGGGAACGCAGCGGCAGGCTCGGACTGGCGGTCGCGGTGGCCGTCGCGGGCTCGGTCATCGGCCTGGCGGGGTGCCGGCCGATGCCCACGCAGGCGTCCGGCGGCAGCACCCGCCCGGCCGCCACGGTCCCGGTCACGGCACACGGCGGCCGGCGGGTCCCGGTGCCCGCGGTGGCCGCAGGTCCCGGCCGGGTGCGTCTGCCCGCCGGGGCGGACGGGGCGGACCGGGCGCCGAACTCCGGCCACGACGGCCGGGGCGCCCCGGGTACGGGGACGGACCGGTAGGTCCACGGGGCCGCCGGACCCGGCGGGCAGACGCACGGCGGGGGCCTACGGCGGTGCCCCCGCCCGGAGACTCCGGACAGGGGCACCGTCACAGGGACGCGGAGTCTCAGAGGCCGAGCTCGACCTCGAACTCGCCCGCCTCCAGGATCGCCTTGACCGCGGTCAGGTAACGGGCCGCGTCGGCGCCGTCCACCAGACGGTGGTCGTAGGAGAGGGTCAGGTAGGTCATGTCGCGGACGCCGATGACCGTGCCCTCCTCGGTCTCGATGACCGCCGGGCGCTTGACCGTGGCACCGATGCCGAGGATCGCGACCTGGCCCGGCGGCACGATGATCGTGTCGAAGAGCGCGCCGCGCGAACCGGTGTTGGAGATGGTGAAGGTCGCGCCGGACAGCTCGTCCGGGGTGATCTTGTTGGCGCGGACCTTGCCGGCCAGCTCCGCCGTGGCCTTCGCGATGCCGGCGATGTTCAGGTCGCCCGCGTGCTTGATGACCGGGGTCATCAGGCCCTTCTCGGAGTCCACCGCGATACCGATGCTCTCGGTGTCGAAGTAGCTGATCGTGCCCTCGGCCTCGTTGATCCTGGCGTTGATGACCGGGTGGGCCTTCAGCGCCTGGGCCGCCGCCTTCACGAAGAACGGCATCGGGGAGAGCTTGACGCCCTCGCGCGCGGCGAAGGAGTCCTTGGCCTGGGCGCGCAGGCGCATCAGGCGGGTGACGTCCACCTCGACGACCGAGGACAGCTGCGCCTGCTCGTGCAGCGCCTTGACCATGTTGTCGCCGATGACCTTGCGGATGCGCGGCATCTTGACGGTCTGGCCGCGGAGCGGGGAGACCTCCAGCGCCGGGGCCTTCCTGGCCGGGGCGGCAGCGGCGGCGGGAGCCGGGGCGGCAGCGGCGGCCTTCGCGGCCTCGGCGGCGGCGGTGACGTCCTGCTTGCGGATACGGCCGCCGACGCCGGTGCCCTTGACGGTGGACAGGTCGACGCCGTTCTCGGCGGCGAGCTTGCGCACCAGCGGGGTGACGTAGGCGCCCTCGTCGGTCGCCTTGGCGGCGGCCGGGGCGGGAGCCGGAGCGGCCGGAGCCGCCGGGGCGGGCGCCGGAGCCGGGGCGGGCGCAGGGGCGGACGGCGCCGGGTCCGGAGCCGGCGCCGTGACCTGCTGCGGGGCCGGGGCCGACGGGGCCTGCGGGGCCGGGGCGGGTGCCGGGGCCGCGGGGGCGGCCGGAGCCGGGGCCGGAGCCTCGGCGGCGGGCGCGGGGGCCGGGGCGGCGGGGGCCGGGGCGGCCGCGGGAGCGGCACCCGCGGCGCCGATGACGGCGAGCTTGGCGCCGACCTCGGCGGTCTCGTCCTCACCGACCACGATCTCCAGCAGCGTGCCGGAGGCGGGCGCCGGGATCTCGGTGTCGACCTTGTCCGTGGAGACCTCGAGCAGCGGCTCGTCGGCCTCGACGGAGTCGCCGACCGACTTCAGCCAGCGGGTGACGGTGCCCTCGGTGACGGACTCGCCGAGCGCGGGCAGGACCACGTCCGTGCCGGACGCGCCGCCCGCGGGGGAAGCAGGCGCGGCGGGGGCGGCGGGCGCGGGGGCCGGGGCGGCCGGGGCCTCGGCGGCCGGCGCCGGGGCGGGCTGGGCGGCGGGGGCCGGAGCCTCCGCGGCGGCCGGGGCGGGCGCGGCGGCGGCCGCCCCGGAGCCGTCGTCGATGACGGCGAGCTCGGCGCCGACCTCGACCGTCTCGTCCTCGGCGACCTTGATGCTGGCGAGGACACCGGCGGCGGGCGAGGGGATCTCGGTGTCGACCTTGTCGGTCGAGACCTCGAGCAGCGGCTCGTCGGCCTCGACGCGCTCGCCCTCGGCCTTCAGCCAGCGGGTGACAGTGCCCTCGGTGACGCTCTCGCCGAGCGCCGGAAGGGTTACGGAAACCGCCATGGTTTCGGTTGCTCCTTAGGAATTGCGGAAGTCTGTGTCGTCGCGGAGTCGCTTCGTCGACCGAGGGTCAGTCGTGCGAGTGCAGCGGCTTGCCGGCCAGAGCAAGGTGGGCCTCGCCCATCGCCTCGTTCTGCGTCGGGTGGGCGTGGATGAGCTGGGCCACCTCGGCCGGCAGCGCCTCCCAGTTGTAGATCAGCTGGGCCTCGCCGACCTGCTCGCCCATGCGGTCGCCGACCATGTGGACGCCGACCACGGCACCGTCCTTGACCTGGACGAGCTTGATCTCACCCGCGGTGTTGAGGATCTTGCTCTTGCCGTTGCCGGCGAGGTTGTACTTCAGAGCGACGACCTTGTCCGCACCATAGATCTCCTTGGCCTTGGCCTCGGTGATGCCGACGGAGGCGACCTCGGGGTGGCAGTAGGTCACCCGCGGGACACCGTCGTAGTCGATCGGGACGGTCTTCAGACCGGCCAGGCGCTCCGCCACCAGGATGCCCTCGGCGAAGCCGACGTGCGCGAGCTGGAGCGTGGGGACCAGGTCCCCGACGGCGGAGATGGTGGGCACGTTGGTGCGCATGTACTCGTCGACCAGGACGTAGCCGCGGTCCATGGCGACGCCCTGCTCCTCGTAGCCGAGACCGGCGGAGACCGGGCCGCGGCCGACGGCCACCAGCAGGACCTCGGCCTCGAACTCCTTGCCGTCGGCGAGGGTGACCTTGACGCCGTCCTGCGTGTACTCGGCCTTCTGGAAGAACGTGCCCAGGCTGAACTTGATGCCGCGCTTGCGGAACGCGCGCTCGAGCAGCTTGGAGGAGTTCTCGTCCTCGACCGGGACGAGGTGCTTCAGGCCCTCGACGACGGTGACGTCCGCACCGAAGGACTTCCAGGCGGAGGCGAACTCGACGCCGATGACGCCGCCGCCCAGGATGATCGCGGACTTCGGCACGCGGTCCAGGACGAGGGCGTGGTCGGAGGAGATGATGCGGTTGCCGTCGATCTCCAGGCCCGGCAGCGACTTCGGCACCGAGCCGGTCGCCAGCAGGACGTGGCGGCCCTGGACGCGCTGCCCGTTCACGTCGACGGAGGTGGGGGAGGACAGCCGGCCCTCACCCTCGATGTAGGTCACCTTGCGCGAGGCGATGAGCCCCTGCAGGCCCTTGTACAGGCCGGCGACGACGCCGTCCTTGTACTTGTGGACGGCGGGGACGTCGATGCCCTCGAAGCTCGCCTTGACGCCGAACTGCTCGCTCTCGCGGGCCTGGTCGGCGATCTCGCCCGCGTGCAGCAGGGCCTTGGTGGGGATGCACCCACGGTGCAGGCAGGTACCGCCGACCTTGTCCTTCTCGATCAGGGCGACGTCCAGGCCCAGCTGCGCCCCGCGCAGGGCCGCGGCGTAACCACCGCTACCACCGCCGAGGATCACTAGGTCGAAAACGGTGCTGGCGTCGTTCGCCACGTCACGTCCTCCATGCATGTGCGCCGTACGCCGGGCCCCTTGGTGCCATACGGGGGGTTGACCGGTCGGTCGGCTGGTGTCCGGCCGCTCTTTCTTCGGCCCTGTGGTGGGGGCCCTGTCCTGCCGTGGCCCATCTTCGCACTTGTCGGAGGTGAACGAGACGCCGGGCCGGTGTGTGAGACGTCCCACGTTCACCTGAGCACCCGCCGGAAAAACCCGGCAATCCGTCGGCCACGAGGGGGCTCCGCCCTACCCGCGCGCGGAGCCCCCTCGCTCATCGCCGCATCAGCCCAGGTCGCCCGAGGCCGTCAGCTCCGCCAGCCGGACCAGGGTCCGCACCGCCGTACCCGTGCCGCCCTTCGGCGTGTAGCCGAACGGGCCGCCCTCGTTGAAGGCCGGGCCCGCGATGTCCAGGTGCGCCCAGGTGATGCCCTCGCCCACGAACTCGCGCAGGAAGAGCCCCGCGACGAGGCCGCCGCCCATCCGCTCGCCCATGTTGGCGATGTCGGCGGTCGGGGAGTCGATGCCCTTGCGCAGGTGCTCGGGCAGCGGCATCGGCCAGGCCGGCTCGCCGACCTCCTCGGCCGCCTCGTGCACCGTGGAGCGGAACGCGTCGTCGTTCGCCATGATCCCGAAGGTCCGGCTGCCCAGCGCCAGCATCATCGCGCCGGTGAGGGTCGCGACGTCCACGATGGCGTCCGGCTTCTCCTGGGAGGCGGCCCACAGCGCGTCCGCCAGCACCAGCCGGCCCTCGGCGTCGGTGTTGAGGACCTCGACCGTCTTGCCGCTGTACATGCGCAGCACGTCGCCCGGCCGGGTCGCGGAACCGGACGGCATGTTCTCGGCGAGCGCCAGCCAGCCGGTGACGTTCACCTCCAGGCCCAGGCGCGCGGCGGCGACCACGGCGGCGAAGACGGCCGCCGCGCCGCTCATGTCGCACTTCATCGTCTCGTTGTGGCCCGCCGGCTTCAGCGAGATGCCACCCGAGTCGTAGGTGATGCCCTTGCCGACGAACGCGAGGTGCTTCCTGGCCCTGGAAGGGGTGTACGACAGCTTCACCAGCCGCGGCCCCGACGCCGAACCGGCGCCGACGCCGAGGATGCCGCCGTAGCCGCCCTTCTGGAGCGCCTTGACGTCGAGCACCTGCACCTTGATGCCGTGCTCCTTGGCCGCGGCCACCGCGACCGCGGCGAACGCCTCCGGGTTGAGGTCGTTCGGCGGGGTGTTGACCAGGTCGCGGGCGCGGTTGAGCTCCTCGGCGACGGCGACGGCGCGCTGGACGGCGGCCTTGTGCTCCTTGTCGCGGGGCCTGGCGCCGAGCAGCGCGGCCTCGCCGAGCGGGGCCTTGCCGTTCTTGGCGGCGCCGCCCGAGGGCGCGGTCTCCTTGTAGGTGTCGAAGGAGTACGCGCCGAGCAGCACGCCCTCGCCGATCGCGCGGACGTCGGCGGCGTCGCCGACGGGCAGGGCGAAGGCGGCCTTCTTCGCTCCGGCGAGGGCACGGGCGGCGCAGCCCGCGGCCTTGCGCAGGGCCTCGGCGTCGAAGGCCGCGTTCGCGTCCTTGCCGGGCTCCTGGCCGAGGCCCACTGCCACCACGAGCGGGGCCTTGAAGCCGGAGGGCGCGGGCAGCTTCGTCACCTCGCCCTCGGCGCCGGACGCGCCGAGGGTCTCCAGGACGCCGGCGAGATGGCCGTCGTAGGCCTTGTCCACGGCCTCGGCGCCCGGCGCCACGACCGGGCCCTTCGCGCCCTTGGCCACACCGATCACGATCGCGTCGGCCCGAAGACCGGGCGCCGCGGCGGTGCTGAGAGTGAGAGCAGTCACGGTGGTGAATTCTCGCTTCCGATGTGAAGTTCCTGTGGTCGATCTGTGTGGGTCGACCGGGCCCGACAGCCGACCCTAGATCCGACCTCAGGGTGCGGTCTCAGCGGGGCCTTCCCCGGTGCGGCGAACACTCCGGACGAGACTACGCGCGTGGGCGCGTCGGCTCATTCCCCGCGTCGTCCCCGCGTCGTCCGCGCCCGCGCCGGTCAGAAGGTGCGGGCCGCAGGCGTGGCGGTGGGCGTCCTGATGCCGAGACCGGTGACGGCCGTGCCGGCCACGCGGTCGGCGAGGGAGCGCCGGGTGGGGGAGAAGACCGGGAGCGCGTTGAGGAAGAAGAAGACGACGGCCAGCGCCCACACGGCGACCGACAGCAGGAACTCGCCCTCCATCAGCAGCACGCAGGCGACGGCGTAGACGGCGATGTCGGCGGCCGTGGTGACGGCGGCGCGCACCGCGGCGCGGCGCGGCGCGCTCGGGGCGACCTTCAGGCCGAGCAGACCCTTGCCGAGGGTGCGCCCGGCGAGGGAGAGGCAGGCCCACTGGTAGAGGAAGGTGACGACGATCAGCAGGCCGAAGGCCTCCTCGACGTAACCGACCGCCTTGTCCCACAGCGACACCCCGAACCCCTCCGAGGCGCTGATCACGTCGCCGCGTGAGGTCAGCAGGTCGAGGCCGCCGCGGGTGGCGAGTCCGGGTACGTCGGCGACGAGCGCGGATATGCGGTGGAAGGTGAGCACGGCCAGCGCGGCGGCGAGCGCCAGCACCAGCGCGAAGTCGATGAACCAGGCCGTGACACGGCGAAGCTTCGGCACGAACGTCCCCCGATCGAATTCCTCTGTCCGTACGGCCGAACAGACTACTGCCCCAGTGACATCACGAGGAGACAGACGGTCGCCGCCGTCTCGGCCAGCCCTCCGAACACGTCGCCGGTCACCCCGCCGAAGCGGCGCGTGCAGTGGCCGAGCAGGAGTTCGGCGACGACCAGCGCGGCGAGCACCGCGGCCGCCGTGCGGACGACGCCGTACGTCCCCAGGAGCGCGCCCGCGGCGGCGGCCGCGCCGGTGACCAGCACCGCGGCGAGCGCCGCCGCCCGTACCGGCACCACACCCGCCACCGCCGCGCCCAGCCCCTCGGGGCGGGCGGCCGGCACGCCGGCCCGCGCCGCCAGGGTGAGCGCGAGGCGGGCGGCGGTCGCCGAGACGACGGCCGCGAGCGCGCCCCGGGCCCACGAGCCGCCGTACGCCTGGGCCAGGGCGGCGACCTGGGCGAGCAGCACCAGGACGAGCGTGAGCACTCCGAAGGGCCCGATGTCCGACTGCTTCATGATCCGCAGGGCGTCCGGTGCGGGCTTGCCGCTGCCGAGGCCGTCGGCGGTGTCCGCCAGACCGTCCAGGTGCAGACCGCGGGTGAGGGCGGCGGGGACGGCGGCGGAGACGACGGCGGCGAGCAGGGCGTCGGCGCCGAGCGCCAGCAGCGCCACGCCGGCCAGGGCCGCGCAGCCGCCGACGACGGCTCCGGCGAGCGGCGCGCACAGCATGCCGCCGCGGGCCGCGTCCCGGTCCCAGCGGGTCACCGGGACGGGCAGCACGGTGAGGGTGCCGAAGGCGAAACGGAGGCCGTCCGGCCAGGGCGTCGAGGAGGGTCCGGGCACCGGCGCAGGTTACCGGGCGGTCGGGAGGAGGGCCGCGACGGGCCTGGATACAGTGCGCATATGGGACATTGGCTGCAGCGGAACATCATCGAGCCGGGCAAGCTTCCGCTGCTGCTCGCCCTCACCGCCTTCGTGCTGACATTCCTGGTCACGCGGGCCGTCACGCGCCTCATCCGGGCCGGCAAGGGCCCCTTCGGCAACGTCAAGGCGGGCGGGCTGCACATCCACCACGTCGTCCCGGGCGTCGTCCTCACGACCCTCGGCGGGTTCGGCGCGGTCGCCAGCGGCCGGCACGGGTTCGGCGCCGCCGCGTTCGCGGTCGTCTTCGGCATGGGGGCGGGGCTGGTCCTCGACGAGTTCGCGCTGATCCTGCATCTCGACGACGTCTACTGGAGCGAGGAGGGCCGCAAGAGCGTGGAGGTGGTCGTCCTCACGGCGGCCCTGGTGGGCCTGATGCTCGCGGGCTTCGCGCCGTTCGGCGTGAACGGCATGACCGAGCAGGAACTGCAGGACCGCGGCAGCGTGATCTCGACCGTGGTCGTCAACTTCCTGTTCTCCCTGGCCGTCCTGAGCAAGGGCAAGACCCGGATGGCCGTGTTCAGCGTGATCGTCCCGTTCATCGGCCTGATCGGCCTCGTCCGGCTGGCCCGTCCCGGCTCCCCCTGGGCCAGGCGCTTCTACCGCCGCCGCCCCCGCGCCCGCGCCAGAGCCACCCTCCGCGCCTACCACCACGACCGCCGCTGGCTGGGCCCCCGCCGCAAATTCCAGGACTTCCTGGGCGGCAAGCCGGACCCGGCACCGGGCCGCGCGCTGACCCGGTGACGGCGCTCACGGCACGGCGGGCCTGCTCCCTCCGGCCGGCGGGCGGGACCTGAACGCTCAGCCGTCGCCGTACTCGCCGCCGGTGCTCTCGCGGTGCGGGACCAGGGCTGCCGTGGGTCCGGTGCCGTCGCGGGCTGCGCGGGTTCCCGCGCGGGGGTCCGGTGGCGGTTCCCGGCGCCGTCGGCGCAGCGCCGGGAGCGCGCACAGCAGGACCGTCACGACGATCGCCGCCAGGTGTTCCTTGCCGGCCAGGTTGCCCTTGAGCGCGGCCTCGGCCGCCATGGCGGCCGTCACGGCGCCGGCCGTGGTGTACGCGCCGTAGCGCCAGCCGAGGAAGACGGCCAGGCCCACGACCGCCGCCGAGGGGCCCGTGTCGATCACGGCGGCGTCCGAGGGCGGCAGGCCCAGGGGGCTGTCGAAGCCCAGCCGGACGCCCGCACGGGCGTAGAGCGTTCCGGCGAGGGTGGCGGCGTAGGCGATGACGAGGGTGTGCCGTAGGCCCAGGCAGAGTTCCGCGATGCCGAAGACGAGGAGGACCTGGGCGAGTGCGCCCCACACGGGGAGGTCCAGGGCCGGGACGAACAGCGAGAGAGGGGTGCGCAGCAGGGCCGGCCACACCGGGTCCTCCGCCCGCACCACCCCGACGTCCTGCACGAACCGGTAGCCCCAGGGCTGGTTCTGGACCAGTTGCGCGAGAGCCGTCAGACCCACCGCCCCGAGCGTCCCCGGGAGCGCCCGCCAGCGCCGCGCCAGCAGCGGCTCGCGCGCCGTGACGTACAGCAGCCCCCATTCGGCGCGCGCCCAGCGGGCGAGGGCCCTCACGCGGTGGTCCTCATCGGTGGGTCCCCAGGTGCTCGCGGCGCAGCCACTTCGGCAGCCCCGGTGCCGCGGGGCCCGCCGTCAGGAACCCCTCCGCCCGCGCCGCGGCGATGGCGATGCGCGGCAGGTCCGCGCTCTTCTCGAACAGCAGGAACCGCGGCTCCCAGATGGGCCGGTACTTCGCGTTGGCGCGGTACAGGGACTCGATCTGCCACCAGCGCGAGAAGAAGCTGAGCAGCGAGCGCCACAGCCTCAGCACCGGCCCGGCACCCAGCCGCGCCCCCCGTTCGAAGACCGACCGGAACATGGCGAAGTTCAGTGAGACCTGGGTGACCCCGATGTCCCGGGCGCGGCGCAGCAGTTCGAGCACCATGAACTCCACCAGCCCGTTCCCGGAGTCCCGGTCGCGCCGCATCAGGTCGAGGGAGAGCCCGTGCGGCCCCCACGGCACGAAGGACAGCAGCGCCCGCAACTCGCCCGTCCCGTCGGTGCACTCGAGCATCACGCACTGCCCGTCCTCGGGGTCCCCGAGCCGTCCCAGCGCCATGCTGAACCCGCGTTCGGTGGCCCCGTCGCGCCAGTCGTCCGCCCGCCGGAGCAGATACGCCATCTCGTCGGCCGGGATGTCCTCGTGCCGCCGGATCCGCACGCCGTAGCCGGCCCGCCGGACCCGGTTGCAGGCCTGCCGCACGGTCCGCATGGCCCGGCCCTCCAGCGTGAACTCGGCGACCTCCACGATCGCCTCGTCGCCCAGCTCCAGCGCGTCCAGGCCGTGCCGCGCGTACACGGTCCCGGCCTCCTCGCTCGCCCCCATCACCGCCGGGATCCACCCGTGCGCCCGCGCCTCGGCGAGCCACGGCCCGATCGCGCCGGGCCACGCCTCCGGGTCGCCGAGGGGGTCGCCGGAGGCCAGCGAGACACCCCCGACGACCCGGTACGCCACCGCCGCCTTGCCCGTCGGCGACCACACCACGCTCTTCTCCCGGCGCAGCGCGAAGTACCCCAGCGAGTCCCGCTCCCCCTGCCGCCGAAGCAGTTCCCGCAGCCGTTTCTCGTCGTCCTCGCTGAGCGGGTCCACGGTGCGCCGGGAGCGGAAGGCGGCGTAGAGGACGGCGAGGACGAGGACCGTGCTGAGCACGTTGACGGCGACGTTGACCCAGTTCGGCGCGTCCACGCCGGGGAAGCGGGACTCGTCGACGGCGATGGAGACCAGCCGGAAGGTGCCGTAGCGCCAGCGCTCCGGGAAGGTCGAACGGGCCGCGTCCGGCGCCTGGTCGGTGAGTGTCACCAGCAGCCCGGCCAGCAGCGAGGCGGCCAGCGTCCCGCCCACCGCGACCGCGGCGGCGAGCCGGGGGTTGGCGCGGTCGCCCTTGGCGTAGAACTCCCGCCGCCCGGCCAGCAGGGCCGCGACGAAGGCGGCGGTGAGGGCGAGCGAGATCCAGTTCTGGGCGGACCGCCGGATCTCCGGGAACGCCATCGCGAAGCCGAACAGCCCGAGGAACGGGCCCGCCAGTGCGAGGTTGAGGATCCACGCGGCGCGCTTGCGGCGCCGCATGGTCACGGCGAGGAAGGCCGTGAACACTCCGGAGGCGAAGCCCGCGGTCAGCAGGTACGGCGTGAAGAGGTTCTCCTGGTTGTGCCGCCGCACGTCCTGTCCCAGCGACACCCACACGGCACTGAGAAAGTTGACGAACGCGACGGCCCGCAAATACCAGACGGCGAACGCGGCGGCCCGCCGCGAGGCAATTCGGGCATCTCCCATGGATGAGGATCATATGGGCGATGTCCTGATGAACCCCTCCATCTCGGGTCGTCGGTCGGTCGGCTTTCGGTCCGTGTCGCGGCGCCTGGCCGGCGCCTGCCTAGCCGATCTCCTGCGCCTCGGTCTCCCCGCCCTTCTGCTCACCGTCGCCGGAGAGTCCCCGCTCTTCCCGCTGTTCCCGCTGTTCCTGCTGTTCCTGCTCCTCCGGCCGCTCCGGCAGTTCCGCGGCGAGCGCCGCCGCGGCCTGGACCAGCGGCAGCGCGAGCAGCGCGCCCGTGCCCTCGCCCACGGTCACGCCGTGCGACAGCAGCGGCTCCAGCGCCATCCGGTCCAGGGCCTTGGCCTGCCCCGGCTCCCCGCTGTCGTGCGCGGCCAGCCACCAGTCCGGCGCCCGGAACGAGACCCGCTGCGCCACCAGGGCGCAGGCCGCCGCCACGACGCCGTCCAGGATCACCGGCGTCTTGCGCACCGCGCTCTGCAGCAAAAAGCCCGTCATCGCGGCGACGTCGGCGCCGCCCACCGCCGTCAGCAACTGCAACTGGTCGCCCAGCACGGGCCGCGCCCGCCGCAGCGCGTCCCGGATCGTCGCGCACTTGCGCATCCACGTCAGGTCGTCGATGGCGAGCCCGCCCCGCCCGGTGACGACCGAGGCGTCGGTCCCGCACAGCGCGGCGATCAGCACGCCGGCCACCGTCGTCCCGCCCACGCTCACATCGCCGAGCACCACCAGATCCGTGCCGGAGTCGGCCTCCTCGTCGGCCACCGCGACGCCGGCGCGGAACGCCGCCTCGGCCTCCTCGGCCGTCAGCGCGTCCTCGATGTCGATACGCCCGCTGCCGCGCCGCACCCGGTGCCGTACGACCTCGTCCGGCAGCGTCTGCGGGTCGCAGTCCAGGGCCATGTCGACGACGCGCACCGGCACGCCGAGCCGGCGGGCGAGCACGGACACCGGACGGCCGCCCTCCAGCACCTCCCGCACCAGCCGGCCGGCGCTGCCCGCGGGCCGGGCCGAGACGCCCAGTGCGGCGACTCCGTGGTCGCCGGCGAAGAGCACCACCCGCGGCCGCTCGATCGGCCGCACCGGCACGGCGGACTGCGCGGCGGACAGCCACTCACCGAGTTCGTCGAGGCGGCCCAGTGACCCGGGCGGCACGACCTGGCGCTCCCTGCGCGCCTCGGCGTCGCGGCGTACCCCGCCGTCCGGGCGCTCGATCAGATCGGTGAAGTCGTCGAGATTAAGCGAGCTCATTCGCCGAACAGTACCGGCACCGGTCGAACAGGACAGCGCCACAGGGGCACCACACGCACCCGACGTCGTTGCTCCCGCGTTCCCGATCCCTTACGTTCCGTTTTGCAGCGGAATGTCGTACGCCTCCGGGAGCCGCCTTGAACAGCCTGCGCAGCCGTGTCAGCGCCCTCGGCCGGCGCAGACGTCACCGTTCGGCGGCCCGCGCGATCCTGCGGCTGCTGCCCGAGCCGGAGAGCTGGCTGGACGTCGGCACGGGCGAGGCGCACTTCCCCGAGACCGCCCGGAAGCTCTTCCCCTACACCTCCATCGACGGCCTCGATCCCGGCCCGCGCGTGGCGTACGCCCGCCATCTGGAGCGCGTCGAGGAGGCGTACGCGGGCCATGTGACGGACCGGCACATCACGGCGATCCTGCGCGGCCGCTACGATGTCGTCACCCTCCTCGACCGCCGCTCACCCGTCCCGGACCCCCGCGCCGAACTCGCCGCCGCCCTCACGCTGCTGCGCCCCGGCGGCCTCCTCCTGGTGGAGGCGGCCCCGCAGGAGTCGTACGAGCTGCGCCGCCGGCTGGAGGCGTACGACTGCGCGATCGTGGCCGCGAGCCGGCACGTCCTGGACCGGCTGCCGTACACCTGCCGGATCGTCGCGCGCCGGCCCCGGTCAGCCCCGTAGCACCAGCGCCTGGCCCGCCACCACCAGCACCACGTGCTCGCACTCCCCGGCGAACGCGGCGTTCAGGCGCCCGAGTTCGTCCCGGTAGCGCCGCCCGGACGCCGTGGCCGGCACGATGCCCGAACCCACCTCGTTCGACACGGCGACCACGGTCCGCCGGGTGGCCCGCACCGCCTCCGTCAGCTCCCGCACCCGCTCCCGCAGCGCCCGCTCCCCGCCGTCCGCCCACTGAGCGTCGTCCCACGCCCCGACCGCGTCCATCGCGTCCGTCAGCCACAGGGACAGGCAGTCGATCAGCAGCGGGGGCCCCTCCTCCCTCAGCAGCGGCACCAGGTCGCAGGTCTCGGTCGTCCGCCAGGACCCCGGCCGCCGCTCGCGGTGGGCGGCGACCCGCGCGGCCCACTCCGTGTCGCCGTTGCGCGTGCCGCCCGTCGCCACGTACCGCACGTCGGGGAAGGCCTCCAGGCGCCGCTCCGCCTCCACGGACTTCCCGGACCTGGCCCCGCCCAGCACCAGCGTCCGCCGCGGCACGCCGGCCAGGTCGGCCACGTCGGTGAATTCCCCCACCGTCAGCGTCGTCCCGTCCGGCACGGCCCGCGCCCCCGCGGCGGCGAGCCGCCGGGCCAGTTCGCCGCCCGGCGGCACGTCGTGGTCCAGATGGACGGCGACCACGTCCGTGGCCGGGCCGAGCGCCCCCACCGCCCGCAGACCGGCCAGCGCGTCGGGGCGCCGCACCACGTCGGCGAGCACCATGTCGTACGACTGCGCCGGACCCTCCTCCAGCCCGGCGGGCGCGGACCGGGGCGGCAGGTACAGCAGCCGCTGCCCGCTCGGCCCGGTGACCGCGTACCCGGTGCCCGGCGCGTCCATCGCCACCGCGCGCACCCGGTGCCCCGTCAGCAGCGCCAGCTCCCGCCCGTCCGGCACCCGTCCGGGATGCGGCGTCCCGGCGGGCACCTCGACCGGCGGTCCGTCGTGCGGATGCGTCAGCAGCACCTGCCGTACGCCGCCGAGCGAATGCCCGGACCGGGCGGCCGCGAACGCCGCGCCCGGCGTCAGGTCGAGCAGCAGCGTGCCGTCCACCAGCACGGCGGTCGCCGCCCGCGCGTCAGCGCCGAGCGCGGACGCACAGGCGGCACAGGGACAGTCGGGGCGGGGCAGGCCCGCGGGGGCGCCGGTGCCGAGCAGAGTCACTTCCACGACAGTGATTTTCGCGTGTCTGCGCAGGTGCTGCCCGTCCGACTAGTCTTCTGGACAGGAGCCGGACCAAGATCCGGCTTCTGCTCTGCAGGTGCCCCAGACACGGGAGGCGTACATGGCGGCATGGACGTGGCGTTTCGAGAAGGCGGACGGGGCGGAGGTCCGGCCCGCGGTGCAGCCCGAGGACTTCACCACGCAGGGAGACGCCGAGTCCTGGATCGGGGAGCACTGGAAGGCCCTGCAGGAGGGCGGAGCCGACCAGGTGCGGCTGTTCGAGGACTCCGCGGAGGTCTACGGGCCGATGAGCCTGCACGCCGACGAGGCATAGGCGGTAGCGCGCTACCGGGTCACGCCGGAGGGGCGGCCGGGATCCGGCCGCCCCTCGCGGTGCCGGTCACTGCTCGCCCAGCGTGACGTCCGTCTTCTCCTCCCGGCCGTCGCGGGTGTACGTCACCGACGTCCGGTCGCCCGGCTTCTCGGCGGCCAGCGCCTCGGTCAGCGAGGTGATGGTGGTGATGTCCGTGTCACCCAGCCTGATGATGACGTCCCCGGCACGGATACCCGCCTTGTCGGCGGCCCCGCCCTTCTCCACCTCGACCACGGCGACCCCGGCGGGCCGGAACCGGTCGTCGACGACCGTGCGGCCCGTGATGTTGAGCGCGGCCCGGCCCGAGTCGGTGACCTTGCCGTTCCTGACGATCTGTCCGGCGACCGTCCCCACCATCGACGAGGGGATCGCGAACCCGATGCCGGGCGCCGCGCTGTTGCCGAGGTTCGGGTCGACGGCGGCGAGTGTCGGAATGCCGACGACCCGCCCGTCGAGGTCGACCAGTGCGCCGCCGCTGTTGCCCGGGTTGATGGCCGCCGACGTCTGGATCATGTTCCCGATCGTCGCTCCCGGGCTGCCGCCCGATCCGCCTTCGGTGACGGTCCGTCCGGTCGCCGACACGATCCCCTGCGTGACGCTGGACGACAGCCCGAGCGGCGAGCCCATCGCCAGCACGATCTGCCCGACCCGCACCTTCGAGGAGTCCGCGAAGGCCGCCGGCCGCAGCCCCTTGGGCACCGCCTCCAGCTTGATGACGGCGAGGTCCTGCTGGGGGTAGGAGTACACCAGCGTGGCGGTGAGCGCCTTGTCGCTGTTCGCGGTCGTCACCCGGAACGTCTTCTGGTCCCCGACGACGTGCGCGTTGGTGACGATGTGCCCCTGGTCGTCGTAGACGATCCCCGAGCCCAGGTCGTTGCCGGCCTGGATCTGCACCACCGACGGCAGTACGTCCTTGATCACTTTCTGGTAGTCGCTCTGCAGGTCGGCGGCCGCCATCGGCACGGCGGTCTGCGCGGTCTGGGCGGTCGCCCTCTCCTTCTCGCTCCGGGACGCGGAGCCGGAGCAGCCCGCGACGAGCGCGAGGCAGCAGCACAGCGCGGCGGCCACGGCCGGCAGCCGGACGGCACGGGTGCGGGAAACGTCCATGCCCCGAGTCTCACGTCCGGCCCCGCGCCCGGCCCGCGGTGCGCACCCGAACGGGGCTCAGCCGCGCACGCCGCACAGGTGCAGCAGTGCCGCCACCCCGCGGTAGGGATCGGTCCGCCCGGCCCGCTCCTCGGCCGCGAGCAGACTCTCCATGTCGGCCGGGATCTCCGCCCCGTCCGCCGCGGTGTCCGTGAACACCCGCACCCCGTACCAGGCGTGCAGGGGCGCGCCGATCCCGGCGAGCGTCGCCGTCAGCGCACTCAGCCGGTCGGCCCGTACGTCGAGCCCCAGCCGGTTGGTGTACGACACCGTGTCGAAGGCGCCGAGCGCGCCGGACCAGTCGCCGGACAGGCCCGGCCGCATCGCCAGCGCGTCGGCGTTGCGCACGAGCAGCGACAGAAGCCCGCCGTGGGCGAGCATCCGGGCCAGTCCGGCCAGCAGCGGATCGGGCTCCTCCACGTACATCAGCACCCCGTGGCACAGGACCACGTCGAAGCTGCCCGGCAGGAAGTGCACACCGGTGTCCCGGCCGTCGCCCTCGATGATCCGCATCCGCTCCCGGATGCCCTCGGGCTCACCGGCGAGGGCCCGGCGCGCGGCCGCGACCATAGTGGCGTCCTGCTCCAGCCCGGTCACCTGGTGCCCGGTCCTGGCCAGGCGCAGCGCCTGGGTGCCCTGGCCCATGCCCACGTCGAGCACGCGCAGCCGCCGCCCGACAGGGAACCGTGCCGCCATCTGCTCGTCGAGCTGCCGGGCCACCAGCTCCTGGCGTACGACGTCCCGCAGCCTACCCAGCCCGCTCAGCCAGGCATCCGCCGCGCCCCCGGAGAAAGACGTCGTGCTCAGGGCCGCTCTCCGCGCTTGACCTGCGGCTTCGGCAGCCGGAGGCGACGCATCTGCAGGGAGCGCATCAGGGCGTAGCGGGTGGCGCCCTTGGTGTTCCGGTCGGGGAAGCGCGCGGCCAGCGCCTTCTTCAGCCGGACGGCGCTGACGACCGCGTCGAGCACGATCAGCACGATGATGACGAGCCACAGCAGCAGCGCGATGTTCTGCAGCGCGGGCACCCGGACGACGCTCAGCACCAGGATGACCACGGCCATGGGCAGGAAGAACTCCGCCACGTTGAACCGGGAGTCGATCCAGTCGCGCGCGAACTTGCGGACCGGGCCCTTGTCGCGGGCCGGCAGGTAGCGCTCGTCGCCGCCGGCCAGCGCCTTGCGCTGCCGATCCAGGGCGGCACGCCGC
Source organism: Streptomyces sediminimaris (assembly GCF_047049295.1). Lineage (NCBI taxonomy): Bacteria > Bacillati > Actinomycetota > Actinomycetes > Kitasatosporales > Streptomycetaceae > Streptomyces > Streptomyces sediminimaris. The sequence goes on along the minus strand of NZ_JBJWOT010000001.1, from coordinate 2,421,834 downwards.
TCCTCGCGCTGGCGCTTGGCGGCGTCCTTGCGCGTCATCGAGGTGTTGGCGACGCTGCGGCGCTGGGACTGGGCCTCACTGCGCTTGGGCGTGGGCCGGCCCTTCGGGGCCTGCGGGTCACGGGGCTGCTTGGAGTCGGTCACGGCCGCCTTGGCGGCGGGGGCCTTCTCTTCCTTGGCACGGCTACGGAACACAAAACCCAAGGGTACGGGGTGGCCGGGGTTGGACCCCAGCCCCGCGGGGAACGATCCGGCAACGCCAGTCGTCATGTAAGGGACAGAGGGGACGTTGCACACGGTGCCTCCCTGGGGAGCCACCTACTCCTTACGCCGGACCGGGATCGGCAGCAGTCGTCCTTGCGGATGAGCGCATCCGTCCCCGAACAGTGCGTCAATGGATGCAGGGCCCGTACTGTGGGTTCTGTCGCAGAGCTGGAGCCGGAGTCGGTCAGAAGGGGGCGCGCGAAGCCCATGAGCGGTGTCATGAAGCGTATGGGGATGATCTTCCGCGCGAAGGCGAACAAGGCCCTTGACCGGGCCGAGGACCCGCGCGAGACCCTCGATTACTCGTACCAGAAGCAGTTGGAGCTGCTTCAGAAGGTGCGCCGGGGCGTGGCGGACGTGGCCACGTCCCGCAAGCGGCTGGAACTCCAGCTGAACCAGTTGCAGCAGCAGTCCACCAAGCTGGAGGACCAGGGCCGCAAGGCGCTGGCGCTGGGCCGTGAGGACCTGGCACGCGAGGCGCTGTCGCGCCGCGCCGCTCTCCAGCAGCAGGTCACCGACCTGGAGACGCAGCACGCGACGCTGCAGGGCGAGGAGGAGAAGCTCACCCTGGCGGCCCAGCGGCTGCAGGCCAAGGTCGACGCCTTCCGCACCAAGAAGGAGACGATCAAGGCCACGTACACGGCGGCCCAGGCCCAGACCCGCATCGGTGAGGCGTTCTCCGGCATCTCCGAGGAGATGGGCGACGTCGGCCTCGCCATCCAGCGCGCCGAGGACAAGACGGCGCAGCTCCAGGCCCGCGCCGGCGCCATCGACGAACTGCTCGCCTCCGGCGCCCTGGACGACCAGTCCGGCATGCACAAGGACGAGATCCAGGCCGAGCTGGACCGGATCTCCGGTGGTAGTGATGTAGAGCTGGAACTGCAGCGCATGAAGGCGGAGCTGGCCGGAGGCTCGCAGCAGCAGGCCATCGAGGGCGGCACCGGTGAGGGACAGTCCCAGCAGCAGCCGACGGACACCCCGCGCTTCGACAAGCAGTAGGGGCCACGCCTAGGAGGCCGGACATGGGCGACGACCTGATCGTGCGGATCATGGGGGAGGGTCAGGTGAGGCTGGCGGAGAGCCACCTCGCCGAGCTCAACAAGCTGGACGACGAACTCCTGCGGGAGATGGAGAACGGCGACGGCCCCGGCTTCCGCCACACCCTGGAGGCGCTTCTCGCCAAGGTCCGCGAACTCGGAGCCCCGCTCCCCGACGACTCCCTGGAACCGTCGGAGCTGATCCTGCCCTCCCCGGACGCGACCTTGGAGGAGGTCCGGGGGCTGCTGAGCGACGACGGGCTGATCCCTGGCTGATCCCGGGCTGACGGGCATCCGGGGCTGACGGCTTTCCGCGGCCCGGGGCCGACGGCTCTCCGCGGAGCCGGCCGGACGGCGGCTTCGTCCCCGCCCGGCGGTCGGGGCGGAGGCCCTTTCGGTGCGGGGGCGGGCGAGCCGTCACCGCAGGCGGCCACCGCGGGGCGCAGGCACCACCCGTTCCGGCCCGGCGTACACCCCCGTACTGTCAGAGCGTGAGCACACTCGACCGCACCAGATGCCGGCTCAGGGCCCATCCGCTGGCACTGGACGCCGCCCTCGCGGCCGGCGTGCTCGGCTGCATGCTGGCGGGCTCCTTCGTGGACCCGAACGGCAGGCACGGCGCCGACTGGGGTCTGCGCACCCCCGACCCGCTCGCCCTGGTCCTGATGACCCTCGGCGCCCTCGCCCTGGTCTTCCGCCGCCGCGCGCCCAGAACGGTCCTCGCCCTCACCGGCACCGTCTCGGTCATCGAGTGCGTGGTCGACGACCCCCGGGCGCCCGTCGCGATGTCCGCGGTCGTCGCCCTGTTCACCGTCGCCGCCACCACCGACCGCCCCACCACCTGGCGCCTCGGCCTGCTGACGATGACCGTGCTCACCGGTGCCGCCATGCTCGCCGGCCCCCTGCCCTGGTACGCCCAGGAGAACCTCGCCATCTTCGCCTGGACCGGCATCGGCGCCACCGCGGGCGACGCCGTCCGCAGCCGCCGCGCCGTCGTGCAGGCCATCCGCGAGCGCGCCGAGCGCGCGGAACGCACCCGCGAGGAGGAGGCCCGCCGCCGCGTGGCAGAGGAACGCCTGCGCATCGCCCGCGACCTGCACGATGTCGTCGCCCACCACATCGCCCTGGTCAACGTGCAGGCGGGCGTCGCCGCCCACGTCATGGACAAGCGGCCCGACCAGGCCATGGAGGCCCTCGCCCACGTCCGCGAGGCCAGCCGCTCCGCGCTCAACGAACTGCGCGCCACCGTCGGCCTGCTGCGCCAGTCCGGCGACCCCGAGGCCCCGACCGAACCGGCCCCGGGCCTGGACCGCCTCGACGAACTCGTCGGTACCTTCCGCAGCGCGGGCCTGCGCGTCGAGGTCGCCCGCGCCGACCAGGGCACCACCCTGCCCGCCGCCGTGGGCCTGGCCGCCTACCGCGTCATCCAGGAGGCCCTCACCAACGTGCAGAAGCACGCGGGCACGGAGGCCAAGGCCGAGGTCAGCGTGGTGCGCGTCGGCCCGAACGTGGAGATCACCGTCCTCGACAACGGCTCCGCCGAGAACGACGAGCCGGCCGGTGGCGGCGGCCACGGCCTGCTCGGCATGCGCGAGCGGGTCACCGCACTGCGCGGCACCCTCACCACCGGCCCCCGCTACGGCGGCGGCTTCCGCGTCCATGCCATCCTTCCGGTCAAGACCCGCTCCCGGGCCGCGGAAGACGCCGTATGACCCACCGCCGTATGACCCACCGCCGTATGACCCACCGCCGTATGACCCACCGCCGTACGACCCACCGCGTGCGACTCACCGCCGCACGACCGTGACTCACTCACCGCCGGACACCCGCCCCGCACTCCGCGAAGGACCCTGCATGACGACCATCCGCGTCCTGCTCGCCGACGACCAGGCCCTGCTGCGCAGCGCGTTCCGTGTGCTCGTCGACTCCGAGCCCGACATGGAGGTCGTCGGGGAGGCGTCCGACGGTGCGGAGGCGGTGCGCCTCGCCAAGGAGCAGCGGGCCGACGTCGTGCTGATGGACATCCGGATGCCCGGCACCGACGGCCTCGCCGCGACCCGCATGATCAGCGCCGACCCGGCCCTCGCCCGGGTGCGCGTGGTGATCCTGACCACCTTCGAGGTCGACGACTACGTGGTGCAGTCCCTGCGCGCCGGCGCCTCGGGCTTCCTCGGCAAGGGCAGTGAACCGGAGGAGCTGCTGAGCGCCATCCGCGTCGCGGCCGGCGGGGAGGCCCTGCTCTCCCCGGCCGCCACCAAGGGACTGATCGCCCGCTTCCTCGCCCAGGGCGACGCCGCCGGCGACGGCCACGACCCCGCCCGCTCCGAACGGCTCGGTGCCCTCACCGTCCGTGAGCGCGAGGTCCTCGTCCAGGTCGCCGGCGGCCACTCCAACGACGAGATCGCCGAACGTCTCGAGGTGAGCCCGCTCACCGTGAAGACGCACGTCAACCGCGCCATGGCCAAGCTGGGCGCGCGGGACCGCGCCCAGCTGGTGGTGATCGCCTACGAGTCCGGTCTGGTACGTCCGAGGGTGGAGTGACGGCCCGGTGCCGATCGGGCCGGCCGCCGGAGCCCTGTGCGACCGGCCGGGACCCTACGGCAGGGCGAGCATCCGCTCCAGCGCCAGCTTCGCGAACGCCTCCGTCTCCTTGTCGACCTCGATCCGGTTGACCGGCTTGCCGTCGGCCAGGGACTCCAGGGCCCAGACCAGGTGGGGGAGGTCGATGCGGTTCATGGTCGAGCAGAAGCAGACCGTCCGGTCGAGGAAGACGATCTCCTTGCCCTCGGGCGCGAAGCGGTTCGCGAGCCGGCGTACGAGATTGAGCTCGGTGCCGATGGCCCACTTGGAACCGGCCGGGGCCGCCTCCAGGGCCTTGATGATGTACTCCGTGGAGCCGACCTGGTCGGCCGCCGCGACGACCTCGTGCCGGCACTCGGGGTGGACCAGGACGTTGACGCCGGGGATGCGCTCGCGGACGTCGTTCACCGAGTCCAGCGAGAACCGGCCGTGCACCGAGCAGTGGCCGCGCCACAGGATCATCTTCGCGTCGCGCAGCTGCTCGGCCGTCAGCCCGCCGTTCGGCTTGTGCGGGTTGTAGACGACGCAGTCCTCGAGGGACATGCCCATGTCCCGCACCGCGGTGTTCCGGCCGAGGTGCTGGTCGGGCAGGAACAGCACCTTCGTGGTCGAGGGATCACCCTGCCGGAAGGCCCACTCCAGCGCCCGCCGCGCGTTGGACGAGGTGCAGATCGTGCCGCCGTGCCTGCCGGTGAAGGCCTTGATGTCGGCGGAGGAGTTCATGTACGACACCGGCACGACCTGCTCGGCCACACCGGCCTCGGTCAGCACGTCCCAGCACTCGGCGACCTGCTCGGCCGTGGCCATGTCGGCCATGGAGCAGCCGGCGGCGAGGTCGGGCAGGACCACCTTCTGCTCGTCGGACGTCAGGATGTCCGCGGACTCCGCCATGAAGTGCACACCGCAGAACACGATGTACTCGGCCTCCGGGCGCGCCGCCGCGTCCCGGGCCAGCTTGAAGGAGTCACCCGTCACGTCGGCGAACTGGATGACCTCGTCGCGCTGGTAGTGGTGGCCGAGCACGAAGACCTTGTCGCCGAGCTTCTCCTTGGCCGCGCGGGCACGGGCCACGAGATCGGGGTCGGACGGCGAGGGCAGGTCGCCGGGGCACTCGACGCCGCGCTCACTCTTCGGGTCGGCCTCGCGGCCGAGGAGCAGCAGGGCGAGAGGAGTCGGCTGTACGTCGAGCTCCGGGGTCTGGGCGGTGGTCACGGCACGCACCCTTTCTACTTTTCGTCGAATTGACGTTATCTATCATAACCCGCTTCACGTCAGTTTGACGATGGTCATAGCGTCGATGTGACGTGAATCCCCTCGGGGAGTTTTCCGCTTCCGGGAGCATGTGCGAGCATGAAGAGGGGAACCGAAACCAGGACGCCGGCCCGGAACGAATCGGCCGGAATGAATCGGCCGGAAGAAATCGGCCCGGAATGAATCCGCGGCCTTGCCGGTTGCACTCGTCGGCAAGCAGTCTCCGTACAACCCGGGAGAGATGTAGATGTCCGTATCGGACGAGACCACCACCGTCACCGACGGCATCGTTCTGACCGACGCCGCCGCGTCCAAGGTCAAGGCCCTGCTCGACCAGGAGGGCCGTGACGACCTCGCCCTGCGTGTGGCCGTCCAGCCCGGTGGCTGCTCGGGCCTGCGTTACCAGCTCTTCTTCGACGAGCGCTCCCTCGACGGCGACGTGGAGAAGGACTTCGGCGGCGTGAAGGTCGTCACCGACCGCATGAGCGCCCCGTACCTGGGCGGCGCCACGATCGACTTCGTGGACACGATCGAGAAGCAGGGCTTCACGATCGACAACCCGAACGCGACGGGCTCCTGCGCCTGCGGCGACTCCTTCAGCTGAGCCGTCCGGCCCACCGGACCCGGCCGAAGGCGGCGGCCCCCTCCGACGGGGCCGCCGCCTTCGTGTCTCCACGGGCGCCTTCGTGTCTCCACGGGGCCGTTCCAGCAGGGCTGCCGCGGCCGGGCTACCGCACCGGAGTCGTCCCCGGCAGGCGCGCCCCCTGCCCGGCGGCCGGCGGAACCGGACTGCCGTCCGAGCCCTCGACCGTGCGGTCGCCGAGCGGCCGCTCCAGCCGCACGGTCTTGTGGAACTCCTTGGCGATCATGATGCAGACCTTGCCCTTCCAGGGCTTCTCGGTCACCGCGACCCTCACCTGGTCCGCGCTCTCGTCGGCCGTCGCCTCGTAGTCCGCGCACACCCCGCCGGTGAAGCTCACGGTCAGCTCCCTGCCGTCCGCGGTGTAGCCGTTCACCCTGACGTCCCGCGGGGTCGGCGCCGACGTCGGCTCGTCGCCCGGGGCGGTCGTCGCCGGCGGTGTGGACGCGGGCGAGTCCGAGGCCAGGTACCTCGGGTCGACGGCCGGATACGTCACCGTGAAGCCACCTCGCGCGTCCGCGCCCCTGACCCGGAACAGCCAGGACGGCACCAGCGCCGGCCGCCCGTCCACGGACCGCGTGGCCAGTCCGAACACCGCGCTCTCGATCGTGACGGTCTCCCGCGGCGCCGGCCCCGTCGTCGGCCGCCCGCACGGCGCCTCCGGCCGGTCCTTCATCGGCAGGGGGCTGACACAGCCGCCGATGCCCATGCGGTGGTCGGTCGTGGGCGCCGAGTTCATCAGCTCCACCGTCCTGCGCGCGCTCAGCACGGGGTAGGTGTCGCTCTTCGCGGGTGCCGCCAGCCGGCCGGTGCCGCCGACCACCTCGCCCTGCGCGCTCACCGTCAGATCGGTCGCCCAGCCGGAGGTGGGCAGCCCGCCGAACCGGGGATCGGCGTTCACCACCCGCTGGGCGCCCATGACCTGGCTCGCGTCCACCTTGGCGTCGTCCTGCCCGATCGCCTTCAGCACCGGCGCCGCGGCCCGCAGGGCGTCCGCCTCTCCCACCCTGCGGCCGGCCGGGTTCGCGGGGTCCTTCGTGCAGGTGGCGACGCCGTTGCAGTTGTCGGTGCCGGCCGCGTACCGGCGGAACATCCACGTCCCCGGCGCCTGCCTGTCGACCACCAGGCTCGGCCCGAACCCGTCCTTGGCGGGGCCGACCTGCCAGGACTGCCCCCGTACCACCGGGGTCCCGTCCAGCCCGAGCGCCTTCGCCAGCCGGGCCACGGCGTCCTTGCCGACCTCGCCGCTCGCCCGGTAGACGGGCGCGGAACCGGGACCGCCTGGAAGCGAGCCCTCCACCTTGTACGTCACTCCGTACGGATTGGGCTCCCCTGGCGCGATCCCGTTCGTACCGCCCCCGGAGTACCCGTCGAGGCGCAGCGGCGGGGGCGTGCCCCCCTCACCGCGCGCCCCGGAGTCCGTCCCCGCGCCGGAGCCTCCCGCGGCCCCCATGGCCAGATACGCGCCACCGCCTCCGACGAGCAGCACGGCGGCGGCGACCGAGGCGACGAGCACGGGGGTGCGCCGCCGGATGGGCGGGACGGGGGCCAGCTCATGGGGACCGGGAACCTCGGCGTGGCCGACCGCGGCGCCGCCGTCCCCGGGGGAGCGGGCGCCCGTACCCGCGTCCCCGCCGGACCCAGTGCCGGAGGGGGTGCCCTTGTCGGTGCCCTTGTCGGTGCCGGTGCCGGCGCCGGAGCCGGTGCCCCTCTCTGTGCCGGAGGAGGAGCCGGAGTCCGTGTCGGGGCGGGAGCCATCGCCGGTGCGGGTGCTGGAGTCGGTGTCTGTCTCCGTACCGGAGCCGGAGTTCGCGCCGATACCCGTCGCCGTCCCCGTGCGGAAGCCGGAGCCTGGGCCCGTGTCCCCGCCGGACCCAGTGCCGGAGTGGATGCCCGTGTCCCCGCCGGGCTCAGTGTCGGCGCCCGTGCCGACGGAGCCCGTACCCGTGTCTGCCCCGGAGCCCGTACCCGTGCCGGCGTCGGCTTCCGCGTCGTCGGGGGCGGTCGTGCCGGACGTGCCGGCCGTGCCGGCGGAGGCGGCCGGGGCCGTCTCGGTCCCGGAGCCGGCGGCGCCCTCCCGCGGCTGTTCCGGAGCGTCCGGCCCGGGCTCCGCGGCGCCGCCGGAGGCCCCGGCCCCGGCCCCGGTGGCGCGCCGCCGCGTACCGTCGCTCCGCTCGTCGGCGGGGCCCGCGGCGTCGTTGTCGGGTCGCTCGGTGTTCACCGCATCGCTCCTTCGGCTGCACAGCTGTCCTGTGACCCTGACCGGACCCTGTCAAAAAGGACGGCCTGAGGGTCGTATCGCGCATCCCCTCGAAGGGGGACGGCGATGGGACGCAGCGGGGGAGCGCGCGGTTCCCTCGAACGCGCCGAACCGGACTACCGGGGCGCGCTCAGTCGCCGTAGTCGGACATCGCCTCCAGCAGCCGGGCCGACTTCGGCGGCACGGTCACGCCGTGGATGAGCGACAGCGGAACCGGAAGAGGAGCGATCGGTTCGGGAGCGGCCCAGTGGGGAACCATCCGGGCGCAGTCGCCGCGCAGCGACGCGAGGCCGCCTTCCGGGTCGACCGGTGCCGGAGTATGGACCTTGAGGTTCGTCATAGCGGAACCGTATGCACGCACCCGCCCGCGAAGAAAGATCTACTATCGGGTAGTTCCGGCCGCTTCAGAGGTCCACCGCGACCCGATAGCGTGAACCGTCTAGTCGTCTCCCCACAGGAGAAACCCCCGTGCGCATCGCAGTCACAGGCTCCATCGCCACCGACCACCTCATGACCTTCCCCGGCCGCTTCGCCGACCAGCTCGTCGCGGACCAGCTGCACACGGTCTCGCTCTCCTTCCTGGTCGACAACCTCGACGTCCGCCGGGGCGGCGTCGGCGCGAACATCGCCTTCGGCATGGGCCAGCTCGGCACGGAGCCGATCCTGGTCGGCGCCGCCGGCTTCGACTTCGACGAGTACCGCGCCTGGCTGGAGCGCCACGGCGTCGACACCGACTCCGTCCGCATCTCGGAGACGCTGCACACCGCTCGCTTCGTCTGCACCACCGACGCCGACCACAACCAGATCGGCTCGTTCTACACGGGTGCGATGAGCGAGGCCCGGCTGATCGAGCTGAAGACGGTCGCGGACCGCGTCGGCGGCCTCGACCTGGTCCTGATCGGCGCCGACGACCCGGAGGGCATGCTCCGGCACACCGAGGAGTGCCGCTCGCGCGGCATCCCCTTCGCCGCCGACTTCTCGCAGCAGATCGCCCGCATGAACGGCGACGAGATCCGGATACTGCTGGACGGCGCGACGTACCTCTTCTCGAACGAGTACGAGAAGGGCCTGATCGAGTCCAAGACCGGCTGGAGCGAGGCCGAGATCCTCGACAGGGTCGGCCACCGCGTCACCACGCTCGGCTCGCGCGGCGTCCGCGTCGAGCGGGCCGGCGAGGACCCGATCGAGGTCGGCTGCGCCGAGGAGGAGCGCAAGGCCGATCCCACGGGCGTCGGCGACGCCTTCCGCGCGGGCTTCCTGTCGGGGCTGGCCTGGGGCGTCTCGCTGGAGCGCGCCGCGCAGGTCGGCTGCATGCTGGCGACCCTCGTCATCGAGACGGTCGGCACGCAGGAGTACCAGCTGCGGCGGGGCCACTTCATGGACCGCTTCGCGAAGGCGTACGGAGACGAGCCCGCGGCGGAGGTCCGCAAGCACCTGGCCTGAGCCCGGCGCACCGGGTGCGGGGGCGCGGCCCCCGCACCCCCGCCGGGCGCTCAGAGCACTCGGCGGACCAGGTACGCCCTGCCGTCGTCCGCCGGCTCCTCGCCCACGTACTCCTGTTCCCGCATGGCGCACCACGCCGGGATGTCCAGCCGGGCCGCCTCGTCGTCGGACAGGACGCGCACCAGCCCGCCGACCGGCACGTCCCCGATGACCCTGGCCAGTTCGATGACGGGGATCGGGCAGCGCTTGCCGAGGGCGTCGACGACCAGGACGTCCTGCCGCACCGTCGCCGCCGGAGCGGGCGCCCCGAGCTTCTCCCGCACTCCCGCCACGGCGCCCGGCAGCACCCGCAGGAACCGCTCGACATCCTCCGCGTCCGTCCCCATGGGCAGCGAGACCCGCACGTTCCCCTCGCTCAGCACCCCCATCGCCTTCAGCACATGGCTGGGCGTCAGCGTGCTGCTCGTACAGGACGATCCGGACGAGACGGAGAAACCCTCCCGGTCCAGCTCGTGCAGCAATGTCTCTCCGTCGACATAGAGACAGGAGAAGGTGACGACCCCCGGCAGCCGCCGCCGCGGGTCCCCGACCACCTCCACGTCCGGCACCAGCTGCGGCACCCGCGCCCGGATCCGCTCCGTCAGCTCCCGCAGCCGTGCCGCCTCCGCCGCGGCCTCCGCGCGCACGGCCCGCAGGGAGGCGGCCGCCGCGACGATCGCCGGCAGGTTCTCGAACCCCGCGGCCCGCCCCGACTCCCGCTCGTCGGCGGGTTCCTGCGGCGCGAACCGCGTGCCCTTGCGTACGGCGAGCAGCCCCACCCCCGCGGGCCCGCCCCACTTGTGGGCACTGGCCGTCAGCAGCGACCAGTCGCCCTCCACCGGCCCCCACCCGAGCGACTGCGCCGCGTCCACCAGCAGCGGCACCCCGGACTCCCGGCACACCGCGGCCACGTCCGCCACCGGCTGCTCGGTCCCCACCTCGTGGTTGGCCGACTGCAGGCAGGCCAGCGCGGTGCCGGGGCGCAGGGCGGCCGCGTACGACGCCGGAGCCACCCTGCCCCGCCGGTCCACCGCGACCCGGGTGACGCTCCCCCCGCCGGCCTCGTGCGCGTCGGCCGCGTGGAGCACCGAGGAGTGTTCGACCGCCGACACGATCAGGTGACGTCCGATCCGGTGACGCCCGGCCAGCGCCCCCGCGACCGCCGTGTGCGCCGCCCGCGTCCCGGACGAGGTGAACACCAGCTCGTCCGGCCGGCACCGTACGGCCTCGGCCGCCGTCTCCCGGGCGGCGTCGAGCAGTATCCGGGCCCGCCGCCCCTCCCGGTACAGCCGTGCGGGATCGGCCCATCCTTCATCCAGGGAGGCCAACAGCGCCTGACGGGCGACGGGATGAAGAGGAGCACCGGAAGCGGCATCGAAGTAGGACACGCGGCAACGCTAAACGCCCCCGGAGGCGCGGGGAACCGCGTGCCCGACCACGACGGCGCCGCGGCCGAGCGGCAGGCCCGCAACCCGGGTCATGAGGCGCCCGGTGTAACCCGCGGCGCGTATGGCACCCCTCCCCGCAAACCCCCGGAGGGCGTCGGCTAGGGTTTGGTCCGCATAAACATCCAAACCCCTGCCCGACGCAGGGCGGCGACCGACCAGCGAGAAGGCAGGCCGCAGCCAACCGCGCGGGCGAGACTCTCGGGAAGGCGCTACGTGAGTCCCAACGGCTCCGACCGCTCGCCGCGGCGCCCGATGCGGCGGAAGCTGCTGCAGGCAATGACCGCGGGCCTGGTCCTGGCGACCGCCACCGGTTGCACATACAAGGACTTCCCCCGCCTTGGTATGCCCACCCCGACCACGGAAGAGGCTCCGCGGATCCTCTCCCTGTGGCAGGGTTCCTGGGCTGCCGCGCTCGCCGTCGGCGTGCTGGTGTGGGGTCTGATCATCTGGAGCGCGATCTTCCACCGGCGCAGCCGCACCAAGATCGAGGTTCCCCAGCAGACCCGGTACAACATGCCCATCGAGGCGCTGTACACGGTCGTCCCGCTCATCATCGTCTCGGTGCTCTTCTACTTCACGGCCCGTGACGAGTCGAAGCTCCTCAGCCTCACGGACAAGAAGCCGGACGTCACGGTGAACGTCGTGGCGTTCCAGTGGAGCTGGGGTTTCAACTACGTCGAGAACGTCGACGGTTCCACCGGTGACGCGAAGACCGACAAGAACCTGGCGGCCATTCCGGACCGGTTCAAGAAGGAATTCCCGGCGAACGCCGGCGGCGTCTACGACGTCGGCACCCCCGCCACGCGCAACCCCCAGACGCACAACCCGGGTCCGACCCTGTGGCTGCCGAAGGGCGAGACGGTCCGCTTCGTCCTCACCTCGCGGGACGTCATCCACTCCTTCTGGGTGCTGCCGTTCCTGATGAAGCAGGACGTCATCCCGGGTCACACCAACGCCTTCCAGGTGACGCCCAACAGGGAGGGCACCTTCCGGGGCAAGTGCGCCGAGCTGTGCGGTGTCGACCACTCCCGGATGCTGTTCAACGTGAAGGTCGTCTCCCCCGAGCGCTACCAGCAGCATCTCAAGGACCTCGCGAAGAAGGGGCAGACCGGTTACATTCCCGCCGGCATCGCGCAGACGAGCCACGAGAAGAACCGGGAGACGAACAACCTGTGAGCATCCTCAACGAACCCCAGGGTGCCGCGGCAGCAGGGTCCCACTACGCGGACGAGCTGCCGGTCCGGCGCAAGCAGCCCGGCAACGTCGTGATCAAGTGGCTCACGACCACCGACCACAAGACGATCGGGACGCTGTACCTCGTCACGTCGTTCGCGTTCTTCCTGATCGGCGGCGTGATGGCGCTGCTGATGCGCGCCGAGCTCGCCCGGCCCGGTCTGCAGATCATGTCGAACGAGCAGTTCAACCAGGCGTTCACGATGCACGGCACGATCATGCTGCTGATGTTCGCCACGCCGCTGTTCGCCGGCTTCACCAACTGGATCATGCCGCTGCAGATCGGCGCCCCTGACGTCGCATTCCCGCGGCTGAACATGTTCGCCTACTGGCTGTACCTGTTCGGCTCCACCATCGCCGTCGGCGGCTTCCTCACCCCGCAGGGCGCGGCCGACTTCGGCTGGTTCGCCTACTCCCCGCTGTCGGACGCGGTCCGCTCGCCCAGCGTCGGCGCCGACATGTGGATCATGGGTCTGGCCTTCTCCGGCTTCGGCACCATCCTCGGCGCGGTCAACTTCATCACCACCATCATCTGCATGCGCGCCCCGGGCATGACCATGTTCCGCATGCCGATCTTCGTGTGGAACGTGCTGCTGACCGCCGTGCTGGTCCTGCTGGCCTTCCCGGTCCTGGCCGCCGCCCTGTTCGCCCTGGAGGCGGACCGAAAATTCGGGGCACACGTCTTCGACGCCTCCAACGGCGGCGCCCTGCTGTGGCAACACCTCTTCTGGTTCTTCGGCCATCCAGAGGTGTACATCATCGCCCTGCCGTTCTTCGGCATCATCAGCGAGGTCATCCCGGTCTTCTCCCGCAAGCCGATGTTCGGCTACATGGGCCTGATCGGCGCGACCATCGCCATCGCCGGCCTGTCCGTGACCGTGTGGGCCCACCACATGTATGTCACCGGCGGCGTGCTGCTGCCGTTCTTCTCCTTCATGACGTTCCTCATCGCCGTACCCACCGGCGTGAAGTTCTTCAACTGGATCGGGACGATGTGGAAGGGGTCGCTGAGCTTCGAGACCCCGATGCTCTGGGCGACCGGCTTCCTGATCACCTTCACCTTCGGTGGTCTGACCGGTGTCATCCTGGCCTCGCCGCCGATGGACTTCCACGTCTCGGACTCGTACTTCGTGGTGGCGCACTTCCACTACGTCGTCTTCGGCACGGTCGTCTTCGCGATGTTCTCCGGCTTCCACTTCTGGTGGCCGAAGATGACCGGCAAGATGCTCGACGAGCGCCTGGGCAAGATCACCTTCTGGACGCTGTTCATCGGCTTCCACACCACGTTCCTGGTGCAGCACTGGCTGGGCGCCGAGGGCATGCCGCGCCGGTACGCCGACTACCTGGCCGCCGACGGCTTCACCGCCCTCAACACGGTCTCCACGATCGGTGCGTTCCTGCTCGGCCTGTCGATCCTGCCGTTCCTCTACAACGTGTGGAAGACGGCCAAGTACGGCAAGCGGGTCGAGGTCGACGACCCGTGGGGCTACGGCCGTTCGCTGGAGTGGGCGACGTCCTGCCCGCCGCCGCGGCACAACTTCCTCACCCTGCCGCGGATCCGCAGCGAATCCCCGGCGTTCGACCTGCACCACCCGGAGATCGCCGCTCTCGACCAGCTCGAGAACGCACCGCACGGTGCGGCGGCGCTGGCTGGCGGCAAGGAGGCCGGCAAGTGAAGATCCAGGGCAAGATGTTCATGTGGCTGAGCGCCTTCCTGCTCGTCATGGCGACCGTCTATGGCGTGTGGTCGAAGGAGCCGGCCGGCACCACGGCCCTCTTCCTGGCCTTCGGTCTGAGCATCATGGTCGGCTTCTACCTGGGCTTCACCGCCCGGCGGGTCGACGCGGGTGCGCAGGACAACAAGGAGGCGGACGTCGCGGACGACGCCGGCGAGGTCGGGTTCTTCAGCCCGCACAGCTGGCAGCCGCTCGCGCTCGCGGTCGGCGGCGCGCTCGCCTTCCTGGCGATCGCGATCGGCTGGTGGCTGCTGTACTTCTCGGCACCGCTGATCCTGATCGGCCTCTACGGCTGGGTCTTCGAGTACTACCGCGGCGAGAACCGCACCCAGTAGCACACGCCGAGCGCATCAGAGCCCGGACACTCCGCCAGGAGCGTCCGGGCTCCTGCTTCTGCCGCAACAACCATCCCTCGTACGAGTTACCCGGCGCGCCGTACTTGACGGACGTCCCTAGCGTCGAGGACATGAACCACACAGTGTCCTTTCGCGGCGCCGGCGTCAGCTGCACGCTGCTGGCGATCGCCCTCGGCGCGGGCGGCACCGCCTGCAGCAGCAGCGGCGGCGACCCGCTGACCGACAAGCCGTACGACGCGACGGACCAGATCTCCTTCAACGGCCTCTCCGAGGACAAGAAGGCCGACCCGGACAAGCCCCTCGAGGTCACCGTCGACGACGACGGCCGGATCACGGACGTCACGGCCACGGACGCCACAGGCCGCTCCGTGACGGGCGAACTCTCCGCCGACGGCACCCGGTGGCACAGCACCTCCCCGCTGGCCGCGAACGCCCACTACACGGTCCGGGTGAGCACGGAGGACGAGGACGGGGCACCCGGCCGCAAGGTCCTGACCTTCGACACCACCAGGCCCACCACCAAGAAGCGCCTGGGCGTGACGTTCGGGCCCGGGTCGGGCACCTACGGCGTCGGTCAGCCGATCACCGCCAAACTGGACAAGCCGGTCAAGGGCAAGGCGCAGCGGGCCGTCGTCGAGCGGGCGCTGCGGGTGGACTCCGTGCCCGCCGTGCAGGGCGCCTGGCACTGGGTCGACGACAAGGAACTGCACTACCGGCCCAGGGAGTACTGGCCCGCCCACGCGACGATCCGGGTGCACAGCAACCTCGACGGCATCAAGGTCGGGGACCGGCTGTGGGGCGCGAAGAGCAAGCCGCTGAAGCTCACCATCGGCGACAGCATGATCGCCGTCGCCGACGCGGCAGCGCACTCCATGACGGTCTACAGGAACGGGGAGGCCGTCAAGGAACTCCCCATCACCACCGGCAAGCCCGGCTTCGAGACCCGCAACGGTGTCAAGGTGGTGCTGAGCAAGGAGTACTACGTACGTATGCGCAGTGCCACGGTGGGCATCGCCGCGGGCAGCTCCGACTCCTACGACCTGCCCGTCTACTACGCGACCCGGGTGACCTGGAGCGGCGAGTACGTCCACGCCGCCCCCTGGTCCGTCGGCTCACAGGGCTACGCCAATGTCAGCCACGGCTGCATCGGGATGAGCACCGGCAACGCCGAGTGGTTCTTCGACGCCGTGCACGAGGGCGACGTGGTGAAGGTCGTCAACTCCGACGGCGACACCATGGAGCCCTTCGGCAACGGCTTCGGGGACTGGAACCTCTCCTGGAAGAACTGGCGCACGGGCAGCGCCCTGGTGGCCGGCACCCCCGATGCCCCGACCGCCGCACAGAGGGCGCGGCTCCGGCCGGAGAGCGTGTGAGGCGACCCCCGGGGGCAGCCCCGCGGGAGCCGCCCCCCGGCCGCTAGGCGCTGCGCTGGAGGTTCCTGCGCCGCAGCAGCGAGGCCAGCGCGGAGGCGAACTCCACCGGCTCCACCGGCAGCGTCACGGCCGCGTCCGCCCGGCTCCAGGTCGCGAGCCACGCGTCCTGCGGCCGCCCGATCAGCAGCAGCACCGGCGGGCAGCCGAACACCTCGTCCTTGATCTGCCGGCACACACCCATGCCGCCCATGGGCACGGACTCACCGTCCAGGACGCAGACGTCGATGCCGCCCCGGTCCAGTTCCTTCAGGACGGCCGCGGGCGTCGCGCACTCCACGAACTCGACGACGGGGACGTCGGGCGCGGGCCTGCGCCCGGTGGCCAACCGGACCTGTTCCCGGGTGTTGGAGTCGTCGCTGTAGACCAGCACCGTGGCGGTCGGCTGCATTGTTCCTCCGGTACGCAGTGATGTCTGACGTCGTACGGAAAGGCCCGTCGCGGCGGATGTTACTCCGTTCAACACCACGTCAACACCGGTACGGACCGGAGCAACACTCCGAACGGCACCCCCCGGGGTGAGGGCGGGATAAGCGACCGACATAATGTCGGACGTGGCGACAGCAACGACAGTAGATACCGGGCACGCGCACCCGTCGGTCAACCGGCCGAACCTCACCAGCGTCGGAACCATCATCTGGCTGAGTTCCGAGCTGATGTTCTTCGCGGCCCTCTTCGCGATGTACT
The DNA here is from genome assembly GCF_047049295.1 of Streptomyces sediminimaris. Classification (NCBI taxonomy): domain Bacteria; kingdom Bacillati; phylum Actinomycetota; class Actinomycetes; order Kitasatosporales; family Streptomycetaceae; genus Streptomyces; species Streptomyces sediminimaris. The sequence goes on along the minus strand of NZ_JBJWOT010000001.1, from coordinate 2,405,431 downwards.
TCACCCTGCGATCGGTGACCGGTCCGGATCACTGGAAGGAGATGGCGAGTCATCTCAACATTCCGTTCTCCGCGACCAACACCACGATCCTGGTGCTCTCCTCCCTCACCTGCCAGCTCGGCGTCTTCGCCGCCGAGCGCGGGGACGTGAAGAAGCTCCGGGGCTGGTTCATCGTCACCTTCGTCATGGGTGCGATCTTCATCGGCGGTCAGATCTTCGAGTACACGAACCTGGTGAAGGAGGACGGCATCTCGCTCTCCTCCGACCCGTACGGCTCGGTGTTCTACCTGACCACTGGCTTCCACGGTCTGCACGTGACGGGCGGCCTCATCGCCTTCCTGTTCGTCCTCGGCCGTACCTATGCGGCCAAGAGGTTCACCCACGAGCAGGCGACCGCAGCCATCGTCGTGTCCTACTACTGGCACTTCGTCGATGTCGTGTGGATCGGCCTCTTCGCCACGATCTACCTGATCAAGTAGCCGGGCCCGTTCCCGCGTGCGCCCCAGGGCGCAGACAACAGAAGCATCGACGCAGAAGATCCTGACACCGGGGTAATCCGTGAAAAAGCTCTCCGCACGACGACGCCATCCGCTGGCGGCGCTCGTCGTCCTACTCCTCGCGCTGGCATGCACCGGGGGGCTGTACGCCGTGTTCGCACCCGCGAGCAAGGCGCAGGCCGACGAAACTGCCCAGTCCCTCGCCATCGACGAGGGCAAGAAGCTCTTCTCCGTGGGCTGCGCCAGCTGCCACGGAACCGGCGGTCAGGGCTCCTCCAACGGGCCGAGCCTCGTGGGCGTGGGCAGCGCGGCCGTCGACTTCCAGGTCGGCACCGGCCGCATGCCGGCCCAGCAGCCGGGCGCGCAGGTCCCGAAGAAGCGGGTCATCTACACGCAGGCCCAGATCGACCAGCTCGCGGCCTACGTCGCCTCGCTCGGCGCCGGCCCGACCATCCCGACCAAGGACCAGTACGGTCCCGAGGGCGCCGACATCGCCAAGGGCGGTGAACTGTTCCGCACCAACTGCGCGCAGTGTCACAACTTCACCGGCAAGGGCGGTGCGCTGACGCACGGCAAGTTCGCGCCGAACCTCGAGGGTGTCGCTCCGAAGCACATCTACGAGGCCATGCAGACCGGCCCGCAGAACATGCCCGCGTTCCCCGACACCACGCTGACCGAGCAGAACAAGAAGGACATCATCGCGTACCTGCACACGGTCAACGGGGACAACAGCGAGAGCCCGGGCGGCCTTGAGCTGGGCGGGCTCGGCCCGGTCTCCGAAGGCCTGTTCGCCTGGATCTTCGGACTCGGCGCGCTGATCGCGGTCGCCGTCTGGGTCGCCGCTCGGACCGCAAAGGCCAAGAAGTCATGAGTAGCCACGACATTCCAGAAGAGAACCTGCCAGCTGAGCAGGACCAGCACGGCGCGGTCGGCGTCGCGGACGAGAAGAACCCGTTCGCCGACCCCGGTCTGCCCCCGCACGAGCACCGCGTCCAGGACATCGACGAGCGGGCCGCCAAGCGGTCCGAGCGCGTGGTGGCCCTGCTGTTCACGGTGTCGATGCTCGCCACGGTCGGCTTCATCGCCTCGTACGTGTCGATCCCGAACGACAAGACGATCTACGTCTTCCCGATCGGTCACATCAACGCGATGAACTTCGCGCTCGGTCTGACCCTGGGCCTGGCGCTGTTCGCGATCGGCGCGGGCGCCGTCCACTGGGCCCGCACCCTGATGTCCGACGTGGAGATCGCCGACGAGCGTCACCCCATCGAGGCCTCGCCCGAGGTCAAGGCCAAGGTGATGGACGACTTCCGGCAGGGTGCCAAGGAGTCCGCGCTCGGCCGCCGCAAACTGATCCGCAACACGATGCTCGGCGCGATGGCCCTCTTCCCGCTCTCCGGCGTCATGCTGCTGCGCGACCTCGGCCCGCTGCCGCACAACAAGCTCCGCCACACGCTGTGGTCCAAGGGCAAGCTGCTCGTCAACATGAACACGAACGAGCCGCTGCGTCCCTCCGACGTCGCCGTCGGCTCGCTCACCTTCGTCAAGCCCGAGGGCCTGGAGGAGACCGACGAGGACTTCCAGACCCAGATCGCCAAGGCCGCCGTGATGATCATCCGGCTCCAGCCGGCCAACATCAAGGACAAGCGCGAGCTGGAGTGGTCGCACGAGGGCATCGTCGCGTACTCGAAGATCTGCACCCACGTCGGTTGCCCGATCTCGCTGTACGAGCAGCAGACGCACCACGTGCTGTGTCCCTGCCACCAGTCCACCTTCGACCTCTCCGACGGTGCCCGGGTGATCTTCGGCCCCGCCGGCCACGCCCTGCCGCAGCTGCGCATCGGCGTGAACGACCAGGGCTACCTCGAGGCGCTCGGCGACTTCGACGAGCCCGTCGGTCCTGCATTCTGGGAGCGCGGATGACCACCAACGACACCACCGCGGTACGCCGCGGAAAGGCACCCGCCGGCGAGCGTGTCGCCGACTGGGCGGACGGCCGCCTGGGGATCTACTCCCTGGCCAAGACCAACATGCGCAAGATCTTCCCCGACCACTGGTCGTTCATGTTGGGCGAGGTCTGCCTCTACAGCTTCATCATCCTCATCCTCACGGGTGTGTACCTGACGCTGTTCTTCCACCCGTCGATGAACGAGGTCACGTACCACGGCAGCTACGTCCCGCTGCAGGGACAGCTGATGTCCGAGGCCTTCAACTCGACCCTGCACATCTCCTTCGACGTGCGCGGTGGCCTGCTGATCCGGCAGATCCACCACTGGGCCGCGCTGATCTTCCTCGCCGGCATGTTCGTGCACATGATGCGCGTGTTCTTCACCGGCGCGTTCCGCAAGCCGCGTGAGGTCAACTGGCTGTTCGGCTTCCTGCTGCTGGTCCTGGGCATGTTCACCGGCTTCACCGGCTACTCGCTCCCGGACGACCTGCTCTCCGGCACCGGTGTCCGCTTCATGGAGGGCGCGATCCTGTCCGTGCCGGTGGTCGGCACGTACCTGTCGTTCTTCCTCTTCGGCGGGCAGTTCCCGGGCGGCGACTTCGTGGCCCGCTTCTACTCGATCCACATCCTGCTGCTGCCGGGCATCATGCTCGGTCTGCTGGTCGGCCACCTGATCCTGGTCTTCTACCACAAGCACACGCAGTTCGCGGGTCCCGGACGGACGAACAACAACGTCGTGGGCATGCCGCTGCTGCCGGTGTACATGGCCAAGGCCGGAGGCTTCTTCTTCCTGGTCTTCGGTGTCATCACGGCCATCGCAGCGATCGCCTCGATCAACCCGATCTGGGCCATCGGCCCCTACCGTCCGGACCAGGTGTCCACCGGCGCCCAGCCCGACTGGTACATGGGCTTCTCCGAGGGCCTGATCCGGACGATGCCGGGCTGGGAGATCAACTTCTGGGGCCACACGCTCGTCCTGGGCGTGTTCATCCCGCTGGTGATCTTCCCGCTGGTCCTGGTCGCGATCGCGGTCTACCCGTTCATCGAGGCCTGGGTCACCGGCGACCGTCGCGAGCACCACATCCTGGACCGCCCGCGCAACGCCCCGACGCGTACCGCGTTCGGTGCCGCGTGGATCTCCTGGTACTTCGTGATGATGATCGGCGGCGGCAACGACATCTGGGCCACGCACTTCCACCTGTCGATCAACGCGATCACCTGGTTCGTGCGGATCGCCTTCTTCGTCCTGCCGGTGCTCACCTTCATCGCCACCAAGCGCGTCTGCCTCGGCCTGCAGCGCCGGGACCGGGACAAGGTGCTGCACGGCCGCGAGTCGGGCATCATCAAGCGCCTGCCGCACGGTGAGTTCATCGAGGTCCACGAGCCGCTCACCCAGGACGCGCTGCACACCCTGACCGCGCACGAGCAGTACCAGCCGCTCGAGATCGGCCCCACGGTCGACGAGAACGGCGTCGAGCGCAAGGTGAGGGGCTCCGAGAAGCTGCGCGCCAAGCTCAGCGAGGCGTACTACGGCGAGGAGTCCCAGATCGCGAAGCCCACCGCGGAGGAGTACAAGGAGATCACGAGCGGCCACGGCCATCACTGATCGCTGAGGCGTCGCCACGCCACGGCGAGGGGCCCCGTCCGGTGTTCGGACGGGGCCCCTTGTCATGCCTTCCGGCTGGATAGGGTGGGGGTCGGACTCCCGCGACGAGTCCTCCTCTTCTACGACACCAGGAGCGGCCCTATGAGCGCTGTGACCCCCGCTGGAGGCGACACCGCGGCGGGCCGTTCCTGGCCCGAGGTGCTGAACGCCCTGCTCTACGGCCGCGACCAGAGCGCCGACGCGACGGCCTGGGCGATGGACCAGATCATGCGCGGCGAGGCGACGGACGCGCAGATCGCGGGCTTCGTCGTGGCCCTGCGCGCCAAGGGCGAGACGGTGGAGGAGATCGCCGGCCTGGTCCGGACGATGTACGAGCACGCCAACGTGATCGAGGTGCCCGGGCGGACGGTGGACATCGTCGGCACCGGCGGCGACGGCGCCAAGACGGTCAACATCTCCACCATGTCCGCGATCGTCGTCGCCGGTGCGGGCGCCACGGTCGTCAAGCACGGCAACCGCGCCGCGTCCTCGGCGTCCGGTGCCTCGGACGTCCTGGAGAAGCTCGGCGTCAATCTGGAACTGACCCCGCAGCGGGTGGCCGAGGTGGCGCAGGAGGCGGGGATCACCTTCTGCTTCGCCGTCAAGTTCCACCCGGCGCTGCGGCACGCCGGCGCCGCGCGCGGCCAGCTGGCCATCCGCACGGTGTTCAACATCCTCGGCCCGCTGACCAACCCCGCCCGGGTGCGGGCCCAGGCGGTCGGTGTCGCCGACCCGCGGATGGCTCCGGTCGTCGCGGGCGTCTTCGCCGAACGCGGCAACTCCTCGCTGGTCTTCCGCGGGGACGACGGACTCGACGAGCTGACCACCACGGCCACCTCCCGGGTCTGGATCGTCCGCGACGGCAAGGTCGCCGAGGAGACCTTCGACCCCCGCGAGGTCGGCATCGAGCTGGTGCCGGTCGAGGCGCTGCGCGGCGGCGACCCCTCGTACAACGCCGAGGTGGCCCGCAGGCTCCTCGACGGGGAGCGGGGGCCGGTGCGGGACGCCGTACTGCTGAACTCGGCGGCCGCGCTCGTCGCCCTCGACCCGGGCCCGGGACCGCTGGCCGAACAGCTCCGCGCCGGGATGGCCAGGGCCGCGGAGTCGATCGACTCGGGCGCCGCCAAGCGGGCGCTGGAGCGCTGGGTGGCGGCCAGCAACGGCTGAGCGTCCGCCGGGAGTGCCACGGCTCGCCGGCCGGCGGCCGCCGGCCGCCGGCGAGCAGGGGCGCGGTCCCGTCATCCGGACACGGGTTGCGGGACCGCGATCACTTCACGTACGTTTCCGACCAGGTCATGAGTGACAGTCATGAGGCCCCGGCCGACTGTCCGGCAACCCTCCGTCCGTGGCGGGGTGCCCCGGGTGAGGACCAGGCCGTGGGCAGCGAGGTCCAGGGCAAGCGCGGATCCCTCGTACACCAGGGGTCCTGGTCGTCGAGGAGCCTTCTGTGAGCCAGCGAATGCGCTAGGGCGTCGAGCCCCGCCTCCGCGTACCCCTTTCACCTCTCCCCGTGCTGGAGCCGTACCGCTCGCACGGCGGATCCGCTCGTCCCTCGCAGGAGTCTCGCCATGTCCGTCCCCACCGCTGCCGCCGTCCAGGCCGTCTGTGCCCCGCTGCCCGTTCTGGGCCGGGACGTCACCGTCCCGCTCGTCACCGGTGGCGAGGTCACCTACGCCGCACTCGACTACGCGGCCAGCGCGCCGGCCCTGCAGCGCGTCTGGGACGACGTGGCGGCCTACGCACCGTACTACGGCAGCGTCCACCGGGGCGCCGGGTACCTGTCCCAGCTGTCGACCGACCTGTTCGAGGGCGCCCGCAGGACGGTCCTGGAGTTCCTGGACTGCCGTCCCGGCGACCAGCTGGTCTTCACCCGCTCCACGACGGACTCGCTGAACCTGCTCGCCCGCGCGCTGCCCGCAGGCTGCCAGGTCCTCGTCTTCGAGACCGAGCACCACGCGAGCCTGCTGCCCTGGCAGGACGCCCGGGTCACCTGCCTCGACGCGCCGCGCACCCCGCAGCAGGCCGTGGCGACCCTGGAGCGCGCCCTCGCCGCCCGCGACCCGCGGACTCCGGCGCTGGTCTGCGTCACCGGCGCCTCCAACGTCACCGGCGAGCTGTGGCCGGTGCGCGAGCTGGCCGCCGCGGCGCACGCCCACGGCGCGCGGATCGTGCTGGACGCGGCGCAGCTGGCCCCGCACCGCCCGGTCTCCGTGCGGGACCTCGACGTCGACTGGGTCGCCTTCTCCGGGCACAAGCTCTACGCGCCCTTCGGCTCCGGTGTGCTGGCCGGCCGCGCCGACTGGCTGCGGGCGGCCGAGCCGTACCTCGCGGGCGGCGGCGCCAGCCGCAGGGTGACGCGGCGCGCGGACGGGGGCGTGGACGTGGAGTGGCACGACGGCGCCGCCCGCCACGAGGCCGGCTCCCCGAACGTGATCGGTGCCCACTCCATCGCCTCCGCCTGCCGGGCCCTCACCGAGGCGGGCTTCGACGGCCTGGTCGCGCGTGAGCAGCGCCTGATCACCCGGGTCCGCGCGGGTCTGGCCGAGGTCCCGCAGGTCACGGTCCTGTCCCTGTTCGGCGACGACGCCCCCCGGGTCGGGGTGATCTCGTTCGTCGTCGAGGGCTGGCACAGCTCCCACTTCGCCGCCGCGCTCTCCGCCGAGTACGGCATCGGCGTGCGGGACGGCCTGTTCTGCGCCCACCCCCTGCTGCGCACCCTGCTGGGCGGCGGCCCCCAGGCCCGGGGCGAGTGCGGCGCCCCCGAGGCCGCCCCGGGCGGGAAGTCCCTCGACGCCATCCGCGTCAGCTTCGGCGCCGGCACCCCCGACGAGCACGTCACCCGCTTCCTGGCGGCCGTGCGGGAACTGGTGCGCGACGGCGCGAAGCGGCGCTACCGCACGCAGGACGGCCGCTGCGTGCCGGCGGTTTGACGACGCCGGTACGACGCGCCTTCAGGAGTCCAGGCCGATGGCGAACGCCGCCTCCAGGTCGTGCTGGGAGTAGGTGCGGAACGCGACGTGCGTGTCCGTGGCCTCGACGCCGGGGATCTTGCTGATGCGGCCCGGGATGATCTCGGCCAGGTCCTCGTGCTCCTTGACCCGGACCATGGCGATCAGGTCGTAGGTGCCGGTGACCGAGAAGACCTCGCTCACGGACTCCAGCGCCGCGATCGACTCCGCGATCTCGGGGATCCGGTCCACGCTGGTCTTGATGAGGACGATCGCGGTGATCACGGCTGGTTCTCTCCCTCGGGAGCCGGAGCTGGGGCGGACCTCACTCTAGTCGCCCCCGGGTCGCCCACCACCGCCCTTCCGCGGCCGCCCCTCGGGCCCTTCCCCCTCCTCTTCCCGGACCGGGCCCAGGCGTAGCAGAAGCCCAGGCCGAAGCCCACCAGGTGGGCCAGGTAGGCCACCCCCGGCCCGCGGTCCGCCCGGCCCGCGGCCAGCCACTGCAGGGCCGCCCAGAACGGCAGGACCACCCACGCGGGGAAGCGCACCGGGAGGAAGAAGAGGAACGGGAGCAGGCTTGTCACCCTGGCCGTGGGGAACAGGTAGAGGAACGCGCCCAGGACGGCGGAGATCGCCCCGGACGCCCCCACCAGGGACTGCTCGGAGGCGGAGTTCGCGGCCGCGTAGCCGAGCAGGGCCAGGTAGCCGCAGCCGAGGTAGAAGAGGGCGAACCGCACGCGGCCCATCCGCTCCTCGGTCATCACGCCGAAGACGTAGAGGAAGAGCATGTTGCCGAGCAGGTGCACCCAGCTGCCGTGCACGAACAGGGCGGTGGCGGGGGTCAGGACGGCCCTGGGGGAGCCCTGGAACAGCTCGGCCGGGATCACCCCCCACCGGTGGAAGTACGCGCGCTGGGCGGCGAGCAGTGCCTCCCCGGAGCCGTAGACCCGGTCCAGGCCCGATGCCGGGCCGATCACGAAGACCAGGCAGCACAGGACGAGCAGCGTGTGGGTCACGGGCGCCGACGGGCGCCGGCTCGTTCTGCTGTCGGTCGGGCTCCGGTGGCTGATCATGAACACAGAGCATGACGTAAGGGGACGCACTCGCACAGAACGCCTCGCCGCCGTGGACAGGCGGGCGGCGGGTCGCCGCCAGGCCGTAGGGTTACGGCCACACGCTCCGGGGAAGCCGGGGCGTCGCGGACACCAGACGGCCCAGAAGGAAAAGGTACGAGTCACGATGACGGTTCCCCTGCCGACCGCCTCGACACGGTGGCGCTGCACCCTCTGCGGCAACCTCACGCGGTTCGACGTGACCCGCTCCTCGAAGGTCGTCGAGTACGTCCACCTCGATCTGGCCGGCGAGCCGAAGGTCGAGGAGCGCGAGGTGGTCAGTGAGACCATCGAGTCGGTGCGCTGCCGCTGGTGCAACGCGGTGGACCAGGTGGAACTCGTGGACAGGCCGGGCGCCGACTCCTGAGCGGAGCGGCCCCACAGGTAATGGGGTGTGACGGATGGCGGAGACCGCGGACGGGGGGCCGGGCGACGGCACCGCCGAGGTGCTTGACCGTCCGCTGCCCGACGGAGTGCGCCGCAGGGTCGTCCAGATCGTCGCGGACGCGTTCGGCGGCCTGACCGTCGCCGAACTGCCCGGACAGCTCAGGCAGTACGCCCGGTTCACCCCGTCTCGCCGCGCCAAGTTCGCCGGCAACGCGATGGCGGCCGCGCTGGAGACCGAGCCGCTGTTCCGGCAGCGGATCGGGGAGAAGCTCAGAGAGGCCCAGCCGGAGCTGGCCGGCGCCCTCGACTCCGGCTCGCCGCCCCCGGCCGCGGACCCGCTCGACGTGGCGGCCGCGGCCTATGTTCTGCGGCCCACCGGCTGGGTGAAGCTCGTGACGGCGGCCGGCGAGGAGGCTCAGCGGGCCGACGCCGAGCGGGCCGGCGAGGAGAGCCGGGCCGAGCTGGAGCGGCTGCGCGAGGAGCTGGAGCGGGCCCGCGAGCAGACCCGGCTCGACACCGAGCGGCTGCGCACCGAGCTGGAGGCCGCCCGCAAGGAGGCCGACTCGCTGCGCCGCAAGCTGCGCGCGGCCCTCAGCGACGTCAAGCGGGGCGAGGCGGCCCTGCGCAAGCTCCAGGGCGAGATGGAGGCCGCACGCGCCGAGGGGCAGGCCCAGGTGTCCGCCGCGGAGAGCGAGTCCCGGCGCCTGAAGGCGCGGCTCGGCGAGGCGGAGGCCGCCCTGGAGGGCACGCGCAGAGCAGCGCGCGAGGGGCGCAGTGTCGAGGACATGCGCGTGCGCCTGCTTCTGGACACCCTTCTCGACGCGACACAGGGGCTGCGCCGGGAACTGGCGCTGCCGCCCGTCTCCGTCCGCCCGGCCGAGACCGTCGACGCGGTCGAGCCGGGGCGCATGACCCCGAAGGACATCGCCGCCCGGGCGCTGTCCGAGCACGACCCCGCGGTCCTGGACCAGCTGCTCGCCCTGCCGCAGGCCCACCTGCTCGTCGACGGCTACAACGTCACCAAGACCGGCTATCCCCAGATGCCCCTGGAGAAGCAGCGGTTGAGGCTGCTGGGCCAGCTCTCGCAGCTCGCCGCACAGACCGGCGCCGAGGTCACCTGCGTCTTCGACGGGGCCGAGCTGGTGGCGCCGGTGCTGCTGGCGCCCCCGCGCGGCGTGCGCGTGCTGTTCTCCAAGCCGGGTGTGACGGCCGACGAGCTGATCCGTCAGCTGGTGCGCGCCGAGCCGCCCGGGCGGCCCGTCATCGTCGCCTCCACCGACCGCGAGGTGGCCGACGGGGTGGCCAGGGCGGGTGCCCGGCCGGTCGCCTCCGCCATGCTGCTGAAACGCCTTTCCTGAGCGACTGTCCCGATGGTCGAAATTCCAGGTTTAATGCCCGAATTGGCGGGATCGTCACGCAACGTAGTGTCAACCGCGTATCACCGCACGTGAGTTGTGTGTAAAGAATGCATGGTGTGACGAGATTTTGCTCCTGAGGATTTGATCTGATCACGATGAGGTCACTAGGGTCTGGCTCCGAACCTCCGAGCGGGTGATCACTCAGAAGAAGGAGTTCACCTTCGTGGCGACCCACCGTCGACCCAAGCAGCCGAGCCGTGCGCGCGTGACCGTGCTCACCACCGCCGCTGCTGCCGCAGTTGCCATCAGCGCCCAGGCCGCCAACGCCGCGCCCAGCGAGAAGCCGTCGAAGGACGAGGTCAAGGCAAAGGTCGACAAGCTGTACGAACAGGCCGAGCAGGCCACCGAGAAGTACAACGGCGCCAAGGAGAAGCAGGAGAAGCTCCAGAAGGAGATCTCCACCATCCAGGACAACGTCGCCCGCGGTCAGCAGGAACTCAACGAGCTGCGTGACTCCATAGGCATGGCGGCGGCCGCGCAGTACCGCTCCGGCACCATCGACTCCTCCCTCCAGCTCTTCCTGTCGTCGAACCCGGACGACTACCTGGACAAGGCGTCCACCGCGGACCAGCTCAGCGCCCAGCAGGTCGAGGCGCTGAAGAAGATCCAGCAGAAGCAGCGCGAACTCGCCCAGGAGCGCGCCGAGGCCTCCGACAAGCTCAAGGACCTCGCCTCCACCCGCACCGAACTGGGCAAGAAGAAGAAGCAGGTCCAGAGCAAGCTCGCCGAGGCGCAGAAGCTGCTCAACACCCTGACGGCGGCCGAGAAGGCGGCGCTGGCCGCCGCGGACCAGCGCGCCAGCCGCTCCTCCGCCGAGCGCGTCGACCTCGGCAACACCGGCTCCGCCTCCGGCCGGGCCGCCGCGGCCTTCTCCGCCGCCCAGAGCCGGATAGGTTCGCCCTACGTCTACGGCGCCACCGGCCCGTCCTCCTTCGACTGCTCGGGCCTGACCTCCTGGGCCTACGCCCAGGCCGGCGTCTCCATACCGCGTACCTCCCAGGCCCAGGCCAACGCCGGTACGCGCATCTACAGCGAGAGCCAGCTCAAGGTCGGCGACCTCGTGCTCTTCTACGGCGACCTGCACCACGTCGGCCTCTACGCCGGCAACGGCCAGGTGCTGCACGCCCCGCACACCGGCGCCACCGTGCGCTACGAGTCGATCGGCAACATGCCGTTCGAGTTCGGCGTCCGGATCTGACGCGCGCGGCCGCGAGCCCGTACCGAACCCGTATCAGGATCAGCGCCACGTGCCGCCCGAACGGGCGAATCGCGTGAACCCGCGCTGACCCCACGCCCCGCCGGTGACCTGCGTCAGCGGCGGGGCGTCACGTTGCGTGGCCACGGAGGGCTTTGGCCGCCGCCCCGCCGCGGGGTTACTGTCTGCCGCGTTTCCCCGCCGTCGTGGGGAGGCAGTCCTTGTCGCCAGCGGAAGGAGCTTGGCTTCCCGTGGGGTCCCATCGCCGCCTTGCACCGACGTCCGGGTTCAACCGCGGCGCCGGCGCCGCCCTGTGCGTGCTGTCCGCCGCGGCCTCCGCGCTCGGCGCGCTGCCGGCCGACGCCGCTCCGCACGACCACACCAGGGCCGAGGTGGACCGCCTCTACGAGGAGGCCGAGAAGGCGACGGAGGCCTACGACAAGGCCGACGAGAACGCCGACACGCTGCGCCGGCAGGTCAGCGACGCGCAGGACCGCATCGCGCGCCAGCAGCAGCGCATCAACACCATGCGGGACTCGCTCGGTTCGCTGGCCGGCGCCCAGTACCGCTCCGGTGGCATCGACCCGACCCTGGCCCTGCTGTTCTCCGACGACCCGGCCGACTACCTCGACAAGGCCGCCGTCCTCGACCGGGTCGGCGCCCACCAGGCCTCCGCGCTCGGCGAGCTGCGGTCCGCGATGCGCGAGCTGTCCCAGGAGCGCGCCGAGGCGGTCCGCAAGCTGGCGGACCTGGAGCGCAGCCGCAAGGCGGTCGCCGCCCACAAGAAGACCGTCGAGAAGAAGCTCGCCAGGGCGCGCCGGCTGCTCAACTCCCTCCCGTACGCGGAGCGCGCCGCCTACGACCGCGTCTCCCGCGGCGCCCGCGGCGCGATCCCCGACTTCGGCGACGCCCTGCCCGCCTCGCCCCGCGCGGCCGCCGCGATCGCCGCCGCCCGCTCGGCGCTCGGGATGCCGTACATCTGGGGCGCCTCCGGCCCCTCGGGCTTCGACTGCTCGGGCCTGATGCAGTGGTCGTACGCGCAGGCCGGCGTCCAGCTGCCGCGCACCTCGCAGGAGCAGCGGTACGCGGGCCGGCAGATCCCGCTCTCCGAGGCGCGCCCCGGCGACCTGGTCGTCTACCGGTCCGACGCCAGCCATGTCGCGATGTACATGGGCAACGGCGAGGTGATCCACGCGCCCCACCCCGGCGCGGCCGTCCGCTACGACCCGGTGAACATGCTGCCCGTGTCCTCGGTCACCAGGGTCTGACCAACCGCGTCGATGCGCCTTACGATCGGGAAGGTGGCTGGTCGTAGGCGGGCGTCGGAATGCGCGGTGGTGGCGCTCGTGCTGCTGCTCGCCTCCCTGGTGGGCTGCGGCGGGCCGTCCGCCGGTGCCGACGGGCGGGCCGGGCTGCAACGGGTCCTCGACCGCCGCTCCACCGCCCTCCTGCACCGCGACCGCGCGGCCTTCGCGCGCACGGGCGCGCTCGGCTGGTTCGAGAACGTGCGCGCGGTGCCGCTGGCCTCCTGGTCGTACCGGGTGACCGCCCTGCACGGCAGCGGCGGCAGGGCCACCGCCGACGCCGAACTGCGCTACCGCATCGAGGGCTACGACAACGCCCCCGTCACCGTCGGCCGCACCCTCACCCTCTCCCGGGACCCGGACGGCCACTGGTACGTGGAGACCGACAGACCCGCCGGGAAGTCCCCCCAGCAGCTGTGGGACCAGGGAGCGGTGACCGTCGTCCGCGGCCGGCACAGCATCGTCCTGGGCACCGGGCAGTCCGGCGAGGCGCTGCACACCTACGCCGGCCTCGCGGACCACGCGGTGCCGGAGGTGTCCAGGGCCTGGGGCCGCGACTGGGCGGGCCACGTCGTGGTGCTCGTGCCGGGATCGGTGCGGGGAATGGCCGGGCTGCTCGGCTCGCCCGCCTCCCAGTACCGCGGGATCGCGGCGGTCACGACGGGCGAGGTGGGCGGCCCGCCGCGGGCGCCCGCGGACCGCATCGTCGTCAACCCGGACGCGTACGCCCTGCTCGGCTCGGTGGGCAGGCAGGTCGTGCTGACCCACGAGGCCACCCACGTCGCCACCCGCTCGCACACCGACGCGGCCACCCCGCTGTGGCTGTCCGAGGGGTACGCCGACTGGATCGGCTACCTCGGCACCGGCCGGACCCCGGCCGAGGCGGCGCCGGAGCTGGCGCGGGCGGTCGGCGACGGTGACGTGCCGTCCCGTCTGCCGACCGACAAGGACTTCGGGTTCAGCGGCGAGCCGACGAAGCTCGCCCGGTCCTACGAGGGCGGCTGGCTGGCCTGCCGGCTGATCGCAGACCGGTGGGGCGGCGAGCGCCTGCGGGCGTTCTACCGGGCGGTCGGCGACCACACGTCGCGGGCGGGCTCGGTCGAGGACGCGATGAAGAAGGTGCTCGGCACCACTCCGGAGGACTTCACCCGGCAGTGGCAGGACTACCTGCGGGTCCAACTCGGCTGATCCGGGCGGCCGGCGGTGCTCAGGAGGACGCCGACGCCTCCCGTGGCCGTTCCGCCCGGGCCGGCCCGGGCGGCAGCGGTTCGCGGGGGACCGCCGACCGCCACAGCCGCACGGCGGCGAGCAGGGCGGCGGCCAGCAGCAGGCCGTTGCGCAGGACGAGCAGGGTGACGCCGAGGGTGTCGCTCATGACGACGTGCTGGAACCAGACGGGGAACTCCAGGACCGTCACGAAGGCGGCCGCCAGGACCAGCCCGACGGGCAGCCGCATCCGGCTGCCGCGGAAGCACAGGCAGACGGCTCCCGTCCCGACCAGCCAGACCATGTACTGGGGGCTGATCACCCGGCTCGTGGCGGTGAACATCAGCACCGCCACGAAGGCCGCGTCGGCGGGCGTGTTCGGCAGGAAGCGCGTCGCCATCAGCCGCCACAGCAGCAGCCAGCCGAAGGCGACCCCGGTCAGGAAGAGCGCGGCCGAGCTGACGAGGGTGACGTAGGGTCCGAGGAACTCCACCGAGCCGTAGTTCAGCAGCACCTGGCCGTCCCAGCCGAAGTGCCGGGCGACGTGGAAGACGAGGGAGCCGACCGACTCCACCTCGGTGCCGCGGTTGCGCTGGAAGGTCACGAAGGCGAACGCGCCCGGCATGCTCAGCGCGAACGCCGCCGTGAGCGAGAGCGCGGTCGCCGCCGCCCAGGCCCAGGCGGCGCGCCCGCGGGCGCCGGTGAGCAGCAGCGCCGGCCATACCTTCAGCATCGCCCCGAAGGCCAGGAGGGCGCCCATCACGCGGGGACGGCGGGCGCCCGCCAGCAGCCCGGCGACGGCCACCGCGGTGACCATCACGTCGTAGCGCGCGTACACGGTCGGACCCAGCAGCGGGACGCCCGCCACCCACACCCAGGCGCCGCGCAGCGTCTTGCCGGGGCGCGGGCCCGTGTACAGCAGCAGCGCCAGGACGGCCAGGTCGGCCAGGAAGGCGAGGACGAAGAAGGCCTTCGCGTACGACAGGAAGCCCAGCAGCGCGGGCGAGAGGATCGCCAGGGCGGCGGCGGGCGGGTACTGCCAGGTGACGTCGCCCCGCGGGAAGGCGCCGTGGCGCAGCGTCTCGTACCAGCCCTGGTAGTACACCGAGACGTCGGTCGTGACGTCCGGGCCCGGGAAGACGAACACCTTGAAGACGAACAGCAGCAGCACCAGCCTGGTCAGGCCCCAGACCCCCAGCAGCCCCGCCACGGACCGCCTCGCCGCCGCCCTGTCCACCACAGCCTCCGTCCCTCCGTCCGCCTCGTGCGGAGAACATGATGTCCTGCCCGGCTGTGTGCCTGCCACAGGCACGGCCGTGACGAGCCGCGGGCGCCGGTTGGATAGGGTCGGCGGCGATGCACAAGACCCTGATCGTGACGAACGACTTCCCGCCCCGCCCGGGCGGCATCCAGGCGTTCCTGCACAACATGGCGCTGCGGCTCGACCCCGAGCGGCTCGTCGTCTACGCCTCCACCTGGAAGCGCGGCCGGGAGGGCGTACAGGCCACGGCGGCCTTCGACGCCGAGCAGCCCTTCACCGTCGTACGGGATGCCACCACGATGCTGCTGCCCACCCCGGCGGCCACGCGCAGGGCCGTCGGGCTGCTGCGCGAGCACGGGTGCGCCTCGGTGTGGTTCGGGGCGGCCGCGCCGCTCGGGCTGATGGCGCCGGCGCTCAGGCGGGCGGGCGCGCAGCGGCTGGTGGCCACGACCCACGGGCACGAGGCCGGATGGGCGCAGCTGCCCGCGGCGCGGCAGCTGCTGCGACGGATCGGGGAGTCGACGGACACGATCACCTACCTCGGCGAGTACACGCGCTCGCGGATCGCCGGCGCGCTGACGCCGCGGGCGGCCGGGCGGATGGTGCAGCTGCCGCCGGGAGTCGACGAGAAGACCTTCCACCCGCAGTCGGGCGGCGACGCGGTCCGGGCGCGGCTGGGACTGACGGACCGGCCGGTGGTCGTGTGCGTGTCCCGGCTGGTGCCGCGCAAGGGGCAGGACACCCTCATCCGCGCCATGCCCCGCATCCTGGCCGCCGAACCGGAGGCGGTGCTGCTGATCGTCGGCGGCGGCCCCTACGGCCGGGACCTGCGCAGGCTGGCGCACGAGACCGGCGTGGCCGGCTCCGTGCGCTTCACCGGCGCGGTGCCCTGGCCGGAGCTGCCCGCGCACTACGGCGCGGGCGACGTCTTCGCCATGCCGTGCCGCACCCGCCGGGGCGGGCTCGACGTCGAGGGGCTCGGCATCGTCTACCTGGAGGCCTCGGCGACCGGGCTGCCGGTCGTCGCGGGCGACTCCGGCGGAGCCCCCGACGCCGTGCTCGACGGCGAGACCGGCTGGGTCGTGCGCGGCGGCT
This sequence comes from Streptomyces sediminimaris, assembly GCF_047049295.1. Lineage (NCBI taxonomy): Bacteria > Bacillati > Actinomycetota > Actinomycetes > Kitasatosporales > Streptomycetaceae > Streptomyces > Streptomyces sediminimaris. The sequence goes on along the minus strand of NZ_JBJWOT010000001.1, from coordinate 2,389,415 downwards.
CCCCCGAGGAGGCCGCCGACCGCGTCACCGTCCTGCTCGGCGACGCGGAACTGCGGCGCCGCATGGGGGAGCGGGGGCGGGAGTGGGTGGAGGAGAAGTGGCGCTGGGACCTGCTGGCGGAGAAGTTGAAGACTCTGCTTTAGAACCTCTAGGCGGAATGGGATAATCCGCCGATGCTGCGCGCATGACAGCGAAACTGATACAGCGTCAGCTGACGAGACGTCAAATCCTGGGCATGGCAGCCCTGCAGGCGGCCGCCGCGGCCGGTCTCACCCGTATCGGACTGCAGTCCGCCCAGGCCGCCGAGGAGGCGGCCGCGGTCGACAACGCGCCCGCGATCGTGGTCGGTTCGGGCTACGGGGGCGCCGTCGCGGCCCTCCGGCTCGGCCAGGCCGGCATCCGCACCCTCGTCCTGGAGATGGGCCGCCTGTGGAACACCGCGGGCTCCGACGGCAAGGTCTTCTGCTCCACCGCCGCCCCGGACCGGCGCTCCATGTGGTTCCGCGACCGCACCGAGGCCCCGCTGGCCACGTTCCTGTGGCTGGACGTCGTCAACCGGGACATCACCCCGTACCCCGGCGTCCTGGACCGCGTGCACTTCGAGCACATGTCCGTCTACGTCGGCCGCGGCGTCGGCGGCGGCTCCCTGGTCAACGGCGGTATGGCGGTCACCCCGCTCCGGTCGTACTTCACCGAGCAGTTCCCCACCGTGGACGCGGCGGAGATGTACACCACGTACTTCCCGCGCGCCCGCTCCATGCTCGGCGTCAACACCGTCGACCCCGCGTGGTTCGAGTCCACCGAGTGGTACCGGTTCACCCGCACCTCCCGGAAGGCCGCGGCGAACGCCGGCCTGAGGACCACCTTCGTGCCGAACGTCTACGACTTCGGCTACATGGAGCGCGAGGCGGCCGGCACGGCCACCAGGTCCGCGCTGGGGCAGGAGGTCATCTACGGCAACAACCACGGCAAGCGGAGCCTGGACAAGACGTACCTCGCCGCCGCGCTGGGCACCGGCAACGTCACCGTCAACACCCTGGAGAGGGTGCGGGCCATCGACCGCGCCGGTGACGGGAGCTGGCTGCTCACCGTGGACCGGATCGACACCACCGGCGCGGTCGTCGGGACCAAGCAGTACGGATGCACCTACCTCTTCCTCGGCGGCGGCAGCCTCGGCACCACCGAACTGCTGGTCCGGGCCCGCGACACCGGCGCCCTGCCCGCGCTGGACGCCTCCGTCGGCGCCGGCTGGGGACCCAACGGCAACACCATGCTCGGACGCGCCAACCACGTCTGGGACACCGTCGGCGCCGACCAGTCGACCATGCCGGTCATGGGCATCGACGACTGGGCCAACACCGCCAACCCCGTCTTCGCCGAGATCGCCCCGCTGCCCATCGGGTTCGAGACCTGGGTCAGCCTCTATCTGGCGATCACCAAGAACCCGGAGCGGGCGGCCTTCACCTACGACGCCGCGAGCGACGGGGTCCGGCTCGGCTGGAGCGCCGAGCAGAGCGCCGTCTCGGCGGCGATGGCCAAGAAGCTCTTCGACCGGATCAACGCGGCCAACGCCACGATCTACCGCTACGACCTGTTCGGCTCGTCGAGCAAGGTCTTCGCCGACGACTTCTGCTACCACCCGCTGGGCGGCTGCGTGCTGGGCCGGGCGACCGACGACTACGGCCGGGTGAAGGGCTATCCCAGGCTCTACGTCACCGACGGCTCGCTGGTGCCCGGCTCGATCGGCGTGAACCCGTTCGTGACCATCACCGCGCTCGCCGAACGGACGATGGCGCGGGTCCTCGCCGAGGACACCGCGCCGTGAACCGCCGCGAGCGGGCGTACTACTTCGCGTAGATCGCCTCGATCTCGCCCGCGTAGTCCTTCGCCACCACGTTGCGCTTGAGCTTCAGCGAGGGCGTCAGGTGGCCCGACTCCTCCGTGAACTGGGAGGACAGAATGCGGAACTTCCGCACCGATTCCGCCTTCGACACCGCGGCGTTGCCGTCGTCGATCGCCGACTGGATCGCGGCCAGCAGGTCGGGGTCCTCGCGCAGCGACGCCGCGGTGGCACCCGCCGGCTTGCCGTGCTCCTCCAGCCAGCGGCCCAGGAACTCCTCGTCGATGGTGACCAGCGCGCCGACGAACGGCCGCCCGTCGCCCACCACCATGCACTCCGCGACCAGGGCGTGCGCCCGGATGCGGTCCTCGATCACGGCCGGGGCGACGTTCTTGCCGCCCGCGGTGACGATGATCTCCTTCTTGCGGCCGGTGATCCTGAGGTATCCGTCCTCGTCGAGGGTGCCGATGTCACCGGTGTGGAACCAGCCGTCGGTCAGCGCCTCGGCCGTGGCGGCCTCGTTGTTCCAGTAGCCCTTGAACAGGTGCTCGCCGTGCAGCATGACCTCGCCGTCGTCGGCGATCCGGATCACCGAGCCCGGCAGCGGCTGGCCGACCGTGCCGATCTTGGTCCGGTCCCAGGGGTTGAAGGCGGTGGCCGCGCAGGACTCGGTCAGGCCGTAGCCCTCCAGCACCGTGAAGCCGATGCCGCGGAAGAAGTGGCCCAGCCGCTCGCCCAGCGGGGCGCCGCCGGAGATGGCGTACTCGCCCCGGCCGCCGAGCACCGCGCGCAGCTTGCTGTAGACGAGCTTGTCGAACGTCCTGTGCTTGATCTTCAGGCCGAGCGAGGGGCCCGAGGGGGTGTCCAGCGCCTTGCTGTAGGCGATGGCGACGTCCGCGGCCTTGTCGAAGATCCTGCCCTTGCCGTCGGCCTGCGCCTTGGCGCGCGCCGAGTTGTAGACCTTCTCGAAGACACGCGGCACGCCGAGGATCAACGTCGGCCGGAAGGAGGCCAGTTCGTCGGTGAGGTTCTTGATGTCCGGGACGCAGCCGAGCTTGATCGGCGCCATCATCGGCGCGATCTGCACCAGACGCCCGAAGACGTGCGCGAGGGGCAGGAACAGCAGCACCGAGCACTCGCCGGTGCGGAACAGGGGACGCAGGCGCTCGACGATGTTGCCGCACTCGGCGAAGAAGCTGCGGTGGGTGAGGACGCAGCCCTTGGGGCGGCCGGTGGTGCCGGAGGTGTAGACGATCGTCGCCGGGTCGTCCGCCCGCGCCAGCGAGCTGCGGTCCTCCACCATCGCGTCGGTGACGCCCTTGCCGAGGGTGCCCAGTTCCTCGATCGCGCCGGCCTCGATCTGCCAGATGTGCTTGAGGGCGGGCAGCCGGTCGCGCACCGACTCGACGGCGGCGACGTGGTTGTCCGTCTCCGTGACGACCGCGGTGGCGCCCGAGTCGGAGAGGATCCACTGCACCTGCTCCGGCGAGCTGGTCTCGTAGACCGGGACGGTGATCGCGCCCGCGCACCAGATCGCGAAGTCCAGCAGCGTCCACTCGTAACGGGTGCGGGACATCAGGGCGACCCGGTCGCCGGGCTGGATGCCGGAGGCGATCAGCCCCTTGGCGGCGGCGTGCACCTCGGTCAGGAAGGCCGCGGCCGTCACGTCCTGCCAGGCGCCCCCCGCCTTGCGGGCGATGACGGCGACATCGGGATGCTGCGCGGCGTTTCTCCGGACGATGTCGGTCAGGTTTCCGTCCGCGGGGACCTCGTACAAGGCCGGAAGGCTGAACTCGCGCAAGACTGCTGCTCCTCATAGGGCGCCGGCGCCACGACGTTGTGTGATGCGACGGGGGTCCACGGCTCGGGCGGGTACTCAGGTGTTCGGAGGTTGAAATCCTGAGCACGACTGGACGGCCCGGACGTTACCCGCCGGTATGGCCTCTTCGACAGGGGGTCCCGGCGAGATGTTCGCTGCGTCACACAGGCTGGTGTTCCTCTCCGTACGGTAGTCCACCCGCTAACTGACTGGCCAGTAACGGCAAGGTCACCCGGCACTGTTCACCTCGGCCGCACACGCCTACCCTTGATCGCCATGGCATCCACACCGGCCGGCGGTCGCACCGCACGTGTTCATGTGGTCAGCGACGTGCACGGCAACGCCCGGGACCTGGCCAGGGCCGGCGAGGGCGCCGATGCCCTGGTCTGCCTGGGCGACCTCGTCCTCTTCCTCGACTACGCCGACCACTCGCGCGGGATCTTCCCCGACCTGTTCGGCAGGGAGAACGCCGACCGCATCGTCGAGCTGCGCACCGCCCGCCGTTTCGAGGAGGCGCGGGAGTTCGGGGCCCGGCTGTGGAGGGGCGTCGGCGAGGACCGGGCCGCCATGATCGAGCAGGCGGTGCGCAAGCAGTACGCCGAGATGTTCGCCGCGTTCCCGACACCGACGTACGCCACCTACGGCAACGTCGACATGCCGCCCCTGTGGCGCGAGTACGCCGGGCCGGGTACCCGGGTGCTCGACGGCGAGCGGGTGGAGATCGGCGGCTGGACCTTCGGCTTCGTCGGCGGCGGCCTGAAGTCCCCCATGCGCACTCCGTACGAGATCGGTGACGAGGAGTACGCGGCGAAGCTCGAAGCCGTCGGCGAGGTGGACGTGCTGTGCACCCACATCCCGCCCGAGGTGCCGGAACTCGTCTACGACACCGTCGCGCGGCGCTTCGAGCGCGGCAGCCGGGCGCTGCTGGAGGCGATCCGCGTCACACGTCCGCGCTACGCCCTCTTCGGCCACGTCCACCAGCCGCTGACCCGGCGGATGCGGATCGGGACGACCGAGTGCGTGAACGTCGGGCACTTCGCCGGGACCGGGAGGCCGTGGGCGCTCGAATGGTGAGGCGGCGACGGCGCCGGAACGCAGGTGGGGGTGAACTCCGGTACCCACGTGCGCGGTAGCCTTCACGCTGCACACACGTGCGCACGACCTCTCTACCGGCCCGCATCTGGAGGAGCCACGGCGATGGCGGAACACACCAGCTCGAGCATCACGATCGAGGCGGCACCGGCCGATGTCATGGGGGTGATCGCCGACTTCGCCCGCTATCCGGACTGGACCGGCGAGGTGAAGGAGGCGGAGGTCCTCGCGTCGGACGCGCAGGGCCGCGCCGAGCAGGTCCGCCTCGTCATGGACGCGGGCGCGATCAAGGACGACCAGGTACTGGCGTACACCTGGACCGGAGCGCACGAGGTCTCCTGGACGCTCGTCAAGTCCCAGATGCTGCGCTCGCTCGACGGCTCCTACATCCTGAAGCCGGCGGGGGAGGGCGGCACCGAGGTCACCTACCGGCTGACGGTGGACGTCAAGATCCCGATGCTCGGGATGATCAAGCGCAAGGCCGAGAAGGTCATCATCGACCGGGCGCTGGCCGGGCTGAAGAAGAGGGTCGAGTCGGGGGAGAAGTAACGCCGCCGCCGTACCGGCCGCCGCTCGAACGCGCCGGGGGACCGGGCTCCGTTACCGTTCAGCCTCATGCGCACCATCCTGATCACCGGCCCCGGCGGCAGCGGTCGTACCACGGTCGCCGCCGCCACCGCCCGGGCCGCCGCCCGCGAGGGAACCCGCACCCTCGTGCTGAGCGCCGACCGCGCCGACACCCTCGGTGCGGCCCTCGGCGCGGCGACGGGCCCCGAGCCCGCGCGGATCGCCCCGGGCCTCACCGCGTGCCGGCCCGACGCCGCCGCCGGTTTCCGGGAGGACCTCACCGCCTTCTCGGAACGGGCGGCCGGTGTCCTGGACCTCCTCGGAGCCTCCCGGCTGGACGCCGAGGAGGTCACCCCCCTCCCCGGCGCCGAGGAGCTCAGCTTCCTGCGCGCCCTGCGCGACGCCGCCCTCTCCGAGCGGTTCGACCTCCTCGTCGTCGATCTGCCGCCGGTGGCCGACGCGCTCGCCCTGCTCTCCCTGCCCGAGGAGCTGCGCCGCTACCTGCGCCGCCTGCTGCCGCCCGAGCGCCGGGCGGCCCGCGCGCTGCGGCCGGTCCTCGGCAAGCTGGCCGGTGTGCCCATGCCCGCGGAGTGGCTCTACGAGACCGCCGCGCGCTGGGACGTGGAACTGGCCGCCGTCGAGGCCGTGCTCGCCGACCGCGACACCACCGTCCGGCTGGTCGCGGAACCCGGTCCGGCCGGCGCGGACGCCGTCCGCGACGCCGGCCTCGGCCTCGCCCTGCGCGGCCTGCGCCCCGACGCCCTGCTCGCCAACCGGGTGCTGCCGGAGCGGACGGCCGAGGGCTGGCTGGCCGGGCCCGTCGCCCAGCAGCGCAAGACACTGGAGGAGTGGCGGCAGACGTACGACGTCACCGCCGTCCACCACCTCGGCCGCGACCCGCGCGGCGCCGAGGACCTGGACGCCCTCCCGGTCCCCGGCGTCAACGGCGCGGGCTCCACGGTCGAGTGGCCCGTCCTCGACCGGCGCGCCGACGACGGCGTGCTCGTCTGGCGCATCCCGCTGCCCGGAGCCGTACGCGACGATCTGGACCTCGTCCGGCGCGGCGACGAACTCGTCGTGGCGGCGGGCCCGTTCCGCCGCGTCGTGGCGCTGCCCTCGGTCCTGCGCCGCTGCACCGTCTCGGGAGCGGCGCTGCGCGAGGGCGAGCTGCGCATCCGGTTCGCGCCGGACCCCGGTCTGTGGCCCGGGACCCGGTGAGGCACGTACGCCCATTCGGGTAACGTCGGAGAGACGAACCGTAGTCAGGAGGTCGTCATGAGCGAAGAGCTTCCTCCGTCCGACGCGTGGGAATCCCCCCGACCGAGCGAAGCCGGGAACGGGGAGGAGCACGAGGCGGCCGACGAGGTGCGGGCCGGTGACGCCGACGCCTGGTCGACGGCCTGCGCCGAGGACCTCGCGGCGGAGAAGGCCCGCCGCCGCGTCGAGTACGGCCCGCCGCCGGGCTCGGCCGCCGAGGAGTTGCGCAAGTTCGTCGACGCGGTCACGGACAGGCTGTCGTCGATCCAGTCCCCGCTGCTCGGCTCCGTCGCCGGACCCGCCGCCCAGCAGGTGGTGCGGCAGGTCGTCGAGCAGGCGAAGGCCGCGGTCGAACCCGTCATCGAACGCAATCCGGACGTCTTCGACCACCTCGCCGCCGCGGGCAGCGAACTGCTCGCCGCCTACCGCTCCGCGGTCCAGGCCCAGGAACAGCGCTGGACGACCCGCGTGACGGACCTGCGCAAGGACCTCGACGAGCGCCGGGACGACGGTGAGGGCACCGGCCCCGGACAACGCATCGACCTGGACTGACTCCCTCCCCGCCGCGCGCCGCCGGGCCCCCGCCCGCCCGGCGGGTGGACGACGCGGATGCGACGCCGGGGCCTCGGGTACGGTTGCCGTAGCGGGGCTCGACCGAAACTGAGGGATTCATGGGACTCACCATCGGCGTCGACATCGGCGGTACCAAGATCGCGGCCGGTGTGGTCGACGAGGAAGGCAACATCCTCTCGACCCACAAGGTGCCCACCCCGGGCACGCCCGACGGGATCGTGGACGCCATCGCCTCCGCCGTGGAGGGCGCGCACGCCGGGCACGAGATCGTCGGCGTGGGCATCGGCGCGGCCGGCTACGTGAACCGGCAGCGCTCCACCGTCTACTTCGCGCCGAACATCGACTGGCGCCAGGAGCCGCTGAAGCAGAAGGTCGAGGCCCGCGTGGGCCTGCCCGTCGTCGTGGAGAACGACGCCAACGCCGCCGCCTGGGGCGAGTACAAGTTCGGCGCCGGCAAGGGCCACCGCAACGTCATCTGCATCACCCTCGGCACCGGCCTGGGCGGCGGCATCATCATCGGCAACAAGCTGCGCCGCGGCCACTTCGGCGTCGCCGCCGAGTTCGGCCACATCCGGATGGTGCCGGACGGCCTGCTGTGCGGCTGCGGCTCGCAGGGCTGCTGGGAGCAGTACGCCTCGGGGCGCGCCCTGGTCAGATACGCCAAGCAGCGCGCCAACGCCACGCCCGAGAACGCCGAGATCCTGCTCGGCCTGGGCGACGGCAGCCCCGACGGCATCGAGGGCAAGCACATCTCCATGGCCGCCCGGCAGGGCGACCCGGTCGCCGTCGACTCCTACCGCGAACTGGCCCGCTGGGCCGGCGCGGGCCTCGCCGACCTCGCGTCCCTCTTCGACCCCTCCGCCTTCATCGTCGGCGGCGGCCTCTCGGACGAGGGGGAGCTGGTCCTCGACCCGATCCGCAAGTCCTACAAGCGCTGGCTGGTCGGCGGCAACTGGCGCCCGGTGGCGGAGGTCATCGCGGCCCGGCTCGGCAACGACGCGGGCCTGGTGGGCGCGGCGGACCTGGCCCGGGAGCCCGACCCGATCATGTAGTCCCGGGGGCGTCAGTACGTGATGAGCCCGCCGTGCCCCGCCCCGGGGCGGCGGGCCTCGTCGTATGTTGATCGTCATGGCGACTTCGACCCCGCTGCCCAACTCCCGCACCCACCCCGACGGTTCCGCCGTCGTCCGGGTGCTCAGCTACAACATCCGCTCCATGCGCGACGACACCGCGGCCCTCGCCCGGGTCATCGCCGCCTGCGCCCCCGACCTCGTACTGCTCCAGGAGGCGCCGCGCTTCTTCCGCTGGCGCAAGAAACTGGCCCGGCTGGCGGCGGCCTCGGGTCTGGTGATCCTCACCGGCGGGGCGACGGCCGCGGGCCCGGCGATCCTGTGCACGCTGCGCGCCACCGTCGAACGCACCGAGGACGTGCTGCTGCCGCTCACCCCCGGGCTGCACCGCCGCGGCTTCGCCACCGCCGTCGTCCGGTTCGGCGGCGCCCGCCTGGGCGTGCTGAGCTGCCACCTCTCCCTGCAGCAGGACGAACGCCAGGAGCAGGGCGGCATGCTGCTCGACCGCCTCGCGGGCCTCGGCGTGGACCACGCGGTGGCGGGCGGTGACCTCAACGAGCGCCCCGGCGGCCCCACCTTCCGGCGCCTCGCCGACGACCTCCAGGACTGCCGGGCGGTCGCGCCGTGGGGCGGCGAGCACACCTTCAACCCCGTCACCCCCTTCCAGCGCATCGACGCGATCTTCGCGACGAAGGGCGTGGAGGTGCTCGGCTGCGGGGTGCCCCTGGAGCAGCCGGGTGTGACGCAGGCGGACCTGAGGGCGGCCACGGACCACCTTCCGGTGCTGGCCGCCCTCAGGATCCCGGCCGGTTAGACGACCGCTCCGCGCCCCGGGTCGTCGTCCTCGTCGTCGTCGGTCCTCATCCGCACCACCAGGGTGGTGAAGCCGCCCACGAAGCCGCCGATGCTGAGCGTGGCGAGCCACCAGGTCATCTCCCAGCCGAGCACCACCGCCAGCAGGAGCAGGACCGGACCGCCGATCACGCCCAGCCAGCCGAACTTCGCGGTCGTGTCGGCGGCGGGCAGCGGCGGCGGCTCCGGCGGCACGAAGTGGCCCTCGTCGTCCTCGTCGAAGTCGTCCTCGGACGGCTCGGGGACCTGATGGTCACGCGGTCCCACGCCGGGCGCGAAGGAGACCGAGCCGCCCAGCGGCCGGGCGGGCCCGTCCTGCCGGGGAGCCTCCTTCTCGGGCTCGTCGTCGGTCTCCGGCTCGAGCAGCGCCAGGTCCTCGACCGACTTGAAGGGCTTGGCGCCCGGCGGGTCCTTGGGCTCCTCGCCGTAGCCCGCGACGATGGCGGCCCAGGCAGCCGCCTCGTCGAAGGGGACGCCCTGCTCGTCCGGCTCGCGGCCCTCGCGGTCCGAGTCGTGCTCAGCCACCTACGGCCGTCCCTTCCTTGCCGACACCGGGTGCGAGCCGGCCGATGAACGCGACGCTCTCGTCGAAGATCCGGTCCGCGTCATGGTCCAACGTCGCCACGTGGTAGCTCTGTTCCAGCACGACCTCCGTCACGTCCCGCGACGACACCCGGCTGAGGATCCGCGCCGAGTCGGCCGGCGGCACCACGTGGTCCTGCGGACTGCGCAGCACCAGCAGCGGCTGGGTGACCTGCGGCAGTTCGCGGTCGACCAGCCGGAAGAAGGCCCGCAGCGAGTGGGCCGCGTGCAGCGGCACCCGGTCGTAGCCCAGCTCGGCGGCGCCCTCCTTGGCGATGTCGCTCGCGATGCCCTTCGTCGTCCGCACGAGATGGCGGGCCACCGGAAGGGCGTACGGGGAGAGGCCGTGCATGCGGTTCGCCGGGTTGACGACCATCACCCCGCGGACCGCCTCCCCGTGCTTCGCCGCCAGCCGCAGCGCCAGGGTGCCGCCCATGGACAGGCCCGCCACGAACACCTCGGCGCAGCGCTCGCGCAGGGCCCGCAGCTCGCGGTCCACCTCGGCGTACCAGTCCTGCCAGCCGGTGAGCTGCATGTCCTCCCAGCGGGTGCCGTGCCCGGGCAGCAGGGGCAGCGACACCGTGAGGCCGCGCTCGGCGAGATGCTCCGCCCAGGGGCGCAGCGACTGGGGGGAACCGGTGAAACCGTGGCAGAGAAGGACGCCGGCCTCCCCGCCCTGGTGGCGGTACGGCTCGGCTCCAGGAAGGACCGGCACCATCGGTCTCCTGTTCATGAGAGTCACGTGAAGTCCAGGTGTTGCTTCACCGTACGCGACCGCACTGACACCGACCAGGGCCGTCGGCGCCATTGGGGGCGGGCCGGGTTAAGGTCTCATCGAAGGAAACAGGAGGCACTCGGTTGTTGTACGGCACGATGAAGGTCGCCATCGGGGGACCGCTGAAGGTCGCGTTCAGGCCCTGGGTGGAAGGCATCGAGCACATCCCGGCCGAGGGCGCCGCCATTCTGGCGAGCAATCACCTCTCCTTCTCCGACTCGTTCTTCCTGCCCGCGGTGCTCGACCGCAAGGTCACCTTCATCGCCAAGGCGGAGTACTTCACCACGCCCGGTGTGAAGGGCCGGCTGACGGCCGCCTTCTTCAAGAGCGTCGGCCAGCTCCCGGTGGACCGCTCCGGGGCGCGCGGCGCGGGCGAGGCGGCCATCAGGAGCGGCCTGGAGGTGCTGGAGCGCGGCGAGCTGTTCGGGATCTACCCCGAGGGCACGCGCTCGCCCGACGGCCGTCTGTACCGGGGCAAGCCCGGCGGCCTCGCGCGGGTGGCGCTCGCCTCCGGCGCGCCGGTCATCCCGGTCGCGATGATCGACACCGAGAAGATCCAGCCGCCCGGCCAGGTGATGCCCAAGCTGATGCGCCCCGGCATCCGCATCGGCCGGCCCCTCGACTTCAGCCGCTACCAGGGCATGGAGCACGACCGCTTCGTGCTCCGCGCGGTCACCGACGAGGTCATGTACGAGATCATGAAGCTCTCCGGCCAGGAGTACGTCGACATGTACGCGACCGCGGCCAAGCGCCGGATCGCGGAGGCGGCGAAGGCCGAGAAGGAGGCGGAGAAGGCGGCCAGGTCCGCACTCGCCCAGGAGCACAAGCAGGAGCAGAAGCAGCAGCGGGACGAGAAGCAGGACGAGAAGCAGGACGAGAAGCAGGACGAGAAGCAGGACGAGAAGCGCGACGAGAGGCGCGAGGAGAAGCGGTGACGGAGGCGGACGGATAACGGCAAGTCCGGGTCCTGGGGGCCGGGCACAGGGCAGTCTGGGGCACGGGGGTGGGGAAATGCCCAAGCGCGACACCGTGATGCGCATGTCGGTCGAGCAGCCGCTGTGGCGTGCGCTCGCCGGGTACCGGGTGCTGACGATGCTGTACGCGGTCGGCCTGTTCGCCACCGCCTACGACGAGTACGACCGCGCGGACCTCGCCGTCGTCTACTACGTCGTGCTGTTCGTGTGGACCCTGGCCACCCTGCCCCGCGTCCAGAACGCGGCCGCCTGCACCAAGCGCTTCCTCGCCGTCGACCTCGCCATCGCGCTCACCGGCATCCTGCTCACCCCCCTCGCCGTCGACGACCAGCACATCCGCAGCGGCGGCCCCACCCTGCCGTCGATATGGACCGCCGGCTCGGTCCTGGCGTACGCCATCAAGGGCGGCTGGCGCTGGGCGGCCTTCGCCTCGACGCCGGTCGCCGTCGCCAACCTCATCGAGCGCGGCGCCCCGGCCCGCGACACCGTGCACAACGTGATCCTGGTCTGGGTGGCCGCCATCGCCATCGGCTACGTCGTCGAGGTCGCCCGCGCCTCCGAGCGCACCCTCGCCCGGGCCCTGGAGATCGAGGCCGCGACGCGGGAGCGGGAGCGGCTGGCCCGCGACATCCACGACGGCGTCCTGCAGGTGCTGGCCATGGTGCAGCGCCGGGGCGCGGTCATCGGCGGCGAGGCGGCCGAGCTCGGCCGGATGGCGGGCGAGCAGGAGATCGCGCTGCGCACCCTGGTCTCGGGCGGGCTGCTGCCGCTCTCCCGCGCCTCGGAGAACACGGCCGGGGGCGCCGTCGTGCGGACCGCGCGGGAGCCGTCGTACGACGCCGACGCGCCGGTGGACCTGCGGACGCTCCTCGCCCCCTACGCCGCCGCGAAGGTCGGCTTCGCCGAACCCGGCGCCCCCGTGCTGCTGCCCGCGCCCGCCGCGAAGGAGCTGGCCGCGGCCGTCGGCGCCGCCCTGGACAACGTCCGCCGGCACGCCGGCGAGCACGCGCGCGCGTGGATCCTTCTCGAGGACGAGCCCGGTGAGGTCGTGGTGACCGTGCGGGACGACGGGCCCGGCATCCCCGAGGGGCGGCTCGCGCAGGCCGAGGGCGAGGGCCGGCTCGGGGTGGCCCTGTCGATCCGGGGCCGGCTGCGCGAACTCGGCGGCAGCGCCGAGCTGGTCTCGGTGCCGGGGCAGGGCACGGAGGTCGAGCTGAAGGTACCCAAGGACGAGAAGGCGGGGCATCGATGAGTGAGCGGCAGGATCCGATCAAGGTCATGGTGGTCGACGACCACCCCATGTGGCGCGACGCCGTCGCGCGGGACCTGACCGAGTCCGGCTTCGACGTGGTCGCCACCGCGGGCGACGGCGACCAGGCCGTGCGCCGCGCCCGGGCCGTCGCCCCCGACGTGCTCGTCCTCGACCTCAACCTGCCCGCCAAGCCCGGTGTGCAGGTCTGCAAGGAACTCCTCGGCCACAACCCCGCCCTGCGCGTCCTGGTGCTGTCGGCGAGCGGCGAGCACGCCGACGTGCTGGAGGCGGTGAAGTCGGGAGCGACCGGCTATCTGCTGAAGTCGGCGTCGACCGGCGAACTGCTGGAGGCGGTGCGCCGCACGGCCGCCGGCGACCCGGTGTTCACACCCGGCCTGGCCGGCCTCGTCCTCGGCGAGTACCGCCGTCTCGCCTCCGACCCCGCCCCCTCCTCGGACCCCGACGAGCCCAGGGCCCCGCAGCTCACCGACCGGGAGACGGAGGTGCTGCGCCTGGTCGCCAAGGGGCTGAGCTACAAGCAGATCGCCGAACGTCTGGTCATCTCCCACCGCACCGTGCAGAACCACGTCCAGAACACGCTCGGCAAGCTCCAGCTGCACAACCGGGTCGAGCTGGTGCGGTACGCGATCGAGCGCGGGCTTGACGACGCGTAAACCGCGCGCCCGGCAGTTCACCGGAATTGCCCCTCCGGCCCATCCCTCTGTGACGGGGATCACCATTAGCGTGGCTGTCACCAGGCAACCGCGGCGAAGGGACTTTTCCATGCGGGTCGGAGTACTGACCGGAGGCGGCGACTGCCCCGGGCTCAACGCCGTCATCCGGGGCATCGTCCGCAAGGGCGTGCAGGAGTACGGCTACGACTTCGTCGGCTTCCGGGACGGCTGGCGAGGTCCGCTCGAGGGCGACACCGTACGCCTCGACATCCCGGCCGTGCGCGGCATCCTGCCCCGCGGCGGCACCATCCTCGGCTCCTCGCGCACCAATCCGCTGAAGCAGGAGAACGGCATCCGCCGGATCAAGGAGAACCTCGCCAAGCTGGAGGTCGAGGCGCTCATCGCCATCGGCGGCGAGGACACCCTGGGCGTGGCGGCACGTCTCACCGACGAGTACGGGATCCCCGTCGTCGGCGTACCGAAGACCATTGACAACGACCTGTCCGCGACCGACTACACCTTCGGCTTCGACACCGCGGTCGGCATCGCCACCGAGGCCATCGACCGCCTGCACACCACCGCCGAGTCGCACATGCGCGTCCTGGTCTGCGAGGTGATGGGCCGTCACGCCGGCTGGATCGCCCTGCACTCCGGGCTCGCGGGCGGCGCCAACGTCATCCTCATCCCCGAGCAGCGCTTCGACGTCGACCAGGTGTGCGCCTGGGTCACCTCCCGCTTCAAGGCGTCGTACGCCCCGATCGTGGTCGTCGCCGAGGGCGCCATGCCCAAGGACGGCGAGATGGTCCTCAAGGACCAGTCGCTGGACTCCTTCGGCCACGTCCGGCTGTCCGGCGTCGGCGAGTGGCTGGCCAAGGAGATCGAGAAGCGCACGGGCAAGGAGGCCCGCACGACGGTCCTCGGGCACATCCAGCGCGGCGGCACGCCGAGCGCCTTCGACCGCTGGCTCGCCACCCGCTTCGGCCTGCACGCCATCGAGGCCGTCCGCGACGGCGACTTCGGCAAGATGGTCGCCCTGCGCGGCACCGACATCGTGCGCGTGCCGATCGCGGACGCCACCGCCCGGCTGAAGACGGTGGACCCGGGGCTGTACGAGGAGGCCGGGGTCTTCTTCGGCTGACCCCGGACCGGCGCGTCAGGGTGGTGGGCCGTATATTCGGCCCATCACCCACCGGAAGGGAAGCCGCTTCGTGGAGATCCTGGCCTTCGGCGTGCAGGCCGACGAGAAGCCACTGATCGAGCGGGCCTTCCAGGGGCAGCAGGAGGTCCGCTGCCTCGACGTCTTCCTCAACGAGGACACCGCGCCCATCGCGGCAGGCCACGAGATCGTCTCCACCAGCGTCAACGCCGATCTCGGCGCCCGGGTCCTCGAGCTCCTCGCGGCCGGCGGCACGCGGATGGTCGCCCAGCGCTCCACCGGCTTCAACAACGTCGACCTCGACGTCGCCCAGCGCCTCGGCCTGACCGTCGCCCGGGTCTCGTACTACTCGCCGTACTCGGTCGCCGAGTTCGCCTGGACCCTCGCCATGGCGGTCAACCGCCGTATCGTCCGCGCCTCCACCCGCACGCGGGACTTCGACTTCCGGCTCGACGGGCTGATGGGCCGCGACATGCACGGCCGCACCGCGGGCGTCCTCGGCACCGGCAAGATCGGCGAGGCGTTCGCCCGGATCGCCCACGGCTTCGGCATGCGGCTGCTCGGCTGGGACGTCGCCGAGAACCCCGCGTGCCGGGAACTCGGCATGACCTACGTACCCAAGGAGCAGCTGCTCGCCGAGTCCGACCTGATCACCCTGCACGTCCCGCTGATGCCCCAGACCCAGCACCTCATCGACGCCGACGCCCTGAAGGCGATGAAGGACGACGCGATCCTGGTCAACTCCAGCCGCGGCGGCCTGATCGACACCGCGGCCCTCGTCGCCGAGCTGCGCGAGGGCCGCTTCACGGGTGTCGGGCTCGACGTGTACGAGGCGGAGGCCGGGCTGTTCTACGTCGACCGGTCGCTGGAGGCGATCGAGGACGACACCCTGGCCCGCCTGCTGACCTTCCCCAACGTCCTGGTCAGCTCCCACCAGGCGTACTACACCGAGGACGCGGTCGGCCAGATCATCGAGGCCACGGTGAAGAACGTCCTCGACTACCGGGCCGGCCGCCGCTCGGAGAACGTGCTGGTGCCGCGCAGCTGAGCGACCAGCTCCCGTACGACCGAGACGCCGTCGAGCGTCAGGACCGACTCCGGGTGGAACTGCACGCCGGCGAAGCCCGGGCCGCGCAGCGCGTGCACCTCGTGCGACGGGCTGCGGCTGACCTCGATGCCGTGCGCGGCCAGCTCCGCCCCGGCCTCGTCGTCGCAGCGCGCCACGAAGCTGTTGTAGAAGCCGACCGTCTCGGTCCGCCCGAACAGGTCGATCGCCGTCTGCGCCCCCTGGTACGGCACCTCCTTGCGTACGATCTCCAGGCCCAGCTCGGCCGCGATCAGCTCGTGGCCCAGGCAGACGCCGAGGACGCCGTGGCGGTGGACGGGGGTCCCGCCGCGCGAGCGGAGCCGGGCGTGGGAGAGGAGCACCTCGGCGGTCAGCGCCCGCAGGGCGCGCATCCTTCGATCGCCCGGGTCGCAGGGATCGCCGGGACCGGGGCCGAGGACGACCGGGCCCTCGTGGGCGAGCACGGCGTCGCGCAGCCCGGGTTCGTCGTGGCGCCGGACGCTCACCTCCAGCCCGCTCGACCGCAGCACATGCGCGAGCATCGCGGTGAAGGTGTCCTCCGCGTCCACGACCAGGGCGTGCCCGTCGAGCCGCGCGGAGCGCTCCTGCATCCGCAGCCAGAAGGGGGCGAGCGAGGCCCGGCGCCCGTCGAGCGCGGCACGCACGCGCGGGTCGTCGGCGAGCCGTGTCCGCGCGTGCTCCGCACGCGGCCGTGCCGGGCGCACCCCCAGGGCCGCCAGCACGCCCGCCGCCTTCGCGTGCGTCTCCGCGACCTCGCCCGCCGGGTCCGAGCCGCGGACCAGCGTGGCGCCGACCGGAACCGCCAGGCGGCCGTCGCCGGAGATGTCGGCGGTGCGGATCAGGATGGGGGAGTCGAGGGTCTGGGCGCCGCCGGAGTCCCGGCCGAGCAGCGCCAGGGCGCCCGCGTAGTAGCCGCGCCCCCCGGTCTCGTGGCGCTCGATGACCCGGCAGGCGTTGCGCACCGGCGACCCGGTGACGGTGGCCGCGAACATGGTCTCCTTCAGCACCTCGCGCACGTCCAGCGACGACCTGCCGCGCAACTCGTACTCGGTGTGCGCGAGGTGGGCCATCTCCCTCAGCCGCGGACCGACCACGACCCCGCCCATGTCGCCGACGGTGCACATCATCTTGAGCTCCTCGTCGACGACCATCGACAGCTCCTCGATCTCCTTGCCGTCGGCGAGGAAGCCGAGCAGGTGCTCCGGGGCCGGGCCCCCGGCGGGATAGCGGTACGTCCCGCTGATCGGGTTCATGACGACCGTGCCGCCGGACATCCGCACGTGGACCTCCGGGCTGGCCCCGACCAGGGTCCGCCCACCCGCCTCCCGGTCCCCGGTGTGCACGACGAACGTCCAGTACGCGCCCCGCTCGACCTCCAGCAGCCTGCGGAAGAGCGCGAGCGCGTCCGCGCGGGAGAACCCCGGGATCTCGCCCTGGTACGTCCGGCGGATCACGAAGTTGGCGCCCTCGCCCCGCCCGATCTCGTCCCGCAGTACCCGCCCGACGATCTCGCCGTACTCCTCGTCGTCCACGTCGAAGCCGCCGCCCACCACGCGCACGTCGTGCGCCGGGAGCTGTGCGAGGGCGTCCGCGAGCGGGATCTCGCAGGACTCCTCGGGGCTGAGGAACATCAGCGGGGTGCCGTCGTCGCGGACGTCGAAGCCGCGCTCGCGGATCTGACGGAAGGGCACCAGGGCGAGGCCCTCGTCGGGGAGGTCGGCCAGGCGGTCGCGGGTGGTCACCGGGCCGAGGAGCAGCTCGACGGTGTTCCCGTCCCGGCCCGGCGCGCGGCGGCGCAGCAGGGCGAAGGGTCGGGGGTCGTGCACGAGCCGGGTCAGGTCCATCGGTCCTCTTCCGTCGAGTCGGTGAGGAACGGGCCCCGGGAACGCCGAAGGCCGCCCCTCGGGCGGCCTTCGCGAAGTCTTGCGTACGCGCAGTCAGTGGGCCGCCGGATGAGCGGTCCACCACCAGGTGCGGGTCGAATGCGCGAACATGCGGGGCACTTTACCGCATGTCCCGCCGCCGTACGCCGTGTCTCAATTGATGGGCACGGGGCGGGAGGCCCGACACGACCCCGTAATGTTGAGGCCGTGACCGTGAACGCTAAGACCAGCGCGAGTGCTGGCAACACCTGGCGAAACCTGCCCGCGGCGCAGCAGCCCGAGTACCCCGACACCGAGGCTCTGCGCGCAGTGATCGCGGACCTCGAGTCGTATCCGCCGCTCGTCTTCGCGGGCGAGTGCGACCAGCTGCGCGCCCGGATGGCGGCCGTCGCCAAGGGAGAGGCGTTCCTCCTCCAGGGCGGCGACTGCGCCGAGGCCTTCGACGCGGTGTCGGCCGACCACATCCGCAGCAAGCTCAAGACGCTGCTGCAGATGGGCGCCGTGCTGACCTACGCCGCCTCGGTGCCGG
This sequence comes from Streptomyces sediminimaris, assembly GCF_047049295.1. Lineage (NCBI taxonomy): Bacteria > Bacillati > Actinomycetota > Actinomycetes > Kitasatosporales > Streptomycetaceae > Streptomyces > Streptomyces sediminimaris. The sequence goes on along the minus strand of NZ_JBJWOT010000001.1, from coordinate 2,371,433 downwards.
TCGTGAAGGTCGGCCGCATCGCCGGCCAGTACTCCAAGCCGCGTTCCAAGAACACCGAGACCCGCGACGGCGTGACGCTGCCGACCTACCGCGGCGACTCGGTCAACGGCTTCGACTTCAGCGAGGCCGCCCGCGTCCCGGACCCCGAGCGCCTGAAGCGGATGTACCACGCGTCCGCCTCCACGCTCAACCTGGTGCGCGCCTTCACCACCGGCGGCTACGCGGACCTGCGCCAGGTGCACGCCTGGAACCAGGACTTCGTGAAGTCGTCCCCCTCCGGCCAGCGCTACGAGCAGCTGGCCCGCGAGATCGACAACGCGCTCAACTTCATGCGCGCCTGCGGGGCCGACCCGGAGGAGTTCAAGACGGTCGAGTTCTACGCCTCGCACGAGGCGCTGCTGCTCGACTACGAGTCGGCGCTGACCCGCGTCGACTCCCGCACCGGGCAGCTCTACGACGTCTCGGCGCACATGGTGTGGATCGGCGAGCGCACCCGGCAGCTGGACGGCGCGCACATCGAGTTCGCCTCGAGGATCCGCAACCCGCTCGGCATCAAGCTCGGCCCGTCCACGACGGCCGAGGAGGCCCTGCAGTACATCGAGCGTCTGGACCCCGAGCGTGAGCCGGGCCGGCTGACCTTCGTCGTCCGCATGGGCGCGGACAAGATCCGCGACAAGCTCCCGGAGCTGGTCGAGAAGGTCACCGCCTCCGGTGCCACCGTGGCCTGGGTGACCGACCCGATGCACGGCAACACCTTCGAGGCGGCCTCCGGGCACAAGACCCGCCGCTTCGACGACGTGCTCGACGAGGTCAAGGGCTTCTTCGAGGTCCACAAGGGCCTGGGCACCCACCCGGGCGGCATCCACGTCGAGCTCACCGGTGACGACGTCACCGAGTGCGTGGGCGGCGGCGACGAGATCTTCGTCGACGACCTGCACCAGCGCTACGAGACGGCCTGCGACCCGCGGCTGAACCGCAGCCAGTCCCTCGACCTGGCGTTCCTCGTCGCGGAGATGTACCGGGACCAGTGAGCGGCGGTGGGGCGCGGATCACATCCGATCCGCGCCCCTCGGCACTTTTGCGGACTCCGCACGGCGGGTAAGGTTAGGTTAGCCTCACCGATCAGTCGGGACGGCACCACATCGAACCCGCCGGGAGGTGAACCGCGTGTACGTCTGCAGTTGCTTCGGCATCACCGAGCAGCAGGTCAAGCAGCACGCGGACGACGGCGCCCGCACCCCCCGCGCGATGGCCTCCGCGTGCAAGGCGGGCACGGACTGCGGCTCGTGCGTACGGCGCATCCAGGCGCTCCTGGGCCGCGGCGCGTGCCCCCGCCACGAGCTCGCCGAACCGGGCGCGCCGGCCCTCGCCGGGCTCGACGAGGCCGCCTGAGCTCCTCCGCCTAACTCTCCGGCTGCTCGATCAGCTGCGCGATGTAGAGCGCCTCGCCGAGTTTCTCCACCAGCCCCAGCTGGGTGTCCAGGTAGTCGATGTGGTGCTCCTCGTCGGCCAGGATGTCCTCGAAGATGTTGGCGGACGTGATGTCGCCCTTCTCGCGCATCACCGCGATGCCCCGCCTGAGGCGGTCGATGGCCTCGACCTCGACCTGCCGGTCGGCCTCGAACATCTCCTTGACGGTCTGCCCCACGCGCACGTGGAAGAGCCGCTGGTAGTTCGGCAGCCCCTCGAGCAGGAGGATGCGGTCGGTGAGCACCTCCGCGTGCTTCATCTCGTCGAAGGACTCGTGACGCGTGTACTTCGCGAGCTTGGTCCAGCCGAAGTTCTCCTGCATCTTCGCGTGCAGGAAGTACTGGTTGATCGCGGTCAGCTCACCGGTGAGCTGCTCGTTGAGGAATTCGATGACCTCGGGGTCGCCCTGCATCGCAGAGGCTCCTTCCGCGGGGGAACGGGCAGGTTGGGCCGCATGATTGCACCGGCACCCAAGATCGTCCAGTAAGTCTTCACTTAGTGGGTATGGGCGCGCCCGGCGGCTATTGCCCCGGTTCGCGGAGGCCGGTCAGGGGCACCGTCCCCGGTCTGTCAGGATGGAGGCATGGGTCAGCCGGTGGAGCGAGGATCGGGAGAACACGATTCGGGAAGAGCGGCACAGCCCGAGCTTCCGCCGGGACAGCGGCTGCAGCGGGGCTGGCCGGTCACGCACTACGGCCCCGTTCCCAGGTTCCGCCCCGAGCGCTGGGAGTTCCGGGTCTTCGGCGCCACCGCGGACGGCGGGAAGCACTGCTGGACCCATGAGGAGTTCGCGGCGCTGCCGTACACCACCGTGGTGGCCGACCTGCACTGCGTGACGAAGTTCAGCATGCTCGGCGCCGAATGGGGCGGCATCCCGGCCCGTACGATCCTCCGCATCGCCCCGCCCGCTCCCGCGGTCACCCATGTGATGGTGTGGGCCGAGTACGGCTTCAGCGCCAACCTCCGCCTCGCGGACTTCGCCTCGGAGCGCAGCATCTTCGCCACCCACAAGGACGGCGAGCTGCTGACGGCGGAACACGGCTTCCCGCTGCGCCTCGTCGTCCCCCATCTGTACGCCTGGAAGGGCCCCAAGTGGGTGCGCGGCGTGGAGTACATGACCGCCGACCGCCGCGGCTTCTGGGAGGAGCGCGGCTACCACAACGTCGGTGATCCCTGGAGGGAGCAGCGCTACTCCTACCAGGAGGAGCCCGGGGAGGGCCCCGAGCTCTGACTCCCGGCGGACGCCGTCAGCGGTGGTGGGCGTGGACCACCGCGTGACCCTTGCCGCGGCCGATCATCCACTTGTTGACGGGCGTCGTCGCGACGAAGGCGAGCGCCAGCGAGATCGTCAGCGAGACCCAGAACAGCGGGTCGGCGAGGGTGGCGTCCATCGCGTCCGGCCACAGCGCGATCACGCCGTTGTCGATCAGCTCCATCACCGCGATGGACAGGGTGTCCGCGGCCAGCGCCACCCGGAGGGCCGTACGGAAGCCGACGCCGGCCCGCAGCACGCCGCGCAGCGTGAGCGAGTAGCCGAAGAAGAACGCCAGGACGATCGCCAGGACCGTCGTGGAGAGGTTGCCCCAGCCCAGCGCGGTGCCGATGACCATGCCCAGTACCTCGCCGACGGCGCAGCCGGTGAGGCAGTGCAGGGTCGCCCGGGCGGCCGTGCTCCAGGTGGCGCCGGCCGGGTGGTGGTGTGTGTGCGTCCGCACCGGCGCCGGTGCGTGTGCCGCTGCGTGCGTCTGGTCGTGCATCACTGCCCCCAATGTCAGGTCACGGTTCCTGCAGGAGCTGGAGACCGCATACCCCCCAGGGGTATTCCCGCGCGTCAGGAGTCGCGGAGTTTCTTCAGGCGCTCCACGTCCGCCGCGTGCCCCTCCTTGCCGCCGGGCGTCTCGATGACCAGGGGCACGCCCTCGGTCGCCGGGTGGGTCATCAGCGCCCGGAACGGATCCTCGCCGATGTGGCCCGCGCCGATGTTCTCGTGCCGGTCCTTGTGGGCGCCGACGACGTCCTTGGAGTCGTTGGCGTGGATCAGCCTCAGCCGGCCCGCCCCGACCGTCTCCACGAGCAGGTCCAGCGTCCGGTGCATGCCGCCCGGCCCGGTCAGGTCGTGTCCGGCGGCGAAGATGTGGCAGGTGTCCAGGCAGACGCCGAGCCTGGGGTGGGCGTCCAGCGCCTCGAAGTACGGCCCGAAGTCCCAGGTCCGCGAGCACAGCGAGGCGCCCTGCCCGGCCGTCGACTCCAGCAGCAGGAAGGGATCGTCGTCACGGGTGAGCCCGTCCAGCAGGGGCAGCAGACGCTCCCGCACCTGCTTCAGCGCCACGGAGCGATCCCGGCCCCCGGTCGCGCTGCCGGTGTGCACGACCACGCCGAGCGCCCCGATCTCCCGCCCGCGGCGCAGCGAGTGCGCCAGCGACTCCACGGACCTCTCGGCGGTCGCCTCGGTGTGCGAGCCGAAGTTGATCAGATACGGGGCATGGACGTACGCCGGGATCGACTCGGCCTCGCACACCGCGCGGAACTCCTCGTCCTGGCGCGGATTCCCGGCGGGCGTCGCCCAGCCGCGCGGGTTGGCGACGAAGACCTGCACCGTCTCGGCCTTCAGGTCATGGGCGTAGGACAGGCCGACGGAGCTCAGGCCGCCGGCCACGGGGACGTGGCCGCCGACAGGGTTGCGGGGCTGCTGGCTCTTCACCCCTCAAGGGTGTCACGCGCCGCGGCCCGCTCCGTCACCGGATCTTGATGCTGATCGTCGACCCCTTGGGCGCCTTGTCGCCGCCCTTCACGGACTGGTCCTTGACCGTGTCCCCGAACAGCCCCAGCAGGCCGCGGTTCTCGTCGACCTTGAAGCCGGCGTCCTCCAGCGTCCGCTTCGCGTCGTCGACGTTGTCACCGGTGACGTCCGGGACCACGACCATCACCGGGCCCTTGGACAGCGTCAGGGTGACCGTGTCGCCCTCGGCGGCCCGGCCGTCGCCCGCGGGCGTCTGGGTGGCGACCTGGCCCTTGTCGAACTCGGAGTTGACGCGCTCGGGCGCGACCCGCACCGCCAGGCCCGCGTCCTGCAGGTCGGCCTTCGCCTCCTGAAGGTCCTCACCGGTGACGTCCGGGACGTCGACCGGGGTGCCCTTGCTGACGACCAGGGCGATCGCCGAGCCCGCGTGCCGCTCGGTCCCGGCCTGCGGATCGGTGGAGATCACGGAGCCCTTCTCGACGGTGTCGCTGAACTCGCGGGTGACCATGCCGGGCTCCAAGGCGGCCTGCTTCAGCTCGGCCCTCGCCCGGGCCAGCGGCCGGCCCTCCAGGTCCGGCACCCGCACGGTCTCCGGGCCGTCGGAGATGGTGAGCGTCACGGAGGCGTTGTCCCGGACGCGCGTACCGGGTACCGGATCGGAGCTGATGACCGTGCCCCGCTTCACCGTGTCGCTGTAGGCGTGCTCGACCTTCCCGAGGTCCAGTCCGGCGTCGCCGAGCTGCCTGCGCGCCTCGGACTGGCTCTTGGCCAGCACCGGCGGGACCTTGGTGAACTGGCCGGAGTTGATGTACCACACGCCCGCGCCGACGCCGAGGGCCAGCAGCACGGCGAGCACGATCGCGACCGGACCGCGCCGGCCACCCGCGCCGCGGCGGCGGCGCGGCGGCAGGGGCGGCGGGCTCTCCAGCAGGCTGGTGCGGTGGACGTCGTCCTCGTTCACCGGCAGCGGGCGCTGCGTCGTCAGCGCGCGCGGGATCACGCTCGTACGGTCCTGGGAGATGTCCCGGTGGTCCGCGGCGAGGGCCTGCGGCGGCATCGCGTCGAGCTGGTCCGCGTCGAGCGCGAGCCGGACGTCACGCACGTGCGCGAGCAGCGCCACCGCGTCCTGCGGCCGGCGGGCGGCGGTGCGGGCGGTGGCCACCGCGACCAGCTCGTCCAGCTCGTACGCCAGCCCCGGCACGGCGGCCGACGGCGGCGGGACGTCCTCGTGGATGTGCTTGTACAGGACGGTGGCCGCGGAGTCCCCGCCGTGCGGCCGGTCCCCGGTCAGCATCTCGTAGAGCACGACGCCGCACGCGTACACGTCGACCCGGGGATCGGCGATGCCGTGCTCGATCTGCTCCGGGGCGAGGTAGGAGACGGTGCCGAGGACGGTTCCCGTCGTGTTGGTGACCGTGTTCACCGAGCGGACCAGCCCGAAGTCGGCGACCTTCACCCGGCCGTCGTCCCCTATCAGGACGTTCTCCGGCTTCATGTCCCGGTGCACGAACCCGGCCCGGTGCGCGGCACCGAGCGCGGCGAGGACCGGCTCCAGGATGTCCAGGGCGGCGCGCGGCTGCAGCGCCCCGCGCTCGCGCAGCACGTCACGCAGGGTGCACCCGGCGACGTACTCCATGGCGAGATAGACGTAGGACCCGTCGGTGCCCTGGTCGAAGACCTGCACCACGTTCGGGTGGGCCAGCCGGGCGACCGACTTCGCCTCCCGGATGAACCGCTCGACGAACGTGCCGTCGGCGGCGAGGGCCGGGTGCATCACCTTCAGCGCGAGCACACGGTCCAGGCGGGTGTCCAGGGCCCGGTAGACCGTGGCCATCCCGCCGACCGCGACCCGCGCGTCCACGCGGTAGCGCCCGTCGAGCACCTGCCCGACCAAAGGGTCCTGAAGGGTCGTATCCACGCAGGTGAGTGTACGAGCCGCGACCGACAGCGCCCCGCGTTCCCGCCGGATCGGGGCGTGACTGCAGCCGACCTGTGACGGACCTCGCACCGGCTCCCGGATTCCGTCGAACGCCCGTTCAGAAGGCGGGGCGCTCGGGATCCAGGTGCGCCCGGCCCTCGTGCGGCGAGGACGCCTCGGCGAAGTGGCGGCGCGGAATGCGGCCCGCCCGGTGCGCCAGCCTGCCCGCCTCCACGGCGTGCCTCATGGCCTCGGCCATCAGCTGCGGCTCCCGCGCCCGGGTCACCGCCGAGGCGAGCATCACCCCCGCGCACCCCAGCTCCATCGCGAGCGCCGCGTCCGATGCCGTGCCGGCGCCCGCGTCCAGGATCACCGGCACGCGCGCGTGCTCGGTGATCAGCTGGAAGTTGTGCGGGTTGCGGATGCCGAGACCGGAGCCGATGGGAGAGCCGAGCGGCATGATCGCCGCGCAGCCGGCGTCCTCCAGCCTCCGTGCGAGCACGGGGTCGTCGTTGGTGTACGGCAGCACCGTGAAGCCGTCGTCGACCAGGGTCTCGGCGGCGTCCAGCAGCTCGATCGGGTCGGGCAGCAGCGTGCGCTCGTCGGCGATCACCTCCAGCTTGACCAGGTCGGTGCCGAGCGCCTCGCGGGCCAGCCGCGCGGTCAGCACCGCCTCCCCGGAGGTGAAGCAGCCCGCCGTGTTCGGCAGCACCCGGATGCCGAGCCGGTCGAGCACGGACAGCACCGAGCCGTGCACCGAGGCGTCCACGCGCCGCATCGCGACCGTGGTCAGCTCCGTGCCGGACGCCACCAGCGCCCGCTCCAGCACGTCGAGGCTCGGGGCGCCGCCGGTGCCCATGATCAGGCGGGACGTGAGGGACGTGCCGCCGATGACGAGGGGATCGTCGGCCATGGGTCAGCCTCCTTGGACGGCGGTGAGGACCTCGACGCGGTCTCCCTCGGAGAGGGACGTCGACGGCCACTCGGCGCGCGGGACGACGGTTTCGTTGAGGGCGGCGGCGACCCCGGAGGGGGCCGGGGTCAGTGTCCTGACGACGGTGTCGAGAGCGGTGCCGGGAGCGAACTGACGGAGCTCCCCGTTGACGGAGACGTTCATACGGGCTGCTCCACGCGCGCGAAGCGCCTCGGGGTGAACGGGCGGGCCTCGTCCGGCAGCCGGCCGGTGACCAGGACGTGGGCCATGGCGTCACCGGTGACCGGGGTGAGCAGCACGCCGTTGCGGTGGTGCCCGGTGGCCAGCAGCAGCCCCGGCAGCTCCGTCGGGCCGAGCAGGGGGGCGTTGTCGGGGGAGCCCGGGCGCAGCCCCGCGCGGGTCTCCGTCAGCGGCAGCTCGGTGAGGCCGGGGACCAGCTCGTGCGCGTCGCGCAGCAGCTCGTACACCCCGCCAGCGGTGACCGTGGTGTCCCAGCCGAGCTCCTCGGTGGTCGCGCCGATCACCAGCTCGCCGTTCTCACGCGGCACCAGGTAGACGTGGCTGCCGCGCACCACGGCGCGCACGGTGCGGCTCAGGAAGGGCGCGAGCCGCCGCGGCACGGTCAGCCGCAGCACCTGCCCCTTCACCGGCCGCACGGGCGGCAGCACCTCGTCCGGCACGCCCGGCAGCCGCCCGCTGAGGCTGCCGGCGGCCAGCACCACCTGGTCCGCGCCCAGCTCGGTCCCGTCCGCCGTGGTGACACCGGCGGCCCGGCCGCCCGCGACGCGGAGACGCTCCGCCCACGCGCGGTGGAGGACCACGCCGGCCTGCTCGCACGCGGCCACCAGCGCTCGTGCCAGGCGCCGCGGGTCGATCTGGTGGTCGCCGTCGACCCGGAGCCCGCCGCGCACGCCCGGCGCGAGCATCGGCTCCAGGCGCCGGCACTCGCGCCCCGACAGCCACTCCGACTCCAGGCCCGACTCCCGCTGCAGGGCGTGCAGTTCGCGCAGGTGGGCACGGTCGTCGGCGTCCAGCGCGACGGCCAGCGTGCCGCACCGGCGATAGCCCAGCTCATGGCCGGTGACACCGGTGAGCTCGGCCGCGAAGTCCGGATAGCGGCGGGCCGAGGCGAGGTTCAGGCCGAGCAGGGTCTGCTCGCCGTGGTGCAGTTCCGTGACCGCGGCCAGCATGCCCGCGGCCACCTGCGCGGCCCCGCCCCCCGGTTCGGGGTCCACGACGGCCGTGGCGAACCCGCGCTGCGCGGCGCGCCAGGCCGTGACCAGGCCGATGATCCCGCCCCCGATGACGAGGACGTCTGACGTACGTGACGGCATGGGCGTCCAGCCCCTCCCTTCGCCGGCATGACCCGGATCAGGTTCGTACGGTCGGAGGCCGCCAGCCTCCCTCTCAGCCCGGTGCGTCCGGGCTCCCGCGAGTGCTTGTACGGTGGCCACCCTAGCCCGACCCCGCCCGCCTCTGTAAGGGAGCCCGCCGCCGTGTCCCGCTCGCTGGACGGCCTCGTCCTCGCCCCGGTCGCCGACCAGGCCCCAGGTCAGGTGGGTACGCGGACCCGGTTCCGCTACCACGAGAAGGACGGCGGGATCTGGGCCGAATACGCGGGCGGGGACGTCGTGCGGGGCCGCCTGGTGGGCACCCGGGCGGGCGACCGGCTGGACTTCCGGTACGTGCAGCTCAAGCGGGACGGGACGACGTCCTCGGGGCACTGCGTGTCCACGGTGGTGGAACTGCCGGACGGGCGCGTCCGGCTGGAGGAGACCTGGGAGTGGGAGTCGCGGGACGGCAGCGGGACCAGTGTTGTGGAGCAGGTCACCGGGCACGACCGCTGACTGACGATTTGTCAGTTGGCTAGGGTGATCAGGTGAACGAGCAGACGCGGGAAACGGACGGGCCGCCCTCGCGGCGCGTGGTCGTGGTGGGTGCGGGCATGGCCGGTGTGCAGACCGCGGTCGCCCTGCGGGAACAGGGCTTCACCGGCAGCGTGACGCTGATCGGCGCCGAACCCCACCAGCCCTACGACCGGCCCCCGCTGTCCAAGGCCGTCCTGCTCGGCAAGGCCGAGGGCTCCGCCTTCGACGTCGACTTCGAGGCGCTCGGCATCGGGCTGCGGCTGGGCTGCGAGGTGCTGGGCCTGCGTCCCGGCGAGCACGAGCTGGACACCGGGGCCGGGCCCGTCCCGTACGACGTCCTCGTGATCGCCACCGGTGCCGAGCCGGTCCGGCTGCCGGGCGCCGAGGGCGTGCCCGGCGTGCATCTGCTGCGCACCCTGGACGACGCCGAACGGCTGCGCCCGGTGCTCGCCCGGCAGCACGACATCGTGGTGGTCGGCGCGGGCTGGATCGGCGCCGAGTTCGCCACCGCCGCGCGCGAGGCCGGCTGCGCGGTGACGGTCGTCGAGGCGGCGGACCGGCCCCTCGCGGGCGCCCTGCCGGCCGAGGTCGCCGCGCCGATGGCGGCCTGGTACGCCGACGCCGGCGTGGAGCTGCGTACGCACGCGCGCGTGCGGCGCGTCGAGCCCGGCGCGGTCGTCCTCGACGACGGCTCGCGGCTGCCCGCGGGCGCGGTCGTGGTCGGCATCGGCGCGCGCCCCGCCACCGCCTGGCTGGCCGGCTCCGGTATCGAGCTCGGCAGGCACCACGAGGTCGTCGCCGACGCCCGTCTGCGCTCCTCGGCGCCGGACGTGTACGCCGTCGGCGACTGCGCCTCCTTCCCCTCGGGGCGCTACGGCGAGCGCCTGCTGGTCCACCACTGGGACAACGCCCTCCAGGGGCCGCGCACGGTGGCCGCGAACATCGTGGGCGAGACCACCGGCGCGCCACCGGCCGTCTACGACCCGGTCCCGTACTTCTGGTCCGAGCAGTTCGGCCGTTTCGTCCAGTACGCCGGCCATCACCCCTGCGCCGACACCACCCTGTGGCGCGGCGACCCGGCCGGGCCCGCCTGGTCCGTCTGCTGGCTGCGCGGCAACCGCCTGGTCGCACTGCTGGCGGTGGGCCGGCCCAGGGACCTGGCGCAGGGCAGACGGCTGATCGAGGCCGGGACCCCGATGGACCCGGAGCGCCTGGCGGATCCGGCCCGGCCCCTGAAGGCGGCCGCGGCCTGACGCGAAGCCCCGGGTCGGACCGGCCCGGCTTCCGACTGTCGGTGCGGGATGGCAGGCTTGATTCCGTGACCGAGATTGACGCAAAGATCGATGCTCTCGTCCCCGCCTGGCTCACCCTCCCCGACATCGCGGAGATGCTCGATGTGGAGGTGACGCGCGTGCGGCAGCTGGTCAAGGAGGGCCAGCTCATCGCCGTACGCCGGGGCGAGAACCGCGCACTGCACGTCCCCGCCGCCTTCATCGACGGGGACAAGGTCGTCAAGGGCCTCAGCGGCACCCTGACGCTCCTGCGGGACGACGGCTTCACCGACGAAGAGATGCTGGAGTGGCTCTTCACCCCCGACGAGAGCCTGCCGGGCACCCCCGCCCAGGCCCTCAGCGAGAATCGAGGCACGGAGGTGAAGCGCCGCGCCCAGGCGCTCGCCGTCTGAGCCGAACCCGCTGATCACCCGCTGATCCGAACACCGTCCGGCGTACGGGGCCGGGGTCCGCGCGGGCCGCGGCCGCGCTACGGCGCGGCCCGCCGCAGGGAAGCCGACGCTTCCGGGCCCGCGGCCCGTACGCCACCGACCACGGGGGGACACCCGCATGCCCGGCACCGCAGCCACCGCCCGCGCCCGCCTCGCCGACGCCCGCGTCTACCTCTGCACGGACGCCCGCAGGCGCCAGGGCGATCTGCCGCAGTTCCTGGACGCCGCCCTGGCGGGCGGTGTCGACATCGTGCAGCTGCGCGACAAGGGGATGGAGGCGCGCGAGGAGCTGGAGCACCTCGAGGTCCTCGCCGAGGCCTGCGCCCGCCACGGCAGGCTGCTCGCGGTCAACGACCGGGCGGACGTCGCGCACGCCGCCGGCGCCGGCGTCCTCCACCTGGGCCAGGACGACCTCCCGGTCCCCGCGGCCCGGGCGATTCTCGGCGACGGCGTCCTCATCGGCCGTTCGACGCACGCGGAGTCCGAGGCCGCGGCGGCCGCCGTCCAGGAGGGCGTCGACTACTTCTGCACCGGTCCCTGCTGGCCGACCCCCACCAAGCCGGGCCGCCACGCCCCCGGCCTGGACCTGGTCCGGTACACCGCCGCCCTCGGCACCGACCGTCCCTGGTTCGCCATCGGCGGCATCGACCTCGGCAACCTCGACCGGGTGATCGACGCGGGCGCCCGCCGGGTCGTGGTCGTCCGCGCGATCACCGAGGCCGACGACCCGGGCGCCGCCGCGGCGGAGTTCGCGCAGCGGCTGCGGCAGGCCTGAGCGCCCCGGCTGTCCGAGGCGTGGACAACAGGTCGACAATTCGGGTAAAAATCCCGCGTTCGGTTGGGGGACCGTCGGCCCCTGGTTAACCTGCGAGTATGGCCCTCGGAACCGCATCCACCCGGACTGATCGCGCACGCACCGTGCGCGACATGCTCGCCACGGGCAAGACGACGTACTCCTTCGAGTTCTCGGCGCCCAAGACCCCCAAGGGCGAGCGGAACCTGTGGAGCGCGCTGCGCAGGGTCGAGGCCGTGGCTCCCGACTTCGTCTCCGTGACCTACGGCGCCGGCGGCTCCACACGGGCGGGCACGGTCAGGGAGACCCAGCAGATCGTCGCCGACACCACGCTGACCCCGGTCGCCCACCTCACCGCGGTCAACCACTCCGTCGCCGAACTGCGCAACATCATCGGCCAGTACGCCGACGCCGGGATCCGCAACATGCTCGCCGTGCGCGGCGACCCGCCCGGCGACCCCATGGGCGAGTGGGTGCCGCACCCGAAGGGCCTCGTCTACGCCGCGGACCTCGTCCACCTCATCAAGGAGTCCGGCGACTTCTGCGTGGGCGTCGCGGCCTTCCCGGAGATGCACCCGCGCTCCGACGACTGGGACACCGACGTCACCCACTTCGTCGACAAGTGCCGGGCCGGCGCCGACTACGCCGTCACGCAGATGTTCTTCCAGCCGGAGTCCTATCTGCGGCTGCGCGACCGCGTCACCGCGGCGGGCTGCGAGACGCCCGTCATCCCGGAAGTGATGCCGGTGACCAGTGTGAAGATGCTGGAACGACTGCCGCAGCTCAGCAACGCCCACATCCCCTCCGTCCTGAAAGAGCGGATCCTCACAGCAAAAGACGATCCGGCCGCTGTACGCTCCATTGGCATCGAATTCGCCACGGAGTTCTGCGCGCGGCTGCTGGCCGAGGGAGTGCCCGGGCTGCACTTCATCACGCTCAACAACTCCACGGCGACGCTGGAAATCTACGAGAACCTGGGCCTGCACCACCCCCCGCAGGCCTAGACCGGCCGCACCGGTGTACGACACACTGCGTAGCGGCGACTGGGAGAGGGGCGTACATGGGCTGGACGGTCCTCTATATCGCGTTCGGCATCGTCGCGCTGTGGCTGCTCGGTGAGGTGCTGCTGCAGTACAAGGCGCGGCTGCGCTGGCGGCTGCTCGCGTTCGCGGGTTTCCTGGGCGTCGTCATCGGCGTGCTGATCCCCTCGGTGGTCGTCATCGGCCTGGGCGCGGCGGCGTTCGCGGTCGGCCAGACCTACGTCACCCTCTCCTTCCGCCGCGGCTTCTCCGCGGGCTGGGCGGTCAAGCGCCCGGAGGGCGACGACGGCAGCAAGCGGCGGCGCGGCAGGGCGGACCACCAGGACCCGGCCCTGGAGGTCTCCGACCTCGAGCCGGACGACGGCGGATACGACGAGCGGGCCGCCTACACCCGCGAGAACGCCGCCCTCAACGACGACGACTACGACCGCGACGACGTCTTCACGCCCGCCCAGCCCACGGCCGCCGAGAGCACCATGGTGTACGAGCCGCAGCCCATGCCCGACGACACCGGTTCCTACGGCGTGTACGACACCTCCGCCTACGCCGGCGCGGGCCAGGCCCAGCAGGCCCAGGACCAGTACGCGACGGCCGCCCAGGGCGCCGACCAGTCCTACGGCTACGACTACTCCGGCTACGACCAGCAGCAGTACGGCTACGACACCGGCGGCCAGCAGCAGTACGCCGCCTACTCCGACCCGTACATCGGCACCCAGACGTACGGCGGCTACGACGCCGCCTACGGGCAGCAGTACGGCCAGCAGGGGTACGGCCAGGACCAGCAGCAGTACGCCACCGGCGGTTACGGCGGCGAGACCCCGTCCGGCGCGGTGTGGGTCCCGCAGCAGCGCACCGACGAGTCCTACGGCGGTGAACTCCCGCCGGAGCAGAACTACCCCTACCAGGGCGACGGCCAGGGCCGGCCGCAGGGGAACGGGTTCGACGAGCAGTACCGGTTCTGAGCCGCTCGCCCGCGCGCCGCTCGGCGCAGGGCGCTCACTGAGAGCCCCTGAACTGCGGTCCCTCCACGATGAGGCCGGCCACCAGCGCGCCCGACATCCCGGCGTGCGGCAGGCCGCCACCGGGGTGCGACCAGCGGCCGACCCGGTACAGCCCCGGCAGGCGGGTGGTGTTGGCCGGGTGCAGGAAACGCCCCTGCCCGGCGGCCAGTGAGGGCGGGGACACCTCGCCCGATCCGGCGCCCGTCCCCTCCTCGCCGTGGCCCGGCGCCCGCACCTCGCGCCAGAGGATCCGCTCCCGCAGCCGCGGTATCGCGGCCTCCGCCGCGGTGACCAGCACGTCGGCGAGGGCTTCGCGCCGTGCGGCCGGGCGCCCGCCGGTCTCCGGCGGCACCACCGCCGACACGACCACCGACTCGTGCTCCCCGTCCGGGCGCAGCGCCGGGTCGTCCGGCCGCAACACGGTCACCGTGGGCCGGACGGGCTCGCTCGAGCGGCCCGCCAGGAAGTCCCACTCCGCCGTGCGGTCGGGGGCGTGGACGACCGTGCGGTGCACCGCGCCGGGCTCCCGCGGGCCGCGCAGCGCGAGCAGCACGGTGAACCGTCCGGGGCGCGGGCGGGTGTCCGGCCGTACGTCGCCCTCGTCGTCGAGGGGGTGGCGCGTCAGCTCCCGCAGCCTCCGCGGATGGACACCGGCGACCACGTGGTCCGCCTCCTCGACCGTCACTCCTCCGGAGCCGGAGCCGGAGCCGGGGGCCCGGGAGGCGCCCTCCGTCAGCTCCACCCCCGCCGCCCGGCCGTCCTTCTCCAGCACGCCCGTCACCTCGGCGCCGAAGCGGAACTCGACCCGGCGGGCCAGGCACCGCTCGTACACCGCGCGCGCCAACTCCCTTGTGCCACCGCGCACGTACCAGGTCCCGAAGGCGTGCTCCAGGTAGGGCAGCACGGCCGCGCCGGCCGGAGCGGTGCGCGGATCGAGGCCGTGGGCGAGGGCGTGGCTCTCCAGGAGCGCGGTGAGACGGGGGTCGCGCAGCTCCCAGGCGCCGATCTCCGCGAGCGTGGCGGCCCGCCGGGTGCGCAGCAGCCGCTTGTGCGGGACCGCCGGGTAGGGCTCACGCTCCGCGAGCACCGGCCAGTTCGGCCAGAGGGGCTCCTCGAGGAGCGGACGGCGGGTGCGGTCCCAGGTCTCGCGGGCGCGCACCAGGAAGTCGCCCCAGCGGTCGCCGGCGCCGGTCCCGAGCGCCTCGTCCAGGGCGGCGACGACCCCCGCGCGCGAGGCGTTGGGCAGCACCACCTCGGTCCCGTCCGCGAACACGTGCCGAGCGGACGGGTCGGCCTGGACCAGTTCGACGCAGGCCTCCAGCGGCTCCTTGCCGGTCTTGACGAACAGATCGCGCCAGACGGCGGGCAGCGTCAGCAGCCCCGGGCCGGTGTCGAAGCCGAAGCCGTCCCGCTCGAAGCGGCGCACCGCTCCGCCGTACGTCTCCGCACGTTCGTAGACCGTCACCCGGTGGCCCGCGACGGCCAGCCGGGCGGCGGCCGCCATCGCGCCCGTCCCGGCGCCGATCACCGCAATCCGTCCCATGCCTGCGACTTTATCGACCGCCACCGACAGTCACGGCAGGCGCTCCCGCCCGTGGCAGGACGGGCGGGGGAGTACGGGCGCGGGCGCGCTGATGACCAGTCGGGGAGACAGCACCCTGGGGGTGAGTGCGCAGCCTTGAGTATCCGTACCTAGTGATGGAGATGAGTAGCCGCGCGGATGGGCCGCGACCTGCGGGAACGAGACAGTGGAGACACGGAGAGGGGCTCGGCTCCGGCACCGGCGGCACGGGGCGCCGGAACGGAACCGCCCGCGATCCGCTCCTTCCGCCGGCCGAGGCCGGCGGGAGCGAGGCACGGGGGAACCCGGGGGAACGACCGAGAACGGGGGCCCAACGGGGGGAAGTGGAAACGGGGGAGCACGAGAGGGCGCCGGTTCGAGGCGGCCCGCGGGGGACGCGGCCGCACCGGACCGGCGCTTTCGTGTCTCCGGGGTGGTCAGGGGTTCCCTGGGGGGATCAGGGCTTGCCGGTGCGATCAGCGGCTCGGTGGCGTACTCAGCGGCGCCCGCTCCCGCTCACGCGCCCCTGGAGCAGCCGGGACAGCGCCGCGTGCACGTCGTCCAGGGAGCGCTCCGGCTGGAAGGACTGCCAGTCGAGCGCGGCCACCAGCACCATGCCGACCAGCGCCGACGCGGTCAGCGGCACGTCGATCTCGTCGCTGAACTCGCCGTTCGCCACTCCCTCGCGCAGCACGTCCTCGACCACCGCGACCGCCTGCTGCCTGACCACCATCAGCGTGGACTGCCAGGCCCGGTTGGTGCGCCACAGCTCGGCCACGTACAGCTGGGTGAAGGCGGGGTAGCGGTCGATGAAGACCAGACCGGCCCGGATCATCGCGTCCAGGGCGTCCAGCCCGCCGCCCCCGTCCCTGGCCGTCTTCTCCGCCGCCTCACGCAGGGAGGCGGTGAGGAGCCCGACGCCGTGCCGCAGCAGTTCCTCGAAGAGGACGGACTTGCTCGCGAAGTTGTAGTAGACCGTGCCCTTCGCCACCCCGGCCCGCTCGGCGATCTCGTCCACCGTGGTGGCGGAGAAGCCCTGCTCGGCGATGAGCGTGACGGCCGCCTCGTAGAGCCTCTGCCGGGTGGCCTCGCGGCGCGTGCTGCCGCCCGAGGCGGTGCTGCTGCTTTCCATGGCTCCGATTGTCACAGCAGCCGCACCTCCCGTCGGCACCGCGGCGCTCACAGGCTCAGCTCCGGGTGCAGCCGCTCCAGCGTCCACACCTGCCGGCGGCGGGCCGACAGCGCGGTCAGCGCCAGGGCGCCCGCGGTGAAGGCGCCGAGCACCACGCACGCGTGCCACACCGGTCCCGCGCCGCCGCCCGTGATGAGCCGCCTCAGGGCCTGCACGACATAGCTCATCGGCAGGAAGGGGTGGAGCGCGGTGAAGAAGCCCGGACTCGTCTGCACGGGGTAGGTGCCGCCCGCGGACGTCAACTGCAGCATCAGCAGGGCGAGGACGAGGATCCGGCCCGCCGCCCCGAAGCGCGCGTTCAGCCACTGCACGATCGCCGCGAAGCACGCCGTCACCAGGAACAGGAAGCCGATCGTGCCGGCCGCCCGCACCATCCGCAGGCCGATCGCCCAGTGCAGCACCGCCATCAGGGCCACCGTCTGCAGCACGCCGATCGCCACCACCGGGAGCCAGCCCGCGAACGCGATCCGCCAGGCCGGTGCGCCCGTGGCGAGCGCGCGCCGGTTCAGCGGCGGGATCAGCATGTACGCCACCATCGCGCCCACCCACAGGGACAGGGGGATGAAGTACGGGGCGAACCCGGTGCCGTAGTTGGGCGCCTCGTGCAGGTCCCTGGAGACGAGGTGGACGGGGTCCGCCATGACCTCGGTGCGCCGGTCGCGGTCCTTCTTGCCGTAGTCGGGGATCTTCCCGGCGCCGTCGTGCAGCCCGCCCGCGAGCTTCCCGGAGCCGTCGACGAGCTTGTACATGCCGCCGTTGAGGTCCTCGGCGCCGGTCTTGAGCCTGCCGATGCCCTCGTCCAGGTCGCTCGCGCCGCCGGAGGCCGTGCCGAGCCCCTTGTGCAGCTTCCTGGCGCCCTCGGCGACCTTCCCGGCGCCCTCGTTCAGCTTGTCGATCCTGGAGACGGCGTCGTCGAGGTCCTCGGAGAGGTGCGGCGCGCGGTCGGCGAGGGCCTGGGCCTGCGTCTGGAGGGTGGCCAGGTTCGTGTCGAGCTTCTTCAGGTCGCCGTCCTGGTCGCCGATGAGCGTGTTGAGGTCGTCGGCGATCGCCGCCACGTCGTCGGCCGCCTCCTCGGCCTTCTTCAGGTCGGAGCAGGCCGCGTCCGGCAGCACGGGCTTCTCGCAGCGCGTCCGGTAGACGTCGTGCAGTGCGGCGGAGGCCGTGTGGGCGCCCTTGGCGGCGACCGGGGCGGTCCTGACCAGGGTGCCGAGGTTGTGGCGGATCGCCTTGGAGGAGTCGGCGACCAGCTGGGCGGTGTCCCCGATGGTCTTCTCGTTGTCCTTCAGGAACGGGCCCGCCTTCCTGTCGACCGCGTCGACCTTGTCCGCGAGCGTCTGCGTGCCCGCCGCGACCTGCTTCGCGCCGTCCTCCAGGGCGTCCGCACCCGTGTTGAGCTTCTTCAGGCCCTTGGCGAGCCTGCCGCTGCCGCTCTTGGCGTCCTTGAGCCCGTCGGCCAGGTCCTTGGCGCCCTTCTCCGCCTTGCCGATCCCGCCGTTGAGCTTGTCGGCCCCGTCGGCGGCCTTCACCGTCGCGCCGTGGATGTCGGAGAACGAGATGAAGATCTTGTCCAGGAAGGACCGCGACGCCTTGGTGGAGGCCGCCCGGCGCACCTCGCTGAACACCGTCCGCGAGATCTGCCCGACGATGTAGTTGTTGGCGTCGTTCGTACGCACCTGGAGCGCGCCCGTCTCCGGGGAGTCGCCCGCGCTGGAGGCGATCCGCCTGCTGAAGTCGGCGGGCATGGTCAGCGACAGGTAGTAGGTGCCGTCCTCCAGGCCGGCGCGTGCCTCGTCGGCGCTCACCTCGTGCCAGTCGAAGACCTCGCTCTCGCGCAGCCCCTCGGTCAGGTCGTCGCCCGCGGTGATCTTCTTCCCGTCGGCCGTCGCCCCCTTGTCGTCGTTGACGAGCGCCACGGGGATGCGGTCCAGGCGGCCGTAGGGGTCCCAGAACGACCACAGGTACAGCGCGCCGTAGAGCAGCGGCAGCACCAGGAGCGCCACCAGGGCGGCCCGGGGCAGCCTGCCCCTGCCGAAGCGCCTGAGCTCAAGCGCGGCCAGTTTCGGCGAGCGCATCGGCCCTCTCCCTTCCCGTGGTGTTCTCCGTGGTGACGACGACGGCGTCCTCGGGGGCCTCGCTGCACACCGCGACGACGGTCGTGCCGGACTCGGCGACCGACCTCAGCAGCGCCCAGACCTCGTCCCGCTCGGCGTCCGAGAGCTTCAGATCGGTGTCGTCGACGCCGAGCAGCCGGGGACGGCCGAGCAGGGCGAGCGCTATCGACAGCCGCAGCGCCTCCAGGCGCTCGAGGTCGCGCACGGCCGTGCGCGCGCCCTTGGGCAGGGCCGCGCGGTCCAGTCCGGCGGCGGACAGCGCGGTGTCGATCCGCAGCTTCTCCTCGGCCGCGTGCTCGCCGCGCGGCCGCAGCAGCGCGCGCAGCGAGTCGCCGAACCGGCGCTGCAGCAGCGCCCGCTCGTGCAGATGCTCGGCCACGGTCAGGGCCGGCTCGAGTTCGGTGACCCCGGCGACGTGCGCGAGCCCGCAGACCCGCCGCACGGACGCCATCTGCCTGGGCAGCCCGTACTCGCCCAGCACGGCCTCGCCCGCCGTCGGCTTCATCCGTCCCGTGAGCGCGAGCAGCAGACAGGTACGGCCGGACCCGGACGGGCCCTCGATCGCGATCAGCGAACCGGGCTCCGCGTCGAACGTGACGTCGCGGAAGGCCCAGCCGCGCGGGCCCCTGAGCCCCAGCCCGCGGGCGATGACACCCACACCGGACACGGTTCTTCCCACCCCTGTATTTGAACTGACTGGTCAGTGCAAAAACTATCCCGAACCTTCGATCGAAGCAAAGCCCCAGGTCAGAACGGATTGTCAGTGGCGTATCGCACGATGGACACATACGGCAGCCCTTCTCGGGCAAGGCCGTCACGCAGACGACAGGAGGTTCGTCATGGCCAGCTATCACGCAGCAGCCGCCCGCCGGCGCCGTGCCACCGGCCCTGCCCCCTCACTGACCGGCCCGGCGAGCGACGTCCACCCCGTGCTGCGCCGGACCACGGCCCCGCCCGCCGCCCTCGACCTGCTCGCCCAGGCCCGCGCCGGGCTGGACGAGGCAGCCGTCCTCGAGACGCCCAACGAGCGCTACGCCACGGCCCACCTCGCAGCCCTGCGCACGGCCGCCGCCGTGCTCGCGGCACGGGGGCGGCCGGAGCCGTCGTCCCGACGGCGTGCCCGCATCCGGAGCGCCTGGGAGGTGCTCCCCGAGATCGCGCCCGAACTGACCGAGTGGAGCGTGCTGTTCGCCTCCGGGGCCCGGCGCCGGGCCCGCGCCGAGGCGGGCATCCAGGGCGCGGCCAGCCGCCGCGACGCCGACGACCTGATACGGGACGTGGCGATGTTCCTGCGCCTCGTCGAGCGGATGCTGGTCCTGCAGCCCGTCCTCCCGCAGCCGCGCCAGGACGCCGACCATCCGCACGCCGAAGTGGAGAGCGACCGTGGCTTACCGGACACCGGCTGACCGCGTCCGCGGTACGAGACGCCCGGCGGGGCGCGTCACCGCGGTGACCAGGCGGGCCACCGGAGGCAATAGGGTGGAGGGCGCCTGAACCCTTCCCTCCCGCGCCGAGGAGTCAACTGCCGTGTCGGACCCCATGCGCCCCCGTGCGTCTCTGCGTACAGCCGTGGTCTGGGAGGTCCTCCAGGACGCCCTCGAACGCCGGGTCAAGGCCACGGGGCGGGAATCGCTTGACGTTCTCGACACCGGAGGCGGCAGCGGCAAGTTCGCGGTGCCCGTCGCCCGCCTCGGCCACCGGGTCACCGTCGTCGACCCCAGCCCCAACGCGCTGTTCGCCCTGGAGCGCCGCGCCGCCGAGGCCGGTGTCGCCGACCGGGTGAAGGGCGTCCAGGGCGACGTCCACGGCCTCTTCGACGTGGTCGAGCGCGCTGGCTACGACGCGGTGCTGTGCCACGGCGTCCTGGAGTACGTCGACGACCCGGCCGACGGCGTGCGCAACGCCGTGGCCGCGCTGCGGCCCGGTGGCGTGCTCAGCCTGCTCGCGGCGGGCCTCGGCGGCGCCGTGCTCGCCCGCGCCCTGGCCGGCCACTTCAAGGAGGCCCGCCAGGCCCTCGAGAACCCGGACGGCCGCTGGGGCGAGGGCGACCCCGTGCCGCGGCGCTTCACCGCCGGGCAACTGTCGGCGCTCGTCGAGGGCGCGGGCCTCAGGGTCGGCGCCGTGCACGGCGTACGGGTCTTCGCCGACCTCGTCCCGGGCGTTCTGGTGGACACCGAGCCCGGTGCCCTGGAGGCGCTGCTGAAGCTGGAGGAGGCGGCGGCCGAGTCCCCCGCCTTCCGCTCCGTCGCGACCCAGCTCCATGTGCTCGGCGAGACGGCAGGGACCGCCGGGGCCTGAGTCGTCTCCTGCGGTGCGCCGCTGATCAGGGACTTGGCCGCACATGGAGTACGCCACAGGCCCCCCGATAGGGCGCTCAGCGCCGTATGATCGAGGAAGACCGCCCGGCATGACGGGTCGGCCGTTGGGGAATGCAGGACTCAGCGAGCCGGGGCCGCGCATGGCGGGTACCGGTTGGTCAATTGGCGCAGAGGGGCGGGTTTCACGGGGGCGATTCCCTGCCTATCCTGAAGGGACCCCCCGGGTCGCCCCGGCGACTGCACGATGAGGAGGACTCCGTGCCGCTCTCGGAGCACGAGCAGCGCATGCTCGAGCAGATGGAGCGAGCGCTGTACGCCGAAGATCCCAAGTTCGCGTCGGCGCTCGAGGGAAGCGGGCTGCGTACGTACACCCGACGGCGGGTCTACCAGGCGGTCGCGGGCTTCCTCGTGGGTATCGCGCTCCTCATGGCTGGAATGGTCGCCAAGCAGGTGTGGCTGAGCGTGGTGGGCTTCCTGGTCATGCTGGGGTGCGCGGTGCTCGCCGTGACCGGCTGGCGCAAGGCCCCCAAGCCGGGTGAACAGCCCGCCGCCGGCGCCCCGCACGCGCGCCGCCAGGGACGGCAGAAGCGCTCGATGATGGACCGTATCGAGCAGCGCTGGCAGCGCCGCCGCGACGAACAGGGTCACTGACACCTCGTCCACGTGAGTGAGGGGGTGACCACCCACCGGGTGGTCACCCCCTCACTCACGCGCCCGTGGGGCGGCCGGGCCGGCAGGCCGCGAGCGAACCGACCGTGACCGGCAGCCCGTGATCCGGCCCAGCCCCGCAGGCTGCCCGCCGAGCCGCGCCCGCGGGGCGTGAGCCGGGCCGGGCCTGCAGTCCGGGCTTGGCCGCAGCTCGTGAGCCGGGCTTGGCCTGTGGCCCGTGGGCCGGGCTTGGCCGGCGGGCCGGGGGTCGGTCTTGGTCCGCAGCCCGTGAGCCGGGCGTGACCGGCAGGGCGCGGGCCGGCCCTGGCCCGAAGTCCGCAAGCCGGGCCGCGCCCGCGACGCGTGAGCCAGGCCTGACTGGCAGGGCGTGAGTCGGCCCTGATCCGAAGTCCGCAAGCCGGGCCTGACCGGCAGGGCGTGAACCGCTCCTGCCTCGAAGTCCGCAAGCCGGGCCGCGCCCGCGGGGCGCAAGCCGGGCCGCGCCCGCGAGGAGTGAGCCGGGCCGCGCCCGCGGGGCGCAAGCCGGGCCGCGCCTGCAGGGCGTGAGCCGGCCCTGTCTCGCAGGTTGCCCGCCGGGCTTGGCCCGTAGTCCGCAAGCCGGGTCGGGTCCGTGGCATGCGGACACGAACCGGTCCGTGGTCCGTGAGCCGAGTCGGCTCGCGCGTGGCGAGGCCGGCCCCCGGCTCGCGTCAGCCGCCGCTCTGCTGCCCGGACGGACGTCGTACCAGTGCCGCCAGCGCCGATCCCCGCCCGGCCCAGCGGGCCTTGGCCGCCGTCCAGCGTTCCGTCGCCTCCCACACCGCCCGCACGGCCGAACGCGGGGCCAGGACCGCGCGCACCCGGGTGGTCCGGCCGGCCCCGGACCGCAGCGCCGCCCGCATCCTGCGGACGTCGTCCGCCAGTCCGGGCTCGGCGTGCGGCTCCGGCGCGAAGAGCACCTGTTCCACTGCGCTCGCCACCCGGTGCACGGAGTGCGCCGTTGCCGCGTCGAGCTGCCCGAGGCGCACGATGCGCGCGGCCGCCCTGCGCGGGGTCAGCGCGTCGTCCGGCACGATGCCGTAGTCCCAGGCGGTGTCGGTGAGCTCGCGCCAGACGGCCAGGACGTGGTGCGCGGCCACCTCGGCGGCGTACCCCGCCGCGGCCTCGACCGGCAGAGCCGTCGGATCCACGTCGTCCGTGGACCCGGCGTCCGGATCGCGGGCTCCGCGGCCCCGCCGGGCCGACGCCGGCCCGGACGCGGAGTGCTGGGCCGAGGCCAGCCGCGCCGAGCGCCGTCGCAGGCGCCACAGCATGGGCAGCAGCGGAAGGGCGATCACGAGGAGCGCGAGCAGGGCCCACGCGGCGATCCGGTACCAGGGCACACCCGCGTCCTGCGGCTTGGCCGTGTCCACCGGCAGTGCGCCCGCGCAGGCCTGGAGCTTCCTGTCCACGGCCGAGCAGCTCGTGCTCGCCGACGGCGCGGACGAGGCCGCCGCACCCGCCGACTGCGTGGGCCGCGCCACGTCGGGAAGGCTGCTGCCCGGCGTGTCCGTCTGCGTGTAGGAAGGGGCCACGCCCCGGTTCGGAGTCGGCTCGAAGCGGGTCCAGCCCACTCCCTCGAAGTACAGCTCGGGCCAGGCGTGGGCGTCCTTGAGGCCCACCGACACCGAGCCGTCCGCCTGCGGCGTACCCGGTGCGAAGCCCACCGCCACCCGGGCCGGGATGCCCAGACTGCGGGCCATCGTCGCCATCGCGAAGGAGAAGTGGACGCAGAAGCCCTCCTTGTCCTTCAGGAACTTGGCGATCGCCTTCGGGCCGCTTCCCACCTGCACCTGGGTGCTGTACTGGAAGCCGCCGTCGACCGCGAAGTAGTCCTGGAGCTTGACCGCCTGCTCGTAGTGGGTGGTCGCCCCCTCGGTCACCGCGCGGGCGGTCCTGGCCACCACCGCGGGCACCGAGTCCGGCACCTTGGTGTAGTTGCGCAGGATGGCGGCGGGCGGCGCAGGCGCGTTCGCCAGCTGCTCCGCCGTCGGCTCCACGTCCAGGCTCTTGACCAGGTAGGTCTTGCCGCGCGTGGTCTCGCCGTGGTCGCCGACCAGGGTCATGCCGACCGGTTCGTAGCGCCACTTGCCCGGCACGTCCACGCCGCTCGGCGGATACGGCATCGGCAGCCAGTCCTGGGCGTACCAGTCGGCGGCCGAGATACGGGTCTCGATCTCCGCCCGCTTGACGTCCGCACCGAGGCCGGACGGGGTCGGGAACCTGTCCGGCACGCCGGTGACGTGCCGCTTGGACGGCCGCCAGGTGCTGCCGTCGAAGTCGTCCAGGGAGACGATCCGCAGGTACAGGTTCGAGATGTCGCTGCTGTTCGTCTTCAGGGACATGACCTGGCGGTCCTGGTCCACGTTCAGGCTGTCGCGCAGCGAGACCAGCGGGTTGACCGCGGAGATCGTGCCGCCGCCTCCGGTGCCGTTGCCCACGCCCGTCCCGGCGGCGTCCAGCAGACCGCCGTTCATCGCGGGCAGGGCCAGCGGCACCACGAGGGCGACACCGAGCGCGACCATCCCGATGCGCCGCCCGGTGCGCACGGGCGCCACCGCGCCCGGCTCCCCGCCGGGCGCGCGCGCCGCCCCGGCGAAGACCCGGCCCCACTGCGCGAGCCGCTCACGGCCCTCGGCCAGCAGCAGCATCAGATAGCCGCCCGCCGCGACCAGGAACCACAGCCAGTCGGCGCCGCCGCCGGACAGTCCCGCGGCGACGGAGTACAGCGCGAGCAGCGGCAGTCCGGCCGGGGCCGCGCTGCGGAAGGTCACCGCGAGCGTGTCCACCGCGAGGCCGATCAGCATCACCCCGCCGAGCAGCATCAGCCGGATGCCGTCGGACTCCAGGGGCGCGGGGATCGAGTACCGCGCGATGTCGTCGCCCCCCTGCCGGAGCAGCTCGGCGAAGTGGCGGAACGCCTCGGGCCCCGGCACCACCCCGGCCAGGGCCTGCTGCCGGGCGAAGACCAGGGTCAGCAGCAGCAGCGTCACCAGGGCCTGCGCCGCGACCGTCAGCGGCCGCGCCAGCGGCACCCGGCGGGTCGCCGCGCCGACGCCCGTCTGCACCGCCAGCAGGACGGCCGCCTGCAGGATCCAGGTGGCGGGGGAGACCAGGGGCAGCAGGGCGCAGGACGCCATCAGCGTGGCCGCCCAGGCGCACAGCGCCAGTCGTGCCCGCCCGCTCATGAGCCCGCCCCCTCACCGCTCGTCCCCGTCGTCGCGGCCAGGCCCGTGCGCTCACGGTCCGCCTGCCGCCACAGCTCGCCCAGCGAGGCGCCCCGCGGCACGCTCAGGGCCGTCCAGCCCGCCTCGCGCAGCATCCGCAGCCGCTCCTGGTGCCGGTCCGACGCCCCGGGCACATCGGTGGGTTCCCGCAGCCAGGCACCGCTGTCCAGGACGAAGGCGACCGCGCCCCCGCTGCGCTGGCGCATCTTGGCGGCCACCGCGGCCTGCTCCTCGTCCAGGCCGCCGAAGAAGGCCACCAGAAGCCCTTCGTTCCCGCCGCGCAGCACGTCGTACGCCCGGGACAGGCCGGTGCCGTCCGAGTGGTCGACCACCGCGAGGGTGTCCATCATCAGCCCGGCCGAGTCGGCCGTCTCCTGGCTCGCGCCCGCGAACCCGTCGGAGCCCTCGCCGGGCACCGAGTTGCCGGTGTCCGTCAGCAGCCGTACGGAGAAACCCCGCTCGAGCATGTGCACCAGCACCGACGCGGCGCCCGAGACGGCCCACTCGAAGGCCGAGTCGGGTCCGGCGCCCTCGAAGGCGATGCCCCGGGTGTCCAGCAGGACCGTGCAGCGGGCGCGCTGGGGCTGTTCCTCGCGGCGCACCATCAGCTCGCCGTAGCGGGCGGTGGAGCGCCAGTGGACGCGGCGCAGATCGTCGCCGTGGCGGTAGCCGCGCGGGATCACGTCGTCCTCGCCGGCCAGGGCGAGCGAGCGCTGCCGCCCGTCGCCGTACCCCTTCGCCTCGCCGGCCAGCCGCACCGGAGGCAGCGCCTCCACGCGCGGGATCACCGTCAGGGTGTCGTACGTGGAGAAGGACCGGGTCAGCTCGCACATCCCGAACGGGTCGGTCAGGCGCAGCTGCAGCGGGCCGAGCGGATAGCGGCCGCGCAGGTCGGAGCGGACCCGGTAGGACACCTCGCGGCGGCCGCCCGGCTCCACCCGGTCCAGCACGAACCGGGGGCGCGGGCCGAGCACGTACGGCACCCGGTCCTGGAGCATCAGCAGGCCCGTGGGCAGCCGCGAGACGTTGTCCATCCGCAGATGGACCCGGGCCTCGCTGCCGGCGGGCACGCGCCCGGGGGAGAGGCGGCGGCTGCCCGCCACCCGGTAGCGCGTGCGGTACAGGAACACCGCGCAGACCAGGGGCAGCGCGGCCAGCAGCAGGCCGACCCGCAGCAGATCGCTCTGCCCCAGGACGTAGGCGCAGACGGCGGCCGCGATGCCGGCCGCCAGGAAGGAGCGCCCGCAGGTGGTCAGACCGGCCAGGGCGGTGCGAAGACCGCCCTTC
Organism: Streptomyces sediminimaris; assembly: GCF_047049295.1. Lineage (NCBI taxonomy): Bacteria > Bacillati > Actinomycetota > Actinomycetes > Kitasatosporales > Streptomycetaceae > Streptomyces > Streptomyces sediminimaris. The sequence goes on along the minus strand of NZ_JBJWOT010000001.1, from coordinate 2,345,563 downwards.
TCGCCCCGGCCGGTGTCCGCCTGCCCCGTCCCCCCGCCGGCCATCACAGCCTCCGCGGCGGTTGCTGGGGATACGCCGGGGCGCCGCGGCTCAGGCCGCCGAAGCCGCTCTGCTGCTGGGGCGCGGCCGGTACCGGCGTGCGCTGCAGGATCTCCTGCACCACCTGCTCGGAGGTGCGGCGGTTGAGCTGGGCCTGCGCGGTGGGCAGCAGACGGTGGGCCAGGACGGCGACGGCGAGTGCCTGGACGTCGTCCGGCAGCGCGTACTCCCGGCCGTTCAGGGCCGCGGCCGCCTTCGCCGCGCGCAGCAGGTGCAGCGTCGCGCGCGGTGAGGCGCCGAGTCTGAGGTCGGGGTGGGTGCGGGTGGCGGCCACCAGGTCCACCGCGTACCGGCGGACCGTTTCCGCGACGTGGACGCCGCGGACCGCCTCGACCAGCTTCACGATGTCGTGCGCGTGCGCCACCGGCTGGAGGTCCTGCAGGGGGGACACACCGCCGTGCACGTCGAGCATCTGCAGCTCGGCCTCCACGCTGGGATAGCCCACGGAGACCCGGGCCATGAAGCGGTCGCGCTGGGCCTCGGGCAGCGGGTAGGTGCCCTCCATCTCGACCGGGTTCTGGGTGGCCACCACCATGAAGGGGCTCGGCAGTTCGTAGGTCTGCCCGTCGATGGTGACCTGGCGCTCCTCCATCGACTCCAGCAGCGCCGACTGGGTCTTGGGGGAGGCGCGGTTGATCTCGTCGCCGATCACGATCTGCGCGAAGATCGCGCCCGGTTTGAACTCGAAGTCCCGGCGCTGCTGGTCCCAGATCGACACGCCGGTGATGTCCGAGGGCAGCAGATCCGGGGTGAACTGGATGCGCCGGACCGAACAGTCGATGGACCGGGCCAGCGCCTTGGCGAGCATGGTCTTGCCCACGCCGGGGACATCCTCGATCAGAAGATGTCCCTCGGCGAGCAGTACGGTCAGCGAAAGCCGTACGACCTCGGGCTTGCCCTCGATCACTCCTTCCACCGAACTGCGGACCCGCTCCACAGTGGCAGTCAGATCAGTGAGGCTCGCTCGATCGTCATAGGTCGTCACCCGGCCCTCCTCGGCCCGTTTCTTTCACCGGGCCGTCGCTTGGCGATGCGGACCGGCCCACCCCGGAACACGGACACCACGCGTGGGTAGTTCCGCGTGACGTCACTCCCGCATTCTTGCTGCCGTTACCGATTCGTGTCACTCGACTGTGGACAACTGGCTGCGATATGTCGGGTTTTACGGCGCTTGGGCTCCAGCATGCGCGGGTTTTGCGGAAAACGCGAAGGGCCGGGTGGCGGTCAGGCGGGATCGATCTCGCGCAGCAGGCCCGTCCTCACGTCGAAGACGAAGCCCCGTACGTCGTCGGTGTGCTGCAGGAACGGCGAGGTGCGCACGCGCTGCATGGACTGCCGTACGTCCTGGTCGACGTCGGCGAAGGCCTCCGCCGCCCAGGCGGGGCGCTGGCCGACCTCCTCCTCCAGCTCGGTGCGGAAGTCCTCGGTGATCGACTCCATGCCGCAGTTGGTGTGGTGGATGAGCACCACGCTGCGGGTGCCGAGCTTGCGCTGGCTGATGGTGAGCGAGCGGATCACGTCGTCGGTGACCACACCGCCGGCGTTGCGGATGGTGTGGCAGTCGCCGAGCTGCAGGCCGAGCGCCTTGTGCAGGTCGATACGGGCGTCCATGCAGGCCACGACCGCGACGTGCAGGACGGGGCGGGCGTCCATGCCGGGGTCGGTGAAATCGGCGGCGTACCGTTCGTTCGCCTCGACGAGGCGGTCGGTGACGGAGCCGCCGCGTATGGCGCCTTCGGACTCGGTGGGAACGGATGCGGAAGTCGTCATACCTGTGACGTTACTGGTCATACGCGATCCGGTCGCGGTGTGGGGGCGGGAAAAGGGTGTCATCACACTCCTGTTGTGAGGTACGCCACACGTGTGGAGTCGGGTCCGTGCGGATGGTTTTCCCCGCCCGCGCCGCATCGCACTCATCCGGCCGCGCGACGCGCAGGCCGGTTGATTGACCGCGCAAGACCGTGGACTAAAGTGACGCGGAGCGGGAGGCGAGGCCCTCCCCGCTGGACTGACATTCCCGGAGGCCGGACGCGCGGACGGCCTCCCCGCGTGCGCGGCGCGTACGTACGGCTCGGCCTCCTCCCGCCCCCGGCCGGCCGACGCTTCCGGCGCCGGCACGGCCCCCCTTTCCCCGGGGACCCCCGGCCTGCCGGGGAAGGGCGGGGAACCCGGTGGTGCGTACGGCCGCGCCGGATCTGAGAGGGCCCACGATCACATGGGGCGCGAAGCGCAGTCGTACGAGGGCGGTGGTGGGCGACCGGTGGGTCGGAGCCGGCACGTGCCGGTGATGCTCCAGCGGTGCCTGGACCTGCTGGCCCCCGCCCTCCAGCGGCCCGGAGCGGTGGTCGTCGACTGCACGCTGGGCCTCGGCGGGCACAGCGAGGCCCTGCTGGAGCGGTTCCCCGGGGCCCGGCTCGTCGCCCTCGACCGCGACAAGGAGGCACTGCGCCTGTCGGGTGAGCGGCTGGCCCCGTTCGGCGAGCGCGCCACCCTGGTGCACGCCGTCTACGACGAGCTCCCCGGCGTCCTGGAGCGGCTCGGCATCGCGCGCGTGCAGGGCGTCCTGTTCGACCTGGGCGTCTCCTCCATGCAGCTCGACGAGGCTGGCCGCGGCTTCGCCTACGCCCAGGACGCACCGCTCGACATGCGCATGGACCAGACGGCCGGCATGAGTGCCGGCGAGGTCCTGAACACCTATCCGGCGGGCGAACTCGTCCGGATCCTGCGGGCGTACGGCGAGGAGAAGCAGGCCAGGCGCATCGTCTCCGCGATCGTGCGCGAGCGCGGGAAGGAGCCGTTCAGCAACAGCGCGCGGCTCGTCGAGGTCATCCGGGACGCGCTGCCGCAGGCCGCCAAGCGCACCGGCGGCAACCCGGCCAAGCGCACCTTCCAGGCCCTGCGCATCGAGGTCAACGGCGAACTCGCCGTCCTGGAGCGGGCGATCCCGGCCGCGGTGAAGGCGCTGGACGTGGGCGGGCGGATCGCCGTGCTGTCGTACCACTCGCTCGAGGACCGTCTGGTCAAGCAGGTGTTCGCGGCCGGTGCCGCCAACACCGCCCCGCCCGGGCTGCCGGTCGTGCCCGAGCGCTACCAGCCCCGGCTCAAGCTGCTCACCCGCGGTGCCGAACTTCCCACCGAGGAAGAGGTCGCCGAGAACCGGCGGGCGGCACCGGCCCGGCTGCGCGGGGCCCAGCGCATCAGGGAGGACGCCGAGTGAGCAGGCTCGTCGAACGGGCGAAAGAACGGCCCGGCGAACAGGCCGGCCGGCGGGCCGGCGCACACGTCGGGCAACAAATCGGGGAGTGAGCGAGTTGGGAAACCGGACTCACTGGAGGCGGTGTGAGTAGGAAACCCGAACTGAGGGGGCGGGCCGCTCGTCTCGCGCGGCTCTTCCCGGGACCCGCCAACCGGGGAAGGGCGGCCCGCACCCCCTTCGTCCTCCTCGTCGTGCTGCTCCTCGGCGGCGGCCTGATCGGACTGCTGCTGCTGAACTCCGCGGTCAGCGAAGGCTCGTTCAAACTCGACGACCTGCAGAAGGACACCAAGAGCCTCACCGACGAGCAGCAGGCGCTCCAGCGCGACATCGACTCCTACTCCGCGCCGGAGGCCCTCCAGCGCCGTGCCCGCGAGCTCGGCATGGTCCCCGGCGGCGACCCCGCCTTCCTCGGCCCGGACGGCACCGTGAAGGGCGTGCCCTCGGCGGCCGCCGAGCAGTCCGCCGCCGACCGGCCGCTGGTCCTGCTCCCGCCCGAGGCCCTCGCCTCCGAGTCCGCGGCCCCCGGCGCGTCCCCGGCGCCCACGGACCCGTCCCTCGGGGCGGCCACCCCGGCCGCGCTCCCGGACCGGGCGACCACCCCCGCCGCGCTTCCCGACCGGGCGACCACCCCGGCGGCCCTCCCCGAACAGCCGACCACTCCGGCCGCCCTCCCCACTCCGACGACCCCGACCCCCGGCAGGTGACGGAAGTGCCAGACGCTTCTGGAGACAGGCAATCGCCGCGCCGCCGCGTGCCCGGCCCCGCGCGTCCCGCCTCCGGCCGGCGCCCGGGCCCGGGCGCCCGCCCGGCCCGCCGCCCGGCGCCGGCCCGGCCAGCGCCCCCCAGAATCCTCCGGCTGGGCAGCCCACGCCCCCGGCTGCGCATGGTCGGCCTGGCCCTCGCCCTGGTCCTGATCGCCTTCGTCGTACGGCTGCTGCAGGTGCAGGCCGTCGACGCGAGCGCGTACGCCGCCAAGGCCGAGCAGAACCGCTACGTGGGCCATGTCCTGGCAGCCGAGCGCGGCGGCATCACCGACCGCAACGGCGTGGCCCTGGCGACCAGCGTGGACGCCTACGACATCACGGCCGACCCCACGATGTTCAACCGTGAGCAGCTGAAGATCGACGACGGCCCCGAGCAGGCGGCCGCGCTCCTCGCGCCGATCCTCGGCGTCGACCAGGAGTCGATCGTCAGGAAGCTGCGCCCCGCCAACAAGGACCTGCGCTACGTCCTGCTCGCCCGCCGCCAGACCCCGCAGGTCTGGACCCAGATCAAGGACCTGAGGTCGGCCCTCGCCGCCAAGGGGGAGACGGACAGGTCCACGGTCGACGTGCTCGCCGGCGTCTTCGCCGACCCCAGCAGCAAGCGGGTCTACCCCAACGGCGACCTCGCCGCCGGGATACTGGGCTGGGTCAACCTCGACGGCAAGGGCGGCGGAGGCGTCGAACGGCAGTACAACCGCGAGCTGGCCGGCAAGGACGGCAAGATCCGCTACGCCCAGTCCGGCGGTCGCCAGGTCCCCACCGCGGGTTCCACCGAGACCCCCGCCGTGCCCGGCAGCGACGTCGAGCTCACCATCGACCGCGACATCCAGTGGGCCGCGCAGGACGCGATCAGCCGGCAGGTCGCCAAGTCCAGGGCGGACCGCGGCTACGTGGTGGTGCAGGACACCCGGACCGGCCAGATCCTGGCCATGGCCAACTCGCCCGGCTTCGACCCCAACGACCTGTCCAGGGCGAGTTCGAGCGCGCTGCACAACTGGGCCGTCGAGGACGCCTTCGAGCCCGGCTCCACCGCCAAGATCATGTCGATGGCGGCCGTGCTCCAGGAGAACGTCGCGACCCCGCTGACGCACGTCGTCGTGCCGAACCGGCTGCACCGCGGCGACCGGCTCTTCAAGGACGACATCGACCACGGGACCTGGAACCTGACGCTCAACGGCGTGCTCGCCAAGTCCAGCAACATCGGCACCATCCTGGCCACCGGTCAGCTGGGCAAGACCCAGGCGCAGGCCAACCGGGTCCTCTACTCGTACCTGCGCAAGTTCGGCCTCGGCAGCTACAGCGGCCTCGGCTTCCCCGGTGAGACGAAGGGCATCCTCGCCCCGCCCGGCAAGTGGTCGACCTCGCAGCAGTACACGATTCCTTTCGGCCAGGGCGTGTCCCTCAACGCGCTGCAGGCGGCCTCCGTCTACTCGACCATCGCCAACGGCGGCGTACGCGTCGAACCCACGCTCGTACGCGGCACGAAGGGACCCGACGGGCGCTTCACACCGACCGGGAAGCCCAAGAAGACAAGGGTCGTGAGCGCCAAGACGGCGAAGACCCTCGCCCACATGCTGGAGTCGGTCGTCGACGACCAGGAGGGCACGGGCACCAAGGCGCGCATCCCCGGCTACCGGGTCGCGGGCAAGACGGGTACCGCGAACCGAGTGGATCCGGCCACCGGCAAGTACCGCGGCTACACCTCGTCGTTCGCCGGATTCGCGCCCGCGGACAAGCCCCGCGTCACCGTCTACTGCGCCATCCAGAACGCCACGAGCGGCAGCTATTTCGGCGGCCAGATCTGCGGGCCCATCTTCAAGCAGGTCATGGAGTTCGCCCTGAAGACCCTCCAGGTCCCGCCCACCGGGGCCAAGCCCGCGAACCTTCCCGTCAGCTTCAAGCCCTGACCAGCGCACTCAGCCAGGAACGCCCCGTGACCATGATCACTCCCGATCCCGGGAACCAGAGCCCGCCGCTGTCCCCGCCCGCCCGTCTGCCGCCACCGCCCCCACCGGGCCGCGCTGCGCGCGGGTCCCTGTTTAGCCCGCAGGCAGGTGCGCCCGGTACGCTCACCGCCGTGCCACACGCTGATCAGTCCCAAACCACCCAGAAGGGCGTATCCGTGACATACCCCGGGCCGCCCAGGCCGGTTCAGGTCTCCGCCACACCCCTCGCGGAACTTGCCGATCAGCTGGGTGCCGCACGGCCGGAAAGCGCCGCCGACGTCACGGGCATCACCCACGACTCGCGCGCCGTCCGCCCCGGAGACCTCTACGCCGCCCTGCCCGGCGCCCGCCTGCACGGCGCGGACTTCGTCACCCAGGCCGCCGGCCTCGGCGCGGCCGCGGTGCTGACCGACCCGACCGGCGCCGAACGCGCCGCGGCCACCGGTCTGCCGGTCCTGGTCGTCGACGACCCCCGGGCGCAGATGGGCGAACTGGCCGCCACGATCTACGGCCACCCGGGCCGCGACCTGCTCCAGATCGGCATCACCGGCACCTCCGGCAAGACCACCACCGCCTACCTCGTCGAGGGGGGGCTGAAGACCAAGAGCAACACCGGACTGATCGGCACGGTCGAGATGCGCATCGGTGACGAGCGCATCAAGTCCGAGCGCACCACCCCCGAGGCCACCGACCTGCAGGCCCTGTTCGCGGTCATGCGCGAGCGCGGCGTCGAGGCCGTCGCCATGGAGGTCTCCAGCCACGCCCTGGTCCTCGGCCGGGTCGACGCCTGCGTCTTCGACATCGGCGTCTTCACCAACCTGAGCCCGGAACACATGGAGTTCCACTCCGGCATGGAGGACTACTTCCAGGCCAAGGCGCAGCTGTTCACGCCGGCCCGCAGCAGGCTCGGCGTCGTCAACGTCGACGACGAGTACGGCCGCCGGCTGGCCAAGGAGGCGACCGTGCCGGTCGTCACCTACTCCGCCGAGGGCCACCCCGACGCCGACTGGCGCGCCGAGGACGTCGAGGTCGGCCGGCTGGACTCGACGTTCACCGCGATCGGCCCCGACGGCGAGCGGATCGACGCCAAGTCGCCGCTGCCCGGCCCCTTCAACGTGGCCAACACCCTCGCCGCGATCGTCGCCCTCGCCGTCGCGGGCCTCGACCCGCAGGCCGCCGCCGACGGCATCGCCGCCGTGCCGGGCGTGCCGGGGCGCCTGGAGCGGGTGGACGCCGGGCAGCCGTATCTCGCGGTCGTCGACTACGCCCACAAGACCGACGCCGTCGAGTCGGTCCTGCGCGCCCTGCGCAAGGTCACCGAGGGCAGCCTGCACGTCGTGCTCGGCTGCGGCGGCGACCGCGACAGGACCAAGCGGGCGCCGATGGGCGCGGCGGCGGCGCGGCTGGCCGACACCGCCGTACTGACCTCCGACAATCCCCGCTCCGAGGACCCCCTCGCGATCCTTGCAACCATGCTGGAGGGTGCGGCGTCCGTACCAGCACACGAACGCGGCGAGGTCCAGGTCTTCGAGGACCGGGCCGCCGCGATCGCCGCCGCCGTCGCCCGCGCGCAGCCCGGGGACACCGTGCTGGTCGCGGGCAAGGGCCACGAGCAGGGCCAGGACATCGCCGGGGTGGTCCGTCCCTTCGACGACCGCCAGGTGCTTCGAGAAGCCATCCAGAAGACCCAGGGATGAACTTGTGATCGCCCTCTCTCTCGCCGAGATCGCAGAAGTCGTCGGCGGGCAGACGTACGACATACCGGATCCGTCCGTCGAGGTCACCGCGCCGGTCGTCCGGGACTCCCGCGAGGTGGAGCCCGGAAGCCTGTTCGTCGCCTTCGCCGGCGAGCGCGTGGACGGCCACGACTTCGCACGGCAGGTCGTCGAGGCGGGCGCGGTCGCCGTACTGGCGTCGCGTCCCGTCGGCGTCCCCGCGATCGTCGTCGACGACGTCCAGCGGGCCCTCGGCGCCCTCGCGCGTCACGTCGTACGCCGGCTCGGCGCGACCCTCGTGGCCCTCACCGGCTCCGCGGGCAAGACCAGCACCAAGGACCTGATCGCCCAGGTACTCGGGCGCAAGGCGCCGACGGTGTTCACGCCGGGCTCCCTCAACAACGAGATCGGGCTGCCGCTGACGGCCCTGTCCGCCACCGAGGAGACGAAGTTCCTCGTGCTGGAGATGGGCGCCCGCGGCATCGGCCACATCCGCTACCTCGCCGAGCTGACGCCCCCGAGGATCGGCCTCGTCCTCAACGTCGGCAGCGCCCACATCGGCGAGTTCGGCGGCCGCGAGCAGATCGCGCAGGCCAAGGGCGAACTGGTGGAGAGCCTGCCGTCGGCTCAGGACGGCGGCACCGCGGTCCTCAACGCGGACGACCCTCTCGTACGGGCCATGGCCTCGCGTACGAAGGCGAAGGTCGTCCTCTTCGGAGAGGCCGACGAAGCGGACGTACGCGCCGAGAACGTGCGACTCACGGACACCGGACAGCCCGCCTTCAGGCTCCACACACCCTCCGGTGCAAGCGATGTGACCATGCGCCTGTACGGTGAGCACCACGTGTCGAACGCGCTCGCCGCGGCCGCCGTCGCCCATGAGCTGGGCATGTCCGCGGAAGAGATCGCCACCGCGCTCTCCGAGGCGGACTCCCTCTCCCGCTGGCGTATGGAGGTCACCGAGCGACCGGACGGCGTGACCATCGTCAACGACGCCTACAACGCGAACCCCGAGTCCATGCGAGCGGCCCTGCGCGCGCTCGTGGCGATGGGCAGGGCCTCACGGGCACGGGGGGGTCGGACCTGGGCGGTGCTCGGCAAGATGGCCGAGCTCGGGGACGAGGCGCTCGCCGAGCACGACGCGGTCGGACGGCTCGCCGTCCGGCTCAATGTCGGCAAGCTCGTCGCGGTCGGGGGCAGGGAAGCGTCCTGGCTGCAACTGGGCGCATATAACGAGGGTTCGTGGGGTGAGGAGTCGGTGCACGTGTCCGACGCACAGGCGGCGATCGACCTGTTGCGCAGCGAGTTGCGCCCGGGGGACGTCGTCCTCGTGAAGGCGTCCCGTTCGGTCGGTCTCGAAGGCGTCGCCCAGGCGCTCCTCGCGACCGGTGCCGAGGGTGAGGTCGCCGCCCGATGATGAAGCAGATCCTGTTCTCGGGAGTCATCGGCCTCTTCCTGACGCTGGTCGGCACCCCGCTGCTGATCAAGCTCCTCGCCCGCAAGGGCTACGGCCAGTACATCCGGGACGACGGCCCGCGCGAGCACGCCAGCAAGCGCGGTACGCCGACCATGGGCGGCATCGCCTTCATCCTCGCGACGGTCGCCGCCTACTTCCTGTCCAAGCTGATCACCGGCTACGCCCCGACCTACTCGGGTCTGCTGGTGCTCGGCCTGATGGTCGGCATGGGCCTGGTCGGCTTCCTCGACGACTACATCAAGATCGTCAAGCGGCGCTCACTGGGCCTGCGCGCCAAGGCCAAGATGGCCGGCCAGCTGATCGTCGGCATCTCCTTCGCGGTGCTCGCCCTGCAGTTCCAGGACGCCCGCGGCAACAGTCCGGCCTCCACCAAGCTGTCGTTCATCACGGACTTCGGCTGGAAGATCGGCCCGATCCTGTTCGTGGTCTGGGCGCTGTTCATGATCCTCGCGATGTCGAACGGCGTGAACCTGACCGACGGTCTGGACGGCCTGGCCACCGGCGCCTCGGTGCTCGTCTTCGGCGCCTACACCTTCATCGGCGTCTGGCAGTTCCAGGAGTCCTGCGCCAACGCCACGACGCTGACCAACCCCAACGCCTGCTACGAGGTGCGCGACCCCCTCGACCTCGCGGTCATCGCCTCGGCGCTGATGGGCGCCTGCCTCGGCTTCCTGTGGTGGAACACCTCGCCGGCCAAGATCTTCATGGGCGACACCGGTTCGCTCGCGCTCGGCGGTGTCCTCACGGGCCTGGCCATCTGCTCCCGCACGGAGCTGCTGGTGGCCATCATGGGCGGCCTGTTCGTCCTCATCACCATGTCGGTCGTCATCCAGGTCGGCTCCTTCCGCCTCACCGGGCGGCGCGTCTTCCGCATGGCGCCGCTGCAGCACCACTTCGAACTCAAAGGCTGGTCCGAGGTCCTGGTGGTGGTCCGCTTCTGGATCATCCAGGGCATCTGTGTGATCGTCGGACTGGGCCTCTTCTACGCGGGATGGGCAGCGGACAAGTGACCGACTCGGTGTCCGGAGGATCTTCGGAGTTCCAGGGCAAGCACGTCACCGTCGCCGGGCTCGGCGTCTCAGGTGTCCCGGCGGCCAAGGCGCTGCACGCACGCGGGGCGATCGTCACGGTCGTCAACGACGGCGACGACGCACGCGCGCGTGAACAGGCCGCCGGACTCGAGGCGCTGGGCATCAGGGTGCGGCTCGGTGACGGCGCCACCCTGCCCGAGGGCACCGAACTCGTCGTCACCGCACCCGGCTGGAAGCCGGACAAGCCCCTGTTCGCCGCGGCCCGCGAGGCCGGCCTGGAGATCTGGGGCGACGTCGAACTCGCCTGGCGCCTGCGCGGACCCGACGCGGCGCCGTGGCTGGCCGTCACCGGCACCAACGGCAAGACCACCACCGTCCAGATGCTGGCCTCCATCCTCGAGGCCGCCGGACTGCGCACCGCCGCCGTCGGCAACATCGGCGTCTCCCTGCTCGACGCGGTGCTCGGCGAGGAGCACTACGACGTGCTGGCCGTGGAGCTGTCGAGCTACCAGCTGCACTGGGCGCCCTCGCTGCGTGCCCACTCCGCCGCCGTGCTGAACCTGGCGCCGGACCACCTCGACTGGCACGGCTCCATGGAGGCCTACGCCGCCGACAAGGGCCGTGTCTACGAGGGCAATCGCGTCGCCTGCGTCTACAACGCCGATGCCACCGGCAAGCCGTCCACCGAGGACCTGGTGCGCGAGGCGGACGTGGCGGAGGGCTGCCGTGCCGTCGGCTTCACCCTCGGCACGCCGGGCCCGTCCCAACTCGGCGTCGTGGACGGCATCCTGGTCGACCGCGCCTTCGTGGAGAACCGGCACAGCAGCGCCCAGGAGCTCGCCGAGGTCTCCGACGTCCGCCCGCCCGCGCCGCACAACATCGCCAACGCCCTCGCGGCGGCCGCCCTCGCGCGCGCCTTCGGGGTGCCCGCCACGGCCGTACGCGACGGGCTCAGGAACTTCACGCCGGACGCGCACCGCATCGCGCACGTCGCCGACCTGGACGGGGTGGCGTACGTCGACGACTCGAAGGCGACCAACACCCACGCCGCCGAGGCCTCGTTGGCGGCGTACGAGTCCATCGTGTGGATCGCCGGCGGGCTCGCCAAGGGCGCCACCTTCGACGAACTGGCCGCCGCGTCGGCGAAGCGGCTGCGCGGTGCCGTGCTCATCGGCAGGGACCGCGCCCTGATCCGGGAAGCCCTGGCGCGACACGCGCCGGAAGTCCCCGTCGTCGACCTCGACCGGACCGACACTGGGGCCATGCTCGCGGCCGTCCAGGAGGCGAAGCGGCTCGCGGAGCCGGGTGACACGGTGCTGCTGGCCCCGGCCTGCGCCTCCATGGACATGTTCGCCAACTACAACAAGCGCGGTGACGCGTTCGCGGAGGCGGTTCGCGAACTCGGCTCCTGACCGACGCAGCGGAGGCGCTGATGCCCAGTAGCCGTACCGGACGGCCGCCCGTGCAGCGGGCCGCCAGACGTCCCGCAGCTGTCCGGGCGCCGCGCGAGCATCCCGCCCTGCGGCTCTACACCAACGCCCGCAGGGCCTGGGACCGGCCGCTGACCGCGTACTACCTGATCCTCGGCGGCAGCGTGCTGATCACCGTGCTCGGCCTGGTGATGGTCTACTCGGCCTCCCAGATCACCGCGCTGCAGATGTCCCTGCCGGGCTCGTACTTCTTCCGCAAGCAGCTCCTCGCCGCCGTCATCGGCGGCGTCCTGCTGCTGATCGCCGCGCTGATGCCGGTGAAGCTGCACCGGGCGCTCGCCTACCCGATCCTCGCGGGCGCCGTCTTCCTGATGGCGCTGGTGCAGGTGCCGGGGATAGGGATGTCGGTCAACGGCAACCAGAACTGGATCGCGCTCGGCGGCTCCTTCCAGATCCAGCCGAGCGAGTTCGGCAAGCTCGCGCTGGTGCTGTGGGGCGCGGACCTGATGGCCCGCAAGCAGGACAAGAGGCTGCTGAACCAGTGGAAGCACATGCTGGTGCCGCTCGTGCCGGTCGCCTTCATGCTGCTGGGCCTGATCATGCTCGGCGGCGACATGGGCACGGCGATCATCCTGACGGCGATCCTGTTCGGCCTGCTGTGGCTGGCCGGAGCGCCCACGCGGCTGTTCGCCGGGGTGCTGTCGATCGCCGGCCTGCTCGGTGTGATCCTCATCAAGACCAGCCCGAACCGCATGGCCCGTCTGGCCTGCATCGGCGCCACGTCCCCGAAGTCGGGACCCGCCGACTGCTGGCAGGCCGTGCACGGGATCTACGCGCTCGCCTCGGGCGGAATCTTCGGATCCGGGCTCGGTGCGAGTGTGGAGAAATGGGGCCAACTACCCGAAGCGCACACGGACTTCATCTTCGCCGTCACCGGTGAGGAACTGGGTCTGGCGGGGACGCTGTCGGTGCTCGCCCTCTTCGCGGCTCTAGGCTATGCGGGTATCCGCGTGGCCGGACGCACGGAGGACCCCTTCGTCAGGTATGCCGCGGGAGGCGTGACCACCTGGATCACCGCTCAGGCGGTGATCAACATCGGTGCGGTGCTCGGCCTGCTGCCGATCGCCGGCGTCCCCCTCCCGCTGTTCTCCTACGGAGGATCCGCCCTGCTGCCGACCATGTTCGCCATCGGGCTGCTGATCGCGTTCGCGCGTGACGAGCCCGCTGCGCGGGCGGCGCTTTCCGTGCGGCAACCCCGCTTTGGTAGAAAGCGGGCGGGAGGCGCCGTGCGGAACCGGGGGCCTCGGAGATGGAACACGATGCGACGGCGCGCCTAGGCGGCGCGTTCGTCCGGAGAGCGGTGAATTTCGGTGCATGTCGTACTCGCCGGTGGGGGGACCGCCGGCCACATCGAGCCCGCGCTCGCCCTCGCGGACGCCCTGCGCAGGCAGGATCCGACCGTGGGAATCACGGCCCTGGGCACGGAGCGGGGTCTTGAGACCACGCTCGTCCCGCAGCGCGGCTACGAGCTCGCGCTGATCCCGGCGGTACCGCTGCCGCGCAGGCCGACGCCCGAACTGATCACCGTTCCGGGCCGGCTGCGCGGCACGATCAAGGCCACCGAGCAGGTCCTGGAGCGCACCAAGGCGGACTGCGTGGTCGGTTTCGGCGGTTATGTCGCCCTGCCCGGCTACCTCGCCGCCAAGCGACTCGGCGTGCCGATCGTGATCCACGAGGCCAACGCCCGCCCCGGCCTCGCCAACAAGATCGGCTCGCGCTACGCCTCCCGGGTCGCCGTCTCCACTCCGGACAGCAAGCTGCGCGACGCACGCTACATCGGCATTCCGCTGCGCCGCACCATCGCCACCCTGGACCGGGCGGCGGTACGCCCCGAGGCCCGCGCGGCCTTCGGCCTCGACCCCAACCTGCCCACGCTGCTGGTCTCCGGCGGCTCGCAGGGCGCCCGCCGTCTCAACGAGGTGACCCAGCAGGTCGCGCCCTGGCTCCAGCAGGCCGGGATCCAGATCCTGCACGCGGTCGGTCCGAAGAACGAACTGCCGCACGTGCAGCAGATGCCGGGAATGCCCCCGTACATCCCGGTAAGTTACCTGGACCGGATGGACCTCGCGTACGCCGCCGCCGACATGATGCTCTGCCGCGCGGGCGCGATGACCGTCGCCGAACTCTCCGCCGTCGGGCTCCCGGCCGCCTATGTCCCGCTGCCCATCGGCAACGGCGAACAGCGGCTGAACGCCCAGCCGGTGGTCAAGGCCGGCGGCGGACTGCTGGTCGACGACGCGGAACTGACGCCCGACTGGGTACGGGCGACCGTGCTGCCCGTGCTCGCCGACCCGCACCGGCTGTACGAGATGTCCCGCGCGGCCGCCGAGTTCGGCCGCCGGGACGCCGACGACCTGCTCGTCGGCATGGTGTACGAGGCGGTCTCCGCCGGCCGTGCACATCGGTAGCGACCGTATTTCGACGCAGGCGAAGGGCAGGAAGCGTGGCCGGACCGACCACCGCCGAACGCGGTGAACGCCAGCAGGAGTCGTCCGGCCCGCCTCCGGCAAGGAGGTTGAGGCTTCCCCGTCCCCGTACGATCATCATCTTTGCCGTCGCGCTCGTCCTTCTCGGAGCGGGCGCCGTCTGGGTGCTGTACGGCTCGCAGTGGACCCGGGTGCAGCGCGTATCCGTCTCCGGCACCCGGGTCCTGACGCCCGGACAGGTCCGCGAGGCCGCCCAAGTCCCCGTCGGGGCGCCGCTGATTTCCGTCGACACCGACGCGATCGAGACGCGTCTGACCCGGAAACTGCCCCGTATTGACACGGTTGACGTCGTTCGTTCCTGGCCCCATGGAATCGGCCTGAAAGTGGTTGAGCGCACTCCGGTTCTGGTGGTGCAAAAAGGCGGAAACTTCGTCGAAGTGGACGATGAAGGTGTCCGTTTCGCTACGGTTTCCCGGGCCCCGAAAGGCGTTCCGGCACTGGAATTGAGGCCGGCCTCCTCGGGGTCCGCCGCCGCGAGCCTGCGGCGCTTCGGGCAGGACCGCCTGGTGCGTGAGGCGGTGCGCGTCGCCGACGCCGTCCCGGCCGCGGTGGCCCGCGACACCAGGGCCGTCACCGTGCGCTCCTTCGACGACATCTCACTGGAGTTGGGCGACGGCCGGACCGTCGCCTGGGGAAGCGGCGAGGAGGGTTCCGCGAAGGCCCGTACGCTCACCGCTCTCATGAAAGCGGCGCCCGATGCGCGGCACTTCGACGTCTCGGTTCCCACCGCCCCCGCGTCATCGGGGAGTTGACGCACATCCGCGCAGGCCAGCACCCTGGCTGGGCACCGCTATGGCTGATCACATAGGGTGAAAAGAAAAACGGGAGGTTCGGCGTGTTCGTTGAACGTGCGCCACTTGTCGACTTAGTGTCCTGTTCGGAAGAGTCCAGCGAACAGACACACTGGTAACCCTAAACTTCAACGTTAGGGTTTGGGTCGGCGATATGGACCGTCCCAATCGGCATCAGTCGTACGACCGCGGCACCGCCCGCGAGAGGACGACACGTAACTCGAGGCGAGAGGCCTTCGACGTGGCAGCACCGCAGAACTACCTCGCAGTCATCAAAGTCATCGGTGTCGGCGGCGGTGGTGTCAATGCCATCAACCGGATGATCGAGGTCGGTCTCAAGGGTGTCGAGTTCATTGCCATCAACACGGACGCACAGGCGCTGTTGATGAGCGACGCCGACGTCAAGCTCGACGTCGGCCGTGAACTCACCCGCGGACTCGGCGCCGGAGCCAACCCGGCCGTCGGCCGCAAGGCCGCCGAGGACCACCGCGAGGAGATCGAAGAGGTCCTCAAGGGGGCCGACATGGTCTTCGTGACGGCCGGTGAAGGCGGCGGCACCGGCACCGGCGGCGCACCCGTCGTGGCCAACATCGCCCGTTCCCTGGGCGCCCTCACCATCGGTGTGGTCACCCGCCCGTTCACCTTCGAGGGACGGCGCCGGGCCAACCAGGCCGAGGACGGCATCGCCGAGCTCCGCGAAGAGGTCGACACCCTCATCGTGATCCCCAACGACCGGCTGCTGTCCATCTCGGACCGCCAGGTCTCGGTGCTGGACGCCTTCAAGTCGGCCGACCAGGTGCTGCTCTCCGGTGTCCAGGGCATCACCGACCTCATCACCACGCCCGGTCTGATCAACCTCGACTTCGCCGACGTCAAGTCGGTCATGTCCGAGGCAGGTTCGGCCCTCATGGGCATCGGCTCGGCCCGTGGCGACGACCGTGCGGTGGCCGCGGCCGAGATGGCGATCTCCTCGCCGCTGCTCGAGGCGTCGATCGACGGCGCCCGCGGTGTGCTGCTGTCCATCTCCGGCGGCTCCGACCTCGGCCTGTTCGAGATCAACGAGGCCGCCCAGCTGGTCAGCGAGGCCGCCCACCCCGAGGCCAACATCATCTTCGGCGCGGTGATCGACGACGCCCTCGGCGACGAGGTGCGGGTCACCGTCATCGCGGCCGGCTTCGACGGCGGCCAGCCGCCCGCCAAGCGGGACAACGTCCTCGGCTCCGCCTCCGCCCGCCGCGAGGAGCCCGCCCCCGCGCGGCAGCCCGAGAGCCGCCCGTCCTTCGGCTCCCTCGGCAGCGTCACGCCGAAGGAGGACCCGGAGCCCGCGCCCGAGCCGGCGAACGACATCCCGGCCGCCCCGCCGGTCCCCTCCTCGCGGTCCTACTCGGACAGCGGTGCGGAGGAACTGGACGTACCGGACTTCCTGAAGTGATAGGACGGCACTCCGGGACGAGCACCGTGAACGGCGCGCACTTCGCTTTCACCGACCGGTGGGGCGGGGTGAGCGCCGTTCCGTACGAGGAGCTCAACCTCGGCGGAGCGGTCGGCGACGACGCCGACGCGGTACGGACCAATCGCGAGCTGGCGGCCAAGTCCCTGGGGCTCGACCCGGCCCGGGTGGTCTGGATGAACCAGGTGCACGGCGCGGAGGTGGCGGTGGTCGACGGACCGTGGGGCGAGTCTCCCGCGCCCGAGGTGGACGCCGTCGTCACGACGCGGCGCGGTCTCGCCCTCGCGGTCCTCACCGCCGACTGCACGCCCGTTCTGCTCGCCGACCCCGTCGCCGGGGTGGTCGCCGCGGCCCACGCGGGGCGGCCCGGCATGGTTGCCGGGGTCGTCCCCGCCGCCGTACGGGCCATGACCGGACTCGGTGCCGAGCCCGGCCGGATCGTGGCCCGCACCGGACCCGCGGTGTGCGGCCGGTGCTACGAGGTGCCGGAAGCGATGCGCGCCGACGTGGCCGCCGCCGAACCGGCGGCGCACGCGGAGACGAGCTGGGGTACGCCCGCGGTCGACGTGACCGCCGGTGTGCACGCCCAGCTGGAGCGGCTCGGGGTGCGCGACCGGGAGCGGTCGCCGGTGTGCACGATCGAGTCGGGCGACCACTTCTCGTACCGTCGCGACCGGACCACGGGGCGACTCGCGGGATATGTCTGGCTGGACTGAGGGACATGACGGACCGTAAGGACGAACTCGCCGCGAACCTGGCGAAGGTGGAGCGCCGTATCGCCGCCGCGTGTGCCGCAGCCGGGCGCGGGAGCGAGGAGGTGACCCTGATCGTGGTCACCAAGACCTACCCGGCGGGCGACGTGCGGATCCTGTCGGAGCTCGGTGTGCGGCACGTGGCGGAGAACCGTGACCAGGACGCGGCGCCCAAGGCCGCGGAGTGTTCGGACCTGCCGCTGACATGGCACTTCGTGGGTCAGTTGCAGACCAACAAGGTGCGTTCCGTGGTCGGTTATGCCGACCTTGTGCAATCCGTCGACCGCGCCCGGCTCGTCACGGCGCTGTCGAAGGAGGCCGTTCGGCAGGAGCGCGAGATCGGCTGCCTGGTCCAGGTCGCGCTGGACGCGGACGAGGGCGGACGTGGTGAGCGCGGGGGCGTCGGGCCCGGCGGAATCGAAGAGTTGGGCGAACTGGTCGCCCGTGCGCCGGGTCTGCGGTTGGACGGTCTGATGACCGTCGCGCCGCTCACCGGGCCTTACGCGGGTCGCGAACGGGCGGCTTTCGAGCGGTTGATGGATTTGTCGACCGACCTGCGCCGAGCCCATCCGGCTGCGAACATGGTCTCGGCAGGAATGAGTGCGGACCTCGAACAGGCCGTGGCGGCGGGGGCGACACATGTACGCGTCGGTACGGCGGTACTCGGAGTCCGCCCCAGGCTCGGGTAACGTCGCCAGGAAGTCGGACCACAGCAGAAAATATGGTCAATGCCGCCGAAGACGGGCGCAACGACCTCGTGGATCGCGGGCACTTGGCGGTCGTCAGCCGATCCACCACAGAGCGGAGGACTCAGAGCATGGCCGGCGCGATGCGCAAGATGGCGGTCTACCTCGGCCTCGTGGAGGACGATGGGTACGACGGCCGGGGATTCGACCCCGATGACGATTTCGAACCCGAACTCGACCCTGAGCCCGAACGGGACCACCGTCGGCACGAACCGTCCCACCAGCAGCATGTGGCACATCAGTCACAAAGGGACGAAGAGGTGCGAATCGTGCAGGCGCCGGCGGCGCGTGAACCGGTCGCCCGTTCCACTTCGCTCCCCGCGGAATCCGGCCGTCCGGCGCGTATCGCGCCCGTGTCGTCCATCACACAAGAACGCGCAAGCCTGGAGAAGAACGCACCGGTGATCATGCCCAAGGTCGTGTCGGAACGAGAGCCTTACCGGATCACCACGCTTCACCCGCGGACCTACAACGAGGCCCGTACCATCGGGGAACACTTCCGTGAGGGCACCCCGGTGATCATGAATCTGACTGAGATGGATGACACAGACGCCAAGCGACTTGTCGACTTTGCGGCCGGATTGGTGTTTGGTCTTCACGGCAGCATCGAGCGGGTGACGCAGAAGGTGTTCCTGTTGTCGCCTGCTAACGTCGATGTCACGGCGGAGGACAAGGCCCGCATCGCAGAGGGCGGGTTCTTCAACCAGAGCTGAGACGCACGACCGGAAACAGCGATACTGAGATACAGAGCAGTACCCAGCAGCACGGAAACAGGGGAGAGGGAAGCACGGGTCATGAGCGTGGTCCTTGATGTGATCTACATCGCGCTGATGTGCTTCCTCATCGTGCTGATCTTCCGGTTGGTCATGGACTACGTCTTCCAGTTCGCCCGCTCATGGCAACCCGGCAAGGCGATGGTGGTCGTTCTGGAGGCCACCTACACTGTCACTGATCCACCGCTCAAGCTTCTGCGGCGGTTCATCCCGCCGTTGCGTCTCGGGGGCGTGGCGCTCGACCTGTCCTTCTTCGTACTGATGATCATCGTCTACATCCTGATCTCTGTGGTGAGCCGGCTGTGAGCGATGTGACCTACCGTCTTGCCGAATGCCGACGACTACGTTGAGGTGAAGAGATGCCGTTGACCCCCGAGGACGTGCGGAACAAGCAGTTCACGACCGTCCGCCTCCGAGAAGGCTATGACGAGGACGAGGTCGATGCCTTCCTCGACGAGGTCGAAGCCGAACTGACCCGCCTGCTCCGGGAGAACGAGGACCTGCGCGCCAAGCTGGCCGCGGCCACCCGTGCCGCCGCCCAGAATCAGCAGAACATGCGCAAGCCCCCGGAGGGTCCCGGCGGTCCTGGTGGTCCCGGTGGCCCCGGCGGTCCCGGCGGCCCGCAGGACCAGCAGCACCAGGGCCACCAGCAGCATCCGCAGCACCCGCAGCAGGGCATGCGCGGTCCGGGCGCTCCCGTGCCCGCCGGCATATCGGGCCCGCCGCAGCAGCAGATGGGCGGCCCCATGGGAGGCCCGCCCCAGCTGCCCAGCGGTGCTCCGCAGCTGCCCGCCGGTCCCGGCGGTGGTCAGGGTGGTCCCCAGGGCCCCGGTCCGATGGGTCAGGGTCCGATGGGTCAGGGCCCCATGGGCCAGGGCCCGATGGGCGGCCAGCCCCCCATGCAGCAGCAGATGGGCGGCCCGATGGGCGGCCCCATGGGTGGCCCGATGGGCGGCCCCGGTCAGGGACCCGGTGGCGACAGCGCCGCCCGTGTCCTCTCGCTGGCTCAGCAGACCGCCGACCAGGCGATCGCCGAGGCCCGTTCCGAGGCCAACAAGATCGTGGGCGAGGCGCGTTCGCGTGCCGAGGGCCTCGAGCGGGACGCCCGTGCCAAGGCCGACGCGCTGGAGCGGGACGCGCAGGAGAAGCACCGCGTCGCGATGGGCTCCCTGGAGTCCGCACGCGCCACGCTGGAGCGCAAGGTCGAGGATCTGCGCGGCTTCGAGCGCGAGTACCGCACGCGTCTGAAGTCGTACCTCGAGTCCCAGCTGCGTCAGCTGGAGACCCAGGCGGACGACTCGCTGGCCCCGCCGCGTACCCCTGCGACCGCGTCCCTGCCGCCGTCCCCGGCGCCCTCCATGGCACCGGCCGGCGCGAGCGCCCCGTCGTACGGCGGCAACCAGCCCATGGGCGGTGCGCCGAGCCCGGCTGCCCCGTCCTACGGCGGTCAGCAGCAGATGTCCCCGGCGATGACCCAGCCGATGGCGCCGGTCCGCCCGCAGAGCCCGTCTCCGATGGGTCAGGCGCCCTCGCCGATGCGCGGCTTCCTGATCGACGAGGACGACAACTGACGGCCGCCCACGCGGCCCCGTAGTACGCGGTAGGCGTCGGCAGCCTTCACCAGGGCGGGGCCCGGACTTCGGTCCGGGCCCCGCCCTGGTGCGTACGCCGTGTTCGTCCGTGTGCGCCTGCTCGCCGCTGCAGAAGGGCCCGGCCTCCCCCGCGGGAAGGCCGGGCCCCGGTGCCTTCCGCCTACGCCTTGCGCAGGCGGAAGGTGAGCGACAGGCCCTCGTCGGTGAAGGGCTCCGAGTACGTCCCGTCCGCCTCGCCCTGGGCGAAGTCCGTGGCCAGGACCTCGTCCGAGATCAGCCCCGCGTGCTCGCTCAGGGCGGCGATGACGGCCGGGTCCGTGGAGGTCCAGCGCAGGGCGATCCGGTCCGCCACGTCGAGGCCGCTGTTCTTGCGGGCCTCCTGGATCAGGCGGATCGCGTCGCGGGCGAGCCCGGCCCGCCGCAGCTCCTCGGTGATCTCCAGGTCGAGGGCGACCGTGGCCCCCGAGTCGGAGGCCACCGACCAGCCCTCGCGCGGGGTCTCCGTGATGATCACCTCGTCGGGGGCGAGGCTGATCGTCTCACCGTCGACCTCGACCGACGCCGTGCCCTCGCGCAGGGCCAGGGACAGCGCGGCCGCGTCCGCGTTCGCCACGGCCTTCGCCACGTCCTGGACGCGCTTGCCGAAACGCTTGCCCAGGGCGCGGAAGTTGGCCTTGGCCGTGGTGTCGACGAGGCTGCCGCCGACCTCGGAGAGCGACGCCAGGGAGGTGACGTTCAGCTCCTCCGTGATCTGCGCGTGCAGTTCGGGGTCGAGGGAGGCGAAGCCCGTCGCCGCGATCAGCGCGCGCGAGAGCGGCTGGCGCGTCTTCACGCCCGACTCCGCGCGCGTGGCCCGGCCCAGTTCGACGAGCCGGCGCACCAGGACCATCTGCGTCGACAGCTCCGGGTCGATGGCCGACAGGTCCGCCTGGGGCCAGGAGGCGAGGTGGACCGACTCCGGGGCGTCCGGGGTCACCGGGACGACCAGGTCCTGCCACACCCGCTCGGTGATGAACGGGGTCAGCGGGGCCATCAGCTTGGTGACGGTCTCGACGACCTCGTGCAGGGTGCGCAGCGCCGCCTTGTCGCCCTGCCAGAAGCGGCGGCGGGAGCGGCGGACGTACCAGTTGGAGAGGTCGTCGACGAACGCGGACAGCAGCTTGCCGGCGCGCTGGGTGTCGTAGGCCTCCAGGGCCTGCGTCACCTGGTCGGTGAGCGCGTGCAGTTCGCTCAGCAGCCAGCGGTCCAGCACCGGCCGGTCGGCCGGGGCCGGGTCCGCCTCGCTGGGCGCCCAGTCGGAGGTGCGCGCGTACAGGGCCTGGAAGGCGACCGTGTTCCAGTACGTCAGCAGCGTCTTGCGGACGACCTCCTGGATGGTGCCGTGGCCCACGCGGCGCGCCGCCCACGGGGAGCCGCCGGCCGCCATGAACCAGCGCACCGCGTCGGCGCCGTGCTGGTCCATCAGCGGGATCGGCTGCAGGATGTTGCCCAGGTGCTTGGACATCTTGCGGCCGTCCTCGGCGAGGATGTGGCCGAGGCAGACGACGTTCTCGTACGAGGACCTGTCGAAGACCAGGGTGCCGACGGCCATCAGCGTGTAGAACCAGCCGCGGGTCTGGTCGATGGCCTCGCAGATGAACTGCGCCGGGTAGCGGGCCTCGAACAGCTCCTTGTTCTTGTACGGGTAGCCCCACTGCGCGAACGGCATCGAACCCGAGTCGTACCAGGCGTCGATGACCTCCGGCACGCGCGTGGCCGTCTTCCCGCAGCCCTCGTGGCGGCAGGCGAAGACGACGTCGTCGATGTAGGGGCGGTGCGGGTCGAGCTCGGACTGGTCGGTGCCCGTCAGCCCGGTCAGCTCCGCACGGGAGCCGACGCAGGTGAGGTGGTCGTCCTCGCAGCGCCAGATCGGCAGCGGAGTGCCCCAGTAGCGGTTGCGGGACAGCGCCCAGTCGATGTTGTTGTTCAGCCAGTCGCCGTACCGGCCGCGCTTGACCGTGTCCGGGAACCAGTTGGTGTTCTCGTTCTCCTGCAGCAGGCGGTCCTTGACGGCCGTGGTGCGGATGTACCAGGACGGCTGCGCGTAGTAGAGGAGCGCGGTGTGGCAGCGCCAGCAGTGCGGGTAGCTGTGCTCGTACGGGATGTGCTTGAAGAGCAGGCCGCGCCGCTGGAGGTCCTCGGTGAGCCGCTCGTCCGCCTTCTTGAAGAAGACGCCGCCGACCAGCGGGACGTTCTCCTCGAAGGTGCCGTCCGGGCGGACGGGGTTGACGACGGGCAGACCGTACGCGCGGCAGACCTTGAGGTCGTCCTCGCCGAAGGCGGGGGACTGGTGGACCAGGCCCGTGCCGTCCTCGGTCGTGACGTACTCGGCGTTGACGACGAAATGGGCGGGCTCCGGGAACTCGATCAGCTCGAACGGCCGTTGATACGTCCAGCGCTCCATCTCCGCGCCGGTGAAGGTCCGGCCGGTGGTCTCCCAGCCCTCGCCGAGCGCCTTGGCGAGGAGCGGTTCGGCGACGACGAGCTTCTCCTCGCCGTTCGTCGCGACGACGTAGGTGACCTCGGGGTGCGCGGCGACGGCCGTGTTGGAGACCAGCGTCCAGGGGGTCGTCGTCCACACCAGGAGCGCGGCCTCGCCGGCGAGCGGACCGGAGGTGAGCGGGAAACGGACGTACACGGACGGGTCGACGATCGTCTCGTAGCCCTGCGCCAGCTCGTGGTCCGACAGGCCCGTCTCGTCGCGCGGGCACCAGGGGGCCACGCGGTAGTCCTGCACCAGCAGGCCCTTGTCGAAGATCTCCTTGAGCGACCACCAGACCGACTCGATGTACTCGGGGTCCATGGTGCGGTAGGGGTCGGTGAGGTCGGTCCAGTAGCCCATGCGGGTCGTGAGCTCTTCGAAGGCGTCGGTGTGGCGGGTCACCGACTCGCGGCACCTGGCGTTGAACGCGGCGATGCCGTACGCCTCGATGTCCTGCTTGCCGGTGAAGCCGAGCTCCTTCTCCACCGCGAGCTCCACCGGGAGGCCGTGGCAGTCCCAGCCGGCCTTGCGGGCCACGTGGTAGCCGCGCATGGTGCGGAAGCGGGGGAAGACGTCCTTGAAGACGCGGGCCTCGATGTGGTGGGCGCCCGGCATGCCGTTGGCGGTGGGCGGGCCCTCGTAGAACACCCACTCGGGGCGGCCCTCGGACTGCTCCAGGGTCTTGGCGAAGATCTTCTGGTCGCGCCAGAAGTCGAGCACGGCGTGCTCGAGCGCGGGCAGGTCGACCTGGGCGGGCACCTGGCGGTACGTCGGCGTTGTCATCAGCGGGCTTCCTCCGGCGGACTTGCTGCCTTCCGTCCGGAGGGACGAGAGCCGTGTCCTTCTCTACGCCGGTTTCGGCGCGCTCCCGCGGTACCACCCTCCTTGGCCCCCCGACGCCGGATGAGCGACGGTGAGCCCCCTCATTGGGGTCGCGATGCCGGTTCTACTCGCCGCCGCCCGTCGGCTGCGGCTTTCTTCCGGCGGCTCCGGGGTGATCTTCACGTCGCGCTGGCCCCCGGGCTTCCACCGTCCCCGGGTCGCTCTGGGCTGCGTACGCCGCTACTCGTCCCCATCCACGCTTTTCGCTCCGCCCAGTGTACGGCGCCGCACGGACAGCGGCCGACCGGTTTCGGGGTACCCGGGAGTGCGGGCGCCTGCCGGCCGGAGATGACCCGAATGGAGCGGTACGCGTGTTCGGATCCTGGGACGGACGGTCCGGCGGATTACCCCGCGGGGAGCTGGGCACAACGCATGCAGGCTTGCGGAGCGGGGTGCGCGAGCCGGGCGAATCGGGCGGTGTGCCCCGTTGCCGCGGGGCTGAAGTCGATTTATCGTCCCAGCACGATTCGCGTGCAAGATCACAAAATGTGAAGGGGCCGCGGCCATGGTGGCGAAAAGGACCGCCGTACAGCAGTCGGCGTCGCCCACGGCGGCCACGTCGAGGCTGGTCCAGAGGGCGCGGGGGGTTGCCGGCGGAGGAGGACCGGACGCGGCGAAGCACGCCGAGAAGAGAACCACCAAGGCGGACGCCGCCGGCGCGGGGTCCCCGAAGAGGGCGACCGCGGCGCGGCACCGCGGGGTGCCTGCGGCGCCTGCCGGAGCGGCTGCGGAGGCGGGGGGCGGAGCGCAGACCGGGAGGAAGAGAGCTGGGGGAAAGACGGCCGAGGAGAAGACGGCCGAGGAGAAGACGGCCGAGGTGAGGAAGGCCGGGGGGAAGGGCGCCGAGGGGAAGAACGCCGAGGGGGGAGAGGCCGGGAGGAAGACGGCCGAGGCGAGGAAGGGCGCGGCCAGGACGGCGGCGGCCGCGAAGAGGCCGCCCAGGTCGACCGCGGCGACGAAGAGTGCGGCAGGGGAGACCGCGAACGGAAAGGCCGGGACCACGAGGACAACGGCGGCGAAGGGCACGACGAGGAAGACCGGTGCGGCCAAGAGCGCCGGGAAGAAGGCCGCAGCCGCCGGGGCCGCGGCAGAGGAGGCTGCGGCCACGAGCGGTACGGGGAAAGCGTCTGCCGCCGCTGAGACTGCGGGGAAGAAGGCGGCTGCCGCGAAGACCGCGAAGACCGCGAAGGCTACGAAGGCGGCGGACAAGGAAACCGGTGCCGCCAAGGGCGCGGGGAGGAAGGCCGCCGCCGCGAAGGCTGCGGGGAAGGAAGCCGCTGGCACGAAGGCCGCGGGGAAGGAAGCCGCTGGCACGAAGGCCGCGGGGAAGAGAACCGCTGCCGCGAAGGCCGCGGGCAAGGAGGCCGCTGTCGGCGAGGGCGCGGGGGAGAGGACCGCTGCTGCCGGGCCTGCGGGCAAGGAAGCCGCTGCTGCGAAGGGCGCGGGGAGAAAGGCCGCTGCCGCCAAGCCTGCGAGCAAGGAAACAGGTACCGCCAAGGGGGCGGGGAGGAAGGCCGCTGCGGCGAAGTCCGCGGGCAAGGAAGCCGCCGGCACGAAGGGCGCGGGGAAGGAAGCCGCCGGCACGAAGGGCGCGGGGAAGGAAGCCGCCGGCACGAAGGGCGCGGGGAAGGAAGCCGCCGGCACGAAGGACGCGGGCAAGGAAGCCGCCGGCACGAAGGCCGCGGGGAAGAGAACCGCCGCCACCAAGCCTGCGGGCAAGGAAGCCGCCGCCACCAAGGCTGCGGGGAAGAGAGCCGCTGCCGGTGAGGCCGCGGGCAGGGAGGCCGCAGGCACCAGGGGTGCGGCCGGGAGTGGTGCGGCCGGTGCGGCCGCGGCGGGTAAGGGCGCGCGCGCGAAGGGCGCGGGTGTGGGCAGGAAACGTACGGCCAAGACGGTGGGTGCGGCTCAGGCCGCGGAGGAGACGGGAGCCACGACAGTGGTTGCGAAGAAGACTCCAGGCACGGCCACGGCGGCGAAGACAGCCGTACCCAAGGCGCGGGCCGGGGCGGCGGAGCCCGGCGAGCTCGCGGTACGCCCCGGTGAGGACCCCTGGACCCCGAAGGAGGTCGAGGAGGCGCGGGCCGAACTGCACGCCGAGGCGACGCGGCTCAACGACGAGATCACCTCGTCCGAGAGCGCCATCGCCGGCCTGATGCGGGACTCGGGCGACGGCGCGGGCGACGACCAGGCGGACACCGGGACCAAGAACATCACGCGCGAGCACGAGCTGGCCCTGGCGGCCAACGCGCGCGAGATGCTCGAGCAGACCGAGCACGCCCTGCAGCGGCTGGACGCCGGCACCTACGGGCTGTGCGAGAACTGCGGCAACCCCATCGGCAAGGCCCGGATGCAGGCGTTCCCGCGGGCCACCCTGTGCGTGGAGTGCAAGCAGAAGCAGGAACGCCGGTACTGAAGGGGGCGGGAGGCGTGTCGTACCCTCGTCCTCAGTCAGGTATCTAGGTTGAGGGACTCACGTGGCAGAGGCGGAGCGCATCATCGGTACCCCGGACACCCCAGAGACCGCGGGGACCGAGCCGGAGCGGGGCGGTACCGCACGCCCCAGGGGCAAGCGCCGCATCGCCGTGCTGTTCACGGTCGCCGCGTTCGCGTACGCCCTCGACCTGATCAGCAAGATGATCGTGGTCGCCAAGCTGGAGCACCACGCGCCGATCCGGCTCATCGGGGACTGGCTGAAGCTCGAGGCGATCCGCAACGCGGGCGCCGCCTTCGGCTTCGGCGAGGCCTTCACGGTGATCTTCACGGTGATCGCGGCGGCCGTCATCGTGGTGATCGCCCGGCTCGCCCGCAAGCTCTACAGCCTGCCCTGGGCGATCGCGCTCGGCCTGCTCCTCGGCGGCGCCCTCGGCAACCTCACCGACCGGATCTTCCGCTCGCCCGGCGTCTTCGAGGGCGCGGTCGTCGACTTCATCTCCCCCAAGGGCTTCGCGGTCTTCAACCTGGCCGACTCGGCGATCGTGTGCGGCGGCATCCTGATCGTGCTGCTGTCCTTCAAGGGGCTCGACCCGGACGGCACCGTCCACAAGGACTGACCGCCGCCGGCTTCGTCCACAAGGACTGACCGCCACCGGCTTCGTCCACAGGCTCCGGTCGGTGCTGCCGGCCCCGTCCGGCATACTCGACGGGTGAGCACGATTCCCGAGATCCGTACCCTGCCCGTGCCCGACGGCCTGGAGGGCGAGCGCGTCGACGCCGCCATCTCCCGCATGTTCGGCTTCTCCCGGACCAAGGCGGCCGAGCTCGCCGCCGCGGGGAAGGTCACGGTCGACGGGTCGGTGGCCGGGAAATCCGAGCGGGTGCACGGCGGGGCCTGGCTGGAGGTCGAGATGCCGCAGGCGCCCGCGCCCGTGCAGATCGTCGCCGAGCCCGTCGAGGGCATGGAGATCGTGTACGACGACGATGACGTGGTCGTGATCGTCAAGCCGGTCGGCGTCGCCGCCCATCCGTCGCCCGGCTGGACCGGCCCCACCGTCATCGGGGGGCTGGCCGCCGCCGGTTACCGCATCTCCACCTCCGGCGCCGCCGAGCGCCAGGGCATCGTGCACCGCCTCGACGTGGGCACCTCGGGCCTGATGGCGGTCGCCAAGTCCGAGCGGGCGTACACCTCGCTCAAGCGCCAGTTCAAGGAGCGGACGGTCGACAAGCGGTACCACACGCTCGTCCAGGGCCACCCCGACCCGACCAGCGGCACCATCGACGCGCCCATCGGCCGCCACCCAAGCCACGACTACAAGTGGGCGGTCACGGCCGACGGCAAGCCCTCGGTCACGCACTACGACCTGATCGAGGCCTTCCGCGCCGCCTCCCTGCTCGACGTGAAGCTGGAGACCGGCCGCACCCACCAGATCCGCGTCCACATGGCCGCCCACCGCCACCCCTGCGTCGGCGACCTCACCTACGGCGCCGACCCGACGCTCGCCAAGCGGCTGCATCTGACCCGCCAGTGGCTGCACGCCGTGCGGCTCGGCTTCGAGCACCCCGGTGACGGGCAGTGGGTGGAGTTCGAGAGCGACTACCCGGCCGACCTGCAGAAGGCCCTGGACCAGGTCCGGGAGGAGACGTACGGATGAGCACGCCGGCGTACGGGGTGCGCGTCGCCGAGGACCCCGCCGACCTCCGGACGTGCTTCGCCCTGCGCAAGGACGTCTTCGTCGCCGAGCAGGGCGTGCCCGAGGACGTGGAGTACGACGCGTACGACGCCGTGGCCGTGCACGTGCTGGCCGTGCGCGACGACGGTGTGCCGCTCGGCACCGGGCGTCTGCTGCTCGGACAGGCGGCCGCCGCGAAGACCGGCGGCGACCCGTCGGTGGGCTCGCTCGGGCGTCTCGCGGTGACCCGGGACGCGCGCGGGCTCGGTGTCGGCGCGGCGCTGGTGCGGGCCATCGAGGACGCCGCACGCGCGCGCGGGCTGGCGGCCGTGGACCTGCACGCGCAGACGCACGCGCTGGGGTTCTACGAGCGGCTCGGATACGAGGCGTACGGGCCGGAGTACGCGGAGGCGGGCATCCCGCACCGCGCGATGCGGCGCGCCCTGCGGACCACGGGCTGAAGGCGCTGGTCGGGGCGGCGGCGTGGCAGGCTTGAGGTCTGCTGCCGTCGTCCGACCCGCCCGGAGCGCTGACCGTGGACCAGCTGGCCCTGCTGTTCGTGCTGCTGCTCGGGGCCCTGGTGAGCGTCCCGCTGGGGGACCGCTTCGGGTTGCCCGCGCCGGTGCTGATGACGCTGCTGGGGATCGTCCTCGCCGTCGTGGACTTCGTGCCGAACGTCGACGTGCCGCCGGACCTGATCCTGCCCCTGCTGCTGCCACCGCTGCTGTACGCGGCCGTGCGGCGCACCTCCTGGCGGCAGTTCGCGGCCAACCGCCGGCCGATCTTCCTGCTGGCGGTGGCGCTGGTCTTCGTCACCACCGTGTGCGTGGCCGCCGTGGCGCACACCATCGTGCCGGGGCTGTCCGTCGCCGCCGCCGTGGCGCTCGGCGCGCTGGTGGCGCCGCCGGACCCGGTCGCCGCGACCGCCGTCGCCGGGCAGCTGGGGCTGCCCCGCCGGCTGGTGTCCATCCTGGAGGGCGAGGGTCTGTTCAACGACGTGACGGCGATCGTGCTGTATCACGTCGCGGTCGCGGCCGTCGTCAGCGGCGCCTTCGATCCGGGGCGGGCCGCGCTGGACCTGGTGCTGTCCGCCGTCGTCGCCCTGGCCGTGGGCGTGGCCCTGGGCTGGGGCGCCAACCGGCTCCTGGACCTGCTGGGGGACGCGACCCTGCAGGTCGGCCTCACGCTGCTGGTGCCGTACGCCTCGTACGTCCTCGCGGAGGAACTGCACGGCTCCGGTGTGCTCGCCGTGCTCACCACCGCGCTCTTCCTCGCCGAGTACGGCACCGACCCCGACGACGTGATGACCCGGCTCGCCGGTCACACCTTCTGGGACATCGTCGACACCCTCGTCACCGGGGTCGCCTTCGGTCTGATCGGTCTCGAACTGCACAACGCGCTGCGGACGGCGTCCGGGCGGTGGAGCGAGATGCTCGGATGGGCGGGCGTGGTGGTGGCCGTGGTGGTCGTCCTGCGGCTGGTGTACCTGCTGCCGGCGACCTGGCTCACCAGACGGCTGCACGCCGGACGGGACCACGACGAGGACATCCCGATGACCTGGCGGGAGACCGTCATCATGTGGTGGTCGGGGATGCGCGGGGTGGCCTCGGTGGCGCTGGCGCTGGCGATCCCGCTGAGGACCGACGACGGCTCGGCGTTCCCGGACCGGAACGAGATCGTGTTCATCGCCTTCGGCGTGATCATGGCGACGCTGGTGCTCCAGGGACTGACCCTGCCGTGGCTGGTGAGGCGGCTGGGGGTGCGGGCCGACACGGAGCGGGAGAAGGCGTTCGAGAGGACGCTGGCCGCGCGGGCGGCCAAGGCGGCCAAACGCAGGCTGCGGGAGATCGAGGAGGTCGAGGAGCTGCCGGAGGAGCTGTCCGAGCAGATGCTGCGGCGGGCCTTCGAGATCGGGGTGCGGATCAGCCCCGAGATGGGCGAGGAGGAGCGGCGGGAGGCGCACGAGATGCGGGTGCGCCGGCTCAGGCGGATGCGCCGGATCCAGGGCGAGATGCTGAGCGCCGCCCGGCACGAGGTGCTGGCCGCGCGCAGCGAGCCGGGAGCGGATCCGGAGATCGTGGACCGGGTGCTGCGCCATCTCGACGTGCGCAGTCTGCGCTGACCTCCGCCGCCGGCGGGCACGTGGGGCCGCCGCGCCGCCCGGATACGGCCGCCGCGCCGCCCGGATATCGATCGCGGCCGGCGGCCGGGCTTCGTAGAGTCGCCTCATGGCTCGCAATGTCGTGATCAGTGGTGGCGGTACGGGAATCGGGCTCGCCGCGGCCCGTGTCTTCGCGGCGGACGGGGACCGGGTCCTGCTGCTGGGGCGCCGGGAGGAGGTGCTCAGACGGGCCGGGGTGCCCGGGGCGTCGGCCTACGCGGCCGACCTGAGTGACACGGCCGCCGTGCGCGGTGTCGCCGGTTTCGTGGCGCAGGAGTTCGGCACGGTGGACGTGCTGGTCCACAGTGCCGGGGGCACCGGGCAGCTGGAACCCGGGGCGGAGGGCGAGGATCCGCTCGACCGGGTCGCGCACGAGTGGACGGTGAACTTCCGGATCAACACCCTGACCGCCGCGCTGCTCACGGAAGCGCTGAAGCACCGGCTGGCCTCACGGGCGGACGGGTGCTGTTCATCAGCTCCATCGCGGCGTACCGGGGGTCCGGGAGCGGGGCGTACGGCGCCGCCAAGGCCGCCCTGCACCCGTACGCCCACGACCTGGCACGGGAGTTGGGGCCGCGCGGGATCACCGTGAACGTGGTGGCGCCGGGCTATGTGGAGGACACCGAGTTCTTCGGGCCGCGGATCGACCCGGCGCGACGCGAGCGGCTCATCGCCGACACCTCCACCAAACGCCCCGGTACGCCCGGTGACGTCGCCTCGACCCTGCACTGGCTCGCCTCCGCGGGCGCCGGCCACATCACCTCACAGGTCGTGCAGGTCAACGGCGGCGCCGAACGCGGACACTGAGGCCGCACGGGCCGCACGGGCCGCACGGGCCGCACGGGCCGTACGGGAGGGACCCGCACGGCCCGGGGCCGGCGTCTCGCCTCAGCCGCGGCCCGTCCGCGGCGACTCGGAGACACGGCGCGCGGCGGCACCGCCGTCGGCGTGGCCGGAGCGGTGCCCGTCACGCTGTGCGCCGATGTGCCCGTCCGCGGTGGGCCGGCCCGGCGGCAGGACCGCCTCCGCCGTGTTGACGCGGGGCAGGGCGTAGGGATGGTTCCGGCACAGCCAGGCGAGCATCTGCTCGCGCACCGTGACCCGGACCGTCCAGATGTCGTCCGCGTCCTTCGCCGTCACCAGGGCGCGGACCTGGACGGTGTTCGGCGTGGAGTCGGTGACCACGAGACCGCAGGCGCGGCCGTCCCAGGCCGGGCACTCGCGCAGGATGTCCCGCAGCCGTTCGCGCATCGCCTCGACCGGCGCGCTGTGGTCGAGGTGCCAGAAGACGGTGCCCGTCATCTGGTTGCCGCCGCGCGACCAGTTCTCGAACGGCTTCGAGGTGAAGTACGACACCGGCATCGTGATCCGGCGCTCGTCCCAGGTCCGCACGGTCAGGAAGGTCAGCGTGATCTCCTCGACCGTGCCCCACTCGCCGTCCACCACGACCGTGTCGCCGATC
Organism: Streptomyces sediminimaris; assembly: GCF_047049295.1. Taxonomy (NCBI): domain Bacteria; kingdom Bacillati; phylum Actinomycetota; class Actinomycetes; order Kitasatosporales; family Streptomycetaceae; genus Streptomyces; species Streptomyces sediminimaris. Next base: position 2,314,063 of record NZ_JBJWOT010000001.1, on the reverse strand, counting down.
CGCACCATGTCGCCGAAGGCGATCTGGAAGCCGGCGAACATGTTGCTGAGGGTCGACTGGGCGGCGACACCGGCGACGATGCCGACGATGCCGGCCGAGGCCAGCAGCGAGGCACCGGCCGCGCGCATGGCCGGGAAGGTCAGCAGCATCGCGGCGACGGCCACCACGCCGACGCTCGCGGTCACCACCCGCATGATCAGCGACACCTGGGTCCGCACCCGGCGCACCCGGGCGGCGTCGTGGTGGGCGCGGGCGTAGTGGCTGTACGACGTCTCGACGATCGCGGCCGCGATCCGCACGACCAGCCACGCGGTGGCCCCGATCAGCACCAGGGTCAGCGCCTGGCCGATGCCGACCCGGTAGTCCCTGAGCCGCTGCAGCTGGTCGTAGGAGCCTCTCAGCAGGGCGGCGCAGATCACGAGCTGGTAGGGCACACGGGCGCGGCGCAGCAGCCCCCACAGCGGCGTCTCCCGGTGCCGTTCGTCGGCCTTGCGCAGCAGCTGATCGGTGGCCCAGCCGATGACCAGCGTGAGCACGACCGAGCCGCCGATCACGATCAGCGGACGCAGTACGTTCTCCATGCCTCCGAACGTAACCGTCTCCCGGGGCCATGAACATGTGAGTTGCGGCTCGATGCGGGTACGGCCGCGGAAGGGTGCTGCCGGACCCGGCTGGCACCATGGCCTCATGAACATCATGCTCTTTCACTCGACCTACGGCCTCAGGCCCGCGGTGCGCGAGGCCGCGGACCGGCTGCGCGGCGCCGGGCACGAGGTGTGGACGCCGGACCTCTTCGACGGGCGTACGTTCGAGACGGTCGAGGAGGGCATGGCCTGCAAGGACGAGATCGGCAAGGACGAACTGCTCAGGCGTGCCGTTCTGGCCGCCGCGCCCTACTCCGAGCGGGGCCTGGTGTACGCCGGCTTCTCGCTCGGCGCCTCCGTCGCCCAGACCCTCGCCCTCGGCGACGAGGGGGCCCGCGGACTGCTGCTCCTGCACGGCACCTCGGACATCGCGCCGAACGCCGCGGTGGACGGCCTGCCGGTACAGCTGCACGTGGCCGAGCCCGACCCGTTCGAGACGGACGACTGGCTGAGCGCCTGGTACCTGCAGATGGGCCGAGCGGGCGCGGACGTGGAGGTGTACCGGTACGCGGGCGCCGGGCACCTCTACACCGATCCCGGCCTGCCGGACTGGGACGAGGAGGCCGCCGAGGCCACCTGGCGGGTGGCGCTCGGCTTCCTCGGGACCCTGTAGCCGAGCCGGGGGCTACACGGGGCGGTAGGCGCGCTCGACCTTCTGCGTGCCGGAACGCGTGCGGTACGAACGCACCCAGGCCGAGGTCGCGTTCCGGTCCGTGCGGTCGGACAGGACGTAGTAGTCCATCTGCGCGCGGTCGGCGGTGACGTCCAGGACGCCGTAGCCGTGGCGGTCGGTGTCGACCCAGTGGACGTGCCGGTTGGCGGCGCGGATGACCGGCGCGGCGACCGCGGAGACCGTGCCCTCGGGCGCCTTCACGATGTCGTCGAGGTTGTCGGAGGTCACCGAGGTGACGACGAACTCCGTGGCGGCGGAGGCCGACAGCGGATACGTTCCGGCGTCCACCGGCACGTCGTTGGCCCACGCCATGTGGATGTCGCCGGTCAGGAAGACGGTGTTGCGGATCGCGTGGGAGCGCAGGTGGGCCAGGAGCTCGCGGCGGTCGTCCGTGTAGCCGTCCCACTGGTCGGTGTTGAGCGCGAGGCCCTCCCGCGGCAGCCCGAGCAGCTCGGCGAGCGGCCTGAGCAGGTCCGCGGAGAGGGAGCCGATGACGAACGGCGAGATCATCACCGAGTTGCCGACCAGCCGCCAGGTGGTGTCGGAGGCCTTCAACCCGGCCTTCAGCCAGTCCAGTTGGGCCCGCCCGGTGATCGTGCGGTCCGGGTCGTCGACCGAACCGCTCGCCGTGGACGCCTGCTGGGAGCGGAAGGAGCGCAGGTCCAGCAGGGAGAGGTCGGCGAGCTTGCCGAAGCGCAGCCGGCGGTAGGTCGTGCCCGCGATCGCCGGGCGGACCGGCATCCACTCGAAGTAGGCCTGCTTCGCGGCCGCCTTGCGGTCGGTCCAGGTGCCCTCGGCGCCCTCGGTGTGGTTGACCGCGCCGCCGGACCAGGCGTTGTCGGCGAACTCGTGGTCGTCCCAGATCGCGACGACCGGCGCCGTGTGGTGCAGCGCCTGCAGGTCCGGGTCGGTCTTGTACTTGCCGTGCCGGGTGCGGTAGTCGGCGAGGGTGATGATCTCGTGCGCGGGCGCGTGCGGGCGCACGACCGTGCCGCGGGCCGCGTACTCGCCCGACTTGTACTCGTAGATGTAGTCGCCGAGGTGCAGCCAGGCGTCGAGGTCGCCCCGGGCCGCGAGATGGCGGTAGGAGGCGAAGTAGCCGCCCTCCCAGTTGGCGCAGGAGACCACGCCGAAGCGCAGGCCGGAGACGGCGGCGTCGGCGGCGGGCGCGGTGCGGGTACGGGCGACGGGGGAGTCGGTGCCGCCGGCCGAGAAGCGGAACCAGTAGTCGGTGGCGGGCGCGAGGCCCCGTATGTCCGCCTTGACGGTGTGGTCGGAGGCGGCGGTCGCGGTGGTGGAGCCCTTGGCCACGACGTCGGTCAGCGCCCTGTCCCGGGCGACCACCCAGCCGACCTCGGTGTCCGGACCGAGCCCGGAGCCGGGAACGGCGTCGGCCGTGGGCGTCACCCGCGTCCACAGCAGGATGCCGTCGGGCAGCGGGTCGCCGGAGGCCACGCCGTGCAGGAAGGCGGGCGTGTCCGCGGCGGCGCGGGCGGGGAACGCGGCGGCGAGCGGGCCCGCGACGATACCGGCGCCGGCCGTCGCCGCCGCGGCTTTGACGACTGTACGGCGGCGGGGCGCAGGCGAGTTGGGGTCCTGAAGCGCCTCGGATGATCTGAATCGACTGGTCACGGGCGATCAGGTTACTGGCTGGTATGCGCCGGAGCGGGCGAACACGGAAAGTTCGCCCGCTCTTCACGCGGAGGCCGGGGAGCCCGGTCGGGGCAAGGGCCTTCCCGGAGCCCCGGCCGGAGCTCAGGACTTGAGGGCCGCGCCCACCACCTTGTTGAAGTCGGCCACGGTCAGCAGCGGGCTGCCGTTGTTGAGCTGCTTGCCGTCCATGACGAAGGTCGGGGTGCCGGTGACGCCGTCCTTGTTGTCGTCGAAGGTCTTCGACATGGCCATCGCCCAGGCGTCGTAGGTGCCCTTCCTGACCGCGTTCTGGAACGCGGTGTTGTTCTTCAGCGCGGGGACGGTGTTCGCGACCTTGATGAGGTAGCTGTCGTCCTTGAACTTGTCCTGCGTCTCGTCCGGGTGCCACTTCGTCGAGTAGAGGGCGCTCTTGTACTGCAGGAACGCCTCGTCGCTGACGTTCAGCGCGGCGCCCAGGGCGCTGAGCGCGTTCTTGGAGCCCTCGCCGTTGTCGTGGCCGTCGATGAACGTGGCGCCGACGTACTGGAACTTGAACTTGCCGGCGTCGATGTCCTTCTTCACCGTCGCGCCGACGGTCTGCTCGAACTGGGCGCAGACCGGGCAGCGCGGGTCCTCGTAGACCTTGAGGGTCTTCTTGGCGCTCGCCTTGCCGATGACGACTGTCGTGCCGTTCTTGCCGGTGGTGTGGGCCGGTGCGACGACCTTCTCGTCCTTCACGGCCTCCCAGTGGCTGGGCTTGTTCGCCTGCACGACGGCGTAGCCTATGCCGCCCGCCGCCGCCAGGACGACCACGATCGAACCGGCCACGATGGCCTGCCGCCTGACCTTGGCCCGCTTGGCCTGGCGCTCGCGTTCCTGGCGCAGCCGCTCGCGGGCCGCCGTCTTCGCCGCCTGGCTGTTGCGCTTGCTCATGTCGGTGTTCTCCCTGTGGGACGCGCAGCTGTATGCGCGCAGAGCGTGTGGGGGACTGGTCGTGCTCGGTGAGGCCGGCCGGGCGCCCGGGAAGGGCGCTCAGACCAGCGCGGGCGAGCACGGCGGTCCGCGCCGTCCCAGGGAGTGCACGAGGAGCCGGTCGAGGACGAGGGCGGCCGGCGGGCCGGGGCGCCCCAGGCGCCGGAGCACGGCGGCGGGCCGTACGGCCACCGCGGCGACCGCGAGCAGCAGCGGCCGGAACGTCGTCGCGGCGGCCGCCCGCAGCAGCTGGGTCAGGGCGCGCTCGCCGCGGCGCAGCCAGGCGGCGGCGAGCAGGCCGACACCGACGTGCGCGCCCAGCAGCAGCCAGGTGGTGGCCGGGTCGGCATGGGCGAGCAGCGACGCGAGCCGGTCGGTGCCGGTGTCGGCGGCCACCCGGGTCAGCGGGGTGCCGACCTGGGTGCCGGTGCCGCACAGCAGGTCCCAGCCGACGGAGCGCAGCGGGCCGGTCACCGGTCCGCCCGCGGGGCCATAGCAGACGTGCTGACCGGTGGTGAAGACCGTGTCCGCGGCCAGCTCCAGCGGGATCAGCAGGGCGGCGATCGGACCGAAGCCGCGCTCGCGGCCGGCCAGGGCGTAGGAGACCGCGAACACGGTGGCGGCGACCGCGGCCACCGTGTTCAGCGGCAGCGGGACCTGCGACAGCAGCACGTGCGACGCGGTGCTGAGCGTCACGACCAGCGTCGTGAACAGCGCCGCGCGAAGCGCTCGGAGTCGGATCCCGGTTATGTCCATAGCGAGGAAGAGTGTGTCATGCGCTCCGGTAAGAGAGCCCTAAAAGGTCCCTGTGAGAGCCCGGACCGTCACAGACCCGGAATCCGGCCGTTGCGGAACAGGTCGACGAAGATCTGGTGGTCCGCCCGCGCGCGTGCGCCGTAGGTGTGCGCGAAGTCCGTCAGCAGGTCCGCGAAGCCGTCCTCGTCGGCGGCGATCACCGCGTCGATGGCGCGCTCGGTGGAGAACGGCACGAGGGACTCGCCGGAGGTGTCGTCGGCCGCCGCGTGCATGGTGGCCGTGGCCCGGCCGAGGTCGGCGACGACGGCGGCGATCTCCTCCGGGTCGTCGATGTCGCCCCAGTCCAGGTCGACCGCGTACGGCGATACCTCGGCGACCAGCTGCCCCGCGCCGTCCAGCTCGGTCCAGCCCAGCCACGGGTCGGCGTGCGCCTGCAGGGCGCGCTGTGAGATCACCGTGCGGTGGCCCTCGTGCCGGAAGTAGTCGCGGATCGCCTGGTCGGTGATGTGCCGGGAGACGGCCGGGGTCTGGGCCTGCTTGATGTAGATCACCACGTCGTTCTCCAGGGCGTCGCTGTGGCCCTCGAGGAGGATGTTGTACGACGGCAGGCCGGCCGAGCCGATGCCGATGCCGCGGCGTCCGACCACGTCCTTCACCCGGTAGGAGTCCGGACGGGCCAGCGACGCGTCCGGCAGCGTCTCCAGATAGCCGTCGAAGGCGGCGAGGACCTTGTAACGGGTCGCCGCGTCCAGCTCGATCGAGCCGCCGCCGGGGGCGAAACGGCGCTCGAAGTCGCGGATCTCCGTCATCGAGTCCAGCAGCTCGAAGCGGGTCAGCGAGCGGGCTGCGCGCAGGGCGCCGAGCAGCGGGCCCTCGGCGGTGTCCAGCGTGAACGGCGGCACCTCGTCGCTCTTCGCGCCGGTCGCCAGCGCGTGGACGCGCTCGCGGTACGCGCCCGCGTAGATCCCCACCAGCTCGGTGATCTGCCGGTCGCTGAGCGCCTTGGCGTAGCCGATCAGGGCGATGGAGGCGGAGAAGCGCTTGAGGTCCCAGGTGAAGGGGCCCACGTAGGCCTCGTCGAAGTCGTTGACGTTGAAGACCAGCCGGCCGTTGGAGTCCATGTACGTGCCGAAGTTCTCCGCGTGCAGGTCGCCGTGGATCCACACGCGCGAGGTGCGGTCGTCCAGGTACGGGCCGCCCCGCTTGTCCGCGTCCAGGTCGTGGTAGAAGAGGCACGCCGTGCCCCGGTAGAACGCGAACGCCGAGGCCGCCATCTTCCGGAACTTCACGCGGAACGCGGCCGGGTCGGCGGCCAGGAGCTCGCCGAAGGCGGTGTCGAAGACGGCGAGGATCTCCTCGCCGCGCTGCTCGTCGTTGAGCTGGGGTACCGACATCGCGGGGTGCCTCCTGGTGCATGGATGTGTACGACGGCGTTCCGTCGTTTCCAACGGGTGAGGACGCGCGGAAGTGCCCGGGATCCTCGCTGTGAAGGTACGCGGCGGAGCCCCCGGAGTGTCAGTGCCGGGGCATAGACTTCGGCGCTGACCCCACAACCGTCCGAGCGCCCGTCACCGAGTGTTTTCCATGGAGGCCGCACCGTGTCAAAGCCGCCGTTCACGCACCTGCACGTCCACACCCAGTACTCGCTGCTGGACGGTGCCGCGCGGCTGAAGGACATGTTCAACGCGTGCAACGAGATGGGCATGACGCATATCGCCATGTCCGATCACGGCAACCTCCATGGGGCGTACGACTTCTTCCACTCCGCGAAGAAGGCCGGAATCACCCCGATCATCGGGATCGAGGCATATGTCGCGCCCGAGTCGCGGCGCAACAAGCGCAAGATCCAGTGGGGCCAGCCGCACCAGAAGCGCGACGACGTCTCCGGCTCCGGCGGTTACACCCACAAGACGATGTGGGCCGTGAACAGGACGGGCCTGCACAACATCTTCCGCCTCTCCTCCGACGCCTACGCCGAGGGCTGGCTGCAGAAGTGGCCCCGCATGGACAAGGAGACGATCTCCCAGTGGTCGGAGGGGATCGTCGCCTCCACGGGCTGCCCCTCGGGCGAGGTCCAGACCCGGCTGCGCCTGGGCCAGGAGGAGGAGGCCCTCAAGGCGGCCGCCGACTACCAGGACATCTTCGGCAAGGACCGCTACTTCCTTGAGCTGATGGACCACGGCATCGACATCGAGCACCGGGTCCGCGACGGCCTGCTGGAGATCGGCCGGAAGCTCGGCATCCCGCCGCTGGTCACCAACGACTCGCACTACACCTACGCGCACGAGGCGACCGCGCACGACGCCCTGCTGTGCATCCAGACCGGCAAGAACCTCTCCGACCCCGACCGCTTCAAGTTCGACGGCACCGGCTACTACCTGAAGTCCACGGACGAGATGTACGCCATCGACTCCTCCGACGCCTGGCAGGAGGGCTGCCGCAACACCCTGCTCGTCGCCGAGATGGTCGACACCACGGGCATGTTCGAGAAGCGCGACCTGATGCCCAGGTTCGACATCCCCGAGGGCTACACCGAGGTCACCTGGTTCAAGGAGGAGGTCCGCCGCGGCATGGAGCGCCGCTTCCCCGGCGGCGTCCCCGAGGACCGCCAGAAGCAGGCCGAGTACGAGATGGACGTCATCATCTCGATGGGCTTCCCGGGCTACTTCCTCGTGGTCGCCGACTTCATCATGTGGGCCAAGAACAACGGCATCGCGGTCGGCCCCGGCCGTGGCTCCGCGGCCGGCTCGATCGTCGCCTACGCCATGGGCATCACCGACCTCGACCCGATCCCGCACGGCCTGATCTTCGAGCGGTTCCTCAACCCCGAGCGCATCTCCATGCCCGACGTCGACATCGACTTCGACGAGCGCAGGCGCGTCGAGGTCATCCGGTACGTGACGGAGAAGTACGGCGCCGACAAGGTCGCCATGATCGGCACCTACGGCACCATCAAGGCCAAGAACGCCATCAAGGACTCCGCGCGCGTGCTGGGCTACCCGTACGCGATGGGCGACCGCATCACCAAGGCCATGCCCGCCGACGTCCTGGGCAAGGGCATCCCGCTGTCCGGCATCACCGACCCGCAGCACCCGCGCTACTCGGAGGCCGGCGAGGTCCGCGGGATGTACGAGAACGAACCGGACGTGAAGAAGGTCATCGACACCGCACGCGGCGTGGAGGGCCTGGTCCGGCAGATGGGTGTGCACGCGGCCGGCGTGATCATGTCCAGCGAGACCATCACCGAGCACGTGCCGGTCTGGGTGCGCCACACCGACGGCGTGACCATCACGCAGTGGGACTACCCGAGCTGCGAGTCGCTCGGTCTGCTGAAGATGGACTTCCTCGGCCTGCGCAACCTGACGATCATGGACGACGCCGTCAAGATGGTGAAGTCCAACAAGGGTCTCGACATCGACCTGCTGAGCCTGCCGCTCGACGACCCGACCACCTTCGAGCTGCTCCAGCGCGGCGACACCCTGGGCGTCTTCCAGTTCGACGGCGGCCCCATGCGCTCCCTGCTGCGCCTGATGAAGCCCGACAACTTCGAGGACATCTCCGCCGTCTCGGCCCTGTACCGCCCGGGCCCGATGGGCATGAACTCCCACACCAACTACGCGCTGCGCAAGAACAAGCAGCAGGAGATCACGCCCATCCACAAGGAGCTCGAAGAGCCCCTGCGGGAGGTCCTGGACGTCACCTACGGCCTGATCGTCTACCAGGAGCAGGTGCAGAAGGCCGCGCAGATCATCGCCGGCTACTCGCTCGGCGAGGCCGACATCCTGCGCCGGGTGATGGGCAAGAAGAAGCCCGACGAACTGGCGAAGAACTTCACCATCTTCCAGGCCGGCGCCCGCAAGAACGGCTACAGCGACGAGGCGATCCAGGCCCTGTGGGACGTCCTGGTCCCCTTCGCCGGCTACGCCTTCAACAAGGCGCACTCGGCCGCGTACGGACTGGTGTCGTACTGGACGGCGTATCTGAAGGCCAACCACCCCGCCGAGTACATGGCGGCGCTGCTGACCTCCGTCAAGGACGACAAGGACAAGTCGGCCGTCTACCTCAACGAGTGCCGCCGCATGGGCATCAAGGTGCTCCCGCCGAACGTCAACGAGTCGGTGCACAACTTCGCCGCCCAGGGCGACGACGTGATCCTCTTCGGCCTGGAGGCCGTGCGCAACGTCGGCACGAACGTGGTCGAGTCGATCATCAAGAGCCGCAAGGCCAAGGGCAAGTACGCCTCCTTCCCGGACTACCTGGACAAGATCGACGCGGCCGCCTGCAACAAGCGCACCACCGAGTCACTCATCAAGGCGGGCGCCTTCGACACCCTGGGCCACACCCGCAAGGGCCTCACCGCACAGTACGAACCGATGATCGACAACGTGGTCGCGGTCAAGCGCAAGGAGGCCGAGGGCCAGTTCGACCTCTTCGGCGGGATGGGCGAGGAGGAGTCCAGCGAGCCCGGGTTCGGCCTCGACGTGCAGTTCACCGACGAGGAGTGGGACAAGACCTACCTGCTCGCCCAGGAGCGGGAGATGCTCGGTCTCTACGTCTCCGACCACCCGCTCTTCGGCCTGGAGCACGTGCTGTCGGACAAGGCCGACGCCGGTATCGCCCAGCTCACCGGTGGCGAGCACGCCGACGGCGCGGTCGTCACCATCGGCGGCATCATCTCGGGCCTGCAGCGCAAGATGACCAAGCAGGGCAACGCCTGGGCGATCGCCACGGTGGAGGACCTCGCGGGCTCCATCGAGTGCATGTTCTTCCCCGCGACCTACCAGCTGGTGTCGACCCAACTCGTCGAGGACGCCGTGGTGTTCGTCAAGGGCCGCCTCGACAAGCGCGAGGACGTCCCCCGGCTGGTGGCGATGGAGCTGCAGGTCCCGGACCTGTCGAACGCGGGCACCAACGCCCCCGTGGTCCTCACCATCCCGGCCACCCGGGTCACCCCGCCGATGGTCAGCCGCCTCGGCGAGATCCTCAGCCACCACCGGGGCGACAGCGAGGTCCGCATCAAGCTCCAGGGCCCGACCAGGACCACGGTCCTGCGCCTGGACCGGCACCGGGTCAAGCCCGACCCGGCCCTGTTCGGCGATCTGAAGGTGCTGCTCGGCCCCTCCTGCCTGGCGGGCTGAGCACCGGCTCCACGCGCGAGGGGCGCACCCTTTCACGGGGGTGCGCCCCTCGGCCGTGCCCGGGTCTCGACAACCCGTCACGCAGACGTCAGTTGTGACCGAAGCTCTTCTGCCGGCCCTTGCGCGGCATGTCACCCGGAGTGACCTGCAGGGGGCTCTGCTCGGTGGGGGTCTCCATCGAGGGCTGCCGGTCCTGCTGCTGCGCGCGCTCGGACTGCGGCTGCTTGCGGTTCTGTTTCTTGTTCTTGGCCATGGTGATCTGCCTCCTGTGGGGGATCTGGGGGCCAGGACCGGGATCAGATTCACATAGGCTGACAAGGAACGCATTTCGAATAATTACCGTCCGTGACAGGGCTTGTCGGAGCGCGGGAGCGCGGCCCGCGAGCCGAAACGCCACGCCGAAGATCGAGTTCGGGCCGTTAACACCCGCGCAGTCGGGCAGACTCGAAGGAAGCCCGAAGCAAAACTCCCGGAAAGAGGGTGGATCGCGTGGACCGCTGCATCGTCCTTGTCGACGCCGGGTATCTGCTGGGGGCCGCTGCCAGTCTCCTCGCGGGGGAGCCCTCGCGTTCCCGTATCACCGTCGACCACACCGCCCTCATCCAGGCCCTGCGCGTACGCGCCGAATCCGACACGGAACGGCCGCTGCTGCGCATCTACTGGTTCGACGGCGCCCCCGACCGCGTCCCCCAGCCCGAGCACCGCCGGCTGCGCGTGATGCCCCGGGTCACCGTCCGGCTCGGCGCCCTGACCCGCAGCGACGGACGCTGGGCCCAGAAGGGCGTGGACGCCGCCATGCACGCCGAGCTCACCGAGCTGGCCCGCAACCGCGCCTGCTCCGACATCGTCCTCGTCACCGGCGACGGCGACCTGCTGCCGGGCATGATGGCCGCCAAGGAGCACGGGGTCGCCGTACACCTGTGGGCCGTGCAGGCGGCCGACGGGGACTACAACCAGTCCGAGGACCTGGTCGCCGAGGCGGACGAGCGGCGGGTGCTGGACCGCACCTGGATCACCCAGGCCGTACGGGCCAGGGAACTCGGCGGGGTGTGCGCGCCGCCGCCCGCGCCGCGGCCCGAGATCGCCGCCATCCTCTCCGCCCCGCTGCCGGACGCCCCGCTCGCCCAGGCCCCGGAACGGAGCGCCGAGGAGACCGAGCACGCCCCGGCCGCGGCCGCCACCGGGAACGGCACGCAGGAGCGGGGGCCCGCCGCCAAGGGCGTGCCCACCCCCAAGGACCTGGCCGCGCTGCGCGCCCCCGGGGTGCAGCCCGCCCCGCACCCGCCGACCGCGACCCTGCGCTGGTCCTCCGACAAGGGCTGGGTGGACCGGCCGCCCGCGGAGCCGGCCGAGGCCGCCTCGATGCCCACGCTCGCGCAGCTGACCACGGCGGAGCAGCGGTGGGCCGACCGCGAGGAGGACATCACCACGGTCGGCGGCGACCCCTACGAGGTCGGGCAGGTCTTCGCGCGGCGGTGGATGGAGCGGCTGGGCGACCAGAGCCATCTGCAGAAGCTGTCCGGGATGTACCCGCGGGTCCCGCACCGCATCGACGGGGAGCTGCTGCGCTACGCCGCCCGCTTCGGGCTGCTCGCCCACAAGGACGACCAGATCGACGAGCACGACCGGTACGCCATCCGGGCCGGGTTCTGGCGGGAGATCGACGTGCGCACGGCCGCGGAGCACGCGCCCGCCGGTGAGTAGGTTTTTACCGGCGGATTTGCTGTTGTGGACCAACCCGAGGGCGGGCGGCGGTTCCGCACCCCGTACCCTCGTGGTTTGTGGGTACGCGCGCGACACAGGCACTTCGGCACCGTGGTGATGTCGTGTGCGCGGTGCGCGGACTGACCAAGACCTATCCCGCGGCACGAGGACGGCGGGGCACCCCGGCCACCCCCGCGGTACGGGCCACCGACGACATCCGCCTCGACGTCCGCCGCGGTGAGATCTTCGGGCTGCTCGGGCCGAACGGCGCGGGCAAGTCCACCCTCGTACGGCAGCTGACCGGGCTGATGCGGCCCGACGCCGGGCGGGTGGCGATCCTCGGGCACGACATCGTGCGGCACCCGGAGCGTGCCGCGCGCCTCCTCGCCTACCTGGGTCAGGAGTCGAGCGCGCTGGACGAACTGACCGTCTCCCTGGCGGCCGAGACGACCGGGCGGCTGCGCGGCCTCCAGGCGCGCCGGGCGCGGGCCGAGCGGGACGCCGTGCTCGAGGAGCTCGGGCTGACGGCGATCGCCGGGCGGCCGCTGAAGAAGCTGTCCGGCGGGCAGCGGCGGCTCGCCTGCTTCGCCGCCGCGCTGGTCGGGGAGCGCCCGCTGCTGGTGCTCGACGAGCCGACCACCGGGATGGACCCGGTGGCCCGGCGGGCCGTGTGGGCGGCCGTGGACCGGCGGCGGGCCGAGCGCGGGACGACGGTGCTGCTGGTCACCCACAACGTCATCGAGGCCGAGACGGTCCTCGACCGGGTCGCCGTGATCGACCGGGGACGGGTGATCGCCTGCGACACCCCCGCCGGGCTGAAGGAGCGGGTCGCCGGGGAGGTGCGGGTGGAGCTGGTGTGGCGCGAGACGGCGCCGCTGCACGTGCCCGAGGTCGCGGCGCTGCGCGAGCGGGCTGCGGAGTCCGGGCGCCGCTGGACGCTGCGGCTCGTCCCGGAGGAGGCCCGCGCGGTCGTCGCCACCGTCACCGGCGGCGCCGCCTTCGCGGCGCTGGACGACTTCACGCTGGCCACCCCCAGCCTCGAGGACGTGTACCTGGCGCTGGGCGGCGCCGCGCAGCAGGGGCTGGTGAAGGCGTGAGCCACCTCATGAGCGCGCGGGCCGCCGGATTCGTATGGTCCTTGCGGGGAACTGCCCCAGTGAGCCCGATGCGGAAGGAGAGCAGCACGACGTGAGTGCCGTACCCGCCGATGTCCTGCCGGGCGGTGCCCTGGCCGTCGAGGAGGCCGGCCCCGGTGCCGGCGAGCTCGGGCCGCGGGCGCGGATGTGGCCGGCTCTCGCCGCCGTGTACCGGGCGCAGCTCTCCCGCGCGCGGGTGGCCCGTATCCCGCTGCTGTTCGTGGCGACCTTCCAGTCGGTCGGGATCATGATCCTGATGCGGGGGGTCGTGTCCGGCGGGGGCGAGGCCGAGTCGGTGGTGGCGGGCTCCGCGGTGCTCGTGGTGGCGTTCGTGGCGCTGAACCTGCTCGCCCAGTACTTCGGGCAGCTGCGGGCGAGCGGCGGCCTCGACCACTACGCGACGCTGCCGGTGCCGCCCGCGTCCGTGGTGCTGGGCGCGGCGGGCGCGTACGCCTCGTTCACGGCTCCCGGGGCCGTGGTCACGGCGGTGTTCGGGTGCGTGCTGTTCGGGCTGCCGATGGCGCACCTGTGGATCCTCGCGGCGGTGATCCCGCTGGCCGGGGCGGCGCTGGCCGGGCTGGGCGCGGCGCTGGGACTGCTGGCGCCGCGGCCCGAGCTGGCCACGCTGCTGGGGCAGCTGGGCATGTCCGCGGCGCTGCTGCTCGGGGTGCTGCCGGCCGACCGGATGCCCGAGGTGGTGCGCATCGCGCGGGACCTGCTGCCGTCGACGTACGGCGTCGAGGCCTTCGCGCGGACCTTCGGACCGCATCCGGACTGGACCTTCGTCCTCGGCGACCTCGCGGTCTGCGGGGCGGTGGGTGTCGTCTCGCTCGCCGTCGCCACCTGGGCCTACCGCCGGGCGGCCGTCCGGTGACGCGCCGCACAGGCGCGCCTGGCACGATGTCAGGGTGACCGCACCGTTGACTCCTCCTCCACCGCCGCATGAACAGTCCTCGCAGAACGCGTGGCAGCCGCCGGCCGCCGGGCGGGTGGCTCCCGCGCCCCATGACGCCCTCTGGCACGGCACGTACGGACAGGACGGGCCCGGAATGAAGACCGAAGTGCGGGATGCCGCCGTGGTCACGGTGGCCGTGGCGCTCGCCGGGGCGTTGCTGGGTGTTCTGTGGTGGTGGCTGGCTCCGCACGTGCCGCTGGTCGGGGACGTGGTCGACAAGAGCTGGGTGGTCTATCTCTCGGACAGCGAGGGCGAGCAGGCGATCGGGGTGGACGGAACGTTCACGCTGCTCGCGCTGGGCTTCGGTGTGATGAGCGCGCTGGCCGTCTTCCTGCTGCGGCGGCGCGGGGGAGTGCCGCTGGTGGTGGCGCTGGGGGTCGGCGGGCTGCTCGGGTCGTTGCTGGCCTGGCGGGTCGGGGTGTGGCTCGGGCCCGCGCAGGACGTGATCGCCCATGCCAAGGAGGTGGGCAAGGGGGTGGTGTTCTCCGCGCCCCTGAAACTGGGGGCGAAGGGGGCGTTGCTGGCGTGGTCGCTGGCCGCGCTGGTGGTGCACCTGGGACTGATGGCGTTGTTCGGGCCCCGGGAGCCGGAGTCGTACCCGGAGCCGGGGCCGCAGGACTCCTACGGGGCGCCGCTCGGATAGGGCGCCGCCCCGGTCGCTCCGGGCGGTCCGGTCGCTCCGGGCGGCGTCGGCCCCGGACGCGGTACGGGCCGGGAAGCGGCTGACCGGCGTCCGGGGCGGGGGTTCGGCGTCATGCCGGGCGGTGGCCGTGGTTCGAGCGGCCCTTCTTGGTGCGCCACTTGCGTTTTCTGGTTTTCTTCGACATGTCCTTCGTCATTAGCCGAGACCGGGACCGCCGTCGAGGGGTCAGGCACGACCGATCGGGGCCACGACCGCTCCGGTGAGCTCGGTGAGGTCGTCGGGGGCCAGTTCCACCTCCAGGCCGCGGCGGCCCGCCGAGACGCAGACCGTGGCGTGGGCGCATGCCGAGGCGTCCAGGACCGTGGGGAGCCGCTTGCGCTGGCCCAGGGGGGAGATGCCGCCGCGGACGTAGCCCGTGGTGCGTTCGGCGAGGGCCGGGTCCGCCATCGCGGCGCGTTTGCCGCCCACCGCCGAGGCCAGGGCCTTCAGATCGAGCCGGCCCGCCACCGGGACCACGGCGACCGTCAGGGTTCCGTCCACGTCCGCCACCAGGGTCTTGAAGACCCGGTCCGGTGAGACGCCCATCGCCTCCGCCGCCTCCTCGCCGTAGGAGGGGTGGGAGGGGTCGTGGTCGTAGGAGTGGACCGTGTACGCGACGCCGGCCGCCGTCAGGGCCACCGTCGCCGGGGTGCCTGCCGGCTGCTGCTTCCTCTGCTTCCTCGCCATGCCGCGCTTGTCCCTAGTTGAGGCTCGTCCGGCCGCGCGTCAGCTCCGACGCCGGCAGTGACGGCAGGTTACGGATGATCGCGGTCTCGGTGCGAAGGAGTTTCAGCTCGTCGCGCAGCCGGGAGGAGGTGTCCGGGGCCTGCAGCAGGCGCTGTTTGGTGGGGGTGTCCAGCATCATCGCCGCGGCCACCAGGTAGGAGACCACGGAGGGTTCGTCCGGGAGTTCGGCGCCGGTCGACAGGGAGCGCTCGCGCGCGCCCGCCAGGCGCTTCTGGTACTGGCGGAAGGCGCGCAGCACGCCCTCGGCCAGCGCGCCCGCCTCGTCGCCCGCCTCCTCGGGGAGCTCCTCCAGCTCCGCCGTCAGGAAGGGGCCCGAGGCGTCCACGGACAGCAGGCGCACCCGGGTGGTGCCGGTGGCCAGGACCTCGAAGGTGCCGTCCGGGCGTTCGCGGATGGTCGCCGCGTCCGCCACGCAGCCCGTCG
Organism: Streptomyces sediminimaris; assembly: GCF_047049295.1. Lineage (NCBI taxonomy): Bacteria > Bacillati > Actinomycetota > Actinomycetes > Kitasatosporales > Streptomycetaceae > Streptomyces > Streptomyces sediminimaris. Next base: position 2,298,601 of record NZ_JBJWOT010000001.1, on the reverse strand, counting down.
CGTGGAACGACTTCTCCGGTTCGGGCCCGAAGCCCGCGGCGGGCCCGCGCTCGGGCAGGGCCGTGGGGTCGGGCAGGCCGGACCCGCTCGGTGCCACCTCGTGGCCGTCGCGGATCGCCACGACGGCGAACCGGCGCGGTTCGTCCTCGGGGGTCTTGAGCAGTTCGCGCATCATGGCGCGATAGCGCTCCTCGAAGACGTTCAGCGGCAGCACCAGCCCCGGGAACAGCACCGAGTTCAGGGGGAAGAGCGGGAGACGGACGGTGGTCACGGCGTAGAAGCCTAGTGGTCGCCGGGGGAAGCGCGTCCGCCACGTTCACTCCGTGGATGCCCGGAGGGGTCCGCGGGGGCCGTCGCGCGGGCGCGGATCTCGCCACGCACCCGGAGGAAGAACGCCAGCGGGTCGTCCGACCAGCGCGCCCAGGGGAAGGAGGTGGCGTAGGGGCCGATCCGGTGAGCCTCGGTGAGCGCTTCCTGCCAGCGTTCCAGGCGGAAGAGGACGTACATCAGCTTGTTGCGGATCTGGGCCGGCCAGGGGTCGGCCGCCGGGAAGCGGGCCGAGAGGGCGATCGCCCGGTCGGCCGCCGCGTGCAGCCGGTCGCGGGGCACCGAGCGGCAGGCGCCGTCGCCCGCGCCGTCGGTGAGGCAGGCCAGGGCCGCCCGCGACGGCAGCGCCTGGATCAGGGAGTCGGGCAGGGCGTCCTGCGCGGCCCGGTCGGCGAAGTCGAAGCACTCGCGGTACGAGCCCTGCCAGGAGTCGGCCAGGTAGCGCAGGGCCGCCACGTGGCAGCCGTAGTGGTGCGGGGCGCGGCGCAGGGCCGCCTCCCACAGTTCGCCGAAGTACGTGTGGCCGGCGCGGGTGCCGCGCGCGTGGTCCAGCGCGATCCGCCACGGCACCGGGTCGCGGTCGTAGCCCCGCGCGGCCGCCGTGATCAGGGGGCTCACCTCGCGCAGCAGCTCGGCGCGGGCGGGGGAGTCCCAGGCGCGGTCCACTTCCAGCTGGGCGCGGACGAGGAGCAGGTCCGGGTCGTGCGGGTCGGCGGCCGACCACCGCTGGAACCACTCCGGGCGGGAGCGGGCGAAGGCGGCCAGGCGTCTGGTGTTGCGGTCGCGCATCTCCCAGTCGGCGGACCCGCGGGACTCCGCCAGCAGGGCGGCCGCGGGAGCGTGCTCGCCGCGCGCGGCCGCGACCAGCGCGTGGCCCAGACGGTCGTCGGGAACGTCGAGCAGCACCTCGTCATCGGGCGGAAAGGCGCCGTCGAGGGGCTGCAGGGCCCGGGAGGCCCGGGCCGTGCGGTTGAAGGGATGCAGCAGAGCCATGGTGACGACCATTGAAAGACCGCAGGTCACGCATGCGCCAGCGGCAATGCGTAATCCGCGGAAAGTTGTACGCGAACCGGTCAAGACAGAGTAAAGGTAAACCGTTCAACTACTGTTCCGCATCTGTGGTCACTGTGAACAGCCCTGCTCAATTCCGTCGCAACAGCCGCGTGGCACCCGCCGCCACCGTCGTGGCCAGCACCCAGCCCAGCAGGACCAGGGCAGCGGCCAGCCACTGGTAGCCGCCCCGCAGCTGCCACTGGCCGGCCTGGCCGAGGTCGACGACCGGGAGCAGCAGGTCCAGCGCGAACAGGGCGGGGTTCCACGGCGGATGCTGCCCGGGCTGCACCGGCGGATGGGCGGCGTGCGCGAAGGCCAGCGTGCCCGCCGCCCACAGCACCGCCATCCATATCGCGGCCCGCCCCGGCCGGTAGCCGTAGGCCACCGTCCAGTCCTGCGCGTAGCCCCAGAGCTTCGCGGCCGGCGGCAGGCTCTCGCGGCGCCGGCGCTGCTTGGCCAGCAGCACCTCGCGGGCGTCCTCGTCCTCCCCGCTGTTGCGCAGCACGGAGGCGAGCAGCTCGTACGGCTCCGGGTTGTACTCGGCGGTCGCCGCGGCCACCCACTCCAGCCGCTCGGTCAGCGGGAAGGGGCCCCGCGGCACCAGGTTCTCGTAGGTGAAACCGCCCATGTGCAGATTGCCAGGGCCGGGCCAGGCGCTCGCCCGGTCGACCAGGTTGCCGACCCGTGCGCCGGACAGGGTGACCTTGCCGCGCTGCGGCCGCTCGCCGAGGAAGCGCAGCTCGGGCGTCTGCACCCGGCGCATCGACAGTTCCTGGTCGTCGGTGAGGGTGAACCGGGCCCGCTCGAAGTCGACCGCGTCCCCGAACCGCCCGTCGTCCAGGCGCACCCCGCCCTGGCACTCGAACCGCTGGATGCGCGTCCCGCGCGCGGGGGTCACGCCGCTCGACATGGAGGCGCCGACGCCCGCGGGGGTCAGGTACAGCGTGCGCCCCACCGTCAGCTGCGGCGCGTTCAGCGCGAGCCGGGTGTGGGGATTGGCCAGCCGGGCGCCGCGCAGGCTCAGCGAGACGCCGATCTTCGCGCTGCGCAGGCTGAGCTCGCCGTGCGACTCCAGCAGCTCGGCCTGGAGGTCCTGGCCCACGGTCATCCCGTCGCCGGCGATGGAGCGGTCGCTGCGGTCGCGGTGGACGACCGCCTGGTTCAGCAGCAGGTCGGTGCCGATGTGCGCGTCGGTCAGCCGGACGCCGCCCTGGAAGCGGCAGCGCGGGAGGTGCAGGTCGCCCTCCGTGTGGACGCGGGCGGCCTCCAGGCGTGGCACCGAGCAGTTCACCAGGCGCACGGTGGTGAAGCGGGCCTCCGGCAGCAGGACGTCCCGCTCGAAGCGGCAGCCGCGCAGCTCCACGTACGGCACCACGATGCCGCCGGCCAGGTCCAGGCTGCCGCTGATCCGCACCCCGCGCAGCTTCAGGGAGGACACCCGGCCGGCCAGCGCGGGCGGGCCGTCGAGCAGCAGCCAGCACACGATGCGCGCCCGCACCGTCCGCTCGGGCCCCCACGGGTGTCCGCCGTGCGGATCGTCGACGGCCGCGTCCCCGCAGCTCAGGTCGTAGTCACTGCCGTTGCGGAAGGCCTGCCACATGCCGGACTCCGTCGCGGTCAGGTCACCCGGCAGGTCTCCGACGCGCAGGCCGGCCCCCTCGGTCACTGCTCCTCACTCCTCCGATACGGTGTCGCACAACCGTTCATGCCCGCTGAGTGACGGCTCAAGCACGGAACGTGAAGGTGATCTTCCGGGGTGCCCGCGCATTCTGTATCAGCCATTGATACGCGCGGACGGCGCCCGGCCCGGGTCTGAGAGAATTGGGTACGTGATCTCCCGAATCGATCTGCGCGGCGACGCCCTCCCCGAGGGCCCCGCCCTGCGCGACCTGCTGCCCCGAGCCGACTTCGACGTCTCGGCCGCCCTGGAGAAGGTGCGTCCGCTCTGCGAGGCCGTGCATCATCGGGGCGACGCGGCGCTGATCGACTTCGCGGAGAAGTTCGACGGTGTCCGGCTCGACCGGGTGCGGGTGCCCGCCGAGGCGCTCGCCAGGGCACTCGACGAGCTCGACCCGGCGGTGCGCGCGGCCCTGGAGGAGTCCGCACGGCGCGCCCGCCACGTCCACCGCGAGCAGCGCCGTACGACCCACACGACCCAGGTCGTGCCCGGCGGCTCCGTGACCGAGAAGTGGGTGCCCGTGGACCGGGTCGGGCTGTACGCCCCCGGCGGCCGGTCGGTCTACCCGTCCTCCGTGGTCATGAACGTGGTGCCCGCCCAGGAGGCCGGCGTCCCGTCGATCGCCCTGGCCTCCCCGGCGCAGGCCGAGTTCGGTGGCCTGCCGCACCCGACCGTCCTCGCCGCCTGCGCGCTGCTCGGCGTCGACGAGGTGTACGCCGCCGGCGGCGCGACCGCCGTCGCGATGTTCGCGTACGGCACGGAGTCCTGCCCGCCCGCCGACATGGTCACCGGCCCCGGCAACATCTGGGTCGCCGCCGCCAAGCGCTACTTCACCGGCAGGATCGGCATCGACGCCGAGGCCGGCCCGACCGAGATCGCGATCCTCGCGGACGACACGGCCGACCCGGTGCACGTCGCCTCCGACCTGATCAGCCAGGCCGAGCACGACCCGCTGGCCGCCGCCGTCCTGGTCACCGATTCCGTCGCGCTCGCGGACGCGGTCGAGAAGGAGCTGGAGCCGCAGGTCGCGGCCACCAGGCACATCGAGGACCGGATCCGCCCGGCGCTCGCGGGCCGGCAGTCCGCGATCGTCCTGGTCGACGGCGTCGACGAGGGACTCAGGGTGGTCGACGCCTACGGCGCCGAGCACCTGGAGATCCAGACCGCCGACGCCACCGCGGTCGCCGACCGGGTGCGGAACGCGGGCGCGATCTTCGTCGGCCCCTGGGCGCCGGTCTCGCTCGGCGACTACGCGGCCGGCTCCAACCACGTGCTGCCGACCGGCGGTTGCGCCTGCCACTCCTCCGGCCTGTCCGTGCAGTCCTTCCTGCGCGGCATCCACATCGTCGACTACACCAGGGACGCGCTGGCCGAGGTCGCGCACCACGTGGTCACGCTGGCGGAGGCCGAGGACCTGCCGGCGCACGGCGCGGCGGTCAAGGCGAGGTTCGGGTGGAAGGTGCCGACGAGCAAGTGAACCCCGGAATCGACGATCTGCCCGTACGGGACGAGCTGCGCGGCAAGTCCCCCTACGGCGCGCCCCAGCTGGACGTACCCGTACGGCTGAACACGAACGAGAACCCCTACCCGCTGCCCGAGCCGCTCATCGAGCGGATCGCCGAGCGCGTCCGCGCCGCCGCCCGCGACCTCAACCGCTACCCGGACCGGGACGCGGTGGAGCTGCGCACGCGGCTCGCCGAGTACCTGACGCACACCTCCGGCCACGCGGTGGGCCTCGCCAACGTCTGGGCGGCCAACGGCTCCAACGAGGTCATCCAGCAGCTGCTGCAGACCTTCGGCGGACCGGGCCGCACGGCGATCGGCTTCGAGCCGTCGTACTCGATGCACGCGCTCATCGCGCGCGGCACCGGCACCGGCTGGATCTCCGGCCCGCGGAACGAGGACTTCACCATCGACCTCCCGGCGGCCGAGAAGTCGATCGCCGCGAACAAGCCGGACGTCGTCTTCATCACGACCCCCAACAACCCCACCGGCAACGCGGTGCCGCGCGAGACGGTCCTCGCGCTGTACGAGGCCGCGCAGGCGGCCAAGCCGTCGATGGTGATCGTGGACGAGGCGTACGTCGAGTTCAGCCACGGCGACTCACTGCTGCCGCTGATCGAGGGCCGGCCGCACCTGGTCGTCTCCCGGACGATGTCGAAGGCCTTCGGCGCGGCCGGCCTGCGCCTGGGCTACCTCGCCGCGCACCCGGCGGTCGTCGACGCCGTCCAGCTGGTACGGCTGCCGTACCACCTCTCGGCGGTCACCCAGGCGACCGCGCTGGCCGCCCTGGAGCACACCGGCACGCTGCTGAAGTACGTCGAGCAGCTGAAGTCGGAGCGGGACCGGCTGGTGAGCGAGCTGCGCGCGACCGGCTACGAGGTGGTCGAGTCCGACGCCAACTTCGTGCAGTTCGGGCGGTTCGACGACTCCCACGCGGCCTGGCAGCGGATCCTCGACCAGGGTGTGCTGGTCCGCGACAACGGCATTCCGGGGTGGCTGCGGGTGTCCGCCGGAACCCCCCAGGAGAACGACGCGTTCCTCGACGCGGTCCGTGCAATGAAGAAGGAGCAGAGTTCATGAGCCGCGTGGGACGCGTGGAGCGAGTCACCAAGGAGACCTCGGTGCTCGTCGAGATCGATCTCGACGGCGCCGGCAAGGTCGACGTGTCGACAGGGGTCGGCTTCTACGACCACATGCTCGACCAGCTCGGCCGGCACGGCCTGTTCGACCTCACCGTGAAGACCGAGGGCGACCTGCACATCGACTCCCACCACACCATCGAGGACACCGCCCTCGCGCTCGGTGCCGCCTTCAGGCAGGCGCTCGGCGACAAGGTGGGGATCTACCGCTTCGGCAACTGCACGGTCCCCCTGGACGAGTCCCTCGCCCAGGTCACCGTCGACCTCTCCGGCCGCCCCTACCTCGTGCACACCGAGCCCGAGAACATGGCGCCGATGATCGGCGCGTACGACACCACGATGACCCGGCACATCCTGGAGTCCTTCGTCGCCCAGGCGCAGATCGCCCTGCACGTGCACGTGCCGTACGGGCGCAACGCGCACCACATCGTGGAGTGCCAGTTCAAAGCGCTGGCGCGGGCGCTGCGGTACGCGAGCGAGCGCGACCCGCGCGCCGCCGGCATCCTCCCGTCCACGAAGGGCGCGCTGTGAACGGCCTGTCGACCCTCCTGATCGTCGTCGGCCTCTTCCTGGTCGGCGGCATCATCTCCTTCGTCAAGCAGGGCATGCCCAAGCAGCTGATCGTGCTGCTGTCGATCGGTGCCGCGATGTGCCTGGTCGCCGGTGTGATGCGGCTGGAGGTGTGGAATTGAGCGCCCGGAAGAAGGTCGTCGTCTTCGACTACGGCTTCGGCAACATCCGCTCGGCGGAGCGCGCCCTCGTCCGCGCGGGCGCGGACGTCGAGACGACGCGGGACTTCGACACGGCCATGAACGCCGACGGTCTGCTGGTGCCGGGCGTCGGCGCCTTCGCCGCCTGCATGCGCGGCCTGAAGGAGGCGCGCGGCGACTGGGTGGTCGACCGCCGGCTGTCCGGCGGCCGCCCCGTCATGGGCATCTGCGTCGGCATGCAGATCCTCTTCGCGCGCGGCATCGAGCACGGCGTGGAGACCGAGGGCCTCGACGAGTGGCCCGGCTCGGTCGAGCCGCTGCAGGCCGAGGTCGTGCCCCACATGGGCTGGAACACCGTCGAGGCGCCGGCCGGCACCGAACTGTTCGCCGGCCTGGACGCGGACGCGCGCTTCTACTTCGTGCACTCCTACGCCGTCCACGACTGGTCCCTTCAGACGCACAACGCGGCGATGCACGCCCCCAGGGTGACCTGGTCGACGCACGGCAAGCCCTTCGTGGCGGCCGTGGAGAACGGCCCGCTGTGGGCCACGCAGTTCCACCCCGAGAAGTCCGGCGACGCCGGAGCCCAGCTCCTCACCAACTGGATCGGAACACTGTGAGCAAGCTCGAACTCCTCCCGGCCGTCGACGTCCGCGACGGCCAGGCCGTCCGGCTCGTGCACGGCGAGTCCGGCACGGAGACCTCCTACGGCTCCCCGCTGGAGGCCGCCCTCGCCTGGCAGCGCTCGGGGGCCGAGTGGCTGCACCTGGTCGACCTGGACGCCGCGTTCGGCACCGGCGACAACCGGGAGCTGATCGCCGAGGTCGCCGGGGCCATGGACATCAAGGTGGAGCTGTCCGGCGGCATCCGCGACGACGCCTCGCTGGCGGCCGCCCTCGCCACCGGCTGCACCCGGGTGAACCTGGGCACGGCCGCCCTGGAGAGCCCGGAGTGGGTCGCCGAGGTCATCGCCGGGCACGGCGACCGGATCGCGGTGGGCCTGGACGTGCGCGGCACGACCCTGCGCGGCCGCGGCTGGACCCGCGACGGCGGCGACCTCTACGAGACGCTGGCCCGCCTCGACAAGGAGGGCTGCGCCCGGTACGTCGTCACCGACATCGCCAAGGACGGCACCCTGCAGGGCCCCAACCTGGAACTGCTGCGCAACGTGTGCGCGGCGACCGACCGCCCGGTGGTGGCCTCCGGCGGCGTGTCGTCCCTGGACGACCTGCGCGCCATCGCCGAACTGGTACCCCTCGGTGTCGAGGGCTCCATCGTCGGGAAGGCCCTGTACGCGAAGGCGTTCACCCTGGAAGAGGCATTGGAGGCGGTAGCCCAGTGAGCGATCTGCGACGGGTGACGACCGGTACGCCCTGGGAGGAGGCGTTCGGCTACTCCCGTGCGGTCGAGCTGCCGAACGGCCTGGTGCTGGTGGCCGGCTGCACGTCCATAGTGGACGGCGAGATCGCCGGGGGCGGTCCGTACGAGCAGGCGGTCAACGCCTTCAACGTCGCGCTGGCGGCGCTCGGGCGGCTGGGGCTCGGCCGTGACGACGTGGTGCGCACGCGCATGTACATCACGCATGCCCGGGACGTGGAAGACGTCGGGCGGGCCCACAAGGAGCTGTTCGACGCCGTACGCCCCGCCGCGTCGATGATCATCGTCTCCGGTTTCGTGGACCCCAGCCTGGTCGTCGAGGTCGAGGTGGAGGCCTACCGCCCCGGCGGAGAACACGGAGTACCCGCATGACCCTGGCCGTACGAGTCATCCCCTGCCTGGACGTGGACAACGGCCGGGTCGTCAAGGGGGTGAACTTCCGCAACCTGCGCGACGCGGGCGATCCCGTCGAGATGGCCACGGTGTACGACGCCGAGGGCGCCGACGAGCTGACCTTCCTGGACATCACCGCCTCCTCGGGCAACCGCGAGACGACGTACGACGTGGTGCGCCGCACCGCGGAGCAGGTGTTCATCCCGCTCACCGTCGGCGGCGGCGTGCGCACCGCCGAGGACGTGGACAAGCTGCTGCGGGCGGGCGCGGACAAGGTGGGCGTCAACACGGCGGCCATCGCGCGCCCGGACCTCATCCGCGAGATCGCCGAACGCTTCGGCCGCCAGGTGCTGGTCCTCTCGGTGGACGCCCGCCGCACCCCCGAGGGCGCCTTCGAGGTGACGACCCACGGCGGCCGCGAGGGCACCGGCATCGACGCCGTGGAGTGGGCCCACCGCGCCGCCGAGCTCGGCGCCGGCGAGATCCTGCTGAACTCCATGGACGCGGACGGCACGAAGGACGGCTACGACCTGGAGATGATCGCGGCGGTCCGCAAGCACGTCACGGTCCCGGTGATCGCCTCCGGCGGCGCGGGAAAGCTCGCCCACTTCGCCCCCGCGATCGCGGCGGGCGCGGACGCGGTACTGGCGGCCTCGGTCTTCCACTTCGGCGACCTGCGCATCGGAGAGGTGAAGGAGGCCCTGCGGGAGGCGGGACACTCCGTGCGGTGACGTCCCGCGGAGGCGCGTAGACCCGCGGGTCCAGGAACAGGGAGACCTGCACACGCTGCGAGCCCCGGCCGCCGGGTGGCCGGGGCTCGCTCATCGGCAGACGCACAAGAGAAATTGCGCAAAATCAATTGCGCAATTTTTCCTTCGCATCTACCGTCGGTGGCATGCCCGAGACGCACAGAGACCGCCGCATCAAGGACGTCGGCACCCTCAAGGCCCTCGCCCACCCGCTGCGCGCGCAGCTGTACCGGCTCCTGACCATCGCGCGGACGGCGACCGCCTCCCAGCTCGCCGAGCAGGTCGACGAGGCCGTCTCGCTGGTCAGTTACCACCTGCGCAAGCTGGCCGAGCACGGGCTGATCGAGGCGGCCGCGTCGCCGGGCGAGGACGGCCGCGAGCGGTGGTGGCAGCCCGCCTCGGAAGGGGTGAGCATCCGCGACGAGGACTTCAGGGACGCCCCGGAGAAGGCCGCCGCACACACGGCGGCCAGCCGGCTCTTCTTCGAGCAGCGCGCCGACATGTTCCGGCGCTACCTCGACGAGCGCGCGCACTGGAGCGACGCGTGGACGACGGCCTCCGAATCCGCCGAGTGGCTGCTGCGGCTCACCCCGGGCGAACTGGCCGAGCTGTCCAAGGAGATGTACGACCTCGTGCGCCGGTACGAGGAGCGCGGACGTGCCGCCGTCGAGGCGGGCGACACCGAGGGCCGCGAGCATGTCGCGGTGCACACGTATGGCTTCCCGTTCCGCGTCTGAGGCGGCACTCGACGGCACCGCCGCGGTCGCCGCCGGGCCCGTCGCCCACCGCGACGCCAACGTCCTGCGCTGGCTGGCCGCCTTCACCTTCTCGATGGTCGGCGACAGCGTCTACTACATCGCGCTGTCCTGGGCCGCCGTACAGGCCGGCACGGCCTCGCAGGCGGGGCTGGTGATGACGGCGAGCGCGCTGCCGCGTGCGGTGCTGATGCTGGGCGGCGGGGTGATCGCCGACCGGCTGGGGCCGCGGCGCGTGGTGATCGGCAGTGACACCGTGCGCTGCGCGGCCGTTCTCTCGGTGGCCGCGCTGCTGTTCCTCACCGGCCCCGGCCTGTGGCCGCTGGCGCTGCTCGCCCTGGTCTTCGGCATCGTCGACGCCGTCTTCCTGCCGGCCGTCGGCGCGCTGCCCGCGCGCGTGACGCACCGTGACCAGCTCGCGCGCGTGCAGGGCATGCGAGGGCTTGCGATCCGGTTCGCGAGCGTGGTCGGCGGCCCGCTCGGCGGGCTCGGCGTGGCGCTGGGCGGGGCCGCGGCCGCGTTCGGGCTCGCGGGGCTGCTGATCGCCGCGTCGGTGCCGCTGCTGGTCTGCGTGCGGATGCGGGAGCTGCCGCCGGACGACACCGCCGGCGCACGGAGCCCCACCGCCCGGGGCGACCTCGTGGCCGGCCTGCGCTACGTCCGCCGCCACCGGGTGCTCGCCCCGCTGATGCTGGCCATAGCCCTCGGCGACCTCGGCTTCGTCGGACCGCTCAACGTCGGCCTGACCCTGCTCTGCGACACGCGCGGCTGGGGCGCGTCCGGAATGGGCTGGGTGCTCGCGGGCTTCGGCGTCGGCGCGGGTGCCGCCTCGCTGCTGCTGACCGTGCAGGGGCGGCTGCCGCACGCGGGGCAGGCCGCCGGCTGGTCGATCCTGGCCGGTTCGGTCGCGGTCGGCGCCCTCGCGTACGCGCCGACCGTCGCCCTCGCCGTCGGCACGGCCCTGCTGATCGGCCTGCTCACCGGGCTGAGCGGTGCCCTGTGCGGGGCGCTGCTGCAGACTCAGGCCGATCCGGCCTACCTCGGCCGGGTGACCGCCGTCTCCAGCCTGGTCAGCCTGGGTCTCACCCCGCTCAGCATGCCCCTGTCCGCCACCGCGATCGGCGTCTGGGGCACCGGCCCGGTCTTCGTGGTCAGCGCGGCGGTGTGCGGCCTCGGCGGCGCGGTCGCCCTGTGCGTGCCCGCCCTGCGCCGGGCCGAACTGCCCCGCTGAACCCGGGGAGCCCCGGGCCTCGGCACCAGAGGCTCATGAAGATCTTGGTGAGCCTTCTAGATCCCCAGCTGCTTGGCCTCGTGGAGCTTGGTGACCGCTTCCTTGTCACCGTCCAGTTCCACGTCGGCGGCGTTCTGGCGGCCGTAGGAGAACAGCAGGAGTTCCGAGGGCTCGCCGGTGACCGTGACCACGGGGGTGCCGCGGTGGGCCACCGCGGTCTGGCCGTCCGGGCGGCGCAGGACGAGGCCCGTGGGGGCGCCGCGGCCCATCAGGCGGGCCGAGCGTTCGAGGCGGGACCACAGGGCGTCCTGGAAGACCGCGTCGAGTTCGCGCGGCGTCCAGTCGGGCCGGGCGCGGCGCACGTCCTCGGTGTGGACGTAGAACTCCACCGTGTTCGACATCTCGTCGACCTGCTTGAGCTGGAACGGCGAGAAGCGCGGCGGGCCGGTGCGGATGAGCTGGATCAGCTCCCCGTACGGCTTCGCGGCGAACTCCGCCATCACCCGCTCCAGGCGTGGCGCGAGCTGCTTGATCAGGATGCCGCCTGCGGCATCGGGGCGGCGCTCGCGCACCACCACGTGCGCGGCGAGGTCACGGGTCAGCCAGCCCTCGCAGAGGGTCGGGGCGTCCGGGCCCTCCGCCTCCAACAGGTCGGCCAGGAGAAGTCGTTCACGCTTGGCGAAAGTCGACATGCAGTCAGCCTACGACCACGCTCCGGGTCCGGCCCACCCGTAGCCCGGCACCGTTGCCCGCCGGAAGGCCCGCGCCGCCCCTTCCCAGTCGGTGGACACGGCGCCATGGCTGTCGGTGCCGCGCGGCACAATGGCACTCATGACCAGCAATCCCCCAGTCAGCAGCCTCGACCCGGAGATCGCCGCGCGTCTGAAGCGCAGTGCCGACGGGCTCGTGCCCGCCATCGCCCAGCAGTACGACACCGGTGAGGTGCTCATGCTCGGCTGGATGGACGACGAGGCGCTGCACCGCACCCTGACCACAGGCCGCTGCACCTACTGGTCGCGCAGCCGCCGGGAGTACTGGGTCAAGGGCGAGACCTCCGGCCACTTCCAGTGGGTGAAGTCCGTCGCGCTGGACTGCGACGCGGACACCGTGCTGGTCAAGGTCGACCAGGTCGGCGCCGCCTGCCACACCGGCGCGCGTGCCTGCTTCGAGGCCGACGTGCTGCTCAAGGACGCCGATTCCGGCGCGCCCGGCGCGGATCAGTAGGGTCGGCCGCCATGGACCTCGAGACGTTCCGCAAGCTGGCCACCGACCGCCGTGTCATCCCGGTCACCCGCAAGCTCCTCGCCGACGGCGACACCCCGGTCGCGCTCTACCGCAAGCTCGCCGCCGAGCGCCCCGGCACCTTCCTGCTGGAGTCCGCGGAGAACGGCCGCACGGCGTTTCAGTGGTCTCGCTACTCCTTCGTGGGCGTGCGCTCCGCCGCCGTCCTCACCGCGCGCGACGGCCAGGCGCACTGGCTCGGCGCCCCGCCCGCCGGCGTCCCCACCGACGGCGACCCGCTCGAGGCCCTGCGCGCCACCATCGAGGCCCTGCACACCCCGCACCAGGAGGACCTGCCGCCCTTCACCGGCGGCATGGTCGGCTATCTCGGCTACGACATCGTGCGCCGCCTGGAGAAGATCGGCCCCGGTGAGCGGGACGATCTCGCGCTGCCCGAGCTGACCATGCTCCTGACCAGCGACCTCGCCGTGATGGACCACTGGGAGGGCTCGGTCCTGCTGATCGCCAACGCGATCAACCACAACGACCTCGACACGGGCGTCGACGAGGCCCACGCCGACGCCGTGGCCCGCCTCGACGCCATGGAGGCGGACCTCACGCGCGCGGTCGCCCAGCCGCCCGCCGTCCTCCCGCCCTCCGAGCTCCCGGAGTACACGGCCCGGTGGGGCGGCCCCGACTTCCGGACGGCCGTCGAGGACGTCAAGGAGCGCATCCGCGCCGGCGAGGCCTTCCAGGTCGTCCCCTCGCAGCGCTTCGAGACGCCGTGCACGGCGAGCGCGCTGGACGTCTACCGGGTGCTGCGCACCACGAACCCCTCGCCGTACATGTACCTGTTCCGCTTCGACGGCTTCGACGTCGTGGGATCCAGCCCGGAAGCCCTGGTGAAGGTCGAGGACGGGCAGGCCATGGTGCACCCCATCGCCGGCACCCGGCCGCGCGGCGCGACGCCGCAGGAGGACCAGGCGCTCGCCGAGGAACTGCTCGCCGACCCCAAGGAGCGCGCCGAGCACCTGATGCTGGTCGACCTCGGCCGCAACGACCTGGGGCGGGTGTGCGAGCCCGGTTCGGTCGAGGTCGTCGACTTCATGTCCGTCGAGCGGTACTCGCACGTGATGCACATCGTCTCCACGGTCACAGGCAGGGTCGCCGGGGGCCGCAGCGCCTTCGACGTCCTGACGGCCTGCTTCCCGGCCGGCACCCTCTCCGGTGCCCCCAAGCCCCGCGCGATGCAGATCATCGACGAGCTCGAGCCGTCCCGCCGGGGGCTGTACGGCGGCTGCGTCGGTTACCTCGACTTCGCGGGCGACTCCGACACCGCCATCGCCATCCGCACGGCCCTGCTGCGCGGCGGCACGGCGTACGTCCAGGCGGGCGCCGGCATCGTCGCCGACTCCGACCCGGTCGCCGAGGACCAGGAGTGCCGCAACAAGGCCGCGGCACTCCTGCGCGCGGTCCACACGGCGAACCGGCTGGGCGGATGAGGGGGCGCCTCCCGCGCGATGGGGCGCTTCTCACGTGAACCCCGGGTGACGGCCGGGCCGGGGTCCGGGTGATAGTGGAGTACGTGACTGCCGTTCCTCCCCCCCGTTCCGAAGCCGACGGACCCGCCCGGGCCGGCCGCCGGAGTCTCGCCGTTGCCCTGCTGTGCGGTGCGCTCGGCGCCGCCGTGGCCCTGCTCTCCACCCGGCAGCGCTGGTCGGAGGGCACCACGACGGTGGCCGGCGGCGCCTTCTCCCTGACCGCCAAGGGCAGCGACGTCACGGGCGTCCCCGCGGCGCTCGCCATAGTGGGCCTCGCCGCGCTCGTCGCCGTCTTCGCCGTCCGCAGGACAGGCCGCCTGCTGGTCTCCGCCCTGCTCGCGCTCTCCGGCGCGGGCACCGTCGCCGCGGCCCTGCTCGGCGTGTCCGACAGCTCCGCCCTCGACGAGAAGGCCGCGCGGGCCGCCGGCGACACCTCGGCCACCGTCGGCGCCCTCACCCACACCGCCTGGCCGTACGTCGCGGCAGCGGGCGGGGCCCTGCTCCTCGTGGCCGGACTGCTCGCCCTGCGCTACGGCCGCCAGTGGCCCGCGATGTCCGGCCGCTACGAGCGCGCCGGCGCGCCGAAGTCCCGCCGCCGGGCCGTGGCCGTCGACCCCGATCGCCCCGAGGACATCTGGAAGGCGCTGGACCGGGGCGAGGACCCCACCGGCGCGTAGCCGCTCGGTGCGGGCGGGTCGGGTCCGCCGCGGGCGCTCAAGCCGCTCGGCGCGGGGCCGGGGCCGAGTCCGGCCCGCCGCCGGTGCCGCGGGCGGGAGGACCACCCCCCGGCGGCGCCCCCGCGCGCGTGCGGGACAATGACCTGTGAGCGTCCGGCTCAGACACGAAAACAGCAATGAGGAGCAAGCAATGGCGGGCAGCAGCCACGGTCACACTCCGGCCGCCTGGACCGGTGTCATGATCGCCTTCGTCGGTTTCTGCGTCGCGGGTGCCTTCATGGTGATGGCTCAGCCCGTGGGCTTCTGGGCCGGCATGGGCATCGTCGTCGTGGGCGGCGTCGTCGGCTGGATCATGAGCGCGATGGGCATGGGCCAGCCGAAGGACATGGAAAAGGACTTCCAGGACGCGCTGGCGCGCAACCAGGCCGCCGCGAGCTCGACGAAGAGCTGACCGCGCACGGCACGCGCGCGTGAGGGGCGATCCGGCACCGGATCGCCCCTCACGCGCGCGCGTGGCGGTTCGCCGGGGGACAATGCAGGACGTGAACGCCGAGAGTCAGTTCCCGATGCCGGCCCCCGCCGAACCGACGGTGGTGTCCCGGCTCGCCGTCCCCGCCGGACTGCTCGCGGCCGTCGCCGGAGCCTTCGCCTACGTGGCGGCCGTGAACCCGTACCGGCCCGGCCACTACCCGGTCTGCCCGCTGTTCGGGTTCACCGGCCTCTACGGCCCCGGCTGCGGCGGTCTGCGCAGCGCGTACTCCTTCATCCACGGCGACTTCCTCGCGGCCCTGCAGGACAACGCCCCCGCGGTCGTCGGCTATCTGGGTTTCGCCGTGCTGTGGACCGTATGGGTGGTGCGCGCGGTCCGCGGCCGGCCGCTGCGGCTCGACGTCGGGCCGGTCCATCTGTGGACCGCGGGGGCGTTGATGCTGGTCTTCACGGTTGTCCGGAACCTGCCGTTCGGTGGCTGGCTTCACCCTTGATCGACCGGCATATGCCCAGGTAGTGGGACCGGCGTCAACCGGATGCGAGGCCTTCGCCCTGCTGCGGATACCATCGCAGTGACCATCGGCTTTCCCCCGGGTCAACCTTTTGAACAGTCAACCGTCTGAAAGGGGGCCTCTCGCGTGAGTGTGCTCGACGAGATCATCGACGGAGTCCGTGCCGACCTCGCGGAGCGGCAGGCGCGCGTCAGCCTCGACGAGCTCAAGGAGCGCGCGGCGAAGGCTCCCTCGGCCAAGGACGGACTGGCCGCGCTGCGCGGCGACGGCGTCAAGGTCATCTGCGAGGTCAAGCGCTCCAGCCCCTCCAAGGGCGCGCTGGCCGCGATCGCCGACCCGGCGGGCCTGGCCGCCGACTACGAGGCGGGCGGCGCCGCCGTCATCTCCGTGCTGACCGAGCAGCGCCGCTTCGGCGGCTCGCTGGCCGACCTGGAGGCGGTACGGGCCCGGGTCGACGTCCCGGTGCTGCGCAAGGACTTCATCGTCACCTCGTACCAGCTGTGGGAGGCCCGGGCCCACGGCGCCGACCTCGCGCTGCTCATCGTCGCCGCCCTGGAGCAGTCGGCCCTGGAGTCGCTGATCGAGCGGGCGGAGTCCATCGGGCTCACCCCGCTCGTCGAGGTCCACGACGAGGACGAGGTCGAGCGCGCCGTCGACGCGGGCGCGAAGGTGATCGGCGTCAACGCGCGCAACCTCAGGACCCTCGAGGTCGACCGGGGCACGTTCGAGCGCGTCGCTCCCGAGATCCCGGCGCACGTCGTCCGGGTCGCCGAGTCCGGCGTCCGCGGTCCGCACGACCTCATCGCGTACGCCAACGCCGGCGCCGACGCGGTCCTCGTCGGCGAGTCCCTGGTGACGGGGAAGGACCCGAAGACGGCGGTGTCGGATCTGGTGGCGGCGGGGGAGCATCCCGCGCTCCGGCACGGGCGCGGTTGATCACCCGGTAGAGTTGGCGCCGATGACTCCCACTGCGACGACCCTGGACCGGTACGCCCGCCTCGCGCGCGGCTGCCGCCCCCGGGGCTGCCGCGCGCCGGCCCGCAGGGTGCACGGCCGTCGCGTGCGGTACGTCATCGGTGACGAACCCGGGCAGGTGAACGGCCGCCGATGGCAGCGCGCCCTCCAGGGGCGCGGGACCGTGCCCGATACGGGCGCGATGTGACACGGACGGCCGGTGGCCGTCGAACAAGCCCCGCCCCCACGGCGATTCGGTTCCTTCCCAACTCACCGTGAGGTTTCCGCATGCCCAGCGACTTCTTCATCCCCGACCCGGACGGTCAGGTCCCCACCGCCGACGGCTACTTCGGCGCCTTCGGCGGCACGTTCATCCCGGAGGCCCTCGTCGCCGCCGTGGACGAGGTGGCCGTCGAGTACGACAAGGCCAAGCACGACCCCGAGTTCGCCCGCGAGCTCGACGACCTGCTGGTCAACTACACCGGCCGGCCCAGCGCCCTGACCGAGGTGCCCCGGTTCGCCGAGCACGCCGGCGGGGCACGGGTCTTCCTGAAGCGGGAGGACCTCAACCACACCGGCTCCCACAAGATCAACAACGTCCTCGGCCAGGCCCTGCTCACCAAGCGCATGGGCAAGACCCGCGTCATCGCCGAGACCGGCGCCGGCCAGCACGGTGTCGCGACCGCCACGGCCTGCGCGCTGTTCGGCCTCGACTGCACGATCTACATGGGCGAGATCGACACCCGGCGCCAGGCCCTGAACGTGGCCCGCATGCGCATGCTCGGGGCCGAGGTCGTCGCCGTGAAGTCCGGCAGCCGGACGCTCAAGGACGCCATCAACGAGGCATTCCGCGACTGGGTCGCCAACGTCGACCACACCCACTACCTCTTCGGTACGGTCGCGGGCCCGCACCCCTTCCCGGCCATGGTCCGGGACTTCCACCGGGTCATCGGCGTGGAGGCCAGGCGCCAGCTTCTTCAGCGCGCCGGACGTCTCCCGGACGCCGCCGTCGCCTGCGTGGGCGGCGGCTCCAACGCCATCGGCCTCTTCCACACCTTCATCCCCGACACCTCCGTCCGCCTGATCGGCTGCGAACCGGCCGGGCACGGCGTCGAGACGGGCGAGCACGCGGCCACGCTGACCGCGGGCGAGCCCGGCATCCTGCACGGCTCCCGCTCCTACGTCCTGCAGGACGAGGAGGGCCAGATCACCGAGCCGTACTCCATCTCGGCCGGGCTGGACTACCCGGGCATCGGCCCGGAGCACTCCTACCTCAAGGACAGCGGCCGCGGCGAGTACCGCGCGGTCACCGACGACGCGGCGATGCAGGCCCTGCGGCTGCTCTCGCGCACCGAGGGCATCATCCCGGCGATCGAGAGCGCGCACGCCCTCGCGGGCGCCCTCGACGTCGGCAGGGAGCTGGGCAAGGACGGCCTGATCGTCGTCAATCTCTCCGGCCGCGGCGACAAGGACATGGACACGGCCGCCCGCTACTTCGGCCTGTACGACACCGACGCGGAGGTCGCCGCCGACGAGGCCGACACCGCCGAGATCGAGGGGGACGCCAAGTGAGCGGCAACATCCAGCTGTTGACGGACACCCTCGCCGCCGCCAGGGCCGAGAACCGCTCCGCGCTGATCGCCTACCTCCCGGCAGGCTTCCCGACCGTGGACGGCGGCATCGAGGCGGTCAAGGCGGTCCTGGACGGCGGAGCGGACGTCGTCGAGGTCGGCCTGCCGCACAGCGACCCGGTCCTCGACGGCCCCGTCATCCAGACCGCCGACGACATCGCCCTGCGCGGCGGCGTCAAGATCGCGCACGTCATGCGCACGGTCAAGGAGGCCCACGCGGCCACCGGGAAGCCGATCCTGGTCATGACGTACTGGAACCCCATCGACCGCTACGGCGTCGAGCGCTTCACCGCCGAGCTCGCCGCGGCGGGCGGCGCGGGCTGCATCCTGCCCGACCTGCCGGTGCAGGAGTCGGCGCTGTGGCGGGAGCACGCGGAGAAGCACGGGCTCGCCACGGTCTTCGTGGTCGCGCCCAGCAGCAAGGACGAGCGGCTCGCCCGGATCACCGCCGCGGGCAGCGGCTTCGTCTACGCCGCCTCGCTGATGGGCGTCACGGGCACCCGTGAGTCGGTCGGCGCCCAGGCGCAGGACCTGGTCGAGCGCACCCGGGCCACCGGCACCGGCCTGCCCGTCTGCGTGGGGCTCGGCGTGTCCAGCGCCGAGCAGGCCGCCGAGGTGGCCGGCTTCGCCGACGGCGTCATCGTCGGTTCGGCCTTCGTCAAGCGGATGCTGGAGGCTCCGGACCACGCGGCCGGCGTGGAGGCCGTCCGCTCGCTCGCCGGTGACCTCGCCAAGGGCGTGCGCGGACAGGTGTAGCCGGGCATCCGAATGTCCCGGAGATCCCCCTTACGAGTGGATCTGGCACCGGGGAGGCGCGCTGCGCCTCCCCGGTTCGTTCTGGGGGTGTGAGCGAGAAGAACCGTGAGGGAAAGCGCACCGCCCGGGAGCGGCTGGCGGTCGAGCGCGAGAAGCAGAAGGCCGCGGACAGGCGACGGCGGACGCTGATCGTGGGCGCGAGCGTCGTCGGCGTCCTGGGCCTCGCCGCGGTGATCGGCGTGGTCGCCGCGAACGCGGGCAAGGACAAGCAGAAGGCCGCGGGCCCGGCCGTGGCACCCTCAGGGGCGCAGGGCAAGGACAGCCTCGCGATCCCGGTGGGCAAGGACGGCGCCAGGCCGACGCTCACGATCTGGGAGGACTTCCGCTGCCCGGCGTGCATGGCCTTCGAGACGGCGTACCGCCCGACGCTCCACCAGCTGACCGACTCCGGGCAGATGAGGATCGAGTACCACCTGGTCCGGCTGATCGACGGGAACCTCGGCGGGACCGGCTCGCTGCGCGCGGGCAACGCCGCCGCGTGCGCCCAGGACGCCGGAAAGTTCCGCGCCTACCACGACGTCCTGTACGCGAACCAGCCGAAGGAGACCGACGACGCCTTCGGCGACAACGGCAGGCTCATCGATCTGGCGGGCAAGGTGAAGGGCCTCGACACGGCCGCCTTCCGCTCGTGCGTCGACAACGGCAAGCACGACAGCTGGGTCGACAAGTCGAACGCCGCCTTCAAGGCCGCCCGCTTCAGCGGGACGCCGACGGTCCTGCTGGACGGCAAGAACATCTACCAGGACCAGACGATGACCCCGGCGAAGCTGAAGCAACTGGTGCGGCAGGCGAACAAGGGGTAAGAGATTCACGCCCGCCCGTTATGGAGCCGTAGCCGGTGCGCCTGCCGTCCGGCCCGCCGGGCACGGTAGCGTCGACCTTGCCATGGAAGAACTTGCCTACATTCCGAGCCCGTCGCGCGGGGTGCTGTACCTCGGCCCCATCCCGCTGCGCGGCTACGCGTTCTGCATCATCATCGGCGTCTTCGTCGCGGTCTGGCTCGGCAACAAGCGCTGGATCGCCCGCGGCGGGCGGGCCGGCACGGTGGCCGACATCGCCGTCTGGGCGGTGCCCTTCGGCCTCGTCGGCGGCCGGCTCTACCATGTCATCACGGACTACGAGCTGTACTTCAGCCAGGGCCGTGACTGGGTGGACGCCTTCAAGGTGTGGCAGGGCGGGCTCGGCATCTGGGGCGCGATCGCCCTCGGCGGCCTGGGCGCCTGGATCGCCTGCCGCCGCCGCGGCGTCCCGATGCCCGCGTACGCCGACGCCGTGGCGCCCGGCATCGTCCTGGCGCAGGCGATCGGCCGCTGGGGCAACTGGTTCAACCAGGAGCTGTACGGCAGGAAGACCGACGTCCCCTGGGCACTGCACATCACGTCCTCGACGGACGGCCGCGTGCCCGGTTACTACCACCCGACGTTCCTCTACGAGTCCCTGTGGTGCGTCGGCGTCGCCTTCCTGGTCATCTGGGCCGACCGGCGTTTCAAGCTGGGGCACGGGCGGGCCTTCGCGCTCTACGTCGCCGCCTACTGCGTGGGCCGGGCGTGGATCGAGTACATGCGCGTCGACGACGCCCACCACTTCCTGGGCCTGCGCCTGAACGACTGGACCGCGCTGATCGTGTTCCTGCTCGCGGTGACGTACATGGTGGTGTCGTCGAGGATGCGGCCGGGCCGGGAGGCCGTGGTCGAACCGGGTGCCGTCGACGGCGATTCCGAGGGCGACGGCGAGACCGAGGGCGACGGCGCGGCCGAGGACGAGGCCACCGGGAAGGTCGCGGACGCCAGGGCCGGGAAGCCGGACGCCAGGGCTGGGAAAGCGGGCGTCAGGACGGGGAAGGCGGACCCCGGGACCACGGAGAGGGCGAACCCCGGGACTGAGGACGCGGGCCTCGAGGCCGGGGACGCGGGTGTCAAGGCCGAAACGAAGGACGGGGCCGAGTCGGCCAACAAGAGCTGACCGCCGTAGTACGCGCCGCCGGGCGCCGGGCACACCGCCCGGTGCCCGGCGGCGCGTCGTCACGCAGGCGGGCACCGACGATGCCGTCACACGCTGACCGCGGGGCGGACGGGGCGGCCTCCCACGGCGCGGCCGGCGCGGCCGGGCAGCCGGATGACGGGCGGCGCGACGGCCCGGTGCGGGGTCGCCCCGGGTCCGCCCGGGGCATGCCGCGAATGAGCGGTCGTGGGCGAAACCGCAGGTTAGCCGAGCCTCTCCTTGCTGGCGGGGGTGGAATGCGCGGCGTACCTTGTGCGTTGTCGAAAGATAGACAGCGTCCAAAGTTAGCTTTGCCTTAGCTTCCCTGGGGGAGACCCGTGGCCATCATCGAGACCGAAGCCGCGCTGCACGAAGCGCACCGCGACAACCACACGCACCGGGACGTGAACGGCGGCTGGCTGCGCCCCGCCGTCTTCGGCGCGATGGACGGCCTGGTCTCCAACCTCGCCCTGATGACGGGTGTCGCCGGTGGCGCCGTCGGCCGGCAGGGGGTCGTGCTGGCCGGGCTCGCGGGGCTGGCCGCCGGCGCCTTCTCGATGGCCGCCGGTGAGTACACGTCCGTGGCCTCGCAGCGTGAGCTCGTCGAGGCCGAGCTGGACGTGGAGCGCAGGGAGCTGCGCAAGCACCCCAAGGACGAGGAGGCCGAGCTCGCGGCGCTCTACGAGGCCCGCGGGGTCGAGCCCGAGCTGGCCCGGGAGGTGGCCCGGCAGCTGTCGAAGGACCCCGAGCAGGCGCTGGAGATACACGCCCGCGAGGAACTCGGCATCGACCCCGGCGACCTGCCCTCCCCCCTGGTCGCCGCCGTGTCGTCGTTCGGTTCCTTCGCGCTGGGCGCCCTGCTGCCGCTGCTGCCGTACCTGCTCGGGGCGTCCGCGCTCTGGCCGGCCGTGCTGCTCGCGCTCTTCGGGCTGTTCGCCTGCGGAGCGGTGGTGGCCAGGGTGACGGCGCGCAGCTGGTGGTACAGCGGACTCCGGCAGCTCGTTCTGGGTGGCGCGGCGGCCGGTGTGACGTACGCCCTGGGCGGCCTGTTCGGAACGGCCGTAGGATGAAGAAGGCTGCGCATATGCGCTGGGCCGCATAAGTAGCCGTTACTTGCTGGTTTCGGATGCATGACCACGGGGCATGAGCCGTAAGCGCTGTGGGCAATGACGCCTGTCGCGCACCCGCGGGGCGGGCGACACCGCCCCTCCCGCCTTGGGCCGACGGACATCGATCTGTCCCGTTCGGTCCCCATGGCTTCCACCGCAGGCGTGGTACCCCCGCCACCCCGTGGTGTCCGTATGTTGGAACGAAGTATCCGCTTCCCGAGAATCACTCCATCATGTAACCTGCACGAAATTTTGCACCCAGCAGAGGGCCAACGTCGTCCCTCGGCACCATGAACACGCCACTTGAGACGACGACGGGAGAGCCGATGCGTACGCCGCGCCAGCCGTCCCAGCATTCCGCGAATGGCCAGAACTGGTCCTTCATGGATGCTCGCCCTGCTGCGCAGGGTATGTACGACCCCCGCAACGAACACGACGCGTGCGGCGTCGGCTTCGTGGCCACCCTCACCGGCGAGGCGTCCCACACCCTGGTCGAACAGGCGCTGACGGTGCTGCGCAACCTCGAGCACCGCGGTGCCACGGGCTCCGAGCCCGACTCCGGGGACGGCGCGGGGCTGCTCTCCCAGGTGCCCGACGCCTTCCTGCGTGAGGTGGCCGGATTCGAGCTGCCCGAGGCCGGTGCGTACGCCGTCGGCATCGCCTTCCTGCCCGAGCAGGGCACCGAGGGCGCCGTCTCACGCATCGAGACGATCGCCGCCGAGGAGGGCCTCACGGTGCTCGGCTGGCGCGAGGTCCCGGTCGCCCCGGAGCTGCTCGGCGCCACCGCCCGTTCGACGATGCCCGTCTTCCGGCAGATCTTCGTGACCGACGGCGCGAGCAGGGACATCGTCCTCGACCGCAAGGCCTTCGCGCTGCGCAAGCGCGCCGAGCGGGAGGCCGGCGTCTACTTCCCGTCGCTCTCGGCCCGCACCATCGTCTACAAGGGCATGCTGACGACCGGCCAGCTGGAGCCGTTCTTCCCCGACCTCTCCGACCGCCGCTTCGCCTCGGCCGTCGCCCTGGTCCACTCGCGCTTCTCCACGAACACCTTCCCGTCGTGGCCGCTCGCGCACCCCTACCGCTTCATCGCGCACAACGGTGAGATCAACACCGTCAAGGGCAACCGCAACTGGATGCGCGCCCGCGAGTCGCAGCTCGTCTCCGACCTCTTCGGGGACAGGGGCCTGGAGCGCCTCTTCCCGATCTGCACGCCGGACGCCTCCGACTCGGCGACCTTCGACGAGGTGCTCGAACTGCTGCACCTGGGCGGCCGTTCGCTGCCGCACTCCGTGCTGATGATGATCCCGGAGGCGTGGGAGAACCACGACTCCATGGACCCGGACCGGCGCGCCTTCTACCAGTTCCACTCCACGATGATGGAGCCCTGGGACGGCCCCGCCTGTGTCACCTTCACCGACGGCAAGCAGGTCGGCGCGGTCCTGGACCGCAACGGCCTGCGCCCCGGCCGCTACTGGGTCACCGACGACGGCCTGGTCGTCCTCGGCTCCGAGGTCGGCGTCCTCGACATCGACCCGGCCAAGGTCGTGCGCAAGGGCCGGCTGCAGCCCGGCCGGATGTTCCTCGTCGACACGGTCGAGCACCGCATCATCGAGGACGACGAGATCAAGGCGACCCTCGCCGCCGAGCAGCCGTACGCCGAGTGGATCGAGGCCGGCGAGATCGAGCTGGGCGACCTGCCCGAGCGCGAGCACATCGTGCACACCCACGCCTCGGTCACCCGCCGCCAGCAGACCTTCGGGTACACCGAGGAGGAGCTGCGCGTCATCCTGGCGCCGATGGCCAAGGCCGGCGCCGAGCCGATCGGCTCGATGGGCACGGACTCGCCGATCGCCGCGCTGAGCGACCGTCCGCGGCTGCTCTTCGACTACTTCACCCAGCTGTTCGCGCAGGTCACCAACCCGCCGCTGGACGCCATCCGCGAGGAGCTCGTCACCTCGCTGCGCTCGTCGCTGGGCCCCTCGGGCAACCTGCTGCAGCCGACGGCCGCCTCCTGCCGCTCGGTCCTGCTGCCGTTCCCGGTGATCGACAACGACGAGCTGGCCAAGCTCATCCACATCAACGCCGACGGCGACATGCCCGGCTTCAAGGCCGCGACCCTCTCCGGCCTGTACCGGGTATCCGGCGGCGGTGACGCCCTCGCCGCCCGCATCGACGAGATCTGCGCCGAGGCCGACGCCGCCATCGCCAACGGCGCCCGGCTGATCGTGCTGTCGGACCGCCACTCGGACGCCGAGCACGCGCCGATCCCGTCGCTGCTGCTCACCGCGGCCGTCCACCACCACCTCATCCGCACCAAGCAGCGCACCCAGGTGGGCCTGCTGGTCGAGGCCGGTGACGTCCGCGAGGTCCACCACGTCGCCCTGCTCATCGGCTTCGGCGCCGCGGCGGTCAACCCCTACCTGGCCATGGAGTCCGTCGAGGACCTGGTCCGCGCGGGCACCTTCCTGCCGGGCGTGGAGTCCGAGCAGGCGATCCGCAACCTGATCCACGCCCTCGGCAAGGGCGTGCTGAAGGTCATGTCCAAGATGGGCATCTCCACCGTCGCCTCCTACCGCGGCGCCCAGGTCTTCGAGGCCGTCGGCCTCGACGAGGCCTTCGTGGAGAAGTACTTCAGCGGCACGGCCACCAAGATCGGCGGCGTCGGCATCGACGTCGTCGCCCAGGAGGTCGCCGCCCGCCACGCGAAGGCCTACCCGGCCACCGGCATCGCGCCGGCCCACCGCGCCCTCGACATAGGGGGCGAGTACCAGTGGCGCCGCGAGGGCGAGCCGCACCTGTTCGACCCGGAGACGGTCTTCCGCCTCCAGCACTCCACGCGCACCGGCCGCTACGACGTCTTCAAGAAGTACACCCAGCGGGTGAACGAGCAGTCCGAGCGCCTGATGACGCTCCGCGGCCTGTTCGGCTTCAAGCCCGGCCGCGAGCCGGTCCCCGTCGACGAGGTCGAGCCGGTCTCCGAGATCGTCAAGCGCTTCTCCACCGGCGCCATGTCGTACGGCTCCATCTCGCGCGAGGCGCACGAGACGCTCGCCATCGCCATGAACCAGCTGGGCGGCAAGTCCAACACCGGTGAGGGCGGCGAGGACGCGGACCGCCTGTACGACCCGGCCCGCCGGTCCGCCATCAAGCAGGTCGCCTCCGGCCGCTTCGGCGTGACCTCCGAGTACCTGGTCAACGCGGACGACATCCAGATCAAGATGGCGCAGGGCGCCAAGCCCGGCGAGGGCGGCCAGCTGCCCGGCCACAAGGTCTACCCGTGGGTCGCCAAGACCCGTCACTCGACCCCGGGCGTCGGCCTGATCTCCCCGCCGCCGCACCACGACATCTACTCCATCGAGGACCTGGCCCAGCTGATCCACGACCTGAAGAACGCGAACCCGCAGGCGCGGATCCACGTCAAGCTGGTCTCGGAGGTCGGCGTCGGCACGGTCGCCGCGGGTGTGTCGAAGGCGCACGCGGACGTCGTGCTGATCTCGGGCCACGACGGCGGCACGGGCGCGTCCCCGCTGACCTCGCTCAAGCACGCCGGCGGCCCCTGGGAGCTGGGCCTCGCCGAGACCCAGCAGACCCTGCTGCTCAACGGCCTGCGCGACCGCATCGTCGTGCAGACCGACGGTCAGCTGAAGACCGGCCGCGACGTCGTCATCGCCGCGCTGCTCGGCGCCGAGGAGTTCGGTTTCGCGACCGCGCCGCTCGTCGTCTCCGGCTGCGTCATGATGCGCGTCTGCCACCTGGACACCTGCCCGGTCGGCATCGCCACGCAGAACCCGACGCTGCGCGACCGTTTCGCCGGCAAGGCCGAGTACGTCGTCAACTTCTTCCAGTACATCGCCGAAGAGGTCCGCGAGATCCTCGCCGAGCTGGGCTTCCGCTCGATCGAGGAGGCCGTCGGCCACGCCGAGACCCTCGACGTGACCCGTGCCGTCGACCACTGGAAGGCACAGGGCCTGGACCTCGAGCCGCTGTTCCACGTGCCCGAGCTGCCCGAAGGCGCCGTGCGCCACCGGCTGATCGAGCAGGACCACGGCCTGGCGAAGGCGCTCGACAACGAGCTGATCAAGCTCGCCGCCGACGCCCTGGCCGCGGACTCCGCGACCGACGCCCAGCCGGTGCGCGCCCAGGTCGCCATCCGCAACATCAACCGCACGGTCGGCACCATGCTCGGCCACGAGGTGACGAAGAAGTTCGGTGGCGCGGGCCTGCCCGACGACACCATCGACATCACCTTCACCGGCTCGGCGGGCCAGTCCTTCGGCGCCTTCCTGCCGCGCGGTGTCACGCTGCGCCTGGAGGGCGACGCCAACGACTACGTCGGCAAGGGCCTCTCCGGCGGCCGCGTCGTCGTCCGCCCGGACCGGGGCGCCGACCACCTCGCCGAGTTCTCCACCATCGCGGGCAACACCATCGCCTACGGCGCGACCGGCGGCGAGCTGTACCTGCGCGGCCGTACGGGCGAGCGGTTCTGCGTCCGCAACTCCGGTGCGCTGGTCGTCTCCGAGGGCGTGGGCGACCACGGCTGCGAGTACATGACCGGCGGTCACGCGGTGGTCCTCGGCGAGACGGGCCGCAACTTCGCGGCCGGCATGTCGGGCGGTGTCGCGTACGTGATCGACCTGAACGTCGACAACGTCAACGCCGGCAACGTCTCCGCCGTCGAGGCCCTCGACGACTCCGACAAGCAGTGGCTGCACGACGTCGTGCGCCGGCACCAGGAGGAGACGGGGTCCACGGTCGCCGAGAAGCTGCTCGCCGAGTGGGACACCGCCGTGGAGCGCTTCAGCAAGATCATCCCCAGCACGTACAAGGCAGTGCTCGCCGCCAAGGACGCCGCCGAGCGAGCCGGTCTCTCCGAGACCGAGATCACCGAGAAGATGATGGAGGCGGCGATCAATGGCTGACCCGAAGGGCTTCCTCAACCACGGCCGCGAGGTCGCCAAGACCCGCCCCGTCGCCGAACGCGTCAGGGACTGGAACGAGGTCTACGTCCCCGGCTCCCTGCTGCCGATCATCAGCAAGCAGGCCAGCCGCTGCATGGACTGCGGCATCCCGTTCTGCCACAACGGCTGTCCGCTCGGGAACCTGATCCCCGAGTGGAACGACTACGCCTACCGTGAGGACTGGGCGGCCGCCTCCGAGCGCCTGCACGCGACCAACAACTTCCCGGAGTTCACCGGTCGCCTCTGCCCGGCCCCCTGCGAGTCGGCGTGCGTGCTCGGCATCAACCAGCCGCCGGTCACCATCAAGAACGTCGAGGTCTCGATCATCGACAAGGCGTGGGAGACCGGGGACGTCGCCCCGCAGATCCCCGAGCGCCTGTCCGGCAAGACCGTCGCCGTGATCGGCTCGGGCCCGGCGGGCCTGGCCGCCGCCCAGCAGCTGACCCGGGCCGGCCACACCGTCGCCGTCTACGAGCGCGCCGACCGCATCGGCGGCCTGCTGCGCTACGGCATCCCCGAGTTCAAGATGGAGAAGCGGCACATCAACCGCCGCATCGAGCAGATGCGCGCGGAGGGCACCCGCTTCCGTACCGGCGTCGAGATCGGCCGCGACCTCAAGGCGACCGACCTGAAGAAGCGCTACGACGCCGTCGTCATCGCCGCCGGTGCGACGACCGCCCGTGACCTCCCGGTCCCCGGCCGCGAACTCAAGGGCATCCACCAGGCGATGGAGTACCTGCCCCTGTCCAACAAGGTCCAGGAGGGCGACTACGTCACCTCTCCGATCTCGGCCGAGGGCAAGCACGTCGTGGTCATCGGCGGCGGCGACACCGGCGCCGACTGCGTGGGCACCGCCCACCGCCAGGGCGCGGCCTCCGTCACCCAGCTGGAGATCATGCCCCGCCCGAACGACGAGCGGCACCCGACGAACCAGCCCTGGCCGACCTTCCCGATCCTGTACAAGGTCACCTCCGCGCACGAGGAGGGCGGCGAGCGGATCTACTCCGCCTCGACGAGCCACTTCGAGGGCGACGAGGACGGCAACGTCCAGTGGCTGCACCTCGCCGAGGTCGAGTTCGTCGACGGCAAGCTGACCTCGAAGCCGGGCACCGAGCGCAAGATCCCCGCCCAGCTGGTCACCCTCGCCATGGGCTTCACCGGCACCGACCGGGACAACGGCCTGGTCGAGCAGTTCGGCCTGGAGCTCGACGAGCGGGGCAACATCGCCCGCGACGCCGACTTCCAGACCAACGTCCCCGGTGTCTTCGTCGCCGGTGACGCGGGCCGCGGCCAGTCGCTCATCGTGTGGGCGATCGCCGAGGGCCGCTCCGCAGCCAGGGGAGCCGACCGCTTCCTGACCGGTGCCAGCGACCTGCCGGCCCCGATCCGCCCGACGGACCGCGCCCTGACGGCCTGACGGACCGTGCCCTGACGGCCTGACGGCCTGACGGCCTGACGGCCTGACGGCCTGACGGCCTGACGGCCTGACGGCCTGACGGCCTGACGGCCTGACGGCCTGACGGCCCTCGACGCCTGACGGCTCAGGGCTCCACACGTCCCGTACAACGGCGTACGGGCGGGATATCCGGGGGGCGACCCCCGGACCCCCCGTGGCGGCGCCTGCCCCGGAAGTCCCCGACCGGACGACGGGCAGGCGCCGTCGCACGTCCGGGCGGGGCTACGGCACCCGGTACGTCTCCCCGTACACCTTCCACGTCAGCGGCGTCTTCAGGCCGAGGTTCCCGTCGTAGAGGAACTGCCGCTGGGCCGTGTCGATGCGGGAGGTGTCGATGTCGGCCTTCTTGGCCTTCATGGCCTTGCGGCGCACGTCCAGGAAGATGTCGAGGTAGGCCTTCTCGGAGCCGCCCTGGGAGGGGATGTCCGCCTCCCTCATCGCGCGCTCGCGCAGGCCGTAGAAGCTGTTCGGGCCGGTGCCGGGGCCGTGGAAGACCAGGGCGTCGTAGTAGATGAACTGGCCCAGCGTGCCGAGGCCGTCGAGCTTGGCGAGGCGCACGGCCGGGTTGAAGTAGACGCGGTCGCGCTCCTCGTCCTGGGCCCTGCGGAAGGCCGGCAGCCGGGCCTCCGCCTTCCAGGCGGCCGTGAAGCCCGGGTCCAGGCCCTCGTGGGAGTCGGTGCCGTCGACCCTGCGCAGGGCGGGGAGGTACCTGGCGAGGCCGTTGCCGGGGTGGGTCCTGGTGTAGCGCTCGACCAGGGTGAGCAGATCGTGCGTGCCGGTGCAGAAGCCGATGACGCCGGCCGTGTAGCCCTGGCCGTCGCCGATGTCCTCGATGTAGCCGTAGGCGCTGCGCCAGTCCAGAGTCGAGTTCTCGGCGCTGGCGACCAGCTTCTGGGCCAGCTCCTTCTCGGCCGGGGCGGCGAGGCCGGGCGGCAGGTCGGCGATCACCTCGTCGTCCTCCGCCCGCTCCTGCTCCGCCCGGCTCTTGGCGTCCGCGGCGCCGTGCGGCGCCGCGGACACGGACGTCTTCGGCCTGCCGTCGTCGGAGTGCGCGGGCGTGAGGACGTAGACCCCCGCGGTGATGACCACGGGGAGGGCCGCGAGGAGCAGACAACCGGCGCGCTTCATGGAGCACACATTACGTGCACGGATCCCACCGTTCGCTCACACGGTCAGTTCGGCGACCCTCGCCATGCTGAGGATCACCAGCAGCGCCAGCAGGGCGAGGCCCGTGCCGGCCTGGACGAGGTCGCGGCGCTGGTCCCGGGGCGCGTAGGCGTACGCCAGGGTCAGCACGCCGCCCGCCAGGAGGCCGCCGAGGTGGCCCTGCCAGGAGGTGAGGCCGGCGGAGATCAGCAGCCACAGCAGCAGGCCGGCCATGAAGCGGTTGACGGGGCGCATGTCGGCGCCGAGGCGGCGGGCCATCACGTAGTACGCCGCCCCGAGCCCGAAGATCGCCCCGGACGCGCCGAGCGTCGGGGTGTCGGGCGCGATCAGCAGAACCAGGACCGATCCGCCGAGCGCGGACAGCAGGTACAGGGCGACGTAGCGGACCCGGCCCAGCTGGTACTCCACGATCCGGCCGAGGTTCCACAGTGCCACCATGTTCATCACGATGTGCAGGATCCCGAACGTCCCCTCGGTGACCGGGAGATGGAGGAAAGCGCCGGTCAGCAGCCGGTACCACTCGCCGTCGACGACGCCTTCGGGGTGGTAGCCCGCGGGGTGGGCGGCCTGCCACACGTAGTGCGCGCCGTCCGGTCCGGCGAGGCCGCGGCCCAGCATCTCGAAGCGGTCCACGATCCCCGGGCGCACCGACTCGCCGACGTACGCGAGCACGTTGAGGCCGATCAGGATGTACGTCACCACGGGCACGGCCGCGATCCGGCCGCCGAACACCGTGCGGGCCCGCCGTACCGACCGCGCGCCCTCCTTCACGCACTCCACGCACTGGTGGCCGACCGCCGCCTCCCGCATGCAGTCGGGGCAGATGTAGCGGTCGCAGCGGGTGCAGCGGACGTGGGACTCCACCCTGGGATGGCGGTAGCAGGTGGTGACGGCGGACTCGGGTTCCACGGCCGGCTCCTCGGAAGGTGTGGGACAGACGGTGAGCCGGTGGGGACGGCGGCGAACAAAATAACCAACACCGGGGGCGGATGGGAGAGTAGGGGCCATGGTCGCGATCAGTCTGCAGAAGGTGGAGGAGACCGCGCCCGCGCTGGTCGGTCTCTACAAGAGCGCGGGGGTGTCCCTCGCCAAGCACGGCCTGGACGGACAGCGGGCCGCGGTCTACCTCGTGGTCGACTACTCCGGGTCCATGGCGCCGTACTTCAAGGACGGCAGTGTCCAGGCGCTGGCCGACCGGGTACTCGGCCTGTCGGCCCATCTCGACGACGACGGTGTGGTGCCGGTCGTCTTCTTCTCCACGGACGTCGACGCCGTGGCCGACATCGGTCTCCGTGACCACAGCGGACGCATCGAGAGGCTCGCGGCCGAACTCGGTCACATGGGCAGGACCAACTACCACGTGGCGATGGACGTCGTCATCGACCACTACCTCGACACCGGCTGCGAGGAACCTGCTCTGGTCGTCTTCCAGACCGACGGGGGACCGACCAGCAGGGCCGCCGCGGAGAAGTATCTGTGCAAGGCGGCCCGCCTGCCCTTGTTCTGGCAGTTCATCGGCTTCGGAGACCCGGACAGCCGGCAGTTCGACTTCCTGCGCAGGCTCGACGAGTTGCCGGTACCGCACAAGCGTGTGGTCGACAACGCCGGCTTCTTCCACGCGGGAACGGACCCTCGGCGGGTGTCGGACGCGGAACTGTACGACCGGTTGCTCGGCGAGTTCCCCCAGTGGCTCGCCGCCGCCAGGGCGCGGGGCATCCTGCCGCCGGCGTCCTGACCGGCCGCCGCGTCGGCCGGGACCGCATCCCAGGAACTCACCGGCGATGATCACCACCACCGACCACGACGTCCCGGCACGCCTGGGGCCCGCCCCAGGCGTCGCGCAGAGCGCGGGCCTTGGTCAGCCACAGCGACAGGTCGTACTCGGCGGTGTACCCGATCGCGCCGTGCGACTGCAGCGCGGTACGGGCGGTGGCGCAGGCCGCCTCGCAGGCGGCGACCTTCGCGGCGGCGACGTCGGCGGGCGCGAGGGTCAGGGCGGCGCCCAGCACCAGGGGGCGCGCGAATTCCAGGGCGATCTTCGCGTCGGCCAGGCGGTGCTTGACGGCCTGGAACGAGCCTATGGGCACGCCGAACTGGGTCCGCTGTCCGACGTACCCGACGGTGCGGTCCAGCAGGGCCAGACCGACCCCGAGGGCCTGGGCGGCGGTGGCGAGGCGAGCCAGCAGCAGGGCGCGCGCCACGGCCTCGGACACCCGCGGCCCGTCGGCGAGGAACTCCCCGCCGGCCGGCAGCGCGAACAGCCGCCGGGCGGGGTCGAGGGACGGCCGGGGGGCGGAAGCGGGGGCGGGGCCCGGGAAGGCGGAGCGGGGGTCGGCCGTCCCGGCTGGGCAGGCGGGGTCGGGGGTGGTCGGTCCGACCGGCGGCGCGAGGCGTACGGCCGTGGACCCCGCACCGCGGGGCCCGCCCCTCTCGCGGCCGGGCATCCTGGGCCCCGGCACCCCGGGCCCCGGCACCCCGGGCCCCGGCACCCCGGGCCCCGGCACCCTGGATCCCGGCCCCTCGAACTCCTGCCCTCCGACTCCCTGCCCTCCGACTCCCTGCTCCCCTGCCCCCTGCCCCCCGACCTCCGGCCCCTCGGCCCCCTGCCCTCCGACCTCCGGTCCCTCGGCCCCCTGCCCTCCGACCTCCGGTCCCTCGACCCCCTGCCCTCCGACCTCCGGTCCCCCGACCCCCTGCCCCCCGACCTCCGGTCCCCCGGCCGCCCGCGCCCGGGCGTGCGGACGCTCCACCGACAGCCGGATGTCTGCCATGTCGGCGTCCAGTGCGCAGGAGGAGGTCGTCATGGTCGCCACGCACGCGCCGGAGGCCAGCGCGGGCAGGAGGCGCTCGGCGGGGGCCGGGTCGTCGAGGCCGGCCAGGAGGGCCGCCGTCGCGGCCGTCTCCACCAGCGGGCCCGGGACCGCGTGCCGTCCCGACTCGGTCAGGGCGACGACCAGTTCGACGGGGTGGAGGCCCGCGCCGCCGTATTCCTGCGGAACAGCCAGGGAGAAGACGCCCGCGTCCGCGATGCGGGACCACAGCGCGCGCCCGCTCGTGTGGTCGCCGCGGCTCCAGTCCCGTACGACCGACGGGGTGTCCGCCGCCGTCAGCATCGCGTCCAGCGAGTCGGCGAACGCCCGCTGTTCGGCGTCGAGCAGGAAGCGCATCAGCGGCGTCCCTTCGGCAGGCCCAGCAGGCGCTCGGCGATGATGTCCCGCTGGATCTCGTTCGTGCCCGCGTAGATGGGGCCCGCGAGGGAGAAGACGTAGCCCTCGGACCAGGGGGTGTCCGCCAACTCGGCCTCCTCGCCGAGCAGATCGAGTGCCGTCTCGTGCGCGGCGAGGTCCAGCTCCGACCAGAAGACCTTGTTCAGGCTGGACTCCGGGCCGAGAAGAGCGCCCTCCAGGAAGCGGGAGGCCGCCGCGTAGGTGAAGAGCTGGTACGCGCGGGCGCCGATCAGTGCGTCGGCCACCCGCGGCTGGGCACTGCTGGGGCCGCCCACCAGCCGCCACAGCCGCCGCAGGCGCTCCGCGGTGGCGAGGAAGCGGCCGGGGGCCCGCAGCATCAGCCCCCGCTCGTTGCCCGCCGTCGACATCGCGATCCGCCAGCCCTCGCCGGGGGCGCCGATCACGTCCTCGTCCGGCACGAAGACCTCGTCCAGGAACAGCTCCGCGAACGCCGGCTTCCCGTCGAGCCGGCCGATCGGCCGGACCGTGACACCGGGGGCGCGCAGGTCGAACATCACGTAGGTCAGCCCCTGGTGGGGTTTCGGCCGGTCGGCGTCGCTGCGGAACAGGCCGAAGGCGCGGTCCGCGAACGCGGCCCGCGACGACCACGTCTTCTGCCCGCTCAGCAGCCAGCCACCGTCCGTGCGCACCGCCCTGGACCGCAGGGACGCGAGGTCGGAGCCGGCCTCCGGCTCCGACCACGCCTGCGCCCAGACGACCTCACCGGTGCCCATGCGAGGCAGCACGCGCGCCCGCTGCTCCTTCGTGCCGTGGTCGAAGAGGGTCGGCGCGAGCAGGCTGATGCCGTTCTGCCCGACGCGCCCCGGCGCGCCCGCCGCCCAGTATTCCTCCTCGAAGATCAGCCAGTGGATCAGGTCCGCGTCCCGTCCGCCGTACTCCACCGGCCAGTTGACGGCCGACCAGCGGTCCGCGGCCAGCTCCGCCTCCCACGCGCGGTGTGCCGCGAAGCCCTCCGCCGTCTCCAGCGACGGCAGGGGAGCGCCCGGCACATGGGCCGCGAGCCAGTCCCGGGCCTCGGTGCGGAAGGCATCCTCCTCCTGCGTGAAGGCGAGATCCATCGGCGGCCATCCTTCCCTAACAAGTGTTTGGTAGGTTAGCGTGGAGCCATGACAGCCGTCGAGAGCCCTGTGTACGAACCGGGACACGGACTGCTCAAGGGACGCACCGCCGTCATCACCGCGGCCGCCGGCGCGGGCATCGGCGGCGCGACCGCGCGGCGCTTCCTGGAGGAGGGGGCGCGCGTGCTGATCAGCGACGCCCATCCGCGGCGGCTGAAGGCGTACGAGACCGAGCTCGCCGGTGAGTTCGGTCCGTCGGCGGTGGCCGCTCTGCCCTGCGACGTCACCGACGACAACCAGGTGCGAGCCCTGTTCGAGGCGGCCGAGGGGGAGCACGGACGGCTGGACGTGGTGGTCAACAACGCCGGCCTGGGCGGCACTTCGGACCTGGCGGACATGAGCGACGAGCAGTGGACCCGCGTCCTCGACGTGACCCTGAACGGCACCTTCCGGTGCACCCGGACGGCGCTGAGACGGATGCGGGCGGACGGCCGCGGCGGCGTCATCGTCAACAACGCCTCCGTCGTCGGCTGGCGTGCCCAGGCCGGCCAGGCGCACTACGCCGCCGCCAAGGCGGGCGTGATGGCGCTGACCCGGTGCGCGGCGATGGAGGCGGCCGGGTACGGGGTGCGGGTCAACGCCGTCTCCCCGAGCCTCGCCATGCATCCACACCTGGTGAAGGTGACGACGGACGACCTGCTGCGGGAGCTGACCGCACGCGAGGCGTTCGGGCGGTACGCGCAGCCCTGGGAGGTGGCCAACGTGATCGTGTTCCTGGCCTCCGGCTACTCCTCGTACCTCACCGGAGAGGTCGTCTCCGTCAGCAGCCAGCACCCCTGAG
Source organism: Streptomyces sediminimaris (assembly GCF_047049295.1). NCBI lineage: Bacteria > Bacillati > Actinomycetota > Actinomycetes > Kitasatosporales > Streptomycetaceae > Streptomyces > Streptomyces sediminimaris. Next base: position 2,264,028 of record NZ_JBJWOT010000001.1, on the reverse strand, counting down.
GACCGGAACAGATCACAATGGAAGCGTGCCGACCAAGAAGAAGCCCCAGGTGACCGCCGCCCCCGCCCGGCGCCGCGAACTCCTCGACACCGCCGCCGAGGTCTTCGCCGAACAGGGCTACAACGCCACCACCGTACGCAAGATCGCCGACCACGCGGGCATGCTCGCGGGCAGCCTCTACTACCACTTCGACTCCAAGGAATCGATGCTGGAGGAGATCCTGCGCACCTTCCTCGACGAGCTCTGGGGCGGCTACGACGCCGTCCTGGAGGCCGAGTCGGGACCGCGGGAGACCCTGGAGGCCCTGGTCACCGAGTCGTTCCGGGAGATCGACCGGCACCGCGCCGCCGTCGCGATCTACCAGAAGGAGAGCAAGCAGCTCGTCGCGCAGGAGCGGTTCGCCTTCCTCGCCGAGTCGCAGCGCAGGTTCGAGAAGGCGTGGCTGTCCACGCTGGAGCGCGGGGTCGCCGCCCAGGTCTTCCGGGCCGACCTCGACGTCCGGCTCACCTACCGGTTCGTGCGCGACACGGTGTGGGTGGCCGCGTCCTGGTACCGGCCGGGCGGGCAGCACAGCCCGGAGGAGATCGCCCGGCAGTACCTGTCGATGGTGCTGGACGGGATCGCCGTACGTGAATAGCCCTTACAGCTGAGGGAGTTGCCATGGCCGAGGCCTACATCGTCGAAGCGGTCCGTACGCCCGTCGGGCGGCGCGGGGGCGGGCTGAGCGGGGTCCACCCGGCCGATCTCGGGGCGCACGTGCTGGGGGAGCTGGTCGCCCGCGCGGGCGTGGACCCGGCGGCCGTGGAGGACGTCGTGTTCGGCTGTCTGGACGCGGTGGGGCCGCAGGCCGGGGACATCGCGCGGACCTGCTGGCTGGCGGCCGGGCTGCCCGAGGAGGTGCCGGGCGTGACGGTCGACCGGCAGTGCGGCTCCTCGCAGCAGGCCGTGCACTTCGCGGCGCAGGCCGTGCTGTCCGGCACGCAGGACCTGGTGGTCGCGGGCGGCGTGCAGAACATGTCGCAGATCCCGATCGCCTTCGCCACCCGCCGGGCAGCCGAGCCGCTGGGCCTCACCCAGGGGCCGTTCGCGGGCAGCGAGGGGTGGCGGGCGCGATACGGCGACCGGCCGGTGAACCAGTTCGCGGGCGCCGAGATGATCGCCGCGAAGTGGGGGATCAGCCGCACGGACCAGGAGGAGTTCGCGCTGCGCTCGCACCGGCGGGCGCTGCGGGCCATCGACGAGGGCCGCTTCGAGCGGGAGACCGTGGCCTGCGGCGGGGCCGCCGTGGACGAGGGGCCGCGCCGGGACACCTCGCTGGAGAGGATGGCCGGACTGAAGCCGGTCCTCGACGGCGGCACCATCACCGCCGCCTGCTCCTCGCAGGTCTCCGACGGCGCGGCGGCGATGCTGCTGGCCTCGGAGCCGGCGGTGCGCGAGCACGGCCTCGCGCCACGCGCGCGCGTGCACCACCTCTCCGTGCGCGGCGAGGACCCCATCCGCATGCTCTCCGCGCCGATACCCGCCACCGCCCACGCCCTGAAGAAGACCGGCCTGAGCATCGACGACATCGACCTCGTCGAGATCAACGAGGCCTTCGCGCCGGTCGTCCTCGCCTGGCTCAAGGAGACCGGCGCCGACCCGGCGAAGGTCAACGTCAACGGCGGCGCCATCGCCCTCGGCCACCCCCTCGGCGCGACCGGCACCAGGCTGATGACGACCCTGCTGCACGAACTGGAGCGCACGGGCGGCCGGTTCGGGCTGCAGACGATGTGCGAGGGCGGCGGCCAGGCGAACGTGACGATCATCGAACGGCTCTGACGACCGGCGCGGGGGCGGCCCGTCAGTGGGTGAGCGAGAAGCCCAGGACCACGCCCGCCGACACCTCCACCATGCCCGGCGCCAGGTCGCCCGCCGAGTTGCCGCCCCCCGCCGCCGTGGCCCCGGTACTGGCGGAACTCGTACGACTCGGAGTCCACGTCCTGGATGTGCACCACCGGGCCGAGCCGCACCCCGGACGCCTCCGTGTACGCCTCGGCCTTGCGCCGGGCCGCCGCCACCGCCTCGCGCCGCGCCTCCACCCGTACGCTGCCGGCGCCGAACACTCCCCACGCTCGGCTTCGCTCGCGCGGGCGGTACCCCCACTCGCCCCCAGGGGTCTTCGATCGTCTCCGTCATGCGCGCATTGAAGCACCGCCGGCCGGCAGCGCGTCCATGATCCCCGCCGCCTGCGACATCACTCTCCGCACCAGCTCCGCACACGACGGCAGGTCCTCGATGACGCCGGCGACCTGCCCGGAGGCCATCACCCCGAGATCCGTACGGCCGTCCACCATCGCGGACCTGAGCAGCATCGGTGTGTTGGCGGCCAGCAGCACCTGGCTCCAGGACAGGTTCTTGCCATGGCGCAGGGCGAGCCCGTCGCGCACCATCTGCCGCCGGCTGAGCCCGGACAGCCGCCGGAACCCGGCCGCTCGGCGGACGGCGTGCAGCAGGTTCCCCGTGCGGCCGGACTTCTCCAGCACGTCCACGAAAGGCGTGCGGAGCATCCGGTGGGGCAGGCCGTCGACGGCCGTGGTGAGGGTGACGTCCTTGACCGACGCCGCCAGGTACCGCGCCTTCACCGCGTCCGGCACGGTCGAGTCCGACGTCAGCAGGAACCGCGTGCCCATCGCGATCCCGGCGGCCCCGTACGCCAGCGCCGCCACCAGGCCCCGCCCGTCGAAGAAGCCGCCGGCCGCCACGACCGGTATCCGTACCGCGTCCACCACCTGCGGCAGCAGCACGGTCGTCGCGACCTCGCCGGTGTGCCCGCCGCCCTCGCCGCCCTGCACGATCACGGCGTCGGCGCCCCAGGCCGCCACCTTCTCGGCATGCCGCCGGGCGCCGACGGAGGGCATGACGACCACGCCCGCCTCCTTCAGCTCCGCGATCAGCTCCGGGGAGGGGGCGAGGGCGAAGGACGCCACCCGCACGCCTTCCTCGATCATGATCCGGACCCGGTCGCCCGCGTCCGAGGCGTCGGCGCGGAGATTGACCCCGAAGGGCGCGTCGGTACGGGACTTGACCTCCCGGATCGCCGCGCGCAGCCGGTCGGCGGTCATGGTCGCGGAGGCCAGGATGCCGAGTGCGCCCGCGTTCGCCGTCGCGGAGACCAGGCGGGGCCCCGCCACCCAGCCCATGCCCGTCTGTACGATCGGGTGCCGCACGCCGACCAGCCGGGTGAGCGCGGTACGCATCACGAGGCGACCTCCCGGGCCCGGGTGTCACCGGGATCGATCACCTCGCGGACGAGGCGCAGTTCCTCGGCGGTGGGTTCGCGGGTCGCCGGGACCTCGCCGGGGACGGCCAGGTCGAAGGAGGTCGCCTCCCTGACCTGCTCCACGGTGACGCCGGGGTGCAGCGAGGCCAGCCGCATCGAGTGGCCGGGCGTGTCGAAGTCGAAGACGCCGAGGTCGGAGACGACCCGCGGGATGCGGTGATAGCGGGCCCCGCCCGCGTGGTCGTACCCGACTCCGCACACCATGTCGACGCGCTCGACGAAGACCCGCCGGGAGTGCTTCGGCACCCAGTAACTGGTCGGGTTGTTGAGCGTGTTGACCGGCGCGCCGCGCACCCCCAGCAGCTGCCGCCCCGGCCGTGCCCAGTCGCCGATGCACGCGATGTTCTGGTTGCCGTACCGGTCGATCTGGCTCGCGCCCATCATCACGTGCCGCCTGCCGCCGGTGACCAGGGCGAGGTGCCGGCGGTAGGGCAGCCAGCCCTCGGTGGTGCCGTCCGGGCGGACGAGCAGTGCCTCGCCGTCGGTCAGCAGCAGGTCGGGCGCGAAGGTGAGCCGGGCCAGCCGGGCCCCGATGGCCGGGATCAGGCCCATGGGGCTGGCCAGCACCTCACCGCCTCCGCGCCAGGCCTCGGCGCAGGCGATCACGCAGTACTCGGCGCGGGTGGGTGGGAGAAGAGGGGTGCGGGTGGGTGGGAGAAGAGGGGCGCGGGTGGGCGGGAGAGGGTGGGCGGGCCTGTCGGTCATGATCCGGTCCTCTCGGGGGAGGCGAGGTGGCGCGCGGCGAACTCCGGCCAGGGTGTGGTGGCGTACTCCCGTTGCGCGGCCTCGTCCCGGCCGTAGTCCGGTGCGCAGGAGGTGAAGTGCGCGCCGTTCGGGGCCTCCACGACACCGGTCACCGTGTGCCGCTGGACGAGCAGCGTCTGGGGTGCCGCATCCTTCGTCAGCTCGGCCGTGTCGACGATCCGTTCGCAGCTGACGTAGGCCGCGTCCGCCGCCTCGCAGAACAGGTCGTCGAAGTAGGGGTCCGGGCCCAGGTACTGCCCGTTGCCGAGCCGGTCGGCGCGGTTGACGTGCACCAGGGCCGCGTCCAGCCGCAGGGCGGGCACCGCCACGAACGTCTCCCCGTCCTCGTAGGGCGAGGTGACCGTCTTCAGGCCGGGGTTGACCCGCATCACGTCCGAGCCGATCCCGGCCCGCACCGGCAGGAACGGCAGCCGGTTCGCGGCCGCCCGCAGCCCCCACATGAACATCGCCTCGTCGAGCTCCGTCAGCTCCAGGGCGCCGGACTCCCGGGCCGCGCGGTAGTGCGGTTCGAGAGGGATCGAGTCGAGGGTGACGAAGGCGGCGACCAGCCTGCGGATCCGTCCGGCGGCCGCCAGCATGCCGACGTCGGGACCGCCGTAGGAGACCACCGTGAGGTCCGTGACGTCGGACCGCAGCAGGGCTCTGACCAGGGCCATGGGCTTGCGGCGCGAGCCCCAGCCGCCGATGCCGAGGGTCATGCCGCTCTCCAGACGGCGGACGGCCTGCTCGGCGGTCATCGTCTTGTCGCTCACTCCGCGCCCTCCTTGCCGAAGGTGTCCCGCACCCGGTCGGCCGCGCCGGCGGTGCTCGCCTCGTAGGTGAAGCCCTGCTCGAAGCGGTAGCTGCGGCGCACGTCGACGGGGTCGATGCCGTTGATGGCGGCCTTGGCCAGCCGCACCAGCTCGCCGTCCTTGGCGGCGATCTCCCGCGCCAGCTCCAGTGCGGCCGTGCGCAGTTCCCCGCGCGGCACCACCCGCCACACCGAGCCGTACCGGTGCAGCTCGGCCGCGCTCACGGTGCGCGCGGTGTAGTACAGCGCGCGCATCAGGTGCTGCGGGACCAGGCGGGCCAGATGCGTGGCCGCGCCCAGGGCGCCCCGGTCCAGCTCGGGCAGCCCGAACGTGGCGTCCTCGCTCGCCACGATCACGTCGGCGTTGCCCACCAGGCCGATGCCGCCGCCCAGGCAGAAGCCCTGCACCGCCGCCACCACGGGCACCGCGCACTCGTACACCGCCGCGAACGCCTCGTAGCAGCCCCGGTTGGCGCCGATCAGGGCACGCGAGCCCCGCGCCTGTATCTCCTTGATGTCCACGCCCGCGTTGAACCCCCGTCCCTCCGCGGCCAGCACCACGCACCGCGCCCGCGGGTCGCGGCCCGCCGCGCGCACCGCCTCGGCCAGCGCGTACCAGCCCGCCACCGGCAGCGCGTTTACCGGCGGGAAGTCGACCGTCACGACGGCGATCCCCTCTTCGCCGGTCTCTCCGGTCTCTCCGGTCCCTGCGGCCTCTCCCGCTTCTGCGGGCCTGTTTTCCGGGAACGAGGTGGAGACACTCATGGGCGCATCAGCTACCTTTCCACCAAACGTTTGTTAGGTGAAGGGTAGCCGCGCATGGGACTGAACGGGAAGGTCGCGGTCGTCACCGGCGGCAGCCGCGGCGTCGGGGCAGGGATCGCGAGGGCCTTCGCCGAGGCCGGCGCCGAGGTCGTGACCTGTGCGCGCAGACCGCCCGAGGAGCCCGTCGAGGGAACGGAGTTCTTCCCCGTCGACCTGCGTGATCCGGACGCCGTGGGCCGCTTCTTCGCCCGGCTGCCCCGGGTGGATGTGCTGGTGAACAACGCGGGCGGCACTCCCCACCGCCGGCTCGACCGGTCCGGGGCCCGGTGGCACGCCCGGGTCGTCGAGCTGAACCTCATCACCCCGCTGACCGCCTCGCTCGCCGCGTACGGGCAACTGCGGCGCGCCGGAGGGTCGGTGGTGATGATCGGCAGCGTGAGCGGCACCCGCCCCTCACCCGGCACGGCGGCCTACGGCGCGGCGAAGGCCGGCCTGGAGAACCTCGCCCGCTCGATGGCCGTGGAATGGGCGCCGGAGGTCCGCGTCAACACCCTCGTCGTCGGCATGGTCCGCACCGAGCTGTCCCCGCTCCACTACGGCGACGAGGACGGCGTCGAGGCCGTCTCGCGTACGGTGCCGCTCGGCCGGATGGCCACACCCGCCGACGTCGGCGCCGCCGCCGTCTTCCTCGCCTCGGACGCCGCCGCGTACATCAGCGGGGCGAGCCTGCTCGTGCACGGGGGCGGGGAGCGTCCCGCCTACCTCGACGCGGCGACCGCCGGCAAGGAGGCGTGAGATGAACGGGATCTGCGACGGGCGGGTGGTCGTCGTCACCGGCGCCGGGCGCGGCCTCGGGCGGGCGCACGCGCTCGCCTTCGCGGCCCAGGGGGCCCGGGTCGTCGTGAACGACCTGGGCGTGGGGCTGGACGGCGCGCCCGGCGCCGACAGCCCCGCCGGGCGCGTGGTGGACGAGATCCGCGCGGCGGGCGGCGAGGCGGTCGCGCACGGCGGCGACATCGCGACCACCGAAGGTGCGGCGTCCCTGATCGCGGCCGCCCTGCAGGCGTACGGCCGCCTCGACACCCTCGTCAACAACGCCGGCTTCCTGCGCGACCGGATGCTGGTCAACCTCGACGAGGACGACTGGGACGCGGTGATGCGCGTGCACCTCAGAGGGCACTTCCTGCCGCTGCGGCACGCCGCCGCGCACTGGCGGACGGAGGCGAGGGCGGGCCGCGCGCCGGCCGCACGCGTCGTCAACACCAGCAGCGGGGCGGGTCTGCTGGGATCGGTCGGCCAGGGCAACTACAGCGCCGCGAAGGCGGGCGTCGTGGGGCTGACGCTGGTCGCGGCGGCCGAGCTCGCCCGCTACGGCGTCCAGGTCAACGCGATCGCACCCGCGGCCCGGACCCGGATGACGGAACGCGCCTTCGCCGAGACGATGGCCGCCCCGGCGACCGGCTTCGACGCGATGGCCCCCGGCAACGTCTCCCCCCTCGTCGTCTGGCTCGGCTCCGCCGCGAGCGCCGGCGTGACGGGCCGCGTCTTCGAGGCGGAGGGCGGCCGGATCACGGTCATGGAGGGCTGGCGGCCCGGCCCGAGCGCCGACAAGGGCGCCCGGTGGACCCCGGCCGAGGCGGGGGAGACGGCACGCGAACTGCTCGCGCGGGCGGAGGCGCCGGGGGCGGTGTACGGGAGCTGAGGGCGGGCGGCCGGCCGGGCCCTCCGGCGCCGGCACGGTCACTACGTGTCGCACTCCAGCACCGTCCGGCACAGCCCGCACCGCGCGCGGACGCGCCCCCGCACCGGCACCCGGATCCTTTGGTGGCAGGTGGGACAGGGGAACGACACCCGCAGCGGTCCGCGCCCGTCCGGGGTGAAGGAGTAGGGCGCACCGGGGTGCGGCGCGGGAGCGTGGTGGTCCTGGGCGTGGCGGCGGTCCCGGGCGTAACGGCGGCGCCCCGCCCAGCCGGCCGCCGTCAGCGGGGGCTGCTGCCCGTCGTGGCGGGCCTTGGCCATGCCGCGCTGGTAGGCCTCGTAGGCCTGCGGGCTGGTGAACCAGATCGAAGGGTCCTCGTCGAAGACCAGCGCGCGCTTGGCCAGGACGTAGCCGAACTCCTCGGGTGTCAGATAGCCGAGCTTCTGTGAGGACGCCGAGTCCTCCCGGTAGGCGTCCAGCAGCAGCCAGCCCGCGCCGAGGTAGGTCGTCGCCGTGTCCGTGAGGATCTCGTTGTCCCGGGTGCCGGGGAAGGACAGGTCCAGGCGGTGCAGGTAGACGTGCATGATCTCGTGTGCCAGCGCGGCTCCGATGTCGCGGCGGTGGGTGCGGAAGCGCTCGTTCAGCTCGACGAAGTACTCGGGGCCGGCGGCGAGTTCGATGTTCGCCGCGTGCTCCATCTCGCGGAAGCCGACGATCAGGCGGGCGTCCGGGAGGCGGTAGTGGTGGACGAGCTCGCGGGCCACCCGCTGGGCGCCCAGATGGATGTCGTCCGTGTCGGCGAAGGCCACGTCGGCCGGGGCGACGCTGCTGGAGAACGTCCGGATCGTGTCGTACGACAAGCGCCTGTAGAGCGCGGTGATGGCGGCCCGCACCTTCTCCAGGTGTGGGAAGCCGTGCTCGACCGGTCCGCCGTTCGCCACGCCTGACCCCCAGGACGACCTGCACCCGGTCCCACTCTACGGGGAGGCGGGCCGATTTTCCCCGGGCCGTTTCCCGGGGCCCTTTCCCGGGTCGTCCTCCCGCCAGGCGGTGTCGTGGGCCCTGTCGCCCCGTCGCCCTGTCGCCCCGTCGCCCCGTCGCCCTGTTGTCCCGTCGTCCCGTCTCCCTGTCCAGGGCGTCCGCAGGGAGACGCCGCCCGTGCCGGCCGCGTCCCGGCCGTCCAGCCCCGGCAGCCACACCGCGTTGCCGCCCTCGCCCAGCACCGGACCGGGTACGCACGGCGAGCGCCGTGGACCGGCGGACCGGAAGCGGCCCAGGCCGAAGGCGTTCACCCGGACGAACCCACGCCCCCGGCCCGGCAGTTCGAGCCGGACGTCCCGGTGCCGCGCACCGTGACCGTGCCCCGGTACGGCCCTGGCCCCGCGTCCCCGGGGGAGCGGGCCGACGGGGACGAGCCGGCCGCCCGCCCCGGCGAGCCGGCGACCGGGCCCTCGCCCGGTCCGCGGGGGTGATCGGCACCGGGCCCGCCCCGTAGGGTGGGCGCCCATGACCACCAGCAACACCGGCGCGCAGGACGTCGATCCTGCCGTCCGCACGGAACTCGCCCGGCTGCGCGACAGCATCGACAACATCGACGCGGCCGTCATCCACATGCTCGCCGAGCGCTTCAAGGCCACCCAGCAGGTCGGCCATCTCAAGGCCGCGCACCGGCTGCCGCCCGCCGACCCGGCCCGTGAGGCCCGCCAGATCGCGCGCCTGCGCGACCTCGCGGAGAGCGCCAAGCTGGACCCGGCGTTCGCTGAGAAGTTCCTGAATTTCATCGTGGCGGAAGTGATCCGGCACCACGAGCGCATCGCCGAGGACGCCGTGAACGGCTCCGCGTGAACGGCGAATTGACCTCGGCAGATGCCACAAGGGGAGTGACAGCACGGCCGGCAGGGGGCATGCTGCGCTGTGCACTCCTTGTCAGCTGACGGGCACGCCGCGTCAGCGTTCCGGTCATAAGCTGGTTGTCCACGCGGGAGGGACGTCGGGCCATGCCGGATGCCAAGATCCTCATCGTCGACGACCACGAGGACACGCTGTACGCCCTGGAGAGCGCCCTGGCCCCGCTCGGCTACCTGCTGGGGCGGGCCACGAGCGGCGACGAGGCGCTGAAGCAGGTGCTCCGAGGTCAGGTCGGCCTCCTCCTGCTCGACGTGCGCATGCCCGGCGTCAGTGGCCTGGACGTGGTCCGCTACATGCGCCGGGTGGAACAGACCCAGCACATCCCGGTCATCCTGCTCACCGGCTTCGGCGTCGACCACCTCGTGACCTCCACGGCCTTCGGGCTCGGCGTCGCCGACCTGGTCATGAAGCCCGTCGACCCCTGGGTCCTGCGCACCAAGGTCCGCTACCTCTACGACGCCCACCGCCGCTTCCTCGAACTGGAGCGGGAGGTACGCGCCCTGCGCGCCCTGGTCGAGGACCGCCCCGGGACCGGCGGGCCCGTGCCCCGCGCGCCCGGCCTGCCCCACCCGGACGCCTGTCTCCCCGTCCAGCGCACCGGCCGCGCGCACGACGGAGAGCTCGAGGAGGAGCGGACGTAGCGCGGGCGCCGGCATCCCGCAGGGGAAGGGAGACGTCCGTCCGGCCGCCCGGGGAATCCGTCCGGCCGTCCGGGAAGTCCGTCCGGCCGTCCGGGAAGTCCGTCCGGCCGTCCGGGAAGTCCGTCCGGCCGTCCGGGAAGTCCGTCCGGCCGTCCGGGGAACGCGGGCGCCGTCCGAGGGGAGCGCGCGCGGACCGCGCACCGATATCCCCTGTGCCGTGTCAGCGGCATCAGGCAGCATTGCCTGCATGTCCGTACTGACGCGCAACGAAGCGCAGACCCGTGCCACGCTCCTCGACGTCCACCGCTACACGATCGACCTCGATCTGACCACCGGCGACGAGACCTTCGACTCCCGTACCGTCATCCGGTTCAGCGCGCACGCGGACGCGGACACGTTCGTCGAGGTCAAGCCGGCCGAACTGCGCTCGGTCACGCTCGACGGACAGCCCCTCGACCCCGAGACCCTGCGTGAGAACCGCCTGCCGCTGAAGGGCCTCACCGCCGGCGAGCACGAACTGCGCGTCGACGCGAGCATGCGCTACTCCCGCACCGGCGAGGGCATGCACCGCTTCACCGACCCCACCGACGGCGAGACCTACCTCTACACGCAGCTGTTCATGGAGGACGTGCAGCGGGTCTTCGCCGCCTTCGACCAGCCCGACCTCAAGGCCGTCTTCGAGCTCGCGGTCACGGCCCCCGAAGGCTGGAGCGTCCTCGCCAACGGCGTCACCGAGCACCTCGGCGGGGGCCGCTGGCGGGCCGCCGCCACGCCACTGATCTCCACCTACCTCGTCGCCGTCGCCGCGGGCCCCTGGCACTCGGTGCGCACCGAGCACCGCGGCCTGCCCTTCGGCCTGCACTGCCGCCGCTCGCTCGCCCCCCACCTCGACGCGGACGCCGACGAGCTCTTCGAGATCACCCGGCAGTGCTACGACCGCTACCACGAGAAGTTCCAGGAGCCCTACCCCTTCGACTCCTACGACCAGGCGTTCGTCCCGGAGTTCAACGCCGGCGCCATGGAGAACCCGGGACTGGTCACCTTCCGCGACGAGTTCGTCTACCGCTCCGCGGTCACCGACACCGAGCGGCAGACCCGCGCCATGGTCGTCGCCCACGAGATGGCCCACATGTGGTTCGGCGACCTCGTCACCCTGCGCTGGTGGGACGACATCTGGCTGAACGAGTCCTTCGCCGAGTACATGGGCTACCAGACCCTCACCGAGGCGACCCGCTTCACCGACACCTGGACCGACTTCGGGGTCGCCCGCAAGGCCTGGGGCTACGACGCCGACCAGCGGCCGTCCACCCACCCCGTGGCCCCGGAGAACGTCGACGACACGGCCTCCGCCCTCCTCAACTTCGACGGGATCTCCTACGCCAAGGGCGCCTCCGCGCTGCGGCAGCTCGTGGCCTGGCTCGGCGAGAAGGACTTCCTCGCCGGCATCAACACCCACTTCGCCCGGCACAGGTTCGCCAACGCCACCCTCGCCGACTTCATCGACTCCCTCGCCTCCGCCACCGAGCGCGACGTGCACGCCTGGGCCGACGCCTGGCTGCGCACCACCGGGGTCGACACGCTCAGCCCGGTGGTGACCCGCGGCGACTCGGGCACCTACGGCCTCCGGGTCGAGCACACCGGCAGCCGCCCGCACCGCATCGCCGTCGGCCTCTACGACCAGGACGTCTCCGACGAGGGCGGGCAGCTCACCCTGCGCGAGCGCGTCGACCTCGACATCCCGCAGACCGAGCCCCAGCCGCTCGGCAAGCGCCCCGCCCTGCTCCTGCTGAACGACAGCGACCTCACCTACGCCAAGATCCGCTTCGACGCGGAGTCCTTCGAGGCGGTCCGCACCAGCCTGTCCGGCCTGCCCGACCCGCTCACGCGCGCGGTCGTGTGGAACGCCCTGCGCGACTCCGTCCGCGACGGCCGGATCCCGCCGGGCGCCTACCTCGAGGCGGCCCGCACGCACCTCCCGCACGAGACGGACCTCGCCCTCGTCCAGGGCGTCCTGGCCTTCGCCTCCGCCCAGGTGGCCGACCGCTACGTCACCCCCGGCGAGCGTCCGGCGGCCCTGAACACGCTCTCCTCCCTCTGCCGCGACCTCATCCGCCGCACCGAGGACGGCGACCACCCCGGCCTGCGCCTGATCGCCGTCCGCCACTTCATCGACGTCGCCGCCCAGCCCGACACCATCGCCGCCTGGCTCGCCGACGGCACCGTACCCGGCGGCCCCGAACTCGACCCCGAGCTGCGCTGGCGCGTCCTCGCCCGGCTCGCCGTCCTCGGCGCGACCGACGAGGCCGCCATCGCCGTCGAACTCGACCGCGACCCCTCCGCCACCGGCCAGGAGGGCGCCGCGCGCTGCCGCGCCGCCCTGCCCGACGAACAGGCCAAGGCACGGGCCTGGGCGGCGATGTTCGGCGGCGACGACGGCACCGACCTCTCCAACTACCTGTTCATCGCCACCGCCCAGGGGTTCTGGCAGCCCGAACAGGCCGATCTCCTGCGCGACTACGTCCCCCGCTACTACGGGGACGCGGTGGCGGTGGCCGCCCGCCGCGGCCCCGCCATCGCCGACGCCGCCGGCCGCTGGGCCTTCCCGCTGTACGCCGTGGACGCCGAGACGCTCCGCCTGGGCGAGACGTGCCTGACGGAGGCGCAGCCGATCCCGTCGCTGCGCCGCAAGCTCGTCGATCAACTGGACGACCTGGCACGGGCGTTGCGGGTGCGGGAGACGCGGGAGGCGTAGCGCGGGGAACCGGCCGGGCGCCGGTCCGCCGCCCGGCCCGTCCGGCGCTCGGGGCGGGGCCGGTCGAGGGCCGGTGGCCGGGGCCCTGGGGGCGGCAGCCCCCCGGCCCCCGGCGCTGCGGCACCCTCCCCGCGCAGCGCCGCGGGCAGGCGTACCCACTTTCGGGTTCCGATCGTTGACTCTTCGGGCACGCGCACGCATCTGCGTACAAGCTGGAACTCCCTCAGCCCGCGCGCCCGGGAGGAACCCATGAGCACACCGAGCCTCGCCTCGGGCCCCGAAGGCCGCGACGCCCTGCGCCCCCTGCTCGACACCGTGCTCGACGCGCTGGAGGAGGGCGCCCGCGCGCGCGGCGGCCCCCTGCCCGCGGGCGGACCGGACGCCGTGACCGCACGGCTGCAGGCGGCCGTCGGGGACGTACTGCCGCAGGACGGCGACCCCGGCGCCCTGCGCGCCCTCGTGCACGCCCTCGCCGAGGGCGCGGCCGACCCGGCCCACCCGCTGTGCGCCGGTCATCTGCACTGCCCGCCCCTCGCCGTCGCCACCGCCGCCGACCTGGCCGCCAGTGCCCTCAACCCCTCCCTGGACTCCTGGGACCAGGCGCCGGCCGCCTCCGCCCTGGAGGCCCTCGTCACCCGCGCGCTGGCCCGGGAGGCAGGCGCCTCCGACGCCGTCGTCACCACCGGCGGCACCGAGGCCAACCACCTCGCCCTGCTGCTGGCCCGAGAGCTCCACGGCGCCGGAGTCCGCCTCGTCTGCGGCGCGAACGCCCACCACTCGCTGCCCCGCGCCGCCTGGCTGCTCGGCCTGCCCGACCCGGTGATCGTTCCCACCCCGGCCGGCACGCTCGACCCCACCGCACTCGACGCGGCCCTGACCACCCTCCCCGGCCCGCACCTCGTCGCGGCCACCGCCGGCACCACCGACGCGGGCCTCATCGACCCCCTCCCCGAGATCGCCGCACTGTGCACCGCCCACCGGGCCCGTCTGCACATCGACGCCGCCTACGGCGGGGGCCTGCTGTTCAGCGACCGCCACCGCGAGCGGCTGGCCGGTCTGGGGCGTGCCCACAGCATCACCCTCGACCTGCACAAACTCGGCTGGCAGCCGGTCGCCGCGGGGCTCCTCGCGGTGCGCCACCCCCGCGACCTGGCCGTCCTCGAGCACCACGCCGACTACCTGAGCGCCGACGACGACACCGCGGCCGGCCTCCCCGACCTCCTCGGCCGCTCCCTGCGCACCACCCGCCGCCCGGACGTCCTCAAGGTCGCCGTCACGCTGCGCAGTCTGGGCCGCGGCGGCCTGGGCGCCCTCGTCGACCAGGTCTGCGGCCTGGCCCGCGAGTTCGCGGGTCTCGTCCAGGACCATCCCGCCTTCGAACTCCGCGGCAGGCCCGCGATCAGCACGGTCCTGTTCCGGCCCGCGCACGCCTCCGACGCCGCCGTGGCCGCCGTACGCCGGAGCCTGCTCCATCAGGGCCGGGCCGTCCTCGGCCGGGCCCGCCTCGACGGCCGGCTCTGGCTCAAGGCCACCCTGCTCAACCCCGGCACCCGCCCCACCGATCTGGCCGCCCTCCTCGACCTCGTCGAAGCAGGCGCCGCGCAGGTCGCCGAAGAAGCCGCACAGGCCGTGGCGGCCGAAGAGACAGCCGACGCACTCGTGGAAGGACCCACCCCCCGATGAGCACGCCCCACCGTCCCCGCCCCCCGCACCACGAGCCCGACGCCCCCCGCGACCTGGTCGGCGTCGGCATCGGCCCGTTCAACCTCTCGCTCGCCGCCCTCGCCCAGCCCCTCGCCGGACTCGACGCCGTCTTCTACGACCAGCGCCCCTCCTTCGACTGGCACCCGGGCCTGCTCATCGGCGGCTCCCGCGTCCAGGTCCCCTTCCTGGCCGATCTGGTGACCCTCGCCGACCCCGCCAGCGACTGGAGCTTCCTCAACCACCTCAAGGCCCGCGACCGGCTCTTCCCCTTCTACTTCGCCGAGCGCTTCCACATCCAGCGCGCCGAGTACGACGCCTACTGCCGCTGGGTCGCGGACAGCCTGTCCGCACTCCGCTTCGGCCACCAGGTCGACGCCGTCCGCTGGAACCCCGAACGGGACCTCTTCGAGGTCGACTTCACCCAGCTCGACGCCGACGGGGAGGCCGAGGCCCTCGGCCGCACGTACACCAGGAACGTCGTCCTCGGCATCGGCACCGAGCCCTACGTGCCCGAACCCCTCAAGCCCCTCGTCGAGGCGCCCGGCGTGCCCGTCGTGCACGCCGCCGACTACCTCACCCACCGCGAGGCGCTGCTCGGCGCCGGGCACGTCACCGTCATCGGCTCGGGGCAGTCGGGCGCGGAGATCTTCCTCGACCTGCTCCGCGACCGTCCCGTCACCCGCGAGAGGCTGCACTGGCTCGGCCGCACCGAGGCCTTCGCGCCCATGGAGTACTCCAAGCTCGGCCTCGAGCACTTCACGCCCGACTACACGCGCTACTTCCACGCCCTGCCCGAAGACGTCCGCGACCGTCTCGTGGCCGGCCAGTGGCAGCTGCACAAGGGCATCGACGCCGGCACCATCGCCGCCATCCACGACGAGCTCTACCGGCGCAGCCTGCACGGCGGCTGGCCCGACGTCGTCCTCACGCCCGGCGTCCGGGTCCGCACCGCGGGCCGCATCGCCACCACCAAGGTCGAACTCCACCTGGAGCATGTGCAGCAGGACACCCGCACCCGGCTGACCACGGACGCCGTCGTCCTCGCCACCGGCTACCGCGAACGCCCGCTCGGCCGCCTCCTCGCCGGCCTCGATCCCTATCTGCGCCGCGACAGCCGCGGACGCCCGCGCGTGGACGAGCAGTTCCGTCTCGTCCTGGACGCCTCCGTCAGCGGCTCCGACTGCCACGTCTACGTCCAGAACGCCGAACGCCACACCCATGGCGTCGGCGCCCCCGACCTCGGCCTCGCCGCCTGGCGCAGCGCCACCATCCTCAACTCCCTGACCGGGACGGACACATACCGGCTGCCGGCCCGGACGGCCTTCACCACCTTCGGGCTCGACCAGTCCCCGCACGCGCCGCGGGTTCCGCAGGCACGGCAGGCCCAGGTACTCACCCCGCTCGCCGACGGAAGATGACACAGTGGGTCGTATGACCCTCCCCGCACCGGACGACTCCCGCCCCGCCGTCGCCCACGGCACCCCCGGCGCGCCCCGCGTCGCCGTGCGAGGCGAGGCGCGTCTCGAGGTCGACCCCGAGATCGCCCGCATCGGTGTCACGGTCGCCTCCCGCGGCAGGGACCGCCGCGCCGCCCTGGACGACCTCACCCGGCGCAACACCGCCGCCCTGGACCTGATCAAGGGCTACGGGGAGGCGGTGGAACGCCTGGAGACGGGCGCCTTCTCCATCAGCCCGGAACTCAGGGAGAAGGGCCGCGGCGAGCGCGTCCACGCCTACCACGGCCGCGTCCACCTCACTGCCGAGCTGACCGACTTCACCGCCCTCGGCGAGCTCACCACACGCCTCGCCGACCTGGAGCTGACCCGGGTGGACGGCCCCTGGTGGGCGCTGCGCCCCGACTCCCCGGCCCATCGCGAGGCCCGGCGGCAGGCGGTGCGGGAGGCCGTCCAGCGGGCCAGGGAGTACGCGGAGGCGCTCGGCACCTCGCTGGCGGCCCTCCTGGAGCTGGCCGACATCGGCGCCGAGGACGCCCAGCCCTACCCGCAGGCCCCCGGCCGGATGCGCTCCATGGCCTACGGCGGCGCCGAGGACACCACGCCGGCCCTCGATCTCGAACCCCAGCGCCAGCGGGTCCACGCCGCCGTCAACGCCCGGTTCACCATGCATCCGCCGCGGCTCTGAGGCGCCGGACACGGCCGGTTCGCGCGGCGGGACGGGCCGCGACCGGGGAATCGCTCATCGGAGCACCCCGCCGCACAATTCAATACTTGTCAACACCGCTTCACCCAACGGTTGTTGAGTAGTCACCCTCGGCCAATTCTCTACCCGCGGGTAAGCCCTAGGCTCGAACCATGCGCCGAGCGAAGATCGTCTGTACTCTGGGGCCCGCCACCGACTCGTACGACCGGATCAAAGCGCTGGTCGACGCCGGAATGGACGTGGCCCGGTTCAACCTCAGCCACGGCGGGCACGCCGAGCACGAGGAGCGCTACCGGCGGGTCCGGAAGGCCGCCGACGAGACCGGACGCAGCGTCGGACTCCTCGCCGATCTTCAGGGTCCGAAGATCCGGCTCGGCAGCTTCGCGGAAGGTCCCGTACTCCTTGAACGCGGTGACAGCTTCACCATCACGGTCGAAGAGGGCGCCGAGGGGGACGGACAGCTCTGCGGCACCACCTATCCGGGACTCGCCGACGACGTCACTCCCGGTGAGCACATCCTGGTCGACGACGGGAAGGTCTGCCTGGAGGTCACCTCCGTGGACGGCCCCCGGGTCCGCACCACCGTCGTCGAGGGCGGCATGGTCTCCGACCACAAGGGCCTCAACCTCCCCGGCGTCGCGGTCTCCGTCCCCGCGCTCTCCGCGAAGGACGAGGCCGACCTGCGCTGGGCGCTGCGCACCGGCTTCGACGTCATCGCGCTGTCCTTCGTGCGCAGCGGCCGCGACATCGAGGACGTCCACCGCATCATGGCCGAGGAGGGCCGCCGCCTGCCCGTCATCGCCAAGGTGGAGAAGCCGCAGGCGGTCGACGCGATCGAGGACATCGTCGCCGCCTTCGACGGGATCATGGTCGCCCGCGGGGACCTGGGCGTGGAGATGCCGCTGGAGCAGGTCCCGATCGTCCAGAAGCGTGCGGTCAAGCTGGCCAGGCGCAACGCCAAGCCGGTGATCGTGGCGACGCAGATGCTCGACTCGATGGTCGACAACGCGCGGCCGACCCGCGCCGAGGCGAGCGACGTGGCGAACGCCGTCATCGACGGCACGGACGCGGTGATGCTGTCCGGCGAGACGAGCGTGGGCACGTACCCCGTCGAGACGGTCCTGACGATGGCCAAGATCGTCGAGGCGGCGGAGGAGGACATGCTCGCCAGGGGCCTGCCGCCGCTGACCCAACGCAACAAGCCGCGCACCCAGGGCGGCGCGGTGGCGCGTGCGGCCGCGGAGATCGGCGACTTCCTCGGGGCGAAGTTCCTGGTCGCCTTCACGCAGTCCGGCGACACCGCCCGCCGGCTGTCCCGCTACCGCTCCCCGATCCCGCTGCTCGCCTTCACCCCCGAGCCGGCCACGCGCTCGCAGCTCAGCCTGACCTGGGGCGCCGAGACGTTCCTCGGCCCGCCCGCGGAGTCGACGGACGCGATGGTCGCGCGGGTCGACGACCTGCTGCTGAAGTACGGCCGCTGCGAGAAGGGCGACGTCGTGGTCGTCACGGCGGGCTCACCGCCCGGGGTGTCCGGCTCGACGAACATGGTCCGGGTGCACCGCGTCGGCGAGGACGACAGCCTCACCTAGGGCCGCCCCAGAGGCCGACCCGGACGGGTCACGAGCCCGGACCGCCGCAAAAAGCGGAGAATCACGTGAACGTGATCCTCCGCTTCTGGTCCCGCTGTGCCCGGTGTGGGATTCGAACCCACATGCCCATAGGGCACGGCATTTTGAGTGCCGCGAGTCTGACCAGTTCCTCCAACCGGGCAGGTTGTGGATCTGCCGGGAAGTGTACCGGGTCACCGCGGCTCCCCGCCGCTGGGTAGGCTGCATACGCAGCAGTACCTGCCCGGCCCGTAACAAGGAGCCCCTGTGACCGCCCCCGAGTCGCCCCAGCCCGTGGACACGCCCGACGAGGACAAGTCGCACGTTCCTCCGCTGACGACCCGTGTCGTCATCGCCGAGGACGAGGCCCTCATCCGGCTCGACCTCAAAGAGATGCTGGAGGAAGAGGGCTACAGCGTCGTCGGCGAGGCCGGCGACGGCGAGCAGGCCATCGAGCTCGCCCGTGAGCACCGGCCGGACCTCGTCATCCTCGACGTGAAGATGCCCAAGCTGGACGGCATCTCCGCGGCCGAGAAGATCGCCGAGGAGAGCATCGCCCCGGTGCTGATGCTCACCGCCTTCTCCCAGCGCGACCTGGTCGAGCGCGCCCGGGACGCCGGTGCCATGGCCTACCTCGTGAAGCCGTTCAGCAAGAGCGACGTCGTACCCGCCATCGAGATGGCCGTCTCCCGCTTCACCGAGCTGAAGGAGCTGGAGAAGGAGGTCGCCGACCTCACGCTGCGTCTGGAGACGCGCAAGCTGGTCGACCGCGCCAAGTCGGTCCTGCAGACCGAGTACGGCCTGACCGAGCCGGCCGCCTTCCGCTGGATCCAGAAGACCTCCATGGACCGGCGGATGTCCATGCAGCAGGTGGCCGAGGCGGTCATCCAGGACGCCGAGGAGAAGAAGGCGTCCAAGGGCTGATCCCGCCCACCGCGCACACCGCACGAGGCCCGCGTCCCCCGGTCGTCCGGGGAGCGCGGGCCTCGTCGTGCCGTCCGGGGGGCGCTCAGTCCTCGCCGAGGTAGGCCTTGCGCACCGACTCGTCGCGCAGCAGGTCCGGCCCGGTGCCGGAGAGCACGATGCTGCCGACCTCCATGACGTGGCCGTGGTCGGCCAGCGACAGCGCCGCCTGGGCGTTCTGCTCGACGAGCAGAATGGTCGTCCCCTGCGACTTCAGCTCGGCGATGGTCGACATGATCTTCTGCATCATGATCGGCGACAGGCCCATGGAGGGCTCGTCCAGCATCAGCAGCTTGGGCCGGGACATCAGCGCGCGGCCCATGGCCAGCATCTGCTGCTCACCGCCGGACAGGGTGCCCGCGGCCTGCTTGCGCCGCTCTCCCAGGATCGGGAAGAGGTCGTACGCGCGCTGGATGTCCTTCTCGATGCCGGCCTTGTCGTTGCGCAGGAACGCGCCCAGCCGCAGGTTGTCCCCGATCGTCATCCTGGGGAAGATGTGCCGTCCCTCGGGCGAGTGGGCGAGCCCCAGGGAGACGATCTGGTGGGCGGGGGTCTTCTTCAGCGACTTGCCGTTGAACCTGATCTGGCCGCCGACCGCCTTGAGCAGACCCGACAGGGTGCGCAGCGTGGTGGTCTTCCCGGCACCGTTGGTCCCGATGAGGGTGACGACCTCCCCCGCCTCGACCTTGAACGAGATGCCCTTGACGGCCTCGATCTTGCCGTAGGCGACGCGGAGGTCCTCGACCTCGAGCAGTGCGGTCATCGGTCGGTCTCCTTGCCGGGCGCGGCGTCCGTCGTGGGGTCGGCCTGGGCCTCGGCGGCCTCGACCTCGGCGGCTTCCCCGTCGCCGGGGGAGTCGTCGAAGGGCTCGCCGAGATAGGCGGCGACGACGCGCTCGTCGCCCTGGACGGTGGCGCTGTCGCCCTCGACGAGCTTCTCGCCCTGGACCAGTACGGCGACCCGGTCGCAGAGGTTGAAGATGAACCGCATGTCGTGCTCGATGACGAGGACGGCGATGCCCCGGTCGCGGATCGCGAAGACCAGCTCCTCGGTGGCCCTGGTCTCCTGCGGGTTCATGCCGGCGGTCGGCTCGTCGAGCAGCAGCAGGCCCGGTTCGCTGGCCATGGCCCGGGCGATCTCCAGCTTGCGCTGTTCGCCGTAGGGCAGGTTGCGGGCCAGGTGCTCGGCCTTGCCCGCGAGGCCGACGAACTCGAGGAGCTCCATGGCGCGTGCGCGGGAGGTGGCCTCGGCCCGGTGGAAGCCGGGGCCGCGCAGCACCGCGGACCAGAAGCCTTCCCTGGTACGGGTGTGGCGGCCGACGAGGACGTTCTCCAGGACCGTCATGTTGGCGAACAGACGGATGTTCTGGAAGGTCCTCGCGATACCGGCCGCGGTCACCTTGAAGGACTTGGCCGGCAGGACCTCGCCCTTGTAGCGGACCTCGCCCTCGGTGGGGATGTAGAGGCCGGTGAGGCAGTTGAAGAAGGTCGTCTTGCCCGCGCCGTTGGGCCCGATCAGGCCGACGATCTCGCCGCTGTTGACGGTGAGGTCGACGTTGCGCACGGCGGTCAGGCCGCCGAAGCGCATCGTCACGCCGCGGGCGTCGAGTACGACCTGTCCGGGGGCGGTGGCGCCCGGGGTGGTGCCCTGGGTGGAGGTGTCGGTGGTCATGTGTGGTCAGGCCCCTGTCTTGCCGAGGACTGCGGGCGCTTCGGCCTCTTCGTGGAACTCCAGCTGGCGGCGCCGGTTGGGGACGAGGCCCTCCGGACGGAAGCGCATCAGCAGGATCAGCGCGACACCGAACGCGAGGAGCTGGTAGTCGCCGAGGAACTGGAGCTTGTTGGGGATGAGGAACAGCAGCGCGGCGCCGATGAGAGGGCCGCCGATGGTGCCCATGCCGCCGAGGACGACCGCGGCGAGCAGGAACGCGGAGTTGGGCGGGATGGGTCCGGCGAACATGTACTGCTCGGGAGTGACGGTGTAGGTCACGTGCGCCTGGACGGTGCCGGCGAGACCCGCGAGGGAGGCACCGACGGCGAAGGCGATGAGCTTGACCCGGAAGCCGTTGATGCCCATGGCCAGGGCGGCCGTCTCGTCCTCGCGGATGGCGACCCAGGCGCGGCCGATGCGGGAGTCGCCGCTGCGCCGGAAGACCAGCACGACGACGGCCGTGATGATCAGCATCAGCAGGAAGTAGTTGGCGAACCGTCCGATGGTGAAGCCGAGGATGGTGTGCGGTGCGCCGAGGTCCCAGCCGAGGATCTTCAGGTTGGGGATCGAGGAGATGCCGTTGGATCCGTTGGTGATGTCCGGACCGGAGGTGCCGTCCAGGTTGTTGGCCGTGATGCGGAAGATCTCACCGAAGCCGAGGGTGACGATGGCCAGGTAGTCGCCGCGCAGCCGCAGGGTCGGCGCGCCGATGAGGACGCCGAAGGTGAGCGAGGCCGCGGCGCCGACCAGGACGGCCCCCCAGAACGGGAAGTGCACGTGGAAGGGCGAGCTGGGCGATCCGGAGACCAGGGCCGCGGCGTAGGCGCCGACACCGAGGAAGGCGACGTAACCGAGGTCGAGGAGGCCGGCGAGGCCGACGACGATGTTCAGGCCGAGCGCGACGGTGGCGAAGATCAGGATGTAGACGCCGAGGGTCGCGTACTGGTCGTCGGTCTGGGTGAAGGGGAACAGCGCCGCCGCGATGAAGGCGCCCCAGACGGTGATGGTCTGGTGCCGGGCGGTGATCTGGGAGGCCTGGGCGATCAGGCCGGCCTTGTTGAGGGCGGCGAAGCCGAAGCCGGCGGTGATCAGGAAGCCCACGAAGAGCTCGTCGTACTCCGTGCCGATGCCGTAGGTGAAGACCAGCAGGCCGACGGCCATGATGCCGGCGATGATCAGGATCTCGACGAAGGCCGGGAGCTTGCCGACGGACCGCGGGGGATTGCCGGCGAACGCCGCCTTGATGTTCTCCCACCCGTGGGCCGCCCGGTGCTTGAAGTGCTCCCAGTCGGTGTCGTCGGGGTCGATGGGGTCGGGCTCGGGGTGCCGGTAGGGCAGCGCCAGGGCGCCGACGAGGGCCGCGAGGGAGGCGATGGCGACGAGGTAGCCGCCCGGGTCGAGGTTGACGACGCCGCCGAGTTCGCTGCTGATCGCGATGACCGTGTACCAGGCGGTGGCGAAGGCGGCGAGCGCCGCGAACTTCAGGGCGCCGTCGCCTCCGGCGGGCACGAACCCGCGCAGCCACGTGACGCCGTAACCGGCCAGGGCGAAGAGAGTGGTGAAGACGCCGCTGATGAGGACCAGGACCTGCAGGCCGCCGGGGTAGCCGTAGACGGTGAGGTCGCCGGGGAACGCGGCCGTCCAGGTCCACGACATGAACGTCGAGACGACCGTGAGGGCGCCGCCGCCGAGGGCGAGGGCGCGGCCGAGCTGCGGCGGGAGGCCGATCAGGCCGGACGGGGTGGCCGGGGCCGGGGTCTCAGGGGTCTCTGGAGCGGTGGTCTGTGTGGTCATCGGTGTCACGCCCTGTCCGCGACGCGCTCGCCGAGCAGACCCTGGGGCCTGAACAGGAGCACAAGGATGAGGAGTACGAACGCCCAGACGTCTGCCCAGGACTGGCTGCCGAACTTGTCCATGCCGGGGATGTCGGAGATGTAGGCGGAGGCCAGTGTCTCGGCGACACCGAGGACGACGCCGCCGATCATGGCTCCGTAGATGTTGCCGATGCCGCCGAGGACGGCCGCCGTGAACGCCTTGAGGCCGAGGATGAAGCCCATGCGGAAGTTGATCTCGCCGTACTTCAGGCCGTAGGCGACGCCTCCCACGGCGGCGAAGACGGCGCCGAGGGCGAAGGCGATCACGATGATGCGGTCGGTGTTGACGCCCATGAGCTTGGCGGTGTCCGGGTCCTGGGCCGTGGCCTGCATCCCGCGTCCGGTGCGGGTCCGCATGACGAAGTAGCCGAGGACGGCCATGCTGACGGGAGCGGCGATGATCAGGAAGATGTCACCGGTCTGGATGGTCACGTTGCCGATGTGGAACGGGCCGCCGTGGATCTGCGGGAAGGTCCGCGAGGACTTGGCTTCGGGGTACCAGGCCCAGACGGCCTGCTGCAGGGCGAGGGAGAGGCCGATGGCGGTGATGAGGGGGGCGAGGCGGGGGGCGTCCCGCAGGGGTCGGTAGGCGAACCGTTCCGCCCCTACGGCGACAGCCGTGGAGACGAGGACGGCGCCGATCAGCATCAGCGGCAGGGCGATCCACATCGAGGTGCCGCCGGGCAGGACGTAGACGTAGACCGTCAGAGCGCCGAAGGCTCCCGTCATGAAGATCTCGCCGTGGGCGAAGTTGATGAGTTGGACAATGCCATAGACCATCGTGTAGCCGATGGCGACCAGCCCGTACATGGATCCCAGTAGCAGGCCGTTGACCAGCTGCTGCGGCAGTTCGTTCACCGCATGTCCTCCGAGACTTTCGGATGATTTCGACGGATGAAGCCGGATGCGAGAACGCGCGGGGCGCCTGTGGAACAGCGCCCCGCGCGGCTCGTCGGTGGTGCGGGTGAGGGTCAGCCGGTGAACGTACCGGACTTGACGGGGGCCCACGCACCGTTCTTCACGGCGTAGACGGTGAGCTGCTTGTTGGTGGCGTCACCGTACTGGTCGAAGGAGACCTTGCCGGTGACTCCGTCGAAGGAGACGTTCTGCATGGCGGCGGTGACCTTCGCGCGGGCGTCGGAGGGCAGCTTGCCGTTGTTGTCGTCGACGACCTTCTTCACGGCCTCGATGACGGCCCAGGCGGAGTCGTAGGAGTAGCCGCCGTAGGCGCCGTAGTTCTCCGTGTAGCCGGCCGCCTTGTAGTCGGCGACGAACTTCTTGGCCGAGTCGAGGGAGTCGACCGGGGCGCCGACGGAGGTGGCGAGGTCGCCGGCGCTGCTGGGGCCGCCCAGCTTGATGAAGGTCGGGTCGAAGATGCCGTCGCCGCCGACGAGCGGGATCTTCGCACCGGCGGCCTTGATCTGCTTGCTGAGCGGGCCGGCCTGCGGGTACTCGCCGCCGTAGTAGACGACCTCGGCACCGGAGTTCTTGACCTGGGTGGCGACCGAGGAGAAGTCCTTGGTGTCGGGGTTGATGTGCTGGGTGCCCACGACCTGGCCGCCGAGCTTCTTGAACTCGTTGGTGAAGGTGGCGGCGAGGCCGGCGCCGTAGGTCTTCTTGTCGTCGATGACGAAGACCTTCTTCTTCTTGGCCGTGTTGTAGACGTACTCGGCGGCGAACGGGCCCTGGATGGCGTCCGTGGTCGCGGTGCGGAAGTACGACTTGAACGGGCGGGACTTCGAGGTCTGCCAGTTCGTGCCCTGGGTGAGGGCGGGGTTGGTGTTGGCCGGGGAGACCTCGACCAGCTTGGCGTCGTCGAAGACCTTCTGCATGGACTCGGCGACGTTGGAGTTCAGGGGGCCGACGACGCCCAGGACGCTCTTGTCGGCGACCAGGGAGGTGGCGTTCTGCTGGCCGGAGGAGGCCTGCGCCTGGTCGTCCTTGGCGACGACCTTGAACGTGACCCCGTCGACGAACTTCTGCTTGTTGGCCGTCTTGGCGGCGAGGTCCACGGAGTTCTTGATGCCCTGGCCCAGCGCGGACAGGTCGCCGGTCAGCGGGGCGTCGACTCCGATGGTGACGGTGGTGCCACCGCTGCCGGAGTTGCCCTTGTCGCCGCTGTCGCGCGAGCCGCAGGCGGTGAGGGTGAGTGCTCCCGCCGCCAGCGCGGCGGTGATGGCGATGAGCGAACGTTGACGCACGATCAGTCCTTTCCCTGTCACCGGCCCCTTCCCCGTGGAAGTGGCCGAGTCGCTGCGCCGGGCCGAAGAGACTTTTCGGCAGCACGGTGACTGGCGGTGACTCTAAGCGGGTGGAGGAAGCCTGGAGGAGGGTCTGACTGAGGCTGTGACTGTCTTGTTATGACCCCACGTTATGCAGAGCGGTACACGGTGGGTGGAACAGCGGAATTCCAGCCGATTCGCCCCGTCCGCATTCTGAGAACCCGCAGGATCCGCACGGGGTTGTCAGGCGCTTGGGGTGTTTTGCTAATTACCCGGAAGTGGTGTCGCAGATGGCTCGCAGGGCGTCGGAGAGGTGCTGTGCATAGCGCTGCCCCAGGATGAAACTGTGGACCTCTATTGCGCGCGTATTACGCAGAGTTACGTCCAGGAAAGGGAGTCCGGCGCTTTCCGGCGCTTTCCGGCATTGCGTGACGTGCATGGTGATCACGACCTCGCGGTGGTCGCCGGCCCGTGTCCGGAAAGGGGTACGGGGCCGCGAGGTCAGGGTCAGGCCGACGTAGGGCTGGGTGATGTCCCGGACCGTGACGGGCGGGCCGGACGCCACGCTCAGCTCCACCGCGAAGCTGAAACCGCCCGTCCGGTCCGGGCCCGGGACGGCCACCGGGGACAGGTAGGTGATGTCCACAACCTGAGACGGGTACGGCGGGGGAGGGGGTGGCGGCTTGTGCGGCCGGGTGAGGTAGAGGTAGCCGCCGGCCGCGAGGAGGGCGGCGGCCGTGACGGCGGCGACGGCGGCCCGCCGGTGCCGGTCGTACCACTCGCCGAGCGGGCCGCGCGGACGGCGGAGCCGGGCAGGGGTGCCCGCTTCCGGGGTGTCCTGGGCCCAGGTGCCCTCACCCGGCTCCAGGGGGCCGACGCCGCTCACTGCCACGGCCCGTTGCTCGGACCGCCGGTGCGGTACCAGTCCCGGCAGCCCTGGCGCGCCCGGCGGACGATCAACCGGTCCGCCGCGGCGGCGCCCCGGCGCCTCTTGGCGTCCCTCGCGGCGTCCACGGCGTCCCGCAGGATGTCGTACTGCCCGTTGGACAGGCCCATCGTCTGGTAGTCCCCGTAGGTGTGGCCGTCCAGCACCTTGCGCGACCAGTACGTGACCACCCGCGCGCACAGTGCCTCGGGCGGTGTGGCGGACGGTGCCGCCGAGGCGGTGCGTGCGGCGGCCGCGCGGCTTCCGGAGTCCGGCGCACCGCACCCGGCGCACGCGCCGCTCACCGCCAGGACCAGCGCCAGCCAGCCGCCGGCCACCGCCGTGGGCCGCCCGGTCCCTCCCGTTCTCATGGCATGACGCTATGGCCTGATCGGCGGGTCGGACCAGAGGCGGGACGCGGGACCGGCGGGAAGGCGGGCGGGTCAGCCGGTGGCGCCCACCGGCGCCCCGTCGCCCGGACGCACGTCCCGCAGCAGGCAGGTGAGCCGGGCGGTGCACACGCGGCGCCCCTCCTCGTCGCTGATCACGATCTCGTACGTCGCCGTCGAGCGGCCCCGGTGCACGGGCGTGGCCACCCCGGTGACCAGGCCGGAGCGGGCGCCGCGGTGGTGGGTGCAGTTGAGGTCGACGCCGACCGCGATCTTGGAGCTGCCGCCGTGCAGCATCGAGCCGACGGAGCCGAGGGTCTCGGCCAGCACGGCGGAGGCGCCGCCGTGCAGCAGGCCGTAGGGCTGGGTGTTGCCCTCGACCGGCATCGTGCCCACGACGCGGTCCGCCGAGGCCTCGGTGATCTCCACGCCCATACGGGTCCCGAGGTGCCCGGCGGAGAACAGGGCCTCGAGGTCCACGCCGAGCGCGGCGTACTCGTCGATGACCTCCTGCGGGAAGATCACGTTGCTCTGCTCGCCCATCGGTCCTGCTCCGTTCGTCCGGATCACTCGTCCAGCCTGCCTGAGCGAACGCTCAGTCGGCTGCCGATTGTTCCAGACGCACGACGACGGACTTGCTGGCCGGGGTGTTGCTGGTGTCGGCGGTGGCGTCCAGCGGGACGAGCACGTTGGTCTCCGGGTAGTACGCGGCCGCGCAGCCGCGGGCCGTCGGGTAGTGCACGACCCGGAAGCCGTTCGCCCGGCGCTCGACGCCGTCCTTCCACTCGCCGACGAGGTCGACGTACGCCCCCTCGGCGACCCCGAGCGCCCGCGCGTCCTCGGGGTTGACCAGCACGACCCGGCGGCCGTTGCTGATGCCGCGGTAGCGGTCGTCGAGGCCGTAGATCGTGGTGTTGTACTGGTCGTGCGAGCGCAGCGTCTGCAACAGCAGGCGGCCCTCCGGCAGTTCGGGGTACTCCACGGGCGCCGCCGTGAAGTTCGCCTTCCCGGTCCGCGTGGGGAAGCGGCGTTCGTCGCGCGGGGCGTGCGGGAGGGCGAAGCCGCCGGGCCGCGCCACCCGCGTGTTGAAGCCCTCGAAGCCGGGGACCACGCGCGCGATGCGGTCGCGGATGGTGGCGTAGTCCTTCTCGAACTCCTCCCACGGCACCGGGTTCTCCGCGCCCAGCACGCGGCGTGCCAGGCGGCAGACGATGGCCGGCTCGGACAGCAGGTGCCTGCTCGCCGGCTCCAGCCGGCCGCGGGAGGCGTGCACCATGCCCATGGAGTCCTCGACGGTGACGAACTGCTCGCCGCCGCCCTGCAGATCGCGCTCGGTGCGGCCCAGGGTGGGCAGGATCAGCGCCCGCGCGCCGGTGACCGCGTGCGAGCGGTTGAGTTTCGTCGACACGTGCACGGTCAGGCGGGCGCGCCGCATGGCCGCCTCGGTGACCTCCGTGTCGGGGGACGCGGCCACGAAGTTGCCGCCCATGGCGAAGAAGACCTTCGCCTCCCCGTCGCGCAGGGCGCGGATCGCTTGGACGACGTCGTAGCCGTGCTCGCGCGGCGGAGCGAAGCCGAACTCCCGCTCCAGGGCGTCCAGGAAGGCGGGCGCGGGGCGCTCGAAGATGCCCATCGTGCGGTCGCCCTGGACGTTCGAGTGGCCGCGCACCGGGCACACGCCCGCGCCCGGGCGGCCGATGTTGCCGCGCAGCAGGAGGAAGTTGACGATCTCCCGGATGGTCGGCACCGAGTGCTTGTGCTGGGTGAGGCCCATCGCCCAGCAGACGATGGTGCGCTCCGAGGCGAGCACCATGCCGAGGGCCCGCTCGATCTCCTCGCGCGTGAGGCCCGTCGCCGCCAGTGTCCCGTCCCAGTCGGCGGCCTCGGCGGCGGCCGCGAACTCCTCGAAGCCGTGGGTGTGTTCGGCCACGAACGCCTCGTCGACCGCGCCCTCCGTGCCGAGGATCAGCTTGTTGAGGAGGCGGAAGAGGGCCTGGTCCCCGCCGATGCGGATCTGCAGGAACAGGTCGGTGAGCGCGGCGCCCCTGAGCATGCCCTGTGCGGTCTGCGGGTTCTTGAAGCGCTCCAGGCCCGCCTCGGGCAGCGGGTTGACGCTGATGATCCGCGCGCCGCCCGCCTTCGCCTTCTCCAGGGCGGTGAGCATGCGCGGGTGGTTGGTGCCGGGGTTCTGGCCGGCGACGATGATCAGGTCGGCCTTGTGCAGGTCCTCCAGCAGGACACTGCCCTTGCCGACGCCGATCGTCTCCGTGAGCGCCGAACCGGACGACTCGTGGCACATGTTGGAGCAGTCGGGGAGGTTGTTCGTGCCGAGCTGCCGGGCGAACAGCTGGTAGAGGAAGGCCGCTTCGTTGCTGGTGCGCCCCGAGGTGTAGAAGACCGCCTCGTCCGGGGAGCCGAGCGCGGCGAGCTCCTCGGCGACGATGCCGAAGGCGCGCTCCCAGGTCACCGGCTCGTAGTGGTCTCCCCCTTCGGGCAGGTACACGGGGTGCGTGAGCCGGCCCTGCTGGCCGAGCCAGTAACCGCTGCGGTTCGCGAGGTCGGCGACGGAGTGCGCGGCGAAGAACTCCGGGGTGACCCGGCGCAGGGTGGCCTCCTCGGCCACCGCCTTCGCGCCGTTCTCACAGAACTCCGCCGTGTGCCGGTGCTCCGGCTCCGGCCAGGCACAGCCCGGGCAGTCGAAGCCGTCCTTCTGGTTGACGCGCAGCAGCGTCAGCGCGGTGCGCTTCACGCCCATCTGCCGCTGGGCCATGCGCAGGGTGTGGCCGATCGCGGGCAGTCCGGCCGCCGCGTGCTGCGGGCCGGCGACCCGCGGCGCGTCCTGGACCGGATCACTCTGAGGTGGTTTCGTCGCCATCGCGCACTCTCCTTCACCAGCGCCTGTACCTGCGCCGTACCGCTCCGATCCTCGCACGCGGCGGTGACGGTGAGCGCCGGCGGATCCGGTTCTTTCCGCTGGCCCGACGGGCGGCTCCTTCCGCGGGGTGGCGGGCGGCTCCTTCCGCGGGGCGGCGGGCGGCCCTTTTCGCTGGGCGGCGGGCCGCCCTTTCGCTGGGCGGCGAGTGACCGCCGCCGCGGGGCCGGCGATCCACGTCGAACGGGACCACTGCTTCCGCGGCGCCGGGGAGCGAACCTTCCGCGGCGCCGGGGAGCGAACCTGCCTCGGCGCCGGGGAGCGAACCTGCCTCGGCGCCGTGGAGCGACTCTGCCGCGCCGGCGGCGCGTGCCCTTCCGCGGCGGCGACAGGTGTTCTTCTGCGGCGGCGACAGGTGTTGTTCTGCGGCGCCGACGGGTGTCCTTCCCGCGGCGGCGAGCGGCCTTCCCGTGGCCCCGGCGAGCGGCCTTCCCGCGGCCCCGGCGAGCGACCTTCCCGTGGCCCCGGCGAGCGGCCTTCCCGCGGCCCCGTCGAGCGACCTTCCCGCGGCCCCGGCGAGCGACCTTCCCGCAGCCCCGGCGAGTGGCCGGGGCGGCACTCCGCGGCGTCCCCGGCAGCGGCGTGACCCCGAGTGTCAGTGGCTCGTGGCAGGATCGGGTTCGTGGCAGAGACAGCACCGAAGCAGACCGAGAACACCGCCGGCGGCAGGACGCGGCCCCGCCTCATGCTCATGGACGGGCACTCGCTGGCCTACCGCGCGTTCTTCGCGCTGCCCGCGGAGAACTTCACGACCGCGACGGGCCAGCCGACGAACGCGATCTACGGCTTCGCGTCGATGCTGGCCAACACCCTGCGTGACGAGGAGCCCACGCACTTCGCGGTGGCCTTCGACGTCTCCCGCAAGACCTGGCGCTCCCAGGAGTTCACGGAGTACAAGGCGAACCGCTCCAAGACGCCGGACGAGTTCAAGGGCCAGGTGGAGCTGATCGGGGAGCTCCTCGACGCCATGCACGCGTCGCGGTTCGCGGTCGAGGGCTTCGAGGCGGACGACATCATCGCCACCCTCGCCACCCAGGCCGAGGCCGAGGGCTTCGAGGTGCTGATCGTCACCGGCGACCGTGACTCCTTCCAGCTGGTCAGCGAGCACACGACGGTGCTGTACCCGACGAAGGGCGTCTCCGAGCTGACCCGGTTCACCCCGGAGAAGGTCTTCGAGAAGTACGGGCTGACGCCCGCGCAGTACCCCGACTTCGCCGCCCTGCGCGGCGACCCGTCCGACAACCTGCCGGGCATCCCCGGTGTCGGCGAGAAGACCGCCGCGAAGTGGATCAACCAGTTCGGCTCCTTCGCCGAGCTGGTGGAGCGTGCCGAGGAGGTCAAGGGCAAGGCCGGGCAGAACCTGCGCGAGCACCTGGAGTCGGTCAAGCTCAACCGCCGCCTGACCGAGCTGGAGCGGAACGTCGAGCTGCCCGGGGCCGTCGCCGACCTCGCACGTGAGCCGTACGACCGCAAGGCCGTCTCGATGGTGCTGGACACCCTGGAGATCAGGAACCCCTCGCTGCGCGAGCGGCTCTTCGGCGTGGACCCCGGAGCCGAGGAGGCCGAGGCCACGCCGATCGCCACCGACGGCGTGGAGCTGGACGGCACCGTGCTCGGCACGGGTGAGCTGGCGCCCTGGCTCGCGGAGCACGGGACCGGCACGCTCGGCGTGGCCACCGTCGACACCTGGGCGCTCGGCACCGGCTCGGTCGCCGAGATCGCGCTCGCCGCGGCCGGGGGAGCGGCCGGCTGGTTCGACCCCTCCCAGCTGGACGAGGAGGACGAGAGGGCCTTCGCGGGCTGGCTGGCCGACGCCGGCCGGCCGAAGGTCTTCCACAACGCCAAGGGCGCGATGCGGGTCTTCGCCGAGCACGGCTGGAGCATCGAGGGCGTCCGCATGGACACCGCGCTCGCCGCCTACCTGGTCAAGCCGGGCCGCCGCTCCTTCGACCTGGACGCGCTGTCCCTGGAGTACCTGCACCGCGAGCTGGCCCCCGCCGCCGCGGCCGACGGCCAGCTCGCCTTCGGCACGGACGACGGTGCCGAGGCCGAGGCGCTGATGATCCAGGCCCGCGCCGTCCTCGACCTGGGCGAGGCCTTCGAGAGCCGGCTGGCGGAGGTCGGCGCCGCGGACCTGCTGCGGGACATGGAGCTGCCGACGTCCGCCCTGCTGGCCCGGATGGAGCGGCACGGCATCGCGGCCGACCGGGCCCACCTGGAGGCCATGGAGCAGATGTTCGCGGGCGCCGTCCAGCAGGCGGTGAAGGAGGCGCACGCGGCGGCCGGGCACGAGTTCAACCTGGGCTCGCCCAAGCAGCTGCAGGAGGTCCTCTTCGGCGAGCTCGCCCTGCCGAGGACGAAGAAGACGAAGACGGGCTACACCACGGACGCCGACGCCCTGGCCTGGCTCGCCACCCAGACGGACAACGAGCTGCCGGTGATCATGCTCCGCCACCGTGAGCAGGCGAAGCTGCGGGTCACGGTCGAGGGCCTGATCAAGACGATCGCGGCGGACGGCCGCATCCACACGACGTTCAACCAGACGGTCGCCGCGACCGGCCGCCTGTCCTCCACGGACCCGAACCTGCAGAACATCCCCGTCCGCACCGACGAGGGCCGGGCCATCCGCCGCGGCTTCGTGGTCGGTGAGGGCTTCGAGTCCCTGATGACCGCCGACTACAGCCAGATCGAACTGCGCGTGATGGCCCACCTCTCCGAGGACGAGGGCCTGATCGAGGCGTTCACCTCCGGCGAGGACCTGCACACCACGGCGGCCTCCCAGGTGTTCGCCGTCGAGCCCGCCGCGGTGGACGCGGAGATGCGCCGCAAGATCAAGGCCATGTCGTACGGCCTCGCCTACGGCCTGTCCGCGTTCGGTCTGTCCCAGCAGCTGAACATCGAGGCGGCGGAGGCGCGCGGCCTGATGGACGCGTACTTCGAGCGCTTCGGCGGGGTCCGGGACTATCTGCGCCGGGCCGTCGACGAGGCGCGGGCGACGGGCTACACGGCGACGCTGTTCGGGCGCCGCCGCTACCTCCCCGACCTCAACAGCGACAACCGCCAGCGCCGCGAGGCGGCCGAGCGCATGGCCCTGAACGCACCCATCCAGGGCACCGCGGCCGACATCGTCAAGATCGCGATGCTCAAGGTCGACGGGGCACTGCGCGAGGCGGGCCTCACCTCCCGCATGCTCCTGCAGGTCCACGACGAGGTCGTCCTCGAGGTCGCCCCCGGTGAGCGCGCGGCGGCGGAGGAGATCGTCCGCCGCGAAATGGCGGACGCCGTGCGGCTGAGGGTGCCCCTGGGCGTCTCGGTGGGCGCGGGCAGGGACTGGGAGTCCGCGGCGCACTAGCCTCCGGCGGGTCGGCGGCAGGGGGCGGTCTGGTGGAGCGCCGCCGCCGGGACGGGCCTGCCCGGTGCGGCGCGGCGGTGACCCCGGTCCGGCCGGGGCGGGGGCCGGGCACTCCGGGGCGGCGCCGTGCCGCACCGGACCCGTCACTCACGTGGCCCCCGCAAAGGCGCCGCACGCCCGCCGCCTGTACAGGATGCGGGCATGGGTATACGCATGCTCAACCGCCGGCCGGCGAGAGCGCAGGCGAGTGCCGAGGAGGCGCCCTCCGTGCCGCCCGCGCCGGTGCCGGCCTTCGCAGCCCGCGCAAGCACCGCCCGCATCCCCACCGACCTCAGGGTCGTCCTGCGCCGCACGGCGGCGGACCTCCGGCGCCGGCTGCGCCGTATCGCGACGGGCGGCGCGGAGCCGCCCACCTGGCGGCTGTGGGCCGGGCTGGGCCGCAGCTACCTGACCGACCTCGTCGGCCGCGTCCGCCGCAGCCGCTCCGCACGCGGCGTCACGGTGTTCGTCGTGGCCGCCGGTCCGCTCAGCGACCGGCCGGACGGCCGCCCTCCGCGCTGACCCGCTCCGGTTCGCGGGACGCCGGAACGGGGCGCCACACCCTGACCCCCGCCCCGTGGAGCAGCAGCCCCAGCACCAGCCCCGCGCCCGCCCCGAAGCAGACGCCGGGGATCAGCTCCCACAGCTCGGCGGTAGCTCCCCGGTAGGTCCACCACCGGGTCGCGCGCTCCACGGCGCCCACCGCCGTACACCCCCCGACCACGGCACCGGCCCACCACCGGTCCCGCACGGACAGCAACGGCACCCCCGGCACCCTGGCGCACGCCGCGCCCGTCACGCCCGCGTCCGTCGTCCGCGCGTCCGTCGTGTCGGCGCCTGTCGTCCGCGTGCCTGTCGTATCCGCGCCCGTCGTCCGCGCGTCCGTCCCGCCCGCGTTCTCCGCCCGCGCCCCCGACCCCGTCGGCGCCCGCCGCACCGCGCGTGCCAGCCACACGGCGATCACGGCCGCCGCCACCGCCGAACCGGCGTACTGCAGGTACCAGTACAGCGGGAAGCCCGCGAGGCCCCGGGTCAGTACGGGGAACACCCGTACGCCCCACCGGTCGGGGTGGGTGAAGGCGTCCCACACGACATGGGTGAGTGCGCCGAGTGCGGCGGAGGCGTACCACCGGGCGACCAGCGGAGCCCGTACGCGCGCGGGTCGCGCCCCGCACCGCAGCAGGGCCGCGGGCCGCGGCTGGCGGGCCCGCGGCAGCAGTGCCACCAGCGGCTCGCGCACCAGCAGCCACAGCCATACCAGGGCCCAGGCCACCAGCACGTCGACCGTGAAGACCCCGGGGAAGGAGTGCGTGACGTCCCCGAACTCCATCGCACCGGAGATGACACTCGCCGCGTAATAGGTCATGTCGGGCGCGAAGGAACCGGCCACGAGGACCGCGGGAACCAGCCGTCCCCGGCCGGTCCCGTCGGCGCGCACGGCGGGCAGTACGGCGGCCGCATGGCTCAGGGTGAACGGCAACTGGGCTCCTCACGCCGGACGTTGCCCGGGCGGCCGGCCCGGGTGATCACCTCGCTCCAGTATGCGTGCGCGGCCCCCGCGCCACTCGCATATGGCCGGCCGGTGAAATCCGGGCTCGAACGGCTCCCGGCGCAAGGGAAGTTGTCGTAGGGTCGCCTGGGCACTGTGCCGGACGTGCGGTCGAACGGGAGAACCGAAGGAAAAAAGACAGGACTCGACAGGCCACGAAGGCAACCCGATCGCCAGGTCGGTCGTCACATCTGGGGCGAGCGGGCACGCTCGGCAGACGAAGACGGACGCTCGCGCGTCCACGGGAGGGGTTCACTCTATGGCGGCGCAATTCGGCAGGAGGCTGTGCAAGGGGGCGGCTACCACCGCCGTCGCGGCGGCCGCGGTCGCGGCCCTGTCCGCGTCCCAGGCTCCCGGAGTCACCGTCGACGGCCACGGCAGACGGACCGCCTCCGACGCGCAGCCCTCCCCCGAAGCGACCGCCGGCGGCGACGGCGCCGCGACCGGCAACTCGCCGTACTACACGGACCTGCCGCCGCTCAACAGCCCGAACCCGAGCCCGTCGCCGTCCGCGACCGCCACGCCCGCGAGCCCGGGCGCCTCCGAGTCCGGCATCCCCGCGACCGTGCTCGCCGCCTACAAGAAGGCCGCGGCCGAGCTGCGCTCCTCCAAGCCGGGCTGCAACCTGCCCTGGCAGCTGCTCGCCGCGATCGGCAAGGTCGAGTCCGGCCAGGCCCGCGGCGGCCGGGTCGACGCGAACGGCACCACGCTCTCCCCGATCCTCGGCCCGCAGCTCGACGGCAACGGCTTCGCGCTGATCAAGGACAGCGACGGCGGCAGGTACGACGGCAACAGCTCCTACGACCAGGCCGTCGGGCCCATGCAGTTCATCCCGTCCACCTGGGCGTGGGCGGGCCGCGACGGCAACGGCGACGGGGTGAAGGACCCCAACAACGTCTACGACGCCGCGCTCGCCGCCGGCCACTACCTGTGCCGCGACAACTGGAACCTGGCCGACCAGGCCGATCTCAACCGCGCGATCCTCAGCTACAACAACTCGCAGGACTACCTCAACCTCGTCCTGTCGTGGCTGCGGTACTACCGCAACGGCACCCACGAGATCCCGGACGGCAC
This sequence comes from Streptomyces sediminimaris, assembly GCF_047049295.1. Taxonomy (NCBI): domain Bacteria; kingdom Bacillati; phylum Actinomycetota; class Actinomycetes; order Kitasatosporales; family Streptomycetaceae; genus Streptomyces; species Streptomyces sediminimaris. The sequence goes on along the minus strand of NZ_JBJWOT010000001.1, from coordinate 2,228,889 downwards.
CGGCACGATCCCCTCGCACCGCAGCGACGGCACCGGGAAGAGCCGTTCGAAGCCGTCGGCCCCGACCCCGTCGAAGCACCCGAAGACCTCCTCCGGCAAGGGCTCGTCGAACTCCGGCAAGCCGCCGTCGCGCCCACCGGCCGACCCGGGTACGCCCTCGCCGGGGCCGGGCAGCCCCACGCCCACGCCCACGCCCCCGCCGGCACCGACGCCGACCGACACCGTCGACCACCTGCAGAGCGCGGGCACCGGCACCCTCACCGCGATGGCCGGCGACACGTTCGTGAACAAGGCCGGCGTCAAGGCCGAGACCAAGGCCGGCAAGGGCGTCGCCAAGGTCCGGGTCCGTTTCACGGTCGTCGGTGACACCGACGCCACCTTCAGCGGCGGCGAGAAGGCCGCCGTGGCCGTCACCGACGGCAGCGGCGTGGCCGTCGCTCCCGCGCTCCAGGCGGGGGAGAAGACCGGCGACTTCACCGTCCGCGCCGCGGTCGTGGGCCGTTCGATCACCGGCCTCGACGCCAAGGCCACCGTCACCGAGCGCGCCGCCGACACCCTCGTGCGCACCAGCGACACCGCGCTGACCTGCACCCCGGGCGGCGAGTTCGCCGACCAGGTCGAGGTGCGGGCCACCTACAAGGGCGCAGTCGCGGACAAGGTCGCGGCCACGGCCACCCTGATCAAGTCCACGACCGACGCGACCGCGAACGACAAGGGCCCCTACTTCAAGGACGCGGACGGCAAGGCCGTACGCACCCTGACGGGCCTGCAGACGGACGACAAGGGCCTGCTGAAGCTGCCGAAGCTGTACTCCGACGACACCACCGGCACCTTCGTCCTGCGCATCACCACCGCGGGCGGCGCGAGCCTCGACGTCGAACTGACGGTGGCCCAGGCCGACTCCTCGCCGAGTCCGTCGCCCAGCCCGTCGGCGAGCCCCTCCGCGTAACCGCCGCACGACGAGGGCGCCCCCTCCGCTCCGGCGGACGGGGCGCCCTCGTCCGTGTGCGACGTGTTCTCATCTCGGCCACCCGTTGCTACGGTGCCGGACCTGACGCTGTATCAGTTCCGCTCCGTCCGCTCCACCCCGTCGGGAGGCAGGAATGCGCGCCCTGATCGCCGCCGCGACCGGTCTCGCCGTCGCCCTCGCGCTGGTCCTCACGATCACCGCGATGGGGTCGCCGACGGGCGGCACGTCCCCGAAACCGCTGCTGACGACGGTGCCGTCGCACCCGTAGCCGCACCGCCAGCCGTCCGCCCGGGAGGCCGAGATGCGCCGCAAGGCCAGTCTGGTCCTGCTCGCCTTCGCCGTGTTCTTCGCGGCCCTGTCCCCGCTGCTGCGCTACTACGCCTTCCCGCGCCTCGCCAAGGTCCCGGCGAACCAGTACCAGGACATGGTCCTGCAGGCCAAGGGCGCGACCCTGCTCGACTACGGCACGATGAAGGCGCGCAAGGTCTCCGAGGTCACCATCGTGCAGACCCTCAAGGGCAACGTGGCGGCCGGGAGGAAGATCGAGAGGACGGCGGGCCGGGACGTCGTCGTCTGGGACGGCCTCTCCTACGTCCAGGGGCCCGACGGCAGGATGGTCTCCGAGATCCCCGAGCGCTACATCTTCGACGCCCACAGCCAGGCCCCGGTGCACGCCACCGGGGAGATGGTCGACGGCGACCCGGTGAAGCGGGACGGCATCGAGTTCAAGTGGCCCTTCCTGACGCAGAAACGGGACTACGAGTACTTCGACGCCCAGACCCGCACCACGAACCCCATCCACTACAAGGGCACGCGCGACTTCCGCGGCCTGAAGGTCTACTACTTCGAGCAGACGATCCCCTGGACCAAGGTCCCCTTCCCCAAGGTCATGCCCGTCAAGGGCATCACCCCCCAGTCGGTCGCCAGGACCGGCACCACCCGCTGGTACACCACGGTCCGCAGGTTCTGGGTCGAGCCCGTCACCGGGGCACCCGTCTACGGCGAGGAGATCCACAAGGAGGAACTGCGCGGCGGCACCCTGCTCGGCGGCCGCGACAAGGTGACCGCCTTCGCCGGCCACGTGAAGATGCGCGAGGACTACATCGAGCACACCGTGAACCTGGTCCGGTCCAACCGCACCCTGATCCTGCTGCTGACGTCGTACCTGCCCGGGGGGTTCCTGCTGCTCGGCACCCTGCTGCTCGCCCTGTCGCTGTGGCTGGAGGCCCGCGGCCGCCGCCCGGCCGACCCGGAACCGGCCGAGTCCGCCGCGGCGGAGCCGGTCAGCGCCTGAACCGGCGGCGCCCGGCTCCCGGCGGTCAGCGCCCGAACCGTGCCTTGGTGTGGCGGGTCGGTTCGGCGGCGAGGGGGTCCTCGGGCCACGGGTGCTTCGGATAGCGGCCGCGCAGCTCCGCCCGTACGTCCCGGTAGCCGTCCCGCCAGAAGGAGGCGAGGTCGGCGGTGACGGCGGCCGGACGGCCGGCGGGGGAGAGGAGGTGCACCAGCAGCGGCACGCCCGCGACGGCGGGTGACTCGTGCAGCCCGAACATCTCCTGCAGCTTCACGGCGAGCACCGGCCGCTCGGGGTCGCCGTAGTCGATCCGGATCCTGGACCCGCTCGGCACGGTGATGCGCTCCGGAGCCAGCTCCGCCAGCCGCGCCGCCTCCCCGGACGCCCACGGCAGCAGCCTGCCGAGCGCCTGCCCGGCGTCGATCCGCGCCAGGTCGCCGCGCCGCCGGGCCCGGCTCAGCTCGGGCTCCAGCCACTCGTCCACGCGCGCGTGCAGCGCGTCGTCGGACACGTCGGGCCAGGGCTCCCCGAGGTGCAGACGGAGAAAGGCGAGCCGCCGGCGCAGGAGGGCGGCGTCGGGCGTCCAGCGCAGCAGGCCGAGACCCTCGCGCCGCAGTCCGTCCACGAGCGCCTCGCGCACCAGCGCCGGATCGGCGTCCGGCAGCGGACGCGCCGCCAGCTCGATCGCGCCCAGCCGCTCCACCCGCCGCGCCACGACGTCCCCGCCGGCCCAGTGGACCTCCTGCTCCCGCGCGTACAGCGTGGCCGCCGCCGAGCGCGCCACGTCCTCGTCCACCGCCGCGGCGAGCCGCACGCGCGCGTGCCCCGCGCCCAGGGGACGGTCCGCCACGGCCACGGCGATCCAGGGGGCGCCGCGCAGGGGACTGCCCTCGCGGAGTTCGGCGCGCGTGCCGGAGGCCATGAGATAGGAACCCCCGTCGGCCCTGGCCACCCGCTCGGGGAAGGCGAGGGCGGCGACGAGGCCCACGGTGCGGTCGTCCGCCGCCGCGCGCCCGCCGTCCGGCGCCAGCCGCCGTACCTCCGCCCGCCACCGTCCCGCATAGGCGTCACCGCCGCGCCGGGCCGCGCGCAACGCGGCCGCCAGGTCGTCCCCGTACTCCCGCGGCGCCTCCTCCGACAGCAGCGCGACCACCTCGGCACCCCTGCCCGACGTGTCCAGCAGCGCCCGCCCCAGCCGCGGGTGCAGGCCCAGCCGCGCCAGCCGCGCGCCCCGTTCCGTGGCCCGCCCGGCGGCGTCCACGGCGCCGACGGCCGTCAGCACCTCCCGCGCCGCCGCCATCGCCCCGCGCGGCGGCGCGTCCAGCAGCGCCAGCCCGGACGCGTCGGGATCGCCCCAGCAGGCGGCCTGGAGGGCGAACGCCGTCAGGTCGGCCACCTTGATCTCCGGCGAGGGCAGCCGCGGCAGCCGGGCGTCCTCGGCCTCCGCCCAGCACCGGTACACCGTGCCGGGCGCCTCCCGCCCGGCCCGTCCCGCCCGCTGCCGCCCGGCCGCGCGCGAGGCCCGTACGGTCGTCAGCGCGCTCAGCCCGCGCGCGTGGTCGACGCGGGGTTCGCGCGCCAGACCCGAGTCGACGACCACCCGCACGCCCGGGACCGTCAGCGACGACTCCGCCACCGAGGTGGCGAGGACGACCCGGCGCCGCACCCCGGGTGCCAGCACCGCGTCCTGCACCGCGGCCGGGGCCCGCCCGTGCACCTGGAGCACGTCGACGCCGCCGGGATCCCCCAGCTGCCCGGCCACGCGCGCGATCTCGCCCACGCCCGGCAGGAAGCACAGCACGTCCCCGTCGCGCTCGGCCAGCGCCCGCCGCACCACCGACGCCACGTGCGCGAGCAGCGCCGGATCCACCCGCGTCCCGTGCGGCGGCCGCACGGGACGCGCTGGGGGTCCCCCCGGACGAAGTCCAGGGGGAGGCGCCCACACGACCTCGACCGGATGCGGGACACCGGCCGCCTCGACCACCGGCGCGCCGCCCAGCAGCCCCGCCCACCCCTCGGCGTCCGTCGTCGCCGACGCGGCCACCAGCCGCAGCTCCGGACGCAGCGTCTGCCGTACGTCCCACAGGAAGGCCGCCGCGGTGTCGGCGTCCAGGTGCCGCTCGTGGCACTCGTCGAGCACCACCACGTCGACGCCCGCCAGCTCCTGGTCGCGCTGGAGCCGCTGGAGCAGCACACCGGTCGTGACGACCTCCACGCGCGTGTGCCGCCCGACGACGCGCTCGCCGCGCACGGTGTACCCGATGCTCGCGCCGGTCTCCTCGCCCAGCAGCCACGCCATCCGCCGCGCCGCCGCCCGCGCCGCGATCCGGCGCGGCTCGGCCACCACCACCCGCCGCGCCGGCCCCTCGCCCAGCAGCCCGGCCAGCGCCGGCGGCACCAGGGTCGTCTTGCCGGTGCCGGGCGGCGCGACCAGAACGGCCGTGCCGGGTCCGTCCAGCGCCCGGCGCAGAGCGGGCAGAGCGGCGCGTACGGGCAGCGCGTCCAGAGCGTCGTGGCGGATCACAGGCTCAGTCTCCCGCCCGGCCTCCGGCCGGAGGCGCCCCCGTCCCGCCCCGCTCGCACACGAAGACGGCCGTCCCGGGGATCAGCTCTCCGCGCAGCGGTGACCAGCCGCCCCACTCCGAGGTGTTCCAGTCCGGCCACTCCGGCTCGACCAGGTCCACCAGTCTGAGGCCCGCCGCGACGACGTCCCGGACCCGGTCGCCGATCGTCCGGTGGTGCTCGACGTAGACCGCGCGGCCCCGCCCGTCGTCGACGTACTGCTCCACATAGGGCGTGCGGTCGAAGTACGAGGCGGAGACGGTCAGCCCCGCCGGCCCGGGCTCGTCCGGGAAGGCCCAGCGGATCGGATGGGTCACCGAGAAGACCACGCGGCCACCCGGACGCAGCACCCGGTGCGCCTCCTTCAGCACCAGCACCGGGTCGGCGACGAAGGGCAGCGCCCCGTACGCCGAGCACACCAGGTCGAAGGAGCCGTCCGCGAAGGGCAGCGCGCCCGCGTCGGCGCACACCAGCGGGAACGACCCGCCGATGCGCAGCGCGTGCTGGAGCTGGCGGTGCGAGATGTCCAGGGCGACCGGGCGGGCGCCCTGCCCGGCCAGCCAGCGCGAGCACTGGGCGGCGCCGGCGCCGATCTCCAGGACGTCCTTGCCCCGCAGCTCCTCCGGCGGGCCGAGCAGCTCCGCCTCCACCTCGTCGAGGCCCTCGGGGCCCCACACGAAGCGGTCGTCGCCGAGGAACGTGCCGTGCTCGGCCTGGTACTCGTCCGCGTTCCGGTCCCACCAGCCCCGGTTGGCCCGGGCGCTCTCCGCGACGCCCGCCGTGCGCCGGGTGGCTTCGGGTTCGAAGGCTTCGGCCTCTTGGATGATCGGCTCCCTCGTCGTACTCTTCCGTCACCTTCGCGGTGCCGCCGGCCCCTCCGGCGGTGTCACGGAAGGTGTCTGCCGGACCCCGCGTGGCCTCCGGAGACTGTTCTTGTGCCGGGATTGGGGCGATCCGCCCCGGGTGTGCGCGTTCGTGCGTTGACCCTGTCCGGCTGCCCCCGTATGCTACAAGTTGCGCTGCGGGCCTGCGCACCTCAGACGGAGCAGGCTGCGCTCGCATCTGTTGTATGTCCCCTCGGTTCTCGAGGCGCCGCCACCGGATCCCGGTGGGGCGCTTCCTTGGCTGTCCGGCTTCTGCAGAGCGAAACGGGCTCCCGGCGTAAGCAGTACCTACGACTTCAATGTCCGTACCGGAGCCCTTTCCCACATGACGAGCAGCACCGAGACCACCGCCACCACCCCGCAGGTTGCGGTCAACGACATCGGTAACGAGGAAGCCTTCCTCGCCGCGATCGACGAGACGATCAAGTACTTCAACGACGGCGACATCGTCGACGGCGTCATCGTGAAGGTCGACCGGGACGAGGTCCTGCTCGACATCGGTTACAAGACCGAAGGTGTCATCCCGAGCCGAGAGCTCTCGATCAAGCACGACGTCGACCCGAACGAGGTCGTCGCCGTCGGCGACGAGATCGAGGCCCTGGTCCTCCAGAAGGAGGACAAGGAAGGCCGCCTGATCCTCTCGAAGAAGCGCGCCCAGTACGAGCGTGCCTGGGGCACCATCGAGAAGATCAAGGAAGAGGACGGCATCGTCACCGGTACCGTCATCGAGGTCGTCAAGGGTGGTCTCATCCTCGACATCGGCCTCCGCGGCTTCCTGCCGGCCTCCCTGGTCGAGATGCGCCGCGTCCGCGACCTCCAGCCCTACGTGGGCAAGGAGCTCGAGGCGAAGATCATCGAGCTGGACAAGAACCGCAACAACGTGGTCCTGTCCCGCCGTGCCTGGCTGGAGCAGACCCAGTCCGAGGTCCGCCAGACGTTCCTCACGACCCTGCAGAAGGGGCAGGTCCGCTCCGGCGTGGTCTCCTCGATCGTCAACTTCGGTGCCTTCGTGGACCTGGGCGGCGTCGACGGTCTGGTCCACGTCTCCGAGCTGTCCTGGAAGCACATCGACCACCCCTCCGAGGTCGTCGAGGTCGGCCAGGAGGTCACGGTCGAGGTCCTCGACGTCGACATGGACCGCGAGCGTGTCTCCCTGTCGCTGAAGGCGACCCAGGAAGACCCGTGGCAGCAGTTCGCCCGCACCCACCAGATCGGCCAGGTCGTGCCCGGCAAGGTCACGAAGCTGGTTCCGTTCGGCGCGTTCGTCCGCGTGGACGAGGGCATCGAGGGTCTGGTCCACATCTCCGAGCTGGCCGAGCGCCACGTGGAGATCCCGGAGCAGGTCGTCCAGGTCAACGACGAGATCTTCGTCAAGGTCATCGACATCGACCTCGAGCGCCGTCGCATCAGCCTCTCGCTGAAGCAGGCCAACGAGTCCTTCGGTACCGACCCGGCCTCGGTCGAGTTCGACCCGACCCTGTACGGCATGGCCGCGTCCTACGACGACCAGGGCAACTACATCTACCCCGAGGGCTTCGACCCCGAGACCAACGACTGGCTCGAGGGCTACGAGAAGCAGCGCGAGGAGTGGGAGCGCCAGTACGCCGAGGCGCAGTCCCGCTTCGAGCAGCACCAGCAGCAGGTCATCAAGTCCCGCGAGGCGGACGCCGCGGCGGCCGCCGAGGGCGGCGACGCGGCGGGTGCGGCTCCGGCCGCGTCCGGCGGCGGCTCGTACTCCTCCGAGGGCCCGGACAACTCCGGCGCGCTGGCCTCGGACGAGGCGCTGGCCGCCCTGCGCGAGAAGCTGGCGGGCGGGCAGAGCTGAACGCCCGCTGAGCAGTAGCTCCTGACCGAGGGGCCGTACCTTTCGAGGTGCGGCCCCTCGGCCGTGCCCGCCGTGAAAAGGCCCCGGGAGAGGCCTGATCAGGGGCACGGGCGGGAATGAGCCTGCTCCGGGCCGCGTTGAGACGTACGGACACGAGGAGGAGCGGTCACAGTGCTTGATCCGCAGGGTTTGTACGCATGGGAAGCGAAAGGCCTGGCAGCCGTCGACATGGCGCTCGCCCAGGAGTCGGCCGGCCTTGTCATGCTCTACCACTTCGACGGATACATCGACGCGGGCGAGGCCGGCGACCAGATCGTCGACCGGCTCCTCGACTCGCTGCCCCACCAGGTTGTCGCCCGCTTCGACCACGACCGGCTCGTGGACTACCGCGCCCGCCGGCCGCTGCTGACCTTCCAGCACGACCGGTGGACCGAGTACGAGGACCCCACCATCGACGTCCGGCTCGTCCAGGACGCCACCGGAGCGCCCTTCCTGCTGCTGTCCGGCCCCGAGCCGGACGTGGAGTGGGAGCGGTTCGCCGCCGCCGTCGGGCAGATCGTGGAGCGGCTCGGCGTGCGCCTGTCGGTGAACTTCCACGGCATCCCCATGGGCGTCCCGCACACCCGCCCCGTGGGCCTCACCCCGCACGGCAACCGCACCGACCTGGTCCCGGGCCACAGCAGCCCCTTCGACGAGGCGCAGGTCCCCGGCAGCGCCGAGTCGCTGGTCGAGTACCGCCTCATGGAGGCCGGGCACGACGTCCTCGGGGTCGCCGCGCACGTACCGCACTACATCGCGCGCTCCCCCTATCCGGACGCGGCCCTGACCGTCCTGGAGGCCATCACGGCCGCCACCGGGCTGGTGCTCCCCGCCGTCGCGCACTCCCTGCGCACGGAGGCACACCGCACCCAGACCGAGATCGACCGGCAGGTCCGCGAGGGCGACGAGGAGCTCACCGCGCTCGTCTCGGGCCTGGAGAACCAGTACGACGCCGTCGCGGGCGCCGACAGCCGGGGCAACATGCTCGCCGAGCCGGTCGACATCCCGTCGGCGGACGAGATCGGCCTCGAGTTCGAGCGGTTCCTGGCGGAGCGGGAGGGCGACAGCTGACCTCCGGCGCCCTTGCCGCCGGCGCCAGGGCCTAAGCTGCCGCTCATGCTGAAGGTGGGCCTGACCGGCGGGATCGGCGCCGGCAAGAGCGAAGTGTCGCGGCTGCTCGTCGAGTGCGGCGCCGTACTGATCGACGCCGACCGCATCGCCCGGGAGGTGGTCGCGCCCGGGACGCCCGGCCTGGCCGCGGTCGTGGACGCCTTCGGGACGGAGGTGCTCGCCCCGGACGGCGGCCTGGACCGGCCCAGGCTCGGCTCGATCGTCTTCGCCGACGCGCAGCAGCTGGCCGTCCTGAACGCGATCGTGCATCCCCTGGTGGGCGAGCGCTCCCGCGAGCTGGAGGCGGCCGCCGCCGGGGACGCGGTCGTCGTCCACGACGTACCGCTCCTGGCGGAGAACGGCCTGGCCCCGCTGTACGACGTCGTGATCGTCGTCGACGCCCCGCCCGAGACCCAGCTCGACCGGCTGGTGCGGCTGCGCGGCATGACCGAACAGGACGCCCGCGCGCGCATGGCCGCCCAGGCGAGCCGGGACGAGCGCCGGAAGATCGCGGACGTCGTGATCGACAACGACGTGCCGCTGGAGGAGCTCCGGCGCCGGGTGAAGGACGTCTGGGCGGAGCTCGTGCGCCGGGCCCGGGCGTAGCCGGTGCCGCCGGCGGGAAACCAGGAATAGCGGCCCCGGTACGGGCGTTGAAGCCTCGCAGCAAGGGAAGGACTGTGCCGTGCCCGACACCAGCGGTTCCACCGGACGTACTCCGGAGACGCACGTCATCGACTTCCGTGCCGCCGAGCAGCTGCTCAACGCACGGGACCCGCGGGGCGCGGTGAAGCTGCTCGACCCGGTCATCGCCGCCCACCCGGAGAACACCGCCGCCCGGCTGCTGCGCGCGCGTGCCTTCTTCGCCGCCGCGCAACTGCGGCCGGCCGAGCTGGAGTTCACGATCGTGCTGGAGCGCGAGCCGGACAACGCCTTCGCGCACTTCGCGCTGGCCCGGACCTTCGAGCGCCGGGGCGAACCGGAACAGGCCAAACGGCACTTCAGGCTGGCGGCCGCGCTGGACCCCAACCCGCGGTACCTGAGGGCGGCGCGCTTCGAGTCGTGAGGGGGCGCGCCCCGGTTTCCGCGGCGGGTCCTGGTCCTAGCGGATCCGGCCCTCCGGTGGCCGGTACGGCGGGATGTCCCGGCCCGGCTGGTAGTGCGGGCCCTGGCGGATGTGCCTGAGGACGACGGTCATGTCGACGGTGACCACCAGCCACAGCACTCCGCAGGCGGCGGCCCACCCGGGGCGCCCCGCGAGCGCGAAGGCCACCGTGCCGAAGACCGCCCAGAGGAGGCCCCACACGCTCAGCCAGAACCGCGCCCGCAGCGCACTGCGCGCGGTCGTCGGCTCACTTCCTGTACGCATCGGGATCACCGCTCCTGTACGCAACGTACTCTTCGGGACGTACCTTCACCAAGGAGAACGGGACCAGGGGGTCGTCGCGTGCTGCCGGATGCCGATGAGTTCGCCGAGGTGCTGCTGGACCTCGCCGTACCGCACGAGGACATCAACGCGCTCGTGCGGATGAGCCGGCGGGTGACCGACGACCCGGAGCTGCTGCGCTTCCTGGAGGCGTCGGTGGACGAGCTGGTGCGCGGCATGGGGGAGGTCGGCGGCGCGGTGGACCTGCCCCAGCTGGACTGGGCGTCGGGGCCGCTGCAGCGCTGCTTCCCCGTCTACGTGTTCGTCGCCGCGCTGCCGTTCACCCGCGCGTACCACCGCGCCCGGGGCGTCCCCGACGACGTCTCCCGGCGCACCCTCGCCGACCTGGGGCGGAACATGGCCGCGCACCGCCGGCGGCACGGCCGGGCGGGCGTGCAGGCACCGTGGTGGCTCACCCGCCACTTCCGGGGCGAGCTGTACCAGCTGGGGCGGCTGCAGTTCGAACGGACGCGGCCCGGGCAGCGCACCTCGCGGGCGCTCACCACGGCCGGCCTGGACCTCGATGAGGGGGCGCTCTGTCTCAACCTCCACATCCCGGACCACCTCGGCCCGCTGTCACCGGCGGCGTGCGAGCGCTCGCTGGCGCTGGCGGCGCGGTTCTTCGCGCGCCACTATCCCGAGGAGAAGTACCGGGCCGCCCTCTGCCACTCCTGGCTGCTGGACGCGCAGCTGAAGCAGTACCTGCCGGCCGGCTCCAACATCGTGCGGTTCCAGGAGCGCTTCCGCATCGCCCGCGAGGACCGCGAGCAGGCCGACACCGAACCGGTCGGGTTCGTCTTCGGCGACCCGGAGTCGCCGATCGGGACCCTGCCACGGCGCACGGCGGTGGAACGCGCGGTCGGGGACCACCTGAGGGCGGGCGGGCACTGGTACATCGGGCACGGGTGGTTCCCGCTCTAGGCGTGGTGCCGGCGGAAGCCCGGTCGAGGGCCGCCCGCCCTGGACGGCTTCCGCGAAATACCGTCCGGCGGCGATGAGTTCCGCCGCGAGGGCCGGTCTACCCCTGTGACAGCGACCCGCACCGCCTCCACCGCTTCCACAGGGAGAACCCCATGTCCGAGACCACCGCTCGCGTCACCTCCGCCCCCGTCGTCGCCGAGTCCGCGACCGCCCGCGGCCGCCGCGCCAGGATCGCCCTGCGCACCGTGCAGGTGCTGATCGCCCTCTTCTACGGTGTCGCGAGCGCCCTGCCCAAGCTGATCGGGAACCAGTACGCCGTCGACGCCTTCGACAAGATCGGCTGGGGCAGCGCGGGCATGTACACCATCGGCGCGCTCGAACTGGCCGGTGGCGTCGCCCTGCTGATCCCGGTGCTGCAGTCGGTCGCCGCGGTCGCGCTCAGCGCGCTCATGGTGGGCGCGTTCGTCGTCCAGATGACTGTCTTCGGCGGTGAGAACGCGGCGACCCCGCTCATCCTGATCGTGCCGCTCGCCCTGATCGCCTGGGCCCGCCGGGGCTCCAACGCCGATCTGCTGCGGCTGGTGCGACGACGGTCGTGAGCCGCGCCCACGGCGCGTCGACGGCGGTGGCGTCCGGCGGGACCCGAGGAGTCCGGGCCGGACGCCACGGCCGTGGGTCAGCGTCCGCCGGGGCCCTTCGGGCCGGCGCCGCCGCCCATCAGGCCCCGCAGGCGTTCCAGCTCGCGGCGGTCGCGCTTGGTCGGGCGGCCCGCGCCGCGGTCGCGGACGCCCGCCGGGGCGAAGGCCTCGCGGGGCGGCGGGGGCGGGGAGTTGTCGACGTAGCACTGCGCCGCCACCGGGGCGCCGACCCGCTTGCGGATCAGCCGTCTGACGATGACGACCCGCTCCCGGCCCTCCTGCCGCACGCGTACCTCGTCGCCGATCCGCACGGAGTACGCGGGCTTCACCCGCTCGCCGTTCACGTGCACGTGCCCGCCCTTGCAGGCCGCGGCGCCGAGTGAGCGGGTCTTGACCAGGCGTACGGCCCAGATCCAGCTGTCGATCCGCACGTTCCCGCCGTTCGCCGGGCCGGCCGCCTCGGCGGCGGCGATCGCGGCGGCGACCTTCGGCTCGACGGCGGGTCCTGCCGCCGCCCCGGCGGCCTGCCCGGCCGCCTGCCCGGCGGTGCCCCGCCCGCTCGTCTCCTCGTCACCTTCCAGCGCCATGCCTTCGACCTTAGCTCGCCGCCGGCGGCGCGCCCGGCGGTTTCCCGCCCGCGTACCGGTACGTGGCCCGTCACGTCCGCGGAGGTCACCGCCGTACCGTTGAGGCATGGACAGCCTGGCCGAGCTCGACCGCCGCGTCGCGGGGTGCGCCGCGTGCCCCCGGCTCGTGGAGTGGCGCGAGGAGGTCGGGCGCACGAAGCGCGCGGCCTTCCGGGACTGGACGTACTGGGCGCGGCCGGTGCCCGGCTTCGGGCCCGCCGACGCGTCACTGCTGATCATCGGCCTCGCTCCCGCCGCCCACGGCGGCAACCGCACCGGCCGCATGTTCACCGGCGACCGCTCCGGTGACGTGCTGTACCGGGCGCTGTACGACGTGGGCCTGGCGAACCGGCCCACGTCGGTCCGCAGGGACGACGGGCTCGCCCTGCACGGGGTGCGGATCACCTCGCCCGTGCACTGCGCCCCGCCCGGGAACAAGCCCACCCCCGGGGAGCGGGACACCTGCCGGCCCTGGCTGGTGCGGGAGCTGACGATCCTGCGGCCGGCCCTGCGTGCGGTGGTGGTGCTCGGCGCCTTCGGCTGGCAGGCCGCGCTGCCCGCGTTCGCCGAGGCGGGCTGGACGGTGCCCCGGCCGCGGCCCGTCTTCGCGCACGGCGCGCGCGTGCCGCTCGACGGCCTGGACCTCTTCGGCTGCTTCCACGTCAGCCAGCGCAACACCTTCACCGGCCGGCTCACACCGGAGATGCTGCGGGAGGTGCTGCGCACGGCGGGGCAGGCGGCGGGGCTGCCGGTGAAATGAGCGGGCGGCGGTGGCCGCGGAGCGGTTACGGTCACCGGATGCCCCTCTATCCGCAGACCGAGCCGTACGACCACGGCATGCTCGACGTCGGCGACGGCAACCGCGTGTACTGGGAGACCTGCGGCAACCCGCACGGCAAGCCCGCGCTCGTGCTGCACGGCGGCCCCGGATCCGGCTGCTCCCCCTACTCCCGGCGCCTGTTCGACCCCGCCGCCTACCGGATCGTGCTGCTCGACCAGCGCGGCTGCGGACGCTCCACACCGCACGCGAGCGCGTACGGGACGGACATGGGCGTCAACACCACCTCTCATCTCATCGCCGATCTGGAGCTGCTGCGGCGGCACTTGGGCATCGGGCGCTGGCTGGTGTGGGGCGTGTCCTGGGGCTCGGTGCTGGGGCTGCGGTACGCGCAGACACATCCCGGGTCGGTGTCCGAGCTGGTGCTGACGGGCGTGGCGACCGGCTCCGGTGCCGAAGTGGCCCTGCTGACCAGGGGACTCGGGCGGATCTTCCCGGCGGCCTTCGAGAGGTTCCTCGGCGGACTGCCCGCCGGCGCACGCGAGGGGAACCTGGCCCTCGCGTACAACCGGCTGATCGAGTCGCCGGACCCCGGGGTCCGGGCCCGGGCGGCGCGGGCCTGGACGGACTGGGAGACGGCGACGATCCCCGCGCCGCCGGGATCGGTCGAGCGGTTCGAGGACGAGACGTTCCGGCTGGGTTTCGCCCGCACGGTCACCCACTACTGGGGCAACGACCACTTCCTGGGCGAGGGCGACGACGAGGGCGTCGTCCTGCGCGACGCACCTCTGCTGGCGGGCCTGCCGGGCACCCTCGTCCAGGGCAGCCTCGACTTCGGCAACCTCCTCGGCATCGTCTGGCGGCTCCATCACGCCTGGCCCGGGAGCGAGTTGGTGATCGTGGACGACGTCGGTCACGACACGCGCGCGCCGGGCATGGCCGATGCGCTGGTGGCGGCGACGGACAAGTACGCCCGCCGCTGAGCCGCTCGGGCAGCGGGGCCCTACGCCTCCCGGTCCTCCCGGTCCTCCCGGTCCTCCCGGTCCTCCCCGCCCTCCCCGCCCTCCCCGAACAGATGCCGCACGGTGGAGCGGTAGTTGGTCCGGACATGGGCCAGCGCCTGCGCGCGGGCGCGTTCGGGATCGCCGGAGGCGATCGCCTCGTACAACTCGCGGTGCTCCACGAGGAGATGGGGCCATTCCTCGTTGCGCCGGGTCATCCAGCGCAGCCGGCCCGCCACCGGCTCCAGCGCCTCGGTCAGCAGGCTGTTGCCCGCCATCGCCACGATGCGGTCGTGCAGCCGGCTGTTGATGTCCGTGATCGCCTCGGCGTCGCCCGCCCCGGTCGCGGCGGCCGCGAGGCCGAGCAGCTTCTCCACCTCGGCCAGGTCCCCGGGCGTGGCACGGGAGGCGGCGAGCCCCGCGGCGTAGACCTCCAGGGCCTCGCGCAGTTCGAAGAGCTCCTTGACGTCCCGCCGGGTGAGGCGGCGCACGACCGCGCGGCGTGGGGTCTCGAAGTGGACGAAGCCCTCCGCGACCAGCGCGCGGACCGCCTCGCGCACCGGCACCCGGGAGACCCCGAAGCGGTCCGCCAGCTCCCGCTCGACCAGCCGGTCGCCGGGGCGGAGGGTGCCGGAGATGATCTCCTGCCGCAGTCCGGTCAGCACACGCTCGCGGATCGCGCCCAGGGGTTCGATCTTCGTCATGGAGCTCATGGGCCCATTTTCCCCGACCCCGGGGAGGTTTTACGGAGCGGTAACGAGCCCGACTTCGGTCCGAGTGCTTGACGGGGGGAGCATGCCGCTGTTTGGTATACCAAACGGCTGCCGTCCTCCGTCCGCTCGCCCCTGGAGGCCCCCGTGTCCCTCGCCGATCGCGCCCCAGCCACCAGCGCCTCAGCCTTCACCCCCGACCCACGCCTCACCAACGAGGACCTGGCACCCGCGAAGAAGCGGAACTGGAAGGTCTTCGACCTCTTCGCCATGTGGATGTCCGACGTCCACAACCTCGGCAACTACACCTTCGCCGCCGGCCTGCTCGTCCTCGGGATGAACGTCTGGCAGGTCTTCACCTCCCTCCTGGCCGGCTTCGTGCTCATCTACGCCGGCATGAACTGGATGGGCCGGATCGGCCAGCGCCACGGCGTGCCCTTCCCGGTCGTCAGCCGCATCAGCTTCGGTGTCTGGGGCGCCAACATCCCGGCCCTGATCCGGGCCGTGATCGCCATCATGTGGTACGGCATCCAGACCTATCTGGCCTCCGTCGCCGTCAACGTGATGCTGCTGGCGGCCTGGCCGGGCCTGACGTCCTGGACCGAGCACTCCTTCCTGGGCCTCGACGCCCTCGGCTGGGCGTCGTTCCTGTCGCTGTGGCTGATCCAGGCACTGATCATCAGCCGGGGCATGGAGTCCGTGCGGAAGTTCCAGGACTTCTGCGGCCCGGCGATCTGGCTGGTGATGATCGCCCTGGCCCTGTGGGTGCTGTCCAGGGCCGGCTGGAGCATCTCGCTCACCTCCACCCCGCGCCCGGTCCCGGCCGGCGAGCAGTGGCGGCAGTGGTTCGGCGCGATCGGGCTGATCCTCGCCACGTACGGCACGCTGATGCTGAACTTCTGCGACTTCTCGCGCTTCGCGCCGGACTACCGCACCGTCCGCCGCGGCAACTTCTGGGGCCTGCCCGTGAACTCCACGGCGTTCGTGGTCGTCTCGGTGATCGTCACGGCCGGTTCGCTGAAGGTGTTCGGCGAGGCGATCACGGACCCCGCCGAGCTGGTGGCGAAGATCGGCAACACCTGGGTGCTCGTCGTGTCCGCGTTCACGTTCGCCGTCGCCACCATGGGCGTCAACATCGTCGCCAACTTCGTCTCACCGGCGTACGACCTGGCCAACGTGTGGCCGCAGAAGATCAGCTTCAAGGTCGGCGGCATGATCAGCACGGTGGCCGCCCTGGCCGTGACCCCCTGGAACCTCTTCTCCGACCCGACGGTCGTGAACTACTTCCTCGGTGGCCTCGGCGCCTTCCTTGGCCCCCTGTTCGGCGTGATCATGGTGGACTACTACCTGATCAAGCGCGGCCGGGTGGACGTGGAGCAGCTGTTCTCCGCCGCCCCGGGCTCCCGCTACCACTACCGCCGGGGCGTCAACCCGCGAGCCCTGGGCGCCTTCCTGCCGGCCGCCGCGGTCGCGGCGGTGCTCGCCCTGGTGAAGACCTTCAGCGACGTGGCGCCGTACTCCTGGTTCGTCGGTACGGCACTGGGGGCGGGCCTGTACCTGCTCCTGGGCCGGCGCGGCGAACCCGCCGCGCGGGAGGTCTGAAGGACGTGCGGATCGTCGTCACCAACTGCAACACCACGCGGGAGATGACCGAGGAGATCGTGCAGGGTGCCCGGGCCGCCGCAGGCCCGGGCACCACCGTCCTCGGGCTGACCCCCGCGTGGGGACCGGAGTCGGCGGAGGGCTGGCTCGACAGCTACCTCTCCGCCGCCGCGGTCATCGACCTGCTGCGGACCTACGAGGGGCCGCGGTACGACGCCGTGGTCATGGCGGGGTTCGGGGAGCACGGACGGGAAGGGGTGCGGGAGCTGGTGGACGGGCCGGTGGTCGACATCACCGAGGCCGCGGCGCACCTGGCCTGTCTGCTCGGGCGCCGCTACGGGGTCGTGACGACGCTGGAGCGCTCCCGCGGCCAGATCGAGGACAGCCTGGAGCTGGCGGGGGTGGCCCGCAACTGCGCCGCCGTCGTCGGCACCGGCCTCGGCGTCCTGGATCTCGGCGACGCCGACCGCACGCAGGCGGCGTTCCTCACGGCCGCCGAACGGGCGCGGGAGGCGGGGGCCGAAGTCCTGGTGCTGGGGTGCGCCGGGATGACGGGGCTGCAGCAGGCGGTGAGCCGGAAGCTCGGGCTGCCGGTGGTCGACGGGGTCCAGGCGGCCGTGAAGCTGGCGGAGTCCCTGGTGGCGCTCGGCCTGACGACCAGCCGGGCGGGCGGCTACGCCAGACCGGTGCCCAAGCGGCGGGAGTGGGGGCCCGGGGGTGCGGACGGGCCCCGAGCGCCGTAGCGGCGGACGCGCGGCGACCGTACGTCCGGCGCCGGCGACCGTTCGTCGCACCGGGCACACCGTTCACCGACGGCGGCTGTCGCCGCGGCGCCCGTGTCGTAGGTGGTGCCTACAATGGCCGTAGGTTCTTGTGATCTCAATCACAGGAGGAGCGCACATGAGCACCCCGACCACCGAATCCGGAATGATCGCGGACCCCGGTCCGCTCGGCCTCGCGGCCTTCGCCGGGACGACCTTCGTCCTCAGCGTCTTCAACGCGAACCTCATCACCGACCAGAAACTCGTCGCCGTAGTACTGCCACTCGCCCTCTTCTACGGCGGGCTGGGCCAACTCCTCGCAGGCATGTGGGAGTTCCGCAAGGGCAACACCTTCGGAGCCACCGCGTTCACGTCCTACGGCGCCTTCTGGCTGGCGTACGCCGCCTACGCGAAGTACGTCGCACCGGGCCTGCCCGCCTCCACCGCGCACCAGGCGACCGGCCTGTTCCTGCTGATGTGGGCGGTCTTCACGGTCTACATGGCCATCGCCGCGACCCGGACCACGGGCGCCATCCTGGCGGTCTTCGTCACCCTGGCGGCCACGTTCATCGTGCTGTGCATCGCCGAATTCGCGCAGTCGCCCAACACCGCCAAGGCCGGCGGCTGGATCGGCCTGGTCACCGCCGCGTGCGCCTGGTACGCATCGTTCGCCGGCGTCACCAACTCCACCTACCAGCGTCCCGTCCTGCCGGTCTTCCCGAACATCGGTGAACGCCTCCGGCCGCACCGCGGCGGCCCCGTCGCCGGAGTACACGCATGACCGACACCGGTGGCGGAACACTCTCCAACCTGCTGCACGAGGAGCGGCGCTTCCCGCCGCCCCCCGAACTGGCCGAAACGGCCAACGCCACCGCTGCGGACTACGAAAGCGCCCGTGCCGACCGCCTCGCCTTCTGGGCCGAGGCGGCCGGCCGGCTGGACTGGGCACGGCCCTGGGACGAGGTCCTGGACTGGAGCCGCGCCCCGTTCGCCCGATGGTTCACGGGCGGCCGCCTCAACGCGGCGTACAACTGCCTGGACCGGCACGTCGCCGCCGGCCGGGGCGACCGGGTCGCCTTCCACTGGGAGGGCGAGCCGGGTGACACCCGCACCATCACCTACGCCGAGCTGACGGCGGACGTCTGCCGGGCCGCCAACGCCCTGCAGTCGCTCGGCGTCGGCACCGGCGACCGGGTGGCGATCTACATGCCGATGATCCCGGAGACGGTGGTGGCGATGCTGGCCTGCGCCCGCATCGGCGCTCCGCACACCGTGGTCTTCGGCGGCTTCTCCGCCGAGGCGCTGCGCGGCCGGATCCTCGACTGCGACGCGCACGTGGTGATCACCGCGGACGGCGGCTACCGCAGGGGCAGCCCCTCGGCGCTGAAACCGGCCGTCGACGAGGCGGTGCGGGAGTGCCCGGACGTGCGCAGCGTGCTGGTGGTCCGCCGTACCGGCCAGGAGGTCGAATGGACCGAGGGCCGGGACGTGTGGTGGCACGACGCCGTGGACGGGCAGCCGGCCGAGCACGAGGCCGAGGCGTTCGACAGCGAACACCCGCTGTACATCATGTACACCTCCGGCACCACCGCCCGCCCGAAGGGCATCCTGCACACCACCGGCGGCTATCTCACCCAGGTCGCCTGGTCCCACTGGGCGGTGTTCGACGTCAAGCCCGAGCGGGACGTGTTCTGGACGGCGGCGGACATCGGCTGGGTCACCGGCCACTCGTACATCGTCTACGGGCCACTGGCCAACGGCGTCACCTCCGTCCTGTACGAGGGGACGCCGGACACCCCGCACAAGGGCCGCTGGTGGGAGATCGTCGAGAAGTACGGGGTGACGATCCTCTACTGCGCCCCGACCGCGATCCGCACGTTCATGAAGTGGGGCAGCGGCTTCCCGGCCGACTTCGACCTGTCGTCGCTGCGCATCCTGGGCTCGGTCGGTGAGCCGATCAACCCGGAGGCGTGGATCTGGTACCGCAAGCACATCGGCGGCGACCGCTGCCCGGTGGTGGACACCTGGTGGCAGACCGAGACCGGAGCCCAGATGATCAGCCCGCTGCCCGGGGTGAGCGTCTGCAAGCCCGGCTCGGCCCTGCGCCCGCTGCCCGGCATCGCGGCGGACGTCGTCGACGACACGGGCAAGCCGGTCCCCGACGGCGCGGGCGGCTATCTGGTCCTCACCGAGCCGTGGCCCGGGATGCTGCGCACCATCTGGGGCGACGAGCAGCGGTACGTCGACACGTACTGGTCGCGTTTCCCCGGGACGTACTTCGCCGGGGACGGCGCCAAGAAGGACGAGGACGGCGACATCTGGCTGCTCGGCCGGGTCGACGACGTCATGAACGTCTCCGGGCACCGCATCTCCACCACGGAGGTCGAGTCCGCCCTGGTCTCGCATCCGCTGGTCGCGGAGGCCGCCGTGGTCGGCGCGAGCGACCCGACGACCGGCCAGGGAGTCGTGGCGTTCGTCATCCTGCGCGGTGACGCCGCCGGGGAGGCGTCGGCCGGCCCCGAGGACACGGCGGCGCAGCTGCGTGCCCACGTCGCCAAGGAGATCGGCCCGATCGCCCGGCCCCGGCAGATCCTGGTCGTCGCCGAGCTCCCCAAGACCCGCTCCGGCAAGATCATGCGTCGCCTGCTGCGTGACGTCGCCGAGAACCGGGACCTCGGCGACGTGACCACGCTGACCGACTCGTCGGTCATGGTGGAGATCCGGGACCGGCTGCCGTCGGCGGGCGCGGCCGGGGACGAGGAGGCGTAGCGAAGGTCCGTCCGACCGGCACGGTTCAGGGGCGCCACTCGTAGCGCACGTCCGGCTCGCCCTCCTCGTTGCCGCCGCCGTCCGTGAAGGTGACGGCGACGAAGCCGTGCCGCTCGTAGAACCTGCGGGCGGGCTCGTTGACCTGGAAGGCCCACAGGCCGAGCCCGCCCGGGCTGCGCTCCTTGGCGAGCGCGACGAACCGGTCACCGAGGCCGCGCCCGCGCCAGTCGGGGTGCAGACAGAGCTGGGAGAGCTCGCCGTCACGGAGCACCATCACCCCGACGATCCCGCCGCCGGCACCGGCGTCCGCGACCCAGGTCTCCCGCAGCGGCACCACGACCTCGCGGAAGTGATCGCGTACGTCGTCGTCGGTCCGCGGCCGGACGACCGTGGGCAGCGCGGCGGCGAAGGAACGCAGCCAGACCTCGGCCGCGGCGGCGGCGTCGGGGCCGGCGGCCCTGCGGAGAGTCACGGAGGAGGCACCCGCGGATGCGGCGGGTGAGGCCGGCTCCACGGCGGGTGGGTCCCCGGCGGCCGGTCCCACGGCGGTCGGCTCCACGTCAGCAGGCTCCGTCTCGGTCGGTTGCGTCTCGGTCGGTCGCGGGTCGGTGGGTCGCGGGTCTGCCGGGTGTCAGTCGCCGAGCGTACGGTCGTCGAGATGGGCGCCGTAGTAGTCGGCCTGGCGCGCCATGATGTCCCGCATGGAGGTGCCGCGGGCGACGCCGTAGACCGTGCCGGGGAAGTCCAGCTCCTTCTGCACGGCCCACAGTCCGTCGTGGTCGTCGGGTGGGAAGAGGCGGGCCGTCGGTGTCCCGGCGGCGATCCATCCGATGGGCAGGACGGTACCGGGCGGCAGCACCGAGTTGGCGTGCAGCACGCTGTTGATCCGCAGCTCGCAGCCACGGCCGGCGACGGCCCCGGGAAAGACCGAGGCCCCGGTGGCGGCGAAGACCTCTTCCTCGAGGGTCGCGCCGTTGATGTGGGCGTGCGGCCCGACCAGCACGGCGTCACCGATGACGGCGGGGTGCCCGGCCCGCCCGCGCACCAGGGCGTTCTCCATGACGACGACGTCCGAGCCGACGTGCACCTGCCCGTCCTCGGCACTGAGCACGGCTCCGTGCAGTACGCGGGCCCGCTCGCCGAGCGTGACGGCGCCGCACAGCACGGCCGTCGGCGCGACGTAGGCGGAGTCGGGGACGACCGGGCGGCGGCCTCGGTGCTCGATCAGCATGCGATCACCTGCGGGTCTCGGAAACCTCGGGAACCTCGGGAACCACGGCGGTGGCCGTGATCTCCACCAACTGCCCCGTGTACCCCAGACACGCCACGCCGATCAGCGTCGAGGAGTGCGGTCCGAGGCTGAGCCCGGATGCCTGGACGACCTCCCAGACGGCCGACAGCACCGCGGTGTCGCCGCCGGCCACGTACACGTCGGTCGCCACCACGTGTGCCAGGCTGCTGCCGACGGCCCGCAGCTGCTCCTCGAGGTTGGCCAGCACCTGCTCGGCCTGCCGTACCGGGTCCCCTTCGCCCACCAGCTTCCCGTCGGCGTCGAGCGGGACGGAGCCGGCCAGGAAGGCCAGCGCGGTGCCGGCCTCGACGACGGAGGCGTGGGAGTAGGCGGGCGGCGGGAAGAGGGAGGGGACGGTGACGCGCCGGATCATGAGCGGCTCCTCGGGGTGGACGACGGGCGACCCACCGATGGTCCGGCCGGCCCGCCTCGCGCGCATCCGGTTTTCCGCGGCCGCGCACCTTTCCCATAGTGCCCGGCGCCGATGGCCGCGTGCCTTTCCCATATTGCCTGGCGCCGACCGTCGGGTGCGGGGCAGGCTGGCGTCATGGCTGTGACGTACCGAGACGACCGGCGGTTTCTCGACGCCGTCGCCGACCGCCTCGCCGCACTCCCCACGGTCCGGGCCGTCGCCCTGGGCGGCTCCCGCGCCCAGGGCACCCACCGCCCGGACAGCGACTGGGACCTGGCCGTCTACTACCGCGGCCCCTTCGACCCCGCCGACCTGCGCGCCCTCGGATGGCAGGGCGAGGTCTCGGAGGTCGGCGGCTGGGGCGGTGGCGTCTTCAACGGCGGCGCCTGGCTGACCATCGACGGGCGCCGCGTCGACGTGCACTACCGCGATCTCGACGTCGTCGAGCACGAGTTGGCGGAGGCGCAGGAGGGGCGCTTCCGGGTGGAGCCGCTGCTGTTCCATCTCGCGGGGATTCCGAGCTATCTGGTCGTCGCCGAACTCGCGGTCAACCGGGTGCTCCGCGGCCGGGCGCCGCGGCCGGCCGGGTATCCGGAGAAGCTACGCGTCTGCGCCGCCGACCGCTGGCGCGGCACCGCCCACGCCACGCTCGCCTACGCGAAGGCCAGCCACGCGCCCGAAGGACGTCTCACCGAACTCGCCGGGGCCATCGCCACGGCTGCCATGCAGACGGGACATGCCGTGCTGGCCGGGCGAGGGGAGTGGGTGACGAACGAGAAGAGGCTGCTGCAGCGAGCCGGTCTGCGCGAGGTCGACACCGTCCTCGGGAGCCTGCGGCCGGATCCCGAGGTGCTGTCACGGGCCGTGGCCGACGCGGAGGCACTGTTCGCGAGCCGCGCCCGCTGATCCAGGAAAGGACGGGGCCCCGGACCGGTCGTACGGCGACCGCGGGGGGCGAATAACCCTTCGAATCAACGCGGTTGGCACTGCTAACGTCCCTGTCGTGGCGAAACTCAATCAGATCATCGCAGTGGAGAAGGGCATCAAGTCCAAGGCTCACCAGGACCTGACGGCCGCTCACCACGGGCTGCAGAAGCCCGCGTTGCTGGCCGGCATCTCCCGTACGTACCAGCCGAAGGACGAGGAGGGCGAGCAGCTGCCGCCCGAGTCGACGCGGGTGCAGGTGAAGGCCGAGGACGTGCTGCGGGAGACCGCGGCGACCCTGACCCGGCTGTTCGACGTGACCGCCACCAAGGACTGGGCCAACTGCGCCGCCCGCGCGGACGTGAAGGTCGACGGGCGGGTGCTGGTGTCCGACGTGCCCGTGTCCTACCTGCTGTTCCTCGAGAAGCAGCTGGTCGATCTCAACACCTTCGTGCGGAAGCTGCCCGTCCTCGACGCCTCCGAGTCGTGGATGCAGGACCCGTCCACCGACGCGTGGAAGACCGAGCCGGTGCGCACGCTCAGGACCAAGAAGGTGCCGCGCAACCACGTGAAGGCGGAGGCGACCGAGAAACACCCCGCCCAGGTGGAGGTCTACTACGAGGACATCCCCGTCGGTTACTGGACCACGGTGAAGTTCTCCGGTGCTCTTCCCGCCCGTCGCGTCAACGAACTCCTCGACCGAGTCGAGAAGTTGCAGCAGGCCGTGAAGTTCGCGCGTGAGGAGGCGAACGGCACGGACGTCGTCGACCAGCGGGTCGGTGACGCCGTGTTCGGCTACCTGTTCGGGTAGCCTTCGAGACTCCCCGGTCCTTCGCGGCCGGGGTGCGCGAGGAGCGCAAGCTGAAGCTGAAGCTTGTCGTGACTGCGCGGTTCCAGTGGAGGTTCGAGTCCTCCCCGCGGCATCAGAAGCCATTCCGTGCCGCGGTGGCCCAACCGGCAGAGGCAGACCGCATCAATCTCAGACTCTCGCTCCAGACTCAGCATTCGCCGTCGATCGCCGGATCGACCGGATTCGGGCCCCAGAGCGTCGAAATGCTGGTTCAAGTCCAGTCCGCACAGCTCGATGTGCGGTGGTCCAAAGGCAGGACGCGACGACATGACAACTGACCTGAATTCTCAAGCGTGCCGGCGTGTGAACATGGACGGCATCACAGGGCCCGGGGGCAGGCTACGCCCCCGGGTCCGTCCACGTTCCGGCCGCCTCGGTCCGCATGCCGACCGACCGGAGCCCTGATGGCGTTCCTCCTGCTTGCGTTCATAAAGAACACGGCTCACCGGTCAACCGTCACATTCCCGAAATACGATCGCCTCGTCCTCCGCGGTCACGCGATCTACCGTGGACACCGACCGAACTCGGCCACCGTCGCCCGAAGGCTCACCCCGCCCTCGTCCTGACAGGAGGCCCGCTCGCCGTGTCACCGTCCGGCACCCGGAGAACCACCCTGCCGCCCTGGCTGGCCCACGCCCTGCGCGCCCAGCGCGGCCCCGTTCCCTGGAGCGCCGTCGTGCGGGGGGCCCTGTCCGCCGGGCCGCTCCTGCTCGGCTCCGTCCTTCTGGGCCGTGCCCCACTGGGAGTCGTGGCCGCCATCGCCGCCATGCTGGCCGGGATCAACGACCGGCCCGGGAGCCGGCGTTCGTCCGTCCGGCGGCTGGGGGTGCCCGCGCTGGCGGGGGCGGCGGGGCTGCTCGTCGGGTCGTACGCCGCAGAGCACATCGGGGCCGTGGGTCTCACCGCTCTTCTGGCGGGCCTCGGGCTGGTCGCCGGGGGTGTGAGCGCCGCCGGGCCCGTGGCCTCCAGCGCCGGTACGCACCTGCTCGTCATGTCCGCCGTAGGGGCCGGGATGCCGCTGCCCGGGGAGGGATGGCAGCGGGCGGTCGCCTTCGTCGCCGGCGCCGGATGGCTGGCCGGGCTGCGGCTGGTGCTGCCCACGCCCGGTGCCGGAGCCGGTGACTTCCGGTTCGACGGGGAGCGGGAGGCCGTGGCCGCCGTCTACGAGGCGGTCGCCGATCTGCTCGACGCCGCCGGGACCGAGCACGCCGTCGCGCGGCGCGCCGCGCTCACCGCCGCGCTCGATCACGCACAGGACGCCCTCACCGGGCCCCGGCTGCGGCGCCGTGCCTCCTCCGCCGCGGAGCGGCGGCTGCACGCGCGGTACGCGGCCGCGTTGCCGCTGGGCGAAGCCGCGACCGCTCTCGCGTGGGCGGGGGAGGCCGTCGGCGGGCGGGCGGCCGAAGCGCCCCGCCGGCTCGCCGCCGCCGTGCGCGGCAACGGCCACACCGGGCCGCTGCCCGCGCCGCACCGCTCGGGGCCGGCCCTGCGGGCCCTCGACGACGCGCTGCTGCACGCCGCGCACGCCTTCGACCAGGGAAAGGGAGGCGACCTGCACAGCCGGCGCCGTACGGCGAGGGCCTTCGTCCGCGTCGTCCTCGGCGCCGGCGGACGTGAGTACGGTCTGCGCGTCGCCCTGTGCTTCGGGGTCAGCGTCGCCGCGGCGCAGGCCCTGCACCACGCCCGCTGGTACGGGCAGCACGAGCACTGGTACTGGCTGCCCGTCACCACCGTCTTCCTCGTCAAGCCCGACCTGGGGCCGCTCGTGTCCCGGGTGCTGTGCCGGGCGGCGGGGACGGTGCTCGGGGCGCTGCTCTTCGCCGGGCTCGCCGCCGCGCTGCCCCGGCCCGGGGGGCTCGTCGCGGTCGTGGCGGTCGGCGGGGCCCTGATTCCCGTCGCCACACGGCACTTCGCCGCCCAGACCACGGTCGTGACCGTGCTCGTCCTCGCCCTGGTGATGGTCGGGGGCGAGCGGCAGGCCTCCGCCGGACGGATCGGTGAGACCCTGCTGGCCTGCGCGATCGTGCTGGTCGTCGGGCACCTGCCGATGCCGGGGCAGCGCGGCGGGGGAGTACGGGCGCGGGTATCGGCGGCGGGTGCGGCCGCCTGCGCCTATCTCACCCACGTCCTCGCCGGACCCGGTGACCGCGCCGCCCGCTGGACCCTGCGCCGCGAGGCCTACCGCACCCTCGCCGAGGCCCGCACCGCCATCGCCCTCGCCGCCGCCGAACTCCCCTCCCTCGCCCGGCACTCGCGGGGCGCGGGCGAGATCGTCACCACGCTCGAACGGCTCGTCGACGCCACCACCGCCTGTGCCGTGCACCTCGACGACTCGGGACGTCTGCCGCCCGCTGACCGGGAGCGGCTCGGCGCGATCCTCGACGAGTTGGCGAGTCGGAGGGAGGGGCCGGGACCACGGCTGCCCGAACTGCCCCTGGCCGGGTGGCGGAGCGGTACGGGGAACGGCACACCGCCCGGCGGCGCTCCCCGCGCGCCCGCGGCCCGGTCGTGCTCCCGGTGGCGTACGCGCGAGGCCGCCCGCGGGAAGTGATCACATCCGCTCTCACGATGAGTACAATCAATGAAGCGGAAAGTAGTCACGAAACGGTCGGGATCTTCAATCGGTGACCGGATCCTCACACTCCGCGCTGAACAAGTGTCAACTACGTCTCAGTACGGCAACTGAACGAGGCGTTCGGCCCCTGGAAGGCGTTAACTCCTACAGGACAACGCTTCTGGAGGTGCGAGATGGTGAACGGGCGAACCGTGCTCGAACGCTTTCCCGCAGGTGGGCCGCGAGGCTCGTGGCCGGCGGAGGAGTTCGCGCACGCGCGACGGCAGGAGGGACTGCCCGCCGAGGTCGTCATGGACCTCGCGACGGACATGTTCCTGGTGATCGTGCGCGGTGAGACGATCGCGGACGCGATCGCGTGAGCGGGCCTCAGCCTGCCTCGGGGGCGGGCACCGGCGCCCTGAACTGCTGGGCCTGGAGCGAGTACAGCTCCGCGTAGATCCCGCCCCTGGCCAGCAGTTCTTCCGGGGTGCCGGACTCCGCGAGACGGCCCCGGTCCAGCACATGCACCAGATCCGCGTGGCGTACGGACGCCAGTCGGTGGGTGATCAGGATCACGGTCTGGCCCGCCGAGGCCAGGGCCCGGATCTTCTCGAAGACCTCCAGCTCGGCCCGCGCGTCCAGGGCCGCCGTCGGCTCGTCCACGACCAGGATCCGGCCGCGCCGGTAGGCCGCCCGCGCGATGCCGAGCCGCTGCCACTGACCGCCGGACAGCTCGTGGCCGCCGCTGAAGTTGCGCGCGAGCAGGGTGTCCAGGCCGCGCGGCAGGTTCTCCACCACGTCCTCGGCGCCCGCCTCGGCGAGCGACGCGGCCATGCGCTCCTCGGTCAGGGGCGCGGCGGAGCGGCCGACGGCGACGTTCACCCGGGCCGTGAACGGCCAGCGCTTGAAGTCCTGGGCCAGCATCGCGACCCGCTCGGCCAGCTCCTGGCGGTCCGCGGTCGCCGCGTCGACGCCGTCCCACAGGATCCGGCCCGCGTCCGGCGTGTACAGACCCGCGAGGAGTTTGATCAGGGTCGTCTTGCCGGAGCCGTTCTCACCGACCAGCGCCACGATGCCGCCCAGCGGCAGCGTGAGCGTGACGTCGTCGAGAGCGGGGTGCGCGGACTCGCCGGGGTAGCGGAAGGTGACGTTCTCGAACCGGATCTCTCCGGGATCCTCCGGCAGCGGGTCGCCGCCGACCGGGATCGCCCGTTCGGCCGCCTCGACGTACAGCTTCTGAAGATCGCCGACGAACAGGGCCTCCTCGTGCAGCGCGTTGATCTCCAGGACCAGGCTGTCGAGGCTCGACGAGCCCGTCCGGATCGCGATGACGGCCGTCCCCGCCACCGACAGCGCCATCGCCCCGCTCAGCAGCAGCCCGCCCAGGGTCGCGTACGTCGACACGGTCGCGATGCCCGTCCAGGCGGCCGCGATCAGCCCGGTGCGCGCGGCGAGCCGGGCCAGCCGCGCCTGTTCCGTCTCCGCGGCCTCCGACATCGCGCGGAAGTGGCGCAGCAGGAAGGGGCCCACGCCGTGCACGCGGATCTCCGGCGCGGCGGCGGGCTCGGTCAGAAGCCTGCCGATCAGCTGCCCGGCCCGCGCGTGCTGTACCCAGACGTGGAAGGACTCGTAGCGGCGCCTGGCGTTGGTCAGCGCACTCCACGCGCTGGGCAGCGTCATGGTCGCCAGCAGCGGAAGCAGCGCCGGGTGCAGCACGGTCAGCACGCTCGCCGCCGCGAAGAGCGAGATCATCGCGTTCACCACGCGCGTGCCGTACGAGATCATCCGCCGGGCCGAGGTGGCACCGTACTGCGCGGTGTCCAGCAGCTTGTGGAAGGCGTGGTCCTCGATCGCGGCCAGTTCCACGGCGGCCGCCCGCTCGAGGTACAGCTCCGTGGCCACCCTCTCCACCTTGGGCTCCAGCCGTCCGGTGGCATACGTCGACGCCGCCCGCAGCAGGGCCCCGACCAGCATGACGGCGGCCATGGCGATCAGCGCGGGAGCGGCGCCGCGCAGCCGGTCCTCGATCGCCCCGCCGCCGATCAGCCGCCCCAGCACGCTGTTGACCGCGAGCAGGCTCACCGCCTGCGTCGCGCCCCGGCCGGTCTCGGCGGCCAGCACGATCCGCGCCGCCCGCGGGTCGGCCTGCCAGGCGAGCCGGAAGCTCGACGCCAGCAGCGAGGGCAGCCGCCGCACCATGGCCCGGAAGTCCAGTTCGAGGAAGGCGTCCCGGTACTGGTCCCAGCCCACGTCGTAGCGCAGCGGGCCCCCGAAGAGCAGCTGCTCCGACTCGGAGACCTCGGGCGTGGCCCTGTGGCCTCGCTCCCGCCGCCTGCCCCGTTCCCGTCGCCGGCCCGGCTTCCGCCGCCGCTCGGCCTGCTCCGGCCCCTCGGCCTGCTTCGGTCCGTTGCCCTGCTTCGGTCCCTCACCCTGCTCGGGTCCCTCGGCCTGCTTCGGTCCGTTGCCCTGCTCCGGTCCCTCGGCCTGCTTCGGTCCCTCACCCCGTAATGACCGCACCGTCGGCCTCCCCCGATCCACGTCGACGAAGGGCCACTATCGCCGGGCCCGGCCGTTCGGGGCAGGGCGTGTGACGGACGCGGGCCGGACGCGCGGGCGTGCGCCCTGCGGGCACGAAATGTTTACGCAATCACGGGCTACGCGGCAGCGGGCCGCGACCAGTCCGGTGTCGTCCCCGTCAGCCGGCACAGGGCGAGATACAGCGGGATCGGCGGGGTGTACGGCACCGTGCCCGTGGGCCGGTGGATGAGGTCGGGGACCGCCGGGGCGTCCGGAACTACCGCCCCGGCGGCGTACTGCGTGGGCGCCGGCCACTCGATCGCGTAATCGGAGTCGGACGGGACGAGCCACCACCAGTGCGTGTCATCGGCGTACACGCACCCCACGCGGGGCAGTCGGGGCAGCACCAGCGGGCCGAGGCGGGCCGGCACCTCCACGGCGTCGCAGCCCAGCGGCGCCGTCATGCCCTCGGGCACGGCCAGTCGCCGGGGCGTGGCCGGTGTGTGCAGTTGCCGCCGGAGGCGGACCAGCGTGTCCAGGCTCAGCGCCCGGGCGCCGGACGCGGCCGTCACCGCCATGCGCCTCCCGTCCCGTGCCGTCCGTGTGCGTCCGTATCGTCGTCGTCGCCCGCCCCGCCGGCCGGGCCCGGCTTGGGGCGTGCGCCCCAGCCCAGGTCGTTGCGTGGACCGGCCACCTCCGGGGGCGCCCCGCCCGGCGCGGAAAGCCCGCCCCGGCCGGCTCCGGCGCAGGGTCCGCAGGTGTGGCCGGGGGCGTCCCGGGGCACGGCCCTGCGCGGCAGCTCCGCCCAGACCAGCAGCCCCGGACCGTGTTCCTGGGCGCCCCAGGCGTCGCAGAGCGCGTCGATGAGGAGCAATCCCCTCCCGTGCTCCTCCTCGGGCCTCGCCCGTGACGGATGGGGCTCACCCGGTGCGCAGCCCTCGTCGCGCACGGCTATGCGCACCAGGTCGTCGCCGTCGTGCAGCTCGCAGACTATGCGGCTGCTCGCCGTGTGCACGAGGGCGTTGGTGACCAGCTCCGAGATCACCAGAGTCGCTGTGTCGCAGATGTCCTCGCACACCGACCACACGTTCAGCCGGGCCTTGGTCAGGCGTCTGGCCTGCGAGGGAGAGCCCGGGTGTGCGGCCAGCTCGAAGCGGAACCGGCGCTCGGCGGGGGCCTCGTCGGGTCCCACCGCCGTGGCGGCGCCGAGACCGGGAAGGCCTGCGGCAGCGTCTGTTCCTAAGGGCGCGGACGGAATCACGCTTGCCACTATCGCCCCGCCGTGAACACTTGGCAAGTGTCACTATGAAAAATGCAGAGTGCTGTGTGACTCGGTCAAATGCCGTGGCACACTGCTCGCAACAGCACCTCGGGCGGCGCCAGTTGGGATCGACGGAGATCCGTACAGATCTTCGAACAGGTCTTCGAATGGCGCCGTACGGCTGTCAGCATGCCGGCGAACGGCTGCGACCATGCTTGCAAGGATGCTCTTGAGGCGGGCAGGGATGCTCGTGAGGCGGGCACGGCCCCCGGCGGCCGCCCCGCCGGGAACGACAGGACGAACGCGACTCGGTGGAGGTGGAGCGTGAGTGAACCGCGGTCCGCGCCGACGGTCGGGCAGGTCGTCCTCGGTCGCCGCCTGCTGGACCTGCGGGAGCGCGCCGGCCTCAAACGCGAGGAGGCCGCCCGCGTCCTCCGCGTGGCCCCCGCCACCGTCCGCCGCATGGAGACGGCGGAGGTCGGCCTCAAGATCCCCTACCTCCAGCTGCTGCTGAAGTCCTACGGCGTCTCGGACGAGGAGGCCGAAGCCTTCGTCCAGCTGGCCGAGGAGGCGAACAGACCCGGCTGGTGGCAGCGGTTCCACGACATCCTGCCGGGCTGGTTCTCCATGTACGTCAGCCTGGAGGGCGCGGCCGCCCTCATCCGCTCCTACGAGCCGCACTTCGTCCCCGGGCTGCTGCAGACCGAGGACTACGCGCGAGGGGTGCTCAGGTCGGGTGCGGTCGGCCAGACCAAGCCCGAGGACATCGAGCGCCACGTCGATCTGCGCATACAACGCCAGGATCTGCTCACCCGTCCCGACGCGCCCCGATTCTGGGCCGTCATGGACGAGACCGCGTTGCGCCGCCCGGTCGGCGGCCCGGAGGTGATGCGTGCCCAGATCGACAGGTTGCTCGAGGCCACGAAGCTGCCCAACGTGACGCTGCAGGTCGCGCCCTTCACCAATGGGCCGCACCCCGGCACGTACGGGCCCTTCGTGCTGTTCCGATTTGCCATGCCGGAACTCCCGGACATGGTCTACAGCGAGTACCTGACCGGCGCCGTCTATCTCGACGCGCGTGCGGAGGTGGCGACCCACCTCGAGGTCATGGACCGCATGGCGGCGCAGGCCGCTACGGCACATCGCACGAAGGAGATCCTCCGGGATCTCCGCAAGGAGCTGTGAATGGATCGCAACAAGCCGCGCAAACCCGTCTACAACGGCATGCCCTCGCGGGAGCTGGGCAGCGAGGGATGGCACAAGCCGTGGAGCGGCGGCAACGGCGGCAACTGCCTGGAGGCGATGAAGCTCGCCGACGGGCGGATCGCCGTCCGTCAGTCCACCGACCCGGACGGGCCGGCGCTGATCTACACCACCGACGAGATGACCGCCTTCATCGAGGGCGCCAAGGCGGGGGAGGCCGACTTCCTGCTGTCCTGACCCTTGCCGCCGATTGCCGATTGCCGATCGCCGATTGACAGTCACCCGTTGTCAGGTGCCCGTTGCCCGTTGTCAGTCGCACCTTCGTCCGTTGCCCGTTGCCCGTTGCCTCGTCCCGTCGATTCTCTTGTGTTGGCACTAAGTGATCATTGTTTGTGGCAGAGCCCGCGTCCTCACACCGTCATCGGGCGGTCGTACGGCCCGATCGGCGACGGCAGCTGCGAACCGCCCGTCAGGTGGCGGTCGACGGCCGCCGCGACCGCCCGGCCCTCCGCGATCGCCCACACGATCAGCGACTGGCCGCGCGCCGCGTCCCCGGCGGCGAACACTCCGGCGACATTGGTCGCGAAGGAGGAGTCCCGGGTGATCGTGCCGCGCGGGTCCGTCGCCAGCCCCAGCTGGTCGATGAGCCCGTCGGCGCGGTCGGGTCCGGAGAAACCGAGCGCGAGCAGCACCAGGTCGGCGGGGAGCGTGCGTTCGGTGCCCCGCCGCGGGGTGCGCGCCGCGTCGACCTCGACCAGGTGCAGCGACCGCACATGCCCGTGCGCGTCGCCCTCGAAGCGGAGCGTCGACGCCGCGAACAGCCGCGCGTCCGCGTCCGCCGCCGGCGCCGTCCGCAGCTCACGGGCCTCCTCGTGCGCGGCCGACAGCCGGTAGATCCTCGGGTACGTGGGCCAGGGCTCCGCGTCGTCGTCGCGGTCGGCGCCGGGCTGCGCGTAGATGTCCAACTGCGTGACGGACGCGGCCCGTTCCCGTACCGCGGTGCCCAGGCAGTCCGCCCCGGTGTCACCGCCGCCGACGATCACGACGTGCTTCCCGGCGGCGGACATAGGGGAGGTCCGCAGGTCCCCCGCGCGCACCCGGTTGGCCAGCGGCAGATACTCCATCGCCTGCCGGACCCCGGCCAGCTCCCGCCCCGGCACGGGCAGGTCGCGCCAGGCGGTCGCCCCCGTGGCGATCACCACGGCGTCGTAGCGCGATCTCAGCTCCGCCGCCCCGACGTCCCGCCCGACCGCCGTGGAGGTACGGAACTTCGTGCCCTCGGCCCGCATCTGCTCCAGCCGCCGGTCCAGATGACGCTTCTCCATCTTGAACTCGGGGATGCCGTACCGCATCAGCCCGCCGAGCCGGTCCTCCTTCTCGTACACGGCGACCGTGTGCCCCGCCCGGGTCAGCTGCTGTGCGGCCGCGAGCCCGGTGGGGCCCGAGCCGACGACCGCGACGGTCCGTCCCGAGAGCCGCTCCGGCGGCCGCGGCGGCACGAACCCCAGCTCCCAGGACCGGTCGGCGACGGCGACCTCGACGTTCTTGATGGTGACCGCGGGCTGGTTGATCGCGAGCACACACCCCGCCTCGCACGGCGCCGGACACAGCCGGCCGGTGAACTCGGGGAAGTTGTTGGTGGCGTGCAGGCGGTCGGCCGCCGTGCGCCAGTCGTCCCGGCTGACCAGGTCGTTCCACTCGGGGATCAGGTTGCCGAGCGGGCAGGCGTCGTGGCAGAACGGGACGCCGCAGTCCATGCAGCGATCGGCCTGCTCGCCGACGATGGGCAGCAGGGCCCCGGGCACCTGCACCTCGTCCCAGTCGCGCACCCGCTCCTCGACCGGCCGGCGAGGCCACTCCCGGCGCGGGGTGGACATGAATCCCCTGGGATCGCCCATGGCCGTCTTCCTTGCCTGCGGACTCGCCTGCGGACACGGCGAGCTCGTCCACGGACGCGACGAGCCGGCGTCACCGGCGGAACTCCTGCGGCCACGATACGACTGCCGCGCCACCTGCGCAGAGGGGACGAACAGCGGTTTCCAGGCGTCAGGTGAGGGCTATGACGTACGCCACCGCCGAGCCGGCCGAGGCGATCGTGCGGACGTGGTTCCAGAAGGTCCACTCGCGCACGTACGTCGGCCAGTACGCGGCCGCCTCCGGGGTTCCCGGATCCAGCCGCGCCAGCGCGTCGTTGCGCGGCACGCTGGCGACCATGGTCACCCCGAACGAGCCGAACAGGTACAGGGCACTGCCCAGCAGCAGCGCCACCCGCCCGTCGCCGGGCCAGAGCACGAACGTCACCACGGCGAGCACCGCGCACAGCACCGCCGACCCCACGAACACCAGCATGAACGCCGGCGTCACCGCGGTCACGTTGATCGCGTTCATCGCGGCGACACCTTGCGCCGGCGGCAGCGATGCCAGCCCCCTCATCACGAACGTGGAGAACCCGCAGAACACACCGGCCACCAGGCCGGTCCCCAGCACACCCAGCACCGTCAGCCAGAGGTACGGTCCGTCGGTCATGTCGTCAACTCCCCCGTCGAGCCGAGACCCTGCCCGGCGCCTCTCGTCACCTCAAGGGACATCGCGTACGGACGCCGTAACTGCGGCCGTGACCGCGGCCGCGGCCCAGGGAGGCGGGCCCGAGCGCCCGCGGCCGGGCGGGGACCTCCGGCGCGCCACGTGGGCTGCCGCCGCTGCCTGCACCGGCGCGTCCGGAGGCGCCCGCACCGGTGTGTCCGGGGATGGCTCGGCCGAGGTTCCCGCCCATGCGCCCGGGGATGCTTCCGCCGGGGTTCCCGCCCACGCGTCCGCGGGTGCGTCCGCCCGTGTGTCCACCGGTGATCGCGCCGGTGCGGGATCTGCCCGGCGCTCACCGTCCCGTCTTCGTCCGTCACCCGATCTCCGCCCTTCCCGTTCGCCACTCCCGCAGCACCGTCTCCACCCCCGCTCCGTACCTGTCTGATTCCCCTCTGACAGGGCCCGTGACCACCGGACGACCGGGCCTGTGCGCATCGCGCGCCGAGGCCGGCGCATCATGGCCGTGTGCGACTCGAAGCGATCACCTGGGACCGGCTCGGCGACCTCCTGGCCGACCGCCTGCTCGACCTCGAACCTGCCGACGGCGGCCCCTGGCTCCGTGTCGCCTTCGACGGCGCCCCGGCGGCCCGACCGGGAGACCTCGCCGAGCGGGTGGCCGAGGCCCTGCGCGTGCGCGGCCGTCCCTCGCTGACCGTCGGCGCGGAGGGCTTCCTGCGGCCCGCCTCCGTCCGCCTTCAGTACGGCCGCCAGGACATCGACGCCTATTACGACGGCCGGCTGGACACCGGCGCCCTGTGGCGCGAGGTCTTCGGTCCCCTCGAACCCGGCGGCGACGGACGCGTCCTGCCCGACCTGTGGGACCCGGTCACGGACCGTGCGACGCGCAGCCCGTACGTCCAACTCCCGCCCGGAGGTCTGCTGTTGCTGCACGGGCCCCTCCTGCTGCGCCACTGGTTCCCCTTCGACCTGACCGTCCACGTCCTGCTCTCACCCGGTGCCCTGCGCCGCCGCACCCCCGAGACCGACCACTGGACACTCCCCGCCTACGAGCGCTACGCCGACGAGACCGACCCGGCGGGCACGGCCGACGTCCTCGTCCGCGCGGACGACCCACGGCATCCGGCGTGGAGAGGCTGACGCCCGGCGGCGCCCGCCGGCGCCCGGAGGGCCGCAGGGACCGCGAAGACCGTCGGAGCTGGGAGCGAGCGGCCTCCGTACGCGCTCTCGCACAAGCACCTCGGTGTCAACCCGCTCATCCCGGGACGGCGTCGTCGACCCGCTCACCCCGGGGCGGCCCGCCGGGCGTCCGTCACCGCGGAGTTCCGGGTGCGGAGGGCGGGCCGCGCCGGGAGAATGAGGGGCGCCGGGACCAGCGGTGCGTCCTGCGCCGCGCCGGCCGTCCGGCACCGGGAGGTACTCCATGACCACTGCCGGAGACATCATGCACCGTGGTGCCCAGTGGATCCCCGCCCACGAGACGCTGGACCGCGCGGCCCAGCTGATGCGCGAGCTGAACGTCGGAGCCCTGCCCATCAGCGACGAGAACGAGCGGCTGTGCGGCATCCTCACCGACCGCGACATCGTCGTCGGCTGTGTGGCCATGGGCCACGACCCCGCCAGGACCACCGCCGGTGAGATGGCCCACGGCACCCCGCGCTGGATCGACTCGGGCGCCGACGTCGGCGACGTGCTCCGGGAGATGCGGGACCATCAGATCCGCCGGCTCCCCGTCATCGAGAACAAGCGGCTGGTCGGCATGATCAGCGAGGCCGACCTGGCCCAGCACCTGGCGGAGGAGCAGATCGCCGACTTCGCGCACGGCGTCTACGCCAGGACGACGACGAGCTGACCGGCCCGCCGGGGCACCTCACAACCAGCCGTTGCGCCGGAAGCCGCGGTGGAGCGCCAGGCAGGCGACGGATATGACGCCGAGGACGAGGGGGTAGCCGAACGTCCAGTGCAGCTCCGGCATGTGATCGAAGTTCATGCCGTAGACACCGCACACCATCGTCGGCACGGCGATCACCGCGGCCCAGGCTGTGATCTTCCGCATGTCCTCGTTCTGCGCCACCGTGACCTGCGCGAGGTGCGCCTGCAGGATCGAGTTGAGCAGTTCGTCGAAGGCGGCGATCTGGTCCTTGGCCCGCATCACATGGTCGAAGACGTCCCTGAAGTACGTCTGTATCTCCGGGCTCACCACCCGGATCGGCCGGGTGGCGAGTTCCTCGACCGGACGGCCGAGGGGGACGACGGCCCGCTTCAGCTCCAGCAGTTCCCGCTTCAGCTGGTAGATCCGACCCGGGTCGGCCCGCTCGCCGTTCTCCGCGAACACGTCCATCTCCACCTGGTCGATGTCCGCCTGGACCGCGTCGGTGACGTGCAGATAGTCGTCCACCACATGGTCGGCGATCGCGTGCAGCACCGCCGCGGGCCCCTTCGCGAGCTGTTCCCGGTCGGCCTCCAGCTCCTCGCGCAGCGGGCCGAGCGAGCCGTGCATGCCGTGCCGGACCGAGATCACGAAGTCCTCGCCGACGAACACCATGATCTCGCCGGTGTTCACCACCTCGCTGGTCGCGGTCAGTTCGTCGTGCTCGACGTAACAGACGGTCTTGAACACCGCGAACAGCGTCTCGCCGTACCGCTCCAGCTTGGGGCGCTGATGCGCCTCGACCGCGTCCTCCACCGCCAGCGGATGCAGGTCGAAGAGCTCGGCGATGCCCGCGAACTCCTGGTCCGTCGGCTCGTGCAGACCCAGCCATACGAACCCCTCGCCGTCCTTGCGCACGCGCTCCACGGCGTCGACCAGGTCGCTGCCGGCCGGCTCGCGCACACCCTCCCGGTACATCACGCAGTTGACCACCGAGGAGCCCAGCGGGGAGCGGGCCGGGTGGCTGAGGTCGACGCGGGGGCGCCGCCTGGTCAGCCGTGCCACCTTGCGGAGGTTGCTCACCTTGCCGAGGTGCGTGACCTTCCGCAGATTCCCTGCCATGGACATCTGGAACTCCTAGCGTGGGTCTCCGGGCTCGAAGCGCGCTCCGCGCTCCGCCCCGCTCGGGTGAGCCGCCCGCCTGTGCCGTGGCGATCAGTCTGCCAGGTCCGCGTAAGGGGTGGGTGAGGCTGTGGGAGCAGGCCATTCCGCTTTGTTCCCGCCTGTGGACGAAGGATTCCGGCGGCCCGCCGTACCGCCGCGACTGCGATGATCACGGCATGAGCGAATCCGACGGGTACCTCCTCGACAACCGGCAGACCGAGGCGGCGGAGCGCTTCGACGCCTTCACCGCGCTCTTCGATCCCACGACCTTCCGGCACCTCGAAGGGCTCGGCATTGGCTCCGGCGGGCGCTGCTGGGAGGTCGGCGCGGGCGGCGCCTCCGTGGTGTCCTGGCTGGCCGAGAAGGTCGGTCCGGACGGGGAGGTCCTCGCCACCGACATCGACACGTCGTTGCTCACCTCCGTCACCCGCCCGCCGGTGCGGGTGCGGGTCCACGACGTCGGCGCCGAGGAACCCCCGGGCGAGGGTTTCGACCTGGTGCACGCCCGCCTCGTCCTCGTCCATGTCCCGGACCGCGAACGGGCGCTGCGGTCGATGGTCAAGGCCCTGCGCCCCGGCGGCGTGCTCCTGGTCGAGGACGCCGACCCCGCCCTGCAGCCCCTCGTCTGCCCCGACGAGCACGGCCCCGAGCAGGTACTCGCCAACCGCCTGCGCCGTGGCTTCCGCCGGCTCCTCGCCGAGCGGGGCGCCGACCTCTCCTACGGCCGCCGCCTCCCGCGCCTGCTGCGCGAGGCCGGCCTGGACGACGTACGGGCCGACGCCTGCTTCCCGCTCACCTCGCCGGCCTGCGCCGCGCTGGAGTCGGCCACCGTCCGCCAGATCCGCGACCGCCTCGTCGCCGCGGGCATCGCCACGGACGACGACATCGACCGCCACCTGGCGAATGTCGCGGCCGGCGGGATGGACCTGGCCACGGCACCGATGATCTCGGCGTGGGGACGCAAGCCGTAGCACCCGGGGGACCGGTGGTCCTTCCCCCGGCCGCACCCTTGCGGCCTGCCGCAGATCACACGAGCCTGAAGAACATGACCGACAACACGATGCGTCTCGACCATGTCGTCCTGTGGGTGCGCGACCCGGTGGCCTCGGCCGACTTCTACGAGAAAGCGGTCGGGCTGCGGCCCCTGAGACTCACCGAGTTCTCCGCGGGGGAGGTCTCCTTCCCCTCGGTACGGCTGAACGACGAGACCATCATCGACCTCATGCCCCGCTCCATGGCACAGGGCATGCAGATGGTCCCCGGCGCCGCCGACAGCTCGGGCCATCCGGTCAACCACGTCTGCCTGGCCCTGCCCGGCGAGGAGTTCGACGCCCTGCACGGCCGCCTCGAGGAACGCGCCGTCCCGGTCTCCGAGTTCTCCCACGACTCCTACGGCGCCCGCGGGAAGGCCCGGCGCAGCTTCTACTTCCGCGACCCGGACGGGAACGTCTTCGAGGCCCGGCACTACGACTAGCCGCGCGGCCGGCCCGCGAGGGTGCCCACGCGCGTACGCGTGGGCACCCTCTGTCCGCCTTTCCTCTCTCCGTCTGCCCTTCTGTCCCGCTGTGTCTCGTTCCTCCTGTTCAGCGGCTCAGACGGGGCTCACGCCGCTCAGTGCCCCGTGCGGATCGAGCACGTACTTGCGGCTGGCGCCCTGGTCGAACTCGGCGTAGCCGCGCGGTGCGTCGTCCAGCCCGATGACGGTGGCGTTGACCGCCTTGGCGATGTGCACGCGCTCGTGCAGGATCGCCATCATCAGGCCCCGGTGGTACTTCATCACCGGGCACTGTCCCGTCGTGAAGTGGTGGCTCTTGGCCCAGCCCAGGCCGAGCCGCACCTTCAGCGTCCCGGACTTCGCGTCCTCGTCGACCCCGCCGGGGTCGTCCGTGACGTACAGCCCCGGGATGCCCAGGGCGCCGCCCGCGCGCGTGACGCCCATCAGGGAGTTGAGCACCGTCGCGGGTGCCTCCGGGGCGTCCTTGCCGTGGGCCCGTGCCTCGAAGCCGACCGCGTCGACCGCCGCGTCCACCTCGGGCTCCCCGAGGATCTGCACCAGCTGGTCCTCGATGCTGCCCTGCGAGACGTCGACGGTCTCGCAGCCGAAGCTCCGTGCCTGGGCGAGACGTTCGGGGTTGAGGTCGCCGACGACGACCACGGCGGCGCCCAGCAGCTGCGCCGACGCGGCCGCGGCGAGACCGACGGGACCCGCCCCGGCGACGTACACCGTCGAACCGACTCCGGCGCCCGAGCTCACCACACCGTGGAAGCCCGTCGGGAAGATGTCCGACAGCATGGTCAGGTCCAGCAGCTTCTCGCGCGCCTGGTCCCGGTCCGGGAACTTCAGCACGTTGAAGTCCGCGTACGGGACCATGGCGTACTCGGCCTGGCCGCCGACCCAGCCGCCCATGTCGACATACCCGTAGGCAGCGCCGGGGCGCGCCGGGTTGACGTTCAGGCAGATACCGGTCGCGCGTTCCTTGCAGTTGCGGCACCGCCCGCAGGCGATGTTGAACGGTACGGAGACGATGTCGCCGACTTCGACGAACTCGACGTCCGGCCCCCTTTCGACGACCTCCCCGGTGATCTCGTGTCCGAGGACCAGCCCTTCCGGCGCGGTCGTCCGCCCGCGCACCATGTGCTGGTCGCTTCCGCAGATGTTGCTGGCGAGCACCTTGAGGATCACACCGTGCCGGCACTTCCGGCCGACATTCTCCGGTGCCACCCCCGGCCCGTCCTGGAGTTCGAGCGTGGGGTAGTCGATGGTCCTGACTTCCACCGCTCCCGGCTTGAGATAGGCGACTGCCCTGTTTCCGGTCATGCGTGATCGCCGTCCCTTCGGCTCCGAGTCCTCGGATGCCAGTGGCTGTCCGCATGTCCGAGTCTGCTACTGCCTTCCGGTCTCGGCCACCCTTGCAGCAGTCGGTCAGAACAGAGGCTCAGGCAGCACGCCCTCCAGGGCGAGCAGCTTGCGCTTGGTCTCCAGCCCGCCACCGAACCCGCCGATGCCCCCGTCGCTCTCCACCACCCGGTGGCAGGGGACGACGACCGGCAGCGGATTCGATCCCATCGCCGTTCCGACCGCCTGGGCCGCGCCCGGCTGGCCCACCCGCCCGGCCAGATCGCCGTAGCCCACGACGGCGCCGTACGGGACGCCGGCGGCCAGCTCGCGCAGGACCTGCCGGTTGAAGCCGGATATCAGCGACCAGTCCAGCGGCAGCTCGAAGTCCCGCCGCTGACCGGCGAAGTACGCCCTGACCTGTCGTATCGCCTCGGCCAGCAGCGGTGAGTCGGGAGCCTCGACGGGCTCGCCGCCCAGCCGGGAGGCGAGCCGGGAGAGCGCCTTGTCACGCACCGCGTCGGTGGCGTGGAAGACGACGTTCACCAGGCCCTCAGGGGTCGCGGCCAGCAGCAGCGGACCGATCACGGTACCGGTCACCGCCCACACGACCTGCTGCTCGTACTGCCCATCGCTGTCCATGCGCCCACCGTACGACCCGCCACTGACAACGCCCGGCGGAGCCCGGCTCAGGGCGTCCGGAGTGCGGCGCGGACCACGTCCGGCTTGTCGCTGATGACGCCGTCGACGCCGTAGCGGGCGACCCGGCGGGCGGTCTCCCCGTCGTCGACGGTCCAGGCGAAGACGGCGAGCGGCCGGCCGTGCGGTCCCGCGACGGAGTGCACGGCCGCGACGTACTTTCTGGAGATCGAGCGCTGCGACGGGTTGATCCCGTCGGCGAAGCCCGCGCACCCGGGCAGGTCCGCGACGCTCGGTGTGCCGAGGAGGGCCGTCCTGACGGCGGGCGCGAGGCGGTGCACGGTCCGCAGGCTGTCCGCGCCGAAGCTCTGCACGATCAGCCGGTCCGCCAGGTGCCGCCGGTCGAGCCAGCCCTCGTCGCCGAGGACCTTCAGGATCTGCCGCTCGATGCCCGGGTACAGCTCGGGGTTCTTGATCTCAAGCAGCAGCTTCTGGTGGTTGTGCTCGACGCGGCGCATGTACCGTGCCAGCGTCGGCACGCGCGTGCCCGCGAACCGGGAGCCGAACCAGCTGCCCGCGTCCAGGCGCGCGATCTCGGCGGCGGTGAAGTCCTTCACCTTCCAGGGCGACCGGCGGGGGAAGACGTCCTCCACGTTCGTCGTCCGCCGGAGGCTGTCGTCGTGGATGACGACGAGCTCGCCGTCCTTGGTGCGCTGGACGTCGTTCTCGACCCAGGAGACGCCCAGCTCGGCGGCCCTGTCGATGGCGGCCAGCGTGTTCTCGGGCGCCTGGGCGGAGGCCCCCCGGTGACCGATGGCCAGGGGCCGGGTGCCGACGCCGCCCGGCCGGGCGTGGGAGACCGCGGCGTGGGAACCTGCCCTGGCGTCGGAACCGGGCACCAGGAGGGCGGCCGTCCCCAGGAGAGCGGTGGTGATGGCGGCGACTGCGCGCGCGTACATGCGGGCCCCTCACGTCGGTCTATCACGGACAGATCAACTGTGACAGCAGAGCGTGCACCATGCCGGAGAGCGCGACGACCACACATCGGACCGCGCGGCGCGGGTCCGCTCACCGGTGCCGCACAAGTGGGTCGACGACGTGTTTCTTTGCCGGAATATCGTTCGACCATTCCGGTGGGGGTCATACTCTCTGCCTCAACCCTGACCGCTCGGGCGGTCCTGGGAGGGGGCGCGTTTCAGCGGATCACGGACGCATCACGGACCAAGAGGGCGGAAGGGCAGCCGCGCATGCGAGGCACGGTCGACGGATTCAGCTACGGACTCGTGACACCGGTGGTGGCCTATCTCATGGCCTCCCTCGGCGGCGCCCTGGGCCTGCGCTGCACCACCAGATCGATGCGCGTGGCGCAGTCCTGGCGTCCCGGCTGGCTCGCCCTCGGCTCGGCGGCCATCGGTTCCGGGATATGGACCATGCACTTCGTGGCCATGATGGGCTTCA
Organism: Streptomyces sediminimaris; assembly: GCF_047049295.1. Classification (NCBI taxonomy): domain Bacteria; kingdom Bacillati; phylum Actinomycetota; class Actinomycetes; order Kitasatosporales; family Streptomycetaceae; genus Streptomyces; species Streptomyces sediminimaris. The sequence goes on along the minus strand of NZ_JBJWOT010000001.1, from coordinate 2,187,456 downwards.
CGGTCGAAGAGGCGCCGATCCGCTACGACGAAGCGCTGACGTTCGCCAGCCTCGGTGTCGCCATCGTGATGGTGGGCGTCGGGATATTCATCGTCGGCTACAAGGGCGCCAGGGGAGCGGCCCTGTTCACCGGGGGCACGATCACCGGCCTGGGCATCGCCTCGATGCACTATCTGGGCATGGCGGGCATGCGCCTGAACGGAACGCTGGAATACAACACGCTGACCGTCGCCGCCTCCGTCGTCATCGCCATGGTCGCCGCGACAGCCGCCCTGTGGGCGGCCGGACAGGTCAGAGGGTTCCTGTGGAGCGTGGGCGCGAGCCTCGTCATGGGCCTCGCCGTCGCCGGCATGCACTACACGGGCATGGCGGCGCTCAGCGTCCACCTGCACGACACGGGAGTGCCCACCGGGGGCGAGTCGCCCGCCGCGCTGCTGTGGCCCATGCTCGTGGGGCCGCTGTCCTTCCTCGCTCTCGCCGGCGTGGTCGTGCTGTTCGATCCGATGATGGTCATGGGCAGGCCGGCCGTGGCCCCCGTCGAGAACAAGCCGGGTGTCCCGGCCCATCCGGCGGTGCGCCACCAGGCCGCCCGCCGCCCGCCGCTCCGCCCGGTCCGGCTCTCGGACCGCAGCGGCTCCCGCGCCCCGCAGAACCGCTGACCGGCCCGCGTTGTCAGTGGCGGGTCGTACGGTTGGTTCCATGCGGCCCGTTTCCCACATCGAACGCACGGTGGCGCCCTTCGAGGTCGTCAGCCCCTACCAGCCCAGCGGCGACCAGCCCCAGGCCATCGCCGATCTCGCCCGGCGCATCCAGGCAGGTGAGAAGGACGTCGTCCTGCTCGGCGCGACCGGCACCGGCAAGTCCGCCACCACCGCGTGGATGATCGAGAAGCTCCAGCGCCCCACGCTGGTGATGGCGCCGAACAAGACCCTGGCCGCCCAGCTGGCGAACGAGTTCCGCGAACTGCTGCCGAACAACGCGGTCGAGTACTTCGTCTCGTACTACGACTACTACCAGCCCGAGGCCTACGTACCGCAGTCGGACACCTACATCGAGAAGGACTCCTCGATCAACGAGGAGGTCGAGCGGCTGCGTCATTCGGCGACCAACTCGCTGCTCACCCGCCGCGACGTCGTCGTGGTCGCCTCGGTGTCCTGCATCTACGGCCTCGGTACGCCGCAGGAGTACGTGGACCGCATGGTCCCGCTGAGGGTCGGCGACGAGATCGACCGGGACCAGCTGCTGCGCCGCTTCGTGGAGATCCAGTACACGCGCAACGACCTGGCGTTCACCCGCGGCACCTTCCGCGTCCGCGGCGACACCATCGAGATCTTCCCGGTCTACGAGGAGCTGGCCGTCCGCATCGAGATGTTCGGCGACGAGATCGAGGCCCTGTCCACCCTCCACCCGGTCACCGGCGAGATCATCAGCGACGACCAGCAGCTGTACGTCTTCCCGGCCTCCCACTACGTCGCGGGCCCCGAGCGCATGGAACGGGCGATCAACGACATCGAGAAGGAACTCGGCGAGCGACTGGCCGAGCTGGAGAAGCAGGGCAAGCTGCTGGAGGCCCAGCGCCTGAGGATGCGCACGACGTACGACATCGAGATGCTCCGCCAGATCGGCTCCTGCTCCGGGGTGGAGAACTACTCGATGCACTTCGACGGCCGCTCTCCCGGCTCCCCGCCGAACACCCTGCTCGACTACTTCCCGGACGACTTCCTGCTCGTCATCGACGAGTCGCACAACACCGTCCCGCAGATCGGTGCCATGTACGAGGGCGACGCCTCCCGCAAGCGCACCCTCGTCGACCACGGCTTCCGGCTGCCCTCGGCCCTCGACAACCGGCCGCTGAAGTGGGAGGAGTTCCAGGAGCGCGTCGGGCAGACGGTGTATCTGTCGGCGACCCCGGGCAAGTACGAGCTCTCGCGCGGGGACGGTGTCGTCGAGCAGATCATCCGTCCCACCGGCCTCGTCGACCCGGAGGTCGTCGTCAAGCCCACCGAGGGCCAGATCGACGACCTGGTGCACGAGATCCGCACGCGCACCGAGAAGGACGAGCGCGTCCTGGTCACGACCCTCACCAAGAAGATGGCCGAGGACCTCACCGACTACTTCCTGGAGCTCGGCATCCAGGTGCGCTACCTGCACAGCGACGTCGACACCCTGCGCCGCGTCGAGCTGCTGCGCGAGCTGCGCTCCGGTGAGTTCGACGTGCTGGTCGGCATCAACCTCCTGCGGGAGGGCCTCGACCTGCCCGAGGTGTCGCTCGTGGCGATCCTGGACGCCGACAAGGAGGGCTTCCTGCGCTCCGGGACCTCCCTGATCCAGACCATCGGCCGCGCGGCGCGCAACGTCTCCGGTCAGGTCCACATGTACGCCGACAAGGTGACCCCGGCGATGGAGAAGGCCATCGAGGAGACCAACCGCCGCCGGGAGAAGCAGATCGCCTACAACACCGAGCGGGGCATCGACCCCCAGCCACTCCGCAAGAAGATCAACGACATCGTCGCGCAGATCGCCCGTGAGGACGTCGACACCGAGCAGCTGCTCGGCTCCGGCTACCGCAAGTCGAAGGACGGCAAGGGCGCGAAGACACCGGTGCCCGCCCTCGCCAAGCAGGCGGCCGGCGGCAGGACCGCCAGGGGCAAGGCCGAGGAGACGGTCCCGACCGACCGCCCCGCGGCCGAACTCGCCGACCAGATCGAGGAGATGACGGCGCGGATGCGGGCCGCCGCCGCCGATCTCCAGTTCGAGATCGCGGCGCGGCTGCGCGACGAGATCTCCGAGATGAAGAAGGAACTGCGCCAGATGCGGGAGGCGGGCCTGGCCTGATCGTGTGCCACCACCTGGCGGATCCGCCCCGTGCGCGCTGTGTTGCAAGACCGACACAAAGCACGGGTCGGGGTTCGTCACTTTCGGTGGCCCTGCGTAGGGTTCTGGTCAACCGCGGACATCGCGGCAACAGGGGACAGCTCGAGAGGGGAATCACCGCGTGACCGTCAACATGACAAAGGGTCAGGCCATCAGTCTCCAGAAGAACGACGGGGGCAGCCTGAGCGCGGTGCGCATGGGTCTCGGCTGGCAGGCTGCTCCCCGGCGCGGCCTGTTCGGCTCGCGCACCCGGGAGATCGACCTGGACGCCTCCGCCGTGCTGTTCGCGGACAAGCAGCCGGTCGACGTCGTCTTCTTCCGCCACCTGGTGAGCGACGACGGCTCCGTGCGCCACACCGGTGACAACCTCGTCGGCGGTGCCGGCCAGGGCGGCGACGACGAGGCGATCCTCGTCGACCTCGCGCGGGTCCCGGTCCACATCGACCAGATCGTCTTCACCGTGAACTCCTTCACGGGCCAGACGTTCCAGGAGGTGCAGAACGCGTTCTGCCGCCTGGTCGACGAGACCAACGGCCAGGAACTGGCCCGCTACACGCTGGCGGGCGGCGGCGCCTACACCGCCCAGATCATGGCCAAGGTACACCGCTCGGGCTCCGGCTGGACGATGACGGCCCTCGGTACACCGGCCAACGGCCGCACCTTCCAGGACCTGATGCCGGCGATCCTGCCGCACCTGTAGTCCCGCCCCGCCAGGGCGCGTCCCCGGGCCGGGCCCTGGCGCACACCACACGACACATCAGCCGCACAGGGGGGGACGAGGCGATGACGGCCGAGCTGGTGCGGGGGCAGAACCACCCGCTCTCCCAGGTCCGTCTCGAGATCCGGGTCTCGGCCGGCACACCGATCGTGGCCTCGGCCACGCTCAGTGACGCGGACGGCAGGGCGCGCGGCGCCGAATGGGTGGCCCACCCGGGCGCGCCCACCCTGCCGGGGCTCGAGGTCTCCAGGCAGCCGGCCGCCGATCACCGTCTCGCGGTGGACCTGGACGCCATGCCGGAGGCCGTGCACCGCGTCAACGTGCTGCTCGCCCTGCCCGCGGCCGCCGGCTGTCCGGCCCGCTTCGGCGCGGTGGCGGCCCCCTTCGTGGCGGTCACCGGCCTCGACGGCGCCGAGGTGGCCAGCTACACGATCACCGGCCTGGACGCCGAGTCGGCCGTCGTCGCGCTGGAGCTCTACCGCCGCCAGGGTGGCTGGAAGGTGCGCGCCGTGGGACAGGGGTACGCCGGTGGCCTCGCCGAACTGCTCACCGACCAGGGCCTGCCCGAGGCCCACCGGCTCGCGGGCACCATCGACGAAGCCGTGGCCCGGAGCCTGGCGCGCTCGGTCCCCGCGCCTTCGCGGCGGACGGCGGACGGCGACCGCACACGTCAGACCGCCGCACCGGCGCTCGGCCCCGACCAGGGCGCCCCCGCATGCCAGGGCACCTCCGGACCCGGCTCGCAGGCCGCGTCCGCGTACGGTCCGCAGGACGCCCGGCCGGATCATCCCACCGGACCGGTCGATCCCTCAGCGGTCACCCGGCCGGCCACGCCCACCGCCGGTGGGCCGGTCGACTACAGCCACCCCGCCCGGCAGACCCCCGCCCCGCCACCGCCCGCGCCCACCGCGCCCCCGGTCCTGCCCGGGCAGCCCGCACAGCCCGTCGCGGGCGACGCGACCGGCTGGTCCATGGACGAGCGGCTGTACAACCAGGTCTGGGGCATGTTCGAGGACCTGGCGCGCACCACGGCCGCGTACCGCAGCGCCGTCGACTTCGCCGAGTCGCGCATGGAGAAGGAGCTGGACCAGGTCCTGTCCGACCCGCGCAGCAGGATCGGGGGGCAGGGCGACGCCGCCCGCGAGGCGGCCCGCGCCCGGCACGCGCTGCTGGTCGGCCAGGCCAGGCAGGCGCTCGACAGGGACCTCGCCCAGCTCACCGCCGAGTCGGAGGTCGTCGAGCCCGCGCTGCCGCCCGCGTACGCACGCTGGGACAACCCCGTCTGGCAGGGCTACCGGGTGCCGATGGAGATCCCCATGGCCCTGCGCCTGGGCGACCTCCGGCTGCCCGAGAGCGAACTGCTGCGTATCCCGATGCTGGTCCGCCTGCCGCTCGAGCGCGGTCTGTGGATCGACAGCGGACGCACCGCCCGTCCGCACGACGGGGCCACGGACAGCCACGCGCTGCGGCACCTCGCGATGGAGACCGCCGTGGCGCTGGCGGCCCGGCTGCTCGCGGTCTATCCGGCGGGCGAGTTCGCCGTGCACGTCGTCGACCCGGCCGGCTCCGGGGCCCAGGCACTCGCGCCGCTGGTGCGGACCGGCGTGCTGGCGTCGCCGCCCGTGCCGGGCGCGGCGGGGGTGACGGACGTCCTGACCCGGCTCACCCGGCGGGTCGACCTGGTGCAGATGGCGGTACGCGGCGGTGCGGCCGACGCGTTGCCGCCCGGACTCGACACCGCCGAGCAACTCCTGATCGTCAACGACTTCCCGCACGGCTTCGACGACCGCGCCGTGACCCGGTTGCGCTATCTCGCCGACGAGGGCCCGGCCGTCGGAGTCCACCTGATGATGGTCGCGGACCGGGAGGAGGCGGCCGGTTACGGGCCTTTGCTCGACCCGCTGTGGCGTTCGCTGCTGCGACTGACCCCGGTGCCCGACGACCACCTCGCCGACCCCTGGGTCGGTCACGCGTGGACCTACGAGCCGCCTCTCGTACCGCCGGGCAGCCAGGTGCTCCAGCAGGTGCTCACCCGGGTCGCGGTCGCTCGCACCAAGCCCGCGTAATCCCCTTTGACCTGCTTATTTGGTCTTTCTTTTGCCAATCACTTTACTATCTCTTGGGGATTGGGTACTGTTTTCCTCACGGAGGGGAGTACTCCCTGTCTACTGCGGCGCACCCGTCAGTACGGATCAGCCGGATCCCGGGGCGTCGGCCCAGGCCCCGTGCCTGGGTGGAAGAGACCTCCGGTAGCGACGACGCTGACATTTGCCGTTACATACCGCCGGAGGCGCAGTGGATGTTTCCGCGACCCTGTGGGTCCTGACCGTCGTGGGCCTTGCCGCCCTGATCGCGGCCGACTTCTTCATCGGCCGCAAGCCGCACGAGGTGTCCATCAAGGAAGCCGGGATCTGGACCGTTGTCTGGATCACCCTCGCCGGGCTCTTCGGCCTCGGCCTGCTCGTCTTCGGCGGCGGCCAGGCAGGCGGCGAGTTCTTCGCCGGCTTCATCACCGAGAAGTCGCTGAGCGTCGACAACCTCTTCGTCTTCGTCCTGATCATGGCGAAGTTCGCGGTCCCCTCCCAGTACCAGCAGCGGGTCCTGCTCGTGGGCGTTCTCATAGCCCTGGTGCTGCGGGCGGTCTTCATCGCCGCGGGTGCCGCGATCCTCGCGAGCTTCTCGTGGGTGTTCTACCTCTTCGGCGCCTTCCTGATCTGGACCGCCTGGAAGCTCATTCAGGAGGCCCGAACCGATCAGGAGGACGAGGAGTTCGAGGAGAACAAGCTGCTCAGGGCCGCCGAGCGCAGGTTCGGCGTGGCCGACCGCTACCACGGCACCAAGCTGTGGATCCAGCAGAACGGCAAGCGGGTCATGACCCCGATGCTGGTCGTGATGCTGGCGATCGGCACCACCGACGTGCTCTTCGCGCTCGACTCGATCCCCGCGATCTTCGGCCTGACCCAGGACCCGTACATCGTCTTCACCGCCAACGCCTTCGCGCTGATGGGGCTGCGGCAGCTGTACTTCCTCATCGGCGGTCTGCTGAAGAAGCTGGTCCACCTCAGCTACGGCCTGTCGATCATCCTCGGCTTCATCGGCGTGAAGCTGGTGCTGCACGCACTGCACGAGTCCGGGGTGCACGTACCCGAGATCTCCATACCGGTCTCCCTCGGTGTCATCTGCTCCGTCCTGATCGTCACCACGATCACCAGCCTGCGGGCGTCCAGGAGGCAGGCGGCGGACGGGACGGCGCGGGCGGAGAGCGAAGGCGCTGCGAAGGACAGCATCCGGGCCTGACCACGACCGGCGTAGAGACAACCACCACCGGGAGCGGGGCGCTCCGAATTGCCGAAGACCGCTCCCGGTGCTTCGTTGGGTGAAAGGCGCTTCCGCCCCGGGAGCGCCCCGGCCGGGGGAGGCACCGTGGACACACCGATGAAGTTCGTGCAGATCGTGGACTTCGAAACCGACCGCATCGACGAGATGCGCAATCTGTCCGAGGAGATGGACGAGAAGTTCGCCGGCCGTAGCGGCGGTCCGACGCACCGCCTCGTGCTGCGGGACCGCAACACACCGGGCCGCTATCTCGTCGTCGTCGAATTCGACTCCTACGAGGAGGCCATGCGCAACAGCAACGACCCGGAAACGACGAAGATGGCCGAACGCATGGCCGCGCTGTGCACCAGGCCGCCGTCCTTCACGGACTGCGACGCACTCGACGTGACCGAGTTCAAGTGAGACTGACGGGCCCCGCGCGACGGTCGAAGTCCGGGCCTTTCGTGGCCGAGGTCGTGGCCGAGGTCATGACCGCTGTCCTGGCCGAGATCATGGTCGAGGCCCTGGCCCGGACGGCCGGAGTGCGGCGCCCGGGCGCCTCTGCGACGATCGCTCCGCGCTGACCGTGGTTGTGGCCTCCCTGACCATGGTGCCGGGCCGGGCCACACCGCTGCAGGGCGGAGTGCATCTCGTGCTGCTCGCGGCCCACCTGGAGCTGGCGATCGATCCATGACCGCGCTCGCCCGTCTGTGACCGTCCGCGCCTGTCCATGGCCGTCTTCGCGCATCCGTGACCGTACTCGTCGCTCCGCGGCTGCTCCGGCGGCTCCATGACACCCCCTGTCACTCCGCCTCCGCCTCCGCCACCGTCTCCGGGGGCGATCGCGGGCGCCGGCCGTGTCGCGGGCGGCAGCGCGAAGCAGCCCGGGCTCAGCAGCCGGCAGGGCGGTCCCCGTCCAAGAGGCGCCGACACCCCGGGGGACCCGGCCGCCGTGCCCGGCCGGTGCCGTCGCCCTGATCGCGGTTGCGGGGGCGTACGGCCACGACCGTGGCTCGTCAATACGTGACGGTGACGCGCCGGGCGGGTCCGTCGACGCGGACGAAGCCGCCGTAGGGGATGACGAGCTGCGGGTCGGTGTGTCCGAGGTCGACATCGAAGACGATCATGGTCTCGGGGGCGTACGTCCGCATGGCCCGCAGGACGGCCTCGCGCTGGGCGGCGGCGTAACGGGCCCCTTCCTCCGGGGTGTTGGGGCGCTGGAAGGACCAGGTCCGCGCGCGGCCCATCAGCAGGGCGGAGAAGCGCTGGAGCAGGCCGCGCTCGCCCATGTTGCGGAGGGTGCGGAACACCTCGTCGGCGCTCGGCAGTTCCTCCGAGGTCTCCAGGAACAGCACGCCGCCGTCGTACGCGGTCAGGTCGTGGGAGATCTCCCGGTCGGCCATCAGCAGCCAGCCCAGGATCTCCAGATTGCCGCCCCAACTGCGGCCCTCGACCGCCCGGTCGGCGTTCACCCAGGTCCAGCCCTCGCCCGGCCGGGAGGCGGGTTCCCGCTCGAAGGTCGCGGGATCCGCCCAGTCGCCGTTGACGTCGTTCCAGCGCTCGGCGGGCCGCAGTTCGTACGGGCCCGAGGTGAACAGCGCGGCGCGCAGGGAGTCGGCGGTCCGCGGGTGCATGGCGCCGGGGCGGCCGAGCTCGCACATCACCGTCGCGCCGTGGTAGCCGACGATCCCCGCGTTGCGCAGGTACAGGAGAAGGTTGGTGTTGTCGCTCATGCCGAAGAACGGCTTCGGGTCGGCCCGGATCAACTCCCGGTCCAGCAGGGGCAGAACAGTGATCTGGTCCTCGCCTCCGATCGACGCGACGACGGCCCTCACGTCCGGGTCGGCGAACGCGGCGTGGATGTCGTCGGCCCGCTGCTGCGGTGTCGAGCCCATCCTGCGGGTCGCCGGGTACTCCACCGGTTCGAGCCCGTACTCCTCGCGCAGCCGGTCCAGGCCGAGTTCGTACGGACGCGGGAAGAGCCCCGGCAGGCCGGCGGAGGGCGAGATCACGGCCACGCGGTCACCGGGCGAGGGCTTGGGAGGGTACGAGATCGTCGTCATGCCGGGAGGGTACGGGCCGTGGCGCCGCGCACGCACCGTGATAAACCGGGTCCGAGCAGCGGTCCCGACGGATCGCCGAGACCACCGGACCGGAGGAACCGTGCCCCGCACCCTGGCCAACGCCCCGATCATGATCCTCAACGGGCCCAACCTGAACCTGCTCGGTCGGCGCCAGCCGGAGATCTACGGCAGGGACACCCTCGCCGACGTCGAGGCGCTGTGCGCCAAGGCGGCGGCGGCGCACGGCGGCACGGTGGACTTCCGGCAGTCCAACCACGAGGGGCAGCTGATCGACTGGATCCACGAGGCACGGCTGAGCCACTGCGGGATCGTGATCAACCCCGGCGCCTACTCCCACACGTCGGTCGCCATCCTGGACGCGCTCAACACCTGCGAGGGAATGCCGGTGGTGGAGGTGCACATCTCCAACATCCACCAGCGTGAGTCCTTCCGGCACCACTCCTACGTCTCGCTGCGCGCGGACGGTGTCATCGCCGGGTGCGGGGTGCAGGGGTACGTGTTCGGCGTGGAGCGCGTCGCGGCCCTGGCGGGGGCGGCACAGGCGCAGGCGTAAGTCCCGCCGTCCTGGCGAGCGCCCCTTACCGGTCTCCCGGCGGGCACCCCTGGCGCGGCGAGGGTCTTCCTTCCACGACGCCGGGGCCGCCGGCCGAGGGCGGGGATGGAAAGACCGGCGGCCCGTACCGCGCAGGAGCCGTCATCCTGTGCGGGGCTGCCTCCAGTTGACTGCTCCGCGAGGTGCGCCGGGAGCGTGCACAGGGCTCCGGCGCGTGTGAACGGTTCACACGGGGGGTGCGGGTGATCCTTGTGGGCACCGGGGCGATCTCCACGGCCCGGCGTCCGCGCCGCTGGATGTGACGCTTCCGCCGCTCGGTGCGCTGTAGGGCATGACTCCCATGGGTCGGCGGCCCGTCCTCTCGAGGCGGCAAGCGGGCCGAGGCGTACAGGGGCGGCAGGCGACGGAAGCCGACCGCCCCTGTGTGCGCTCCGGCGTTCCTACCACCCGCGCGCGTGCCACTCCGGCAGGTGGGGCCGCTCCTCGCCGAGGGTCGTGTCGTTGCCGTGGCCCGGGTAGACCCAGGTCTCGTCGGGGAGCTCCCCGAAGATCTTCGTCTCCACGTCGTGGAGGAGACTGGCGAACGCCTTCGGGTCCTTGTGGGTGTTGCCGATGCCGCCCGGGAAGAGGCAGTCACCCGTGAACACGTGGGGATGGCCGTGCGGGTCGTCGTAGACGAGGGCGATCGAGCCCGGTGTGTGCCCGACCAGATGGCGCGCGGTGAGCTCCACGTGCCCCACCCTGATGGTGTCGCCGTCGTCGACGAGGACGTCGGTCGGCACCGGGATGCCGGTGGCGTCCTCCCGGCCCGCGTAGGTGCGGGCGCCGGTGGCGGAGACGACCTGGGCGAGCGCCTGCCAGTGGTCGCCGTGCTGGTGGGTGGTGACGACGGAGGCGATGCCGTCGTCACCGATCATGCCGAGCAGCGTGTCCGCGTCGTTCGCCGCGTCGATCAGCAACTGCTCGTCGGTGGCCCGGCAGCGCAGCAGATAGGCGTTGTTGTCCATCGGGCCGACCGCGATCTTGGTGATCATCAGGTCCTTCAGCTCGTGCACGTCCGCCGGGCCGCCGACCGTCACCTGTCCGCTGTACGTCATGGCGGTCAGCCTATAGCCGGGGAGTGCGCCCGCGTCCCCGGCCACGGGCCGCGGGCTCACAACGGGGGAAGCACCGGAAGCGAGCCGCCCCGCACGGCGAGCCCGGAGCCGTCGCGGCGGCCGGCGAGCCAGCCGAGCAGCCCGGGTGCCGGGCCCGTCACGGTGACCTCCGGCTCCGCCGCCTCGCGACCCGTCCGCCACGCGTGCGTGCCGTCCGTCAGCCGTGTGGGAGGCACGTCGGGACGGCCCGAGAAGCGCCGGGCGAGGAAGTCGATCTCCCGCTCGGCGAACTCCGCCGGCACATCCTCCAGCTCGTAGCCGATGCCGAGGTCCACGTGGTGCAGTTCCACCTCGCCCCAGCGCCTGAACGGCACCCGGGAGGCCGAGTCGGTGACGCCGTTGCGCAGCTCCACCGTGCGCGACGGGTCCGCGGGCGCGGCCGCCGTCTCCTGGAAGCGCGCCGCGCTGTCGCGCACGTCGGCGAGCTGGGCGTCGAGAGGGCGCGGGGCACCCCGCTCGATGTCGGCGTCGCGGGCCTCACCGGAGACGTACATGGGACGGCCTTCGAGGACGTTCACCAGAGCGTCCGCGTTGCGGGCGAGATGGGCGAGGACATGGCCGCGGGTCCAGCCGGGGAGCCGTGACGGCTCGGCCACCGCCGCGTTGTCCAGTCGGGCGGCCGCGGTGAGCAGCCGGTCGGTCGCGTCGCGTACAGACGCCAGGTCATGACCGTGATCAATCATGGTGCTGACCCTAGCCCCGCCACACCTTTGGGTGAAGGCGGTGAAGGAGCGCCGTAAATCGAATGCGCGTGCTATAGGGTCGGAAGCGACGCCGGGCATGCTGGATGGCCGGGGATTGTTATGCATCCCGGAATCCGACCGGCGTTGTCAGTGGCTCCCCCTAGTCTGAAGAAGCACGGGGGCCTCGCCCCTGTCACTTCTCTCAAGAAAGGTGCGGACCGGCGTGGCCGACCGTCTCATCGTCCGTGGCGCGCGCGAGCACAACCTCAAGAATGTCTCGCTCGACCTGCCGCGCGACTCGCTCATCGTCTTCACGGGCCTGTCGGGGTCGGGCAAGTCCTCGCTGGCCTTCGACACCATCTTCGCCGAGGGGCAGCGGCGCTACGTGGAGTCGCTCTCCTCGTACGCCCGCCAGTTCCTCGGCCAGATGGACAAGCCGGACGTCGACTTCATCGAGGGTCTGTCCCCGGCCGTCTCCATCGACCAGAAGTCGACCTCGCGCAACCCGCGCTCGACGGTCGGCACCATCACCGAGGTCTACGACTACCTGCGTCTGCTCTTCGCGCGCATCGGCAAACCGCACTGCCCCCAGTGCGGCCGCCCGATCTCGCGCCAGTCGCCGCAGGCCATCGTCGACAAGGTCCTGGAGCTGCCGGAGGGGAGCCGCTTCCAGGTGCTGTCGCCGCTGGTGCGCGAGCGCAAGGGCGAGTTCGTCGACCTCTTCTCCGACCTGCAGACCAAGGGTTACTCCCGCGCGCGGGTGGACGGCGAGACGATCCAGCTCTCCAGCCCGCCCACGCTGAAGAAGCAGGAGAAGCACACCATCGAGGTGGTCGTCGACCGCCTCACGGTGAAGGGCTCCGCCAAGCGGCGCCTCACCGACTCCGTGGAGACCGCGCTCGGTCTGTCCGGCGGCATGGTCGTGCTCGACTTCGTCGACCTCCCCGAGGACGACCCCGAGCGCGAGCGGATGTACTCCGAGCACCTGTACTGCCCGTACGACGACCTGTCCTTCGAGGAGCTGGAGCCCCGCTCCTTCTCCTTCAACTCGCCCTTCGGTGCCTGCCCCGACTGCACCGGCATCGGCACGCGCATGGAGGTCGACCCGGAGCTGATCGTCCCGGACGAGGACAAGTCCCTCGACGAGGGCGCCATCCACCCCTGGTCGCACGGGCACACCAAGGACTACTTCGGCCGCCTGATCGGCGCCCTCGCGGACGCACTCGGCTTCCGGACGGACATCCCCTTCGCCGGCCTGCCGCAGCGTGCCAGGAAGGCGCTGCTCCACGGCCACAAGACGCAGATCGAGGTCCGCTACCGCAACCGGTACGGGCGCGAGCGCGTGTACACCACGCCCTTCGAGGGCGCCGTCCCCTTCGTCAAGCGCCGGCACAGCGAGGCGGAGAGCGACGCCAGCCGCGAGCGCTTCGAGGGCTACATGCGCGAGGTGCCCTGCCCCACCTGTGAGGGCACGCGCCTGAAGCCGATCGTCCTCGCGGTCACGGTCATGGGGAAGTCGATCGCCGAGGTCTCCGCGATGTCCATCAGCGACTGCGCGGACTTCCTGGGCGAGCTGAAGCTGAGCGCCCGCGACAAGAAGATCGCCGAGCGCGTGCTGAAGGAGGTCAACGAGCGGCTGCGGTTCCTGGTCGACGTCGGCCTGGACTACCTCTCGCTCAACCGCGCGGCGGGCACCCTCTCCGGCGGCGAGGCCCAGCGCATCCGGCTGGCCACCCAGATCGGCTCCGGCCTCGTCGGCGTGCTCTACGTCCTGGACGAGCCGTCCATCGGCCTGCACCAGCGCGACAACCACCGGCTGATCGAAACCCTGGTCCGGCTGCGCGACATGGGCAACACGCTCATCGTCGTCGAGCACGACGAGGACACCATCAAGGTCGCCGACTGGATCGTCGACATCGGCCCCGGCGCCGGTGAGCACGGCGGCAAGGTCGTGCACAGCGGCTCCCTGAAGGAGCTGCTCGCCAACACCGAGTCGCAGACGGGCCAGTACCTGGCCGGCAAGAAGGCGATCCCGCTGCCCGACGTCCGGCGCCCGCAGGACCCCTCCCGTCTGCTCACGGTGCACGGCGCGCGCGAGAACAACCTCCAGGACATCGACGTCTCCTTCCCGCTGGGCGTGTTCACCGCGGTCACGGGCGTGTCGGGCTCCGGCAAGTCCACGCTGGTCAACGACATCCTGTACACGCACCTGGCGCGCGAGCTCAACGGCGCCCGCAACGTCCCCGGACGCCACACGCGCGTGGACGGCGACGACCTCGTGGACAAGGTCGTGCACGTCGACCAGTCGCCGATCGGGCGCACCCCGCGCTCCAACCCGGCGACGTACACCGGCGTCTTCGACCACATCCGCAAGCTGTTCGCGGAGACCACGGAGGCGAAGGTCCGCGGCTACCAGCCCGGCCGGTTCTCCTTCAACGTCAAGGGCGGCCGCTGCGAGAACTGCGCGGGCGACGGCACGATCAAGATCGAGATGAACTTCCTCCCGGACGTCTACGTCCCGTGCGAGGTCTGCCACGGCGCCCGGTACAACCGGGAGACCCTGGAGGTCCACTACAAGGGCAAGTCCATCTCCGAGGTCCTGAACATGCCGATCGAGGAGGCCATGGACTTCTTCGAGGCCGTCCCGGCGATCAACCGCCACCTCCGGACGCTGAACGACGTCGGTCTCGGCTACGTCAGGCTCGGCCAGGCCGCGACCACCCTCTCCGGCGGTGAGGCCCAGCGCGTGAAGCTCGCCAGCGAGCTGCAGAAGCGCTCCACAGGGCGGACCGTCTACGTCCTGGACGAGCCGACCACCGGTCTGCACTTCGAGGACATCAGCAAGCTGCTGAAGGTGCTGTCCGGCCTGGTCGACAAGGGCAACACGGTCATCGTCATCGAGCACAACCTCGACGTGATCAAGACCGCCGACTGGGTCGTCGACATGGGCCCGGAGGGCGGCGCGGGCGGCGGACTCGTCGTCGCCGAGGGCACGCCCGAGGAGGTCGCCGGGGTCCCGGCGAGTCACACCGGAAAGTTCCTGCGGGAGATCCTGGACCCGCGGAAGCTCAGTGACGCCAGCCTGGTGAAGCCCCCGCGGAAGAAGGCGGCCAAGACCGTCGCGGCCACCAGGACGGCTGCGAACAAGACGGTCACGAACAAGACGGTCACGAACAAGCCGGTCACGGGCAGGACGGCTGCCGGCAGCACGGCCGCGAAGAAGACCGCGGCCAAGAAGACGGCGGCCAGGAAGACGGCGGCCAAGAAGACCGCGGCCGAGAAGACCGTCACCGAAGCGGCCGCGAAGAAGACGACCAGGCCGGCCAGGGCCTGACCGCAAGACACCGCGTGCCGCACGGGACCCTCCCGTGCAGCACGCGGTGTCGTCGTCTCCCCGTCAGGCACCCTTCGGCTCGACGAACTGCATGTCGAGCTGGATCTTCACCACGTCCCCGAGCATCCCGGGCGCGAAGCCGAGCCCGAAGTCGCTGCGCCGGATCTCCCCCGTCGCCTCGAACCCGGCGTGCCGGCTGCCGTCCATCGGCACGTCGACCAGCCCGCCGAACTCGACGGCCAGAGTCACCGGCCGGGTCACGTCGCCGATGGTCAGCTCGCCTTCCATCGTCCAGTCCCCGCCCCCGCCCCGCACCCGGGTCGAGCGGTACGTCATCGTCGGGCGCTTCTCCACGTCCAGCAGGTCGGACGAGCGCACATGAGCGTCCCGGTCGGGGTTCCCGGTGTCGATGGAGGCCAGCTCGACGGCGGCGGACACCCGGACGTCCTCGGCGGTATCGCCGACGTACAGCTCGGCCCGCACCGCGGCGAATCGCCCGCGCACCTTGGCGATGCCGAGATGGCGGATGGTGAAGTTCACGGCGGAGTGCAGCGGATCCAGGGCCCAGTTCCCCGAGGCGATCGGCAGGGCGGCGGTGTCGGTGTCGGTGTCGTTCGTCATGCCCTCACCCTGCGGCGCTCGCACCCGGGGAGGGAGACCGGCCCGATCGTGGTAGCGGCAGGGCCACCCTCCGTCGCGCCGCCGTTGGTACGTTCGAGCTGTGAGCCACAACGAGTTGGGCACCTTTCTGCGTACCTGGCGCGAGGCCGTCACCCCGGCCGAGGTGGGGCTGCCCGCCGGCCCCCGCCGGCGCACCCCGGGCCTGCGCCGTGCCGAGCTGGCCACGCTCGCCGGCGTCAGCGTCGAGTACCTCACGCGCCTGGAGCAGGGCCGGGACCGCAACCCCTCCGCGCAGGTGCTCGGCGCGCTCGCCGACGCGCTGAACCTCTCGCTCAGGGACCGTCTCCTGCTGCGCCGCGTCACCAAGGAGGCCGAGGGCGGTGACCCGCTGCTCTGCCCGGCCGCCCCGCCGCTCAGCAGTGCGGCACGCCCGACCGTGCGGGCCGTCCTCGACCGCCTCGAGCCCGCCCCCGCCGCGGTGGTCAACCGGGTCGGCGACGTCATCGCCCGCACCGACGGCTACGCCCGGCTGTTCGGCCCGATCGGCCTGCTGGACGCGGAGCGGCCCAATCTGCTCCGTCACCTGTTCACCGATCCGCGCGCCCGCACCGCCTACCCCGACTGGAGCGGCGTCGCCGACGAGCTGGTCGCCCGGCTCCGGCACGCCGTACCCCTGCGCGACCCCCACCTCGCCGAGCTGGCCGAGGAACTCATGGTGACCGCCGGAGCGGAGTTCGCCGACCGGTACGAGGCCCTGACCGTGGCGCCGCGCAGTGTCGGGTCCCAGCGGGTCGAGCACCCGGAGGCCGGGCCGCTGCGGCTGCTGTACGAGACGCTCGCGCTGCCGGACGACGGCCAGCACATGGTGGTGCACCTGCCCGCCGACGGCGCCACCGCCGCCGCCCTGGACCGCCTCGACGGCCGCCGCCCCGGCGCCCTGCGGGCCGTCGGCAGGGCGGGCTGAGCACCGTCCACCGGGCACGGCAGGGCAGGCACCGTACCGCGGAACAACCCGGTCAGGGACGTACGTCCGTCAGCTCATGGGCGTACGGCGGCTCCGCCCCCGCGCGCGAGCAGGTGATGGCCGCCGCCCGGGCCGCGAACCGCAGCAGTTCGCTCCACCCGGCCGGGCCCAGTGCGTCGAGCGCCGCCGGGGACAGGGCGTCCCGCGTGGCGAGGCCGTGCAGCAGCGCCGCGTTCACCGTGTCCCCGGCGCCGATGGTGTCCACGACCTCGACCGGCTCACCGGGCGCGGTGTGCACGCCGCCGTCACGGGTGAAGGCGGTCAGCCCGTCGCCGCCGTGCGTGATCACGACGGCCGAGGGCCCGGAGGCCAGCCACTCCTTCGGGTTGCCGCCCAGCCAGAGGGCGTCCTCCTCGGACAGTTTGAGCAGGGACACCGACGGCAGCCAGCTCTTGAAGCGGGCCCGGTAGGCGTCCGCGTCCGGGATCAGTCCGGACCGGATGTTGGGGTCCAGGGCCGTGAACAGGCCCTGCGCGGCCGCCGTCCGCAGCAGATCCTCGTACGCGCTCGCCCCCGGCTCCAGCACCAGCGAGCAGGTCCCGAAGGACACCGCGCGTGTTCCGGCGGGCAGCGCGGCGGGTGCCGTGAAGAGGCGGTCGGCGGTGCCGTCGACGTAGAACGAGTACGCCGCCGAGCCCCCGGCGCCGATCGTGGCGACGGCGAGCGTGGTCGGCTCCTGGCCGCGCTGGACGCCCGAGACGTCCACCCCGGCCCGCCGCAGCCCGTCGAGCAGGGCCTCGCCGAAGGCGTCCTCGGAGGCGCGCGAGCAGAAGGCGGTCGGCGAGCCGAGGCGGCCGAGGGCCACGGCCGTGTTGTACGGGCCGCCGCCGAGGGCGGGCCGCAGGTCGGCGAGGGCACCCGGGCCCCGCGGTACCAGGTCGATCAGGGCCTCACCGGCGACGACGATCACGGGGCGGTTCCTTTCCGGGACTGCGCGGGCGGCTCGGGGCAGCCGCACGAGGTGCGGTGGACGAAGGTGCAGGGGAGCCGCACGGTGCGGGCGGGTCGGTCGGGGGAGGCGAGGCGTTCCAGCAGGACCCGTACCGCCCGAGCGCCGATCTCCTTGCTGGGCTGGGAGACGGCGGTGAGCCGGGGCGAGAACAGGTCCCCCCAGGGGAAGTCGTCGAAGCAGCACAGCGCGAGGTCGCCCGGCACGGACAACCCCCGCTCCCGCAGGGTCCGCAGGGAGCCGAGCGTCATCGTGTTGTTGGCGGTGACGAGCGCCGTGGGCCGGGCGGCGAGCGAGAGGAGCTCGGCGGTGGCCCGTTCGGCGCCGGCGGACTCGGAGTCGCCGTGCACCACGAGTCGCTCGTCGTAGGGGAGCCCGGCGCCCGCCAGGCCGCGGCGGTACCCGGCGACGCGTTCGCGGGTGGTGCTGAGCCCGGGCAGGCCGGCGACCAGGGCGATCCGGCGGTGGCCCAGCCCGGCGAGATGCGAGACGAGCCGGGCGGTCGGCTCGGCGCTCTCCGCGCAGACCTGGTCGTGACGCGGTGAGCCGTCGGCCTGGGCACCGTCGGCCGGGGTAGGGACGAGCCGGTCGAGGAAGACCGCAGGAACCTCGTGCCGGCCGAGGTAGGCGAGGAGCTCCCGCGGGTTCGCGGAGGGGGCGACGATCATGCCGTCCACCCGGCGCTCGTGCAGCAGCTGGACGACCTTGCGCTCGTGCTCCGGGTCGTCGTGCGGATCGGCGATGAGCAGGCTGTAGCCCTGTTCCACGGCGGCCGCCTCGACGCCCTGGAGGATCTCGGTGAAGTAGGGGTTGCTGATCGCCGACACCGCGAGCCCGATGGAGCGGGTGCGGGACGTCACCAGGGAGCGGGCCAGGGTGTTCGGGGTGTAGCCGAGCCGGTCGACGGCGTCCAGGACCGCCTGGCGGGTGTGGGGCAGCACGGGGCGGGTGTCGTTGAGAACGTGCGAGACGGTCGCGACGGAGACGCCCGCGCTCCGGGCGACGTCGGTCATCGTGGCCATCGCGTTCCCCTTCGCCTTCCCGGGCCGCGTCCGGTGGTCGCCGGCGGCGGCGCGTGTGTCCTTCCGGGGGACGGTATCCCATTCCGGGCCGGGCGTAAACGCTTGCGCAAACGTTTACGCCCGGCGTCGGAACCAGCTTGCGTCCGGGCCCCGGATCAGTCACTCCTCGAACGGCTCGGACGCCTCGGGCGCTCCTCGGACGGCTCGGATGCCTCGGGCGCTCCTCGGACGGCTCGGATGCCTCGGGCGCTCCTCGGACGGCTCGGCCGGGGCGGAACCCGTCGCGCCTCAGCCGGGACGCACCCCGGTCGCTGCCGGTCCCACCCGGCTCACTCCCAGTCCCACCCGATCCCCACGATCCCCGTGCGCACCCGGGGCTCGACCAGGTGGACCGAGTGATGCGGGTCGCTCAGGCGCAGTTCCTGGCGGCCGCTGCGCGGAGCGGCCGGTGAGTGCTGGGCGAAACGGTGGCAGCGGGCCGGCAGGGCTCTCGCGTCGAAGCGCACCTGGAGCGCGTACTGCCCGCCGGCCGGCCCGAAGCCGCGGACGTACTCGCGGCAGACCCCGGCGGTGCCGTCCTCGATGCCGTAGCGGAAGAGGAAGGTGTCGCCGGCCCGCAGCCGGGTGTCGAAGAGGAGCTCGGCCACGAGCACGCCGGTGTCCTGGTGCACGCGTACGCGTCCCGCACGGCAGTTCTCCAGCGCGTGCACGCCCATGCGTTCCGGCACGCACCCCTGGTCGCCGTGGTGGACGGCCAGGAAGCGGTCGACGCCGTCCTTGTGGGCGCGCACGATGTGGTGCGACTCGCGTCCCGCCAGCTCACGCCGCGGGCCGATCCGCACCAGCTCGTGGTGGCCCAGGGTGTGCAGCCCGCCGTCGGGGGGCGAGCCCAGCTCGGCCAGCATCCGCTGCAGGACGCCCGACGCCTCCACCAGGGAGCGGTAGGAGCGACCCGCGGGCCGGCGCGTGGAGGTGCCCTCGTCGGGCTCGGCGAGCAGCCGGATCAGGGACTCTTCCGGCAGCTGGAGTATCTCCTCCAGCGCGCGCACGGCCCGCAGGGATTCCGGGCGCTGCGGGCGCCGGGCGCCCTGCTGCCAGTAACTCAGGCTGGTGACACCGACCTTGACTCCGTGGCGCGACAGATGGTGCTGCACCCGCTGCAGCGGCAGTCCGCGGGCGGCGATCGCGGCACGCAGCGCCACGTGGAAGGGGCCGCCCCGCAGGGCCGAGTCCAGTTCCGCGGTGGCGACGGCGGCGACGTCCGCGTGCTGTGTGGCGTGCGGCATGCAGGGGCCTTTCTGTGAATACTCACTACGGCTGGTCGGGCCGGGTTTCGCGCTTGCCCTCGGGGCCACCCCGTCGGCGCCGGGGCGTCTTCACATCCGTACGCCGTCCTTCACGGCCCCGAGTTCCCACGCATTGAAGCGTGTTGACCTAGTCCGGACAACACCTGAAACCCAACAGCGGCGCGCTCCTGGCCGAGACGCGATCAGCGGCCCGGCGCGGGTGCGCCGTGCCGCCGTTCCGCAGTCGCGCCGGGCCCCGTCCACAGGCCCGTCGGCTGTCGGTCCCCGCCAGTAGGGTGTGAGACATGGCCGATCCCTCCAGCTACCGCCCCCGGCCGGGTGAGATCCCGGACTCCCCAGGGGTGTACAGGTTCCGTGACGAGCACCGCCGGGTGATCTACGTCGGAAAGGCAAAAAGCCTGCGCCAGCGCCTGGCGAACTACTTCCAGGACCTGACCAACCTCCACCCCCGCACCCGCACCATGGTCACCACGGCCGCGTCCGTGGAGTGGACGGTGGTGTCCACGGAGGTCGAGGCGCTCCAGCTGGAGTACTCCTGGATCAAGGAGTTCGACCCCCGGTTCAACGTCAAGTACCGAGACGACAAGAGCTATCCGTACCTCGCGGTGACCATGAGCGAGGAGTTCCCGCGCGTGCAGGTGATGCGCGGCCACAAGCGCAAGGGCGTGCGCTACTTCGGGCCGTACGGCCACGCGTGGGCCATCCGCGACACGGTGGACCTCCTCCTGCGCGTCTTCCCGGTGCGCACCTGCTCGGCGGGCGTCTTCAAGAACGCCACCCGCACCGGCCGCCCCTGCCTGCTCGGCTACATCGGCAAGTGCTCGGCTCCCTGCGTCGCCCGGGTCTCGGAGGAGGAGCACCGCGAACTGGCCGACGAGTTCTGCGACTTCATGGCCGGCCGCACGGGGACGTACATCCGCCGCCTGGAGCGGCGGATGGCCGAGGCGGCCGAGGAGATGGAGTACGAGCGGGCGGCCCGGCTGCGCGACGACATCGAGGCCCTGAAGAAGGCCATGGAGAAGAACGCGGTCGTGCTCGCCGACGCGACCGACGCCGACCTGATCGCGGTCGCCGAGGACGAGCTGGAGGCGGCCGTCCAGATCTTCCACGTCCGCGGCGGGCGCGTGCGCGGCCAGCGCGGCTGGGTCACCGACAAGGTCGAGGAGATCACCACCGGCGCCCTCGTCGAGCACGCCCTGCAGCAGCTCTACGGCGAGGAGAAGGGCGATTTTGTCCCCAAGGAGGTCCTCGTCCCCGCCCTGCCCGACCCGCTCGAACCCGTCCAGGAGTGGCTCGCCGAGCGCCGTGGCTCCAACGTCTCCCTGCGCGTCCCGCAGCGCGGCGACAAGAAGGCCCTGATGGAGACGGTGGAGCGCAACGCCCAGCAGGCGCTCGTACTGCACAAGACCAAGCGCGCCTCGGATCTGACCACGCGCTCGCGTGCGCTGGAGGAGATCGCCGAGGCCCTCGACCTGGACAGCGCCCCGCTGAGGATCGAGTGCTACGACATCTCGCACCT
The DNA here is from genome assembly GCF_047049295.1 of Streptomyces sediminimaris. Taxonomy (NCBI): domain Bacteria; kingdom Bacillati; phylum Actinomycetota; class Actinomycetes; order Kitasatosporales; family Streptomycetaceae; genus Streptomyces; species Streptomyces sediminimaris. Next base: position 2,166,296 of record NZ_JBJWOT010000001.1, on the reverse strand, counting down.
CCAGGGCGACGACGTCGTGGCCTCCATGGTCGTCTTCGAGGACGGCCTGCAGCGCAAGAGCGAGTACCGCCGCTTCCAGATCAAGGGCTTCGAGGGCCAGGACGACGTCCGCTCCATGCACGAGGTGATCAACCGCCGCTTCCGGCGCTACCTCGCGGAGAAGGAGAAGACGGGGGAGTGGGCCGACGGTGAGAACACGCTCACCGAGGAGGACGGCCGCCCCAGGAAGTTCGCCTACCCGCCCCAGCTCGTCGTCGTCGACGGCGGCCGGCCCCAGGTCGCGGCCGCGAAGAAGGCCCTCGACGAACTCGGCATCGACGACGTCGCCGTGTGCGGCCTGGCCAAGCGCCTGGAGGAGGTGTGGCTGCCGGACGAGGAGGACCCGGTGGTCCTGCCCCGCACCAGCGAGGGCCTCTACCTGCTCCAGCGCGTGCGGGACGAGGCGCACCGGTTCGCGATCACCTACCAGCGCACCAAGCGGGCCAAGCGCTTCCGCTCCAGTCCGCTGGACGACGTGCCGGGCCTCGGGGACACCCGTAAGCAGGCACTCCTCAAGCACTTCGGTTCGCTGAAGAGACTGCGATCCGCCACCATCGACCAGATCTGCGAGGTGCCCGGCATAGGCCGCAAGACGGCCGAGACGATCGCCGTGGCCCTGGCCCGGACGGCCCCGGCCGCTCCCGCCGTGAACACGGCGACCGGAGAGATCATGGAGGAGGAACCCGGTACCACGGGTTCCGCCGGGGAGCCCCTGACGACGGGCACCCCGGACGAACGACGGGGGCAGGAGACATGAATGTGAACGAGCACGACGGGCAACAGGCCCACGGCGGAGACGGAGCACAGGTGAGTACGGGCGCGACCAGCGAGCCGGCCGGGGCACCCGAACCGGCCATCCCCGAGCTGGTGATCATCTCCGGCATGTCCGGAGCGGGCAGGTCGACGGCCGCCAAGTGCCTGGAGGACCTCGGCTGGTTCGTCGTGGACAACCTGCCGCCGGCCCTGATCCCCACCATGGTGGAGCTCGGCGCCCGCTCTCAGGGCAACGTGGCGCGCATCGCGGTGGTGGTCGACGTCCGCGGCCGCCGCTTCTTCGACAACCTCCGCGAGTCCCTCGCCGACCTGGACCAGCGGGACGTCACACGGCGGATCGTCTTCCTGGAGTCCTCCGACGACGCCCTGGTGCGCCGCTTCGAGTCGGTGCGCCGCCCGCACCCGCTGCAGGGCGACGGCCGCATCGTCGACGGCATCGCCGCCGAGCGCGAGCTGCTGCGCGAGCTGCGCGGCGACGCCGACCTGGTGATCGACACCTCCAGCCTGAACGTGCACGAGCTGCGCGCCAAGATGGACGCCCAGTTCGCCGGCGAGGAGGAGCCCGAGCTGCGGGCCACGGTCATGTCCTTCGGCTTCAAGTACGGCCTCCCGGTCGACGCCGACCTGGTCGCGGACATGCGCTTCCTGCCCAACCCGCACTGGGTCCCCGAGCTGCGCCCCTACACCGGCCTCAACGACGAGGTGTCGGCGTACGTCTTCAACCAGCCCGGTGCCAAGGAGTTCCTCGACCGCTATGCCGAGCTGCTCAGGCTGATCGCGGCGGGCTACCGCCGGGAGGGCAAGCGGTACGTGACCATCGCGATCGGCTGCACGGGCGGCAAGCACCGCTCGGTGGCCATGTCGGAGAAGCTCGCCGCGCGCCTCGCGGCCGAGGGCGTGGAGACGGTGGTCGTGCACCGGGACATGGGACGCGAATGACGGAACCTCCTCTGCGGCCGAGCCGGCTCAGCCGGCTGCGCCGTACGGTGCCCGAGTCGCGCACGGGCCGGCCCGTCGCGGCCCGCGGCGCCCGGCCGCGCCGCCGGGGCGCCCAGCCCAAGGTCGTCGCCCTCGGCGGCGGCATGGGCCTGTCCGCCTCGCTCGCCGCCCTGCGCCGGATCACCGGTGACCTCACCGCCGTCGTCACCGTGGCCGACGACGGCGGCTCCAGCGGGCGCCTGCGCGACGAGCTGGGCGTGCTGCCGCCCGGCGACCTGCGCAAGGCGCTGGCCGCGCTGTGCGGGGACGACGACTGGGGCCAGACCTGGGCCCGCGTCATCCAGCACCGCTTCCAGTCCAAGGGCGACCTGCACGAGCACGCGGTCGGCAACCTCCTGATCGTCGCCCTGTGGGAGCAGCTCGGCGATCACGTCCAGGCGCTCGACCTGGTCGGCAAGCTCCTGGGCGCGCACGGCCGGGTGCTGCCGATGTCCGCCGTACCCCTGGAGCTCCAGGCCCTGGTCAAGGGGCACGATCCGGACCGGCCGGACGAGGTCGACCTGGTGCGCGGCCAGGCGACCGTGGCGCTGACGCCCGGCGAGGTGCAGTCCGTGCACCTCGTGCCGCACGACCCGCCCGCCGTCCCCGAGGCCGTCGAGGCGGTCCTGGACGCCGACTGGGTGGTCCTCGGGCCCGGCTCCTGGTTCTCCTCGGTCATCCCGCACCTGCTCGTGCCCGACCTGCTGGACGCGCTGACGGCGACGAAGGCGCGCCGGGTACTCTCGCTGAACCTCGCCCCGCAGCCCGGAGAAACCGACGGGTTCTCCCCGCAGCGTCATTTGGAGGTTTTGGGACGACACGCCCCTAAACTCGCCCTGGACGTGGTGCTGGCCGACGAGGCCGCCGTTCCCGACCGCGAGGTGCTCACCGAGGCCGCCAAGCGGCTCGGGGCCGCGGTCGAGCTGGCGCCGGTGGCCCGGAGGGACGGAACTCCGCGGCACGATCCGGAGCTGCTGGCTGCCGCGTACGACCGTATTTTTCGGATGCATGGAAGGATCGGCCCATGGCGATGACGGCAGCGGTGAAGGATGAGATCTCCCGGCTTCCCGTCACCCGGACCTGCTGCAGAAAGGCGGAGGTCTCCGCCATTCTGCGGTTCGCCGGCGGCCTCCACCTGGTCAGCGGGCGCATCGTGATCGAGGCGGAGCTGGACACCGCGATGGCGGCGCGGCGCCTGAAGCGGGACATCCTGGAGATCTTCGGCCACAGCTCCGAGCTGATCGTGATGGCGCCGGGCGGGCTGCGCCGCGGCTCGCGCTACGTCGTGCGGGTCGTCGCCGGCGGCGACCAGCTCGCCCGGCAGACCGGCCTCGTGGACGGCCGGGGCCGCCCGATCCGCGGTCTGCCCCCGCAGGTGGTCTCGGGGGCCACCTGCGACGCGGAGGCCGCCTGGCGCGGTGCCTTCCTCGCCCACGGCTCGCTCACCGAACCCGGCCGCTCCTCCTCCCTCGAGGTGACCTGCCCGGGCCCCGAGGCCGCCCTCGCCCTGGTGGGTGCCGCGCGCCGGCTGTCGATCGCCGCGAAGGCCCGCGAGGTGCGCGGCGTGGACCGGGTGGTCGTCCGGGACGGCGACGCGATCGGTGCCCTGCTCACCCGCCTCGGCGCCCACGAGTCGGTGCTGGCCTGGGAGGAGCGCCGGATGCGCCGCGAGGTCCGCGCCACGGCGAACCGGCTCGCCAACTTCGACGACGCCAACCTCCGCCGCTCCGCGCGCGCGGCCGTCGCCGCGGGCGCCCGCGTCCAGCGCGCCCTGGAGATCCTCGGCGAGGAGGTGCCCGAGCACCTCGCGGCCGCCGGCCGGCTGCGCATGGAGCACAAGCAGGCCTCGCTGGAGGAGCTGGGCGCGCTCGCCGACCCGCCGCTGACCAAGGACGCGGTCGCCGGCCGGATCCGCCGCCTGCTGGCCATGGCCGACAAGCGCGCCTGCGACCTCGGCATTCCGGGGACGGAGTCCAGCATCACCGAGGAGATGGCCGACAACCTCGTCGGCTGACGCGGCGTCAGGTCCGGCGACCCGCCGGTGCCGCGGCGCACTTGGACGCCGGGCCGCGGCCCGGCGGAAGGCCGGGCGGGCGGGCCCGGCCGTCCCCGGGGGCCGGGCGGCCGACCGCAACACCCCGGTGCGGAAGGCGCTCAGGGCCCTCGAAGGGTGAACTCCCCGGTCAACGCTGACCGGCTCACCGTGGTCAGAAGGAGTGACGGCGCTTCCGGCCGGGCGGTCCGTACCCCTACTGGCGGGTACGGACCGCCTGCCCGGGTATGCGGCATCTCGATGTCACCACCGGGGTCCCAGGGAGGTAGGGTCGGGGGTGGTCGGGGACATCCCAAACAGAGCTCGCCGGCACCGCATGGCCGGCGTACCAACGAGGAGATCGGTTCGTGACGATCCGCGTAGGCATCAACGGCTTCGGTCGTATCGGTCGCAACTACTTCCGCGCGCTGCTGGAGCAGGGTGCAGACATCGAGATCGTGGCTGTCAACGACCTGGGTGACACCGCGACCACCGCTCATCTGCTGAAGTACGACACCATCCTGGGCCGCCTCAAGCAGGAGGTCTCCCACACCGCCGACACGATCACCGTCGACGGCCACACCATCAAGGTCCTGTCCGAGCGCAACCCCGCCGACATCCCGTGGGGCCAGCTGGGCGTCGACATCGTCATCGAGTCGACCGGCATCTTCACCAAGAAGGAAGACGCCGCCAAGCACATCGCCGGTGGCGCGAAGAAGGTTCTCATCTCGGCCCCGGCCAAGGACGAGGACATCACCATCGTGATGGGCGTCAACCAGGACAAGTACGACCCGGCGAACCACCACGTCATCTCCAACGCCTCCTGCACCACCAACTGCGTGGCGCCGATGGCCAAGGTGCTCGACGAGAACTTCGGCATCGTCAAGGGCCTGATGACGACGGTGCACGCGTACACCAACGACCAGCGCATCCTCGACTTCCCGCACAAGGACCTGCGCCGCGCCCGGGCCGCCGCCGAGAACATCATCCCGACCACCACCGGTGCCGCGAAGGCCACCGCGCTGGTCCTGCCGCAGCTCAAGGGCAAGCTGGACGGCATGGCCATGCGCGTGCCGGTCCCCACCGGCTCGGTCACCGACCTGGTCATCGAGCTCAGCCGCGAGGTCACCAAGGAAGAGGTCAACGCCGCCTTCCAGAAGGCCGCCGAGGGTGAGCTCAAGGGCCTGCTCGAATACACCGAGGACCCGATCGTCTCCTCCGACATCGTCAACGCCCCGGCGTCCTGCACCTTCGACTCCTCCCTGACCATGGTCCAGGAGGGCAAGAACGTGAAGGTCATCGGCTGGTACGACAACGAGTGGGGCTACTCCAACCGCCTCGTCGACCTCACGGTCTTCGTCGGCAACCAGCTCTGATCCGGTCGCCCCAGCAGGCAACTCGATGTGAAGTCAGGGCCCGGGCGGTGCAGGGACGCGCCGCCCGGGCCCTGAGTCACGTACGGATCGGCCCTCGTACGATCGATCACGCGCACCATCAGTCCTCTCGGGAGCCCTCTCACAATGAAGACGATCGACGAACTCCTCGCCGAAGGAGTGTCCGGCAAGCGGGTCTTCGTCCGCGCCGACCTCAACGTGCCGCTGGACGGCACGGCCATCACCGACGACGGCCGCATCCGGGCCGTGCTGCCCACCGTCAAAGCCCTCGTGGCGGCGGACGCCAAGGTCGTCGTCGCCTCCCACCTCGGCCGCCCCAAGGGGGCCCCGGACCCGGCCTTCTCGCTGCTGCCCGCCGCCCAGCGCCTCGGTGAACTCCTCGGCGCGCCCGTGGCGTTCGCCCAGGACACCGTCGGACCCGCCGCCCGCGACGCCGTGGACGGACTCCGGCCCGGCCAGGTCGCGGTCATCGAGAACCTGCGCTTCAACGCCGGCGAGACCTCCAAGGACGACACCGAGCGCGGCGCGTTCGCGGACCAGCTGGCCGCCCTCGCGGACGTGTACGTCGGCGACGGCTTCGGCGCGGTGCACCGCAAGCACGCCTCCGTCTACGACCTGCCGGCCCGGCTGCCGCACTACGCCGGCTACCTCATCGCGAACGAGGTCGCCGTCCTGAGGAAGCTGACCGACGAGGTCCGGCGGCCCTACGTGGTCGCGCTCGGCGGCGCCAAGGTCTCCGACAAGCTCGCCGTCATCGACGAGCTGCTCGGCAAGGCCGACCGCCTCCTCATCGGCGGCGGCATGGCGTACACCTTCCTCAAGGCCAAGGGCCATGAGATCGGCGAGTCGCTCCTGCAGGAGGACCAGATCCCGGCGGTCCGGGAGTACATCGAGCGCGCGGAGAAGACCGGCGTGGAGCTGGTGCTCCCCGTCGACGTGCTGGTCGCCGACGCGTTCCCGGACCTGAAGACGAAGGCGCCCGCGCACCCCGACGCCGTCGCCTCGGACGCCGTCCCCGCCGGTTCCATGGGCCTGGACATCGGTCCGCAGACCCGCAAGCTGTACGCCTCGAAGCTCGCCGACGCCGCCACCGTCTTCTGGAACGGCCCCATGGGCGTCTTCGAGCACCCCGACTACGCCGAGGGCACCAAGGCGGTCGCCCAGGCCCTCATCGACTCCCCGGCCTTCACCGTCGTCGGCGGCGGCGACTCCGCCGCGGCCGTGCGTCTCCTGGGCTTCGACGAGACCGCATTCGGCCACATCTCGACCGGTGGCGGCGCCTCCCTCGAATACCTCGAGGGCAAGACGCTCCCCGGCCTCGCCGCACTGGAGGACTGAACCGCATGAGCACGCGCACGCCGATCATGGCGGGCAACTGGAAGATGAACCTCAACCACCTCGAGGCCATCGCACACGTCCAGAAGCTCGCCTTCGCCCTCGCGGACAAGGACTACGAGGCCGTCGAGGTCGCCGTCCTGCCGCCCTTCACGGACCTGCGCTCCGTGCAGACCCTGGTCGACGGCGACAAGCTGAAGATCAAGTACGGCGCCCAGGACATCTCGGCGCACGACTCCGGGGCCTACACCGGGGAGATCTCCGGCCCGATGCTGGCCAAGCTGAAGTGCACGTATGTGGTGATCGGCCACTCCGAGCGCCGGCAGTACCACGCGGAGACCGACGAGCAGGTGAACGCCAAGGTCAAGGCCGCCTACAAGCACGGCCTGACCCCGATCCTGTGCGTCGGCGAGGAGCTCGAGGTGCGGGAGGCGGGCAACCACGTCACGCACACGCTCGCCCAGGTCGAGGGCGGTCTGAAGGACCTCCCGGCCGAGCAGGCCGAGACCGTCGTGATCGCCTACGAGCCCGTGTGGGCCATCGGCACCGGCAAGGTCTGCGGTTCCGGGGACGCGCAGGAGGTCTGCGCCGCCATCCGCGGCAAGGTCGCCGAGCTGTACGACCAGGACCTGGCCGACAAGGTGCGCATCCAGTACGGCGGCTCCGTGAAGTCGGGCAACGTCGCCGAGATCATGGCCCAGGCCGACATCGACGGGGCCCTGGTCGGCGGTGCCTCGCTGGACGCGGACGAGTTCGTCAAGATCGTGCGCTTCCGCGACCAGTGACACGAGCTGGGAGTATGCGCTAGCGGCGATACGTCGTACCCTTGCGGGGGCACAGCTGTGTGGCTGTGCCCCCGTCGTCCATCCGAATCCGAGAGAGTTGGTCCAGCCGTGGTTTTGGGGTTCTCGATCGCCCTGATCGTCTTCAGCCTGCTGCTGATGCTGCTGGTGCTGATGCACAAGGGGAAGGGCGGCGGTCTCTCCGACATGTTCGGTGGCGGCATGCAGTCGTCCGTCGGCGGCTCCTCGGTCGCCGAGCGGAACCTCGACCGCATCACCGTGGTGATCGGTCTGCTGTGGTTCGTGTGCATTGTCGTACTCGGCATCCTCATGAAGACGAACAGCTGAGCGGCAATACACACACCGCACCCGTATTCCGCACGTAAGGCCCCATGTTCGGTACGCGCAGCTGAGCGCGGCCTATCATGGGGCTTGCGTCTGGGTACGGAGGTTGTAACTCCAAGCACTGGACGCGCGTTGGGCCTTACGTAGACTGAGGCGCTCGCAACGAAGCGAAACGCCGACTCGCTTCGCGGCACCATCACGCAGGGAGTTACGACCGTGGCAAGTGGCAACGCGATCCGAGGAAGCCGGGTCGGGGCGGGGCCGATGGGCGAGGCCGAGCGCGGCGAGTCCGCGCCGCGTCTGCGCATCTCCTTCTGGTGCTCGAACGGGCACGAGACGCAGCCCAGCTTCGCCAGCGACGCGCAGGTTCCCGACACCTGGGACTGCCCGCGCTGCGGCTTCCCGGCCGGACAGGACCGGGACAATCCGCCGGACCCGCCGCGCACCGAGCCCTACAAGACGCACCTCGCGTACGTCCGGGAGCGGCGCAGTGACGCGGACGGCGAGGCGATCCTCGCCGAGGCGCTCGCCAAACTGCGGGGCGAGATCTAGGACTTGAGAGCCGGCCGGGCACCGAGGGGTGCCTGGCCGGAGCCTTTTCGTACCCGGCCGGGGGACGGGCGGGCCCGGCCCGCCCGCTCGCCGTCGCGCCCTCGCCCCGTCCGTCCCCGGGCCGCCCTGCCCGTCCGCCCACGAGCTGACACCCGCACGCACACGGCACGTACCTGTTGCCGTACCGGCCTGTTGTCGTGCCGGACGACGCCGCCATGACGGTTCACGTCCCGCGCTGATCAATTAGGTTGGAAGCCGCTGGGACAGGGACGAAAGAAGGCTGAAGTCGGACATGAACGCAGACGGACGTACCAGGCTCAACCAGACGCCCGAGTGGGCCGCGCTGGCCAAGCACCGTGAGGAACTCGCCGGCACTTCTCTGCGGGAGTTCTTCGCCGCCGACCCCGGCCGCGGCTCCCGCTACGCGCTGCAGGTGGGCGACCTGTACGTCGACCACTCCAAGCACCTGGTCACCGACGAGACCCTGCGGCTGCTGCGCGAGCTGGCCGCGGCCTGCGACGTCTTCGGCCTCAGGGACGCCATGTTCCGGGGCGAGAAGATCAACACGACCGAGGACCGCGCCGTGCTGCACACCGCGCTGCGGGCGCCCCGGGACGCGGTGATCGAGGTCGACGGCGAGAACGTGGTGCCGCGGGTCCACGCCGTGCTGGACAGGATGGCCGGCTTCGCGGACCGGGTCCGCTCCGGCGCCTGGACCGGTCACACCGGCAAGCGCATCAGGAACGTCGTCAACATCGGCATCGGCGGCTCCGACCTCGGACCCGCGATGGCGTACGAGGTGCTGCGCGGCTACACCGACCGCGGACTGACGGTGCGCTTCGTGTCGAACGTCGACGGCGCCGACCTGTACGAGGCCACCCGGGACCTGGACGCGGCGGAGACGCTGTTCGTCATCGCCTCCAAGACCTTCACCACGATCGAGACGATCACCAACGCCACCTCGGCCCGGGAGTGGCTGCTCGGCGAGCTCGAGGCCGGCCCGGAGGCCGTCGCCCGGCACTTCGTGGCGCTGTCGACCAACGCGGAGAAGGTCGCCGGGTTCGGTATCGACCCGGACAACATGTTCGAGTTCTGGGACTGGGTCGGCGGACGCTACTCCTACGACTCGGCGATCGGCCTGTCGCTGATGATCGCCATCGGCCCGGACCGCTTCCGCGAGATGCTCGACGGCTTCCGCATCGTCGACGAGCATTTCAGGACCGCGCCCGCCGAGTCCAACGTGCCGCTGCTGCTGGGGCTGCTGGGCATCTGGTACGGCAACTTCCACGGCGCCCAGTCGCACGCCGTGCTGCCCTACAGCCACTACCTGTCGAAGTTCACCGCGTACCTGCAGCAGCTCGACATGGAGTCCAACGGCAAGTACGTGGGGCGCGACGGGCGGGAGGTCGACTGGCAGACCGGGCCCGTGGTGTGGGGTACGCCGGGCACCAACGGTCAGCACGCCTACTACCAACTCATCCACCAGGGAACGAAGTTGATCCCGGCGGACTTCATCGGGTTCGCCGAGCCGGCCGCCGCGCTGAGCGGCGCGCTGAAGGCGCAGCACGACCTGCTGATGGCCAACTTCTTCGCACAGACGCAGGCGCTGGCTTTCGGCAAGACACCGGAGGAGGTGCGGGCCGAGGGAGTGGCGGAGGACCTGGTGGCGCACAAGACCTTCAAGGGCGACCACCCGACGACGACGATCCTCGCGCGCGAGCTGACCCCGTCCGTGCTCGGCCAGCTGATCGCCCTCTACGAGCACAAGGTGTTCGTGCAGGGCGCCGTCTGGAACATCGACTCCTTCGACCAGTGGGGCGTCGAGCTCGGCAAGGTGCTGGCCAAGCGGGTGGAGCCCGCGCTGACCGAGGGGGCGCGGGTGCCGGGACTGGACCCGTCCAGCACGGCCCTGGTCGCCAAGTACCGTCAGCTGCGCGGCCGTTCATGACGAAGCGGGTGGGGCGGTCGGGCGGCGGGTGAGCGTCCCCTTCCCCTAGACTCTCCCGGGCGATCACGGACACGACCGCTCGGGGGAGCAGGACATGAGCAGCGGGCAAGGGGGCTGGGTCGGCGAGAGGCTGACCGCCCGGAGCTTTCTGAAGCCTCACCACGTGGCGCGGGCGGTGTTCCACCCCGCCTGGATCCCCGAGGCGGTCGACCCGTCCGTGGAGCGGCTCAAACGCCTGCGGGTCATCGGCGGGGCGGTCGCGGCGCTCGGCGTCTACACCTTCGTCCAGGGCGGGTTCGCCTTCGACGAGATGCTGGACAACGCGGCCACCGCCTCCGTCGTCGTGTTCTTCGTCACCCCGCTGACGGTCGGGGTGATGCTCTACGTCTGGCGGCGCGGCGGCACCGTGCGGCAGCTGAAGGTGCCGCTCGTCAACGCGCTCAAGCTGCTGCTGCTCTTCATCGGCTCGGTCCTGGCGACGGTGCTGCTCTTCCGGCTGGGCGACGCCTTCGGCGTCCCGGCGAAACTCGTGCTGAGCCTCGCCGGGCTCTGGCTGGGGATCTTCGTGATCGAGGGCGCGGTCAAGCTCACCGGGAACTTCTTCGGCACCGCGGCCGTGCACCGCGGGCTGCCGCCGCTGCTCGCCACGGTGACGACCTCGCTGATGGCCGTCATGGACCTCCTCACCGGGGATCTGCACGGCCTGAGCCTGACCATGGGGATCGTGTTCATCCTGGGCGCGCCCGTGACGGTCGCGGCGATCGCCCTGCTGGAGCTGCGCAGGCTCAGGCAGCGGTACGGCATCCGGCTCGCGGACCACCCGGCCGTGCTGCCGAGGACCGCGCCGCCGCCCCCGCCGTACGCCCCGCCGGGTCCCGGCGGGTTCGTCCCGCCCGGGGGCCGTCCCCACGGCAGCCCGTACGGATCTCCGTACGGCAATCCGTACGGCGCACCGCCGCCGTACGGACCCGGTGACCCGTACGCCGGTTGACCCTGCGGCCGCTCGGGTCAGGCGATCGCCCCGAGCGTGTCGGCGAGGCGTCGCCCGGTCGCGCGGGCCGCGGGCAGGGCGGCCAGAGCGGCCGCGCCCAGCACCGCCGCCAGCCCGAAAAGCACCAGCGAAACCGGCGACGGACCCTGCGCGATGCCCGCTCCGATGCCGTTCGATCTGCCCTGGGCGTCGATCAGCCAGTGCGCGAGGGGCGTGCCCAGGGCCGTGCCGACGAGGACGGCGGCCAGGGCGGTGCAGCCGGTGGCCGTGATGGTGATCCCGCCGATCTGGCGCGGGGAGAGGCCGATGGCCTTCAGGGCGAGCAGATCGCGTTCGCCCTCGCGGACGGTGCCGCCGATCGCCGTGAGCAGTTCGATGAGCCCGATGAGGGCGAGGACCACGATCAGCCCGGCGGCCACCGAGCGCAGGGGCGAGAGCCCGTCGGCCGGGTTGGTCACGGCGTGCACGTCCAGGTGCCCGTGCCCCGCGGCGGTCAGCCGGCCGGCGGCCTCCCGCGGATCGGCCCCGGGGCGCAGGCGGAGCTGGTAGAAGGTCGGGGCTAGGTGCGGGTCGTTCTCGCGGAGGGTGTCGAGAGAGGTGGTGATGACCCGGCCGGCGTTCTCCGGCTCGATGCTGCGGCCCACGATGTGCAGGATCTGCGGCTGGTCGCCGACCATCATCCGCACCCAGTCGCCGACGTGGACGCCCAGCAGGTCGAGGAGGCCCTGCCCGGCCACCGCCTCGTCGCCGTCACGGGCGGGACGGCCCTCGGCCAGGGTGTACGGGTAGGGGTTGCGGCGGGTGCCGAGGCCGCGCAGCGCGATCGTGGCCGTCTGGCCGGGGACCAGGGCGGCCACCTCGACGCCGGGGTAGGCGGCGGCCACCTGGGGGTCGCGGGCCAGCAGCGTGCGGGTCGCGCGGTCGCTGAGGCCTGTGTCCGCGTGGACGGTGAGCGCGGCCGGCAGCCCGATCTGGTCCGGCCTGCTGTGGAAGCGGTCGATGGTCGTCCAGGCGTTCATCGCCACGACGATCAGCAGCAGCGGCAGCGCCAGCCGCGCCACGGTCGCCAGCGACCTGAGCCGCCGGACGGAGGTCGTGTGCCACCCCAGCACGAGCGCGGGCGGCATCCCGAGCGCGAGCGCCCGCCGCGCCATGGCGGAGAGCCGGCCGGGGGAGACGCCCGGGGCGCCCTCTTCCGGGGCGGACCGGGAAGGCTGCGAAGGCTGAGAAGACCGGGAAGGCCGGGAAGGCCGGGAAGGCTGAGAAGACCGGGAAGGCTGCGAAGACCGGGAAGCAGGCGCTCCCGCACGCCGTGGGCCGAACAACGCCCGGCGCGCGGCCCCCACCGGCGCGCCCCGGGGCACCGGTACCGGTGGCACCCGGCCCGCGCGCCAGGCCGCGAGGCCCGTCGTGGCGCCGATGAAGAGGACGGCGCCCACGGGGATCGCGAAGAGGGCGACCGTGTGGCCGGGCAGGCCCTGCCACAGGCCGAGGGCCTCGCCGAGGCGGCCGGGGAAGTGGCTGCCCAGGGCCCGGGTGAGCGCCGCCGCGCCGACGGCGCCGAGGACGGCGTAGGCGATGTGCTGGAGGAGGAAGACGCGCACGACCTGGCCCGGTGTGAAGCCGATCGCCTTCAGGACCGAGATGTCCCTGAGGTGGCCGCGGATGCGGGTGGCGATCGCGCCGTGCACCGCGAGCCCGGCGGCGATCAGCGCGCCCAGCCCGAACAGGCCGAGCACCTGCCCGAGCAGCCGGTTGTCGCCCTGTGCCTCGGCCCGCGCCTGCTGCCACGTGGAGACCTCGCCGATGGCGCCGGCGCCCAGGGCGGTGACGGCGCGCTGCACCGCGTAGCCGGTGTCGTCGGGGTTGGTCAGGCGCAGGCCGATGACCTGGCCGTTGGGGTGGGACAGGGCGGACGGGAGTGCCCAGACGAGCCCGGGCTGCTCGCCGGGCCGGTAGCGCGGTTCGGCGCTGTCGGCGACGCCGAGGACGGTCACCGTCCGCCCCTTGCCCGGCAGGGTGAGCGTGTCGCCGGGCTCGGCCAGCAGCGCGCGGGCGAGGCGGCTCTCCAGGACCACGCCGTCGGGTGTGGCGAGGTCCAGCCAGCGGCCGGAGGTGAGCAGCGGGTGGCCCACGGAGGAGCGCTCGGGCGTGGCGCGCAGTTCGACCGAGGCGCGGGTGCCGCGGGAGGCGAGCGTGGTGGACTCGGTGGCGTAGGGGCCGGAGACGGACTCGACGCCGTCCAGGTCGGCCAGCTTGCTCGCCGGGGCGGACGCGGAGGTGTGGATCCACACGTCGTGCGCGCCGCGCTCCTGTGTGAAGATCCGCTGCCAGGGATTGGTGGCGTATCCGAACAGGGCCGTCGCCAGCAGCAGCGACAGCACGATCCCGGCGGTCGCCAGCACCAGGAACAGCGCCTCGCCGCGGTGCGTCCGCAGATCGGAGTGCGCCCAGCGCAAGGTCGCTCGCACCGCGCCTCAGCCCTTCCGGGCGTCGTCGTACACCCGCATGTCAGTCCTTGAGCTCCAGTACGCCCGATATCCCGGTCCCGCGGGCCGGCCTGCCGTCCAGTTCCGCGTCGTCGGCGATGCGCCCGTCGAAGAAGCTGATCACCCGGTCCGCGGCGCTCGCCAGCCGGGCGTCATGGGTGACCAGCACGATCGTCTGGCCACGCCGGTGGAAACGGGACAGCAGCCGCATCACCTCACGGGTGCCCTTGCTGTCCAGGCTGCCAGCGGGCTCGTCGGCCAGCAGCAGCGGCGGGTGGTTGACCAGCGCCCGGGCCAGCGCGACCCGCTGCTGCTCACCGCCGGACAGCTCGGCCGGCATGCTCCGCTCCTTGCCCGTGAGCCCCAGCTCGGCCAGCAGCTCCTCGCGCCCGGCGCGCGCCTGCCGGGGCGCCACCCCGGCGAGCAGCGCGGGCAGTTCCACGTTGTCGGCGACGGACAGGTTCGAGACCAGGTTGAAGAACTGGAAGACGATCCCGATGCGCTTCCTGCGCTCCACCGCCCAGCGGGCCTCGCTCCAGGCGTCCGTGCGTACGCCGTCCAGCCGGATGCCGCCGGCGTCCGGCCGCTGGAGCCCGCCCAGCAGGTGCAGCAACGTCGACTTGCCGGCGCCCGAGGGACCGGTGACGGCCACGAACTCGCCCTGCCGCACACAGAGGTCGACACCGCGCACGGCGTGCGCCGGCGCGCCCTCGCCGTAGTGCGTCTTGACCAGGCCCTCGGCGTGCAGCACGGGAGCGGGACTGTCGCTCACTGACGCTCCTCCAGCTCTTCCTGGCACCGCTCCAGCCAGTCCAGGTCGGCCTGGAGGTGCAGCATCGCGCCCTCGATCAGCAACTGCGCGACGCGGTTGTCCCGGTTCTCGGCGGCGGCCAGTTTCGACAGGTTGCGCATGGTGTTGAGGTACTGGCGCCGCTGTTTGTTGATGAGGGCGATCTGGTCGGCGAGTCCGGTCTGCGGGGCGAGCGCCAGCTTCATGAAGAACTCGTCCCGCACCCGTGGCTCGTCCTCGGGCTCCTCGAACCAGGCGCGCAGTGCCTCCCGCCCGGTTTCGGTGAGGTGGTAGACCTTTTTGTTGGGCCGGCTCGACTGCTCGACGTCCTCGCCCTCGATCAGCCCCTGCTTCTCGAGGCGGCCGAGGGTCACGTAGATCTGGCCGACGTTCGGCTGAGGGTACGCGGAGCCCAGCAGTTGCTCAAGGTCCTGCTTGAGCTCGTAGCCGTGCGCCGGACCGCGCGCTAGGAGAGCCAGGAGGGGCAGGCGCACTCGTCCCCTCCTCCAAGTCTGCGCAATGTGCTCCAGGCCCTAGTATCGCCCATACCTAACAGGTATACATGGCCTCTGACTCCGGGCGAAGGTGCCCGGCGCCGGTGTGCAAGGAGGAACCTATGCGGTGGATACACGCCGCCGGTAGGGGCCTCCTCGTTCTCGTCGTGGTCATGACCGGTTACGTCGCCTCCGGCGCCCGTGCCGACGAGGGCCCGACGGGCGGCCGCGGGCCTCTGACGCTGGCCACCGCCGGGGACCTCACCGACTATCTCGGCCCCCTCCTGCAGGGGTGGAATCGCACCCATCCCGGCGAGAGGGTCACCCTCGTCGAGCTGCCGGACTCCGCCGACGAGACCCACGCCCAGATGGTCACCGACCTGCGCGGGGGAGACCGCAGCCGGTTCGACGTCCTCAACATCGACGTCAGCTGGACCTCGGAGTTCGCGGCCGCCGGCTGGATCCGCCCGCTGCCCCGCGACCGCTTCCCGCTCGGCACCTTCCTGAAGCCGGTCGTCAGCACCGCGGAGTACGACGGCCGGCTGTACGCCGTCCCGTACGTCACCAACGCCGGCCTGCTCCTCTACCGCAAGGACATCCTCGCCAAGGAGGGCGTGCCGCCGCCGCGGACCTGGGCGGAGCTGGAGCGGGACGCGAAGACCATCGCGCCGAAGTACGGGCTCGACGGCTACGCGGGGCAGTTCCTGCCCTACGAGGGCCTGACGGTCAACGCCGCCGAGGCCGTCTACTCGGCGGGCGGCAGCATCCTCGGCGACGAGGGCGGACGGGTCACCGTGAACTCGGCCGCCGCCCGCAAGGGCATCGGGTTCCTCGCCCGGGGCGTGCGCGAGGGCTGGATCCCGAAGAAGGCGCTGACGTACAAGGAGGAGGAGTCCAAGCAGGCCTTCCGGGACGGCAGGCTGCTCTTCCTGCGCAACTGGCCCTACGCCTACGTCGTCTCCTCGGCCAAGGGCTCCCCGGTCGCCGGCCGGATCGGCGCCGTGCCGCTGCCCGGTCCGGACGGGCCCGGCAGGAGCGTGCTCGGCGGCTCCAACCTGGCCGTCAACACCTACGCGCGGCATCCCGACTCGGCCGCGCGACTGATCGCGTACCTCACCAGCGAGCCCGTGCAGCGCCAGGTGCTCACCCGCGGCGCGCTGCCGCCCGTGCGCGCCGCCCTGTACCGGGACCCCGGGCTGATCCGGAAGTTCCCGTACCTGCCGACCCTGCGCGAGAGCGTGCGCTCGGCCGCCCCGCGCCCCAAGAGCCCGCGCTACGGCCAGGTCAGCCTCGTGGTGCAGGCCGTGGTGCACGACGCGATGACCGGGCACGAGACGCCCGCGGCGGCCGTGCGCCGACTGGCGCGGGAACTGGCCGCCATCCCCGGCCGGTAGGCCCGGGTCTTCCGCGTCTCCATCGGCTCGCATAGTTACATGTTAGGTAACGCGGGCATCTCATCTGGTTGGAGATTGCCCTGCTAAGTCCGTATTTGCAACCTCAACCGGGCGGTAGTTTCCCGCCTTTTCATTGACACCTCCACGACACACCTACCTAACATGCATGCATGTTGAGTAAGTGCCGCTGGTGGCGGGACGCAGTGATCTACCAGGTGTACGTCCGCAGCTTCCTGGACAGCACCGGCGACGGCATCGGAGATCTGGCCGGAGTGCGGGCCGGGCTGCCGTATCTGAAGAAGCTCGGCGTGGACGGGATCTGGCTGAGCCCGTTCTACCCCTCGCCCCAGCACGACCACGGCTACGACGTGGCCGACTACTGCGACGTCGACCCGCTCTTCGGCGACCTCGCCGAGTTCGACCTGCTGGTGGCGGCCGCCCGGCGCCTGGGCGTCAAGGTGCTGCTCGACGTCGTGCCCAACCACTGCTCCAGCGAGCACCCCTGGTTCCGGGAGGCACTCGGCTCGGCCCCCGGCAGCGCCGCCCGTGCCCGCTTCCACTTCGCCGACGGGCGCGGCCCCGACGGCGCCGAGCCGCCCAACAACTGGCACTCGATGTTCGGCGGACCGGCCTGGAGCCGGGTCACCGAGCCCGACGGCCGCCCCGGCCAGTGGTACCTGCACATGTTCGCCCCCGAGCAGCCCGACTGGAACTGGCGCAACCCCGAGGTCGGCGCCGAGTTCGACCGGGTGCTGCGCTTCTGGCTGGACCGGGGCATCGACGGCTTCCGCATCGACGTCGCGGCCGGCCTGTTCAAGCACCCCGGCCTGCCCGACTCCGACGACCCCGAGGCCGACGCCCGCACCCGCGACTCCGTCAACCCGCTCGCCTGGAACCAGCCCGAGGTGCACGGCGTGTGGCGCCACTGGCGGGCGGTGTGCGAGGAGTACACGGCGCGCGACGGCCGCGAGCGGCTGCTGGTCGGCGAGGTGTCCGTGCCGAGCGCACGCGAACACGCCCGGTACGTACGGCCGGACGAGCTGCACCAGGCCTTCTTCTTCGACCTGCTCAGCGCCCCGTGGAACGCCGACGCCTTCCGCAAGGTCATCTCCGAGGCCATGCAGGACATCGCCGGCACCGGCTCCACGGTCACCTGGGTCCTCAACAACCACGACCAGGTCCGCACCGTCACCCGCTACGGCGAACCCGCCCCCGAGGGCAGCGGCCTCGGCCCCGCCCGGGCCCGCGCCGCCGCGCTGCTGATGCTGGCGCTGCCCGGGGCGGCGTACATCTACCAGGGCGAGGAGCTGGGCCTGCCCGAGGTCGTCGACCTGCCCGACGACGTGCTCACCGACCCGATCTTCCGGCGCACCGGGAACCGGGCCCGGATCCGCGACGGCTGCCGGGTGCCGCTGCCCTGGTCCGGGCAGGCCTCGCCGTTCGGCTTCACCTCCGGCGCCGAGAGCGCGCGGCCCTGGCTGCCGCAGCCCTCCTACTTCGCCGAGTACGCCACCGACCGCGCCCTCGCCGACACCCGCTCGTTCTGGCACCTGTACCGCGACGGACTCCAGCTGCGTGCCGCGCTGCCCCAGCTGGGCGAGGGCACGCTCGACTGGCTCGACACCCCGCCCGGCGTCCTCGGCTTCGTCCGCGGCGACGGCCTGGTCTGCGCCGTCAACTTCGGCACGGCGCCCACGCCCGCGCCCGTCTCCGGCACCCCGCTGCTGTCCAGCGGTCCGTGCCCGGCCGGGGTGCTGCCCGGTTCGACGGCGGCCTGGTGGCTGAGCGACCTCTGATCACCGCCGCACCCCGCGGCGCCCCCCTTGGGTTTCCACCGGCTTCTCACCCCTCGAAGGGATCAACCATGATGCGACGACGCACCACCCTGCTCGCCGGCTGCACCGCCCTCGCCCTGGCACTCGGCGCGACCGCGTGCGGCGGCGGGGACCCGGTCTCCGCCGGCGGCGGCGACAAGGCGCTCAGCGGCCAGACGGTCACGGTGGCCGGAGTGTGGTCCGGCAGCGAGCAGAAGAACTTCCAGAAGGTGCTGGACGCCTTCACCGCGAAGACCGGCGCCAAGACGCAGTTCACCTCCACCGGCGACAACGTCTCCACCGTCGTCGGCAGCAAGATCGAGGGCGGCAACGCACCCGACGTGGTGATGGTCCCGCAGGTCGGCGTGCTCCAGCAGTTCGCGCGCAAGGGCTGGCTGAAGCCGCTGTCACCGGCCACCGAGAAGTCGGTGGACGCCGGGTACGCCTCGGTCTGGAAGAAGTACGGCAGCGTCGACGGCACCCTGTACGGGCTGTACTTCAAGGCCGCCCACAAGTCGACGGTCTGGTACAGCCCCGCCGCCCTCGACCAGGCCGGCGTCAAGCCGCCGACGACGTACGACGCGATGCTGAAGGCCGGCCACACCGTCTCCGACTCCGGCCTCGCCGCCTTCTCGATCGCCGGGCAGGACGGCTGGACCCTCACCGACTGGTTCGAGAACATCTACCTCTCCCAGGCGGGACCCGAGAAGTACGACGCCCTCGCCGCCCACAAGCTGAAGTGGACCGACGCGTCGGTGGTCAGGGCGCTCGGCACCCTCGGCAAGCTCTTCAAGGACAAGCAGCTGATCGCCGGCGGGCAGAAGGAGGCCCTCAACACCGACTTCCCCGGCTCGGTGGAGAAGGTCTTCGGACCCAAGCCCGAGGCCGGCATGGTCTACGAGGGCGACTTCGTCGCCGGTGTCGCCAAGGACCAGTTCGGCAGGACGATCGGCAAGGACGCCGACTTCTTCCCCTTCCCCGCGGTCGACGGGGGCAAGGCGCCGGTGGTCAGCGGCGGCGACGCGGCCGTCGTCCTGAAGGCCGGCAAGGACTCGGCGGCCGGCATGAAGCTCCTGGAGTACCTGGCGACCCCCGAGGCCGCGGCCGTGTGGGCGAAGGCCGGCGGCTTCCTGTCGCCGAACAGGAAGCTCGACCTCGGCGCGTACGGCGACGACGTCACCCGCGCCACCGCCAAGTCCCTGGTCGCGGCCGGGGACTCGGTCCGCTTCGACATGTCCGACCAGGCGCCGGCGGCGTTCGGCGGTACCAAGGGCGCCGGCGAGTGGAAGCTGCTGCAGGACTTCCTGCGCGACCCCTCGGACCCGGCGAGGACCGCGGCGCGGCTCGAGGCCGCCGCGGCCAAGGCGTACAAGGGCTGACCTCCCATGACCGCGACTTTGGTGAAAGAGACGAGTCCGCCGGCGGCCGGGGCCGTCGAGCGGGCCCGCCGCTCGCGCCGGCGGGCCCGGATCATCGCCCTGCTGTTCGCCTTCCCGGCGCTGCTCCTGCTGGGCGCGCTCGTGGTGTACCCGGTGCTGTTCTCGATCGGCCGCAGCTTCTTCGACGCCTCCGGCAACCGCTTCGTCGGCGGCGAGAACTACACCGAGATGTTCCGCGACCCGGCGACCCTCAAGGCCGTGCGGAACACGGCCATCTGGGTGGTCGTCGCACCGGCGCTGCTGACCGGCCTGGGCCTGATCCTCGCCGTCCTGGTGGAGAAGGTCCGCTGGGCGACCGCCTTCAAGCTGCTGCTGTTCATGCCGATGGCGGTGTCGTTCCTGGCCGCGGGCATCATCTTCCGGCTCGCCTACGACCAGGACCCGCACAAGGGCGTGCTCAACGCCGCCGTGGTCGGGGTGCACGACGCCTTCGAGGGCACCTCGCACTATCCGACGGCGCGGGCCCGCGAGGGCCAGGGCCTGAAGGCGGGCCCGGACGGCTCGTACCGGACGGGCACCGCGGTCTCACCGGGGGACTCGGTGACGCTCGGACTGGTCGGGGTGGCACCGAAGGACCTGCCGGCGGGGGCCGAACCGGCCTACACGGCCGCGGGCCGCAAGGCGGCGGCCGGTGAACTGCGCGGCGTCGTCTACCTGGACTTCACCCCCGGCGGGGGCGGCCGGCAGGGCAAGGTCGACCGGCGGGAGAGCGGGCTGCCGGAGATGAAGGTCGAGGCGGTGCGGTCCGACGGGAGGACGGCCGCGAGCACGACCACCGCGGCCGACGGCTCCTTCGACTTCAAGGACCTCGGCTCCGGCTCGTACACGGTGCGGCTGCCGGCCTCGAACTTCGCCCAGCCCTACGACGGCGTCTCCTGGCTCGGGCCCGCGCTGGTCACCCCGGCGATCATCGGGGCGTACCTGTGGATCTGGACGGGCTTCGCCATGGTGCTGATCGGCGCGGGCCTCGCGACGCTGCCGCGTGACGCGCTGGAGGCGGCCCGGATGGACGGCGCCAACGAGTGGCAGATCTTCCGGCGGATCACGGTGCCGCTCCTCGCGCCCGTGCTGACGGTGGTCTTCGTGACCCTCGTGATCAACGTGATGAAGGTCTTCGACCTCGTCTACATCATCGCGCCCGGACCGGTGCAGGAGGACGCGACCGTGCTCGCCACGCAGATGTGGCTGGTGTCCTTCGGCGGCGGCAACAACCAGGGGCTGGGCAGCGCGCTCGGTGTGCTGCTCCTGCTGCTGGTCGTCCCCGCCATGGTCTTCAACGTCCGCCGTTTCCGAAGGAGTCAGCGATGAACGCGGTCAGGCGCGGCCTGGGCAACGGGCTGGTGCAGGCCTTCCTGGTCCTGATCGGCCTGGTGTGGCTGACACCGCTGGCGGGACTGTTCCTGTCCTCGCTGCGCTCCAGCCGGGACTCGGCGAGCAGCGGCTGGTGGACGGCGATCACGAGCCCCGGGCAGCTGTCCTTCGACAACTACTCGGCGCTGCTGAAGAACGCCGGGATGACGCAGGCCTTCTGGAACACGGTGCTGATCTCGGTGCCGGCGACCGTCCTGGTCGTCGTCCTCGCGGCGCTGGCCGGATACGCCTTCGCCTGGCTGGACTTCCCCGGCCGGGAGGCCGTCTTCCTGGTCGTGGTGGCGCTGCTGGTGGTGCCGGTGCAGATCGGCCTGCTGCCGGTGGCCAAACTCTTCGGCGAGCTGGGGCTGTTCGGCACCATCCCGGGCGTGGTGCTCTTCCACGTGGCCTACGGCCTGCCGTTCGCCGTCTTCCTGCTGCGCAACTACTTCGCCGAGATGCCGAAGGAGATGCTGGAGGCCGCGCGGATGGACGGCGGCAGCGAGTGGCGCATCTTCACCCGCCTGGTCCTGCCGGTGGGGCGCCCGGCGATCGCCTCCCTCGCCATCTTCCAGTTCCTCTGGGTGTGGAACGACATGCTGGTCGCCCTGCTGTTCGCCGACAGCTCCTCCCAGCCGCTGACGGTCCAGCTCCAGTCCCAGATCCGGCAGTTCGGCAGCAACATCGACGTGCTGGCGCCCGGGGCGTTCGTGTCGCTGGTGGTACCGGTGGCCGTGTTCTTCGCCTTCCAGCGGCACTTCGTGCAGGGGGTCATGGCGGGCTCGGTGAAGTGAGGGCGCGGCGAGGGGCACCGGCCCCTGGGCGGGGACCCCTCGCCGCGACCCGGCCACGAACCTCAGGGCGAAGCCGGCGGGTACAGCGACCGCGGCAGCTGCGACGCCGCCGCCGCGTCCAGCAGCCACAGGGTGCGGGAGCGCCCGCGGGCACCCGCCGCCGGCGCCTGCACCTCGCCCGCGCCCGAGAGGGCGATCGCGGCGGCCCGGGCCTTGTCCTCGCCGGCGGCGAGGAGCCAGACCTCGCGGGCGGCGCGGATCGCCGGGAGGGTCAGGGTCACCCGCGTCGGCGGCGGCTTCGGCGCGCCGTGCACCCCGACCACCGTACGGTCCGTCTCACGGACCGCCGGGAGCTCGGGGAAGAGCGAGGCCACGTGCGTGTCCGGCCCCACGCCCAGCACCAGGACGTCGAACGAGGGCACGGCGGCGTGGTTCTCCGGGCCGGCCGCGCGGGCCAGCTCCGCGGCGTAACCCTCCGCCGCCGCCTCGGCGTCCGTTCCGTACGGCCCGTCCGACGCGGGCATGGCGTGCACGCGCCCCGGGTCCAGCGGGACGGAGTCCAGCAGTGCCTCGCGGGCCTGGGTGACGTTGCGCTCGGGGTCGCCCTCCGGCAGGAAGCGCTCGTCGCCCCACCACAGGTCCAGCCGGCCCCAGTCGATCGCGTCCCGCGCCGGCGCGGCCGCCAGCGCCGCCAGCAGGCCGTTGCCGTTGCGGCCGCCCGTGAGGACCACGGACGCGTGACCCCGCGAGGCCTGCGCGTCCACGATCTTCGTGATCAGGCGGGCCGCCGCGGCCTGCGCCATCAGCTCCTTGTCGCGGTGCACGACCAGCTGCGGAGCGCTCACCGCGCCGCCGCCTTCCGCTGCGACCCGGGCGCCTGCGGGTCGGTCACCGGCGCTTGCGCCGCCGCCTGACGCGCGGGAGCTTTCGCAGCCTCCTCGACCGGGGTGTCGACGGCGGCCCGTCCCTCTCCGGAGCCGGCGGCCCGTTCCCCTCCGGGTTCGGCCCCCCGTTCCCCTTCGGGCTCGGCGATCCGCTCTCCGCCGGGCTCGGCGACCCGTTCCCCTCCGGCGCCTGCGACCCGTTCTCCTTTGGGATCGGGGTCCGTGGCGGAGGGCACCGGCGTCCCGGCCCCGTTCAGCCGCTCCACGCCGAACCGCAGCGCCGAGGCGTACGTGTCGTCCGGGTCCAGCCGGCGCAGCTCCTCCGCGATCAGCTCGGCCGTCTCGCGCCGCTTCAGCGCCACCGCACGGTCCGGCTGGCCCTGGATGGAGAGCGTGGCCAGTGAGCCGTCGGCGCGGTCCAGGACGATCCGGCCGCTGTCGGTGGCCATGCGGACCGCGGTCAGACCGGGGCCGTCGGACAGCGACCGCCTCACCGGCACGTCCAGCCGGTCCGCCAGCCACATCGCCAGCAGCTCGCAGCTCGGGTTGAACTCCTCGCCCTCCACCTCGACGGCCGCCACCTCACAGGTGACCTGGTCGAGCGCGGCGGCCAGCATCGAGCGCCAGGGCGTGATGCGGGTCCAGGACAGGTCGGTGTCGCCGGGGGTGTAGGTGCCGGCGCGGGCCGTCAGCTCCCGCACCGGCTGCTCCGCGGCGTAGGTGTCCGTGACCCGGCGCTGGGCGAGCGCGCCCAGCGGGTCGTTCGCCGGGTCGAGCGGCGCGTTCACCGGCCACCAGACCACCACCGGGGCGTCCGGCAGCAGCAGCGGCAGCACCACCGACTGGGCGTGGTCGACCACTTCCCCGTAGAGGCGGAGCACGACCGTCTCGCCCGTGCCCGCCTCCGCGCCGAGCCGCACCTCCGCGTCCAGGCGGGACGACGTGCGGTCGCGCGGGGTGCGCGAGACGCGCTTGATGACCACGAGCGTGCGCGAGGGGTGCTCGTGCGAGGCGTCGTTCGCCGCCTTCAGGGCGTCGTACGCGTTCTCCTCGTCCGTCACGATGACCAGCGTGAGCACCATGCCCACGGCCGGCGTGCCGATGGCCCGCCGGCCCTGCACCAGCGCCTTGTTGATCTTGCTGGCCGTGGTGTCCGTGAGGTCTATCTTCATGGCCGGCGCCAGCTCCGTCCCTCTCGTGCGAGCATTTCGTCCGCCTCGGCGGGACCCCAGGTGCCGGACGCGTACTGGGCGGGCCTGCCGTGCTGGTCCCAGTACTGCTCGATCGGGTCGAGGATCTTCCAGGACAGCTCGACCTCCTCGGTACGCGGGAAGAGGTTCGAGTCGCCGAGCAGCACGTCCAGGATCAGCCGCTCGTACGCCTCGGGGGAGGACTCGGTGAAGGACTCGCCGTAGGCGAAGTCCATCGACACGTCCCTGATCTCCATCGAGGTGCCCGGCACCTTGGAGCCGAAGCGGACCGTCACGCCCTCGTCCGGCTGGACGCGGATGACGATCGCGTTCTTGCCGAGCTCCTCGGTCGCCGTGTGGTCGAAGGGGGAGTGCGGCGCCCGCTGGAAGACCACCGCGATCTCGGTGACCCGGCGGCCCAGGCGCTTGCCGGTGCGCAGGTAGAACGGCACACCCGCCCATCGGCGGTTGTCGATCTCCACCTTGATGGCGGCGTAGGTGTCCGTCTTCGACTGGGCGTCGATGCCCTCCTCCTGGAGGTAGCCGACCGCCTTCTCGCCGCCCTGCCAGCCCTCCGCGTACTGCCCGCGCACGGTGTCCCGGCCCAGGTCCTTCGGTAGCCGTACGGCCCCGAGCACCTTGGTCTTCTCCGCGGCCAGCGCGTCCGCGTCGAAGGAGGCGGGCTCCTCCATCGCGGTCAGCGCCATCAGCTGCAGCAGGTGGTTCTGGATGACGTCGCGGGCGGCGCCGATGCCGTCGTAGTAGCCGGCCCGGCCGCCGATGCCGATGTCCTCGGCCATGGTGATCTGCACGTGGTCCACGAAGGACCGGTTCCAGATCGGTTCGAACATCGTGTTGGCGAAGCGCAGCGCCAGGATGTTCTGGACGGTCTCCTTGCCCAGGTAGTGGTCGATGCGGAAGACCTGGTCCGGGGCGAAGACCTCGTGGACGACCTTGTTGAGGTCCTCGGCCGACTTCAGGTCGTGGCCGAAGGGCTTCTCGATGACCGCGCGGCGCCAGGAGCCGGAGCTCTGGTCGGCCAGCCCGTGCTTCTTCAGCTGCTGGATCACCACCGGGAAGGAGCGCGGCGGCACGGACAGGTAGAAGGCGAAGTTGCCGCCCGTGCCCTGGGCCTTGTCGAGCTCGTCGATGGTGGCGCGCAGGCGCTCGAAGGCGTCGTCGTCGTCGAAGGTGCCCTGGACGAAGCGCATCCCCTGGATGAGCTGCTGCCAGACCTCCTCGCGGAACGGCGTCCGGGCGTGCTCCTTGACGGCGTCGTGGACCTCCTGCGCGAAGTCCTCGTTCTGCCACTCACGGCGGGCGAAGCCCACCAGCGAGAAGCCCGGCGGCAGCAGACCCCGGTTGGCGAGGTCGTACACGGCGGGCATGAGCTTCTTCCGGGACAGGTCGCCCGTGACGCCGAAGATGACCAGGCCCGACGGCCCCGCGATACGCGGGAGCCGTCGGTCGGCGGGGTCACGAAGCGGGTTGGCCCCGGAACCGGAGAAGGGCGGCAAAGATCAACCCTCCGAGGGGGCGAGGCGCTCCAGCTCCGCCTCGGTCGACTTGAGCAGGTCGTTCCAGGACGCCTCGAACTTCTCGACGCCCTCCTCCTCCAGGAGCTGGACCACCTCGTCGTAGGAGATCCCGATGCTCTCGAGCGCGTCCAGGTCGGCGCGGGCCTGCTCGTACGTCCCGGCGATCGTGTCGCCGGTGATCGAGCCGTGCTCCTCGGTGGCCTCCAGGGTGGCCTCCGGCATGGTGTTGACCGTGTTCGGCGCGACCAGCTCGTCGACGTACAGGGTCGGCTTGTAGGCCTTGTCCTTCACACCGGTGGAGGCCCACAGGGGACGCTGCTTGCGGGCGCCCGCCTTCTCCAGCGCCGCCCAGCGCTCGGAGCCGAAGACCTCCTCGTACGCCTGGTAGGCGAGGCGCGCGTTGGCGACGGCGGCCTTGCCGCGCAGGGCCTTGGCCTCGTCGGTGCCGAGCGCGTCGATCCGCTTGTCGATCTCGGTGTCCACGCGGGAGACGAAGAAGGACGCCACGGAGCGGATCTGCGACAGGTCCAGGCCGCGCTCCCTGGCCTTCTCCAGGCCCGAGAGGTAGGCGTCCATGACCTTGCGGTAGCGCTCCAGCGAGAAGATCAGCGTCACGTTCACGCTGATGCCGAGGCCGATCACCTCGGTGATCGCCGGCAGGCCCGCCTCGGTGGCCGGGATCTTGATGAGGGTGTTGGGCCGGTCCACCAGCCAGGCCAGCTGCTTGGCCTCGGCGACGGTCGCCTTGGTGTTGTGCGCCAGGCGCGGGTCGACCTCGATCGACACCCGGCCGTCCTGGCCGTCGGTGGCGTCGAAGACGGTACGCAGGATGTCGGCGGCGTCCCGGACGTCCGCCGTGGTGATCATGCGCACGGCCTCTTCGACGGTGACCCTGCGGGCGGCCAGGTCCGACAGCTGCCGGTCGTAGCCGTCGCCCTGCGAGATGGCCTTCTGGAAGATCGTCGGGTTGGTGGTGACGCCCACGACGTGCTGCTGGTCGATCAGCTCGGCGAGGTTGCCGGACGTGATCCGCTTGCGCGACAGGTCGTCCAGCCAGATCGCGACGCCTTCCTCGGAGAGGCGCTTCAGTGCGTCTGTCATGGAATTACATCTCCTACGTGTCGTATATGGGCGTCAGCGCTGGGCGGCGGCGAGGGATTCCCGGGCCTTGGCGGCCACGTTCTCGGCAGTGAAGCCGAACTCCCGGAAGAGGACCTTGCCGTCGGCGGAAGCACCGAAGTGCTCCAGGGAAACGATGCGACCGGCGTCCCCCACGTACCTGTGCCAGGTGAGACCGATACCCGCCTCGACCGCGACCCGCGCCTTCACGTTCGGCGGCAGGACGCTGTCCCGGTACCCCTGGTCCTGCTCCTCGAACCACTCCACGGACGGCATGGACACCACGCGCGTGGGCACCCCGTCGGCCTGCAGCTGCTCGCGCGCCTCGACGGCGACGTGCACCTCGGAACCGGTCGCGATGAGGATGACCTGCGGTGCCGCGCTCTGCCCCGCGGGCCCTTCGGCCTCGAACAGGACGTACCCGCCGCGCGCGGTGTCCTCGTTGGGCTCGTAGACCGGCACGCCCTGCCGCGTCAGCGCCAGTCCGTGCGGGGCGCCCTTGCCGTACTCCTTGGTGTACCGCCTGAGGATCTCTCGCCAGGCGATGGCGGTCTCGTTGGCGTCGGCCGGGCGGACCACGTTCAGGCCCGGGATGGCACGCAGCGAGGCCAGGTGCTCGACGGGCTGGTGCGTCGGGCCGTCCTCGCCGAGACCGATGGAGTCGTGCGTCCAGACGTACGTCACCGGCAGGTGCATCAGCGCCGACAGCCGCACGGCGTTGCGCATGTAGTCGGAGAAGACCAGGAACGTACCGCCGTAGACACGGGTGTTGCCGTGCAGGGTGATGCCGTTCATCTCCGCGGCCATGGAGTGCTCGCGGATGCCGAAGTGGAGGGTCCGCCCGTAGGGGCTCGCCTCCGGCAGCGGGTTGTCCGCCGGCAGGAACGAGCTCGTCTTGTCGATGGTGGTGTTGTTGGAGCCGGCCAGGTCGGCGGAGCCGCCCCACAGCTCGGGGATCACCGCGCCGAGGGCCTGCAGCACCTTGCCGGAGGCGGCGCGGGTGGCGACGCCCTTGCCGGGCTCGAACACCGGGACCTTCTCCTCCCAGCCGGCCGGCAGCTCGCCCTTGGCGACGCGGTCGAACTCGGCCGCGCGCTCGGCGTTGTCCTGCCGCCACAGCTGGAACGACTTCTCCCACTCGGCCTTCGCCTCGCGGCCGCGCTCCAGGGCCTGCCGGGTGTGCTTGAGGACCTCGTCGGAGACCTCGAAGCTCTTGTCGGGGTCGAAGCCCAGGACCCGCTTGGTGGCCGCGACCTCGTCGTCACCGAGCGCCGAGCCGTGGGCGGCCTCGGTGTTCTGCGCGTTCGGGGCGGGCCAGGCGATGATCGAACGCATCGCGATGAACGACGGCCGGTCCGTCACCTGCCTGGCGGCCTCGATCGCGTTGTAGAGGGCGTGCGGGTCGAGGTCGCCGTCCGGCTTCGGCGCGACGCGCTGCACGTGCCAGCCGTAGGCCTCGTAACGCTTGACGGTGTCCTCGGAGACGGCCGTCTCGGTGTCGCCCTCGATGGAGATGTGGTTGTCGTCCCACAGCAGGACGAGGTTGCCGAGCTTCTGGTGGCCGGCCATCGAGGACGCCTCGGCGGAGATGCCCTCCTGCAGACAGCCGTCACCGGCGATGCAGTAGATGTAGTGGTCGAAGGGCGACTCGCCGGCCGGCGCGTCCGGGTCGAACAGGCCGCGCTCGTACCGGGCGGCCATGGCCATGCCCACGGCGTTGGCGACACCCTGGCCCAGCGGGCCGGTCGTGGTCTCGACGCCCTTGGTGTGGCCGTACTCCGGGTGGCCGGGGGTCTTCGAGCCCCAGGTGCGGAACGCCTTCAGGTCGTCCAGCTCCAGGCCGAAGCCGGCCAGGTAGAGCTGCGTGTAGAGGGTCAGGGACGAATGGCCGGCGGACAGGACGAAGCGGTCGCGGGCGACCCAGTCCGGGTCGGCGGGGTCGTGCCGCATCACCTTCTGGAAGAGGGTGTAGGCGACGGGCGCCAGGCTCATCGCCGTACCGGGATGGCCGTTGCCGACCTTCTGTACGGCGTCGGCGGCCAGGACGCGGGCGGTGTCCACGGCCCGCTGGTCCAACTCGGTCCACTCGAGGTCTGTGGTGGTCGGCTTGGTGCTCACCCTGAGTCAGGGCTCCTCTCCACATGTCACGCATGTCGAATGCCGGCGCACTGGACGCCCACCGGCCGTTGTCGAGCCTACCCCCGTGGGAACGCGTGTTTTTTCGAGTCGTTCCAGACTGCCGGGCCCGACCGGGATCCGCCTCCCGGCTGCCCGGATCCGTGTGTCGGCCCCTGAATACGCAGCCGTTCGTCCGGCTGCTCAATCGAGCTTCGTGACCTCGGCCGAGCGCGTCCGTGCGGGCCGGTCGCGGCCCCCTCGGCCAACACGACCCGACCCCCGCGAAGGCCGGGGTATGGGCAACGTCTAAAGTGGCGTGGTACGCGCGAGCCTTTACCGGTGCTTCACACGGGAGGGGCTCGCTGGGATGTCTCTGTAGGGGTGTGCGTGACGGCCGTCGAATCCCGTCCAGCGGGTGGGGGCACCTCCCACGCCATTCAGGCTGTGGGGGAGCTCGGTGCGAGCCAGAGCCCGAGCCACCGGCCGTTCGGGGCCCGTGTCAAGGCGTTCGTGGCGCTGACCAAGCCGCGGATCATCGAGCTTCTGCTGATCACCACCGTTCCGGTGATGTTCCTCGCCCAGCAGGGCGTGCCGGACCTGAGGCTGGTCCTGCTCACCTGCCTCGGCGGCTACCTCTCCGCGGGCGGCGCCAACGCGCTCAACATGTACATCGACCGCGACATCGACGCCCTGATGGACCGCACCTCGCAGCGTCCGCTGGTCACCGGGATGGTCGGCCCGCGCGAGTGCCTCGCCTTCGGCGTCACCCTGGCGGTCGTGTCGACGCTGCTGTTCGGGTTGACCGTCAACTGGCTGTCCGCCTGGCTCTCGCTCGGCGCGCTCCTCTTCTACGTCGTCGTCTACACGATGATCCTCAAGCGCCGCACCTCGCAGAACATCGTGTGGGGCGGCATCGCCGGCTGCATGCCGGTGCTCATCGGCTGGTCGGCCGTCACCGACTCGATGTCGTGGGCTCCGGTCATCCTCTTCCTCGTCATGTTCTTCTGGACCCCGCCGCACTACTGGCCGCTGTCCATGAAGGTCAAGGAGGACTACGCGCGCGTGGGCGTGCCGATGCTCCCGGTCATCGCCTCCAACAAGGTCGTCGCCAAGCAGATCGTCATCTACAGCTGGGTGATGGTCGCCGTCTCCCTGCTCCTGACGCCCCTCGGCTACACCGGCTGGTTCTACACCGCGGTCGCGCTCGCGGCCGGCGGCTGGTGGCTGTGGGAGGCACACGCGCTGCAGAACCGCGCGAAGTCGGAGGTGACGGGCGGGAAGCTGAAGGAGATGCGCCTGTTCCACTGGTCCATCACCTATGTCTCGCTGCTGTTCGTGGCGGTCGCGGTGGACCCCTTCCTGCGCTGAGCGCCGCTCGCGCGACGGTGACGTCCGACGGGCGGGGTGCGTGGCCAAGGCCACGCACCCCGCCCGTCGCCGTCGCACCTACCCGTCGGTAGCATCCTGGCCATGGCAGAGACTGAGCAGGTTGACCCGAAGGCCGGGCGCACGGTGGCGCGCCTCGCCCGGCAGATCAGCGCCTTCGCCCAGGCGCACGGCGGGGCCGAGGGCCAGGTGTCCTACATCGGCGAGCGCGGGGCGCGCATCGTCCTCGTCGGCGAGGACGGCGGCTGGGGCGACCTGGTGGCGCCCTCGCCGGAGCTGGCCCGGAAGGCCGTGGAGAAGGCGGGCATCACGGAGCACGAGGCCTTCGACGGCGAGTTCGCGGCCAAGGTGCGGACCGGGCCGTACGAGTGGACGCGCATGGCCGGGATCCAGCTGGGCGGTCCGAGCAACACCTGACGCCGGTTCACCCGTTAGGACCTGTGAGAGCACAGGTCCGCCGAACGGGGAGCCCGGATGATCGAAACGCCGTCCCTCGTGGACCAGTACTGCCACGGCGTACTGAGGACGGAGCTGGGCCTCGGCACCTTCGAGGCCCAGCTGGCCCGCACCGAGGGCCCGCCCGCGCCCGGCACCACCCTCTTCGACACCCAGACCGGTTTCGCCGTACGGCGCTGGTGCCCGCCGCTGCTCGGCCTGGAGCCGCACTGCCCGCCCGCCCGCTATCTCGCCCGGCGCCGCGAACTCGGCGTGCCGGAGGCGGACCGCAGGCTGCTGCGGGGCAGCGGCATCACCACGTACCTGGTCGACACCGGGCTGCAGGGCGATCTGACCGGCCCCCGTGAGATGGCCTCCTCGGGGGACGCGGAGGCCCGCGAGATCGTCCGTCTGGAACTGCTCGCGGAACAGGTCGCCGACACCTCGGGCACCGTCGAGTCCTTCCTCGCCAACCTCGCCGAGTCGGTGCACGGCGCCGCCGCGAGCGCGGTGGCCTTCACCTCCGTCGCGGGCGTGCGCCACGGCCTGGCGCTCGCGCCCGAACCGCCCGGCCCGGGCGAGGTGCGCGGCGCCGCGGCCCGCTGGCTGGGCGGCCGCACCGTGGGCGGCGAACTGGCCGATCCCGTGCTGCTGCGGCACCTGCTGTGGATCGCGGTCGCCTCCGGCCTGCCGCTCCAGCTCCACGCGGGCCTCGGCCAGCCGGGCGGGCGCATCGACCGTACGGACCCGGTCCTGCTGACCGACTTCGTCCGCGCGACCGCGGGCCTGGGCACCGACCTGATCCTGCTGCACGGCTACCCGTACCACCGCCACGCCGCCCACCTCGCCGGCGTCTTCCCGCATGTCTACGCCGACTCGGGCGCCGCGCTCGTCCGCACCGGCGCCCGCGCGGCGACGGTCCTCGCGGAGATCCTCGAACTGGCCCCCTTCGGCAAGATCCTCTTCTCCAGCGGCGCCCACGGCCTGCCGGAACTCCACGTGGTGGGCGCCCGCCTCTTCCGCGAGGCCCTCGGCCGCGTCCTGGGCGGCTGGGTCGCCGAGGGGGCGTGGTCGCCGGCCGACGCGCAGCGGGTGGCGGGGATGGTCGCGGCGGGCAACGCGCGCAGGGTGTACGGGCTGGAGTGAGAGCCGCGCTCCACTCCGGGAGCCGGCGCTTCACCCTGGGAGCCGGTGCTTCACCCCGGGAGCCGGCGCTTCACCCCGGGAGCCGGTGCTTCCCCCCCCGGGCGCGGCTCCGGCCCGCTCGGGCAGGAGGGCCCGTGGCTCACTCGGGCAGCGGGCCGGGGCGGCGGTTCAGACCCCGGCGCCGACCGCCGAACCCGACTGCGCGGGCCCCGGGATCTCCAGTGCGGACTCCGGCCGTTCCCGCAGCGTCAGCAGTACCCGCAGCACCCAGATCCAGATCAGGGCCGAGCCGAGCATGTGCAGGCCGACGAGGATCTCGGGCAGGTGCGTGAAGTACTGGACGTAGCCGATGACGCCCTGCGCCAGCAGGATCAGGAACAGCTCGCGGGTGCGGGCCAGGGGGCTCCTGGGGGCGTCGACCGCCTTCAGGATGAACCACAGGGCGAAGGTCAGCGTGACCACGATCCAGGCGAGCACGGCGTGCAGCTTGGCGACCGTCTCCCAGTCGATCGGGATCCGCTCGACCTCCTTGGAGTCACCCGCGTGCGGGCCCGCGCCGGTCACCACCGTGCCGACCGCGATCAGCAGGACCGAGGCGAGCACCAGGAACCACACCAGCTGCCGGACCGGCTTGCCGACCAGCGGACGGGGGGCGCCGTCGCCCTCACGGGTGCGCTGCCACATGAGCGTCGCGACCGCGATCAGGGCCGAGGAGAGCAGGAAGTGCGCCGCGACCGTGTAGGGGTTCAGGCCGACCAGCACCACGATGCCGCCCAGGATCGCGTTGCCCATCACGATCCAGAACTGGGCCCAGCCGAGGCGGGTCAGGCCGCGCCGGTACGGCTTCTGGGAGCGGGCCGCGATGATCGCCCAGCCGACGGCCGCGCACAGCACGTAGGTCAGCATGCGGTTGCCGAACTCGATGGCTCCGTGGAAGCCCATCGCGCTGGTGGTCGTGAGCGAGTTGTCGGTGCACGTCGGCCAGGTCGGGCAGCCGAGCCCCGAGCCGGTCAGCCGCACCGCGCCACCGGTGACCACGATGATCACCGCCATGACGAGCGCGGAAAGGGCCGACCGCCGGACCGTCCCGGGTGCGGGGGTCCAGCGTCCGGCAATGAAGGAGAGCGGGTTGCGCAGCGCCGCCAGGGCGTCGGCGCGGGTCACGTTCGGCACGCCCACCATGGTAGGCGCCCGCTTGTGCACGCGTTCACGAGGGTCCATGACACCCCTACTCCCAGCGGAAGAACTTCCCTGCCGCCGCCAGCCCCACGACGGCCCACACGGCCAGGATCCCCAGGTCGCCCCACGGCATGCCGGCCCCGTGCCGGAGCACCTCCCGCAGGCCGTCGGACAGCGCCGAGATGGGCAGCAGGCCGAGCACGTCCTGGGCGCCCTGCGGGAACTTGTCCAGGGGCACGATCACACCGCCGCCCACGAGCAGCAGCAGGAAGACCAGGTTCGCGGCGGCCAGGGTCGCCTCGGCCTTGAGGGTGCCGGCCATCAGCAGGCCGAGGCCCGAGAAGGCCGCCGTGCCCAGGACCAGCAGGAGCAGGACGGCTCCGGGGTCGCCGTGCGGCGACCAGCCCAGCGCGAAGGCGATCACCGTCAGCAGGATCACCTGCATGACCTCGGTGACCAGCACCGACGCCGTCTTCGCGGTCATCAGGCCCCAGCGCGGCAGCGGGGAGGAGGCCAGGCGCTTCAGGACGCCGTAGCGGCGTTCGAAACCGGTGGCGATGGCCTGGCCGGTGAACGCCGTGGACATCACCGCGAGCGCCAGGATGCCGGGGGTGAGGAAGTCGACGGAGCTGCCCGCCCCGGTGTCCACGATGTCGACCGAGCTGAACAGGACCAGCAGCAGCGTCGGGATCACGACCGTCAGCAGCAACTGCTCGCCGTTGCGCAGCAGCATCTTCGTCTCGAGCGCCGCCTGCGCCGCCAGCATGCGGGTCAGGGGCGCCGCACCGGGCTTCGGCGCGTACGTACCGGTGGCCGTCGTCACGAGCGGAGCTCCTTGCCCGTCAGTTCGAGGAAGACGTCTTCGAGGGTGTGCCGCTCGACCGAGATCTTGTCCGGCATCACCCCGTGCTGCGCGCACCAGGACGCCACCGTCGCGAGCAGCTGCGGGTCGACCTTGCCGTTCACCCGGTACGAGCCCGGCGTCAGCTCCGCCGCCGAGCAGTCGGCGGGCAGCGCCTTGAGCAGGGAGCCGACGTCCAGGCCCGGGCGGCCGACGAAGCGCAGCGTGTTCTCGGCACCGCCGCGGCACAGGTCCTCGGGCGAGCCCTGGGCGATGACCCGGCCGGCGTCGATGATCGCGACGTCGTCGGCGAGCTGCTCGGCCTCGTCCATGTAGTGCGTGGTGAGGATCACCGACACGCCGTCGGCGCGCAGATCCCCGACCAGGTCCCAGGTCGCGCGGCGGGCCTGCGGGTCGAGGCCGGAGGTGGGCTCGTCCAGGAACACCAGCTCCGGGCGGCCGACGACGGCCATGGCGAGGGCCAGGCGCTGCTGCTGGCCGCCGGAGAGGCGGCGGTAGGCCGTACGGCCGCAGGAGCCGAGCCCCAGCCGCTCGATCAGGGCGTCGACGTCGAGGGGGTTCGCGTGCAGCTTCGCCACGTGCCGCAGCATCTCGTCGGCCCGCGCTCCGGAGTAGACGCCGCCGGACTGCAGCATCACGCCGATGCGGGGGTGCAGCTCACGGGCCTGGCGCACCGGGTCGAGGCCGAGCACGCGCACCGCGCCGGAGTCGGGTCTGCGGTACCCCTCGCAGGTCTCCACGGTGGTCGTCTTGCCCGCGCCGTTCGGGCCGAGTACGGCGGTCACGCCGGCCTGGGCCACCAGGTCGAGGCCGTCCACGGCGGTCTTCGCGCCGTACCGCTTCACCAGGGCCTGGACCTGGACCACGGGCTCACTTCGCATGGGCCCGAGTCTAGGTACGGCGTTCCGGGCCGCGTCGGGCGGGTGCAAGATCTCCACCGGACGGCGCGAATCGGCGGCCGGCGGCCCGCGGTCACCTGTTCGGCCGCACCGCCGCGAGACGGTGTGGCGGCTGTGCCCGGCGTGGCAAGAGCGCCGGTCGGAGGGGGTGCGCGCCGGCCCGGGCAGCCGCCCGCGGGCGCCGCCGCAAGGGCCGCGCACCGATCGGCGGAGACCGTTTCCGCAGGTGGGATTAGGTATACCTAAGTGACGCAGGGCACCGATCACCGGCACGGGCGCCGCTTGCCCGCTCCCGAGGAATTACGCAACAATGGCGTTGTGAAAAACGTCGGCGAGGCTCGGGAGACCCCCGCGGGGGCCCCTCAGGAGGAGTTCGCGACCGGTGAGCGCTCCACGCGCAACCGGGTCGCGCGGTCCA
The DNA here is from genome assembly GCF_047049295.1 of Streptomyces sediminimaris. Taxonomy (NCBI): domain Bacteria; kingdom Bacillati; phylum Actinomycetota; class Actinomycetes; order Kitasatosporales; family Streptomycetaceae; genus Streptomyces; species Streptomyces sediminimaris. The sequence goes on along the minus strand of NZ_JBJWOT010000001.1, from coordinate 2,131,388 downwards.
TCCTGGACCACGGGCCGTCGACCGTCGCCGAGCTGGCCGGGCGGCTGGGCCTGACCCAGGCCGCCGTCCGCAGGCATCTCGACGCACTGGTCGCCGACGACGTCGTGGAAGCCCGGGAGCAGCGGGTCTACGGGGCCCGCGGCCGGGGCCGCCCCGCCAAGGTCTTCGCCCTCACCGACTGCGGCCGTGACGCCTTCGACCAGTCCTACGACAAGCTCGCCGCGGACGCCCTGCGCTGGATCCAGGAGCGGTTCGGCGGGGACGAGGCGGTCGTCGCCTTCGCGCGCGCGAGGGTCGCGGAGCAGGCCGGCGCCTACCGGGCGGCGATCGAGGCCGCGGCCCCCGAGGAGCGCACCGAAGCCCTGGCCAGGGCGCTGAGCGCGGACGGGTACGCTGCCACGGCGCGCAGCGCACCGGTCGGCGAGCAGCTGTGCCAGCACCACTGCCCCGTCGCCCACGTCGCGGAGAAGTTCCCCCAACTCTGTGAGGCGGAGACCGAAATCTTCTCCGAGCTCCTGGGAACCCATGTACAGCGGCTGGCGACCATCGCGCACGGTGACGGCGTCTGCACGACGTTCATCCCCAAGAATTTCCCACAGACCGATCTGCACGGTCACAACGCATCTGCAAGCACGGCCGGGAGGAACCCCGCATGACTCTCCCCATCGAGGAGACCGCCCACCCCGAGCTCGAAGGCCTGGGCAAGTACGAATACGGCTGGGCGGACTCCGACGAGGCCGGTGCCGCAGCGAAGCGCGGCCTGAACGAGGACGTGGTCCGCGACATCTCCGGCAAGAAGTCCGAGCCGGAGTGGATGACCAAGCTCCGCCTCAAGGGCCTGAAGCTGTTCGAGAAGAAGCCCATGCCGAACTGGGGCTCGGACCTGTCGGGCATCGACTTCGACAACATCAAGTACTTCGTGCGCTCCACGGAGAAGCAGGCGGAGTCCTGGGAGGACCTGCCCGAGGACATCAAGAACACCTACGACAAGCTCGGCATCCCGGAGGCGGAGAAGCAGCGCCTGGTCGCCGGTGTCGCGGCGCAGTACGAGTCGGAGGTCGTCTACCACCAGATCCGCGAGGACCTGGAGGAGCAGGGCGTGATCTTCCTCGACACCGACACCGCGCTGAAGGAGCACCCGGAGCTCTTCAAGGAGTACTTCGGCACGGTCATCCCGGCCGGTGACAACAAGTTCGCCGCGCTGAACACCGCCGTGTGGTCCGGCGGCTCCTTCATCTACGTGCCGAAGGGCGTGCACGTCGAGATCCCGCTCCAGGCCTACTTCCGCATCAACACGGAGAACATGGGCCAGTTCGAGCGGACCCTGATCATCGTCGACGAGGGTGCCTACGTGCACTACGTCGAGGGCTGCACCGCCCCGATCTACAAGTCGGACTCGCTGCACTCCGCGGTCGTCGAGATCATCGTCAAGAAGAACGCCCGCTGCCGCTACACGACCATCCAGAACTGGTCGAACAACGTCTACAACCTGGTCACCAAGCGCGCCGTGGCCTACGAGGGCGCGACCATGGAGTGGGTCGACGGCAACATCGGCTCCAAGGTGACGATGAAGTACCCGGCCGTCTACCTGATGGGCGAGCACGCCAAGGGCGAGACCCTCTCCATCGCCTTCGCGGGCGAGGGCCAGCACCAGGACGCGGGCGCCAAGATGGTCCACATGGCCCCGAACACGTCCTCCAACATCGTCTCCAAGTCGGTGGCGCGGGGCGGCGGCCGCACCTCCTACCGCGGTCTCATCGAGATCGGCGAGGGCGCCCCGGGCTCGAAGTCGAACGTGCTGTGCGACGCGCTGCTCGTCGACACGATCTCCCGCTCGGACACCTACCCCTACGTGGACGTCCGCGAGGACGACGTGTCCATGGGCCACGAGGCGACCGTCTCCAAGGTCTCCGAGGACCAGCTCTTCTACCTGATGAGCCGCGGTCTGAGCGAGGACGAGGCGATGGCGATGATCGTGCGCGGCTTCGTGGAGCCGATCGCCAAGGAACTGCCGATGGAGTACGCGCTGGAGCTCAACCGGCTGATCGAGCTGCAGATGGAGGGCGCGGTCGGCTGACCGCCCACCGCCCTTCCCAGCAAGCCACTCACGCAAGAAAGCGAGCATGACGACAGCCATGGCCGAGGCCCAGAACTCCCCCTCCCTCGAATCCGCTCGCGCGGGGGGGCCGCCACCCGTGGGCTCCACCACCGCGGGTTCGATCGCGGTCGCCGCCGAGTCGACCGTCGCCACGCGCATGAGCGCGCCCCCCTCCTACGACGTGGCGGACTTCCCGGTCCCGCACGGCCGCGAGGAGGAGTGGCGGTTCACCCCGCTGGAGCGCCTGCGCGGACTGCACGACGGCACCGCGGCCGCCACCGGCGAGGGCGTGCGGGTCGAGGTGGAGGCGCCCGAGGGCGTCACCGTCGAGACCGTCGCGCGCGACGACGCACGGCTCGGCAGGGCGGGCACCCCGGTGGACCGCGTCGCCGCCCAGGCGTACTCCGCGTTCGAGAAGGCCGGCGTGGTCACCGTCCCCAAGGAGACGGTCCTCACCGAGCCGATCCGCATCGCCGTGCACGGCGAGGGCGGGACCCGCTTCGGCCACCAGGTGGTCGAGCTGGGCGCCTTCGCCGAGGCCGTCGTCGTCATCGACCACACCGGTGACGCGGTGCTCGCCGCCAACGTCGACTACGTCCTGGGCGACGGTGCCAAGCTGACCGTCGTCTCCGTCCAGGACTGGGACGACAAGGCCGTGCACGTGGCCCAGCACAACGCCCTCGTGGGGCGGGACGCGTCCTTCAAGTCCGTGGTCGTCACCTTCGGCGGCGACGTCGTACGGCTGCACCCGCGCGTCTCCTACGCGGGCCCCGGCGGCGAGGCCGAGCTGTTCGGCCTGTACTTCACGGACGCCGGGCAGCACCAGGAGCACCGCCTGCTGGTCGACCACAACACCCCGCACTGCACGTCGAACGTCGTCTACAAGGGCGCGCTCCAGGGCGACGACGCGCACGCCGTGTGGATCGGCGACGTCCTCATCGAGGCCAAGGCCGAGGGCACGGACACCTACGAGATGAACCGCAACCTGGTGCTGACCGACGGCGCCCGGGTGGACTCGGTGCCCAACCTCGAGATCGAGACCGGTGAGATCGTCGGCGCCGGCCACGCCAGCGCGACCGGCCGCTTCGACGACGAGCAGCTCTTCTACCTGATGGCCCGCGGCATCCCGGAGTACGAGGCCCGCCGTCTCGTGGTCCGCGGCTTCTTCGCCGAGCTGGTCCAGCAGATCGGTGTCCCGGACATCGAGGAGCGCCTCATCGCCAAGATCGAAGAGGAGCTGGAGGCGTCGGTCGCATGAGCGCCTTCGTACGCGTCTGTGGGCTGGGCGAGCTGGAGGAGGGCACCCCGAAGCGGGTGGAACTCGACGGCACGCCGGTCTCGGTCGTGAAGACCGAGGGGGAGGTGTTCGCCATCCACGACATCTGCTCGCACGCGAACGTCTCGCTCTCCGAGGGCGAGGTGGAGGACTGCCAGATCGAGTGCTGGCTGCACGGCTCCAGCTTCGACCTGCGCACCGGCAAGCCGTCCGGCCTCCCCGCGACGCGCCCCGTCCCCGTATACCCCGTACAGATCGAAGGGGACGACGTGCTCGTCTCCCTCAACCAGGAGTCCTGAGACACCCATGGCAACGCTTGAAATCCGAGACCTGCGCGTCACCGTCGAGGCCGACAACGCCACGAAGGAGATCCTCAAGGGCGTCGACCTCACCGTGAAGCAGGGCGAGACGCACGCCATCATGGGCCCGAACGGCTCCGGCAAGTCGACCCTCGCCTACTCCCTCGCGGGCCACCCGAAGTACACGATCACCGGCGGCACCGTCACCCTCGACGGCGAGGACGTCCTGGAGATGTCCGTCGACGAGCGGGCCCGCGCGGGCCTGTTCCTGGCGATGCAGTACCCGGTCGAGGTGCCGGGTGTCTCCGTGTCGAACTTCCTGCGCACCTCCGCCACCGCCGTGCGCGGCGAGGCCCCCAAGCTGCGCACCTGGGTGAAGGAGGTCAAGGAGGCCATGGAGCGCCTCAACATCGACCCCTCCTTCGCCGAGCGCAACGTCAACGAGGGCTTCTCCGGCGGTGAGAAGAAGCGCCACGAGATCCTCCAGCTCGAGCTGCTGAAGCCGAGGGTCGCGATCCTCGACGAGACCGACTCCGGCCTCGACGTCGACGCGCTGCGGATCGTCTCCGAGGGCGTCAACCGCGTCCGCGAGACCGGCGAGGTCGGCACCCTGCTGATCACGCACTACACGCGCATCCTGCGCTACATCAAGCCCGACTACGTCCACGTCTTCTCCGGCGGCCGCATCGTCGAGTCCGGCGGCGCCGAGCTCGCCGACAAGCTGGAGGACGAGGGCTACGAGGCCTACACGAAGGGTGGCGCATCCGAGTGACACAGCTGCCGGGCCTCCTCGACACCGAGGCGATCCGCAAGGACTTCCCCATCCTGGACCGGCTGGTCCACGACGACCGGAAGCTCGTGTACCTGGACAACGCGGCGACCTCGCAGAAGCCGCGCCAGGTGCTGGACGCCCTCGGTGAGTACTACGAGCGCCACAACGCCAACGTCCACCGCGGTGTGCATGTGCTCGCCGAGGAGGCCACGGCGCTGTACGAGGGCGCGCGCGACAAGGTCGCGTCGTTCATCAACGCGCCGAGCCGCGACGAGGTGATCTTCACCAAGAACGCCTCCGAGTCGCTCAACCTCGTGGCGAACATGCTCGGCTGGGCCGACGAGCCCTACCGCGTCGACGCGGAGACCGAGATCGTCATCACGGAGATGGAGCACCACTCCAACATCGTGCCGTGGCAGCTGCTGGCGCAGCGCACGGGCGCGAAGCTGAGGTGGTTCGGCCTCACCGACGACGGCCGCCTGGACCTGTCGAACATCGACGAGGTCATCACGGAGAAGACGAAGATCGTCTCCTTCGTGCTGGTGTCCAACATCCTGGGCACGGTCAACCCGGTCGAGACGATAATCCGCCGCGCCCAGGAGGTCGGCGCGCTGGTCTGCATCGACGCCTCCCAGGCGGCGCCCCACATGCCGCTGGACGTCCAGGCCCTCCAGGCCGACTTCGTGGCGTTCACCGGCCACAAGATGTGCGGCCCGACCGGCATCGGTGTCCTGTGGGGGCGCCAGGAGCTGCTGGAGGACCTGCCTCCGTTCCTCGGCGGCGGCGAGATGATCGAGACGGTGTCGATGCACTCGTCGACGTACGCCCCCGCGCCGCACAAGTTCGAGGCGGGCACGCCCCCGGTCGCCCAGGCGGTCGGCCTCGGCGCGGCCATCGACTACCTGTCCGCGATCGGCATGGACAAGGTCCTCGCCCATGAGCACGCGATCACCGAGTACGCGGTCAAGCGGCTGGCCGAGGTCCCCGACCTGCGGATCATCGGACCGGCCACGGCCGAGGACCGGGGCGCGGCGATCTCGTTCACGCTGGGTGACATCCACCCGCACGACGTGGGCCAGGTTCTCGACGAGCAGGGCATCGCGGTCCGCGTCGGCCATCACTGCGCGCGGCCGGTCTGCCTCCGCTACGGAATTCCTGCGACCACCCGGGCGTCGTTCTACCTGTACTCCACGCCGGCCGAGATCGACGCTCTGGTCGACGGACTGGAGCACGTACGGAACTTCTTCGGCTGACGGGACGGGACGAGCGATCGCATGAAGCTGGACTCGATGTACCAGGAAGTCATCCTGGACCACTACAAGAACCCGCACGGGCGTGGTCTGCGGGACGGCGACGCCGAGGTGCACCACGTGAACCCGACGTGCGGTGACGAGATCACCCTCCGGGTGAAGTACGACGGCACGACGATCGAGGACGTCTCGTACGAGGGCCAGGGCTGCTCCATCAGCCAGGCCTCGGCCTCCGTGCTGAACGAGCTGCTGGTCGGCAAGGACCTGGCGGACGCGCGGAAGATCCAGGAGACCTTCCTGGAGCTCATGCAGTCCAAGGGGAAGATCGAGCCCGACGACGCGATGGAGGAGGTGCTGGAGGACGCCGTCGCGTTCGCCGGTGTCTCCAAGTACCCGGCGAGGGTCAAGTGCGCCCTCCTGAGCTGGATGGCGTGGAAGGACGCGACGGCCCAGGTGCTGGGCGGAGCCGACGCCGAAAGGAAGACGGCATGAGCGAGACCGTTGAGATGAAGCCGGCCTCGGAGGAGGAGATCCGCGAGGCGCTGTACGACGTCGTCGACCCCGAGCTGGGCATCGACGTGGTCAACCTCGGGCTGATCTACGGCATTCACATCGACGACGCGAACATCGCGACGATCGACATGACCCTGACCTCGGCGGCCTGCCCGCTGACGGACGTCATCGAGGACCAGGCCAAGTCCGCCACGGACGGCCTCGTCAGCGAACTGCGCATCAACTGGGTCTGGATGCCGCCGTGGGGCCCGGACAAGATCACCGACGACGGGCGGGAGCAGCTCCGGGCGCTGGGCTTCAACGTCTGAGTCCCCCCGCGTCTGCGGGAGACGGCCGTACCTTCACGGGTACGGCCGTCTCGCCGTTCCGGGCCGCCGTTCAGGCCACCCCGTCCACGATCCGGAACGAGGAGTCCGCGCGGTACAGGTCGCTTCCCTGGTAAGGGTCCAGCTCGAGCTGGAAGTTGCGGTGGCGCAGGAAGCGGCCGGGGTAGTTCACCGACTCCAGCATGACCGCGCCCGGGTAGGACGAGGTCCGCGGGCAGAAGGTCGCGTCCTGCTCGAACAGGGCCGAGCCGTCGTCGCGTTCGGAGCGCAGGAGGAAGTCGCGGTGGCGAAGGTACCTGCCGCCGGCCGTGGCGAAGGAGTAACAGGACCGGTCCGCGAGGCCCTTGACCAGCGTGAAGGTGGCGTCCCGCCGGGCGGGGGCGGAAGCGACCGGGTCGAGTCTCACCAGGTCGCCGCTGACGTGCCAGAAGCGGTCGGGGTAGTTCACCGAGCGGACGGAGCGGTAGGCGGCCGAGGGCTTCGCGCGGCCCGGTGAACTCGCCGGCGTGGCGGGCGGCTCGGCGGACCCGGAACCGCCGGCCGCGGACGCGCGCGGGTGGGCCGGTGCGGACGGCGCGGCGGTCCGCGCGGACGGCGGGCCGCCACGTGCCGCGGGTGTGGTCGCGCTCTTGGCGGCGGACGGGGTGGCGAAGGAGATCAGCCCCGGGCCCGTGGCGGAGACCGACGACGAAGGGTCCCCGGATGCTGATGACGGGTCGTCAGGGCCCTTGTCCATCAGGCCGATCGCCGTCACGCAGGCGACGATCGTGGCCACTGCCAGCGCGCCCGCCAGCCAGAGTCTTCGGGTTCCGGGGGCGCGTGAGGTGTCGGGGGCCCAGCCGTCCTGCCAGGATGCGCGGGCGGGCGGCTCGGGGGTGGTGTCGGGCATGCGCGGTTCCTCCAGCGGCGCCGCGGCGGCGGCCGGGGGTGTGAGGGGGGTGCGGACGAGCGGTGAAACCCTAGTGGAGCGGAGGCGGCGGCGGGAGTCGTATCAGTGAGCGGTTTCTATGAAAGTCGAACCTCCTCATGCGGAACACAGGACTTCATATCCCGCTCCCAGCGCCGTCCCAGGCCCCGCTCATCCGCGGGCGGCAGCCTGGCGCCGCGTGGCCACCTCCGCACCGGCCCCCGCGCCCGCCCCCGCCCGCCCCGTCTTCGTCCTCGGCTGCCCCCGCTCCGGCACCACCCTCCTGCAGCTGATGCTGCACGCCCACCCGCGTATCGCCCTGCCGCCCGAGACGCGCTTCGTGCTGCCGGCCTACGAGGACCGCCTGCGCTTCGGCGACCTCCGGGAGCGGGGCAACCGGGCCCGCCTCGCCGCCTGGATCACCGGGCGGAAGGAGACGCGGTTCGACGAACTCGGGCTGGACGCCCGGCGGATCGCCGCCCGGATCGAGCACGGGCCGCCCACCCTCGGCTCCGCACTGGGCATCGCACTGAAGTCGTACGCCGAGCGCCACGGCAAGGCGTGCTGGGGCGACAAACGGCCGGCCTACGCCCTGCACGTCGAGGAGATCCGGCGGCTGTTTCCCACCGCCCGGTTCGTGCACCTCGTCCGCGACGGCCGCGACTGCGTCGCCTCGCTGCTGGGCATGCCGTGGTGGCACCGCGGCTTCGACGAGGCCGTCGCCACCTGGGCGCAGGTGATGGACGTGACCCGCCGGCATGCGCGCGGGCTCGGCCCGGACAGCTGGCACGAACTGCGCTACGAGGACCTCCTGGCCGACCCCGAGCCCCGCCTGCGGGCCTTGTGTGCCTACCTGGGCGAGGAGTACGCCCCCGGGATGACCGAGCCGCGCCGCGTGGCCGGTGCGGCGGTCCCGGCCCGCAAGACCTGGCACCGGCGCACGCGCGGGGCGCTGGACGTCTCACGGGCGGGCAGCTGGCGGCAGCGGCTGACGCCGGATCAGATCCGGTTGTGCGAGACCGTGCTGGCGGGCCGGCTGACCGCACACGGCTACGAGCTCGACGGGGCGGTCCGCGCCGATCCCGCCGACGTCCTCCGCTACCGCCGGGTCTCGGCCCTGCGCCGCGCCGCCCGCACCAAGCGGCGCGCCCTCGACCGTCTGACGCGGCTGCGCGAACCGGGCCCGGTGGCCGCCTCGCCGGCCGCGGTGACCGAGCCCGGCGCGTGAGGTCCGCCGACGATGACCGTCAGGGGTGTGACCGCCGTTATGTACACTCGTACGCATGGGATTCCTGACGCTTCTCGCGGCGATAGCCGCCGAGGTGGGCGGCACCACCGCCATGAAGTACAGCAACGGCTTCAGCAGGTTGTGGCCCTCGGTGCTGACGCTCGCCGGATACGTCGTGTCCTTCTGGCTGCTCGCCCAGACGCTGAAGAGCATGTCCGTCGGCACGGCCTACGCGATCTGGGCCGGCCTGGGCACCGCGGCCATCGTGGGGATCGGGATGGTGTTCCTCGGGGAGGGGCTGACCGCGCAGAAGGCCGCCGGGATCGCGTTGATCATCCTGGGGGTCGTCGTGCTCAACCTCGGGGGTGCGCACTGATGGCCCGCCGTTACGACCCCGACCGGCGCCAGCGGATCATCGACGCGGCGATCCGGGTGGTGGGGGACAAGGGCCTGGCCGGTCTGAGCCACCGCTCGGTCGCCGCCGAGGCGGACGTACCGCTCGGCTCGACCACGTACCACTTCAGGACCCTCGACGAGCTGATGGTCGCCGCCCTGCGGCAGGCGAACGAGGGCTTCGCCAAGGTCGTCGCCGCGCACGGCGCCCTGGAGGACCGCGAGTGCGACCTGGCCGCCGAGCTCGCACGGATCCTGGGCGAGTGGCTGAGCGGCGACCCCACCGGCGTCGAGCTGGAGTACGAGCTCTATCTGGCCGCCCTGCGCCGCCCCGCCCTGCGCCCCGTCGCCGCCGAGTGGTGCGAGGACCTCGCCGGCCGGCTCGCCGGGCGCACCGACGCGGTCACGGCGCGGGCCCTGGCCGCGCTGATGGACGGCATCTGCCTCCAGGTGCTGCTGACGGGGGCGACGTACGACGAGGCGTTCGCGCGCGAGGCGCTGGCACGGGTGATGTCCGCACCGGCCGCCGGCAGCGGGTGAGGTCCCGGCCCGGCACGGCCGGGGGCCGGCCCGCTCCCTGAGACGCCGCACCCGGCGGTTGGCCTCCGTGCCCCCCGGCCGGTTAGGTTGCCCTCATGACCGACACGACTGCTCCTCGCACCACCGGCGCCGTGGCCACCGGGCTCGCCACGATCGCCGCCGACGGCACCGTTCTCGACACCTGGTTCCCCGCACCCGAGCTGAGCGAACAGCCCGGCCCGGCAGGCAGCGAGCGGCTGTCCGCCGAGAGGGCCGCGGAGCTGCTCGGCGAGGGCGCGGCGAAGGCCGTCGGGCCGGACGCCCGCCGCGGTGTCGAGGTGGTCGCGGTGCGCACGGTCATCTCCTCCCTCGACGAGAAGCCGATCGACGCGCACGACGTCTACCTGCGGCTGCACCTGCTCTCGCACCGCCTGGTCAAGCCGCACGGCCAGAGCCTGGACGGCATGTTCGGCTTCCTCGCCAACGTCGCCTGGACCTCGCTCGGCCCCGTCGCCGTCGACCACCTCGAGACGGCGCGGCTGAACGCCCGCGCCGAGGGGCTGTACCTGCAGGTGACCTCGGTCGACAAGTTCCCGCGCATGACGGACTACGTCGCCCCGAAGGGCGTCCGCATCGCCGACGCGGACCGGGTGCGGCTGGGCGCGCACCTCGCCGAGGGCACCACGGTCATGCACGAGGGTTTCGTGAACTTCAACGCGGGCACCCTGGGCACCTCCATGGTCGAGGGCCGGATCTCCGCCGGTGTGGTCGTGGGCGACGGTTCGGACATCGGCGGCGGCGCCTCGACCATGGGCACGCTCTCCGGCGGCGGCAACGTCGTCATCTCCATCGGCGAGCGCTGCCTGATCGGCGCCGAGGCGGGCGTCGGCATCGCGCTCGGCGACGAGTGCGTGGTCGAGGCCGGCCTGTACATCACCGCGGGCACGCGCGTGACCATGCCCGACGGCCAGATCGTCAAGGCCCGCGAGCTCTCCGGCGCCTGCAACATCCTCTTCCGCCGCAACTCGGTCAGCGGCACGGTCGAGGCCCGCCCGAACAACGCGGTCTGGGGCGGCCTGAACGACATCCTGCACAGCCACAACTGACACCACGTCAGCACCGAGCGCCCTTCCGCCGCCGTACGGAAGGGCGCTCATCGGCGTTGCGCAGCCGTCAGGAGCGCTGCGCCGCAGCGAACTGAGCCAGCGCCCCGAAGTCCTCCTCGCGCAGGCCGAGTCGCGGGCTGACGTGGTGCAGGAGCGCCGGGGCCGGGTGGTGTTCGGCGACGTAGCGCCGGTCCGCGGGGCTCTGTTCGTCGTCCACCCAGGCGAAGGGGCGGCCCCCGGCGTGGCGCACGATCGCCTCCGTCTTCCAGTGCACGCCGTCGGGCCGGAGCGCGAACAGACCCGTGCCGAAGTCGACGTACGGCAGCTCGGGCAGCCCGATCACCGGGGCGATCCAGCGGTTGGCGGCGTCCATCCAGGTCGTCGCCCAGCACAGGTCGTAGCCGAGGGCGAGCAGGGCCGGGCCGTGCGAGGGGCTCAGCCAGACGCGCAGGGCGCGGCCCGGGTGGAGGGCGACCCTGATCGTCGTGTAGCCGTCGGGGCGCCGCTCCGGCTGGGCCGCCCACGGGTTGAGGGGGCCGTCGACGTCGAGGAACAGCAGCGGGCGGCTCACAGCGACACCGTACGGAAGATTTCCCCGAACGGGCAGGCGCGGCGCCGGGCGGCCGGACACCGGCCGGGGCTTCACCCCCTCCGCCGTACGTTGCCTCGGAGCGGCCGGTGCCGGTCGCCGCCGGCGAGGAGGCTCCGGACGGCGGCCTCCGGTCGGCGACCGCGGCGGAGCCGGGCGCACGGGGTGTCAGCCGTCCACGCACTCGGCGTACGCCGCGAGCAGCCCGCGGACCGCTTCCCGGCCGGCGGGCCGGAGCGGGGCGCGGACCGGGCCCGCGGGCAGGCCGAGCTCGCTGAGCAGGGCCTTGGCGGTGACCGAGCCGGGCAGACCCGCGGCCATCATCGACTCGACCAGCGGCGTGACGCGCTGCTGGAGGCGGGCGGAGACGAGGGTGTCGCCCGCATCGAAGGCGTCGATGACGGCGCGCAGCCGCTCCGGTACGACGTTCGCGACGGTGCTGATGTAGCCCGCGCCGCCCACCGCGTACAGCGCGAGGTTGTGCTCGTCGCACCCCGCGTAGTAGGCGAGCCCGGTGCGGGCCAGCACCTTCTGGGCGGCGAGGAAGTCGTAGGAGCAGTCCTTGACCGCCACGATCCGCGGGTGCTCGGCGAGACGCAGCATCGTGCCGGGCTCGATGCGGGTGCCGGTGCGGCCCGGGATGTCGTACAGCACGACCGGCAGCCCCACCGCATCCGCGACCGCCAGGAAGTGCGCCTCGACCGCGTCCTGCGGCGGCCTGCTGTAGTACGGGCTGACCACGAGCAGACCGTCCGCGCCCGCCTTCTCGGCGGCACGGGCGAGTGCCACGGTGTGCCGCGTGTCGAAGGTCCCGACCCCCGCCACCACCGGCGCCCGGCCGCCCACCGCCTCCCGCACCGCCTCGATCAGCCTCGCCTTCTCGGCGTCCGTGGTGGTCGGGGACTCGCCCGTCGTCCCCGAGAGCACCAGCCCGTCGCAGCCCCGGGACACCAGGTGCGCCGCAAGCCGCTGCGCACCGTCCGCGTCGAGCGCGCCCTCCTCGGTGAACGGGGTGATCATCGCGCACAGGGCGCGGCCGAAGGGAGGCACCCGGGTGCCGGCGGTCGTCATGTGAAGAGTCTCGGGACTCGAACGGTGAAGCTCCACTTAATTCTGCTACGAGGTATTGCCAAGCAGAGCTGATTCGTCGGGGTGGGCACGGGACCCTGTGTCCAAAACGCCCCTTCATGAGTCACCATGGCCGGAAGGGTGACCGGCAGCGCGACATGGGAGGCGACATGAAGCTCGGCAAGGCACTGGCCACGGGAGCCGCGGAAGAGCGGCCGCAGGTGCGGGACCAGGAACCCGAAGATCTGGAACTGCCCGAGGAGATCCGGGAACCGAGGGCCCCCGAAGAGGTTCCGGCGGCCCGATGAGACTGCGGCTTCCGGCGGAACGCCCGACGGAGCCGCCGACCGGATACAAGATCGCCCACCCGGTGCTGTCGCAGGACGGCACCCGGGCCGGGTTCACCGGTGTGTCGCTCGGCGGCGCGCTGCCGTACGGGGTCCTGGCCGACGCGTCCTGCGTCTACGGCCTGCGCCACAGGCCGCCGCACCGCCGCTGCGGCTGCGGCTTCCACTGCCTGCACGAGCGCGCGGCGGCCGAGGCGATGCTCTGCACCGCCGAGCACCGGGCGGCCGTGCTGCTCGAGGTGTCGGTGCTGGGTGCCTTCATCCGCTTCGAGCGCGGCTTCCGCCACGCCCGCCAGCGGGTACGGACCGCCACGGCCGGCCCCTGCGCCTGCGGCGCGGCCTGCGTGGCCCTCGCCGACGCCGGCTGGGGCAGGCCCGGCTGGCGGGCGCTCGCCCCCTCCTGCGCGGCCTGCGTCCGCGGCCGTGCGTCCGTCTCGCTCGCCGCCTTCGCGCGGCTGGCGGGGGAGGGGCTGTGGGTGGTCGCCGGCGGTGTCGTGCCAGGTCAGGGCGGTGATTCACCGACCGAGGGACTCGGCGTGCCCGAACTCGCCGCGGAGGCGGCCCTGTTGCAGGCGCGCCTGGACTGGTTCCAGACCCAGCTCGCCCGGCTCGGCGAGCCGGGGCCCGGCGGGCGGCAGGGGTAGCCGTCCCGGGCCGGGGTACCCGCACTCTTCCGGAGGAACGGAACACGACAGGAGGCGACGCCGTGACCGGGACCATGCACCCCGGGCCGGTGCGCGACGAGCACCACTCGGTGGGCGAACTCGTCGGCCAGGCCACCGAACAGCTTTCCCGGCTCGTACGACAGGAAGTGGCCCTCGCCAAGGAGGAGCTGGCGGCCAAGGGCCGCCGTGCCGGACGCGGCGGCGGGCTGCTCGGCGCCGCGGGCGCGTTCGCCTACGCCGGCCTGCTCGCGTCGGCCGGTACGGCCATCGCCGCCCTCTGCCTGGTGCTGTCCGTCTGGGCCGCGGCACTCATCGTCACCGGCGTGCTGTTCGTGATCGCGGGCGTGCTCGCCGCGGCCGGTCGCGCCCAGCTGCGCCGGGCCGGACCGCCCACTCCCGAGGAGGCTCTCGGCAGCGTCAGGGCCGACGTCGAGGAGATCAAGGAAAGGGCGCACCGATGACCGACAGGACGGCACCACCGGAGACGGGCGCGAAGGGACCCGACGAGCTGCGCCGGCAGATCGAGCGCACGCGCAGCGAACTCGGCCGGACAGTGGAGGAGTTGGCGGGCAAGATGGACGTGAAGGGGCGCGCGAAGGCCCGGGCGGCCGACCTCAGGGACAAGGCCGGCGCGATGACCGTGCAGTTGCGCAGCACCGCCGCACAGGCGGGCCACACCGTGCAGGAGAAGGCCACGCACGCCGGGCACAGGGCCCAGGACAGGGCCGCCAGGGCCGGTCACCGGGTGCAGGACGGCGCGGCGGGCGCCGGGCACGAGGCCCGTGACCGGGCCGTGCGGGCGGGGCATGCCGCGCAGGACACGGCGCGCTCGACGGGACACGAGCTGGAGCACCGGGTGGCGGACGGCGTGCCGGCACCCGCCCGGCCGCTCGTGCAGAAGGCCATGAGCCATCCCGGGCCCACGCTCGTCATCGGCGCGGTGCTGGTGACGGTCGTGGTGGTGGGGTGGAAGTTCCCCAGGAAGTAGCGGCGCCGCGGAGCGCATGCCCGAGGGGCCGGGTCGGCCGACCCGGCCCCTCGGGCATGCGCGGACGGGCCATGTCCGCGCACGCGTCCGCGGCGGGTCAGGCCGGCCCTGACCCCGACCGGGCGGGGGTCACGGCCTGAAACGCAGCACCTGCGGGTCGTGGTCGCTGATCTGGTCGTGGAACTCCGAGTTGATGTGCACGGAGTCGTAGGCCAGGTGGCAGCCGCGCCGGATCGAGGGGGAGACCAGGATCTGGTCAAGGACCTGCTCGTTGCCCTGGTAGTCGTAGGTGTAGCGCTCGTTCTTCGGCAGCGACTTGATCGCCGACCACAGTGCTCCGTCGCCCTCCAGGAGCTTGGCGGTGCCGGAGAACTCGAAGTCGTTCATGTCGCCGAGCGCGACGACGTCCGCGTTCTTCTGGACGTCGAGGATGCTCTTGACGAACGCGTTGACCAGCGTCGCCTGCGCGTGGCGCTGGGTCTCCGAACCGCGCGTGGGCGGCTGGTACCGGGAGTGCAGCGCCTGGTCGCCTCCCTTGGAGGCGAAGTGGTTGCCGATCACGAAGACCGTGCGGCCGCGGAAGACGAACTCGCCCGCCAGCGGCTTGCGGCTGTCGGTCCAGGCCCCGTCCGCGGGGGCGATCCGGCCGGGGGAGGCCGTCAGGTGCGCCTTGCCGTGCACCTTGGTGACGCCGACGGCGGTGGTGGCGTCGCCGCCCGCCCGGTCCACGAAGGAGACCCGATGCGGGTTGAAGAGGAACACGTTGCGGATGTTGCCGCCGGGCTGGCCGCCGTCCTGGTCGTCGACCGGGTCGATCGAGCGCCAGTCGTACGTCGGGCCGCCCGCCGCGGCGATCGCGTCGATCAGCTTGTTCACCGTCACGTCGGCGGCGACGGTGCCGTCGTCCTTGGCGCCGTCGTTGTCCTGGATCTCCTCCAGGGACACGATGTCGGGCGACCGCAGGTTGTGCACGATCGCGGCGGCGTGCTGGTCGAAGGTGCCGTCGGACGGGTCGAGGTTCTCGACGTTGTACGTCGCGACCGCGAGCTCGCCCCGGGACTGCTTCCTCGTGGTCTCGCGCTGGAGGCCGCCGCTGACGAGCGGGCCGATCCGGTTCGCGACGAGGGTGTAGCCGCCGTACTGGTTGTAGTCCATCGGGCCGGTCGTGGTGCCGGTCAGGGTGTCGCCGACGTCCGCCACCGGGAAGTCGGCGCTCGCGCCCAGCGACTGGATCTGCAGGCGGCCGGTGTTCTGCGAGTCGTAGGAGCCGTAGAGCGTGCCGCCGCGGCGGGTCGGGTGCTCGTGCGGCTTCACGGTGACCCACAGCTCGGCGTACCGGTCGGTGGCGGTGACCACGCGGGCGTCGCCGATCCGGACGTTCATGCCCTCCAGGGACTCGTAGTAGTCCAGGGCGTACTTCGACGGCCGCAGGGTCAGGCCGTTGATCGAGCCGTTCGCGGCGGGGTCGCCCGGCGGGGTGTAGGCCGAGGGCACCGACCTCGCGTCGATCACCGTCGGGGCCGGCACCGCGTTGCCGGTGGAGAGCGTGGTGATCGACGGCCTGCTGATCTCGGTGACCGACTGGTTGCCGGAGGAAGTGCCGCCCGGGACGTACTCGGAGACCGTGCCGGTGACCGTGACGGAGTCACCGGCGGCGACCTTCGGGGTGGAGCCGGTGTAGACGAAGACGCCCTCACTCGTGGCCGGGTCGTCGTCCGGGTGCGGGTCCTGCATCCAGAAGCCTCTGGAGGAGCCGTAGGCGCGCACGCCGGTGACGATTCCGGCCACGTCGGTGGCCTTCTGGCCGGCGTACGGAGACGTGCGCGTGGTGCCCTGGATGTCATGGATGCGCACGGAGTCCGCGTGCGCCGGGGAGGTCAGGGCGACGGCGGACGCCGCGGAACAGACGGCGGCGACGGTGAGCGCAGCGAGACGCGTGGAAGACTTGCTCGGCAACGTGAATCCCTCCGGGGACGTGCGTGGGCGCCGGGACGAGGGTGGTGCGTGGAACCGGTCCTTGGGCCGCGGTCCTGGGGCGGTCCGCGACGCGCGTAGAAGTCCGCCGAACGGCTGTCCGCCGGCTTCTACGCGCGTCAATCTCCTGCGTGGTCAGGCCAGTTGTCAAGGTTTCGGCCATGTACGGCCGTGGTCCGGCAGATGAACCGGGCGGCATGGGTGTAAATCCGTCTAGGCTGAGCGGCTGAGTGGTACGACACGCCCGAGGAGAACCAGCAGATGCCAGACAGCTCCCCCCTGCCGCCGGTGCGGCTGCACCCCGAAGCGGAGCTGGCGCGGGACGCGTTGTCCACGCCGCTGCTCTCCCGGGCCGCGCGGCTCGCCCGCTGGGCCGGTCCCGACACGCGGGTCGACGCCGGGGGCGGTCTCGTGGACGGGCAACTGGCCGCCGCCGCCGAGGCGCTCGGGCTGAGCGGGGACGACGCCGCGGCCACCACGAGCGAGGCGTGGCGGGCCGCCGTGGACACCGGGCTGGTGCAGATCGCCGACGAGGACGAGGGCACCGTCACGGCCGGGGAGGAGCTGGCCCTGCTCACCTCGGGCTCGCCGCACGACGTCCTGGGCGTGTGGCAGGAGGCCCTGGAGACGGTGCTCGCCGACGCGAGCGTGCCCGACCTGGAGGGTCTGGAGGACGCCCTCGACGAGGACGGCGGGATCGACCTCTCCCGGCTGGAGTGGGACCCGGACGGCGAGGCCGAGTTCCTCGACGGCGTCCTCGGCAACCTGTACCTGCTGACGGTCAGCGAGGACGGACCCGGCGACGCGCCCGTGCCGCTGCCCGCCCTCGCCGCGTCGATGGTCGTGCCCAGTGACATGGGCGAGCCCACCGACGACGTCCTGGAGCAGGTCTCCGAGGCGATGATGCGGCTCGACGACCAGTTCCGGCTGCTCGAACCGGTGGGACTCGTGGAGTACCAGCCGGTGGACGAGGCACTGATGGCGGACGCCGACGGCGCCGAGGAACCCACCGCGCCGCTCGACGACGCCGACGTCTCGCGCTACGGCATGGTGCGGCTGACGCCCCTCGGCCTGTACGGGCTGCGCTCCCGGCTGATGGAGGCCGGGTTCGTCGCGCCCGCGGTCGGCGACCTCGCGGACAAGGGGGCCGACGCGCTGCTCGACGGCACGGCGGCGTTCCCGCAGGGGGCGGCGCGGGCCGAGACCGAGCAGTGGCTGGCGCGCCGTGAACCCCTCGCCGCGGCGCGGGAGTTGCTGGCCGCGGCCCGGGGCGCCGACGCGGGCGCGCCGCTGCGCCGGCTGCGCTGCCAGCAGGCGCTCTCGCTCCTCGGCGCGGAGGCCGAGCCCGCGCTGCGCGAGGTCCTCGACGACGCGGAGCTCGGTGGCCTCGCCCGGGTCTGGCTGACCGAGCAGGGGGCGGCCGACGTGCCGGCGCCGTCCGAGGCGATGATCTTCTGGCTGACCATCGACACGGTCGCCGCGCAGCTGGCCGCGGAGGGCAACTCCGAGGAACTGCGGGCCCTGGTGCAGGGGCTGGCCGCGCAGCACGGCGGCTTCTTCGCGGCGGCCTGGCGCGTCGACCACCCCGCGACGGCGGACGTGCTGGAGGCCATGGGACGGCTGCACCCGGACCGGCGGATCGCGAAGGAAGCGCGCAAGGCGGCGTTCAAGGCGCGCTCGCAGCACGGCGGTTGAGCGACGCGGGGCCGGGCGGGGTTCGCCGGAAGATCCGGGATCACGGGCGCCGGGGCCGCGCCGGCGGGGCGGCCCCGGCGCCCCCGCACCGCCCCGAACGCCCTCGCCTCCACGGAGACCGGGAGCGCGGAGGAGACGTCGCAGCACGGTCACGGGCATCGCGCGAGGTCGGCCACGGCCCGCCGCTGCCCGGCCCGGACGGCATTCCTGTCCGCCGCCCGGGTGGGTGCCACCCGGGCGGCACCCACCCGGGGGCGCCTAGAGCGCCTGTGCGGCCGGCTTCACCATGCTGCGCACCGTGCGGCCCTTCACGAACTCGCCGAGCGCCGTCATCTCCCACTCGCCGGAGAACTGGCGGATCAGCTTCGCCCTGTTCAAGCCGCTTCGGAATCTTGGCGATTGATCTGCTGTGATTCCTTAATCCCTTGATCAACTGGGAGAGGATTGGGAAACGGCGGCATCCAGAGACCGCCCGCAGCCTGGAAGAAGCTGGACCACCGCTCCTGCTGCGCCTCCACAATATCGCGCTCCATCTTGATCGTGAGGTTGCTGTACAGGCCCTCGATCCCGGCGAGCTCGTGGCCCATGCGCGTCTCGATCGCGGTCTTCGAGTGCCCCTCTTCCTCGAGACACTCGCGCATCCAGTGCCGCAGCCGGTAGATCGGCAGCTCCTCGAACTCCGCCACGGGCGGGATCGCAGGGCGCAGGAAGTCCTTGCGGGACTGGCGCTCCGGGGCTCCGTCCCGGATGGGCGCCCAGTAGTCACGGTCGAACCGCGCCCCCAGCAGGTCGCCGCCGGCCATCGCCGGAAACATCCACGGGGAGTCGTGCGAGGCGGCGAGCGCGATATGCATCTCCGTCAGGAACGGCGCTGTGACGAGCGTGCGCTGCGACTCGTACTTGGGGGAGGTGAGCGTCTTCTTCCCGTCCACCCACTGCAGCTGGTACTCGACGCGGTTGGCGGGCATCTGCCCGTACCGCTCGACGGACTCCTTGCGCTGCTCCCGGTCCGGGTCGGAGGCCGGCCAGGCGGGCGAGCAGTACAGCTTCTGCTGCCCGTACATCTCCGCGGGGCGCTGCCCCTGGAACGCGGCGTGCCAGATGTACGTCCAGCCCGTGAAACCCCACACCGTGTAGGCGTTGACGGCCAGCTGGTACACCGGGCCCATCGCCAGGGGGCGCTTCTTCTTCACGACCCTCTTCACGTACTTCCCGCGGCGCGGCTCCGGCGGCGGTACGGGGGAGTCGGTGCGGTACTGGTACCGCTTGACCGCGTCGCTCATCAGCAGGTTGAAGACCATGAGGACGTCGGTGACGTAGGTGCGGGACAGCTCCTTCTTGTCGACCTTGTTGTTGAGCGTCCGCTTCCAGGCGAGGTACTCGGGTGTGGTGATGTCCCCGACCCGCCGTCGTCCCCACTGCGCGTTGATCTGAGCCTTGAGCATAGATCGATAGGTCTTGATGGACTCCGGCCGCAGGTCCTGGTCGGGCAGCCAGATGGGCAGCGTGTAGTCCTTCATCAGGATGTCGCCGCGGCTCTTCGGGACGTGCTTGTCGTGGCGCACTTCGTATTCGCGGTCGAGGCCGTAGTCGTAGGCGGCCTGCCAGTCCTCGAATCCGGACTCGCCCTCGTACTTCTTCTTGCCGTTGTCGAGGTACTCTCCGGCCCACCATTTGACGCGGAACTTGTTGCCGCGCTGCTCTACGTAGGGCAAGCGTCGTCCCCCCATAGGAATTCGCCAAGTTGGGCGGATGGGCCGGCAGGCACCCCTACCGCCGGCTATCCGTGACTGCCTTCTACTGTGCCCGGCCGACTGGGCAGCCGCCGCACAATCTGCAGTCGATCCCCTGCCCCTTCATCAGCCTCCGTGCCCGTTCCTGAATACGGACGTCGGTGGCAGCTGCCGGGGTCAGGATGCACACCACCTCTTCTGCGATGAGCGCGGACGTAGCGATGAAGCCCGGCCTCTCGAAGTTGATGACTGTGCTCACCGGTCCCCCTGTTCCTACTCGCGGAGACCTCCCCGGGTGGACCGACAGGGTTACATGGCCGAACGCCTGGGCGACAGAGGGTGACTCAAGTTTCGTCCGTGACGGAATGTCACGATCCTGTTACGGCCGGAAGGTTGTACGGCGATCACTGCAGATCATTCGTGGTCTGGCAGAATGCCGCGCTTTCGCATGATCTTCACAGCGCGCTCTACGGCCTGCCTGCTCATCTCCTGCGCCTCGCCCAGCGAGATTCCTGGGACGGTCACCGTCGCCGCGTCGATGTACTCGCGCCGCAGTTCCTCGGAGAGTGCGTCGACGTCGACCTGAGTGCGCGTGATCTGACCGCCCTCGATGATCTCGGTTCCGTCCTGCAGGGTGATCGAGTCGGCGCCGTCCAGAACCGTCTTGCAGGAGCCCGGGCGGAAAGCGAAGCCGATCTCCAGCTTCGCGTAGGACGTGTCGGTGACGCGCTCGCCCGCCTCGATCTTCCGGTAGGTCATCGGGGACAGGTCGCAGTGCTTCGCGGCCGCCTCCTTGCTGCGCAGCCCCAGGGCAACGCGGCGTTGAGTCACGAGTGCAGAGAGTTTCTGCAGGTGACGGGCGGTGTCATCCGAGGTGGGGGCCATGCGGCTCATGATGACAGCTACCTCTAGCTACCGCTATGGACATCCGGCCGTCTGACCCGTTCTTAACCTTGACCTGCTGAAATCCGGGTCTTGACATAGAGGTAACTAGAGTCGATTAGAAGTTACTGGCCGGTTCCTCTAGAAACCTCTAGATCGGCGCGCTAGCTTCCTCTCATGCACAGACTCCCAACCACCTTCCAGGTGGACGGGACGGCCATCCGCACACGCCGCAAAGAGCTCGGCCTCAGCCGTGACGACTGCGCGACAGGAGCCGGCATCAGCGGGCCGTACCTGAGCCAGCTGGAGAACGGCGCCCGCCGCGACATGCGGCCCCCCACCTACACGCGGCTGCGCAGCGTCCTCGACGTGCCCGCCGACGACACACGGCTTCTCGCCCCCACCGAAGAGCCACGGAGGAAGGAACCAGATGCCCGCCCAGAAGGCGCCCCCCGCCGGGACGAAGACGGCTGAGCCCGTCCTGGAGAACTTCTACACGGTGAGCGAGGCGGCCATACGGCTCCGCCTCCGCGAGCCGCAGGACCCGAGCAAGAAGGGCGAGAAGTTCCTCCGCGACGGAGTGAACAAGCTCGGCTGGCCGTGCCACCGCATGGCGGGCCAGCTGCTGTTCAGCGACTCCGACCTCGCGTTCATCGCCGAGCAGAACCGCAACCGGGTCGACGGCCGCAGCCGCCCGCGCAGGACGCGTCGGCCGCGCCAGAACGTGCAGCCTGCCGGCGTCTGACCCCCCCTGAACGCGCCGAAGGCCCGCCCGACTTCCCGGCCCGGCGAGCCCCGACCGGCGCCTCAACCCATCAGAGAAAGCAGAGGTCACCGTGACCGAACAGCCTACCCAAGAGCCGATGATCCGCCTGCACAGGGCGTCCCTCGTGCTGACCCTGTTGGCCGCACACCAGGAGCTGGCCGCCCTCCCGATCAACTGGGAGATCGACGACCGCGACGGACTGTGGCCGCGGGTCGAGCACAAGAGCCCCGACGCCGAGCGCGCCGCGCGAGCGATGGCCGCCGCGCTGGGAGCGAGGATGCACGTCGACGACGTGAACGGCACGCCGCTCTACTCGGTCTACGGACAGTGGGCCGGTACCAAGGTGTCCCTGCAGGCGTTCGGCCCGGACAGCGTGGACGCTACCGAGGTGACGGCGTGAGCTACTTCAACGCAACGTTCTTTCTGGAGGCGAACGCCGACGCCCGCGGCTCCGGCGTGCCGAACCCCACGCTGTACGTGCACCCCGACGGCGGCCACAGCGGCAGCGTCAACCTCCAGATGCGGTCGGAACTGTCCGTCGACGAGCAGCTCAAGGTTGCGGACTCGATCCTGCGAGGCGTGCAGCAGTGGCGCGACCAGCTGGCGGCGGACGCCGAGCGGCGCCGTACCGCCGAGGACGAACTCGCTGCGGCCCGCGAGGAGATCGCCCGGCTCAAGGCCGTGCGGGACAGCGGTGATGACGCATGAGCGCCACCCACCCGGGCCGCTTGAGCGCCGCCGAGTTCAACGCCGCCTACCCGGTGGGCACGCTGGTGTTCGCCTACCCGGGCGCCCGCCCGGAAGACGCGCCCAGCGCCACCCGCCTGGTCACGCGCACCCGCTCCGCAGCCTCCGTCCTTGGCGGTCACACGGACGTGGTGTGGGTCGAGAACCACAGCGCCTGCATCGCGCTGAGTCACGTGGACGTGGTCACGCAGGCCGAGTGGGCGGCAGCGCTCACCGCCGCAGCAGAAGAGGTCGAGGAGAAGAGCAGCCGCACCGCGGCCGATGCCACTCCCGGCGAGGCGTACCCCGGCGAGCTGGCCATGCTCCGCGGCCTGGTCCGCACGCTCCGCACTGTCGCCCGGTACGGCACCGACATGGGCGAGGTGCAGCAGCTGCTCGCCGAGCACGCCAGCGACGACGCCGACGCACGCCAGGGGGCGGGATCGTGAGCCGCTCTCCCACGGTGCCCGCGTGGATCACCGACCCGGACCTCATCGCCTCCATCGAGGCGGGCCTCGTCGACATCCCCGACGACTTCGCCGCCGGCGCCGAGCACAAGGAGACGGAGTCCCAGCCGAAGGCGGGTGACTTCCTGTGAGCGTCACCACCTGGCTGCTGTGGGTCGCCTGCGTCTGGGCGGTGTTCATGGCCTACGCCGCGAGCAACCTGCCCGATCTCCTGGCTCGCGCCGCGACCCATCTGCGGCAGCAGCACCTACCGCACTGGGCCCGCCACGGACACCCGCCGCCCGACGACAGGCACCACGGCCGCCACGCCAAGACCACCCAGGGAGGAACCGCATGACCGGGCCCGAGCACTACCGCCAGGCCGAGGAACTCCTCGGCTACGCGGAGGCGCTGTCCGCCGAGGAGCGCGGAGGCCGGGAGGACATGTCGTTCCTTGCCGAGGCGCAGGTCCACGCAACGCTCGCGCTCGCTGCCGCCCAGGCGCTGTCGGACCCGGCTCGTTCGGCGCCGCGCGCCACCGTCCCGGAGTGGCAGGCCTGGCAGTCCGCCGCGGGCTGCCGCCCCGATCCGCTCGACGAGATCGCCTGATCCCATCCCTCTTCCGGCCGGGCGGTGACCTGTCCCGCCTGGCCGGCATCCATCACAGGAGACTTCGTGTCCATCACGATCAACGCGCATCAGCTCGGTCGTCTCATCGACCAGACCCGCCAGCACATCGGCAGCGAGTACCACGAGGAGCTGCACGGCATCCGCCTCGAGGCCGACACCCGTTATCTGTACGCGGTCGCCTCGGACGCCCACACCCTGGCTGTCGCCCGCTACGGCCTCACCGGCGCCGACCAGGTTCAGGAGCCGTTCGCCCACACCCTCCCCGCCAAGTACCTGCAGCCGCTGCGCGAGTGGGCCAGTTCCATGCAGGGCTCCGAGTGGGTCACCGTCCAGGCCATGCAGGACCGGCTGATCTTCGAAGGCCCGCAGACCGGCCTCAACATCGCCGTCACCCTCGGCCAGGAGTTCCCGGACTGGCGCGGCATCCTCCGCAAGGCCACCGCCCAGACCGCCGAGGGCGAGCTGTTCCCGGCCTTCAACACCGAGTTCCTGCAGCGGTTCGCCAGCACCGAGCACATCCTGCGCGTCCGCTTCACCGCCGACGACAAGCCCGCCGTGCTCTTCGGTGAGGACTTCATCGGCGCCCAGATGCCTGTCCGCTGCGGCAACGCGTCCTCCGTCTCGATGCAGTCGCTCGCCAGCGCCTCCGACTCCTGGCGCTGGACGCTCGCCGCCGGATCCAAGGACGCCGACATGGCGGGCATCCCCGTGCCGGAGCGGCCGCGGTTCGAGGCGACCACCGACGTGCAGGAGACCACCGAGGGACTGCTGCGCGGCGTGCTCCGC
Source organism: Streptomyces sediminimaris (assembly GCF_047049295.1). NCBI lineage: Bacteria > Bacillati > Actinomycetota > Actinomycetes > Kitasatosporales > Streptomycetaceae > Streptomyces > Streptomyces sediminimaris. The sequence goes on along the minus strand of NZ_JBJWOT010000001.1, from coordinate 2,107,406 downwards.
TCGACCAGCAACGCCTTCGACACCAGCCACTTCGACGAGGACCGTGACGCCTTCTACGCGCACATCCGCGCTGGGGTCGCCGACTGGATGGCCTACCGCTACCTCGACGCCCTGTACCAGGTCGACCCGCGCGCGGCGAAGTCCGTGGTCATGGAGACCGCCGACGAACTCGACTCCGGCGAGCTGGGCGAGTTCGCGTGGGAGGCGGCCAAGGACGCAGGCCGAGACCCGCAGAAGTGGCAGGACGACTACGAGGCCGCGATCCGCAAGCGGAACGCCGAGGAGCCGTCGCTGGCCGCGCTCAAGCTGGCCGCCGGCCTGAACGTGGCGCAGAACTTCGGCATCGCCTTCAACATCGACGACAACCCGCACGTCCGCTTCGACAAGGACGAGCAGACGTGGGTCGCCGTGAAGCCCGAGCCCGCTGAGGCCGCCACCAGCTGACCACCTGAAGGGCTGCCGAGCCTCCCCCTGTTCAGGGCTCCGCGGCCAGCCAGGGCCCCGCCACCTTCCCCCGCCCGGCGGGGCCCTGGCACCCCACACCCTTTGGAGAGCAGATGAAGACCCATCGCGCCAGTCGGTACGTCACCGTCGCCACCGAAGTCGAGGTGGACATCGCCGACTACCTCGCCGACTACCTCGCCGAGTCCGAGGACGACGAGCTGGACGACCTCGGCCTGCACCGAGCCGACAGCTGCAAGGGCGACCCGCACGGCGCCGCCGACGAACTCCACAGCGCGCTCAACGCCCTGCACCAGCAGGCCCACCAGGACCAGCCGCTGTTCCTCGACATGTGCCTGCGCGAACCCTGCCGCTCCCTGTCCCTGCAGAAGTTCCCGCAGCTCGGCGGTGGCCGATGACGACCCAGCAGCTGCAGTTCCCCGAGCCTGTACAGGGCACGGTCAGCCCGGCCGCCGGGGAGACGGCGAAGGCCGACGGCATGGCCGCCGCCCGGGCCCACACCAGCCCGGAGTGGGCGGACGCGTGCGCCGCCGCGATCGAGCTGATGGCCCGCCGCGGCACCGTCTTCCAGGCCGCCGACCTCATCGCCGAGGGCCTGGTCGACGAGCCCGACAGCCCCAACCGGTGGGGGCCCGCGTTCCTCCGCGCGGCCCGCGCCAGCGTCATCGAACCGGCTGGCGTTCAGCAGTCCCGGCGGGCCACCGTCCACCGGTCCCTGTGCCGCGCCTGGCAGGGCACCGCGACCTACCGCAACGGGGCCACGGCATGAGCGGGGAGACGATCGCCAACCTCGCCTACGCGGCCCTCATCGCCGCCCTCGCCGGCCTCCTGTTCCGGCTGTGCCGGGACGACAAGCCGACCGAGGCTGAGCGCGCTGCCGCCGCCCGCAAGCGGGTCGGGCTGACCGGGCCCGGCCTTGACGACGAACACGACGTCGGCCCCGACGCGCTGTGTCTCCTCGAGGACCTCGACGACCACCTGGACGCCTTCGTGGCCAACGACCCGGAGGTGAAGGCCGGCCTCGCCCGGCTCTTCGAGGCACTGGGCCCGCCGCCTGGCAGCGACGAGCAGGAGGGCGGTGAGTCGGCGTGAGCGATCGCCCGCATGGCTACGCCCGTTACCGGCTCGACGGCTGCCGCTGCTACGTGTGCGGCTACGCCGTCAGCCGGTACAACGAGAACCGGGACAAGGCCATCATCGCCGGGACCTGGCAGCCCTGGGTCGACGCCGAACCGGTACGCGTCCACATCCGGCACCTGCAGTCCTGCAGCATGGGCCTGCGCGCCATCGCGACTGCCGCCAACGTCGACCGTAAGCGGCTGCAGTCCATCCTCAACGGCCGCCCCGAGCGGGGCACCGGTCCGCAGGAGAAGCTCCGGCCGGCGCTCGCCGCCGCGGTCCTCGCTGTCGAGCCCACGCTGGACAACCTGGGCGGCGCGGTCATCGTCAGCGCCGTCGGCACCGTCCGACGTCTCCAGGCCCTCGTCGCCGCCGGCTGGTCACAGGAGCGCCTGGCCGCCGAGCTCGGCATGACGTCGACCAACTGCTCCCGGCTCATCAACGCGGACACCGTGATCGTGCGCACGGCACGCCGCGTTCGCGACCTCTACGACCGGCTGTGGAACGCCGACCCGGCCGAGCACGGGGCCCGCCTGGTCGACATCGGCAGGACCAAGGCCCGCGCCGCACACGCCGGATGGGCCCCGGTCGGCGCCTGGGACGAAGACACCATCGACGACCCGGCTGCCCTGCCCGACTGGACGGGCCACTGCGGCACGGCCCGCGGCATCAGTGCCCACACCGACCAGGGCATCCCCATGTGCCCGCGGTGCCAGGCCGCCGCCGACCGGCGCCGCCTGCGCAACGAAGCCCAGGCCCGCCGCGCCCTGACCACCGCCCGAGCCTGAACGAGCTGAGAAGAGATTCAGTGAGCACCGAGGAGCAGGCCACCCCGGCGAGCGGCAGCGTGCCGAACGCCTACGGGAACGCGCTCGCGTGGAAGTGGGTGCCCGGCATGCCGGCCGTGCTGAAGCGGGCGCACCTGCATACCCTGCTCTACGCGCTCCGCTCCATGGCCAACGCCTCCGGTGAACTCCGCTTCCACGGCGACCGCAAGCCCATGCGCATCAAGGACATCGCGCGCGCCGCCGGCGCCGATGAGAAGGACACCCGCGACCGGTTGGAGGCGGCGATCCGCGCCGGGGTCGTCGTCGCCGGAGAGCGCCGCCGGGGCCGCTCCGCCCTGTACGCCATCGTCCTCGCGCCAGCCCCGGACTGGTCCGCCGCGGTGGCCTACCTGGAGGGCGTGAAGGGGGCCCGCGAGGAGGCACGGCAGAAGCGTGACGCCGGGCGGAAGGCGGCCCCGTGGACCGAGGAGAACGGGGGGCGGTCCCCCGAACTTGAGACGGACGAGAACGGGGGACCGCCCCCCGAACCTACCGGCGGTAACGAAAACGGAGAACGGGGGACCGCCCCCCGAATGAGAACGGGGGACCGCCCCCCGAACGGTTCGGGGGACCGCCCCCCGAACAACCCAGGGGGTTACCCATGGGGTTCCCAAGACGGGGCTGAGGTCTCTTTCAAACCTCAGGTAGTTGGGCGCACCGGTGATCAATCCGAATCCCACGAACCCAACCCCAACGACCACACCACGTGGCGCATCTGCCCCGGCTGCGACCGCCGCATCATGCCCGACCCGCAGCGCCCCGACCGCCGCGTGCACGCCCGCTGCGAACACCTCGTCACCACCAACCACGAAAGGCAAAGCGCATGACCCTGCTCGACCCCACTGCCGCCGAGGCAGTGCACTACGCCACCGACCCCCGCATCCGCCACCTCGCCGAAGCCGCCTGGCGCATGCGCACCGGAGGCAGCCGCACCGACTGGCTGAAGCTCGGCAAGAACAACCCCGAGGCCCTGATCGCCGAAGCCCGCGAGTGGATGCGGGCGGCCGTGGCCGGCGGACTGCTCCCCGCCCCCAGCAGCGACCCGGCCTGGAAGGCGGACGCCCACCAGGCCGCAGACGCCGACCCCGACACCGAGGAACCGCGGTGCGGGAAGTGCCGGACGCCATTCGACCCCACCGACACCCGCTACGACGGCGCGGCTCGGTACGCCGCCACGCCGTACTGCGGGCGCTGTATCGACGCGTGCCACGAGTCGACGGACGCCTTCCACCGCTGCGTGATCTGCCAGTGAGCCGTGACCATCGCCGCGCTGCGCCGCCTCCTCGATGAGATCGACACCCAGGGCGGCCCCGAAGCCGCCCGCCACAACCGCCTCCGCCTCCCCGATGACGAAAGGACCCACACGCCCATGACCGCAGCACCCGAACTCCCGGCCGATGCCCAGCCGAAGGCCAGCGCTGACGTCCGCCTCAAGCCCATCGCCCAGGCCCACGCCGAGGCCATGCCCGTCGGCCACCTCCTCGCCTGGGCAGACCAGCACGAGGACTCCGACATCCGCGACCAGTCCGCGCGCGCCCGCGCAGCCCTCGCAGGCCTCCGCCAGCGGCACGCCGCCGACCAGGAGCTGACCGCCATCACCACCGAGGCGGAGCAGCTGGAGAAGCGCCTCGCCGAACTCCGGTCGCGTGAGGCCGAGCTGACGCCGGCCAAGCCGAAGAGGGCGCGGAAGCCCGCCGAGTACCCGGCGGCCGAGGTCCGCGCCTGGGCGAAGGAGAACGGTCTCGACTGCCCGCCCGTCGGCCGGGTCCCGAAAGCCGTCGTCGAGGCCTGGCGCGAGTCGCTGCCGCAGGCCGGATGACCACGAGCACGGCCCGGCGCGCTCGTACCGCGCCGGGCCAGCACCCCCGACCTTCCCACGCCAACCACGAAAGGCACAGCGCATGACGCTCGCCGAACTCCGTCAGCAACTCGCCACGTTCGACCACCTGCCCGGAGACACGCCCGTAGTCCTCGCCAACAGCGCCGAGGGCAACGGCTTCAGCCCACTCGCCGTCATCGACGACGCCCTGTACGAGGCCCACAACACCTACACCGGCGACTGGTACGCCACCGACCAGATGCGCGCCCAGAACCCCGAGAACGACTGGGGCCCGGCACCCTACGGCACGGTGCCCGCCCTCTTCCTGTGGCCCACGAGCTGACCAAGGAGATGACCCATGGGACACCACCAGGGCGCCCCGATGCCCGCGACATTGCGCCACGCCTTCCGCGCCCACGCACACCCCGCCCGCTCCGTCCCCTGCCCGCACGAACCCTGCCACGCCCGCCCGCACCAGGCGTGCATCGTCCGCGTCAACGGCCGCCTGCTGAAGCAACTGCACCCCGCCCGCATCGCCGCATGGGCCCGCACCACCGCCTGCTGCCCCACCTGCGCCGTCGAGCCCGGTATCCCCTGCCACAAGGAAGGCATCCCACTCGCCGGCGTCCACGCCCGCCGCATCCAGGAAGCGAAGGTGACCCTCGCGTGAGCACGCCCCTTGAGCGCCTCCTGCAGGAGGCCATCCCCGTGCGGCTCGAACGCACAGACGGAACCCACAGCCTGTGGACAGAGCAGGAGCAGGACCGCCACTGGGCCGACCTGTGCGACGCGGTCGGAGCCCCTAACCATCGCAAGCACCCGCCCCGGAAGAAGGCAGCAGCGTGACGGGCGGGGACGGAGCGGCCACAGAGACCGCGTCATGCATGGCGTGCGGGCGTGAGCTGCGCGACGAGGAGTCCCGGCGGCTCCGCCTCGGGCCCGTCTGCCGCGAGCGCCTACGCGGCCTCCTGACGCCCCGCCCCCGCCGCCACGGCACACCCGTCGCGCTCCCTCACCCCGCGGCCCTGCCCGGCCGCCCCAGCCAGCTCGCCCTCGAACTCTGGGACGACGAGGACGAGGACGACGACGACCCCGACACCAGCCGGACCATCACCGACGTACCGACAGGAGCCCTCCTGTGAGCTACCCGACCCTCTTCATCACCCCCGGCATGCGCGACTTCGCCGAGGCCGTCGACGCCGAACGGCAACGCCAGCTCGAGCAGTGGGGCGACCAGCGGCACCCGATCCTGCGCGGCCCGAACAACCAGCACCTCTTCGAGCAGCTGGCCGACGCCATGCGCGACACCAACGAGGACCCGCACCAGCGCTGCTGGATGACGATCCTCCTCGAGGAGGCCTACGAGGCCGGCGCCGAACGTGACCTCGCCAAGCTGCGCGTCGAACTGGTCCAACTCGCCGCGGTGTGCCAGGCCATGGTCACCGACATCGACAGCCGGGAGGCGACGCCGGCCGACTCGACGCAGCAGAGCGGAGAGAACCGATGACCGTCGAGCTCGTCTACCGCGTCCGGTGTTCCGGCCCCTGCCGCCGCTGGCTGTCCATTCCCGACGGCTACGAGCCCGGCGAGGACATCCCATTGGCCGCGCTCGAACCCCAGCCCACCGCAGCCCGGGCCGGGATGTGGCCCGACGAGCACGCAGCCCGTCGCGCGGCGTTCGCAGCCGGATGGTCCTCCGGCACCTGCCCAGACTGCCGGGCCGAGGCGCAGGACGCCCCGTGGCCCGTGAAGGAATCCACCCGCCGCTACGCCGAGGAACTGCGCGCCACCCCAGGGCAGGCCTCGGCGGACGGGCACGCCGGATGGGAGTGCAACGCGGGCGCCTCCCTGCTCGTATCGGCCAGCACTCCGGGCCCAGGGGCACTGGGCACCCACCACGGCACGATCTACGCCTGCACCATCCACCGGGACGCGGCCGTGGAGCGCATAACAGGCGCCGGGTACGAGGCTGACCCGCAGCCCGCCCCACCGGGACACCGCTGGAACCCCTGGCCATGCGGGCACGTGACGGCACACGACACGCAGGCGCTGACGGACCTTACCGCCGCCGGGGAGCAGCGGAACGGGGCGCAGACATGACCTGCGGACTGTGCGGTGACGAGACGGACGGCCACCTGTGCAAGCGGGACGCCCTCAAGCTTGCCGAGCGGCTTGCCGACCTGCCCACCCTCTACGACGAACTCGTCCAGTGCCTCGTGCCGCGCCGCGGCGGCTGGGGCGAGATCGTCTCTACGAAGGGTGCGGCCGGCCCGCAGTCGCCGCTGGACGAAGACGTCCTGGACGAGATGACCACCGGCAGCATGATGACGATCGTGCACTCCTGGCGCGTCGACGTGCAGCGCGTGCGCTGGCCGCAGCACTCGCCGCCGCCACCTGCCGGCCTCGCCGCCGACTGCCGGTGGCTGGCCATGGAACTCGACTGGATCGTCGCCAACTACCTGCGGGCCGGCGACCTGGCGAGCGAGGTACGCGCCCTCGAGCGGCAGGCCCGCGCGGTCGTCGGCGACCCGGTCCCCAAGCGCAAGACGATCGGCCAGTGCATCGCCATCGTCGACGACCAGGGCACAGCGTGCGGGGCCACCATCACGCACCGGATGGGGGAGTCCCGCCTGCAGTGCCCGTCCTGCCACTGCCGGTACGAGAGCGAGCAGGACCTGCTCCTGCTGCTGCACTACCAGCCGGAGCCCGCATGACTATCACAGGCCCCGTTGTGCATAAGGTAGGGTGTGATAGCCTCGGAGAGGTGGAAACACCCCCATGGCGGGACCGCATCCGCACGGAGGATGAGCTGCTGGAACAGCTCGAACTCCAAGCGGAGCAGGCCCGCAAGCGAAGAGCTGAAGCCCTGAAGGAAGGGGCCGACGAACTCGGCAGCGTCTACAAGCTGGCGAAGGATCTCGGCCTCAGCTGGACGGCCGTCGCAAACGCGATCAAGAAGTACACAACGAAATAGAACGGGAGCCGGGACAGCAGCTCCTCAGGTGCTGGAACACCAGAGGGCGCGCGCACCACCCCGACTCCCTGACCGACCCCTTCCTGACCTAACCAGGAGGCATCGGCTATGGCCGATCTTGTCGCGCGCCCCGACCGGGCCGCAAGTTCCGCGCGAGCGCGGACCCTCGCCGAACTGCACCGCCAGTGCCGCGAGGACTACGCCAGCACCGCACCGCTGCGCCATCGTGGCCAGTACGACACGTCCGCCCGGGCCTGCCCGGCCACCTTCCCCACCGACCCGACGCCGTGCCGCGGCCCGGTCTCCGTCACCGTCCTCGACGCCCACAACCACGGCGCCGACGGCTGCGAGTACCACGCCGCCCGCCTGCTCGCCCACCTGAAGGGCGGCCGCGTCTACGCCCTGCCCACCGCCCCCGACGGCGCCGCCATCCGCGTCTTCCAGGCCGCCGGCGGTGAGCGCCGATGACCACCCGCGAACTCACCCGCGGTCAAGCCTTCGTCCTCGGTACGGCCGCCGTCGCCATGGTCGCCGTCGGAGCCGTCGGCAGCATCGGCACCTACAGCAACGCCGTCACCGCCTTCCACCGGCAGGCCACCGCCGCCGGCGTCGTCGCCGCCGGCGAAGGACTCACCCTCATCCTGGCCATGGTCATGCTCGGCCGCACCATGCTCGGCATGGCCACACCCGCCGTCGTCCGCGGCGGCATGTGGCTCGCCCCCCTCTCCGCCAGCAGCATCGGCCTGTCCATCGCAAGCGACGCCCGCGAAGCCGCCGTCTACGCGGCCACCCCGCTCGCCATGTCCCTCGCCGCCGAAGGCCTCGGCTTCATCGCCCGCTCGATCGTCGTCTACCGCACCGGCGTGGACGCCGAAGTGCAGCGCCGCAACGCCGACGCCGCCCGGCAGCTCGCCTTCAACCGGGCCGTGGCCGACGGCCACCCAAGCAAGCGCCGCCGCAAGTGGGCCGTGCGCCAGTACTGGCGCCTCGCCCGCTACGTCGGAGTCGGCGACACCGAACTCGGCGCCGGCCTCGTCGACGTCCAGCGCCACCGGGTCCGCGAAGGAGCTGATGCGGCCCTCGCATCCATGTACGGCACAGCCCCCGCCACCACCCCGGCACAGCCGACCGGGCAGCCCCGGCCGGCCTCCGCCACCGAGGTCCTCCGCGCCCGCTTCGCCGACATGGACCCCGCCGACGCCATCCGCCTCGCACACGATGCGCGACCGGATGCGCCCCCGGCCGAACTCGCCCACCTGCTCGGCACCTACGGCCTGCCCGTGGACGCCGTCGCCGTCGCCCTCGTCCTCGGCCAGCAGCCCCCCGAGTACACCGTCGACCGCCCGGATACGGACGCGCATCAACAGGTCAGCGCCCGTATCGGCGAGCTGGAGCCCGTCACGCTGGAGGCCGCCGTCATCGAGGCCGCATCAGCCCTCGGACCGGATGCGAAAGCCCGGGAGATCGTCGAGCACGTCGAGCGGCACCGCCGCCTGGTCGTCACCGAGCCCTACGTCCGCACCGCCCTGTCGAGGGCCGCGAAGAAGACCGAGCCGGAGCGCCCGGCCGAGCCCATGGAAGGCGGATACGCGTGATGCGCTGGCTCATCCTCGGCGCCCTGCTAGGGCTGCTGCTCCTCTACCCGCCCGCCCTCGCGCTGGCCGCCGCCATCCTCGCGGCCGTCCTCGCCAAGACCGCCGTCATCGTGTTCGCCATCGGCGTCGCCGTCGGCCTGCGCGCGCCCTGGCTCCGCAGGTGGGCACGATGACCGAGCCCACGCCCCTCGACAAGGCCGAGCAGGCGGTGAGAGAGGCCGCCGCGAACACCGACGTCGCGCGGATCGTCGCCGCCGTCCTCGCCACCCAGCAGGCCGCGCAGCCCCAGCCCGCCCCGCCGCCGGCCCCGGCCCGGCGCGGCATCCCCGCCAGCTACGTCGTCCTCGGGATCGCCGGGGCCGGTGCGCTCACCGCACTCGCCATGGCGGCCGCCGTGCTGGCCGTGGCCGTCGCGGTCGGCGCAGTCGCCGTGACCGCCTGCCTGCTCGTCCTGCGCTCCATGCTCAGCGACTTCCAGAAGGGGAAGTGACCGTGCCCAGTTCGTTCACCGGCGCCGAGAAGCGGCGCATGGCCTGGCTGATCGCCAAGGCCGCCAAGCAGTCCATGGCCGGAGACCGCGACGCCGACACCATCGACCCGCGCATCAAGGCCGAGATGGAACGCATCGAGCAGCGCGGCGCCGAACGCGGCGAGGCCGAGGTCGCGGCCCTGCGCTCCCGCCTGCAGCAGGCCCGCACCGCCGCGGCGAACGCCAAGGCCACCATGCGCGCCAGCAGCGGACGCGAGCGGGCCGACGCCCGCCAGCAGATGCACGAGCACGAGCGGGCCGCCCGCCGTATCGAGGCCGACCTGCGCCGATACCGCTAGCCACGCCCCGGGGACGGCGCCACGCCGGCAAGCCGTCGCCGTCCCCGGGCCCGGACCGCCCAACAGAACAACCCGGAGATCACAGGATGACCGAGAACGTCGTACAGCTCCACAAGACCCCGCCGCCCGACATGGCCGACACCCTCACCGAGACCATCATCGACGTCGTCCACGACGCCGAGCCGCGGCCCGTCGACCCGCCCACCGAGGCCCCGCCCGCCGGCACGTGGATCGCCGAACGCCAGGCCTACCTGGCCGAAGCCCCGCCCGTCATCCCCACCTTCCTGCGCAACGCCGCCGAGTTCGCCACCGCCGCCCGCTGGACGGTGTCCTACTACGCCCACCTCACCGGCTTCCACACCGTCCGGGCGCCCGTCTACCTGGCCCGCCTGCTGCTGCGCGCCCCGCGCGGCACCGGCCGTCTCCTCGTCCGCTGGGGCAAATGGGTCGCCGACACCGAGGCCCGGCCCGTCCAGGCCAAGGCCGCCACCACCGCCGACATCGACGCCTGGCTGACCCTGTCCCGCGAGCACTCCCGCCGCGTCCGCCCGCGCCGCATCGCCTCCCTGGCCGTCGCCACCCTCACCGGCATCACCACCGCCGTGTCCTGCTTCCTCGTACCCGGCTGGACACTCGCCGCCTACACCGGGGCCGCCGCCCTGGTCGGCCTCGCCGGGAAGAAGGGCGACAAGCCCCTGATCACCCGCTACGTCGCCACCAACGTGCTGCGCCGCCTCGACTCCACCGAGGTATTCGACGCGCTCGCCGCGATCGGCATCGAGGGCAAGAAGGGCAAGCGCGGCGTCGAGTTCGCCTCCGAGGTCATGCGCGACGGGCCCGGCTGGCGCGCCGAGGTCGACCTGCCGCCGGGCGTCGAGGCCACCGCCGTGCTGGAGAAGCGGGCCGCCCTCGCCGCCGCCATGCGCCGCCCCATCAGCACCGTCTGGCCGGAGGCCGACAGGACCGCGCACCCCGGCCGCCTCGTGCTGTGGGTCGCCCAGCGCGACCCCGCCAAGGCCGGCCGGAAGCTGTGGCCGTTGATGAAGGACGGCCAGGCCGACGTGTACGAGCCGCTGCCCTACGGCTTCGACCCGCGCGGCAACCTGATCGAGATCACCCTCATGTACTCCAACCTGCTGGTCGGAGGCATCCCCGGCTCCGGCAAGACCTCGTGCGCCCTCGCCATCGTCCTCGGCGTCGCCCTCGACCCCACCGCCGAACTGTGGATCTACGAACTGAAGGGCTCCGGCGACCTCGACTCCGTCAAGCCGATCTGCCACCGCTACGTCTCCGGTGACGAGGACGAGGACCTGGAGGCCGCCCTCGCCGGGATGCGCTCCGGGATCGCCGAGTACCAGCGGCGCGCCGCCTTCGTGCGCTCCCTGCCCGCCTCCGAGGTCCCCGAGGGGCGCAAGGTCACCCGCGCGCTCGCCGAGAAGTACCCCGAGCAGCAGCTCGGCCCGCGCGTCATCGTCATCGACGAGGTGCAGGAGCTGTTCACCCACGACGACTACAAGGACGAGGCCGCAGTCCTCGCCACCCGCCTGATCAAGAAGGCCCGCGCCTACGGCATCATCCTGATCCTGCTCACCCAGAACCCCGACGCCCCCTCCCTGCCCAGCAGCGTCTCCAGCTCGGTCGGCACCCGCCTGTGCCTGGCCGTCATGGACTGGCGCGCCAACAACAACGTGCTCGGCACCGGCGCCTACGACCGCGGCCTGCGCGCCACCGACATCAGCATCGACGAGCAGGGCACCGGCATCCTCGCCCGCGGCCGCGAAGGCATCACCGTCCGCGCCGCCTTCATCAAGCAGACCGAGGCCGAGGACATCGCCAAGCGCGCCCTGGCACTGCGCACCGCGGCCGGCACCCTGTCCGGGCAGTCCGTCGGCGCGACCGTCGAGGAACGCGACGTAGAGACCGTGGCCGACCACCTGCGCGCCGTATGGCCGGACGGGGTCGAGTCCGTGCACTCCCACCGCCTCGTCGAAGCCCTCGCCCGGCTGCGCCCGGACCTGTACAAGCCGTGGACCGAGATGGACGCCGCCGCCGCCTCCACCGCCCTCAGCGCCGCCCTCAAGCCCTTCAAGATCTCCACCCGGCAGCTCACCATCCGCGACTGCTGCGGCGGCGCCAAGGGGCTGCGCTACGCCGATCTCCCGCCCGCCGAGGACAGCGAGTAGGAGCCTCCGAGCCGGTTTCGGATCAAGCCCGCGGTTTCACCTTGATCCGAAACCGGTTTCGCCCCCGATGTCGGCCCTGAGCTGGCAAGTTTCGAGTTTCGGCCCCACCCGCCAGGCCCACGAACGGGCCCCTAACCGGGCTCGCCGAGACACCCCGCAGGCGACACCACTGCCGCATCATGGGGGCATGCAGCACCTCTACGTCCCGCCCGGCCACCTCACCGCCGAACAGACCCGCACCGCCCTCGGCATCACCGCCGGCGCCCTCCGCAACCTCGTCTACCGCGGCCAGCTCACCCGCTCCGGCGGCACCGAACGCCACCCCACCTACCGGGCAACAGACGTCGCCGCCATCGCCGCCAAACGCGCCGCACGCGCCGCAGCTTGACCCCAGGTCAGACGCTGTGTGACGATCTCCGCGTACAACCATGCCCGCACACGGGCCCCATATGACCCACACGAAGCCCCTCGGTGACCACACCCGAGGGGCTTCGTCGTGCACGGAGGCGCCATGCCCGACACCCTCACGGCGCCCCGCAGCGCCACCGAAGCGGCCCACCAACTCGCCCGCCAAGGCAAGCACGTCCACCTCGTCTCCGAAGGACACAGCACCTGCCTGAAGGGATGCTGCGGCCCGCAGCCCGTCGAGCTACCCGCCGCCGTCCAAGAGCGAGCCCGCCTGACCCGGCTCTCCCTCACCCACGGCATCCCGCACCTCTAGCTCACGACGAAGCCGGGCCGGACTGCTCACCCGACCCGGCTTCGTCGTGCTCAACGGCGCCGCTGCGCCCACCTCGCAGCCTCCGGCACCAGCACGCCAAGCACCACAGCAGCACCGATGATCACACCGGGCCACCACATGATCATTCGGCAGCCGATGATCAGCACCACTCCAGCAGCGACAACCCCAAGCCGCGCGTCCGGCTTCTCCACACTCACCACCCCCAAGTCCGGACACCGTACCGAGCGGAGGCTCTCGTGTCCGTACCCACCGAGGAACAGGCCCTCGCCAACGCCGCCCGACTCCTGGAACGAGCCGAGCTCGAGCTGACCAACCTGCCGCTCATGGAGCGCCTGGAAGGGATCGCAGACTCCTGGCTCAACATGGCCGTGCAGCTGCGCGAGCGAGAGCGCGTCTGAGAGACGGAGACGCCGTGCCCAAGCCCAAGCGCCTCCGGGTGTGCTCCGTCCCCGGCTGCCCCGAGTACACCCAGGGCGGACGCTGTCCCCGCCACCGGAGGGCAGCCGAGAGGGAGCGCGGCACCGCCCGCCAGCGCGGCTACGACAGCCAGCACGAACAGCGCTTCCGACCTGCTGTCCTTGCCCGCGATCCCATCTGCACCCTGTGCCGGCAGGCACCCAGTGTGCACGCTGACCACCACCCGCTCAGCCGGCGCGAGCTCATCGACCGAGGCCTCGACCCCAACGATCCGCGCCACGGCCGCGGGCTGTGCGGCCCGTGCCACAGCAGCGAGACCGCCAAGCACCAGCCCGGCGGCTGGAACCAGTGACCTGCGCAGCGCAACGCCCCAGGTCAGAGCACTGATCGAGGCCGCTGGCCAGCTTCGTGATCATCGTGCTGGCCGGCTGTCGCACAGCGTGACCGCATCAAGATCGATGATCTCGGGTTCGTCACTCTGGGTCATTATCAGGTGGGGGGTGACCCCTTGATCAACTAGACGCCCGGACCGCCGGGGAGGTGGCTCCCTGGTCTGCCGGGTTCAGAGGTCCTGATGATCATGCTAGTCGTCACGCAAGGTGACGACGCTTCAGCCGCGCAACGCGGCCAAGGTGGAGTGATCAACATGCCGAAAGGCGGAGCACGCAGCAGGTCCGGTCCTGCCCCCGATCCCGACGCACTGCGGCGCGAACGGGACGCCGGCGAGTGGACGATCCTGCCCGCCGAGGGCCGCCAGGGCGCAACGCCCGACTGGCCATTCGACGAGCAGACCGGCCGCGAGGCCGAACTGTGGGAGCGGCTGTGGGAGATGCCGCAAGCCCTGATGTGGGAGCGGTACGGCCAGGACCTCGAGGTGGCCCTGTACGTCCGGCGGCTGGCGGAGGCCGAGGGGCGCAATTCCTCTGTGGCCCTGTCGACGCTGGTGCGGCAGATGGGTGACTCCCTCGGGTTGTCGACCCCGGGGATGCGGGCGAACCGGTGGCGCATCGACCGGCGCCGCGATGACGAGGGGACGCCGGCCAGGCCGACGCCGGAGATCGAACCGACCTCGGCGCGCGCTCGGCTGAGGGCGGTGTCCGGTGGTAGCGGCTGACGACGGCACCTGGTCGCTCGACTTCCCCACGCTGTACGTGGTGCCGGACTGGATTGCCCGGCACTGCAAGCTGCAATCGGTCGGTGGCCTCGAGACCAAGCCGCAGCCGTTCCAGATGTACGACTGGCAGCTGCGCATCACGGCCAACCTCTACCGGGTCAAGCCGGATGCCGAACTGGGGCAGCTGGCCACGGCGTTCCACTACCGGCGCGCCCAGGCAGTGGCCCCCCAGAAGTCCGGCAAGGGGCCGTGGGCTGCGTCCATCGTGGCCGCAGAGGCGGTCGGGCCGGTGCTCTTCGGGGGATGGGCGCGTGGCGGCGAGCGGTACCGGTGCGCCGACCATCGCTGTGACTGCGGCTGGGTGTACGAGTATGAGCCGGACGAGCCGATGGGCCGGCCGTGGAACCAGCCGCTGATCCAGATCACGGCGACGTCCGAGGACCAGACTGACAACACCTACCGTCCGCTTCAGGCGATGATCCGCAACGGGCCGTTGCGCGAAGTGATGAAGGTGGGGGAGCAGTTCATCCGGCTGCCAGGAGACGGCCGTATCGATGTCGTCACCTCGAGCGCCCAGAGCCGACTGGGCAACCCGATCACGTTCGCTGTGCAGGACGAGACGGGCATCTGGACTGACGGCAACGGGATGACCAAGGTGGCGACGACGCAACGCCGCGGCCTGGCAGGCATGTCGGGGCGGTCGCTCGAGACGACGAACGCGTGGGATCCGACCGAGAACGCGGTTGCGCAGAAGACGGCGGAGACCAAGGTCAAGGACGTATACCGGTACCACCGGCTACCGCCCAAGGGCCTGGACTACAGCAAGAAGTCCGAGCGCCGGAAGATCCACGCTGCCGTGTACGAGGGCAGCGACCATATCGACTTGGATTCCATCGAGGGCGAGGCCACCGAGCTGCTGGAGAAGGAGCCGGCGGAGGCCGAGCGCTTCTACGGCAACCGGATCGTGGCCGGCATGGGCACCTGGCTTCAGCAGGACCGCTGGGACGCCCGGAAAGCCCTCCGGGTGGTGCCGGACGGTACCCGCATCGTCCTCGGCTTCGACGGCTCCGACGTGGACGACTGGACGGGCCTGCGGGCCGAGACGCTGGACGGCTATCAGTTCACTCCGCTGTACGGGCCGGATCGCCGTCTGTGCGTCTGGGACCCGGAGGAGTGGGAAGGGCAGGTGCCGCGCCTTGAGGTCGACACCGCGTTCCGGGAGATGTTCGAGCGGTACGACATCGTGCGCGCCTACGTCGATCCGCCGTACTGGACCAGCGAGGTCGCCGCCTGGCAGGCCAGCTTCGGCGAGAAGCGCGTCACCGAGTGGCACACCAACCGCGTGGTGCAGATGCACGCCGCGTGCGAGCAGCTGTTGACCGACGTCACGAAGAAGGACAGCACCTTCGAGCACGACGGCTGCGAGATCACATCGACTCATGTGCGGAACGCGCGCAAGGCGGCCCGGCCCTCGAAGCGGTACGTCCTGCGGAAGGCGGCCGTGCACCAGAAGATCGACCTTGCCGTTTGTTCGGTCCTCGCCCATGAGGCGGCGCAGGACGCCATCGCCGCGGGGCAGGCTGCGCCGCCGCCGACGTACTACGCCTACACGGCATGAGAGGGGGCGAGCGTGGCGACGACGGAGGAGCGGGCCCGGCGCCTGGTGGACGTGCTGGCCACTGAGCTGACGTCCCGCACGGGAATGGTGCGCCGGCACGATGAGTACTACCGCGGCAAGCACCCGCTGAAGTTCGCGTCCGATGAGTTCCGCAAGTACTGCGCCAACCGGTACGAGGGGTTCTCGGACAACTGGGTTCAGCCGGTGGCCGACTCGCCTGTGGAGCGGCTCACGGTGACCGGCGTGCAGGTACCCGGCCAGACGAAGGCGGACGAGGACCTGTGGGGCGTGTGGCAGCGCAACGGCCTCGACGCAGACAGCCAGCTGGGGTTCCTCGGCGCGGGCAACGCCGCCCGCGCGTTCGTGCTCGTCTGGGGCGACCCGGCAGACGAGGAGACCCCGGTCGTCACGTTCGAGGACGCCTCCTCGGCGGTCGTCCTGTACGAGCCGGGATCGCGGCGCAGGCGGCGCGCGGCCCTGAAGATGTGGCAGGACGGGTACAAGGAGTTCGCCACCCTGTACCTGCCTGACGAGGTGTGGAAGTTCGAGCGGGCCCTGTCGATGGGGGAGCAGAAGTCCCCGCAGATCGCCGAGGCCGACGAGGTCATGGACTCGTGGACGCCCCGCGAGATGCGGGACGAGCCGAATCCTCAGCCGAACCCGATGGGTCTGGTGCCCATGGTGGAACTGCCGAACCGGCCGCTCCTGGCGTCCGATCCGGTGTCGGACGTGTCCGGGGCCATCGCCATGCAGGACGCTATCAACCTGCTGTGGGCGATGCTGTTCACGAATGCCGACTACGCGTCGCTGACCCAGCGCATCGTGACCGGGGCGGAGATCCCGAAGATTCCGATCCTGGATTCGAACGGACAGAAGGTCGGCGAGAAGCCCATCGACCTGAAGAAGTTCGTCACTGACCGCATCCTGTGGCTGGAGAACCCCGAGGCCAAGGTGGACTCGTGGCCGGCCGCGCAGCTCACCGCCTACACGGACATCATCGAGGTGGCGGTGGGGCACATCGCCGCCCAGACCCGCACGCCGCAGCACTACCTCATCGGCCGGATGGCGAACCTGTCCGGCGACGCCCTGATCGCTGCCGAGACCGGCCTGGTCAAGCGGGTCGAGGAGAAACAGCTGTGGTTCGGGCAGGCGCTGCGCGAGGTGTTCCAGCTGATCTGCCTGGCCCGCGGCGAGGAAGACAAAGCGAAGGCGCTGGCCAGCAGCTCGGTGCTGTGGAAGGACCCGCAGTCCCGCAACCTCGCCCAGCTCACCGACAGCCTGCTGAAGCTGAAGCAGATCGGGTTCCCGTTCGAGTGGCTGGCCCTGCGCTTCGGGCTGACCCCGACGGAGGTCACCACGCTGATGGACATGCGCGCCCGGGAGGCCGAGCAGGACCCGGTGGCGGCCATGCTCGGCGCCGGCGGCCCGCCCGGGCCGACACCACCCAACCCGGCTCCGGCTGACGCGGGTGTGCCGTGACAGACCCGCTGATCCTGGCGCAGCGCCACCTCGCCAAGCAGCGGCGCGTCGCCACGGCCACCATGGCGTCAGCGCTGCGCGAGTGGGGCCTGATGGATGCGACCGATCTGCGGGGCTCCTGGAGTTCGGTGGGCCCGCGCCTCGTCACCGTGCTGACCGCTGGGCAGATGGCGGCGGCCGGCGGCGCGAACGAGTACGTCGATTCCGTGGCCAGCGCCCAGAGCGCCGCAGGAGCCGACGCGAGCGTGAATCCGGCCGCGTTCGCTGGAGTGGCCGCCGACGGGCGCAGCCTGGACACCCTGATGCTGCGGCCGCTGTTCACCACGTTCGAGGCCATCAAGGCCGGTTCTACGCCTGCGCAGGCGCTGAGCGCCGGACGCGGACTGCTGGCCACGATCATCCGCTCGGAGGTCGCCGACGCCGGCCGTGGGGCGGTCGGCGCCGGTATCGCGGGCCGCCGCACGATCCACGGCTACGTCCGTGTGGTCAGTCCGCCCGCCTGCAGCCGGTGCATCATCCTCGCGGGCAAGGAATACGGCTGGAACAAGGGCTTCCAGCGTCACCCGCGCTGTGACTGCGTTCACCTGCCGACCACGCTGATCGCCCACAACCAGCACCGCGGCCTGCGCGCGGACAGCGGCCGCCGCGGCTTCACCGACCCGCACGCCTACTTCAACAGCCTGTCCCGCACCGAGCAGGACCGCATCTTCACCGCGGCCGGGGCCCGCGCGATCCGTGACGGCGCCAGCATGAGCCAGGTCGTCAACGCCCGCCGCGGCATGTACACCGCCGACGCCTACGCCCGCCGTGTCGCCGCGACCCGGGAGGGCGCCACCCGCCGGGGTGCCTTCTACCGCCTCGAACGCGCCCGCACCGAGGCCCGCACCGGTATCCGCTTCGCCCGCGACCGGATCGAAGCCCGGCAGGGCCTGCCCCGCTTCGAGCTGCGCAGCCCGCGCCTGCTGCCCGAAGAGATCTACCGCCTGGCCGAGGACCGCGAGGACGCCATCCGGCTCCTGCGCCGCTTCGGCTACCTGACCTGACCCGGACGCAACGCCCGGGCCCGACTTCCGCAACGGGAGACGCATCACCATGACCGCATCCACCCTGCCCGTACACCCCGTCACCGGCCGCACCGCGCTGGGCTGGCGCAAGGCCCGCCCCGGCGAGGACGACAGCGAGCGGTACCCGATCTGGCCCGTCCTGGGCGCCGCCGACGATGACGACCAGGACGACGACACCGCCGACGACGACGGAGGGGACGACGCCGACGACGACGGAGGGGACGACGCCGACGACGACGCCGGCAACGACGACGGCCAGGACGACCAGGATGCGGACCCGGAGGGCGCCGACCAGCTCGGCGACCCCGGCAAGAAGGCCCTAGCCTCCATGAAGGACCGGCTGCGCAAGGAACGCGAGCGGCGCAAGGCCGCCGAGTCCGAGCGCGACCGCCTGAAGGGCGCCGGAGGCAACGACAACGACCCCGAGCACATTCGCAGTGAGGCCGACAAGGCGGCAACCGCCCGGGCCAACCAGCGCATCGTCCGCTCGGAGATCCGGGCCGCCGCGGCGGGCAAGCTCACCAACCCGCGCGACGCCCTCCACTTCCTCGACCTCAGCCAGTTCGAGGTCGACGAGGACGGCCAGGTCGACGAGGACGAGATCGCCGACGCGATCGAGGACCTCCTGAAGGAACGCCCCTACCTGGGAGCTGCCGCAAAGGCCGAGCCCAGGTTCAAGGGGAGCGGAGACGGCGGAGCCCGCAAGGGGACCGGCGGACCCAAGCAGCTCACAGAGCACGAAGTTTCGAAACTGACGCCCGAGCAGATCGACGAGGCTCACCGCAAGGGTCAGCTGCGCGAATACCTCGGCGGATAGCCACCCGAGAGGAAACCGATGTCCATCAAGCGTTTCCGGCCGGAGATTTGGTCCGCCAAGCTCCTGGTCGCGCTCCGTAAGGAGCTGGTCTACGCCGGCCCCGGCATGGTCAACCGCGACTACGAGGGCGAGATCTCGGAGGCGGGCGACACCGTCCGTATCACCTCCATCTCCCGGCCGACGATCGGCACCTACAACCCCAACTCGACGGTCATCACGCCCGAAGAGCTCAACGACGCCCAGCGCACGCTGGTCGTCGACCAGTCCAAGTACTGGGCCTTCAAGGTCGATGACGTCGACAAGCGGCAGGCCAAGGGCGACGTCATGCCGCAGGCCATGAGCGAGGCCGCCTACGCTCTCGCTGACGTCGTCGACCAGTACGTGGCCAACCTGTACACGCAGGCGCAGGCGGCGAACCAGCTCGGCACCATCTCGGTGCCGGAGGCGAACCCGGAGTACTTCTACTCCAAGATCGTCATCCCGCTGAAGGTCGCTCTCGACGACGCCAACGTGCCCAAGCAGAACCGGTGGATGGTCGTGCCGTCGTGGCTCGAGGGCCGGGCCCTGCTGGACCCGAACTTCATCAACGCGGAGAAGGCCGCCGACCAGGGCGCCGCCCTGCGCAACGGCTTCATCGGACGGGCCGGCGGATTCAGCATCTACATGTCGAACAACTGCCCCAACCCGACCGGCGACGACTACGTGGTGACCGCCGGCAACAGCACGGCGATCAGCTTCGCCGAGCAGATCAACAAGACCGAGGCCTACCGGCCCGAGTCGTCGTTCTCCGACGCCGTCAAGGGCCTGGCGCTGTACGGCGCGAAGGTCGTCCGCCCCGAGGCGCTGGCCACGGCCATCGCGTCCCAGACCTGATCCGGAGGGTCAGCCACCATGGCACGTACCGCTGTCGCGTACAGCGACCTCGTCCCCAACAGCAACCTCGCCGACCCGGCCGGGACCGCGCTCACCGCAGGAGCCGGCAACGGCGGCCAGGTCGCCGACGCCGACCCGGAACTGACCGTGCTGCGCGTCGTCAACGGCGCCACCGCCGGCACCTTCACCGTGCTGGCCGGCCAGCTGCCGCTGGCGATCGCCTCCGGGCAGGGCGACCTCGCCGTCTCGGTCGGCTCTTCGGCCACCGAATGGGTCGGCCCTGTGGAGTCCGGCCGCTTCCTGCAGAACGACGGCAGCCTGATCTTCGAGACCGATCAGGCCATGACCGTCACCGCCTTCAAGGTCCCGAGGAACACCTGACATGGCCGAGACGATCTACATCCGGGGGGAGGGCGGCGGCATCCACGCCATGGACCTGCCGCTGCCCGAACCGATCCAGGAACGCCTGACCAAGGGCATGCTGCGCCGCGTCAACAAGGACGGCAGCCCCTACCTCGAGCCGCTGGCCGAGCCGACACCGGGCACACCGCCGGACCCCGGCAAGGAGGTGCCCGGGCTGCCCCTCACGGAACCGGCGAAGACCGCCAACAAGGCGGAATGGGTCGGCTGGGCCGTCGTGAAGGGCGCCACCGCCGAGGAAGCCGACGGCATGACCAAGGCCGACCTCATCGAGAAGTACGCCACCCCCAGCAGCTGAGACGGGAGGGCACCACCCATGGCTCTTCCCGCCCTGGCCACACTCGATGACGCTGTGGCCTACGGCTACAGTCTGCCCGCCGACTCCGCCACCACCCTGCTCACCCGCGCGTCGGTCCGGATCCGGCGCGCGGCCGGGCAGCCCATCACCCCCAGTACCGTCACCGTGCAGCTCCCCGTCGAGAGCACCTGTCTCGAGCTGCCGGCCCCGCCGGTCATCGAGGTGACCGCGGTCGATGCTGTCGCCTCGGACGGGACCACGAGCGCGCTGACGGGCTGGTGGTGGGACGGCGAGCAGCTGCACCTGCCCGACGACTGTGCCACCACCCGCGTGCAGGTCACCTATCAGCGCGGCTGGGATCCGCTGCCTGACGGCCTGGTGGAACTGACCTGCCAGGTCGCCAGCCGCCTCGCGAACACCCCTGTGGGCATGGATGTCGGGATCCGCGAGCGGGCAATCGACGACTACCGCGAGACCTACGCGGCCGAGTCGATCCAGGCCGCCGGCGACCTGCTGCCCGGCGAACTCACCGCACTGCAGCGCGAACTCGGCGCGCGCTGCATCTGGGTGGTGGGGATGCGGTGATCACCGGACTTGATGCATTCCTCGCCCGGGGCCGGGACGCGGCCGAGGAACTGATGCTCGAGGAGATCGCCCTGTACCGGCCGGGTCCGGACATCTTCGACCGGGACACCGGGCTGACCGTGCCGGGCCCGCCCGCCATCACCTTCTACACCGGCGAGGCCAGGGTGAAGCCCGCTCAGCTCGCTGTGGCCCAGGTGCAGGCCGGAGACCAGGAACTGCGGCTGCGGCAGTACCGGATCACCCTCCCGTACTCGACGCGGCTGCCCGACTCGGGAGAACGCCCGCAGGCCGGGGACGTCGTGGACGTGCAGGACTCCCCGAACCCGCAGCTGGTGGGTCTGCGGCTGTGGGTGCAGGGAGCCCAGTACGGCGCCACAGCAACGGCGTGGCGGATCATCGCGGAGGAGCGGTCGTGAGCAGTGTCGATGTGAGCCAGATCCAGCGCCTGTCCAGAGACCTGTACCGGGCGGGCGCCCACGTGGAGCCGCGGGTACGGGCCGTGGTCGAGCGGGGCGCGGTCAACGTCAAGCGGGACTGGCGGGCCAACGCCGCCGCGAGCGCGGGCCGTCACGCGCGCCTGTACCCGGGAAGCATCTCCTACGACACCCGGCACTACCCGGGCGGGGCGATCGCGGAGATCGGCCCGGACAAGAACAAGCCGCAGGGCGCGCTCGGCAACCTGCTGGAGTACGGGTCGTCGAAGAACCCGCCGCACATGGACGGGGCGCGGGCGATCGCCGCCGAGGCGCCCCGGTTCGTCGAGCAGATCGCGGCCGTCGTGGGCCGCCAGGCGCTGTGACGGCCGCGCCGGGCGTCCTGGCCCACCGGGACGCGGTGGTCGCCGCCCTGGAGGACAAGGGGCTGACGGTGGGCCTGGGCGTGGCGCCCAGCCCGCTGCCGGAGACCGGCATGTATGCGGTCGTGCACATGGGCCCGGGCCGGTCGGTGCCGGAGTCGCTGGCCGATGTGCGCAGCGACTTCGACGGCCTGATGCAGATCACGGCGATCGGCCCGGACCAGGAGCGCTGCCTGTGGGTGGCCGACATGGTGCGCACCGCCCTGTACGGGCCGCTGGTCGTGGCCGGGCGGGTGTCCTTCCGGCCGGAAGAGCTGGGCGGGCCGCCGGCTGTCCGCGACGACGACGTGTCACCGCCGGTGTGGTTCGCGCCCATCCAATACATGATCCGCTCGACCAGTTAGGAGATCTGCTGTGGCCACGCTCACTACCCAGGCCATCACCGCCGACGGCCTCGACCCCGCCTATACCGCGGCCGCCGCCGGGGGCGACAAGGTCAAGCCCGGCCCGAACACGTTCCTGCACGTCGTCAACGGCGACGCGGCACCGATCACCGTCACGCTCGCCGTCCCCGGCAACTACTACGGCAGCGTGGCCAACCCGGACCTGGTGGTCACCGTGGCCGCCTCCGGCGAGCTGATGATTCCCGTCCCGGGGACGCCGTTCGCCGACCCGTCCGACTCCGGACTGGCCTCCGTCTCCTACAGCGCGGTCACCAGCGTGACCGTCGCCGCGCTGCGCATCTGACCTCTGCATTCCTGTCCACGCTCGCCCCGCCCTGACGGGGCTTTTCTCATGCCCTCAAGGGAGGACACGTCATGTCCGACGTGATCAACGACGGTAAGACCCGGGTCGCCTGGGTGACCGCGATTGCCGACATCTCCGCGCCGACCGTCGCCGAGCTCGACGCCGGCGAGGACTTCACCGAGCGGATCACCCCTGACGGTCTGGGCATCCCGGCCGAGACCGCCGACGTCGACAACAGCAGCCTGGCGTCCACGTTCACCACGGGACGGGCCGGCCGCCGGTCCTACAGCCCCGAGGTGACTTTCAAGCGCGGCGACACGGTGAGCGACGACCTGCCGTGGGCGACGCTCACCTACCAGACGCAGGGCTACCTCGTCGTGCGCCGCGTCCTGCCCTACACCACCGCGTGGGCCGCCGACCAGGAGTGCGAGGTGTATCCGGTGGAGTGCGGCGAGCGCAACAGCATCCCGCCGGCGCCGAACGAGGTCGCCAAGTTCACCAGCCCGATGAAGCTCCGCGCGGAGCCGAACACGTCCGCGGTGGTGGCTGCCTGATGCCGGACATCACCGAGATCCTCAAGAAGGCCCGCCCGCGCGAGCACACGGTGCGGATCTGCCTCGCCGGGGACGTGGCCGCGGAAGTGGATCGGCTCGAGAAGCAGCTCGCCGCGGTGTCGGAGTGGCGGCCGGCCAGCATCGCCGACCAGCACCCCGGCGTGGAGATCGCGGAGCAGATCGCGGCGGCCCGGGAGAAGATGCGGGCCGCCGAGGCCGAGTTCACGTTCCGTGCGCTCGGCGCCAAGGCGTGGTCCGACCTGGTGGCTCAGCATCCCGGCAAGACCGAGGACCAGGCATACGACGCGGAGACCCTCGCGCCCGCCCTGGTGTCCGCGTCCGCGGTGGATCCGGTGATGACGCCGGAACAGGTCGACGAGCTGTTCGAACACCTCAACAACGGGCAGCGGGAAGAGCTCATCGGCGCGGCCTGGGTGGTGAACGGCGAGGCCACCTCGGTCCCTTTCTCATTGGCCGCCTCCGCGATCCTCGCCTCCCGCACCGACGAGAAGTAGAGACCGCCCGCGCCTGGGGCGTACCCCGGTCGATCTTCCTGGGCCGGGCGTGGCCGCAGCCGGGCGAGGTGCTGTGGCTGGAGGACGACCGGGCGTGGGCGCTCGCCCTGGCCGCCGTCGAGGCGAGCGAGTGCCCGGACTGCCGGCAGCCGTGGGACGAGGCCACCGCCCGCGGCAGCGAAGGCGCCTGGCAGGCGGAGATCACCCGCTGCCACGCCTGTGCGGCCGCGGCCGCGAAGGTCGGCCAGTTCGAATCCGCCGGCGGCGACATGCGCGGCCTCCACGTCCACGTCACCCGGAGGTGAACCATGACCAGTCGCACCGTTCTCGTCCGTCTGGGTGCGACGACGACCGGCTTCACCGCGGGCATGCGTGGCGCCGCCCGGACGGCGTCACGGACGGCGGCGAGTATCCGGCGGGACATGACCACGGCGTCCCGGCGGACCGCGTCGACCATGAACCGGATCGCCACCAACCAGAGGACGGCGCTGAAGGCGACCCGTACCGGGTCGCTGGCTCTCATCGCCGCGTTCGGGCTCGCGGCTGCTGCGGCGGCCAAGTTCGAGCAGGCGATGAGCGAGGTCAAGGCCGTGTCCGGGGCGTCCGGGGCGGAGCTGCAGAAGCTGCGGCAGGCCGCGCTGGACGCGGGGCGTACCACCAAGTACTCGGCAACGCAGGCCGCGCAGGCGGAGGCCGAGCTGGCGCGGGCCGGCGTGAAGACGGCGGACATCGTGGGCGGCGCGCTGACCGGTGCGCTGTCACTGGCGGCGGCCGGCCAGCTCGACCTGAAGGAAGCCGCGATCACCTCCGCGCAGGCGATGAACACCTTCGGCCTGTCCGGCAAGGACATGGGGCACGTCGCGGACGTCCTCGCCGCCGGCGCGAACAAGTCGGCGACGAACGTGCACCAGATGGGCCTGGCGATCCGCATGGGTGGTCTGGTCGCCCACCAGACGGGTCTGTCGATCGAGGACACAGCGGGCGCGATCGCCGCGTTCGCCGACCACGCCCTGGTCGGCTCGGACGCGGGCACGTCGCTGAAGGTCATGCTGCAGCGGCTCACCCCGCAGTCCCAAGAGGCCGAGACGATGATGGCCAAACTCGGCTTCAGCGCCTACGACTCACAGGGCAAGTTCGTCGGCCTGTCCGCCCTGGCGGGCCGCCTCCAGAAGAGCTTCAAGAACCTGACGCCGGAGGCGCGGAGCGCCGCCTTCGGGGTGATCTTCGGATCCGACGCGGTGCGCAGCGCGAACGTCCTGTACGAGCTGGGCGCGAAGGGCGTCGACGAGTACACCAAGAAGGTCAACGACCAGGGGTACGCGGCCCGCACCGCGGCCACCCAGATGGACAACCTCATCGGCGACTTCGAGCTGCTGAAGAGCGCCCTCGAGACGGCCCTCATCCAGTCCGGGACCGCGGCCAACAGCGTGCTGCGCGACATGGTCCAGTGGGTCACGAAGATCGTGAACGCCTACGCTTCCCTCCCGCCGGAACTGCAGGCCGGCGCGACGCTGTTCGCCGGCGTGGCGGGCGCCGTGGGACTCGCCGGATCCGGGCTGCTGCTCCTGCTGCCGCGCATCATGACCGTCCGGCGGGAACTGCGCGACATGGGACTCACCGCTGCCCGCACCCGCACCGCGCTCGGTGTCCTCGGCAAGACCTCCATCGTCATCGGCGGCCTGATCGCCATCTCCTACGCCGTACAGGAGGTCCGCGACCAGTTCAAGGACACACCCCCGGACGTGGCGAAACTGACGAACTCGATGGTCGACTTCGCGCAGAAGGGCAAGGCGTCCGGAGAGCTGGCCAAGAAGTTCGGGGAGAACCTCGACGGGCTCGGCGAGGCCGTCGCGCGCATCGCCCACCCCTCGGGCGAAGCCCGCACCACCGACATCGTCAACAGCCTCACCTTCAACCTCACCAAGGGGCTGATGGAGGCCCAGATCCCCCTCGACGAGGCCCACGACAAGCTCGACGCGATCGACCAGTCCCTTGCCGAGCTTGTCTCCTCGGGCCACACCCAGGAGGCGGCGGCGAACTTCAAGGCCTACGCCCAGGCCGCCAACGAGTCCGGCACGTCGACGGAGAAGTTCCTCACCCTGCTGCCCAAGTACTCGGATGCGCTGGCGTCCAGCGACACGCAGTCCAAGCTCGCGGCGGGCTCGCAGGGCGACCTCGGCGACCAGGTGGCGAAGACGAAGACCGAGATCCAGGACCAGCGCTCGGCGGCAGAGAAGCTGACGGACGCCCTCAACGGCCTGAACGGCATCAACATCAGCGCCGCGGAGAAGAGCATCGGCTTCCAGCAGTCCCTGGCCGATCTGACGAAGACGGTCAAGGACAACGGGCACTCCCTCGACGAGACCACCGACAAGGGCCGAAAGGTCAAGTCGGCTTTCCTGGACGCGGCCAAGGCCGCCATGGAGCACGCGCAGGCCGTCGCCGACCAGAAGCACAGCGTGGAGGCCGGCGACGTAGTCCTGGCCCAGGACATCGAAGCGCTGAAGAAGACGATGCACCAGGCCGGCTTCACCAAGGAGCAGATCGAGAAGCTGACCAGCGCCTACGCCAAGCTGCCCGAGTCGCGAACCACCAAGATCAAGGGCGATCTGAAGGACCTCAACCGGAAGCTCTCCCAGGCCAAGGCCGAGCTGAAGAGGGTGCCGGACTCCCGCAAGGCGCAGGTGCGGGCGAACATCGCCGACCTCGAGCGGAAGATCCGCATCGCTAAGGACGCCCTGAACAACCTGGACGGCTACTCGGCGACGACGTGGATCTACACCAACTACTCGACCCCGCACCACATGGCCACCGGCGGTCTCCTGCACCGCGCGCACGGCGGGCCCATCCCCGGCTATCCGGGCGGCGGGAAGATCGTCGGCCCGGGCACGGCGACATCCGACTCGGTGCCGCTGTGGGGCTCCAACGGCGAGTTCGTGATCCGTGAGGCGTCGGTACGCAAGTACGGTGTGGCGTTCATGGAGGCCATCAACCAGGGCCTGCTGCCCTCCGGTAGCGCCATGCCGGCCCGCTACTACGCCGGCCATCCGTCCCAGCCGGTCGGCGCAGCTTCGGCCAACCGGTACGTCACCTACAACGTGTATCCGCGGAAGTCCGTGATCGACGCCTCCGATCTGCGCCTGCTGCAGCGGCAGGAAGAGGCCCGCCAGCGCGTGGGGAGGCCCAGGTAGATGCCGCTCATTACAGCACCGGTCACCACCCCGCCGGATACCGGCGAATCGGGTGGTGGCGGTGTATCCATCCCGGACCTCGGCCACGCGACGGTCACCTACACCGACCCCGCTGGCGGTGTGTGGCCGCTGACCACCGAGGCCCTGGGCTGGTACACCCTCGCCGACGGCGTGTCCGGCCTCGGCGCCGCACCCTACGAGCTGACGTCGGACCCCCACCCGCGCGGAGGCGCACGGCTGCGGCATGCGCAGCCGCAGGCGCGGGCCATCGTGTGGCCGCTGCACGT
Organism: Streptomyces sediminimaris; assembly: GCF_047049295.1. NCBI lineage: Bacteria > Bacillati > Actinomycetota > Actinomycetes > Kitasatosporales > Streptomycetaceae > Streptomyces > Streptomyces sediminimaris. The sequence continues at coordinate 2,080,082 of NZ_JBJWOT010000001.1, read as the reverse complement.
CTACGGCTCGGACCACCTCGAGTTCGTGCAGCGGTGGCGGCAACTGGCGACAGCCTTCACCCGCACGCTGCGCGACGGGGCGGGCACCTTCGAGGTCGCGCGGCCGGACGGCAGTCGCCGCCGCATCAACGTGATCTACCAGGACGGGTTCGACGGGCAGGGCAACCGCAGCGCGAGCAGCGCCATCTTCGACAGCGCCGTCCTGACGCTGTGGTGTGAAGACCCGTACTGGGTCGACTCCGAGACGGTCATGGTGCACCGGGAGTACGGCGTCGGCGCCGACTTCCTGAACCCGTACCCGACCGTGTCCAGCTCGCAGGTCCTCGGCGCGACCACGGTCACCAACCCCGGCGACGTCGACGTCTGGCCGGAATGGATGATCACCGGCCCTGCGTCACTGATCACGTTCACCCGCCAGGACACCGGCGACAGCTTCGTCCTCGACCCCAGCGCGTCCGCGATCGGCCACGGCGCGCTGACGGCCGGCCAGCAGGTCACCATCCGCACCGACCCCGTCCAGGTCCGCTACCAGGACGGCTCCAACTGGGTCGGCGGGCTGAACTGGCCGTCAGCGTCGCTGTGGTCGCTGCCTCCGGGCAGCACGGACGTCACCTTCGAACTCGACGGCGCCGGGCCCGGCTCAGCCGTGGACCTCACGTTCAACCCACGCTACGAGACCGCATAGGAGGTGGCGCGTGGCGATCCAGCTCCTCATCACGGACGAGGCCCTCGCCGTGCAGGGCGATCCCCTCACCGACTGGACGTCGCTCGACGCCACGCTGAAGTTCAACGAGCCGGGCAGCGGGAGCGTGGACCTGGTTGCTCACTCCTATGTGATGGACCAGCTCCAGCCCGGCAACCGCTTGGTGGTCATCCGGGACGGCGAGATCTGGATGGCCGGCCCGATGGAGATCCCGCAGGACTTCTCCTGGGGGATCGGCAGCGACGGCGAGGCACCGCCGGGCAAGGTCACCGTCAACTTCAGCGACGACCTGGCGCGGCCGGCCGGATACCTCACCTGGGCGGACCCGGCCTCGGCCTGGTCGGCGCAGCCCGATACCGCCTACCAGATCACCTCGACGAACGCGGAGACGATCATCCGGACGTTGGTCGACGTCAACTGCGGGCCTTCCGCGCGCGGGGATCGGCAGATCCCGAACTTCGCCCTCGCTGCTGCCGCTGGTGTCGGCAGCAGTACCAGCGTGAACACCCGCTTCGAGGGCCTGCTCGCCACCTGCCGGCGGGTGGCGATCGACGGCGGCGGCCTCGGGTTCCGCGCCCGCCAGACGAGCAGCCAGATCGAGTTCGAGGTGTACGCCCCGGCCGACCTCACGGCAACGGCCCGCTTCTCCGAGGGTCTGGGCAACCTGCGGGCGGTCACCTTCAAGCAGAGCGCACCGACCGTGACGCATGCGCTGGTCACGGGCTCCGACCAGGCCACACCGCGCGCCTACGTCGAGGTGGCAGACACCACCGCGGCATCCACGTGGTACCGGGTCGAGGAGCTCGTCAACGGCTCGGCGGACGACGACACCAACGGCGAGCTCACCCAGGACGGCACCGAGTCGCTCGCCGGCGGGTCGGCGCCGGTGGAGCTGGCGACGGTCACCGTCGACACCGAGGACCTCAGGGCCGGCCGCGACTACGGCCTCGGCGACAAGGTCACCGTCGCCCTCCCCACGGGCCTGGAGGTCGCCGACCTGGTGCGCTCCATCCACCTGCAAGCAACGCCCGAGAGCGGCGAGTACGTCACGAGCCTGGTCGGGTCGCCGGAGGCAACGTCGGACCCGCAGATGGTGCGGCTGGTACGAGAGCTGGGCCGCAGGCTCGGCCGGATCGAAGCGAGGTAACGCATGGCCCAGCAGTCCTGGCCCTACGCCGCCTATAACACGGGGGCGGTGACCGACGCCGAATACGAGGTCCTGGCCAGCCGGTTCTCCGACGATGGCGTGTATGGCGACCCGACCGACACCGAGGTCGTCTCCGCCGGCACGGGACTGTCCGTCGACGTGCGCGCGGATGTGTATGCCAGCGTGCGCGGTCACGGCTGGCACTCGGGCACGACCGCCGTGAACCTGCCCATCTCGGCGAACAGTTCTGGCTCGACGCGGGTGGATCGGGTGGTACTGCGTCTGGATCGCGCCGACTGGACTGTGGCTGCGGCGATCCGTGAAGGCACGCCAGGGGCTGGCGCCCCGCCGCTGGTTCAGGACGTAGGTGACTACAGCTCCGGCGTGTACGAGATTCCCCTCGCCACGGTGACCGTCCTCAACGGGGCCTCCGCGGTGAGCGTGACGCGCGGCGAGCTGTATGTCGGCGCCCGTGTGCGCCCCGCTCTGTCGTCGGCGCGCAACCCGACGCCGGTGCGTGGCGAGATGGTGTTCGAGACGGATACCGGGCGCACGCTGCAGTGGACGGGCAGCAGCTGGCGGACCATTGCCGACGACTCCGGTGTCATCGTCGTCAACTCCGCCTTGTCGGCGTGGGATTACACCGTCGACAGCATCCTGCAGAAGCGCAACGGCAGCGTTCACCTGCGCCTCGGCTCGTTCGAGCGGAAGGCGGGCACTCTCAGCGGGTCGAGCATCAGCCGTCTGCCGGTGCTCATCCCGGCCGCCTACCGGCACCCCAGCCGCGATCAGTACGGCATCTGCTACACCACCGGCCTCGAGGTCAGCCGCGTCATCATCTACGCGGCCAGCAGCGATCGGGCCGGGCAGGTGTGGCTGACCAACCATCCGACCATCTCGACGGGAGACTTCGTGCTGCCCGGCTCCGGTATCAGCTGGGTGGTGGACTGACCATGGCACGCTCAACGTTCGGCGCGACCCTCGCCGACTACGTGGTTCAGCCCTCCGACGGCCTGTGGGCCGTCGCCCCCACCGCCACCGTGACCTTCTGGGACGCTGCCGAGGCCGGCACCCAGTACACCGACCTCCTCGACGCCTCCAGCACACCCATCACCACGGTGACGGCGGACGAGTACGGGTTCATCCCCGAGTTCCAGGGCCCGGACTCCGTGACGGGCATGTGGGCGGACGCGGGCGGCAGCAGCCGTGCATGGATCCAGGCCCGCGGTACCGGCTCCGGGGGCGGCAGCTCGGCCGCGTTCACGTCGCTGGTGCGGGTGGTCGCCTCGGCGACCGCGCCTGCCGACGTGCGCGCCGCCGCCTCCTACCTGTGCGACGGCACCGCGGACGAGGTGCAGATCCAGGCCGCGATCGACGACGCACAGAACGACACCGGTGGGGGCATCGTCCAGCTGTCGACCGGCGACTTCAACCTCAGCGCACCGGTCCAGATCAACGGCACCGCCAACGAGGACAACCCCCAGTCCGTCATCGTGCAGGGCAGCGGGGAGTTCACGACGATCCTGCGGCCCGCGCTGGACGTCAACGCCATCGCCATCTCCAACTGGGCCCAATGCCACATCCGCGACCTGGGCATCGTCATCTCCGGGGCAGGCAAGGGGATCGTGGCGACCGCGGTCACCACCGCCGGCGAGACCCGCAGCTTCTGGGACTCCAGCTTCCGCAACCTGCGGATCAACGGCGAGTACACCCCCACCTACACCGGCTGGGCGATGGACCTGGAGATGCCGTTCCGGTCGGTGTTCGACAACATCGAGATCGAGGGCGTCCGCAACGGAGTCCACATCAGCAACGACAGCTCGGTGCAGAACGCCGGGGACTGCACCTTCAGCCGGTTCTTCATCGAGCTGGTCGGCGACGGCGGCACCGCGATCCACGTGGAGTCGATCACCGGCAACATGAACCAGAACAACTGGTCCATGGTCGAGGCCGGCGCCAACGGGGCCGGCTGCACGGGCATCCTCCTCGACGGCGCCGCCGGCAGCGCAAGCCAGCGGTTCTGGGGCTGCAACCTGGAGCAGTTCGCCACCCTGATCAACGTGCAGACCGGCGAGTCCAACGTGTTCGACCTGAACTACGTGACCTGCAAGACCGGCGCGGCCGGGAACAAGGCCTTCGTGGTCGGCGCCAACGCCTGGAACAACAAGGTCTCCGCGAAGTGGGTCAACGTCGCGACCGGCGACTCCCTGTCGCTGATCGAGGACGCCAGCACGGTCAGCGAGGCGCCGAACGTCTTCGAGGCCATCCGCGTGGAGGCCAACTCGGGCAGCACGGTCACCTACAGCACGGTCGCGTCCACGGTGCTGCGGGACATCGTCGGCCTCGACACCGGCACCCTGCAGGCCGGCCTGCAGCGGTACCCGCGCACGGACACCTCTGGCCCGCTGTGGACCCCGGCCGATCACGGGCTGCTGTCGTGGACGCAGGACCCCGCGACCCTCGGCGCCGGCACCGACACCATGACGGCCGGGGTGCTGTACCTGATGGCCGTCAAGGTCGCCGACCCCACCGTGGTCACCAACGTGCACATCGGCATCGGCGAAGCCGGAGCGGGGCTGACCGCCGCGCAGAACTTCGCCGGCCTCTACGACTCGGCGGGGACGCTGCTGTCCGGCAGCGCCGACCAGAGCGCGACCTTCGCCTCGGCCGGGCACCACGCCATCGCCCTCTCCTCGGCACAGACGCTGGATCCGGGCGTGTACTACGTGGCGGTCCTCGTCAACGGGACGACGCCGCCGCAGCTGGTCCGTGGTCACTCGTACTCGTCGAGCACGCTCAACGCTGGCCTCACCGCGGCCAACGCCCGGTTCCTGACGTCCGGGACCGGGCAGACGGCGCTGCCCGCGTCGGTGGCGCTCGCCTCCGGCGACACGGACTACGTCGCCCGCTGGGCAGCCCTCAGCTGAGCCTCTGCCCAGCACCCCTACGCCCCGCGCCGTCTGGCTGGGGCTTTCTCTATGCCCTGGAGGGGCCGATGTCGCAGCAACAGCCGTCCGTCGGGCGGGTCGTCCACTACGTCAGCCACGGCACCCCGGTCCGCGAGGACGGCAGCCAGGCGTTCCCGCCCGCCTGCCGTGCCGCGATCGTCACCGAGGTCGATCCCGACGACTCGAGCAGGGTCGGGCTGTCCGTGCTCAACCCGACCGGCCAGTTCTTCCACCCGCTCGCCGCCGGCGGCTGCACGCACGTCGCTGTCGACGAACAGCCGCCAACGGGCGGCACGTGGCACTGGCCGGAGCGTGTGTGATGGCGAGCATCCCTGGCCTGGACTACGCCTGGTCGCATCCGGGCGGTGCGGCGGTGAAGGCAGCGGGCAAGAAGTTCGCCTGCCGCTATCTGTCCCCTGACAGGAGCAAGAACCTGTCCCGGGCAGAGGCCGACGACCTGGCGGCGCACGGTGTGTCGAGCGTCGTGGTGTGGGAGTCGACCGCGAAGCGCCCCCTGTCTGGCAAGAGCGCCGGAGCCGAGGACGCGAAGGCTGCGGCCGCGCAGGCGGCGGCGTGCGGCATGCCCTCGTCGAGGCCGATCTACTTCGCCGTCGACTTCGATGCCACCCCCGGCCAGCAGACCGCTATCAACGCGTATCTGGACGGCGCTGCCTCGGTGCTCGGCCGGGCCCGGGTGGGCGTGTACGGCGGCTACTACGTCGTCAAGCGCGCCCTCGATGGCGGCCACGCGAAGTGGGCATGGCAGACGTTCGCTTGGTCGGGCGGCCAGTGGGACAAGCGGGCCGCCATCAGGCAGGGCAAACAGGCCAGCATCGGCGGCGTGTCCTGCGACCTCAACACGGCACTCGCCGACGACTACGGGCAGTGGATGCCCGGCATCACACCCCAGGAGGACGACATGCAACTTGGCGACCAGGTCCCGCTCGGCGACTGGGTTCCGCGGCACTGGCCGACGGACAAGGGCCTCGCGGACAAGAAGATCCCCGTCTGGGTGACGCTCGGCTCCGGGTACGCGCACTCGCGGATCGCGCACGAGAACACCGACAAGCTCGTCGCCATGGTGGCGAAGCTCCAGGCGTCGGAAGCCGCGCAGACCGCGGCCATCACCGCGATGGCGCAGGCCCTCGCCCGGGTCGACACGGCCATCGACGTGCCCGCCCTCGTCGCCCAGGTGCGGCAGGAGGTCACCGATGCCGCCAGCAAGGCGCTCGAGGGCCTGCACATCAGCGTCACCACCACCCCGGAGGGCTGAGCCGTGAAGCTCTCGAAGTACTGGAAGGCCGGCGTTGCCGGCGTCGTGGCCGGGGCCGGCGCGCTGGGCACTGCGGCGCAGGACGGCATGGTCACCGGCGCGGAGGGACTCACGATCGGCGGAGCAGTCCTCGCCGCGGTGCTGGCGGTGTGGCGGGTGCCGAACCGGGAGACGGCGGTGAGGCCAGCAGATGAGTGAGGGAACGACGGGCGTGGCAGCCATCGATTCGGTTGTGGCTTGGTCTGTCGGCGTCACAGCGCTCATCGGGCTGGCCGTGCTCCTGATCCGGCTGCTGCGTGCGGTGCTGCGGATCGCCGACCGTTTCGACCAGGCGTGGGAGGACTGGTCCGGGTCCGAAGAGCGGCCCGGGGTTCCGGCCCGGCCGGGGGTGATGGCCCGGCTGGGGCAGCATGACGAGCGGCTCGCGGATCACGAGGTGCGGATCGCTCACGTGGAGGGGCAGCTGTCGGACGGGGGCGACTCGTGAGCGCGGCGGGCTGGGTGTGGGGCGGCATCCTGGCCGCGCTCGGCCTGCTGGCTGCGCTGTGGTCCGGGTTCGAGGTGCGGGGCATCCTGTCCCGGCGGCAGGGTGACACGTTCTCGGAGTGGATCAGGCCGTGGGCGAAGCGGCATCCGTGGCTGTTTCGGTGGCTGTGTGTGGTGGTGCCTGCCGCGGTGGGCGTGGTGGGTGCGTGGCTTCCGGGCCACATTCTGGGGTGAGGGCGATCGGCCCCCTCTCAGCCTGCGGGCTGGGAGGGGGCCCTTTCGTCATGCCCGGGGCCGCTCATTCCTCGTCTGGCGGCTGTCCCACGTAAGTGCCGCGGCCGGGGACCGTCCAGACTGCGCCGTCTTCGACCAGGACGGCGATGGCGCGCCGCACTGTGGAGCGGGCGAGCCCGTATTCCTGCACGAGGCGTGTCTCGGAGGCGATCGGCCGGCCGTCTGTCCAGTCTCCGCGGGCGATGCGGGCGCGGAGGATCGCGGCGAGCTGCCGGTACGGCGTGACGGGCCCCTCGTGGTCGATCTGCGCGTCTGGATCTGTGGCCATGGCTCGACGCTAGGCAGGGGACCATGGGGCGGCATTTCGAGATCCGTAGCGGTACGGATCGATGCGGAGCGAGACAGGCCGATACAGGTGGGTCTACGCTGCGAGGACATGAGAAGGCCCCCGCGGCTGCCAGGCCCGGGGGCTGGCCGACTGGTTGGAGTCGACATGGATGAGAGTACGCAGACGGCACGCACCGACGGAACCCCCACCGCTGCCGGCTACGGCTGGTGTTCCTGGCACGAGGGCTCCAGCGCCGACGTCCGGCTGATCCGGGTTGAGGAGGTGGGCTCCGGGCCTTCGTCCGCGGGGAACCGGTTCGCGTGCGGCCCGTGCCGGGCCAGGCACCACCTGGTCCCGTTCGCCGACCGGCCGTGAAGCTCCCGCCCGCCGCACGGCTGACGCGCGCCCAGCACTCCGGCTGGGCCTGCGTCTTCTGTCACACGACGCTCGGCGAGGGGGCGGTGTCCGTCGGCCGCGCCGAGGGTCACGAAGGGGCGCACGACCTGAGCGTTGAGGTCTACGCCTGTCCCACCTGCGCGCCGCTGGTCGGCCCGCACCATGCACAGAGGTCGGGAGTCACCCCGTGAGCACGACCACCTTGCCCCGTGTGCCGAACGGGCACCGCTACTGCTGGGCGGAGAATCCGCGCACGCACGTCCGCTGCACCGAGCCGATAGGGCACCCGCCGAGGGACGGCGGCGGCGGGCACTGGCACGCGTACACCCGCACCAGTTGGTGAGGCTCCCGCCGCTGGCTCACGCCGATGGCGCCGGCGGCGGGATGAGGGCGGCCGCCTCCGTCCCCCGCGGGGGCGGCCGCTCAGCGCACGAGGTCGGCGAGCGGTACGCCGAGCGCGTCGGCGAGGAGCAGGAGGTCGACGAGTGTGGGAGCGGTGGCCGCGGTTTCCCACCGGTGGATCGTCTTGTGGTCACGGCCGACCAGCTCGCCGAGGTCGACCTGGGAGAGGTCGGCGTCGCGGCGGCGGTCTCGGATCCGCGTCCCGATTGCCTGCTGTCGGCTGGGCACCCAGTCGGGTAGGGGGTCGAGCGGCACCCGTACACGCTGAAGTGATCTTGATGGGAAGTCTTTACCACCCGTGGTAAATCTGCTGATCTTGGGTATCCAGCGGATATATGCAACTTGAGTTCAACCAGATCTCAACAGCGTGTAGCGAGAAACCATCCGCGTGTGATCGAATGCGAATATGCCGATCGCACTTACGTTCGGAGAAAGTGACTGCTCCTGCGCCCGGAATGGTCACCTGCTCCCATACTCGGCGCGGCCCCGGACCTCGCTCGTCGCCGGAAGCGCCGCCCGCCCGCCGTGAGCACCCCCTCGTCGGCGGGCGGGCGGTCTGCGTCTGTTTCCGATCGGATCGTGTTCAAACTCGCCCGAATGAGTGACAAGCGCCCCGTGACATGAGCACGAAGCGCGCGTTGGACAGGGTGGCCAGGGTGGGGTAATAAGCCCGCCTCCCCGGGTGGCGGCCCCACCCTGGTCCCCCGACTGTGAAACACGAGGGCCTCCGCAGATGCTGCGGAGGCCCTCGTTGTGTCTGCCCAGTGATCGACTGGGGAGAGATTGGGAAATAGTCGGGGCGAGTGATCTCGAAGCGCCTCTAGTCTCCTCTAGTTATCTCTAGAGGGGGAGGGGCGCTCTCGATTCGCCTTCCATCTTCATGAGTGGCACGCGACCAGGGCGCGCGGCTGCAGAACGTCACCTGGCTGGGCTGCTCAAGGCTCCTGACCTGCGTGTTCTCACAGCGACTGCGCGGCCGGCTTCACCATGCTGCGCACCGTGCGGCCCTTGACGAACTCGCCGAGCGCCGTCATCTCCCACTCGCCGGAGAACTGGCGGATCAGCTTCGCCATCATCACGCCGGTCTGGGCCTCGGCGTTGGTCAGGTCGAAGCGGACCAGTTCCTCACCGGTCGTGGCGTCCAGGAGGCGGCAGTAGGCCTTGGCGACCTCGGTGAACTTCTGCCCGGAGAAGGAGTTGACCGTGAAGACCAGGCCGGTGGCCTCCTGCGGGATGCGGCCGAGGTCGACCACGATCGTCTCGTCGTCGCCCCCGCCCTCGCCCGTGAGGTTGTCGCCGGAGTGCTTGACGGCGCCGTTGAGGATGGACAGCTTGCCGAAGTAGCAGCTGTCGATGTGGTTGCGCTGAGGCCCGTAGGCGATGACCGACGCGTCCAGGTCGATGTCCTTGCCGCCGTACGCCGGCTCCCAGCCGAGGCCCATCCTGACCTGGCTGAGCAGCGGGCGGCCGCCCTTGACGAGGGAGACCGTCTGGTTCTTCCGGAGGCTGACCCGGCCCTTGTCGAGGTTGATCTTCCCGGCGCCGGGAGCGGGGGCCGCGGCGGGCGCGGCCTGCGGAGGCGGCGGCGTGGTGGACACGGGCGGGGCCGCAGGCGGCGTGGCCGGCCGGGGCGGGGCGGCCGCGGCCGGTTCCTCCACCGTGACGCCGAAGTCGGTGGCGATGCCGGCCAGGCCGTTGGCGTAGCCCTGGCCCACGGCGCGGGCCTTCCAGACGCCGCCGCGCAGATAGATCTCCACGACCACCAGTGCGGTCTCCGCGCCGAGCCGCGGGGGTGTGAAGGTGGCCAGGACGCTGTGGTCGTCCGCGTTGCGCAGGGTGGCCGTCGGCTCGATGCCCTGGAACGTCTGCCCCTGGGCGTCCGGGCTGGCGGTCACCACGATCTTCTCGATGCCCGGCGGGAGCGCGGCGGTGTCCACGGTGATCGCGTCCGGCGCCGTGCCGCCGCCCGAGCGGTAGGTCACGCCCGGTCCCGCCGGCTGGTTGTAGAAGATGAAGTCGTCGTCGGAGCGCACCTTGCCGTCGCCGGTGAGCAGCAGGCCCGATACGTCGAGCCGCACCGGGGCGCTGACGTCCACCGTCACGCGGGCGGTGGGAAGAGGGATGTTCGAGCCGGGGGTCATAGCTGTCATGCCCCTTGAACGAGCGAGGGTGCTTTACCGTTCCCTTACCCTTCGATCAATCGGGGGAGTGCCCTTCGATCAATCGGGGGAGCCTGCCGGCCCGGCCCCCGGCCCGTCTCCCTACGGCACCACCACGATCTTGCGGCCCACCCCCGCCGCGAACTGCTCCAGGGCCTCCGGGTAGCGGCTGAGGGGGATCCGGTCGCTGATGAAGGTCTCCGGGTCCAGGACGCCGCCCGCGAAGAGCTCGGCGGCACGCTCGAAGCTGTGCAGGACCGCCATGGAGCCGGTGATGGTGATCTCCTGGTTGTAGATGCGGTACGGGTCGATCGTCACCCGGGTGGCGTAGTCGGCGACGCCGAACTGCAGGAACGTGCCCGCCTTGGCGACCCGGTCCAGGCCGTCCTGGATCGCGGCCGCGTTGCCGGTGGCGTCGATCACGACGTCCCAGCCCTGGGGGCGGTCGAGTTCGTCCGGGTTCGCCGCCGAGGCCGTGACGCCGAGCCGGCGGGCGGTCTCCAGGCGCGTCGGGTTCAGGTCCACCACGTCCACGCTCGCCGCCCCGGTCCGCTTGGCGAGCTCCAGCATCATCAGGCCCATGGTGCCCGAGCCGTAGATCAGCACGTGCGCGCCGAGGCGGGCCTGCAGGATGTCGTAGCCGCGGACGGCGCAGGACAGGGGCTCCACCAGGGCCGCGTCCTCGGTGCGGACGTGTTCCGGCAGCTTCACGCAGTTGGCCACCGGCGCGACGGCGAACTGCGCCGCGCCGCCGGCGGTGGTGACGCCGATCGCGGCCCACCGCTCGCAGAGGTTGTTGTGGCCCGCGCGGCAGTACCGGCACTCGTAGCAGTACAGGGACGGGTCGACCGCCACCCGGTCGCCGACCGCTACCTCCGTGACCTGGGTGCCGACGCCGACCACCTGACCGGCGAACTCGTGCCCGGGCACGATCGGCAGCTTCGGCGCGAACTCGCCCTGGAGGATGTGCAGATCGGTGCCGCACAGGCCGCAGGCGGCGACCTCGACGACGACCTCGCGGGGGCCGGGTGTCGGGTCGGGGACCTCGGTCACGACGGCGCGGCCCACGGACTCGATGACGGCGGCCTTCATTTCACGGCTCCAAGCGACAGGCCCTGGACCAGCTTGTCCTGGGCGGCGAATCCCGCGGCGAGCACCGGCAGGGAGATGACGAGCGACGCGGCGCACACCTTCGCCAGGAACAGGCCCTGGCTGGTGATGAAGCCGGTCAGGAACACGGGGGCGGTCTGTGCGACCACGCCCGTCAGGACTCGGGCGAACAGCAGCTCGTTCCAGCTGAAGATGAAGCAGATCAGCGCCGTCGCGGCGATGCCCGGCAGGGCGATCGGGGCCACCACGCGGGCCAGGATGGTCGGCAGGCGGGCGCCGTCGATCTGCGCCGCCTCGATCACCGCCACCGGGACCTCGGCGAGGAAGGACTGCATCATCCACACCGCGATCGGCAGGTTCATCGAGGTGTAGAGGATGACCAGCAGCCAGATGTTGTCCAGCATCCCGGTGTTCTTGGCGAAGAGGTAGATCGGCAGCAGGCCCGCCACCACCGGCAGCATCTTCGTCGACAGGAAGAAGAACAGGACGTCCGTCCACTTCTTCACCGGGCGGATGGAGAGCGCGTAGGCCGCCGGGAGGGCCAGCAGGAGCACCAGCAGGGTCGAGGTCACCGAGGCCATGACCGAGTTGATCAGTGCGGGCCAGGGGTCCGCGCCGCCGCCCGCGCCGAAGAACTCGCGGTAGCTGTCCAGGGTCAGCGACGCGCCGAAGGACGGCGGGTTGGTGGCGGCGTCCGCCTCGGAGTGGAAGGACGTCAGGGCCATCCAGGCGATGGGCAGGAAGAACACCAGTCCGACCAGCCAGGCGACCAGTCCGAGCCCCGCTCCGCCGCGCCGGCGGGGCCGGTCGGTCGCGGTTCGTGCGGCGATCGTACTCATGCGCGGGACACCTCCTCGCGGAACAGGGACGACACCACGCGCAGGGCGAAGGTGGCGATGATGATGGAGCCGATGACCACCAGGACGCCCGCGGCCGACGCGAGGCCGTTCTCGTGCGCCTGGTAGAAGGTCTGGTAGACGGTGTAGGGGAGGTTGGCGGTGCCCAGGCCGCCCGAGGTGATGGTGAAGACCGCGTCGAAGTTCTGGACGATGTAGATCGAGCCCAGCAGGGCGCCGAGTTCGAGGTAGCGGCGCAGGTGCGGCAGCGTCAGATGGACGAAGACCTGCCAGTCGTTGGCGCCGTCCACCCGTGCGGCCTCGAGCTGTTCGCTGTCGCGGCTCTGCAGCCCCGCCAGCAGGATCAGCATCATGAACGGCGTCCACTGCCACACCAGCGAGGCCTCGACCGCCAGCAGCGGGGTGTTGGAGATCCAGTCCGGCTGCGGGCCGCCCACATAGTGCAGCAACCCGTTGAACAGGCCGTACTCAGGGTTGTAGAGCACATGCTTCCAGAGCAGGGCGGCGGCCACCGGCACGATCAGGAACGGGGCGATCATCAGCGTGCGGACGACGCCGCGGCCCCTGAACCTCCGGTTGAGCAGCAACGCGATGGCCAGGCCCAGCACCAGGCTGGCCAGGACCACGCTGACCGTCAGCAGGATCGTCGTCCACACCGAGTGGCGCAGATCCGGGTCGCTGAGGACCTGCTGGTAGTTGTGGACACCGGTGAAGTGGCGATCCTTCGGATACAGGGCGTTCCAGTCGAAGAACGAGATCACCAGGGTGGCCACGAACGGCAGCTGGGTCACCACGATCATGAAGACCAGCGCCGGCAGCAGCGGGGCGCGCACGGCCCACGCGCGCATACGGTTGGGGGGCCGGGTCGCCGGCCGCGCGGTGGCGGTGGCGACCCGGGGCGAGGTGGTGGCTGTCATGATCCCTGGTACTTCTTTCCGACGGCCTCGGCGAGCTGCTGGGACTTCTTCAGCGCACTGTCCACGGACTGCCGCCCGGCGATGGCGGAGCTCAGCTCCTGGGACACCTTGGTGCCCAGGTCGGTGAACTCGGGGATGTCGACGAACTGGATGCCGGGCGCGGGACGGGGCTGCACACCCGGGTCGTTCGGCTTGGCGCTGGAGATGGCGTTGCGGGTGACGTCGGCGAAGGCCGCCGCCTCCTTGCGGTACTGCGGGATGTCGTAGGTCGAGGAGCGCTTGCCGGCCGGCACGTTCGCCCAGCCCGCCTTCTCGCCCACGAGCTTCTCGTAGTCCTTGCCCGAGGCCCACGAGATGAACTTCCAGGCGTCGTCGGCGTGCTTGGACGCCTTCTGGATGCCCCACGCCCAGGTGTAGAGCCAGCCGGAGCTGTCGGTCTTGTCCACCGGGGCCGGGACGTAGCCCATCTTGCCCTTGACCGGGGAACCGGACGCCTCCAGCGAGCCCGCGCCGGAGGTGGCGTCGTACCACATCGCCGTCTTGCCCTGTGTGGTGTCGTTGAGGCACTCGGCGAAGCCGGCCTGCGGGGCACCGGACTCACCGTGCTTGCGCACCAGGTCGACGTAGAACTGGGTGGCCTTCTTGAAGGCGGGGGAGGTCAGCTGGGCCTGCCAGTTCTTGTCGAACCAGGTGCCGCCGAAGGTGTTGACGACCGTGGTCAGCGGAGCCAGCATCTCGCCCCAGCCGGGCAGCCCGCGCAGACAGATGCCCTTCATCCCGGGCTCGGCGCCGTCCACCTTGGCGGCCAGGTTCGCCACCTGCTGCCAGGTGGGCTTGGCCGGCATGGTCAGGCCCTTCTTCTGGAAGACGTCCTTGCGGTACATCAGGAAGGAGGACTCGCCGTAGAAGGGCTCACCGTAGAGCTTGCCGTCCGCCGCGGTGAGGGCCTGCTGCATCGGCTTGAGGATGTCCTGCTGGTCGAAGGCGGTGTCCTTCTTGACGTACGAGTCGATCGGGTGGAGCCAGCCGTTCTTGGCGTAGATCGGGATCTCGTAGTTGCTGAGCGTGGCGACGTCGTACTGGCCGGCCTGGTTGGCGAAGTCCTGGCTGATCTTGTCTCTGACGTCGTTCTCGGGCAGGACGGTGAAGTGCACCGTGATTCCCGTGTCCTTGGTGAAGTTGGCCGCGGTCAGCTTCTGCAGCTCCACCATCTGCGGGTTGTTCACCATCAGCACGTTGATGGAATGGGACGAGGACCCGCCGCCACCGCCGGCGCCCGAACAGGCGGCGAGCAGGGGGGTGATCATCGTTCCTGCGGCGGCCGCCGCAAACAGGGCGCGGCGGCCGCGTCGGCTCTGGGTTCGCATGGGGAGCTCCTGGTACTTATGCGGATACAAGGGGCGCACGCGCGCGTACGCGTGCCGTTCGGGGGGCTGTTTCCGGGTTGCGGGCTTGTCAGACGCGGATGACCTGCGGGCCCTGCAGCGAATATCGGTGGGCTTCGGAAGCGGGCAGCAGGGTGCTGGTGACGACGGACTCCAGCTCGCCGATCTCGGCGAACCGGCAGAAGCTGACCGCGCCGAACTTGGTGTGCACGCCCGCGAACACCGTGCGGCGGGCGGCGCGGATGGCCTGCGCCTTCACCTCGCTGACGGCCGGGTCGGGGGTGGTCAGGCCGTGCTCGCGGGAGATGCCGTTGGCGCCGATGTAGGCGAGGTCGATGACGAAGCCGGCCAGCATCTTCGTCGTCCAGTGGTCGACGGTGGCCAGGGTGCCGGAGCGGACGCGGCCGCCGAGCAGCAGCACCGAGATGCCGTCCGCCTCGGCGAGACTTCCGGCGACCGGCAGGGACGCGGTGACCACGGTCAGCGGCCGGTCCTTGGGCAGTGCCTCGGCGATGAGCTGGGGGGTGAAGCCCTCGTCGACGAAGACCGTCTCGGCGTCCCCGAGCAGCTCGGCCGCGGCGGCCGCGATCCGGCGCTTCTCGGGCACATGGCTGGTGGCGCGGAAGGCGAGCGTCGTCTCGAAGCCGGCGCTCTCCACGGGGTAGGCGCCGCCGTGGGTGCGGCGGACCAGGCCGTGGTCCTCCAGGGCGCGCAGATCCCGCCGTACGGTCTCCTTGGCCACGCCCAGCTGGTCGGCGAGCATCGTGACGTCGACGGAACCGGTGGCGCGCGCGACCCGCACGATCTCGCGCTGGCGTTCTTCCGCCGTCCTCGCGGTGTTCGCCGTCATCGCCGCACCCACCTTTCCCTGCTCGCTGCCCGTTCGGGCCCGGTTGGGGCCATGGGGGAAGTTGTACTCCCGGTGCGCGGCACTGACCAGGCTTGTTGCAGACTCGATGCTGCCCGTATGTGCCCGTTTGCGGAGCGGAGTGCCCGCCTCGGACCTGCGCTGCTGTGAGTGACGGCGTGGGA
This sequence comes from Streptomyces sediminimaris, assembly GCF_047049295.1. Classification (NCBI taxonomy): domain Bacteria; kingdom Bacillati; phylum Actinomycetota; class Actinomycetes; order Kitasatosporales; family Streptomycetaceae; genus Streptomyces; species Streptomyces sediminimaris. The sequence goes on along the minus strand of NZ_JBJWOT010000001.1, from coordinate 2,064,705 downwards.
TCGGGCAGCCGCTGTGCCCGAATGCCGCGGCGGGCGGGCCCGTTCGGTGCCCGCCCGCCGCGGCGAGCATCGTTTTTCCGCCTCCCGGCGGCGGGCGGGATCAGTACGGCCAGATGGGCGGCTCGCTCACGAAGTGGCCGCCGAGGCAGGCGTGCGCGACGTTGTCCGGGTCCAGCTCGCCCTGCTCGGCGATCAGCTTGCGCGCGAACGGCTCGGAGTCGTCCTGCGGCTCGTAGCCGAGCGCCCGCGCCGTGGACAGGTCCCACCACAGCCGGGTGTTCGCCGAGGAGCCGTAGACGACGGTGTGGCCGACGTTCTCGGCGGTCAGGGCCGCGTGGAAGAGGCGGGCGCCGTCGGCCGGGCTCATCCACACCGACAGCATCCGCACGCTGGTGGGCTCCGGGAAGCAGGAGCCGATGCGCACCGAGACGGTCTCCATGCCGTGCTTGTCCCAGTAGAGCTGGGCGAGGTCCTCGCCGAAGGACTTGGACAGGCCGTAGAAGGTGTCGGGGCGGCGCGGGGTGTCGACCGGGATGAGCGGGTCGCCGTCCCGGGGGCGCGGGGTGAACCCGACCGCGTGGTTGGAGGAGGCGAAGACGACACGGCCGACGCCCTCCTCGCGGGCGGCCTCGTACAGGTTGTACGTGCCCTCGATGTTCGCCGCGAGGATCTTCTCGAAGGGGGCTTCCAGGGAGATGCCGGCGAGGTGGATGATCGCGTCGACGCCGCGCACGGCCTCACGCAGCGCCTTTCTGTCCGCGAGATCCGCGGTGATCGCGTCGGGCTCGCCCTCGATCGGGCGCAGGTCGAGCAGGCGCAGTTCATGGCCGAAGGCGGGGAGCAGGTTCCGCATGAGGGTGCCGAGTCCGCCGGCGGCGCCGGTGAGCAGGACGGTGCGGGGAGCGGGCATCCTCGGGTCTCCTTGGTCCGCCGCCTGTGACAGGTGGCCGTATGCGTGGACGGTATTCACATCCGTGGAAACGCTAAGGAGCGCGTCCACCTCCGTCAAGTGTCGCGCGGAGCGGCCGGATCCGCTCGCGCCGCTCGTCCGTCGTTTTCCTTTCCGTTTCTGTGCCGTTTCTGTCCGCCGCCATCCCGGCAAGGCGGTGGCTTGACCTGGGCGGAGTCGGCTCCCTAGTGTGGCGATGTTCAGAAATATAGACATCGATCAGAAGAACGTACGCGTCTGCCACTGCGCGTCTGCCCCAGGGAGAGCCCGTGACGCCGTCCCCCCTCGCCGCTCGACTCAGCATCCCCAGTGGGCCGTTGTTCTTCCCGGTCACCGCCTTCGGGCCGGACGGCTCGGTCGACCTCGACGTCTACCGCGCCCATGTGCGCCGCGGGGTCGGGGCGGGGGCCGCCGCGGTCTTCGCCTGCTGCGGCACCGGCGAGTTCCACGCGCTCACGCCCGAGGAGTTCGAGGCGTGCGTGCGGGCGGCCGTCGAGGAGACGGACGGGCGGGTGCCGGTCGTCGCCGGCGCCGGATACGGGACCGCGCTCGCCGTGCGCTACGCGCGCCTCGCCGAGCGGGCCGGGGCGGACGGGCTGCTCGCCATGCCGCCGTATCTCGTGCGCGCGGGGCAGGAGGGGCTGCTGCGGCACTACCGCGACGTGGCCGCCTCCACGGCGCTGCCCGTGATCGTCTACCAGCGGGACAACGCCGTGTTCACCCCCGCGAGCGTCGCCGAACTCGCCCGCACGGACGGGATCATCGGCTTCAAGGACGGCCTCGGCGACCTCGATCTGATGCAGCGCGTCATCAGCGCCGTACGCACCGACGTCCCCGGCGACTTCCTCTACTTCAACGGCCTGCCGACCGCCGAGCAGACCCAGCTCGCCTACCGCGCCATCGGCATCGGTCTGTACTCCTCCGCCGTGTTCTGCTTCGCCCCGGAGATCGCCCGCGCCTTCTACGAGGCCCTGCGCACCGGCGACGACGCGACCGCTCGGCGCCTGCTCGACGGCTTCTACCGGCCGTTCGTCGAACTGCGCGCCCAGGGGCGGGGCTACGCCGTCGCCCTGGTGAAGGCGGGCGTACGGCTGCGCGGCCTGGACGTGGGCGAGGTGCGCCCCCCGCTGCACGAACCCGCCGAGGACCACGTCAAGCAGCTCTCCCAGCTGATCGAGCGCGGGTACGCGCTGCTGGACGGGATCGACGGGACCTCCGCGACCGGCGCGGAGGGCAAGTGAAGGCGTCGGCGTTCGTCTACCCCTGGGACGTCGTCGGGGACCCGGAGGCCGCGGGACGCGTCGCCGCGCTCGGCGTGCGGCAGGTGACGCTCGCCGCCGCGTACCACTCCACGCGCGCGCTGACGCCCCGCCACCCGCGCCACCGCGTCGTCACCGCCGAGCACTCCGCCGTGCTCTATCCGACGGACGCGCGCTGGCAGGGGCGGGAGCTCAGGCCGTACGAGGCCGGGGACTGGGCGCCCGGGGACGCGTACGGCGAGGCCGCGGCGGCGCTCGCGGACGCCGGGCTCGAGGTGCACACCTGGGTCGTGCTCGCGCACAACTCCCGGCTGGGCGCGGAGCGTCCGGACACCTCCGTCGTCAACGCCTACGGTGACCGCTACCCGTGGGCCCCGTGCATCGCCCAGCCCGCCACGCGCGCGTACCTCGTCGAGCTGGCCGCCGAGGCGGCGGTGCGGCCGGGGGCGCGCGGCACCGAGCTGGAGTCGCTCGGCTGGTACGGGCTGCAGCACCTGCACGCCCACGACAAGACCGCCGGGGTGGCCCTCGGGGAGGCGGGCTCGTACCTGATGTCGCTCTGCTTCTGCCCCGCCTGCCGGGAGGGCTACGGCGATCAGGGCCTGGACCCCGGCGAACTGGCGGCCTCCGTGCGCGAGGCGCTGGAGCCGCTGTGGCGGGGCGCGCCCGACGACGGGGGCTGGGCCGGGGTGGAGAAGCCGCTCGGCGCGGCGAAGGCGGCCGCCACGCGCGCGTGGCGTGACGAGACCGCGCGCACCCTCCAGGAGGCGGCGGTCCGGGCCGTGCGCGCGGCGGCCCCCGAGGGCTTCCAGGTGCTGCTGCACGCCGACCCGGTGACGTATCACACCGGCGCCAACGCAGGCGTGGACCCGGCGCACATCCTGACCGTCGCCGACGGCGTGGTCGTACCGTGCGCCGGCGGTACGGGTCTGCTGACGCCGTTCGCCGCCCGGGGCCGCGAAGGTGCCGTCGTCGCCGCCAACTTCACCGTGGTCTCGGGGATGGGCGGCCACCCGGCCACGCTGGCGGCGGACGCGGCCGCGGCCCGGGACCGCGGCGCCACCGAACTGCGGCTCTATCACGCCGGGTTGGCGTCGGACGGCGACCTGTCGCTGGTGCGGGAGGCGCTGGCCGGGAGCTGAACCAGGGACGCGGCGGTCACCAGCAGCGCCAGGCCGCAGGCGGCCAGCAGCAGGCGGTAGTCGACCAGTTCGACCAGGGCCGCGCCGACGGCCAGACCGGCCACGTTCGGCGTGAACATCAAGGTGTTGGCGGTGGCGGCCGTGCGGCCCAGCAGCGCGCCCGGGGTCGCGCGCTGCACGGCCGTCATCGCGGCGATGAGCACGCACGGCAGCCCCACCCCGCTCGCCGCGCTGCACGCCAGCGCCACCGGATCGGCCGGTACCGCCCGCGCCGCCACCGCGCACGCGGTGAGGGCGATCCCGGCCGCCGCGAACCGGCGCTCGCCCAGCAGCCGCAGGGCCGGGCCGGAGGCCAGTCCGAGCGCGACCGAGCCCGCGCCCTGGACGGCGTACAGGACACCGGCGTAGGCGGGGGCGTGCCCGAGGCCGTCGACGACGGCGTACAGCAGCGCGCCGCTCAGGCCGGCGCAGAGCATGGTGGCGCCCGCCGCCAGCACCAGGGGCCGCAGCCGGGCGTGCGCCCGGAGGAAGCGTGTGCCCTCGGCCGTCCGGGCCCACCAGCCCCCCGCCGGCGTCGCCGCCTTCTCCTCGCGGACGCGCAGGAGGGCGCACACCCCCGCGGCCAGGACGAAGGTGACCGCGTCCAGCAGGGCGACGGCCGGGCCGCCGGACATCGTGTAGAGACCGGCGCCGGCGAGCGGCGCCACCAGCTTCATGCCCTCGTTCGCCGTCATGCGCAGCCCGTTGAAGTCGCCGAGCAGGGAGCGGTCGACGGTGGCGGCGACCAGGGCCGACTCGGCCGCGTCCTGCACCACGCCCGCCGCGCCGTACAGGAACAGGACCGCGTAGACCAGCCAGACCCGGCCGGGCGAGCCGACGGTGAGGAGGGTGAGCAGCAGGGCGGCCGGCAGGAGGTTCGTGCCGATCAGCAGGGGCTTGCGGCGCACCCGGTCGGCGAGGGTGCCGAGCAGCGGACCGGCGAGCGTGGGCGCCCACATGGCGAGCAGGCTGAGGGCCGCGAGGCCGTCCGAGCCGGTCAGGTCCTTCACCCACACGCCCGACGCCAGCCACAGCGCCGAGCTGCCGAAGCCGGAGACCACGACCGCGACGAGGTACAGCCCCGCGTTGCGGTCCCGCAGGACGCGCATCAGGGTCCATTCCGGTCCCGAGGCCGGTTCTTGCGATGCCGATGCCGATGTCGTCATGCCTGGCCATCGTGCGGCTAAGGCCCCCGCCCGGGCATGGGGCAACTGCCCTAGAAAGGCGGCGCGGGCGAGGGGGCGTCCGCCGGTTCTCCCCCCGGCGATGAGTTCCGCGTGCCGGGCCGGTCCACCCTTGCGAGGAACCCCGACCCGGAGGAGCAGCGGATGACCGACACGACCCTCGACCTCGGACCGCAGACGCAGGTCGTCGCGAGCCTGGCGGAGGGGGTGCGCGAGGAGCACATGGTGGGGCCGACGCCCTGTCCCGACTACCCGGTGCGCGCCCTGCTGGCCCACATCCTCGGCCTGGCCGTCGCCTTCCGCGACGCCGCCCGCAAGGACCTGGGCGGCACCACCGACACCTCCCCGCAGGCCGGGCTGCCCGAACTCGGCCCCGGCTGGCGCGAGGAGCTGCCCAAGGCCCTCGACGAGCTCGCCGAGGCCTGGCGCGACCCGGCCGCCCGGACCGGTATGACCCGCGCCGGCGGCGTGGACCTGCCCGGCGCGGTCGCCGCCGCCGTCGCCACCGACGAACTGGTGATCCACGGCTGGGACCTGGCCCGCGCCACCGGCCAGGAGTACACCCCGGACCCGGCCGCCCTGCGTGCCTCGCACGACTTCCTGCGGGCGGCGGCCGGCGATCCGGCCCGCGGCCGCATCTTCGGGCCGATCGTGCCGGTCCCGCCCGGCGCCGCACTGCTCGACCGGGCGGTCGGGCTGAGCGGCCGGGACCCGGCCTGGCGCCGGGAGGGCTGAGCCGAGCAGCCCAGGAACGCCCGGTCGGGGCCGCGCACACCGCGCGGCCCCGACTTCTTCTGCCGGAACCATTGACGAAACCGGCACCCCCTCCTACCTTCGACGCGTCGTACTTCGTACGTCATATATGAGACGCGATACGCGAGATCTGATCACTGGGATCACCCGGATCTCGCGTTGACTCCCGAGAGGCGCGCATGACCTCTGTGCCCACGCCGATCCCGTCCCGCACGCAGTACGTGCTGGACGCGATCAAACACCGCATCCTCACCGGGCAGCTGACGCCCGGTCAGGCCCTGGTCGAGACCGAGCTCGCCGCGCAGTACGGGGTCTCCAAGACCCCGGTGCGCGAGGCGCTCAAGACCCTGGCCGGCACCGGGCTCGTGGTGATGAGCCAGTACAAGGGCGTCACGGTGCGCATGGTGGACGCGGACATGGCGCGCGAGGTCTACGACGTGCGGCTGCTGCTCGAACCGGAGGCGCTGCGGCGGGCGGTGCGGCGCGGCGCCCCGCTCGACGCCGCGCGCGACGCCCTGACCCGGGCCGACGACGCGGGCGACACCGCCGAACGCTCCCTCGCCAACCGGGAGTTCCACCGCGCGCTGTACCTGCCGTGCGGCAACCCGCTGCTCGGCCGGATGCTCGACGAGGTGCGCGACCAGGCCGCCCTGGTCTCCGCGGTGGCCTGGGCCTCCGACCCCTCCTGGGAGCGGGAGGCGGGCGAGCACCGGGAGATCCTGCGCCTCGCCCTCGACGGCGACGCCGACGGCGCGGCCCGCGCCCTGCACGCGCACATCGCGTCCTTCGTGCGGCGGGCGTTCCCCGAAACCCGGTCCGGGGAAGGCCAGGAATGAGCAGCGCGGCGTTCGAGAGCCAGCGGACGGCCCTGGCCGACGTGGTGGCGATCCCGGTCACCCCGTTCGCCGGGGACGGCACCGTCGACACCGGCGCCCACCGGGCCCTGCTGCGCCGGCTGCTGGACGGCGGAGTCACCACCCTCACCCCGAACGGCAACACCGGCGAGTTCTACGCCCTGACCCCGCAGGAGCGCCGGCTGGTCACCGAGCTGACCCTGGAGGAGAGCGGCGACCGGGCGGCGGTCCTGGTCGGCGTCGGGCACGACGTGCCCACCGCCGTCGCCTCCGCCCGGCACGCCCGCGAGCACGGCGCGCGGATGGTGATGGTCCACCAGCCCGTCCACCCCTACGTCTCCCAGGCCGGCTGGGTCGACTACCACCGCGCCATCGCCGCGTCCGTCCCCGAGCTGGGCGTCGTCCCCTACATCCGCAACGCCCGGCTCGCCGGAGCCCGGCTCGCCGAACTCGCCGACGCCTGCCCGAACGTCATCGGCGCCAAGTACGCCGTCCCGGACGCCGCCAGGTTCGCCGCCTTCGCCCGGGACGCGGGCCTCGACCGCTTCGTGTGGATCGCCGGTCTCGCCGAGCCCTACGCCCCCTCGTACTTCTCCGCGGGCGCCACCGGCTTCACCTCCGGGCTGGTGAACGTCGCCCCCTCCGTCTCGCTGAACATGATCGAGGCGCTGCGCGCCGGCGACTACCCGGCCGCCATGAAGGTCTGGGAGCAGATCCGCCGCTTCGAGGAACTGCGTGCCGCGAACGGTTCCGCCGACAACGTCACCGTCGTCAAGGAGGCCCTCGCCTCCCTCGGCCTGTGCCGCCGCGACGTCCGCCCGCCGAGCAGGCAGCTGCCCGCGGAGGAACGCGCGGAGGTCGCCGCGATAGCCGCCGGATGGTCCCTGTGAACGCGCCCGCCGGCCGAATGCGCCCCGAAGAGCTCCGCAGCCACCAGTGGTACGGCACCGAGGGGCGGCTGCGCACCTGGTCGCACAACGCCCGCATGCGCCAGCTCGGTTACGAGGCGGAGGAGTACCGGGGCCGCCCGGTCGTCGCCGTGCTCAACACCTGGTCGGACATCAACCCCTGCCACCTCCATCTGCGCGAGCGCGCCGAGGCGGTCAAGCGGGGGGTGTGGCAGGCGGGGGGCTTCCCGCTCGAGTTCCCGGTCGCCACGCTCTCGGAGACGTACCAGAAGCCGACCCCGATGCTCTACCGCAACCTGCTCGCGATGGAGACGGAGGAGCTGCTGCGCTCGTACCCGATCGACGCGGCGGTGCTGCTCGGCGGCTGCGACAAGTCGACCCCGGCGCTGCTCATGGGCGCGGCCTCGGCCGACGTGCCGTCGCTCTTCGTCCCCGCGGGGCCGATGCTGCCGGGCCACTGGCGCGGTGAGACCCTCGGCTCCGGCACCGACATGTGGAAGTACTGGGACGAGCACCGCGCCGGCAACCTGACCGACTGCGAACTGCGCGAGCTGCAGGGCGGCCTGGCGCGTTCCCCCGGCCACTGCATGACCATGGGGACCGCGTCCACGATGACCGCGGCCGCGGAGGCCCTCGGCATGACGCTGCCGGGCGCCTCCTCGATCCCGGCCGTCGACTCCGCGCACGAGCGGATGGCCGCCGCCTCCGGGCGCCGCGCCGTCGACCTCGCCTGGACCGGGCTGAAGCCGTCCGCGATCCTCACCCGCGAGGCGTTCGAGGACGCCGTCACCACGGTGCTCGGGCTGGGCGGTTCCACCAACGCGGTCATCCACCTGATCGCGATGGCGGGACGCTGCCGGGTGCCGCTCACCCTCGACGACTTCGACCGCGTCGCGCGCACCGTGCCGGTGCTCGCCAACGTCCGGCCCGGCGGACGGACCTACCTCATGGAGGACTTCCACTTCGCCGGCGGCCTGCCCGGCTTCCTCTCCCGGATCACCGACCTGCTGCACCTGGACCGGCGGACCGTGAACGGCACGCTGGGGGAACAGATCGAGGGGGCGGCCGTCCACGACGACGACGTCATCCGCACCCGCGACAACCCGGTCGCGAGCGAGGGCGGAGTCGCCGTCCTGCGCGGCAACCTCTGCCCGGACGGCGCCGTCATCAAGCACATCGCCGCCGAGCCGCACCTGCTCGGGCACACCGGCCCCGCGGTCGTCTTCGACGGCTACCGGGCCATGCAACGCACCATCGACGACCCCGGCTCGGGCATCACGGCCGACAGCGTGCTGGTGCTGCGCAACTGCGGGCCCAGGGGCGGCCCCGGCATGCCCGAGTACGGGATGCTGCCGATCCCCGGCCACCTGCTCAGGCAGGGCGTGCGGGACATGGTGCGGATCTCCGACGCCCGGATGAGCGGCACGAGTTACGGCGCCTGCGTGCTGCACGTCGCGCCCGAGTCCTACGTCGGCGGACCGCTCGCCCTCGTCCGCTCCGGGGATCTCATCACCCTCGACGTCGAGGCACGCGCGCTCCACCTCCACGTGGACGACGAGGAGCTGGCGCGGCGCAGGGCCGACTGGACGCCGCCGCCCACCCGCTACGAACGCGGCTACGGCGCGCTCTACGACGAGCAGATCACCCAGGCCGACACCGGCTGCGACTTCGAGTTCCTGGCCCGCCCGGGCACGGTCGCGGACCCCTACGCGGGCTGAGCCCCGCGGACAGCGCGACCCCGCCGCGCCACATACGTCGAGAAAGCGCTTCACCCATATCCGCACACGACCCACCGCAAGCGAACGGAGAAAGTCATGGCCCAAGCCGCAGCCGTGGCGCGACCGCCCGCACCGGCCCGGCGGCGCCGTGCCTCCGCCACGCCACGCCGGCTGCCCTACCTGCTGATCGCGCCGGGCGCCCTGCTGATGCTGGGCTTCATCGCCTACCCGGTCCTCAGCGTCTTCTACTACAGCCTGCAGAACTACAACCCCACCAAGCCGTGGCGGAACGGCTACGCGGGCTTCGGCAACTTCGTCCGGATCTTCACCGGGGACCCGCAGTTCTGGGACACGCTGACCTTCAGCGCCAAGTGGGTCGTGGTCGAGGTCGGCCTCCAGCTGCTCTTCGGCCTCGCACTCGCGCTGATCGTCAACCAGACCTTCGCCGGGCGGGCGCTGGCGCGCGCGCTGGTCTTCTCCCCGTGGGCCGTCTCCGGCGTGCTGACCTCCGCGATCTGGGTGCTGCTCTACAACTCCCAGACGGGCATCACCCGTTACCTGGCCGACGCCGGGATCGGCTCGTACGGCACCAGCTGGCTCTCGGACACCTCCACCGTCTTCCCCGCGGCGATCGTCGCCGACCTGTGGCGCGGCGTCCCCTTCTTCGCCATCCTCATCCTCGCCGACCTGCAGTCCGTCTCCAAGGACCTCTACGAGGCCGCCGAGGTCGACGGGGCGAGCCGGCTCAAGCAGTTCTGGCACATCACGCTGCCGCACCTGAAGGACGCGATCGTGCTGTCCACCCTGCTGCGCGCGGTGTGGGAGTTCAACAACGTCGACCTGCTCTACACGCTCACCGGCGGCGGCCCCGCGGGAGAGACGACGACCCTCCCGCTCTACGTCGCCGACACCAGCGTCGACGCCCACGACTTCGGCTACGCCTCCGCCCTGACCACGGTGGCGTTCGTGATCCTGCTCTTCTGCTCGATCGTCTATCTGCGGCTGAGCAAGTTCGGAGGTGAGGGCAGGTGATCACCGAGGTCGCACCCGCGCCGGAGCGCCCGGCGTCCGCGCCCGCCCGGCCGGGCAGGAGGCGCCGCGCCTGGGACGAGGTCCCCCGCCGGCACATCTACCTCCCGCTCGCCGTCTATCTGCTCTTCACGCTCGTCCCCTTCTACTGGATCGTGCTCTTCGCGCTCCGCCCGGCCGGCTCGACCTCGCTCGTGCCCTGGCCGATGACCTTCGACCACTTCGAGAAGGTCTGGAACGAGCGGGCCTTCGGCACCTACTTCCAGAACAGCGTCCTCGTCGGGCTCGCCACCCTGGTGACGACGACCCTGGTCGCGCTGGCCGGCGGTTACGCCCTCGCCCGGTTCGACTTCCGGATCAAGAAGGCGTTCATGCTGGCCCTGCTCTGCACGCAGTTCGTGCCGGGGGCGCTGCTCCTGGTGCCGCTGTTCGAGATCTTCGCCGACCTGCGGATGATCAACTCCCTGGGCAGCGTCGTCCTCGCCGAGACCGTCTTCCAGCTGCCGCTGTCGATGATCCTGATCGGCGGGTTCATCCGGAACGTGCCGTACTCCCTGGAGGAGGCCGCCTGGGTCGACGGCTGCGACCGGTTCACCGCCTTCCGCATCGTCGTGCTCCCGCTGCTGCGGCCCGGGCTGATCGCCGTCGGCTCCTTCGCCTTCGTGCACGCCTGGAACCACTTCCTGTTCGCCCTGATGTTCCTCAGCGACCAGGGCAAGCAGACCATCCCGGTCGGCCTCAACACGCTGATGAACGCGGACAGCGTCGACCTCGGCGCGCTCGCCGCGGGCGGCATCGTCGCGGCCGTGCCCGTGGTGATCGTGTTCGCCTTCATCCAGAAGTGGCTGATCACCGGCTTCAGCGCGGGGGCGGTGAAGGGATGAGGCTCCGACGGACCGCGGCGGCCACCAGTGGCGCAGGGAGGACCCCATGACCGTACCGATCGTGCTGGCGGGCGCGCGTGGCCACGGCCGCCGGCACCTGGACAACATCCGCCGGCTCCAGGACCGGGGCGCGGTGCGCCTGGCCGGGATCTGCGAGCTGGCCCCGCTGGCCGCCGAGGAGATCCCCGACCGCCTGGGGGCGCCCGAGCAGTCCACCGACCTCGGCGCGCTGCTCGACTCCACCGGCGCCCGGATCGCCGTGATCTGCACGCCGATCCCGACCCACACCGACCTGGCGCTCACGGCCGCCCGCCGGGGCGTGCACCTGCTGCTGGAGAAGCCGCCCGCGCCGTCGTACGCCGCGTTCCGGCGGATGGCCGACGGGGTGGCCGCGGCGGGCGTGGCCTGCCAGATCGGCTTCCAGTCGCTCGGCTCGCACGCCGTGCCCGCGATCCGCCGGATGGTCGCCGAGGGCGCGGTCGGCGAGGTCGTCGGCATCGGCGGGGCGGGCGCCTGGGCGCGGCCCGAGTCCTACTACCGCCGGGCGCCCTGGGCGGGCAGGCGGCGGCTGAACGGCGTCGACGTCGTCGACGGCGTGCTGACCAACCCCCTCGCGCACGCCGTCGCCACCGCCCTCGCCCTGAACGGCACCCCGCGCGCCGAGGACGTCACCGGCATCGAGCTGGAGCTGCTGCGCGCCAACGACATCGAGTCCGACGACACCTCCTGCGTGCGCGTCACCACCACCCGGGGCGCGCAGGTCACCGTCGCCGCGACCCTGTGCGCCGAGGACCCCGACGAGCCGTACGTCGTGGTGCACGGCACCAGCGGCCGGATCACCTTCTGGTACAAGCAGGACCGCGTCCTGCTGCAGCGCGCCGGCCACGGCCCCGAGGAGTACGAGTACGCCCGCACCGACCTGCTCGAGAACCTCACCGACCACCTCGCGCACGGCAGCGGACTGCTGGTGCCTCCCGCCGCGACGGGCGCCTTCATGAAGGTCGTCGAGGCGATCCGGCGGGCCCCCGACCCGGCCCCGCTCCCGGACGGCACCTGGCACCTGCTCCCCGGCGAGGGCCGCCGGGTCGTCCCCGGTGTCGACGGACTCGTCGCCGCCTCGGCCGACACCCTCGCCCTCTACTCCGAACTCGGCGCCGCCTGGGCCCCGCCGAGAGAGGTGAGCGCCCGATGACGACCACCGACTCGCCCGTCCTGCGCGTCGCGGGCCGCCCGGTCGGCCGCTACGTCACCCGGCCCGAGCTGCCGCCGCGGCTGGCCCCGCGCCCGTATCTGCACCCCGTCACCACACTGGCCGGCACGGCGGTCACCGAGCTGAGCCCGGCCGACCAACGCGTACGGCTGCGGGTCGAGATCGGGCCCGGGGCCCGCTGCCGCTTCTTCCACGACGCCGGGGACGGCCCGCGCCCCTCCGGTGTCGTCTTCGCCGCCACGCCCTGGCGCTGGGTCGGCGCCCTGCTCGGCCTGTTCGCGCTGGCACCCGTCGGGACGGGCCACGCCGGCGCGGCGGCCTTCACGCACTTCAGGATCACCCCCCTGTAACACACCGCACCCGTACGCCTGTCGGGAGCCGCCATGTCACACCTTCGCAGCAAGCGCTTACCCCGCTGGTCGCCCCCTCACCACCCCCTGTCTCCGTCCCATCCGGAAGAAGAGAGCCGACCGATGAAGAGCAGCATCCGCAGAAACAGGCGCGCGGCCGTCGCCGTCGCCCTGGGCTCCGTGCTCGCGCTGACCGCCACCGCCTGCGGCGACGACGGCAGCGGAAGCGCGGGGGACAAGGGCAGCGAGGGCTCCGGCAAGGGCGAGATCACCTTCTGGGACAACAACGGCGGTGTCCGCACCGACATCTGGAAGCAGATCATCGCCGACTTCGAGAAGAAGAACCCGGACATCAAGGTGAACTACGTCGGCATTCCCGCCGCGAGCGCCCAGTCCAAGTACGACACCGCCATCCAGGGCGGCGGACTGCCGGACGTCGGCGGCGTGGGCACCGCGATGCTCGCCGAGGTCGGGGTCCAGGGCGCTCTGGAACCGCTGGCGGGCCGGCTGGCGAAGAGCCCGCTGAAGGGCAGGCTCAGCCAGAACCTGCTGGACAGCAGCAGGGCCGCGGGCGGCGGCGACCAGCTCTACCAGATCCCGACCTCGTCGAACAACGGAACCCTGTGGTACCGCACCGACCTGTTCGAGAAGGCCGGGCTGGCCGCGCCGACCACGTGGGACAAGTTCTACGCGGCGGCCGACAAGCTCACGGACAGGAGCAAGAACGAGTTCGGGTTCACCATCCGCGGCGGTGAGGGGTCGATCGCGCCCGCGCTGGACGCGGCCTACAGCCAGAGCGGGATCACCTCGTTCTGGAACGGCGACAGGACGACGGTCAACGACCCCAGGAACGTCGCCGCGCTGGAGAAGTACGTCGCGCTCTACAAGAAGGACACCCCGTCCGCCGACGTCAACAACGACTTCACCAAGATGGTCGCCCAGTGGGACAGCGGCACCATCGGGATGCTGAGCCACAACCTCGGTTCCTACCAGGACCATCTGAAGGCGCTGGGCCCGGAGAAGTTCCGCGGCCTGCCGAACCCGACGCGGGCCGACGGCACGCGGGTGCAGATCTCCAACCCGGTCGACGGGCTGAGTCTGTTCAGGTCCAGCAAGAACAAGGCCGCGGCCTGGAAGTTCATCGAGTTCGCCGTCTCCCACGAGGAGAACTCCAAGTTCAACGAGTCCGCCGGGCAGATCCCGGCGAACACGGAGGCCGCGGGCGACGCGTGGATCCAGAAGGCGGAGCCCACGAAGCTGGCCGCCGCCGCCCTCAACGGGGGCGAGACCAGGATCGTGCAGTTGCCCTACTACCTGCCGGACTGGAACACCATCTCCAAGGCCGGCAACGAGCCGGACTTCCAGAAGGTGCTGCTCAAGAAGATGAGCGTGAAGGACTTCCTGGACACGCTGGCCGATCAGCTGAACAAGGCCCAGGCGGACTGGAAGAAGAACCACTGACAGCCCGGGTGGTTCCGGGCGGCGGGGGACCGCGGGTCCGCCGCGACGGTCGCGCGCTTCCCCGCCGCCCCTGAACGGATCAGCTCCCCCAGCCGGAAAGGAACCGCTGTGCCGCTCACTCGCAGACAGGTCTCCCTGGCCGCTCTCGGCGCCGTACCGCTCGCCCTCGCCGCCACCGGAACCGCTCGGGCCGCCCACCGGCGGCGACGCACCCTCTACATCGCCGGCGACTCCACCGCCGCCCAGAAGTACGCCGACGCCGCGCCCGAGACCGGGTGGGGCATGGCGCTGCCCTACTTCATGCACAAGGACCTTCCCGTCGTCAACCGGGCGGTGAACGGGCGCAGTTCGAAGAGCTTCATCGACGAGGGCCGGCTCGCCGCCGTGCTCGACGAGATCCGGCCGGGGGACTTCCTGCTGATCCAGTTCGGGCACAACGACGAGAAGAAGAGCGACCCCACCCGCTACACCGAGCCCTGGACGACGTACCAGGACCACCTGCGGCGGTACGTCGAGGGCGCGCGGGCCCACGGGGCGCGGCCCGTGCTGGCGACGCCGGTCGAACGCCGCAGGTTCGACGCCGACGGCGACGCCGTGCCGACTCACGGCGACTACCCGGCGGCGATGCGCGCGCTCGCCCGGCAGGAACGGGTGGCGCTGCTGGACATCGAGGCCCTGTCGCTGGCGCTCTGGCAGGAGCTCGGGGCGGAGGAGACGAAGGTCTACTTCAACTGGACCGCCACCGAGCAGGACAACACGCACTTCAATCCGCCGGGCGCGATCGCCGTGGCGCGGCTCGTGGCGCGGGAGCTGCTGCGCACCCGGGTGCTCGCGCCGCGGGACGTCGTCCGGCTGCACGACGAGATTCCGACGTCCTGGATCACCTGGCCCGAGGCGACCGACGCCCCGGCCGCGTAACCAAGGAGAGCCGCACAGTGCGAACACATATATGTCATGGACGTGCCATAGCGTCGATCGTGGGATGCGCCGCGCTGGTGCTCGGCGTCACGGGGACGGCCGCCGCGCACCCCCGGCACCGCGACGTCGCCCGGCAGGTACTGGGCGCGAACGACGGCTGGGGCTCCTACGGCACCGGCACCACCGGCGGCGCGGCCGCCGGCGCGGCGCACGTCCACACCGTCACCGACTGGGACGGCTTCAAGGCCGCCCTGGCCGACGGCGGCGACGCACCGAAGATCATCAGGGTGCGGGGGACCATCGACGCCGACGGGCCGAGCTGCGCCTCCTTCGAGGCGCCGGGGTACGACTTCGGCACCTACCTCAAGACGTACGACCCCGCCGTCTGGGGCCGCGACAAGAACCTCGACGGCGAGCCCGACGACAGCCCCGAGGGCCTGCGCCGCGCCTCACAGGCCAACCAGGACGCCTACATCAAGGCCTACGTCCCGGCCAACACCACCATCATCGGCGTCGGCCGGGACGCCGGCTTCAGGGGCGCCAGCCTCCAGATCAAGGGAGTCGACAACGTCATCGTCCGCAACCTGAGCTTCGAGAGCCCCCTCGACTGCTTCCCGCAGTGGGACCCGACCGACACCGCGGCGGGCAACTGGAACTCCGAGTACGACAGCGCGGTGGTCCACGGCTCCACGCACGTGTGGATGGACCACGACACCTTCACCGACGGCGACCACCCCGACAGCACGCTGCCGAGCTACTTCGGGCGGATCTACGAGCAGCACGACGGCGAGCTGGACATCGTCAAGGGCGCCGACTACGTCACGGCCTCCTTCAACGTCTTCAAGGACCACGACAAGACGATCCTGATCGGCAACAGCGACAGCGCCTCGACGGCCGCCGTCGACCGCGGCCACCTCAAGGTCACCTTCCACCACAACCTCTTCTCCAACCTGGTGGAACGGGCGCCGCGCGTGCGCTTCGGGCAGGTCGACTCCTACAACAACCACTTCGTGGCGAAGGACGGCTACGGCTACAGCTACGGCATCGGCAAGGAGTCCCAGCTCGTCGCGGAGCACAACGCGTTCACGCTGCCCGACGGGACCGGCGCCGGGAAGATCCTCAAGCGGTGGAACGACTCGCCGCTGACCGCCGACGACAACTACGTCAACGGCGTGCCGACCGATCTGATCGCCGTCCACAACGCCGAGGTGCCCACGGAGGTCCTGCGGCCGGGCGCGGGCTGGACGCCCACCCTGCGCACCCGGGTCGACCCGGTGCGGGCCGTGGCGCACATCGTCGACCACCGAGCGGGCGCAGGCCGCCTGCACTGACGTCCCGGCGGCCGGGGCGCCCGCCGCCCCGGCCGCCACCTCCCCCGTCGCACCGCATCCCCGCATCCCCATCCGCCCCATCGACCCCACCCCAGCATCCCCGCATCGCGAAGGAGCACCCGCATGCCCTCTCCCCGTCCCCGGCACCCGCTGTCCCGGAGGGGCGTCCTCGCCGCGGGCGCCGGCGCCGCCGCCGCGCTCGCCGTGGCCTCCGGCCCCGCGGGCGCCGCCGCACGCACGCGCCCCTTCGGCCGCTTCGGCTCCCCGGAGCGCCGCCTCACCCCCAGGACCCTCTACGTCGACCCGCACGCGCGCGGCGACTTCACCACCGTCCAGGCCGCCGTCACCGCGGCGGCCGGCCGCGGCTGGACCCTGGTCCTGGCTCCCGGCACCTACCGGGAGACGGTGGCGCTCGACACCACCCGCACCGAGGCGACCTGGATCGGCGCCGCGGAGGACCCGCGTGCGGTCGTGATCGTCTACGACCACGCCGCCGGCACCGCCAAGCCGGGCGGCGGCACCTACGGCACCACCGGATCCGCCACCACCACCGTGCGGGCGGACGGCTTCACCGCCCGCTGGATCACCTTCGCCAACGACTGGCTGCGCGCCGGCCACCCCGGCGTCACCGGGACACAGGCGGTGGCGATCAAGGTGCAGGGCGACCGCAGCGCCTTCACCCACTGCCGCTTCCTCGGCCACCAGGACACCCTGTACGCCGACTCGGCGGCCCTCACCGCCTTCGCCCGCCAGTACTACGCCCACTGCTACGCCGAGGGTGACGTCGACTTCGTCTTCGGGCGGGCGACGGCGGTCTTCGAGCGGTGCCACTTCCGCACCCTGAACCGCACCGACCTGACCGCGCCCCCGTACGGCTTCGTCTTCGCGCCCTCCACGGCGGGCGCCGCCCCGCGCGGCTACCTGGTGACCCGGAGCCGGGTGAGCAGCGGGGCCCCGGACGCCTCCTACAAGCTGGCCCGCCCCTGGGTGCCCAGCTCCGACCCCACGGCCCGCCCGAGCCTCGTCGTCCGCGACACCCACCTCGGTCCCGGCATCGACGCGGTCGCGCCCTACGCCAACATGTCGGACGCCCATCCCTGGCAGGACCAGCGGTTCGCGGAGTACCGCAACACCGGCCCCGGCGCCGTGGTCTCCGTCCCCGGCAACAGGCCCCAACTCACCCCGGGGCAGGCCGCGTCGGCCACCCCCGCCGCCTATCTGGGCGACTGGACGCCGTGGAGACAGACCCGCTGACCTCACCTGGGGGCCGCCTCCGCCCGGCTCCGGCCGCCCGGCTCGGCGCCGTCCCGCGGACTCCCCGGGGGGAGGAAGCGGAACCGGACGGTCCAGGGTGCTTGACCCGCTTTTGACCCGACGCGGAGATATCGATCGGGCAACGGGCCTCGCGCCCAGCAGGATGACGCGCGTAGAAACCTGTCATGCATAAGCCACTGCGTATCGCGGCGATCGCCGCAGCGTGTGCCCTCTCCGGCGGTGCTCTGTACGGCGCCGGCGCGGCCACGGCCGGACAGTCCACGGCCAACTCCACCCACGAGCCCTACAACATCGGGCTGCTGGTGAAGGACATCGACACCTACTACGGCACCGCGGCCGACGCGGACGGCGTGTACCAGGCGTCGCCGACCAGCCCGTACGCCAAGGACCTGGCGCGTATCGACTCCGCGGCCAGGAAGTACATCGACAGGGCGGCGCGCAAGGCCCGCCACCACGGCGAGAAGCCCGCGGTCGTCTTCGACATCGACGACACGCTGCTGCTCAGCCTCGACTACGAGAAGCGGTACAACTACTCGTACAACCCGGCCACATGGGCCGCGTACGTGAACAAGGCCGACCGGCCGGAGGTCTTCGGCAGCCCCGGACTCGTGCGGTACGCCGAGAAGAAGGGCGTCGAGGTCTTCTACAACTCGGGCCTCGGCGAGGCGCAGCGCGCGGCGGCCGTGGAGAACCTGAAGAAGGTCGGCGCCGACGTCGGCCTCGACGCCGGCCACATGTTCCTCAAGGACACCGCGAACCCGCCGTCCTACCTGAGCTCGTGCGCCACCCCGGGCAGCTGGACCTGCACGACCGTGCAGTACAAGTCCGGCACCCGCAGGCACATCGAGAAGGACCTCGGGTACGAGATCATCGCCAACTTCGGCGACCAGTACTCGGACCTCGACGGGGGTTACGCCGACCAGAGGTACAAGCTGCCGAACCCGACGTACTTCGTCGGCTGAGCCCCGGCACGCTCACCGTCCCGCGACCGGCCCACCGGCCGGGCGCGGGACGGGGTGTCTACGAGCGGCCCCGGCCGTCCGGCCGGGCCGTGAAGCCGCCGCCCACCGCCCACCGCGTACCGTCCGCCGCGGCCTCGACGGTGTAGCGGTCGTCCCGGTCGTCCCGGCCGCCGCGCCGGTGGTCGTACTGCCCGGCGAACACCCACTCGCCCGCCGGGACCGTGCGGCCCTCCTTCAGCACCCAGGTGTAGACGAGGAAGCCGTCGCGCTCGCCGATCGTGAGGTCGAAGTCCCGCTCGGGCAGGGTGCGCCAGGCCCCGGTGGAGCTCACGCCCCCGGTCTGGGCGATCCGCAGCCGCACGGTGAGGGAGGTGAGCCGTGCGCCGGTGCGCAGGGTGAGGTCGCTCTGCGCCCAGAAGTCGTTGCCGTGCGGGTCGACCGAGCCGTCCGACCACAGCGGGCCGTCCGTCTCACCGGTGGCGGACGGCGCGGACACGGTGGGCCCGGGCGCGGGGGTGCCGCTCGCGTCGGCGTGCGGACCGGGCGTCCGGCCCGGCGCCGGCGTCGGATCGACCCGCGGTGCGGGCGCGGCCGTCGGGGACACCGCGACCGTCTGGCGCCGCGCGGGCGTGCCGTCGCGCACCGCGGACGCCACCGCGTAGCCGCCGGCCGTGAGCATCGCCACGACCGCGGCCGCCGCGCCCGCCACCCGGGCCCAGTCCCGCACCGGCCGCGGCGTCCGACGGTGGCCGGCGCGGCCGTACTCACCCATGCCCCGCTCGATCCGGGCCAGCATGCCCGCCCGGTCCGGCCGGTGCGCCCCGGCCGCCTGCCGCAGCCGGGCGCGCAGCTCGTCGGGCACGTCCTGCCGCCTCACCGGTCCGCTCCTCCGCTCCCGCCGCCGCGTGCGATCGCCGCGTGCACCCTGCGGGGCTCGTCCCGGGTGCCCAGCAGCCGCTGCAACTCGGCCATCCCCTTGGACGTCTGGGACTTCACCGTACCCACGGAGACGCCCAGAGCCAGGGCGGTGTCCCGTTCCGAGAGATCGAAGGCGTGCCGCAGCACCACGCACGCCCGCTTCCTGAACGGCAGCGCGCGCAGGGCCTGCCGGACGTCCACGACGCCCGCGACGTCGGGGTTCTCGGTCCGCTCCGCACGCTGCGCCCAGAACAGCGAGACCCTCCGGCGTTCGCGCACCGCGCCGCGGACGCGGGTGCGGGCCAGGTTGGCGACGACTCCGCGGGCGTAGGCGACGGGGTGGTCGGCCGTGCGCACCCGGTCCCAGCGGCGCCACAGCGCGAGCAGCGCGTCGGCCGCGAGGTCGTCGGCGGCGTCCGCCTCGCCGGTCAACAGGTGGGCCATACGGGAGAGTTCGGCGTAGTGGCGCTCGAAGAAGGCGTGGAACTCCACGGAGGCCGCGTCGTCGACAGTGCCCACGGGGCGAGCGTAGCAGCGGACCGCCTCGCCCGTACGGGACTTCGAACACCGTCCGGACCACCGGCCCTGATTCCGTAACACACGGAAAACCTGAAACCGGTTCGGCGGGGGAACAATCCAGCCAGCATCCGCACACTGATCCATCCGGCGACGAGGAGCATCCGCCATGACCGACACCGAGACGACGGCCGGCCGGCCCGGTACCGCACCACCGGCGGCGAACGGCGTCGACCGGTACTTCAGGATCTCCCAGCGGGGATCCACCATCGGCCGGGAGATACGCGGCGGCTTCGCCACGTTCTTCACGATGGCCTACATCCTTGTCCTGAATCCCATCATCCTGGGCAGCGCGAAGGACAAGTTCGGCCACACCCTCGACACCGGCCAACTCGTCACCGCCACCGCCCTGGTGGCCTGCGTGATGACCGTGATCATGGGCGTCGGCGGCAACCTGCCGCTCGCCATCGCGGCCGGCCTCGGCCTCAACGCCGTCGTCGCCTTCCAGCTCGCCCCCATCATGAGCTGGCCCGACGCGATGGGCCTGGTCGTCATCGAGGGCATCGTGATCTGCGTCCTGGTGCTCACCGGGCTGCGCGAGGCGATCATGAACGCCATCCCGCAGCAGCTCAAGCAGGCCATCGGTGTCGGCATCGGCCTGTTCATCGCCTTCATCGGCTTCGTCGACGCGGGCTTCGTCAGCCGTATCCCGGACGCCGCCGACACCACCGTGCCGGTGCAGCTCGGCGCCGTGGGGCGGCTCACCGGCTGGCCCGTGCTGGTCTTCTGCCTCGGCGTGCTGCTCACCATCGCGCTGCTCGCGCGCAAGGTGAAGGGCGCCATCCTGATCAGCATCGTGACGATGACGGCCGTCGCGATCGTCATCGACGCGACCGCGGACATCAAGAGCTGGGGCCTGACCACCCCGCACCTGCCGGACAAGGTCGTCTCCACCCCCGACTTCGGGCTCATCGGCCACTTCAGCCTGTTCGGCGGCTTCGCGAAGGCCGGCGTCCTCACCGCGGTCCTGCTGGTGTTCACCCTGATCCTGTCGGACTTCTTCGACGCGATGGGGACCATCGTCGGCATCAGCGCGGAGGCCGGACTGCTGGACGAGAAGGGACAGGTGCCGGGCATCGGCCGTGTGCTGTTCATCGACGGCGCCGCGGCCGTGGCCGGCGGTCTCGGCTCCGCCTCCTCCAACACCGCCTACATCGAGTCCGCGGCCGGCGTCGGCGAGGGCGCCCGCACCGGATTCGCCAACCTGGTCACCGGCGGCCTCTTCGGTCTCGCGCTCTTCCTCACCCCGCTGCTGACGATCGTCCCGCTGCAGGCCGCCGCGCCCGCCCTGATCGCGGTCGGCTTCCTGATGATGACCCACGTCAAGCACATCGACTGGGACCGGTACGAGATCGCCATCCCGGCCTTCCTGACGATCGCCACCATGCCGTTCACCTACTCGATCACGGACGGCATCGGCGCCGGCTTCCTCGCCTACGTCGTCATCAAGTCGGTCCTCGGCCGGGCCCGCGAGGTCAACTGGCTGCTGTGGGGGGTGTCGGCGCTGTTCCTGGTGTACTTCGCGATCGATCCGGTGGAGCAGATCCTGGGCGTGAAGTAACCGACGGCGCCGCCCGCTTCCTCAGCGGCTCACCCCGTCAGCGGCTCACTTCTTCAGCGCCGCCTCCATCATGGCCTTGGCCACGGGGGCGGCCAGCCCGTTTCCGCTGACCTCCGAGCGCGCCGCGTCCGACTGCTCGACGAGGACCGCCACGGCGACCTCCTTGCCGCCCGCCTTGCCGTAGGAGGTGAACCAGGCGTACGGCGTCTTGCTGTTGTTCTCCCCGTGCTGGGCCGTACCGGTCTTGCCGCCCACGGTCACGCCGGGGATCTGCGCGTTGGTGCCCGTGCCGTCCTGCACGACCGTCCGCATCGCCGACCGCAGCTGCTCGGCGGTCGAGGCGCTGAGGATCCGCTTCGTGCTCGTGCCGTCGTCGTAGTTCTTCAGCACGTCGCCGCCGCCGTCGGTGATCTGCGAGACCATGTGCGGCGAGCGCAGCTCGCCGCCGTCGGCGATGGCCGCGGACACCATGGCCATCTGCAGCGGGGTCGCCGTGACGTCGTACTGGCCGATGCCGGTCAGGGCGGTGGAGGGGCGGTTCATGTCCTTGGGGTAGACGCTGGTGTAGGCGCGCACCGGCACGTCCTGCTCGGTGTCGTCGAAGCCGAACTTCTCGGCCATCGCCCGCACCTTGTCCTGGCCGAGGTCGACGGCCATCTTCGCGAAGACGTTGTTGCAGGAGTACTGCAGCGCGGTGCGGATGTCGGCGTTCTCGCAGGGCGCGTTCGGGTTCTCGTTGGACAGGGGGGTGGTGGTGCCGGGCAGGGTGTACGGGTCCGGGCTCGTCGTGTGCTGGTCGACCGAGGAGTACAGCCCGTCCTCCAGCGCGGCGGACGCGACGACCAGTTTGAACGTCGAGCCCGGCGGCAGCGGCTGGCGCAGCGCGCGGTTGGTCAGCGGCTTGTCCGGGTCGGCGTTGAGCCTCTTCCAGGCGGTGCCGGCCGTGTTGGCGTCGGTCAGGGACGAGGGGTCGTAGGAGGGGGTCGAGACGACCGCCAGGATCCTGCCGGTCTTCGGGTCGATCGCGACGGCCCCGCCCTTCTTCTCGCCGAGCGCGTCGTAGCCGGCCTTCTGCACGGCCGGGTCGATCGTGGTGACCACGTCGCCCGGGTCGGCGCGCTTGCCGGTGATGGTGTCCATCAGGGTCCTGAGGCGGGGGTCCGTGCCGTCGAGCAGGTCCTGGTAGATGCCCTCCAGCTGGGTCGGGGCGTAGGCCTGTGAGGCGTAACCGGTCACCGCCGCGTACAGCTTGCCGTCCTTGTACGTGCGCTTGTACTTCAGGTCGCCGTTCTTCGTCGGCGCGGAACCGGTGACCGACCGGCCTCCCACGATGATGTTCCCCAGCGGCTCCGCGTAGGTCTTGATCGCGTTGCGCCGGTTGTCCTTGTCGTCCGCGAGGGCCTTGGCGTCGTAGAACTGCACCCAGGTCGCCCTGATCAGCAGAGCGAACACGAGCAGCAGTGTGAAGACGGAGGCCCGCCTGATCGTTTTGTTCATCCCGTTACGAATGACGAGCGAAACCGAGCAGATCGTTCCCTTCGGCTCCGATTTCTCATCGGACGCTCAGGAAACCGGCCTCGTAGGCCGCGATCACCGCCTGGGTCCTGTCCCGGGTCCCGGTCTTCGCCGGCACCGCCGCGACGGGCGACTTCACGGTGGCGGTGCCCACCTCCGTGCGGCGCGCGATCTCCGCGTTCGTCAGCCCGTCCGCCAGGTGCCGCAGGACCTCCCGCTCCTGGCCGGTGAGCTTCGCCACCCAGGGCGGGGGCGCGGGGTACGCGCGCGTGCTCCTCGGCCGGCGCCCGCACGGCGGACGGGAACAGCAGGCCGGGTGGAGAGCACCGCGCCCGGGACTCATCCCTTCAGGGTGAGGACCAGTTCGTCGATCTCGGCGCCCCGCGCGTTCGCGAACCCCGACGCGTGCGCCGTGACCGTGAAGCCGCACTTCTCCAGCACGCGCCGCGACGCGGTGTTGTCCGCGGCGGCGCGCGCGTACAGCGGGCGTTCGCGCACCTCGGCCAGCAGTTCCCGCAGCGCCGCGGTGGCCACGCCGCGTCCCCAGTACGCGCGGTCCACCCAGTAGGTGACCTCGCGCTCGCCCGGGTGCCCGTACACCGACGTACTGCCGACGACGTCACCGTCGGCCAGGATCGTCCGCGCGACGTCGCCGGAGGACCGGATCCGTTGCCACAGCGCCTGGAAGGCGGCCCAGTCGGCCGGGTCCTCGGGTGTGAAGGCCGCCATTCTCAGGGCCTCCGGATCGTTCATCTGCCGGTAGAAGACGGGCAGATCGCTGTCGTGGACCGCGCGCAGGACGACGTTCATGGCGTCAGAGCCTACGGGTCGCCAGTGTCAGCCGGTCCCGGGCGTCGAACAGGGCGTCCTTCACCATCTGTTCGTGCGCGGGCGTCAGCCGCGCCACCGGCACCGAGCAGCTGATCGCGTCCCGTGCCGGGGTGCGGTAGGGGATCGCCACGCCGAAGCAGCGCAGCCCCAGCGTGTTCTCCTCGCGGTCCACCGCGAAGCCCTGCTCGCGGACCTGGTGCAGCTCCTCGATGAGCCTCTCCCGGTCCGTGATCGTGTTCTCGGTGAGGGCGGGGAGCGTCTCCGGGAGCAGCTTGCGGACCTGCTCGTCGGTGTACGTGCTCAGCAGCGCCTTGCCCAGCGAGGTGGAGTGCGCGGGCAGCCGGCGTCCCACCCGGGTGAACGGGCGCAGGTAGTGCTGCGACTGGCGGGTGGCCAGGTAGACGACGTTCGTGCCGTCGAGCCGCGCGAGGTGGATGGTCTCCGTGGTGTCGTCCGACAGCCGGTCCAGCGTCGGCCGGGCCGCCGCGACCACCTCGTCGCCGTCGATGTACGACGTGCCGACCAGCAGCGCCCGCACCCCGATGCCGTACCGCGTGCCCGTCGCGTCGGTCTCCACCCAGCCGAGCTCCACCAGCGTGCGCAGCAGCATGTAGAGGCTGGACTTCGGGTACCCGACGGCCTCCTGGACCGAGGCGAGCGAGTGCATGCCGGGGCGCCCGGCGAAGTACTCGAGCAATTCAACGGTCCGCACCGCGGATTTGACCTGCGCCCCGCCGCCTGCCTCGCCTGCCGACATCGCCCCTGACCCCTTCGTTGGACGGGAAACCGAAGATATAGTCTCTGACAGCAGCATTCATCATCAGAGACGGCGTTCAGTATATCGAACGACTCCGGTGGATGACCCCGAAATACCTGGAGGGACCCGCGGTGGCAGCAGCACCAGTCTGGAGTGTCGACCCCCGAACCGGGAAGCAGCGTGAACAGGTTGCGGTGGAGGCCACGGCCCAGGAGGTGGACGCCGCCGTCCGTGCCGCGCACGCGAGCCGGGCCGCCCTCGCCGACCGCGCGGTCCGCTCGGCCTTCCTGCGCACCGCCGCCGAGCAGCTCGAGGCGGCCAGGGACGGGCTCGTGGAGACCGCGGACGCCGAGACCGCGCTCGGCCCGGTCCGGCTCACCGGCGAACTCGCCCGCACCTGCTACCAGCTGAGGGCCTTCGCGGACATCGTCGACGAGGGCGCCTTCCTCGACGTCATCATCAACCACCCCGACGACACCGCGACCCCGCCGATCCCGGACCTGCGCCGCTACAAGGTGCCGCTGGGCGTCGTGGCGGTCTACTCCGCCTCCAACTTCCCCTTCGCCTTCTCCGTCGCCGGCGGTGACACCGCGAGCGCGCTGGCCGCGGGCTGCCCGGTCGTCGTCAAGGCCCACCCCGACCACCCGGCCCTGTCCGAACTGGTCGCCAAGGTGCTGCGCCGGGCCGCCGCCGCGCACGGCGTCCCGGAGGGCGTCGTCGGCCTGGTGCACGGCTTCGGGGCGGGCGTCGGGCTGGTCGAGCACCCGCTGGTGGCGGCCGCCGGCTTCACCGGTTCCGTGAAGGGCGGCCGGGCGCTGTTCGACGCCGCCGCCGCGCGCCCGAACCCGATCCCCTTCCACGGCGAGCTGGGCTCGCTCAACCCCGTCGTCGTCACCGAGGCCGCCGCCGCCGAGCGCGCGGAGGTGATCGGCACCGGGCTCGCCGGGTCGATGACGCTGGGCGTCGGGCAGTTCTGCGTGAAGCCCGGCCTGGTGCTCGCGCCGTCCGGCGCGGCGGGCGACCGCCTGCTGAAGTCCCTGACGGACGCGGTCAGCGACACCGACGCGGGGGTCCTGCTGGACCACCGCATGCGCGACAACTTCCTCAACGGCGTCGCCGAGCGCACCGGACTGCCCGGTGTCGACTCGCCGGTGACCCCGGGCGCGGGCGGCGAGCACACGGTGAGCGCGGGCTTCCTGACGGTGGAGGCGCAGAAGCTGGCCGCCGAGGGGGCGTACGACCTGCTCCTGGAGGAGTGCTTCGGGCCGGTCACGGTCGTGGCCCGCTACGAGGACGAGGCCGAGGTGGAGTCCGTGCTGTCCCGGCTGCCCGGCAACCTCACGGCGACGGTCCACCTCTCGGCCGAGGAGGCGGCGGGCGAGGGCCGGGGCGCGGAGCTCCTGGCCGAGCTGACCCCGCTCGCGGGCCGGGTCCTCGTCAACGGCTGGCCGACCGGTGTCGCGGTCGCACCGGCCCAGCACCACGGCGGCCCCTACCCGGCGACCACCTCGACGTCGACCTCCGTCGGCGGCACGGCGATCGAGCGCTGGATGCGGCCGGTGGCGTACCAGAACGCACCCCAGGCGATCCTTCCGCCGGAGCTGCGCGACGACAACCCGCTGGGGCTGCCGCGCCGCTACGACGGCCGTCTCGAGCGCTGACCGCCCCGGGCCCGCGAGGCGCGCGCGGAGGTGCCACACTCTCCGGATGGACGTGGAACTCCCCGAACTGCCCTTCGCACTGCGCACCTATGGCCCCGCGGGCAACTGGTCCTACGAGGACGGTGTCCTCACCGGCTGGGCCGGACCCCGGCAGGACCGGTTCGTACCGCCCACCGGTGAGGCCCTGGAACCCGCCTCGGACGCGCCGCGGCTGCTCGGGGCGCCCGAGGGGGACTTCCAGCTGATCGCGCGCCTCACGGTCGGCTTCGCCGGGGCGTTCGACGCGGGTGTGCTCTACGTCCACGTCGGCGAGCGGGCCTGGGCCAAGCTCTGCCTGGAGTACTCCCCGGACGTGCCCACCGTGTGCACGGTGGTCACCCGGGGCCACTCCGACGACGCCAACTCCTTCACCGTCCAGGGCAGTTCGGTGTGGTTCCGGGTGAGCCGGACCGGCCGCGCCTTCGCCTTCCACGCCTCCCGCGACGGCCGGCGCTGGACCTTCGTCCGCCTCTTCACCCTCGGCGGCGAGAAGGAGACCGGCGACGCCCTGGTCGGCTTCATGACCCAGTCCCCGATGGGCGAGGGGTGCGTGGTGACGTACGACCACATCGAGTACCGCCCGCACTGGCCGAGCGACCTGCGGGACGGCAGCTGAGCGCGGGACCGGCGATGTCGCCGGGACACGGAACCGCGGCCGCCGCGGACACGTCCTCCGCTGCATGATCGAAGCGAAGCGGACCGTCGACTCACTGATGATCAGAACCGTCCTGCCCGCCGAGGCCGCGGCCGTCGCCGCGCTGCATCTGCGCGCCCGCGCCACCTACTACCCGGGCGGCCTGCCCGACGACGGCCACGACTGGCCGGCGCTCTGGGCGCGGGCCGTCGCCCGCCCCGACGGGCAGGTCCTGTGCGCGGTCCGCGAGGGCCGCCTGGTCGCCGTCGCCTCCTTCCGCACGCCTCAGGACGCCCCCGCGGACACGGTCGAGCTGATGCAGTTCCACGTCGACCCCGACCACTGGTGCTCCGGCGTGGGCACGGCCCTGCACGCCGCGTGCGTCGAGCAGTGGCGGGCCGACGCCCGGCGCACGGCCGTCCTCCACGTGCACGCCGGCAACCACCGCGCCCAGGCCTTCTACGCCCACCGGGGCTGGATCCCGGACCCGGAGAACCCGCCCGCCGAAGATGACCACCACCTCTGCCTGCGCTTTGCCGTGCCCGGGGAATGACCCGGGCTGCTTGAACGTTCATACACCGGGCGGAGGACGTCTCCGTGTCCGTTTCCGTACGAGCGGGAGAGAGCCGGGAGCATGAAGGTCGAGATCTGGTCGGACATCGCGTGTCCCTGGTGCTACGTGGGCAAGGCCCGCTTCGAGAAGGCGCTGGCCGCCTTCCCGCACCGCGACCGGGTCGAGGTGGTGCACCGCTCCTTCGAGCTGGACCCCGGCCGCGCGAAGGACGACGTCCAGCCGGTGATCACCATGCTCACCGCGAAGTACGGCATGAGCGAGGCGCAGGCCCGGGCGGGCGAGGAGAACCTGGGCGCGCAGGCCGCCGCCGAGGGCCTGGACTACCGCACCGCCGGCCGCGACCACGGCAGCACCTTCGACATGCACCGCCTGCTGCACCTCGCCAAGGAGCACGGCAGGCAGGACGAGCTGATCCAGATCCTCTACCGGGCGAACTTCGCCGAGGAGCGCTCCGTCTTCTCCGAGGGCGACGAGCGGCTGGTGGAACTCGCCGTCGCGGCCGGCCTGGCGGCCGAGGACGCCCGCGGGGTGCTCGCCGATCCCGCCGCCTACGCCGACCAGGTCCGCGCCGACGAACGCGAGGCCGCCGAGCTCGGTGCGAACGGCGTGCCCTTCTTCGTCCTCGACCGCGCCTACGGCGTCTCCGGAGCCCAGCCCGCCGAGGTCTTCACCCAGGCACTCACCCGGGCGTGGGACGAGCGGTCCCCGCTCCGGCCGGTCGACGATGGCGACGCGCAGGCGTGCGGCCCGGACGGGTGCGCGGTTCCCCGGCAGTGAACGCGCGGACCGCGGCAGAGCCGCAGGTCAGAGCCCATATATAAGCGCAGCTTCGCGGATCCACGTAGAAATCGGCAATGGACTGTGGAATCCCGGGGGCCCACAGTGGACCCATGGAGACCTTCGAGAGCCTCGTCCGTGCCGAGTTCGCCCCGAAGAACACCTACCTGAACACCGCGAGCACCGGACTGCTGCCGGCCCGCACCGTGGCCGCCCTGCGCACCGCCGTGGAGGCGGCCGCGGCCGGCGCCCCGACCGACATGTTCGCGGACGTCGAGGCGAGCCGCGCCTCGTTCGCGCGGCTGGTCGGGGTCCCCGAGCGCCGGGTGGCCGCCGGGACGTCGGTCGCCGTCTACACCGGACTGATCGCCGCCTCCCTCCCGGCCGGCGCCGAAGTCCTCACCGCCGAGGGCGACTTCAGCTCGGTGGTCAATCCCTTCCACGTCCGCGCCGACCTCAAGGTGCGCGGTGTGCCGCTGGAACGCGTCGCCGAGTCCGTGCGGCCGGGCACCGCCCTGGTCGCGGTCAGCGCCGCGCAGTCCGCCGACGGCCGCGTGGCCGATCTGCCCGCGATCAGGGAGGCGGCGCGCGCGCACGGGGCCCGCACCTACGTCGACGCGTCCCAGGCCGCCGGATGGCTGGATCTCGACGCGGACGCCTACGACTACTGCGCCGCCGTCGCCTTCAAGTGGCTCGTCTGCCCGCGCGGCGTGGCCTTCCTCACCGTCCCGGAGGACCTCGGCGGTCTCACGCCGCTGTTCGCCGGCTGGGTGGCGGGGGAGCACCCGTGGGACGCCTGCTACGGCCCCATCGGCGAACTCGCCCACTCCGCCCGGCGGTTCGACGAGAGCCCCGCCCTCTTCTGCTACGCGGGCGCCCGCCGCTCCCTCGAACTGCTCGAGGAGATCGGCCCGGGCGCCGTGCGCGTCCACGACCTCTCCCTCGCCGGGCGTTTCCGCGCGGGCCTGGACTCCCTCGGCCACGAGCCCGTCCCGGCGCCCGGCTCGCCGATCGTCTCCGTCCCCGGACTCGGCCACCGCCAGGGCGAGCTGAGCAGCGCGGGGGTTGAGGTCTCCGACCGCGCGGGCAACCTGCGGGCCGCCTTCCACCTCTACAACACGGCCGCCGACGTCGACCGCCTGCTGGACGTCCTGTCCGGCTGAACGGCGCGGTGCGAACCCCGCCCCGCCGTCCGGCACGCACGGCAGCGGGCGGCGTCACGCCGTGGCCGTGAGGCCGGTGACACCGCCCGCTCCGGGTATCCGGTCCGCCGCTTCCGCTACTTCACCGGGGTGAAGTCCCGCGCCCCGATGAACTCGGGCCGGCGCACCGGCGCCGCGAACGGCTCGACCGCGGCGTTCTCCACGCTGTTGAACACGATGAAGACGTTGCTGCGCGGGAACGGGGTGATGTTGTCACCCGAACCGTGCATGCAGTTGCAGTCGAACCACGTCGCCGAACCGGCCTTGCCCGTGAACAGCTTGATGCCGTAGTCGCCGGCCATGGAGGTCAGCGCCTCGTCCGAGGGCGTGCCCGCGTCCTGCATCTGCAGCGACTGCTTGTAGTTGTCCTTGGGCGTGGCGCCGGCGCAGCCCAGGAACGTCTTGTGCGACCCCGGCATGATCATGAGGCCGCCGTTGGTGTCGTAGTTCTCGGTCAGCGCGATCGAGACGGACACCGTGCGCATGTTGGGCAGGCCGTCCTCGGCGTGCCAGGTCTCGAAGTCCGAGTGCCAGTAGAAGCCGCTGGCCCCGAAACCGGGCTTGACGTTGATCCGCGACTGGTGGACGTACACGTCCGAGCCGAGGATCTGCCGCGCCCGGCCGACCACGCGCTCGTCGCGCACCAGGTTCGCGAACACCTCGCTGATCTTGTGGACCTCGAAGACCGAGCGGATCTCCTTGGACTTCGGCTCGACGATCGAGCGCTCGTCCGCGCGGATCTGCGGGTCGCCGACGAGCCGCTCGAGCTCCTGCCGGTAGAGCGGGACCTCGTCCGCGGTGATCAGCTGGTCGATGGCGAGGAACCCGTCGCGCTCGTACGACTGGAGCTCGCTCGCGGAGATCGGGCCCGGGGTGTCGGGGGAGCCCCAGACGACCGGGTCCTTGCGCGGTACGGACACCTCGGCGGGGCCGCGGCTGGGATAGAGATCAGTGATGGCGGTCATGTGATGTCACACCTCCTCGGGCTCGGTGAGCAGCGGGTAGACGCCGTTCTCGTCGTGATCCTCCCGTCCGGTCACGGGCGGGTTGAAGACACAGATGCAGTGGAAGTCCTCCTTGACCTTGAGCGTGTGCCGCTCATGGCCGTTGAGGAGGTACATGGTGCCCGGCGTGATGTGGTACGTCTTGCCGGTCTCGCGGTCGGTGAGCTCGGCGTCGCCCTTGGTGCAGACGACGGCCTCGATGTGGTTCGCGTACCACATCGACGTCTCCGTACCCGCGTACAGGATCGTCTCGTGCACCGAGAAGCCGACCCTCTCCTTGGCGAGGACGATTCGTTTGCTCTCCCAGGTGCCGGACGCGGACTTCACATGCCGGTCGGTGCCTTCGATCTCCTTGAACGAACGGACGATCACGGTGGTGCGATGCCTCCTAGATGGTGCCCACAACGGGGGTTCTACTGGTGTTCAGGCGGTCTCGCGCACGGCGCGGGCGAGGATGCTGAGCCCCTCGTCCAGTTCTTCGGCCGTGACGGTGAGCGCCGGGAGGAGTTTGACGACCTCGCTCTCCGGGCCCGAGGTCTCGATGAGCAGCCCCAGCTCGAAGGCGCGTCCGGCGACCCGGTTCGCGCGCTCCTTGTCGTGGAACTCCATGCCCCAGACGAGACCGCGGCCGCGGTACTCCTTGACGGCGGCGGGGTCCTCCTCGGCGATGGCGGCGAAGGCCCGCTCGACCTGCTCGCCGCGGGCCCGGGTCTGCTTCTCCATGGCGGACCCGTCCGCCCAGTACGCCTCCAGCGCGGCCGTGGCCGTGACGAAGGCGGGGTTGTTGCCGCGGAAGGTGCCGTTGTGCTCGCCCGGCTCCCAGATGTCCAGCTCGGGCTTGAACAGGCACAGCGACATCGGCAGTCCGTAGCCGCTGATGGACTTCGACACGGTGACGATGTCCGGCGTGATGCCGGACTCCTCGAAGGAGAAGAACGCACCGGTGCGGCCGCAGCCCATCTGGATGTCGTCGACGATGAGCAGCATGTCCTGGCGCTCGCACAGCTCGGCCAGCGCGCGCAGCCACTCGGCCCGCGCGACGTTGATGCCGCCCTCGCCCTGCACGGTCTCGACGATCACGGCGGCGGGCTTGTTGAGCCCGGAGCCCTGGTCCTCCAGGATCCGCTCGAACCACAGGAAGTCCGGGACCTGGCCCTCGAAGTAGTTGTCGAAGGGCATGGGGGTGCCGTGCACCAGCGGGATGCCGGCGCCGGCCCGCTTGAAGGAGTTGCCGGTGACGGCGAGCGAGCCCAGGGACATGCCGTGGAAGGCGTTGGTGAAGGACACGATGGCCTCGCGGCCCTTCACCTTCCGGGCGAGTTTGAGCGCCGACTCGACGGCGTTGGTGCCCGTCGGGCCGGGGAACATGACCTTGTACGGCAGGTCGCGCGGCCGCAGCACCAGGTTCTGGAAGGTCTGCAGGAAGGACCGCTTGGCGGTGGTCGACATGTCGAGCCCGTGCGTGACGCCGTCCCGCTCCAGGTAGTCGATCAGCGCCCGTTTCAGGACGGGGTTGTTGTGCCCGTAGTTGAGTGAGCCGGCCCCGGCGAAGAAGTCCAGGTACTCATGGCCGTCCTCGTCGTACATGCGGCTGCCCTGCGCACGGTCGAAGACGGTGGGCCAGCCGCGGCAGTAGCTGCGCACCTCGGACTCGAGGGTCTCGAAGACGCTGAGGTCGGGCTGGGTGATGGTCACGACGATTCGCTCCTCGTTGCGTGGTGGAGTGCGTGGGGTCGTCAGGTTCTGCGGAAGTCCCCGCGGCTCCGGGAAGCCCTTGGCGGCTTCGGGAGGCCTTCGGCGACTTGAGGGAGATCAGAGGGAGAGAGGACCGATGCGGTACAGGACTTCGGGGTCGTGCGGCCCGTCGGGGAACAGGCTCGTGTCGAACAGCACCTCGCGCTCCACCGCGGCGCCGTGCCGCTCGGCGAACGAGGTGAACAGGCGCTCGGAGGCGGTGTTGCCGGGCGTGATGGTGGTCTCCACGGCGGTGATCCGGTGCTCGCCGGAACCGCGTGCCACCAGCCCGTCGAGGAGCGTGGCCGCGAGGCCGCGTCCCCGGTACGCCTCGTCCACCGCCACCTGCCAGACGAGCAGAGTGCGCGGACGCTCCGGCCTCACGTATCCGGTGACGAAGCCGACCGCCTCCCCGCGCGCGTCGCGGGCCACGGCGGTGGTGCCGGCGAAGTCGCGGCACCACAGCAGATAGCTGTACGACGAGTTCAGGTCGAGCGTCTTCGAGTCCCGGGCGATCCGCCACAGCGCGGCGCCGTCCGTCACCGACGGACGGTCTATCTGCAGTTCTGCTCGGTCTGCGTGTGCGGCAGTCATGCAAATTGAATTTACCGAGGGAAAATGCAAAATGCATGGCTGGATAGGGTTACGTATGGGCGTGCGGTGTGTTATCACGCGGGCGTGAGGCGTCCCGTGACGGGCAGGCGAAACGCCGGTTTTGTGCGGTAAATCCGGGGCAAACCGGGCGCGATGTGGAACGCGTCACACTCACCTAACCTGCACGAGATCTGCCCGAATTACACCCGTTGGGGTTCGCGGAATCTTGATGTTTAGCCTAGTGAAAAGCGGGCAGAAGAAGACGGGAAGCTGCCCCTGGTAAAGCCGGAAAATAATAGCACTAATAGCGTCGAATTCAGGCTCCGGTCACCCCGTCGATACACTCACGGAGAATGTCCGCATGGCCGTTGTGCCGGGCGTACTCCTCGACCAGATGGACGAGCACCCAGCGCACGCTGACCTCCCCGGTGAGCAGGGGGCGCGGGCCGTCCGTCCGGAAGGTTCTGCGGTGTGCGGGCAGCCATGGGGGGAGCATGACATATCGGGCAACGGTCCGGCAGCGCCCTGAAGGGGCGCGGGGAACTGCGCGACCAGCCACGACGGCGCGGCAGCCGGGGGCGGCACACGAGGGCGCGGTCGACGCCCGGCGCCGCAGCGGACGCCCGGCACCCGGCACCCATGCCGTAGCCGGCGCCCGGTGTCCGGGCCGTGCCCCGTGGACGGGTGCCCGCGGCACCCGCGGACGCGCCCCCGCTTCCGTCGCGGAGCGCTCAGCGCCAGGCGGCCTCTGCCGCGCGCCGTGCCCTCGCCGGGGCCGCCGGCAGTCCACTGGCCGTCAGTGCGGCGCCCAGTGCCGTCAGGGGCGCCCGGACCGCGTCCACGGTCGCGTCGGGGCCGTAGTGGTTGACGTGGATCATCTCCGCGGTCGGCGGCAGCGCGGGGCCGGACTCCAGCGCCCGCGCGACCGGCTCCGACGCGGCGACCGCCGCCGGCCTCCGCGGCGTGGCGGTCGCGCGGATCGCCCCCTCCAGCAGCAGCAGTGCCTCACCCTGCGTGATCACGGCGTCCTGCTCGGTGCCGAGCAGCCGTGCCACCCGGTCCTCGACCGAGGTGAGGTGGACGGCGCTCATCGGGGGCAGGCCGAGGAAGGGGTGGGTCACGGCCTGCTCTCCTGCCTCACGGCGGTCGGCGTCCGTCGAGGGTATCCGGCGGGTATCCGCCACTTTGACCCCTCCCCGCACTCGCGACTTCTTAGGCGGGGCAGCCCCTCTGCCATGGGTTTGGTTTGAGCAACTCAAACTTCTCCTTATAATCGGAGTTCGCAGTTCACCGACAGGAGGCCTTCCGTGCAGATCTTCTCCGGGCGCCGGACCCGCGTTCTGGCCGCCACCACCGCGACGGCCGGGCTGGTGCTCGTGGCCGCCTGCACCTCCAGCGGCAGCGGCGGCAGCGGGAGCAGGACGGCCGCCGGCGGGGTCGAACTCGTCAAGGCCGGGCAGCTCACCACGTGCACGCACCTGCCGTACCCGCCCTTCCAGTCGGAGATCGACGGCAAGGTGCAGGGCTTCGACGTGTCGATGATCGACCTCGTCGCCGCGGACCTGGGCGTGAAGCAGCAGATCCTCGACACGCCCTTCGAGAACTTCAAGACGGGCGCCTTCCTCAACTCCGGCGAGTGCGACCTGGCCGCGGCCGGCATGACCATCACCGCCGAGCGCAAGAAGAACGTCGACTTCTCCATCCCCTACTTCGACGCCACCCAGGCCCTGATGGTCGCCAAGGACAGCGGCATCACCTCGCTCGCCGACGCCAAGGCGAAGAAGGTCAAGCTCGGCGCCCAGGCGCAGACCACCGGCGAGGACTACGCCAGGAAGCAGGGCGTCGACCCGGTCTCCTTCGAGTCCTCCGACGCCGTCCTCAACGGCCTGCGCACCGGCCAGGTCAAGGCCGTGGTCATCGACTACCCGGTGGTCCGGGGCTGGCTGAAGGACAAGGCCAACGCCGCCTACAAGGTCGCCGACAACATCAACACCGGTGAGCAGTACGGCTTCACGGTGAAGAAGGGCAACACCAAGCTCCTCGCCGCGGTCGACAAGGCGATCAAAGACGCCAAGGCGGACGGCACGTACAAGAAGCTGTACGAGAAGTGGATCGGCCCGTACGACGCGTCAGCGGCACCGGGTGCCTCCACCGCCTCCCCGTCCGCCTCCTGACCCCATGACCGACACGGACGTACGACTCCAGCCGAGGAAAAAGGGCCTGACCCGGCGTCAGAAGCGCAGCCTCTCGCGCGGTGCGCAGTACGTCGTCTTCGTCGCCGCGGTGATCGCCTTCGCGGTCTCGGCGGACTGGGGACGGCTGAAGAACCAGTTCGCGCAGGGCAGCATCGCCAGGCAGATGTTCCCGGACGTCATCACGCTGGCGCTGAAGAACACCGTGCTGTACACGCTGTCCGGCTTCGTCGTCGGCCTCGCGCTCGGCATGCTCATCGCGCTGATGCGGCTGTCGTCGGTGGGCCCCTACCGCTGGCTGGCCGGCGTCTACATCGAGATCTTCCGCGGTCTGCCCGCCCTGCTGATCTTCATCTTCATCGGGGTCGCGGTGCCGCTGGCCTTCCCCGGCACGGAGATCGTCGGCGGCACCTACGGCAAGGTCGCCCTCGCCCTCGGCCTGGTCGCCGCCGCGTACATGGCCGAGACGATCCGCGCGGGCATCCAGGCGGTGCCCAAGGGGCAGATGGAGGCGGCCCGTTCCCTGGGCTTCTCACCCGCCCGCGCCATGATCTCGATCATCATCCCGCAGGCGTTCCGCATCATCCTGCCGCCGCTGACCAACGAACTCGTCCTGCTCTTCAAGGACTCCTCCCTGGTGCTGTTCCTCGGCGTCACGCTGGAGGAGCGCGAACTGTCCAAGTACGGCCGGGACCTGGCCAGTACGACCGCCAACTCCACGCCGATCCTGGTCGCCGGCCTGTGCTACCTGCTGGTGACCATCCCGCTCGGCTTCGTCGTACGCCGTATGGAGGCCAAGGCCCAGGAGGCCGTGAAATGAGCGAACAGCCGCTCGGTGCGGGGCCGGAGATCGACGTGCGCGGCCTGCACAAGTCGTTCGGCGACAACGAGGTGCTGCGCGGCATCGACCTGGAGATCGGCCGGGGCGAGGTGGTGTGCGTCATCGGCCCCTCCGGCTCCGGCAAGTCGACGCTGCTGCGGTGCGTGAACCTCCTGGAGGAGCCGACGAAGGGGCGGGTCTTCGTCGGCGGCGCCGAACTCACCGACCCGGACGTCGACATCGACGCCGTGCGCCGCCGGATCGGCATGGTCTTCCAGCAGTTCAACCTCTTCCCGCACCTGACGGTGACCGAGAACCTCACGCTGCCGCAGCGCCGGGTGCTCAGGCGGGACAGGGCGGAGGCCGCGCGGGTGGCCGCCGAGAACCTGGAGCGCGTCGGCCTGTCGGACAAGGCGGACGCCTACCCCGCCTCCCTCTCCGGCGGCCAGCAGCAGCGCGTGGCGATCGCGCGCTCGCTGTCGATGGGACCCGAGGTGATGCTCTTCGACGAGCCGACGTCGGCGCTCGACCCGGAGCTGGTCGGGGACGTGCTCGCGGTGATGCGCATGCTGGCGCGCGAGGGCATGACGATGATGGTCGTCACCCACGAGATGACCTTCGCACGCGAGGTCGCCGACCGGGTCGTCTTCATGGACGGCGGTGTGATCGTCGAGGACGGCGCCCCCGCCCGGGTCATCGGCGACCCCCGCCACGACCGTACCCGGCACTTCCTCTCCCGGCTCCTGGACCCGGCGATGGCGGAGGTCGAGGAGGAGACGTCCGGCCAGGTGGGCCGGGGCGAGTAGCCGGTCATAGGGTGCAGGCATGAGCGATCGCGCGGTGCTGCACGTGAAGGGCCGGATCCTGGCCGGGCCCGACGACGTCCGGGACGAGCTGTGGGTGGTCGGCGGGCGGATCTGCTACGACCGCCCCGCCGGCGGCCGTGACGTCCGCACCGTGGAGGGCTGGGCCCTGCCCGGTCTCGTGGACGCCCACTGCCACGTCGGTCTCGGCCCGCACGGTCCGGTCGAGCGGGACGTTGCGGAGAAGCAGGCGCTGACCGACCGGGACGCGGGCACGCTGCTGATCCGCGACGCGGGCTCGCCCTCGGACACGCGCTGGGTGGACGACCGCGAGGACCTGCCGAAGATCATCCGGGCCGGTCGGCACATCGCCCGCACCCGCCGCTACATCCGCGGCTACGCCTGGGAGATCGAGCCGGAGGACCTCGTCGCGTACGTCGCCCAGGAGGCCCGCCGCGGCGACGGCTGGGTGAAGCTGGTCGGCGACTGGATCGACCGCGAGGCCGGCGACCTGGCCCCCAGCTGGCCCCGGGACGCGGTGGAGGCGGCCATCGCCGAGGCCCACCGCCTGGGCGCCCGGGTCACCGCGCACTGCTTCGCCGAGAACTCCCTCAAGGACCTGGTCGAGGCGGGCATCGACTGCGTCGAGCACGCCACCGGCCTCACCGACGAGCTGATCCCGCTCTTCGCCGAGCGCGGCGTCGCGATCGTGCCGACCCTCGTCAACATCGCCACCTTCCCGCAGCTCGCGGACGGCGGCGAGGCCAGGTTCCCGCGGTGGTCGGCCCACATGCGGCGGCTGCACGAGCGCCGCTACGACACCGTGCGGAGCGCCTACGACGCCGGCATCCCGGTGTACGTCGGCACCGACGCCGGCGGCCACCTCGCCCACGGGCTGGTCGCGGGCGAGGTGGCGGAGCTCGTCACCGCCGGCATCCCGCCCGTCGAGGCGCTGTCGGCGACGACCTGGGGCGCGCGGCGGTGGCTCGGCCGGCCGGGACTGGAGGAGGGGGCGCCGGCCGACCTCGTCGTCTACGAGGAGGACCCGCGCACCGACGTACGGGTACTGGCGGCCCCGAAGCGGGTCGTGGTGAACGGGCGGCCCCTCGTCTAGGCCCGCACGGCGGGCCGGTGCCGTGCGCGCCGGCCGTGCGCCGGTGCGCCGGCCGTCGTACGCCCCGAGAGAGGCGGTGCGGCGGGGAAAGAGTGGAACGCCTGTGCCGTGCGATTCGAAAACGTTCACGGGGAACGCACGATGGGGTGAAGTGGCGCCGGAACGCCGCCGGTTCACCCCTGGTGCGTAATTCTTGACGGGTCCCGAGCAAGTCTCCTCCGAGGGGTCCCCACCTTGAACGGCTTCAACTTCCGCATGCCCGCACGCCGTCTCGCCACCGTCGCGGCGGCCACGGCCCTCGCCGCCGGTCCCGCGGCCCTGGCCGGCGCGGGCGCCGCGCACGCGACCGGCGACCAGGGCCACGCGAGCGCCGTGGTCCTGCGCACCGGACTCGACGTGTCGCTGCTGAACAAGACCGTGAACGTCCCGCTCGCGGTCTCGCTCAACCAGGTCGAGGCGCCGCGGAGCGCCGGGAAGACCGCGCTGTCCGCCAGACTGGACGGCGTCGACGGCGGCAAGCCCTTCACCGTGCTGTCCGCGCGGGCGGCCTCGGCGAAGGCGACCGTCACCGCCGGCCGGGCCGAGGGCCGCACCAGCCTCGCGCACGCCAGTGTGCACGTCCCCGGACTGCCGCTGCTGTCCCTCATCGAGATCGAGCAGGTCACCTCCGAGGCGACCTGCGCGGCCGGCCGAACGCCCGTCGCCACTTCCGACCTGCTCGGCTCGGTGAGCGTCCTGGGCAAGAAGGTCACCCTGACCACCGGCGGCACCACGGACGTCAAGGTGCCCGGCGTCGGCGAGGTCCGGCTGGACCTGTCGAAGCGGGAGACCACCTCCCGCACGGCGGCCGCCACGGCGCTCGAACTCAAGGTCTCCGTCAACCCGCTGAAGCTGAACGTGGCCGACGTGGAGGGCACCCTGACCCTGGCGAAGGCGACCTGCCGGGCACCGGCCGCCGACGCGCCGCGGTCACCCGCGCCGACCGCTCCGGCCGGCGGCACGAAGCCCCAGGGCGGCCACGGGACGGACCTCGCCGAGACCGGCGGCAACCCCATGACCCCGTACGTCGCGGGCGGGGCGCTCGCGCTGCTCGTGGCCGGCGGCGGGGCGGTGGCGCTGGCGCGCCGCGGCCGGAGCTGAGCCGGCCCTGCCGGTGGCGGGCCCCGGCCGGCGTGCTCAGCGGTGCGAGGCCAGCGTCAGGGCCCGGTCCAGCGCCTGCAGGAAGGAGTTGACCGTCGCCCGGTCCCGCACCGCCAGCCGCAGCCACTCCCCGCCGAGGCCGGGGAAGGTGTCGCCGCGCCGCACCGCGAAGCCCAGATCGCGCAGGTGCCGGCGCACGGTGGCCGCCCGGGGCAGCCGGACCAGGACGAAGGGGCCCTCGGCCGGCTCCACCAGCCGCAGCCCGTCCGAGGCGAACTCGCCGAGGCCGGCCACGAGATGGGCGCGGTCCGCGGCGACGCGGTGGGCCGCGTGCCCCGCCTCGGCGAGGGCCCGCGGCTCCATGCAGGCCTCGGCGGCGGCCAGCGCGGGCGTGGAGACCGGCCACAGGGGCTGGGCGCGCTCCAGGCCGGCGATCGTCCCGGGGGCGGCGAGGACGTAACCGATGCGCAGCCCGGCCAGCCCCCAGGTCTTGGTGAGACTGCGCAGGACCACCAGGCCCGGTACGTCCGTCCGGCCGGCCAGCGTCTCCCGCTCCCCGGGCACCGCGTCGATGAACGCCTCGTCGACGACCAGCGTCCGCCCGGGGCGGGCGAGTTCGGCGACGGCCTCGGCGGGGTGCAGGACGGAGGTGGGGTTCGTCGGGTTGCCGATCACCACCAGGTCCGCGTCCTCGGGGACCGCCGCCGGGTCCAGCCGGAAGCCGTGCTCCTCCCGCAGCAGCACCCGGCGCACCGGGTGACCCGCGTCCCGCAGCGCCGCCTCCGGCTCCGTGAACTGGGGGTGGACCACCACGGGTCTGCGGACCTCCAGGGCCCGGGCGAGCAGCACGAAGGCCTCGGCCGCGCCCGCCGTCAGCAGCACCCGCTCCACCGCGAGCCCGTGCCGCGCCGCCACCGCCGCCCGCGCGGCCCGCCCGTCCGGGTAGGCCGCGAGCGAGCCGAGCGCGCCGGCGACCCGCTCGCGCAGCCACGCCGGGGGAGTGCCGGCGCGGACGTTGACGGCCAGGTCGACGAGTGCGGAACCGCCGTCCCGCACCTCGGCGTCCCCGTGGTGGCGCAGATCGTGCTCGTGGTCAGTGTGCATGGGCGTGTCCGCCGTGGTGGTGCCCGTGGTGCGGGTGGCCGTCGTCGTCCGGGTGGAAGTGCGGCTGCTGCGGCATGCCGACCTTGTCCTCGAACCCCGGCAGCGCGACGCGGTACACGCAGGAGTCGCAGTTCATCCGCACATCGCCCCCCGCGGCCTCCTCGTAGCGCTCCATCACCAGGTCGAGCAGCTCCGGCTCCGGCCCGATGACGTCCGCGGAGCGCACCTCGACCGCGCGGTGCGCGGCCGCCCAGTCCGCGGTCTGCTCGCGTACCCGCTCCGGCAGGACGCCGGTGAAGAGGAAGTACGGCAGGACGACGATCCGCCGCGCGCCCAGCCGGGCGCACCGGTCCAGGCCGCTCGGCACGTCCGGCGCCGCGAGCGACACGAACGCCGTCTCCACGCCCGCGTAGCCGCGCCCCTCCCACAGCAGCCGCGCCGCCTTGTGCACCTCGGCGTTGGCGTCGGGATCGGTGGAGCCCCGGCCGACCAGCAGCACGGTCACGTCGGCGCGGTCCCCGGGCCCGCCGCCGAGCGCCTCCTCCAGGCGGCGCTCCAGGACCGAGAGGATCTTGGGGTGCGGGCCCAGCGGGCGCCCGTAGGCGTACGTCAGCCCCGGGTGCCGCTCCCGTTCGCGGGAGAGCGCCGCGGGGATGTCGCCCTTGGCGTGCCCGGCGGACACCAGCATCAGCGGCACGGCGGCGAACCGCCGCACCCCCCGCTCCACCAGCTCGGTCACCGCCTCGCCCAGCGGCGGCGGGGACAGCTCGATGAAGCCGCCCGCGACGGGCAGCCCGGGGTGGCGCTCTCCCAGCCGCCGTACGAAGGCGCGGAACGCCTCGGCTCCGGCGTCGTCCCGGGTGCCGTGGCCGGCGATGAGCAGGGCGGGCGCAGCGGTGGTCACGATGACTCCTCGGAGTGTGGAACGGGGTGGTACAGCAGGGCGTTGAGCGCGGCGGCGGCCACCGCCGACCCGCCCTTCTCGGACACGTTGCTGACGGCGGGCAGCCCGCTCTCGCGCAGCGCGGCCTTGGACTCGACCGCGCCGACGAAGCCGACGGGCAGGCCGATGACGAGCGCCGGGTCGGCGTCCAGGGTGAGCAGCTCCTCCAGGGCGGTCGGCGCGTTGCCGATCACCCAGAGGGCGCCCGGGCCGACCTGTTCGTGAGCGAGCCGTACGGCGTGCGCCGAACGGGTCAGTCCCGGCCCGGCCACGGCGTCCCCGAGGCGGCAGACGGTCTCGCGGCGGGTGATGCCCGCGCCGACCATCTCCACGTCCACGACCACGGGCGCCCCGCCGTGCAGCGCCGCGTGCGCCTTCGTCAGCTCGCCCTCGTCCATGACGAGGTCGCCCGCGTACGCGAGGTCGGCGGCGGAGTGGACGACCCGCTCCACCACCGCGCGCGTCAGCGGCGGGAGGTGCGAGGTGTCCAGGCGGGCCCGCAGCCGCCGGTAGGACTCCTCCTCGATCGGATGGACCACGCGGTTCACCGGGCCTCCCCCTGCCAGCGGTAGCCGCGAGGGGTCACCATGCGGCCCGCGACGATCCGGGTCGCGGTGTTGCCCACGGTCACGACCGTCATCATGTCGACGGTGGCCGGGTCGAGTCCGGCGAGCGTGGTCACCCGGCTCGACTCCTCCGGCCGGGAGGCGTTGCGTACGACGCCGACGGGTGTACCCG
This sequence comes from Streptomyces sediminimaris, assembly GCF_047049295.1. Taxonomy (NCBI): domain Bacteria; kingdom Bacillati; phylum Actinomycetota; class Actinomycetes; order Kitasatosporales; family Streptomycetaceae; genus Streptomyces; species Streptomyces sediminimaris. Next base: position 2,023,248 of record NZ_JBJWOT010000001.1, on the reverse strand, counting down.
GCTCCCGGTGCCCGGCGAGGATCGCGAGCGCCTTCGGCAGCTGCCAGTCACGGCCGCGGGAACGGGGGTTGTAGAAGGTGACCACGAGGTCCGCCTCCGCCGCCGCGCGCACCCGCCGTTCGATGACCTCCCAGGGGGTGTGCAGGTCGGAGAGGCTGATCGACACGTGGTCGTGCCCGAGCGGCGCGCCCAGGATCGCCCCGGCCGCCAGGGCGGCCGTCACGCCGGGCACGCCGATCACGTCGATGTCGTCGGAGGCCTCGGCGAGCGCGGGGGAGGCCATGGCGTACACGCCGGCGTCCCCGCTGCCGATCAGCGCGACGGCCTGGCCGCGACGGGCCTCGACCACCGCGGTCCGGGCCCGCTCCTCCTCGGCGCCGAGCCCCGACTCCAGGACGCGGGTGCCGGGCCGCAGCAGGTCGCGGATCTGGTCGACGTACTGGTCGAGCCCCACGAGCACGGCGGCGCGCCGCAGCTCGGCCGTGGCGCGCGGGGTGAGCAGGTCGCGGGCGCCGGGTCCGAGCCCGACCACCGCGAGCCGCCCGCGCGCCGGACGCCGTACGACGGCACAGGTCGCCATCGCCGCATGCCCGTCCGCACGCGCCGACTTCCGCTTGGGGACGAGGAGTTCACCGCCGCGGGCGAGCGCGGCGGCCTCGGCGACCGAGGGGGTGCCCACGGCGGTGAGGGGGGCGCCGGAGGGGTTGGGGACCGCGACCTTCGCCAGCTCCTCGGCCGGATGGGTCAGCACGGGCACGCCGAACCGCGCGGCCGCCTCGACGATGCCGGGCTCGTCGCGCTTGGCGTCCACGGTGGCGAGGGCGGCGACGCTGCGGGCGGACAGCCCCGCGTCCCGCAGCGCGCCCTCGACCAGTGCGCACACCTCGTCCGCCGAGACGCCCCTGGACGCGCCGACACCGACGACGAGGGACGGCGGACGCAGCAGCACCTCACCGCCCTGCGGCCGCACCGCACGGTCCGTCAGCCGGACGGTGTGCCCGCCCCGGGCGGCGAACGGCAGCGCCGGCAGGGGCCACGGCACCTCGGCGTCCAGCGTGACCGGCTCCCCGTCCAGCAGCGCCCGCGTCACCCCGGCGACGTCGCCCTCCACGGGCAGCCCCAGCGTGTCCAGGCCGGGGACGCCGACGGCATCGGTCGCCGTGGTCACCACGGGCTCGGCACCCAGCACCCCGCCCACCCGCCGGGCGAGTTCGTTCGCGCCGCCGGCGTGCCCGCCGACCAGCGACACGGCGAACCGCCCGCCCTCGTCGACGCAGACCACACCGGGGTCGGTCGCCTTGCCGCCCAGCAGCGGCGCCACGAGCCGTACGACGGCACCGGTCGCGAGGAAGCACACGAGCTGCTCGCACTCCGCGAACGCGGCCCGTACGGCGTCCCCCACGGGCCCCTCGTACACGCGCGTGCGCCGCGGCCAGGCGGCGGCCAGCCGGTCGCGCGCCGCCGCCCCCGCCGCGGTGGCGGAAATCAGGCCGATCACAGGGCAACTCCTTCGTCAGCGACGGCGCGCGGTCGCACGCCCCACAGCAGGAAAACGGGATTGGCCGCCGCCAGCCGGGTCACGTCCCCCGGCAGCGGCGCGAGCCGGGAGGACTGCAGCAGCACCCCGTCGCAGGCCAGCCCGGCGCCGCCGAGCGCGGCGCGCACCGCGGGCACCCGGTCCAGCGCGGCCACGGCGACCACGACCGTCCGCCGGGCCCGCCGCGCGCACGCGCCGACGATGCCGGGCAGTCCGCGGCCCCCGCCCCCGACGAACACCGCGTCAGGGGCGTCGAGACCGTCCAGGGCGGCGGGTGCCTCACCGTGCACCACGTGCACGTCCACGCCGTGCGCGGCGGCGTTGGCGCGGATCCGCCCCACCCCGTCCGCGGCCTTCTCGACCGCGCTGACGGCGGCGCCCAGCCGCGCGCACTCCACGGCCACCGACCCCGAGCCGGAGCCGACGTCCCACACCAGGTCGCCGGGGCGCGGCCCGAGCCGGGCCAGCGCCAGGGCCCGCACCTCGTACTTGGTGATCATCGAGTCGCGGTGCGCGAAGTCGCCCTCGTCCAGCGCCCATCCGGCGGGCCGGCCGGCCGCCCCCGCGAGCGTGCGCGCGGCACCGGGCGCCCGCGTCTCGTCCAGGCACAGCACGACGCTCACCGCCGTGCCCCAGTCGCGGGCCGCGGCCTCGGCGGGGGAGACCCGCTGCACGCGCTCCGCCGCCGAGCCCAGCGCGGAGGCGACGACGAGGACCCGGTCCGGCACGGTACGGGCGAGCGCGGCGCCCAGCTGGGCGGGAGAGGCGCCCGGCCCGGTGAGCACGGCGACCTTCGGGTGTGCCCGGCACACGTTGACGGCCGTGCGCGGATCCCGCCCGTGCGCGCTGACCACGACCGCGTCGTCCCAGGTCAGTCCCAGCCGTGCGAAGGCGGCGGCGACGGACGGGACGCCCGGCCGCACGTCGAGGCGCCGCGCGCCGAACCGCTCGGCCAGCGCCTGCACGATCCCGAAGAACCCCGGGTCCCCGGAGGCCAGCACGACCACGCGCCGCTCGGCGGCGACGTACTCCTCGACGACGTCCAGGGCGGGTGCCAGCGGACCGAGCACGATCCGCTCGGCGGCCGCGGGCAGCCGTACGGCGTCCAGGTGCCGGCGCCCGCCCACGACGAGCTCGGCGTCCGCCACCGCGTCGGTGACGGCCGGCGCGCCCGTCCCCGTGCCGATGACCGTGATCACGTGCTCGCCCCGCGTTCGCGCAGGGCCTTGCGGGCCTGCGGGTCGGCCCTGCGGTAGCCGTGGAAGTGGCCGGGGTGGTACAGGTGCGACCGGGTGCCCTCGGCGTCCAGCGCGGGGCCGACCACGAAGAGCGTGTGCTTCCAGAGCCTGTGCTCCTTGACCGTCTCCTCCAGCGTCCCCACCGTGCACTTCACGACGAGTTCCTCCGGCCAGGTCGCCTGGTGGGCGACGACGACCGGGGTGGACGTCGGATAGCCGCCCTCCAGCAGCTCCCGCACCAGCTGCCCGCTGCGGGCGGCGGACAGGAAGATCGCCATGGTGGTGCCGTGCCTGGCGAACTCCCGCACCTCCTCCCCGGGCGGCATCGGCGTCTTGCCGCCGCCGAGCCGGGTGAGCACCACCGACTGCGCGACCTCCGGGACGGTCAGCTCGCGCCGCGCGAGCGCGGCGACGGCGGAGAACGCGGAGACACCGGGCACGACCTCGGTCTCCACGCCGATCCGCGCGCACCGGTCGAGCTGCTCCTGCGTGCCGCCCCACAGCGCGGGGTCGCCGGAGTGCACCCGGGCCACCCGCAGCCCCTCCGCCCGGGCCCGCTCGTAGACGGTGACGACGTCCTCCAGGGACATCGTCGCCGAGTCGAGGATCTCCGCGTCCCGGCGCGCGTGCTCGAGGACCTCCGCCTGCACCAGGCTCGCGGCCCAGATCACGATGTCGGCCTCGGCGATGGCGCGCGCGGCACGGAACGTCAGCAGGTCGGCGGCGCCGGGGCCGGCACCGACGAAGGTCACCTTGCCGGTGGTGGCGTCGGCCATGAAAATCGGTCCTCTCTGGACAAAAGGTCATACAGGCGGTGCCGGTGGGGCCGCACGATGTGCGCGAACGGCCGTTGATCGGATAACAAGGCCCCATGGCGGTCTTCGTCGCGCTCGGCGCGTTCCTGATGACGCTGGCCGGCGGCTGGACGGCGCAGCGGGTGACCGACCGCCGCCATCTGGTCCTGGGGCTGGCCGGCGGACTGATGCTCGGTGTCGTCGGCCTGGACCTGCTGCCGGAAGCCCTGAAAGCGGCCGGCGGCGAGGTCTTCGGCGTGCCGGCGGCCCTGCTGCTGTTCGTGACGGGCTTCCTCGTGGCCCATCTGGTGGAACGGCTGCTGGCCGCCCGCCAGGCCTCGCACGGCGGCGAGGAGAACAGTGGCCGGGTGCCCGAGGTGGGTCTGACGGCCGCGGCGGCCATGGTCGGTCACAGCGCCATGGACGGTGTGGCGATCGGCGCGGCCTTCCAGGTCGGCGGCGGCATGGGCACGGCGGTCGCGCTGGCCGTCGTCGCCCACGACTTCGCGGACGGCTTCAACACGTACACGATCACGAGCCTGTACGGCAACGCCCGCCGCAAGGCGCTGACCATGCTGTTCGCGGACGCGGCGGCACCGGTCGCGGGTGCCGCCTCGACCACGTTCGTCACCATCCCGGAGGGACTGCTCGGCGGCTATCTCGGGCTCTTCGGCGGCGTACTGCTCTACCTCGCCGCGGCCGAGATCCTGCCCGAGGCGCACCACGAGCACCCCGCCCGCTCGACGCTGCTGTGCACGGTCGCGGGCGCGCTGTTCATCTGGCTGGTGGTGGGCCTGGCCGGCTGAGCCGGGCCCGCCGCGCCTTCTGCGGGGTGTCACAGCTTGCCGCCCCGCCCGCCGTCGCGCCGCGCGGGCGCGATGAGCGTGGAGAGGTACGGCAGGGGGGTCCCGTCGAGTTCGGCGGCGGGCCGGATCGACTCGGCCTCGAGCCCGAGCGCGCAGCCCCACACGGCGCCGTCGAGCCGTCCCGTCTCGCGCAGCGCCTCGGCGACCTCACCGGCCTGCCGGCCGAACTTGTAGGCGACGACGGTGCCCGGCCCGGCCAGCGCGTCCTTGAGCACGGCGGCCCCGGCGGTGACGGGCACGAGGACGAGCGGCTCGGTGCCCTCGGTGAGCACGGCCCCCGACCGTGCCGCGAGGTCCTGCATGGCGGTGATGCCGGGCACGGTCTCCACCACCGTTCCCGCAACCAGCGCGGCGACGGTCTGCGCGAGATAGGTGAAGGTGGAGTACACGTTGGGGTCGCCGATGGTGGCGAAGGCGACGCTCCCGTGCTCCCGCAGGAGCTGGGCGACCCGCTCCCCGGCCGCGTCCCAGGCGGCCACCCGCCGTCCCCGGTCGCTGCGCTCGTTGAGCGCGAACACGACCCGTACGACCTTCTCCGCGGGCACGTAGTGCAGCACGGTCGCCTCGGCGCGCCCGCGTTCCCCGGTGTCCATGACGGGCACGACGACAACCCCGGCGGCCCGTAGCGCGTTGACGCCCTTGACGGTCACCAGCTCGGGGTCGCCGGGCCCCACTCCCACTCCGGTCAGCCTGCTGCTCATGACGTCCGGCACCTCTCCACGAACCGACGGGCGGCACCGGGCAGCGAGGCCCAGTGCGTGTGCAGATAGCTCGCGTGCACACCGTGTTGCACGAAACCTTCGACGCGCCGCCCGGGGGCGCGCACCCCCCATGCCGGAGCCGTCCCCGCCCCCGGTTCGACGACGGTCCGGTGGAACTCGTGCCCCCGCGTCCGCGTCCCGGCGACGGCCAGCGCGCTGTCGCTCACGGCCACGGCGTCGCGGTACCCGAGGGTCAGCCGCTCGCTCATCCGCGCGGTGGCGTCCAGCACCCCGCACATCGGCAGCCCGTCCAGCTCCCGGCACAGATACAGCAGCCCGGCACACTCGGCCGCGACGGGCGCCCCGCTCCCGGCGAGCGCGGCGACGGCCTTCCGCAACGGCTCGTTGGCGGACAACTCGGCGGCGTACACCTCGGGGAACCCGCCGCCGATGACCACACCCCTGGTGCCGTCCGGCAGTTGCTCGTCCCGCAGCGGATCGAAGACGACGACCTCGGCACCCGCGGCGGTCAGCAGCTCGGCGTGCTCGGCATAGGAGAACGTGAACGCGCTGCCGCCGGCCACGGCGATCGTCAGCCCGTCCGCCGTCCGCGGACGAGGCCCTCCGGACCGACGGGGGCCCGGAGGCCCAGCCCCCACAGCCTCAGCCGCGTCCCACGCCGCACACGGCAACGTCCCCGCACTCCGCGCCAGCGCCCACAGCGCGTCCACGTCGCACCCGGCAGCGACCTGCGCCCCCATCGCCGCCACGGCCCCCACCGCGGCGGCGCCCCGCTCCGCGACCGGTACCAGCCCCAGGTGCCGTGACGGCGTGTGCACCGGCGCGGCCCGCCGCAGCGCACCCAGCACCGGTACCCCGGCCGCGTCCAGCGCCTCCCGCAGAAGCGCCTCGTGCCGGTCGGAGGCCACCTTGTTCAGGATCACGCCGCCGACCCGCACCTCCGGGTCCCAGGAGGCGAACCCGTGCACCAGCGCCGCCACCGACCGCGACTGCGAGGACGCGTCCACGACCAGCACGACGGGCGCCCGCAGCAGCTTGGCGACATGGGCGGTGGAGGCCAGCTCGCCTTCGCCGGCCGCCCCGTCGAACAGCCCCATCACCCCCTCGACGACGGCGACGTCGCAGCCGCGCGCCCCGTGCGCGAACAGCGGCCCGATCAGCTCCGGCCCGCACAGACAGGCGTCGAGGTTGCGCCCCACCCGCCCGGTGGCGAGCGCGTGGTAGCCGGGGTCGATGTAGTCCGGCCCGGCCTTGTGCGGGGACACGGCGAGCCCCCGCGCGGCGAACGCGGCCATCAGGCCCGTGGCGACGGTGGTCTTGCCGCTGCCGGAGGAGGGCGCGGCGATGACCAGCCGGGGCACACCGGTCACCACTCGATGCCCCTCTGACCCTTCTGGCCCGCGTCCATGGGGTGCTTGACCTTGGACATGTCGGTCACGAGGTCGGCGAAGCCGACGAGCTTGTCGGGGGCGTTCCGCCCGGTGATCACCACGTGCTGGGTCCCGGGCCGGTCCCGCAGCACGTCGACCACCTCGTCGGTGTCGACCCACCCCCAGTGCATCGGGTACGCGAACTCGTCGAGGACGTAGAGCCGGTACGTCTCGGCGGCCAGGTCCCGCTTGACCTGCTCCCAGCCCTCGCGGGCCTTCTCCTCGTTGTCCAGCTGCTCGTCGCGCTGCACCCACGACCAGCCCTCGCCCATCTTGTGCCAGTCGACCGTCCCGCCCTCGCCGGAGGCGCCGAGCACCCGCAGCGCGTTCTCCTCGCCGACCTTCCACTTGGCCGACTTCACGAACTGGAACACCCCGATCGGCCACCCCTGGTTCCAGGCCCGCAGCGCGAGCCCGAAAGCGGCGGTGGACTTGCCCTTCCCGACCCCGGTGTGCACGACGACAAGAGGCCGGTTGCGGCGCTGACGGGTCGTCAGTCCGTCGTCCGGCACGACACTCGGCTGTCCCTGCGGCATCACGCGGCCCTCCTCGACGTCCCCTGCACATCCCTCACCAGCCCGGCGATCGAGTCCGCCCGCAGCTCGTCCAGCGTCACCGCCGTGCCGCCGAGGTCTCCCGCGAGCTGCCCCGCGAGCCCCAGCCGCACCGGTCCCGACTCGCAGTCGACCACCACCGAGGCGGTCCCCTCGGCCGCGAACAGCCGCGCCGCCCGCCCGGCGAGCGCGACCGGCTCGGGGCCGCCCGTGGCCCGCCCGTCGGTCACCACCACGACGAGCGCGCGCCGCGCCGGATCCCGCAGCCGTTCCACCCGCAGCACGTCGTGCGCCTTCAGCAGCCCCGCCGCCAGCGGCGTCCGGCCCCCCGTCGGCAGGGACTCCAGCCGGACCGCCGCCGCGTCCACGGACGAGGTCGGGGGCAGCGCCACATCGGCCGCCGACCCCCGGAAGGTCACCAGCCCCACCTTGTCCCGCCGCTGGTAGGCGTCGAGCAGCAGCGACAGCACGGCGCCCTTCACGGCGCCCATCCGCTGCCGAGCCGCCATGGACCCCGACGCGTCGACGACGAACAGCACGAGGTTGCCCTCGCGCCCCTCGCGCGTCGCCTGCCGCAGATCGTCGCGCCGGACCACCAGCCCGCGACCGGAGCGTCCGCGCGCCCGCTGGTGCGGGGCGGCGGCCCGCACGGTCGCCGCCAGGTGCAGCTTGGTCAGGGCGCCCCGCGGCCGCCGCGCCCCCGTCGTCCGCCCGTGCTCGGTCCGCGCCCGCGAGCGCCGCCCGGCGGCCCCCTCGCCGATCCCGGGAACGCTCAGCACCTTGGTCCTGAACGGCTCGGAGGCGCGTACGGCGGACTGCTCCGCGGCACCGGAGGGCTGCGGCGCGCCGTCCTCGCCGGCCTCGGGACGGGCCCCGGTCTCCCCGCCCTGCGGCCCCTCGTCCGGCGCCGGCCGCCCGCCGCCCCCGCCGCCCCCGCCGTCCGGACCCGGGTCGTCGTCGTCCTCCGGCTCGGCGGACTCCTCCAGCGCCTCGTCCAGCTTGTCCTCGTCGAGGCCCGGCGCGTCGAAGGGGTTGCGGCGGCGCCGGTGCGGCAGCGCGAGCAGTGCCGCCCGCCGAACGTCCTCGGCGAGCACCTCGGCCCGCCCGGCCCAGGCCGCGAGCGCGGTGGCGGTACGGGCCATCACGATGTCGGCGCGCATGCCGTCCACCTCGAAGGCGGCGCACGTCGCCGCGATCTGCCTGAGCGCCGCGTCGCCCAGCCGCACCGACGGCAGCACCTTCCGTGCCGCGACGATGCGCCGGCGTACCGCGGCCTCCTCGTCCGCCCAGCGGGCCGCGAAACCGGCCGGATCGTCGTCGTAGGCGAGGCGCCGGCGCACCACCTCCACCCGCTGGTCCGGCTCCCGCGAGGCCGCGACCTCGACGGTCAGCCCGAACCGGTCGAGCAGCTGCGGCCGCAGCTCGCCCTCCTCGGGGTTCATGGTGCCGACGAGCAGGAAGCGGGCGGCGTGCCGCACGGAGACGCCCTCGCGCTCCACGTACGAGGCGCCCATCGCGGCGGCGTCCAGCAGCAGGTCGACCAGGTGGTCGTGGAGGAGGTTGACCTCGTCGACGTAGAGGACGCCGCGGTGCGCCTCGGCGAGCAGGCCGGGCTCGAAGGCCTTCACGCCCTCCGCCAGCGCCCGCTCGATGTCCAGGGCGCCGACCAGCCGGTCCTCCGAGGCGCCGACCGGCAGTTCGACCATCCGCGCCGGGCGGGTCCCGAGCGCCCCCGGCGCGTGCGGACCGTCCGGGCACGCCGGGTCGGGGGCGGCGGGATCGCAGGAGAAGCGGCACCCGGAGACGACGTCCAGTTCGGGCAGCAGCGACGAGAGGGCGCGCACGGCGGTGCTCTTCGCCGTCCCCTTCTCGCCCCGCACCAGGACGCCGCCCACGGCAGGGCTCACCGCGTTGAGGAGCAGGGCCAAACGCAGATCGTCCTGCCCGACGACTGCAGTGAAGGGAAAGGGCGTGCTCATGCCTGGATCACTCCTTCGAGTGGCCGGTGTCCAAGTCGGCCGCGTGCCGGGCACACGGCTGCCAACGTGTCGCTCGGATCCCCGCCGATGCGGGGGTGGCCCGTCCCGTTTCCCCGGGTCCAAGACGTACTCGGTGTGCTTCCCGCCGACGCGGGGATGTCCCGGGAGATCACGCGTCTCCCTCCAGATCTCCCTCGAGTTCGAGGTAGGTCGCCCGGAGCCGGTCCAAGGTCTCCTGGTCCGGCTCCGCCCACAGCCCGCGGTCAGCCGCCTCCAGCAGCCTTTCCGTGATGCCGCGCAACGCCCAGGGGTTGGACTTCCGCATGAACGCCTGGTTCTCGGGCGAGAACACGTACTCGGCCGACAACTTCTCGTACATCCAGTCGTCGACCACGCCCGCCGTGGCGTCGTAGCCGAACAGGTAGTCCACCGTGGCCGCCATCTCGAAGGCGCCCTTGTAGCCGTGCCGGCGCATCGCCGCCATCCAGCGCGGGTTGACCACGCGCGCCCGGAAGACCCGGTGCGTCTCCTCGCCCAGCGTGCGGGTCCTCACCTGGTCGGGGGTGGCGGAGTCGCCGACGTACGCCTCGGGGCTCTCGCCCGTCAGATGGCGCACCATGGCGACCATGCCGCCGTGGTACTGGAAGTAGTCGTCGGCGTCGACGAGGTCGTGCTCGCGGGTGTCGACGTTCTTGGCGGCGACCGCGATCCGCCGGAACGCCGTCTCCATGTCCCCGCGCGCGGCCCGCCCGTCGAGCCCGCGCCCGTAGGCGTAGCCGCCCCAGACCGCGTACACCTCGGCGAGGTCGGCGTCGGAGCGCCAGTTGCGGGCGTCGATCAGGGGCAGCAGGCCGGCGCCGTACGCGCCCGGCTTGGAGCCGAAGACACGGGCCGTCGCGCGCCGCCGGTCGCCGTGCTCGGCGGTGTCCTGGTCGGCGTGCGCCTTGACGAAGTTCCGCTCGGCGGGCTCCGGCAGCTCGGCCACCTCCCGCACCGCGTCGTCGATCAGCCCGACGACGTGCGGGAAGGCGTCCCGGAAGAAGCCGGAGATACGGACCGTGACGTCGATGCGGGGGCGCCCGAGCTCCGCGAGCGGGACGATCTCGAAGCCGGTGACCCGGCGCGAGGCGTCGTCCCACACCGGCCGGCAGCCCAGCAGCGCCAGGACCTCGGCGATGTCGTCGCCCTGGGTGCGCATCGCGGACGTGCCCCAGACCGTCAGGCCGACGGACTTCGGGTACGCGCCGGTGTCCTGCAGATAGCGCTGGACGAGCGAGTCGGCGAGCGACTGCCCGACCTCCCAACTCAGCCTGGACGGGATGGCCTTGGGGTCGACCGAGTAGAAGTTGCGGCCGGTCGGTAGGACGTTGACCAGGCCGCGGGTGGGGGAGCCGGACGGCCCGGCCGGGACGTAACCGCCGTCGAGCGCCTTGAGGATGTGGCCGATCTCGTCTCTCGTGCGGGCCAGCCGCGGCACGACCTCGGTGCACGCGAACTCCACCACGGCGACCGCCTCCGGCAGTTCGGCGCCCAGGACGTCACGGACCAGGCCCGGGGCGGCGGCCACGGCCCACTCCCGCTCCTCCATCCCCTCCGCGATCCGCCGGCACAGCCGCTCCAGCAGGTCGATCGCGTCGGCGGCCGAACGGGACGGACCCTCGACGAGGTCCGTGAGCTCCGCCGGCACCTTCACCGGCGCGCCCGGCTCGGCCAGCAACTCCTTCTCCACCAGCCCGAAACGGGCCGCCAGCGAAGCCCTGAGCCCCGGCAGCGCGTTCGCCTGCCCGCCCCACACCTGGGAGGCGCGCAGCACGGCGAGCACGAGGTTCACCCGCGGCTCGCCGACCGGGCCGCCGCCGAGGACGTGCAGGCCGTCGCGGATCTGCACGTCCTTGATCTCGCACAGATAGCCGTCGATGTGCATGACGAACTCGTCGAAGTCGCCGTCGTCCGGCTGTTCGTCCACGTGCAGGTCGTGGTGGAGCTCGGCCGCCTTCACCAGCGTCCAGATCTGCGCGCGCACCGCCGGGGCCTTCGCCGGGTCCAGGTCGGAGACGAGCGCGTACTCGTCGAGCAGCTGCTCCAGCCTGGCCAGGTCGCCGTAGGTGTCGGCCCGTGCCATCGGCGGTACGAGGTGGTCGACGACCGTGGCGTGCCCGCGCCGCTTGGCCTGGGTGCCCTCACCGGGGTCGTTGACGATGAAGGGGTAGATCAGGGGCAGTTCACCGAGCACCGCGTCCGGGGCGCAGCCGCGGGAGAGGCCGAGTCCCTTGCCGGGCAGCCACTCCATCGTGCCGTGCTTGCCCATGTGCACGATCGCGTCGGCGCCGAAGCTGTTCTCCAGCCAGCGGTAGGCCGCCAGGTAGTGGTGCGACGGCGGCATGTCGGGGTCGTGGTAGATCGCGATCGGGTTCTCGCCGAAGCCGCGCGGCGGCTGGATCATCACGACGACGTTGCCGAACCGCAGGCAGGCGAGCACGATGTCCTCCCCGTCGACGTACAGCGAGCCCGGCGGCTCGCCCCACGCCTCGGTCATCGCCTCTCTCAGCCCGGGGTCGAGCGTGGCGAACCACGCCCGGTAGTCGGCGAGCGGCACGCGCGCGGGGGCCGCCGCGAGCTGGTCCTCGGTCAGCCACTCGACGTCGTGCCCGCCCGCCTCGATGAGCCGGTGGATCAGCTCGTCGCCGTCCGCGGGGTACCCGCTGACGCCGTATCCGGCCTCCCGCAGCGCGTCCAGGACGCGCACCGCCGAGGCGGGCGTGTCCAGGCCGACGGCGTTGCCGACCCGGGAGTGCTTGGTCGGGTAGGCGGTGAAGACGAGCGCGACCTTCTTCTCGGCGTCGGGCCTGTGCCTCAGCTCCGCGTGCCGTACGGCGATCCCGGCGACCCGCGCGGCCCGCTCCGGGTCCGCCACGTACACGGGCACGTCGTCCGGGCCCTGTTCCTTGAAGGAGAAGGGGACCGTGACGAGCCGCCCGTCGAACTCCGGGATCGCGACCTGCATCGCCGCGTCCATGGGGGAGAGGGCGGCGTCCGACTCCTCCCAGGCGGCCCGCGACGAGGTGAGGCAGAGCCCTTGCAGCACCGGCACGTCCAGGCCGGCGAGCGCCCCGACGTCCCACGCCTCCTCGTCGCCGCCCGCCGACGCCTGCGAGGCGTGGGTGCCGCCCGCGGCGAGGACGGTGGCGACCAGGGTGTCGGCCTTCGCCAGCAGCTCGTACAGGCCCGCGTCCGCGCCGCGCAGCGAACCGCAGTACACGGGCAGGGCGTTGGCGCCGCGCGCCTCGATCGCGTCGCACAGGGTGTCCACGAAGGCGGTGTTGCCGCTCAGTTCGTGGGCCCGGTAGAAGAGCACGCCGACGGTCGGCCGTCCCGCGACGCGCGGACGCTCGCCGTGGACGCCGTACTCCGGCATCCTCCGCGGCTCGACGAACCCCTCGCCCGTCAGCAGCACGGTGTCGGAGAGGAACCGGGCGAGCTCGGTGAGGTTGGCGGGCCCGCCCTCGACGAGGTACTTCAGCGCCTCGGCCACCACACCGGCGGGCACGGACGACTCGGCCATCAACTCCGCGTCCGGGACGGCCTCTCCGCCGAGCAGCACGGTCGGCACGCCGGACGTCCGCAGCGCCGCGAGCCCGTCCTCCCAGGCCCGCTTCCCGCCGAGCAGCCGTACGACGGCGATGTCGGCGCCCGCGAGGAGAGCGGGCAGCTCACCGGCCACGTCCAGCCGGGTGGGGTTGCCGAGCCGGTACGAGGCACCGGACGCGGCCCGCGCGGCCAGCAGATCCGTGTCGGCGGTCGACAACAACAACACTGTGCTCATGCGGGTGCTCCCGGTGGAATGAAGGGCAGTCCTCGCGGTGCGCCGGACTCGATGAGCCGCCACAGCGCGTCCGTGTCCGCGTGCTGTTCGATCAGGTCGCCGAGCCGGTCGAGCCGCTCCTCGCGCAGCGCGGCGAACGAGGTGGCGGGGGCCGGCACGAACCGGCGGCCCGCGGCGGCCGCCACCTCGCGCAGGAAGGCCCGCCGGAATCCGTCCGACTCCAGCGAGCCGTGCCAGTGCGTGCCCCAGGTCTGCCCGACCCGGCAGCCGTCCAGGAAGGGCTCACCGCCGTGCACGGAGGCGACGCCGTGATGGATCTCGTAGCCCTCGACCCGCTCGCCGAGGGCCTCCCCGGCCGGACGGGCGAGGGTCTTCTCACGGGCGAACCGCACCCGCACCGGCAGTACTCCGAGCCCCGCGACCGCGCCGGCCCGCGACTCGACCTCGTCCTCGATGTGCTCACCGAGGAGCTGGAAGCCGCCGCAGACGCCGAGGACCGGGCGGCCCTCCGCGGCCCTGGCGAGCAGAGCGTCCGCGAGCCGGCGCCGCCTGAGCCACTCCAGCGCCCGGACCGTTCCCCGGGTGCCGGGGACGACGACCAGGTCCGCGTCGGCCAGCTCCTCCGGCCGGTCCACGAACCGCACCACGACGCCGGGTTCGGCGGCGAGCGCGTCCACGTCCGTGAAGTTGGACATCAGCGGGACCGCGCACACGGCGACCCGCAGTACCTCCGCACCGGCCGGGGGAGCGGTGTCCGGCTCCCGCGTGCTCCCGTGCGGGGGGACCGCCATCCCGTCCTCCTCGTCGATGCCGAGCCCGCGGCGGAAGGGCAGGACGCCGTACGTCCGCCGCCCGGTCAGCCCGCGCAGCATGCCGAGGCCGGGCTCCAGCAGGCTCACGTCGCCCCGGAACTTGTTGACGAGGAACCCGGCGACGAGCTCCTGGTCCTCGGGCGAGAGCAGCGCGACGGTCCCGAAGAAGGACGCGAAGACGCCGCCGCGGTCGATGTCGCCGACCACGAGCACCGGGAGCCGCGCGCCGCGCGCGATCCCCATGTTGACGATGTCGGTCCGTCGCAGATTGATTTCGGCGGGGCTGCCGGCCCCTTCACAGATCACCGCGTCATACGTGCCCCGCAACTCGGCGAGGCAGTCGAGAACGGTGCCGAGCAGCCGCTGCTGCCGCCCGCCGTGGTATCCGCGCGCACTGAGCTCGCCCACCGGCCTGCCCAGCAGCACCACCTGGCTGCTCCGCTCACCGCCGGGCTTGAGCAGCACCGGGTTCATGAGCGCGGTCGGCTCGATCCGGCACGCCTGCGCCTGCATGGCCTGCGCCCGCCCGATCTCGGCGCCCTCGCGCGTCACGAAGGAGTTCAGCGACATGTTCTGCGCCTTGAAGGGCGCGACCTTGACGCCCTGCCGCACCAGCCAGCGGCAGATCCCGGCGGTCACGACACTCTTGCCGGCGTCGGAGGTGGTGCCGGCGACGAGCAGCCCACCGCCGTTCACGACGCACGCTCCGGCGCCCGCGCCGGGCGCCCTGCCGCCCGTGCCCGCAGCAGCCCCCCGGCCGCGCTGACCCCCAGGGCCAGCCACCCGACCCGGCCGGACAGCCGGACGGCCCGCTCGATGTCCCCGGTCTCCACGGCTCGCCCCTCCCCGTTCAGCACCGGGCGGTGCTCGACGCGCCCCCCGTACGACAACGTCCCACCGAGCCGTACCCCGAGAGCGCCCGCGAAGGACGCCTCCACGGGCCCGGCGTTGGGGCTGGGATGCCTGCCCGCGTCGGCGCGCCAGGCGCGCACGGCCCCGCGGGGATCGCCCCCCGCGACCGCCGCCAGCGCGGCGGTCAGCCGTGCCCCGGGCCACCCGGCGACGTCGTCCAGCCGCGCCGAGGCCCATCCGTAGCGCAGGTACCTGGGCGATCTGTGCCCCACCATGGCGTCGAGCGTGTTGACCGCCCGGAACCCCAGCAGCCCCGGCACCCCGCCGACCGCGCCCCACACCAGCGCCCCCACCACCGCGTCGGACGTGTTCTCCGCGACGGACTCGACGACGGCCCGGGCGATCCCGCCGGCGTCGAGCGCCTGCGGATCCCGCCCGCACAGACGCGGCAGCCGCGCCCGTGCGGCGGCCAGGTCCCCGGC
Organism: Streptomyces sediminimaris; assembly: GCF_047049295.1. NCBI lineage: Bacteria > Bacillati > Actinomycetota > Actinomycetes > Kitasatosporales > Streptomycetaceae > Streptomyces > Streptomyces sediminimaris. The sequence goes on along the minus strand of NZ_JBJWOT010000001.1, from coordinate 2,008,159 downwards.
CTCCAGGGCCCGCCCGATGCCCCGGGCTTCGCGCGCGAGGGACGTCCCGCCGACCACGGCCCAGGTGGCGGCGGCGGTCAGCGCGAGAGAGGCGGTGCGGGAAGGACGCAGGCACGACTGCGCCACGGCACCGAGCGCCACGGCACCTGAGGCGCACACGGTGGTGTGCAGCGCGCCCCACCCGCGGTGGTCCCGCCACAGCACCCGCTCCACGGCGGCCGCGGCACGCCCGAAGACGGCGACCGGGTGCCCGCGGCGCGGATCGCCGAGGAGACGGTCACCGAGGAGTCCGGCGGCGGCGCCGTACGCGAAGACGCGACCGGCACGCATCGGCTCAGCCGGCCGTGGGGGCGGGCAGACCTCGGGTGTGGAGTCTCAACAGGCAGCCGGGCATGGCGATATGTCCTCACTCAGGGTGTCCGCGCCCTGGTTCGACGAGACCGGCGGTGGGAGTTCCTGGCTCCCGGGGCTACCTACCCCGGTGACAGTGGCGGGACCGCGCCGGACTCACACCGGCTTCCTCCCGTGCCGCCGTACATGGCCCCGGCAGTCCACCACGGGGCCGGAAGGGCCGTCAACTCGCCGTTGACCTGCGACGGGAGAGTGTGCGGAGGACCACACACGCGGGGTCGCGGCGGTCACGCGAACGCGTGGTGCCGGGACGGACCACCGTCCCGGCACCACGCGCGTCGGTCGTCGGCCCGGGCCTCAGCCCTTCGCCGTGATCAGGTAGATGCCGTACGCCACCGCCGTCAGGCACGCCGCGAAGCACACGTACGCGCCGGTGACCGCGAGGGCCGCCGAGTTGCCCTCGGCCGCGGCCCGTTCGCGGCGCGAGAGGCCCTTGATGCCGAGGGTGAACAGGACCACCAGGCCCACGGTGACCGCGAGGCTGACGCCGAAGACGGAGCCCAGAGCCGCCCAGTCGATCTTCATGCTGCTTCTCTTCCTTCGTGCCGGGTGCGCCGGCTCAGACGGTCGCGGCCGGCGGGGTCGCCGGATCGGCGGCGGGGACCGGGGCCGGGGCCGCGGTCGTGGACGCGAGCTCCTCGGCCACCGTGCCGGGCGGGGGCGGGGTGACGGCGGCGATGGCCGTGGTGACCACACCGGCCGGCTCGTCGACGTCGTTGACGTTCGCGGCGTTGACGACCTGGCGGCGGGAGAGCAGCCAGATCCCGGCGCTCGCGGCGACCAGGAAGACGGCGATGACGGCCGTGCCCGCGTCGCCGAGTTCAGTCACCTTCTCGGCGCCCGCGCCGACGAGCGCGGCGGCCGGCAGGGTCAGCACCCAGGCGAGGGACATCCGGCCCGCGGTGGACCACCGCACCACGCCGCCCTTGCGGCCCAGGCCCGCGCCCATCACCGAGCCGGTGACGGCGTGCGTGGTGGAGAGCGAGAAGCCGAGGTGGGAGGAGGCCAGGAGCACGGTCGCCGCGCTGGTCTGGGCGACGAAGCCCTGCTGCGGCTGGAGGTCGGTCAGGCCCTTGCCCATGGTGCGGATGATGCGCCAGCCGCCGATGTAGGTGCCGAGCGCCATGGCGAGGCCCGCGGAGAGGATGACCCAGGTGGGAGGGTTGGAGCCGGGGGCGAGGACGCCGCCGGTGACCAGGGCGAGGGTGACGATGCCCATGGTCTTCTGCGCGTCGCCGGTGCCGTGGGCGAGCGAGACCAGGGCGGCGGAGGCGATCTGGCCCGCGCGGTAGCCCTTCCTGGCGGCCCGGGTGTCGGCGTTGCCGCGGCCGGCGGCGTAGGTGAACCGGGCGGCGACCGCGGCGGCGATGCCCGCGACCAGCGGGGCGGCGACCGCCGGGATGATCACCTTGGTGACGAGCACGCCGGCGTGGACGGCGCCGGTGCCCGCGGTGGCGACCGCGGCGCCGATGAGGCCGCCCATGAGGGCGTGCGAGGAGCTGGAGGGCAGGCCCACCAGCCAGGTCACCAGGTTCCAGAGGATCGCGCCGACCAGCGCGGCGAAGATGACCTCGGGACGGATGCCGTTCTCGTCGATGAGACCCGAGGAGATCGTCTTGGCGACCTCGACGGAGAGGAAGGCGCCCACAAGATTCAGCACGGCGGACATGGCCACCGCGATCTTGGGCTTGAGCGCGCCGGTGGAGATGGTGGTGGCCATCGCGTTGGCGGTGTCGTGAAAACCGTTCGTGAAATCGAACGCGAGTGCGGTGACCACCACAATCGCGAGGATCAGCGAGAAGTTTTCCATTTACCCAGGCAATCGTTCGAAGTCATCGGTCGCTTGACCGTAGGAAACCTGAGTGAACGGAAGATGAACTGAGCAGGGCTTCGAGGTGACCTGATGAGGGGGCCGCCGTTCCGCCTCGGTCCGGCGGCCCCCGGATCCCCGGGCGCCGCTCGGCTAGTGGCCCCGGGCGAACCTCTTCAGCTGGGCCCGGGAGCCGTTGAAGAGATCCTCGTCACCCGGCAGGCCGCCCTTGCTGCCGTACTGCCAGAAGGTCCAGTACTTCCAGCCGGCGGGCAGTGCTCCCGGCCCCGACGGGCGGCGTCCTGCCAGCCACAGCGCGTGGTCATGGGCGAACGCGCGGCTGCGGCCGGTGCACGTGTTCCACCAGCGGGCGGTCGTGTAGATCACCGGCCGGCGCCCGGTGCGCCGCTTCACCTCGTCGCTGAAGGAGCGGATCCAGCGGACCATGCCCGCCTTGCTCAGGCCGTAGCACCGGTGCCTGGAGCTGTAGGGGTTGTATTCGATGTCGAGGGCCGGGGGCAGGGTCCGGCCGTCCGCGCGCCACCGGCCCCCGTGGCGGACGAAGTACGCCGCCTGGGCCCTGCCGGACGACCTGTCCGGCAGCGCGAAGTGGTACGCCCCGCGGATGATGCCGGCGTGCCGGGCGCCGTTGTACTGCCGGGTGAAGTACGGGTTGCGGTAGGTGGTGGACTCGGTCGCCTTGACGTAGACGAACCTGGCGCCCCGGGCCCTCGCCCGCGACCAGTCGACGTTCTTCTGGTGCGAGGAGACGTCGTGCCCCTTCGGCAGGCCCGCGGCCGAGGCCGGAAGCCCGGCCAGGGCGGTGCCGACGGTCAGCGCCGCCACGCAGACGGTGACGGCGCGGGCGCGGCGGAGCGGTGTGCGATCACGGGTCGTGTTCCCTCCGGAACGGCGGCGCGCACGGCGCGTCGAGGGGAGACTGCCGGGAGACCACTGCTTGGCCGCTGATCTCCGGCCGAACCGGGCGAGAGAGTGATTTGTCCTCATATGTGATCTTTCGGAGGTTCGGCTCCCGTCCTAAAGTGCCCCCGGTCCTGCGGCGTGTCGGGGGTGTGCCTGGCAGGATCGCGGCATGGCTGAGCAGCGGCAGGACCACAGGGATCGGCGGGGAGCCCGGGATGACGGACCTGACGGGTCCCGGACGGGCCGGAGGGACGTGCTCGCCGAGGAGGCGCAGGCCTGGGCGGACCTCGTCGCCACGGCCCGCCGCACCGTGTCCGACGGACTGGTCGTCGGCACCTCGGGCAACGTCTCGGTGCGGGTCGGCGACACCGTGCTGGTCACGCCGTCGGGCGTGCCCTACGACCGGCTCACGCCCGACGACGTGACCGGCGTCGGGCTCGACGGCCGCCAGGTGCTCGGCACGCTCGTCCCGACCAGCGAACTGCCCATGCACCTCGCCGTCTTCCGCACCACCGACGCCCGCGCCGTCGTCCACACGCACGCCGTGCACGCCACGGCCGTCTCCACGCTCGTCCCCGAGCTCCCGGTGATCCACTACATGACGGCCGCCCTCGGCGGCCCGGTCCGGGTCGCCCCCTATGCGACGTACGGCAGCGAGGAGTTGGCCGAGAACATGCTCCGCGCCCTCGACGGCCGCACCGGCTGCCTGCTGCAGAACCACGGCACCCTCACCCACGGCGCCACCCTGGACCGGGCCTACGACCGCACCGCGCAGCTGGAGTGGATGTGCCGGCTGTGGCTGACGGCGTCGTCCGTGCCCGGCATGTCGCCGTCGCTGCTGTCCGGCGGACAGCTGGCGGAGGTGGCGGAGAAACTGCGGGGCTACGGGCAACGCGGGTGACCGCGCGGGGTACCCGCGAGGGGATGAGCAGACCACAGAACCGCCGGCACCCCGCGTCACCCCACGCCCTCCTCCCGCTGGCCGGTCCCCCGGTCCGCCGGGACACTGGACGGGTGCGCACAGTCAGAGCGACGGCCGCGGCCGTCACCGTAGCCCTGGCGGCCGGCGCGGCGAGCGTGGCGGCCGGCCGGTTCGCGAGCGACGCGGCGCTCAAGGCGCCCCCGGGCGGACCGCTGCCCACCGAGCCACGGCTCACCGTGCACGCCACGGCGGCCGGCCAGATCGCCCTCACCCGTCACCTGGCGGCCCTGCGCCCGGGCGTCTACGGGCTCGTCGGCGACGGCGCGCACGCGGTCGTCGGCCCGGTGCTCGACACCGCCACGCACTCCGCCGACTCCGTCGTGCGCCGCCTGGAGCGGGTCACCCGGGGGACGCTGAGGCCGGGGGACAAGGTGTGGCTGACACCGGCCGTGCACGTCGGCGACCCGCGGTCCGCCCTCGGCCTCGACCACCGCGACGTCGACATCGCCGGGGAACTCGGCCCCCTGCCCGCCTGGTTGCTGCCCGGCGCCCGCGACACCTGGGTCATCACGGTGCACGGCCTCGGCACCACCCGCGAACACCCCATGAACGTCATGGAGTTCCTCAGCCGCCAGCGCTTCCCGGTGCTCGACCTCGCCTACCGGGGCGACCGCGGCGCCCCCCGCTCCCCGGACGGCCTCAGCCATCTGGGCGACACGGAGTGGCGCGACGTGGACGCGGCGATCCGGCACGCCGTCGACAACGGCGCCCGGCAGGTCGTGCTGCACGGCTGGTCCACCGGCGCCACCATGGCGCTGCGCGCCGCCGTGCGCTCCGCGCTGCGCGAGCGGATCTCGGGGCTCGTCCTCGACTCCCCGGTGCTCAGCTGGCCGGCCACGCTGCGCGCCCTCGCGTCGGCGCGCCGCACACCGGGCGCCCTGCTGCCGCTCGCCGTACGGGCCGCCCAGGGGCGCACCGGCCTGGAGCGCGACCGCACCGCCGAGGCGGCGCGGCTGAGGGTGCCGGCGCTGGTCTTCCACGGCCCGGACGACACCCTCGCGCCCTGGGAGCACTCCCGCAGGCTCGCGAACGCCCGCCCCGGCCTGATCGCCCTGCACACCGTCGCGCGGGCCCCGCACGGCGCGATGTGGAACGCCGACCCGCAGGGCTACGAGGAGGCGCTGCGCCGCTTCCTCACCCCGCTCATGTGACCCGCGGCCGGGCCCCGCCCGCGGGGCCCGGCCGCGCGCACCGGTACGGCCGGCGCCGTTCCGTTTGCGGCCCTGCCAGTGGCCTGTTCCCGGCGCCGAGCCGCCCGCCGGACCCCATGCGTTGGCCAGCCCCGTCGCCGCCCGTGACATTCCGTTTGGGTTTTCCGACCGTCAACCGGAAGACTGCACCCGTGACGTCCCGTATCCCGCGCGACTCCAGGCTCCGACTCGTCCGCCCGCGACCCCTGGCCGCCGCCCCCTCAGCCGTGAACCAGCGGCGCCCACGGCGCCCCGCGCCGCGCCCCCCGGAGGGCACACCGGCGCCCGCGGAGCTGGCCAGAATGGCGCGCTCCGGTCTGGCCGCCGCGGCCCGCGTCGCCCGCTGGGCCGACGCCGCGCTCGGCCCGGGCGGCGACGGCGCGACAGCGGACGGCAAGGCGACCCTCTCCGACCGGACCGCCGAACGCGCCGCGGCGGAACTGGGCCTGAGCGTGGCCCAGATCCGCGCCGACTGGGACACCGCCCGCCTCGCCGGCCTCATCGAGGTGCACGGCGACAGCGCCCGCCCCGGCTGGCGGCTGCGCGCCTGGAACCGCGACGACAGCGCCGTGCTGCGCGGCTGGGTCGCCCTCTTCGACGCCTGGTCGCTGGCCCACCCCGAGCCCGCCGACCACGGGCCCGCCGCCGTCGCCGAGGTCGTCTCGGCCATGCCGCAGGTGCTCTCCTTCCTCCAGCTGTCCGCCGGGCCCGTCCCGGTCGACCAGCTGCTCGACCTCCTGGAGCAGCGGGTCACGGAACTGCGCACGGCGCGTTGCGAGATCCCCTACGGCCCGCAGCCGGAGCCCGCCGCGCGGCCGGAGCCCGACGACACCCCGCTGGCCCCGCTCCTCGACTGGGCCCTGTGCGCCCTCGCCGCCGTGGGCGCGCTGACCTACGACGAGGCGCACGCCACCCTCACCCCGCTCGGCAGCTGGGCGGTCTGGGTCAAGCTGGAGCAGATCTGCGTCGCCGCGCAGAGCCCGGCCGGGAACATCGAGCAGGCGGCCGAGGACATGCTGCGCGGCTGCGCCCAGCTGCGCCCGAACGCCGCCCGCGCCGAGTACCGCGCCTGGCTGGCCGCCCGCCCCGTCGGCAGCGCCGTCACCGAGCTCATCGACGCCGCGCGCGGCGACGACGCGCTGCTGCGCGGCCTCGCCTTCGAGGCGCTGCGCGTGGTCGGCGCCCCCGCCGAGGCCGACGTCAGCGCCGTGGTCGACGAGCCCGCGCTGCGGCCGTACGCGCTGCTGTGGCTGGCCGAGCACGACGGCGTCGACCCCGAGGACGCCCACGAGGTGCTCACCCGCGAGGAGGCCACCTGGCTGTGGGTCGACACCGCCGCCGCCGTCGCCGACCACGGCGAGGCCCCGATGCTCGTACGGCACCTGGAGTCGGCCGTGCAGCCGACGGTGCCCTCGCTGCTGGAGGAGGTGCGCGCCGTCGGCCACCCCCGCACCGTGCAGGTGCTGGTCGCGCTCGCCGCGGCGCACCCCGACCCCGCCCTGGCGAAGGCCGTGCGCCGCGCCGCCTTCCAGGTGCACAACGGCGGCTGACGGGCAGGGGCGCACGCGCGCCCGGGCGTGCCGTTCGTCACGCCCGGGCGACCGAACACGCGAACCAAGAAAAAGTGGTTGCACCGCCCCGTTAGACTTGGCCCCATGGCCATTCTCCTCGCGCATTAGACGGCGGGAACGCCCTCAGCCGCCCACCCGCCAACCCTGTCTGCCCTGGAGCCTGTCCGTGATCTCCGCCTCCGGTATCGAGCTGCGCGCCGGTGCCCGTGTCCTCATCGAGTCCGCCACCTTCCGGGTCGCCAAGGGCGACCGCATCGGCCTGGTCGGCCGCAACGGCGCGGGCAAGACCACCCTGACCAAGTGCCTGGCCGGGGAGGGCATCCCGGCGGGCGGCACCATCACCCGCTCCGGTGAGGTCGGCTACCTCCCGCAGGACCCGCGCACCGGCGACCTCGACGTCCTCGCCCGCGACCGCATCCTCTCCGCGCGCGGTCTCGACGTGCTCATCCGCAAGATGCGCGAGAACGAGGAGCGCATCGCGAACGGCAAGGGCAACACCCGCGAGAAGGCGCTCAGGCAGTACGAGCGCCAGGAGACGGAGTTCCTCACCAAGGGCGGGTACGCCGCGGAGGCCGAGGCCGCCACCATCGCCGCCGCGCTCAACCTGCCCGACCGGGTGCTCGGCCAGCCGCTGCACACCCTCTCCGGCGGTCAGCGCCGCCGTATCGAGCTGGCCCGCATCCTCTTCTCGGACGCCGACACGCTGCTGCTCGACGAGCCCACCAACCACCTCGACGCGGACTCGATCATCTGGCTGCGGGACTACCTGAAGAGCTACCGCGGCGGCTTCATCGTGATCTCCCACGACGTGGACCTGGTCGAGACGGTCGTCAACAAGGTGTTCTACCTGGACGCCAACCGCGCCCAGATCGACATCTACAACATGGGCTGGAGGCTCTACCAGCAGCAGCGCGAGGCGGACGAGAAGCGGCGCAGGCGCGAGCGGGCCAACGCGGAGAAGAAGGCCGCCGCGCTGCACTCGCAGGCGGACAAGATGCGCGCCAAGGCCACCAAGACGGTCGCCGCGCAGAACATGGCCCGCCGTGCCGACAAGCTGCTCGCCGGCCTGGAGGCCGTGCGGCAGTCCGACAAGGTCGCCAAGCTGCGCTTCCCGGAGCCCGCGCCCTGCGGCAAGACCCCGCTGATGGCCGAGAGCCTGTCGAAGTCCTACGGCTCGCTGGAGATCTTCACCGATGTCGACCTGGCCATCGACAAGGGCTCCCGCGTCGTCATCCTCGGTCTCAACGGCGCCGGGAAGACGACCCTGTTGAGGCTCCTCGCGGGTGTCGAGCAGCCCGACACCGGCGCGGTCGTCCCCGGCCACGGCCTCAAGCTCGGCTACTACGCGCAGGAGCACGAGACGCTGGACGCCGACCGCACGGTTTTGGAGAACATGCGCTCGGCCGCCCCCGACATGGACCTCGTCGAGGTCCGCAAGGTGCTCGGCTCGTTCCTGTTCTCCGGCGACGACGTCGACAAGCCCGCCGGGGTCCTCTCCGGCGGTGAGAAGACCCGGCTCGCGCTCGCGACCCTCGTGGTCTCCGCCGCCAACGTCCTGCTGCTGGACGAGCCCACCAACAACCTCGACCCGGCCAGCCGCGAGGAGATCCTCGGCGCCCTGCGCACCTACAAGGGAGCGGTCGTTCTCGTCACCCACGACGAGGGCGCCGTCGAGGCGCTGCAGCCGGAGCGCATCATTCTGCTTCCGGACGGGGTCGAGGACCTGTGGGGTTCGGACTACGCGGATCTGGTCGCCCTGGCTTGATCGAAAGCGTGATCCACGGCGTATGGATCATTCGGCCCATCGGTGATCCACCATCTGTGTGAGATCTCCTCGTACCGAGGTGTGTCCTACATCGAATGCGCGGCCGGGCCCTTTATCCACCAGGGTCCGGCCGTCGTACGTCGCTGACCTGGTGCTTCGCGGAACAACCCGTTCGGCGGTACGAACGCCACCGGGTGGAATCCCTGATTCCTCTTGTGGGGACGCGCTCCCGTCGTCACATCCCTGTCTCACGGACCTTGCCGAATGGGTGGCCATGGAGCCCCGGAGGGGTGATCATGAGGAGACCAGAGCGCACTTCCCATGAGGAGGCACGGGTGGCCGAGACTCTGAAGAAGGGCAGCCGGGTGACCGGCGCCGCGCGCGACAAGCTCGCGGCAGACCTGAAGAAGAAGTACGACTCCGGTGCGAGCATTCGGGCGCTGGCCGAGGAAACCGGCCGCTCGTATGGCTTCGTACACCGGATGCTCAGCGAGTCGGGCGTCACGCTTCGTGGGCGTGGCGGGGCGACGCGCGGAAAGAAAGCCGCAGGCTGACCCCCGGGCGGCCCCTCGGCTTCGATGGTGGCCACCCGGTCGGTCGGACGATCGGCCGGGTGGTTACTGTGCAGTCACTTAGCTCTGCTCTGCTGACCGCACCCATCGGAGGCGCCCCATGGCCACGCCCGCCCAGGACAGAGGTCCCGTACTCGACAAGGACGGCGTACGGCTCACCGTCGACGACGCGCTCGCCACGGTGACGCTGACCAATCCGGCCAAGCGCAACGCGCAGAGCCCCGCCATGTGGCGGACGCTCGCCGAGGCCGGGCGGGTCCTGCCGGGGTCGGTCCGTGTCGTCGTGCTGCGCGCCGAGGGCCAGTCCTTCTCGGCCGGGCTCGACCGGCGGATGTTCACGCCCGAGGGAATTCAGGGCGAGCCGACGTTCATCGACCTCGCGCGCAGCAGCGACGGTGAACTCGACGCGAGCATCGCCGGATTCCAGGAGGGCTTCACCTGGTGGCGACGCAGCGACCTCGTGTCCATCGCCGCCGTCCAGGGGCACGCCATCGGAGCGGGCTTCCAGCTCGCCCTCGCCTGTGACCTGCGCGTCGTCACCGACGACGTGCAGTTCGCCATGCGCGAGACCAGCCTCGGGCTGGTGCCGGACCTGACGGGCACGCATCCGCTCGTCGGCCTGGTCGGCTACGCCCGCGCACTCGAGATCTGCGTGACCGGACGCTTCGTGCAGGCCGAGGAGGCCGTCAGCACGGGCCTCGCCAACCTCGCCGTCCCGGCCGACCAGCTCGACGCCACCGTCCACGACCTGGCCTCCGCGATCCTGGCGGCGCCCCGCGACGCCGTGATCGAGACGAAGGCCCTGGTCCGGGGGGCGCGGGGCCGTTCCTACGACGAGCAGCGCACCGCGGAGCGGGCGGCCCAGGCCCGCCGCCTGCGGGACCTGGCCGGACTCGGCGACTGAGCGGACCGGGCGGAGGCCCCGGCGCGGCCCCCGGCCGTCCGGCCGGCGGCCGGCCGTTCTCATCCGGCGGCGGTCACGACCACCGCCACCGTCGGGCGGTCCGGCAGCGCCGCGTGGACCGCCGCACGGACCTGCCGGGCCACGTCCGAGGCCCGGTGGCCCGCGTCCACCGCGAACTCCACGCGCGCGTGGCGGTGGGGCAGGGCGCCGGCCTCGTGCCGCTGCTCCAGATGGACCGCCCGGCCCAGGCAGGCCGTCAGGCGGGTGACACCCGGGACGGACAGGGCGGCCGCCGCCACGCGGCCCTCGTCGCCGGGTCCGGGCCCGGTGGCGTGCGGCGGGTCGGGCCGCCGCGGCGGGGCGGAGTCCGGTTCCGCCTCCAGGAGGGCCGTGACCCGCAGGTCCACCTCCGCCACCCGCAGGCCGAGCCGCTCCCCGGCCGCGGCCGCCAGCGCCGTACGCACCAGGGCCGCCGTCGCCGGCAACGGCACGGCGGCCGTCGCCGCGAACTCCGCCGTCACCCGCAGCGGTCCGGGCGGCAGCGCGCCCGGCGGAGGCGGCACCGGCGGATCGCAGACGTCCTCCGGGTCGGCCAGGGCGACGCGCAGGACGTCCAGCCGTACCCCCCGCGTCTTCCCGGCCGCACCGCGCAGAGCCGCCGCGGCCGCCTCCTCCGAGATCCACGCGCCGTCGCGCGGCCCGCCCAGGGGCAGCAGCCTGCCCGGAGCCGGCCGATGCCGCACAGCCCACCGTTCCGCCGTCATCGCTCCAGCCTGCCGCATCCCCGGCGCGCGGGACCGCAACCCCACATACCGTGGTGCGAGGAGGACGAACCGAAGGGACGTACGGCGATGACCGACATGACGGAGCAGAACCGGACGAGGACCCCCCAAGGAGAGAATGAGGTGCCGGAGACCCCCGCGACCGTGCGCAAGAGCACCCGCCGCGGCGGCGGGGACCCGGCCACCCGGGGACGGACGACGATCGCCGACGGCGTCGTCGAGAAGATCGCGGGTCTTGCCGCGCGGGACGTGGTCGGCGTGCACGCCCTGGGCAGCGGGCTCAGCCGCACCTTCGGGGCCGTGCGCGACCGGGTCCCGGGCAGCTCGAAGTCCGTGACGCGCGGCGTCAAGGCCGAGGTCGGCGAGGTGCAGACGGCGCTGGACCTGGAGATCGTCGTCGACTACGGCGTCTCCATCTCCGACGTCGCCCGCGCGGTGCGCGAGAACGTCATCGTGGCGGTGGAACGCATGGCCGGCCTCGAGGTCGTCGAGGTCAACATCGCGGTGAGTGATGTCAAGCTGCCGGAGGAAGAAGAGGAGGAGCCGGAGCCCCGGATCCAGTGACGCGCCGGCAGACCTGCGACCGCACCGCTGAGGGGAGCGCACGATGAGCATGGCCGTGGTCGGCATGATCGCCGGCATGGCACTGGGCTTCGCCGGATACTTCGGCGGCTTCGGAGCCTTCTTGCTGGTGGCCGCGCTGGGCGCCATCGGTTTCGTCGCCGGCCGGTTCCTGGAGGGGGATCTGGAGGTCGGCGACTTCTTCCGCACGCGTGACGGCCGTCGGCGGTGACCTCGGTGGGCGAGGGCGTCGCCGAGCCGCGCAGACCCCTGGCCGCCGTCGCGCCGGGCGAACGGGGGGCCCTGCGGATCGCCGACCGGGTGGTCGCGAAGATCGCCGCCGAGGCGGCCCGCGAGGTGCTCTCCGACCGGCCCCCGGACGCGGCGCCCCCGTACGCCACCGTCGTGGTGCGCCCCCACTCCGCACCGGGTCCGGGCGGGGCGGCCCCCGTCGCCGCCGCGCACGTCCGCGTCCATGTCGAGCTCGGCTACCCCTGCGACATCGGCGCCCGCTGCGCGCGGGTGCGTCGGCATGTCGCTTCGCGGGTACGCGCGTTGGTGGACATGGAGGTGCCGGAGGTCGCCGTCCACGTGGATCGGCTGCACCTGACCCCGGCGCACGGCGCGGCACAGGGGAGGACGCGATGAGCGAGCCCCAGGGCTCCGAGGGCACCACGCAGCGACTGCCGGTCATCGAGAAGGCGCGGGGGGACGGCCTCGACCAGGGCCCGCCGCCCCCACCGGCCGAGGAGGGCGTCCACGAGGGCCGCTTCTGGTCCGCGCGCCGCGTCCCCGCGGGCATCGTCGCCCTCCTCGTCCTGGCCGTCGCCGGGCTCTTCCTCTACGACATCGCCGCCGTCCGCGCGCACCGTCCGGCGATGAGCTGGCGCCGCGAACTCGCCCGGCAGCTCGCCGAGCGCCACCTCGACGGCACCTGGGTGCTGCTCGGTGCCGGTGTCGCCGCGGCCCTCGGCCTCTGGCTGGTCGTGCTCGCCCTCACGCCGGGCCTGCGCGCCGTCCTGCCGATGCGGCGCCCGCAGGCCGACGTACGCGCCGGACTGCACCGCGAGGCGGCTGCCCTGGTGCTGCGCGACCGCGCCATGGAGGTGGCCGGCGTGCAGACGGCACGGGTGCGTGTGCGCCGCGGGCGCGCCGAGGTCTTCGCGCTCTCGCACTTCCGCGAACTGGACGACGTGCGCGCGGATCTGGACGCCACGCTCGGCGAGGCGGTCGGGGGCATGGGACTCGCCCGGCCGCCCGCGCTGACGGTGCGTGTGCGGCGGCCCGGACGGAAGGGGTGAGTGCGGTGCTCAGGACCGTCAACCGTGTGCTGATCGGAGTCGTCGGGCTGGTGCTGCTGGTGCTGGGCGGCGCCGTCCTGGCCGTGGGGCTCGGGGTGCGGCCGCCCTCCTGGTGGATCCACGACGGCCGGCACGACGTCCTGCTCAGCGACGCCGAACGCACCCACTGGCGGGACGCCGGCTGGTGGTGGCCGACCGTCATCGCCGCGCTGGCCGTGCTGGTCCTGACGGCCCTGTGGTGGCTGGCCGCGGTCCTGCGCCGGCGCCGGCTCACCGAGGTCCTGGTCGACACCGGCGACGGCGAGGGCGCGCTGCTGCGGGGCCGGGCCCTGGAGGGCGTACTGGCGGGCGAGGCGGGCCGGCTGGACGGCGTGGCGCACGCCGGGGCCCGGCTGACCGGCAGCCGGACCGCCCCCGAGTCGCGGCTGCGCCTCGAGCTGGAGCCGCACGTGGACCCGGGGACGGCCCTGTACCACCTGACCACCGAGGCGCTGACGCACGCACGCGACTCGGCCGGCCTCGCGGCCCTCCCCGCGGAGGTGCGGATGACGGCCGTCAAGCACCGGGCGGAGAGGGTCGGTTGAGCGCCGGCCGTCAGCTTAAGGTCAGAAGCCGTGGCGCATCCCGCCGTCGACCGGAACCATGATCCCGGTCAGATAGGAGGCGGCCGGGGACAGCAGGAACGCCGCCGTGCGCCCGAACTCGTCCGGCGTGCCGTAACGGCGCAGCGGGATACGGGACTCGTTCGCGGCGCGCGTCGCCTCCGGGTCGGCGGACATCCCGTCCAGCTCGCGCACGCGATCCGTGTCGATACGGGCCGGCAGCAGGCCGACCACCCGGATGCCGCGCGGCCCCAGCTCGTCCGCGATCGACTTGGCGAAGCCGGCCAGCCCCGGCCGCAGCCCGTTGGAGATGGTCAGCGCCGGGATCGGCTCGTGCACCGACCCCGACAGCACGAACCCGATCACGCCCCCGGCCTCGAGCTCCGCGGCCGCCGCCCGCGCGAGCCGGACCGCGCCCAGGAACACCGACTCGAACGCTGTACGCCACTGCTCGTCGGTGTTGTCCGCCACGAACCCGGCCGCCGGCCCGCCGACGCTGATGAGGATGCCGTCGAAGCCGCCGAACCGCTGCCGCGCGGTCTCGATGAGCCGCCCCGGCGCGTCCGGGTCGGCGTTGTCGACGGCGACTCCGGCCGCGTTCGGCCCCAGTTCGGCCGCGGCGTCCGCGGTCCGCTGCTCGTCCCGTCCCGTGACGACCACCTTCGCGCCGTCCGCGACGAGCTCGCGCGCCGCGGCGTTGCCGAGGCCGCGGGTGGCCCCGGTGACGACGTACACCCGGTCCTTCAGTCCAAGATCCATGGCCCCTATCCTGCCCTCCGGTCCCCGAACAGGGCGAGGGCGGTGTTCACCAGGCCGACGTGGCTGAAGGCCTGGGGGAAGTTCCCGAGCTGCCGGTTCTCCACGGGGTCGTACTCCTCGGACAGCAGGCCCACGTCGTTGGTGAGGCCCACCAGCCGTTCGAACAGCTCCCGTGCCTCCTTGCCGCGGCCCGTCAGGTGCAGGGCCTCCGCGAGCCAGAACGAGCACACCAGGAAGGTGCCCTCGCTGCCGGGCAGCCCGTCGACCGTCGTCCCGTCCGAGCTGTAGCGGCGCAGGAAGCCCCCTTGGCCCAGTTCCTCGCGGACCGCGTCGATGGTGCCGAGCACGCGCGGGTCGTCGGGCGGCAGAAAGCCGACGCGGGGGATGAGCAGGACCGCGGCGTCCAGCTCCCGCGAGCCGTAGGACTGCGTGAAGGTCCTGCGCTCCGGGTCGAAGCCCTTCTCGCACACCTCGCGGTGCACCTCCTCGCGCAGCGCGCGCCAGCCGTCGAGGTCGCCGCACAGCTCCGGGTTCTCCTCCAGGGTGCGGACCGCGCGGTCGGCGGCCACCCACACCATGACCTTGGAGTGGACGAAGTGGCGGCGGCCGCCGCGCACCTCCCACAGCCCCTCGTCGGGCTGCCGCCACTGCTCCCGCAGCCACTCCATCAGGGAGGCCTGGATGTCCCACATGTGCGGCTTGGCGGGCAGGCCCGCGCGCCGGGCCAGGTAGAGGGAGTCCATCACCTCGCCGTACACGTCCAGCTGGAGCTGGTCGACGGCCTCGTTCCCGGTGCGCACCGGCCGCGATCCGGCGAAGCCGGACAGCCAGGGCAGCTCGAGCTCCGGCAGCCGCCGCTCGCCCGCCAGGCCGTACATGATCTGCAGGTCGGCCGGGTCGCCCGCGACCGCGCGCAGCAGCCAGTTCCGCCAGGCCTCGGCCTCCTCCCGGTAGCCCGCCGACAGGCCCACGTTCAGGGTCAGGGTGGAGTCGCGCAGCCAGCAGTAGCGGTAGTCCCAGTTGCGGACGCCGCCCGGCTCCTCGGGGAGCGAGGTGGTGGCCGCGGCGACGATGCCGCCGGTCGGCCGGTAGGTGAGGGCCTTGAGCGTGATCAGGGACCGGACGACGGCGTCGCGGTACGGGCCCTCGTAGCGGCAGCGCCCCGCCCACTCCCGCCAGTCGCGGACGCTCGTGGCGAGCGCGTCGTAGGGGTCGACGAGCGGGGGGCGCGGTTCGTGCGAGGGATGCCAGGTGAGGACGAAAGCGACCTTCTCCCCCTCCTCCACCGTGAACTCCGAGTGCGTGGCGCGGTCCTCGCCCCAGGTCTCGACCGCGGGCTCGCTGCGCAGCCAGACCGCGTCCGGGCCGGCGACGGCCACCCGCTGCCCGCCGGATCCGCGCATCCAGGGGACGATCGAGCCGTAGTCGAAGCGGAGGCGCAGGGTGCTGCGCACGGTGACACGGCCGCGCAGGCCCTCCACGACGCGCACCAGATCGGGTGCGCGGTCGCGTTGCGGCATCAGGTCGGTGACCCGGATCGCGCCCTGGTCGGTCTCCCACTCGGTGTCCAGCACGAGGGTGTCCGGGCGGTAGGCGCGGCGGGTGCAGTGGCCCGGTGCCTGCCGGGGCGCGATGCGCCAGTGGCCGTTGTCCTCCTCGCCGAGCAGCCGGGCGAAGCAGGCCGCGGAGTCGAACCGGGGCAGGCACAGCCAGTCCACGGAGCCGTCCCGGCCGACCAGGGCGGCGGTCTGTTCGTCGCCGATCAAGGCGTAGTCCTCGATGCGGGGGTGCACGCAGGTGCGGATGCCCGGCCGGCCGCCGGGCAATCAGGGCCGGCGCCGCGAAAGTGACGGCCGGGCGGCGCGGGGCGCGCGGTTCAGACGGTGCTCGGTTCCGTCTCGGACTTCGCCCCGGCAGCGGCCTCCGCCCGCTCGCGGCCCTCGCGGCGGACCAGGACCCACCAGCCCACCGGCACGGCGGCGGCGAACAGCCACCACTGGATCATGTACGCGTAGTTCAGCGGGGCGTCCTCGCGGCCGGGGTCGGAGATCTGCTCGGGACTGCCGCCCTTCGCCTTCGGCGCCGTCTGCTCGACGTAGCCGCCGAGGACCGTGGCGCCGAGACGACGCGCCTGCTCCTCGCTGTTGATCAGCATGATCTGCCGGGCGGGCAGGCCCTTGATCTCCTTGATGCCGCTCGCCGCGGTCGTCTCGTCGGCCTTCAGCCGTCCCTCGATGGTGACCTTGCCGGCGGGCGGCGCGGGGATCTCGGGAAAGGTGGTCTGCGCCGCGTCCGCCGGGATCCAGCCGCGGTTGACCAGCAGCACTTTGCCGTCGGTGAGGTCGAGCGGGGTCAGGACGTGGTAGCCGACCTCGCCGTCGGAGTTGGTGCGGCGCCGGACGACGACCTGGTGGGCGGTGTCGAAGGTGCCCGTCGCGGTGACGGTGCGGTACTTCTCGGCGCTGGTCACCGTGTGTCCGGGCGACGTCAGCCGCTCCACGGGTACCGGCTTGGCGTGCAGCGCGGCGGAGACCAGGTCGTTGCGGGCGGTGCGCATCTCGTAGCGGTGCTTCTGCCAGATGCCCAGCCTGATCATGACGGGGATCAGGACGAGGGCGATCAGGGTGAGGATCACCCACTGCCGGGACAACAGGAAGCGGTACACCCCACGACCGTACATCTCGGGCGCGGGGTGTCATCGCGTGGGGTGGCGCCGGGTGGCCGGCGCGTCAGACCTTGTCGACGATCCCCGCCCTGCCGTCCGCCCGGGCGCAGTGCCCGCCGCAGTACCAGTGGCCCTCGGCCTCGACCCCCTGGCCGATGATCGGCACCCGGCACTGCTCGCACTGGGGTGCCATGCGATGGATCGCGCAGGAGAAGCAGTCGAAGACGTGCACCGCTCCCTGGGCGTGCACCTCGAAGGACATTCCGTAGTCATTGCCGCATACTTCACAGGTCGCCATGGGCCACAGGGTGAGCCCTCGGCCGTCGCATGGGCGAGCGGGCGCCGGGCGAGTCGCGCGGCAATCACCCGTCCGAGGGCTCCACGTTGCCCAGCAGCTGACCGAACGCCGCCTCGTCCACCACCGGCGTGCCGTACTGCCGGGCCTTGACCACCTTCGAGGTGCCCGAGTCCGGGTCGTTCGTGACGAGCAGGCTGGTCAGCCGGGACAGGCTCGTCGCGACGTGCAGCCCCGCCTCGGTCGCCCGGTCCTCCAGCAGCTCCCGCTCCACCGACGTGTCGCCGGAGAAGGCGACCCGCATGCCCTGCTTGAGCGGCTTGCCGTCCTCGTAGCGCCCGGGGTTGGGGTAGGGGCACGCCGGCCTCTTGCGGGCGGGGCGCCAACTGCCCGGCCGGTGGCCGCCGTAGCCCCCGGACTGGCGCGGCACGGGCCGGTCCGTCCACTCCGTCAGCGGGCGGCACTCCAGCAGCGGCAGCCGCACGCCCGCCTCCGCCGCGGCCCTGAGGCTCGGGCGGAACGCCTCCGCCAGCACGCGCGCGTCGTCCAGCGCGTGGTGTGCGCGCTGCTGCACGACGCCGAAGTGGGCGGCCAGCGACTCCAGCTTGTGGTTGGGCAGCGGCAGGCCCAGCTCCTTGGACAGGGCGATGGTGCACAGCCGCTGCCGCACCGGCGCCTGAAGCTTCACGCGCGCGTACTCCCGCGCGATCATCTGCCAGTCGAAGACCGCGTTGTGCGCGACGAGCACCCGGCCCTCGAGCCGGGAGGCGAACTCCTCGGCGATGTCCTGGAAGAGGGGCGCGTCCCGGAGCGTCTCGTGCGTCAGACCGTGGATCCACACCGGCCCCGGGTCACGCTCGGGGTTGACCGTCGTGTACCAGTGGTCCTCGACCTCGCCGCGCGCGTCCAGCCGGTAGACGGCCGCGGAGATGATGCGGTCGTCCCGGGCCAGGCCGGTGGTCTCCACGTCAACGACCGCGTATCCCAGCGGATACGCGGCCGGCCACGCTGCGGGGGAGGACGCTGCGGTCGTGCGGTCTTCGAGCATGGTCCATGAGGATACGGGCCGCCACTGACAGCCCTGACCGTCAGGTGGCCCTCCACGCCGGTCCGTTCGGGTGCCGCGAATGGCGCGAATGTCTGTGCCCGTGGCTATGGACCTTTTCGGTCCCGGATGCGACCGTGCTGCCCGCCCGGCGTGTGACCCCCGACGGAAGGGCGGTACGGCGTATGGCACGCGTACGGTACGGCGCACGGACCGAGGCGGAGACCGCCGCCGCGCGCACGGCGAGCGCGCGGCTTCCCGACATCTGGTCCACCGGGGTCGTCGCCCTGTGGGAGACCGACCCGGACGCGCTCGCCGCGGTCCTGCCACCACCGCTGAAACCCGCCGGCCGGCCACTGGTCCGGGTGAACATCAGCGAGGTCGAGCTGCCCGGACACCCCCTCGGCGCGGGCTCGTTCGCGGTCGCCGCCGATCACGCCGGCGTCGACGGCTGGTACCCGCTCGTCATGCCGATGACCCACGAGCGGGCCCTCATCGGCGGCCGCGAGGTCTTCGGGGAGCCGAAGAAGCTGGGCGAGGTGGTGGTCGAGCGGGACGGGCCCCTGGTTCGCGCCTGGATGGCCCGGCACGGCGTCTCGTTCGTCGAGGTGCGCGGCACGGTGGCCGGGGAGCTGCCCGTGCCCGGGCCGAGCCGGAAGACCGACTTCTACTTCAAGTTCCTGCCCGCGGTGGACGGTTCGGGCTTCGACGCCGGCCCGGTGCTGGTGCACTGCCTGCGCCACGAGAAGGTGCGCAGGCTGGAGCGGGTCACCGGTGACGTCGTCCTGCGCGAGTCCGGGCACGACCCGGTGGCCGACCTCCCGGTGGTGAAGCTCCTCGGCATCACCGTCGGCGAGAAGACCAGTGACCAGCGCGGCAGGGTCGTCGAACGGGTCGACGCCGAGGCCCTGTTGCCGTACGTCCACCAGCGGTACGACGACCCGCGGCAGGTCCACGACGCGCCGCCCGCCGAGGGGAGCGCCTGATGGAGCTCGGGGCCGGACAGGTCGCCGTCGTCACCGGCGCCGCGAGCGGGATCGGACTCGCGATGGCCCGGCGGTTCGCGGCCGAGGGGCTGAGGGTCGTCCTCGCGGACGTCGAGGAGGAGGCGCTGGGCAAGGCCGCGTCCTGCCTGCGCGCCGAGGGCGCCGACGTGTACGCGCGCGTGGTCGACGTCGGGGAGCGCCGGCAGGTCCTGGACCTCGCCGAGTCGGCGTACGACACCTACGGCGCCGTCCACGTGCTGTGCAACAACGCCGGCGTCGGCTCGGGCGCCGAGGGCCGGATGTGGGAGCACGAGCCGAACGACTGGAAGTGGGCCTTCTCCGTCAACGTGTGGGGCGTCTTCCACGGTGTCCAGGCATTCGTCCCACGCATGATCGCGTCGGGTCAACCCGGTCATGTCGTCAACACGTCCTCGGGTGACGGCGGCATCGCGCCGCTGCCCACCGCCTCCGTCTACGCCGTCACCAAGGCGGCCGTCGTCACGATGACCGAGTCCCTCTACGCCCACCTCAGGGCCGAGCACGCGCGCGTGGGCGCCTCGGTGCTCTTCCCCGGACCGCACATGCTGCGCACCGGCCTGTGGGAGTCGCACCGCAACCGGCCCGCCCGGTACGCCAAGGAGCGGCCGCGCAGGACGCCGTACCGCAGCCTCGGCCAGTGGGAGACCGCGATGCGCGCCGCGGGCGAGGAGGTGCGCTTCACACCCGTGGAGGAGGTCGCGGAGCTCGTCGTCGACGGCGTCCGCGCCGACCGGTTCTGGCTGCTGCCGCCGAGCGAGCACAGCGACGACCGGATCCGTGCGCGGGCCAGGTCGATGCTGGACCGCGCGAACCCGACCTACCTGGAGAGCTTCATCCTGGACTGAGGGGGCCGATGTGACCGACCAGGAGCCGTACCTGATCATCTCCTCCGACTGCCACGCCGGCCTGCCCACCGAGGAGTACCGGCCCTATCTGGACGCGCGCTTCCACCGGGACTTCGACGGCTTCCTCGCCGGGCGCGACCGCCGCCGTGCGGAGATGACCCGGCTCGGCATCCGCGACGAGGCGTTCGCGGCCAAGTGGTTCGAGGACAACGAGGAAGGGCTGCGGGGCGGTTGGGACGCCGCGCAGCGGCTGAAGGAACTCGACGGCGACGGCGTCGCGGCCGAGGTGGTCTTCCCGGACGCGGACGCGGTGGACAGCCGGACGGCCGCGCCCTTCGGCGTGGGCCTCGGCCTCTCCGGCGATCAGGACCCGGAGCTCGGCATGGCGGGCGCGCGGGCGCACAACAGGTGGCTTGCGGACTTCGTCTCGCAGCACCCCGAACGCCACTGCGGGGTCGCCCTGCTGCCGGTCACGGCCGAGCCGGACCGGGTCGTCGCCGAGGTGCACCGCGCCAGGGAGTCCGGCCTCGGCGCCCTGATGATCCCGTCCATGTGGGTCGACAAGGAGCCGTACCACGACCGCCGTTACGACCCGGTGTGGGCGGCGGCCGCCGAGTGCGCGATGCCGGTGCTGACGCACTCGGGCGCCGCCCCGCGCCACGAGTACGGCGACCACCTCGGCATCTACGTCTCCGAGGTCACCTGGTGGCCCGCCCGCCCGCTCTGGTTCCTGCTGTGGTCCGGTGTCTTCGAGCGCCATCCGGGCCTGCGGTTCGGGGTGGCGGAGTCGGGCTGCTGGTGGCTGCCGAACCTGCTGTGGTTCATGGACCGCCTCTACCTGGGCGCGCACGGCGGCAAGAAGCTCTCGCCCTTCCAGGAGCTGAGCCGCCCGCCGCACGAGTACCTGGACCGCCAGGTGTTCATCTGCGCGACCAACACCAAGCGCCGCGAACTGGCCCAGCGCTACGAGATCGGCGTCGACAACATCCTCTGGGGCAGCGACTTCCCGCACCCCGAGGGCACCTGGCCCGACACGCGCGCGTGGCTGCGGCGCACCTTCCACGACATCCCGGTGACCGAGACCCGCCGCATGCTGGGACTCTCGGCCGCCGAGGTCTTCGGCTTCGACACCGGGCAACTGGCCCCGCTGGCCCGCCGCATCGGCCCCACACCGGCCGACCTCGGCCAGCCGGACGGCCAGGCGGCCGTGGCGGCGTCCTGGGAACGCTCGCGCGAGGTGGGCCGGCACTGGCTGACCGGCCACGACTTCCCGGCCCTGGGGGTGACGCGGTGAGCGACCGGTACACGGTCATCTCGGCCGACTGCCACGCCGGAGCCGACCTGCTGGACTACAAGCCGTACCTGGAGAAGCGCCACCACGACGACTTCGACGTCTGGGCGGCGACGTACGTCAATCCGTACGAGGACCTGCTCGCCGACACGGCCGACAGGAACTGGAACTCCGAGCGCCGCCTGGCGGAACTGGAGCAGGACGGCATCGTCGCGGAGGTGGTCTTCCCCAACACGATCCCGCCGTTCTTCCCCTCCGGGTCCCTGATGGCGCCCGCCCCGGCCGCCGGGGAGCTGGAGCGCCGCTGGGCCGGACTGCGCGCCCACAACCGCTGGCTCGCGGACTTCTGCGCGGCGGCACCCGGCCGGCGGGCCGGCGTCTTCCAGATCCTCCTGAACGACGTGGACGCGGCGGTGCGGGAGATCGAGTGGGCGGCCGGGGCGGGCCTGAAGGGCGGCCTGATGCTGCCCGGCACGCCCCCGGGCTCGGGCCTGCCGGAGCTCCACTCGCAGGTGTACGACCCCATCTGGGCGGTCTGCGAGGACCTGGGCGTCCCGGTGAACCACCACGCGGGCTCGGCGTCCCCGCCGCTGGGCGACGAACCGGCCGCCCGCGCCGTCTTCATGGTCGAGACGACCTGGTTCTCCCACCGCGCGCTGTGGCACCTGGTGTTCGGCGGTGCCTTCCGCCGTCACCCCGGGCTGAAGCTGGTGCTGACCGAGCAGGGCTCGGGCTGGATCCCCGGGGTGCTCGACATGCTGGACTACTACCACGGCCGCCTGGTCGCGGCCGCGGCGCAGGCGGCCACCGCCGAGTCCAGGTTCGGCGCGGGCCTGGCCGCGGGGATGGGCGAACCGCCCTCCGTGGTGTGGCACGAGAACTGTTTCGTCGGCGCCAGCTTCATGCGCCCCCACGAGGTGCCCCTGCGGGACCGCATCGGCGTCGACAAGATCATGTGGGGCAGCGACTACCCGCACGACGAGGGGACCTACCCGTACTCCAGGGAGGGCCTGCGCACCGCCTACGCGGGCGTGCCGCGCGACGAGGTCGCGGCCATGGTCGGCGGGAACGCGGCCCGCGTCTACGGCTTCGACCTGGACCTGCTGGCCCCGGTCGCGGCAAGGGTGGGACCGACGCCGGAGGAACTCGCCGAGCCGCTGGAGAGGCCACCGGCGGACGCGACGAGCCCGGCGTTCGCGCGGGGGGCGTCGGTTCGGGTGTGGTGACACCCGGGATGAGATCCTTCCTGTGTGACGGAATCCACGCACGACGAGGCGCACGGAGGCGCTCTGGGTGAGCGCCTGAACTGGCTGCGGGCGGCCGTCCTCGGCGCGAACGACGGCATCGTCTCCACGGCGGGACTCGTCGTGGGCGTGGCCGGCGCGACCGACAGCCGCTCCGCGCTGCTCACCGCCGGGCTCGCCGGTCTGCTGGCCGGTTCGATGTCGATGGCCGCGGGCGAGTACGTGTCCGTGTCCACCCAGCGGGACTCGGAGATGGCCGCCCTCGCCCTGGAGCGGCGGGAGCTGCGCGAGGAGCCGGAGGCGGAGCTGGAGGAACTGACCCAGCTGCTGGAGCAGCGCGGGATGTCCCGGGAAGTGGCCAGGGACGCGGCCGAGCAGCTGACGGAACGGGACGCGCTCCGAGCGCACGCGCGCGTGGAGCTCGGCATCGACCCCGACGAACTCACCAACCCCTGGCACGCGGCGTGGGCGAGCTTCCTGTCGTTCACCGTGGGGGCGCTGCTGCCCCTGCTGGCGATCGTGCTGCCGCCGCCGGGCTGGCGGCTCGGCGTGACGGTGGTGTCGGTGCTGGCGGCCCTCGTCCTCACGGGCTGGAGCAGCGCGCGCCTGGGCGCCGCGAAGCCAGGGCCGGCCGTCGTCCGCAACGCGGTCGGCGGGGCCCTCGCCATGGGCGTCACGTACGCGGCGGGGGCGTTGCTGGGGGCCGTGGGGGTCTGAGCGGGCCGGGGCGGAGCCCACCACGGTCCGGCAGCGCACCGACCGGCAGCGCCCGGTGTACGGGCGGCCGGGAGCTGCCGCGAGCGTGCCGGGCGGGGTGCTCTGCGGGCCCGGTCGGCCGTCCGGTCCCCGGAACGGGCCTCATGCCCCGCGCGGCACCGATCCCGCCGGCCCTGCCACCCGTGCCGGGCGGCCCGCGGGGGTGGCGGGGCACGACGGATCGCGCCGCGTGCGGCGCGCGCGTGCGGGGCGTGTCCGCGCGCGCCGCACGCGGCTCACCATCTGATCGGCAGCGGCAGTGCGGTCAGCAGCCCCGACACCACGACCACCACTGCCAGCACGGCGACCTCCGCGCGCGCGGGGGAGCAGGCGGTCAGCGGGTCGGCGGCGCGGCTCAGCCGGAGCCGTGCCCACAGGGCGAGCAGAGCGACGCCGGCCACGAGGATCACCTTGGCGAGCAGGACCCGTCCGTACGCCGTCGAGGTCAGCTGGTCGAGGACGGTGTGCGGCGGCATGCGGCGCAGCGAACTCCACACCCCCGTCGCGGTGACGGCGGCGAGCAGCACGGCCGCCGTGCGCGCGTAGAGCCCCAGCAGCGCGGGGCCCGCCGGGGCGGGGCCCCAGCGGCGCAGCGTCCGCAGCGTGTGCAGCAGACCTCCCGCCCACAGGGCGGCGCACGTCAGGTGCACCAGCGTCAGCCCTGACCCGAGGAGCGGGTTGTGCTCGGGGGCGGGGTGTGCGCGCAGGGCCTCCGCCACGATCACCGCGGCCAGGGGCCACATCCGGGCCGCCGGGCGGCGCGAGCGGGCGCACAGGCCGGCTGCGAGGAAGGCATTTACCTCGACCAGCGCGAGCTTGCCGTCCCGGGAGTCGTACAGCCCGCCGACGTCGATCTGGGCGAGGCTGTGCGGCACCAGGTTGCCGGTGGACACCACCGAGGCCAGCCCCAGCGCGGCGAGGAGACCGGCGCCGGCCGCGTACGGGGCCCAGCTGCGGGGCGCGGCCCGCGGGGCCCCGGGCAGCGCGCCGGTCAGCCGGTTGACGAACAGCTCGCCCACCGGGACGCACAGCGCGGTGAACAGCACCGCCCGCAGCAGCGCGATGCCGCCGACGCCGGGTGCGGCGGCCTCACCGGTGCCGTGCAGCGCGGCGGACGGGGCGAGCAGGGGTATGAGCGCGCCCAGCGCCGCCAGAAGGAGGACGGCGACGGCCCGGACCGTACCGGGACGCCGCATCGGCCCGCTCGCGTCGGCCGCCCCGGCCGTGGATCTGGTCAACGTCACCCCGAGATCCTCACCGCCGTCGCAGAACCGGGCAAGTGAAGTCAAACAACTGGCGGTCGGTCATTCCGCCCATGGGTACGTTTTCGGTCGGCCCGCGGCTCAGTGGTCGCGCGGCTCAGCGGGCCCGCGGCCCGGTGGTTTCCGCGGTGGGTGGCCTGGGTGTCCCGGTGGCCTGCGTGTCCCGGTCTCTCCCGTACCGGCCGGGCCGGACGGATACCCTCCGTCCGGCCCGGCCCGATGTCACACGCGCAGTCCCTACTTCACCGCACGCAACGCGTCGACGATGCCGTACCCGTAGAAGCCGTTGACGCGCTTGCCGCCCACGCAGGTCGCGTCGACGACACCGTCGCCGTTGCCGTCGTACGGGTCGCTCGGGCAGCCCGGGTTGTCGGCCTGCGCCTTGAGCAGCGCCCGGAGCATCGCCGGCGTCGCGTGCGGGTGCTCCGACTTCAGCAGCGCCGCCACGGCCGCGACGTGCGGCGAGGCCATCGACGTGCCCTGCAGGAAGCCGTACTGGTTGTTCGGCAGCGTGGAGAGGATGCGGCCGTTGTGCGACGGGGTGTCGGGCACCTGGTACTTGTCACCGCCGGGTGCCGCGACGTCGATGACGCCCTCGCCGTAGCTGGAGTAGTACGACTTGGCCTTCGTGACGCCCGTCGCGCTGACCGTGACCACGCCGGGCAGCTGGGTCGGCACGTCGAAGCACCGGTGCGGGTCGACCGTGCGGGTCACCGCGGTCGAGTCGTCGGGGCTGGAGTCGTCGACGAGGGCGTGCGAGTCGAGGTCGTCGTTGGAGTTGCCCGCCGCGGCGACATTGAGCGTGCCCTTGCGCTGGGCGTACAGCTGCGCCCTGTTGACCGCGTCGACGATGGCGCGCTGGTCGGGGTCGTCCATGCAGTTGTACAGCCACGGATCAACGTAGTAGCTGTTGTTGGTGACCTCGATGCCGTGATCGGCGGCGAACACGAAGGCGCACACGACGCTCTCCGGGAAGAACAGCGAGTTGGCGTCCGGCTGCGCCACCGTGATGCTCGCGACCTTCACCCCGGGTGCGACGCCCGCCACCCCGATGCCGTTGCGCGCGGCGGCGATCTCGCCCGCCACATGCGTGCCGTGGTAGTGGTCGGCGTCCACCGGCCGCCAGGCGCCGTACGTCGTGTCGGCCTTGCCGCTGACGCAGTTCGCGGACTGCGAGGCCGAGAAGTTGGGCGCGATGTCCGGGTGCGTGTCGTCCACACCGGTGTCGATGACGCCGACGGTGACCCTCCTGCTGCCCGGGTCGATCCGGGCCGCCTTGTCGGCGCCGATCGCCCTGAGGTCCCACTGGTCGGCCTCGAGCGGCTCCTGGCCGGCCGCCGAGCCCTGCGCGATCTTCGCGGCCTCGGCCCTGGACAGGCGCTGGACGGATCCCTCGTCCGTGGTGCCCGCCGCGGTCACCGGCGAGGTGCGCGAGGCACCCGCCGACTGCACGCCGCGCACCTTGCGTATCTGCGCGGCGAAATCGGGGTTCGCCGAATGGGCGACGATGACGCCGATCTTCTCGTAGGCGACGACGACGCTGCCGCCGTTCGCGGCGATGGCCCGCTCCACCGACCTGACGGTGTGGTGGTCCGTCCTGGTGTTGACGAGGTACGCGTACGTTCCCGTCCGGGCCGCCTGTGCCGTGGACTCCGCGTGCGGGGCGGCCTGGGCCGCCGCCGGCAGGAAGCCGAGCGAGGCCGTCAGGGACAGCGCGACCGGCACGGCGAGGGCGAGCCGGCGTCTGGAACGCAGATGAGCCATGGGATCTCCACATCATCCGGAAACGGAACCGCCCGAGACACGGTGGCGCTCGGGCAGGTACATGACGGGCGGTGCAGGCCAGAAACTAACCCGCTGACGCGCTGGTCAGCAATGAGTTCACCAAGACGGGTTCGGAAACAGGTCAAGGGAGTTGAACCCGCCCTCGCGCGGCGCCGTGCCCTTCGGCAGGAAGCCCGAGGACACCCGCTCCCGGCCCGCGTCGAAGACGGGCCCGGCTGGTAAGACCCGCCGGGCACCCCGCCCGGGCGGCTAAGACCCGCCGGGCACCCCGCCCGGGCGGCCGCGTCGTAGGGATCTACGACGCGGCCGTGCCGCACCTCGTCGGATCGGGGCCGATGTCGTTGTCAGTCGGGTCACGTAGGCTCGCATGTGACGGGAAATGATTGCCGCGTACCGATCCGCCACGAGGGAGGGGGCCACGTGCTCATCGACACCTACGGCCGGGTGGCCACCGACCTGAGGGTCTCACTGACCGACCGGTGCAACCTGCGGTGCACGTACTGCATGCCCGAGGAGGGCCTGCAGTGGCTGGCCAAGCCCGACCTGCTCACCGACGACGAGATCGTCCGTCTGATCGGCGTCGCCGTCACCTCCCTGGGCATCGAGGAGGTCCGCTTCACCGGCGGTGAGCCCCTGCTCCGCCCGGGACTGGTCGGCATCGTCGAGCGGGTCGCCGCGCTGGACCCCCGCCCCCGGATGTCCCTGACGACCAACGGCATCGGCCTCCGGCGTACCGCCGCCGCCCTGAAGGCGGCGGGCCTGGACCGGGTGAACGTCTCCCTGGACACCCTGCGCCCGGACGTCTTCAAGACCCTCACCCGCCGGGACCGGCACAAGGACGTCCTCGAGGGCCTCGAGGCCGCCCGCGCCGCGGGACTGACCCCGGTCAAGGTCAACTCCGTCCTGATGCCCGGCCTGAACGAGGACGAGGCCCCGGACCTGCTCGCCTGGGCCGTCGAGCACGACTACGAACTGCGCTTCATCGAGCAGATGCCCCTCGACGCCCAGCACGGCTGGAAGCGCGAGGGAATGGTCACCGCGGGCGACATCCTCGCGGCCCTGCGCACCCGTTTCGAGCTGGCACCGGAGGGCTCCCAGGAACGCGGCTCCGCCCCCGCCGAGCGCTGGATCGTGGACGGCGGCCCGCACCGCGTCGGCGTCATCGCCTCCGTGACCCGCCCGTTCTGCGCCGCCTGCGACCGCACCCGCCTCACCGCGGACGGCCAGATACGCACCTGCCTGTTCGCGACGGAGGAGACGGACCTGCGTGCCGCCCTGCGCTCCGGCGCCCCCGACGAGGAGATCGCCCGCATCTGGCGCCTGGCCATGTGGGGCAAGAAGGCCGGCTCGGGCCTGGACGACCCGTCGTTCCTGCAGCCGGAGCGCCCCATGTCGGCCATCGGCGGCTAGGGCGGCCCCGGCCGCCCTCCGGGGGCGCACAGGGCGGACAGACCTGGAAGGCTCACCAAGATCTTCATGAGCCTTCTAGGCGCCCTCGGAGGACTCCCACTCCTTCAGCGGGACGACGTCCTTCAGGAACCCGCGCACTCCGAGGAACCGCGACAGGTGCTCCCGGTGCTCCTCGCAGGCGAGCCACGTCTTCCGGCGGTCCGGGGTGTGGATCTTGGGGTTGTTCCACGCCAGCACCCAGACCGCGTCGGCCCGGCAGCCCTTGGCGGAGCAGATGGGGGTGTCGTCACTCACGGATTTCGTCTCACGATCGCGGCAGACAAGGCGACGCCGAGCAGCCACGGGGGGAGCTGCCCGGCGTCGGTCCGTCGCTCCGACGGGGGATGCGGAGCGCCTACGAAGTATGTCACGGGTAACCCGTCGACCGGCACCGGAACAACATGATTGATCTGAGCTTTCTTTGAGCTTGTCGCGGGGCCCGCGACCGTCTGCCGCGCCGCCCGCCGCGGTCACGCCCGCCCGCGCGGTTCGCTTCCCGAACCCGGCGCCGGCTCGGCCACGACGTCTTCCGTGGCCGGTTGCGCGAACCCCTCGTCCGTCCGCGGGGGCGCGAGCACCTGGCGCACGGGGCCGCCGATGAACGACGACGGCAGCGACGGAGCGTTCTCCCGCCCCGCGTTGGCGATCACGACGGCGACGTAGGGGAGGACGGCCCCGAGCACCAACGCCACGACCGCCACGTACCGTTCGACGTTCCACAGCGAGGCGGCGAGGATCACCGCCACCGTACGGATGGACATCGAGATGACATACCTGCGCTGGCGACCGCGCACGTCCTCGTCGAGCCCCGTTCGGGCACCGGTGATCCGGAACACCTGGCCTTTGCCGCCGCCATGCTGCTTCCGCATCAGACTCCACCATCCGCCCGCATCGGACCCTCCCCGTTCTGCCGTCCGCCACGCCCCTGGTCGAGGGACGACATCCCGGACACGTCCACGTTACGCCGCGCCTGCGCCGCCTACGAGACCGGGTCGCCTCCTGCCTGGGCGGACGGCCTCAGCCACAGTGCGTACCGCCGTCCCCGACATGCGCCGTAGGGTGCACGGCCCGACACTGGGCGTAGTGCTCACGTCGAGCCGTACGAGGAGGCAGCCATGGGCTGGTTGTGGGCGATCATCGTGGGATTGGTACTGGGTCTGGCCGCCAAGGCGGTCATCCCGGGCAAGCAGCACAGTCCCCTCTGGCTGACGACCATCTGCGGCATGCTCGGCGCGACCGTGGGCAACGCGGTCGCCCGCGCCGTCGGCGTCGGGTCCACGCGGGGCATCGACTGGAGCCGCCACGCCTTCCAGCTGGGGGCCGCGGTCGTCATCGTCCTCGTGGCCGACATGCTCTACATGGCGACCCTGGGCAGGCGCGCACAACACGCCTGAGCCCCCGCCGCGGGAGCGCGGGGAACCGCGGGCCGGTCACGACGGACCTGCGGACCGGCGGACCGCGACCCCCGCGCCCCCGCGGCGGCTACGCCCCGGTCACCTCGACGGCGGCCAGGTTCTTCTTGCCGCGCCGCAGCACCAGCCACCGCCCGTGCAGCAGATCCTCCTTCGCCGGCACCGCGTCCTCGGAGGCGACCTTGGCGTTGTTCACGTAGGCCCCGCCCTCCTTGACGGTCCGCCGCGCCGCCGACTTGCTGGCCACCAGCCCGACCTCGGCGAACAGGTCGACGACCGGGCCGAGCTCGGCGACCTGGACGTGCGGCACCTCGGAGAGCGACGCGGTGAGCGTCCGCTCGTCCAGGTCCGCCAGCTCCCCCTGGCCGAACAGCGCCTTCGACGCGGCGACGACGGCGGCCGTCTGGCCGGCGCCGTGCACCATCGTCGTCAGCTCCTCCGCCAGGGCGCGCTGCGCGGCGCGGGCCTGCGGACGCTCCTGGGTCTGCTTCTCCAGCTCCTCGATCTCCTGACGGGACCGGAAGCTGAAGATGCGCAGGAACTTGGAGACGTCCCGGTCGTCCGCGTTCAGCCAGAACTGGTAGAAGGCGTACGGCGTGGTCATCTCGGGGTCGAGCCAGACCGTGCCGGACTCCGTCTTGCCGAACTTGGTGCCGTCGGCCTTGGTGATCAACGGCGTGCCCAGCGCGTGCACCGTGGCGTCGGGCTCGACCTTGTGGATCAGGTCCGTGCCCGAGGTGAGGTTGCCCCACTGGTCGCTGCCGCCGGTCTGCAGGGTGCAGCCGTAGCGCCGGTACAGCTGCAGGAAGTCCATGCCCTGCAGGATCTGGTAGCTGAACTCCGTGTAGCTGATGCCCTCCTGGGACTCCAGGCGGCGGGCGACGGCCTCCTTGGCGATCATCTTGTTCACCCGGAAGTGCTTGCCGACGTCCCGCAGGAACTCGATGGCCGACAGGCCCTGGGTCCAGTCCAGGTTGTTCACCATGACCGCCGCGTTCGGACCCTCGAAGTCCAGCAGCGGGGCGATCTGACCGCGCAGCCGCTCGACCCACTGGGCGACGACCTCGGGGGCGTTGAGCGTGCGCTCGGAGTTGGGCTTGGGGTCGCCGATCAGACCCGTGGCGCCCCCGACCAGGCCCAGCGGCCGGTTGCCGGCCTGCTGGATGCGGCGCATCGTCAGGATCTGCACGAGGTTGCCGAGGTGCAGGCTGGGCGCGGTCGGGTCGAAGCCGCAATAGAACGTGACGGGACCGTCCGCGAACGCCTTGCGCAATGCGTCCTCGTCAGTGGACAGGGCGATCAGCCCGCGCCACTTCAGTTCGTCGACGATGTCCGTCACGGTTCTCGTATCTCCTTGATGGGTCCCGGGCGGTCGCGCGACCGCCGGCTAAGAGGTTATACGCCCCGGCTGACAGAGCTCATGTTGAAGTCGGGCACCCGCAGCGCGGGCATCGCAGCCCTAGTGAACCAGTCGCTCCATTCGCGCGGCAGCGTCTTTTCCGTGCGCCCGGCCTCGGTGGCGCGTCCGAGCAGGTCGACCGGCGACTCGTTGAACCGGAAGTTGTTGACCGCGCCGGTCACCTCGCCGTTCTCGACCAGGTACACGCCGTCCCGGGTCAGGCCGGTCAGCAGCAGCGTCGCCGGGTCGACCTCGCGGATGTACCACAGGCAGGTCAGCAGCAGGCAGGGCCCGTCATGGCCCGTGCCCGCGACCATCTCGTCCAGGGAACGGTCCGTGCCGCCGGTCAGGATCAGGTTGTCGACGGCGGGCGCCACCGGCAGCCCGGTCAGGCCCGCGCTGTGCCGGGTGGTGGTCAGGCGGCTCAGCTCGCCCTCCCGCACCCAGTCGGTGGCCGTCAGCGGCAGGCCGTTGTCGAACACGGACCGGTCGCCGCCGGAGGAGTGCGCGATCACGAAGGGCGCCGACTCCAGACCCGGTTCGTTCGGGTCGCTGCGCAGGGTCAGCGGCAGCTCGCTCAGCCGGTCGCCCACACGCGTGCCGCCGCCCGGCCGGGAGAACACCGTACGGCCCTCGGCCGCGTCCCGCCCCGAGGCCGACCACAGCTGGTAGATCAGCAGGTCGGCGACGGCGGTCGGCGGCAGCAGCGTCTCGTACCGCCCGGCGGGCAGCTCGACGTGCCGCCGGGCCCAGCCCAGGCGCACGGCGAGTTCCGCGTCCAGCGCCGCCGGGTCGACGTCCTTGAAGTCCCGTGTGGAGCGGCCCGCCCACGCCGAGCGGGTGCGGTCCGGGGACTTGGCGTTCAGCTCCAGCGTCCCGTTGGGCTGGTCGTGCCGCAGCCGCAGCCCCGTCGACGTGCCCACATAGCTCGTCACCAGCTCGTGGTTGGCGAACCCGTACAGCTCGCGCCCGCCCGCCCGCGCGCGTGCGAACGCCTCGCCGAGCGCCGGGGCGAAGTCGGCGAACACGGCGGAGGTGGTCTCGGCGGGCGCGTCGGTGAAGTCCGGCGAGTGCGGTACGCCCGTCACCAGCGGCTGCGCGTCCTCGGCCGGCCCGGCGCCGCGCGCCGCGGCCTCGGCGGCCCTGACCAGGGGCTCCAGCTCGTCGGCTGTCACGGCCGAACGCGAGACGACACCGGAGGCCGTCCCCTCCTTGCCGTCGACGGTCGCGACGACCGTGAGCGTACGCCCGCGGGTGACGCCGTTCGTGGTGAGCGTGTTGCCGGCCCAGCGCAGGTTGGCGGTGGAGTGCTCGTCGGCGATGACGACGCAGCCGTCGGCGGCGGACAGCTCCAGGGCCCGCTCGACGACCTCGTGCGGCTTGTGCGCCTTGTCGGTACGCGCGCTCATCGGCCGGCCTCCTGCGTGGTGTTCAGAATGTTGACGCCCTTGAAGAGGGCCGACGGGCAGCCGTGCGAGACGGCGGCGACCTGGCCCGGCTGGGCCTTGCCGCAGTTGAAGGCACCCCCGAGGACATACGTCTGCGGGCCGCCCACCGCGGCCATCGAGCCCCAGAAGTCGGTGGTCGTCGCCTGGTAGGCGACGTCCCGCAGCTGCCCGGTGATCCGCCCGTTCTCGATCCGGAAGAACCGCTGGCCGGTGAACTGGAAGTTGTAGCGCTGCATGTCGATGGACCAGGAGCGGTCCCCGACGACGTAGATCCCGCGGTCGACCCCGCCGATCAGGTCCTCGGTGGACAGACCGGCCGGATCGGGCCGCAGCGACACGTTGGCCATGCGCTGCACGGGCACGTGCCCGGGGGAGTCGGCGAAGGCGCACCCGTTGGAGCGCTCGAAGCCGGTCAGCCGCGCGATGCGGCGGTCCAGCTGGTAACCGACGAGGGTGCCGTCCTTCACCAGGTCCCAGGACTGGCCGGCGACGCCCTCGTCGTCGTAGCCGACGGTCGCGAGGCCGTGCTCGGCGGTGCGGTCACCGGTGACGTTCATCAGCTCGGAGCCGTACCTCAACCTGCCGAGCTGGTCGAAGGTGGCGAAGGAGGTGCCGGCGTAGGCCGCCTCGTAGCCCAGCGCCCGGTCCAGCTCGGTGGCGTGGCCGATGGACTCGTGGATGGTCAGCCAGAGGTTGGACGGGTCGACGACCAGGTCGTACAGGCCCGACTCGACGCTGGGCGCCCGCATCTTCTCGGCGAGCAGCTCCGGGATCCGCTCCAGCTCGCCCTCCCAGTCCCAGCCGGTGCCGGTGAGGTACTCCCAGCCGCGCCCGGCCGGCGGCGCGAGCGTCCGCATCGAGTCGAACTCGCCGCTCGACTCGTCGACCGACACGGCCGTCAGCGACGGATGCAGCCGCACCCGCTGCTGCGTCGTCACGGTCCCCGCGGTGTCGGCGTAGAACTTGTTCTCGTGCACGGTGAGCAGCGAGGCGTCGACGTGGTCCACGCCCTTCGCCGCGAGCAGCCGCGCGCTCCAGTCCGCCAGCAGCGCCGACTTCTCCTCGTCGGGCACGGTGAAGGGGTCGATCTCGTACGACGAGATCCAGGTCCGGTCGGCGTGCACCGGCTCGTCGGCGAGTTCCACCCGCTCGTCCGAGCCCGCGGCCCTGATCACCTGCGCCGACAGCTTCGCCATCGCCACCGCCTGCGAGGCGACCTGGGCGGCGGCGTCGGGACTCAGGTCGACGCCCGACGCGAAACCCCAGGTGCCGCCGTGCACGACCCGCACCGCGTACCCGAGGTCGGTGGTGTCCGAGGAACCGGCGGGCCT
This sequence comes from Streptomyces sediminimaris, assembly GCF_047049295.1. NCBI lineage: Bacteria > Bacillati > Actinomycetota > Actinomycetes > Kitasatosporales > Streptomycetaceae > Streptomyces > Streptomyces sediminimaris. The sequence goes on along the minus strand of NZ_JBJWOT010000001.1, from coordinate 1,974,773 downwards.
TGCGTCCCGCAGCCGCCAGGAGGCGCTGCGCACCCGCTCGAACCGGAAGTCGGCATGCTCGGCGCCCAGCGCACGCGCGCGTGCCAGCGCCGCGTCGGCGAGGGCGCGTAGGGGAAGCGCCGTGAAGGCTTCGTCGATGGAATGAGGCACCGAGGTCTCTCCTTGCTGTCGTGACCCGTCGTGGCCTGTGGCTGCTCCGATCATGTCGCGGCAGCCGCCCGGCGGACCACAGGTTCCGGCCCGGTACGCCGAACTTTCTGTAGGGACCCGACAGCGAGTCCCGTTGGCCACTGTCGGTGCCCGATTGTCCGCCGGAGGCCGCGGACCGATAGGTTTTCGAGGAAGCCGCCTGTCATCCAGGTGTTCGGGCGGAGGCATCAGACCGCTATCGAAAGGGTGATCCGTTGAGCCGCTCGGTTCTCGTCACCGGAGGCAACCGGGGCATCGGCCTCGCCATCGCCCGCGCCTTCGCCGACGCCGGCGACAAGGTCGCGATCACGTACCGCTCGGGAGAGCCGCCGGCCGGTTTCCTCGCCGTCAAGTGCGACATCACCGACACCGAGCAGGTGGAGCAGGCCTACAAGGAGATCGAGGCCGAGCACGGTCCGGTCGAGGTCCTCGTGGCCAACGCCGGCATCACCAAGGACCAGCTCCTGATGCGCATGTCCGAGGAGGACTTCACGTCCGTCCTCGACACCAACCTCACCGGCACCTTCCGCGTGGTCAAGCGGGCCAACCGCGGCATGCTGCGCGCCAAGAAGGGCCGCGTCGTCCTCATCTCGTCGGTCGTCGGGCTGTACGGCGGCCCCGGCCAGGCCAACTACGCCGCCTCCAAGGCCGCCCTCGTCGGCTTCGCGCGTTCCCTCGCCCGTGAGCTGGGCTCGCGCAACATCACCTTCAACGTCGTCGCGCCCGGCTTCGTCGACACCGACATGACCAAGGTGCTCAGCGACGAGCAGCGCGCGAAGATCGTGCAGCAGGTGCCGCTCGGTCGCTACGCGCAGCCGGAGGAGGTGGCCGCGGCGGTGCGGTTCCTCGCCTCCGACGACGCCTCGTACATCACTGGAGCCGTCATTCCCGTTGACGGCGGACTGGGAATGGGTCACTGATCACCATGAGCGGAATCCTCGAGGGCAAGCGCGTCCTGATCACCGGTGTGCTGATGGAGTCCTCCATCGCCTTCCACACCGCCAAGCTGGCCCAGGAGCAGGGCGCCGAGATCATCCTGACCGCGTTCCCGCGGCCCACGCTGACCGAACGCATCGCCAAGAAGCTGCCGAAGCCCACGAAGGTCGTCGAGCTCGACGTCACCGACGACGAGCACCTCGGTCGCCTGGCCGACATCGTCGGCGAGGAGCTCGGCGGCCTGGACGGCGTCGTCCACTCCATCGGCTTCGCGCCGCAGGACGCGCTCGGCGGCAACTTCCTGAACACGCCGTTCGAGTCGGTCGCCACGGCCATGCACGTCTCGGCGTACTCCTTGAAGTCGCTCACCATGGCCTGCCTGCCGCTGATGCAGAACGGCGGCTCGGTCGTCGGCCTCACCTTCGACGCGTCCTTCGCCTGGCCGCAGTACGACTGGATGGGTCCGGCCAAGGCCGCGCTGGAGGCCACCAGCCGCTACCTCGCCCGTGACCTGGGCAAGCAGAACATCCGCTGCAACCTGGTCTCGGCGGGCCCGATCGGCTCGATGGCCGCCAAGTCCATCCCGGGCTTCACCGAGCTGGCCGCGGTGTGGGACACCCGCTCCCCGCTGGAGTGGGACCTGAAGGACCCCGAGCCGGCCGGCAAGGGCGTCGTCGCGCTGCTGAGCGACTGGTTCCCGAAGACCACGGGGGAGATCGTCCACGTGGACGGCGGCCTGCACGCCATCGGCGCCTGACCCCCGGCCACCGCCGTACGACGGCCGTCCAGGGCGCGTGTCCCGCGGGGTGCGCGCCCTGGACCACATCACCCGTTCGGCCCATCCGGCCGGGCGGGGCGGGACCTCGACCGGGCACTCTGGATCACGTGTTCAGCAGGTGATTCCCTCCCGAGCACGGCCGAGGAGGTCCCCTTGTGCGTCTGTTCCGCAGCCTGGCCTCAGCGACCGTAGCCGTAGCCCTCGTGCTGTCCCTGCCGTACGAGGCGGTGCCCCACCCGCGCGTGGAGCCCGGGAAACCGCCCTCCCCGCAGCCCTTCGGCGCGGAGTGCCGCATCCGGATCGCCGGCTCGCACGTGACCGCGTACTGCCACAACCCGTATCCCCAGACCGACGCCGTCAGCCTGCACGTCGAGTGCGCGCGGTGGTGGGACCTCGACACCGACGGCAGTCCGGTCGACACCGCCCCGGCGTTGACCGTGCGGCTCACCGGGCGGTGCTGGAAGGAGGTCCGCTCGGTGTGGATCAGCCACCGGAGGCGGTGAACCGCCCGGGACGGCACAGGAAGGGGTAGCTCGCCGCCGCCGCGCCGGCCGCCTCCGCGTCGCCCGCGCGGACCGCGTCGACCAGGCGCGTGTGCTCCATGTACGTCTCCGGCGTCAGCGCCTGGCCGACGTCCTCGCGCAGCCAGTCCCGCAGCACCTCGCCGAGGTCCGCGTACATCGCGGTCATCACGTCGTTGTGGGACGCCGCCACGACCGACAGGTGGAAGGTCGCGTCCGCCGTCACGAACGCCTCCGTGTCGCCCGACCGCCAGGCCTCCTCGCGCCGCTCCAGCAGCGCGTCGAGCTGCTTGAGGTCCTTCTCCGTGCGCCGCTCGGCGGCCAGCCTGGCGGCGGCCGACTCCAGCGTGGAGCGCAGCTCGGCGATGTGCCGGGGGTCCGCCTCGGCGAAGCGGCGGTGCATCACGCCCGCCAGCTCACTGGTCGCCACGACGTAGGTGCCCGAGCCCTGACGGATGTCCAGCAGGCCGTTGTGCGCGAGCGCGCGGACGGCCTCCCGGACCGTGTTCCGGGCGACGCCGAGCTGCTCGACCAGCTCGGGCTCGGTCGGGACACGCGAGCCGACCGGCCACTCGCCCGAGGTGATCTGCTGCCGGAGCGCGGCGATGACCTGCTCGGACAGGGCCGAGCGACGGGGGTGGCTCAAGGGCATGGCACACCTTCGCACGGGGGTACCCGGAGCGGACGGACCGGGGATGGACAACCAATCATCCCATGATTCTATGATGGGCGTCATGGCAAGCGAGGAATCCAGGACGATCGCGTCCGAGCAGATACGCACCCCGCGGGCGCGGACGAGCACCGGACCCGCCACACGCGCGTGGGCGACCCGCCTGCTGATGGTCGGCATCGTGCTCACCGCCCTGAACCTCCGCCCCGCCATCACCAGCCTGGGCGCGCTGCTCGAGGAGGTCCGCGACGGGCTCGGCATGAGCGGCAGCGTGGCCGGAGTGCTCACCTCCGTGCCCCCGCTCTGCTTCGCCGTCTTCGGCGTCACGGCCCCGCGCCTGGCGCGCCGCTTCGGGCCCGCCGCGGTGATCTGCGTGGGCATGGTCGCCATCGCCGCGGGCCTGCTCGTCCGGCCGTACACGCACAGCACGGCCGGCTTCCTGGCCGCCAGCGCGCTCACCCTCATGGGCATCGCGGTCAGCAACGTCCTGATGCCGGTCATCGTCAAGCGCTGGTTCCCGGACCGGGTCGGCCCCATGACCGGCCTGTACTCGATGGCCCTCGCCCTGGGCACCGCGGCCGCGGCCGCGGTGACGGTGCCCATGACCGAGGCGCTGGGCGGCGGTTGGCAGTCCGGCCTCGCGATCTGGTCGGTCCTCGCGGCGATGGCCGTACTGCCGTGGATCCCCTTCGTGCGGCAGCGCGGCGCGGACCTCACCGAGGAGGCGGCCGCGCCGCGGGAGCCCGCGCGGCGGGAGCCCGCGCGCGGGGACGCCCCCGCAGTGCGGATCGCCCGCAGCCGCACCGCCTGGGCGCTCGCGGTCTACTTCGGGCTGCAGGCCACCGGCGCCTACATCACGATGGGCTGGATGGCGCAGATCTTCCGGGACGCGGGCGTGCACGCCGGCACGGCCGGGCTGCTGCTGGCCGTCACCATGGTGATGGGCGTGCCGCTGGCCTTCGTCATCCCGCGCCTCGCCACCCGGCTGCCCCACCAGGGGCCGATCGTGCTCGCGCTCGGCGCCTGCGGCCTCGTCGGCTACGGCGGCCTCTACCTCGCCCCCGCGGCAGGCTCATGGGCGTGGGCCGTGCTGCTCGGCGTCTCCAACTGCTCGTTCCCGCTGGCCCTCACCATGGTCGGCATGCGGGCCAGGACCAGCGCGGGCGTGGCCCAGCTGTCCGGCTTCGCGCAGAGCACCGGCTATCTGATCTCCATCCCCGGACCGCTCCTGGTGGGTGTGCTCTACCAGCACAGCGGCGGCTGGAGCCTGCCGATCGCCCTCATGACCGCCCTGCTGGTCCCGCAGATGGTGGTCGGCGTCCTGGCGGGGCGCGACCGCACGGTGGAGGACGAGGCGGCGGGCTGAGGGCCGGGCCCCCGGCCGCATCGCCGCGGGCGCGGGGTGCGAGACTTGCCGCATGCCAGTGCTCGACCCGAACCCGCAGAACGGCCAGAAGAAGATGCTGATCGTCTTCGGCTCGTTCTTCGCCATCTTCGTGATCATCGCCGTCATCGCGACGGTCGTCTCACCGTGACGCCTGACATCCGGCCCCCGCGCCCGACGCCCGCGGCGGGGCCCTGAAGCCCGGTGGTGGGGCTAGCCCCACCATCCCCTAGGGGGCGGGTGTCAGGGTCAAGTGGGTGGGTCTCCGGATGGGTTGGGGGCCGCCGGATCCGTACCTTCGAACTGTGACCGCGAGAGGCGGACCACGGACCGTTCGAAGACCAGCGGAGGTACCCATGTCGGCCCGCACGCACCCCCTGTCCCACCCGGAGACCAAGGGCGGCGTCGACATCAGGCTGCCCTGGTGGGCCCTCGCCCTGCCGGCGCTCGCCTTCGTCGTGCTGCTGGCGCTGATGCTGAACCCGACCGACGCGCAGGCCGCGTCGGGCGACCCGGCGATCACCCATCTCTTCGAGCGCGTGCAGCAGCTGATGGCGCGCTGAGCGCCCTTCCGGCCGCCGGTCAACTACCTGCGCCCGTTGGCCTGTTTCATGCGAAGCTGGGTTGCATGAGCGTCGCTGAACCCCGCAGGATCGTCCTCTTCCGGCATGCGAAAGCCGACTGGCCGCAGGTGACCGACCATGAGCGCCCCCTCGCTGAGCGGGGGCGCACGGACGCCGCAGTGGCCGGACGCAGGCTGACCGACACCGGCATCCCCTTCGACCTGGCCCTGTGCTCCACCTCGGTCCGGACCCGCGAGACCTGGAAGCTCGCGGTCCACGAGTTTCCGCAGCGGCCGAAAACCGTCTACGAGGAGCGGATCTACGAGGCCTCGCCCGGCGAGCTGATCGCGCTGCTCAACGAGACCCCGGACGACGCGCAGAACGCCGTACTGATCGGCCACAACCCGGGCGTGCAGGGCCTCGCCGACATCCTGGCCGGCTCGGCCGAGGGCGATGCCCGTGAGCGGATGAACCGCCGCGGCTTCCCGGCCGCCGCCTTCGCCGTCCTGTCCTTCGAGGGCTCCTGGAAGACCCTGGAGCCCTCCGCGGCCACGCTGCTCGAGTACTGGGCACCGTCCGAGTAGCCGCCCCGACCGACGTGTCCGGGCAGCCGGCACGTCGGGTCGAGGGGCCCGGCACCTCCGGGGCCACCGCGGTGCCGGGCCCCTCGCCCCGACGTATGCGGAAGATCTACTCCACAGATCCACTCCGCGCCGTGGCAGATCCACTCCACGTCGTGGCAGCTCTACTCCACGCCGTGACGGCTCCACTCCGCGTCGTGGCAGTTCTACTCCACGTCGTGGGTGTCCGCCGCCTCGACCTCTTCGCGGGTCACGCCCAGCAGGTACAGGACGGTGTCGAGGAAGGGCACGTTCACCGCGGTGTGCGCGGCCTCGCGCACGACCGGCTTGGCGTTGAAGGCGACGCCGAGGCCGGCCGTGTTGAGCATGTCCAGGTCGTTGGCGCCGTCGCCGATCGCCACGGTCTGCGCCAGCGGCACGCCCGCCGCGGCGGCGAACCGGCGCAGCAGGCGCGCCTTGCCCGCGCGGTCGACCATCTCACCGGTGACCCTGCCGGTGAGCCTCCCGTCGACGATCTCCAGGGTGTTGGCCTGGGCGAAGTCCAGCCCGAGCCGTTCCTTGAGGTCGTCGGTGACCTGGGTGAACCCACCGGAGACCACGCCCACTTGGTATCCGAGCCGCTTCAGCGTGCGGATCAGGGTGCGAGCGCCCGGGGTCAGCCGCACCTCGCTGCGCACCTTGTCCACCACGGAGGCGTCGAGCCCCTCCAGGAGCGCCACGCGCGCGTGCAGCGACTGCTCGAAATCCAGCTCGCCGCGCATCGCCGCCGCCGTCACCTCGGCGACCTTGTCCCCGCAGCCCGCGTGCGCGGCGAAGAGCTCGATCACCTCGTCCTGGATGAGCGTGGAGTCGACGTCCATGACCACCAGCCGCTGCGCCCGCCTGTGCAGCCCCGCCGCGACGACCGCCACGTCGACACCGAGTGCCGCCGCGTCCGTCACCAGGGCGGTGCGCAGCGGCTCGGTCTCCACGCCGGAGACCGCGAACTCGACCGCCGTCACGGGGTACTTGGCGAGGCGGAAGATACGGTCGATGTTGCCGCCCGCCTTGGTGATCTTGGCCGCGATCCGGGCGGTCGCCTCCGAGGTGAGCGGGTGACCGAGGACGGTGACCAGCGAGCGCCCGAGGCCGCGTGGCCGGTTGTCGCCGTGGCCGGAGATGATCTCCGCCTGCATCCGCATCGACTCGGCCCAGCTGTGCACGGTCGCGCGCAGGTCGCCCTCCAGCCCGGCGGGCGGCTGGGTCACGAGCGCGCACAGCACCATCCGGCCACGGGTGACGACCTGCTCGATGTCGACCACGTCGACCGAGTAGGCGGCGAGGGTGTCGAAGAGGCCGGCCGTGATGCCGGGCCTGTCCTTGCCGAAGATCTTGACAAGGAGGGTGGGAACGTCGGAGGTCGAGGTCTGCTCAGCGCTCATGGTGCCTCCACCGTATCCGGCACCCAGTGCCTGCCGCCCCCGCGGTCCGCCTGACGGACACGGAACAGTGGGCGGCGAACGGATGACGCCGGACCGAAGGCCCGACCACGGCCGCCTCGGAACCCCGGATCAGGACCGCCCCGTGAGTCCCGGCGAGCCCTGCATCTCACGGGGTACCGGCATCCCCGGGTGGCCGCCTTGTGAGCCCCGGCCGCCCGGATCCTCCAGATCCTCGTGGCGTCCCGGCACCCCCGTGGGATCGGACCGATCACCGGCGCCCTCAGTTCACGGACGCCTCTTCGGCCGCCCGGGCGGCGGAGGCGGCGGTGGCGGCGGGGGCGGCCCGTCGTCCGGCGCGCTCCGTGGCCGTTCGCCGGGCCGTGGCCGTTCACCGGGCCGGGGACGGCGGCGCGGGGACGGCGGAGGCGGGTCCCCGGCCTGCCAGGCCACCGTGGGGGCGCCGTAGATGCCGCTGCCGCTGCCACCGCTGCCGGGCGGCGGCTCCCCGGGATCCTGCGGATCGCGGGACGGCGGCCGGGCGTCCTGCGGTTCGCGGAGTTCGTCGGGCAGCCGCAGATAGGGGTTGGTGGCCGGGTTCGGCGCCCGGTAGGACGCGGCGGGCGTGTACGGCCCTGCCGCGCCTCCGCCCGGCCCTGCCGCGCCTCCGCCCGGTCCTGCCGCGCCTCCGCCCGGTCCTGCCGCGCCTCCGCCCGGTCCTGCCGCGCCTCCGCCCGGCCCTGCCGCGCCTCCGCCCGGTCCTGCCGCGCCTCCGCCCGGCCCTGCCGCGCCCCCGCCCGGCTCACCGCCGCCCGTCCCGGCCTCACGCACGTACTGCGGACGCCCGGCGCCCTCGGCCACGGCCCGCAGCGCGAGCGGAGTCGCCCGCCGCCCCGCCGAACCCGTCCACCGGGCCAGCAGCGCCCCGACGGCCCCCGCCCCCGCGCCCCACAGGGCGCCGAGGACCAGTGCCGCGCCGAGGTTCCCGTGCAGCGTGATCCCCGCGCCGAACGCGTCGAAGCCCAGCACCGCCAGCGAGGCGTCCACCGACACCTCCGTCAGCCAGCCGAGCAGCGGCAGGGCCAGCGCCGTGACGACGCCGAGCCGTACCGCACAGCGCCCCGCGAACGCCGGCGCGCCCGGCCCGCGCGCGCCCTCGGCGGCGACCGGCGTCCGTACCGCCGTCAGCACCCCGGCCAGCAGCATCATCAGGGCCGCCGCGACGGCCAGCAGCCACACCCGTCCGTCCAGGTCCGCAAGCCGCCCCAGCGTCACCGACCGGTCGGTCTTCGCGGTGAGCAGGTCGTCCAGCGGGTTCGGCAGCAGCTTGGCCAGCTCACCCGTCGCCTTGCCGTCGTACGGCACGAACAGCCCGATCGGGACGGCCAGCCAGGTGCCGTTGGGCGCGCCCAGCAGCGCGGCGCCGAAGATCCTCCTGGGGTGGGCGTCGCCGACCGCCGCGTACGCCGCCGCCGCGAGGCCCGCCACCACCGACATCACCAGCACCGTGACGACCGCCGACACCGCGGGCCGCACGACCCGGTGCACGGCCTCCCAGCCGCGCGGCAGGGGGGTGCGGCGCGAGGCCAGCAGGGCGATCAGCAGGACGCCGGCGGACCAGCCGAGACCGCCGAGCAGCGTCGGCGCGGTGTCGACCGTGAAGCCGACCGCCGCCTTCGCGTGGATGAGGTTGCCGATGTTGTCGGGCAGCAGCCCGCCGATGTCCCCGATGTCACCGAGACCGGGGATGCTGACGCCGCCGCCCCCGCCCCCGCCGCCGGGCAGCTTGTCCAGACCCAGCGAACCTCCGTCGATCGTGATGACATCGTGTCCCGCCCAGGCGAGACCGCCCAGCGTGGCCACGAACAGGGCGACCACCGCGCCCGCGCGTGCGAGGAGTTCGGCCGGTTCGACGACAACTCCCGCCGTGCGCAAGGACCTCAGGAAGAACCAGGACAGCAGCAACGCGCCGACCAGGCTCACCCCGAGCGGCGTGAGCGTGACGGCGGTGTGCGCCTGCGCGCCTTTCAGCCCGAACGCGGACACGTCGCCGGACGGCGTGACCGAGCCGCCCGCGCCCAGTGCCACGGCCGCCGCGGTCATCGGCCCGAGCGAGGCCGACGCGTCCGCCCCCAGCAGGTGCAGGCCGAGCGCGGCCGTGCCCGCCATCCCGATCAACGCCCAGCTCACGGAGGCGATCGCGGACAGCGCGACGTCCCCCCACGGCACCCTCGTGCTGCTCCGTACGGACTCGGCACTCGACGACACGCTCATGGCAGACCCCCCGATCCGCGACGCGGCACGGCCACCGCGTCTGTCCCCCCTCGCGTGGATTACCACTCTCCGGGTCGGTTTCAACCCCGTCAACGGAACCAACCGGTGCACACCCGCGTGGTCTTCGGCGTGGTCTTCACAAGGCCCGGCTTTCGGTCAGGGGGGCGAGCCTGAAATAGTTCCCGACGATGTTCGACATCCCTAGACTCCCTGTGATGGGGGCAACTCGGGGGACTACTCATGGGGCATGGAGTGCCTGAACTCGTACTGGAATTGAATGGACGTACCTGGACGCTTGATCCGTCCAGGCCGTACGCCCTCGGACGCGATCCGCAGGGCGACATCGTGATCGACGACGCCAGGGTGTCCTGGCGGCACGCCACGATCAGCTTCGACGGACGCAGCTGGGTCATCGAGGACCACGGCAGCACCAACGGCACCTTCGCGCAGGGGCAGCGGGTCCATCGGCTGGAGATCGGCCCGGGCGCCGCCGTGCACCTCGGCAACGCGACCGACGGCCCGTGTGTGACCGTGACCGGCGCGGCGGCCGCCGTCGCCCAGCCCCAGCAGCAGCCGTACGCCGCTCAGGGCGCGGGCCCGGGCTGGGCGCAGCAGGCGCCGCCGCAGCAGGCCCCGCAGACCGGCCGGCCGCAGCAGGCCGCACCCCAGCAGGCCGCGGCGTACGTACCGGCGCAGCAGGGCCCCGGTGGTGGCGCGGGGGCGCCGCCGGTCTACGGCGACCGCAGCCCGACCACGTTCCACCAGTTCTCCCTCGGCCGGGTCATGCGCATCGGCCGCGCGCTGGAGAACGAACTGGTCGTCTCGGACCTGCAGGTCTCCCGCCACCACGCCGAGTTCCACGCGACGCCCGACGGCCGCTTCGAGATCCGCGACCTGGGCTCGCACAACGGCACGTACGTCAACGGCCAGCCGATCCCCAAGGGCGGCACGCAGCTCCTCGGCCCGAACGACATCGTCGGCGTCGGCCACTCCACCTTCCGCCTGGTCGGCGACCGCCTCGAGGAGTTCGTCGACACCGGTGAGGTCTCCTTCTCGGCCCGCCATCTGACCGTCACGGTCGACGGCGGCAAGCAGATCCTGAAGGACGTCTCCTTCGGTGTGCCGGAGAAGTCCCTGATCGCGGTCATCGGTCCGTCCGGCTCCGGCAAGTCGACCCTGCTCAAGGCGCTCACCGGCTACCGGCCCGCCAACCAGGGCGACGTCCTCTACGACAACCGCAACCTCTACAAGCAGTTCGCCGAGCTGCGCCAGCGCATCGGTCTGGTCCCGCAGGACGACATCCTGCACAAGGAGCTGAGCGTCAAGAAGGCCCTGAAGTACGCGGCCAAGCTGCGCTTCCCGGCCGACACCACGGCCGCCGAGCGCGAGGCCCGTATCGACGAGGTGCTGCGCGAGCTGAAGCTGGACGTCCACAAGGAGAAGAAGGTCACCTCCCTCTCCGGCGGCCAGCGCAAGCGCGTCTCGGTGGCCCTGGAGCTGCTCACCAAGCCGTCCCTGATCTTCCTGGACGAGCCCACGTCGGGCCTCGACCCGGGCATGGACCGCGACGTCATGCAGTTGCTGCGCGGCCTCGCCGACGACGGCCGCACGGTCCTCGTCGTCACCCACTCGGTGGCCGAGCTGGCGATCTGCGACAAGCTCCTGGTGATGGCCCCGGGCGGCGCGGTGGCCTACTTCGGCCCGCCCGAGGAGGCGCTGAACTTCTTCGGCTACGACACCTGGGCCGACGTCTTCTCCGCCTTCGAGAACTACCGCGACTACGACTGGGCGGGCCGCTGGAAGGGCTCGCAGCACTACCAGATGTACGCCGCGGACATCGACGCCGTCGCGCCGCAGTCCGTACAGATGCCGCCGATGCAGGCGATGAAGCCGCCGAAGCCGCAGGGCTGGATGTCGCAGTGGGTCACGCTGGTGCGCCGCTACGTCTCGGTCATCGCCTCCGACAAGGGCTTCCTGGCCCTGACGGTGATCCTGCCGCTGGTCCTCGGGGCGGTGAGCCTGCTCATCGACTCCGGCAAGGGCCTGCTGCCGAACCCGATGATCAACCGGGCCACCGGCCAGCCCGTCCCGAACGGCACGGCCACCACCGTCCTGCTGATCCTCGCGGTCGGCGCCTGCTTCGCCGGCGCCGCGAACTCCGTCCGCGAACTGATCAAGGAACGGGTCATCTACGAGCGCGAACGCGCGACCGGTCTGTCCCGCTCCGCCTACCTGATGTCCAAGGTCTTCGTGCTCGGCGTGGTGACCGCGGTGCAGGGCCTGATGGTCGGCGTCATCGGCTTCGCCAGCCGGGAGATCCCCAAGGAGGGGCTCGTCCTCGGGCACGCCACGCTCCTGGAGCTCACCCTGCCGATCATGGGCCTCGGCTTCACGTCGATGATGTTCGGCCTGGTCATGTCCGCACTGGTGAAGACCGCCGAGAAGACCATGCCGCTGCTGGTCATGTTCGCGATCATCCAGGTCGTCTTCACCGGCTGCCTGTTCGCGCTCAACGGCTCGATCGGCGCCAACCAGATCTCGTACCTGATGCCCTCGCGCTGGGCCGTCGCCGCGGCCGGCGCCACGCTGGACTTCAACAAGATCTCGCCGCCCGGCAAGGGCAAGAGCAACGACCCGCTGTGGGAGCACACGGTCGGCGCCTGGGGCATGGACATGTTCGCCCTGATCGTCCTCGGCGTCGTCTGCGGCTTCTTCGTGGCCCGCTTCCTGCGCCGCCACGAGCCGGAGGTCATGCGCAAGTAGTCGCCGTTGCCGGCGACGTGCGAAGGGCGGCACCCGGCAGGGGGTGCCGCCCTTCGGCGTTCGCGTGAAGAGGTCCGCGCCGACCTCAGTACGCGCTGTTGACGTTGTCGATCGAGCCGTACTTGTCGGCCGCGTAGTTGGCGGCGGCGGTGATGTTGGCGACCGGGTCGTAGATGTTCCAGGACGTGCCGGCCACGTGGTACGCGTTGAAGGTCGGCGGGATGACCTGCAGCAGCCCCTTCGACGGGATGCCGTTGATGGCGTTGATGTCCCAGCCGTTGATCGCGTGGGGGTTGCCCGAGGACTCCCGCATGATGTTGCGGTACAGGCCGTTGTAGCTGCCCGGAATGCCCTTCTTGTGCATGATGTCCAGGGCGTGGTCGATCCAGCCGTTGAGGTTGTCGGCGTACAGCCTCGGAGCGGCCTTCTTGATCGCGGGCCGCCTGGCGGACCGGCTCGCGGCCTCCCTGGCCTTGTGCGCGGCCGCGGCCTTCTTCCTGGCGGCGGCCGCGGCGGCCGCCTTCTTCCTCGCCAGGGCCTTCTTCTTCGCGGCGGCCTCGGCGGCGGCCTTCTTCTCAGCCGCGGCCTTCTTGGCGGCGACCTTCTTCGCGGCGGCCTCGGCCTTCAGGTCGGCGCGGGCGAGCCGGTCGGTGACACTCGCCCTGACGTCCTTGATCGGCTTGTTGCTGTACTCCACCTTGGCCGTGGAGACGGCGGCCTCGTTTGTCGTCGTCCCGGCGCTGCTGGGCACCGCGGAGAAGGCGAGGGTGGCGGCGCCGAGGGCGGCGACACCGGCTGTCGCGATCTTCTGATGACGGTTGAGCGAGCGACTGAGTCGGCGAATCCAGATGTTTTCGGGCATGGCAGACGGACCTCTTCGAATAGCGCGGAGGTCGCTCTACGCCGGCGGGGGCCACGGGGCCCTTCCGCACAAAAGCCGCGGCGAGAACCGCGGCGCTGAGCGACGGGAGCAATTCTTAGCGGCCGCAAAACATCGAGGCAAAGATGTGACGTACGAACCTGCATAGTGGAGGAGGGAAGGGCAAAGCGGGGCAGACCGGACCGTCTGCCCCGCTCAAAAGGGGATGCTGTGTCTCCTACCGGGCTTCGTACGTGATGTGGACCCTATGCGCGGGCTCACACGGAAGGCGCGCCGTTCTCACCATCAGTTGCTGGCGCAATGCGCTGCGTGAGGGTCTCGCTCCGGCAGGATGAGATGGACGTCCCCGAACTCGTGCCACAGGTAGAGCCCGCGCAGCGCCTCCTGGTAGCTGCGGTCGACCGCGGCCCGTCCGGCGATCGCCTCCAGCATCAGCAGGTGCGAGGCCTCCGGCTCGTGCAGCCCGGTCAGCAGCCCGTCCACCACCCGCACCCCGCGCTCGGGGGTGACCACGAGGTCCGTCCACCCCTCACGCGCGCGTACGACGCCGTCGGAGCCGGCTGCCGACTCCACGGCCCGTACGGCGGTCGTCCCGACGGCGAGGACCCCGCGGCCGTCGGCCTTCGCCGCGTTGATCAGCCGCGCCGACGCCCGCGGCACCGAGAACCGCTCCGGATACGGCGGCTCGTGCGCCTCCACCGAGGCCACCCCGGTGTGCAGCGTGACCGGCGCGAACTGCACACCCCGGCTCACCAGCTCCGTGACCAGCCGCGCGGTGAAGGGCCGCGCGGCACTCGGCATCTCCGCACTGCCCGTCCCGTCGGGGGAGGGGAGCGCGAACACCGTCTGGTGGACCGACAGCGGCTGGTCCCGCTCCGTGTACGCGTACCGGATGGGCCGCCCGTACTCCCGCAGCATGCCGAGGACATCCGCGCCGGACACGTATGCCCACCGCAGACGGTCCGCACCCGCGCTCAGCGGCTCCTCCAGAACCAGCCGCACACCGCCGGGCAACCGCACCCGCGTACCCGCGGCCCCGCAGCCACCGCTGCGGGCGGCGCCTCGCGCGCCCTGTTCTCCCAGCGGACGCGTGGTGCCCGCTCCGTCGGGGGCCCGCAGCTCGACCGCCCACCGTCCGTCGTCGCCGCGCGTGGAGAAATGCACCACCACGCGCGCGTGCCCGACCCGCCCGTCCACCGCGGCGGCCAGCGTGGAGGAGGTGTTCACCACGAGCAGATCCCCGGCCCGCAGCAGCCGGGGCAGGTCCCGGAAGGCGTGGTGCGACACCTCCGTGCCGCGCGACACGAGCAGCCGTACGGCGTCCCGGTCGAGCCCGGCCCCGCGCTGCTCGACCGGGACGCGCGCCGACAACTCCTCCGGCACCTTCCCCCACTCCCGAACGGGCCGGAGCGCGGGAGCCCCCGCCGCCACCGTCATCGCCGTTCCCCCAGCAGCGCCGGGGCCGCGTAGCGGCCGCTCACCGGCCGCTCGTCCAGCAGCCTGAGGAAACCCGGCACCACACTCGCGGGCGCCGGCCGTGGCTCCCCGTCGTCCGGTACGGCCGCCGCGTACAGGTCGGTGGCCATGTCACCCGGGTCGACCGCCCACACCCGCAGCCCCGGCTCCTCCGCGCCGAGCACCGCGGCGAGGTGGTCCAGTGCCGCCTTCGACGCCCCGTACCCGCCCCAGGTCTCGTAGGCCTCGGCGGCCGCGTCCGAGCTGATCGCCACCACCGTGCCCGCCCCGGACGCCCGCAGCAGCGGCAGCGCCTCCTGGACCAGGCCCAGCGCGGCCACCACGTTCACCTCCAGCGCCCGCCGCAGCCCTTCCGGATCGAGCGCCTCCAGCCGTACGAGCGGCTCGGCACCCAGCGCGCTCGCGTTGCTCACCAGCAGATCGAGCCCGCCCAGCTTCCGCGCGGCCGCCACCAGCTCCGCCCGATGCCCGGGGTCGGTGACGTCCCCGGGCAGGGCCGTCACGCGGGTGCCGAGCGCCTCGATCCGGTCCGCCGCCCGCTGGAGCACCCCGGCCGTCCTGGCGTCGAGCACCAGGTCCCAGCCGCGCGCGGCCAGCGCCTCGGCGAGCGCCCGCCCCAGTCCTTTCGAGGCCCCCGTGATGATCGCTACCGGCATGACATCTCTCCTCGTCTCGCCCGCCCTCGATCGGCGGTGACCTCAACGTAGGAACCGCCCGGCCCACCCCGCCTCGGACGCGGGCCGCAAACAGCCGGGGCCCTTCGCCCTAAGCCGCCGGCCCGGGTCCACCGGCCCTGGTCCCCTGGACCTAGGGCCACCGGCGCAGTCCACGCCGCCACCGGACCGATCCGTGCTGTCACACCCCGCCGGTACCTTGAGGACATGAGTCAAGGACCCCGGTCGGGCCTGGTCGCGGTGAGTTCCGCGCTGCTGGCCATGAGCAGGCACCTGGAGGTGCGCGACGTCCTCAAGACGATCGTCGCCTCGGCCCGCGAACTGCTCGGCGCGCGGTACGCCGCGCTCGGGGTCCCCGACGACCACGGCGGCTTCGCCCAGTTCGTGGTGGACGGCGTCAGCGACGCCCAGTGGAGGGCCATCGGCCCCCTTCCGCGCCAGCACGGCATCCTCGCCTCGATGCTGCAGGAGGCGAGGACCGAGCGCCTCGCCGACGTCCGCAAGGACCCCCGCTTCGAGGGCTGGCCCTCCGCCCACCCCGACATGTCCGACTTCCTCGGCCTGCCCATCAGGGACGGCGACGAGGTCATCGGCGCGCTCTTCCTCGCCAACAAGGACTGCCCCCGGCAGGAGGGCCGCTGCGGCTTCACCGAGGACGACGAGGAACTGCTCGAGATCCTCGCCCAGCACGCGGCGATCGCCCTCACCAACGCCCGCCTGTACGAGCGCAGCCGGGAGCTGACGATCGCCGAGGAGCGCTCCCGCCTCGCGCACGAACTGCATGACGCGGTCAGCCAGAAGCTCTTCTCCCTGCGCCTGACCGCCCAGGCCGCCGCCGCCCTGGTCGACCGCGACCCGTCCCGGGCCAAGGGAGAGCTGCAGCAGGTCGCCGCGCTCGCCGCCGAAGCCGCCGACGAACTGCGCGCCGCCGTGGTGGAGCTGCGCCCCGCGGCCCTCGACGAGGACGGCCTGGTCGCCACCCTGCGCACCCAGATCCAGGTCCTCGACCGCGCCCACACCGCACGCGTGAGCTTCGACTGCTGCGGGGTGCGCGCCCTGCCCTCCGCCCAGGAGGAGGCCGTCCTGCGCGTCGCCCAGGAGGCCCTGCACAACGCTCTGCGGCACTCCGGCGCGGAGTGCGTGGACGTGACCCTGGCCCGCCGCGGCACGGCCGCGGTCCTGCGCGTGACCGACGACGGCAGCGGCTTCGACCCGCAGGCGATCCGACGGGCGGGCCGCCACCTGGGCCTGGTTTCCATGCGCGACCGCGCGAGCGGCGTCGGCGGCACCCTGACGGTGGAGTCGGCGCCCGGGAAGGGCACCACGATCGAGATGGAGGTCCCCGGTGGCTGACGCAATCAAGGTGCTGCTCGTCGACGACCACCAGGTGGTCCGCCGCGGCCTGCGCACGTTCCTCGAGGTGCAGGACGACATCGAGGTCGTGGGCGAGGCGGCCGACGGTGCCGAAGGCATCGCCCGCGCCGAGGAGTTGCAGCCCGACGTCGTCCTGATGGACGTCAAGATGCCGGGCATGGACGGCGTGGCCGCCCTGCGCGAGCTCCGCGAACTCAAGAACCCCGCGCGCGTGCTCATCGTCACCAGCTTCACCGAACAGCGCACGGTGGTGCCGGCCCTGCGCGCGGGCGCCGCCGGTTACGTCTACAAGGACGTGGACCCCGACGCCCTCGCCGGCGCCATCCGCTCCGTCCACGCCGGGCACATCCTGCTCCAACCCGAGGTCGCGGGCGCGCTCCTGTCCCAGGAGGAGGCCAACGCCGGCCAGGGCAGAGGGGGTTCGCTCACGGACCGGGAGCGCGAGGTGCTCGGCCTGATAGCGGACGGCCGTTCCAACCGCGAGATCGCGCGGGCCCTGGTCCTCTCCGAGAAGACGGTGAAGACCCACGTCTCGAACATCCTCATGAAGCTCGACCTCGCGGACCGCACCCAGGCCGCGCTCTGGGCCGTACGCCACGGCATGGCGGGCTGACACGCGCCGCGCACGCCGGTGCGCCCGACGGCAATACGGAAGGTTCCATTCCAGGCTGAGATTCATACCGTCGTGGGAATGTCCCCCGGATGGCGCATCCTTCGGGGGATCCCCGCCGTTCTCCAGTGCGTGCTGCGGCGAACGCCGTGGCAGTCGCTAGGGAGGGCTCAGAAAGTGAAGAACCTGAAGAAGGCAGTGGCCGTGACGATGGTGGCCGGCGGAATGATCGCCGCGGGCGCCGGAATGGCCTCCGCCACCGACGCCCACGCCGACGGCACCGCCGCGGGCTCGCCCGGCATCATCTCGGGCAACCTCGTCCAGGCCCCCGTGCACGTCCCGGTGAACGCGGTGGGCAACAGCGTGAACGTCGTGGGCGTCCTCAACCCCGCCTTCGGCAACCTGGGCGTCAACCGCTGACACCCTCCCCACACGCAGTGACCACCGGCCTCCCGGGCGCCCCCGGGAGGCCGGTCAGTTCTTTCTGGGGCCACTCCGCTCCCTCTGAGGGCCACTCCGCTCGCTCTCAGAGTCGCTCCGCTTCCTCTGGGGGGTCTCTCCTCCGGGCGAGGGTCTCGCCGCCGATCTCGCCGCCGGTCCTTCCACCGGAACCTCATCGGCCCGAGCCGGGAGTCCCGGCCCGTCCGGCACCCGAGGGCGAGGCCGTCCAGGCCGGAGCCTCGGGTCAGGGGCCCGAGCCACGGGTCAGGGGCCCGAGCCCCGGGGCGGCGACACCACCGCCCCCACACGGCAACCACCGCTCACCGCGCCCCCCGCTCCCGCTCCTCCACGACCGAGTTGTACGCCGCGACCTGAGCGCGCCGCCCCACCCGCTCCACCGGCCGCAGGGCCTCGGCCCGGGCGGCCATCTCGGCGGAGCTCACCGCGCCGCCGTGCCCGTTCTCCCGCGCGAGCGAGACCAGCAGCCCGATCCGCCGCGCCAGCTCCAGTACCCGCACCGCCCGCTGCGGATACCCCGGAGCCAGCACCTCCTGCCCCCGCTCGGCCCGCGACCGGTAGGCGTCGATGGCCGCCTCCGCCACCGGCCCCGACGCGGCGACGTCCAGTCGCGACAGCGCCTCGGTGGCCTCCCGCAGGGCCTCCGCCAGCTCCCGCTCGGCCTCGCCCAGCGAGGGCACGTCGGCCGGCGGGGCCTCCCGCACCGGCAGACAGTGCCAGACGACCTCGACATGGACATCACCCTCCGGCCCGGCCCCGTGGACCTCGGGCACCAGCCCGAAGGGCGCGCCGTAGCAGAGGACGGCCTCCCCGGCCTCCATCGCCCGCGCGTTGAACTCGGGCGGGCCGCTCAGCCCCAGCGGATGACCCGGCGCCGGCAGCGCGACCCGCAGCCCGGTCACCCCCAGGGCCCGCAGCCGTCCCAGCGCGAGCGTGAGCCCGACCGGCCCCGACTCGCCGGGCAGCCCCTCCATCCGGTGCACGGCGTCGTCCCCGACGATCGTGAGTACGGCGTCGTCGGGTGAGACAAGTCCGGCAAAAAGGGCATTTCCCCAAGCCGCAAGGCGTCCTGAACGCGGTTCCGAGAGCATGCCTCCACCCTAAGGACCGGACCGATGGAATCGCCGGGCCGACCAGTGGCGTAGATTTCGTCGAGGGCAGCGCCCACAACGCGCACGCGACAGCCGAGACGCCGAGACGCCGAGACCGGTCACACTGCAAGGGGAGACAACGCGCACATGAGCGATGTTCTGGAGCTTCAGGACGTATCCGTGGTCCGGGAGGGCCGGGCTCTGGTGGACCAGGTCTCCTGGTCGGTCAAGGAGGGCGAGCGCTGGGTCATCCTCGGACCGAACGGCGCCGGCAAGACCACCCTCCTCAACGTCGCCTCCAGCTACCTCTACCCCAGCAAGGGCACCGCGACCATCCTCGGCGAGACCCTCGGCAGGCCCGGCACCGACGTCTTCGAACTGCGCCCGCGCATCGGCGTGGCCGGCATCGCCATGGCCGACAAGCTCCCCAAGCGCCAGACGGTCCTGCAGACCGTGCTGACCGCCGCGTACGGCATGACGGCGGGCTGGCAGGAGGAGTACGAGGAGGTCGACGAGCAGCGCGCCCGCGCCTTCCTCGACCGCCTCGGCATGAGCGACTTCCTCGACCGGAAGTTCGGCACCCTCTCCGAGGGCGAGCGCAAGCGCACTCTCATCGCCCGCGCCCTGATGACCGACCCCGAGCTGCTCCTCCTCGACGAGCCCGCCGCCGGCCTCGACCTCGGCGGCCGCGAGGACCTGGTCCGCCGTCTCGGCCGGCTCGCGCGCGACCCGATCGCCCCCTCCATGATCATGGTCACCCACCATGTCGAGGAGATCGCCCCCGGCTTCACCCACGTGCTGATGATCCGTCAGGGCAAGGTCCTCGCCGCCGGCCCGCTGGAACTCGAACTCACCTCGCGCAACCTCTCCCTCTGCTTCGGCCTCCCGCTCGTCGTCGAACAGGTGGGCGACCGCTGGACCGCTCAGGGCCTGCCGCTGTCCTGACGGTGTGAAGTACCCGCGAAAACAAGGGCGAGAAGCCCTTCCGCCCCCATCGCGCCCTGTCCGAGGCGGGACCCGCGGTCCTACCATGACCATGTGAACGACATCGACGTATGGGTGTGGTGGCTCGTCGGCGCGGCTGCGCTCGGAATCCCTCTCGTGGTCACCGCGATGCCGGAGTTCGGCATGCTCGCGGTGGGCGCCGTCGCCGCCGCGGTCATCGCCGGACTCGGCTTCGGCGTCGTGGCCCAGGTGCTCTCCTTCGTCGTCGTCTCGGTCGCCCTCATCGCCGTCGTACGGCCCATCGCGGCCCGCCACAGCGCCCAGCGCCCCCGACTGGCCACGGGCGTGGACGCGTTGAAGGGGAAGCAGGCCGTCGTCCTGGAGCGTGTCGACGGCTCCGGAGGCCGGATCAAGCTGGCCGGCGAGATCTGGTCCGCACGTTCGCTCGACGCCGACAGCGCCTACGAGGTGGGCCAGGAAGTCGACGTCGTGGAGATCGAGGGAGCCACCGCGATCGTCATCTGACCTCGCAGGACTCAACTGAACCGAACAGCCCACGAGTTGTGCGACGGTCTGACAGACTCGACCAGCAAGATCTTCAACAACCATAAGATCTTCCGAAAGCGCCGAGGCGGAGAAGGGTACGGGGTCCGACGATGGAACCGGTCATCATCGTCCTGATCATTCTGGTGGTGTTGGTCTTCATCGCCCTGATCAGGACGATCCAAGTCATCCCGCAGGCCAGCGCCGCCATCGTCGAGCGCTTCGGCCGCTACACGCGGACTCTCAACGCGGGCCTCAACATCGTCGTGCCGTTCATCGACACGATCCGCAACCGCATCGACCTGCGCGAGCAGGTCGTGCCGTTCCCGCCGCAGCCGGTCATCACCCAGGACAACCTGGTCGTCAACATCGACACCGTCATCTACTACCAGGTGACCGACGCCCGGGCCGCCACCTACGAAGTCGCCAGCTATATCCAGGCGATCGAGCAGCTCACCGTCACCACGCTCCGCAACATCATCGGCGGCATGGACCTCGAGCGGACCCTGACCTCCCGCGAGGAGATCAACGCGGCCCTGCGCGGCGTCCTCGACGAGGCCACCGGCAAGTGGGGCATCCGCGTCAACCGCGTCGAGCTCAAGGCGATCGAGCCGCCCACCTCCATCCAGGACTCGATGGAGAAGCAGATGCGCGCCGACCGTGACAAGCGCGCCGCGATCCTCACCGCCGAAGGTACGCGCCAGGCCGCGATCCTCACCGCCGAGGGTGAGAAGCAGTCCCAGATCCTGCGCGCCGAGGGTGAGGCGAAGGCCGCCGCCCTGCGCGCCGAGGGCGAAGCCCAGGCGATCCGCACGGTCTTCGAGTCCATCCACGCCGGAGACCCCGACCAGAAGCTGCTCAGCTACCAGTACCTCCAGATGCTCCCGAAGATCGCCGAGGGCGACGCCAACAAGCTCTGGATCGTCCCCAGCGAGATCGGCGACGCCCTCAAGGGTCTCTCCGGAGCCATGGGCAACTTCGGCCTCGGCGGCCCTCCCGGAGGCGGCGCCCCCACCCCCGAGAAGGCCGCGGAACGCCGAGAGAAGCCGTCCATAGACTGACGCACGACGACAGCGGGGCCCGCCTTCTCCAGGAAGGCGGGCCCAAGTCCCTTCAGGGGGGCGGGGAACTGCGCGACCGGCCACAGAACACCCGCACCCGCCGTATGGCCGGCAGCCCCACGGTCAGGCGGCGTCCCGTGCAAGCCAGGACGGCAGCGCCCGAAACTCCTCCGCCCCCAGCGTCAGCAACATCGCATCCTGCGGAGTCGGCTCGAACGGCTCCCGCAACAGCGGCATCCCCGCCTGCTCCGGAGTCCGGTCGGCCTTGCGGTGATTGTCCTCCGCGCACGAGGCGACGGTGTTCAGCCACGAGTCCCGGCCCCCCTGCGACCGCGGCACCACGTGGTCCACGGTCGTCGCCCGCCGACCGCAGTACGCGCACCGGTGCCGGTCCCTGACCAGCACACCCCGCCTCGACCACGGCGCTTGTCTTCGGAACGGCACCTTCACGTACCTGCACAGCCGGATCACCCGGGGCACGGGTATGTCGACCGCGGCGCCGCGCATGCGCAGTGCGGGGTGGGCCTGCTCGACGACGGCCTTGTCCTGCAGCACCAGAACGACGGCTCGGTTCAACGTCACCGTCGACAGTGGCTCGAAGCTCGCGTTCAGCACCAGCGTGTCCCGCATCCGGCCCACCTCCCATGCGCACCGGCCCACCCCCTGGCGGGCTTGGATCAACTCTGGCCGGGCACGCCGAGATGGACAACGCAATAAAAAATGCCCGCCCCCGATCACTTCCATGACCGGGGGCGGGCAAACGTTCCATGAACGTCAGGCTTCGGCGGGCACCTCGTACTCGCCGATCAGCCGGGCGCGGCCGATCGTGTGGAACCGCAGGTTGAAGCCGACGAAGGCGGGACTGGCGTCCGAGTCCGGGCCGAGCTTCTCCTGGTCCACCGCGTACACCGTGAACACGTACCGGTGCGGCCCGTCCCCGGCGGGCGGAGCGGCACCGCCGAAGTCCTTGGACCCGAAGTCGTTACGAGCCTGAACCGCGCCCTCGGGCAGCCCCTCGAACTTGCCGGTGCCCGCACCGACCGGAAGCTCGGTCACCGAGGCCGGGATGTCGAACACCACCCAGTGCCAGAACCCGCTGCCGGTCGGGGCATCGGGGTCGTAGCAGGTCACCGCGAAGCTCTTGGTCTCGGCAGGGAAACCCTCCCACCGCAGATGCGGCGAGGTGTTGCCGGCCGCGTAGACCTGCGCGTCCTTGAGCGTGGCGCCCTCCTGGACGTTCTCACTCGTCACCGTGAACGCGGGGACGGGCGGGTGGAAGTCGTGGGGGAGCGGCCGCCGCTTGAGCTCGGTCACCTCGGTACCTCCTGATCGATTACGGAATCAGCAGTTCCGAGCCTAGAACCAGTTCCGCTTGCTGCCGACCTCGGACAGCCACTGGTTGAGGTACGCCGCCCAGTCGGTCCCGTGGAAGTCGTGCTGACCCACCTGGAACGAACGGTAGGTGTCGCTGCCCTCGCTGAACAGACCGGGCTTCTTGTCCATCTCCAGCACGACGTCCATGGCGTGCTCGTCGGCCACGAAGCTCAACTCGACCTGGTTGAGGCCCCGGTACTGCGACGGCGGGTAGAACTCGATCTCCTGGTAGAACGGCAGTGTCTGCCGCGTGCCCCTGATGTGCCCGCGCTCCATGTCCGCGCTCTTGAAGCGGAAGCCCAGCTGGATGAAGGCGTCCAGGATCGCCTTCTGCGCCGGCAGCGGGTGCACGTTGATCGGGTCGAGGTCACCGGAGTCGATGGCACGGGCGATCGCCAGCTCGGTGGTGACACCGATGTTCATCCCGCGCAGCGCCTGCCCGTCGATCATGGTGACCGGCGTCTCCCACGGGACCTCGATCCCGAACGGCACGGCGTGCACGGCCCCCGCCTGCAGCTCGAAGGCCCCACCGAGGCGCACCTTGGTGAACTCGATGTTCTGCTTGTACTCCTCGTCGCCGCTCTCGACCTCGACCTTCGCCTGCAGCCCCACGGACAGACCCTCGATGTCCTGGTTCACGGACCCGCCCTGGATCCGCACCTCCCCCTGGACGACGCCACCCGGAACGACGTTGACCTCGGTCAGTACCGTCTCGACCGAAGCCCCGCCGGCCCCCAGACTCGCGAGCAGCTTCTTGAACGCCATGACTCTCCCTTTACGTATGGTTCCTTGATCCCTACAAACGCGACGCGGGCCCGTCCGGTTCCGCGCCCTCACCCTGGCAAGCGGACGAAGCCTTGACCAGCCCTTGGCCTCCACCCGTCTGGACTAGGCTCGGGCCGCATGATCACGTCCCCGGACCGTACGCCACTCCCCAGGGAGTTCTTCGACCGCCCTGTCCTGGAGGTCGCCCCCGACCTCCTGGGCCGAATCCTGGTGCGTACGACACCCGACGGTCCGATCGCCCTGCGCCTCACGGAGGTCGAGGCCTACGACGGCCAGAACGACCCCGGCTCCCACGCCTATCGCGGCCGCACCGCCCGCAACGGCGTGATGTTCGGACCGCCCGGTCACGTGTACGTCTACTTCACCTACGGCATGTGGTTCTGCATGAACCTCGTGTGCGGGGCCCCGGGGCGGGCCAGTGCCGTCCTGCTCCGCGCCGGCGAGGTGATCGAAGGCGTCGAACAGGCTCGTAAACGTCGACTCTCGGCCCGAAACGACAAGGAACTGGCCAAAGGCCCGGCACGCCTCGCCACGGCTATGGACGTGGACCGCGCCCTGGACGGCACGGACGCGTGCGCCCCGGGACAGACCCCTCTGCGCGTCCTGAGCGGTACCGGGGTCCCTTCCGACCAGGTGCGCAACGGCCCGCGCACGGGTGTGTCCGGCGACGGAGCCGTACATCCATGGCGCTTCTGGGTCGCCGACGACCCCACGGTGAGCCCTTATCGGGCCCATGTCCCGAGGCGCCGCCGAAGTTGACGCACCCTTGGAAGGTGCGTAATGTAGCCCGAGCCGCTTGAACCGGGTACGGCGATCGCCAGCAGCCGGAAGCGGCCAAACCACTACCTACGATCACCCTCAGCGGGGGCGAATTCGGCGTGCCTGCATGCCAGAATTCAAACTCGCGGTACTCGATTATGAGTTGCCGAGGGAATCGGCTAACGTAGTGAATGTCGAAAGGCCCCGCCGACAGGGAATCAGGCCCGAAAGGTTCTGATAGAGTCGGAAACGTAAGATCGAAGGGAAGCGCCCGGAGGAAAGCCCGAGAGGGTGAGTACGAAGGAAGCGTCCGTTCCTTGAGAACTCAACAGCGTGCCAAAAGTCAACGCCAGATATGTTGATAACCCGTCTCCGGCCATACGGTCGGGGCGAGGTTCCTTTGAAAAAATACACAGCGAGGACGCTGTGTGCGGGGGGATTATTCCTCCTCTCGCACCGCTCTCGTGTGTGTCGCCCCGATGACGGGGAAGCATTCACGGAGAGTTTGATCCTGGCTCAGGACGAACGCTGGCGGCGTGCTTAACACATGCAAGTCGAACGATGAACCACTTCGGTGGGGAAGAGTGGCGAACGGGTGAGTAACACGTGGGCAATCTGCCCTGCACTCTGGGACAAGCCCTGGAAACGGGGTCTAATACCGGAT
>NZ_JBJWOT010000001.1:0-1947500 GCF_047049295.1 Streptomyces sediminimaris | reverse complement strand
GAACCCACCAGGGTTGAAAACCTGGGGGATGACCTGTGGTTAGGGGTGAAAGGCCAATCAAACTCCGTGATAGCTGGTTCTCCCCGAAATGCATTTAGGTGCAGCGTCGTGTGTTTCTTGCCGGAGGTAGAGCACTGGATAGGCGATGGGCCCTACCGGGTTACTGACCTTAGCCAAACTCCGAATGCCGGTAAGTGAGAGCGCGGCAGTGAGACTGTGGGGGATAAGCTCCATGGTCGAGAGGGAAACAGCCCAGAGCATCGACTAAGGCCCCTAAGCGTACGCTAAGTGGGAAAGGATGTGGAGTCGCAGAGACAACCAGGAGGTTGGCTTAGAAGCAGCCACCCTTGAAAGAGTGCGTAATAGCTCACTGGTCTAGTGATTCCGCGCCGACAATGTAGCGGGGCTCAAGCGTACCGCCGAAGTCGTGTCATTGCAGCATGAGGGTCAACGCCCGCTGTGATGGGTAGGGGAGCGTCGTGTGCCGGGTGAAGCAGCACCGGAAGGTAGTTGTGGACGGTTCACGAGTGAGAATGCAGGCATGAGTAGCGATTCACACGTGAGAAACGTGTGCGCCGATTGACTAAGGGTTCCTGGGTCAAGCTGATCTGCCCAGGGTAAGTCGGGACCTAAGGCGAGGCCGACAGGCGTAGTCGATGGATAACCGGTTGATATTCCGGTACCCGCTGTGAAGCGTCAAACATCGAGCATCGTGATGCTAAGGCCGTGAAGCCGCCCCGGAGCCTTCGGGCGAAGGGGAGTGGTGGAGCCGCCGGACCAAGCGGTTAGTAGGTGAGTGATGGGGTGACGCAGGAAGGTAGTCCAGCCCGGGCGGTGGTTGTCCCGGGGTAAGGGTGTAGGCCGCAAGGTAGGTAAATCCGCCTTGCATACGGCTGAGACCTGATGCCGAGCCGATTGTGGTGAAGTGGATGATCCTATGCTGTCGAGAAAAGCCTCTAGCGAGTTTCATGGCGGCCCGTACCCTAAACCGACTCAGGTGGTCTGGTAGAGAATACCGAGGCGTTCGGGTGAACTATGGTTAAGGAACTCGGCAAAATGCCCCCGTAACTTCGGGAGAAGGGGGGCCACACCTGGTGACGAGTCTTGCACTCCGAGCTGGGGGTGGCCGCAGAGACCAGCGAGAAGCGACTGTTTACTAAAAACACAGGTCCGTGCGAAGCCGTAAGGCGATGTATACGGACTGACGCCTGCCCGGTGCTGGAACGTTAAGGGGACCGGTTAGTCCGATTTCGGTCGGGCGAAGCTGAGAACTTAAGCGCCAGTAAACGGCGGTGGTAACTATAACCATCCTAAGGTAGCGAAATTCCTTGTCGGGTAAGTTCCGACCTGCACGAATGGCGTAACGACTTCTCGACTGTCTCAACCATAGGCCCGGTGAAATTGCACTACGAGTAAAGATGCTCGTTTCGCGCAGCAGGACGGAAAGACCCCGGGACCTTTACTACAGTTTGATATTGGTGTTCGGTTCGGCTTGTGTAGGATAGCTGGGAGACTTTGAGACGCGGACGCCAGTTCGTGTGGAGTCGTCGTTGAAATACCAGTCTGGTCGTGCTGGATGTCTAACCTGGGTCCGTGATCCGGATCAGGGACAGTGTCTGATGGGTAGTTTAACTGGGGCGGTTGCCTCCTAAAGGGTAACGGAGGCGCCCAAAGGTTCCCTCAGCCTGGTTGGCAATCAGGTGTTGAGTGTAAGTGCACAAGGGAGCTTGACTGTGAGACCGACGGGTCGAGCAGGGACGAAAGTCGGGACTAGTGATCCGGCGGTGGCTTGTGGAAGCGCCGTCGCTCAACGGATAAAAGGTACCCCGGGGATAACAGGCTGATCTTCCCCAAGAGTCCATATCGACGGGATGGTTTGGCACCTCGATGTCGGCTCGTCGCATCCTGGGGCTGGAGTCGGTCCCAAGGGTTGGGCTGTTCGCCCATTAAAGCGGTACGCGAGCTGGGTTTAGAACGTCGTGAGACAGTTCGGTCCCTATCCGCTGTGCGCGTAGGAGTCTTGAGAAGGGCTGTCCCTAGTACGAGAGGACCGGGACGGACGAACCTCTGGTGTGCCAGTTGTTCTGCCAAGGGCATGGCTGGTTGGCTACGTTCGGGAGGGATAACCGCTGAAAGCATCTAAGCGGGAAGCCTGCTTCGAGATGAGGACTCCCACCTCTATAAGAGGGTAAGGCTCCCAGTAGACGACTGGGTTGATAGGCCGGATCTGGAAGCCAGGTGACTGGTGGAGGTGACCGGTACTAATAGGCCGAGGGCTTGTCCTCAGTTGCTCGCGTCCACTGTGTTTGTTCTGAGGCAACGACCGTTGCCGGCTTTGAGCAGAACGCATAATTGAAGAGTGTGCTTGTTCGCTCGAAACCATTAGGGTTTCGGTGGTTACAGCGTGAGGGAAACGCCCGGTTACATTCCGAACCCGGAAGCTAAGCCTTACAGCGCCGATGGTACTGCAGGGGGGACCCTGTGGGAGAGTAGGACGCCGCCGAACAATCTTTGGAAGGACCCCTGGTCCCAGCGTTCAGCTGGGACCAGGGGTCCTTTCGTTTTTTACAATGCTTGCGGTACCTAAGACAGGAGTCACCATGTCCACCAACTCTCCCGACGACCGACCGGAGCGCGACCAGCGGCGACGGGACAGTGGGGACCGTGGCGAGCGCGGCGGCTACCGCGGCAACCGCGGTGGTTTCCGCCGCGACGACCGTCGTGACGACAATCGGCGGGACGACAACCGAGGTGGTGGGTACGGCCGGCGTGAGGATCGGCGCGAAGGCGACCGCGGTGGCCGCCCGGCGTTCCAGCGTGACGACCGGGACCGCGGTCCGCGTCGGGACGACCGTGACCGCGACCGTGGTTTCCGCCGCGACGACCGCTCTGACCGGCCGTCCTTCCGCCGCGACGACCGCCGCGACGACCGCCGCGACGACCGCCGCGACGACCGCCGGGACGATCGTGGCGAGCGTCGTGATGCCGACCGAGGTGGCTTCCGGCGCGACGACACCCGTGGTGGCGGCTATGGCCGTAGGGACGATCGCCGTGGCGGGTACGACCGTGGCGGCAACGATCGCCGCGATGACCGAGGCGACCGCGGTGGTTTTCGTCGTGACGACCGTCGTGACGATCGGCGCGATGACCGTCCGTCGTACCGCCGCGATGACCGGGACGACCGCGGTGACCGTCCGTCGTATCGCCGTGACGACCGGCGCGACGACCGTGCTCCCCGCCCGTCCTTCCGTCGTGACGACCGCCGTGACGACCGTGCTCCCCGCCCGTCCTTCCGCCGTGACGACCGGCGCGATGATCGCCGGGACGACCGCGGTGACCGTCCGTCGTATCGCCGGGACGACCGCCGGGACGACCGTGGTGACCGTCCGTCGCATCGCCGGGACGACCGCCGAGACGACCGCGGTGACCGACCGCCGTACCGCCGAGACGACCGCAGGGACGACCGTGGTGAGCGTCGGGACGGCGAGCGTGGTGGCTACGGCCCCGGTCGGCGTGACGACAACCGGGGTGAGCGCGGTGGGTTCCGCGGGCGTGATGAACGGGGTGGACGCGGTGGGGCTCGGCGTGACGACCGCGGTGGGCGTCCCGGTGGTTTGCGGGGACGTGACGACCGGCGCGGCGGCGGTGGCGGTCGGTTCCGTGACGAGCGGCCCAGGGAGCGGGATCGCGACCGGGACCGGGACCGGGACCGGGAGCCGATCAAGCGGTTGCCCATCCCCGAGGACGTCACCGGTGACGAGATCGACAAGGACGTGCGGCAGGAGCTGCAGAGCCTGCCGAAGACGCTGGCGGAGGACGTCGCCAAGAACCTGGTGATGGTCGCCCGGCTCATCGACGAGGATCCCGAGGGCGCCTACGCCTACTCCCGGGTGGCGCTCCGGCTGGCGTCGCGCGTGGCCGCCGTACGTGAGGCGGCCGGGTTCGCCGCGTACGCGAACCAGAAGTACTCCGAGGCGCTGGCCGAGTTCCGGGCCGCGCGGCGTATGACCGGCACCGTGGACCTGTGGCCCGTGATGGCCGACTGCGAGCGTGGGCTCGGACGGCCGGAGAAGGCGCTGGACATGGCTGGCGCGCCCGAGGTGCAGAAGCTGGACAAGGCCGGGCAGGTCGAGATGCGGCTCGTCGCGGCCGGCGCACGGCGCGACATGGAGCAGCTGGACGCCGCCATCGTCACGCTGCAGAGTCCCGAGCTGGCCTCGAACTCCGTGCAGCCGTGGACCGCGCGGCTGCGGTACGCGTATGCCGACGCTCTGCTCGCCGCCGGTCGCGAGGGCGAGGCGCGCGACTGGTTCGCGAAGGCCGTCGAGGCCGACCGGGACGGCAGCACGGACGCCTCGGACCGGCTCGCCGAGCTGGACGGCGTGGAGTTCGTGGACGCTTTCGACGCGTCCGACGACAGCGCGGAGGACGATGAGATCGACAGCGGCGACAGCGGCGACAGCGGCGTCGGCGGCGACAGCGGCGTCGGCGGCATTGACGGCGCGGACGCCGAGGAGGACGCCGGCGCCGAGGCGGGCGACGACAAGGACTGATCCTTAGTGCTGTGAAGGGGCGGGGCCATGCGGTCCCGCCCCTTTCCTGGGCCCCGCCCTTTCGTGGGTCCCGTCGCTTTCGGGTTCGTGTGCCGGGG
The DNA here is from genome assembly GCF_047049295.1 of Streptomyces sediminimaris. NCBI lineage: Bacteria > Bacillati > Actinomycetota > Actinomycetes > Kitasatosporales > Streptomycetaceae > Streptomyces > Streptomyces sediminimaris. The sequence goes on along the minus strand of NZ_JBJWOT010000001.1, from coordinate 1,942,849 downwards.
TCCGGCGCACCGGACCGGGGTCAGAGGTCCAGCGTGCGCAGCACCAGTCCCGATGCCGGCTTCGGGCCGAACGACGTCGACTTGCGGGGCATCGTCACGCCCTGACGGGCCAGGTCCCGGACGACCTCCTCGCGGACCGGGTGCAGCAGGACGGCCGTACCGCCGTCGCGTTCCGCCTTCTCGACGGTGGCGGCCGCGTCGTGGATGTAGGCGATGCGGGCGGGGTCGTCCTCGGGGATGCCCCAGACATGGGCCAGGAGCGTGGCGTGCAGGACCGTCGCGTCCAGGGTGCGCCAGGCGACGGGGCGGTCGACGGGGACGGTACGGGCCAGGAGGTCCGGGTCCGGGCGGTCGACGAGGTGGAAGGCGCCGTCGCCGGCCAGCAGGAACGCGTTGCCGGCGCAGGCGCTGTCCGCCAGGGCCGCCAGGGCGTCCGGGAGCGGCACCGGCAGGTGCCGGACGCGGAAGCGGCCCTCCAGGGCGGCGAGCGCGTCGGCGACCGGCAGCCCGTGCAGGAGGCGGTGGATGGAGCGGACGCGCAACGGGTAGCGCGCCGTGTCGACGAGGAGGACGAGGCCGTAGTCCCAGGGGCTCGGCGAGCCGTGCTCCATACGCAGCCGGCGATAGGTGGCCCAGCGGTGGTGGCCGTCGGCGATCAGGGCCTGGTGCTGGGCGAGGTCGGACCGGACGCGTTCGAGGTCGGCCGGGTCGGTGATGGACCACAGGCGGTGGCTGTAGCCGTCCTCGGTGGTGGTGGCGAGGAGCGGGGGGCGGCCGGCGACGTCTTCCACGAGCTCGCTCGCGGCCGACGGCGTGCCGTTGCCGCGGTAGGTCAGGAGCAGGGGTTCGAGGTTGGCGGAGGTGGCCCGCATCAGGTCCGCGCGGTCGGCGACCACGTGCGGCATGACGTCCTCGTGCGGCAGCACCACGCCCTCCGACGGGTCCGAGACACGCAGGGCGCCGATGATGCCCCGCTGGAGCAGGCCGTCGCCGTCGTGTTGCTCGTAGACGTAGAGGCCGGGTTCGGGATCGGCGGCCAGGACGCCGTCGGACAGCCAGCGGCGCAGGGTGTCGGACGCCTGCTCGTTGCGCGCGCCGGCCGTCGGGGCCTGCGGCAGGATCAGGCGGACGATGTTGTACGGGTCCGCGGACTGGAGGTGGTGCAGGCCGTCGGGTCGTACGACGACGTCGTACGGCGGCGATGTCACGGCGGCCAGGCTGCCGACCCGGTCCGGGTCGTAACGAAGGCCTCGGAACGGGGTGAGTTCCAGGCCCCGGCGCGCCGTCGCTTCCGAGTGACCTGCTGAGTTCATCCCGGCATCGTACGTGTGTCAGAGGCGTGAGGGATGATCGGGGGAGAGCCGTCGATCGAGGAGCGATGTGGAATGAGCCAGAGCGTCAGGACGAGGCCGGAGGGCAGTGGCCGGGCCCTGAGCGAGGCGTACGACACGGCGCTGCTCGATCTGGACGGGGTGGTGTACGCGGGCGGCCACGCCATCGCGCACGCCGTCGAATCGCTGGCGACGGCCCGGGGCGGTGGGATGCGTCTGGCGTACGTCACCAACAACGCCCTGCGTACGCCGGACACGGTGGCCGACCATCTGACGGAGCTGGGGATCCCGACCGGCGCCGCGGACGTCATCACCTCCGCGCAGGCGGTCGCGCGGCTGATCAGCGAGCAGGTGCCCGCGGGGGCCCGGGTGCTGGTGATCGGGGGCGAGGGGCTGCGGGTCGCCCTGCGGGAGCGGGGACTGGAGCCCGTGGAGTCGGCGGAGGACGATCCGGCGGCGGTGGTGCAGGGATTCGGCGGGCCCGAGCTGCGGTGGGGGCGGTTCGCCGAGGCGTGCTACGCCATCGCGCGCGGGGTGCCGTGGTACGCCTCCAACACCGACCTGACGATTCCCAGCGGTCGCGGGATCGCGCCCGGCAACGGCGCGGCGGTGGAGGTGGTGCGGATAGCGACCGGCGCCGAACCGCAGGTCGCGGGCAAGCCGTTGCCGCCCATGCACCGGGAGACGATCCTGCGGACGGGCGCCGAGCGGCCGCTGGTGGTCGGGGACCGGCTGGACACGGACATCGAGGGCGCGTTCAACGGCGAGGTGGACTCGCTGCTCGTCCTGACCGGCGTCACCGACGGCGCGAAGCTGCTGGCCGCACCGCCCCGGCACCGGCCGACGTACGTCGACGCCGATCTGCGCGGCATGCTGGCGGGACAGCCGGAGGTGACCGGAGCGCAGGACGGCTTCCGGTGCGGCGGCTGGACGGCCACGGCGACCTCGGACCGGTTGGAACTGGACGGTGACGGCACGCCCCTGGACGGCCTGCGGGCACTGTGCGCGGCTGCCTGGACCGCTGCCGGTGAGGGCGAGTGCCGGCTGGATGCGGGGAAGGCGCTGGCGCGGCTGGAGTTGTGAACCGGGGGTTGGGTGAGACGCCGGGCAGGTGCGAGGCCGGGGAGGTCAGCTGCCGGCCAGGTGAGGGATCGGGGAGGTCAGCCGCCGGGCAGGTGAGGGGTCGGGGAGGTCAGCTGCCGGCCAGGTGAGGGATCGGGAGGTCAGTCGCCGGGCAGGTGCGAGGTCGGGGAGGTCGGTCGCCGGACAGGTGAGGGGGGCGGGCAGGTGAGTGGCCACCCCATCGAGCGGGGAAGCGAGGGTAGGCTAACCTAACTACGTGTTGGTCGACAGTCCTCCCGAACAGCGCGCGGACACCGCCCCCGCGCCCCCGACCCGCCGGGCGATACGCGCCTCCGGCCTTCTCCTCGCACTCGCCGTGCTGGCGCTCGTCGCCCTGGCGAGCATCGCGATCGGTGCGAAGGAACTGTCCCCGGAACAGGTCTGGCACGGACTGTTCCGGAGCACGTGGACCTACGGCGACGTCGTCGTGGACGAGCGGCTGGCGCGGACCGCCCTCGGGCTGCTCGCCGGCGCGGCGCTCGGCCTCTCCGGCGCGGTGCTCCAGGCGCTCACCCGCAATCCGCTGGCCGACCCAGGTCTGCTCGGCATCAACGCGGGCGCGTCGGCCGCGGTCGTCACGGCCATCACGTACTTCGGTGTCACGAGCCTCGAGGGCTATGTGTGGTTCGCCTTCTTCGGCGCGGCCGCCGTGGGAGCCCTGGTGTGGGTCCTCGGTGGGAGCCGGAGCGCGACGCCGGTGCGGCTCGCGCTCGCCGGAACCGCCATCAGCGCCGCCCTCTACGGCTATCTCCAGGCCGTGATGATCACGGACGAGGCGGCGCTCAGCAAGATGCGCTTCTGGACGGTCGGTTCGCTCGCCTCGGCGACCGGCTCGACCACCCTGCGGGTGCTGCCGTTCATCGCGGCCGGCACGGTCCTCGCCCTCGTGCTCGCCCGGCCGCTCAACGCGGTGGCCATGGGCGACGACACCGCCAAGGCGCTCGGCGCGGACCTGAACCGCACCCGGGCGCTGTCCATGCTCGCCGCGACCGTGCTGTGCGGGGCGGCGACGGCGGCCTGCGGACCGATCGCCTTCGTCGGGCTGATGGTCCCGCACGCCGTGCGCTCCTTCACCGGGCCCGACCTGCGCTGGATCCTGCCGTACGCCGCGGTCCTGGCGCCCGTGCTGCTGCTCGGCGCTGACGTGCTCGGCCGGGTCGTCGCCCGCCCCTCGGAGCTGCAGGTCGGCATCGTCACCGCGATCATCGGCGGGCCGGTCTTCATCTTCCTGGTACGGCGGCGCAGGACGGCGCAGCTGTGAGGGGCCACCGTGTGCTGAGGTCCCCGGGCGGGCTCTCCGTGCGCCTGGACGTCCGGGCCGCCGCCGTGGTCGTCGTCCTGCTGCTCGCCGCGCTCGCCGCGAGCGTTCTGCTGATCGGCACCGGCGACTTCCCGATCTCGGCCGGCGACGTGCTCAGGGCCCTGGCCGGGAACGGCAGCGCGAGCCAGGAGTTCATCGTCGACGAGCTGCGGCTGCCGCGCGTCCTGGTGGGGTTGCTGGTCGGCGCCTCGCTCGGCCTCGGCGGCGCGCTGTTCCAGGCCGTCACCCGCAATCCGCTGGGCAGCCCGGACGTGCTGGGCCTCGGGCAGGGGGCGACGGCCGGGGCGCTGGTGGTGATCGTGCTGTTCTCCGGCAGCGCCGCCCAGGTCACCGTGGGCGCCCTCGCGGGCGGACTGGCGACCGGGCTCGCCATCTATCTGCTCGCCTGGAAGCGGGGCGTGCACGGTTCCCGGCTCGTCCTGGTCGGTATCGGGGTCTCCGCGATCGTCACCGCGGTCAACGGCTATCTGCTCACGGTGTCCGACATCGTCGACGCCGCCCGTGCGGTGGTGTGGATGACCGGCTCCCTCAGCGGCCGCGACTGGGACCAGGTCCGGCCGCTGCTCGCGCTGTGCGCCGTGCTCGTCCCGCCGGTCCTCGCGGGCGCGCGCGGGCTCAGGCTGATGGAGATGGGCGACGACGTCTCGAACGCTCTCGGGGTGCGCGTGGAGCGGGTACGGGCGCTGCTGATGGTGGCCGCCGTGCTGCTCACCGCGACCGCAACCGCCGCCGCGGGACCCGTCAGCTTCGTGGCGCTCACCGCGCCGCAGCTCGCCCGGCGCCTGACCCGCTCGCCGGGCCCCAACCTGCTGTCGTCCCTGTGCATGGGTGCCGCCCTGCTGGTCACCGCCGACTGGGCCTCGCAGCGGGTCTTCGGTGCCGACCAGCTGCCCGTGGGCGTGGTCACCGGGGTCCTGGGCGGCGTCTATCTGCTGTGGCTGCTGGTCGCCGAACGCAGGGCGGGCCGGATATGAGCGGCTCCGCGAGGCCGGACGCGAGCGGCTGCACGGAGACGGAGGCAAGCGGCTGCACGGAGCCGGACACCGACACCCAGAGGAGCGCAGTGAACCGCCTGTCCGCCGAGAACGTCACCCTCGCCTACGATCAGCGGGTCATCGCCGAGCAGCTGTCGGTGGAGATCCCGGACAACTCCTTCACGGTGATCGTCGGCCCGAACGCGTGCGGCAAGTCGACACTGCTGCGGGCCCTGTCGCGGATGCTCAGGCCGAGCCGGGGCCGGGTGCTGCTGGACGGGCAGGTCATCCAGTCGATGCCGGCGAAGAAGGTCGCGCGGACGCTGGGCCTGCTGCCGCAGTCGTCGATCGCGCCCGACGGCATCACCGTCGCCGACCTGGTGGCCCGCGGCCGCTACCCGCACCAGGGCGTCCTGCGCCAGTGGTCCGGCGAGGACGAGCGGGTCGTCAGGGAGTCGATGGCGCGGACCGGGGTCGCCGAGCTCGCCGATCGACATGTCGACGAACTGTCCGGCGGGCAGCGCCAGCGGGTGTGGATCGCCATGGCGCTCGCCCAGCAGACGCCGTTGCTGCTGCTCGACGAACCGACGACGTACCTCGACATCCAGCACCAGATCGACGTCCTCGACCTCTGCGCGGAGCTGCACGAGGAACAGGGCCGGACGCTGGTCGCCGTGCTGCACGACCTCAACCACGCCGCCCGCTACGCCAGCCACCTCATCGCCCTGCGTGCGGGGCGGGTCGTCGCGCAGGGCGCGCCGAAGGACATCGTCACGGCCGGCCTGGTCGAGGAGGTGTTCGGGCTGCGCTGCCGGATCATCGACGACCCCGAGACGGGCACGCCGCTGGTCGTGCCGGCGGCACGGAGGGCGCGTGCGCGGACGAGGGCCGGCGCTACAGGAGCTTCCTGAGCTGGAACAGGTCGCGCAGGCCGGCCTCCAGCTTCACCCGGCCCGAGCCCCAGGCCCGGGCGAAGTGCAGTTCGCCGTCGACCATCGCGAGCAGGTCGTCGCCCTTCATGGCCAACCTGATCTGGGCCTTCTCCCGCGGGGGGCCCTGGAGCGTGTCCTGCACCACGATCCGGCCACCGGTCATCCTGCCGACGAACGTGACATCGAGGTCGGTGATCAGGCAGCTCACCGACCGGTCCAGGGAGGCGGCCGCGCGGACGTCCCCTTCGGCGCGGTCCATGTTGTCCGAGAGCTTCTCGAGCGCTGCGCGGCATTCTTCGATCGTGGCCATCGGGATCGACGGTACCCCAGGCCTTCGGGGTAGCGTCTGGGCATGAGCGACACTGCGCCCGAGGCCCCTGCGGGGGACGAAAAGGCCGAGCCGGAACCCGGCCACGACCCCGCCGCCCCCGCCCCGCTGGACGTGCCCCGCACCCCGACCGGCAACGCCGGGGTCGACGCGCGGCTGGAGCGGCTGGGCGACGCCGACCACCTCGCCACCGACGGACACATCGAGGTGTACGAGGATGTACACCGGGGGCTGCGCGACACGCTCACCGCGCTCGACGCCCGCCAGGGACCTGCGGCCCCCTCACCGTCGTACGGACAACACAGGAGCTGAACCCAACGTGGCAGGAGTCGCACGTCGCCGTCTCGACGCGGAGCTGGTGCGCCGCAAGCTCGCGCGCTCGCGCGAGCACGCCAGCCAGCTGATCGCCGCCGGGCGGGTCAAAGTCGGCAGGACGGTGGCGACCAAGCCGGCCACGCAGGTGGAGACCGCGGCGGCGATCGTCGTCGCCTCCGACGACCGCGATCCCGACTACGTCTCCCGGGGCGGCCACAAGCTCGCGGGCGCGCTGGCGGCCTTCGTGCCGCGGGGGCTCGTCGTCGAGGGGAGGCGGGCGCTCGACGCCGGCGCCTCCACCGGCGGCTTCACGGACGTCCTGCTGCGGTCGGGAGCCGCGCACGTCGTCGCCGTCGACGTCGGATACGGACAACTCGCCTGGACTCTGCGCAGCGATGAACGCGTCACCGTCAAGGACCGTACGAACGTACGCGAGTTGACGCTCGAAGCGATCGATGGGGAGCCTGTGGATCTTGTCGTGGGGGATCTGTCCTTCATCCCGCTGGGCCTGGTCCTGCCCGCCCTGGTGCGGTGCGTGAAAGCGGACGCCGACCTGGTGATGATGGTCAAGCCGCAGTTCGAGGTGGGGAAGGAACGGCTGGGCAGCGGGGGAGTCGTACGCAGTCCGCAGCTGCGGGCGGAGGCCGTGCGGGGCGTGGCCCACAGGGCGTCGGAGCTCGGGCTCGGGGTGCGGGGCGTCACCGCCAGCCCGCTGCCCGGCCCGTCCGGGAATGTCGAGTACTTTCTGTGGCTGCGGGCCGGGGCACCGGAACTGGACCCGGCCGACGTAGACCGTGCAGTGGCGGAGGGGCCGCGTTGACACAGAACCGAGCTCGTACTGTTTTCCTGCTCGCCCACACGGGGCGGCCCGCGGCCGTCCGCAGCGCCGAGCTGGTCGTGAAGGGGCTGCTGCGCGAGGGCATCGGCGTGCGCGTGCTGGAGTACGAGGCACACGACCTGCCGCTGCCCGAGGAGGTGCAGCTGGTCAAGGAGGCCACCCCGCAGTGCCTCGACGGGTGCGAGCTGCTGATCGTGCTGGGCGGGGACGGGACGCTGCTGCGCGGCGCCGAGTTCGCGCGGGCCTCCGGCGTGCCGATGCTCGGCGTCAACCTCGGGCGGGTCGGGTTCCTCGCCGAGGCCGAGCGGGACGACCTCGACAAGGTCGTCGACCGGGTGGTGACGCGGGCGTACGAGGTCGAGGAGCGGATGACCGTCGACGTCGTCGTCCATCGCAACGGCGACATCGTGCACACGGACTGGGCGCTGAACGAGGCGGCCGTGCAGAAGGTGTCCGCCGAGAAGCTGCTCGAGGTGGTGCTGGAGATCGACGGGCGGCCGGTCACCGGGTTCGGCTGCGACGGGATCGTGCTGTCGACGCCCACCGGGTCCACGGCGTACGCGTTCTCCGCGGGCGGGCCGGTGGTGTGGCCGGAGGTCGAGGCGCTGCTGATGGTGCCGATCTCGGCGCACGCGCTGTTCGCGAAGCCGCTGGTGACCTCGCCGGACTCCGTGCTGGCGGTGGAGGTGCTGCCGCACGTCCCGCCGGGGGTCCTGTGGTGTGACGGACGGCGGACGGTGGAGCTGCCGCCGGGAGCCCGGGTCGAGGTGCGGCGCGGAGCCGTGCCGGTACGGCTGGCCCGGCTGCATCACGCCTCGTTCACCGATCGGCTGGTGGCGAAGTTCGCGTTGCCGGTGTCCGGGTGGCGCGGAGCGCCTCACTAGCCGTCCGGGAGCACGTCCGGGAGCGTGTCGGCGGCTGCGGCGGGTCGTGGTCGCCCGCGTGGTCGCCCGCGCCCCGGAGGACCTTGCACTCGCGTGGGTGACGATCTGGCCGCGACACACATCCGTCACCTGCACCTTCACACAACCGAACCGGGGGGCGTCGCACATCCGACCCCTGACCTCGTAAGGTCGTGTTCGTGTTGGAGGAGATGCGGATACGGTCGCTCGGAGTCATCGACGACGCGGTCGTCGAGCTGTCGCCCGGGTTCACCGCCGTCACGGGTGAGACGGGCGCGGGCAAGACCATGGTGGTCACCAGCCTCGGGTTGCTGCTGGGCGGGCGGGCGGACCCCGCGCTGGTGCGGATCGGGGCCGGCCGGGCCGTGGTGGAGGGGCGGATCGCCGTTCCCACCGGCTCCTCGGCCGTCGTACGCGCCGAGGAGGCCGGGGCCGAGCTCGACGAGGGCGCGCTGCTGATCAGCCGTACCGTTTCCGCCGAAGGGCGGTCCCGGGCGCACCTCGGCGGGCGCAGCGTTCCCGTCGGGCTGCTGGCCGAGCTCGCCGACGACCTCGTGGCCGTGCACGGGCAGACCGATCAGCAGGGGCTGCTGAAGCTGACCCGGCAGCGGCAGGCGCTCGACCGGTACGCCGGAGAGGCCGTCGCCGGGCCGCTCGCCAAGTACGGCGAGGCCTACCGGCGGCTGCGGGCCGTCTCCGCCGAGCTGGAGGAGATCGTCACGCGCGCGCGTGAACGGGCCCAGGAGGCCGACATGCTGCGCTACGGGCTCGACGAGATCGCCGGCGTGGAGCCGCGGGCCGGGGAGGACGTGGAGCTGGCCGAGGAGGCGGAGCGGCTCGGGCACGCGGAGGCGCTCTCGTCCGCCGCCACGGCCGCGCACGCCGCGCTGGCCGGCAACCCGGAGGACCCCGAGGGCATCGACGCCGCCACGCTCGTCGCGGGCGCCCGGCGGGCGCTGGACGCCGTGCGCTCGCACGATCCGGCGCTGGCGGCGCTGGCCGACCGGATCGGCGAGATCGGGATCCTGCTCGGCGACGTGGCAGGGGAGTTGGCGGGGTACGCCGACGACCTGGACGCGGACCCCCTGCGGCTGGCGGCGGTCGAGGAACGGCGCGCCGCGCTGGGCGCGTTGACGCGCAAGTACGGCGAGGACGTCGCCTCGGTGCTGGCGTGGGCCGAGCAGAGTGCCGCACGGCTGACGCAGCTGGACGGCGACGACGAGCGGATCGCGGAGCTGACCGCCGAGCGGGACGCGCTCCGCGGCGAACTGGGCGGCCTGGCCCAGGTCCTGACGGACGCGCGGTCGGAGGCGGCCGAGCGGTTCGCGGCGGCCGTGACGGCCGAGCTGGCCTCGCTCGCCATGCCGCACGCGCGGGTGTCCTTCGAGATCCGGCAGACCGAGGACCCGGACGGCGTGGAGGTCGGCGGCCGCACCGTCGGCTACGGGCCGTCCGGCGTCGACGAGGTCGAGCTGCTGCTCGCCCCGCACCCCGGGGCGCCGCCGCGGCCCATCGCCAAGGGCGCGTCCGGCGGTGAGCTGTCGCGCGTGATGCTCGCCGTCGAGGTGGTGTTCGCGGGGACGGATCCGGTGCCGACGTACCTCTTCGACGAGGTCGACGCCGGTGTCGGCGGCAAGGCCGCGGTCGAGATCGGCCGCCGGCTCGCGCGGCTGGCGAAGAGCGCGCAGGTCGTGGTCGTCACGCACCTTCCGCAGGTGGCCGCCTTCGCCGACCGGCAGCTGCTGGTCGAGAAGACCGACGACGGGTCCGTGACCCGGTCGGGCGTGAAGGTCCTCGAGGGCGAGGAGCGGGTCAGGGAGCTGTCGCGCATGCTGGCCGGGCAGGAGGACTCCGAGACGGCCCGGGCACACGCGGAGGAACTGCTGGCCACGGCCAGGTCCGACGGTTAGGGCCGGTTGGGGCCTGTTGCGGAATCGGCGGCGCTGCCCGAAGGGCGGCCGCCGGCCGGCCGGGCCCGCGGACCGGGCGCCGTCGACCGGGAATCGAGCGCCCTCCTCGCCCAGGTGGCCCTCCACGCGCGCGTGCCGCTCGTCGCGACCCGCGTCGACGGCATCCCCGAACCCGTCGGCGACGCCAGGGCCTAGGGTGGCCGGATGGCCAACCGCGCTCGCAGAACAAGGTCGTTCGCACTCGCCGCCGGGCTCACCCGCGCGGGAATCGCCGGGCTGCGGGCCTGCGCACCCGGTGGCCGCGGGCGCTGGGAGCGCGAGAACCACGCCGGGCGGGCCGTCGGGCTGTACGCCGGGCCCGCGGCCGGGCTGGCCGCCGCGGCCGGGGCCGCGCGGGTGCGGCCCGCCGCCGGCCTCGCGGTGCTCGCGGCCACGGTCTGCGGGGCCTACGACGACGTGGCCGGCGCCGGTGACCCCCGGCGCGGGTTCCGGGACCATCTCTCCGCGCTGCGGGACGGCGAGGTCACCAGCGGGACGGTCAAGCTCTTCGGGATCTCCGCGGCGGGGCTGGCCGCCGGCGCGCTGCTCGGGGAGCGGGCGGTGGACAAGGTTCTCGCGGGAGTCGTGATCGCCGGGGCCGCCCACTTCGTGAACCTCGTGGACGTACGGCCGGGGACGGCCGCCGGGGCGGTGGCGGCGCTCGGGGCACCGGGACTGCTGCGCTCCGGGCCCGGCGCGGAACTGGCCGCCGTCGCCACGGGCGCCGCCGCGGCCGTCCTGCCCGACGACCTGGCCGAGCGCACGATGCTCGGCGACACCGGCGCGCACGCGCTGGGCGCGGTCCTGGGCACCGCCGTGGTGGCGGGCAACGGGCGCGCCGGGCTGCTCGCCCACGCCGCCGCGTTCGTCGCCGCGGCCGTGTACGGCGACAAAGTCAGCGCGGCGGTGCGGTCGTTGAGCCTGGAGTGAAGCGTGCGCCGGAATGTGTTCCGGCTTCACTCGTGTGAGTGACGAACCCCACCGTCGTGCGGCCCCCGCGTCACCTCAGCGGTGCCGGAACACCCGTGCGTACTGGCATCCTTGACGTAGCGCGGGGAGGAAACCGCGCGGTACACCCCCTGCGCCCGATCCTTCTGTACTTTCGTCGTGACCGCCCGACGCCGACCCAGGAGCCCCGGCCACGTGAGCCCCGTGAGCAGCCACTCACCGCACGGCCAGTCGTCGCTGCGCACCGTGCAGGTGCTGGGCGGCGGCAACGCCCGCAGCAGCGCGCACGTGCGCTCGCTGGCGTCGGGACTGGTCGCGCGGGGCGTGCGGGTGACCGTGTGCGCCCCCGCCGAGGCCGATCGCACCTACGACTTCACGGGCACCGGCGCCGAACACGTGCACGTGCCGCGCAGCAGCGACCCGGGAGCCGTGGCCGCGCTGCGGGCGGCCTGCGCCGACGCCGACCTCGTGCACGCGCACGGGCTGCACGCCTCCTTCCGCGCCGCGCTCGCCCTCAGCGGCCGGCGCACCCCGTTCGTCGTCACCTGGCACGACCGGGCGCACGCCGAAGGCGCCCGCGCCCATCTGCTGCGGCTGCTGGAGCGGCGGGTGGTGAAGGCCGCCACCGTCGTGCTCGGCGCCTCCTCGGACCTCGTGGACGGGGCCCGGCGGAGCGGAGCGCGCGACGCGCGGCTCGCCGCCGTCGCCTTCCCGGCCCCGCGCCGCTCCTCCGACGCGGAGGACCCCGACAGTCCGGGCCTGAAGGCGCGGGCCGAACTCGGCGCCACCGAGCGCCCGTTGCTGGTCGCCGTCGGCTCCCTCGACCGGCACCGGGGTTACGGCACCCTGCTGGACGCCACGCGCGCGTGGCGGCGCCTCGACCCCGTGCCGCTGGTGGTGATCGCGGGCGAGGGGCCGCTGCGGGCCGTACTGCAGCGCCGTATCGAGGACGAGGGGCTGCCGGTCCGGCTCATCGGATGGCGTGAGGACGTCGCCGGACTGCTCGCGGCCGCCGACCTGGCACTGCTGCCCGGCAGCCGGGAATCGCGCTCCCTCCTCGCCCAGGAGGCCCTCCACGCGCGCGTGCCGCTCGTCGCGACCCGCGTCGACGGCATCCCCGAACTCGTGGGTGACGCCGCCGAACTGGTCCCCTACGGCGACGCCGAGGCGCTGGCCGCCGCCGTCACCGGGCTCCTCGGCGACCCCGGCCGGTGCGAAGAGCTCAAGGACAGGGGCACCCGGCAGGCCGCCACCTGGCCGACGGAGGACGAGACGGTCGCCCACGTGCTGAGCGTCTACGACGAGTTGACGCGGCCCGGGGTGCCGATCTGACCGTCGGCCCCGGCTACGGCACGTGCCGGCGCGCCCGCAGGGCGAGGCTCAACGCCAGGACCGTCTGCGGGTCGTCGAGGTCCGTGCCGAGCAACTCGCCGATGCGGGCCAGACGGTTGTAGAGGGTCTGCCGGTTGAGGTGGAGCTCACGGGCGGTCTCCGCCTTGCGGCCGGCATGCGCCAGGTACGTCTCCAGGGTGGGCAGCAGGGGCGGCCGGGAGCGGTCGTCGTGGTCGCGCAGCGGGCCGATCGCCCGGTCCACGAAGGCCGCCAGGTCCGGCTGGTCGCGCAGCCGCCACAGGAGCAGGTCGATGTCCAGGCGGCGGGCGTCGTACCAGGGGCGGTCCGGCAGGCCCTGTGCCGCCGTCGCCGTCTCCACCGCGTGTCCGAGACCCGCCGACGCCGCCGCCCAGCCGCCCGCCACCCCGACGACCACCACCGGCGCCCGCCCCCCGGGCCGCTGCGGCCCGGCCCGCTCCACGCCCGCCCGCAGCGCCGCGGCGACCCGGTCCGCGACCGCCGGACGCTCCGACTCCGAGCGCAGAGCGAGCAGGACGAGCACGCGGCCCTCGACGGGCCGTACACCGAGCAGGACCGGCGCCCCGATGGACGCCAGCTCCTCGGACACCGCCCGCGCCAGCACCGCCCAGCCCCCCGCACGCTCGAACGCGCTCGCGTGGGCGGTGCCCCCGGCGGGCGCGAGGGTGTCGCCCAGCCGCATCACGACCGGCAGCAGCGGGCTGCCGCCGGGCTTGAAGCCCAGCACGCGCGCCTGCGCGGGCGCGTCCCGCGCGGTGATCCGGCCCTCGGCGAGGTCCGTGAGGAAGTCGCCGCGGCCCCGCGCCGCCAGCTCCTCCTCCTGGCGTGCCTGCATCAGGACGACCGCGAGGATGCCCGCCGCCCGCTCGGCCGCCATGCGGTGCACGGGCGCCAGCGGGGCCCGTACCGGAAGGAGGACCAGACGCGCCCGTACCGAACCCGTTCCCGGCCCGCCTCCGGGCACGTCCACGAGCACCGAGCCGGACGGCGGAGGGGTGTCCTTGTGCTGGCCGCGCAGCCCCTCCCAGACCTGGAGCGGGTCCGCGCCCTCGGGTCCGGACCCGGCCGCGTACAGCAGCCGGCGGTCCGGCGTCTCCAGGAAGACCGGATTGTGGCCGAAGTCGGCCAGGACACCGAGGACCTGGGGTACCCCGCCGCCGCCGAGCAGGGCCTCGGTGCAGCGGCGGTGCACCTCCTCCGCCTGCTGCAGCAGCGCGTAATGGCCGTTGACGATCTCGGTGTGGATCTCCTCCGTGACCGTCACGAAGGGCACCTCGCGGTGCAGCTGGACCAGGGGGAGCCCGGCCGCGCGCGCCGTGTCGACGAGCGCGGCGGGCAGGCGCGTGAAGCGTGGGCCGAGCTCCACGACGAGTGCCGCGATGCCGCGCTCGGCCAGGGTGCGCACGAACGCCCGCTGCTCGGCCGGACGGGTGCCGAGACCGTACCCGGTGGTCAGCAGCAGCTCGCCGCCCTTCAGCAGCGAGGCGATGTTCGGCACCTCGCCCGCGTGCACCCAGCGCACGGTCCGCTCCAGCCGGTCGGCGCCCGCGAGGACCTCCGGCAGCCCGCTGCGCAGACCGGGCAGCTCCAGTGCCCGCCGGACGGTGATCCCGGCGCCGTGGGGCTCGAGTCCGCTGTCCGTACCGCTGTCCGTACCGCTGTGCATAGCCGGACGCTACCTGCGCCGATGCCTCCGGGACAGCTCCGGGTGCCCACGGCCGGCGGCAGCCCCGAGGGCTCAGCCGCCGTACGCCCCCGACGCCGTCAGCCGCAGGGCCGTGTCGATGAGCGGCACATGGCTGAAGGCCTGCGGGAAGTTGCCGACCTGGCGCTGCAGGCGCGGGTCCCACTCCTCGGCGAGCAGGCCCAGGTCGTTGCGGAGCGCGAGCAGCTTCTCGAACAGCCTGCGGGCCTCGTCCACCCGGCCGATCATCGCCAGGTCGTCCGCCATCCAGAACGAGCAGGCCAGGAACGCCCCCTCGTCACCGGGGAGGCCGTCGACGCCCTCGCTGGAGCCCTCCGTCGGGTAGCGCAGGATGAAGCCGTCCGTTGTGGACAGCTCCCGCTGGATCGCCTCGATGGTGCCGATCACCCGCTTGTCGTCCGGCGGCAGGAAGCCCATCTGCGGGATCAGCAGCAGCGAGGCGTCCAGCTCCTTGGAGCCGTAGGACTGCGTGAAGGTGTTGCGCTCCTTGTCGTAGCCCTTGTCGCACACGTCCCGGTGGATGTCGTCGCGCAGCCGGCGCCAGCGCTCCAGCGGGCCGTCGGCGTCCCCCGACTCCAGGAGCTTGATGGTGCGGTCGACGGCGACCCAGGCCATGACCTTGGAGTGCACGAAGTGCCGGCGGGGACCGCGCACCTCCCAGATGCCCTCGTCGGGCTCCTCCCAGTGCTGCTCCAGGTAGCGGATCAGCTTCAGCTGGAGCAGGGAGGCGTAGTCGTTGCGGGCCAGGCCGGTCATGTGGCCGAGGTGCAGGGCCTCGGTGACCTCGCCGTACACGTCCAGCTGGAGCTGGTGCGCGGCGCCGTTGCCGACCCGCACCGGTGCCGAGTCCTCGTAGCCGGGCAGCCAGTCGAGCTCCGCCTCGCCGAGTTCCCGCTCACCCGCGATCCCGTACATGATCTGCAGGTTCTCCGGGTCGCCCGCCACCGCGCGCAGCAGCCACTCGCGCCAGGCGCGGGCCTCCTCGCGGTAGCCGGTGCGCAGCAGCGAGGAGAGGGTGATGGCCGCGTCCCGCAGCCAGGTGTAGCGGTAGTCCCAGTTGCGGACCCCGCCGATGTCCTCGGGCAGGGAGGTGGTGGGGGCGGCGACGATGCCGCCGGTCGGCGCGTAGGTCAGGGCCTTCAGCGTGATCAGGGAGCGGATCACCGCCTCGCGGTAGGGGCCGTGGTAGGTGCAGTGCTCCACCCACTCCCGCCAGAAGTCCTCCGTCGCCTGCAGCGAGGCCTCCGGCTCCGGCAGCGCGGGGGGCTGCTTGTGCGAGGGCTCCCAGGAGATCGTGAACGCGATCCGGTCACCCGGAGCGACCGTGAAGTCCGAGTACGTGGTCAGTGACTTGCCGTAGGTCTCGCACTCGGTGTCGAACCACACCGAGTCCGGGCCGGCGACGGCCACCGTGCGCCCGTCGTGCTTGTGCACCCACGGCACCACACGCCCGTAACTGAAACGCATCCTGAGGGCCGAGCGCATCGGGACCCGGCCGGAGACGCCCTCGACGATCCGGATCAGCTGCGGGGCGCCGTCACGCGGCGGCATGAAATCGGTCACCCTGACCGTGCCGCGCGGGGTGTCCCACTCCGATTCCAGGATCAGGGAGTCGCCGCGGTAGCCGCGCCGGGCCGCGGTGGGCGGCTCGGCGTCGGAGGCGTGCGCGGGCCCGAGCCGCCAGAAGCCGTGCTCCTCGGTGCCCAGCAGGCCGGCGAAGATGGCATGCGAGTCGAAGCGGGGCAGGCACAGCCAGTCCACTGTGCCGTCCCGGCAGACCAGGGCAGCGGTCTGCATGTCTCCGATGAGTGCGTAGTCTTCGATGCGCCCGGCCACGTGCAACTCCAGTCGAACGGCCACGTCAGGCCCCTGGGAGGGGGCTGCCGCCAAGTCGGTCAAGGGGTCCATGCAATACGTCGTTGAGCGGTGAAGCAAAACAGGCGTTCGGCCTTGTGGCAAAACGACGATTTTTGCTCAACGAACTGACGAGCTCTCGTTGTTCCGGAGCAAACGGACGGGGGTGGTGCCGTGTTGCCGGCCGGGCTCGGCAGCGAGTGTCCGAGCAGGATACGACGCACGTAGATGATCTGCGTGCCCCTCCGGGCAACCCGGGTAGGCCGAACGGGTGAGCAACGGGTGGGAAACCCGCAGACCGTGCGGGTCCGTGGTGACTCGTGTGCGGAGCGTGGCCGGAAGCCATCCCCTCCGGGCGCTGATACCCTGGTAGCCCGTGGACCGGTGGGCATGAAACCCCCGAACCGCAGCGACGGCGCCTCCGCGAGAGAACATCGCGATCTCCGGTGGGCAGCCGGACCGCACCCCAGACCGCGACCACGGGAGCCCCCCTTTGGCCATGCCGCCCGCTGCTTTCCGAAACAGCACAGCCACGACGACCAAGCACATCTTCGTCACCGGGGGTGTCGCCTCCTCGCTCGGCAAGGGCCTCACCGCCTCCAGCCTCGGCATGCTGCTCAAGGCCCGCGGCCTGCGCGTGGTGATGCAGAAGCTCGACCCGTACCTGAACGTCGACCCGGGCACCATGAACCCCTTCCAGCACGGTGAGGTGTTCGTCACGAACGACGGCGCCGAGACCGACCTGGACATCGGGCACTACGAGCGGTTCCTCGACCGTGACCTGGACGGCTCCGCCAACGTCACCACGGGCCAGGTCTACTCGACGGTGATCGCCAAGGAGCGGCGCGGCGAGTACCTGGGCGACACCGTCCAGGTCATCCCGCACATCACCAACGAGATCAAGCACCGCATCCGCCGCATGGCCACGGACGAGGTGGACGTCGTCATCACCGAGGTCGGCGGCACGGTCGGCGACATCGAGTCGCTGCCCTTCCTGGAGACCGTCCGCCAGGTGCGCCACGAGGTCGGCCGGGACAACGTCTTCGTCGTTCACATCTCGCTCCTGCCCTACATCGGCCCCTCGGGGGAGCTGAAGACGAAGCCGACGCAGCACTCGGTTGCGGCGCTGCGCAACATCGGCATCCAGCCCGACGCCATCGTGCTGCGCTGCGACCGCGAGGTGCCCACCGCGATCAAGCGCAAGATCTCGCTGATGTGCGACGTCGACGAGGCCGCCGTGGTGGCCTGCCCCGACGCCCGCTCCATCTACGACATCCCCAAGACCGTGCACGGCGAGGGCCTGGACGCCTATGTCGTGCGCAAGCTGGACCTGCCGTTCCGCGACGTGGACTGGACGACCTGGGACGATCTGCTCGACCGCGTCCACAAGCCCGACCACGAGGTCACCCTCGCCCTGGTCGGCAAGTACATCGACCTGCCCGACGCCTACCTCTCGGTCATCGAGGCGCTGCGCGCGGGCGGCTTCGCCAACCGGGCCCGGGTGAAGATCAAGTGGGTCACCTCCGACGACTGCAAGACCCCGGCCGGCGCCGCGGCGCAGCTCGCCGACGTCGACGGCATCTGCGTCCCGGGCGGCTTCGGCGACCGCGGTGTGCTCGGCAAGGTCGGCGCGATCAAGTACGCCCGCGAGAACAAGGTCCCGCTGCTCGGCCTCTGCCTGGGCCTGCAGTGCATCGTGATCGAGGCCGCGCGCCACCTGGCCGACATCTCCGACGCCAACTCCACCGAGTTCGACCCGGCCACCGGCCACCCGGTCATCTCCACCATGGCGGAGCAGCTGGACATCGTCGCCGGCGAGGGCGACATGGGCGGCACCATGCGCCTGGGCATGTACCCGGCCAAGCTGGCCGAGGGCTCGATCGTGCGCGAGGTGTACGACGGCAAGGAGTACGTCGAGGAGCGCCACCGGCACCGGTACGAGGTCAACAACGCCTACCGCGCGGAGCTGGAGAAGAAGGCCGGCATCGTGTTCTCCGGCACCTCGCCCGACGGCAAGCTGGTGGAGTACGTGGAGTACCCGCGCGAGACGCACCCGTATCTGGTGGCCACCCAGGCACACCCCGAGCTGCGCTCGCGCCCGACCCGCCCGCACCCGCTGTTCGCGGGTCTGGTGAAGGCCGCCGTCGAGCGGCAGCAGAACGAGGACAAGGTTTCCGAGTAACACGACAGTTGTACGGTGGCCGGGGTGCCCGCATTCAAAAGGTGGGCGTCCCGGCTCCATGTGCGCGTGCGGAAGGACAGGGCATGACGATCAAGGACACCCCGGAGGAGTGGGAGATCCGGGCGACGGAGACCCCCTTCGTGGGCAACAAGACCTCCGTCCGCACCGATGACGTGGTCATGCCCGACGGCCATGTGGCCCGCCGCGACTACCAGGTCCATCCCGGCTCCGTCGCCGTCCTCGCCGTCGACGACGCCGGGCGGGTCGTGGTCATCCGCCAGTACCGCCACCCCGTGCGCCGCAAGCTCTGGGAGATCCCGGCCGGCCTGCTCGACGTCCCCGGCGAGAACCCGCTGCACGCCGCCCAGCGCGAGCTGTACGAGGAGGCGCACGTCAAGGCCGAGGACTGGCGGGTGCTGACCGACGTCTACACCACCCCCGGCGGCTGTGACGAGGCCGTGCGCGTCTTCCTCGCCCGCGGCCTGTCCGAGGCCGAGGGCGACCGCTTCGACGTCGAGCACGAAGAGGCCGACATGGAGCTCGCGCGGGTGCCCCTGAAGGAACTCGTCCGGGGAGTGCTGGCGGGCGAGCTGCACAACAACTGCCTCGTCGTGGGCGTCCTTTCGCTGGTCGCCGCGCAGAACGGGGACGGGCTCGAGGCGCTGCGCCCGGCCGAGGCGCCGTGGCCCGCGCGCCCCTTCGACTCCTGAACGCACCCGTCCCCGTACCCGCCCCGTACCCGTCCCCGCGTCCGTGCGCGCCCCCGTTCCCGCGCCGGTGTGACCATCGGCTGATCCGATCGGGGGACTCCTCCGCCGCGCTCCGCACGGAACGTAGCAGAGCGTGAACTAGGCTCTGAACACGCCCGTACCGGGGACCCGGCGGGCTTGCGCGTGCGTGGGACGGGAGTGTGGCCCGTGACGGATCAGGCGGTGGACACAGACGGTGTACGGCCGGCGGGGCGCGCTGCTGAGGAGAGCCGATTCCTCGGCCGTACAAGGGAGTTGAAGGAACTCCGCGCCGACATCGAGCGGGCCGGCCTGGACACCCTCTCCGGCCGCAAGGCCCCACGCGCGCGCGTGCTGCTGATCGCCGGCAGGCCCGGTTCCGGACGCACCGCGCTCGCCGAGGAACTGGTGCGGCAGGTCGCGGACCGTTACGGCGACGGAGTGCTGCGGACCCGGCTGAGCGGACACGACGGCACACCCGTCCCCGTCGCCCGGGCCGCCCGCGAACTGCTCGCCGCCCTGGACCTGCCCGCCCCCGCCGGCGCCTACGAGGACGACCTGGCCGGGGAGCTGCGCACGGCCCTCGCCGACCGCCGGGCCCTGGTGCTGCTCGACGACGCGGCCGACGCCGCGCAGGTGGACGCCCTGCTGCCGGACACGCCGGAGTGCCTGGTCGTGGCCGTCTCCGGCGGCCCCCTCACCGGGATCTCCGACGTCCGTCCCTGCACTCTCGGCGGTCTCGACACCAAGTCGGCCGTGGAACTGCTCAGCCGCTACACCGGCTCGGTCCGGATCACCGTCGACCCCCGGGCGGCCGAGAGCCTCGTCGAGGAGTGCCAGGCCCAGCCGGCCGCACTGAGGCTGGCCGGCGGCTGGCTCGCCACCCGTCCGCAGGCGGCCGTCGCGGACCTCGCCAAGCAGCTGCACACGGAGGGTGACGAGGGCACTCCGCTCAGCCGGGTCTTCCGGCTCGTGCACGCCTCGCTGCCCGCGGCGAGCGCCCGGATGCTGCGGCTGCTCGCGCTCGCCCCGGCCGGGCAGGTGGACCCGCACACCGCCTCCGCGCTGGCCGGCTGCTCGGTGAGCGACGCCCGCTCCGCGCTGGACGGCTTCGTCACCCTCGGCCTGCTGCGGCCGGTCACGTCGCCGTTGCCGCAGTACGAGGTGCCGGGCTGCCTGTACCCCCTGCTGAAGCGGCTCACCGAGACCCTGGACCGGCCCGGCGAGCTCCAGCTGGCCCGCGCCCGCATGCTGGAGCGGACGGTACGGCTGCTGCAGTCCTGCCGGACGATCACCGAGACCGACGACGCCGAGGCACGCGAGAAGCTCCAGGCCATGCCGCCCTCGGTGCGCTTCCCCACCCCGCGGGCCGCCGAGGAATGGCTGCGCGCCCGCAGGCCCGCGCTGCTGGCCGCGGCGCGGCTCGCGGTGGCCGACGGGGAGCTGGACACGCTCGCCCGCCGTCTGATGTCCCAGCTGGTCCGGGCCATGGTCGCGCACTTCGGCACCCGTGCCGCCGCGTTCGACCTGTACGGCGTCCACCGGCTCGTGCTGGACGTCGCCGAGCGGCAGAAGCTGCCCCGGGAGCAGGCCGCGGCCCTGCTGAACCTCGGCGACCTGGACGCCCGGACCGGCCGTACCCGCAAGGCGCTGGCGCGGTACCGGGCGGCGCTGGACGCCGGACGGGAAGCGAACGACCCGTACGCGACCGGCCGCGCGATGGAATCCGTAGGCGGCGCGCACCTGGAACTCGGGGACTACGACCGGGCCGCCGACTGGTTCGGCCGGGCCCTCGCCGAGCGCCTGGCCCGGGCCGACCAGGAGGGTGCGGCCCGCCTCTACGGCCGGATCGCCGTGGCCCACACCTACGCCGGCCGCTACGGCGAGGCCCTGCGCGCCTGGCGCGCCGCGATCGCGGGGCACCGCAGGAGCGGTGACGTCGCGGCCCACGCACGGGCGTTGAGCGAGGCCGCCCGGGTCCAGGAGTACGCGGGACGGCCCGAGGAGTCGCTGCTGACCTGTCACGAGGCGGTGGAGCTGGCCCGCCGTGCCGAGGACGTGCGACTGCAGGCGGCGCTCCAGCTGCGGCTCGCCGACACCCTCGAGCGCCTCGGGGACCCCGCCTCGGCGCAGCTGCACCGGGGTGCGGCGGAGCGGCTGCTGGCCGAGGAGCCGCGGGACCCGGAGGCCCCGGAGGGGCCGGAGAGCGCCGATGACCTGAAACAACTCGGTGATGCCTGCGAAATCCGTAGTGCATCGACTGAAGATTGATGCAATGAAAGGCTAGACAGCGGGAACACCTTCATTAAACTGGCTCTGCCGCACCTTCTCCTGCGGTGTCTCCCGGTGTGCTCACGCATGCCTGGGTATGTGTTGTATTGCCCCATCCACGAGCCAAGGACCGTGATCGACGTGAAGGTCGGCATCCCCCGCGAGGTCAAGAACAACGAGTTCCGGGTGGCCATCACCCCGGCCGGAGTGCACGAGCTGGTGCGCCACGGCCATCAGGTCGTCCTCGAGCGCGGCGCGGGCGTCGGCTCGTCGATCCCGGACGAGGAGTACACCGCCGCAGGCGCGCAGATCCTGGAGACGGCCGACGAGGTCTGGGCCACCGCGGACCTGTTGCTGAAGGTCAAGGAGCCCATCGCCGAGGAGTACCACCGCCTCCGCAAGGACCAGACCCTCTTCACCTACCTGCACCTGGCCGCGTCCAAGGAGTGCACGGACGCGCTCATCGAGTCCGGCACCACCGCCATCGCCTACGAGACCGTCGAGCTGCCGAGCCGCGCGCTGCCGCTGCTCGCCCCCATGTCCGAGGTCGCGGGCCGGCTGGCCCCGCAGGTCGGCGCCTACCACCTGATGCGCTTCAACGGCGGCCGCGGTGTGCTGCCCGGCGGCGTCCCCGGCACCCAGCCCGCGAAGGCCGTCGTCATCGGCGGCGGTGTCTCCGGCTGGAACGCCACGCAGATCGCCGTCGGCATGGGCTTCCACGTCACGCTGCTCGACCGGGACATCAACAAGCTGCGCGAGGCGGACAAGGTCTTCGGCACCAGGGTCCGGGCGATCATGTCCAACTCCTTCGAGCTGGAGAAGGCCGTCCTGGACGCCGATCTCGTCATCGGCGCCGTCCTCATCCCGGGCGCCAAGGCGCCGAAGCTCGTCACCAACGAGCTCGTGGCGCGCATGAAGCCGGGAAGTGTCCTTGTCGACATCGCGATCGACCAGGGCGGCTGCTTCGAGGACTCGCGTCCGACCACGCACGCCGAGCCGACCTTCCAGGTCCACGACTCGGTCTTCTACTGCGTCGCCAACATGCCGGGTGCGGTGCCCAACACCTCCACCTACGCCCTCACCAACGCCACGCTGCCCTACATCGTCGAACTGGCCGACCGCGGCTGGGTGGAGGCGCTGCGCCGCGACCCCGCGCTGGCCAAGGGGCTCAACACGCATGACGGCAAGGTCGTTTACCGCGAGGTCGCGGAGGCGCACGGCCTGGAACACGCCGAGCTGGAGACCCTGCTCGGCTGACCGGACGGCCGCTGACCGGAGGGTCGTCGAGCCGCTAAGTCACCATTCGGCAAAAGGCGATACGTCAACACACGTCGTCAACCCCGCGCGCCCGGCCGGACCTTGCCCGACAAGGTCCGGCCGGATGTGTGTATGGTCACTTTGCGGCTCTCGGCCAACTCGCCTCGAACGTAACCCTTTGGCCGATTCGTACACCGGCGAAACCTGCCGTGCGACGGCCGTACGCCCTTGACAGAGGGATGTTTCATTGCCGACACATCCTGCCGGGTCCGGCGGATTGTGTTGCTGCGGACGCCCGACACGCCATAGAGTCGCCAACCGTCGGCATGGTGCCACGCTGACCTGTCTAGAAGTTTCCTGGTCACCAAGGAGGTAAGACGACTTGTGAATGAGTCGACATTTTCTCCCGGGGGTGGTCAACCAGGAGCGCCTGTACGGGGCCAGGGCCCCGCAGGGTTCGAGGCTGTCGGCTCCGTTGCTGTGCGCACCTTCGCAGCCCACCAGAGCCCGGGTCCGCAGGCGATCCGGACTGCACACCAGAGCATGGATGGCCATCACGTGAACGCCATGGCCGGCGACGGAAGTGGCGCGCCCCACAACCACTTCGCCGACTACGACGAACTGCCCGAAGGGCACTTCTACGACCCCGACGCGGAGTACGAGCCCGACCCCGAGTACGCGGCCACCCTCGCGCCCGACGCTGCCCGCCAGCGCCGTGAGCGCATCGGCCCGACCGGACGTCCGCTGCCGTACTTCCCGATCCCGGGCCCGCTGACCGACCACGGCCCCGCGAAGATCATCGCGATGTGCAACCAGAAGGGCGGCGTCGGCAAGACGACGTCGACCATCAATCTGGGTGCCGCGCTCGCGGAGTACGGACGGCGCGTGCTGCTCGTGGACTTCGACCCGCAGGGCGCGCTGTCGGTGGGCCTCGGCGTCAACCCGATGGAGCTCGACCTCACCGTCTACAACCTGCTCATGGAGCGGGGCATGGCGGCCGACGAGGTGCTCCTGAAGACGGCGGTCCCCAACATGGACCTGCTGCCCAGCAACATCGACCTGTCCGCCGCCGAGGTGCAGCTGGTCAGCGAGGTCGCGCGCGAGTCGACGCTCCAGCGCGCCCTGAAGCCGCTCATGGCCGACTACGACTACATCGTGATCGACTGCCAGCCCTCCCTCGGCCTGCTCACCGTCAACGCGCTGACCGCCGCGCACAAGGTGATCGTGCCGCTCGAGTGCGAGTTCTTCGCGCTGCGTGGTGTCGCGCTGCTGACCGAGACCATCGAGAAGGTCCAGGAGCGCCTCAACCCGGAGCTGGAGCTCGACGGGATCCTCGCCACCATGTACGACTCGCGCACCGTGCACAGCCGTGAGGTGCTCGCGCGTGTCGTCGAGGCGTTCGACGACCACGTCTACCACACGGTCATCGGACGCACGGTCCGCTTCCCGGAGACCACGGTCGCCGGTGAGCCGATCACCACGTACGCCTCCAACTCCGTCGGTGCCGCCGCCTACCGCCAGCTCGCCAGGGAGGTGCTCGCCCGGTGTCACGCCGAGTGAGTCTGCCGGGGGCCGACGAACTCTTCCGAACGACAGGGGGAATGGCGCTCCAGCCGTCCAGTCCGCGGCGGCAGGCCAACGGTGAGGCCCGCGTGCCCGCTCCCGCGGGGGAGAGCGACGCCGCCGCGGCCACGACCACCGAGGACGCGCCGCAGTCGGTGCCCGCGCAGGGCGGCGACGGCGAGGGCGCGGAACACGTGGCCGCGGAGCCGGAGCCGGCCGACGCCGGTGAGTCCCGCAGCCGCGGCACGGGCGGGGAGCGCCCCGCACGACGTCAGGGGGCGCAGGAAGGTTCTGCCGCCGCCTCCGCCAACGCCCAGCCGCGCAAGCGCGGCCGCTCGTCCGCCTCGCGCCGGCCCAGTGGACGGGAGCGGCACGACGAGAAGATCACCGTGTACGTGTCCGCCGAGGAGCTCATGGACCTGGAGCACGCGCGTCTGGTGCTCCGCGGCGAGCACGGGCTGGCCGTCGACCGCGGGCGCATCGTCCGTGAAGCGGTCGCCGTCGTGCTGGCCGACCTGGAGTCCCGCGGGGACGCGAGCATCCTCGTACGTCGGCTGCGCGGGCGGTAGCGATAGCCTGCGGGGGCCATGACCTCGAACGACGTTCCCGCCTCCGCCGGCGCCGGTGCCTCCGGCGGCCGTCGGCGCGCACTGGGCCGCGGACCGGGTGCGGCGCGGGTGGCTCCGCCGGCGGAACCGGCGCCCGAGTCGCCGCCTGAGCCGGCGCCCGAGCCGGCGCCCGAGCCGATGCCCGAGCCGGAGTCGGTCCCGGAGCCCGTGTCTGAACCGGGGCCGGTCCCGGAACCAGGGTCGGCAACTGATCCGGAACCGGTTTCGGTGCCGGGGTCTGCGTCCGGGCCCGAGTCGGGGTCGGACTCGGAGTCTGAGCCGGTGTCCGGACGGGCGCCGGTGTCTGCGTCCGAGTCGGAGTCGGGGTCTGCGCCCGAGCCCGAGTCCGAGTCGGGGTCCGAGGCGGTGTCTGGACCGGCACCGGGGTCCGAGCCGGGGTCGGGGAGTGGGGCGGGGGCGGTTCGGGCCGAGGGGGCGGCCGAGGGCGGCGGGCGGGACGGCGGCGAACCGGAGGACGAGGCCGGTGATGGCGTCTTCAAGGTGCGGCTGTCGAACTTCGAGGGCCCCTTCGACCTCCTCCTCCAGCTGATCTCCAAGCACAAGCTGGACGTCACCGAGGTCGCGCTGTCGAAGGTGACCGACGAGTTCATGGCGCACATCCGGGCGATGGGGCCGGACTGGGACCTGGACCAGACGACCGAGTTCCTGGTGGTCGCGGCCACGCTGCTCGACCTCAAGGCCGCCCGGCTGCTGCCCTCCGCGCAGGTCGAGGACGAGGCCGATCTCGCGCTGCTGGAGGCCCGTGACCTGCTGTTCGCACGGCTCCTGCAGTACCGCGCGTACAAACAGATCGCCGACATCTTCAACGCCAGGCTCGAGGAGGAGGCCCGCCGCCACCCCCGTACCGTCGGCCTCGAACCGCACCACGCCGAGCTGCTGCCCGAGGTGGTCATCAGCATCGGCCCCGAGGGCTTCGCGAAGCTCGCGGTCAAGGCGATGCAGCCCAAGCCCAAGCCACAGGTGTACGTCGACCACATCCACGCGCCCCTGGTGAGCGTGCAGGAGCAGGCCGGGATCGTGGTCGCGCGGCTGCGGGAGCTCGGCGAGGCCAGCTTCCGGACGCTGGTGGCGGACACCGACGACACCCTGACCGTCGTGGCGAGGTTCCTGGCGCTGCTGGAGCTCTACCGCGAGAAGGCCGTCGCGCTGGAGCAGGAGACCGCGCTCGGCGACCTGACCGTGCGCTGGACCGGCGGGGAGGGCGACGAGACACCGAGGGTGACCGACGAGTTCGACCGGCCGCCCGAGGAGCCCGAGGAGCCGGGGGAGCCCAGAGAGTCCAAGCAGCTCAAAGAGCCCAAGGAGCCCAAGGAGGGGAAGAAGGCATGACCGAGGAGACGGCGGACCTTCCGGCAGGGCTCCGCAGCGTCGCCGACCTCGACCTCAAGCCGGCCCTGGAGGCCGTCCTCATGGTCGTGGACGAGCCCGTCGGCGAGGAGCACCTGGCGAAGATCCTGGAGCGGCCCAGGCGGCGGATCGCGGACGCGCTGCGGGAGCTGGCCGACGACTACGCCGTGCAGGGCCGCGGCTTCGAGCTGCGGTTCGTGGCCGGCGGCTGGCGCTTCTACAGCCGCGCCGAGTACGCGCCCGCCGTCGAGCGGCTCGTGCTGGACGGCCAGACGGCCCGGCTCACCCAGGCCGCCCTGGAGACCCTGGCGGTCGTCGCCTACCGCCAGCCGGTGAGCCGCAGCCGCGTCTCGGCCGTACGGGGAGTCAACTGCGACGGGGTCATGCGCACCCTCCTCCAGCGGGGTCTGGTCCAGGAGGCGGGCACGGAACCCGAAACAGGTGCGATCCTGTACACCACGACGAACTACTTCCTGGAGCGGATGGGCCTGCGCGGTCTGGACGAGCTCCCGGAGCTCGCGCCCTTCCTCCCGGAGGCGGAGGCGATCGAGGCCGAGACCCAGGAAGCCGTACCGTCGTTCGATCCGGACGCCCCGGACCCGGACGACGGATCCACGTCGGCCATGACTGACACGACGACGACGGAACTTTGATGCGAAGCAGCGGCAGCGGCAAGAGCGGCGGGCGCGGTAACCACCGCGGGGCCGGCAACAACAGGGACCAGAAGCAGGGCCAGGGTCAGGGCCGCCCCCGCAAGCCCCGCCCCGAGGAGCGCCGCTACGACGTGGGCCCCGGCGCCACGCAGGACGGCCCCAGGTCCGGGCGCGGCGGCTCCGCGCGCGGCGGCGCCAAGGGCGGCCCCAAGCCGTCCCGGCAGGGCGGGGGCGGCCGTACGGCGCCCGGCCGGTCCCGCGAGTACGAGGCGCGCGCCGAGGAGCGCAACCGGGAGCGGTACGCGGGGAAGAAGGACGTCAGGCCGCCCAGGACCTTCCCGGGCGCCGAGCAGGAGGGCGAGCGGCTGCAGAAGGTCCTCGCGCGCGCGGGCTACGGCTCCCGGCGGGCCTGCGAGGAGCTGATCGAGCAGGCCAGGGTCGAGGTCAACGGCGAGATCGTCACCGAGCAGGGCAAGCGGGTCGACCCGGAGAAGGACGAGGTCAAGGTCGACGGTCTGACGGTCGCGACGCAGTCGTACCAGTTCTTCTCGCTGAACAAGCCGGCGGGCGTGGTCTCCACCATGGAGGACCCGGAGGGCCGGCAGTGCCTCGGTGACTACGTCACCAACCGCGAGACCCGGCTCTTCCACGTCGGGCGGCTCGACACCGAGACCGAGGGTGTCATCCTGCTCACCAACCACGGTGAGCTGGCGCACCGGCTGACCCACCCCAAGTACGGCGTGAAGAAGACCTACCTCGCCGCCATCGTCGGCCCGATCCCGCGCGACCTGGGCAAGAAGCTCAAGGACGGCATCCAGCTGGAGGACGGGTACGCGCGCGCGGACCACTTCCGGGTCGTCGAGCAGACCGGCAAGAACTACCTGGTCGAGGTCACCCTGCACGAGGGCCGCAAGCACATCGTGCGCCGCATGCTGGCGGAGGCCGGCTTCCCGGTCGAGAAGCTGGTGCGCACGGCCTTCGGGCCGATCACCCTGGGCGACCAGAAGTCGGGCTGGCTGCGGCGGCTGTCGAACACCGAGGTCGGCATGCTGATGCAGGAAGTCGATCTCTGACGGTTCGGGTTCCGGCGCGCCGTGGCCGATGCGTTTTCGTGCTCCGGCCGGTCCATACTGCGTGACCGACCGGCGAGGGGAGTGGCGAAACATGGCTACGACGACGGACCGCGGCGATACCGGCGGGGGCGCCGCTCCCATGCGTCCCGGGGCGCTGCTCCGGTGCCGCGCGGGGCGCCCGCTGCCCGGCGGGCCGGGTGGGCCGGCACGGCCGTCCGAGGGACCACGCAGGGTCCCTGCCGCGGACGCGGTGCGGGTGCTGTCATGAACGCGGGGGAGCTGCTGGAGCGCTCGATCGCCTACGCGCTGGGCAGCGTCGCCGGCGTCGCACCCGGACACCTGGGACGCGGCACGCCCTGTGCCGGATGGGACCTCGGGGAGCTGCTCGGGCACCTGCACGACTCGCTGGACACCCTGTACGAGGGGCTGACGGGCGGGCGGATCGGGCTGTTCCCCCGGGAGCCGGGGGCGGCCGACCCCGGCTGCGCGTTCCGCACCCGTGCGTGCGCGGTGCTCGGCGCCTGGGCCGCCGGACCGGGGGAGCGGGTCGAGGTGGGCGAACTGCCGCTGGACACGCGGCTGATGGCCGCCGTGGGATCGGTGGAGATCACCGTCCACGGCTGGGACGTCGCCCAGGCCTGCGGACGGCCGCGCCCCGTCCCGGCGCCGCTCGCGGGGCAACTCCTGCCCGTCGCGCGGTGTGTGGTCGCGGTTGAGGACCGGGGTGTGCGGTTCGCCGAGCCGGTCGGTGTGCCGGCGTGGGCGGGGCCCGGTGCGCGGTTGCTGGCCTTCCTGGGGCGCCGCACGTGAAGGTCACGACCCGCCGGCCGGCTCCGCGGACGGGGGCGCGTCGGCGCCGAGCAGCCGGCGCATGCGCTCGGCGGCGTGGACGGCGGCGGCGCCGCAGCAGTTGTTGAACAGGACGTGGACCTCGTCGGTCCGCCGCGCCAGATCCCGCAGTCCGGGCAGCCAGTCGGCGAGTTCCCCCTCGTCGTACTCGTGGCGGAACCGGTCCTCCTTGCTGCCGGTGCCCCAGTGGGCACTGCGGCCGTGGAAGCGGACGACCGACAGCCGCGGCGAGGTGACCGGGGTGACCGGCGGGACGGACGTGGGGAGGGTCTGCGTCATGTCGACCGCGACCGCGGTCATGCCGTACCGGGTGAGCAGCGCGCACGTCGCGTCCGCCCACTCCGCCCGCCACCAGGCGGGGTGGCGGAACTCCACGGAGACCGGCCAGCCCGCGGTCCGCTCGGCGCACTCCCGCAGGAACTGCCCGGCGCGCCTGCCGGGCCGGACCCACGGCGGTAACTGGAAGAGCACGCTGCCGAGCCGCCCGGCCGCACGCAGCGGCTCGATCCCCTCGGTGAACAGCGCCCACACCTCGTCCAGCACTTTCGCATCGCGCCGCTCGGGGGGCAGGCCGTCCGGCATCGCGGCGCGGCGCGTGGGATGTCCGGTCAGGAGTGAGAACGCCTTCACGTCGAAGACGAAGCCGTCCGGCGTGCGTTCGGCCCACAGGCGGCTGGTGCGGGCGCTGGGCAGCGCGTAGTACGTCGAGTCGACCTCGACCACCGGGAAGCGCTCGGCGTAGTGGCGCAAGCGGCCCTCCGGGTCCCGCCGTCCGGGCGGATACCACCCGCTGCCGATCAGTGCCCGGTCCGTCCACGAACAGGTGCCCACCAGGATCTCGCCCATGGAGGCCCGGTTACCCCGGCCGGCCTTGCGGAAGCACGCGACCCTGTTTATAGTCGTACTGACCATTAAAAGAGGTGGAGGGTCCATGCCCAGCGATCCGGCGGGCCGTGAGCAGACGGACCACGGCCACCACGCCTACGACAAGTACGCCTACGAGCCCTTCGCCGTCACCGTCGACCTCGCCGTCCTCACCCTCCGCGCGGGCGCCCTGCACGTCCTGCTCGTCGAGCGCGGACAGGAGCCCTTCGCCGGCCACTGGGCGCTGCCCGGCGGCTTCGTGGAGCCGCACGAGTCCGCCGAGACGGCCGCCCGGCGCGAACTCGCCGAGGAGACCGGCCTGTCGGACGTCACCGGCCTGCACCTGGAGCAGCTGCGGACCTACAGCGAACCCGATCGCGACCCCCGGATGCGGGTGGTGTCCGTCGCCTTCACCGCGCTGCTGCCCGACGCGCCCGAGCCGCACGCCGGCACGGACGCGGCCCGGGCGAGCTGGCTGCCGTACGATTCGGCGGGCCCGCTCGCCTTCGACCACGACGTGATCCTGGCCGACGCCCACGAACGCGTCGGCGCCAAGCTCGAGTACACCTGCCTCGCCACCGCCTTCTGCCCGCCCGAGTTCACCCTCGGGGAACTCCAGCGGGTCTACGAGACGGTGTGGGGCACCACCCTCGACCGGCCCAACTTCCGGCGCAAGGTGCTCGCCACGCCCGGCTTCGTCGAACCCCTGCCGGGCGGCGCCCGGTTGACCGGCGGCCGGGGCAAGCCCGCCGCGCTCTACCGCGCCGGACCGGCCACCGCCCTGCAGCCGCCCCTCCTCCGCCCGTCCCCGGAAGGACGCCCCGCATGAACGACCTCGTCGACAAGCAAGCCGCCACCGGGGCGCTGACCGGTCTCGCCCTCGGGGACGCGCTCGGCTTCCCGACCGAGTTCAACGACGTGCCCTCGATCCTCGCCAAGTGCGGGCCGTGGCGGCAGATGCGGCTGCCGGAGCCCGCGTTCGTCACCGACGACACCCAGATGACGCTGGCCGTCGGCCATGCGCTGCGCACGGCCATGGACCGCGGGGTGCTCTCGCCGAGGGGGCTGGAGGGACCGCTGCGCGAGGAGTTCGTGAAGTGGTACCGGTCGCCGGACAACAACCGGTCGCCCGGCAACACCTGTCTGCGCGCCTGCGACCTGCTCGAGGACGACGGCCGGCCCTGGCAGCGGGCGAGCCAGGTCCACTCCAAGGGCTGCGGCGCCAACATGCGCGTGGTGCCCGTCGGGCTCGTCCCCGGTCTCAGCGACGAACAGCGCGCGGGCGCGGCCCAGTTGCAGGCCGCGCTGACGCACGGGCATCCGACGGCGCTCGCCGCGTCCGACCTCACCGCCCACGCCGTACGCCTGCTCGCCCAGGGCGGCGACCCGACCGGACTCGTCGGGCTGCTGCGGTCGTACGCCATCGACAACCGCAGCCGCTACCACGAGCCCTGGCTCGGCGACCTGTGGAGCCGCGCCGGGGACGCCTCGCCCCAGGCGTACATCGCGCGGGGCTGGGACGAGTGCCTGGAGATCCTCGCCCGTCTCGGGGACGCCGTGCGCACCGTCTCGCCGGAGACCGACCCCTGTCTGGCCACCGGCGCGGGCTGGATCGCCGAAGAGGCCCTGGCGACCGGCCTGTTGTGCTTCCTGCAGTGCGTCGACGAACCGGTCACGGCCATTCGGCGGGCCGCCTGCACCTCCGGGGACTCCGACTCCCTCGCCGCGCTGGCGGGCGCCTTCGCGGGTGCGTGGCTCGGTGCGGACGCGTGGCCGACGGAGTGGGCCGACCGCGTCGAGTACCGCAGCGACCTGCTCACCCTCGGCGCTCTCTGGGACGCTTGAGGGATGATCGACGCCCTCGCCCTCGACCTGACGCCGGTGGTCGCGGAACAGCCCGACCCGGTGCTGTTCGCGACCGTCTCCGGCGCGCACCTCTACGGCTTCCCCTCCCGCGACTCCGACGTGGACCTGCGCGGCGCGCACCTGCTGCCCGCCGCCGACCTCGTCGGGCTGCGCGAGCCCGAGGAGACACGCTCCCGGATGTGGGACCGGGACGGCGTCGAGATGGACCTCGTCACGCACGACGTACGCAAGTTCGTCCGCCTGATGCTGCGCCGCAACGGCTACGTCCTGGAGCAGCTGCTCTCGCCGCTGGTCGTGCACACCACCGACGCGCACCGCGAACTCGCGGCGCTCGCCCCCGGCACCGTCACCCGTCATCACGCCCACCACTACCGGGGCTTCGCGGCCACCCAGTGGCGTCTGTTCGAGAAGACCGGCGAACTCAAGCCGCTGCTCTACACGTTCCGGGTGCTGCTCACCGGCATCCACCTGATGCGCAGCGGCGAGGTGCAGGCCCACCTGCCCACGCTGCTCGGCGAGGTGGGCGCGCCGGGCTACCTGCCGGAGCTGATCGCGGCGAAGGCCGAGCGGGAGCACGGGGGTGCCGGCGTCGGGCACGCGGGGGTGCGGGGCGACGTCGAGCGGCTGCACGCCGTGCTGGACGAGGCGCAGGCCGGCTCGGCGCTACCCGCGGCCGCCACCGTCCACGACGCCCTGCACGACTTCCTCGTACGGGTCCGGTCGGCGGGCTGAGTCGCGGCGGACGCGGACGAGGAAGTCCTCCACGCGGCGCCGGTCCGGCTCCGCGGGCAGCGGGCTGCGGCGGGCGGCCTCGTCGGCCTCGACCGCCAGGCGGTTCATCCGGGACTCGACCTCGGGCCAGGGGACCTCACCGCGCCTGACCGCCAGCAGTGACTCGCGCCGGTCGCCGACGCCGATCGCCAGGGTGCCCGTGCGCAGCAGATCGCCGGCGCTGATCAGCAGCCGCAGCAGGTGCATGGCGTGCTTCCAGCGCGGGGCGCCGTGCGTGCGCACGTCCGCCTCCAGCTTCCTGCGCTGGCCGAGCGCGTAGCGCGTGAAGGTCTCGTGCGCCCGGCGGGAGAGGAACGCCCCGCGCAGCGCGAGGAGTTCGCGGCCGGTGTCGTCGACGTGCTCCACGAGCGGGGAGTGCAGGCACTCCAGGACGTTCGGGTTCGCGCGCAGCGCCAGTTCGCAGAAGCGCTCCAGCTCCCAGCTGAACTGCTCCGCGGCCGGTCCCTCCACATGGGCCGGCGGCTTCCCGAAGCGCCAGAACAGCGCCGTGGGCGCGAGGAACACGCCCCGCCGGTCGGTGTCACTGCTCTCCGTCGCCAGACCGAAGGCGCGCGAACCCATCACGCAGGCGTAGATCGTGTGGTCGCGTACCAGGGTCTCGGGATGCATGCCGGGGAGCGTACGCGGCGTCTCACGCCAGCCGAATCGAATTTCCCCGCACCTCGATCCGCTCCGCGGGCAGCGGGCTCGGTGCCGGTCCGCCCGCCACCGAGCCGTCCGCGATGCGGTACTTGCTGCCGTGGCACGGGCAGTCGATGGTGCCGTCCGCGACGGTGCTCACCGTGCAGCCCTGGTGGGTGCAGATCGCCGAGAAGGCCTTGAACTCGTCCTTCTTCGGCTGCGTCACCACGACCTTCTCCTGCTTGAAGATCCTGCCGCCGCCGACCGGGATGTCGGACGTCTTCGCCAGCTCCTGCCCGCCGGAGGCCTGCACGGAGGACGACCCGGAGTCGTTGCTGTGGCCGTACTTGCCGCAGCCCGCGGCGAGCGCGGTCGCCCCCGTCGCGAGCAGGACCGTGCGGCGGGTCGAGCGGTCGGTCATGTCGTCACTCCGAAGGTGCGGAAGAACCAGAGGGCGGAAGTGAGCCAGATGAGGGTGAGCGCGGTGAAGACCAGCCCGCCGACGAGCGGCAGCAGCCGGCCCGGGAGCCGCTCCGAGCGGAGCAGCAGCATCTTCGCACTGAAGACACCGAAGAAGAAGCAACCCAGGACGGAATGGATCATCACGCGCGTCTCGTACGTCTGATAGCCCAGCGCGTACAGGCAGTGGACGGCGACCGGCACGGCCACGAGGAAGGCGATCCGTCCCGACCAGCGGTGCAGTGCCGGCGCCCAGCGCGGTCCCGGCAGCTTCCCGTACACCATGAAGGCGCTGACCAGCTGGACCAGCGCGAAGCAGAACGCGGTCGTCGCCAGCCAGGACTTCACCGCGCCCGTGCTGCTGAAGCCGGCGATGTCGAAGGCGGTCCCGGCCGGGTCGTGGGTGCGGCCGTAGACGCCGAGGGCGACCGCCACCGCCGCGGCGACGAGGGCCGGGACGAGGTAGCGGGCGGCGCCCGGGTCACGGCGGGCCGGTTCATGGGGCGGGACGCTCTGCGTGGCGGCGTTCGGGTCGACGGTCATGGTCGGCTCCCTGGAGCGGACGGTGGTGTCAGGGGGTCACAGGACGTGGCGTGAGGTGCCGGCCCCCGACCGTCACCGCACCCGTCCGCGGGTCGATGGCCGGTGCGGCCGAGGCCTCGGAGCCGCGGGTGACGACGCCGACCTGCCTGCCGTTCTGCAGCACGATCCAGCCGCCGTCGATCCTCGCCCCGCGCACCGTGGCCGTCGCCCGGTACAGCCCGGACGGCTTCCTGGCCCGGTCGGCGGTGAAGGCGTAGTGCCCGCCGGCGATGCCGACCGAGCCGCGGATGCGCGTGTTCTCCTGCACGGTGCCGTTGAGCTCGGCGCCGTCCGTGCCGGTCAGCCGCAGCCCGCCGTCGTCCTTGACGTCGCCCTTCAGCCACGACTCCCTGGAGCGGCCGTCGCAGAAGTACGCGATCGCCCGGCCGCCGCGCACCGAGACCGCGACGGCGGAGGAGCCGTCGTCCGTCCGTCCGGCGTAACTTCCGTCGGTCACCGCGGACCGCGACGGGGACGGTCGCGGCGACGCGGTGGACCTGGCCGGAGCCGGTGAGGCGGTCGCGGCCGGCGGCTCCTTCCTGGGCGCCGACGAGGCGGCCTCCGTCCCGGTCGTCGTGTTGAGAACCAGCATGAACAGGCCGAGCAGCAGTCCCGCGAGCAAGGTGAGCAGCGGTCCAGGACGCTTCATACGGGCCTCCCCCGAGGCGGGCGTGCTGCCATCAGAGCGGACCGCGGGCCCGGCGTAAAGAGGCGCACGGGGGCATCTCGCTTCAAGTGGCGGAATCGGGACGATTCGGTGACATTGGCCATGTCTCCGGTGCCCGCGGCGAGCGGTGCGCGGGGCGCTCTCCCGTCTCAGCGGGCGGGCGTCGCCCACCCGCTCGCCGCGGGCTGACTACGCTGGGCGGTCTCAGAGCCGATCCGTAGAGCAGCGAGGAGCCAAGCCGTGGCGGTACGAGCGGTCCGGGGAGCCGTCCAACTGGAGCGGGACGAGGCCGGCCACATGGACGAGCGGGTCGGGGCCCTGCTCACCGCCATCATCGAGCGCAACGCCCTGACCGCCGACGACCTGATCAGCATCTGGTTCACGGCCACGCCCGACCTGCACAGCGACTTCCCGGCGGCCGCCGCCCGCAAGCTCGGCATCGTCGACGTGCCGCTGATCTGCGCCCAGGAGCTGGACATCGAGGGCGCCATGCCCCGCGTCGTGCGCGTCCTCGCCCACATCGAGTCCGACCGGGCCCGCGCCGACATCGCCCACGTCTACCTCGGCGCCGCGGCCGCCCTGCGCAAGGACATCGCCCAGTGAGGACCGCGCTCGTCATCGGCACCGGGCTCATCGGCACGTCCGCCGGCATCGCCCTGTCCCAGCGGGGCGTCGTCGTCCACCTCGCCGACCACGACCCGGAGCAGGCCCGCACGGCGGCGGCGCTCGGCGCCGGCACCGACGAGGCCCCCGGCGCCCCCGTCGACCTGGCGATCGTCGCCGCGCCCCCCGCCCACGTGGCCGGCGTGCTGGCCGACACCATGCGCCGCGGGGCCGCGCGCGGCTACCTCGACGTGGCCAGCGTCAAGGGCGGCCCGCGGCGCGAGCTGGAGGCGCTGGGCCTGGACCTGTCGGCCTACATCGGGACGCACCCCATGTCGGGCCGCGAGAAGTCCGGGCCGCTCGCGGCCACCGGCGACCTCTTCGAGGGCCGCCCCTGGGTGCTCACCCCGACCCGGGACACCGACACCGAGGTGCTGAACCTCGCCCTGGAGCTCGTCTCGCACTGCCGCGCCGTACCGGTCGTCATGGACGCCGACGCCCACGACCGCGCCGTCGCCCTGGTCTCCCACATGCCCCACCTGGTCTCCAGCATGGTGGCCGCGCGCCTGCAGAACGCCGAGGAGGCGGCCGTACGGCTGTGCGGGCAGGGCATCCGGGACGTCACCCGGATCGCCGCCTCCGACCCCCGGATGTGGATCGACATCCTGTCCGCCAACCCCGGGCCGGTGGCGGACCTGCTCTCCGACGTCGCCGCCGACCTGGACGGGACGGTCCGGGCCCTGCGGTCCCTGCAGTCCTCCGACGAGGCCAAGCGGGTCGAGGGCACGGCCGGCATCGAGGACGTCCTGCGGCGCGGCAACGCCGGGCAGGTCCGCGTCCCGGGCAAGCACGGGTCGGCCCCGCGGGCGTACGAGGTCGTGGCCGTCCTCATCGACGACCAGCCCGGGCAGCTGGCCCGGATCTTCGCCGACGCCGGGCGGGCCGGGGTCAACATCGAGGACGTGCGCATCGAGCACGCGACCGGCCAGCAGGCGGGCCTGGTGCAGCTGATGGTGGAGCCGCAGACGGCGCCGGTCCTCACGGCGGCGCTGCGGGAGCGGGGCTGGGCCATCCGGCAGTGAGCGGACCCGCCCCGTCGCGGTGATCACCCGGATCATCCGCCTGTAAGAAGGGTGCCGGCGAGCCAGTAACCTGGTGCCGGGCGCCCTCGTGCCCCGCACACCACCCGCCACACCGCACCAGGAAGGTGTCCCCCCGTGGAAAACGGCGCTGCCCAGCCCGTGATTGTCGCCATCGACGGCCCCGCCGGCACCGGCAAGTCGAGCACGTCGAAGGCCGTCGCCGCGCACCTCGGCCTGAGCTACCTGGACACCGGCGCCCAGTACCGGGCGATCACCTGGTGGATGGTGACCAACGGGATCGACGTCGACGACCCCTCCGCGATCGCCGCCGTGGCGGGCAAGCCCGAGATCGTCTCCGGCACGGACCCGGCGCACCCGACGATCACGGTCGACGGCGTGGACGTGGCCGGGCCGATCCGCACCCAGGAGGTCTCCGCCCGGGTCAGCGCGGTCAGCGCGGTACCCGAGGTGCGGGCCCGGATCACCGAGCTGCAGCGCTCGGTGGCCGCCGCCGCCGAGCAGGGCATCGTGGTCGAGGGCCGTGACATCGGTACGACCGTGCTGCCGGACGCCGACCTGAAGATCTTCCTCACCGCCTCCGCCGAGGCCCGCGCCGCCCGCCGCAGCGGCGAGCTCAAGGGCGCCGACGTGCACGCGACCCGCGAGGCACTGATCAAGCGCGACGCGGCCGACTCCTCCCGCAAGACCTCGCCGCTCGCCAAGGCGCGGGACGCGGTGGAGGTGGACACCACCGAGCTCACGCTGGCCCAGGTCGTGGAGTGCGTGGTCACCCTCGTCGAGGAGAAGCGGGCCGGCAAGTGACCGTTCATCCGTCACCCGGCCGCCGTCCCGCAGCGCGGCGCGACGCGCCGCCCCGGCCGGCTTCCGAGCGGGGCGCCGAGGCCGGGCGGCGCATCGGCGTCGGCCTGATGTACGGCCTGTGGCGGCCGCGCGTGCTAGGTGCCTGGAAGGTGCCGGCCACCGGCCCGGCGATCTACGCGGTCAACCACTCGCACAACATCGACGGCCCGATGGTCCTGGGCGTCTCGCCCCGGCCGATGCACTTCCTGATCAAGAAGGAGGCGTTCATCGGCCCGCTGGGTCCGTTCCTGACCGGCATCGGCCAGCTGAAGGTGGACCGTTCGGCCGCCGACCGCACGGCCATCACCCGCGCCCTGGACGTGCTGGCGGCCGGCGGGATCCTCGGCATATTCCCCGAGGGCACCCGCGGCGAGGGCGACTTCGCCTCCCTGCGCGCCGGGCTCGCGTACTTCGCCGTCCGCAGCGGCGCCCCGGTGGTGCCGGTCGCCGTGCTGGGAAGTTCCGAGCGGCGGGGACGGTTGGTGACGGGGCTGCCCCCGCTGCGCAGCCGTGTCGACGTCGTCTTCGGCGATCCCTTCGAGGCGGGCGACGGAAGCGGGCGGCGTACGCGCGGTGCGCTCGACGAGGCGACCGGACGCATCCAGAAGCAGCTCACCGCGCACCTGGAGGACGCCAGGCGGCTCACCGGCCGGCTGGGCGACACTGAGTAGTGGATCAACCGGGGAGACCCGGATGTTCCACCGACCACCACGATGAACGAGGTACGGACTTCATGAACGACCACATCCACTCCGAGGGCTCTTCCGAAGAGCACGACCACGGAGAACTCGGGGATGCCGAGTACGCGGAGTTCATGGAGCTCGCCGCGGAAGAGGGCTTCGACCTTCAGGACGTCGAAGGCGCCATCGAGGCGGCCGGTCACGGACCGCTGCCCGTCCTCGCCGTCGTCGGCCGCCCGAATGTCGGCAAGTCGACGCTCGTGAACCGCATCATCGGCCGCCGTGAGGCGGTCGTCGAGGACAAGCCCGGCGTCACCCGCGACCGCGTCACCTACGAGGCCGAGTGGGCGGGCCGCCGCTTCAAGGTCGTCGACACCGGCGGCTGGGAGCAGGACGTCCTCGGCATCGACGCCTCCGTGGCCGCCCAGGCCGAGTACGCGATCGAGGCCGCCGACGCCGTCGTGTTCGTCGTCGACGCCAAGGTCGGCGCCACCGACACCGACGAGGCGGTGGTACGGCTGCTGCGCAAGGCCGGCAAGCCCGTGGTGCTGGCCGCCAACAAGGTCGACGGCCCGAGCGGTGAGGCGGACGCGGCCTACCTGTGGTCGCTGGGCCTCGGCGAGCCGCACCCGGTCTCCGCGCTGCACGGCCGCGGCACCGGCGACATGCTGGACGCCGTCCTGGAGGCCCTGCCCGACGCCCCCGAGCAGACCTTCGGAGGCGCCGGGACCGGCGGCCCCCGCCGTATCGCCCTCATCGGCCGTCCGAACGTCGGCAAGTCCTCGCTGCTGAACAAGGTGGCCGGCGAGGAGCGCGTCGTCGTCAACGAACAGGCGGGCACCACCCGCGACCCGGTCGACGAGCTCATCGAACTCGGCGGCGTCACCTGGAAGTTCGTCGACACCGCCGGCATCCGCAAGCGCGTCCACCTGCAGCAGGGTGCCGACTACTACGCCTCGCTGCGCACCGCGGCCGCCGTCGAGAAGGCCGAGGTGGCCGTCATCCTGATCGACGCCTCGGAGTCCATCTCCGTCCAGGACCAGCGGATCGTCACCATGGCGGTCGAGGCCGGCCGCGCCATGGTCATCGCCTACAACAAGTGGGACACCCTCGACGAGGAGCGCCGCTACTACCTGGAGCGGGAGATCGAGACCGAGTTCGGCCAGGTCGCCTGGGCTCCCCGGGTCAACGTCTCGGCGCGCACCGGCCGGCACATGGAGAAGCTGGTCCCGGCGATCGAGACGGCGCTGGCGGGCTGGGAGACGCGCGTGCCCACCGGCCGGCTGAACGCCTTCCTCGGCGAGCTGGTCGCCGCCCACCCGCACCCGATCCGCGGCGGCAAGCAGCCCCGCATCCTCTTCGGCACCCAGGCCGGCACCAAGCCGCCGCGGTTCGTGCTCTTCGCCTCCGGCTTCATCGAGGCGGGCTACCGGCGCTTCATCGAGCGCCGGCTGCGCGAGGAGTTCGGCTTCGAGGGGACGCCGATCCACCTCTCGGTGCGGGTGCGCGAGAAGCGCGGCGGCAAGAAGAAGTAGCGCCACGTGGTGGAGGGGCGGCCCGGTCCGGGCCGCCCCTCCACCACGTCAGCGGCCGCCGCGCGGGCCGGGCGGCAGCGCGGCCGGCAGCTGGTGCAGCCCCGTGGCCTGCTGCCCGGCCGACCCGGCGCGCTGCCACTGCGACTGCTGCCGGGCGCTGACGGCCCCCGCGCTGTAGGCGCTGTAGGAGCTGCTGAAGGAACCCGGCCGGTGTCTCGCGTACGTCCCCGCTCCGTGCGGGATGTTCCCGAAGGCGGTGAATCCCAGCTCCTCCTCCCCGCTGCGGTCACCCGGCAGCGTACGGAAGGACTTGACGTACTCGGCGTAGAGCGCGTCGTAGATGGGCGTGGCCGAGGAGCCGCCCGGGACGTCCTGTGCCGACCGGGCGGACGGAATCGGCTGGAGGGACTGGCGGCGGGGAACGTCGTATGGGTGCACGTATGTCCAAACGACCCCGGACCTCAAGGGATGCGGTCACCACCGGCTCCGCCGGGCGCACGCGCCGGGCGCACTCACGTCCCGGCGAGGGGCACGGCGACACCGACCAGCTTGCCGTTGGCCGCCGCCTTGTCCAGCGCGTCCCGCAGCAGGTCCTCGCGGGGCTGGCGTCCGATGGAGCCCACCGGAGCGGCGAACAGGAGCACCTGGTGGAGCTTGTTGGCGGCCGCCCGCCAGCCCTCGGTCACCTGCAGCGGCTGGTGCGCCTGCCACCACGCCACCGGCTGCCCGCCGTCGCCGCCCGGCTGGAGCACCGCGTGCAGCTGGCCCATGGCGAGCAGCACCGACCAGCCGTGCAGCACCGGCGGCACCTCGGCCAGCTCCGTCAGCGGCATGAACCCCTGCTCGATGAGCAGCGGCAGGAAGTCGTCGCCCGCTCCGGTGGTGCCGGGCCGCACGATGGGCCCGGTCGGCTCGACGACCAGCGCCGGGTGCAGCTCCCCGGAGATCAGCACGAGTCCGCTCGTCACGCCGAGCACGGCCTGCTCGGCAACGGCCTGGGCGGGAGCCGTCTCCACGGTGTTCCCGGAGATGGACCGCACCGCCCCCTGGAGCTGTTCCTCGGTGACCTGGACGACCTGCGAGGGCAGGCAGGTGGCGTGGGCGAAGGCGAGGACGGCGGTCTCCTCGCCGACGAACAGCACGGTGCTGGTGCGTTCCTGTCCGGAGTCGCCCGGTGTGCGGCAGGACGTGCAGTCGTAACCGCCCGGGTTCTCTCCGGCGAGCAGCCGGTCGGCTTCTTCGTCGCCGATCTCGGCGCGTACCTCGTCGCTGACATCGAGCATGCGCGGCACGGGTGGCTCCCTCGGGGTCGTGGTGCGCGGCGGGGCCGGGTGGCTCCCGGCCCGTGAACCGGGTGGGCCCGGGCTCATGCAGAAGACAACGGGCGATCTGTGGCGGGAGTCACGCCTGTCGGCGAACGGAATCGAACCATCCACCGCGCAGGGTCACCAGGGGTGCGGAATCGGGTACTCACCGTCAAGTCCCCGGAAATCGAGGGAAGTTGGTTTCGTGAAGTGAGTCACAGACCGTCCGGGTACCGGACCGACAAATGCCGAAATCCAGGAATGAAGCGGGTGTCCGAAAATAGTCGATACCCGCGGTAACGGCGAACTGGCCAGGAATGACAAGCAGTTGGTTGCTGACGGCGCCGGGGGCTCTCTAGATTCCTCGGCCGTGTGCAACGAGCACCGCTCGGGTACGTCCGCCGATCGCGACAAGCCGGTTCAGCACCACCTGCGGCGGACGGGCGGGGCGTGACGACCACTCAGGTGTGGGCAGGCGCGCCCGGCTCAGGGGGACCCCGGGTTGTTCGAGAGGGAACTTCATGTCCGAATGTGCCGATACCACTCACGGCAGCGCTCGTCACGACAACGCTCGCAAGACGCCGACTCGTACGACGGCGGTCCTCGCCGGGGCCGCCCTGCTCGCCGCTCCGCTCGGACTGCTGGCCGCGACCGGGAACGCCGCGGCGGCCGACAACGGAGTGTGGGACCGCATCGCCCGGTGCGAGAGCGGCGGCAACTGGCACATCAACACCGGCAACGGCTTCTACGGCGGGCTCCAGTTCTCCGCCGGCACCTGGCGCGCGTACGGCGGAGCGGCCTACGCGCCGACCGCCGACCAGGCCTCCAGGGGCCAGCAGATCGCCGTCGCCACCAAGGTCCAGCGCGCCCAGGGCTGGGGCGCGTGGCCCGTCTGCTCGGCCCGGGCCGGGGCGAACGGCAGCGCACCGGCCTCCTCCGGCCCGGTGACCACCAGGTCCACCCGGACCGCGAAGACCACCGAGGCCGCCCCGTCGAAAAAGCCGTCGAAGAAGCCGTCGAAGGGGCCGGCACGTGCGACGGGCCACGCGAGCCGCGGCTCCTCCCGCGGTGACTACACCGTCCGACCGGGCGACACCCTGAGCAGGATCGCCGCCCGGCACGGCACCACCTGGCAGCAGCTGTACGCCGCCAACCGGACCGTCATCGGCGCCGACCCCGACCTGATCGTGCCCGGACAGCAGCTCCGGCTCTGAGCCGGCGCCCTCACCGGGCAACGGGCCCCCTCCGGTCGTCCGACCGGGTGGGGCCCTGTGCCGCTGCGGACGCGCCGGAGCGGCCACGGGCCGCCCGCTGCTTACCGTGGGCCGATGTTGCGCACGCACAGGTACGGCTCGCCCCGCGGGCACCGCACGCCCCGCAGGTGCCGCACGCCCCATACGTCCGGCATGCCGCTCGCGCTCGCCCTGGCCGCCGCCCTCTCCTGCCTCCTGACCCCCGCCGCCGCCCAGGCCGCGCCCGCCCCCGTCAAGCAGCGCACGCTTCCCGCGCGCGCGGCCGGCGGCTGCGCCAAGGACCACTGGCCCTGGGGCTGCCTCGCCGAGTGCGAGAGCGGCCGGCGCTGGCACGCCAACACCGGCAACGGCTACTACGGTGGACTGCAGTTCTCGCAGTCCACCTGGAAGGCGTTCGGCGGCCTGAAGTTCGCCTCGCGCGCGGACCTCGCCTCGCGCGAGGAGCAGATCACCGTCGCCAAGAAGGTGCTGGCCCGTCAGGGCTGGGGCTCCTGGCCCGTCTGCGCCGCGCGGTACCGGCTGGAGGGACGCGTGCTCACGGCGCGACCCGGCCGGACACTGGCGTCGATCGTGGAACTGCTGGGCGTGCACGGCGGCCTGCCCGGGCTCTACCGGTCCGGCGACGGCATGCCCGGCGACGGCCCCGGCCCCGGCCACGTGGACACCGGCGCACCCACGGTCGTCCCGGAGGACCCGGACGGCGGCGGGGAGCCGCACCGGGTTCGCGCGGAGTTCGGCCCGCCCCTCACCGACGCTCCCGCTCGGCCGCCTCTCCGCTGAACACGACCGAGCCGCGGCGCAACTCGTACACCAGCACCCCCGGGCGGTCCCGCAGCCCGGGCGGCAGCCGCTGCTCCGCGACGACGACACACGCGCCGAGGGCACCCAGCAGCTCGTAGGTGCGGGCGGCGACCGCGGGCGACATTCCCTGGGCGGGCTCGTCGACGAGCACCACGTGTGCGCGTGCCAGCAGTGCGCGGGAGAGGGCGAGCATGCGCTGCTCGCCGCCGGAGAGGGTGCCGGCGCGGCGGGGCAGCAGCGGCGCCAGCTGCGGATAGGCGTCCAGGGCGGCGGTGTGGTCGCGGGCGGTCAGCTCCAGGTTCTCGCGCACCGTCAGGGAACCGAACACCGCCTGCCGCTCGGGGATCAGGCACAGCCCGCGGCGGGCCCGTTCGAAGGCCGGCATCCGGCTCACGTCGACGCCGTCCCAGACCACGGCGCCGCCGGACAGCGCCACCGTTCCGGCCAGAGCGCGCAGAGCCGTCGTACGGCCGGAGCCGTTGCGGCCCAGCAGGACGGTGAGGCCGGGGCCGGGAGCGGCGAGGGTGACGCCGTGCAGGGCCTCCAGGGGGCCGTAGCGCACGCGCGCGTGCCGCAGCGAGAGGGCCGTCATGTGACCGCTCCCGTGGTGCCCAGGGCGTCGAGCACGTGCCCGGGCGGGCCCGAGGCGATGACGCGGCCCGCCGCCATCACGAGCACGACGTCCGCGAGGTCGGCGACCAGGTCGAGGTCGTGCTCGACCACGAGGAGGGCGGTGCCGTCGGCCGCGAGGGCCTTCAGGACCCGGGCCAGGGCGGTGACCTCGGCGCTGTCGAGACCCGCCGCGGGTTCGTCGAGGAGCAGCACGCGGGGGCCGCCGGCGACGGCCCGGGCGAGTTCGACGCGGCGCAGGGTGCCGGTGGGCAGCTCGGCGGCGGTCAGTGACCGCAGCGGTCCGTCGAGGGCCAGCAGCCGCAGCGCCCGTTCCACGGCTCCCGGGTCGCGCAGCCGGCCCTGCTCGGCGCCCACGCGGACGTTCTCGGCGACGGTCAGCGAGGGGAAGACGGCCAGTTGCTGGAAGGTGCGGGCGATGCCCAGGCGGGTGCGGGCGTGCGCCGGGAAGCGGGTGATGTCGCGTCCGGCGAGGACCACCCGGCCGTGGGCGGGGCGCAGGGTGCCCGCCAGGCAGTCGAACAGGGTGCTCTTCCCCGCGCCGTTGGGGCCCACGATCGCCGTGACCCGGCCGGGGACGACGTCCAGGTCCACGCCGTCCAGGGCGGTGAAGGTGCCGTAGCGGGCACGCAGGGCGCGGGCGGTGAGCACGGGCGCGGACGCGCGGGGACGCACCCGGCCCTCGGCCCGGCCCGTGCCCCCACCGGCACCATGGGCAGCGTCCGCACCATCGGTACGGCCGGTAGGGCCGGTGCCCCCCGCTCTGCCCTCGTCGTCCGGCACGGGCGGCCCCTGCGGGAGCCGGGCGGCGGCGGGCCGCAGCCGGCCGCGGGCGCGCAGCCCCGCCGGCGTCAGCCGCGCGCTTCCGCGCGGGCGCAGGCGTTCCGCCGCCGTCCGCAGCGCCTCGTACGGGCCCCCCGGGAAACGGCCGACCAGGACCGCCAGTACGCCGATCAGGGCCGCCGCCACACCGCCCCGCGCGCCCGCGTCCAGGCCCACCAGCAAGGCCGCCGCGAGCAGGGCGCCCAGGGTGCTGTCGGCGCCCAGGACCACCACCGCGGCGAACCAGAGGAGGCCGCGGACGGGGTCGTAGGCGGCCGGGTCGAAGGCGCGTACGCCCATGCCGAGCATCCCGCCGCCCAGGGCGGCCAGCGCGGCGCCCGAGACGAAGGCCAGGAGTTTGAGCGAGGGGACCTGGACGCCCGCCGCCGAGGCGCCCGCCTCGTGGTCCCGCATGGCGGCCAGGGCCCGCCCCGTGCGGCCCCGGCGCAGCGCCCGCGTGGCCAGCGACGCCGCCGCCAGCAGGGCCAGTTCCAGGACGTAGTAGGCGCGGTCCCCGTCGAAGCCGGCCGGGCGGTCCAGCGCGAGTCCGGAGGTGGCGTACGGCTGGGCGAAGACGAAGCGGCTCACGCCGACGCCGACGGCGAAGGTGGCGAGCGCGAGGGCGAGGCCCCGGCGGCCGATCGCCGGCCAGCCGGTCAGCAGACCGAGGGGAGCGACCAGGGCCACCGCCGCCGCGAGCGCGGCCAGTTCGGGCAGCCGGGGCAGGCCCGGGAAGCGGCCCGCCGCGAGCAGCGCCGTGAACAGGGCGCCCAGACCCGCGTACGCGGCCTGTCCCAGCGAGATCTGCCCGCCGCGGCCGGTGACCACCACCAGGGAGAGCAGGACC
Source organism: Streptomyces sediminimaris (assembly GCF_047049295.1). Taxonomy (NCBI): domain Bacteria; kingdom Bacillati; phylum Actinomycetota; class Actinomycetes; order Kitasatosporales; family Streptomycetaceae; genus Streptomyces; species Streptomyces sediminimaris. Next base: position 1,898,138 of record NZ_JBJWOT010000001.1, on the reverse strand, counting down.
ACGCCCAGCGCCGGCACCTGGACGGACGTGTGCAGGTCGTTCCCGGCGAAACCCAGCGGCAGCAGGAAGAGGACCACCGCCACTATCCACGCGCCGTGCGGCGTCGGCACGCGCGCGGAGGCCGTGCGCGGCAGGGCGTCGCGGGTGCCGACACGGGGCAGCGCCAGGGCCGCGACCAGCAGGGCCACCACGAACAGGTTCGCTCCCACCGCCTGCAGCAGGGGCTCGCCCCAGCCCGGGGGGTGCAGGCGCGTCAGCTGGCTCTGCGCGATCCCGGTGCCCAGGGCGGCGACGACGGCCACCGGCAGGCTGCGCATCCGCGCCGCCACCGCGACCGCGACGACCTCCATGACGAGCAGCGGCAGCCCGTAGGGGTCGAGGCGGACGTACGGCGCCAGCAGCACGCCCGTCAGGCCCGCCGTGAACGAGCCGAACGCCCAGCCCGCGGCCGCCACCCGGTCCGCGTCGATCCCGCCGAGCACCGCGAGCCGCCGGTCGTCGACCACGGCCCTGAGCTCCGTGCCGAACCGTGTCCAGCGGATCACCGCCCCGACCCCCGCGGCCAGCGCGAGCGCCACGCCCAGCTGCCCCCACGGGTCGGCCGACACCAGTTCCGGCGCGTCGTCCCGGGCGCCCTGCCCCCACAGCACCGCGGCGCCCCCGACCAGCAGCACGAAGACGCCGATGGAGGCGACCAGGGTCTGCGCCGGATCGCCGCCCAGGACCGCCAGCGGCCGGAAGACGAACCGTTCCAGCACCACGCCGATCCCCGGCGCCAGCAACACCAGCGTCACCGTGGCCGCGGGCCACAGCGGCCAGCCCCACTCGACCACGCACTGCCGCAGCGCGTACGCGCACACCATCGCGATCGCGCCGTGCGCGAAGTTGAGCACGCCGGTCGCGCGGTACGTCACGATCAGGCCGATTCCGGTGAGCGCGGCCGCGCTGCCGACGGAGAGGCCGGCCAGCGTCAGGTCGTACGTCAGTGAGGACATCAGTCGGTGTCGCCGGTGGGCTCGCAGATCGGGCACGGGCCGAGCTCGCCGCCCGCGATCAGTTTCGTGTCCACCGGTACGGCCTCCGCCTTCCCGGCGACCAGCGGGCAGTCCGCGCGGTGCCAGAGCGTGCCGCCCGGCACCATCAGCAGGTCCCCGCTCACCGCGAGGGGCAGGGCGGCCCCCGCCGGTCCGGACTCCTCGGCGTCGGCGGAGCCGGCGGTCACCAGCAGGCCGTAGAGCTCCTCGACGCGCGACGCGGCCAGCGCGTTGCGCCCGTGGGTGAGCAGCACCGCACCGGCCACGATCAGCGCCGCGCCGGGGACCGTGCAGGAGGCGAGGTAGGGCAGCTGGCGCCCGACGTACCGCTCGCCGGAGACGCCGTACCAGCCGATGACGCACAGCACCGCGCCCACGGCGAGCGCGGCCCAGCCGGCCCACAGGACGGGGTGCACACCGCGCAGTCGGCCTGTCCGCATCGCTGGCTCCCACACGTCGCGTTCCGGTGCATGTGTCTGGAGGTATTCCATGTAAGCCAATGGACTTGCACTATGCCCTCTGGAAGCCGACCCTGAAAGCACCGGGCGCACGTTGCCCGGACCGACACCCGGTGGTGAGCCAGATGGTTCTCGGGAGCGACCTCAGGCGGGGGAACGGGGAGAGGGGCCGCGGCCCACGGGTGGCGGGCCGTGGCACGGCGGCACTGGCCGCCCTCGTGCTCGTCCTCACCCCGGCCCTCGCGGCGTGCGGCGACGACAGCGGCGGCAGCGCGAGCGCGCCGCCCACTCCCTCGGTGCAGAAGACCACGAGCGCCCCGGCGGCGGCACCGGCCGATCCGGCGGCCGCCACCAAGGAGATCCGGCAGAACTGGAAGACGTTCTTCGACCCGGCCACCTCCACCCGGGACAAGCAGGCGGTCCTGGAGAACGGCGACAGGATGGGCCCGGTCATGCGGGCCTTCGGCGGCGACCAGCGCGGCGGGGAGGTGCAGGCCACGGTGACGAAGGTCGAGTTCACCTCGCCGACCCGGGCGAACGTGACGTACGACCTGACCCTGAAGGGCGCCACCGCGCTGCCGAACGCCTCCGGGACGGCCGTCGAGCAGAACGGCACCTGGAAGGTCTCCGTCAACACCCTCTGCGCACTGGTCGGCATGAGCGGAAATGCCTCGGCGTCGGCGCTCCCCGGCTGCTGAGACCGCCGCCGCGGTGCTGCTGCTCCTCGTGGGCACGGCCTGCGGCAGCAGGCTGCCGGAGAGCGACTTCGAGCACGGCGGGCGCACGGACGCGCCCGCGCCGAGCGGCGCCGCACCGGTGCGCGTCGGCATCGTCACGAGCGCCACCAGCCCGGTCGGGGGCAACGCCTTCACGGGCCCGCGCGACGGCGCCAAGGCCTGGTTCGACCGGCTGAACGCGCACGGGGGCATCGACGGGCACCCGGTCGAGGTGCACGAGTGCGACGACGGCGGCAGCGGCGTCGGCAACAACACCTGCGTGCACCGGCTCGTCGACGAGGACAAGGTGGTCGCCCTGGTCGCCACCACCGCCCTGGACTACGCGGGCGCCCCCCGCGTCTCCCGGGCACGCGTGCCCGACATCGGCGGCCAGCCCATCGGCGCCGCCTACGACACCTGGCCCCACCTGTACGGCATCTACGGCAGCCTCGCACCCCGCGACGGCACCCCCGGCTGGGACGGGAAGCTCTACGGCGGCACCGAGGTCTACCGCTACTTCAAGCGCGAGAAGGGCGCCCGCACGGCGGCCGTGGTGTCGTACAACCAGGCCTCCTCCGCCGCCTACGCCCGCCTGGTCGAGCAGGGCCTGCGGACCGAGGGCTACAAGGTGGTCACCGAGGAGGTCGACTTCGCGCTGCCCAACTTCCGTGCCGCGGCGGCGGACTTGAAGCAGCAGGGCGCCGACCTGGTCTTCGACGCCATCGACACCCACGGCAACGCACAGCTGTGCAAGGCGATGGACCAGGTCGGCGCCCGGGTGATCGCCAAGGTCACCAACGTGCAGAACTGGACGTCCACCGTCCCCGAGGACTACAAGGACTCCCCGCGCTGCCGCAACGCCCTGTGGGCGACCGGCGCCAGCCGCAACTACGAGGACACGGGCAACGCCGCCGTACGGCGCTTCCGGGACGCCACCAAGGGCCTGAAGACGCATTCCCAGTGGCAGCTGGAGGGCTGGGCGGCCGGCATGTGGTTCACGGACGCGGCCCGGTCGTGCGCGCGCGAGGGCATCACGCGCGCGTGCGTCGACGCCTTCATGAACCGCAGCGACCGCTACACCGCGGACGGCCTGCTGCTCCCGGTCGAGTTCGAGCGGCTGGCCGAGCCGCCGAAGCACCGCAGGACCTGCCTCTCGGTGGCCCGCTGGCGGGACGGCAGGGGATGGGTGTCCCAGGGCGACATGAACAGCACCTGTTTCGACGTGCCCCAACTGCCCTACCAGCCGTAGATCCGGGGGCACCGGACGCAACCAAAGCGCCCGGTCGCCTGTCTGACCGGGTAGCACAGGCCGAGGAAGGATTTCAGGCCGAGGAAGGATCTTGACCGGATGAGGACGCTGGCTCCGCGGTCCACACCGCTGCGCGCCGACTGCGTCGCCGACTCCGCGGGCGGGCTGACCTTCGACGTCCCCGCCGCGGGAGGGGCCGCGGGCGCGTTCATGCTGCTGCGCCTGCGCGGCGGTCACGAGGAGGTGTGCCTGCCGCTGGCCCCGGCCGCGGACGGCCGGCTGCGCGCCGCGCTGCCCAGCAGCGTCGCCCTCGCCGAGGGCCGCTGGGACGCCTACGCGCGGGTGGGCGCCGGCGAGCCGCGCCGCCTGCGCCTGGGGGCCACCGACCTGCGCTCGCTCGCCGCGCGCACCCCCAGCGGTTTCCGCGGCCAGGTCGCCGTCCGCATCCCCTACGCCCGCACCGCCGATGCCGCCCGGGCGGGGGAGCCCCCGTCGTGCGAGGGCGGTCTCGTCGTGCGCAGCTGGGTCCGCGCCCCGCACGCCGAGGCGGACGAACCGCTCGCCGGGCCCGGTGTGCTGACGGTGCCGGGGCGGGTGTACGGCACCGGACTCGGACCGCGGGCCCACGCCGAGATCCGTGGCCGGCACGCGTCCGCCCCGGTGCGGCGGGCCGAAGTCCTCGCCGGCCGCGCCGGGTTCCGCTTCACGGTGGTCTACGCGGCCCTGGAACCGGGCGTGTGGGACCTGTGGCTGCGGCCCGCGGGCGAGGCCGGACCGGCGGTGCGGGTCGCGCGGCTGCTCGACGACGTGGCCGACAAGGCGTCCCTCGTCCGCCCGCGCGTGCGCGTGGACACGCCGCACGGCCCGCTGGAGGCCGGGCCCTGCTACACGCGCGACAACGACCTGTCGGTGTCGGTCACCGCGGCGGCCGGGAGCAGCTGACGGGCTGCGGGTCCGGTCTGCCGGAGCCGGCCGAGGTGATCAGGGTGATCAGGGCGCCCCGGGGCCGGGGCCCGCTTTCCGGCGCTCCGCGCCGAGGGGCTCCTCGGGAGTCGCGGCGTACTCGGGGTGGTGCAGGTCGAACGCCGGGGACTCGGAGCGGACCCTCGGCAGGGCGTTGAAGTTGTGCCGCGGCGGTGGGCAGGAGGTCGCCCACTCCAGGGAGCGGCCGTAGCCCCAGGGGTCGTCGACCTCGACCCGCTCGCCGTACTTGGCGGTCTTCCAGACGTTGTAGAGGAACGGCAGCGTCGACAGGCCCAGCAGGAACGAACCGATCGTCGACACGGTGTTGAGGGCGGTGAACCCGTCCGCCGCGAGGTAGTCGGCGTACCGGCGCGGCATGCCCTCCGCGCCCAGCCAGTGCTGCACCAGGAACGTGGTGTGGAAGCCGACGAACAGCGTCCAGAAGTGGAGCTTGCCCAGCCGCTCGTCCAGCATCCTGCCGGTGAACTTGGGCCACCAGAAGTAGAAGCCGCCGAAGATCGCGAAGACGACCGTGCCGAAGACGACGTAGTGGAAGTGGGCCACCACGAAGTACGAGTCCGAGACGTGGAAGTCCAGCGGCGGCGACGCGAGGATCACCCCGGTCAGACCGCCGAAGAGGAACGTCACCAGGAAGCCCGCCGCCCACAGCATCGGCGTCTCGAAGGACAGCGAGCCCTTCAGCATCGTCCCGGTCCAGTTGAAGAACTTCACCCCCGTCGGGACGGCGATCAGGAAGCTCATGAACGAGAAGAACGGCAGCAGCACCGCACCGGTGACGAACATGTGGTGCGCCCACACCACCACCGACAGACCGGTGATCGACATCGTCGCCCCGACCAGCGTCAGGTACCCGAAGACCGGCTTGCGGCTGAAGACCGGGATGATCTCCGTGATGACGCCGAAGAACGGCAGCGCGATGATGTACACCTCGGGGTGGCCGAAGAACCAGAAGAGGTGCTGCCACAGCAGCGCCCCGCCGTTGGCCGCGTCGAAGACGTGCGCCCCGAACCGCCGGTCGGCCTCCAGGCAGAGCAGCGCCGCCGCGAGCACGGGGAACGCCATCAGGATCAGGATGGACGTGAAGAGCGTGTTCCAGGTGAAGATCGACATCCGGAACATCGTCATCCCGGGGCAGCGCATCCCGATGATGGTGGTGATGAAGTTGACCGCGCCGAGGATCGTGCCGAAGCCGGCCAGGGCCAGCCCCATGATCCACAGATCGGGCCCGATGCCCGGTGAGTGCGCCTCGCTGTTGAGCGGCGCGTAGGCGAACCAGCCGAAGGCGGCGGGGCCGCCGGGCACGAGCAGCGAACCGAGCACGATCAGGCCGCCGAACAGGAAGAACCAGTACGACAGCATGTTCAGGCGCGGGAAGGCGACGTCGGGGGCGCCGATCTGCAGGGGCATCAGCTCGTTGGCGAAGCCCGCGAACATCGGGGTCGCGAACAGCAGCAGCATCACCGTGCCGTGCATCGTGAACAGCTCGTTGAACTGGTAGGCGCTCACGATCTGCAGCCCCGGCCGGGCCAGCTCGGCGCGCATCAGCAGCGCCATCACCCCGCCGATCAGGAAGAAGGCGAACGAGGTGATCAGGTAGAGGTGCCCGATCTTCTTGTGGTCGGTGGTGGTCAGCCAGTCGACGACCACCTGCCCGCGCCCGCTGGTCTGTGCGGGTCGCTCCGCCGCCCGCACGGTCTCGGTCCCCATCGCTCGCTCGCCCCTTCGCTCGTCGCGTCCTGGGTCCGCCGAAGCCCGCGCGCCCGGTCGCGAGCTCAGGCCATGATGCTCGCGACCCCGCACGCTCCGACAGGGGGTGTGCGAGGGTTCTGTGCTGAAACCGTGTATTTTCCATGCGGCGCCAGCTGCTGCGGGGCTGTCCGGATTCGGCCGGGAAAGAAGTCCGGGGCGGTTCTCCGGGCACTTTCCGACGTGGTATTCGAAGAGAGGCCGCGACACGCGGGCAATTACGTTCGATTGCCTACGGAAGGCCTACGGAAGGCCTACGGAATCGCCCGTACGTGTGACGCGGCCACGCCCAAACGCACGTCGCGGCGCTGTGACAGAAGTGTGACCGGAGGGGGAAGCGGGGCCCGCGGGACGGCCCCGCTTCCCTGTCCGCCGGACAGGGCCTAGCGTGGCGGCATGGCACCGATTCCCACTCCGCAGGCGGAACCCCACGACGATCCGGACGGGTACGTCGGCCTCGACGCGGCCGGCGCCGAGCGGCGCGCGCGGGAACGCGGATGGTCCACGGTGCGCTCGCTGCCACCGGGGGCGATCATCACGATGGAGTACCGCGTGGGCCGGCTGAACTTCGAGGTGCGCGACGACCGCGTGGTGCGGGCCTGGAAGGGCTGACACAGGGCGAGGGCCCCGGCTCCTGGAGGAGACCGGGGCCTTCGCCGTGCGGAGGTGGGTGTGCGTACCGCTTCCCCCGCCGGTGGCGTCAGCCGCCCGTGAGCGGGCGGGCCGTGGAGGTCGTGGCGCCCCGCGGGACGCGGTCCGAGTGCGGCGGGCGGCGGCTGCCCGCCGGGGTGACCGGTGTGCGCTCCGAACGGGCCGTGTGCGGGCCGGGGGCCAGATAGGCCGGCGGCCGGGCCGGGCGGGCCGACGACGACCCGCGCACGGGAGCCTCGTCCTGCGGCGGCGCGGTCGTACGCGGCTGGAGCAGCGCCGGAGAGCCGACCGGGGCCGGCGCCGGGGCCGGGGCGGTGCCGCGGGCGCGCCAGCGGTCGCGCAGGTCGAGGATCCAGACCTCGGCGCGGGCGATCAGCGGCTCGCACCAGGGCAGGGCCAGCAGGATCAGCAGGCCGGCGGCCCAGCCGAGGAGCACGTCGCTCAGCCAGTGCGTGCCGAGGTAGACCGTGGCCATCCCGACGCCCAGCGCGGTGAGCGCGGACAGCGCGGACAGCCAGCGGCGGGCTCTCGGGGTGGAGGCCAGGTAGGCCAGGATGCCCCAGGTCACCACGGCGTTCGCGGTGTGACCGCTCGGAAATATATCGCCGCCGAGGCCCATCTCGTTCGAACCGATCATGGTCGCGTAGTGCGGTCCCAGGCGGCCCATGCCGATCTTGGCGGCGCCGACCGTGACGTTCAGCAGCAGCAGCGCGGTGCCCAGCGTCAGCAGCGGACGCAGCGTGTGCTGCCGCCAGGAACGCCAGCCCAGCCAGGCCGCGACCATCACCGCGGTGGGGCCGCGCTGGCCCAGCACCACGTAGTAGTCGACGAACCAGTGGATATGCGACCACTGCTGGTACGGCCGGAAGAACATGACCTGCCAGTCCAGCCGGACCAGCCAGGAGGTGGTCACCACGGCCCACACGATCGCCAGGTAGAACGCCAGCGTCCCGGTCAGCAGCGCGACCCGGTGTCTGCTCATCCTCGGCACATCGATCAGGGCCGGTCGTTCCGGCTCCCGGTCCAGTCTGGCGAACACCCGGTCCAGACGGGTGAGGTTTCGTTCGGTACGCACCCAATCGACGTTACAGCGAGTGAGCTCAGTTCTCCGGCGAATCAGCGGCTTTGTGATGACGATGTGATGTGGGATTCCTCTCAGTGGTGGCTTTATTTCCAACGAATCCGCAATGCCGGGGGCCGGCCTCCTTCAATTCCTTTGATCATTCCGCGAATCAGTTTTATGGGACTTATGAATTCGTTCACCGAATGCTGGGGCGGATTTCCCCGGGCGCTCACGGGGCCCGGGAAGCCGATCATGGCGGACCGGAGCCGTTGAGCCAGAACGCTCCGTACACGGCCGATGCCGCGGCGACACCGCACACCACCAGCGCCGACCTCGACGTGCGCAGCCGGGCCAAGGGCACCGCGAGGGGCAGCAGCAGCGGGAAGGCCGGCAGCAGCAGGCGCGGTTTCGAGCCGAAATAACTCGACGCGCACAGGGCCAGTGCGGTGACGACACCCGCGTACACGAGCAGCGGGAGCGGCTGGCGCCGGCGTACGCAGACGGCGTACGCCCCGATCACCAGGCCGACCCCGGCGATCGTGCCGAGGCCCGCGAGGACCGAGGGGAACGAGGTGAGCTCGCCGGCGACGAAGCGGGCGAAGGCGGCGCCGCCGTCGAAGCCGTTGCGCCAGCCCGCCTGGACGTCCAGATAGCCCAGCGGGCCCCTGCCGGTGTGGTGGCCGACCCACAGGACGTAGCCCGCGGCGCCCAGTGGAGCCACGAACAGGGCCAGGGCGCGGCGGGCCGTGCCGGGGGCGTACGCCGTGCCCGGCGCGCCCTCGGATGCGGGGTCGCGCCCCGAGGGGCTGTGCGCCGACGGCGCGGGGGCGTGTTCGCCCGCGTGGGCGGCGCCCGGGTCCGCCGTGCTCCGCTCTCGCCCGAACGAGGCGATGCCGGCGGCCCACACGGCGGCGGCGACGGCGAGCCCGACCGGCCGGGTCAGCCCCGCCAGCGCGGCCAGGGCGCCCGCGGCCGGCCAGCGGCCGGTCAGGACCGCGTACAGCGACCAGGCGGCGAGCGCGGTGAACAGCGACTCGCTGTACGCCATCGACTCCACGATCCCGACGGGCAGCACGGCCCACAGCAGCACGGCGCAGACGCCCACCCGGCGCCCGCCGTCACCCGCCCGGAGGCACGCCTCGCCCCTTTCCCGGTCCCCGCGGCCGTGGACCCGGTCCGCGACCGCGAAGATCCCCCAGGCCGCCGCGAGCGAGGCGAGCAGGCTGACGGCGAAGCCGGCGTCCGCGTACGACAGGGGCGTCACCGCGTGCAGCAGCCGCTCGAGCCAGGGCAGCAGGGGGAAGAAGGCCAGGTCCGAGTGCACGTCGCCGTTGGGCAGCCGCACCTCGTAGCCGTAGCCGAGACCGGCGACCCGGGTGTACCACAGCGCGTCCCAGCGGGCGGTCAGCAGGGTGTGGGCGCTCTTGCCGTGCGCGCCGCTCCACACCGCCAGCACCACCAGGCCCAGGGCGCGCACGGCCGCGTACCCGAGGAGGGCCGGGGCGGCACGGCGCAGGGCCCCGCCGCGGGGCGGCGCGGTACGCGTCGCGAGATCGGTCACGGGCCCGATTATCGGCGCCCGCCGGAACCGGCGAACCGGGCGGGGCGTGGACGAAGGGGAAGGGAAAGTGGTGCATGCCACACGGATCGGTGCGGACTCTGAGAGGTCCGCCACGTGACCGCGGCGCGGACTCGCGTACGCTGGCGTGTCACTCGCCTTCGTTGCGCGGGCCGGAGACCACCGCTCCCTCCGGCCGAGTCACGGGGAGTCCCCACCCCGTGTGCCCCGCCGAACGCGAGGGAACATCTGGGAGGTACGTACATGTCCGGGACGACCACGGCCGCCGCCGCGCTGCGCCGTCGGGCGGCCGGGGCCGGTGCCAACCGCTGGGTCGTCCTCGTCGTCCTCTGCGTGAGCCTGCTGCTGGTCGCGGTCGACGCGACCGTGCTGCACGTGGCGGTGCCCGCCGTCACCGAGGACCTCAGGCCCGGCGCGATAGAACTGCTCTGGATCGTCGACGTCTACCCCCTCGTCTGCGCCTCGCTGCTGATCCTCTTCGGCACGCTCGGTGACCGCGTCGGCCGCAGACGCATCCTCCTTCTCGGCTACGGCCTCTTCGGCCTCGCCTCCGGCCTCGCGGCGCTCGCCCACGACCCGCAGGTCCTGATCCTCGCGCGGGCGCTGCTCGGCGTCGGTGGCGCGATGATCATGCCCGCGACGCTCTCGATCCTCCGCCAGGTCTTCCCCGACCGGCGTGAGCGGGCCCTGGCGATCGGTGTCTGGAGCGCGGTCGCCGCGGTCGGTGCGGCCGTCGGCCCGCTGCTCGGCGGCTTCCTGCTGGAGCACTTCTGGTGGGGCTCGGTCTTCCTCGTCAACATCCCGCTGATGCTGGTCAGCCTCCCGGTGGGACGGCTCCTGCTGCCCGAGTCGCGGGGCACCGGCGACGGTCCCTGGGACGTGGTCGGCGCGCTGACGGCCGCGGCCGGCCTCTTCGGCGTGGTCTTCGGGGTGAAGCGGCTGGGCGCCGGTGAACTCGGCGTCCTCACCGCGGTGCCGCTCGTCCTCGGCGCGGGGCTGCTGGTCCTCTTCGTGCGGCGGCAGCGGCACCGCGCGCATCCGCTCGTGGACCTCCGCATGTTCGCCCGGCCCGCCTTCAGCACGTCCGTGGGCTGCATCGTCCTGGCCATGCTCGCCCTGGTCGGACTGGAGCTGATCGCGGCGCAGTACCTGCAGCTGGTGCTGGGGCTGTCGCCGCTGCAGACGGGGCTGCGGCTGCTGCCGCTGACGTTCGCCGCGATGGCCGCGGGGCTCGCGGGGGCGCGGATGCTGCGGCGCTTCGGGCCGCGCCGGATGGTGTGCCTCGGCTTCTGCCTGACGGCCGTGTCGGTACTGCTGCTGACGGCGATGGGCGGCACGGACGACCCGGGCCTGCTGGTCTCCGCCTTCCTGGTGCTCGGCTTCGGCCTGGAGACCACGCTCTTCGGCGCCTACGAGTCGATGCTGAGCGAGGCGCCGCCGGACCGCTCCGGCGGTGCCGCGGCCGTCGGGGAGACGTCGTACCAGCTGGGAGCAGGGATCGGCATAGCGCTGCTGGGCAGCGTGATGAACGCGGCGTACAAGCCGGGGCTGTCGTCCGTGCCCGGTGTCCCCTCGGCCGCCTCGGCCGCGGCGGGCCACTCGCTGGGGGAGGCGTACCAGGTCGCCGGGCGTCTGGGCGGGCCGGCCGGAGCGGCACTGCGCCGGGCCGCCCGGGACTCCTTCGTGCACGGGCTGCACGTCACCCTGCTGGTGAGCGTCGGCCTGCTGCTCCTGGGCGCGGCCATGGCGCTGCGCCTGCCGCGGACCATGCAGTGCGGCGAGACGGCACCCGCGGTGGAACTGCCCGCGCCGAGGGAGATGGCGGACTCCCGCGTCTCCGTGTAGCCCCGGGGCACTGGACGTGCGGGACACTGCGTCGTAACGTCGGCTCCGGAATCTAACTAGCGCTGCTAGTTTTTATCAGTGTCGGAGGGTGTCCCCATGGCCGCGTCCGCGAAGTTGCCCCCGTTCGACCCCGCCGACCCGCTCGGCATCGACGACCTGCTGGAGCCGGAGGACATCGCCGTCCGGGACACCGTCCGCTCCTGGGCGGCCGACCGCGTCCTGCCGCAGGTCGCCGAGTGGTACGAGAGGGGCGAACTGCCCGGCATCCGCGAGCTCGCGAAGGAACTCGGCGGACTGGGCGCGCTCGGCATGTCCCTCACCGGGTACGGGTGCGCGGGCGCGAGCGCCGTGCAGTACGGCCTCGCCTGCCTGGAGCTGGAGGCCGCCGATTCCGGCATCCGGTCCCTGGTCTCCGTGCAGGGATCGCTCGCGATGTACGCGATCCACCGCTTCGGCAGCGAGGAGCAGAAGCAGCGGTGGCTCCCGGGCATGGCCGCCGGTGACGTCATCGGATGCTTCGGGCTGACCGAGCCGGACCACGGCTCCGACCCCGCCTCCATGCGGACGTACGCCAAGCGCGACGGTACGGACTGGGTGCTCAACGGACGCAAGATGTGGATCACCAACGGGTCGGTGGCCGGGGTCGCCGTCGTCTGGGCACGGACCGACGACGGCATCCGCGGCTTCGTGGTGCCCACGGACGCCGCCGGGTTCTCCGCGCCCGAGATCAAGCACAAGTGGTCGCTGCGCGCCAGCGTCACCAGCGAACTCGTCCTGGACGACGTACGGCTGCCCGCCGACGCCGTACTGCCGGAGGTCGTCGGGCTCAAGGGTCCGCTCAGCTGTCTCTCGCACGCCCGTTACGGCATCGTCTGGGGGGCCATGGGTGCGGCGCGCAGCTGTTTCGAGGCGGCAGTCGACTACGCGAAGTCGCGGGAGCAGTTCGGGCGGCCCATCGGGGGGTTCCAGCTCACCCAGGCCAAACTCGCCGACATGGCGGTCGAACTGCACAAGGGGATCCTGCTCGCCCACCATCTGGGGCGGCGGATGGACGCCGGCCGCCTGCGTCCCGAGCAGGTCAGCTTCGGCAAGCTCAACAACGTACGGGAGGCGATCGAGATCTGCCGTACGGCGCGCACCGTTCTCGGCGCCAACGGGATCTCGCTCGAATATCCCGTCATGCGGCACGCCACCAACCTCGAGTCGGTGCTGACGTACGAAGGCACCGTCGAGATGCACCAGCTCGTGCTGGGCAAGGCGCTCACCGGACTCGACGCCTTCCGGTGAACCCTGCGCGGGGGCAGGGCCGGTGAGCGGCCCTGCCTCAGCTCTGGTTGAAGAACCCGTCCGCCCGGTGCGCCGCCGGGTCCTGGCTCACGATCTCCGTGTCGGCCGGAGTGAGCAGGAAGACGCGGTTGGAGACGCGGTCGATCGAACCGCGCAGGCCGAAGATGAGTCCCGCCGCGAAGTCGACGACGCGCTTGGCGTCGGCGGCCTCCATGGCGGTGAGGTTCATGATGACCGGAACGCCCTCGCGGAACAGCTCGCCGATGGCGCGGGCGTCCCGGAAGCTGTCGGGGGTCACCGTGCCGATGCGGCGGCCCTTCTCCTCCGCGGTGTCCGAGGCCACCTTGACCCGCGGGTCGGTGACCCAGGCATCCCCGGGCTGCTCGGTCCCTTCGGAGTAGTCGTCGTCGTAGTAACGCTCGTCATCGTTGTCGTCGACGAGGCCAAGCCAGGCACTCGCCTTGCGTACCGATCCCATGGACGCCTCCTCTCACAGCGGTTCTTCTGCTTTCCGCATCCCTATGGTCATCCATGATGCGGTTGGCGCGCCAAGTGGATAGACGCCGCGCGGGGGGTTTGTGACGGTACTGGTGCAGAGCGAATCCGTCGAGAGCCCGGGTATCCCAAGGGTCGTGCAGTATGCGGGTGCTGACTGTGAGTGAAATATGATTCTTCACGGCGTACGGGTGACGGGCGGGGCGTACGGGTGAACGCAATGGCCGATAAGCTGCGGCAGCTCATCGCCGTATCGGCCGTAACGGCCTGATCGGCCGCACCGGATGGCGCATGTCACGGGGGAGATCGTCATGTTCGGAATCGTCAGGCCCTGCCGTCATCGGCTCGGTGAGAGCCTCAAGTCCCAGTGGACGGCGCACCTGTGCGGACTGTGTCTCGCGCTGCGCGAGGACCACGGGCAGTTCGCACGGGTCGTGACCAACTACGACGGGCTGCTGATCTCCGTTCTGACGGAGGCTCAGGCCGAGGGGGCGGGCGGCGGGCGGCGGCGTACCGCGGGGCCCTGCCCGCTGCGCGGGATGCGGACCGCCTCCGTCGCACAGGGTGAGGGGGCGCGCCTCGCGGCGGCCGTTTCGCTGGTGCTCGCCTCGGCCAAGGTGCGCGACCACGTCGCCGACGGCGACGGGCTGCTGGCGCGCCGGCCGGTGGCGCTCGCCGCCCGGCGGGTGGCGTCCAGCTGGGGTGCGGCGGGTGCCCGTACGGGATCCGACGTCGGTTTCGACACGTCGGTCCTGGTGGACGCCGTGGACCGGCAGACCGGCATCGAGGCGCTCGCCGGACCCGGGACGCCGGTCCTGACGGTCACCGAGCCGACCGAGACGGCGACCGGAGCGGCCTTCGCGCACACCGCGGTGCTCGCGGGGCGGCCGGGCAACACCGCGCCGCTCGCCGAGGCCGGGCGGCTGTTCGGGCGGCTCGCGCACCTCCTGGACGCCGTGCAGGACAAGGAGGCTGACGCCGCGTCGGGGGCCTGGAACCCGCTGACCGCGACCGGGACCCCGGTCGAGGAGGCCCGGCGGCTGGCCGGCGACGCCCTGCACGGGATACGGCTCGCGCTGCGCGAGGTGGAGTTCACGGACGGCAGGCTGGCGCACCGGCTGCTCGTGCACGAACTGCGCGCTTCCGTCGACCGCGCCTTCGGCACGGCCTCGTGCGGACACGGCCGCACGCCGTCGCCGGCGGGGTCGTACGCGCCGCCCGGCGGGCCCGGCCTGCCGCCGCGGCCGCCGCGGCACGACCGGCGCGGACTGCTGGCGGGCTGCGCGGTGTGGGCGGGGCTGGCCTGCACGTGCCGGATGTGCTGCGGGGAGTACGAGGACCCGTGGAGCCGCGAGCGCAAGAACGGTCTCTGCAACGGCGCCGACTGCGGGGACTGCGGGGATTGCTGTGACTGCTGCAATTGCTGTGACTGCGACTGCTGTGACGGATGCGATTGCTGCGACTGTGGGTGTGACTGCGGTTGCTGACGGGGTGTGCGGTGTGGCGGTGAACGGTGAACTGTTCTGAGACGTAGAGCTGGTTGAGGACGTGAGGACCGTCCGGCCGCTCGAAAGGATCAGCAATCATGCCCGGCCGCTGTGACAGGACCGCCCCGCTCGCCGTGAAAATCGTGGTGAGCGGGGGACTCGGGGTCGGCAAATCCACGTTCATCAGAGCGATTTCGGAGATCGAGCCGCTGGACACGGAGGCGGCGATCACCCAGGTGTCGGTGGGCGTCGACTCACTCGACGGAATCGAGTCGAAGACGACCACGACGGTCGCGCTCGACTTCGGCCGGATCACTCTCGATCCGTCGATCGCCCTGTATCTGTTCGGGACGCCCGGGCAGCGGCGGTTCTCGTTCATGTGGGAGGAACTGGCGGAGGGGGCGCTCGGGACGGTGGTGCTCGCGGACACCCGGCGGATCGGGGACTGTTTTCCGGCTCTCGACTATTTCGAGGACCGGGGTGTGCCGTTCGTGCTCGCCGTGAATCGCTTCGACGGTGCCGAGCGGACCGGACTGAGGACGGTGCGGGAGGTTCTGGGACTGGGCCGTGAGGTGCCGGTGCTCGAATGCGACGCACGCGAGCGGGATTCGGTGCGGGACGTTCTCGGTGCCTTGATGGACCGGGCGCTGGGGGTCCGGTCCGCGCCCGTGGAAGGGAGGGTGACGGTGCGTCGGCCGGCGCGGACGGCCGGAGCCGGGTCGGTCGGTCCCTGAGCCGGATGGCCGGAACCCTTGGGTGGTTCAGGACTTGACGGCCGAAAGGCACCCTTGCGCCTACCGGTCGTTCGGCCGAATACTCCCGGCAAGCGCTTGTCAGGGGCACACCTTGTCCGAAATCCGGACGTTGTCGGCCCTGGCTGCGCCTCACGGGGCCCCGACCCCACGCGGGCCCCCCGACTTCCCCCTGGGAGGAACGAAGTGAGGATCAAGCGCACCACCCCCCGCAACGGCATCACGAGACGGAGCCGGCTGATCGCCGTCACCACCGGCCTCGTGGCCGCCGCCGCTTTCGCGGTCCCCAGCGCGAACGCGGCCACCCCCACACCCTTCAGCACCGCCCAGCTCAGGAGCGCCGACGCCTCGGTGCTCAAGGCGGACGTCCCGGGTACCGCCTGGTCCGTGGACAGCAAGACCAACCGTGTCGTCGTCACCGTCGACAGCACGGTCTCCAAGGCCGAGATCGCCAAGATCAAGCGGCAGGCCGGCAGCAACTCCGGCGCCCTGACCATCAAGCACACCCCGGGCACGTTCAGGAAGCTGATCTCCGGCGGTGACGCGATCTACGGCGGCCAGTACCGCTGCTCCCTGGGCTTCAACGTGCACAGCGGAAGCACCTACTACTTCCTCACCGCCGGTCACTGCGGTCAGGTCGCGTCCACCTGGTACTCCAATTCCAGCCACAGCACGGTGCTGGGCACCAACGTGAGCTACAGCTTCCCGACCAACGACTTCGCGCTGGTCCGCTACACCAACTCCTCGATCGCGCACCCGAGTGCGGTCGGCGGCCAGACCATCACCCGCGCGGCCACCCCGAGTGTCGGTACGACGGTCTACCGTCGCGGCTCCACCACCGGTACCCACAGCGGCCGGGTCACCGCACTGAACGCCACCGTCAACTACGGCGGCGGCGACGTCGTCTACGGCATGATCCAGACCACGGTCTGCGCCGAGGGCGGCGACAGCGGCGGCCCGCTGTACGCGGGTTCGACGGCGTACGGTCTGACCTCCGGCGGCAGCGGCAACTGCAGCTCCGGCGGCACGACCTTCTTCCAGCCGGTCACCGAGGCGCTGAACTACTACGGCGTGAGCGTCGGCTGACGAGCCCGTCCCGGCACACGCACCGGGCAGCAGGCGAGCCCCCGCGGCAACTGCCGTGCGGGGGCTCGCCCTTGTCCGCGCCCCGGAGTTACCTTCGAAGTACAGGCAGCACGCCTCTGTATCGACGCCTGTGCAGCGCGTCCATACACCCACTTCGGACCCTGGGGGGCCGACATGGTCGAGGAGCTGGTGGCCACGGGAGTGGTCCTCGCGTCCGCCGGAGCGGTGTACCTGCTGGCCGCCGCGCGCGTCGTCAAGCAGTACGAACGCGGTGTGGTGTTCCGGCTCGGCAGGCTCCGTGACCAGGTGCGCGGGCCGGGCTTCACGATGATCGTGCCGTTCGTGGACCGGATGCAGAAGGTCAACCTGCAGGTCGTGACGATGCCGGTGCCCGCGCAGGAGGGCATCACCCGGGACAACGTCACGGTGCGGGTGGACGCCGTCGTCTACTTCAAGGTCACCGCGCCGGCCGAGGCGATCGTGCGGGTGGAGGACTACCGGTTCGCGGTGGCGCAGATGGCGCAGACCTCGCTCAGGTCGATCATCGGCAAGAGCGAGCTGGACGACCTGCTCTCCAACCGCGAGAAGCTCAACCAGGGCCTGGAGCTGATGATCGACAGCCCGGCGGTGGAGTGGGGCGTCACCATCGACCGCGTCGAGATCAAGGACGTCTCGCTGCCCGAGGCCATGAAGCGCTCCATGGCCCGGCAGGCCGAGGCCGACCGGGACCGCCGGGCCCGTGTCATCAACGCGGACGCCGAGCTGCAGGCCTCGAAGAAGCTGGCGGAGGCCGCCGAGCAGATGGCGGACACCCCCGCCGCACTCCAGCTGCGGCTGCTGCAGACGGTGACGGCGGTCGCCGCCGAGAAGAACTCCACGCTCGTCCTGCCCTTCCCCGTGGAGCTGCTCCGCTTCCTGGAGAAGGCGCAGAACACGGCCGGTGCGCCGCAGCAGACACCGCAGCCGATCGCACGGCAACCGGTGCAGGAGCAACTCCCGCCCGCGGAGCAGGACCCGGGACCGGACTCCGAAGGGTCGAATTCCGGACAGGGCTAGTGCCGCGGCAGGCAACGTTTGCCCGTCAAGGAGCGGCGTCCGGTGCGTGCTCTCGGCGGGTCGGCCGGAAGCCCTCGTACTGGACGTACTCGGGGTTTCGGCCGGTGCGGCGAGAGTGCGTGCCGGGCGTCGCGACGGGGCGAACGTTGCCTGTTGCGGCACTAGGACGGCCCCGGGCCCTGCCTGCTGCCACGGGCCCCGTGAGGTGTGGAAGGCCTACGTCGCCGGTGTGAAGGTTTCCGTGCGCCGCCGTCGCAGCTCCGCCGCCAGCAGTGTGATCACGATCCCGGCCGCCGCCCACGCGGACAGCACCAGCAGGGCGCCGGTCGTGGCGTTGCCCTCGAAGTACGCGATCGAGCGCGCCGCCCAGGTGCCGGCTCCCGGTGGCAGCGCGGGCCCGATCGCCTTCCAGAACGGCGGCAGCATCGGCAGCGGGAAGGCGCCTCCCGCGCTCGGATTGCCCGCGATCACCACGATCAGGATCGCCAGGCCGATGCCGACGATCCCGAAGAGCCCCTGGAGGGCGAGCGTCGCCGCCCCGACCGCGAAGGTGACCAGCGCACCCAGTCCCCAGAGGGCCATGACGCTCCCGGGCAGGGCGCCCAGGACCGGCCCCACGATCACCGCTCCGCCGAGCCCGCCGGCGATCGAGACCAGCGCGATGACGAGCAGCCGGATCGCCGCGCGGCGCGGCGTCGCGGGCCGGGCGCCCGAGCTGATCGCCAGGATCGAGGCGCACAGATAGCCGCCCACGCACCAGCCCACGACCACGTAGAAGGACGACAGCCCGTCGAAGTCCTCGGACGAGGCCGGCGCCACGTCGACGGTCCGGACGGTCCGCTGCCGGGCGGACTCCAGGGAGGTGACGCGCTGGTCCAGGGTGTTCGCGAGGGCCGTGCCGCCGCCGCTCGCGACCAGCAGCGTGTCGGTGGTGCCGGCCGGGTCGATCAGCAGCGCGCCGTCGATGTCCCGGTCCAGGATCTGCTTCCGGGCCGTCGCCTGGTCGGCGACCACCCGCGGGTCCAGCGGTGAGCCGGGCAGCCGTTCGAGCCGGGTCACCGCCTGCCGTGCCGCGGCGGCGGGCGCCACCACCCCGAAGGGCACGTCCCGGGGCCTGGGGTCGTGCAGCGCGCCCACGTAGGAGGCGATGAACAGCAGCTGGAGGGCGATCACGCCGATGACCAGCAGGGTGGCGCGCGGGGTGACCGCGTCCCGGGCCTCGGCGAGAAACGTCCTCTGTGTCATGTCCCCACAGTCCGAGGCGGCGGACGTTTCCGCAGGTGGGAGGGGGCCGAACGGTTGTCGTACATGCATTCGATTTTTGGTCTATGGTGGAGGTGGGGCGATCGGGAACTGATGTTCGAATCGGGAGGTGCGGATGCCGGGCTTCACTCATCTGCACACCGCCTCCGGGTTCTCCCTGCGCTACGGCGCCTCCCACCCGGAGCGGCTGGCGGAGCGCGCCGCCGAGCGGGGCATGGACGCCCTCGCGCTCACCGACCGCGACACCCTCGCCGGCACGGTCCGCTTCGCCAAGGCCTGCGCCGGGGCGGGTGTGCGCCCCCTGTTCGGTGCCGAGCTGGCGGTGGAGCGGCCCGCGCGGACGCTGCAGGACGATGCACCGCGGCGGACGGGGGCGCCCCCGGCCGAGCGGGGCCGGCGCCGCGCCCCGGTACGCGGCGGTGCCTTCATCGACGAGTCGGCACCCCGCGCCACCTTCCTCGCCCGGGACGGCGCCCGCGGCTGGGCCGACCTGTGCCGGCTGGTCAGCGCCGCCCACTCGGCCGGGGCGGAGGGGGCATCGCGCGGCATCCCGCCGAGGGGAGGCGGCCGGGAGGCGGCCGGGCCCCTGCTGCCCTGGGCCGGCAACCACGCCGAGGGCCTCACCGTGCTGCTCGGCCCGGCCTCGGACGTCGGCCTCGCGCTGGCCGCGGGGCGCCCGGACCGGGCCGCGAAGCTGCTCGCCCCCTGGCGCGAGATCTACGGCGACGCCCTGCGCCTCGAGGCCGTCTGGCACGGCCGCAAGGGCACCGGCCCCGGCTCCCTGCGGCTGGCCGCCCGCACCGTCGGCTTCGCCGCCGAGCAGCACGTCCGCCCGGTGCTGAGCAACGCCGTCCGCTACGCCGACCCGGGCCTCGGCCCGGTCGCCGACGTCCTGGACGCGGCCCGCCGGCTGGTGCCGGTCGACCCGGCGGGGGGACTGGACTCCGGGGAGGGCTGGCTGAAGGACGCCGGCGCCATGCGGCACGCGGCCGAGCGGATCGTGGAGGCCGCGGGCTACCGGCGCGACACCGCCCACCGGCTGCTGGAGCAGACGCAGGCGACGGCCGCCGAGTGCCTGGTGGACCCCGACGACGACCTCGGCATGGGTGCCGTCCACTTCCCCGAGCCGCATCTCGTCGGCGCGGGCCGCCGCACCGCCCAGCGGACGCTGGCCTCGCGGGCGGCGGCCGGAATGGTGCGGCACGGCTACGCGGGCAGGCGCGCCTACTGGGAGCGGATGCACCACGAGCTGGACATCATCGCCCACCACGGTTTCGCCTCCTACTTCCTGACGGTCTCCCAAGTGGTGCAGGACGTCAGGGACATGGGCATCCGGGTCGCCGCACGCGGCTCCGGCGCGGGGTCCCTGGTCAACCACCTCCTCGGTATCGCGAACGCCGACCCGGTCGAGCACGGGCTGCTGATGGAGCGCTTCCTGTCCAAGGAGCGGGTCGTGCTGCCCGACATCGACATCGACGTGGAGTCCGCGCGCCGGCTGGAGGTCTACCGCGCGATCATCGACCGGTTCGGCGAGGAGCGGGTCGCGACCGTCGCGATGCCGGAGACCTACCGTGTCCGCCACGCGATCCGCGACGTCGGCGCGGCCCTGTCCATGGACCCGGCCGAGATCGACCGCATCGCCAAGTCCTTCCCGCACATCCGCGCCCGCGACGCCCGCGCGGCCCTCGACGAACTGCCCGAGCTCAGGGCGCTGGCGGGGGAGCGGCAGCGGTACGGACGGCTCTGGGAGCTGGTCGAGGCGCTCGACGCCCTGCCGCGCGGAATCGCGATGCACCCCTGCGGTGTGCTGCTGTCCGACGCCTCCCTGCTCTCCCGTACGCCGGTCGTGCCGACCAGCGGCGAGGGGCTGCCCATGGCGCAGTTCGACAAGGACGACGTGGAGGACCTCGGGCTGCTCAAGCTCGACGTGCTCGGCGTCCGGATGCAGTCGGCGATGGCGCACGCGGTGGCCGAGGTGGAGCGGGCCACGGGGGAGCGGGTCGACCTGGACGCGCTGGAGGACGGCGATCCGGCGGCCTACCGGCTCATCCGGTCCACCGAGACGCTGGGCTGCTTCCAGATCGAGTCGCCGGGCCAGCGGGACCTGGTGGGGCGGCTCCAGCCGGCCACCTTCCACGATCTCGTCGTCGACATCTCGCTCTTCCGGCCCGGCCCGGTCGCCGCCGACATGGTGCGGCCGTTCATCGAGGCCCGGCACGGACGGGCGCCCGTCACCTACCCGCATCCGGACCTGGAGGAGGCGCTGAAGGGCACGTACGGCGTCGTCGTCTTCCACGAGCAGGTCATCGACATCATCGCCGTCATGACCGGCTGCGGGCGCGGCGAGGCGGACCGGGTGCGGCGCGGGCTGTCGGACCCCGGGTCCCAGGGCCGTATCAAGGTGTGGTTCGCCCAGTGCGCGGCGGCCGGCGGATACGACGCAGAAACGATTCGGCGGACCTGGGAGACCGTCGAGGCCTTCGGCAGCTACGGCTTCTGCAAGGCGCACGCGGTCGCCTTCGCCGTGCCGACCTACCAGTCGGCCTGGCTGAAGGCGCACCATCCGGCCGCCTTCTACGCGGGCCTGCTCACGCACGACCCCGGGATGTACCCCAAACGGCTGCTGCTGGCGGACGCGCGGCGGCGCGGGGTGCCGGTGCTGCCGCTGGACGTGAACAGGTCGGCGGTCGCCCACCGTATCGAACTGGTGTCCGAGTCGCCCGTGAGGTGGGGGCTGCGGCTGGCCCTCTCCGACGTGCACGGCATCAGCGAGGCCGAGGCGGCGCGGATCGCCGACGGGCAGCCGTACGCCTCGCTGCTCGACTTCTGGGAACGGGCCCGCCCGAGCCGGCCGCTCGCCCACAGGCTGGCGCAGGTCGGCGCGCTGGACGCCTTCGGCGCCAACCGCCGTGATCTGCAGCTGCACCTGACCGAGCTGCACCGGGGCGCCCGCGGCGCGGGCGGCGGCCAGCTCCCGCTGGCGGGCGGGCGCAGGACGGCGCCGGCCGGACTGCCGGACCTGTCGGAGGCGGAGAAGCTCAGCGCCGAGCTGGGGGTGCTGTCGATGGACGCCTCACGCAACCTGATGGACGACCACCGGGCCTTCCTCGACGAGCTGGGCGTGGTGTCCGCACGCCGGCTGCGCGAGGCCGGGCACGGCGAGACGGTGCTGGTCGCGGGCGCCAAGGCGGCGACCCAGACCCCGCCGATCCGCTCCGGCAAGCGGGTCATCTTCTCCACCCTGGACGACGGCACGGGCCTGGTCGACCTCGCCTTCTTCGACGACTCCCACGACGCCTGCGCCCACACCGTCTTCCACTCCTGGCTGCTGCTGGTGCGCGGGGTGGTCCAGCGGCGCGGCCCGCGCAGCTTCAGCGTGGTGGGCTCCGCCGCGTGGAACCTCGCGGATCTGCTGCGGGTGCGCGCCGAGGAGGGGCTCGACGGGGTCGCGGCCCGGCTCGCCGAACCGCCCGCCGGCGACGGCTCCGCGCCGGCGGACGGCGGAGGTCCGTCGCCGGCCCGCCTCGCCGGTTCGGACGGCCGGCCGGCGCCCGCGGGCTCCGCGGCCCGCGACCCGATGGAGGACCGGAGGATCCGCATGTCCACGGGGTACGAGATGCACCCCTGGGCGGATCTGCGCCCCGCGGGCGAAGGGCCCGCGGTGGGAAGGAAGTTGTGGCACCAGAGCCCGGGGAGTGCGGGATGACCATCGTGTGCGTACGTTTCCAGCTGACTCCGGCGGACGAGGCGGCCCTGCCGGGACTGCTCGCGCTGCTCGAGGAGTTCACCCCGGTCGTCGAGGCGCTGCCGCCGGACGGGGCACTCGCCGATCTGCGGGGGGCCGAGCGGTATTTCGGGCGCGGCGCGGTCGAACTGGCGGCGGTGATCCGCGTGCGCGCCCTGGCCCTGCACGGCGTGGACTGCGCGATCGGCGCCGGGCCGGGCCCGATGCTGGCCCGGGTGGCGCTGCGCGACGCCCGGCCGGGGGTGACGTGCGCGGCGCCCGAAGACCCCGGCGCCCTCGCGGAGTTCCTCGCGGACCGGCCGGTCGCCGTGCTCCCCGGCGTCGGCGCGGCCACCGCTCGCACCCTGTGCGACTACGGCCTCGACACCCTGGGCCGGGTCGCCGCCGCACCGCTCTCCACGCTCCAGCGCCTGATCGGCGCGAAGGCGGCCCGCGATCTGCACGAGAAGGCGGGCGGTATCGACCGCGGCCGGGTCGTCCCCAACGCCGTCTCGCGTTCTCTCGCCACCGAACGCCCCTTCACCCGCGACGAGCTGTCCCCGCAACGGCACCGCCGCGCGCTGCTGTCCGCCGCCGGGGAACTGGGTGCCCGGCTGCGCGCCCTGGAGAAGGTCTGCGGCACGCTCACCCTCACTGTGCGCTACGCCGACCGCACCTCGACGACCCGCACCCGCACCCTGAGGGAACCCACCGCCCACTCGGCGGCCCTGACCAGGACGGCGTACGCCCTGTACGAGGCACTCGGCCTCCAGCGCGCCCGGGTCCGCGCCCTCGTCCTGCGCGCCGAGTCCCTCGCCCCCGCCGAACAGGCCTCGTACCAGCTCACCTTCGACCCGGTGGACGAGAAGGTCCGCCGTGTCGAGGAGGTCACCGACCGGGTACGCGCGAAGTTCGGACCGCACGCGGTGATGCCGGGGGCGATGGTGGCGTAGCCCTCAGTTGGCCCACGGCGGGGTGATCCGGGTGCCGTCGGCCAGTTCGGCCTCCAGGCCGATGGACGTGGTGACCCAGGAGATCGCCGTCTGGTCGCCGGGGTTCTCGACCCCGAGGGCCGTGCCCGGGTTGACGACGACCGTGTCGCCCGCGGTGACGCGCTCGGTGCGGCCGTCGAGGGTGATGAGCAGCTCGCCGACGAGCAGGTGGAAGATCTCCTCGCGGCTGACGGTGTGGACGGGGGCCTCGGTACGGGGCGGGATCTCGCCGCGCCAGGCGCAGAGTTCCCTGCTGCCGGTGAGCGGGGTGGCGTACGAGACGAAGCGGGCGCCGTGGATCTCGTGCGTGACCGCTTGGGACGTGCGGATGACGGGCATGGCTGCCTTTCGGTCGGAGGTCAAGCTGCTTGACCATCTGCTCCAATGGTCAAGCAGCTTGACCATTCCGTCAAGGGTGTTTCAATGCCTGCGTGCAGAACTCCGAGGCCATGGCCCTGTCCGCCGCCCTGCTCGCCGCCGCCGGTGAGCTCACCCAGCGCATTCATGAGGGGGTGCTCGCGCGTGGCTTCGAGGGGCTCAGGCCCGCGCACGGCTTCGCCTTCGCCCGGCTCGCCCCGGACGGCGCGACGGTGACCGAACTGGCCGCCCACCTCGGCGTGACCAAGCAGGCCGCGAGCCAGCTCGTCGACGAGGTCGTGCGCAAGGGGTACGCCGAGCGGCGGCCGCACCCCGGCGACGCGCGGGCCCGGCTGGTGGTGCTGACCGAGCGGGGGCGGGCGTGCACCCGGGCCGCGGAGGAGGCGGCCGCGGAGGTGGTGCAGGGGTGGGGGCGCCTGCTCGGGGAGGCCCAAGTGTGTTCGCTGCGTGACCAGTTGACGCGGATCGCGCCCTACGGGCCCGTCCGGCCCGGCTGGTGACGGCGCGTCGGCGGCTACGGCGAGTTAGCTATCACTGGAAGTTTTTACTGACGCGTAACTTCACACTTGCGCTACTCGCCCGTAACTTGACGAGTGAACAGCATCCTTCGTGATCCGGATCACAGGGCGTAAGGCCATCGCACCTCCCTTGAGCCGCAAGGAGACCGCTCGATGCTGCCCTGGAAACGACTGCTCAGACCCCTCGCCGCCCTGCTGCTGACCGCCTCGGTCGCCCTCGTCCCCGCCACCGTCGCGCACGCCTCCGGAGCCGCGAGCTCCGGCTGGAACGACTACTCCTGCAAGCCCTCCGCCGCCCATCCGCGTCCCGTGGTCCTGGTCCACGGCACCCTCGGCAACTCGGTCGACAACTGGCTGGCGCTCGCCCCCTACCTGGAGGACCGGGGCTACTGCGTCTTCTCGATGGACTACGGCCAGTTGTCCGGCGTCCCCGTCTTCTACGGCCTCGGCCCCATCGACAAGTCGGCCGGGCAGCTCTCCGCCTATGTCGACAAGGTGCTCACCGCGACCGGCGCCGCCAAGGTCGACATCGTCGGCCACTCCCAGGGCGGCATGATGCCCCGCTACTACCTCAAGTTCCTCGGCGGGGCCGCCAAGGTGAACGCCCTCGTCGGCATCGCGCCCGACAACCACGGCACCGACCTGGACGGCCTGACCAAGCTGCTCCCGTACTTCCCGGGCGCCGCGGACCTGCTGTCCAAGAACACGCCGGGCCTGGCCGACCAGGTGGTCGGCTCGGCCTTCCTCACCAAGCTCAACGCGGGCGGCGACACCGTGCCCGGAGTCCACTACACGGTCATCGCCACCAAGCACGACGAGGTGGCCACGCCGTACAGCAGCCAGTTCCTGAGCGGTTCCGACGTGCACAACGTCCTGATCCAGAACCTGTGCTCGCTCGACCTCTCGGAACACGTCCTGATCGGTCTCACCGACCGGATCGCCTTCCATGAGGTGGCCAACGCGCTCGACCCGGCCCATGCCACCACGACCAACTGCGCGTCGGTGCTGAGCTGACGCACCCGGCGGGGCCTGTCCGGCCTGAGCCGCCGGACAGGCCCCGCCCCCCGTGGGCCCCCTACTGCCGGCCGTGCCGCCCGGCGCCGGTCGCCCGCCTGCGGACAGAGGCGAACAGGGCCGCCGCGCCGAGGGCCAGGGCGGCGGCCCCGCCCATGGCCAGGTACGGGGTGCTGCCGCCGCCCCCGGTCTCGGCGAGGCCGTCCGGTGCGCCGGCCGCCGACGGTGCGCCGACGGCGGCCGCCTCGGCGGTGACCCGGGGCTCGGCCGACGTACGGGCGTCCTGGTCGCCGTGGCCGTGGTGCCCGACCGTGGACTTGCCCGCACCCGCGGCGATCTGCTCGTCCGAGGGCGCGGAGGCGGCCGGGGCGGGCGCCCCGCCGCTCGCCGTACCCCTGCCGCCGGTGTCGCCGCCGCTGTGGTCACCCGCGCTCTTCCCGCCCGCACTGTTGCCGCTCGCGCCGTTCCCGTCCGCGGTGTCCGTGCCGCCGCCGGCCGCGGAG
This sequence comes from Streptomyces sediminimaris, assembly GCF_047049295.1. Classification (NCBI taxonomy): domain Bacteria; kingdom Bacillati; phylum Actinomycetota; class Actinomycetes; order Kitasatosporales; family Streptomycetaceae; genus Streptomyces; species Streptomyces sediminimaris. Next base: position 1,872,258 of record NZ_JBJWOT010000001.1, on the reverse strand, counting down.
GCGCCGCCGAAGGTGACGTCCGAGCAGGAGTAGAAGGCCTCCGGGCTGTCCGAACGCTGCCAGATCGCGTACAGCAGCTGCTTGCCGGAGCGCTGGGGGAGCGTGCCGGAGAAGGTGTAGAAGCCGCCGGAGGCGGCCGGGTCGGTGGCCGTCGCCACCGGGTGCCCCAGATCCAGGTCCGACCAGGCCAGCGGCTTCGCCGGGTCGTAGCCGGGCTTGGTGAGGTAGACCGTGAACGTGCCCCTGTGCGGGGCGGTCACGCGGTACTTGAAGGTGTACGCGCCGCTCTTCACGCTCGTCGCGGGCCAGTCGTCGCGCGCCAGGTCGAGGCCCTTGAACTCCTCGTTGCCCGCGCTGCACAGCTTGCCGTCCGGTATCAGCGTCCGGTGCCGCCCGCCGGCGTCGCCGATGCGGATGCCGTTCCAGTCGTAGAGCGCCTGGGTGCCACCGGCCGCGACCGCCGCCCTGCACGCGGCCGACCCGGGACTCTCCGGGCCCTCCGCGTAACACTGGGCGACCCGGCTGACCGGGTCGCCCATCGTGCCGTGCGCCGACGCCGGGGCGGCGGCGAGCGCGGTCAGGGCGAGCGGGGCGCCGCCGAGGACGGCGAGCGTGGCGACCTTGCGGCGGCGTGCGGGCATGCGGAATCTCCTCGAACGTCCTGATGCGTGCGGGCGGGGCCCGCGGACGTGATCCCGCGGGCGGATCACAGGGGGCGCGGACCCCGTGGCGCGGATCCTGTGGGGTGCGATCAGAAGCTAGCCCCAAGAAACCGCGGAATCGCCTGCTGGAGGCGGGTGAGGGAGATCCTTATGGTGGCGTTAAGGGAGTGCTCAGACTGGGATCAGGTAATACCGTGCGCGGCATGGGAGCAGACGGGATCCGGCCGGCCGGGGCCACCGACGTGGCGGCCGTGAAGGCCGTGACCGACGCCGCGTACCACCGCTACATCGAGCGCATCGGGGTGGTGCCGGTGCCCATGGAGGCGGACCACGCGGCGAACGTGGCCGCGGGGAAGGTCTTCGTGACGGGTGACCCCGTCATCGGGCTCGTGGTGCTCGAGGAGCGCGACGACCACCTGTTCCTCGACAGCATCGCCGTCCACCCCGACGCGCACGGCAGGGGGGTGGGACGGCGGCTGCTGGGATTCGTGGACGCACGCGCGCGTGCGCTCGGCCTGCCCGAGGTCAGGCTCTGCACCAACGCGATGATGTGGGAGAACCAGGAGATCTACCCGAAGTTCGGCTACGAGGCCGTGGAGCGGCGGGTGGAGGGCCCCTACGACCGCATCCACTACCGCAAGCGGCTGGCCGGCAGCGGCTGCGACTGACCGGCGTCAGCCGTCCGGCCACCATGTTCGTGCGATGTCTCGGCGCACCTCCGGGCGTCCGGCGGGGCGCTCGTCGGCCTTGTCGCGGACCCTGCGCGAGTCCGTCTTCTTCAGGGGCTTCTGCACAGTGGTCCGGCGCATGGCTGCCTCCTTCAGGGCCTACCGGGTTCCGCGTTCTCACGGAGGTAGACCCTTTTCGGGAGGGTGACTCATCGGTGCGGGTCTGTCTGTGGCCGCTGTCACCATTCGACTGTCAGTGGTGGGTGTCACTCTTGGGCACATGACGAACGACAACGGGGACCTGACCGGCACGGACGTCGACTGGGACGCGCTGGCCGCCTCCTTCGACGACGAACCGGACCACGGACTGCGCGATGCGCGGGTGCGCCGGGCATGGGCCGGCCGGCTCGCCTCCTGGCTGCCCCCGCGGGCGAGCGACGTCCTGGACCTGGGCTGCGGCACGGGCAGTCTGTCGCTCCTCGCGGCCGAGCAGGGACACCGGGTGACCGGTGTGGACGCGTCACCGGCGATGGTCGACCGCGCCAGAGCCAAGCTGGCCGGGCGCGACGCCGTGTTCCTGGTCGGTGACGCGGCGGCACCGCCGGTCGGGGAGCAGCGCTTCGACGTCGTCCTGGTACGGCACGTCCTGTGGGCGCTGCCCGACCCCGGGCGCGCCCTGCGGCACTGGCGCGGCCTGCTGCGGCCGGGTGGACGGCTCGTCCTGGTCGAGGGCGTCTGGGGCACGGTCGACCCGGCGGGCATACCCGCCGACGTCCTGACCGGCCTGCTGGCCCCGCTCGTGGTGGGGGAGGTGCGGCTGGAGCGGTTGTCGCAGGACGCGGTGCTGTGGGGGAAGGAAGTGACGGACGAGAGGTACGCGGTGGTGGCCGTGGTGTGAGGCCGGTCGGGCCGCGCGGGCCGTGCGGCACGGCTGCTTTCAGGCCGTCAGCGCCTCGAAACCGCCCCCGCGGGCCAGCCCCTCCAGCTCGTCCAGCGCGGCCACCGCCGCGGCCGCGGCCTCCGGGTCCGTCTCCGTCAGGCCGCTCGCCTCGAACTCGTCCTCGTCCAGGCGGCGTACGTCCCCGCCGTCGGCCGAGCGCCACAGGTCCAGGTCGAGGTCCTCGACGACCAGTCCGGTGCCGAGGAGCACGGCGGGGCGGGTGACGTCGCAGTACCAGCCCTTCAGGGCGCCCGCACGGTCGCGGACCTCCTTCACCGCGTACCAGCGGTCCCGCCAGTAGTACTCCGTGAAGACGTCACCCTTCTCGAAGCGCACGAAGCCGAAGTCGCGGACGCCCTCGCCGGCCCAGGGGGCACGGACGGCGATGCGCGTGCCGTCGTCGCCGAGCAGCTCCGCCTGGTAACGGATCTTCGTACGGCCCGCCTTGACGAGGACCACGTCCACCGTGGCCCCCCGCTCAGCCGAGTTCACGGACATGGCGCACCTCCGTCGCGCAGATCTCGTACCCGAACCACTTGTTGATCGCGAGCATCGGGCCGTTGCCCGCGTCGTTGCCCGTGAGCGCGTGGGCGAAGCCGGCGGCGCGGGCGCGGTGCAGGGAGTCGTTCTTGACGAGCTTGGCCAGGCCGCGGCCGCGGAAGGCCCGTGCGGTGCCGGTCATGGCGGTGGCGTAGCGGCCGGTCGAGGGGTCGGTGTGCGCCGCGCTGAACGCGGCCGGGCGGCCCTCGACGAGGGCGACGGTGGTCAGCTCCCGGTCGAGCAGCGGGTGTTTCCAGTTCTCCTCGATCCAGTTTCCGTAGTCGGTGAGCCCGGTGTCCACATCGCTCGGTTCGTCCCGGGTGGTCTCCGTGTCCAGCTCGAACAGCGGGCGCGGATCGTCCGCGAGGTCGGCCGCGGAGCGCACCTCGACACCGGGCGGCAGCGGCTGCGGGGGCGGGAGCGTGCCACCGAGCAGATCGAGGCGGAGGAAGTGGGCGGAGCGGCCGGCGCGGTAGCCGTGCCGCCGGGCGAAGGCCCGGTTGGCCGGCTCGTCCAGCACCCACGCGAACAGCTTCGTCGCGCCGTGTGCGGTGAGGTGCTCCTCCGCGGCGCGGACCAGGAGTTCGCCGGCACCGCGGCGCGTCCGGTCCGGGCGGACGTAGATGTTGAGCATCCCCTGGCCCGGTACCGGGCTGTCGTGCGCCAGTTGCACCTGGGCGGTGCCGATCGGCTCGCCGTCCGCCTCCGCGACGAGGGAGCGGAAGCGGGCGTCCGGGTGGCTGTGGACGAGGCGGTGCAGCACGGCGTCCGCGGTCCACAGGATGTGCGGGAGGGCGAGGTGCCGTATCCGGGCGAAGCCCTCGGCGTCGGACCGGTCATCGGGGCGCAGGTCGCGCACGCTCACAGTCATATGGGCGCACGCTACGTGCGGACACGCCCCGGCGCCTCTCATTTTCGGGCGGATGCGTGGGATCCGGTGGGTGCGGGAGAATCGGCTGCGTGACCTTGAAGATCCACATCGACGAAAGCGCCGCGCCCTACGAGCAGGTGCGGGCGCAGATCTCCGAGCAGGCGCGGTCGGGGGCACTGCCGGTCGGGTACCGGCTGCCGACCGTGCGGGGGCTGGCCGAGTCGCTGGGCCTCGCGGCGAACACGGTCGCCAAGGCCTACCGCGCCCTGGAGAGCGACGGGGTGATCGAGACCCGGGGGCGCAACGGCACGTACGTCGCTGCCGCGGGCCCGGCGGCTCAGCGGGAGCTGGCGTCGGCCGCCCAGGTCTACGTCGAGCGGGTCCGACGGCTGGGGCTGGACCAGGACGCCGCGCTCACGGCCGTGCGGGACGCCCTGCGAGCGGTCTACGGCGACAACTGAGCGAAGCGGGGGCGCGGGCGGGGACCGGCCGGCAGGGGTGGGGGACCGGCTGGCACGGGTGGGGGGGCGCGGGCGGGAGTGCCCGGCACGGGCGGGGCGGGGAAGGACCACACGGCCTGGAGGCGTCGGCCGGGAGTGCCTCGGCACGTGGAGGCGTCGGCCGGGAATGCCCGGCGCGGTGGAGGCGTGGGCGCGCGGGGAGGACCCGGCGCGGTGGAGGTGTGGGCGCGCGGGGAGGGCCCGGCACGGCACGGGTCCGAGCGAGAGCGTCCGCGTCGTGGTGTGCCGGTGTCACAGGGTGCGGGTGGTGTCCAGGGCCGCCGCGCGGGCCGCCCGTGCGAACGTCCTCGCGTCCTCGACCGCCGCCGCGTTCGGGTCGTTGTTGAAGTACGTGTACACGTCGCCGTCTGGGCCCCAGGTCGCCGCGATCCGCTCCGCCCATGTCCGCAGCGCCCGGCGCCCGTAGCGCGGCCAGGCCCGCGCGCGCCCCTCGTGGAAGCGGACGTAGCCCCAGTCGGTGGTGCGCCACAGCGGGGTCATCGGGGAGCCCCGCACGTCGGCCCAGCACAGGGCGGCGCCGTGGTCCTGGAGGACCTTGCGGATCTCCTCCGTCCACCAGGAGCCCTGGCGCGGCTCGACCGCCACGCGCGTGCCGGGAGGGAAGCGGGCCAGGCACTCGTCCAGCAGCCACGGGTCCGCCTTCAGCGTCGGCGGGAGCTGCAGGAGCACCGGGCCCAGGCGGTCGCCGAGACCGGCCGCGTGGGTCATCAGGCGCTGGACCGGTTCGCCCGGTTCGCGCAGCCGCTTGATGTGGGTGAGGTACCGGCTCGCCTTCACCGCGACCACGAAGTCCGGCGGCACCCGCTCCCGCCAGTTCTCGAAGGTCTCCCGGGCCGGCAGACGGTAGAAGGCGTTGTTGACCTCCACCGTGGCGAAATGCCGCGCGTACTCCTCAAGCCACAGCCGCTGCGGGCACCGGTCCGGGTAGAAGGCACCCCGCCAGTCCCGGTACTGCCACCCCGACGTCCCGACGAACAGGGTCATACCCTCATCAAAGCACTACAGGTACAGTCCCGCGTCCGCCCCGTCCCGCGGCTCCGGCAGGGCCGTCGGGGACGTCCCCCGGCGCAGCGCGTACAGCTCCGCCAGCGTCGCGCCCTCACGGCCGACACCCTCCTCGGTGCCGAGCCAGTCCACCGCCTCCCGGCGGGTCAGCGAGCCCACCTCGATACGGGCCAGACAGCGGCCCGGGCGGACCACGGCCGGGTGCAGGCGCTCCAGGTCCTCGTTGGTCGTCACGCCCACCAGGACGTTGCGGCCCTGGCCCAGCAGGCCGTCGGTCAGGTTGAGCAGCCGGGACAGGGCCTGGCCGGCCGTGTGCTTGGCCTCGCCGCGGATCAGCTCGTCGCAGTCCTCCAGGAGCAGCAGCCGCCAGCGGCCCTTGCCGGTGCCGTCCTCCTCGCCGATCGCGATGTCCATCAGATAGCCGACGTCGGAGAACAGGCGCTCGGGGTCGAGCACGCAGTCCACCTGGCACCAGTCCCGCCAGGAACGGGCGAGGGTGCGCAGCGCCGAGGTCTTGCCGGTGCCGGGCGGGCCGTGCAGCAGGAGCAGGCGGCCCGCGATGTCCTCCGGCGTCGTCTTCATCAGCCGGTCCATCGCCTCCGCCACCGGTGCGGTGTAGTTCTCCCGCACCTCCTCCCAGGTGCCCGCGGAGATCTGCCGGGTGGTGCGGTGCGGGCCGCGCCGCGGGGAGACGTACCAGAAGCCCATCGTCACGTTCTCCGGCTGGGGCTCGGGCTCGTCCGCCGCGCCGTCCGTGGCCTGGTCGAGGACCTGGCGCGCGAGGTCCTCGCCGGTCGCCGTCACCGTGACGTCGGCGCCCCTGTTCCAGCGGGAGACCAGCAGCGTCCAGCCGTCGCCCTCCGCCAGCGTCGCGCTGCGGTCGTCGTCGCGGGCCACTCGCAGCACCCGGGCGCCCGGCGGCAGGAGCGTGGCCCCGGACCGGACGCGGTCGATGTTCGCCGCGTGCGCGTAGGGCTGCTCGCCCGTCGCGAACCGGCCGAGGAAGAGCGCGTCGACGACGTCGGACGGCGAGTCGCTGTCGTCGACGTTGAGCCGGATCGGCAGAGCTTCGTGCGGGTTCGCAGACATGGCGTCCATGATCCGTCACCGGCACGTCCCGTGCACCCGGTTTCCGCCGTGCGCCGGGTGTGTCGGCCGTGTCCGCCGTGTCGCGTGCTTCCGAAATGCCCGCCGGCGTATTCCGTCCACCTTGTTGCAGACCCGTGCAATCACAACATCTGCCCGACCCGGCCGCCGCGCGGTTACTGTTGCCCTCGATGGGACGTCATGAGTGGACTTCGGGGGCACGGCGGTGGCGGCTCACCGCGCTGCTCGGGGTGGGCGTGGCCGCGCTGGCGCTGATCGTCACCCTGGTCAACACGCTGCCGGGGGGCGGCGGAAGCACGGCGGGCACCTCGCGCAACGGCGACGCGGTGCACGGCACGCCGGTGACCCCTCCCGGCGCGGACAGACCCGAGGTGGGCTGGGGTTTCACGCACACCCAGTACAGCGCCGACGAGGGCGACCCGGCCGCCACCGACCGGGTGGAGCGGCTGATCTCGGGCGCCGGGGGCCTGCCGCAGGACCAGGCGATCATGGGCTGGGGCGCCGACAACCCCGAGCCGGTGAAGGGCCGTTACGACTTTGGCGCGATGGACCGCCGCATCGACTTCATCCGCAGGTCCGGCGGCACCCCGGTGGTCACCCTGTGCTGCTCGCCGGACTGGATGAAGGGCGGCAGAGCCGGCGTCGACAACACGGACTGGAGCCGGTCGGCGCTGGAGACGGCCCCCGAGCCGGACCACTACGCCGACTTCGCCGCGCTGGCCGCGACCGTCGCCAAACGCTATCCGGACGTACGCCACTTCATCGTCTGGAACGAGTTCAAGGGCTTCTGGAACGACGCCAAGGGCCGCTGGGACTACGAGGGTTACACCAAGCTGTACAACCTGGTCTACAGGGCCCTGAAGAAGGTCGACAAGAACATCATGGTCGGCGGGCCGTACCTGGTGATGGACAGTGTCGACCCGCGCGCGGGCGAGGCCTCCGCGACCTTCAAGGGCCCCTGGGGCGCCATGGACCAGCGTGTCCTCGACGCCTTCGAGTACTGGAACAGGCACAAGGCGGGCGCCGACTTCGTCGTCGTGGACGGCTCCAGCTACACCAACGACGACGAGATGCTGCCCGACGAGTTCGCGGCGACCGACAAGTTCACCGCGGTCGGCAGGTGGGTGCGGCGGCGGACGGGCGGCCTGCCGCTGTGGTGGGCCGAGTACTACGTCGAGCCCGCCGACGGCAAGGGCGGGCGGAAGGGCTGGTCCGAGAACCGCCGCGTCGCCGTCCAGGCCGCCGGAATGATCGCCATGGTCAGGGGCGGCGCCTCCTCCGGCTTCTACTGGAACCCCGAGGACGAGAAGGGCGACGGCTGCGCCGGCTGCCTGTGGACGCCCACCGGCGGCTCCGACGGCGGCCGCGAGCTGCCCATGTTCGGCCTCGTCTCCCGCTTCCACCGGGCGTTCCCGCCCGGCACGACGTACACGACCGTCTCCGTGGCCGCGGACGACGTGCCCAACGTCCGGGTCCTGGCCACCGACCGGACCGTCCTGGTGGTCAACACCCTCGGCCGGCCGATCAGCGCGAAGGTGGACGGCAGACGGTTCGGGATGCGGGCCTACGAGGTGAAGTGGCTCGACCGCACGGGCGGTTGAGCCACTTCCCGGGACGCGGCCTCACTTCATGGTCAGGAACCGCTGCACCAGCGAGGCCAGGAAGACCGCCAGCAGCGGCAGCGAGAACCAGTAACTGCTCTGCAGCCACCGCAGTTGCCGCACGCTCGGCCGCAGCGCGACCCGCACCACCTCGCGCGCCGTCATCAGCACGATGAGCGCGAGCGCCGCCAGGGCGCCGACGACCGACCAGGGCGTCCAGGTGATCTGCGGCCCGATCGGCCCCGGGTCCGGCTTCGGCACCGCTCCCTCGGGCTGCTTCTTCAGGGCGTAGAGGGTGGCGTCGGCGTTGACGTAGACCTTCTTCAGCTCCGGCCGCTGGTCCAGGTTCCTCATCAGCCGGGGTTGCCAGGTGTCCGAGTAGCCCACGTCCATCGTGAGGTAGGTCGTCTGGCTCTCGTTGATCATCAGGTACGAGTTCGGACCCGCGTCCTTGAGCGCCTTGACCAGGCCGGACACCAGCACCGGGTCGGCCGGCGCCTGGGTGGGCACGTAGCTCACCCGTTCCATGTCCTTCGCGCCCCAGGGCATCGCCGGTGTCACGTCGTTGACCGTGTCGTTGCTCAGCCAGAGCAGGCGGACGGTCGGCCGGTCGTGGGCGTAGACGTAGTCCATGGCCGCCACCTCGCCCGGCCGGACCCGCTCGAACGGCTCGTTGCCCCAGCGGGCCACCAGGAAGCCGCCCATGAGCAGCAGTCCCGCCATGAGCGCGGCCAGCGGGGCGAGGCTCACCCGGTCCTTGTCGCGTTCCTCGGCGGTGACCCCGGTGCGCGGGAACAGGGCGAGACCGGCCAGCAGGGCCGCGCCCGGCAGCGCGAACATGAAGACGCGCAGGGCCATCTCGCCGCCGTAGGACTGCATGCCGAAGCCCAGGAAGGGGACGAACGTCAGCACCAGCAGCGACCGCTCGCGGTACTTGTGGTCGTGCCGGCGCCACCAGCCCCAGCAGGCGAAGGCCATCACCGCGCCGGCCAGCAGCACGCGCGCGTACAGGACGAGCTTGTGGGTCGAGTCGCCGCCCTGGATACGGCCGGAGACCGAGGTGGAGACGTTGCTCCCGACGCCGCCGACCCCGCCGAACAGATCGTTGAAGTGCCCGGACCAGTACGGCTCGGCCATGAAGCCCACCCAGGCCGCGACCACGACGCCGAACAGGATGGGCAGGCCGCGCAGTTCGGACCGGCCGATCAGGACGAGCACCGCGAGCACGCCCAGCATCACGAACGGTGTGAGCTGGTGGGCCGGGACGCTCGCCGCGTACAGGCCGATCAGCACCCCGAGCAGGGCGGTCTTCTGCCGCCTGCTCGTCGGCTCGACCTCCGCCTCACCGGGCCGCCGCTTCGCCCAGATCACCCGTGGCTCGCGGAACCAGACCAGCAGGATCGCCACGAACGCCAGGTAGAGCAGATAGGTGAAGCCCTGCGGAGAGAAGTAGTCCTGGCCCACCCAGCCGCTGAGCACGAAGATCCAGATGCCGGTCCACTTGGCCCGCCAGCTCGCCCGCATGGAGCGCACGAGCAGGAACATCGGTACCAGATAGAGCAGCTGGATGGTCATCGGCCACCAGCGGATGACCTCGGTGAGGTCGGTGACCCCGCAGGCCTTCGTGACGAACGCGGCCACCGCGAAGAAGCCGGGCCAGCTCCAGCGCGCGTCCAGGTCCGGTACGGCGGAGCCGGTGCGGTCGATGTAGTCGAGGAAGCCGAGGTGCTGCCAGGCCGTCGGGAAGCGCGGCTCGGTCTCGATCACCGCGGGCAGCGCGTGCAGTGAGATCACCGTCGCCAGCAGTGTGACCAGGAGCAGCGCCTTGTGCTCCCGGGCCGTCCACAGCAGCGAGGCGAACACCACGACCAGCAGCGCGGCCCCGATCAGCGTCGGCAGCGGCAGGACGGAGATGAGACCGAGCCCGCCCATCGCGTCCAGGTCGGCCTCGCCGAGCCCCAGCGCCGGCACCCAGTACAGCAGCAGCGCGGCGGTCAGGAGGCAGCCGAGGACGAGGCCCAGGCGGCTCGGCCGCAGGCGCTCGCGCCAGGACAGGACGGGTGGCACGGGCTCCCGCACCTGCTCGGGGGCCTCTTCCCCGGGCGCGCCGTCCCCGGGTGTCTCCGCTCCGGACGCACCGCCCCCCGGTGTCTCCGTACCGGGCGCACCGTCCCCGGGCGTCCGGCCGGCGAGCGCCTCCCCGGCGAGCGGCGCTCCCGCCCGCGGCAGGAGCTCCTCGCCGAACGCCGTCCCGAACGGCGCGTCCACCTCGGCGGGCCCCAGCGAGGCCTCCGAGCCGGGCTCCCTCTCCTCCACGGGCAGGCCGAGCTCCGGGGTCTTCGCCCGGACGGGCCGGTGCTCCGGGGACGGGGCGGGCGTTCCGGCGGGCGGGGTCCCGGGGCCCGGCCGCACGTCCGGGCGCCGCTCCATGTGGTCGAAGTCGACGTGGATGCCGAGCGCGAGGGTGTCCGTGTCCAGGGCCCAGGCGGGCCCGCGCCCGCGCGGCTTCTCGGTGGCGGGGACGGCGGCACCCGCCCCGCTCGAGCGCCGCCGGGAGGGGTGGAGCCCCTCCAGGTCGGCGAGGTCCCCGTCGGGTGCCGCGTCCTCGGGCACGTCGCCGCCCGGGCGGGCGCGCAGCACCCGGAACAGCCTCGGGGCGGCGATCATGACGATCACCGCGAGCGAGGAGATCTCGGCGACACCGGCGCCGGTCAGCCCCATGCGGGGGAGCAGCAGCAGCGTCAGACCGAGCACCAGGACGCACAGCAGGCCCTGCAGCCAGGCGAGTCCGGCGGTGCGGCTCTGCGCCCGCAGCACCGCGAAGTACGTCTCCATGACGACCCGGAGCAGCGCCCCGAGCGCGAACCAGCGCAGCAGCGGCGTCGCCGCGTCCGCGTAGCCGGTGCCGAAGACACCCAGGATCCACGGCGCCCCGATGAACAGCACCCCGCAGATCGGCAGCATGATCCGGGTCATCCGGCGCAGCGCGGCGCGGGTGTTGGCGGCCAGCCGTGCCGGGTCGTGCGAGCCCTCGACGGTCAGCGAGGCCCCCATGTTGATGGCGAGGAGGTTGACCGTGCCGCCGATGGTGGTGGTGATGTAGAAGTACGCGTTGTTCTGGGAGCTGACCTGCGAGGCGATGATCACCGGAACCAGGTAGACCGCGGCGAGCGAGAACAGCGAGCCGGTGTAGTCGCCCGAGAGGAACCTGCCGACCTCCCTCAGCGTCGGCGGCTTGGCGTGGTCCTCGGTCGCCTTCACATGCCGTGGCACCAGGCGCCGGAAGACCAGCCAGCCCAGCGGCACCACCGAGGTGGCGATCGCGGCGACCCAGGAGACGAAGACGCCGGTCGTCGGGATCGCCGCGGCGAACGCCACCAGCAGCCCCAGCTTCACCGCGGAGAACACGGTGTTGCCCACCGGGACCCAGGGCGCGCTGCGCAGCCCCGTCAGCACACCGTCCTGCAGCGTGAGCAGGTTCCAGGCCATGACGGCCACGATGAATCCGAGGCCGTGCAGCGGCCCGTGCAGGAAGCGGTACGACGGCCCCCACACGTTCAGCGTGAGCAGGAAGATCCCCGCCGCGACCGCCACGACCAGCGAACTGCCCGCGTAGGTACGGAAGATCAGCTGCCCGGTGGTGCGCCCGGCGACCGGGATGAACCGGGCCAGGGCACCGGTCAGGGTCACCGCGGTCAGCCCCGCGAGGAACTTCATCGCGGCGATCGCGGCGGAGCCCTGGCCGACGGCGTCCTCGGAGTAGTAGCGGGCCGCGGCCAGCCAGAAGCCCAGGCCGAGCACGGCGGAGATGCCGGTGTTCAGCATCAGCGCGTAGGCGTTGCGGAACAGCTGGTTGCCGCCCTTCTTCCGGCCCAGTCCGGGCAGGCGAAGGCGGCGCCCCGGCTGCTCGGGCGTCTGGGTCGGGGACGACGCTGCCTCGGTCGTGGTCGTCGTGTCAGACACGGGAACGGATGGCCTTCCGGCGAACCTGGCGGGCTCTGCGGACCACGGCGTACCCCTTGGTGAGCACGCGGTCCCTGGCGAAGTCGCGGGCGATCGCGCGGCCGTGGACCAGCCGCTCGAACTCCTCGATGCCCGTGCCCCGGCGCACGGTCACGCGCTGGAGGGCGTACGGGCCCTGGCGGCGGCGGGCGAGGCCGTTGCCGACGGCGAGCGCCTGGGCGTATCCCGTCACGCGCACGGCCTCGCGCACCCGGCGGCTGGAGTAGCCGTAGGGGTAGGCGAACGAGGCCGGGACCGAGCCCAGTTCCTCGGCGATGATCTCCTTGCAGCGGATCAGTTCGTGGCGCAGGGCGTCGTCGCGGAGCTGGTCGAGCTGCGGGTGGGTGTGGCTGTGCCCGCCGATCTCCACCTCCGCGCCGGCGAGTTCGCGCACCTGGTCCCAGTCCAGCATGGTGTCCAGGCCGCCGCCCATGTCGTACGCGCCCTTGATCCAGCCGGTGGAGACGAACAGCGTGGCGGCGAAGCCGTGCTTGGCGAGCACGGGCAGGGCGTGCCGGTGCACGCCCTCGTAGCCGTCGTCGAAGGTGATCAGCACGGGCCGCGGGGGCAGCGGGCGGCCCGAGCGCCAACCCGCCGCCAGGGCGGCGGTGCTGACGGGCGTGAGCCCGTGGTCCGCGAGGCACGCCATCTGCTCCGCGAACGCCCCGGGTGCCACCGACAGCGCGCGGGTGGCGTCGTTCGGGGCGGTCGAGACGGAGTGGTACATCAGGATCGGCACCGGTGCCTCAGTCATGGGATCCCCCCTCGGTCTCGGCGGATTCCCTTCCGGTCCCGACGGATCCCCGCTCGATCGCGACGACGCGGAAGGTGTCTCCGCCACGGCGTGCCCGGACGCTGCCCACCACGTACCCCCCGGCCGCGGTGAGCACCCCGGCGACGATCGCGCCCGCGCGGCCCGCGCCCCCCGGGCGGACCAGCACGGCGTCGCGCAGACCCCGGACCACGCCGGCCGGCAGCACCCGGGTGGCGTAGCGGCGCTCGGACTCCAGTCCCTTGTCCGCGCCCACACTTCGCGCCACCAGGGCCTTCGACAGGCCCTCGGCGTAGGCGCGGGTGCGGAAGTAGCCGAAGTGCTCGCGCGCCTCGGGCACCCGGTGGTGGATCACCGCACGGTCGTCGATCAGCAGGATCGCGTCCGGCCGGGCGCGGGTGAGCCGGATGCACAGCTCCGTCTCCTCGCAGCCGAGCGGGCGCTTGTCGCCGTCCCGGCCGATGCCGGTCGCGAAACCGCCGGCCGCGTCGAACGCCGTACGGCGGAAGGAGGCGTTGCCCCCGAGGACGTTGCGCACCCGGACCCGGCCCGGCGGCAGGCCCTTGTAGGTGCAGCCCACCACCCAGTCGAACTCCTCGGGGAACCAGGCCGGACGCCTGCCCGACGCCCAGACCGGCATCGTGCGGCCGCCGACGGCCATCACCCGGGGATCGGCGTAGCCCTCGGCGAAGCGGCGCAGCCAGTCCCGCTCGGCCACGGCGTCGTCGTCGAGGAAGGCGAGCACCTCGCCGCGGGCGGCCGCGATCCCGGTGTTGCGGCCCGCGGACAGGCCGCGCGGGCCCGCGTTGGCGAGCACCCGTACCTCGTCGGCCTCCTTGTACTCCTTGGCCAGCCGGTCAAGGAGCGCCGGGTTGTGGTCGACGACCAGCAGGGTCTCCAGGGCAGGGTGGGACTGCGCCCGCACCGAGGAGACCGCCGCGAGGATGTCCTCCCAGCGGTCCTCGGTGTACACGCAGATCACGACGGAGATGTCGAGATCGCTCAAGGCACCTCTCCCTGGACCGAGTCGAGCGGGACCGGGTCGAGAGAGACCGGTTCGAGCATCGGCGAGTGGTGTTCCTGGCGGCGCAGCTCCTTCCGGTTCGACCGCTCCCCGAGGATGACCTTGAGCACCCGGAACCCGTCGCGCACGGCGCGCAGATTGCTCGCACCGTGGATGCGCAGGTACTCGTGGCTCGGGATCTCCTGCACCTTCAGGCCGGCCTTGACCACCCGGATGTTGATCAGGGTCTCGATCTCGAAGCCGGTGCAGTCGAGGGAGATCTTGTCCAGGCAGTGCCGCCAGAAGGCGTTGTACCCGTAGCACAGGTCCGTGTAGCGGGCGCCGAACTTGCGGTTGACGATCGTGCACAGCGCCCAGTTGCCGAGCTTGCGGATGAACGTCATGTCGTCGGTGCCGCCGCCGTTGGCGAAGCGGGATCCCTTGGCGAAGTCGGCGCCGGAGACCAGGGCGGAGACGTAGCTGACGATCTCGTTGCCGTCCGCGGAGCCGTCGGCGTCGACCATCACGATGATGTCGCCGGTGCAGGCCTTGAAGCCGGTGATCAGGGCGTCGCCCTTGCCCTTGCCGCGCTGCTCGACGACCTTGACGTCCGGCCACAGCCCGCGGGCCACCTCGACGGTGTCGTCCGTCGAATTGCCGTCCACCAGAACGACTTCGTGTATCCAGTCGGGAAGTGTCTTGAACACGTAGGGGAGATTCTCCGCCTCATTCATGGCGGGAATCACCACGCTCACCGGTGGCGCGATGGCCAGGTGAGAAGAGATCGGCCGGTATTTGCTGGCTATTAACGGATCCTGGCCCGTGTTCGCCGGCCGAAGAACAGAACTCATGAGTCTGGTCCCTCTCGTCCGGTGGACCGCCCGCCCCTGGGCGGCCCGGTTATGTGTCCGGTTCGAAAGGGGGGTTCACGCCTGTGGCATGACGAATTGGATCTCCGTGCACGCCGAGGCGAGCTGGCAAAGCTGGCCGTCTGCCGCGGAACGGCAGCCGGTCTCGCGGCACGACTCGGTCACAAGTGCGGTCACCGAGCACGGCACCCCCCTACCGCGCCCCACGCCGGTTCCATCGCGGTCCTTGAGCCCTCCCCTAGAGCCGCTTGGTGATGGACCGATGCGGGTGAGATGTACGACGGTATTGACGATTGAACCCCTATGGCAAGGCCTGGAACGAGGCCTCACGTTTTTGTTGGTTTGACCGTTGCACAGCTCACGAGAAGACACAAACTGATCACGGTCACTGCGATGATTCCCCCGGTCACCGACCATCGGTGAACGGCCAACATGCTCTGCGCCACGAGCATGTTGAGAACGATCGCGCCCGCGATCGCGCCGATCGCGCGACCGAGCGGCTCCAGCCCGCGCAGCGCGGCCCCGATGGCCGTGGTGGGCGCGGCGAGCAGGAAGAACAGGGTGAGCGGGCCGCGCAGCGGTGAGTCGGAGCCGGCCAGCGCCAGAAGCGCGCCGCTGCCCCCCACGGCCGTCGCGGCGCCCGCGAGCAGTGGCGACAGGTCCCTCCCCGGTCCCGTCCGCTCCCGCTCGGCGCCCGCTGTTGGTGGTCTCTTGATACGGATGGTCTGCATTGGCGACTTTGCCCCCCGACGCGCCGGATGCCGGGCTTCAATGTCGCGCAGCCCGTCGGTGGCCGTCAAGGTCCCAAAGGGGCCATGGGGCAGTCCTTATGCATTTTTGAACCAGCGTTCCGCGGGGGGCCGGATGCGAAGAAGTCCGGATCTGAACGGCAGTTGGCCCGAAAAAGTTGACATGGACACTTCCCAGTGACGCGCGTAGTTGGTACGACGGTTGAGGCAGAGATCCTGCTAAAGGGAGGTTCCATGAGACGTTCCCGATGTGCCGTTCTCCTGAGCTCCGTCCTCCTCGCCGTCGGCACGGCCCTCACCGGGGCCACGGCGGCGCACGCGTCCCAGAACGCCGCGCCCACCGGCTATGTGGCCCTCGGCGACTCCTACTCCTCCGGGGTCGGGTCGGGCAGCTACATCAGCTCCAGCGGCGACTGCAAGCGCAGCACGAAGGCCTACCCCTACCTCTGGGCCGCCGCGCACTCACCCTCGACGTTCGACTTCACCGCCTGCTCGGGCGCCCGTACGGGTGATGTTCTGTCCGGGCAGCTGGGTCCGCTCAGCACCGCCACGGGCCTGGTCTCCATCAGCATCGGCGGCAACGACGCCGGTTTCGCCGACGTCATGACGACCTGTGTGCTCCAGTCCGACAGCTCCTGCCTCTCCCGGATCGACACCGCGAGGGCCTACGTCGCCAACACGCTCCCCGGACAGCTGGACAACGTCTACTCCGCGATCAGCGCCAAGGCCCCGAACGCCCATGTGGTCGTCCTGGGCTACCCCCGCTTCTACAAGCTCGGCACCACCTGCGTCGGCCTCTCCGAGACCAAGCGGAAGGCGATCAACGACGCGGCCGACCAGCTCGACACGGCCATCGCCAAGGCCGCCGCCGACCACGGCTTCACCTTCGGCGACGTCCGTTCCACCTTCACCGGCCACGAGCTCTGCTCCGGCAGCTCCTGGCTGCACAGCGTCAACTGGCTCAACATCGGCGAGTCCTACCACCCCACGGCGGCAGGCCAGTCCGGCGGCTATCTGCCGGTCATCACCAGCGCCGCCTGATCACTGCGACGCCGACGGCGAAGCACTGGTGGAGGCCCCGCCCGTCGGGGTCTCCGCCACACAGGTCACCGAGAACGCGACCGAGTTGGACTTCGTGGCCACCGGCGAACGCACCTCGACACGGATCTCGTTGCGGAAGGTCCCCGCGCTGTCGTAGGTCGTCACGAACGCCCGGTCCTGCCTGGTCCTCGAGCCGTCCGCCGGGAAGGACAGGGTCTTCCACCCCTGGTCCATGACCTGGCCGTCCCGCGACACCCAGCGGTAGCTCACCTCCGCGGGCAGCCTCCCCACCGTGAACGTCGCCGTGAAGGCGGGCGCCTGGCCGCTCGCCGGCGGACAGCTGCCGGAGTAGTCGGTGTTCGCGCCCGCGAGGGTGACCTGCACGGACTGCGGGGCCGATGTCGTGGGACTGCCGCTCGGGCTCGGCGTGGGGCTGCCGGCCCCGCCGCTGCGCGGACTCGTGGTGCCCGGCGTCTGCGAAGTCCCGCCCGCCGTACGGGTGCTGCCGCCGCCCGCGGTCCCGTCACCGCCCCCGCCGTTCAGCAGCGCGTACGTCAGACCGGCCAGCGCCAGCGCGAGGACGAGCAGGCCGGCGATCAGGACGGAGGCGGCCTTGCGGTTGCGCCGCTGCGGTTGCGCCGCGGCCGTCGGCCCGGGGACGGCCGGCCGCGTTCCGTACGGAGTCGGCGGGGTCCCCGCTCCCCCTTCCGGATATCCGGCGATCGTCGGTGTGTACGGGACGGTCGGCGCTCCGTACACACCGGGCGTGCCGCCCGCCGAGATGAGCCGCAGGTCCTGCTCGGCCCGGTCGGCCGGCAGCCGCTCGGCCGGTTCCTTGCGCAGCAGCCCCTCGATGACGGGGGCGAGCGGCCCGGCCCGCCCCGGCGCCGGCAGTTCCTCGTCCACGATCGCCCGCAGCGTGCCGAGCGGGGTGTCCTGACGGAACGGCGAGTTGCCCTCGACGGCCGCGTACAGCAGGACGCCCAGCGACCACAGGTCGGACTCCGGGCCGGGCGTACGGCCCAACGCCCGCTCCGGCGCGAGGAACTCGGGCGAGCCGATGACCTCCCCGGTCATGGTCAGGGCCGAGCTGCCCTCCACCATGGCGATGCCGAAGTCGGTGAGGACCACCCGGCCGTCGTTCGACAGCAGCACGTTGGCCGGCTTCACGTCCCGGTGCAGCACCCCCGCCGCGTGCGCCGCCCGCAGCGCGGACAGCACCTCGGCACCGATGTGCGCGGCCCGCTGCGGCGGCAGCGGACCCTCCGACTCCAGGACGTCGGCGAGGGAGACGCCGCGGACCAGCTCCATGACGATCCAGGGCCGCCCGTCCTCGGTGGCCACGTCGTAGACCGTGACGACGTTGCGGTCGGCGACCCGCGCCGCCGCCCACGCCTCGCGTTCCAGGCGGGCGTACATCCGCTCCACGTCCGGGGCCGGCAGCCCGGCGGGCGCGCGTACCTCCTTGACGGCGACCTCGCGGTGCAGCACCTCGTCCATGGCGCGCCACACGGTTCCCATGCCGCCCTGGCCGAGAGGGGACAGGAGGCGGTAGCGGCCGGCGATCACACGTTCACTGCCCGGTTCTTCGGACACGGGCGTCCCCCATTCGCATCCGCGGGTTCTCTCCACTCCGTGTGATTCTCCAAACGTAGCTCAGCCGAATGCGGATGCGGCCCCCTTGAGCACCAGACCGGCCCCCAGAATCACGACGAGGAGCGCCGACCCCAGCGGGGCGGTCCGGCGGACCAGCACGGCGAGGGGGTGACCGGTCCAGCGGGGGCGCCGGTCCAGCAGCCGGCTCATGCCGGCGCCCAGCCTGACGACGGCGAACCCGGCCGCCGTGAGCGTGAGGGCGAGCCCGACGCCGTAGGCGACGACGAGCAGCAGCCCGAACCAGGCCTGTCCGAGCGCCGCGGCGCCGACGAGCACGACGACGGCGGAGGGGCTGGGCACCAGACCGCCGGCGAAGCCGAGCAGGAGCGTGCCGCGGAGGGTGGGGGCGGTGGAGTGGGTGTGGGTGAAGCCGCCGTGGGTGTGTTCGAGGCCGTGGCGGTGGGGATGCGGGTGCTCGTGACCGGCGCCGTGGTCGTGGGGGCGAGGGTGGCCGTGGTGGTCGCGGCCGTCGTCGTGGGGGTGCGCGTGGTCGTGATCGTGGTGGTCGCGGCCGTCGTCGTGAAGGTGCGTGTGGTCGTGATCGTGCGTGTGGGGGTGCGGGGAGGTCGCCGCGGCCACGGTGGCGGGGACGCGGGCGGCGGCCGGCACCGGGGCGCGCTCATCGGTCCGGGAGGTCCCGGGCGGGCGCGCGGGGTCGTCGGAGCCGGGCCGGGGGGCGGGGTCGTGCCGTCCGTGGCCGTGCGGCCGCCCCGTGCCGCGGTCGCGCCACGCACGGCGTACGAGGGTCGCGCCCGCGGAGGCCACCATGACGCCGCTGGCGACGCCCAGCCAGGCGATCACCGAGGGCGCGGCACCCGAGCCGGCCGTCACCAGGAGCCCGAGCGCGACGACGCCGAGGGTGTGGGTGACCGTCACCGAGGCGGCCAGGGGCAGGACGTCCTTCAGGCGGGCGCGGCCGCCGCGGGCGGCCGCCGTCGCCGCCATCAGGGTCTTGCCGTGGCCCGGCGCGAGCGCGTGCATGGCGCCGAGGACGACCGCGATCAGCAGCGCGAGCGCGGCGAAGCCGACGGTGAGGTCGTGCCGGGCGACCAGGGAGTCCAGGGCGCGGGTCCAGCGGTCGGCGCCGCGCGGCAGGACCGAGGCGGCGGGGGCGTCCTGCCGCGTCTCGGCCAGTGCGGGACCGCCCGCGCGCACGCGCAGGAAGGCGGCCGAGGTGTCGGCGGGGGAGGAGAGCAACTCCTTCGGATAGCGGGTGAGTTCGTGCGACACCGAGGTCTTCGGTACGTCCGAGGCGGTGAGCGTCATACGGTCGCCGCGCGCGGTGATCTCGCGCCAGCCGGGCCCGGAGGACGCGCCCGCGCTGTGGAAGGCGACGCTCACGCCCTCGTGCCCGGGCAGCGGCGCGGTCAGCCGGCACTCCACGCGCAGTGTGTGCAGCCCCGCCTGCCCGGGCCGCAGGCGCGCCGCGCTGCCGGTGACCGCCAGGGCGGTGGCCCGCCCGCCGACGGTGAGCCTGCTGCCGTCCGCCGCCTTCGCGCACCGCCGCCGCGCCCACTCGGTCATGCCGAGCCGCGCGACGTCGGGCCCGGCCTGCGTGGCCGGGATCTCGGCGAGGTCCTCCACGTGGTCGACGCGCAGCGTGCCGGGACCGGCGACGAGGCCGTCGTAGCGGTTGACGGTGAAGTTGCCGAGGGGGTGCGCGCTCGCGCTGGTGGAAGGAAGCAGCGCGAGCGCGCAGGCCGCCGTGAGGACGGCCCCCGTGGAGGCGAGCAGCCGACGAGGGTTCACCGCCCGGCCTCCAGGTCCTTCAGTGCCGTACGGGCCTCGCGGGCCCCCAGCGGCGAGAAGCCGGGGTTCAGCTTCAGCGCGGCCCGCAGAAGGGCTCGGGCGTCCGCGGCGTGGCCGGTGGCGCGTTCGATCACGCCGCGGTGGTAGAGGAACAGGGCGTTGCGGTAACCGGTGGCCGTCGCCCGCCGGGCCGGAGCCAGGGCTTCCGCGTCCCTTCCGTTGACGTGCAGGGCCCAGGCCAGGGCGTCCGCGGTGTGCACGGTGTGCCGCCTGGACCACTCGGCGCGGGCGGCGCGCAGGGCGGCGGCCCGGTCCCCGTGGTCGGCCGCGGCGAGCGCGGTGTCGAGGTCGGCGTCGACGCCGTTGGCGCGGGCCAGGGCGATCCAGGCGTCGACCAGGGCGTACTGCTCGCGGGCCCTGGCCCGGTCGCCCCCGGCGCCGCGGTCCTGGTACATCTCGCCGAGCGCGACCAGCGGCTGCGGCAGCGGGAAGCGGGCGACGACCTGCTCCATGCCCCTGATCGCGGCGGCCCGGTCACCGCTCGCGTACTGGGCGCGGGCGCGGCCCTCCAGGGCGGGAAGGTAGTTGTCGTCGGCGGCGAGCGCGCGGGCGTAGTAGGTGAGCGCGCCGCGGTAGTCGCCCTGGTTCCAGGCGAGCAGGCCGAGCTGGGCGGCGACGTACGCGATGTCCCCGCGGGCGGTGGAGGCGGTGAGGGCCTGCTCCAGCACCCGGTGCGCGGTGCTCACGTCCCCGCGCAGCTCGTGCACGTAGGCGTACCGCGTGAAGACCGGGACGCCCGGACGCCGGGAGTCGGCGGTGTCGGCGGCCTTCGACGCGTCGGCGTAGCGGCCGAGCTCGACGAGCGCGTCGATGCGGGAGGACAGGGCCCGCTCACTGTAGGGGTTCTCCCGGAGCACCCTGTCCGCGTACCCGAGGGCGTGCGTGAAGTCGTGCCGGGCCGCGGCGAGGGCCGCCTGCCCGGTGACGGCCTGCTCGTTGCCGGGCTTCAGAGCGAGGGACCGCCGCAGCGCCTTCTCGGCCTGCGGGTAGCGCGCCGGGTCGCCCTTGGTCCGGGCCTGCTCGACATAGGCCAGACCCAGCGTGGCCCAGCTGCCGAAGTCCTTCGGCTGCGCCTTGAGCTGCGCCTGCAGCGAGGCGACGCCCGCATCGAGGCCGCCGCCGGCCCGCAGCGCCGGGGAGGCGGCGGCCGGGGCGGACGCGAGGCTCGCGCCCCGGTGCTCGCGCAGCGCCCCGACCGCGATGGCCCCGCAGGTGAGCGCCACGGCCAGCAGGACGGCGGTGCCCCCGAGCCGCGCGGCCCTCAGCCGCCGCCCTGCCTCCCCCACCCGCCGCACCGCGGCGACCCGCGGATCGAGTGCGGCGCCCTCCTCCGGGACGCCGCGGCTCCCGGGCTCCTCGGCGGGCGGCGCGGCCTCGGGTGCCGGCGGGGGGAGCGGCGGGGTGCCGGTCTCCTCCCCCGGGTCGGTGTCGTTCGTGCGCGGGGCCATGCCCTCTCCTTGATCGACGTGCTGCGTGCGGAAGTCGTGCGGCGCGGCCCGGCCGTGGGGGATGGGTACGAACGGGCCGCGCCAGTCGGTGGCCGGGCCGGAGCCCGGCCGAAGGGGCGCGGGGAACCGCGCGACCGGCCACGACGCCGCTGCGGGTGAGTGCCGGCCGGAAGTTCCCGTACGCGCGTCAGTACGCGCGCCCCCGCATCCGGCGCCACCACATCAGGGCGGCGCCGATCAGGGCGACGCCGGCCGCGCCGGCGCCCGCGGAGGCGGCGATCAGCCGGCTGTCGCCGGTGCCGCCGGAGGAACCGGCCGGCCGCAGCGCGTCGCCCAGCTGGTTGCGGACGTCGTTGCCGCTGGTGACGCCCTTGGCGGTGGCACCGCGCGAACCGGCCGTCGGGTCGGCCAGGTAGGGGAAGGTGTGGCCGAAGCCCTTGTCGTTCTTGTCGACCGCGTCGCCCAGGTCGTTCTTGGAGCCGACCAGTTCGCCCTCGACGACCTGCAGCGCCTCGTCGACCACGTCGTCGGTGAGACGACGGCCGTTCGGGAAGCCGGCGTTGTCACCGTCGAGGACGCCCAGCCGCTTGGGATGGGCCGCCGGCTTGATCGAGGTGTTCAGGCGCAGTTCCTCCGCCGGCCGCACCTTCGGCGGCTGGTTGAGGCCCTTCACGCCCTTGAGGAAGACGTCGACCAGGTCGTTGCGCGGCTCGGCCGGCGCCTTGATCTTGTAGATCTGCTCGATGAGCCTGGGCAGTTCGGGGTTGGTCACGTTCTTCAGGAACTGGGCGTCGTACCAGGGCGAGGACGCGTTGAACCGGTCCTTGTCCTTCAGCGGGTTGACGACCTCGTTGACCAGCGGGTTGCCCAGGCGCGAGACCTGCTCGTAGTAGCCCCTGGCGTTCTTGCGCTGGGTGGTGGACCAGATGCCGACGATCGGCTGGTCCTTGGACTGGGTGATCATGTCGGTGGGCAGCTGCAGGGCGATGGAGTTGACGTTGTAGCCCTTGAGCGTGTCCCGCCCGACCTCCGAGAGGTTCCCGCCGTACAGCAGGTCGAAGACGCGCAGATCCAGGAAGAACGGGTCGTCGGCCTGGCCCGCGAACGTCTGCGCCCCGTTGGCGAGCTTGTGGATCGCCTGCTTGCGCAGGGTGTCGTAGTGAGGCATCGACGCCTTGCCGACGTCGGACGGCGCCACCGGCACGTCGTCCGCGAGCTTCGTCCGGTACGTCACCTTCTGCTTGCGCAGCTTGATCAGGTCGATGTCGTACGTCTGGGTCACGTTCAGGTCCGGGTCGTCCAGGCTGGTGACCGCACCGGTGTTGTAGAGGAACGTCTTCTTGTTCTTCGTGTGCGTCTTGAAGGTGTAGCGCAGCAGCAACTCGCCCTGCGCGTCACCGTTGTTGTCGATGTGGATGTCGTACTGGGCGTCGTCGGCGAACGTGTAGAAGTTCGGGCCGCCCGCCGGGTCCTCGAACGGGATCCAGTTGGCGATGATCGTCGTCGTGTCCGGCTTGTCCGGGCTGACGAACGCGTACACGTCGGTGTTGTCGTACTGCGGCTGCCCCGAGATCAGCGGGGCCTCCCGGTGGCTGGAGGCGGAGGCCGCCCCCGGTTCCAGCGTCGTCACGCCGGCGGCCGCGAGCCCCCCGGCGGCCAGCGCGCCGGCTATCAGGGTCGCGATGCTCCCGCGTCCCGCACCGCTCCTGGAGATAGGTGTCATGCCGTCCGTCCTCGGTCCCAACTTGCCTGACGCACGCTGATTCGGAGCGGTCGGCAGGGCGGATTGGTGGAATCTCAGAGGTCTTTACGGCGAGCGGGGAATCTTGTTTCATCGCGCGGCGACTGGCGTTTTCCGCCCGCCCATCCGTAACCCCATCCGGAGGTGCGTTCGTTGCGAATGCCTGGTGTGACGGGACGGGGCCCTTGCGGGCGGGGAGAGGGGGACCGAGTGGAGGCGGACGAGCTTCTGCTGCTGGTCGCGGGCGGTGACCACAACGCGTTCGAGAAGCTGTACGGGCTGGTGTCGGGACCGGTGTTCGGACTGGTGCGCCGGGTCGTGCGCGACCCCGCCCAGTCGGAGGAGGTGGCCCAGGAGGTGCTGCTCGAACTCTGGCGGTCGGCGGCCCGGTTCGACCCCGGGCGCGGCAGCGCCCTGTCCTGGGTCCTCACCCTCGCCCACCGGCGGGCCGTCGACCGGGTGCGCAGCGCCCGCGCGGCCGGCGAGCGCGAGCAGCGCGAGGCACGCCGGGCCCACCACCCGGCCTTCGACCAGGTCACCGAGGAGGTCGAGGCGGGCCTCGAGCGCGAGTGGGTGCGCCGCTGCCTGGACCGGCTGACCGACCTGCAGCGCCAGTCCGTCACCCTCGCCTACTACGACGGCTACACCTACCGTGAAGTGGCCGAGCGGCTCTCGCTGCCGCTGGGCACGGTCAAGACCCGGATGCGCGACGGACTCACCCAGCTGCGCAGGTGCCTGGGAGGCGTCGCATGAGTCTGCTGAGGAAACTGCTGGGCGGCGGCGACGCGCACTCACTCGCGGCCCCCTACGCGCTCGACGCCCTGGCGCCCGCCGAGCGGGTCCGCTTCGAGAGGCACCTCGCCTCCTGCGAGATCTGTGAGGCCGAGGTACGGGCCCTGTCCGAGGACGCCGTCCGCCTCGCCTGGTCGACGGCCGCTCCCGCGCCGGCCGCGATGCGCGACCGGGTGCTGGCCGCCGTGCGCGCCACTCCGCAGGAGCCGGCGCGTGAGCACACTCCCCGGCTGCCGCCCCACGTCTGGGGCACGCAGCCACCGCCGGCACGCTCC
This sequence comes from Streptomyces sediminimaris, assembly GCF_047049295.1. Lineage (NCBI taxonomy): Bacteria > Bacillati > Actinomycetota > Actinomycetes > Kitasatosporales > Streptomycetaceae > Streptomyces > Streptomyces sediminimaris. The sequence goes on along the minus strand of NZ_JBJWOT010000001.1, from coordinate 1,848,186 downwards.
CGTGCGCCCCGCGAGCGCCGCCCGCTGTTCGTCCCCTTCGCCACGGCGACGGCCGCCGCGGCCCTCGTGGTCGCCTCGCTCTTCGCCGTCCAGGCGAACCACACGCAGGACCAGCTGGACGCCGCCCGGGCCCGGTCACGTGAGATCGCCCACGTTCTGGCAGCTCCCGACGCGCGCGCGAGCGCGGAACGGGACGAGCGGGGCCGCGCCATCTCGGTGGTCGCCTCGGCGTCGGAGGGACAGGCGGTCGTCACCCTCAGCGGATACGGCGCCCTGCCCGGCGGACGGGTGCACCAGCTCTGGCTCATGCGCCCCGACGCGCGGCCCCGCTCTCTCGGGCTGTTCCAGGGGGGCGACACGCCCTTGGTCGCGACCGGCCTCGACAAGGCGGCCACGTCACTCGCCGTGACCGTGGAGCCCGACGGCGGCTCGCCGCAACCCACCAGCCAGCCGGTTGTCCAACTCACCCTGAAATCGGTCGGATTCGGAGAGTGACGAACGTGGAGTCGTCAACCTCCTTACGGGGAAGGTGAATCCTGTGACCGCGATACACGAGTGCCCCGAGGGGGCGATAGGGTTACTCTGCCCGGGCCGGGTGGACTCGTACGGGTGGGGAGTGACATGGAACAGATAACAGTGCGCAGCAGGGCCAGGGTCCCTGCGATCACGTGCGGGAGCGGTGCGAGCAGCTCGCGCCTCGACCGGCACCTGTCGGTGCTGGCGGGTCCCGCCGTGCCGCAGCAGAAGACGGCCGAGGCGACCTCGCTGATGCGTGAGCTCACCGCGCGCGACACCCGGCGCGAGCGCAGTGCCAGGGGGGCGCGGATCAGCCGTGTCCTGCTCTTCGCGCCGCTGCGCCGACTGCGCCGTTCCCTCTTCGGCGGGCGCTGAGCCGCACCGGCACTCGCCGCGGGGCCCTGCCCCGGTCCACCGCACCGTCCCGGCGCATCGCTGCGCACTCGTCTCCGTCATCCCCGGCACCGCAGCGATGCCCAGGCGCGGCACCGGGCGGGCGACCGCACGCCGTCCGTGCGCCGTCCGCCTGACGCCGCCCCCGCCCGGCACCGACCACTCTCAACTCCCCCCGGCCCGAGGCTCGTTCACCGCTCGCCGCGGGAGCGTCCCCGCAGGCGAGCGCCATGGACATCCGGTCACGCGGTTCCCCGCGTTTCCGCGGGGCGCGTTCCTGCGGGGCACCGCCGAACCGCGGTGGCCTCGCCCGGCGCCCTCAGATCAGCGCGAACTGGCCCTCCGGGCCCTCTTCGTGGTGGTCGAGGACGGAGGCCGGCCTGCGCGCGGACTCCGGCGCCGGCAGCACGCCGGCCCGGTGCAGCTCGGACGCCGTGACGGGGGCCGTCACCGTCAACTCCGCCTGCAGCGGCCGTACTTCGGCGAGCAGGGCCAGGACCGTGATCAGTTCCAGCAGCTCCGAGGTCCAGGCCTGCGGCCAGGTGGCCGGACGGATCGCCGCGAGCGTGCCCGGCTCGGGCTCCGCGGTCCGCGCGTCGAACCACTGCTCCAGGACCCGGACGCCGGCCGTCTCGAAGTCCCAGGCCTCGGGCGGCACCGGGGAGATACGGCCCTCGTCGAGCAGCAGGGTCTCCTCGTCGCGGTCGTAGCGGATCGTGAGCGGGCGGGCGGGCAGCGGGGCGCGGACGTACGGGCGGCGGCCGCCGGGCAGCTTGGGACGGTCGCCGTCCCGGCGCATCAGCCACAGCAGGCGGCGGCCCAACTCGACTCCGCGCGCGAAGAGTTCCGCGTCCCCGGTGAGCGGGACCGTCAGGTCCGGGCGGACGGCCGCCATGATCCAGGCCAGGACGTCCGGCGCGGCGGGGGAGTGGCCGTACCGGGCGCCCAGGTGCTCCGGCAGGCCCGGCGCCAGGTTGGGCTCCGCGCCGCCGGGGCGGCGGTAGAGGGGGCGGATGCGGCCCGGGCGCAGGAGCGGGATGCGGGACGTGGCCAGCAGGTGCGGGCCGCCTGTCCCGGTGGGGCTCTCCACGACGAAGATCTGCCGCTCGTCCGCCACCCGCCACAGCTCGGGGCGGGCGGCGTCGATCAGACGGTGGTCGGGCAGCAGCCACTGCTCGTCGAAGGGGGCGAGCAGGACGCCCACCGGCTCCGGGGCGGGACCCGTGGCGCGGATCAGTCTCCCGGTGCCGCTCGGCCGGCCCGGCAGCTGGCCGACCGCCGAGTGCAGGGTGCGTGAGCGGGTCGGCTCGAACAGCGCCTCCCGGTCCGGGCCCTCGGCCTTCAGCAGGGCGTCCCAGCGGGCTTTCAGGGAGGCCGCGTCGGGGGCCGCCGGCCACCTCCGGCCGAGCCGCGGCGGTGCGACGGACCACGGCATGAGGTCCGCCAGCGGCGGAGCGTCGTCGTGCGTCACGCTGGGCATCGTACGGCGTAGCGCCGACAGCCCGTGGGGACCGGTGACCTCATGTGGCGTCCAGGGTCACCGTGAAGGAGAAGCGGTCGCCGCGGTAGTGGATCACGGCCGCGTCCAGCACCCGCCCCGCGGCGTCGTACGTCACCCCCGTGTAGTGCAGGATCGGGCTGAGCAGCGGGACGTGGAGCAGCCGTGCCGTCTCCGGGTCGGCCAGGCGGGCCTCGACGGTGTCCGTGATGCGGCTGATGTCCGCCCGCACGACGTCGCGCAGCACCTTGGTCATCGGCCAGCGCAGCAGGTCGCCGGGGTCGATCAGCGCGGCCACGTCCGGCCGGACGTAGTTGTGCGCGTGGTTCGTCGGCTCGCCCGTCTTCTCGTCGCTGCGCAGGCGGTGGTAGGTGGCGACCTCGTCGGTCCCGGGGAAGAACTCGGCGAGTTCGGGCGGCACGGGCGCGTGGCCGTGGTCCAGCAGTTCGGTCGTCATGCCGGACTGCTGGGCCACGATCGCGTCCACCGAACCCAGCAGCCGGACCGGGGCGGCCCTGCGGGCGCCCGGCTCGATGAAGGTGCCCCGGCGCCGGTGCCGGGTGATCAGGCCCTCGTCCTCCAGCTCCTTCAGCGCCTGCCGCATGGTCAGCACGCTCACCCCGTAGTGCTCCGCCAGCCGCTCCTCGGTGGGCAGGCGCAGGGGGTCCCGCGGCGAGCGGCCGAGTATCGAGGCGCGCAGGGACTGCGACACCTGGTACCAGAGCGGCAGCTTGCGGTTGAGGACGATCGAGTCCGGGGCGAAGGAGGTCACGGGCCATCCGTACCGGTCGGGGATCTTCAGTGCAAGGGCCGGAAATGCCGCTCGAGGCCCTGCCACACGTCGTCGTAGCGCCGCTGGAGGTGGTCCGCGTCCGCCGCGTGCGGGGTCAGCGTGAGCGGCCAGCGGGTCTCGAACATGAACGCCAGCCCGTCGTCCACCTTCTGCGGCGCGAGCTCCGCCGCGCTCGCCCGGTCGAAGGTCTCCCGGTCCGGGCCGTGCGCCGACATCATGTTGTGCAGCGAGCCGCCGCCGGGCACGAAGCCGCCCTTCCCGGCCGTCTTCGCGTCGTAGGCGCCCTCGATCAGGCCCATGTACTCGCTCATCACGTTCCGGTGGAAGTACGGCGGCCGGAAGGTGTCCTCGCCCACCAGCCAGCGCGGCGCGAAGACCACGAAGTCGACCCCGGCCAGCCCCGGGGTGTCCGAGGGCGACGTCAGCACCGTGAAGATCGACGGATCGGGGTGGTCGTAGGAGATGGAGCCGATGACGTTGAAGCGGCGCAGGTCGTAGACGTAGGGCACATGGTTGCCGTGCCAGGCGACCACGTCGAGCGGCGAGTGGTCGTACGTCGCCCGCCAGAGGTTGCCGCAGAACTTGCTGACCACCTCCACCGGCCCCTCGACGTCCTCGTAGGCGGCGACCGGGGCCCGGAAGTCACGGGCGTTGGCGAGACCGTTGGCGCCGATGGGGCCGAGGTCGGGGAGGCGGAAGGGGGCGCCGTAGTTCTCGCACACGTAGCCGCGGGCGGTCGGGTCCGGCCCGTCGCCGGGGGCGGTGTCCAGGAGCTCCACCCGGAAGCGCACCCCGCGCGGGACGAGCGCCACGTGCCCCGGCTCCACGTGCAGCAGCCCGAACTCGGTGCGCAGCAGCAGCCCGCCCCGCTCCGGCACGATCAGCAGCTCGCCGTCCGCGTCGCTGAAGACGCGGTCCATCGAGGAGTTGGCGTGGTACAGGTGCACCGACATGCCGGTGCGCCGGGTGGCGTCGCCGTTGCCGCCGAGGGTCCACAGGCCGGCCAGGAAGTCGGTGCCGTCGGCGGGGTCGGGCAGCGGGTCCCAGCGCAGGCGGTTGGGGTCGGGGACGGACTCGGTGAAGGGGCCGGTGCGGATCCAGCCGTTGTGCGTGTGCGTGAACGGCGGGTGGGCCGCCGAGGGGCGGATGCGGTACAGCCAGGAGCGGCGGTTGTGGGCCCGCGGCTCGGTGAACGCCGACCCGCTGAGCTGTTCCGCGTAGAGCCCGAGCGGCGCGCGCTGGGGTGAGTTGCGGCCGTCGGGAAGGGCACCGGGTACGGCCTCGGAACTGTGCTCGTTGCCGAAGCCGGAGAGGTAGGTCAGCCCCTCGGCCGTCTTGCGCGACTCCCCGCTCATCATCGCTCCCTTGCGCACTGATGCGGTCTGCTTCCTTGATTCCTATGGTGCACCATAGGATTGCGGTTTCGCGGGCGCAAGAGGTCTTCGGGCCCGACCGCCCGCCGCGCGCGGACATCCTCGCCAGGGAGGAGGCAGAACCAGACTCCAGGGGGATCCGGCTGTCGGACCGGTGTTCTACTCTCCGGGCATGTCGTGGACGCGGGGACTGTGCGCCGCGCTCGCGGTCTGTGTCCTGCTGCTGGCCGGATCCGCGGGCTGCGGTTCGGGTGCTGCGCACGGGGGCACGGCCGGGGAGTCGGCCTCGCCGGTGGGCAAGGTCCTGGACGACACGGACGAGGAGGGGCGGCACTACCGTGAAGTGCAGAAGAAGGGCGCGCCCGAGGTCGGCGTCGAGGTCCAGCCGGACGCCGGCGACACCTGGGACGTGCGCCTGACGGTCCGCAACTTCCGCTTCTCGCCCGGGAACGCGAAACCGCGGGCGGTGGCGGGCCGGGGCGTCGCCTACGTCTTCGTCGACGACCGGCTCGTCAGCCGGCTCCGCGGCCTGGACTGCCGCCTCCCGGCCCGGCTCGTGCCGCGCGGCACGCACCACGTCACCGCGCGGCTCTACGCCGACGACGGCACCGTGTGGGCCGTGCGGGGCCGGCCGATCGAGAGCACGGCCGACATCACGGCGTCCCAGGCGGCGGGCGGACCGGGGGGCCGCGCGGACACGACCGCACCGAGTGCAACCGACAGCGAAGCGCGCGGCGGGGGGCGAGGTTCTCCGGAGCGCGCCGGAAAGGCATCATGAAGCCCGTGCCCCACGCGACATCGCTACGCCGTGCGCCCGTGCAGCGGCGCAGCGCCGAACGACTGACCCGGATCCTCGACGCCTGCGCCGAACTCCTCGACGAGGTCGGCTACGACGCCCTGAGCACCCGTGCCGTCGCCCTGCGCGCCGCGGTCCCCATCGGCTCGGTCTACCGCTTCTTCGGCAACAAGCGGCAGATGGTGGACGCCCTCGCCCAGCGCAATCTCGAGCGGTTCACCGAACGGGTCGCCGAGCGGCTGGGGACGGCCGGTGACGGAGGCTGGCGCTCGGCGATGGACGCGGTGCTCGACGAGTACCTGGCCATGAAGCGCACCGCGCCCGGCTTCTCCCTCGTCGACTTCGGCAACCAGATCCCCGTCGGCGCGCGCAGTGCCGAGCCCAACCACCGCGTCGCCGACCGCCTCACCGACCTGCTCTCCGGCTACCTCGGCCGGGAGCCGGACGAGGACCTGCGCCGCACCTTCCTCATCGCGGTGGAGACCGCCGACACCCTCGTCCATCTCGCCTTCAGGGTGGCGCCGGACGGCGATGCGAAGATAATCGAGGAGGCGCGCGGGCTGCTGCGGGCCTATCTCGCCCGGGTACTGGACTGACGCCCCGGGTCTCGTGCGCCGGGTGGATCCCGCGCGAGCCGCCGGCCGGCGGTGCGCGGATTTCCGACGCCGTCCCCGAGGGGGCCTCCCCAGCATGCCAACCGGTCGGTATGCTCGGCCGTGCCCAGGCGCCGTCACCGCCCACCGGGAGGACCCGTGTCCCGCACCGCCCTGCGTATCTGCCCCCTGTGCGAGGCCACCTGCGGGCTGACCCTCACCCTCGAAGGTACCCGTGTCACCGGCGCCCGCGGTGATCGCGAGGACGTCTTCAGCAAGGGGTTCATCTGCCCCAAGGGCGCCGCCTTCGGCGCCGTCGACGGCGACCCCGACCGGCTGCGCGCCCCCCTCGTGCGCCGGGACGGCGAACTGCGCGAGGCCACCTGGCAGGAGGCCTTCGACGCGGTGGCCGCGGGCATCCGCCCCGTCGTCGAGCGCCACGGGCCGCACGCGGTGGGCGTCGTCCTCGGCAACCCGAACGTGCACACCATGGCCGGCATCCTCTACCCGCCGGTCCTCCTCGCCGGCCTCGGCACCCGCAGCGTCTTCACCGCCTCCACGCTCGACCAGATGCCCAAGCACGTCTCCAGCGGACTGCTCTACGGCGACGCGGGCGCCATCCCGGTGCCGGACCTGGACCGCACCGGCCATCTGCTCCTCATCGGCGCCAACCCCCTGGAGTCCAACGGGAGTCTGTGCACCGCGCCCGACTTCCCCGGCAAGCTCAAGGCCCTCAGGGCGCGCGGCGGCACGCTCACCGTCGTCGACCCGCGCCGCACCCGCACCGCGGCCCTCGCCGACCGGCACGTCGCGATCCGCCCCGGCACCGACGCGCTCCTGCTCGCGGCGATGGCGCAGGTCCTGTTCGAGGAGGACCTCGTCGACTGCGGCGAGCTGACCCCGCACCTCCAGGGCCTCGGTGAACTGCGCGAGGCGGTGAAGGAGTTCACGCCCGAAGCGGTCGAAGCCGCCTGCGACGTGGCGGCCGGCGTGACCCGCGCGCTGGCCCGTGAACTCGCCGCCGCCCCCACCGCCGCCGTCTACGGCCGCATCGGCACCTGCACCGTCCCCCACGGCACCCTCGGCAGCTGGCTCGTCGACGTCCTCAACATCCTCACCGGCAACCTCGACCGCCCCGGCGGCGCCCTCTTCCCGCAGGCGGCCACCGACCGCACGCCCCGCCCGGCCGGCCCGAGCCACGGCTTCGCGCTCGGCCGCTGGCACTCGAGGGTGAGCAAGTACCCCGAGGCGAAGGGCGAGTTGCCGCTCTCCGCGCTCGCCGAGGAGATCGACACCGCGACCGGGGAGGGCGAGCCGATCCGGGCGCTGGTCTCGATCGCCGCCAACCCCGTGCTGTCCGCGCCCGACGGCGACCGGCTCGACAAGGCCCTGAGCTCCCTGGACTTCATGGTCAGCGTCGATCCCTACCTCAACGAGACCTCGCGCCACGCCCACGTCGTGCTGCCGCCGCCCCCGCCCTCCCAGAGCCCGCACCACGACTTCGCCTTCAACACGCTGGCCGTGCGCAACCAGGTCCGCTACACCCGCCCCGCCGTGCCCCTGGAACCCGGCCGCATGGCCGAGACCGAGATCCTCGCCCGGCTGATCCTGGCGGCGACCGGCATGCACGGCGCCGACCCGTCCGCCGTCGACGACATGGTGATCCGCCAGACCCTCGGCAAGGCGGTCGAGCAGCCCCACTCGCCCGTGCACGGCCGCGACCCGGGGGAGCTCGCCGCCGCACTCACCGGTGTGAGCGGCCCCGAGCGGCGGCTCGACATGATGCTGCGCCTGGGCCCCTACGGCGACGGCTTCGGCGCGCGGCCCGGCGGGCTGTCGCTGGAGAAGCTCCTCGCGCACCCGCACGGCATCGACCTCGGCCCGCTCGCCTCCCGTCTCCCGCAGCCGCTGAAGACCAGGAGCGGCAAGGTCGAACTGCTGCCGCGGCCGATCGCGGACGACCTGCCCCGGCTGCGCGAGGCGCTGGACCGGCTCCCCGAGGGCCTCGTCCTCGTCGGCCGCCGCCATCTGCGCTCCAACAACAGCTGGATGCACAACGTGCCCGCCCTCACCGGCGGCAGCAACCGCTGCACCCTGCACATCCATCCCGAGGACGCCGAGCGCCTCGGGGTGCGCGACGGCGCCGCCGTCCGGGTGAAGGGCGCCGGGGGAGAGGTGACCGCACCGGCGGAGGTCACGGACGGCGTGCGCCGGGGTGTGGTGAGCCTGCCGCACGGCTGGGGCCACGACCGTCCCGGCACCCGCCTGAGCCACGCGGCGGGCGAACCCGGTGTCAACGTCAACCAGCTCCTCGACGGCAGCCTGCTCGACCCGCTCTCGGGCAACGCGGTCCTCAACGGAGTGCCGGTGGACGTCACCGCCGCGGCCGGCACCCGCACGCCGCCGAGCTGAGCGGAGCCCCCCAGGGGGGCCGCGTTGCGCCGGTCGGGCGACATTCGACGGCGCGTCGGGCGGTGGTCACGGCGGTCCCGGGACGGGTGTGAAAGAGAGTCAGGTGAAAGAGCGATTTGTATGAAAATCGTCTGACTCGGAGGAACATCCATGCCCACCTCGATGCCCCCGTCCGTCGGCGCCCGTCTCGGAGCCGCGGCCCTCACCGTACTCACCGCGGCCGGGGCCTCCTGGCTCGCGACGACGGCCGCTGTGGCGGCCCCCGGCGACGGTGCCGACATCAGGATCCACAATGAGCGGGTGCCCTACGGCGTCTCCAAGGACGATCCCGAGGTCTGCAAGTTCTACCTCGACGCCGCCAACTTCGGCACGGTGACCAGCGTCGACTACACCATCACGGCCCAGCCCCCGCTGCCCACCGCGGCCACCGTCAGCGGCACCATCTCCCTGGCCGGCGGCGCCGGTCACACCGACATCCTCGGCCTGGCCGACGGCAGGTACACCCTGCAGTGGACCATTCCGCCGACCACGCCCGGTGCGCCGCCCGCCCCGCCGAAGGAGAAGGTCTTCACCGTCGACTGCCACAACAGGCACGAGCGCGGGCAGCAGGGCCCGAACCGGACGATCCAGGACCACGGCCCCGGGGCGGGGCACGAGGGCGGCGGCCCGAAGGGCGGTGTCCACGCGGGCGGCGGCGGCCTCGTCGACACCGTGCAGGCGTACACCCCGCTGAGCGCGGCCGGGGGCGTCGGACTGGTCGCGGTCGGCGGTGCCGTCTACGTCCGGACGCTGATGCGCCGCCGTTCGCACGGTGCCTCGTAGGCGCAGACGCAGGCCCTGGTACCGGACCCGCGCCTACCGCCTCACCAGGACGGCTCTGATCGTGGCCGTCCTGGTGACGGCCGTCCGGTGCGGGGGGCACCACCATCCGGTCCCCTCCGTCCGGGCCGGTGGCCCCGCCGCCGGGGCGCCCGCCGAACCGGTGCCCGGAGTCGCCGACCAGCGCCCCGGGGCCGCCGAGCCGACCCCGTCGGCCGAACCCGCCCCGCCGCCCGACCCGCTGCCCCGGTCGCCGGCGACCGGCCTGCGCGTGCCGTCCCTGGGCATCGACGCCCCGGTCGTCGCCGTGAAGGTCGGCGCCGACCACCAGCTGCAGACCCCGCCGCTGGACAAGCCCAAGCTCGTCGGCTGGTACCAGGACGGTGCCTCACCGGGCGAGACCGGCACGGCCGTCGCCGTCGGGCACCGGGACACGAAGACCGGCCCCGCGGTCTTCGCCGCCCTCGCGCACGTACGCCCCGGCAGGACCATCGAGGCCCGGCGTCTCGACGGCCGTACCGCGGTGTACACCGTCGACCGCGTGCGGGTCTTCGACAAGTCCCGCTTCCCCGACAAGGAGGTGTACGGCCCCAGCAAGCGCCCCGAGCTGCGGGTGCTCACCTGCGGCGGGCTGTTCAACCGCAGGACGGGCTACACCAGCAACGTCGTCGTCTTCGCCCATCTGACCGCGACCCGCTGACGCGGCCGAGCGATGCGTCCGGTTTCTCACTGGGCGGAACGGAGGGGCCGATTGTGTCGAGTGTCTTCCATTGAGCGCGTACGGTCCGTTAACTTCCGTGACCCACAGCCCGTACGACCCGCACGGGCCGTTCCGCCGCCGAGCAGCAGCACCCGCTCAGTACGCCCCCGGGGGCAGTGTCATGACACGCGCCATCTCCCTGCACGACGTGAGCAAGACGTACACGCGAGGCGTTCGCGTGGTGGACCGGCTGTCGCTGGACATCGGGCCGGGCGAGTTCCTGGTGCTGCTCGGGCCGTCCGGCTGCGGCAAGTCCACCGTGCTCAGGATGATCGCCGGGCTGGAGGAGATCACCGAGGGCCGGCTGCTGCTGGACGGCGACTACGGCAACGACCTGCTCCCGTCCGAGCGCGACATGGCGATGGTGTTCCAGAACTTCGCCCTCTATCCGAACATGACCAGCCGCGGCAACATCGGCTTCCCGCTGCGGGTGGAGAACCCCGGGGAGGACCCGCGGCCGCGGGTGGAGGCCACCGCCCGGATGCTGGGCATCGAGGACCTGCTGGACCGCTTCCCGAGTCAGCTCTCCGGCGGTGAGCGCCAGCGCGTCGCCATGGGCCGGGCCATCGCCCGCCACCCCTCCGCCTTCCTGATGGACGAGCCGCTGTCCAACCTGGACGCCAAACTCCGCAACCATCTGCGCGCCGAGATCTCCAAGCTCACCCGGGAGCTGGGCGTCACCACGGTCTACGTCACCCACGACCAGGCCGAGGCCATGTCGCTCGGCGACCGGGTCGCCGTCATGCGCGGCGGGGTGCTCCAGCAGGTGGGCACGCCGCGCGTGGTCTACGCGCTGCCCCGCAACGTCTTCGTCGCCGCCTTCATCGGCACCCCGCGCATCAACCTGCTGCGCGGGCTGGTGCGGGCCCCGCTCGACGGCGCGATGACCATCAGCCTCGGCAAGCAGTACCTGCGGCTGCCCGAACCCCTCACCCTGGACCACCAGTTGCTGCGGGTGCAGCAGGGGCGGGAGGTGATCGTCGGGCTGCGCTCGGAGGCCGTCCGGATCGCCAAGCACGCCTCCGCCCGCATCGGCGAGGTGCCGCTCACCGGCCTGGTGGAGCACGTGGAGTTCCAGGGGCACGAGGTCCTGGTCCACTTCAACACCGGTTCCCGGCCCGCCCTCGTGCCGGATCTCGAGGCCCCGCGCCCCGTGCCCCGGCCCTCCCGGCGCAGGCGCCGGGAGGGAGGCACCACCGTGCTGACCCGCATCCGGGAGCGGGCGGAATCCCTGCGCGCCGGACCGGTGGTGGCCCTGGACGACGCCGCGGACCCGCGCCCCGAACCCGCGACCGCGGAGCCCCGGCTCCCGGGCGACCTGGTGGTCCGCACCACCCCCGACATCGACCTCCGCCACGGCATGCAGGTCCCGCTCCTGGTGGACCTGGCCCATCTGTTCGTCTTCGACCAGCACGGCGAGCGGATCTGCCCGTCCCCGGCGCGGCTGCCGGACCTGGAGGAGTAGGCGCTCCCGGACGGGGGCGCCTGGCGCCCGAAAACTATCGTCGCTAGTTTATGTGGCGTCGGTAGGTTTGACGGGCCCGACGCATCCCGCACCGGAGGAGCAGCATGAAGGCACACGACGGCATGTACATCGACGGCGCCTGGCGCCCCGCCGTCGGCACGGAGACGATCGAGGTCGTGAACCCGGTCGACGAGCAGGTGGCCGCCCGGGTGCCCGCGGGCACCGCCGAGGACGTCGACCGGGCCGTACGGGCCGCCCGTGCCGCCTTCCCGGCCTGGGCGGCGACCCCGCCGGCCGAGCGGGCCGCCCGGCTGGCCGCCCTCCGGGACGTGCTCGCGGCCCGCAAGGACGAGATCGCCGAGACGGTCACCACCGAACTCGGCGCGCCGCTGAAGTTCTCGCAGAGCGTCCACGCGGCCGTGCCGGTCGCGGTCGCCGGCTCCTACGCCGAGCTGGCGGCGACGTACCCCTTCGAGGAGAAGGCCGGCAACTCCACCGTCCATCTGGAGCCGGTCGGCGTGGTCGGCGCGATCACCCCCTGGAACTACCCGCTGCACCAGATCGTCGCCAAGGTCGCCCCGGCGCTCGCGGCGGGCTGCACCGTGGTGCTCAAGCCCGCCGAGGACACCCCTCTGGTCGCCCAGCTCTTCGCCGAGGCGGTGCACGAGGCGGGCGTCCCCGCGGGCGTGTTCAACCTGGTCACCGGTCTCGGCCCGGTCGCGGGTCAGGCGCTGGCGGGGCACCCCGAGGTCGACCTCGTCTCCTTCACCGGCTCCACCGCGGTCGGCCGGAAGATCGGCGCGACGGCGGGCGCCGCGATCAAGCGGGTCGCCCTGGAGCTGGGCGGCAAGTCCGCCAACGTCATCCTGCCGAGCGCCGACCTCGCGAAGGCGGTCAACGTCGGCGTCGCCAACGTCATGTCCAACTCCGGCCAGACCTGCAGCGCCTGGACCCGGATGCTGGTCCACCGCGACCAGTACGACGAGGCGGTCGAGCTGGCCGCCACCGCCGCCGCCAAGTACGGCGAGCGCATCGGCCCGGTGGTCAACGCCGCGCAGCGGGCGCGGGTGCGCGGTTACATCGAGAAGGGCGTCGCGGAGGGCGCGCGGCTGGTCGCCGGCGGACCCGAATCGCCGCGCGAACGCGGCTACTTCGTCTCGCCCACCGTCTTCGCCGACGTCACGCCCGGGATGACGATCGCCCAGGAGGAGATCTTCGGTCCCGTCCTGTCGATCCTCGCCTACGAGGACGAGGAGGACGCCCTGCGCATCGCCAACGGCACGGTCTACGGCCTCGCGGGTGCCGTCTGGGCCGGTGACGAGGCCGAGGCGGTGGCCTTCGCCCGCCGGATGCAGACCGGCCAGGTCGACATCAACGGCGGCCGCTTCAACCCCCTCGCCCCCTTCGGCGGCTACAAGCAGTCGGGCGTCGGCCGTGAACTCGGCACGCACGGCCTGTCCGAGTACCTGCAGACCAAGTCCCTCCAGTTCTGAAGGAGCCGTCCCGTGGTTCGCGCAGCAGTCCTCCCCGCCGTGGGCGCTCCCCTGGAGATCACCGAGATCGATCTCCCGGACCCCGGTCCCGGCCGGGTCCGCGTCCGGCTCGCCGCGGCCGGGGTGTGCCACTCCGACCTGTCCCTGTCCAACGGCACCATGCGGGTACCGGTCCCCGCCGTCCTCGGCCACGAGGGCGCGGGCACCGTCGTCGCCGTCGGCGAAGGCGTCACCCATCTCGCGCCCGGCGCCGAGGTCGTCCTCAACTGGGCTCCCTCGTGCGGCAGTTGCCACGCCTGCTCGCTCGGCGAGGTGTGGCTGTGCGCCAACGCCCTGAACGGCGCCGCGGACGTCCACGCCCACCGCTCCTCCGACGGCTCGGACCTGCACCCCGGTCTGAACGTCGCCGCGTTCGCCGAGGAGACCGTCGTCCCGGCGGGCTGCGTGCTGCCGCTGCCCGAAGGCGTCCCGCTCACCGACGCCGCCCTGCTGGGCTGCGCGGTCCTCACCGGTTACGGCGCCGTCCACCACTCGGCGCGGGTGAGGGCCGGCGAGACCGTGGCGGTGTACGGCGTCGGGGGAGTGGGCCTGGCGGCGCTCCAGGCGGCCAGGATCGCCGGTGCGGCGCGCATCGTCGCCGTCGACGTCTCCCCGGGGAAGGAGGAGCTGGCGCGCCGCGCGGGCGCCACGGACTACGTCCTCGCCTCCGAGACGACGGCCCGCGAGATCCGGGGCCTGACGGACAAGCAGGGCGTCGACGTGGCGATCGAGTGCGTGGGCCGGGCGGCCACCATCCGCACGGCCTGGGACTCCACCCGCCGCGGCGGCCGTACGACGGTGGTCGGTATCGGCGGCAAGGACCAGCAGGTCACCTTCAACGCCCTGGAGATCTTCCACTGGGGCCGGAGCCTGGCCGGATGCGTGTACGGCAACTCCGACCCGGCGAAGGACCTGCCGGTGCTCGCCGGGCACGTCCGGGCCGGCCGCCTGGACCTCGGCGCGCTGGTGACGGAGCGGATCGGCCTGGACGGCATCCCGGCGGCCTTCGAGAACATGCTGGCCGGCCGGGGCGGCCGGGCGCTGGTGGTGTTCTGAGGCAGGCGGGCGGGGGCGGGCCCGCCCCCACCCCCGGCTGCTCCGTACAGCCGTCGCGCACACCCGTTGACCGCATACCGCCGGGTGGTTCGTCCCCGGAACGTGCCCGCCGTCCGCGCCGGCAGGGTGCGTTCAGGCCGACTCCGACGCGCCCTCGGGCCGCGGCGCCGACGCCCCCTCCGGCGCCGCGGCCCGCAGGACGGTCCGGTTCCGGTTCCGCGGCCGGGACCGCGACACCGCCACGCCCGCCAGGCACAGCGCGCCGCCGCCCAGGGTGAGCGGTCCCGGCACCTCGCCGAGCGCCAGCCACGACATCAGGACCACCAGCGCGGGAACCGCGTACGTCGTCGCGCCCATACGGGAGGCCGTCGTACGGGCCAGGGCGTAGGCCCAGGTGGTGAAGGCGAGGGCGGTCGGGAACACCCCGAGGTAGACCATGTCGAGGGTCGCCGAGAGGGGCGCGTGCGCGGCCTGGCCGACCAGCTGCCCGGCGAACGGCAGACAGCCCACCGCTCCGACCAGGCACCCGAACGTCGTCACCTGCAGCGCGCTCGCCCTGCCCAGGGCCGGCTTCTGCGCGACGACCCCGGCCGCGTAGCCGACCGCCGCGAGCAGGCACAGCACCACCCCGAGCACCGACGAGCCGCCCCCGCCCGACATCGACAGACCGACCGCCACCGCGCCCGCGAACGACACCGCCATGCCCGCGAGCAGCCGCGGCGGCATGGGGTCGCCGAGCAGCCGCGCACCGAGCAGGGCGATGAGGAGGGGCCCGACGTTCACCACCAGGGCCGCCGTACCGGCGTCCACCTGCTGTTCGCCCCAGTTCAGGACGACCATGTAGAAGCCGAACCACAGCGCCCCGGACAGCGCGATCCCGCGCCAGGCCGACCGCGGCGGCAGCCCCTCGCGCCGCAGGAGACAGATCACGCCCAGGGTCAGCGCCCCGGCGAGCAGCCTCCCGAGCGCCAGCGCCCCGGGCGCGTAGGCCTGCCCCGCGCTGCGGATCGACACGAAGGCGGAGGCCCACAGCACGACGGTGACCGCTGCGGCACCGGGGGCGAGCAGCTCGCCACGACGGGGGTTCATCATGCTCCAGAGGTTAGGAGGGAGGAGGGGCGGAGAGCTCGCGGATTTCGGACGGGGGGGCCGAGCGGTGCCGTCCCGCGGCGCCCCGAAGAGGCAGGGGACCCGAGCGGCCGGCCATGACGGCGCCGCGGCTGGCGCACCGCGCCACCGCCGCCGGACCGCTCAGCGCAGGGCCGTTGCCCGGACACCGAGCAGGTCCGCCAGTGCCCGCTCTCCCGCCGGGGTCACCTTCACGGCGCGCCCGGAGCCGATGCGTACGCACCAGCCCCTCTCCAGGAGGTGCCGGCACAGCGCCGCCCCCGCGGCACCCGCGAGGTGCGGCCGGCGTTCGGTCCAGTCGAGGCAGGCGCGTGCGAGCGGGCGGCGGCCCCCGCGGTCCAGGGCGATACCGCTGGCGGCGAACCACTCGAGACCGGTGTCCGTCAGCGCGAACCCCGTGTCCTGCCGCAGCAGTCCGCGCAGCGTCAGCGCCTCGGTGACCGCGATGCCGAGCCGCCCCGCGAGGTGGTCGTAGCACGTGCGGCCGCGCGCCATCGCGGACCCCGCGCTCGACTCCCGCAGGCCGCGCGGCCGTACGACGTCCCGCGGGTCCACCTGCGCCGCCAGGTCCTCGACGAGCTGTGCGACGCGGGCGTCCGCGAGGCGCACGTACCGGTGCCGGCCCTGCCGTTCCTCGGCCAGCAGCCCGCCCGCGACGAGCTTGCCCAGGTGTTCGCTCAGCGTCGACGCGGCGACCCCGGCGTGCCGTGCCAGCTCGCCCGCGGTCCAGGCCCGCCCGTCGAGCAGGGCAAGCAGGCACGCGGCCCGGGTCTCGTCGGCGATCAGCGCGGCGAGCCGGGCCAGCTGCGGTGCCTGCGGATCCCTGGTGGTCATGCGTTCCAGGATGGGGCACACACGCTTCGGCGCCGGCCGAAGTGTCTCAGGCGGTCCGCCGCGCCTGCTCGTACTGCCGCACCAGCCCGTCGAGCAGCGCCGTGAGCCCGGTCTCGAAGGCCCGCTCGTCGATCTTCTCCTGCTGTTCGGCGAGCAGGTGGGCCTGGCCGAGGTGGGGGTAGTCGGCGGGGTCGTAGGCGCTGGCGTCGTCCACGAAGCCGCCGGCGAAGGAGCCGAGCGCGGAGCCCATGATGAAGTAGCGCATCAGCGCGCCGATGGAGGTGGCCTGCGCGGGCGGCCAGCCGGCCCTGACCATCGCGCCGTAGACGGCGTCCGCCAGGCGCAGTCCGGCGGGGCGGCGGCCGGGCCCGGTGGCGAGGACCGGGACGATGTGCGGGTGGTCGCGCAGGGCGGCCCGGTAGGAGACCGCCCAGTCGTGCAGCGCGGTCCGCCACCCCCGGCCGTCCTCGAACATCGACAGGTCGACCTGCGCGCTGACCGAGTCGGCGACCGCCTCCAGGATCTCGTCCTTGGTGCGGAAGTGGTTGTAGAGCGAGGGCCCGCTCACCCCGAGCTCCGCGGCGAGCCGGCGGGTGGAGACGGCCGCGAGGCCCTCCGCGTCCACCAGAGCGCGTGCCGTCTCGACGATGCGGTCGGTGCTGAGGAGGGGCTTGCGCGGTCGGGCCATGGCGCACATAGTAGGGCTGCGTTCAGAAACTAGCAGTGCTAATTTAAATGGGGGTCATGTGGTGTGGCCACCTTGAAGTCCGTTATCTGTGGGGTGACTCGGCATGAACCTGGAGCTCAGCGAGGAGCAGACCGCCGTCCGGCGGCTCGCCCGGGACTTCGTGGACCGCGAGATCGCCCCGAACGTCGTCGCCTGGGACCGGGCGGAGGAGATCGACCGGTCCCTCGTGAAGAAGCTCGGCGAGGTCGGCTTCCTCGGCCTCACCGTCGGCGAGGAGTACGGCGGCTGCGGCGGCGACCACCTCGCCTACTGCCTGGTGACGGAGGAGCTCGGACGCGGTGACTCCTCCGTGCGCGGCATCGTGTCCGTCTCGCTCGGGCTGGTCGCCAAGACGGTCGCGGCCTGGGGGAGCGAGGAGCAGAAGCGGCGCTGGCTGCCGGGGCTCACCTCCGGCGAGTACGTCGGCTGCTTCGGCCTGACCGAGCCCGGCACCGGCTCCGACGCCGGCAACCTCACCACGCGCGCGGTGCGCGACGGCGACGAGTACGTCGTCAACGGCAGCAAGATGTTCATCACCAACGGCACCTGGGCCGACGTGGTGCTGCTGTTCGCCCGCTCCACCGACGCCCCCGGGCACAAGGGCGTCTCCGCCTTCCTGGTCCCGGCCGACAGCCCCGGCCTGACCCGCCGCACCATCCACGGCAAGCTCGGCCTGCGCGGCCAGGCCACCGCGGAACTGGTCCTTGAGGACGTGCGCGTGCCCGCCTCCGCGATGCTGGGCGAGGAGGGCAGGGGCTTCTCGGTGGCCATGTCGGCGCTGGCCAAGGGACGCATGTCGGTCGCGGCCGGCTGTGTGGGCATAGCGCAGGCCGCGCTGGAGGCGGCCGTTCGATACGCCGGTGAGCGCGAGCAGTTCGGCGGGCCCATCGCCCGGCACCAGCTGGTGCAGGAGCTGATCAGCGACATCGCCGTCGACGTGGACGCGGCCCGGCTGCTGACCTGGCGGGTCGCCGACCTGATCGACCGCGGGCAGCCCTTCGCGGTCGAGTCCTCCAAGGCCAAGCTCTTCGCCTCCGAGGCCGCGGTCCGCGCCGCCAACAACGCCCTGCAGGTCTTCGGCGGCTACGGCTACATCGACGAGTACCCGGTGGGCAAGCTGCTGCGCGACGCCCGGGTGATGACGCTCTACGAGGGCACCAGCCAGATCCAGAAGCTGCTCATCGGGCGTTCGCTGACCGGGGTCTCGGCGTTCTGAGGGGCCCTGGGCATCTGAGTAGCCGAGCTGAGTATCCCGGCGGATGCGGCACCGGGCGCACCCGCCGACGCTTGTCCCATGAGCGACACACCGGTCAAGCAGCAGAGCACGGCGGCCTTCTACGGCCAGGCCGTCGCCTCCTTCGCCGTCGCGATGGCCGCGACGGCCATCGGGATCTTCCGGCTGGACGCCGACGCCTGGGTGCGTGCCTTCCTCGCGATCGCCGTCCTCTACCTCGTCACCTCCGCCTTCACGCTCGCCAAGGTGATCCGGGACCGGCAGGAGGCCGGGCAGATCGTCAGCCGGGTCGACCAGGCGAGGCTGGAGAAGCTGCTGGCCGACCACGACCCCTTCGAGAAGCTGTGAAAAGCCCCGGGCGGCTCCGGGCGGACGCACTAAGCGCTCGCTCACCTTCGGCGGTATGGTGGGGGTCCGCCCGGTCGGAAGGTGTGGCCCGAGGGTCTGCGTCGAGGGCGGTGGCGGGAGACCGGCGGGCGAGAGGGGCAGCAGGCGATGAGTACGGTGGAGGAGACGGCCGGCGGCGAGGCGTCCGCGTGGGGCGAGGTCACGCCCGACGCGGCCCGGCGGCTGCTGATGGCCGCGGTGGAGGCCTTCGCCGAGCGCGGGTACCACGCCACCACGACCCGTGACATCGCGGGCCGCGCGGGCATGAGCCCGGCCGCGCTCTACATCCACTACAAGACCAAGGAAGAACTGCTGCACCGGATCAGCAGGATCGGCCACGAGAAGGCGGTGGAGATCCTGCAGACGGCGGCCCGGCGCGAGGGCACCGCCGCCGAGCGGCTGGCCGACGCGGTGAGCTCCTTCGTCCGCTGGCACGCGGGCGGCCGTACCACCGCCCGGGTCGTGCAGTACGAGCTGGACTCCCTCGGCCCCGATGCCCGCGAGGAGATCCTCGCGCTGCGCCGGCGGTGCGACGCCGAGGTGCGCGGGGTCATCGAGGAGGGAATCGCGGCCGGCGAGTTCGACGTGCTGGACGTGAAGGGCACCACCCTCGCGATCCTCTCGCTCTGCATCGACGTGGCCCGCTGGTTCAACATCCACGGTCCCTGGACGCCGGACGAGGTCGGCGCGCTCTACGCCGACCTCGTGCTGCGCATGGTGGGGGCCAAGTAGCCGCCGGGCCGTCCGGGACCGGATCAGAGGTAGAAGCGGGCCACCGACTCGGCCACGCAGACCGGCTTGTCCCCGCCCTCGCGCTCCACGCTGTAGGCGACGGCGACCTGGACGCCGCCCGGCACGTCCTCGACACCGCTGATCCTCGCGGTGGCGCGCAGCCGCGAGCCGACCGGCACGGGGGCGGGGAAACGGACCTTGTTGGTGCCGTAGTTGACGCCCATCCGAACGCCCTCGACGCTCATCAGCTGGGGGCCGAAGAGCGGCAGCAGGGAGAGGGTCAGATAGCCGTGCGCGATGGTGGTCCCGAAGGGCCCGGCCGCCGCCTTCGCGGGATCGACGTGGATCCACTGGTGGTCCCCGGTGGCCTCCGCGAACAGATCGATCCGCTTCTGGTCGATCTCCAGCCAGTCGGTGTATCCGAGCTGCTCGCCCACCGCCGCCTTCAGCTCGTCGACGGACGTGAAGATCCTCGGCTCTGCCATGTCCCGGCCTCCCATGCCTCGCATTGTCTAAGCAACTGCTTAGCATGGTCGGGCGCGCACCCGATGTCAACGGACCGCCATCTGGGCGGGTCGGTAGGCTTCGAGGGGTGCCGCAGATTCCCGAGAAGATCCACGAGCTCACGGTCGGCCAGCTCGCCGCGCGGAGCGGCGCCGCCGTCTCCGCCCTGCACTTCTACGAGTCCAAGGGCCTGATCAGCAGCCGCCGCACCGCGGGCAACCAGCGCCGCTACCACCGTGACGCGCTGCGCCGGGTCGCCTTCGTACGGGCCGCGCAGCGCGTCGGTATCCCCCTGGCCACGATCCGCGAGGCGCTCGCCGAGCTCCCCGAGGAGCGCACCCCCACCCGGGAGGACTGGGCCCGCCTCTCCGAGGCCTGGCGCGCCGAGCTGGAGGAGCGCATCAAGCAGCTCAACCGCCTGCGCGACCATCTCACCGACTGCATCGGCTGCGGCTGTCTGTCCCTGGACACCTGTGTCCTGTCCAACCCGGACGACGTGTTCGGGCAGAGCCGGTCGGGCTCGCGGCTCATGGTCGAGCGGGGCGGGAGCCGGCAGCGGCGCGAGCGGGGCTGAGCGCCAACGGCGGCTCTGTGCCGAGCGGTTGGGCCGTCTGCGGTCACCGGACCGCGCCGCCGGCCTCCGCGCCGACGCCGAGCGGGGCGCGCGCGGCCTGCGCGGGGTGGCGGGAGTCGCGATGGCGCGGGCGGAGGCCGTGACCGCGCGGGGCGGCAGCGTGTCGTGGCCGCGCGGCGGCTCGAACGGACGGGCAATCCGCCGCGGCGGGGTGGAGTGGAGTGGAGGTGGGGTGGGGTGGGAGTCCCTGCCGTCCGCCGGGTCATGCCCGATCCGTGGTCCGGGCCCGGCAGGCGCCACCGGCAAGGGCCCGGCGGCCACCGGCCGTCGGGGATTTCAGGGGGTGCGGCATCCCCGGCGCACCCCCGCCGTACTCAGGCCGAGACGAGCAGCCTTCCGCGCCTTGCGTCCGCCAGGGCCTCGGGCTTGAGCACGGGCCGTGGCACGAGAATTCCGCAGTGTGTGCAGACCGGACCGGCCGACGGTTCATGGTCCAGGTCGTACTTCCAGATCAGGCGCTCATCGCCGCACACCGGGCAGGCGGCCCCCGGTTCGCGCTCCAGGGCGGCGATCAGCCGGCGCAGCACCTCGGCCAGCGGTTCCCGGGGATGCACCTTCGGATCGTCGCACCAGGCGACACCGAAACCGCCCCAGGTCAACCGGTGCCAGTCGTCGACACTGCCCGGCCGGCGCAGTCCGTCGTGCTTCTCCTTCTTGCGCCGCTCGGCGAACTCGACCTCGTAGGCGAGCCACACCGAACGCGCTTCTTCCAGTTCCTCCAGTGCGGCCACGAGCCGCACCGGGTCGGGGGAGCGGTCCTCCGGACCGAACCCTGCCCGGGAGCACAAATGGTCCCAGGTCGCCCTGTGCCCGTAAGGAGCGAACCGCTCAAGGCACTTGCGCAGTGAGTAGCGCCGCAGTGCCAGATCGCACCGCGGGTCGCGGACCTGTCTCGCCAGACTCCGGAAACCGGCCATCGCCCTGCACCTCCGTCACACCTGCACCTGTACTTCGGTCACTTCGGCGTCGTCGTAGGGACGTCGCCGAATAGACGTATCGACAACCGAATCGGCTCCATCCGATTTCCGATGCCTTCCATAAGCCCGCCGTACGACTCCAAAACTTGACGCATGTTCATCTTCACTCCCGGGGATACCGCCGGTAACGTCCCGGCTCACCCCACGTCGGTAGGAGCTGCCATGCCACGACGCACCTCGCGTAGCACCCTGTTCAGACTGAGAACTCCCGGCAGACTCGCCGGGTTCCTGAAGACGGCATCCATATGCGTCCTGATTGCTGGTCTTTTGTCCCCGCTGACCCAGGTGACGGCAGCCGCCGCCACGGCCTCGGACGACTACTGCGGCGGCCAGTGCTCCGACATCCTGCCGCCGGGTGAGAACGGCAACGCCACCCTGGCCCAGATCCTGCTCAACCAGGCATTCGGCACCCAGCCCGAGCACGCCGAGGACCAGCTCGGCCCCTACGCCAACCTGGCCTCGGGGTACTCCGCGCTCACCGACGCGAAGATCAACACCTTCTTCAACGACGCCTCGTTCGGCGTCGCTTCCGACCAGGTCGCCTCCTCGGAGAAGCCCGCGGGGCGCAGCGACGTCACGATCGTCCGCGACAAGAAGACGGGTGTGCCGCACATCACCGGCAGCACCCGGTACGGCACCGAGTTCGGCGCCGGGTACGCCGCGGCCGAGGACCGGCTGTGGCTGATGGACCTGTTCCGGCACGTGGGCCGCGGCCAGCTGACCTCCTTCGCCGGCGGCGCGGCCGCCAACCAGGGCCTGGAGCAGCAGTTCTACCGCAACGCCCCGTACACCGAGGCCGAGCTGAAGGCCCAGATCGACAACGCGGTCGCGAACAACGGCGCCCGCGGCCAGCAGGCCCTCGCCGACGCGAACGCCTACCTCGCGGGCATCAACTCCTACATCGACGCCTCGGACTCCGGCCGCTACTTCCCCGGCGAGTACGTCCTGACCGGCCACAAGGACGCGATCACCAACGCCGGCACGATCGACCACTTCAAGCTGACCGACCTGGTCGCCCTCGCCTCGGTGATCGGCTCGCTGTTCGGCTCCGGCGGTGGCGGCGAGGTCAACAACGCCATCTCCCTGCTCGCCGCCCAGTCCAAGTACGGGGTCGAGGAGGGCACCAAGGTCTGGGAGTCCTTCCGCGAACGCA
The DNA here is from genome assembly GCF_047049295.1 of Streptomyces sediminimaris. NCBI lineage: Bacteria > Bacillati > Actinomycetota > Actinomycetes > Kitasatosporales > Streptomycetaceae > Streptomyces > Streptomyces sediminimaris. The sequence continues at coordinate 1,825,870 of NZ_JBJWOT010000001.1, read as the reverse complement.
ACGACCCCGAAGCCGTCCTCACCGTCCACGACGGCGAGAGCTTCCCCTACGGCACCAAGCCCGCCAGCGCCCAGGGCGAGGCCCTGCCCGACGCCGGCTCGGTGACGACGGAGCCGCTGATCTACGACGCGACCGGCACCGGGGCGAGCCAGAGCGCCACCGCCGCCTCCGGGAAGGCGGCCGCGGCCGCCCTCAGCTCCGCGAAACGCGGCATGTCCAACGCCCTTGTCGTCAGCGGCAAGTACACCGCGAGCGGCCACCCCGTCGCCGTCTTCGGACCGCAGACCGGTTACTTCGCCCCGCAGCTGCTCATGCTGCAGGAGATCCAGGGCCCGGGGATCAGCGCCCGCGGCGCGTCCTTCGCGGGCCTGAGCATGTACGTCGAACTCGGCCGCGGCCAGGACTACTCGTGGTCGGCGACCACCTCGGGCCAGGACATCATCGACACCTACGCCGTCGAACTGTGCCAGGACGACCACCACTACCTGTACCACGGCACCTGCACGGCCATGGACGAGGTCGAGCAGAAGAACTCCTGGAAGCCGACCACGGCCGACGGCACGGCCGCCGGGTCGTACACGATGCGCGTGTGGAGGACGAAGTACGGACCCGTCGCCTACCGGGCGACCGTCGGCGGCAAGAAGGTCGCCTACACCACCCTGCGCTCCTCGTACCTGCACGAGGCCGACTCGATCATCGGCTTCCAGATGCTCAACGACCCCGGCTACGTCAAGGGCCCGCAGACCTTCCAGACCGCGGTGCAGCACATCAACTACACCTTCAACTGGTTCTACGCCGACTCCCGGCACACCGCGTACTACAACAGCGGTGACAACCCGGTGCGCGCGAGCGGCGTCGACAGCGAGTTCCCGGTGTGGGGGCGGGCCGCCTACGAGTGGAAGGGCTGGGACCCGGCCACCAACACGGCGGCCTACACGCCCGCTTCCCAGCACCCCAACTCCGTCGACCAGGACTACTACGTCTCCTGGAACAACAAGCAGGCCCTCGACTACACGACCGCGAGCTGGGGCGACGGCTCCGTGCACCGCGGGAACCTGCTCGAGGACCGGGTGCGCAGGCTGGTCGCGGCCGGCGGGGTGACCCGTACGAAGCTGGTGCAGGCCATGGCGGGCGCCGCGCTCGCCGATCTGCGCGCCGAGGACGTGCTGCCGGACCTGCTGAAGGTGATCGACAGCGCCGCGGTGACCGACCCCACCGCCGCGGCGGCCGTGAGCAGGCTCCGGACCTGGCTCACGGCGGGCGCCAGGCGCACGGAGACGTCGGCGGGCTCGAAGACGTACGCCGACTCCGACGCCATCCGCATCCTGGACGCCTGGTGGCCGCTGCTGGTGAAGGCCGAGTTCGAGCCCGGCCTCGGTGCCGGCCTCTACACCGCGCTCACCGCGAACCTGCCGATCGACGAGTCCCCGTCGGCCGGGCACGGGCCCACCGGCTCACACGCCGGCAGCTCCTTCCAGTACGGCTGGTGGAGCTACGTCGACAAGGACATCCGGTCGGTGCTGGGCGAGCCGGTGAAGGGACCGCTCGCCGAGAAGTACTGCGGCGGCGGCAGCCTCAGCGCCTGCCGGGACACGCTCATCAGCACGCTGAAGGAGGCGGCCGGCATGTCCGCGTCCGAGGTCTACCCCGGCGACGACCTGTGCTCGGCGGGCGACCAGTGGTGCGCCGACTCGATCAACCAGCGCACCCTGGGCGGCATCAAGCACCACCTCATCAGCTGGCAGAACCGGCCCACCTTCCAGCAGGTGGTGGAGTACACCTCGCACCGGTGACGCACGGCGCAGGGCGACAGCGGCGGCGGGTCAGCGGATGCGGCCCGCCGCCAGCACCATCCGGGCCAGCTCCGGATGCACCCGCGCGCACCCCGACCGGCAGGCCGCGCCGTCGCTGAAGCGCATCGACGGCCAGATCACGCCCACGTACCCGATCCCGGCGTTCGGCGCGAGGTCCGGTATCGGTGCGAAGAACCGGCGGTACAGGGCGGTCGCGAGGGAGCGGTCGTTGTTCCAGCCGTGCGCGAAGACGATCAGGTCGCGCACGCCCCGGCCGGTGACCCCGGCGAGCAGCCTGTCCCGCTCCGGGCCCTCGACGTCCCCGTCCGCGTCGAACGTCAGCTCCCAGTAGGGCGTCACACTCGTCTGCGGCTGTGCCATGACAGGCCCCCTCGGCCCCCGTAGCGATGCGCGGTGGGCGCATCGTCCTGCCGGCGGGCCGGGTTGGCCATAGGGCACGGCTCACTTGTAGAGGAGGTAGTCCTCCCGGACCCGGCGGAAGGCGGTCAGCTCCTCCTGCCAGCCCGCGACCACCTCGTCCGTGCTCGCGCCCGCGTCGATCGCCGTACGCACCAGGGTGGAGCCGGTCAGCTTGTCGATCCAGTTGTCGGGCCGCCAGGCGAAGCCGCTCCACACCCGCTTGGCGGTCACCAGCAGCGCGACGCCGGTGCGCACGGGGTCGTAGGCCGCCCGGTCGTGCACGTGGATCTGCACGCCGCCGACCGTCCTGCCCTGGAACTTCGAGAAGGTCGGCGCGAAGTACGCCTCCCTGAAGTGCACGCCCGGCAGGCCGAGTTCGCCCGCCGCGGCGGCCCAGCGGCCGTCGATGCCCTCCGCGCCGAGGAGTTCGAAGGGCCGGGTCGTGCCGCGCCCCTCCGACAGGTTCGTGCCCTCGAACATGCAGGTCCCCGAGTACACCAACGCCGTGTCGGCCGTGGGCATGTTGGGGCTCGGCGGCACCCAGGGCAGGGCGGAGGCGTCGTAGAAGTCCGTGCGCCGCCAGCCCGTCATCGGGACCGTCTCCAGCGGGACGGGGTCGGTCAGGAACTCCCCGTTGAAGAGCCGGGCCAGCTCGCACACGGTCATGCCGTGCGCCTGGGAGATCGGCTGCCTGCCCACGAAGGTCGCGAACTCCCTGTGCAGCACCGGGCCCCGGGCCGACCGGCCGGTGACCGGATTGGGCCGGTCCAGCACGACGAAGCGCTTGCCCGCCAGCCGGGCCGCCTCCATGCAGTCGTACAGGGTCCAGATGTACGTGTAGAAGCGGGCGCCGACGTCCTGGATGTCGAAGACGATCGTGTCGGCGCCGGAGGCGGTGAAGACGTCGGCGAGGGGCCGGCCGCTCTTGAGGTAGGTGTCGTAGACGGGGAGGCCGGTGGCGGGGTCGTCGTAGCGGCCCTCGGAGCCGCCGGCCTGGGCGGTGCCGCGGAAGCCGTGTTCCGGGCCGAAGACGGCCATGAGGTCCACTTCGGGGTCCGCGTGCATGACGTCGACGATGTGGCGGACGTCGCGGGTGACGCCCGTCGGGTTGGTGACGATCCCCACCCGCTGCCCGCGCAAGGGGGCGTAGGCGGTCGCCCTGAGGTTCTCGAAGCCGGTACGCAGGTGCCCGCGGCGGCCGGTGGCGCCGGCCGGGGGTGCCGCGGTGAGGGATGCTGCTGCCGTTGTCGCTGCGAGGAGAGCTCGTCTGGAGAGGCGCATGGGGTGCAAGGTATTGCTCCCGCGGGTTGTGCGGAAGGTGCGTGTCCGCCGCGGCCCGCCGCGCGGGTCCCCGCGCCCCGAGGGCGCTCCGGGCACCCCTTTCCCGCGACATACCGACCGGTTAGTCTGATGGTCGCGGGAGTGAGCCGAGTACGTCGAAGGAGACCGATGGTGGAATCCCTGCAAGGTGCTGGTGTCGTCGTCACGGGGGCCGGGGGCGGGATCGGGGCCGCCCTCGCGCGGCGGTTCGCCGCCGAGGGCGCCCGGGTCGTCGTGAACGACCTCGACGCGGCGCGGGCCGGGGCCGTCGCCGACGAGACCGGCGGCATCGCGGTGCCCGGCGACGCCTCCGCGATCGTGGCCGCGGCCCGGGACGCGCTCGGCGGCACCGTCGACGTGTACTGCGCCAACGCCGGCGTCGCCTTCGAGGACGGGGCCCGGGGGCTGTCCGCCGACGAGAGGTCCTGGGCCACCTCCTGGGACGTCAACGTGATGGCGCACGTCCGTGCCGCGGACGCGCTGCTGCCGGCCTGGCTGGAGCGCGGCAGCGGGCGGTTCGTCTCCACCGTCTCCGCCGCCGGGCTGCTGACCATGATCGGCGCCCCCTCCTACAGCGTCACCAAGCACGGGGCCTATGCCTTCGCCGAGTGGCTGTCGCTGACCTACCGCCACCGCGGGATCAAGGTGCACGCGATCTGCCCCCAGGGCGTGCGCACCGACATGCTGGATGCCACCGGCGCCGCCGGCGACCTGGTGCTCAGGCCGACCGCGGTCGAGCCCTCGGACGTCGCCGACGCCCTGTTCAAGGGCATCGCGGAGGACCGCTTCCTGATCCTGCCGCACCCCGAGGTCGCCGGGTACTACCGGGCCCGGGCCGCCGAGCCGGACCGCTGGCTGGCCGGCATGAACCACCTGCAGCAGAAGTGGGAGGAGGTGCGGTGAGCGGCTCCCGCTACGCGGCCAAGCCCTGGCTGGCCCTGCTGAACGACGCCCAGCGCGCCCCGGTCCGGCCCGACGACTCCCTGGTGCACTCCCTGCGCCGGGTCGCCGCCGAGGCCCCGGACCGGGACTTCCTCGCCTACTTCGACGGACGGCTGAGCTACCGCGAGGCCGACGAACTGACCGACTCCGTCGCCGGGCACCTCACCGCCCGCGGCCTGGAGCACGGCGACCGGGTGGCGATCCTGCTGCAGAACTCCCCGCAGTTCGTGCTCGCCCTGCTGGGCGCCTGGAAGGCCGGCGCGACCGTCGTGCCCGTCAACCCCATGTACAAGTCGCGGGAGGTGACGCACGTCCTGCGGGACGGTGAGGTGGCGGCACTGATCTGCTCGGACCGGGCGTGGGAGTCGTACCTGCGCGCGACGGCCGCCGACTCGCCGGTGCGGATCGTGCTGACCGGGTGCGAACTGGACTTCCAGACGCGCGGCGACACACGCGTGCTCAGCTTCGAGCGGCTGCCGCAGGCCGCCGACGCCGCCGACCTGACGACCGTGGCCCGCGCCGGGTACGAGCCGCCCGGGAGCCGTTACCCCGGGCCGTCCGACATCGCGCTGATCAGCTACACCTCGGGCACCAGCGGCACCCCCAAGGGCGCCACCAACACGCACGCCAACATCATGTACAACGCCGAGCGGCAGCGGACCGGGCTGGGCCTGCCGGACGCGCCCGTCTACTACGCGCTGGCGCCGCTGTTCCACATCACCGGGATGGTGTGCCAGCTCGGGGCGTGCCTGAACAGCGCGGGGACGCTCGTGCTGACGTACCGCTTCGAGCCGGGCGTCGTACTGGAGGCGTTCGCCGAGCACCGGCCGCACTACACCGTCGGCCCGTCCACGGCCTTCATGGCGCTGGCCGCGCACCCGGACGCCACCCCGGACCACTTCTCCTCCTTCGCCGTCATCTCCAGCGGCGGCGCACCGCTGCCGCCGGCCCTGGTGGAGAAGTTCCGGGCGGGCTTCGGGCCGTACATCCGCAACGGCTACGGCCTGACCGAGTGCACCGCCCCCTGCGCGTCCGTCCCGCCCGGCCGGGAGGCGCCCGTCGACCCGGTCTCCGGGACGCTGGCGGTGGGCGTACCGGGGCCGGACACGGTCGTACGGATCGTCGACGACCAGGGGCGGGAGCTGCCCTTCGGCGAGCAGGGCGAGATCGTCGTGCGCGGACCGCAGGTCGTGCCGGGCTACTGGCGCCGGCCCGACGCCACCGCCGAAACGTTTCCGGGCGGCGAACTGCGCACCGGGGACATCGGGTTCATGGACGAACAGGGCTGGCTGTACGTCGTCGACCGCAAGAAGGACATGATCAACGCGTCCGGCTTCAAGGTGTGGCCGCGCGAGGTCGAGGACGTGCTGTACACGCACCCGGCGGTGCGTGAGGCGGCCGTCGTCGGGGTGCCCGACGGCTACCGCGGCGAGACCGTCAAGGCGTACATCAGCCTCCGGCCGGGAACGGATACGGACCCCGGTGAACTCGCGGCGTACTGCAAGGAGAGACTGGCTGCCTACAAATACCCGCGGCAGGTGGAGATCCTGCCCGACTTGCCGAAGACGGCCAGTGGGAAGATCCTCCGTCGGGAGCTCCGCTCCCGCCCGCAGCACAGCGAACACGTACGGCGAGAACGGCAGTAAGCCCGGAAGGCAGGTGGCGGCACAGTGCCCAGAACGACGGACGGGGACGGTACGCCCGTCCCGCAGCGGCTGCTGGCCGCCGCCACCCGGCTCTTCGCCGAGCAGGGCTACGACCGCACGTCCGTACAGGAGATCGTCGAGGCGGCCGGCGTCACCAAGGGGGCGCTGTACCACTACTTCGGCTCCAAGGACGACCTCCTGCACGAGGTGTACGCGCGCGTGCTGCGCGTCCAGCAGGAGCGTCTCGACGCGTTCGCGAACGCGGACGAGCCGATCGACAAGCGGCTGCGCGGGGCGGCGGCGGACGTCGTCGTCACGACCATCGAGAACCTCGACGACGCCATGATCTTCTTCCGTTCGATGCACCATCTCAGCCCGGAGAAGAACAAGCAGGTGCGCGCGGAGCGCCGGCGCTACCACGAGCGCTTCCGCGCGCTGGTGGAGGAGGGCCAGCAGGCGGGCGTCTTCTCCAGGGCGACCCCGGCCGACCTGGTGGTGGACTACCACTTCGGTTCCGTCCACCATCTGTCCACCTGGTACCGCCCGGACGGCCCGCTCAGCCCGCAGGAGGTCGCCGACCACCTGGCGGACCTGCTGCTGCGGGCCCTGCGCCCGTGAGCCGCCGTCCCGAAGCCGACGGGTGAGGGGCGGCCGACGACGTCGGCCGCCCCTGCCTGCCCGGAGGGCTCACGCCCGCCGCGGCCCTAGAGGTACTTCTTCAGCTCCCGCCGCGCCAGCGAACGCTGGTGCACCTCGTCCGGGCCGTCGGCCAGCATCAGGGTGCGGGCCGCGGCGTACAGCTCGGCGAGGGGGAAGTCCTGGCTGACGCCGCCCGCGCCGTGCAGCTGGATCGCCCGGTCGAGGATGCCGACGACCGTGCGGGGCGTGGCGATCTTGATGGCCTGGATCTCGGTGTGGGCGCCCCGGTTGCCGACGGTGTCCATCATCCAGGCCGTCTTCAGCACCAGCAGGCGCAGTTGCTCGACGGCCACGCGCGCGTCGGCGATCCAGTTCTGGACGACGCCCTGCCGGGCCAGCGCCTTGCCGAAGGCGTCGCGGGAGACGGCCCGGCGGCACATCAGCTCGATGGCCCGCTCCGCCATGCCGATCAGCCGCATGCAGTGGTGGATACGGCCCGGTCCGAGGCGGGCCTGGGCGATGGCGAAGCCGCCGCCCTCCTCGCCGATCAGGTGGGACACCGGCACGCGCGCGTGGTCGAAGACCACCTCGGCGTGGCCGCCGTGGTGGTGGTCCTCGTAGCCGAAGACCCGCATGGCGCGCCGCACGGTGACGCCGGGGGTGTCCCGCGGCACCAGCACCATGGACTGCTGGCGGCGGATGTCCGCGCCGTCCGGGTCCGTCTTGCCCATCACGATGAAGATCTTGCAGTCCGGGTTCATCGCCCCGGAGATGTACCACTTGCGGCCGGTGACGACGTACTCGTCCGTGCCGTCGGAGGCCCGCTCGATGCGCGTGGTGATGTTCGTGGCGTCCGAGGACGCCACCTCGGGCTCGGTCATCGCGAACGCCGAGCGGATCTCACCGGCGAGCAGCGGCTCCAGCCACTGCTTCTTCTGCCGCTCGTCGCCGAACTGCGCCAGCACCTCCATGTTGCCGGTGTCGGGCGCCGCGCAGTTCGTCGCGGTCGGCGCCAGCTGCGGGCTGCGGCCGGTGATCTCGGCGAGCGGCGCGTACTGCAGGTTGGTCAGCCCGGCGCCGTGCCCGGCGTCCGGCAGGAACAGGTTCCACAGGCCCTGCCGGCGCGCCTCCTGCTTGAGCTCCTCCACCACGGCCGGGGTGTCCCACGGGGACGCCAGCGCGGCCCGCTGCTCCTCGGCCACCGCCTCGGCCGGGTAGACGTACTCGTCCATGAAGGCGAGGAGTTTGGCGCGCAGTTCCTCGGTGCGTGCGTCGAACGCGAAGTCCATGACTGATCAGCCTTCCTGGAGAGTGGTCAGGCCGTGCCCGATGAAGACGGGCACCAGGTCGCCGATGCGGTCGAAGCCGCGGCCGACCGTCTGGCCCAGCGTGTAGCGGTAGTGGATGCCCTCCAGGATCACGGCGAGCTTGAACCAGGCGAACGCCGTGTACCAGGAGACCGCGGAGACGTCGCGCCCCGAGCGCGCGGCGTACCGCTCGACCAGCTCGGCCGGGTCCGGGTGCCCGGGCGCCTCGGCCGTGGTGGAGACGGGGGACTTCGGCAGCCCGAGGGGCATGCTGTACATCACCAGCAGGCCGAGGTCGGTGAGCGGGTCGCCGAGCGTGGACATCTCCCAGTCCAGGATCGCCCTGATCCGGTCGTCGTCGCCGATCAGGACGTTGTCGAGCCGGTAGTCGCCGTGCACCACGGCCGGCGCGGGGGACCGGGGGAGGCGCCGGCCCAGCGCCGCGTGCAGCTCGTCGACGCCGGCGAGCTCGCGGTTGCGGGAGGCGTCCAGCTGCTTGCCCCAGCGGCGCAGCTGGCGGTCCAGGAAGCCCTCGGGGCGGCCGAAGTCCGCGAGGCCCACCTCGGCGGGGTCCACGGCGTGCAGTTCGACCAGGGTGTCCACCAGGGACAGCACGGCGTCCCGGGTGCGCTCGGGGCCGAGCGGGACGAGCTGGTCGGCGGTGCGGTACGGCGTGCCGTCCACGAACTCCATGACGTAGAACGGCGCCCCGGCCACCGCACCGTTGTCGGGGTCCTCGCACAGCAGGACCGGGCGCGGCACCGGGACGTCCGTCGGGTACAGGGCGCTGATCACGCGGTGCTCGCGCTTCATGTCGTGCGCGGTGGCCAGCACATGGCCGAGCGGGGGCCGCCGCACGACCCAGCGGGAGGTGCCGTCCGAGACCGCGTACGTGAGGTTCGACCGTCCGCCCTCGATCAGCCGGCCGGTCAGGGGGCCGTGCACCAGGCCGGGCCGCTCCTGCTCGAGCAGGCCGCGCAGCCGGTCGAGATCGAGACCTGGCGGGTGGTCGGGGCTCATCGGGGCTCCTTACGGGCGGGTGAACGCTTCCCGACCAATGATGCCGACCGGTCGGTATGTCGTCCAGTGCGCGAGGTGTGAACGTGATCCGAGCCACGATAGGCCGACGGCTTTCCGCGCAGTACCGCGGGGAGCCGCCGGAGGACCGGTTCCGGCCGTGGCGCGTCCCCGACGGGAAGCGGTCATCGTGCCCGCCTTCGGGGGTACGCGGGGGAGACGACGGACAGGCTGCCACGCGTTCGGCGCATATCGGGGCATCCCGGTTGCGTGGCGCCGGGGGACCCCGGAGGGTCGGTGACATGAAGGGCATCAGTTACAGCCGGTACGGCGGACCCGACGTGCTCGAGTACGGCGAGGTGCGCGACCCGAAGATCGGTCCGGACGCGGTCCTGGTGGAGGTCCGTGCGGCCGCCGTGAACCCCGTCGACTGGAAGTGCCGCGAGGGGTATCTCGACACGATGATCGACGCCGTCTTCCCGGTGGTGCCCGGCTGGGACGTCTGCGGCGTCGTGGTGCGGCCGGGCGTCTCCGTGCGGGAGTTCACCGCCGGGGAGGAGGTCATCGGCTACGTGCGCGAGGACTTCCTCTCCCGCGGGACCTTCGCCGAACACGTCGCCGCCCCGGTGCGCACCCTCGCCCGCAAGCCGCGCAACCTCTCCTTCGAGGAGGCGGCCGGGCTGCCGCTGGCGGGGCTCACCGCCTACCAGGTGCTCGTCAAGGCGCTCCAGGTCAGGCGGGGCGAGACCGTCCTGGTGCACGCGGCCGCCGGCGGGGTCGGCTCCATGGCCGTCCAGCTGGTCCGGCATCTCGGCGGCCGCCCGATCGGCACGGCGAGCGAGCGCAACCACGACTTCCTGCGGGGGCTCGGCTGCGAGCCCGTGGAGTACGGCGACGGGCTGGTCGAGCGGGTGCGCGGGCTGGCCCCCGAGGGTGTGCACGCCGTCTTCGACACGGTCGGCGGCGACGCCCTGAAGGCCTCGGCCAACCTGCTGGCCCCGGAGGGCCGCCTGGCGTCGATCGCCGACGGTGACGTCACCGGCTACGGCGGCCTGTACTGCTGGGTCCGCCCGGACGCCCAGGACCTGCTGCACCTGACCGAACTGGTGGAACAGGGCGCCCTGACCGTCCATGTGTCCCGGACCTTCCCGCTGGAACAGGCGGCGGAGGCGCACCGGCTCAGCCAGGAGGGCCGCACCCGCGGCAAGATCGTCGTGACGGTGCCCTGATCGCTCCGCTGAGGGGCGGGCCGGCGTGTGCCCGCTGCCGGCCCGCCTGCCGTCCGTCGCGGCCCGGTGGCTGGTCGCGCAGTTCCCCGCGCCCCTTCGGTGCGCTGCCGCGCGGCGGAGTGGGAGTGAGGGCGCGGGGCGGGGCGGTCGTTCCCGGATGCGGTCAGAGGACGATGGCCGCTCCGCACGCCGCCACCGCCACCGCGCACAGGACGGCGGCCGTGGCGTGGCGCGGGGTGAGGGCCGGGGGCGCGGTCGTGGCGAGGGCGCGGATGCGGTGGTGGGCCACGAGCAGGAAGCCGACCCACAGGACGCAGACCAGGGCGGCGGCGACCGTCGCCGGCGCGGACGCGCCGCCGTGCAGGGCGGACTTGACGGCGAGGACGGTGGCGACGGTGCTCGCCAGGGTCGTGCGCCGCCAGGCCATCCGGGTGCGCTCCGGCTGCAGGCCGGGGTCGCGCCCGGGACCCGGGCCGGCGCTCATCCCTTCCACCCGACGAGCACGACGACGGCCATCACGAGGGCCACCACGGTCACGACGACGCTCAGCACCGCCGGGAACCGGGAGGCCGGCAGGTCCTCCCCGCGGCGCATGGCCCGCTCACAGGTCATCCAGTGGTTGACCGCGCGCAGGGAGCACAGCGCGCCCGCGCCGAGCAGCGCGAGCGCCAGCCCGACGCGATAGGCCCAGCGCAGGTCCGGCAGGAACTGGTCCACCGCGAACCCGCCGCCGATCAGCGCGAGCGCGGTGCGCATCCAGGCCAGGAAGGTGCGCTCGTTCGCCAGCGAGAAGCGGTAGTCGGGCGTGCTGCCCTCCTCGCGCACCTCCTCGGGCGCGAACCAGAGCCGGACGTTCCGTACGAAAGCGATCACGCGACGGACCTTATCCGGCGGCCCGCAGCGCCTTCAGGCGCTCGTACGCCGCCAGCCCGTCCGGCACCCAGTCCCACTGGGCCAGACGCCGCTCCACCTCCGCCTCCGGCAGGAAGCCGTACCAGGCCACCTCCTCCGCCTGCGGGTCGACCGGCAGCTCGCAGCGCACCTCGTACACCGCCGACCACCAGCTGTGACCTGAGCCGTCGTCGTAGAGGAACTTGAGGCGGAAGCGCGGCCTCGGCAGGCCGCTGACGCCGAGTTCCTCCTCGGCCTCGCGCAGCGCCGCGTCGTCGTAGGACTCGCCCGCGCCGACCACGCCGCCGACGAACATGTCGTAGCGGGAGGGGAACACCAGCTTGGTCGGGGTGCGGCGGTGGACGAAGAGGCGGCCCTGCGCGTCCCTGGCCTCGACGAAGACACAGCGGTGGCGCAGGCCCCGGGCGTAGGCCGCGCCGCGCGGGGACTGCCCGAGGACCTGGTCGTTCTCGTCGACGATGTCGAGGATCTCGTCTGCGGGGCTCGTCATACGGCCATCCAAGCAGGCCGGCGTCAGTTCGGCTGGAGGTCCCGGACCCGCTCCGGCCTGGCCGCGCCGCTGGGCATGCACGGGTGCAGGCCCAGCAGGACGATGCCGCCGACGATGGCGGCGAGACCGGCCGCCTCCCAGGCGAGCGCACCCGCGTCGGTGTGCAGCCGGTCGCCGAGGAAGCCGACCCCGCAGGCGATGCCCGCGAGGGGCTGCGCGGCGGTGAGGGCGGGCAGCGACATGCGCAGGGGCGCGGTCTCGAAGGCGCTCTGGACCAGGATCAGGCCGGTGACGCCGATGACGACGACGCCGTACGGCTGCCAGGTGGTGACCAGATCGGTCAGGCCGCCCGCGGAGAAGCGCTGGCCGCTGATCCGGGTGAGGGCGTCCTGGACGCCGTAGAGGAGTCCCGCGGCGAGGGCGAGCAGGACCGGGCCCGCGCGCAGGCGCGAGCGCTTGGCGCAGGCGGTCAGCAGCAGCGCGAGGCCGGTCATGGCACCGATGATCAGCCAGTGGCGGGTGGGGTCGGTGACCGCGGTGCCGCCGCGCGGCTCCCCCGCGACGATGAAGGCGGTGACACCCCCCGCGAGCAGCACCAGTCCCGTCCAGCCCTGGCGGCCGAGCGCCTGTCTGGTCTGCGTGCGGGAGAGGCCGAGCGCGAACAGGAGGTTGGTGGCCAGCAGGGGCTCCACCAGGGAGATCTCGCCCTGGCTCAGCGCGATCGCGCCGAGGACCATGCCGGCCACCATCAGGGCGATGCCGCCCAGCCAGCGCGGCACCTGCACGAGGTCGACCAGCAGCCGCGGCGAGAGGAAGTCGCTGAGCGGTGCGCGCTGGGCCGCGTTCTGCTGGAGCACGAATCCGAAGCCGAGGCAGCAGGCCGCGCTCACGGCGAGAATCAGAACCAGAACGGACACGCGCGTACCTCGATCGTCGGGCGGGGCCTCGGGGTGCGTTTGGGCGACTGTAGCGCCCCCTCGCCGGGTGTGCTTCGGAAAGTACCCGGATCCGGGCAGCCGACCCGGTCACGTCCGCCCGGCGGCCGGCCACGGTGCGCGGCCGCTTCGCCATGGTGAGGCGCCCGGAGCCGCGCCGCCATGGCGTACGCCACACGCCGAAAGCGGATATTCACCACGGCTGCGGGCTGTCCGGTTCCAAGTGCCCCGCCCGCCACGCGAGTTGACGCGTGTAACGGCGGTGGATCCCTTGACTCGAACCGATGGCTGCGGGTTTGCTGTGAGTGACCAGTCGACGGCACATCGATATCAGGCGACGGACAGCGTCGCGTGAGGACGTTCCCGCGGTGTCTCCACCCCCGCCACCCCTCGGCCGGGGCCGCAAGCGCGCGGCCCACGCCCTCGACGCGGCGCTGGACGACGCCGGGCTCCTCGCGGCCCGCGCGGCGCTGGCGCAGGGCCGGTGGCAGGCCGCCCGGTCGCTGCTCGTGCAGACGGGTGACGACTGGGACCGCCGCGGCCACCGGGTCACCGTGCTGGCGCTCGAGCCCTACGCGCAGGCCTGGGCCCGCGACTGGCTGCTCGCCGAGCCCGACTCCGCCGACGCGGCCCTGCTGCTCGCCCTCGCGCTGGTCCAGCGGGCCCTGCGGGGCAGGGAGAAGCCGGAGCGCGCCCGCGAGGCCTGCCGGGCGGCCGCCGCCCACGTGCCCGCCGACCCCACCCCCTGGCTGGGACTGCTCCTGCTGGAGCGCGGCACCGGCACCGGGGACGACAGCGCGCGCCTGTTCGACCAGATCCGCGGCCGCTACCCCGACCACCACCACGCCCACCACCTGATGGTCGCCCACCTCGCCGAGCGGCACCCCGGCGCGGGCCCCGACCCGCTGCACGAGGTCTACGACTTCGCCAACTGGGCCGCCGAACAGGCCCCCGCCGACTCCCCGCTGGCCATCCTGCCCGTCGTCGCGCACGCCGAGCGCTACCGCGTCCTCGCCGCCGCCGGACAGGAGTCCCGGGACCCCGTGGCCTCGGGGCACTGGAGCGGGCGCCGGGCCCGGCAGGTGATGAAGGCCGCCTTCGACTGGTGGCTGGAGTGGGAGCACGAGGGCCACCCGCGCCGCCTGATCGACCTCAACTTCCTCGCCCACGCCAAGTTCTGCGGGGGCCGGGGAGCCGAGGCCGCCGCCCTGTTCCACCGCATCGGCGAGCACGCCACCGCCGCCCCGTGGTCTTATCCGGACCGCGATCCGCACTCCGCCTTCCGCGCGGCGCGCGCCGCCGCGCTGGGCACGGCATGACACTCCCGACTCCGACAGAAGGACGGTCCCCGATGACCACGGGCAGTTCCAGTGCGAGCAGATCCACCCCCGACTCCACCTCCGACGGCATCCGCACCTATCTGGGCCAGGAGCGCGCCCTGCGCGCCGACCGCCTCGGCACCGGGGGCCTGCTGCTCTCCGTGCTCGCCGCGACCGCCCCGCTCATGGTGGTCGCCGGTGTCATGCCCACCACATTCGCGGTGATGGGCATCGTCGGGCAGCCGCTGCTGTTCGTCGCACTCGGCGTGGTCCTGATCCTGTTCAGCGTCGGATACGCCGAGATGAGCCGGCACGTCCACAACGCGGGCGCCTTCTACGCCTACATCTCCCGCGGCCTGGGCGGCACGGCCGGCGCGAGCGCGGCCCTGGTGGCGCTGGTCGCCTACAACGCCCTCCAGGTGGGCATCTACGGCATCTTCGGCTTCGAGGTCTCCGGGCTGTTCGACACCTACGCCGACCTGACGGTCGCCTGGTGGATACCGTCGCTGGTGGCCCTCGCGGTCGTCGGTCTGCTGGGCTGGCTGAAGATCGACGTCAACGCGCGCGTGCTGGGCGTGCTGCTGGTCGTCGAGGTGATCCTGGTGGTGATCTTCGACGTCGCCGCGATCGGCGACCCGGCGGCGGAGGGCCTGTCGCTGCACGCCTTCAACCCGGACACGCTCAGCGGCGCGGGCGTGGGCACCGCGCTGTGCTTCTGCATCGCGGCCTTCCTCGGCTTCGAACAGGCGCCCGTGTACGCGGAGGAGACCAGCCGGCCGCACATCCTGGTGCCCCGCGTCATGTTCTACGCGGTCGGCGGCGTCGCCGTCTTCTTCGCCCTCAGCAGCTGGGCACTGACCGTGGCGGCCGGCCCCTCCCGGGTCGTCGGCGTGGCACAGAAGGAGAGCGCCGGCATGCTCTTCTCACTGACCGGGTCCCGGCTCGGGTCCACCTTCACCGACGTCCTGCACGTCCTGTTCGTCACCGGCATGTTCGCGGCCATGCTCAGCTTCCACAACGTCGTCGCCCGGTACACCTTCGCGATGGGCCGCGAGGGCCTGCTCCCGAGCGCCTTCGGCCGGACCACCGGCTCGAGCGGTGCCCCCGGCACCGGCTCCCTGCTGCAGACGGCCGTGGCGGCGGTGGTCGTGGTCGTCTTCGCGGTCGCCGACGACGGGCCGGCCGGGGACCCGACCGCGCCGGTCCTGCACCTGTTCACCTGGTTCGGCAACGTCGGCGCCCTCGGCGTGATCCTGCTGATGGCGGCGGCCTCCGTGTCGGTCATCGTCTTCTTCGCCCGGCGCGGGGCCGTGGGCGCCCAGTCCTGGCGGCTGGTCACCTCCGCGCTCGCGGCCGCCGGGCTGCTGGTGATCGCCGGCTACACGGTCAAGGACTTCGACGTCCTGGTCGGCACCGGGCCCGACTCGGTCCTGAGCCGGGTGCTGCCCGGCATCATCGGGCTCGCCCTGGTCGTCGGCCTGGTCCAGGGCCTCTGGCTGCGCTCCCGCTCACCCGAGGCCCACGCCCGCATTGGACTCGGCAACGAGGCGTTCCAGCTGGACAAGGCGGCGCGGGAGACACCGTAGCGGCGCCCTCCCGGCGGGAGCGGGCGGTGGTGTCCGGGGGACTGGTGTGGGCGCGGTGGTGTCCGGGGGATCGGTGAGGAGGCGCCGGTGTCCGGCGGACCGGTGTAGGGCGTGGCGGTGTCCGGGGGATCGGTGTGGGCGCGGCAGTCTCCCGGGGGTCGGTGTGGGCGCGGTGGTGTCCGGGGCGGCTCAGAGCACGCCGGCGTCCGGGAACTGTCGAAGGCGCGCCGGCTTCCAGGAGCCGTCGAGGACCCGGCGGCTTCCGGGGGCCGTCGTGGACGCGCCGGCTTCCGGGGCCGTCGAGAGCACGCCGGCTTCCGGGGGGCCGGTGAGAAGATGACGGAATCCTGACGGGTGCCCGCGATTCCTGGTCCCGGCCGGGTGGCGGGTGTTCGAATGGACAGGTGAACTCCCAACAGCCCGAGGAACCCGGCGCACCGCGGCCCCCGGCGGAACGCGGCGCTCCGATCGGCCGCCGCGTCCTGCTCGGCACGATCGGCCTGGGCGCCCTCGGCGTGGTCGCCGCGCCCACGCTGCAGAACGCCCTGGAGGGCTTCCTCGGCGCCGCGGCCGACAAGGACCCCACCGGCCTGACCGGTCTGCTTCCGAACGGCGGCGGCTTCCGGTACTACTCCGTCGCCTCCTCCGTGCCGCACAAGAACGCCGCGGACTACCGTCTCACCGTCGGCGGGCTGGTGGACCGCCCGAAGACCTACACCCTGGACGACCTGCGCGCCCTGCCGCAGACCAGGCTGGTCAAGGACGTCCAGTGCGTCACCGGCTGGCGGGTGCCCGCCACCCCCTTCGAAGGGGTACGGCTGTCCCGGCTGCTGGACGCCGCGGGGGTGCACGGCTCGGCCGGTGCCGTCCGCTTCACCTGCTTCGACGGCACGTACACCGAGAGCCTCACCCTCGACCAGGCGCGCCGTTCCGACGTCCTGGTGGCGCTGCGCATGCAGAACAGGGACATCGGCCACGCCCACGGCGGCCCGGTCCGCCTGTACGTCGCGCCGATGTACTTCTACAAGTCCGCCAAGTGGCTCTCCGGGATCACCGTCACCGAGCGGGTGAAGCCGGGCTACTGGGAGAACCTCGGCTACGACGTCGACGCCTGGGTCGGCCGTTCGAACGGACGCGACGATGACCCTACGAGCTGAGGCGCACACCCCGCCGGTCACCGGGGTGCGCCGGTTCGGGCCCGCGCAGCGCTGGGTGCACCGCACGACGGCCGCGCTGATGGGCGTCTGCGTGGTGACGGCGGCCTTCCTCTACATTCCGCAGTTCGCCGAACTGGTCGGCCGCCGCGAGCTGGTGGTCCGCGTCCACGAGTGCGCCGGGCTCGCCCTGCCCGTGCCGGTGCTCGCGGGCCTGCTCTCCCGCCACTTCCGCGCGGACCTCGGGCACCTCAACCGCTTCGGGCCGCACGACAGGGTCTGGCTGCGCGCGGCCCTGCGCCGCGACAAGCGCCGCTCCTCGCGGCCGGCGGCCAAGTTCAACGCCGGGCAGAAGATCTACGCGGCCTGGATCGCCGGGGCCTCGCTGGTGATGCTCGGCACGGGCCTGATCATGTGGTTCACCCATCTCACCCCCATCATGTGGCGCACCAGCGCGACGTTCGTGCACGACTGGCTGGCCCTGACGATGGGGATCGTGCTGGCCGGACACATCGGCATGGCGATCGGCGACCCGGAGGCCCGCAGCGGGCTACGGACGGGACGGGTCGACCGGGAGTGGGCCGAGCGTGAGCACCCCCTGTGGCGTCCCTGACGGCAGGCCGGGCGAGGGGAGCGCGGTGGGCGCCGCGACGGTGAAGGCGTCCTTCAGCCGCGCCTCGGTGCCGCCGTACCTCACGACCACGTCGACCGGCCGCGGGTAGCGGTCCAGGGGCGGCACCACGGCGGACAGCACCAGGCGGTCGCCCGACCGCGACTTCGGCACGGGCGGCCCGGCGAGGCGGCGCCCGCCGATGAACACGCTTGCGGAACGCAGCAGTCCGGTCTGGTCGAAGTAGGTGTCCCGCAGCTCGATCGTGACCGTGTCGCCCGGCCGCGCCACGCCGTCGCCGCCGGTGCCGACACCGGCGATCCGGTAGGCGCAGGCGGGAGCGCCGTCCGGGGCGGGCACCGGTTCCGCCGTGGCGCCGGGGTGGCGCCGGTGGAAGTCCAGCAGCCCGCCGAGCACGGCGTAGGCGGCTCGGCCCTTGCAGGTACCGAGCTTCCCGGCCAGGTCGGCGTGGTCCTCGGCGACCGTGCTCCACCTGTCGCCCTGCCCCTGCAGGGCGAGGCAGGCGTCGGCGAGGGCGCGCAGCACCCGCCACTCGGGGTCGGCCGACGAACCGGGGATCACTGCCGCGGCGGCCCGGCACCGGCGCGGGTCGTGGAGCCGGTCGTAGACGCTCGACGGGTCGGCGACGCCGGCGGCCTCCGGTGCGGCGGGACCGGGCGGAAGCCACACCGGGCCGGTCAGCAGGCTGCCGGAGGAGGACGGCGAGGGGGAGGCGCTCGGTGGAGGCGGCGCCGTGGGCACGTGCGGGGGGCCGCTGCCGCCCGCGGGCACGGTGCCGCTCGCCTCGCCCGCGGGTGACTCCCGGGGGGCGGCCGGCCGGGGCGCCGCGGAGGGGCGGGCGGCGCCCGACGGCCCGACCGTCACGATCGTGGTGCTCCCGCCCCCGCCGTCCGGCGTGCCCCTCCCGTCACCGTCGAAGGCCGTGACGGCCACCGCCACCGCCCCGGCCACGAGCAGCCCCGAGATACGCATCCCGAGGGAAATCGCCATGATGCCCCCCGACACAGTCGACCCCCGGACGCCTGGGTCCGGGGGCCTCTTCATCATCGGGCCGCGGGCGCCGCCGGGGAAGAGGTCCATCACCGATCCCCGGCCGAAATCCACCCCCCGATGTCCAGCAGGACCTTGCAGGAGCGGCTTCGGTCGGCCGCGAGGGTGAAGGCGGTTTCGGGGTCCGTCATCGGGATCACCGCGCTGATCAGGGCGTCGAGGGCGGGTTCGGCTGCGAGGAGGCGCAGTGCGTCGTCGGTCTCGGTGCCGTAGCGGGGGCGTTTCGCGCCGGTCCGGTGGAGTGGTCGGCCGGTTTCCGGCGGGGACCCGGCTCAGTCCCCGATGTCCAGCAGGACCTTGCAGGAGCGGCTTCGGTCGGCCGCGAGGGTGAAGGCGGTTTCGGGGTCCGTCATCGGGATCACCGCGCTGATCAGGGCGTCGAGGGCGGGTTCGGCTGCGAGGAGGCGCAGTGCGTCGTCGATCTCGGTGTCGAAGCGGAGCGCTCCGCGCAGTTCGATCTCGCGGCTGACGACGAGGTTGCCGGCGAAGGGGGTGGTGCCGGGCGGCAGCATGCCCAGCTGGACCACGACCCCGCCGCGCCGCACCAGGCGCAGACAGGTGTCGAGGCCGGCGGCGGACCCGGACGCCTCCACGGCCGCGTCGGCCTCGCACTCCCCGGACGGCCACCCGGTGTCGGCCGGGTCGTCCGCGCGGACGACGGTGTCGGCGCCCGCGAGACGCGCGTACTCCAGGGCCGCCGGGAGGAGATCGGTGACCGTGATCCGGGCGGCGCCCGCCGCCCGGGCCGCGGCGACGACCAGGCAGCCGATGGGGCCGGCTCCGGTGACCAGGACGTGCCTGCCGGCCACCTCACCGGCCCGCCGCACCGCGTGCAGCGCGACGGACAGCGGCTCGGCGAGCGCGGCCCGCCGCAGCCCCAGGCCCTCGGGGAGCGGTCTCAACTGGCCGGCGGGCACCACGATCCGGGTCGCGAAACCGCCCTGGACGTGCGGGAAGCGCGCCGCGCTGCCCAGGTAGCGGGTGTCACGGCAGACGTGCCGCCGTCCGTCCGCGCACTCCGGGCAGACCCCGCACGGAGTCGCCGGGTGCACCGCGACGGCCGTACCGGCGGCCGGAGCCGGCACCTCGGGGGAGCCGTAGGAGACGACCGTCCCCACCACCTCGTGCCCGAGCAGCATCGGCTCCCGCAGGCGGAAGTCGCCGACGCCGCCGTGCCGCCAGTAGTGCAAGTCGGAGCCGCAGACACCGCCGTAGCGCACGGCGACCAGCGCCTCGCCCGGCCCCGGCTCGGGGACCGTCAGCTCCTCCACGCGCAGGTCTCCCCGACCGTGGATCACACAACCGAGCGCCCGCGGCACGGCAGTCGCCCCCCTCACAGCACGCTCGTCATTCCGCCGTCGACGTACAGGATCTGCCCGCTGACGAAGTCCGCGGCGGGCGAGGCGAGGAACAGCACCCCGCCCACCAGGTCCTCCGTACGGCCCCAGCGCCCCGCGGGCGTGCGGCCGCGCACCCAGGCGCTGAACTCCTCGTCCTCGACGAGGGCCCGGGTCAGCTCCGTCTCGATGTAGCCGGGGCCGAGACCGTTGACCTGGATGCCCCGGGGGCCCCAGTCGGCGCACATGCCCTTGGTGAGCATCTTCAGGGCGCCCTTGGTGGCCGCGTAGGGCGCGATGCCCGGGCGGGCCACCTCGCTCTGCAGCGAGCAGATGTTGACGATCTTGCCGTGGCCGCGCTCCGTCATCCGGCGGGCCGCCTCACGGCCGACCAGGAACGCGCTGGTGAGGTTGGTGTCCAGGACGCGGTGCCAGTCCGCGTCCGTGAACTGCAGGAGCGGCGCGCGCAGTTGCATGCCCGCGTTGTTGACCAGGATGTCCAGCGGGCCGACCCGCTGTTCCACGTCCGCGATCCCCTCGGCCACCGACGCGCCGTCGGTCACGTCGAACACGGCCGTGCGGACGTCCCCGGGCAGGTGCGCCGCCGCCTCGGTGAGCCGGCCGGCGTCGCGTCCGTTGAGGACCACCGTGCAGCCGGCCTCGGCGAGTCCGCGGGCCAGGGCGAGCCCGATGCCGCGGCTGGAGCCGGTGACCAGGGCCGTACGGCCGCTGATGTCGAACAGCGGGTGACTCATCCCCGTACCCCTAAATGATCACGGAGAGGAGCAGCACCAGGGCGCCGGCGATCACCGAGATGATCGTCTCCATGACGGACCAGGTCTTCACGGTCTCTCCGACGCTCAGGCCGAAGTACTCCCTCACCAGCCAGAATCCGGCGTCGTTGACATGGCTGAAGAACAGCGAGCCGGCGCCGATCGCCAGGACGAGCAGGGCGGAGTGCGTGGTCGACATGTCGGCCGCGAGCGGGGCCACCAGGCCGGCCGCCGAGACCGTCGCCACCGTCGCGGAGCCGGTCGCGAGGCGGATGATCACCGCGATCAGCCAGGCCAGCAGCAGCGCCGGGATCGACCAGTCCTTGGAGACGTCCAGGATCATCTGGCCCACACCGGAGTCGATCAGCGTCTGCTTGAAGCCGCCGCCCGCGCCGACGATCAACATGATGCCGGCGATGGGCATGAGGCCCTTCTCGACGGTCTCGGTGAGCCGACCCTTGGTGAACCCGGCGGCCCGGCCCAGCGTGAACATGCCGACGAGTACGGCGGCGAGCAGGGCGATCAGCGGGTTGCCGATGAAGTCGAAGACGCGCTGGGTGAGGTCGGCGGGGTCGTCCACGACGAGGTCGACGAGGGCCTTGAGCAGCATCAGCACGACCGGCAGCAGCACGGTGGCCAGGGTGGCGCCGAAGCCCGGGCGCTTCTCCAGCTCCTCGGAGGCGCGCGGCGGCAGCATCCGCTCGGGGACCGGGGCGTCGACCCAGCGGGCCGCGACCTTCGAGAACAGCGGACCGGCGATGATCACCGTCGGTATCGCGACGAGGATGCCGAGCGCCAGCGTGACACCGAGGTTGGCCTTGACCGCGGCGATGGCGACCAGCGGGCCGGGGTGCGGCGGGATCAGGCCGTGCATCGCGGACAGACCCGCGAGGGCCGGGATGCCGACCCGCATCAGGTTGAAGTTGCCGCGCCGGGCGACCATCAGCAACACCGGGATCAGCAGCACGATGCCGACCTCGAAGAACAGCGGCAGGCCGATCACCGAGGCGATCAGGACCATCGCCCACGGCATGGTCCGCCCGCCCGCCTTCGCGAGGATCGTGTCGACGATCTGGTCCGCGCCGCCGGAGTCCGCCAGCAGCTTGCCGAGGATCGAACCCAGGGCGATCAGTACGCCGACGCTCGCGACCGTGGCGCCGAGCCCCGTGGTGAAGCTGGTGATCACCTTGTCGAGGGGGGCGCCGGCGACCGCGCCGAGCACCAGCGAGCCGAGCGTGAGGGACAGGAAGGCGTGCAGCTTGAACCGGGTGATGAGCACGACGATGACGGCGATGCCCGCCAGTACGGCGATGCCCAGCTGAGCGTGGCCGGCCGAGGTGATCGGCGCGGGTGCGTCCGCTGCCAGCATCTCGACGCTGAGTCTGGTCACGGTGTTTCCCTTGCAGGTACGGGGACGGGGGAGAGGGGTGTTACGGGGCCGGGTGGGGGAGGGCTTCTTCCAGCGCCTTCACGGCCCGTTCGGTGATCTGTTCGGGGCTCCCGGCGACACTGACCGCGACGCCCGCCTCGTCCGGCTGGAGCGGTTCGAGCGTGGCGAACTGGGAGTCGAGCAGCGCCGTCGGCATGAAGTGGCCCTGCCGGTGCGACATCCGCTCCTCGATGAGGGCGCGGTCGCCCGTCAGGTGCACGAAGACGACACCGGGGGCGGCGGCGCGGAGCCGGTCGCGGTACGACCGCTTCAGCGCCGAGCTGCTGACCACTCCGCCGAGCCCGGCCCGTCCGTGCGCCCAGGCGCCGATGGCGTCGAGCCACGGCCACCGGTCCTCGTCGCCGAGCGGGATGCCGGCCGACATCTTGCGGATGTTGGCCTCCGGGTGGAAGTCGTCGCCCTCGGCGTACGGGACGCCGAGCCTGGCCGCAAGGAGGGGACCGATGGTGGTCTTCCCGGTGCCTGCGACGCCCATCACCACGACGACATGGGGGGTGCTCATCGCTGCCTCACTGTCTGCTGTCCTCTTCGACACCTGATGCCGACCGGGTGTCGACGCACACTGAAACCGATTAGGTACGACGAATACAAGAGCCTGTGACAAATAAGTCTGACTTTTTCTTCTTGTGATCTGCCCCGTACGCTGAGTGCATGACCACACCGGGCCGGGGGCTGCACGGCCATGTACTGGACTGCCTCGGCCCCGCGATCACCGCGGGCGAGTACCCGCCGGGCAGCGTGCTGCGTACGGACGAGCTGGCCCAACGTTTCGACGTGTCACGCTCCGTGATGCGGGAGGCGGTGCGGGTGCTGGAGTCCATGCACCTGGTCGAGTCGCGCCGGCGCGTGGGCGTGACCGTCCGCCCCAAGGCCGAGTGGAACGTCTACGACCCCCAGGTCATCCGCTGGCGGCTGGCCGGCGCCGACCGCCCCCACCAGCTGCGCTCGCTGACCGTCCTGCGCTCGGCGATCGAGCCGGCCGCGGCCGCCCTGGCCGCCCGGCACGCGTCCGCCGAGCAGTGCGCCGAGCTCACCGAGTGCGCGCTCGGCATGGTCGCCAACTCGCGCGGACACAAGCTGGAGGAGTACCTCGTCCACGACGTGGCCTTCCACCGGGTGATCCTGACGGCGTCGGGCAACGAGATGTTCGCCCGGCTCGGTGACGTCGTCGCCGAGGTCCTTGCGGGCCGCACCCACCACGAGGTCATGTTCGACGACCCCGACCCGGCCGCCGTCACCCTGCACGTCCAGCTCGCCGAGGCGGTCCGTGCGGGCGACACGGCCCGCGCGGAGCAGCTGACCCGGGAGATCACGGTCGGGGCGCTGCAGGAACTGGACATCCTGGCGCCCTAGCGGCACCCTCCCGGTGGCCCGGTGGCCCGGTGGCCCGGTGGTGCGGTGGCCCGGTGGTGCGGTGGTGCGGTGGTGCGGTGGCCTGGCGACCTGGTGGCCTGGCGACCCGCGCGGTCCGTCCGGTCCATCCGGCCCGTCCGGCCCACTCGGCCGGTTTCAGCCGGGGAACTCCCCGTCGACGTACACCCACGCCCCGTCCACGCGCTCGAACCGGCTGCACTCGTGCAGCGAACCGCCCCGGAAGGACGCCCGGAAGGTCACGGTGCCCGTCGTGTGGAAGGCGGAGCCGCCGGTGGTCCGCAGGATCTCCAGGCCGGTCCAGCGGATCCCCGGGTCGGGCTCCAGCCGCGCGGGGCGGGTGCGCGGGTGCCAGGTCCGCAGCAGGTACGGCTGGTCGCCCCGCACGAACGCGCTGTAGCGCGAGCGCATCAGCGCCTCGGCCGTCGGCGCCGCGGCCTCACCCCGGTGCAGCCGGCCGCAGCACCTCTCGTACGTCTCGGCGAGGCCGCACGGGCAGGAGGGGCTCTGGACCGGGGCGGAGCCGTGCTGCCGCCGGGATCGCGAGGTACGTCGGGACATGGCCTCCATTCTGCTCGAAGCCGTCCGCCGCGGTCCGCCGCGGTCCGCGGCCGTCACGGCCGGAGCGCCGCCCCGGTGAGCGGCCGCGGGAGTGCCGGTCCGGCGGGCGGCACCCACACGGCCGCACGACGGACACGACGCACGTGCGTACCGCCGGGCGGCCGTCCGGCAGGGACGGCCCGCGCCGCCCCGAAGCCGCCGCCCGCACCCGGGCAGGCGCCCCGCCCGGACTCCGGCCCGTCACAGCCCTGTCACCCCCCGGCGGGGCCGAGGTGCCCGCGCGCGGGCCCGGACGGCCCGCGCTGCCTATGCCGGTTCGGCGTTGGTCGGCGGGTGCGCAGGCCGTGCCGGGAGCCGTGCGGGCAGCGGCGGCAGCTCCGTGCCGTGCACCCAGGCATCGAAGAGGGCGTCGAGCGGCTCGTCCGCGAACCGGTTGACGTGGGCCGTGAACGTCCTGGTCGTCACGGACCCGTCCCGGTGCTGCGCCGCCCAGCCGCGCAGCATGCGGAAGAACGCGTCGTCGCCCATCGCGCAGCGCACCGCGTGCACGGCCAGGCCGCCGCGCTCGTAGAGCCGGTCGTCGAACATCGACTTGCGGCCCGGGTCGGCCAGCCGCAGGTCCTGCGGCCGCGCGGACAGCGACCGGTGCGCGACGGCGGCGAGCTGCTGCGCGCCGCGGCCGCCGGAGCGCTCCGACCACAGCCACTCGGCGTACTTGGCGAACCCCTCGTTCAGCCAGATCTGCCGCCAGTCCGCGATGGACACGCTGTTGCCGAACCACTGGTGCGCCAGCTCGTGCGCCACCAGCCGCTCCGAACCCCGCGCCCCGTCCACGTGGTTGGCGCCGAACAGCGACAACCCCTGTGCCTCCACGGGGACGTCGAGCTCCTCCTCGGTCACCACCACGGCGTACTCGCCGAACGGATAGGGCCCGAAGAGCTCCTGGAACAGCTCCATCATCTGCGGCTGCCGCGCGAAGTCCCGGGAGAACTGCGGCAGCAGATGCGCCGGGATGTGCCCGTGCTGCGGCACCCCACCCGGCCCCGGATCGCCCAGCAGCACGGTCTGGTACTTGCCGATCGCGAGCCCCACCAGGTAGCTCGGCGTCGGCGCCGGCTGCTCGTACACCCAGGTCGTCGTGGACGCCCGCGTCGTACGGGTCAGCAGCCGGCCGCCCGCCACCACCGCGTACGCCGACGGCGTGGTGATCGAGATCTGGTACGCGGCCTTGTCCGCCGGCCGGTCGTTGCACGGGTACCAGGACGGCGCCCCGACCGGCTGGCTCGCCACCAGAGCCCCGTCCTCCAGCTCCTCCCAGCCGAGCCCGCCCCAGGGGCTGTTCACCGGCTGCGGGTTGCCGGACCACTGCACCTCGACGGTGAAAGCGGCACCGGCCCGCACGGGCTTGGCGGGGCGGACCCGCAGCCTGCCGCCGCGGTGCGTGTAGTGCGGCTGCCGCCCGTCGACCCGGACCCGGCCGACCTTGAGGCCGGCCGAGAGGTTGAGGAAGAACTCGGACAGCGGCGAGCGGCCCGCTATGGCGTTGATGCGGGCGGACCCGGCCAGCCGGTTCGGACCCGGGCGGTAGTCCAGCGTGAGCTCGTAGCGGTGCACCCGGTACCGGACGTCACCGTGGTCCGGGAAGTACGGGTCCGAACCCGTCTGCTGCTGAACTGCCACTGCCGCTTCTGCTCCCTGCGCCGTACTGCCACTCGCCCTCACCGGTGCCCCGCACGCGGCGTCCCCGCCTCCGGGGCGCCCGGGCCCGCTCCGAGTGACCCGCGCTCAGGGACGCCATGCCTCGATCGGGTTGCCCAGCCAGCGGGTGTCGTCCGGGACGGACTCCGCCGCCATCACGAGCGACGCCGGGCCCAGGGTGGTGCGGGCCCCGACCGCGCTGCCGGGCAGCACGATCCCGCCCGGGCCCAGCGTGGCGCCCTCACGGAGAACCACAGTATCCGTCCGCAAGATCCGGTCGTGGAAGAGGTGGGTCTGCAGGACGCAGCCGCGGTTGACGGTCGCCGCGTCCTCCAGGGTCACCAGATCGGCCTCGGGCAGCCAGTAGCTCTCCACCCACACCCCCCTGCCGATCCGGGCGCCCAGCCCGCGCAGCCAGCCCGTCATCAGCGGCGTCCCCGGCACCAGGGCCGCGAGCCACGGCACGGCCACCACCTCGACGAAGGTGTCCGCCAGCTCGTTGCGCCACACGAAGCCGCTCCACAGCGGGTGCTCACCGGTGCGGTGCCGCCCCACGAGCAGCCACTTCGCGAGGACCGAGACGACCGCCGCCGCACCGCCGGCCGCCAGCAGCACCAGCCCGGACAGCGGCGCGGCCCACGGCCCGAGCAGGCACAGCAGCGCCACCGTGGCGACGGCGAGCGCCGCCGAGCACAGCACCGGCACGATCCGCAGCAGCTCCACCAGACCGCGCGCCCACAGCAGCCGGGCCGGCGGGTCGTAGGTCCGGCTGCTGTCGCCCGACCCGGCGCTGCGCGGCAGCCGCACCGGCGGCAGGCCCAGATAGGAGCTGCCCTTCTTCGCCTTCTTCGGCGTCGCCGACAGCACCCCCACCAGACCGCCGTCCGGCACGCTCCGGCCCGGCGCCGTCATCCCGGAGTTGCCGAGGAACGCCCGCCGCCCGATCTCCGCCCGCCCGATCCGCATCCAGCCACGACCGAGCTCGTACGGCGCGGTCAGCGTGTCGTCGGCCAGGAACGCGCCCTCGCCGACCGTCGTCAGACTCGGCAGCGCGAGCACCGTGGACACCTCGGCGCCGCGCCCGACCCGCATCCCGAGCAGCCGCAGCCAGACCGGGGTGACCAGCCCGGCGTACAGCGGGAACAGCGTCTCCCGGGAGCGGTCCATCAGCTGCGTGACCGTCCAGGCCTGCCAGCCGGTCCGGCTGTGCGTCGGATACGTGCCCTCGCGCAGCCCCAGGCCCAGCAGCCGTACGCAGACCAGGATCAGCAGCGCGTACGCCGCGCCGAAGGCCAGCGTCGCCGGGACGAGGGCGAGCGCGACGCCCGGCAGCGGCGCGGCCGGGTCGACGAACGCCCACGCCACGAGGAACGCGGCCCCGCCCGCCGGCAGCGGCAGGGCGGAGAGCGCGAGGCCCGTCAGGCCGTACATCACGCGCCAGTACGTGCCCCGCCGCGGGCGCTCCTTGGGCCAGTCGCGCTTGGCCTTGCCGAGCTTGACCGCGGGCGCGCCGGCCCAGCGCTGGCCGGTCGGGATCCGCCCGGTGACCGCGGAACCCGGCGCCACCTCGGCGCGCTTGCCCACACGGGCGCCCGGGAAGAGCACGCTGCGGGTGCCGACGGTGGCGTGCGCGCCGACCCTGACCGTGCCGATCTCCAGGCGGTCGCCGTCCAGCCAGTACCCGGACAGGTCGACCTCGGACTCCACCGCCGCGCCCCGGCCCAGTTTCAGCAGGCCGGTGACCGGCGGCAGGGAGTGCAGGTCGACGTCCTGGCCGACCTTGGCGCCCAGCGCCCGCGCGTACCGCTCCAGCCAGGAGCCGGTCAGCGAGGTCGCCCCGCTGAACTCGGCCAGCCGCTCGGCGGTCCACAGCCGCAGGTGCACCCCGCCACCGCGCGGATACCGGCCGGGCCGCACGCCGCGCAGCAGCAGCCGGGCGCCGCCCGCGGCGATCGCGAGCCGCCCGGGCGGGGTGAACAGCACGAGGGCGCCGGCCGCCGGCAGCCACCAGGGAGCCGTCGGCAGCCACGCGCAGGCCGGCAGCAGGTTCCCGAGCACGGCCAGCGCGATCGTCCAGCGCAGCCCGAGCAGGGTGAACAGCGGCACCAGCAGCAGGAGCTGGATCACCCGGGCCCGGACCGGCACCGGGGCCACGGTCCGCCGGGCACCGTCGTCGGTCACCGACGCCTCGAGCCGGCGGGCCAGCTTGCGCAGCGTGGGCTGCTGGTAGATGTCGAGGACGGCCGCGCCGGGGTAGCGGGTGCGCAGCTTCGTGGTCAGCCGGGCGGCGGCCAGGCTGCTGCCGCCGATCGCGAAGAAGTCGTCGCGGGCACTGGTGACGGGGATGCCGAGGACGTCCGTCCACTGCTCGGCCAGCCACGCCTCGGTGCCGTGCAGCCGCTCGGCGGGCCCGCCGGACTCCAGGCCCGCCAGCGGCCAGGGCAGTGCGTCGCGGTCCACCTTGCCGCTGGTCCGGGTGGGCAGGTCCGCCACCGGGGCCAGCAACGGGACGAGCGCGGCGGGCAGTTCGGCACGCAGCCGCTGCACGGCGGCCGCGTGGTCCCAGCCGTCCTGGGTGACGACGTAGCCGACCAGAAGCTGGTTGCCGCCGCGGGCGGTGCGCACGGCGGCCGCGGCGCCCGCGACGCCGGGCAGCGCCTGGAGCGCGGCGTCCACCTCGCCGAGCTCGATCCGGCGCCCGCCGAGCTTGATCTGCTCGTCGGCCCGCCCGAGGAAGACCAGTCCCTCCGGCTCGGCCCTGACCAGGTCACCGCTGCGGTACGCCCGCTCCCAGCCCAGCGACTTCAGCGGCGCGTACTTCTCCGCGTCCTTCTCGGCGTCGAGGTACCGGGCGAGGCCGACGCCGCCGATCACCAGCTGCCCGCTGCCGCCCATCGGCACCGGCTCCCCGGCCTCGTCGACGACGGCCAGCTCGTAGCCGTCCAGCGGCAGCCCGATCCGCACCGGCTCCGCGCCCGACAACAGCGAGGCGCAGGCCACGACGGTCGCCTCGGTCGGCCCGTACGTGTTCCACACCTCGCGGCCCTCGGTCACCAGCCGCCGCACCAGCTCGGGCGGGCAGGCCTCGCCGCCGAAGATCAGCAGGCGTACGTCGTCGAGGGCCTCGGGCTCCCAGAGCGCGGCGAGCGTCGGGACCGTGGACACCACGGTGATCTCCTGCTCGACCAGCCAGGGTCCGAGGTCGGCCCCGCTGCGCACCTGCGAGCGGGGCACGGGGACCAGACAGGCGCCGTACCGCCACGCCAGCCACATCTCCTCGCAGGAGGCGTCGAAGGCGACGGACAGCCCGGCCATGATCCGGTCACCGGGACCGATCGGGTCGTCGGTGAGGAACAGCGCGGCCTCGGCGTCCACGAACGCGGCGGCGCCGCGGTGGCTGACGGCGACGCCCTTGGGCTTCCCGGTGGAGCCGGAGGTGAAGATGATCCACGCGTCGTGCCCGGTGCCGGGCCGTGCGGCGGGCGCCTCGGCGCGCCCGGTGACGGTCAGCTCGTGCCCGGCGCCGACCACGGCCCGCACCCCGGCCTCGCCGAACACCAGCTCGGCCCGCTCGTCCGGGTCCTCGGCGTCGACGGGGACGTAGGCCGCGCCCGCGGCGAGGACCGCCAGGACGGCCACGTAGAGGTCGCTGGTGCCGGAGGGGACCCGCACGCCCACCCGGTCGCCGAGCCCGACCCCGGCCGCGGCGAGCCGCCCGCGCAGGCCCTCCACCTCGGCGGCCAGCGCGCGGTAGGTGAGCCGCGTCGTGCCGTCGTCGAGGGCGAGCTCGTCCGGGAAGGAGCGGACGGAGGCGTCGAAGATGTCGACGAGCGTGCGCGGGGAGGCCGCCTGACCTCCGGAGAACCGGGCGATGTCACCGAACCGCCGGTCGATCTCCTGGTCGATCTCTTGATGGATCTCCTGGTGGATCTCCTGGTGGATCTCAGCGCTGAGCTCTTCGTCGAGCAGGCCGAGAGCACTGCTCCCGTGTATGGCTGCCATCGGTCCTCGCGTCTCGATCCCGGAAGCCTCCGTGGCGCCGGCGGGCCCGCAGGTCTGCCTGGGGTTGTCCGGCTCCGGCTCCGTAACAAGCCGGAAATTTTAGTACGACGCTAGGTTCGGTCCCCGGGAACGGCCACTCGAGCGGGCCGCCCGCGGGCGCGGAAGGACGGGCTCCGGGGCGCTGACCTGGCGGTCTTCCGGCCAGGGAGAGATGCCCCACACAACGCGTGAGGCCGCGACCCCGAGGGGTCACGGCCTCACTTTCCCGTGTGTCCGAGGGGGGACTTGAACCCCCACGCCCGATAAAGGGCACTAGCACCTCAAGCTAGCGCGTCTGCCATTCCGCCACCCGGACAAGGTGTCCGCCGCTCGCGGGGCGTGCCCGCGGCGACGAGAGAAACACTACCAGGCTCCCGCGGGGTCCCTGGTCACCCCCTGTCCGGCGGGAACGGCGCGCGGCGGGCGGGGTCCGCCCTTGGGGAGCGGGCGGGCGGAGGGGGAGGATGAGGGGAACCACCAGCAGTGACAGCGGGAGGAAGCAGCGTGAGCGAGACGGACACGGCCAAGGGCGTCTCCGGCGAGGACGAGGTCGTGGACCTCTGCCGCGAGCTGATCCAGATCGACACCAGCAACTACGGCGACCACTCGGGTCCGGGTGAGCGCGAGGCGGCCGAGTACGTGGCCGGGAAGCTCGCCGAGGTGGGCCTGGAACCGAAGATCTTCGAGTCGCACCCGGGCCGGGCGTCCACGGTGGCCCGTATCGAGGGCGAGGACCCCTCGCGGCCCGCGCTGCTCATCCACGGTCACCTCGACGTCGTCCCGGCCGACGCCGCCGACTGGACCCACCACCCCTTCTCCGGCGAGGTCGCCGACGGGTGCGTGTGGGGGCGCGGCGCCGTGGACATGAAGGACATGGACGCCATGACCCTGGCGGTCGTGCGCGACCGGATGCGCGGCGGCCGCAGGCCCCCGCGTGACATCGTCCTCGCCTTCCTCGCCGACGAGGAGGCCGGCGGCACCTACGGCGCCCGGCACCTGGTCGACCGGCACCCCGGCCTCTTCGAGGGCGTCAGCGAGGGGATCAGCGAGGTGGGCGGCTTCTCCTTCACGGTCAGCGAGCAGCGCCGGCTCTATCTGATCCAGACGGCCGAGAAGGGCATGCACTGGATGAAGCTGACGGTGGCCGGCACCGCCGGGCACGGGTCGATGATCCACCGGGACAACGCGATCACCGAGCTGTCGGAGGCGGTCGCACGCCTGGGCCGGCACAGGTTCCCGGTCCGGGTCACCAAGACGACCCGGGCCTTCCTCGACGAGCTCGGCGACGCGCTCGGCACCGAACTGGACCCGGAGGACATGGAGTCCACGCTGGCCCGGCTCGGCGGCATCGCCAAGCTCATCGGCGCGACCCTGAGCAACACCGCCAACCCCACGCAGCTCGGCGCGGGCTACAAGGTCAACGTGATCCCGGGCGAGGCCACGGCCCACGTGGACGGGCGTTTCCTGCCGGGCTTCGAGGAGGAGTTCCTGACCGACCTCGACAAGGTCCTCGGGCCCCGGGTCAGGCGCGAGGACGTGCACGCCGACAAGGCCGTCGAGACGACCTTCGACGGGGCGCTGGTGGAGGCCATGCAGTCCGCGCTCGTGGCCGAGGACCCGGCCGCCAAGGCGATCCCGTACATGCTCTCCGGCGGCACGGACGCCAAGTCCTTCGACGACCTGGGCATCCGCGGCTTCGGCTTCGCGCCGCTCAAGCTGCCCCCGGAGCTCGACTTCGCGGGCATGTTCCACGGGGTCGACGAGCGGGTGCCGGTCGACGGCCTGCGGTTCGGCGTGCGCGTGCTCGACCGGTTCATCGACGCGTCGTGATCTTCGTACGGGCCGTCCACGTGCCGTGATCTTCGTACGGGCCGTCCACGTGCCGTGATCTTCGTACGGTTCATCCAGACGTCGTGACCTTCGTAATCGGCAGCGCGTACGGAGCCGGACCGGGAAGAGTGAATGCGACGATCAGCTCGTAGCTCCATCACTCCCTCCTCGTTACAGGTAATGCGATCAGCAACACGGGATCGCTTTTGCCAACAAGGAGGAAGTAATGCTCAAGAAGGTCGTCGCTGCTGCGGCTGCCACTGGTGGTCTGGTTCTCGCGGGTGCGGGCCTGGCCGTCGCCGACTCCGGTGCTCAGGGTGCTGCGGTGCACTCCCCGGGCATCGCGTCCGGCAACGTCGTTCAGGTCCCGGTGCACGTCCCGGTGAACGTCTGCGGCAACACGGTCTCCGTGATCGGGCTGCTGAACCCCGCCTTCGGCAACACCTGCACCAACAAGTGACGTCGGTCCGCTGAGGATCGTTCACGCCGTCGGCTCCGGAGCGTTCGCCATGTGCTTCGGGGCCGGTCGGCCGTTGTTGTTGTCGATTTCTTCGAACGATTTCGCGGGACGCGCGAGATTCCAGGTCAGGATCGAAGGCAGGGTGAATTCAGCAATGCGACAGGTCACTCGCAAGGGCTTGATGACCGTGGCGGCCGCGACCGGCGTGCTCGCCGCGGCGGGCGGCTACGCCCACGCCGACTCGGGGGCGAGCGGCTCCAGTTCCAACTCGCCGGGCATCCTGTCCGGCAACACCGTGCAGGCCCCCGTGCACGTGCCGGTGAATGTCTGCGGCAACACGGTCGACGTCGTCGGTATCCTCAACCCGGCCATGGGCAACTCCTGTGCCAACGGCAGCGGCGGCAGCGCTTCCTCCGGGTCGCACGGCGGTTCCCACGCGGGCGGGCACGCGAGTGACTCACCCGGTGTCGGCTCCGGCAACCATGTCGAGGTGCCGATCGACGTGCCGGTGAACGTCTGCGGGAACAGCGTGAACGTCGTCGGCGTCGGCAACGCCGCCAAGGACGACGACTGCGCCAACGGCGGCTCGGCCGGGCACGGGACGCCTCCCGGCGGTGGGGGCCAGACGCCGCCCGGCAACCCGGGCAGCCCCGGCCACCCGGGTCACCCCGGCAACCCCGGCACCCCAGGGCACCCGGGCACGCCGGGTCACCCCGGGCACCCCGGCACTCCCTCGCACCCCGGCACCCCGAGCACCCCGCCCCACACCGGCGGCTCCACGCCGGGCGGCTCCGCGCAGTCCAACCACCCGGGCACCCAGACCGTGGCCCAGGCCGAGGGCGCCGCACAGCTCGCGCACACGGGCAGCGACCTGCCGATCGGCGTCGTCCTCCCGGTGGGCGCGGGTGCGCTGCTGGCCGGTGCGGTCATGTACCGCAAGGCGCGCGCCTCGGCGTAAACCGGCGCAAGCCCGTAGAAGCCGGCGCGAGCCCGTAGAAGTCCGGGCGAACCGGAGGAAAGCACCGCGAACTTCCCCCACGGTGCGCGGAACGGAGCGGGCCCCGTGCTGGCGGGGCCCGCTCCGTTTCCGTCGTCCTCCGTCGTCGCGTCCTGGCCTCAGCTCACCACGTGGCGCGCACCTGGCGGATGATCCGCCGGCGCAACCGCACCCTGCGGCTGCCGTCGCGCAGCAGGCTCAGACGGTCCAACTCCCAGTGTCCGTACTCCGCATGGTCCGTCAGCAGGCGTGTGGCGTCCTTGCGGGAGACCCCGCGCGGCACGTACACGTCGACAAATTCGTATTCCGGCATCGCATCTATTGTGCGGGCTGGGGCCCGGTACGGATAGCGTCTGCACTATGTCTGATGCTGCGCAGCCCACCGCTGCCGAGGTACGAGCCGCCGCCGAGGCGGTCAAGACCGCGCTCGACCGCCACCTGGCCGCGGTCGAACGCAGGTCCGGGGAGGACGACCCGGCCGTCTACGAGGCGTTCAACGAGCTCGCCGCGGCCGCCGAGACGTACGACGAGCTGCTCTACGACCGCTACGACGAGGTCACGCCCTTCGAGATCCCCGGCGCGGAGGACGCGCTGCCGCCGTACAAGGGGCCCGAGGAGCCGAACGCGCTGAGTGTGCTCATTCGCCGCGACTACGCGGTGGTGGAGCCGCAGCGGCTGCTTGCGCAGGCACAGAGGGTGGAGGCGGCGGACTCCGACGACTCCCGGGGCGCCGGCGCCGAGGCGTCGACGACCGTGCACGGCGCGCTGGGCATCCTGTTCGGGGAGTTCGAACCGGACGAGATCGCCTCGCGGCACAAGGAGTTCGGGCTGGAGGAGGGCGACTCCACGCTCTGGGTGACGGCCACCGACGAACCGGCCGAGCCCGGCGAGTGGCTGGAGGCGCCGTTCGAGCAGATCGACCCGCAGCGGGTGGTCTGCCGCTTCGACGTCAGCGCGGTCTTCGACGACGATCTCGACGACGTCTCACTCGAGGACGCGGACGACGAGGATCTCGAGGACGACCTCGATCCGGACCTGGACGGCGAGGAGGACCTGGAGCCGCTGGACGCGGATCGCTGACGCCGCGCGGCGCCGCACACCTGCAGCACGGCCGGACGGCGGCGGCCCGGGGGGTGTTCCCGGGCCGCCGCCGTCGTCGTCGCGGCGGGGGGTCAGCCGGAGACCGGCACCTGTGGCGCCAGCAGGAGCGGCAGGCGGGTGGTGCGCGGCCTGGCCGCGACCTCGGACACGGCCCGGGCGAGCGCCTGTTCCACGCCGTGCACCACGGACAGGTGGCGCTCCGCCCTGCCGAACGCCGTGTACACCCAGGGGCGGCTCAGGGCCTGCGCCGCGTCCCCGGGCAGCACCACGACCGCCGCGGGCCACCGGTCGCCCACCGCCTGGTGCGCGGTCAGCGCCCACCCGTGCCGCACGGACTGCTCCACCCGCTCCTTCGGCACGACCACGGGGGCGCCCGCGCACGACAGGTGCAGCCCGTCGGCGTCGGCCTTCACGACGGTGCCCGGCACCGTACGGCCCGGCGCGGGGGAGTAGGCGATCCGGTCGCCCGGGTCGAAGCCGCCGAAGCGGCCGGGGCCGGGGTTGAGGCGTTCCTTCAGCGCCGCGTTGAGCGCCCGGGTGCCCGCAGCGCCGCCGTGGCCCGGCGTGATCACCACGGTCTGCTCGGGCGGCACGCCGATGGCCCGCGGCACCGAGTCGGCGACGAGCTGCACCGTCCGGTGCACGGCCTCGCCCGCGTCCCGCACGGGGACGATCACGATCTCCTTGCCGGGCGCCTCGACCTGCTGGAGTTCGCCGGCACCGATGCCGGAGACCAGTTCGCCCAAGGGGCCCGGATCGGGCCGCCGGGAGGCGATCCGGGGGCAGATCCGCGCCTCCAGCAGGTCGGCGAACACCCGCCCGGGCCCGGCGGACCACAGCACCGCCGGGTCACCGGCCAGCACCAGCCGGGCGCCGTCCGGGAGCGACTCGGTCAGCAGCGCCCCCGACTCGACGTCCAGCCGGGGCGCGTCGAGCACGACGAGGAGGTCGAGGCCCAGCGCGCCGTCGGCGTCCCGGCCGGGGCCCTCGGCGCCGGAGAGCAGACCGCCGACGGTGGTGACGGGGGCGGCGCCCGGCCCGGGGTCCTCCTCCCCCCGCCCGGCCCACAGCGCCGCGAACCGGTCGCGGCCACCGGGGGTGTGCGCCGCCGCCCAGGCGCGCAGCCCGAGGCCGGTCGCCGCCCGCAGAAGGGCCGCGGGTTCGGCCAGTGACGCCTCGCCGCCGGTGTGCAGCACCAGGCCGTGGCCGGCGACCGCGCGGACGAGTTCCGCGCCGGAGCCCGGTGCCGCGGCGGCGGCCCGTTCCCAGTCCTCGGCCGCACCGTCCTGCTTGGGCACCGAGTTGACCAGCCGGGCGAGACCGTCGGCGAGGCTCTCCTCCGCGAGGGCGTACCGCTCCAGGCCGATCAGCACCCGGACCGGACGCTCCCCGGCCTCCTCGCCGTCCTCGCTCGGCTCCGGCTCCGGGGCGACCGGGTCGAGGGCGTCCTGGAAGACCAGGGCCTCGCCCTCCGCGGCGGCGCCGGTCACGGCCGTCTCGGCGTCGGTGACGCCCCGTTGGGCCAGCGCCGCGCTGAGCGCGGGCAGCTCCAGCGCCGTGTGCCCGGCGAGGGCCGCCTGCTCCAGCAGCCACCCCGTCAGCGCCCGGCCCCGCCGCGCGTCGTCCGGTCCGCAGTCCGCGCCGAGCAGGGCCCGTGCGAAACCGTCGGCCTGCTCGGGCCGCACGCCGCCGACCCGCAGCAGGAGCCAGGGATCGGCCCGCAGCCG
Organism: Streptomyces sediminimaris; assembly: GCF_047049295.1. Lineage (NCBI taxonomy): Bacteria > Bacillati > Actinomycetota > Actinomycetes > Kitasatosporales > Streptomycetaceae > Streptomyces > Streptomyces sediminimaris. The sequence continues at coordinate 1,790,134 of NZ_JBJWOT010000001.1, read as the reverse complement.
CTCGTCCGCGCCCTCGCCGAGGGCGGCGGCGACCTGCGGCGCGAGGGCCTGCGGAGCGCCGCCGTCGGCCAGGACGCGTCCCACCGCGTCGACCGCCTCCGGCGCGGGAGCGGCGGCCGGTGCGGCCGCCGGCGTGGGCTGCGGCCGCTGCACCGACTCCGGCGCGGGACGGCGGGGAGCGGGCTCGGGGTCGTCGAACACGGTGGCCGTGGGCTTCTGGCCGCTCTCCACGGCCCGCACCGCGGCGAGCAGGTCGGCGGCCTGGCCGCTGAGCTTCGCACCGCTGTCGATGCGCCCCGCCTTCCCGGCCTTCCGCCGCTCGATCCGCTCCCGCTCGATCCGCTGCGCCGCCAACTCGGCCTCGGCCTCGGAGGTGCCGGTCGCGGTGCCTTCGTCGTTGTCTGCGGGCGTGCCGGTCGGGGTGCCTTGGCCGTCGTCTGCGGAGGTGCCGGTCGTGCTGCCGTCGCCGTCGCCCCCGGAGGTGCCGGTCGTGGTGGTTTCGCTGTTGCCCTCGGAGGTGCCGGTCGTGGTGGTTTCGCTGTTGCCCTCGGAGGTGCCGGTCGTGGTGGTTTCGCTGTTGCCCCCGGAGGTGCCGGTCGTCGTGCCCTCGCCGTCGCCCCCGGAGGTCCCGGTCGCCGTGCCCTCGCCGTCGCCCCCGGACGGGTCCTCGCCCCCGGACGGGCCCCCGCCCCCGGTCGCCGGCTCGTCGGTGGCCGCCGCCTCCCGCGCCCCGCCCTCCGCTGCCGCGCCCGGCGTCCCCGGCTCGGCGTCCTCCGTGGTCTCGGGCTCCGTGCTCACAGCGTGCTCCAGTCGTGATCGGGATAGCGGTGCACGGGCGCCGACACGTCGTCGAGAGCCCGGCAGATCTCGTCAGGAAGACTAAGGGCCTCCACTGACAACGCCGCCGTGAGCTGCTGCGCGTTGCGCGGTCCGATGACGGGGGCGGTCACGCCGGGCCGGTCGCGGATCCAGGCGAGGGCGACCTGGAGGGGCGTCACCGCGAGCCCGTCCGCCGCGGTCCGCACGGCGTCCACGATGCGGCTCGCGGTGTCGTCGAGGTACGGCGCCACGAAGGGCGCCAGTTGCTCCGAGGCACCGCGCGAGTCGGGGGGCGCGGACTCACCCCGGTACTTGCCCGTCAGGACCCCGCGGCCCAGCGGCGAGGACGGCAGCAGGCCGATGCCGAGGTCCAGCGCGGCCGGCAGCACCTCGCGCTCCACGCCGCGCTGGAGCAGCGAGTACTCCATCTGCGAGCTCGCCAGCCGGGTACGGCCACCGGGAACCGCGAGCTGCCAGGTCGCCGCCTTCGCGAGCTGCCAGCCGCAGAAGTTGGAGACACCGGCGTAGCGGGCGCGGCCGCTGCTGACCGCCAGGTCCAGGGCGTGGAGCGTCTCGTCGAGCGGGGTGCGGGGGTCGAAGGCGTGGATGTGCCAGACGTCGACGTGGTCGGTGCCGAGGCGGGTGAGCGAGGCGTCCAGAGCGGAGAGCAGGTGGCCGCGCGAGCCGTCGACGCGGCGGTCCGGGTCCGGCACGCTGCCGGCCTTCGTCGAGATCACCAGGTCCCGGCGCGGGACCAGGCCCTCCATGAGGCGCCCGAGCAGGTACTCGGCCTCCCCGTCGCCGTACACGTCCGCCGTGTCGACGAGGTTCCCGCCCGCTTCCCAGAACGCCTTCAGGAGGTCCGCGGCGTCGTGCTCGTCGGTGCTCCTGCCCCAGGTGAGGGTGCCGAGCCCGATGCGGGACACGCGAAGACCGGTACGGCCGAGATGCCTCTGCTCCATGAACGCCGAGATTACTGGCCTGAACCTACGGTGTGGGGGCCTGTGGACAACCAGTTTCCACACGCTAGGGTCTGCCGAACAGGCACGTTACTGATCGGTAAGGGGAAGCGGCATGCAGCTCGGGATCAACCTCGGCTACTGGGGTGCCGGAATGGACGCGGACAACCTCGCGGTCGCCAAGGAGGCGGACCGGCTCGGGTACGCCGTGTGCTGGGCCGCGGAGGCCTACGGGTCGGACGCGGCCACCGTGCTCAGCTGGGTCGCCGCCCAGACCGAGCGCATCGACGTCGGCTCGGCCATCTTCCAGATCCCGGCCCGGCAGCCCGCGATGACGGCGATGACGGCGGCCACGCTGGACTCGCTCTCCGGCGGACGCTTCCGCCTCGGCCTCGGCGTCTCCGGACCGCAGGTCTCCGAGGGCTGGTACGGCGTCAAGTTCGACAAGCCGCTGGCACGCACGCGCGAGTACGTGGAGATCGTGCGCAAGGCGATGACCCGGGAGCGGCTGACGTACGAGGGCGAGCACTGGACGCTGCCGCTGCCCGGCGGCCCGGGCAAGCCGATCAAGCTGACCGTGCACCCGCAGCGTGAGCACATCCCGCTCTACATCGCCGCGATCGGCCCGAAGAACCTCGAGCAGACCGGCGAGATCGCCGAGGGCGCCCTGCTGATCTTCCCCTCCGCCGGCCACCTGGAGGAGACCACGATCAAGTACCTGCGCGCGGGACGCGAGAAGGCGGGCAAGACCCTCGAGGGGTTCGACGTCTGCCCGACCCTGCCGCTGGCCCTCGGCGAGGACAAGGACGTGCCCGCCCTCGCCGACGCCTTCCGCCCCTACACGGCGCTGTACGTCGGCGGCATGGGCAGCGGCAAGCAGAACTTCTACAACCAGCTCGCCCAGCGCATGGGCTTCGAGGCCGCGGCCGCCGAGGTCCAGGAGAAGTACCTGTCGGGTGACAAGCAGGGCGCCGCGGCCGCCGTCCCGCACGACCTGATCGACCGGACCACGCTGCTCGGCTCCGTGGACCGCATCGCCGACCGGATGAAGGAGTACGCCGCGGCCGGCGTCACCACCCTGAGCCTCAACCCGGCGGGCTTCACGCTCGAGGAGCGGCTCGCGTCGCTCCGCGCCGGCACCGAAGCCCTGGAGCGCGCCGGACTGGCGTGAGGGCCGGGAGGCCGGCGGGGCACTCCGCCGGTGAGGTTTCCGCGGCCGTGGTGGGGGCTCGGGGGTCTTCCCCGCCACGGCCGTCACTGTGAACAACGCGCCCCGCCCCCGGGAGTTACGCACCCGGGGCTTCCGCCGGTCCTCCTTTTGGCGGAGTTGTCCGACACAGCTGTTGCAGCACCTCTCGAGCCGCATTTGACTCGGTCTTCGCGGATCCGGCGCAATTCGCGAGGCCTGCAGAGAGGTGCCCACGATGCTTTCGGCGAAGAGCCTGTTCCAGGAGATCCTCGACGACGACGAGTCCTTTGCCCTGTTCTGCTCGATCGCGGCCAGCGGGGAGTCCCAGGGCGGCTGGGAGAACGCCCGCATCGCCGCGCTCGTACCGGAGAGCCAGCACCGGCTGGCCCCCAGGATCGCCCGCCACGGCGCCGACGAGGACAAGCACGGGCGGATCTTCAACGCCCTGATCAGGAAGCGGGGACTGGAACCCGTCCCGGTGCCGCCCGAGACCGACTACACGATGCTGCTGGAGAGGCACGGCATCGGGCTGGCCCACGACAAGCTCAAGGGCGAGGAACCGCTCACCGTGCCCGACATCGTCACCTATCTCGCCCACAGCCGGGTCACCGAGCAGCGCGCCTCCGAGCAGATGGCACTGCTGCGCAGGCACTTCGCCGACCACCCCGACATCGGCCGGGCGGTGAAGATGATCTCCAACGACGAGGACAACCACCTGGCCTACTGCCACGAGGAGTTGCTCCGCCTCGCGCACGCCGGGCACGGCCGGGTGATCCAGCGGACGCTGCGGGAGTGCGCGCTCGCCGAGATCCGCGTCTACCGCGACGTGAGCCTGGCCGTCATGGAGCACATGGGCCGCGTCCTCGGCTGGTCGGCGGCCAGGTCGGCGCTGCTGGCCGCGGGCATCCGGGCCGTCTACGTCTACGAGCGCGCCGCGGGCTGGCGCCGGATGGTCAGCCTGCGGATGCCGGACCGGCGCGACGCGCTCGGCGGACCCGCGACGACCGCGCCCGAGTTCGCCTGACGTCCCCGCGGCACCCCCGCGGCGGCCCGTGACGGTCCGCGACGGGCTCGTGCCGGCCGCGGCTCACAGCCAGCCCCGGCGCTTCAGCAGCCGGTACAGCAGCACCTCCAGGACGGCCATCAGCACGATCACCGCCGGGTACGACACCGTCCAGTGCAGCTCCGGCATGTGGTCGAAGTTCATGCCGTAGATCCCCGCGATCATGGTGGGGACCGCGGCCATGGCCGCCCACGCGGAGATCTTCCGCATGTCGTCGTTCTGCTGGACGCTCATCTGCGCCAGATGCGCGGACAGCACGTCCGACACCAGCCGGTCCAGGCCCTCCACCGCCTCGTTCACCCGGGTGAGGTGGTCGCTCACGTCCCGGAAGAACGGCCGGGCCTGCTCGTGCACGAAGGGCACCTTCCCGCCGAGCGGCCCGTCGCCCGCGAGCCGGGTCAGCGGCTGGGCCAGCGGGTTCGTGGCCCGGCGGAACTCCAGCACCTGCCGTTTGAAGGCGTAGATCCGGGACGCCGTGTTGCGGGAGCCGCCGGCGGTCGGCGAGAACACCTCCGCCTCCAGCTCCTCCAGGTCGGTGCCGAGTTCGTCCGCCACCTCCACGTAGTGGTCGACGACGGCGTCGGCGATCGCGTACAGCACCGCGGTGGGGCCGTGCCGGAGCATGTCGGGCTCCTCCTCCAGCCGGTGCCGCACCTCCGCGAGGGGCGACTCCTCGCCGTGGCGGACGGTCACCACGAACGAGTCGCCGAGGAAGACCATGACCTCGCCGGCGGTCACGATGTCGCTCCTGGCCTCGTACCCGACCGGCTTGAGGACCACGAACAGCGAGTCGTCGTACACCTCGAGCTTGGGCCGCTGATGGGCCTTCAGGGCGTCCTCCACGGCCAGCGGGTGCAGCCCGAACTCCCGCGTGACCCGGTCGAACTCCTTCCCGGTCGGCTCGTACAGGCCGATCCAGACGAAGGCGTCGAGCCCGCGGCGGCACAGGGCGAGGGCGTCGGAGACGTCCTCGGGTCCCTCCGTGCGACGCCCGTCGCGGTAGATGGCGCAGTCGACGATCACGGAGCGCATTCTCCCGCCGTCCGCCCGTGGACGCACCCGGGAGTGCGCCTACCCTTGGCCGCATGCCCACGCTGATCCTGGTCCGGCACGGACGTTCCACCGCCAACACCGAGGGAGTGCTCGCGGGCTGGACGCCCGGTGTCGCCCTCGACGACCGCGGGGCCGCCCAGGCCGCCGCGCTGCCCGGGCGGCTCGCCGAGCTGCCGATCTCCGAGGTGGTCAGCAGCCCCCTGCAGCGCTGCCAGGAGACCGTCCGGCCGCTCCTCGCGGCCCGGCCCGGGCTCACCGGCCACACCGAGGAGCGGATCGGGGAGGCGCACTACGGCGACTGGACCGGCCGCAAGCTCGCCGAGCTGGGGGACGAGCCGCTGATGCGGGTCGTACAGGCGCACCCGTCCGCCGTCGCCTTCCCGGGCGGCGAGTCGATGCGCGCGATGCAGACCCGCGCCGCCGAAGCCGTACGCGAGTGGAACGCGCGGGTGGAGCGCGACCACGGCGCCGACGCGGTCTACGTCATGTGTTCGCACGGTGACATCATCAAGTCGCTCGTGGCGGACGCACTCGGACTTCATCTCGACCTCTTCCAGCGGATTTCCGTTGAACCGTGTTCCATCACCGCGATCCGTTACACCCGGCTGCGGCCGTTCCTCGTCCGCCTCGGCGACACCGGTGACCTGACCTCCCTGGTGCCGCGCGAGGAACCCCCGGCCGACGACGCCCCGGTCGGGGGCGATGCGGGCGCACCGTGATCGTCGGGCGCAGTAGGGTGAAGCGGTCGCAGTAGCGCCGCACCCCTCCGCACCCGCGGTCCGTGCGGTCACCCGGTCCGATGCCGATCCATGAATCCAGGAGACAGGACGTGTCCCGTCAGGTGTTCCTCTACGACCCGCCGGACCGCTTCGTGGCCGGTACGGTCGGGCTGCCCGGACGCCGTACGTTCTTCCTCCAGGCCACCGCGGGCCCCCGTGTGACCAGCGTGGCCCTGGAGAAGACCCAGGTCGCCGCCCTCGCCGAGCGCATGGACGAACTGCTCGACGAGGTCCTGCGCCGCAGCGGCGGCAGCGCCGCCGTCCCGGCCGTGGCCTCCGCCGAGGTCACCGACACCGATCCGCTGGACACCCCCGTGGAGGAGGAGTTCCGGGTCGGCACCATGGCCCTCGCCTGGGACGGCGAGGAACAGCGCATGATCGTCGAGGCGCAGGCCCTCGTGGAGCTCGACGCCGACTCCGAGGAGGACCTCGCCGAGGCCGAGGAGCGCCTGCTCCAGGACGAGGAGAACGGACCCCCGATGCTGCGGGTCCGGCTGACCGGCGCGCAGGCGAGGGCCTTCGCCAAGCGCGCCCTCGACGTCGTCAACGCCGGGCGGCCGCCGTGCCCGCTGTGCAGCCTCCCGCTCGACCCGGAAGGACACGTATGTCCGCGCCAGAACGGATACCGCCGCGGAGCGTGACCGGCGTCGACCTGCTCGCCGACGGTGAGCTCACCGTCCGCGGCCGCATCCGCGAGGCCTCCAACGCCGCTCTGTACTGCACGGTCTCCCACGAGGGCAGGGAGGCGGCCTGCGTGTACAAGCCCGTCGCCGGCGAGCGGCCCCTGTGGGACTTCCCCGACGGCACCCTCGCCCAACGCGAGGTGGCCGCCTACGAGGTCTCCGAGGCGACCGGGTGGGGCATCGTCCCGCCGACCGTGCTGCGCGAGGGGCCCTACGGCGAGGGCATGGTCCAGCTGTGGGTCGAGGCGGCCCCCGAGTCGGAGCTCCTCGCCCTGGTGGACGGCGAGGAGCCCGAGCCGGGCTGGAAGGCGATCGGCCTCGCCGAGGTGGGCGAGGGACGCACGGCGCTGCTGGTGCACGCCGACGACGAGCGGCTGCGCCGGCTCGCCGTGCTCGACGCGGTGATCAACAACGCCGACCGCAAGGGCGGCCATCTGCTGCCCACGGCCGACGGCCGGCTGTACGCGATCGACCACGGGGTGACGTTCAACACCGAGAACAAGCTCAGGACCCTGCTGTGGGGGTGGGCGGGCGAGCCGCTGGCCCCCGAGGCGGTCGACGTCCTCAAGGCCCTGCAGGAGTCGCTGGGCGACCGGGGAGCGCTGGCCGCGCGGCTGTCGGGGCTGATCACCGCGGCCGAACTGGACGCCACGCGCGCGCGGGTCGCCGTACTGCTGGAGTCCGGCAGGCACCCCGAGCCCAGCGGTGAGTGGCCGGCCATCCCGTGGCCGCCCGTGTAGGGGCACACCGGCCGGTCCGGCGCAAGAGCGCCGTACCGGCCATCCGGACCGGTCCGGTTCGTATACGGAGCTTCCGTCCGGTTAGGCTCATGACATGCATGCCTGGCCTGCTTCCGAGGTCCCCGCCCTACCCGGTCAGGGCCGCGACCTGAGGATCCACGACACCGCGACCGGCGGTCCGGTCCGCCTCGACCCCGGTCCCGTCGCCCGTATCTACGTCTGCGGCATCACGCCGTACGACGCGACCCATATCGGTCACGCGGCGACCTACAACGCGTTCGACCTCGTTCAGCGCGTGTGGCTCGACACCAAGCGGCAGGTCCACTACGTCCAGAACGTCACCGACGTCGACGATCCGCTGCTGGAGCGGGCGCAGCGCGACGGCGTCGACTGGATCGCCCTCGCCGAGCAGGAGACGGCCCTGTTCCGCGAGGACATGACCGCCCTGCGGATGCTGCCCCCGCAGCACTACATAGGCGCGGTCGAGGCGATACCCGCCATCGTGCCGCTCGTCGAGCGGCTGCGGGACGCGGGCGCCGCCTACGAACTCGAGGGCGACCTGTACTTCTCCGTCGAGTCCGACCCGAACTTCGGCAAGGTCTCCCACCTCGACGCGGCCGCCATGCGGCTGCTGTCCGCCGAGCGCGGCGGCGACCCGGACCGCCCGGGCAAGAAGAACCCGCTCGACCCGATGCTGTGGATGGCCGCCCGGGACGGCGAGCCCAGCTGGGACGGCGGTTCGCTCGGCCCCGGCCGCCCCGGCTGGCACATCGAGTGCGTCGCCATCGCCCTGGACCACCTCGGCATGGGTTTCGACGTCCAGGGCGGCGGCTCCGACCTCGCCTTCCCGCACCACGAGATGGGCGCCTCGCACGCCCAGGTGCTGACCGGCGAGTTCCCCATGGCCAAGGCGTACGTGCACGCCGGCATGGTGGCCCTGGACGGCGAGAAGATGTCCAAGTCCAAGGGCAACCTGGTCTTCGTGTCCGCGCTGCGGCGCGACGGGGTGGACCCGGCCGCGATCAGGCTGGCGTTGCTCGCCCACCACTACCGCTCCGACTGGGAGTGGACCGACCGGGTGCTCGCGGACGCCGTGGCCCGGCTGGGCCGCTGGCGCGCCGCCGTCTCCCGGCCCGACGGGCCGCCGGCCGATGCCCTGGTCGAGCAGGTGCGCGAGGCGCTCGCCGACGACCTCGACGCACCGGCCGCCCTCGCCGCGGTCGACCGCTGGGTCGCGCGGCAGGACGCCGAGGGCGGCACCGACACCGGCGCCCCCGGTGTCGTCTCGCGCGCCGTGGACGCCCTGCTGGGCGTGGCCCTGTAGCGCTCCTCGCGCACCGGAAGGGGCGCTCCCTCCCCTCGGGTGGAAGCGCCCCTCGCGTCGCGGTGCCGTTCCCGGACGGCTGTCAGACCCGCTGGACGCGGACGCTGCGCAGCACGTTCGGCGAGCCGGAGTCCCACACGCCGATCACCTGATGGCCGAAGGCGAAGGCCTCCTGGATCTGCTGGTGGATGTGCGGGGTCGGGTTGTTCAGGACCCGGAACTGGTTGTTGATCCGCAGGAAGATCTGCTGCGGCTGCCCCGGGAGCGGCTGCACGATGTCGACGAAGCCGCTGGCCACGCCGGCCGCGAGCGCCTGGACCTGCTGGACGGCCTGCTGGACCACGGCCTGCGCGAGCTGCTGGATCTGCTGCTGGGCCTGCTGCTCCTGCTGCTGGGCCTGCTGGTCGTGCTGCTGTTGCTGGCCGGCGGGTTGCTGCTGCTGCCCGAGCTGCTGCAGCAGGTGCTGGTAGGGCTGCTGCTGCCCGAGCTGCTGCAGCTGCTCGAGCGAGCCGCCCATGCCCATGCCGGCGCCCATGCCCTGGCCCCCGCCCTGGCCCATGCCGAAGGGCTGCTGCTGGAAGGGCTGCTGCTGGTACGGCTGCTGCTGGTAGGGCGCCGTGCTCGGGAACTGCTGTCCCTGCTGTCCCTGCTGTCCCAGTTGACTCATCTGCGGGGTGGTGCTCATGCGGGTGTCACCTTCCCTGATGGTTGGGATACGTCAGCCGGTGACGACCAGGCCGACGATCTCGTCGTCCGAGAACCACACTCGGACGTCGGGCCGTCCCCCCGCGAAGGCGGAGTGCACCGCCTGGCGGATCTCGGGGGACGGGTGGTTGAGGTTGCGCCAGGCACCGGCCACGAACAGCCGCAGCCTCGGCGGGAGTTCGCGCGGATACGGCAGCAGCTCGTCCCAGTACCGCTCGGCCCGGCCCGAGCCGACCGACTGCGGCAGCAGACGGCCCACCGCCGCCTTGATGTCGGGCCGGCCGCCGATCCGCTGGGAGGCGGGCCGGCCCGGCGCGTCCTGCTGCGGCGAGCCCGTCGCACGCAGCACCTCACGGGCACGTTCCGGGGACATCGGCGCCTGGCCGGCCGCCTTGAGCATGCCCTGCAGCGCGGCCAGCGCGCCGGCCACGACCGGGGAGGCGGAGGACGTCCCCGAGAACGTGTCCGTGTACCAGGTGATCTCCTCGGGCCCGCCCTGCAGATCGCCGGGCCGGTCCCAGAAGCCACCGGTGGTCGTGACCTCGCGGCCCCAGCCCTGGGCGTCCACGCGGGCGCCGTAGTTGGAGAACGCGAGCCTCGACCGGTCCGGTCCGTGGTCACGGCCGTGGGTGCCGGGCGGCGGTGCGCCCGCGCCGACCAGGACCGCGCCGGAGGACTGGTTGGAGGGGTTGAACGGGTTGCGCCACCACTCGGGGAACTCGTCGGGGCGGCGCTCGTAGACCGCGTCGTCCAGCGACTCGCCGCCGTTGCCGGCGGCCGCGACGACGAGGACGCCCCGGGCGGTGGCATGCCGGACGGCGGCGAAGTCGTCCGGCCACCACTCGAGGGGGACGTAGCCGCGCTGGTCGTCGCGCTCGGCGTACTCCAGCCGCGGCCCCGGACGGTGGAGTCCGACCAGGACGAGGTCGCCGGGGCCGAGCCGCTCGGCCGCCGCGTGGATCGCCGCGGCCGTGCCGATGCCCTGGAAGGACGCGGCGGCGGTGGCCGCCTCGGGCACGATGCCGCACACGCCGTAGTCGTCGCGGTCGCCGCCGATCACGCCGATCACGGCGGTGCCGTGGTTGCGCCAGGCGAGGTCGGTCAGCGGGGTGCCGACCACGACGCCGGCCAGCTTGGCGGTCAGGTCCTCGTGCCCGAGCTGCCAGGCGCCCTCGACGTCGACGACCGTCACCCCCTGGCCCGAACCACCGGGCCGGTGCCAGGCCCAGTGCGCGTCGATCCCGTCGGGGGCGGGACGCAGATAGCCCTGCCGGCCGCTGAAGTCCGGTGTGACGGGGGCGCCTTCCTTCAGGCGGCGCTCGCCGCCGGCCACCGTGGCGGGAACGGCGCCCGGTTTCACGTACGCCGTGTCGATCCCCGGCAGTGCCGCGATCCGCGACCGCAGCTCCTGGGCGCGGCTCTCCCCGCCCCGCACCCGGTAGAACAGCGCGAGGTCGGGCACGGGCTGTCCGCCCGGCGCGGCGGAGGCCTGCGCCAGCCGCTCCTCGCCGCCGAAGAGCGGCTGCAGCCGCAGCTGTTCGTCGCTGAGGAACATGTTGAGGGCCGAGACGTCGGCACCGGCCGCGGAGCGGACGCCCTCGGTCCGGGCGCGCAGCCGGGCCTCGGCGCTCGCGACGACGATCAGCTCCTGCTCGGCTCCTCGATAGGTGAATCCCGCTCCGTCGGGTCCGGGCCCGCCGGCCCCGGGACCCTGTGCCGGCTGTACCTGGTCGCTCATCGGTGCCGCTCCCTTCGGTTCGGTCCGTGCGGGTGCGCCGTCGCTCCACAACCAAGCACGCGCACGCCGACGCGTAAAGGCTGTTTTCGCCAACTTGGTTTGAAACAAGTTGAATTGGGCAACGTGTGCAATCCGACCGGAAACAGCGGTCACGTCTCATTCCGGCCGAAGTCGCCGTCGTCCTGACGCGTCGGAGCGGCCGTACGGGCAACGAGAAGGGCGGTGCGCCTCGGCGCACCGCCCTCACCCGGCCTTCACCGGCTCATTCCTCCGAGGACTCGTCGTCGTCCGTCCCCGGTTTCGGCGGTTTCGGCGGCTTGGTCCGGCCGCTGGGGTTGTCCCGCAGGTAGGGCGGGCCGTCGCTGCCGTCGGCGGTGGCGTGCCCGCCGCCCGACGGGCCCGAGCCGTCACGGCGCCGCAGGTACCGCTCGAACTCGCGGGCGATCGCCTCGCCCGACGCCTCCGGCAGCTCCGCGGTGTCCCGGGCCTCCTCCAGGGTCTGCACGTACTCGGCGACCTCGCTGTCCTCGGCGGCCAGCTGGTCCACGCCCACCTGCCAGGCGCGCGCGTCCTCGGGCAGCTCGCCCAGCGGGATGCGCACGTCGATCAGGTCCTCCAGGCGGTTGAGCAGGGCCAGCGTCGCCTTCGGGTTCGGCGGCTGCGAGACGTAGTGCGGCACGGCCGCCCACAGCGAGACCGCCGGCACGCCCGCGTGCGTACAGGCCTCCTGGAGGATGCCGACGATGCCCGTGGGCCCCTCGTACTTCGTCTCCTCCAGGTCCATGCGCCGTGCCAGGTCCGCGTCCGACGTGGTGCCGCTGATCGGGACCGGACGTGTGTGCGGGGTGTCACCGAGCAGGGCGCCCAGCACGACCACCAGCTCCACGCCGAGTTCGTGCGCGAAGCCAAGCAGCTCGTTGCAGAACGAGCGCCAGCGCATGGACGGTTCGATGCCACGGACGAGTACGAGGTCGCGCGGCTTCTCGCCGCCGACCCGGACCACCGACAGGCGGGTCGTCGGCCACGTGATCTTGCGCACGCCGCCGTCCATCCACACCGTGGGGCGGTTCACCTGGAAGTCGTAGTAGTCCTCGGCGTCCAGCGCCGCGAACACCTCGCCCTTCCACTCCCTGTCCAGATGCGCGACCGCGGCGGAGGCTGCGTCGCCGGCATCGTTCCAGCCTTCGAACGCGGCCACCATGACCGGGTCGATCAGCTCGGGAACCCCCTCGAGCTCGATCACCCAGGCCTCCTTCCGACGTGCCCTCGCTTGACCACCCAACCTTACGGCGTGCGGCGGGGGCCTCCGCAGCCCCCTTGCACGGGCGGGTGAACGGATCCCTGCCCTGTTCGGCGGGCCGGAACACCCCGCGGCCCCCGCGCGCGGCCGCGGGCCGCCCGGGCGGAACTCACAGCGTGCTGCGCAGCCACTGCTCGACGCTCGCGATGTGCACCGTCGCCCACGACCGCGCCGCCTCCGCGTCCCGGTCGCGCAGCGCGGCGAGGATCGCCCGGTGCTCGTGCAGGGTGCGGCTGACGGCGTCCTCCTGGGTCAGACCGCGCCAGACACGGGCCCGGGTGGTCGGCCCCGACAGGCCGTCCAGCAGCGAGCAGAGCACGGAGTTGCCGGAGCTCCGCACGATGCCGCGGTGGAAGTCGAGGTCGCAGGCGACCAGCTCCTCCACCGACGGCGCGTCGCCGAGCTTGTCCAACTGGGCGGACAGTGCGTCCAGTTGCTGCTCGCTGATACGTGACGCGGCCATCGCGGTGGCGGCCGGCTCCAGGATGCGCCGCACCGCCAGGAACTCCAGCACCGTGTCGTCGCGGTGGAAGTCGACGACGAAGCTCAGCGCCTCCAGCAGCAGTTGCGGGTCGAGGCTGGTCACGTACGTGCCGTCGCCCTGGCGTACGTCCAGGATCCGGATCAGCGACAGGGCGCGCACGGCCTCCCGCAGGGAGTTGCGGGACAGCCCCAGTTCGGCCGCCAGCTCGCTCTCCTTGGGCAGCCGGTCACCGGGGCGCAGCGCGCCGGAGACGATCATCCCCTTGATCTTCTCGATCGCCTCGTCGGTGACCGCCATGTCCCGCCTCCCTGTCCTCAAGACATCCGATGTCTCACCTTATTACGGAGTTTCAGGGTCTCGGCCGTGCGCAGGCGAAAGGGGCGGCTCCGTCGGCGCGGAGCCGCCCCTTTCGCGGATCCGGCCCCCCAGGGGAAAGGGGCCGTTCCGCAGCCGTGCCGGCCCTGGCCAGGGGAAGGGACCGGCACGAGGTCACTTCTTGTCGAGCAGGTCCTGGACCTTCGCGCGGACCTCGTCCGTGGCCAGGCCCCGGATCGTCAGCGTCGTACGGCGGCGCAGCACGTCGTCCGGCGTCTCGGCCCACTCGTTGTCCCGGGCGTAGACCACCTGCGCCCAGATCTCCGGGGCGTCGGGGTGCACCCGCTCGCCCAGCTCCGGGTCCTCGTTGGCCAGCCGGGCGATGTCGAAGGCCAGCGAACCGTAGTGGGTGGCGAGGTGCCTGGCCGTGTCGGCGGCCATCCGCGGCCCCGGCGCCGGGTTGTCCACCAGCAGCCGGTGCGCGACCGCGCGCGGGTTGGCGACACCGGGCAGCGGCAGCTTCTTCGGCAGCGAGGCGATGGGCTCGAAGTCGTCGCCCAGCGGGTGGCCCGGCAGCGACTCCAGTTTCCTCATGACCGTACGGCCGATGTGGCGGAAGGTCGTCCACTTGCCGCCCGCGACGGACAGCATGCCGCCGCGGCCCTCCGTGACCACGGTCTCGCGCTTGGCCTTCGCCGTGTCGCCGGGGCCGCCCGGCAGCACCCGCAGACCGGCGAAGGCGTACGTGATCAGGTCCCGGGAGAGCTGCTGGTCACGGACGGAGAAGGCGGCTTCGTCGAGGATCTGGGCTATGTCCTTGTCGTTGACGGCGACGTCCGCCGGGTCGCCCTCGAACTCCTCGTCGGTCGTGCCCAGCAGCAGCATGTCCTCCCACGGGAGGGCGAAGGTGATGCGGTACTTGTCGATGGGGGTGGCCAGGGCGGCCTTCCACGGCGAGGTCCGCTTCAGGACCAGATGCGCGCCCTTCGACAGCCGGATCGACGGTGCCGCGTCCGGGTCCTCCATCCTGCGCAGGTGATCGACCCACGGGCCGGTCGCGTTCAGCACGAGCCGGGCGTTGACGCCGAACTCCTCGCCGGACACGCGGTCGCGCAGCTCGGCGCCGGTCACCCGGCCCCGGGTGAAGCGCAGGCCGGTGACCTCGGCGTGGTTGAGGACGACGGCGCCCGACTCGACGGTGGCGCGGACCGTCATCAGCGCCATGCGCGCGTCGTTCATCTGGTCGTCGCCGTACACGGCCACGGCCTTGAGGTTCTCGGTGCGCAGCTCGGGCACGTCCTGCGCCGCCTTGGCGGGGGAGAGGAGGTGGCCGACGCCGTCACCGAACGCGGAGAGCGCGGAGTAGGCGAAGACGCCCGCGCCCAGCTTCGCCGCGCCGTGCGGCCCGCCCTTGTACACGGGGAGGTAGAACGTGAGCGGGTTCGCCAGGTGAGGTGCCACCTGGCGGGAGACCGCACGGCGCTCGAAGTGGTTCTCCGCCACCAGCTTCACCGCGCCGGTCTGCAGGTAGCGCAGACCGCCGTGGAGCAGCTTGGAGGAGGCGGAGGAGGTGGCGCCGGCGAAGTCGCCGGCGTCGACCAGAGCCACCCTGAGGCCGGACTGCGCGGCGTGCCAGGCGGTGGAGATGCCCAGGATGCCGCCGCCGATCACAAGAAGGTCGAACGACGCCTTGGCGAGCTGCTCGCGGGTCTCGGCCCGGCTCGCGGTGGAACCGGAGGCCGGGCGCGTGCCCAGGGCAGGCACGGACTGCAGGGTGGACTGACTGGTCATTTCGGGTTCTTACTCCTCATCAGAGCCTCGAGGGCGCGCTCGCGAGCTCTCGTCTCGTCAGCTCTCGTCCTCGAGCCAGCCCATGGTCCGCTCGACGGCCTTGAGCCAGTTCTTGTACTCACGGTCGCGGGTCTCCGCGTCCATGCGGGGGGTCCACTCCGCGGCCCGGCGCCAGTTGGCGCGCAGTTCGTCGGTGCTGGACCAGAAGCCGACGGCGAGACCGGCGGCGTAGGCGGCGCCGAGGCAGGTGGTCTCGGCGACCATCGGACGCACCACGGGCGCGTCCAGGACGTCGGCGAGCGTCTGCATCAGCAGGTTGTTGGCGGTCATGCCGCCGTCGACCTTGAGGGTCACCAGCTCGTCGCCGGAGTCCTTCACCATCGCGTCGGCGATCTCGCGGGTCTGCCAGGCGGTGGCCTCCAGGACGGCGCGCGCGAGGTGCGCCTTGGTGACGTACCGGGTCAGACCGGCGATCACGCCGCGGGCGTCGGAGCGCCAGTGCGGGGCGAACAGGCCGGAGAAGGCCGGCACGAAGTAGGCGCCGCCGTTGTCCTCCACCGACAGCGCGAGTGTCTCGATCTCGGCGGCGGTGGAGATCAGGCCCATCTGGTCGCGCATCCACTGCACCAGGGAGCCGGTGACGGCGATCGAGCCCTCCAGGGCGTAGACCGTCGGCTGGTCCCCGATCTTGTAGCCGACGGTGGTGAGCAGGCCGGCGTAGGAGTTGATGATCTTGTCGCCGGTGTTCATCACCATGAAGGTGCCGGTGCCGTACGTCGACTTGGTCTCGCCCTCGGAGAAGCAGGTCTGGCCGAACAGGGCCGCCTGCTGGTCGCCGAGCGCGGAGGCGACGGGGATGCCGCCGAGCAGCTCGCCCAGCTTGCCGCCGGTGATCTCGCCGTAGACCTCGGCGGAGGAGCGGATCTCGGGCAGGATCTGCTGCGGGACGCCGATCGACTCGCAGATCTTCTCGTCCCACTCCATGGTGTGCAGGTTCATCAGCATGGTGCGGGAGGCGTTGGTGACGTCCGTGACGTGCTTGCCGCCGTCCGTGCCGCCGGTGAGGTTCCAGATGACCCAGCTGTCCATGGTGCCGAAGAGGATGTCCCCGGCCTCGGCGCGCTCCTTCAGGCCCTCGACGTTGTCCAGCAGCCACCGGGCCTTGGGACCGGCGAAGTAGGAGGCGAGGGGGAGGCCGGTCTCACGGCGGAAGCGGTCCTGGCCGACGTTGCGCCCGAGATCCCTGCACAGGGCGTCGGTGCGGGTGTCCTGCCAGACGATGGCGTTGTGGACGGGCTCACCGGTGGTCTTGTCCCACAGCACGGTGGTCTCGCGCTGGTTGGTGATGCCGATGGCCTTGATGTCGTCCCGGGTGATGCCGGCCTTGGCGATGGCCCCGGCGACGACCTCCTGGACGTTGGTCCAGATCTCGGTGGCGTTGTGCTCGACCCAGCCCGGCTTGGGGAAGATCTGCTCGTGCTCCTTCTGGTCGACGGAGACGATACGGCCGTCGCGGTCGAAGACGATGCAGCGGGAAGAAGTCGTGCCCTGGTCGATGGCGGCGATGAACGGGCCCTGCCCGTGGGTGGCGATGCCGGCGGTGTGGGCGTCGGTCACTGGTTGCTCCTGGGGTTCGCTGAGTTGAGAAGGGACTGTTCCACCGGTGCTCTAGGCGAAAGCGACGTTGTAGATGCCTGCGGCTATCGCGCCGCCGATCAGCGGACCGGCCACCGGGACCCAGGCGTAGCCCCAGTCGGAGCCGCCCTTGTTGGGCAGGGGGAGGAGGGCGTGCACGATACGCGGGCCGAGGTCACGGGCCGGGTTGATCGCGTAGCCGGTCGGGCCGCCGAGCGAGAGGCCGATGGAGACGACGACCAGCGCGGTGATCAGACCGCCCAGGACGCCGAGGCCGTTGCCCTTGTCGTTCAGGCCCTGCGTGAGCACGGCGAGGATCAGCACGATGGTGCCGATGATCTCGGTGAGCAGGTTCTGCACCGCGTGCCGGATCTCCGGGCCGGTGGAGAAGATGCCCAGGACCGGGCCGGCGCCCGTCTCCTGCGCCTCGACGGCCTTGACCTTCGTGGCCTGCGCGCCCGGACCGCCGACGATCTCCTTGTCGGTCAGGTGCGCGTGGAACTGGCCGTAGTAGGCGGCCCACACCAGGGTCGCGCCGATCATCGCGCCGAGCATCTGGCCGGCGAAGTACACCGGGACGTTGCTCCAGTCGCTGTTCTTGATGGCCAGGGCGACGGTGACGGCGGGGTTGAGGTGGGCACCGGAGAGCGGGCCGGAGATGTAGACCGCCGTCATGACGGCGAAGCCCCACCCGAAGGCGATGGCGAGCCAGCCGGTGTTACGGGCCTTGGAGGCCTTCAGCGTCACGGCGGCGCAGACGCCACCGCCGAGCAGGATGAGTATGGCGGTACCGATGGTCTCGCCGATGAAGATGTCGGAGCTGGACACCCGCGACTCCTTTGTCCTTCGTCCAGGGGACCGAACCCCGGGTCCCTCCGGGAGTTCGAGCTGCCCTCGGGGTGAGAGCGATGCCGGCCCTTGGCGTTGTCACACTCTAGCGCGTATTGCCGTTTGGTGTTCGACAATGCCGACCGATGGACGGGAGTCTTGCTCCGGCCTCACCTGCCCGTCAAGAGTCCTGTTGTCGAAAATGCGATCGTTATCGATCGCCGACCGCTGTCGATCTTGCAGGTCAGATGTGTACGACGGGGTGACGGGCGCGGTCGTACCGACCGGACGGTCGGCGCCGCGGGGCCGACGAGGGCCGACGAGGGCAGGGAGGGGGCGGGAGGAGGCGGGAGGAGGCGGGTCAGAACCGTCCGGCGCCCAGGTCCCGCGACACGGCGCGGGCGCAGTCGCGTACCGCGGCGACGATCTCCGGCCGCAGCTCGCCGTCCCGGCACAGCCGCTCCACGGCGCCGGTGACGCCCACGGCGCCCACCGGCATCCGCCGCCGGTCGTGGATGGGCGCCGCGACGGAGGCGACGCCCTCCCAGGTCTCCTCGACGTCGGCCGCGTAGCCGCGCGCCCGTGACATGTCGAGGATGTGCTCGAAGTCCTCCAGGTCGCACACGGTCCGGTCGGTGAACGCCTTGCGGTCCGCCTCGATCGCCTCGCTGTGCGCGACCGGGTCGTAGGCCGACAGGACCTTGCCGAGGGCCGTGGAGTGCAGCGGCTGCATGGCCCCGATCTCCAGCACCTGGCGGCTGTCGTCGGGGCGGAAGACGTGGTGCACGATCAGCACCCCGTGCTGGTGCAGCACGCCGAGGTAGACGCTCTCCCCGCTGGAGCGGGCCAGGTCGTCCGTCCAGACCAGGGCGCGCGCCCGCAGTTCGTGCACGTCGAGATAGGTGGTGCCCAGGCGCAGCAGCTCCGCGCCCAGCTGGTAGCGCCCGGAGGGCTCGTCCTGCTCGACGAAGCCCTCCTGCTGCAGGGTGCGCAGGATCCCGTGGGCGGTGCCCTTGGCGAGGCCCAGTGACGAGGCGATGTCCGAGAGGCCGAGCCGTCGCTCGCCGCCCGCGAGCAGCCGCAGCATCGCCGCCGCCCGTTCGAGCGACTGGATGTTCCGTGCCATCGCCGTGCTGCCTCCGTCCCCTTCGACCGTCGACGTGCGACGTCGCTGCCGCTGTTCGGCAATGCCGAACACTACCGGTCGATGCCGACCTCCCGCCAATGGTTCGGCCGTGACATGGCGAGATCCGTCGGGATCTGTTGCGTCACTCGTATCCCGCAGGCGACCTGCCCGTCATCCTCGTCCGCGTCGTGGACGCCCCGTCCGCCCCCGGACCGACCCGGTTACCCTGGCGGGGTGCGCCCTCCGCGGAAGATCCGCGGGCGGGCGCAAAGCCGACAGCCGTCGCACTTCAAGGGAGCCCTTTCATGGCCTCGTCGCCACCGACCCCTTCCGCCGACAGCCGGACCCGTGTGTCCGCGCTCCGCGAGGCGCTCGCCACCCGAGTGGTGGTCGCCGACGGAGCCATGGGCACGATGCTCCAGGCCCAGGACCCCACCCTGGAGGACTTCCAGAACCTCGAGGGCTGCAAC
Source organism: Streptomyces sediminimaris (assembly GCF_047049295.1). Taxonomy (NCBI): domain Bacteria; kingdom Bacillati; phylum Actinomycetota; class Actinomycetes; order Kitasatosporales; family Streptomycetaceae; genus Streptomyces; species Streptomyces sediminimaris. The sequence goes on along the minus strand of NZ_JBJWOT010000001.1, from coordinate 1,771,133 downwards.
GAGATCCTGAACCTGACCCGCCCCGACATCGTCCGCTCGGTCCACGAGGAGTACTTCGACGCCGGCGTGGACTGCGTCGAGACGAACACCTTCGGTGCCAACTACGCGGCGATGGCCGAATACGACATCCCCGAGCGGGTCCACGAGCTGTCCGAGGCGGGCGCCCGCATCGCCCGTGAGACCGCCGACGGCTACCTCGCGCGGGACGGCCGCCAGCGCTGGGTGCTGGGCTCCATGGGTCCCGGCACCAAGCTGCCCACACTCGGCCACATCGGGTACACCACCATCCGCGACGCCTTCCAGCAGAACGCCGAGGGCCTGATCGCGGGCGGCGCGGACGCGCTGATCGTGGAGACCACCCAGGACCTGCTGCAGACCAAGGCCGCCGTGATCGGCGCCCGGCGCGCCCGCGAGATCTCCGGCCTCGACCTGCCGATCATCGTCTCCGTGACCGTCGAGACGACCGGCACCATGCTGCTCGGCTCGGAGATCGGTGCCGCGCTCACCGCGCTGGAGCCGCTCGGCATCGACATGATCGGCATGAACTGCGCCACCGGGCCCGCCGAGATGAGCGAGCACCTGCGCTACCTCTCCCGGCACTCCCGCATCCCGCTGTCCTGCATGCCGAACGCCGGTCTCCCGGTTCTCGGCAAGGACGGCGCCACCTACCCGCTCACCCCGCCCGAGCTGGCCGACGCCCACGAGACCTTCGTACGCGACTACGGCCTCTCCCTCGTCGGCGGCTGCTGCGGCACCACCCCCGAGCACCTGCGCCGGCTGGTCGAGCGCGTCCGCGACGTCACCCCCACCGAGCGCGACCCGCGGCCCGAGCCGGGTGCCGCCTCCCTCTACCAGAGCGTGCCGTTCCGCCAGGACACCTCCTACCTCGCCATCGGCGAGCGCACCAACGCCAACGGATCGAAGAAGTTCCGCGAGGCGATGCTGGAGGGCCGCTGGGACGACTGTGTGGAGATGGCCCGCGACCAGATCCGCGAGGGCGCCCACATGCTGGACCTCTGCGTGGACTACGTCGGCCGGGACGGCGTCGCCGACATGGAGGAGCTGGCCGGCCGCTTCGCCACCGCCTCCACCCTGCCGATCGTGCTGGACTCCACCGAGGTCGACGTGATCCGGGCGGGCCTGGAGAAGCTCGGCGGCCGCGCGGTCATCAACTCCGTCAACTACGAGGACGGCGCCGGCCCCGACTCGCGCTTCGCCCGCGTCACCCGGCTCGCCCGCGAGCACGGCGCCGCGCTGATCGCGCTCACCATCGACGAGGAGGGCCAGGCCCGCACCCCCGAGAAGAAGGTCGAGATCGCCGAGCGGCTGATCGAGGACCTGACCGGGAACTGGGGCGTCCACGAGTCCGACATCCTCATCGACACCCTGACCTTCACCATCTGCACCGGTCAGGAGGAGTCCCGCAAGGACGGCCTGGCCACCATCGAGGCGATCCGCGAGCTCAAGCGCCGCCACCCGGACGTGCAGACCACGCTGGGCCTGTCGAACATCTCCTTCGGCCTCAACCCGGCCGCCCGCATCCTGCTCAACTCCGTCTTCCTGGACGAGTGCGTCAAGGCGGGCCTGGACTCGGCGATCGTGCACGCCTCCAAGATCCTGCCGATCGCCCGCTTCGACGAGGAGCAGGTCACCACCGCCCTCGACCTGATCTACGACCGCCGCCGCGAGGGCTACGACCCGCTGCAGAAGCTCATGCAGCTGTTCGAGGGCGCCACCGCCAAGTCGCTGAAGGCCGGCAAGGCCGAGGAGCTGGCGGCGCTGCCACTGGAGGAGCGCCTGAAGCGCCGCATCATCGACGGTGAGCGCAACGGCCTGGAGGCCGACCTCGACGAGGCGCTGGCCGAGCGCCCCGCGCTCGACATCGTCAACGACACCCTGCTGGACGGCATGAAGGTCGTCGGTGAGCTGTTCGGCTCCGGCCAGATGCAGCTGCCGTTCGTGCTCCAGTCCGCCGAGGTCATGAAGACCGCTGTCGCCCACCTCGAACCGCACATGGAGAAGGTCGAGGGCGACGAGGCCGGCAAGGGCACCATCGTGCTGGCCACCGTGCGCGGCGACGTGCACGACATCGGCAAGAACCTCGTCGACATCATCCTGTCCAACAACGGCTACAACGTCGTCAACCTCGGCATCAAGCAGCCGGTCTCCGCGATCCTGGAGGCGGCCGAGGAGCACCGGGCGGACGTGATCGGCATGTCCGGGCTCCTGGTCAAGTCCACCGTGATCATGAAGGAGAACCTGGAGGAGCTCAACCAGCGCAACCTGGCGGCCACCTACCCGGTGATCCTGGGCGGCGCGGCCCTCACCCGCGCCTACGTCGAGCAGGACCTGCACGAGGTCTACGACGGGGAGGTCCGCTACGCCCGCGACGCGTTCGAGGGCCTGCGCCTGATGGACGCGCTCATCGGCGTCAAGCGCGGCGTGCCCGGCGCGAAGCTGCCGGAGCTGAAGCAGCGCCGGGTCCGGGCGGCCACGCCCGCCGAGGCGGAGGAGCGCCCGGAGGAGGGCCACGTCCGCTCCGACGTCGCCACCGACAACCGCGTGCCGCGGCCGCCGTTCTGGGGCACCCGCGTCATCAAGGGCATCCAGCTCAAGGAGTACGCGACCTGGCTGGACGAGGGCGCCCTCTTCAAGGGCCAGTGGGGTCTGAAGCAGGCCCGCACCGGCGAGGGCCCCTCGTACGACGAACTCGTTGAGACCGACGGCCGGCCGCGGCTGCGCGGTCTGCTGGACCGGCTGCAGACCGAGAACCTGCTGGAGGCGGCCGTCGTCTACGGCTACTTCCCGTGCGTCTCCAAGGACGACGACCTGATCATCCTGGACGAGCACGGCAACGAGCGCACCCGCTTCACCTTCCCGCGCCAGCGCCGCGGCCGCCGGCTGTGCCTCGCCGACTTCTTCCGTCCGCAGGAGTCCGGTGAGACGGACGTCGTCGGCCTCCAGGTCGTCACCGTCGGCTCGCGGATCGGCGAGGAGACGGCGCGCATGTTCGAGGCGAACGCCTACCGCGACTACCTCGAACTGCACGGCCTGTCGGTGCAGCTGGCCGAGGCGCTCGCCGAGTACTGGCACGCGCGCGTGCGCTCGGAGCTGGGCTTCGCCGGTGAGGATCCGGGCCGGATGGAGGACATGTTCGCCCTGAAGTACCGGGGCGCCCGCTTCTCCCTCGGTTACGGAGCGTGTCCGAACCTGGAGGACCGGGCCAAGATCGCCGACCTGCTGGAGCCCGAGCGGATCGGGGTCAAGCTCTCCGAGGAGTTCCAGCTCCACCCCGAGCAGTCCACCGACGCGATCGTGATCCACCACCCGGAGGCGAAGTACTTCAACGCCCGCTGAGTACCGCCGACGGCGCAGCTCACAGCGCCCCCCGGCGTACAGACGGTGTGCCCCGGAGCACGCCGGATAAACGAGGCGTTCCGTCCACGGCGGACGTACACTGGTCGGTCCACTGCAGGCCGGTTCCCCGCACGGGAACCGGCCTGATCGTCCCTCAAGGAGGTGCGCCCGGATGACCAGTACGGTCCCTGCGCTCGGAACCCGTACGGCCGAAGGCTCTGCCCTGCAGGCCGTGCTCCTCGACATGGACGGAACCCTGGTGGACACCGAGGGCTTCTGGTGGGACGTCGAGGTGGAGGTCTTCGCCGGCCTCGGCCACACCCTCGACGACTCATGGCGCCATGTCGTGGTCGGCGGGCCGATGACCCGCAGCGCGGGGTTCCTGATCGAGGCCACCGGCGCCGACATCACCCTCGCCGAGCTGACGGTCCTGCTCAACCAGGGGTTCGAGGACCGGATCGCCGGCGCCCTGCCGCTGATGCCGGGTGCCGCCAGGCTCCTCGCCGAGCTCTCCGAGTACGAGATCCCGACGGCCCTGGTCTCCGCCTCCCACCGTCGCATCATCGACCGCGTGCTCACCTCGCTGGGCCCGCAGCACTTCGCCCTGTCGGTGGCCGGTGACGAGGTGCCGCGCACCAAGCCGCACCCGGACCCCTACCTGCTCGCGGCCGCCGGACTCGGCGTGGACCCGGCCAGATGCGCGGTCGTCGAGGACACCGCGACCGGTGTCGCGGCGGCCGAGGCGGCGGGCTGCCACGTCGTCGTGGTGCCCTCGGTGGCCCCCGTCGCCCCCGCCGACCGGCGCACCGTCGTCACCACGCTCGAAGACATCGACCTGGCGTTCCTGCGGGGGCTGATCGCCTTCTGACAGGGCCGTGGCAGCCCGACGGGAGATCCGATCACAGCGCGGTGACGGACCCGGTGACAGCCCGGCGACAGATGTGATGACAGAGCTAGTGGCAGATGTGATGACAGAAATGCGCCGAGCGTTCACCCAGTGTGCAGAGCCGATAGGACGGGAATTCCGGAGTCCGGCGTGCGAAGGAATTCGAATCAAGTCGACCGGCCGAATTACGGTGCCGATCGGGTCCATCGAGGTGTGACGTTCACCACTTGCGCAGGGCTCGACAGGCCGGGGTGTCTGTGCTGGCGGCCCCGTTTCGAGGCGGTCCGCTGTGCCCTTGTGTCCTGATTGATGGAAGGCTGCACTAATCCTTCCCGTCGCGGGCCTCCGGTCTGTCCACGGTCGGTTCCGCTGCGTGATGACGGCTCAACTCCGGTGGCTGCGAACCCTCGTGCAGGTGCGGACTAATCTCGTCGCGAGAACCATCGCCCCTACCCCCGTGATCCGCCGCGACACCCCTGCATGCCGGGTACACGGACCTGAACAGCTCTGGAGAAAAACGAGCATGAACCGCAAGACATTGGTGCTGCCGGCCGTGGTCGGCCTGCTCGCGCCCGTGCTCGCCGCCTGTGGTGGTTCCGACAGCGGCAGCAGCGGTGGGGACGCGATCGTGGTCGGGACGACGGACCAGTTCACCGCCACGAAGGACGCCCCTGCGCCGCTCGATCCGGCGTACGCGTACGACGTGGGCTCCTGGAACATCCTGCGCCAGACCGTGCAGACGCTGATGATCCAGCCGCGCGGCGAGGGCGAGCCCGTCCCCGAGGCGGCCGAGAGCTGCGGATTCACCGACTCCGGCAACGAGCGCTACGCCTGCAGGCTGCGTGAGGGCCTGAAGTTCAGCAACGGCGACGCCATCACCGCGAAGGACGTCAAGTACTCCATCGACCGCGTGCGGGCCATCAACGCCGAGGGCGGCCCGGTCGGCCTGCTCTCCACCATCGACACGGTGGAGACCAAGGGCGACCGCGACGTCATCTTCCACCTGAAGACCGCCGACGCCACCTTCCCGTACAAGCTGTCGACCCCGGTCGCCGGCATCGTCAACCCCGACGACTACGAGAAGAACAAGCTGCGCGACGGCTTCGCCGTCGACGGCTCCGGCCCGTACACCCTGCAGACCCAGGTCAAGGACGACGCCATCGTCAAGGCGACCTTCACCAAGAACCCCAACTACAAGGGGACGCTCAAGGTGAAGAACTCCAAGGCCGAGATGGTCTCCTTCGCGGACGCCGAGGCCATGGGCAAGGCGCTCGACAAGGGTGACATCGACGTCATGACCCGCACCATGTCGCCGGACCAGATCCAGAAGCTCTCCAACGACTCCGGCAACAGCGTCGACCTGGTCGAGATGGCCGGCCTCGAGATCCGCTACCTCGCCTTCAACACCGACGCCCCGAGCGTGAAGTCGAAGGCCGTCCGCCAGGCCATGGCCCAGCTGATCAACCGCGGCGAGCTCGTCTCCAAGGTCTACGGCACCCAGGCCGAGCCGCTGTACTCGCTGGTCCCGGCCAGCATCACCGGCCACTCCAACTCGTTCTTCAACAAGTACGGCGACCCCAGCACCGCCAAGGCGAAGTCCCTGCTGACGGCCGCCAACATCACCACCCCGGTGAAGCTGACGCTGCACTACACGACCGACCACTACGGCTCGGCCACCAAGAAGGAATTCGAGATCCTTCAGAAGCAGCTCAACGCCAGCGGCCTGTTCGACGTCAGCATCGAGGGCGCGCTGTGGAAGACCTTCGTCCCGGCCGAGCGCAAGGGCCAGTACGACGTCTGGGGCATGGGCTGGTTCCCGGACTTCCCCGACGCCGACAACTACCTGGCGCCGTTCCTCGACAAGGACAACTTCCTCAAGCTGCCGTACCGCAACGACAAGATCATCAACAGCCTCATCCCGGCGTCCCGCCGCGAGGCCGACCGCATCGCCGCCGCTCCCGACCTGACCCAGATCCAGGACATCGTCGCCAAGGACGTGCCGATCCTGCCGCTGTGGCAGGGCAAGCAGTACGTGGCCGCCCGCGACGACGTCACCGGAACCGCGTACGCTCTCAACTCCTCCTCGACTCTCCAGTTGTGGGAGCTCGGCCGTGGCGTGAGCGGCTGACCCTCGTTCCCGGGGGCCAGGGGCGCGCGCAGGGCCCTGGGAGTCCCGACACCGACGAGAAGGCACGTGCAGTGAAGATGCGCAACCAGTGGCCGGTCCTGCCCGTGGTGGCAGGGCTGGCCTCCGGCCTTTTGACGGGCTGCGGAGCCGGCAGCGGCCATTCCGGGGACACCGGACCCGCCGTCGTCATGGGAATGTCGGACGACGTACTGGCCACCGACCCCGCCTCCGGTTACGACCCGGGTTCCTGGCTGCTGTTCAACAACGTCTTCCAGTCGCTGCTCAGCTTCCCCGACGGGGGCACCGAGCCCGAGCCGGAGGCGGCCGAGTCCTGCGCGTTCACCGACGCCTCGGCCAAGGTCTACAAGTGCACGCTCAAGGACGGCCTGAGGTTCAGCAACGGTGACAAGCTGACCTCCGAGGACGTGAAGTTCTCCTTCGACCGCATGCTCAAGATCAACGACGCGGCGGGTCCGGCGATCATGTTCCCCATGCTGCAGCAGGTCCAGGCGCCGGACGCGAGGACGGTCGTCTTCCGGCTGAAGGATCCCGACGCCACCTTCCCGAGCAAGATCGCCTCCGGCGCGGGCTCGATCGTCGACCACACGCAGTACGACGGCGACAAGCTGCGCAAGGACGGCAAGGCGATCGGCTCCGGCCCGTACAAGCTGGACTCCTTCGACAAGGACAAGGCCGTCTTCTCGGTCAACGACACCTACAAGGGCACCGCCAAGGTCAAGAACTCCGGCGTGACCCTGAAGTTCTTCCACGGCGACCAGTCCGCCCTGAAGAAGGCCCTCCAGGACGGCAAGATCGACATCGCCTACCGCGGCCTGACCGCGAAGGACGTCGCCGACCTGCAGAACGCCGGCAACGACTCGAAGATCGAGGTCGTCGAGGGCAGCAGCGCCGAGGTCCAGCACCTGGTCTTCAACATGAAGGACCCGGTCGCCGGAAAACTCGGCGTGCGCAAGGCCATCGCCTATCTGCTCGACCGCGACGCCCTCATCAAGGAGGTCTACCAGGGCACGGCGACCCCGCTGTACTCGATCATCCCGGCGGGCATCGCGGGCCACAACACGGCGTTCTTCGACACCTACGGCGCCAGCCCCTCGCCGGCCAGGGCCGCCGCGGCCCTGAAGGCCGAGGGCATCACCGGCAAGGTGCGGCTCACCCTCTGGTCCACCCCGTCCCGCTACGGCCCGGCCACGGACCAGGAGCTGAAGGCGATCGCCAAGCAGCTCAACGCCAGCGGGCTGTTCGACGCCGACGTGAAGTCCGTCGCCTTCGACCAGTACGAGAAGGACATCGCCCACGGCAGGTACGGCGTGTACGTGAAGGGCTGGGTGCCGGACTACCCGGACGCCGACAACTTCACGGCGCCGTTCTTCGGCAAGGGCAACGTGCTGAGCAACCACTACAGCAACAGCACCATCACCGGCACGCTCATCCCGCGCACCGCCGCCCAGAGCGACCGCTCCGCGACCGACCGCGACTACGGCCGGCTCCAGGACATCGTCGCCGACCAGCTGCCGGTCCTGCCGGTCTGGCAGGCCAAGCAGTACGCCGTGACCCGGCAGAACGTCTACGGCCTCGAGTACTGCCTGGACGCCTCGACGGTCTTCCGGTTCTGGGAGCTCAGCAAGGACTGAGCGGCGGCGGACACGGAAGAAGGGCGTCCCCCGGCGGGGACGCCCTTCTTCCGTCGCGGCCGCGACCGTGCCGCACCGACGGCCGTCGTCACGGCCACCACACGCACCGCCCCGACGGACCGCCGCCACGGCGACGGCCGCGGGCCCTACTGCGCGCCGGGCCGCACCAGTCCGCTCTCGTAGGCGTACACGGCGGCCTGCACCCGGTCGCGCAGCCCCAGCTTGGTCAGCACATGACCGACGTGCGTCTTCACCGTGGTCTCGCTGACGAACAGGTCAGCGGCGATCTCCGCGTTGGACAGCCCGCGGGCCACCAGCTTCAAGACCTCCACCTCGCGGTCGGTGAGGGTGTGCAGCGTGTCGGGCACGGGCTCGTCGCCGGAGGGCAGATGGGTGGCGTACTTGTCGAGCAGCCGCCGGGTGATGCTCGGCGCCAGCATGGCCTCGCCGCCGGCCACCACACGGATCGCCTGCACCAGCTCGTTGGCCGGCGCGTCCTTCAGCAGGAACCCGCTGGCACCCGCGCGCAGCGCCTCCACCACGTACTCGTCGAGGTCGAAGGTGGTCAGCACCAGCACCTTCGCCGGGCCGTCCCGCCCGGGCCCGGTGATCTGCCGGGTCGCCTCGACCCCGTCCATGCGGGGCATACGGATGTCCATCAGGACCACGTCGGGCTGCAGCGCCCGCACCTGGTCGAGAGCCTGGAGGCCGTCTCCGGCCTCGCCGACGACCGCGATGTCCTGCTCGGCCTCCAGGATCATCCGGAAGCCGGTGCGCAGCAGCGGCTGGTCGTCGACCAGTAGGACGCGGATGGCCACGTAAGTCTCCTTCGCTCGTGCCGGCCCCATTCTGCCCTGCGCGCGGTCACCGGACCCGACCGCCCTCACCGGCGGCCGCGTCCTGCGGGGCCGGCCGGGGCCCGCTCCGGGTCACCCGCCGGCGGCCGGCGGACGGCCGGCCGGTTCCGCCCCGGCCGCCGTCACCGCCAGCGGGTACGGCGGGGGAGTGCCGCCGAACTCCGGGCAGTGGGACCGGTGGTCGCACCAGCCGCAGAGCTTGGTGGGGCGCGGGCGCCAGTCACCGGACTCCGTCGCCTTGCGGATCGCCTCCCACAGGGCCAGCAGCTTGCGCTCCACGCGCTCCAGGTCGGCGACGACGGGATCGTAGGTCAGTACGTCGCCGCTGCCGAGATACACCAGCTGCAGCCGCCGCGGGACGACCTTCTTCAGCCGCCAGACCACCAGGGCGTAGAACTTCATCTGGAACAGCGCGCCCTCGGCGTACTCGGGCCGGGGTGCCTTGCCCGTCTTGTAGTCGACGATCCGCACCTCGCCCGTGGGCGCCACGTCGACCCGGTCGATGATCCCGCGCAGCGTCAGCCCCGAGTCGAGCTCCGTCTCGACGAACAGCTCCCGCTCGACCGGTTCCAGCCGGGTCGGGTCCTCGAGGGTGAACCAGCGCTCGACGAGCTGCTCGGCCTCGCCCAGCCAGCGCGCCAGCCGCTCGCCCTCGGGGTCGTCCTCGAACAACTCCACCACTTCCGGCCTGCTCTCGCGCAGCCGGTCCCACTGCCCGGGGATCAGCGACTTGGCACGCGGCGCGGTCCGGTCCGCGGCCGGGGCGTCGAAGAGCCGCTCCAGAACCGCGTGCACCAGCGTGCCCCGGGTCGCCGCCTCGCTCGGCTTCTCGGGAAGCCGGTCGATGACGCGGAAGCGGTAGAGCAGGGGGCACTGCATGAAGTCACTGGCACGCGAGGGTGAAAGGCTCGCGGGCGCTATGGCCACCGGCACCGGCCCGCTCGCCGCGCCGACCGCGGCGGGTTCCACCGCGGCCACCGCCGGCACCGGCTCCGCACGCTCCTCAGGAACCGGCGCCCCCGCCGGCACCGCACCACTGCCGCCGGCTTCCGCCGTGCCCTCCGCACTCGTCTCCATGCCCCCAGACCTTACGGCCCGCCACTGACAGTGACCCAGCCGCGCCTGTGACGGGCGGGACGCCCGGGAAAACAGGAGGGGTGCCGGGGCGGAACACACCACGACGGCCGCATACCATCGACCTCAGACCCTTTCGCCCGGCAGGCGCGGAAGACGCTTCGAACGAGGGGACATCGTGGACGAGAGCGGCGGGAGCGGGCAGCCGCGGTCCGGCACCGACGAGCCGGCCGAGCACCACGCAGGGCCGGTGGCCCCGGCCGCCCCCTCAACCACCCCGGCCGACGGCGACGGACGTCCCGCGAAGGCCACCGAGGGGGAGGACGGCAGCGGGACCGGGGACGGGGGCGTACGGGACCGGGACGCCCCCCAGGACGCCACCGCCCCGAAGGCCCGCCCTGCGGACGGTGCCCGCGAGGAGCCCGCGGCCGGCCAGGACGGCGGGGACACCGCGGCCTGCCAGGACGGCAGGGACACCGCGGACGGCCACATCCCCGCCCGCACTCCTCCCGCCGACGACCGCTCCGCGGAGGACCGCACCTCCCGCCTATCCGACAACACCAACAGCTCAGACATCTCTGGCACCTCGGGCAGCTCAGGCAGCTCAGGCACCTCAGGCACCTCCGGCACCAGCCACCCCTCCAGTCACGAGCGCACCCTCGCCCACTCCGGCTCCACCAGGACCCGCCCGCCCCGGCGCCCCGAGTCCCCCCGAGGCGGCCTGCTGATGGGGCGGCCCTTCGGCGTCCCCGTCTACGTGGCGCCCAGCTGGTTCCTCGTCGCCGCCCTGATCACCTGGGTCTTCGGCGGGCAGCTCGACCGCGTGCTGCCCGGACTCGGCGCCGCCCGCTACCTCGTCTCCCTCTTCTTCGCGGTCGCCTTCTACGCCTCCGTCCTCATCCACGAACTGGCCCACACGGTCGCGGCCCTGCGCTTCAAGCTCCCCGTGCGCCGCATCCAGCTCCAGTTCTTCGGCGGCGTCTCCGAGATCGAGAAGGAGGCCGAGACACCCGGCCGGGAGTTCGTGCTGGCCTTCGTCGGCCCACTGCTCTCCCTGGTCCTCGCCGGCCTCTTCTACGCCGCCATGCAGCCCGTCGAGCCCGGCACCGTCCTCGGTGTCCTGCTGGCCGGGCTGATGATCTCCAACCTGATCGTAGCCATCTTCAACCTCCTGCCCGGCCTCCCCCTCGACGGCGGCCGGATGCTGCGCGCGGTCGTCTGGAAGATCACCGGCAAGCCCATGAGCGGCACCGTCGCCGCCGCCTGGGTCGGCCGCGCGCTCGCCGTCTCCGTCCTGATCGGCCTGCCGCTGCTCACCCAGTCCGGTGCCCTCGGCTCCACCGCCGAGGACAGCGTCGGCATGGACACGGTCACCGACGCCCTGCTCGCCGCGATCCTCGCGGCCATCATCTGGACCGGCGCCGGCAACAGCCTGCGCATGGCACGGCTCCGGGAGCACCTGCCGGAGCTGCGCGCCCGCAACCTCACCCGCCGCGCCGTCCCGGTCGAGACCGACACCCCCCTCTCCGAGGCCCTGCGCCGGGCCAACGCCGCCGGCGCCCGCGCCCTGGTCGTCGTCGACCCCGACGGCACGCCCCTGTCCCTGGTACGCGAGGCCGCCATCGTCGGCGTACCGGAGCACCGCCGCCCCTGGGTCGCCGTCAGCGGCCTCGCCCAGGAGCTCACCGACGGCATGCGCGTCTCGGCGGAACTGGCGGGCGAGGACCTCCTCGACGTCCTGCGGGCCACCCCCGCCACCGAGTACCTGGTGGTCGAGGAGACCGGTGAGATCTACGGCGTCCTGTCGGCGGCCGACGTCGAGCGGGCCTTCGTCAAGGCCATGGCCCGCCCCTCCCAGACCTCGTAGGCCCGGTCCGGTGGCCGGTCCGGTGGCCGGTCCGGTGGTCGGCGGTCCCGGCAAACCCCGGTAGGCTGTTCACATGTCCGAACCGACCGGTGCCGCCCGCAGGCGCGGGCCCTTCAAGGTCGGGGACCAGGTACAGCTGACCGACCCCAAGGGCCGCCACTACACGTTCACGCTCGAGGCCGGGAAGAACTTCCACACCCACAAGGGTTCCTTCCCGCACGACGAGCTGATCGGCGCTCCCGAGGGCAGCGTTGTCCGCACCACCGGTAACGTCGCCTACCTCGCGCTGCGCCCCCTGCTCCCCGACTACGTCCTGTCCATGCCCCGCGGGGCGGCCGTCGTCTACCCCAAGGACGCCGGGCAGATCCTCGCCTTCGCCGACATCTTCCCCGGCGCGCGCGTCGTGGAGGCAGGCGTCGGCTCCGGCTCGCTCAGCAGCTTCCTGCTGCGCGCCATCGGCGACCAGGGCATGCTGCACAGCTACGAGCGCCGCGAGGACTTCGCGGAGATCGCGCGGCAGAACGTGGAGCGCTACTTCGGCGGCCCCCACCCCGCCTGGCAGCTCACCGTCGGCGACCTCCAGGACAACCTGTCGGACGCCGACGTCGACCGCGTCATCCTCGACATGCTCGCCCCCTGGGAGTGCCTGGAGGCCGTCTCCAAGGCGCTCGTGCCCGGCGGCATCCTGTGCTGCTACGTCGCCACCACCACCCAGCTCGCCCGGACCGTCGAGTCCATCCGCGAGATCGGCTGCTTCAACGAGCCGACCTCCTGGGAGACCATGATCCGCAACTGGCACATCGAGGGCCTGGCCGTCCGCCCGGACCACCGGATGATCGGACACACCGGCTTCCTCCTCACCGCCCGCCGCCTCGCGGACGGCGTCGAGCCGCCCATGCGCCGCCGCCGTCCCGCCAAGGGCGCCTACGGCGAGGACTACGCCGGTCCCAACGCCGACGGAGGCTCCGGCCGCTAGGGCGTGCCGCACTCAACGAACGGGCGCCGGGGTCGAGTTCCGGAAGACATCCGGAACTCGACCCCGGCGCCCTTCTGTTGACATGGCGGAGCAAATCGAACAATCCCGGCGGGAAGTCGCCGAGGAACCGAACACCCCGCCGTTCCGCCCCACTGTGACGTGTGGCACGATGCAGCCACCCCCACCGGCACAGCCCTCACAGGAGACGCTCCTAGTGCAGCAATCCGCCGTTCCGGAACTGGCACACGCGCAGACCCGGCCCATCCACTGGGTCGCCACCGCCACGGCCGTAGCGGGCGTCATGGCCCTCTCCTCGCTCCTGCAGCCCGACTCGGCCACCGCCGCCCAGCCGCAGGCCGGCCGCCCCGGGTCCAAGGCCGCCCACGCGGTGGCCGCGCCCGGCACCGCCGGCGTCGCGTTCCCCCTGACGTGCGGCCCGGTGAAGGCCGTCGTGCGGAAGAAGGCCACCGGCGACCTCGACGGCGACGGCCGCCCGGAGACGGTCGCGGTGGTGCACTGCGACGCCCCCATGGGCACCCCACCCGACGGCGTCTACGTCCTCACACGCGCCAAGGACGGCACCCCCCGCGTGGTGGCCACCCTCACCGACCCCAAGGCCGGGGACACGGTGAGTGACCTGGCGGTGCGGGACGGAGCGGTCTTCGCCACCCTGCTCGGCTACTCCTCGAAGGACGTGCCGCGCTGCTGCCCGGACGTCACCGACCACGCGGAATGGCAGTGGAAAAACGGCTCGTTCGCGCGCTCGACATCCGCCGGGACGCACAGCGTCTGAACCGCGCGTGCGGCATGTGAGATTTCAGACAATCTGACGCTCCGTACTCGGACGGCTACGGTGCGTCCGGGCCGTGGACCTCCGCCCCGTCCGAGGCCCGCCGTACGTGGATGCACTCGCCCGGACACTCCCGGGCCGAATCCACCACGTCGGTCAGAAGCGGCAGGGGTACGGGCGTCGTGGCGCCCTTGGCCTGCAGGAGCTCGTCGTCCGGGCCCTTGACGTAGGCCAGCCCGTCGATGTCCAGCTCGAACACCTCCGGCGCGTACTGAGCGCAGATACCGTCGCCGGTGCACAGGTCCTGATCGATCCAGACCTCCAGCGTCTCGCCGGAACCGGCCTCTTGCTGCACGCTCATGTCTCCTGCCGTTTACAAGTCGGGCGGGCGGGAATCCGGCCAGCTCTGACGGGTGTTGAACACTTCGACCCTACCTGGGGCAGCTTTCCAATCATGTTCGGTGGGTATTCCCTGGCGTGAGGGAGAGCGCAAGGGTGAAGATCGGACACACCCCGACCGTCTTTGTGATCTAGGGGTTTCAATCGACACCCACCCAGGTAGGGTCTGGAAGCGTCCAGCTCCCCTTGGAGGAGGTGAGGACCGTGGCAGCCCACGACGACGACATGAACCGCGGCATCCGCCCGGGACGAGGGTCCGAAGACCCCGCCGGGCAGATTGCCTACCTTGAGCAGGAGATCGCCGTCCTGCGACGCAAGCTCGCCGACTCTCCGCGACACACGAGGATTCTCGAAGAGCGGATCGTCGAGCTGCAGACCAACCTGGCCGGCGTGTCCGCCCAGAACGAGCGACTCGCCAACACGCTCCGTGAGGCCCGTGACCAGATCGTGGCCCTCAAGGAAGAGGTCGACCGGCTGGCGCAGCCGCCCGCCGGGTTCGGCGTCTTCCTGCAGGCGAACGAGGACGGCACGGCCGACATCTTCACCGGGGGCCGCAAGCTCCGGGTGAACGTCAGCCCCAGCGTCGACCTCGAAGAGCTCCGGCGCGGCCAGGAAGTGATGCTCAACGAAGCGCTCAACGTGGTCGAGGCCATGGAGTTCGAGCGCGCCGGAGAGATCGTCACCCTCAAGGAGATCCTCGAGGACGGCGAGCGCGCCCTGGTGCTCGGGCACACCGACGAGGAACGGGTGGTACGACTCGCCGAGCCGCTGCTCGACGTGAACATCCGTGCCGGTGACGCCCTGCTGCTCGAGCCCCGCTCCGGCTACGTCTACGAGATCATCCCGAAGAGCGAGGTCGAGGAACTCGTCCTCGAAGAGGTGCCCGACATCGGCTACGAGCAGATCGGCGGTCTGGGCGGCCAGATCGAAGCGATCCGCGACGCCGTCGAGCTGCCCTACCTCTACCCCGACCTGTTCAGGGAGCACGAGCTGCGTCCGCCCAAGGGCGTACTGCTCTACGGGCCTCCCGGATGCGGCAAGACGCTCATCGCCAAGGCCGTCGCCAATTCGCTGGCCAAGAAGGTCGCCGAGGTCACCGGTCAGGCCGCCGGCAAGAGCTTCTTCCTCAACATCAAGGGCCCCGAGCTGCTGAACAAGTACGTCGGCGAGACCGAGCGGCAGATCCGCCTGGTCTTCCAGCGCGCCCGTGAGAAGGCCAGCGAGGGCACTCCCGTCATCGTCTTCTTCGACGAGATGGAGTCGCTCTTCCGCACTCGCGGCTCCGGCGTCAGCTCGGACGTGGAGAACACCATCGTCCCCCAGCTGCTCGCCGAGATCGACGGTGTCGAGGGTCTGCAGAACGTGGTCGTGATCGGCGCCTCCAACCGCGAGGACATGATCGACCCCGCCATCCTGCGCCCGGGCCGCCTGGACGTGAAGATCAAGATCGAGCGTCCCGACGCCGAGGCCGCCAAGGACATCTTCGGCAAGTACCTCACCGAGCGCCTCCCGCTGCACGGCGACGACCTGGGCGAGCACGGCGGCGACAAGGCGTCCACCGTCGAGAGCATGATCCAGACGGCGGTCGAGCAGATGTACGCGGAATCCGAGGAGAACCGCTTCCTGGAGGTCACCTACGCCAACGGTGACAAGGAGGTCCTGTACTTCAAGGACTTCAACTCCGGCGCCATGATCGAGAACATCGTCGGCCGCGCCAAGAAGATGGCGATCAAGGACTTCCTCGACCACAACCAGAAGGGACTCAGGGTCTCCCACCTCCTCCAGGCCTGTGTGGACGAGTTCAAGGAGAACGAGGACCTGCCCAACACCACCAACCCGGACGACTGGGCCCGGATCTCCGGAAAGAAGGGCGAACGGATCGTCTACATCCGTACCCTCATCACCGGAAAGCAGGGCGCGGACACCGGACGCTCCATCGACACGGTGGCGAACACCGGTCAGTACCTGTAAAAGACAGGGCGGCTGCGGGTGCCCTCACCGGGTACCCGCAGCCGACTGTTTTTCAGGCCACGGCTGGAGCAAGGCAATGACGCAAATGATCTCCCCACCAGCGCAAAGCCGTTCTAGGCTCTTCGGTACCGCCGAGTCGCGCAGTGCGGGGACGGGCACCGCACACGCACCGGAGCGCCAGCGGTACTTGAGCAGCGCCCCCGACCGAGGGCGCCGCCGGGCAAGGAGGGCCGCATGACCGTACGGCGAGTAATGGGCATCGAGACGGAGTACGGCATTTCCGTCCCCGGCCACCCCAACGCCAATGCCATGCTCACCTCGTCCCAGATCGTCAACGCCTACGCGGCGGCGATGCACCGGGCCCGCCGGGCCCGCTGGGACTTCGAGGAGGAGAACCCGCTACGGGACGCGCGGGGCTTCGACCTCGCGCGCGAGGCCGCCGACGCCAGCCAGCTCACGGACGAGGACATCGGCCTCGCCAACGTGATCCTCACCAACGGCGCACGGCTCTACGTGGACCACGCGCACCCCGAGTACAGCGCCCCCGAGGTCACCAATCCGCGCGACGCCGTCCTGTGGGACAAGGCCGGCGAGCGGATCATGGCCGAGGCGGCCGAGCGCGCGGCCCAGCTGCCGGGGGCGCAGCCGATCCATCTCTACAAGAACAACACCGACAACAAGGGCGCCTCCTACGGCACGCACGAGAACTACCTGATGAAGCGGGAGACCCCCTTCTCGGACATCGTGCGCCACCTCACGCCCTTCTTCGTCTCCCGCCAGGTCGTCACCGGCGCCGGCCGCGTCGGCATCGGTCAGGACGGCCACGAGCACGGCTTCCAGCTCAGCCAGCGCGCGGACTACTTCGAGGTCGAGGTGGGCCTGGAGACGACGCTGAAGCGCCCGATCATCAACACGCGCGACGAGCCGCACGCCGACGCGGAGAAGTACCGCCGCCTGCACGTCATCATCGGCGACGCCAACCTCTCCGAGATCTCCACCTACCTCAAGCTGGGCACCACCGCCCTGGTCCTGTCCATGATCGAGGACGGCTTCATCGCGGTGGACCTCGCCGTCGACCAGCCGGTGCGCACGCTGCACCAGGTGTCGCACGACCCTTCCCTGCGGCACCTGGTCACGCTCCGCAGCGGCCGCACGCTCACCGCGGTCCAGCTCCAGATGGAGTACTTCGAGCTGTCCCGCAAGTACGTCGAGGAGCGCTTCGGCTCCGACGCCGACGAGCAGACCAAGGACGTCCTGGCCCGCTGGGAGGACACCCTCAACCGCCTGGAGAACGACCCGATGAGCCTGGCCGGCGAGCTGGACTGGGTCGCCAAGCGGGAGCTCATGGAGGGCTACCGGCGCCGGGACAGCCTGGACTGGGACGCCGCCCGCCTGCACCTGGTGGACCTCCAGTACGCCGACGTACGGCCCGAGAAGGGCCTCTACAACCGTCTGGCGGCCCGCGGCCGGATCAAGCGCCTGCTGGGCGAGGACGACGTCGAGAGGGCCCGTACGAGCCCTCCGGAGGACACACGCGCGTACTTCCGCGGCCGCTGCCTCGAGCAGTACGCCGATGACGTCGCGGCCGCCTCCTGGGACTCCGTGATCTTCGACCTCCCGGGGCGGGACTCGCTGCAGCGCGTCCCAACCCTCGAACCGCTTCGCGGAACGCGAAATCACGTCAAGGAGCTCCTGGACCGCTGCCGCACGGCGGAGGACCTGGTCAGGGTGCTGTCCGGCAACTGACGGGGTACCCGGGGCCGATGCGGCCCAACAGGGTGGAAAACCTGGCGTAAGGGAATCATCGAGGTGGTCCCCGGACGTTGAGGGAACTGCGGGGCCGATGTCGGACCCTGCTTGTAGGGTCTGATCAAGAACGTCGAACCGAGCGGGGTGAGGGTTATGGCGACCAAGGACACCGGCGGCGGCCAGCAGAAGGCGACGCATTCCACCGAGGAGGTCGAGGAGCAGGCGCAGGACGCGCAGGGCTCCGAGGACCTCAAGGAGCGCCACGAGAAGCTGAGCGACGACGTGGACTCCGTCCTGGACGAGATCGACGACGTGCTCGAGGAGAACGCCGAGGATTTCGTTCGGTCGTTCGTTCAGAAAGGCGGCGAGTAGCCTTCAGTTTGAAGGGTGCGCGGGCCTGGGATCTCGGCAATCGGAGAAGGTGCGAAGTGCCGCGTGCGGTGCGGTCGGACCAAACCGCTCGCGGCGTTCGCTCGGGGACGGTCCGAGTCGGAGGGTTCGCCCCGACGTGGAGGTCCCAGAGGAGCGCAAGCTCTGTCTGAAGCGTGGTGAGGTCAGGCCGCGGGGCGAGTGGCACCGCAACGCGCCGGCTTCGCACGGGCGGGCCACGCGCCGCGAGGCGTGCCGGGCCACCGAGGGCCGGGCAGGCCCTCAAGCGCCGGTACGGCCGCACCGGAGCCGAGCGTGACGAGACGGTCGCCTCTCGGAGGGGGCTGCGCGTGATCTGCCCAAGGGTTCCCGCCGTGCATGTGGATCATTGCCGAAGGACGGGTAGGGTCCGAGGCGTACTGTGCTTCAACTGCAATTCGGCCATCGGCAAGTTGGGTGACGATCCCGACGCCGTCCGCCGGGCCGCCGCTTACTCGGAAGGAATCGCGTGGAAGCCAACACTCGTAGCACCGGGCGTCTGCCAGCTGCCTTCCTGACGCCTGGGTCCTCGTCCTTCATGGACTTCCTGTCGGAGCACCAGCCGGAGATGCTGCCGGGCAACCGCCGGCTGCCGCCCACCCAGGGGGTCATCGAGGCGCCGCACGGCACCACCATCGTGGCCGTGGCCTTCGCGGGCGGGGTCGTGCTCGCCGGTGACCGCCGCGCCACCATGGGCAACGTGATCGCCCAGCGCGACATCGAGAAGGTCTTCCCGGCCGACGAGTACTCGGCCGTCGGCATCGCCGGCACCGCCGGTCTCGCGGTCGAGATGGTCAAGCTGTTCCAGCTGGAGCTGGAGCACTTCGAGAAGGTCGAGGGGGCGCAGCTCTCCCTCGAGGGCAAGGCGAACCGGCTGTCGACCATGATCCGTTCCAACCTGGGCATGGCCATGCAGGGTCTGGCCGTGGTCCCCCTCTTCGCCGGGTACGACGTGGACCGGGAGAAGGGCCGGATCTTCTCCTACGACGTCACGGGCGGCCGCAGCGAGGAGCACGGCTACGCGGCCACGGGCTCCGGATCGATCTTCGCCCGCGGAGCCATGAAGAAGCTCTACCGGGACGACCTCGACGAGAGCCAGGCCACCACGCTCGTGGTACAGGCCCTCTACGACGCGGCAGACGACGACTCGGCGACCGGTGGTCCCGATGTCGCCCGCCGGATCTACCCGATCGTCACCGTGATCACCGAGGACGGTTTCCGCCGGCTGACGGAGGACGAGTCCTCCGAGATCGCCCGTTCCGTGCTGGAGCGGCGGCTGGAGCAGCCCGACGGTCCGCGGGCCGCGCTGCTGTAGCCGGCGGCCGGTTGTTATCAGGGTGATCCAGTTGACTTCGACAGAAAGGGACGGATAACCGGTGTCGACGCCGTTCTATGTCTCACCCCAGCAGGCCATGGCCGACCGGGCGGAGTACGCCCGCAAGGGCATCGCCCGCGGCCGCAGCCTGGTCGTGCTGCAGTACACCGACGGCATCGTCTTCGTCGGCGAGAACCCGTCCCGCGCGCTGCACAAGTTCAGCGAGATCTACGACCGGATCGGCTTCGCGGCCGCCGGCAAGTACAACGAGTACGAGAACCTGCGCATCGGCGGCGTGCGCTATGCCGACCTGCGCGGTTACACCTACGACCGTGACGACGTGACCGCGCGCGGTCTCGCCAACGTCTACGCCCAGACGCTGGGCACGATCTTCTCCTCGGCGGGTGAGAAGCCCTACGAGGTGGAACTGGTGGTGGCCGAGGTCGGCGAGACCCCGGACGGTGACCAGATCTACCGGCTGCCGCACGACGGCTCGATCGTGGACGAGCACGGCTCCGTCGCGGTCGGGGGCAACGCGGAGCAGATCAGCGGTTATCTCGACCAGCGCCACCAGGACGGCATGACGCTGGCCGAGGCGCTGAGGCTGGCCGTGACGGCCCTGTCCCGCGACACCAACGGCAGTGAGCGGGAGATCCCCGCCGAGCGGCTGGAGGTCGCGGTGCTGGACCGCACGCGCCCGCAGGCCCGTAAGTTCAGGCGGATCGTCGGCCGCCAGCTCTCCCGGCTGCTGGAGAGCGACGGTGCGGCCACCGCGGCGGAGGGCTCGGAGGGAGCCGAGGGCCAGGAGGCGGACGAGGAGTAGCCGGCCTCGCCCCACGTTCGTGTGCCCCGGCCGCCACGCGGCCGGGGCACAGGGCGTTCAGGGGGTGCCCGGGGGCGCCGTGGAGCCGCGTACGACCAGCTCGACGGGGATGTCGCCCGCCTCCGGCACGCGGCCCTCCAGGACGGCCAGCAGCGCCCGCATGCCGCGCTCGCCGAAGAGTTCGGCGTCCAGGCGCACGGTGGTCAGTTCGGGGTCGAGGGCGGTGGCGAGGGCGAGGTCGTCCAGGCCGGTGACGGAGACGTCGTCGGGGATGCGCAGGCCGAGGCGCCGGGCCGCCTTGTAGGCGCCCGCCGCGAGTTTGTCGTCGTCGCAGACCAGGGCCGTGGGCCGGGGTCCGGGCGCCGACAGGGCCGCCTCGGCGGCGGTCAGGGCGTCCTCGATGGAGATCGGCGCGCGCGCCGTGCGCACGGAGGTGCCGGGTACCGTGCGGGCGCGTTCGGCGAGCTCGCGCGCGCGGACGTCGAAGGTCCACGACGCCACGTCCGCGGCCAGGTGCAGGAAGCGCCGGTGGCCGAGGCCCAGCAGGTGGTCGAGGACCTGCCGGACGCCGTCCGCGATGTCGAGGTTCACCGTCGCCGCGCCGAGGCTGCCCTCCGGGTCGCTGTCGAGCATCACCAGGGGCAGCTGGTCGCCGCGGATGGCGGTGAGGGCGTCCGCGGCCATGGAGGAGGCGATGACGCCGTCCAGGGCCGCCTGGGCGGACGCGAAGGGGTCGCGGGCGGGGCCGATGCCCTCGGGGGAGGGGTACAGCACGACGCCGAAGCCGTGGTCGGCGGCGACGCGCGCGGCGCCGGTGTAGACGCCGGCGAAGAACTCGGTGGTCAGTGCCGGGACGACGAGCAGCACCGTGCGGGTGCGCCCCAGGCGCAGGTTGCGGGCGGCGAGGTTGGGCCGGTAGCCGAGTTCGCGCGCGGCCTCCCGTACGCGTTCGGCGGTGGTCTCGGCGACGCGGCCGTGCCACTTGCCGCCCAGCACCAGGGAGACGGCGGCCTGGGAGACGCCCGCCGCCCGGGCGACGTCACGGCTGGTCGGGCGCGTGCTGCTGCGTGCCACCGCGGGCCTGCTCTCTTCGTCTCGGTCGTTCGCCTGGACTGCGGACAGCGCACATGCTACGTATGGGGAGCCGGGTTATACGTACAACGTGAGGCGTGGAGGCGGGGGCATGGCCGCGGGATACCTGGAGATCCTCAGGGCGAGACACGCGGCCCGGCTGCTGGCGGGCACGCTGGTGGGCCGGTTGCCGAACGCGACCGCCGCGATCGCCCTGGTCCTCTTCGTCCGCGCCGAGGGCGGCACGTACAGCCTGGCGGGTGCCCTCGCGGCGGTGTACGGCGTCGCCAACGCCGTCGGCCAGCCCGTGCTCGGCCGGCTGGTGGACCTCCACGGCCAGCCGCGCGTCCAGCTGCCCGCAGCCGTCGTGTCGGCCCTGGCGATGGCGGGCTTCGCCTTCTCCGGCACCGACCCGCTGCCCCTCGCCTACGCGTGCGTGGCGGCCGCCGGGCTCTTCACGCCGCCCCTGGAGGGCGGTCTGCGGGCGCTGTGGCCGTCCGTGCTGCGGCGCGAGGAGCAGGTGCACACGGCCTACGCCATGGACGCCGTGGCGCAGGAGGTCATGTTCACGGTCGGCCCCTTGCTGGTGACCCTGTGCGTGGCGCTGTGGTCGGAGCGGGCGGCCCTGCTGGCGCTGAACGCCGTGGGTGTGCTCGGCGCGCTCTCGGTGGTCCTCTCGCAGCCCTCGCGCGCGTGGCGTTCGGCGCCGCGCGAGGCGCACTGGCTGGGCGCGCTGCGCTCCTCGGGGCTGCTCGCGCTGCTCGGCGCGTTCCTGTTCGTCGGTATCGCGCTGGGTTCCATCACGGTGGCCGCGGTGCCGTACGCGGACCGTCACGGCGGAGACGCCGTGTACGGCTGGCTGATGGCCGCCCTGGGGCTCGGCGCGCTCGTCGGCGGCACCGTCTACGGGGCGCGGCGGTGGACCGGAGAGCCCGCGCGCCGACTGCGGGCCCTGGTGGCCCTGCTGGCGGTGTGTTACCTGCCGCTGACGCTGCTGCCGGGCACGGTCGCCATGGTGCTGCTGACAGCCCTGGCCGGGCTCTTCCTGGCGCCCGTCATCGCGTGCGCGTTCGTGCTCGTCGACCGGCACGCGCCGGCCGGGACGGTCACCGAGGCCTTCTCCTGGCTCGTGACGACGTTCACGGTGGGGGCGTCGGTCGGAACGGGTGTGGCGGGGCCGGTCGTCCAGGCGGGCGGGGCGCTGTGGGGCTTCGCCGTGCCCGGCGCCGCGGGCGGTGTGTCCGTGCTGGTTCTGCTGGCCACCGGACGGGTCCTCGCAGCTCCCGCGGGTGGTGCGGTCGTTGCGGCTTCATCCGAAAATGATCCGAACCGAGCAGCCGAACCCCGTTTCAGCTCAGGGGATCGGGCGTAATGTTCACTCATGGACCGCCGCATCTTCGGGCTGGAGAACGAGTACGGCGTCACGTGTACGTTCAGGGGACAGCGCCGCCTGTCTCCCGACGAGGTGGCGCGGTACCTCTTCCGCCGTGTCGTGTCATGGGGCCGCAGCAGCAATGTCTTTCTGCGAAACGGCGCCCGCCTCTATCTCGACGTGGGCTCACATCCGGAATACGCGACACCCGAGTGTGACAACGTGACCGAGCTGGTCACCCACGACAAGGCCGGCGAGCGCATTCTGGAAGGGCTACTGGTAGACGCCGAACGACGCCTGCACGAGGAGGGAATCGCGGGCGACGTCTACCTCTTCAAGAACAACACCGACTCGGCGGGCAACTCCTACGGCTGCCACGAGAACTATCTCGTCGCGCGTCACGGGGAGTTCTCCCGGCTCGCGGACATTCTCATTCCGTTCCTGGTCACGCGCCAGCTGCTGTGCGGGGCCGGCAAGGTGCTGCAGACGCCGCGCGGCGCGGTGTACTGCGTCAGCCAGCGGGCCGAGCACATCTGGGAGGGCGTCTCCTCGGCGACGACCCGCTCGAGGCCGATCATCAACACCCGCGACGAACCGCACGCGGACGCCGAGCGCTACCGCCGTCTGCACGTCATCGTCGGCGACTCGAACATGTCCGAGACGACCATGCTGCTCAAGGTCGGGGCGACCGACCTGGTGCTGCGCATGATCGAGGCGGGCACCGTGATGCGGGACCTGACCCTGGAGAACCCGATCCGGGCGATCCGCGAGGTCAGCCACGACATCACCGGCCGGCGCAAGGTGCGCCTGGCCAGCGGCCGCGAGGCCTCCGCCCTGGAGGTGCAGCGCGAGTACTACGAGAAGGCCGTGGACTTCTGCGAGCGCCGGGGCATCCGCACCGGCACGGTCGAGCAGGTCCTGGAGCTGTGGGGCCGCACCCTGGACGCGATCGAGACCGAGGACCTCGACCGGATCGGCACCGAGATCGACTGGGTCATGAAGTACAAGCTCATCGAGCGGTACCGGGCCAAGCACAACATGACCATGTCCCACCCGAGGGTCGCGCAGATAGACCTCGCCTACCACGACATCCACCGCCGTCGTGGCCTGTACTACCTGCTGGAGAAGAAGGGTCAGGCAGAGCGGATCTGCAGCGACCTGAAGATCTTCGAAGGCAAGTCCGTCCCCCCGCAGACCACCAGGGCCCGGCTGCGCGGCGACTTCATCCGCAGGGCCCAGGAACAGCGCCGGGACTTCACCGTCGACTGGGTCCACCTCAAGCTCAACGACCAGGCGCAGCGCACGGTGTTGTGCAAGGACCCGTTCCGTTCGGTGGACGACCGCGTGGAGAAGCTCATCGCCGGAATGTGAGCCACGCGTTCCGGTGACAGCCCGGAACGCAACACGGGCGCCGTACGTTTCCAGTGCGGCGCCCTTCTCACGCCGTAGAGTTGCGCGCACGCCATCCACAAGATCGACCGATACGAGGCCCCCACCGTGCGCCGACGCTCCCTTCTCATCGCCGTACCCGCAGGACTTGTCACCGTCGCGGGGTGCGGCGGCGACAACAAGTCCGACTCGAGCAAGGCCAGCGACAGCGCCTCGCCCTCCGCCCCGGCCACCTCCGCCGCGCCGCCGCCGAAGATCGTCGGCGGTCCGCTGCCGGCCGTCACGGCGGGGACGAAGTTCGGCGAGAAGCCGGCCGTCGCCAAGGGCTCCGGGGACCCGTCGAAGCAGCTCGCGGTGAAGACGCTGATCGCGGGCGGCGGCAAGGCGGTCGCCGAGAACGACTACGTGCAGGCCCACTACCTCGGCCAGGTGTGGAGCACGGGGAAGGTCTTCGACAACTCCTACGACCGCAAGACCCCGCTGCTCATCCAGCTCGCCGAGGGCAGCATCATCGACGGCTGGCGGTACGCCCTGCAGGGCAAGAAGGTCGGCAGCCGCGTCCTGTTCTCCGTGCCGCCCACCTGGGGCTACGGCAAGGAGGGGAACTCCCAGGCGGGCATCAAGGGCACCGACACGCTGGTGTTCGTCGCCGACATCCAGGGCGCGTTCAACGCCTCCAGCTCCGCCAAGGGCACCGAGGTCCCGCAGAACGACGCGAGCCTGCCGAAGGTCGGCACCAACACCGACGGCAAGGCGCCCTCCATCGACATCCCCAAGAAGGACGCGCCCACCGGCCTGGTGTCGAAGTACGTCATCGAGGGCGACGGCGAGACGGTCGCCGCCAAGGACAGCGTCCTGGTGCAGTACAAGGGCGTCTTCTGGGACAACGGCAAGGAGTTCGACTCGACCTACGGCCGCAAGGCGCTGACGTCGTTCGGGCTGCAGCAGGTCGTCAAGGGCTGGGCGCAGGGCCTGGAGGGCAAGAAGGTCGGCAGCCGGGTCCTCATCGTCGTCCCGCCGAAGCTGGGTTACGGCGACAAGCCGCCGGCCGGCAGCGGCATCAAGAAGGACTCCGTGCTCGTCTTCTCGGTCGACATCCTCGCGAAGATGTAGCCCTCCCGTGATGTAAGACTGTGCGTGTTGCCTTTCCGCGGACAAGCAGGAGCTGAAAGACGTGAGCATGGACAAGCCCGAGATCGACTTCCCGGGCGGCGAGCCCCCGGCGGATCTCGAGATCAAGGACATCTGGGAGGGCGACGGCGCGGTCGCGCAGGCGGGTCAGACCGTCACCGTCCACTACGTGGGCGTCGCCTTCAGCACCGGTGAGGAGTTCGACGCCAGCTGGAACCGCGGCACCCCGTTCCGCTTCCCGCTGGGTGGCGGCCGGGTCATCGCGGGCTGGGACCGGGGCGTGCAGGGCATGAAGGTCGGCGGCCGCCGCCAGCTGACCATCCCCGCCCACCTCGCCTACGGCGACCAGAGCCCGACCCCGGCGATCAAGCCGGGCGAGACTCTGATCTTCGTGGTCGACCTCCTCGCGGTCTGACCCGCGGTTCCGACCGGACCCGGTCACCCGGGGGCCCGTGCCTGCCCAGGCACGGGCCCTCGGCTTTTGCCACGCCACTTCGGGGCGGTACGGTCAACGTCGACAAGCACCATAGGGAGGCGAAGGGCGTCGATGGCCATTGCCAAGGCCGAGCGGCTGATGAACCTGGCGCTGTGTCTGCTCGGGACCCGGCGGCCGCTCAGCAAGCGCGAGCTGCGCGAGTCCATCGAGGCGTACGTCGAGGCATTCGGGCCGGGACCGGGCACGGCGGGCAGCGACGAATCCTTCAGCCGCATGTTCGAGCGCGACAAGGACGATCTGCGCGAACTCGGCCTGGTCATCGAGACGGTGGAGAACCTCGACGGCGAGACGGGCTACCTGGCCCGCCGCGACAGCAATCGCCTCCCGCCGATCACCCTCGACGCCGAGGAGGCCGCCGCCCTCGGTCTCGCCGCCAAGGTGTGGCAGCAGGCCCGGCTCGCCGGAGCGGCCAGCGGCGCCCTGCAGAAGCTGCGCGCGGCCGGTCTGCCCGAGGACGTCGATCCGTACGAGGCCCACGGCGCCCTGGAACCGCGCATCCCGGTGCACGAGGCCGCCTTCGAACCGCTGATGCTGGCATGCCGCGACCGCCGCCCGGTCGTCTTCGACTACCGCAAGGCCACCGCCGCCCACCCCGAGCCGCGGCACGTCGAGCCGTGGGCGCTGGAGTGCTGGCGCGGCCACTGGTACCTGGCCGGCTTCGACCGCGACCGGGGCGCCGAGCGGGTCTTCCGGCTGTCGCGGATCACCGGCAGGGTGCGCAGCCGCGGCGGGCGGTTCACCGCCGCCGTACCCGACGTGGTCACCGTGCGGGAGACCGTCGCGAGCTGGGCGGGGGAGACCGCCGACCGCTCCGCGCTGATCCGGCTGCGCTCGGGGGCCGGGTACCCCCTTCGGGCGAAGGCCACCGCGGTGCGGGAACTCGGGGACGGCTGGGACGAGTTGGAGATTCCGTACGGGCACGGGCTGGATGCCTGGCTGGTGGAGTTCGGGCCGGACGTGGTGGTCCTGGAGCCGGCCGAGCTGCGTGCGGACGTGGTGGACCGGCTGCAGGCCGTGGCCAAGGGCTGAGGGGGAGCGGAGCAGGACAGTGGCAGGCAAACCGGTCAGGCCCGCGAGCGCCATCGACCAGACCCGGCGGATGCTCTCCCTGGTGACGTATCTCAAGGAGCGTCCGGGGGCCCGGGTCGAGGACGTGGCGCGCGCCTTCGGCATCACCGAGGACGAGCTGGCCTCGGATCTCGACGTGCTGCCCATGTGCGGCACCAGCTTCCGCGGCGGTGACCTCCTCGACATCGACACCGACGGCGAGCGCATCTGGTGGCACAACGCGGCCGCCCTCGGTGAGGAGGCGGCCGAGCCCCTGCGGCTGGCCGCCGACGAGGCGACCGCGCTGCTGGTGGCCGCCCGCGCGGTGTCCACGCTGCCCGGGCTGCGCGAGGGCGACCGGCAGGCGCTGCTGCGCGCCACCGCCAAGGTGGAGGCCGCGGCCGGCGAGGCGGCGGGCGCCAGCTCCCGGCTGTCGGTGACCTTCGAGTCCGAGGGCGGGGTCTTCGCCGACGTCGACCGTGCGATCGCGGAGCGCCGCCGGCTGTGGATCCGCTACTACTCGCCCGCGCGCGACGAGCTCACCGAGCGCGAGATCGACCCCATCCGGCTGGTCAGCGTCGGGCACACGTACGTGGAGGCGTGGTGCCGCCGTTCCGAGGCGCGCCGCACCTTCCGGCTGGACCGGGTCGCCGAGATCAAGATCCTCGACGAGCCGGCCGCGCCGCCGGAGATCGAGCTGCGGGACCTGTCCGAGGGGCTGGTGCAGCCGGCCGCCGAGGACCCGGAGGTCGTGGTCGAGGTCGGTCCGGGCGGCCGCTGGGTCGCCGAGTACTACCCGCACGACAGTGCGGATGAGCTTCCGGACGGCGGGCTGCGTATCAGCCTGCGTACGCCCGACCCGGCCTCGCTGCGGCGGCTGGCGCTGCGGCTCGGGCGCGACGGCCGGATCGTCGCCCCGCGCGAGCTCGCCGACAGCGCCCGCCGGGCGGCCCGCGAGGCACTGGCGGCGTACGACGGCGTGGACGCCCGGGGGCCGCACGGCGGGCTTGTGGTGGACGAGGGGCAGTACGACAGGGAGTGAGCCGTCGCCGCGGGCGGGCACCGGCCGCGGCGCCCGAAGGCGAACGACCCGGAACTAAGGAGCAGGAGCTTGAGCGAGTCGTCGGTGTCCGGTGTGCAGGAGATGTCGGTGGCGGCAGCCTTCGCCGGGATGAGAAGCGTCTCGCCGGTGACCTTCAGGGCGGGCTGCCCGGAGTGCCGCGGCAGCTTCGAGCTCGCCGCGGGTGCGCTGCGCCTCGCCATCGGCGCCACGAGCCGCACCACCTTCTACTCCTTCACCTGCCCCGACTGCGGCTCCTCGGTCCGCAAGCCGGCCGGGGAGCGCATCGTGGAACTGCTGACCGGCGGCGGGGTCAGGACACTGCGGCTGCACTCCGCCCTCTAGGCTCGACCCATGTTCTGGCCGATGTTCGCGGTAGCTGTGGGTTTCCTGGGTCTCGCCGTCCTCGGTGTGCTGGCCGTCCGGGTCTTCGTGGAGGCCGAGCGCCTCGGCAGGCAGGTGTCGGACTCCGCGCGCCGTATCAACGGGGCCGCCGAGGAACTGGAGCGGGCGTCGGTGGGCGTGGCGCGTGCCGCAGACTCGCTGTGAGGGCTGCCGAGGGGGCCTTGTGGGGCGTGGAGCCACAGCGTTCTGGGTCACTTCGCACTGTCACACGGGCCGCTGCGGCGGGTACGCTGCTGGTCGCGGTGCGGAGAACGAGGCCCGTATCGCTGACCGGGAGTACGCACAGGGATTGCCTCCGGTTTACCCCTGAGCGTTACGATCGCTGTCAGTGCGACTGCTCGGACATATGTCCGACTGGTCGGACAGCATCCCACCCAGCCGCCTCGGTGAGAAGGTAGAGACTTATGTTCGGAAGGCTCGGCGCTCCCGAGATCCTGCTCATCCTCGTTGTCGTCGTTCTGCTGTTCGGCGCTAAGAAGCTTCCGGATATGGCCCGCTCGCTCGGCAAGTCCGCGCGCATCCTCAAGAGCGAGGCCAAGGCGATGAAGGAGGACGGCAACTCCTCCTCCCAGACGGCCCCCACCGGGGAGCAGTCCTCCGCGCAGCGCACGATCCAGGCTTCCCCGGGCGACGTCACCAGCTCGCGTCCGGTCAACG
Organism: Streptomyces sediminimaris; assembly: GCF_047049295.1. Lineage (NCBI taxonomy): Bacteria > Bacillati > Actinomycetota > Actinomycetes > Kitasatosporales > Streptomycetaceae > Streptomyces > Streptomyces sediminimaris. Next base: position 1,742,253 of record NZ_JBJWOT010000001.1, on the reverse strand, counting down.
AACCGACGGACACCACCAAGCGCTGACGCAGGGCCGGACGCATCCGGCCCGCCGCACGAGACGAGGACGTGGGGTGCTCAAGCCCGCCCGCAAGAAGGAGAAGGACCCCGAGGGGCGCATGCCTCTCGTGGATCACCTTCGCGAGCTGCGCAACCGGCTCGCGAAGGGCATGCTGGCGATCACGGTCGTGTCCGTCGTGGTCGCCTTCTACAGCCAGGATCTGATGAACTTCCTCATCGATCCGGTGCCCCGCTGCAAGACCGGACTGGGTGAGTCCACCGGCGGCGCCTGCGCCGTCATCGCCTACACCGACCTGCTGTCGCCGTTCACCACCACGGTGAAGGTCTGCTTCATGGCGGGCGTGATCATCTCCAGCCCCGTCTGGCTCTATCAGCTGTGGGCGTTCGTGGCGCCCGGTCTGCACCGCCACGAGCGGAAGTACACGTACTGGTTCGTCTCGGCGGCGGTGCCGCTCTTCCTCGCGGGCGCCTGGCTCGCCTACACGATCCTTCCCATCAGCATGCGGGTGCTGCTGGGCATCACACCCGAAGGCTCCGCCAACATCCTGCCGATGGACAAGATCCTGGACTTCGTCGTCCGGATGATCCTCATCTTCGGCGGTGCCTTCGAGCTGCCGCTGATCCTTGTCATGCTCAACTTCGCCGGTATGGTGTCCGGGCGCAGGATGGCGGGCTGGTGGCGCGGTGTGGTGATGGGCGTCTTCGTCTTCGGCGCCGTGGCGACGCCCACGACCGACCCCTTCGGCATGATCGCCCTGGCCGGCCCGATCGTCGTGCTGTACTTCATGGCGGTGGGAGTGGCCCTGCTCAACGACAGGCGCCGCGCCCGCGCGAACCCGGACGCGGAGCTGAGCGACGACGAGGCCTCCGAACTGGATCTCACCCCCGAGGACGTCGGGGAGATCGAGACGGTCTCCGCCAGCCGGGCGCTGCCCGAGCAGGCCAGCACGGACCGGGTCAACGGCTACGACGACGTGACCTGAGGCCTTCGCTCGCACACGCTCGGCAGGAGTTCGTGAGAGGTGCCCGCGTCCCTGGTGACGTCGGCGCCTCTCGCTGTCTGACGCACCGGGTTCCGGATAATGATCGTCCTGTTGTCAGTGTGGCCCGGTACGCTCGAAAGCACGATGACAGAGGACCTCTCCCCGGCCGAGCGGTACGCGGCTGCCCGCAGGCGCGCTGCCGAGCAGGCCACCGCGCTCGCCTCCTTCCGCGAGATGTACGACTTCGGCCTCGACCCCTTCCAGATCGAGGCCTGCCAGGCGCTCGAGGCGGGCAAGGGCGTGCTGGTCGCGGCGCCCACCGGCTCCGGCAAGACGATCGTCGGCGAGTTCGCCGTCCACCTCGCCCTCCAGCAGGGCAAGAAGTGCTTCTACACCACCCCCATCAAGGCGCTGTCGAACCAGAAGTACGCCGACCTGTGCCGCCGTTACGGCGCGGAGCGGGTCGGTCTGCTCACCGGCGACAACAGCGTCAACTCCGGCGCCCCGGTGGTCGTGATGACCACCGAGGTGCTGCGGAACATGCTGTACGCGGGCTCGCAGACGCTCCTCGGCCTCGGCCACGTGGTCATGGACGAGGTGCACTACCTCTCCGACCGCTTCCGCGGCGCCGTGTGGGAGGAGGTGATCATCCACCTCCCCGAGTCGGTGACCCTGGTGTCACTGTCCGCGACCGTCTCCAACGCCGAGGAGTTCGGCGACTGGCTCGACACCGTCCGCGGCCACACCGAGGTGATCGTCTCCGAGCACCGGCCGGTGCCGCTGTTCCAGCACGTGCTCGCCGGGCGGCGGATGTACGACCTGTTCGAGGAGGGCGAGGGCAGCAAGAAGGCCGTCAACCCCGACCTCACGCGCCTGGCGCGCATGGAGGCGAGCCGCCCCTCCTACCAGGACCGCAGGCGCGGCCGGGCGATGCGCGAGGCCGACCGTGAGCGGGAGCGCAGACAGCGCTCGCGGGTGTGGACCCCGGGCCGCCCTGAGGTCATCGAACGTCTCGACGCCGAGGGCCTGCTGCCCGCCATCACCTTCATCTTCAGCCGCGCGGCCTGCGAGGCGGCCGTACAGCAGTGCCTCTACGCCGGTCTGCGGCTCAACGACGAGGAGGCGCGCGGGAGGGTGCGCGCCCTCGTCGAGGAGCGCACGGCGTCCATCCCGACCGAGGACCTGCACGTCCTCGGCTACTACGAGTGGCTGGAAGGCCTGGAGCGCGGTATCGCGGCCCACCACGCGGGCATGCTGCCGACGTTCAAGGAGGTCGTCGAGGAACTCTTCGTACGCGGCCTGGTCAAGGCCGTGTTCGCGACCGAGACGCTGGCGCTGGGCATCAACATGCCCGCGCGCTCGGTGGTCCTGGAGAAGCTCGTCAAGTGGAACGGCGAACAGCACGCCGACATCACCCCCGGCGAGTACACCCAGCTGACCGGCCGTGCCGGCCGGCGCGGCATCGATGTCGAGGGCCATGCCGTGGTGCTGTGGCAGCGGGGCATGAGTCCCGAGCACCTGGCCGGGCTCGCGGGCACCCGCACGTATCCGCTGCGCTCCAGCTTCAAGCCCTCGTACAACATGGCGGTCAACCTGGTCGAGCAGTTCGGCCGGCACCGTTCGCGCGAGCTGCTGGAGACGTCCTTCGCGCAGTTCCAGGCCGACAAGTCGGTCGTCGGGATCTCGCGGCAGGTGCAGCGCAACGAGGAGGGGCTGGAGGGCTACAAGGCCTCCATGACCTGCCACCTCGGTGACTTCGAGGAGTACGCGCGCCTGCGGCGCGAGCTCAAGGACCGCGAGACCGAGCTCGCCAAGCAGGGCGCCGCCCAGCGGCGCGCCGAGGCCGCGGTCGCGCTGGAGAAGCTCAAGCCGGGGGACGTCATCCATGTGCCGACGGGCAAGTACGCCGGTCTCGCGCTGGTGCTGGATCCCGGCCTGCCCGCCGGGCGGTCCAACGGCCATCGCGGCTTCGAGCACCACGACGGGCCGCGCCCGCTGGTGCTGACCGCGGAGCGCCAGGTCAAGCGGCTGGCGTCGATGGACTTCCCGGTGCCGGTCGAGGCGCTGGAGCGGATGCGCATCCCCAAGTCCTTCAACGCCCGCTCCCCGCAGTCCCGCCGGGACCTCGCCTCGGCGCTGCGCACCAAGGCCGGGCACATCCCGCCGGAGCGGGCCCGCAAGAAGCGCTCCCTGGCCGTCGACGACCGCGAGATCGCCCGGCTGCGCACCGCGATCCGCGCCCACCCCTGCCACGGGTGCAACGATCGTGAGGACCACGCGCGGTGGGCCGAGCGCTACCACCGGCTGCTGAAGGACACCTCGCAGCTGGAGCGGCGCATCGAGGGCCGTACGAACACGATCGCCCGGACCTTCGACCGCATCGTGGCGCTGCTGACCGAGCTCGACTACCTGCGCGGTGACGAGGTCACCGAGCACGGCAAGCGGCTGGCGCGGCTGTACGGCGAGCTGGACCTGCTGGCCAGCGAGTGCCTGCGGGCCGGGGTCTGGGAAGGGCTCGGCCCCGCGGAACTGGCCGCGTGCGTCTCGGCGTTGGTCTACGAGGCCCGGGTCGGCGACGACGCGATGGCCCCGAAGCTGCCCTCCGGCAAGGCCAAGGCCGCGCTGGGTGAGATGGTGCGCATCTGGGGGCGGCTGGACGCGCTGGAGGAGGACTTCCGGATCACGCAGAGCGAGGGGGTCGGGCAGCGGGAGCCGGATCTCGGGTTCGCCTGGGCCGCGTACATGTGGGCCGGCGGCAAGGGGCTCGACGAGGTCCTGCGGGAGGTGGAGATGCCGGCCGGGGATTTCGTGCGGTGGTGCAAGCAGGTGATCGACGTGCTGGGGCAGATCTCCGCGGCCTCTCCTGCGGAGGGCTCGACGGTGGGGAAGGCCGCGCGCAGGGCGGTTGAGGGGTTGCTGCGGGGGGTTGTGGCCTACTCGTCGGTGGGGTGAGGGATGTTCGGCGGGTGCGGGCTGTCCGCGGCCGGTCGCACCCACCCGGCGGAGCCGTATGCCGGCACAGCCCCGTGCCCCTGAGGGCGCCCGTCTACCCGGCGCTCAGGAAGTTCCGCCAGCTCCCGTGACGCGTGATGTCCTCGGCGTTCTCCAGGGCGCTCGGTTCGCACAGGAAGCCGGGCGCGCGGGTGCCGTCCGACAGTTCGACGGTGCCCAGTGCCATCGGTCGGGGCAGCGCCGCCAGCAGGCGGCCCAGGCCTTCTGCCGGCAGGCGCCAGATCTCCGTCTCGATCTCGGCTCCGCCCTCGCCCACGTGCACCAGGCCGGGCTTGGGCGGCGTCGTCCGCAGCGCGTGCAGGCGGTAGACGGGGGCCGTGGTGGTCGTGCGGTCCAAGTGGGCGCCCAGGGCCAGGAGCTGGGGATTGAGCGGCTGGCCGGTCAGGTGCGCTCCCACCACCGCCAGCCGCGTCTCCGGCTGGAGCAGGCCCGCGATCCTCGTCAGGCGGTCGTCCGTGAAGGCCGGGCCGATCAGCATGACGCCGAACGGGAGGCCGTTCACCTCGCCGGCCGGGACGGCCACCGCCGCCAGGTCGAGGAGATTGGTGGAGTTGGTGAAGCGGCCGAGGCGGGCGTTGGCGCCCAGCGGGTCGGCGGCCACCTCGGCGAGGGTCGGGTGGCCCGTGGTGGTGGGGAGCAGCAGGGCGTCCGCGTCGGCCAGTTCGCCGAGGGCCCGGGTGCGCAGGGCCGCCAGACGGTCCAGGTCGGTGAAGAGGCGGTGGGCCGGGATGTCGCGGGCGCTGGTGACGACGCCGGCGACCGTGGGGTCCAGGGCCGCGGCGGCCGCACCCCCCTCGCAGGTCAACATGTCGATGAAACTCCCCACCGCCGCATAGCGCTCCGCCACGAACGCGCCCTCGTAGAGCAGCGCCGCCGCCTCGGTGAACGGGGTCAGGTCGAGGGTGCGTACGTCGGCGCCCGCCGCCCCGAGCTGCCGTACGGCCGCGTCGTAGGCCTGCGCCCAGCCCGCGTCCAGTACGCCCAGCTGCTCGTGTGCGGGGACCGCGACGCGCCACGGGCCCGGGGCGCGCCCGGGGAGGGCCGGCAGGTCCCGGGCCGGTGGCGCCGCCATGAAGGACAGTGCCTGCCCGGCCTCCGGGAGGGTGCGGGCGAACACCGTGACGCAGTCGAGGGAGGCACAGGCCGGGACCACCCCTGCCGTGGGGACCAGGCCCCGGGTCGGCTTCAGGCCGACGATGCCGTTGAGGGCGGCCGGCACCCGTCCCGAGCCCGCCGTGTCGGTGCCCAGGGCGAGGTCGGCGATGCCCAGGGCCACCGCCACCGCCGAGCCCGAGCTCGAACCGCCGCTGACCCGCGACGGATCGTGGGCATGGCGGACGGCGCCGTAGGGCGAACGCGTGCCCACCAGGCCCGTGGCGAACTGGTCCAGGTTCGTCGTGCCCAGCACGACCGCGCCCGCCGCGCGGAGCCGGGCGACGGCCGGTGCGTCGTGCTCCGGGCGGTAGGCGTAGGCCGGGCAGCCCGCGGTGGTGGGCAGGCCGGCCACGTCGATGTTGCCCTTCACCGCCAGCACACGCCCCGCGAGCGGCAGTCGCTCACCTGCCGCCACGCGTGCGTCGATCGCCCGGGCCTCCGCCTCGACCTCCGCCCGCGGGCGCAGATCGATCCAGATCTCGGGGCGGTCCACGGCCGCGGCACGCTCGTGCGCGGCGCGGACCCGGTTCACTGCGGACATCTCCCACTCCTCCGTTCCCGCTCCCGCGTGTGCTTCACCGGGCCGCCGGGGCCAGGATCACCAGCGCCGTCCCCGCCTGAACCTGGTCGCCCGGCCCGGCCAGGATCTCCGCGACCACACCGTCGGCCGGCGCGTGCACCCGGGACTCCATCTTCATCGCCTCCAGCGCCAGGAGCGGCTGTCCGGCCCGCACCTCGTCTCCGGGCCTGACGTTGAGCTGCCAGACGGAGGCGGCGAACTCGGCCTCGACGAGGCGGCCGCCCGGCGGGACCGTCACCTCCGCCGGGGCGGGCGCCGGTACCGCGGCCGCCTCTGCGCGCGCGAACTCGCCCGCCGCCTCCCAGGCGTCCCGCTCCGCGGCGAAGGCCGCCTGCTGCCGGGCTGTGAACTCCCGTATGGAATCGGCGTTGTCGGTGAGGAACCGCCGGTGATCGGCGAGCGAGAAGGTGCCTTCCTCGATCCGGGGCACGAAGCGGCCGGAGATGATGTCGGCGCGCAGGCCGAGGAGTTCGTCCGCGTCCACCGGATACCAGCGGATGCGGTCGAAGAAGCGCAGCAGCGAGGGCGATCCGGGTTCGAACGCGCCCCGCTGCCGCCAGCCCGACCACACCTGGGTCGTGCGGCCCACGAGCTGGTAGCCGCCCGGGCCCTCCATGCCGTAGACGCACAGGTAGGCACCGCCGATGCCGACCGAGTTCTCGGCCGTCCAGGTGCGTGCCGGGTTGTACTTCGTGGTCACCAGGCGGTGCCGCGGGTCCAGCGGGGTGGCGACCGGGGCGCCCAGGTAGACGTCGCCCAGGCCCAGGACCAGGTACTCGGCGTCGAAGACGGTGGCGTGGACGTCGTCCACCGACTCCAGGCCGTTGACCCGGCGGATGAACTCGATGTTCCACGGGCACCAGGGCGCGTCGTCGCGGACGCCCGCCGTGTAGCGGGCGATCGCCTCGCGGGTCGCCGGGTCGTCCCAGGACAGCGGGAGGTGGACGGTGCGGGAGGGGACGACGAGTTCGTCCGTGGGCGGCAGCGCCGCCGCGATCTCCCGCACCAGGGGCAGGAGTTCGCGCAGCGGCAGCCGGCCGGGGTCCGTCCGGATCTGCAGGGAGCGGATGCCCGGGGTGAGGTCCGTGACACCGTCGAGGTCCGCCGCGGCCACCGCTTCCATCAGCGCGTGGACCCGCATGCGCAGCGCCAGATCGAGCCGCATGGGCCCGAACTCGACGAGCAGGTTGTCGTCGCCGCCGCGGCGGTGGGTGACGTCGCCGTCCCGGGCCAGTACGCCGCCGTCCACGACGGCTGCGCGGGGCGAGCCGTCGACGGTGACCGGGGTGAAGCGCACCGTGTCGCCGGGCCGCAGCTGCCCGAGCTTCCAGCGCTCGCCGCTCAGGACGGTCGCCGGGCAGACGAACCCGCCGAGCGAGGGTCCGTCCGGACCGAGCAGCACCGGCATGTCGCCGGTGTAGTCGACGGCGCCGACGGAGTAGGGGGTGTCGTGGATGTTGGACGGGTGCAGGCCCGCCTCACCACCGTCCGCGCGCGCCCACCGCGGCTTGGGCCCGACCAGCCGGACGCCGGTGCGGGCCGAGTTGAAGTGGACCTTCCAGTCGGCGGCGTAGAAGTCGCGGATGTCCTCCGCGGTGAAGAACTCCGGTGCGGCGTGCGGGCCTTCGACGGCCCCGACGTGCCACACGGCACCGAAGTAGGGCCGGTCCCGGACGGGCACCGGGGCGCCGGTGGTGACCGTGCCTGCGTGCAGTACGTCGCCGGTACGCAGCGCCCGGCCGCCGTGTCCGCCGAAGCGGCCCGGCGTGAAGGTGCTCGCGCTGCCCAGGAAGTCCGGCACGTCGAGCCCGCCGGCGACGAGCACATAGGTGCGCAGGCCGTGCCCGGCCGGTGCGCCGATCCGCAGTACGGCGCCCGCGGGCACCGTGACCGGTTCCCACTGGGCGACCGGCGTGCCGCCGGCGGTGACCTCGGCCGCGGCGCCCGTCACGCACACGGTCGTCGGGTGCGTGAACCTCAGCGCCGGCCCCTGCAGGGTGCACTCGAGCCCCGGCGCACCCTCGTCGTTGCCGAGCGCGCGGTTGCCCAGCCGGAAGGACAGGTCGTCCATCGGCCCGGACGGCGGCACGCCGACCTGCCAGTGGCCGGTGCGGCCCGGCCAGTCCTGCACCGTGGTCAGGGTGCCGCCGGAGACGACCTCGATCCGCGGCGTGGGGTCGGTGACGGAGGCGAGCGTCGCCGTGGAGTGCACGGCCCCGGCGACGTCCGGGTCGGCGAGCGCCGCGCGGACCAGGCCCAGGTTGGTCTCGATGCCGTCGACGCGGGTGCGGGCCAGCGCCTCGTCCAGCCGCCGCAGGGCGTGGGCGCGGTCGGGGCCGTGCGCGATCACCTTGGCGAGCAGGGGGTCGTACGACGTCGTCACCTCGGTGCCGGCCTCCACCCAGCCGTCGACGCGGACGCCCGGCGGGAACTCCACCCGCGTCAGCAGGCCCGCGCCGGGCCGGTGCCCGCGCGAGGGGTCCTCGGCGTACAGCCGGGCCTCCACGGCGTGACCGCGGGGGGCGCCCGGTGCGCGGACGACGTCCGTCTCGCCGCGTGCCAGGCGCAGCATCCAGGCGACGAGGTCGATGCCGTGGATCTCCTCGGTGACCGGATGCTCCACCTGCAGACGGGTGTTGACCTCCAGGAAGTACGCCTCCTCGCGGGAGGCGTCGTAGACGAACTCGACCGTGGCGGCCGAGCGGTATGCGACGGAGGCGCACAGGTCGCGGGCCGCGGTGGTGAGCCGCGTGCGCACATGAGGGGGGAGGCCGGGCGCCGGTGCCTCCTCCACGACCTTCTGGTTGCGGCGCTGGAGGGAGCAGTCGCGGTCGCCCAGGGTCACGACCCGGCCCGTGCCGTCGCCGAAGACCTGTACCTCCACATGGCGGGCGGGCTCGACGAGCCGCTCGAGGAAGAGGCCGGCGGAGGAGAAGGAGGCCGCGGCGACGCGCCGCACCCGCTCCCAGGCGTCGGCGAGTTCGGCCGCGGACCGGCAGGCCGACATGCCGATGCCGCCGCCACCGCCGGTCGCCTTGAGCATGACCGGATAGCCGATGCGCCCGGCGGCCGCCGCGGCGGAGTCCAGATCCGGGAGCAGGCCCGTTCCCGGCGCCAGCGGCACCCCCGCCGCCTCGGCCGCCGCCCGCGCCGTGTGCTTGGCGCCGAACAGCTCCAGCTGCCCGGGTGTCGGACCCACGAACACGATCCCGGCGTCCTCGCAGCGGCGGGCGAAGACCGCGTCCTCCGAGAGGAAGCCGTAGCCGGGATGGATCGCGCCCGCGCCGGTGTCCTTGGCCGCCTTCAGCACCAGGTCGGCGTCGAGATAGGACTCCTTGGCGGGCGCCGGGCCGAGCCGTACCGCCTCGTCGGCGAGCCGGACGTGGGGGGCGGTGCGGTCCGGGTCGGAGTACACGGCGACCGTGCGCAGGCCGAGCGCGCGGGCGGTGCGGATGATGCGGACGGCTATCTCGCCCCGGTTGGCGACGAGGACGGTGTCGAAGGTCATGCGCCGTCTCCCCGGCCCGCGGCCCCGATCGTCATCTCCACCGCGGTCGGCTCGAAGCCGTTGCAGGGGTTGTTGATCTGAGGGCAGTTGGAGACCAGCACCAGCACGTCGCGTTCCGCGCGCAGGGTCAGCTTCCGGCCCGGCGCCGAGATGCCGTCGACGATGCCGAGGGTGCCGTCCTTCTCGACCGGCACGTTCATGTACCAGTTGATGTTGGAGACGAGGTCGCGCTTGCCGAGTCCGTACCGGGCGCCCTCCGCGAGGAAGTTGTCCACGCACGCGTGCTGCGACCAGGTGTGGTGGCCGTAGCGGAGCGTGTTCGACTCCTTGGAGCAGGCGCCGCCGAGGGTGTCGTGCCGGCCCACCTCGTCGTCGGTGACGGTCATCAGCGGGGTGTGCTCGTTGCTCATGAGCACGCTGCCCGTGGTCAGGAAGACGCCGCCGCGGGCCTGGATCGTGTCGGGCGCGCTGTAGCGCACGGACGTGTCCCGGGCGTCGTAGACGAGGAAGTCGACGGCCTGGTTGCCGTGCAGGTCGGTGATGGTCAGCGTGTGACCGGCGCGGATCACGGCCGACCAGGCGGCCCGGGCGGGAACGACGGCCCGGCGGGCGGCCGGCGGTGTGCTCGTGCTCATGCGAGCCCCCTCGCGGTGAGGTGTTCGGCGGTGTTCAGGAAGGCCCGGCGGCCCTCGGGCGTGGCCTGCCACAGCGGGTCGTCCGGGGCGGTCGGCGCGGCGCGCCAGGCCAGGACCTCCAGCGGGGTGCAGACGTAGTCGGGGCGCGGGTCGGCGGGGTGCGGCACGTTGGCGATCAGCACGGTCAGGTCCTGCTCGGCGCGGAGGGTGACGCTGCCGCCGGGGCCGGTGGAACCGGTGAACTCCAGGGCGCCGTCCTCGCGCACCTCGACACCCTGGAAGAAGGACAGCGACGGGGGCAGGTCGCGCGGCGTGAGGCCGTTCTTCGCGGCCGCCAGCTTCAGCAGCTCGCGGCCCGCGGGGGAGGCGGACTGCGGGGAGCCGTCGCCGTAGCGCTCGGTGTTGCGCACGAGGGTGGAGGTGCCGCACAGCGCGTCGTGCCGCCCGGCGGTGTCGGCGACGACGGAGGCCAGCACGCGGCCCTGGTCGGACAGCAGGAGGCGGCCCTCGCCGAGGTACGCGTTCCACTGGACCTTCACCGTGTCGGCGACGTTCAGCCGCTCCCAGGGCCGGTCGGCCACGTACAGCAGCAGGTGGGCGCAGGCGTCGCCGTGCGGGTCGGTCAGGCGCAGCTCGGTGCCGCGGGCCAGTACCCGGTGGGTGTAGTTTCCGCCCGCCACGGTCTCGGCCCACACCAGGTGGCCCGCCGCGCACGGCGGGTCGGGCCAGTCGGCGGCCGGAACGACGGGCATGGCCCGCGCACCCGCGCCCTCCTGGGCGCGTGCGTGGTCGCGGGCTCCGTACGGGGTGGCTGTCGCCATCGCGGGACCTCCGGCTCCGGGTTGTCGTGGTGAACGCGTGTCTCCGGCAATTTCTGTCGCCCGACAGAAATTAGGCGGCCGCCGGGTCGCCGGAATTGCCCGCGCGTTGCCGACCGGTTACCGAGCCCTCACGGGGCTCGGCGCCGAGCCTTCGGGGGTCAGTCCTTGTGGGGTGTGGCGGAGTGTTCGCGGGACGGCGGCCGAGTGCCGGCGGGGCTCGTCGCCGGGTTCTCGGGTGCCTGTCGCCGGGCTCGCGCCGGGTGGCGGCCGCCCGCACTCGTGGACGCGACCGAGCGTTCGCGGGCGGCGGCCGGGCCCGCAGGCCGCTTCGGTCGGGCCCTCACACGGCATCGGCGGGCCCTCGCACGGCATCGGCGGGCCCTCGCACGGCATCGGCGGGCCCTCGCACGGCATCGGCGGGCCCTCACGCGGCATCGGCCGGGCGCCCGCGTGATTGACCCGGGGGGTGCGTGCTCTGGGCCGGGTCCCCGCGTGGTGTGCCCGGGGGGTGCGTGCTTCTGGGCCGGGTCCCCGTGTGATTGGCCCGGAGGGCGCGTGCCCTGGGCCGGGCGCCCGCGTGGTGCGTCCGAAGATCGCGTCGGCGCCCGCGTGGTGCGTCCGAAGATCGCGTCGGCGCCCCGTGTGCGAGGATCGGGCGCATGGGGACGCCGGGTGGAGGAGGCGGCCGCCGGGTCGGGCGGCCGCGGGTGGCGCAGCGGCCGGACAGCGGGCTGCGGCCGCGTGAGGAACTGCTCGCGGCCGCCGCCGAGTTGTTCACCACCCGCGGCTACGCGGCCACCACCACCCGGGCGGTCGCCGAGCGGGCGGGCATGCGGCAGGCCTCGATGTACCACTACGTCTCCGGCAAGGAGGAACTGCTCGCCGCGCTGCTGGAGTCCACCGTCACGCCCTCGTTGACGTACGCCCGGCGGCTGCTGGCCGACGACGCCCGCCCGCCGGGGGAGCGGCTGTGGCAGCTGTGCCGGCAGGACGTCGAGCTGCTGTGCGGCGGACCGCACAACCTCGGCGGTCTCTACCTGCTGCCCGAGGTGCGCGCCGAGCGGTTCGCCGGCTTCCACGCCGTACGCGGCGAACTCAAGGACGCCTACCGGCAGTTGATCGCTGCCACCGCCGTCGGCGGTGCGCTCGCCGAGGGCGAGCTGGACCTGCGGACGGATCTGGTGTTCGGGCTGATCGAGGGCGTGATCCTCGTGCGCCGTTCCGATCCGGGGCGCCCGGTGCGGGCGTTCGCGGAGGCCACCGCGGACGCGGCGCTGCGGATCGCCGGAATCTGACCTTCACCCGTCACGGTGAGTGGTTCTCGCAAGCCCGTACGCTGTGACGTTCGGTGTTCGAGTGACACCTGAGCGTGTAAATGGACCGAGGGTACTCCTCGGACATGGCCTGTTTCAGGCGCTTGCTGAATATGACACGGCGATGATCCGGTCGGACTAAGCTCGCCCGCAGCGCACCGAGTTGATGTGTATTCGTGCGCTTGTTCCCCATATGTGCGACTCCCCGTCGATTCGTCTCAGAGGGCCTACATGGTGAGTGTCCAATCCCCTCCCCGGCGCCGTGAACTCCCGTATGCGCGCGTGCTGTTGCTGCCCGCCATAGTGATGGCCGCGGCGACCGGGGCAGCCGCCGCCGCGGTGGCCGTGCCGGCCCGGGCGGCCGTTGTCTGGTGCGGCGCCGTCGCCACGCTGCTGGTGGTCGCGACCGCGGCCGAAGCGGTCCGGCGCGGCCGCGCCCTGCACACCCTGCGCGAGGAGAGCGCCCGTCACACTGCGTATCTGGAACGGCGTGTCGCCGGCCACGAGCAGGAGATGCACCGCCTCGCGCACGAGATCGCCCCGACCGCCATCTACTACCTGCGCGGCGGGAATTCCCCCGTAGAGGTGATTCGCCTCCTCGGCGACATGGATCCCTCCTACCGCGACCTGTCCGCGGCACAGGTGGCGCTGCTGAGGAAGGTGCTCGACATCGTCGACACCGAGGAAGCGATGCGGGACTCCTCCCAGCGCTCCTTCGTCAGCATCGCCCGTCGTGTGCAGGCCATCGTCCACCAACAGGCCAAGGAACTCCGGGAGATGGAGGAGGACCACGGCCGCAACCCCGAGGTCTTCGACGACCTGCTGCGCATCGACCACGGCACCGCGCTGATCGGCCGGCTCGCCGACTCGATCTCCGTGCTCGGCGGCGGCCGCCCCGGCCGCCAGTGGCCGCAGCCCGTCCCGCTGTACAGCGTGCTGCGCGGCGCCATGTCCCGGATCCTGGAGTACCGGCGCATCTCCCTGGACAACATCGCCAAGGTCAACATCCGCGGCATCTCCGTGGAGCCGGTCATCCACGCCTGCGCCGAACTCCTGGACAACGCCACCCGCTACTCGCCTCCGCAGACCAAGGTGCATGTCACCGCGACCGAGGTGCAGACCGGCATCGCCATCGAGATCGAGGACGCCGGCATCAGCCTCAGCGAGGAGGCCCGCGCCCGGGCCGAGGGCATGCTGGAGCGCGCCCAGGCCGGCCTCGACCTGCAGGACCTGGGCGAGTCCCCGCGCCTCGGCCTCGCCGTCGTCGGGCGGCTGTGCAAGGCGTTCGACATGCAGATCTCACTGCGTTCCTCGGCCTACGGCGGAGTCCGCGCCGTCCTCGTCGTGCCGCGCGTGATGATGACCAGCGACCCCGCGCCCGGCCTCGCCCACGGCGTCGGCGCGACCGCCGCCCCCAAGCTCGACGTCGGCAACGTCGAGGCGCCCCAGCGCGCCCCCAAGAAGCGGCGTCCCACGAGTCCGCGCATCCCGGCCGGCGTGTCCATGGAGGACGAGGTCCCCGAGGTCACCGAATGGACCGTCGGTGGTCTGCCGCAGCGGCGCAGCCGCGTCAAGATCCCGCTCAGCCAGCGGCTCGCCGAACAGGCCGCGGCCGAGGAGGCCGAGCGGGCGGCCCAGGCGGCCCGGCCCTCCTGGACGGCCCCCGCGCCCGAACCCGAGCCGGAGGAGAAGGAGCCCGAACCCGGACTGTGGGTCGAGGCGTTCTGGGAGGGGCTCAAGGGCGACCCGGATCCGACCGCATTCACCCGGCCGGCCACCGAGCCGGCCCGCATCGAGGCAGACGACGAGAGGGACCACAAGTGATCCAGCAGCGAGCCAACTTCGACTGGATGCTCAAGGATCTCGCCGACGGAGTACCGGGCATCGAGATGATCGTGGTGCTCTCCGCCGACGGCCTGCGTATCGCTCGCCACGGGGGAGACCCGGACGCGGCCGACCGTGTGGCCGCGGCCTGCGCGGGACTGCAGAGCCTGGCGGGAGCCGTCGCCCACGAGATCCCCGGCAGCGACGGCCGGATGAAGCTGGTCATCATCGAGATCAACGGCGGCTACTTCTACCTGATGGCGGCCGGGGCCAACGCCTATCTCGCCGTCCTCTCCGACGTGGTCGCCGAACCCGGTCTGATGAGCAACCGCATGCGCGACCTCGTCGTACGGATCGGAGCCCACCTCACCAGTCCGCCCCGGCGCAACGGGCAGACCGTATGACTCCTCCGCAACGCCGACGGCGATACCCCAGTCAGGACAACGCGGAACCACCCCCGAAACCGAAACCCGCCAAAGAGGGCGACGCGAAGGCCCCGGAGCGGCTCTACGTGGTCGCCGGGCCGGACGGCGAGCGCGCGGACATCGACCTCGTCACGTTAATCGTGGCGCGCGCCGAACCGCCGCCCTCCGCCACCCCGGAGCAGACGGCGATGCTCCGGCTCTGCACGGCACCCCTTTCGGTGGCCGAGCTCTCGGCGTACCTGAGCCTGCCGTTCAGCGTGGTGACCGTGCTGCTCACCGACATGCTCTCGGCAGAGCTGGTGCAGGCGCGCGCCCCCATCGTCCGGCAGGCGCTCCCCGACCGTTCCCTCCTCGAAGCGGTGATGCATGGACTTCAAAGGCTCTGACACCATCCCCGGACCACGCACAGAGGATCATCTGCCGCACACGGCCCAGGCCGCGGTGAAGATCGTGATCGTGGGCGGCTTCGGAGTCGGCAAGACGACGATGGTCGGTTCGGTCAGCGAGATCAGGCCGCTGACCACCGAGGAGACCATGACGCAGGCAGGCGTCGGGGTCGACGACAACTACGGCTCCGACTCCAAGACGGCCACCACCGTGGCGATGGACTTCGGCCGCATCAGCATCACCGACCAGCTCGTGCTCTACCTCTTCGGCACCCCCGGCCAGGAGCGGTTCTGGTTCCTGTGGAACGGGCTGTTCGAGGGAGCGCTCGGCGCGGTGGTCCTGATCGACACCCGCCGGCTCGAAGTCAGCTTCGACGTCATAGGGCGCCTGGAGGAGCGCGGCGTGCCGTTCGTGGTGGCCGTCAACTCCTTCCCGGACGCGCCCCGTTACCCCGTCTCCGACCTGCGCGGCGCCCTCGACCTGGCCGAGGAGATCCCGATCATCGAGTGCGACGCGCGCCGCCGGGCCTCCAGCCGCGACGTCCTGATGACGCTGCTGCGCTTCCTGCACTCGCTGGCGCTGGCGAAGGCCGCCACATAGGCCCGCGCACCGCCCGGACCCCGGTGACCGCGTCCGCTGCCACCTCGCGTACGACCTCTCCCGCCCCCTCCCTCCCGTCAACCCCAGAAAACCTCAGCTTCGGAGCGACCATCGTGACGCCTGAACCCCTCTCCCGGACCGGTACGGACGAACCCCTCACCGGACCGCCCCCCGGCTGCCCCGCGCACGGCGTCGGCCCCGGCGGGCTGCGCCGGCTGTACGGCCCCGAGGCGGAGAACCTGGGAGCCGTGTACGAGAAGCTCCGCGAGGAGCACGGGCCGGTGGCTCCGGCGCTGCTGCACGAGGACGTGCCGATCTGGGTGGTGCTGGGCCACAGCGAGAACCTGCACATGGTGAGCACCCCCTCGCAGTACTGCCGTGACACCCGGCAGTGGACGGCCCTGCAGGACGGCACGATCAAGCCCGATCACCCGCTCATGCCGCTGGTCGCCTGGCAGCCCATCTGCTGCCACGCCGAGGGCGACGAGCACCTGCGGCTGCGCGGCGCGGTCACCGGCGCCATGTCGACCATCAACCACCGGGGCATCCGCCGCCACATCAACCGCTCGACCCAGCACCTCGTCAACAAGTTCTGCGAGGAGGGCAGGGCCGACCTGGTCAGCCAGTTCGCCGAGCACCTGCCGATGGCGGTGATGTGCCAGATCCTCGGCATGCCCGACGAGTACAACGACCGGATCGTGCACGCCGCGCGCGACATGCTCAAGGGCACCGAGACCTCCATCGCCAGCAACGCGTACATCATGGACGTGCTGATGCGGCTCGCCGTCCGCCGCCGGGCGGAACCCGAGGACGACTTCACCAGTCACCTGGTCAACCACTCGGCGGGGCTGAGCGACGAGGAGGTCGGCCAGCATCTGCGCGTGGTGCTGATGGCCGCGTACGAGGCCACCGCCAACCTCCTCGCCAACGTGCTGCGGCTGGTGCTCACCGACCCGGGGTTCCGCGCCCAGCTCAACGGCGGCCAGATGACGGTGCCCCAGGCGGTCGAGCAGTCGCTGTGGGACGAGCCGCCGTTCAGCACCCAGCTGCCCTACGTCGCCAAGCAGGACACCGAGCTGGGCGGCCGGCGCATCCGCCGGGGCGACGGTCTGCTGCTCGGCATCGCGCCGGGCAACGTCGACCCGCGCGTGCGGCCCGATCTGTCGGCCAACATGATGGGCAACCGCTCGCACCTCGCCTTCAGCGGCGGCCCGCACGAGTGCCCGGGCCAGGACATCGGCCGCGCCATCGCCGACGTCGGCGTCGACGCGCTGCTCAACCGCCTTCCGGACATCCAGCTCGACTGCGACGAGAACGAGCTGCGCTGGCGGACGTCGATCCTCAACCGGCACCTGGTGGAGCTGCCGGTGCACTTCGAACCGAGGCCCCGGCAGGACGTGACGGCGCGGCCCGCTCCGCCCGCCGTCCCGGCGCAGCGCACCGACTGGCACATCGGCGGCACCACGCGGCCCGATCCGGCCGCCGTTCCGGAGCCCCGGCCGGCGCCGCCCGGGCAGGAGGCCGCGCAGGCGACCGCGGAGCCGGACCGTCCGCTGGGTGCCTGGCGCCGTCTGCTGCGCTGGTGGCGCGGTTACTGACCGGCCGGGACCGGTGAACTCCGGTGTCCGCGCCGGCCGTCGGGGCAGGTGTCCGCGCCGGCTGTCGGGGCGGGCTCCGCGCCGGCCGTCGGGGCGGGCACCGCGGTCAGGCGGCGGACCGGTACCGCCCGGTGTCCTGGTGCCAGTGGTAGGAGCCCGCCGCCCAGCCCTGGATGGCCCGGGCGTGCCGCAGCACGGCGTGCCGGGTGGCCTGATCCGCGCGCAGGTCGCGCAGCGTCTGCGGGAGGTCGGACCGTACGGTCTCGTCCAGGGTCCTGACGCGCCCCGTCAGGATGCGGTCGACGATGGAGACCGCCTCGTGCAGCGGAACGGCGTACAGCTCCTGCGCCACCTGCACGATGTTGTTCCTGGCGGCGCCCTCGCGGACCTCCTTGGGGTAGGACACGATGTCGTTGTGCAGGTCGACCGTGTCCCGGAAGGCGTTGATCAGGACGGTGAAGGGGCGGGTCGCGCGAATCTCCTCGGTGATCTCCCAGCCCAGCGAGTGCTCCATCAGCAGCGCGCTGCACCCGGCCGCCCCGTAGTCGCGGCGCATCTCCGTCTGCTCGATGAGGTCGGGATAGCGCCCGCGGGTGAGGTTGTCCGCCTCCCACAAGGACGCCTCCAGGAACTGCCGTACGGACCTGGTGTACAGAACCCGCCACGAGCGTGAGGCCTCGGGCGCGGTGCGCTGCCACAGGTCCAGCAGCGCGCGTTCCAGCGGGTGCCGCGGTGCCGGGCCCGAGCCGTAGGAGCTGACCGGCAGGAAGGACATCAGCCGTTCGATGCGCTCCAGGATCCGCGCACGCTCGCCGAGAGCTTCACACCAGGGAAGGAAGACGTCGTCCAGGCACCAGATGACGCTGTGCCAGCTCGACAGCAACTCCAGTTCCCTCGCGGAGGCGTGAGGGTAGGTCAGCGCGGTGAACAGGGTGAAGTCCGCGCGGTCGAAGACCTCGGCGCTCCAGCCGCCGTGATGCGAGTCGGTGTGCTGTGGTTCGAGCAGACCCAATGACCATGCCCAGGCGCGGACGCGCGGCCGGACGTATTCCAGATGCGGATTCACCGTGGCCTTGAACGGCATGTAGAACGCGGGTAGTTGGAAGGTGTCCAACACGGTTGCCTCCTGTGTGGTGAGGTGTCCTTCTGCACCGCGCGGACTGGGCCTGCTGACGGAACGACCGGTCGAACGGGGGGTGGCCGGCCGAGTGCCGGACGCCGAACCGCACAGGCCCGTGGAGAGGCCGCCGTGCGGGGCGCTGTCCATGAGCCATGGGAAGGGGCACCGGGTCTGGTCCGCTGTTCCGAGCAGCCATGACGGCGGTCTCGACGGTAATTTCCGGTGTTACCTCGGAATACGACCCCGGCCCGCATTTCCGGCGAGTAATTCGGCTTTGTCCGGTGTCACACCGCATAAGTGGTGCGAACGGCGCGGAAATTCCTGCGCGAAGCCCTTCCAAGTCGGTATGTCACGGGTTGCTACCGCGAACTCAACGCGACTTGATGCCATGACCCGAGCCTCCGCAAGAACGTCCTACTTCTGGCCGTACTCCCAGCGTGCGTGCGGCCCCGGCGCTCGTGAAGGAGCGTATGAGGAGCGTATGACGGCACACGAGGGGCGCACTTGGTTGAAATGTTGTCATGCGTGGCATCAATCCGAAAGTGTTGGTTCTGATTCGTTCTTGGCTGTACGAGTGAACTGGTGTGAAACGCGCGACAGTTGTCGACTTCGGTCGCGAACGGCGTCGTCAGCGACCGGCCCAGTCGGCGTGGGAACTCCACGCCGTGAGGGCGCGCGCACTGCGGAACCGGTGCTCCGCCCCCGTGACCGGGTCGGTGAAGTCCAGCGCCCGCGCCAGCAGTTGCAGGGGCCGCCGGAAGTCACCGGCCGGCACCGGACCGGTCACCACGGGATAGAGCGGATCACCGAGGATGGGCACGCCCAGCGTGTTCATGTGCACGCGCAGCTGATGGGTCTGCCCGGTGCTCGGAAGCAGCCGGTACCGCGCCGGCCCGCCGGTCCGGTGCTCCATCAGCTCGACACGGCTGACGGCGTTCGGCTCGCCCTGGACCTCGTACGCGGCGAGCACACCACGGTCCTTCACGATCCGGCTGCGCACGGTCCGGGGAAGGACGAGAGAGGGATCGTACGGAGCGACCGCCTCGTACTCCTTGCGGACCCGCCGGTCGCGGAAGAGCGACTGGTAGGCGCCGCGTTCCTCGGGCCGCACCGTGAACAGCACCAGCCCGGCGGTGAGCCGGTCCAGCCGGTGTGCGGCGCCGAGGGCCGGGATGCCCAGCTCCCGGCGCAGCCGCGCGAGCGCGGTCTCGGTGACATGGCTGCCACGCGGGGTGGTGGCCAGGAAGTGCGGCTTGTCCACGACGACGATGTGCTCGTCGCGATGGACCACCTCCAGCGGGAAGGGCACCGGCACCTCGTCGGGCAGCTCCCGGTGGAACCACACGAACATGCCCGGTACGTACGCCGCGTCGGGCGCCACCGCCCGTCCGTCGGCGCCGACGATCCGCCCCGCGGCGAACAGCCCCTCGACGACGCCCGCGCCCGCCCCGCTCAGCCGCTCGGCCAGGTACTCCCGCGCGGTGGCCCACCGCCCCTCGGCGGGCAGCCGCACCCGCACCGGATCGACCCCGAGCCGCTGCGGCAGGGGAGAGGGCGGGATCCGGGACCTTCGGCTCATCACGGTGAAGCCTACGGCCCCCGAAACCCCGTCGGACCGCTCGCGTCCGGCGTGCAGGACGCGCACCACGGAGGAGCGCGTCGCGCTGCGGGCCGTGGCCGGCGCGGGCACCGGCCGGCTGCCGAGGCGGGTGGCGCTGCGCGACAGCGTGCTCGTCGACGGCCTGGCGAGGATCGCGTACGGGACGACGGCGGCGGCCCGCGGCCGGGGCGTGGCCGCCCGCGCGACGGCCGCGGTCACCCGCTGGGCCTTCGAGGAGATCGGCTTCCGCCGACTCGAGCTCCCGCACGCCACCGCCGACCAGGCCTCGTGCCGCGTCGCCGCGAAGACCGGCTTCCCGCTGGAAGGCGTGAGGCGCAGCGCCTTCCTGCACCCCGACGGCCGGTACGACATGCACCTGCACGCCCGCGTCCACCGGGACCGACCCGGACGCGGCCGGCACTCCGCAGGAGACGCCGGGGCTGCCGTCTGCCGTGTGCGGCTCCGGCGTGGCCGGCCGGGCCCCGGACCTCAGGCCCCGGCCTCCTGAACGGCCGCCTCCCGCACGGCGGTCCGGCCGGCCGCACGCCCGCGCCAGGCCCGGTAGCCGGCGCCGACCGCCAGGGTGGCGACCAGGAACAGCACCGTGAACCACTGGAAGTACCAGTGCCCGCCGGTCGGGTCGTACACCGCCGCCCGGGGCCAGGCCAGGTTGACGGTCATGAAGAGGCCGTAGACGAGGGCGAGGGCGTTGACCGGGACGCCCCAGCGGCCGAGCGAGAAGAGTGCGCCGCCGGCCTCGTCGCCGCCCTCGGCGGAGAACTGGCCGCGCAGCCGCCGGACCAGGAGCGGGCCGGTGACCATCGCGTACGCCAGGTAGAGCAGCACGATGCAGGTGGTGCCGATGGCCAGGAAGGCGTCCGGGGAGGCGAAGTTCAGCAGCAGCAGGGCCGCGGCCAGGACGCCGACGACCAGGGCGGGGGCGCTCGGCATGCCGGTGCGCGGGTTGACGCGGGCGAGGCGCGCGGAGAACGGGAGCCGGCCGTCGCGTGCCATGGAGAACAGCATCCGGCAGGCCGCCGTCTGGATCGCGAGCGTCGCCACCGTGATCGCCACCACCACGTCCGCGAGCAGGGTCTTGCCGACGCCGTCGCCGAGGCTGCTGGTCAGCACGTAGCTGAGGCCGTCGGCCCCCAGGCGCCCGTCGGTCAGACTGGGCGCGGCGAGCACTCCGCCGAGGACGACCAGGCCGCCGAGGAGCCCCGCCGCGCCCAGCGCGGTGAGGATCGTGCGGGGCGCGGTGCGGCGCGGACGGTGCGTCTCCTCGCTCATCTCGCCCGCGCTGTCGAAGCCGATCATGACGTACGCCGCCGTGAACGACCCGACCAGCAGCGCCCCCGCCAGGCCGGGCCCGGCGGCGCCCTGGGTGTGGAAGGTGATGCCGGGGGAGCGGCGGGAGTGGGTCAGCAGCAGCACCACGATCAGGACCGCGCCGATGATCTCGGCGGTCACGCCGACGCGGTTGATCAGCGACATCACCCGGTTGTCCACGGTGTTCACCAGCGTGGTCAGCACCAGCAGGATCACCCCCAGGACCGCCGCGTTCGCCGCGCCGTCGGGCGAGGTGGGCGCCGGGTCGCCGCCCACCAGCTGGAAGCCCGGCCAGATCGCCGGCAGCACCATCTGCAGCGCCAGCGCCGCCGCCGCGACCACCACGATCTGCCCGATCACCATGATCCAGCCGGCGAACCAGCCGAAGGTGACGTTCGCCAGGCGCGATGACCACTGGTAGACGGCGCCCGAGATCGGGTAGCGGGCGGCGAGTTCGGCGAAGCAGGCGGCCACCGCCAACTGCCCGGTCAGCACCGCCGGCCAGGTCCAGAAGAAGACGGGGCCGCCGAAGGCGTACCCGAAGGCGAAGAACTGGAAGACCGTCGTCAGCACGGAGATGAAGGAGAACCCGGCCGCGAAGGAGGCGTACCGGCCCAGGCTGCGGTGCAGCTCCTGGCGGTAGCCGAACTCGGCGAGGGAGCCGTCGCCGGGGGAGTGGGGCGGGTCGGGGCGTACGTCGGAGGGGGCGGTTGTCGTCATGTCGGCACCTGCCTTCGGCGCGGAGTCCTGGGAGCGTGAATTCCTGTCAGGCGACAGAAATTAGGGACGGGCCGTTTCGTGCGCGTCACGCCGGCGTGTCCGCGCCGGGCCCAAGTCCTCACGGGCCTCGCTCCGCGGTGCCCGCGCAACGGGTTGGCTCCGCGGCGCCCACGCACTTGCCCCGTACGTGAAAACGCGATACATCGTGTGTATTGACGCCTGTGCGTGGGTCGCGATATGTTCGCTCACGGATATTCGGGAACGAAGCGAGCGGCGGAATGAGGTGATGGTCATGGCGATGAAGCGCCGCAAGCTCGGCAATCCGCTGGCGCTGGCCGTGATGGTCACGCTCTGGCAGAAGCCGATGCATCCGTACGAGATCGCGCAGACGCTGCGCCGTCAGGGCAAGGACGTCAGCACGAAGATCAAGTACGGCTCGCTCTACACGGTCGTGCAGAACCTCGAGAAGCACGGCTTCGTCGAGGTCGCCGACGTCGAGCGGCAGGGCAACCGCCCCGAGCGCACGGTCTACGGGCTCACCGAGGCGGGGCGGGAGGAGATGGCCGACTGGCTGTCCGATCTGCTGGCCGTCCCCGCGAAGGAGTTCCCGATCTTCGAAACCGCCCTCTCACTGGTCGGCGCCCTGCCTCCCGACGAGGTGGTGCGGCTGCTCGAGGAGCGGCTGCAGAACCTCGACGTGGAGGTGGTGAGCGGGCGCGCGGCGCTCCAGAAGCTGAGCGAGACGCTGCCGCGGCTGTTCCTCGTGGAGGTCGAGTACCAGTTGCACATGGTCGAGGCGCAGGCGCGCTGGGTCCGCGGTTTCCTCGAGGAGATCGAGAAGGGCACACTGCCCGGCGTCGACGCGTGGCGCCGCTTCCACGAGACGGGGGAGCTGCCACCGGAGTTCACATGAACGAGAAGGACCCCGGCCGGGCTGTTGCAGCAGCGTGGCCGGGGTCGCGAACCCCGAGCTGACTCCGCCGTGCGGCGGCTCCAGGCGATCGAGGTGCGGCACACCCAGGATAGCCCGGCGCTCCCGGCACGGACGGATCAGCTGTCATCCGCTCATCAGGAGAGCTGTCGTCATGAGTAGTACCCGTGCGCCCGCAGTGGCGGCGCGCCAGCTGATCAAGACCTACGCCGGTGATGTCACCGCCCTGCGCGGCATGGACGTCACCGTCGAACCGGGCACCGTCTTCGGGCTCCTCGGGCCCAACGGCGCCGGCAAGTCCACCACCGTCAAGATCCTCACCACCCTCGCGAGGCCCGACTCGGGCAGCGCCACCGTCGCCGGGCACGACGTGCTGCGCCATCCCGACCGGGTGCGCCGCGCGATCGGCGTGGTCGCCCAGGGCTCCGGCGCCGACCCGGTCGCCACGGGCCGCGAGAACCTCCGGCTCCAGGGCAGGCTCTACGGGCTGAAGGGCGCCGGGCTGAACAGGCGGGTGGACGAGCTGCTCGACCGCTTCAGCCTCGCCGACGCCGCGAAGCGTCCGGTCAAGGGCTACTCCGGCGGCATGCGGCGCCGCCTCGACGTCGCCCTCGGCCTGGTGCACCGGCCCGAGGTGCTCTTCCTCGACGAGCCCACCACCGGCCTGGACCCCGAGGCCCGTACCGCGATGTGGGACGAGATCGACCGGCTGGCGGGCGAGGAGGGCCTGACCATCCTGCTCACCACGCACTACCTCGACGAGGCCGACCGGCTCGCCGAGCGCATCGCCATCGTCGACCGCGGCCGGGTCGTCGTCGAGGGCACTCCGGACGCGCTGAAGGGCGAGCTGCGCGGTGACGCGGTCCATCTGGAGCTGCGGGAAGTGCTCGGCGAGGCCGGCCGCACGCTCCTCAAGGGCGCCGTCGGCGGGCTGTCCGGGCTGCACGAGGTGCTGGTCGACGGGCGCCGCGTGAGCGTCCGCGCCGACGACGGAGCGGCCGCCGTGCCCGCGCTGCTCGGGGCCCTGGAGCGGGCCGGGGTCAGGGTCGCCGCGGCGACCGTCGCCCGGCCCTCCCTCGACGACGTCTACCTCCGCTATGTCGGCCGCCGTTACTCCGAGGCCGAGGCCGGCGCCGGAGCCACCGACCGCCTCGTCCCCGCCGGAGGTGCCCGGTGAGCACGGCCGTCTCCCAGACCTGGTACATGACCCAGCGCCAGCTGGTGGTCTTCACCCGGCAGCCGGCGTACGCGGTCATCACACTGATCCAGCCGGTGATCTGGCTCTTCCTGTTCGGCAGCCTCTTCAAGAAGGTCGTCGAGCTGGGCGGCTTCGGGACCACCACCTATCTCGACTACCTGGTCCCGGGCGTGGTCGCGATGAGCGCGCTCGGCTCCAACATGTGGGCGGGCATGGGCACGCTGGAGGAGATCCAGCGGGGCACGCTCGACCGCTTCCTGACCACTCCGGTCAGCCGGGCGGCGCTGATGAACGGCAACGTCGTCAACAACGGCCTGGTCACCGCGTTCCAGTCGGTCGTCATCGTGCTGCTCGCGCTGGCGGGCGGCGCCGACTACCCGGGCGGCGTCGCCGGCGTCGCCGTCCTGGTCGCCGCCTCCGTCCTGCTCGGCACGGTCTTCGGCGCACTGTCCAACGCGCTGGGCATGCTGGTGCGGGAGCGGGAGTCGATCATCGGCATCAACACCTTCCTGCTGCTGCCGCTGACCTTCCTGTCGAGCGCCTTCATGGCGCCGTCCCAGATGCCCGGCTGGATGCGGCACATCGCCGACTTCAACCCGCTCAACTGGGCGATGGTCGCGGGCCGTTCGGCGCTGTCGGAGCACCCCGACTGGGGCGACGTCCTCAGCCGCGGCGGGGCGCTGCTGGTGCTCGCGGTGGCGGCGGTGTGGCTGTCGATCCGCACGTTCCGCTCGTACCAGCGGAAGGTGTGAGCCCGGCGGCGCGCCGCGTGAGCACCGGGGCGCACGGCGTGAACACGGCCTGAGCAGCAGGGTGTGAACGCGGCCTGAGCAGGGCGTGGGCGCGGCCTTAGCAAGGCCGGGGGGCCTGAGCAAGGCCCCGAAGGCCACGAACCCGAACCGGGCTCTACGAAGAAAGGTGATGGGCGGCGCCTCGATCCGAGGTGCCGCCCCCGGCACGTCTCGCCGTGCGGGCGGCCGTCTCACGCCGCGGGCGCCGAGCCCTCCTGCTCCTGCTCGACGCGGGCGTTCCACTCCCGCTTGGAGGCCTGCCAGCCGTCCTCGTTGTGGCCGAGCCGCCAGTAGCCCGAGATCGACAGGTCCTCGCGCGGGATCCGCAGCTCGACGCGGAGCAACTGGCGCAGCTCCTTCACGAAGTGCGCCTCGCCGTGCACGAACGCGTGCACCCGGCCGCCGGGGAACTCCAGCGCCCGTACCGCCTCGCACAGCCGCTCGCCCACGGGACGCTCGCCGCGGTGCAGCCAAACGACCTGCACGTCGGAGTCGATCTTCTGCTCCTCCTCCGGCCCGGAGACCTCCACGAAGGCGTGGGCGGTGACGCCCTCGGGCAGCGACTCCAGGGAGCGGGCGATGGCGGGCAGGGCGCTCTCGTCGCCGGCCAGCAGATGCCAGTCCGCGCTCACGTCGGGGGCGTAGGCACCTCCGGGGCCCATGAAGCGCACGGTCTCGCCGGGCTCGACACGCGCCGCCCACGGACCGGCCAGGCCCTCGTCGCCGTGGATCACGAAGTCAAGCGTCATCTCGCGGGACTGCGGGTCCCAGGCGCGCACGGTGTACGTCCGCGTCACCGGCCACTGCTCGCGCGGCAGCTCCTCGCGGATGCGCTCCATGTCGAAGGGCTCGGGGTAGCTCACGCCCGGGGCCGGGGGGAACAGCAGCTTCACATAGTGATCGGTGCACGTGTCGGCCGCGAAGCCGGCCAGCCCCTCGCCGCCGAGGACCACACGCTGCATGTGCGGGGTCAGCCGCTCGGTGCGGACGACCTGCGCGGACTGCGCCCTTCGCGGCTTGCGAGCCGGGCGTTCTGCCATGGCGACCTCCATGCTCCCTTGCTTAGGCTTGCCTAAGTTAGCACCTCTCCGCCGTCAGTACGCCATCTGCCCCGGCAATCAAGGCGACATCAGGGCAACGTCGCGGCAACTCCGGGAGCGGCAACTCCGGGAGCCGGTACGGCGTTCACCCGCCCAGTGTGGCCAGCAGGCGCTTCAGCGACCCGCCGAGACCCCAGCGGGCCGCCAGCTCCTCCAGCGCCGCCGGGTCGCGCGGGGTGTGCGGCAGTGCCGTGTCGACGTCCGGCAGCGGGACGTCGCCGGCGACCCTGACGACCTTCGGCGCGACCGCGAGGTACGGCCGCGACTCCTCGAGCCGCTTGCGCTGCGACGGCGTGAGCTTCGCCCTCGGGTCCTCGACCGCGGCCATGATCCCGGCCAGGTCCCCGAACTCGGCGAGCAGCTTCGCCGCCGTCTTCTCGCCGATGCCGGGCACGCCCGGCAGCCCGTCGCTCGGGTCGCCGCGCAGCAGCGCCAGATCCGCGTACCCCTTGCCGTCGACCCCATACTTCTCGCGCAGCCACGCCTCGTCGGTGACCTGGAGCGTGCCGACGCCCTTGAGCGGATACAGCACGCGCACGCCGCGCGCGTCGTCCACGAGCTGGTACAGGTCGCGGTCGCCGGTGACGATGTCGACCGGGCCCTCCGCCCGGGCGGTGAACGTGCCGATCACGTCGTCCGCCTCGTACGGCTCCACACCCACGCGTGCGATGCCGAGCGCGTCCAGGACGGCCTCGATGACGGGCACCTGGGGGGAGAGGGTGTCGGGCACCTCCTCCTCGTCCGGCCCCGCCGCGTGCTCCTCGGCGACGCGGTGCGCCTTGTAGGAGGGGATGAGGCCGACCCGCCACTGGGGGCGCCAGTCGGCGTCCATGCAGGCCACGAGGTGGTCGGGGCGGTGGTCGCGGACCAGGCGGTCGATGAATTCCAGCAGCCCGCGCACGGCGTTCACCGGCGTGCCGTCCGGCGCCTTCACGGACTCCGGGACGCCGAAGTAGGCGCGGAAGTAGAGCGACGGGGTGTCTAGCAAAAGGCACTTTCCAGATCTGGTGGTCATGCGGTCAGGATCGCACTGCTGCCCGCTGGACGTCCCAAAACGGCGAACGCCCCCAGGATGTCCCGGGGGCGTTGCTCGTGCCGTCCTACGGTCAGCAGGCGCGGTCGATGACGTCGCGGTCATCCCAAGTGGTCGCGCGTCCACGAAGGAGGACGGTCACTATCGCGCCGTCCGCCGCTACGACGACGCACAGCGAACCCTTCACGTACCTGGTGCGCCCCTGGTGGGGCTCGGTTCCGTCCGGCCGCCGGATCGCTTCGCCGACCTCCTCGGGGGACACGTCGCGCTTCGCCATCTGCGCCAGGGCGTGCTTCGTGAAGCGGTAGCCCATCACTTGCCCGCCTCCTCGTCCTTCGCGGCGGCGACGGAGCGGCACCCCGAGCACCAGTCGGCCGACCGGCGGCGAGCCGTCCAGGCGGCGCGGTGCGTCGGGTGGAACTCCTGCTCGTCGTGCGTCACGCAGAGAGCCATCCACTTGTCGGCAGCGTCGACCAGGCCGTACTCGGCGCAGTTCACGGACGCGGTCAGTGCGCCGGTCGCGCGGACGACAGAGGCCCAGCGCACGCCGGGGATCGCTGCGGCGGCCTCCGCGTTGTGCGCGGCGGCGAAGACCTTCGTCGGCTCGGTGCGCGTGGTCGCCTTCGGCTTGGCGGCCTTCTTGGCCTTCGCCTTCCGCTTGGCCTTGGGCTTCGGAGCTTCGACCGGGGCGGCGGCGGTCGGCTTCATGAGCTCAGGGGCGCGGCGTTCGCAGGTCTTGCACGTCGCACCGGTGGTGACCGGCTCGCCGTAGACGCCCTGACGGCCGCAAGCGGTCCAGCTGGACGCGAGGACGACGTGCACAGCGGCGCCCTTGCCTATCGTGCGGTGCGTGTGTTCGGCGTTCATTTGGTGGCCCTCCCGGGTCGCTAGCGATAACGACTCGGGCATGTAAAAGCGCTGGTCACGGCCCTGGGAGGAGCCTCCGGGCAGGAAGTGGCTGGAGCCACAGACGACGAAGCCCCCGCCCATGCGTCACGGGGGAGACGCACAGACGGGGGCAGCCGACACGCTGAGCCTTGCTTGGGCCGTCCTCAGCGGGCCGGGGTCATTCGTCCCGCGTCACGCGGGCGTGATCGGTGTACTCGCGTCGGAACAGGTCATGACCAGTGCGCCCGGCGTGCCGTAGCGCCCAGTCCTGAGCTTCATCGGCGGTGTCCTTGGGGCCCGACGACTCGCCGCACCCCTCGGCCGCGCAGACCAGTTGCGCTGCGATGCCGCGCGCCGGGTCGTGCCTGATCGTGTGCGATACGTACCGCATCACTGAGCGCGGGCTCATCCGGTCGCCTCGGCCGACGGCGCGGGGGTGTCGTGCCTACCGGCCGTGCTCAACGGCAGGTCGTCCAGCAGCTTGCTCGCTGTGCCGACCCGGAATGCCCCAAGCTCGACGTACGCCCGCCCGGTGCTGGTCACCAGGGGGCGCACGCGTGCCGCTTCCGCCTCCGGGACACCTGCGCGGGTGAGTGCCGCCCGCAGCAACCCCGCAACGTGTTCCGCTTCCGCGCGGGCGCTCTTGTACTGGTCCATCGGGATCATGAGCGCCGCCGCTTGGGGTGCGGGTGCTTGCGGATCTCGACATTCACGTCCGAGACCTTGGACAAGTCGCCCTGCTGTCGCGCTTCCTCCCGCTCGGCGGCCGGCGCGCCGCACACGTCGCAGCCGGCTACCGGGTCCGGCGCGGTCATGAAGAGGTCAGCGGGTGGGCTGGAGTAGGCGTGGCTCATGGGCACCCCTCGGCGTCGTCCTGATGACGACCACGCTAGGAATCGGCCAGTCCGGGGCTCCACGAAGTTGCACGGAATTGCACGCGACTTACCCGAGGGTGCTGATGGCATCGGTGATCAACGCCCGTGCGTCGGCGCCGTAGACGGCGAGTTCCGCTGCGCGGGTGAACGCCTTTACGTACATCGCGATCTCGGACGGCGCCGTGACGTTGACTGCCGCAGTCAGTAGCTCGACCTGGGCTTGCTCGTTGTCATAGATCGAGAACGTCTCTAGCGGCCACATGCCGCGCTCAGCTGCGAACGGGACCACGCCGAGCGAGACCGCCGGAAGCGACATGATCGAGAGCAGGTGCCCGAGCTGCCCGGCCATCACCTCGGCGTTGCCCATGCGGTACCGCAGGACGGCTTCCTCGACGAGGATCGCGAAGCGGTGGTCACCCTCGCGCAGCACCCGCGCCCGGTCCACGCGGGCGGCGACGGCTTCGGCGACGTCGTTCGGGGTGCCTCGGAAGTCCGTGATCTCGGACAGCAGCGCCGTCGCGTATGCGGGCGTCTGGAGCAAGCCGGGCATCACGTTGGAGCAGTAGATGCGGAACACCCGGGTGCGCTCGAACAACGGCACGTAGGACTCTTGGAGTCGGCGCAGTCCGGTGCGCTGGACCCGCTTCCACTCGACGTACATCGACTCCGCCGAGCGTGAGGCGGCGATCAAGTCGGCGGCCTGGTCAGCGGCTTGGCAGATGCCGCACCACGCGCGGATATCGGCGTCGGACGGCGGGGTGACGCCGTTCTCGATGCGCGAGGACTTCGACGGGTGCCAGCCGGCTCGGAGGGCGACCTCCCGCCCCGTCAGCCCAGCGTCCAAGCGGATCTCCTGCAGACGGGCGGCGACCGCTTCGCGGGCAGCCTGCACGCTGGACGACGGGGAACGGGCCATCGGTGCTGCGGTGCCTCAGATCGTGTAGCGGTCGTGCGGGACGGCGCGCTCCCAGACGGCGTCGAACGCCGACGAGCAGAGCTTGACCACGGCGGGGCGATCGTCGACCTCGTCGCCGAGATACGCGCCGTCGCCGGAGAAGTAGCCGAACCGAACCAGCCGATCATCGAAGACCCAGAAGTCATTGCCCGGCAGGGCGAGGTCCGACGCGTTCCGCCGGGGAAGCCAGCGGATCTCCTCACCGGCGGCGATGTTGGTAAACGTGCCGTCGTACAGGTACCGGGTGTACTCGCTGACCGGCTCCGAGACGATCCGGGCACGCCGGATGACGACGCCACGGCCGACGGCTTCGGCGACCATGTCCAGCCACGGCCGCCACCAGGACTCCCGGTCGTTCGGGTTCGGCCGGTGACCGGACTTCCATGCGGCGACGCGCGGCGCCTCGTCGGGGTCGTCGTAGAAGTCGCGCATCTCCAGATGCACGGCGGAGCGCTGGCAGCTCGCCAGCAGTTCAGTGAACGGCGGTGCCGTCTGCGGCATCGCAAGCCTCCCGGATAGCGGCAACCATGCGCATCGGCAGCCGTACGACGGTCTCACTGTCGGGGATCGGGCCGGTCTTCAAGCACTCGTCGCGGGTGCCGTCGTCCACCGTCCACCCCTGGAACACAAGCTCCTGCTTCTCTTCGTCCACCCACACCGTCGGGCAGTTCGCCCCGTCCGTGTTCGGGTCCTTCGCGATGAACCGTAGCGTCATGATCCCCTCCGTCGTCCTCCGGTTGCACGGACTTCTACGAACCTTCCGAGCACGGCCCAAAGCGTCAAGGGCGCGATTCCGGCCACGCGTCGACGGCGGAACGCGAAAACGCCCCCGCCGGAGTCCCGCAACGGGGACCCTGACGGGGGCGTGTAAACGAGGTCAGGCGACGGCAGCCAGGTACCGGCGGGCGGCCCGTTCGGACACGCCGAGGCGTTCGCCCAACGCACGGCCGGTCGGCCGGACACCGGACGCAGTGGCGCAAAGTCGTGGAGGTTCAGCTATTCACAGGAAGGTGCTGAGGAAGAGGTTGATGAGATGGTCGGAATGCTGGACGAGCTCCAGGATTGGGCGGACATCTCGGGTGACCTGTTTGGGCTTAAACAACAGTGCGATGCTGTCAAGCGGTTCGAGGAGATCGTGCTTCGGGCGGCTGAAATTGGCTACGTCATCTATGCGCGCGAGCTCGCACTCCTCATGACCGGCGGTGCATACGAGGAACCGTGGTCCTGGAAACAGGTCGAGGTGTATGCACCGCGAGCGACAGTGCTCTTTGATGAGGTGGCCAAGCACATGAACTCCGCACCAGCCGATGACGGGGAAGGTACGGCCGCGCCGGAGCCGGGCCAGCCGGGCGCGTAG
Organism: Streptomyces sediminimaris; assembly: GCF_047049295.1. Lineage (NCBI taxonomy): Bacteria > Bacillati > Actinomycetota > Actinomycetes > Kitasatosporales > Streptomycetaceae > Streptomyces > Streptomyces sediminimaris. The sequence continues at coordinate 1,711,495 of NZ_JBJWOT010000001.1, read as the reverse complement.
ACGACGAGGGCGACGCCCCGGGACCATCACCCCGGAACGCCGCCCCTCGGTCGTCAGCTGGCCGTCAGTTGCGCCAGTGGATATCAACGCGATCGGGATCGATACCCCGCCGCCCGCGAACGCCTGGCTTGACCACGATGTGCTGAAGCGCGGACGACAGCAGGTCGCGCCGTCCGTCGGTGTCGCGCTGCTCCCATGCCTCCGCGAAGGTCATACCGAGGCTCACGTACTCGACCGCGGGTTCATCAGGCATGGCCAGCAGCTCGCGGCGCTTGGCCTTGAGCGTGCGGAGGTCCGACATCAGCTCGGCTTCGCGCTCGTCATCGTCCACGTCGGCGAGTTCCGCCGTGGTCGACTTGATGGCGGCTTCGGTCGCGGCCAGCTCGGCGATCTCGCGAACCGTCTCGCGGGCTTCGACGACTTCGAGCTTGCCGACCGTCGCGAGGAACGTGCGCTCCACGTGCTCTTCAAGCCGTTCGGCGACGATGGATGTCGCGCGGGTGCAGCCGGTGCCGTCCGAGCGGCCGTGGCAGGCGTACCGCGTGACGGGGTTGTGTCCGCCGGTCTTGTTGACCCGCATGGAACCGCCGCACGACGAGCACCGCAACAAGCCCGACAGCAGCCGGGCGCGCCGCTTGCGCTCGCCGCCTGGAGTCTTTGTCGGTGCGAGCAGCGCGCGGAGCCGCAGCACGTCCTCTTCGGGGAGTAGCGGTTCCCACACCTGCACCGGCTGGCCGTCGGCGTCGGTGACGACCTTCCCCTTGTGCGTCATGTGGCCGAGCGTCGCCGCCTGGGTGAGGACGATACGCAGCGACGTCATCGACCACGCCTTGGCCTTGCGTGGGACCGAGCCGGCTTCGTTGAGCACGTTGGTCGCGTAGTAGACGGACTTGCCGCTCAGGACCAGGTCGGCGGCCTTGCGGACGTACGCGGCTTCGACCGGGTCGACCTCAAGGGCCCTTCCGGCGCCGTCGGTGTTGTCAACGATGCGGTATCCGTACGGTGCCGAGCCTCCTGGCCATCGCTGGGCCTTCACCAGTGCGGCGCGGGCGGCCGTCACACGGTCCCGGATGGTGGCCGCTTCGAACTCGGCAAACACGCCGAGCAACTGGAGCAGCATGCGACCGGCTGACGTCGTCATGTCGAACGGTTCCGTAGCCGAAACCAGCGACACGTCGGTCTTCGCCCACTCCTCAGTGAGCGACGCGAGGTCGGACACGGACCGGGCGACGCGGTCGATGCGCCAGACCATGACCGTGTCGACGCGACCGGCGGCGACGGCGTCCCGTACCCGGGCAAGGCCAGGACGGTCGAGGCGGGTCTTGGTGGCGGATACGTCGACATCCTCGATGATGTCGGCGAGGGCCCATCCTCGTGCGTGGCACGTGGCCTGTATGACCTCTCGCTGGCGTTCGATGGACGTGCTCTCGTCCGTTGCCTTGGAGATCCGGGCGTACCCGATGACCCGTCTCGGCGCATGCTCAGTTGTCATGCGGGTGATGGTAAGACACGGCGAGGCGGTGTCGAGGAGCATCAGTCGTCCGGTCACGTCTCGCATCATGCCGTACGGCACTGACAGTGACCCGCGCGGCGACACCGCGTGACGCTCGCGCACACCGTGTGAGCCGGCCCACTGCGGGTTTGGGCCGGCCGACTCTGGGCAGGCGCCGCCCCGGAGTGATGGCGGTTGCACCTTCAACCGGTTACGCCGCGTCGCCTCCCCTTCCTGTCGTCGAGTCAAGAGGTACGCGTGTCATCCAGGCTTGAGGCCGAGCATCTCTACAAGGTGTTCGGCAGACAACCAGTCAAGGCGGTCGAACGGCTCCGCCGGGGCGCCGACCGCGAGGAACTGCGCGCCGACGGCATCACCGCCGCCGTGATCGACGCCTCCTTCACCGTGGAGCCCGGCCAGATATTCGTGGTCATGGGCCTGTCCGGATCCGGCAAGTCCACGCTGCTGCGCATGCTCAACGGGCTGCTGGAGCCGACCGAGGGACACGTCCGCTTCGGCGACCAGAACCTGACCTCGCTCGGCGACCGCGAACTGCGCGCGGTCCGCGCCCGGAAGATCAGCATGGTCTTCCAGCACTTCGCGCTGTTCCCGCACCGCAGCGTCCTGGAGAACGCCGCCTACGGCCTGGCCGTGCAGGGCGTGCCCCGCGCCGAGCGCGAGAAGCGCGCCGGCGAGGCGCTGGCCCTGTGCGGTCTGGCCGGCTGGGAGAAGTCCTGGCCCGATGAGCTCTCCGGCGGCATGCAGCAGCGCGTCGGTCTGGCCCGCGCCCTCGCCACGGACGCCGATCTGCTGCTGATGGACGAGTCGTTCAGCGCGCTCGACCCGCTGATCCGGCGTGACATGCAGGATCAGCTGCTCCAGCTGCAGAAGACCCTGAAGAAGACGATCGTCTTCATCACGCACGACCTCAACGAGGCCATGCGCCTGGGCGACCGCATCGCCGTCATGCGCGACGGCCGGATCGTGCAGACCGGCAGCGCCGAGGACATCCTCATCCGGCCCGCCGACGACTATGTCGCCTCCTTCACCAAGGACGTCGACCGCTCCCGCGTCCTGACCGCGTCCGCGGTCATGGACACCGAGGTGCGCGGCGACGAGGCCGACTGCGGCTGCGCGAGCGACTGCGAGACCGCCACACCCGACACGCCGTTCACCGAGCTCTGCGCGATGAGCGCCCGGGTGTCGCACCCGGTGGCCGTCGTCGACGACAAACGCAGACTCCTCGGAGTGGTCCCGCAGCAGCGCCTGGTCGGCTTCATCGGCGACGCGGAGGTGACCCGTGCCTAGGATCCCGCTCGGCAGCTGGGTCAACGACACGGTCGACTGGCTGCTCCACCACGTCTCCTGGCTGTTCGACTTCCTCAAGACCGTCTTCACGGGCTTCTACGACGGCGTCAACGCCGTCCTCCAGGCCCCCGAACCACTGCTGCTCGCGGGCATCTTCGCCGTGCTCGCGTTCTGGCTGCGCGGCGCGCTCGCCGGTGTCCTCACCTTCGCGGGATTCGCCTTCATCGACTCCCTCGAACTGTGGGAGCACGCGATGATGACCCTGTCGCTGGTGCTCGTCGCCACCGTGATCGCGCTGGTGATCTCCGTGCCCGTGGGCATCTGGGCCGCGCGCTCCGACCGGGTCAGCGGACTGGTCCGGCCGGTGCTGGACTTCATGCAGACGATGCCCGCGATGATCTACCTCATCCCGGCGATCCTGTTCTTCGGCACCGGCGCCCCCGCGGGCATCGTGGCTACCCTGATCTTCGCGCTCGCCCCCGGCGTGCGCATGACGGAGCTGGGCATCCGCCAGGTCGACAAGGAACTCGTCGAGGCCGCCGAGGCGTTCGGCACCTCGCCCCGCGACACCCTGCTGCGCGTCCAGCTGCCGCTCGCGCTGCCCACCGTCATGGCCGGCGTCAACCAGGTGATCATGCTCGGCCTGTCCATGGCCGCGATCGCCGGCATGGTCGGCACCGGCGGTCTCGGCGGCGACGTCAACGCGGCCATCGGCCAGCTCGACGTCGGCCTCGGCTCCGAGGCCGGTGTGGGCATCGTGATCCTCGCCATCTACCTCGACCGCATGACCGGCGCCCTCGGCACCCACGTCTCCCCGCTGGGCCGCCGCGCCGCCGCCAAGGCGCGTGCCGTGCGGGGCCCGAAGCTGTGGGCGTACCGGCCGAGCCCGCAGATCGCCGTGATCGGCGTCGTCGTCCTCGCGCTCGTCGCGGGCGGCATGGGCGTCTTCGGCGGCAACGGCGACGGCGGTGCCGTGGCCGACGGCGGGAACGTGGGCCAGGGCAAGAAGATCACCATCGGCTACATCCCCTGGGACGAGGGCGTCGCCTCCACCTTCCTCTGGAAGGAGCTCCTGGAGGAGCGCGGCTACCAGGTCGACGTCAAGCAGTTCGAGGCCGGGCCGCTCTACACCTCCCTCGCCCAGGGCAACATCGACTTCGAGACGGACTCCTGGCTGCCGACGACCCACGCGCAGTACTGGAAGAAGTACGGGAGCAAGCTCGACGACCTGGGCTCCTGGTACGGCCCCACCTCCCTGGAGCTGACCGTGCCCGCGTACATGAAGGGCATCGACTCCCTGGCCGACCTCAAGGGCAAGGCGGCCACCTTCGGCGGGAAGATCACCGGCATCGAGCCCAGCGCCGGCATGATGTCCCTGCTGAAGAACAAGGTGCTCAAGGCCTACGGCCTCGAGAAGGAGTACAAGGTCGTCGACAGCTCCACGCCGGCGATGCTGGCCGAGCTCAAGCGCGCCTACAGCAAGAAGGAACCGATCGTCGTCACGCTCTGGTCGCCGCACTGGGCGTACAGCGACTACAAGCTGAAGAAGCTGAAGGACCCCAAGGGCGCCTGGGGCAAGGGCGACGGCGTGCACACGCTCTCCCGCAAGGGCTTCGCCGGCGACGACCCCGTGGTCGGCAAGTGGCTGAAGAACTTCAAGATGAGCGAGAAGCAGCTCACCAGCCTCGAGGCCGAGATCAACAAGGCGGGCAAGGGCAAGCAGCAGGAGGCCGTCCGCGCCTGGCTGAAGAAGAACCCCGGCCTGGTCGACAAGCTCGCCCCGGTGCAGAAGTCCGCCGGGACCCCCGCCGAGGCCAAGCGCCCCCTGGACGTGGCCTGGTTCGCCTGGGACGAGGACATCGCCGTCACGTACCTGTGGAAGCACGTCCTGGAGCGCCGCGGCTACAAGCTGAACCTCAAGCAGATGGACGTCGGCCCGGTCTACACCGGCCTCGCCTCCGGTGACCTGGACGTCAACTTCGACGCCTGGCTGCCGTATGCCCAGAAGAACTACTGGGACAAGAGCAAGGACAGCCTCAAGGACCTGGGCACCTGGTACCAGCCCACCTCCCTGGAGGTCGCCGTGCCCTCGTACGTCAAGGGCGTGAAGTCCTACGAGGACCTCAAGGGCAAGTCGAAGCTCTTCGGCGGGAAGATCATCGGGATCGAGCCCGGCACGGGCGAGATGAACCTGCTGAAGAAGAAGGTCCTGCCCGGCTACGGCCTCGACAAGGAGTACAAGGTCGTCGACGGCTCCACGCCGGCGATGCTGGCCGAGCTCAAGCGCGCCTACGCCAAGAAGCAGCCGGTGGCCGTCGTGCTGTGGTCGCCGCACTGGGCCTACAGCCGCTACCACCTCACCAAGCTGAAGGACGACAAGAAGCTCTTCGGCGAGGGCAACACGATCCGCACCATCACCAACGAGAAGTTCCCCGAGCAGTACCCGCAGCTCACCAAGTGGATCAAGGGCTTCCACATGAGCGAGCAGGAGCTCGGCAGTCTGGAGAGCGCCATCAACCAGCAGGGCCAGGGCCATGAGGAGCAGGCGGTCGCCGCGTGGGCCGACAAGCACCCCGACGTGGTCGGCCGGATGACGTCGCAGTGACGCCGGGCACGGAAAGGATCCGGCCAACCACATAGCGCCAACTCCTCACCCGAGCCTCAGCGCCCGACCGTCCGGGGCGCCGACGGCTCCGCGCCCCCGGGCGCGGTGCCGAAGGCGCCCCGGACGTTGTCGTGTGCCGCCCGCCGGCCCCGCCCGGCCGGACGGCCGCCGACGGGCCGACCGCCCACCGCACCGCCAACCCCCGGCGGTGCCGCGGCACTTCTCATTCGCTCCGCCCGCCCTGATCACGGGCCCGAACCGCACCCGAGCGGGCGGGCCGGCCGCCGGGAACACAGGAGCGCACCGGCGCATTGAAACAGAGGAGGAGAAGGTCGTGCGGACCGCCGTTCGGGCCCTGCCGCGGGGCTCCCCGAGGCGGTGGACGCGGGCTCGCGCTCCTGTCGCCCGGCGCACGGGCGGGCGCGTGCTCCGTCGTCCGGACCACGGCGGTGCGGGCACCGTCCCCGCCGCCGGCGGGAACGGCCGTACGGCCCCCCTGGTCAGCGTCTTCGTCCCGAAGGAGGAATCCGCGCACGGCCGGCCGGACGCGCCCATCGGCCGTCGGTAGATGGCGAATTGACCGCATGCTGTGTTTACGAGTATGTGACGGGCGCGTGAAACGGTTTGCCGAACCTGCGTAAGGTGCAGAGAACTCAGCAGAAGCGCGCGGACCGACGAGCGAAGGAGGGAGCCGGAGCGATGGGCGACCACAAAGAACAGCCCTTGCGCGTGGGCGCGGCCGTACGGCGGCGCCGCCGGGCGCTGCAGCTCACCCTCGCCGTCGTGGCCGAGCGCAGCGGCCTGTCGGTCCCGTTCCTGAGCCAGGTCGAGAACGACCGGGCGCGGCCCAGCAGAGCGTCCCTGGAGAAGGTCGCCGACGCCCTGCGCACCACCGCCGTCGAACTGCTCGCGGCCGCCGACCCGGCGTGCAGCGTCGACGTCGTGCGCGCCGAGGTGTGCGAGCCGACCGCGGCGCCGCACCAGCGTTCCCTGGTGCGGGGTCATCACCAGATGCACGCCTCGGAGTTCACCGGCGACCACGACGCCGGCCGTGAATTCCGCTACCGTAACGACCAGTTGCTGTACGTCGCCGACGGCGCCGTGGAGATCGAGGCGGAGGGACGCGCCTACCGGCTCGGCCGCGGGGACACGCTGTATCTGACGGGCGGTGTGCGCCACCGGTGGCGGGCGACGGTCTCGGACACCCGCGTGGTCGTCGTCGCGGTGGCGGAGCACGTCGAGGCGGTCCAGAACCGGTCGCGGTAGTGCCGGTGCGCGTCGTCTCCCTGGTCCCGTCGCTGACGGAGGCGGTGGCGGTCTCCCTGCCGGGCGTCCTGGCCGGCGCGACGGACTGGTGCACCCACCCCGCGGACCTCGGCGTCCCCCGGGTCGGCGGCACCAAGAACCCCGGGCTCGACCGTGTCCTCGCCCTCGCCCCCGACCTGGTGGTCGCGAACGAGGAGGAGAACCGCGAGCCCGACCTGGCGGCCCTGCGGGCGGCGGGCGTCGAGGTGCTGGTGACCGAGGTGCGCAACGTGCCGCAGGCGTTCCGGGAGCTGGAGCGGGTGCTGCGGGCGTGCGGGGCGGACGCCCGGCCGCGCTGGCTGGACGAGGCCGAGGACGTCTGGTCCCGGCTGTCCCCGCCGCGGCGGCGCAGGACGGCGGTGGTGCCGGTCTGGCGCCGCCCCTGGATGGTGCTGGGCCGCGACACGTTCGCCGGTGACGTCCTCGCCCGCCTCGGCGTCGACCACCTGTACGCCACGCATCCCGAGCGCTACCCGCGCGTCCCCGCCGAGGAGCTGCTGGCCGCGGCGCCGGACGTCGTCGTACTGCCGGACGAGCCCTACCGCTTCACCGCAGGGGACGGCCCGGAGGCGTTCCCCGGGCTGCCGTGCGCCCTGGTCAGCGGACGCCATCTGACGTGGTACGGGCCGTCGTTGGCCGAGGCTCCGCGGGTGCTGGGCGCGGCGCTGCGAGCAGCCGTCCGCTGAGCAGACCGCGGGCGGTGTGCAGGGCGGCGGCGCCCCAGGCGGCGACGAGCAGGACGTACAGGCCGACCGTGAGCCAGTCGTAGGCGAGGAGCCCGGTGCGCCGGGCGAGAGCCTCCGCGCCCGTGACACACGTCCCGACGGGGAAGGTGAACGCCCACCACGTCATCGAGAAACCCATGCCGTGCCGCCGCGCCCGCAGCACGTGCGCCGCGGAGAACGCGAGCCACAGCAGCGCGAAGCCCATGACGGGCACGCCGTACAGGACGGCGAGCACGCCGAATCCGCCGCTGTACGGCGCCGGTACGACACCGGGCGCGGCGTCGGCGACCTTGCCCACGGCGGTCGTGGACTGCCCCAGCGGCCCCAGCACCAGGAACAGGGTGGGGGTCAGCGCCAGTGGCAGCGGCCCGCCGGTGATCAGCCGGGCGAAGATCAACGGCAGCATCACCAGGGTGGCGAGCAGGCTCAGCCCGAACATGGCCAGGCAGGCGAGCAGGAGCGTGGCCCGGGGCTGTCCGGCCGGCAGGTGCGGCACGAGCAGCGGCCCGACCGCCGCGGCGACCATCGGCGCGACGACGGGCAGCAGCCAGACGGGCGAGGCCTGCCCGGGCTCGATCCGGTGCCGTACGGCCATCAGGTACGGCACCGCGACGGCGGCCCCCAGCCCGGTGACCGTCCCGGCGGTGAACAGCACGGTGTCGAGGGCGACGGCGCCCGGCAGGCCGATCCAGTCCCGGCCGACCACCATGGCGCCGGCGCCGACGGCCAGCAGGCCCATGGACACACACCCGTAGAACGGCGCCGCGGCCGGGTCGAGGAGATGGGCGCGGGCCTGGTCGCGGTGGTACCTCCAGTGCAGGGCGCGGGCGGCGAGCACGGCGATTAGGAGACCGAGGGAGAGCGCCCACACGGCGGCGCAGGCGGTGCGCAGACCGGGGACGCGGAGCGGGAGCCCCGCGCCGGCGGTGCCGACGATGGCGGTCCCCATGACGGAGGCGTACCAGTTGGGTCCGAGGTGGCGAACGGCCGTGGCGCGGGCGCCACGCGGGGCACGCGGTGCGGCGTGCGGAAGGTGCTGGGCTGCGGTGACCATGCCTTCACCCTGGCGCCGTCGCAGGCGCGTCACCAGGGAGTATCGCTCTATCACGGCATAAGCTGGATTTATGAGTGACGTGGAGACGCAGACGGGGCCCGGCACGGGCCCGCTGGCGCACCGGGTGCCGGACCTGGGGGCGCTGGAGCTGCTGCTGGCGGTGGCACGGCTCGGGAGCCTGGGCGGGGCGGCGCGGGAGCTGGGCATCACACAGCCCGCGGCCAGCAGCCGGATCCGGTCCATGGAACGGCTGCTGGGGGTGGCCCTGGTCGACCGGTCGCCGCGCGGCTCCCGGCTCACCGACGCCGGTGCGCTGGTGACGGACTGGGCGCGGCGGATCGTGGAGGCGGCGGAGGCGTTCGACATCGGGGCGCAGGCGCTGCGGGACCGGCGGGACTCGCGGCTGCGGGTGGCGGCGAGCATGACCATCGCCGAGTACCTGCTGCCCGGCTGGCTGCTGGCGCTGCGCGCCCGGCGCCCGGACACGGCGGTGTCCCTGCTCGCGGGCAACTCGGCGACGGTCGCGGAGCAGTTGCTGTCCGGCGAGGTGGACCTCGGCTTCGTGGAAGGGGTCGATGCCCCGCAGGGCCTGGACTCCGCCGTCATCGCCCGCGACCGCCTCATCGTGGTGACGGCGCCGGCCCACGCCTGGGCCCGCCGGCGCCGCCCGCTGGCCGCCTCCGAACTGGCGGCGACCCCGCTGATCCTGCGGGAGAAGGGCTCGGGGACCCGCCAGGTCCTGGACGCGGCCCTCGGCGGCCTGGCGCGCCCCCTGATCGAGCTGTCCTCGACCACCGCGGTGAAGGCGGCGGCGGTGAGCGGGGCGGGCCCCGCGGTGCTCAGCGAACTCGCGGTGGGGGAGGAGCTGGCGATGCGGCGGCTGGTGCGGGTGCCGGTGGAGGGGATCGCGCTCGCGCGCGACCTGCGCGCCGTCTGGCCGACGGGGCACCGGCCGGCGGGCCCGGCCCGTGAACTGCTGTCGCTGACGCGGGGCTGAGCGCCGCCGGAGGCGCTGCGACGTGCCGTCCGCCGGGCGGGGCGCCGTGGTGGCCGGTCGCCCGGTTCCCTCCGGGGGCCGGGCGACCGTGGCCCCCGCTCGGTCCGCTCGGTCCGCTCGGCCCGTGAACTGCTGTCGCTGACGCGGGGCTGAGCGCCGCCGGAGGCGCTGCGACGTGCCGTCCGCCGGGCGGGGCGCCGTGGTGGCCGGTCGCCCGGTTCCCTCCGGGGGCCGCCGGACCGCGGCCTCCGCCCGGTCCGCTCGGTCCGCTCGGCCCGTGAAGTGCTGTCGCTGACGCGGGGCTGAGCGCCGCCGGAGGCGCTGCGACGTGCCGTCCGCCGGGCGGGGCGCCGTGGTGGCCGGTCGCCCGGTTCCCTCCGGGGGCCGCCGGACCGCGGCCTCCGCCCGGTGCGCCCGGCCCTCTCCGGCCCGTCCCGCCGCGGCGTTCAGGACACCGCCGCGGAACCCGAGGCCGCCTCCACCAGCCCGCGCACGACCCGCAGGTCCTCTCCCATCTCCGGATGCCACTGCACCCCCAGCACCCACCCGTCCGCGGGCGGCAGCTCCACCGCCTCCACCGTCCCGTCCGCCGCGTGCGCCGACGGCACGAGCCCGGCGCCCAGGCGGTCGACGGACTGGTGGTGGTACGTCGGGACGGACGTCTCCTCGGGGACGTACGAGGCGTACCGGGTCCCCGGCACCGGCTTGACCGGGTGGTGGCCGAAGACGCCCACGACCTCCGCGTGGCCGACGAGATGCTGGACGAGCGTGCCGCCGAGGGCGACGTTCAGCAGCTGCATGCCGCGGCAGATGCCCAGCAGGGGGACCCGCGCGGCCAGCGCGGCCCCGATCAGCGCCAGTTCCCAGGCGTCCCGGGCCGGGGCCGGCGGCCCGGTCCGGGGATCGCGCCGAGCGCCGTAGCGCGCCGGCTCGACGTCGGGCCCGCCCGCGATCACCAGGCCGTCCAGCCGGGCGACGACCTGTGCGGCCCGCTCCGCCGTGTCCGGCGGCAGCATCACCGCCACCCCGCCCGCCCGCTGCACGAGCCGCGGATAGCCGGCCGGCAGCAGCGCCGCCTCCAGCTCCCACACCCCCCAGCGCGCCGCGGCCTCCAGATACGTACTGATGCCGATCAGCGGCCCGCCCGCCATGTGTCCTCCCGCCCGGCGCAATGGATTCGATCCACACCTTTGGTCATGCCAGAAAGCCCCTGAGCAGTGCCGCCGTGCCCGCGCAGTGCTCCCGCATCATCTCCCGGGCCCCGTCCGCGTCCCGGTCCAGCACCGCCGCCACCAGCGCGACGTGCTGGCGCTGCGAGTGCTCGAGGTTGCGCACGAGCAGCGGGATGCAGTCGAGCAGGTCGTTCACCGTGGCCCGTACCGCCGCGTACTGCGCCGTCAGCGTCGGCGACCCGCACAGTTCCGCGAGCGTGAGGTGGAGCAGGGTGTCCAGCCGGCGGTAGTCGGCGAGCGGCGCGTCGCCGGTGCGGTCCAGCGCCTCGCGCAGCCGGTCCGCCCGCTCCCCGTCAAGGCCCTGCGTCGCGCACAGCCCCGCCGCCCCGACCTCCAGCACCTCCCGGAAGCGCAGCACGTCCTCGATGTCGACCTCGGCGATCCGGCGCCGCAGCTCGTCCTCGCCGCCCGCGTCCGGACGGGGCAGGACGAACGTTCCGCCGTACCGCCCGCGCCGCGACTCCACCAGACCCTGGTCCTGCAGCACCCTGAGCACCTCGCGCAGCGTCACCCGGCTGATGCCGAGCCGCTCCGCCAGCTCCCGCTCGGCCGGCAGCCGCTCGCCCCCCGGCACCAGGCCGAGCCGCACGACCTGCAGGATCTGCTCCAGCGCCTCCTCGAAGCCGTTGCCCGCGCGCACCGGCCGCAGCACCGGCGCCAACCGGTCCTCCGGACGGCCGTCCGGATCCACCGACACCCCGCCGCACCCCCTTCCCAAGCAATGGTTCTCGGCAATACCTTATGGCTTCCGGCCCGGTCGAAAAACCGCGCAGCAGCCGAAGGAGATCTCCCGTGGCAGACCGCACACCCCCGCTCGGCGTCGAGGAACTGCACGCCCTCGTCGCGAGCGGTGAGATCGACACTGTCGTCCTGGCCTTCCCCGACATGCAAGGGCGCCTCCAGGGCAAGCGGTTCGCCGCCCGCTTCTTCCTCGACGAGGTCCTCCACCACGGCACCGAGGGCTGCAACTACCTGCTCGCCGTCGACACGGAGATGAACACCGTCGACGGCTACGCCATGTCGTCCTGGGACCGGGGCTACGGCGACTTCGCCATGCACCCGGACCTCGGCACCCTGCGGCGCGTGCCGTGGAACGCCGGTACGGCCATGGTCGTCGCCGACCTCGCCTGGAGCGACGGCTCGCCGGTGACCGCCGCCCCCCGCCAGATCCTGCGCCGCCAGCTCGACCGCCTCGCCCAGCACGGCCTGACCGCCCGGGTCGGCACGGAGCTGGAGTTCATCGTCTTCAAGGAGACCTACGAGCAGGCCTGGGACGCCGGCTACCGGGGGCTGACGCCGGCGAACCAGTACAACGTCGACTACTCGGTGCTGGGCACCGGGCGCATCGAGCCCCTGCTGCGCCGCATCCGCAACGAGATGGCGGCCGCCGGCCTCACCGTCGAGTCCGCCAAGGGCGAGTGCAACCCCGGCCAGCACGAGATCGCCTTCCGCTACGACGAGGCCCTGGTCACCTGCGACCAGCACGCCATCTACAAGACCGGCGCCAAGGAGATCGCCGCCCAGGAGGGCGTGTCGATCACTTTCATGGCCAAGTACAACGAACGCGAGGGCAACTCCTGCCACATCCACCTCTCCCTCGCGGACGCCGCCGGCCACACCGTCATGCCGGCCGGGCCGGGCGGCGGCGCGGACGGCATGTCGGAGGTCATGCGGCACTTCCTCGCCGGACAGCTCGCCGCCCTGCGGGACTTCTCGCTGCTCTACGCCCCCAACATCAACTCCTACAAGCGGTTCCAGCCGGGCTCCTTCGCCCCGACCGCCGTCGCCTGGGGCCACGACAACCGCACCTGCGCCCTCAGGGTCGTCGGCCACGGCCGGTCGCTGCGCTTCGAGAACCGGCTGCCGGGCGGTGACGTCAACCCGCACCTGGCCGTCGCCGGACTCGTCGCGGCCGGGCTGCACGGCATCGAGCAGAAGCTCCGGCTGCCGGAGCCCTGCCCGGGCAACGCCTACACCGCCGAGTACGAGCACGTCCCGACCAGCCTGCGCGAGGCCGCCGAGCTCTGGGAGAACAGCCCGATCGCCAAGGCCGCCTTCGGCGACGAGGTCGTCGCGCACTACCGCAACATGGCGCGGGTCGAGCTCGACGCCTTCGACGCCGCGGTGACCGACTGGGAGCTGCGCCGCTCCTTCGAACGCATGTGAAAGGGTCCCCGTTGTCCCACGAGCACGAGCTGCACGTCCTCAACCCGGCCACCGAGGAGGTCGTCGCCACCGTCCCCGCCGCCACCGCGGCCGACGTGGACGCGGCCGTCGTACGCGCCGCCCGCGCACAGGAGCGGTGGGCCGCCCTGCCGCCCGCCGACCGGGCCCGGCTGCTGCGCCGGTTCGCGGTCGCCGTCGACGAACACCGCGAAGAACTGGCCCGGCTGGAGGTACGCGAGGCCGGCCACACCGTCGGCAACGCCCGCTGGGAGGCGGGCAACGTCCGCGACCTGCTCGACTACGCGGCCGGCGGCGTGGAACGGCTGACCGGCCGGCAGATCCCGGTGCCCGGCGGCCTGGACGTCACCCTCCTCGAACCCCTGGGCGTCGTCGCGGTGATCGCGCCCTGGAACTTCCCCATGCCGATCGCCGCCTGGGGCACCGCCCCGGCCCTCGCCGCGGGCAACGCGGTCCTCCTCAAACCCGCCGAGACCACCCCCCTGACCGCCCTGCGCCTGGCCGGACTCGCCCTGGAGGCGGGCCTGCCCGAGGACCTGTTCCAGGTGCTGCCCGGACACGGTCCCGTCGCGGGCGACGCGCTCGTCGGGCACCCCGGCGTCGCGAAGATCGTGTTCACGGGATCGACGGCCGTGGGCAAACGGGTGCTGGCCAAGGGCTCGGCGCTGCTGAAGCGCGTCACCCTCGAACTCGGCGGCAAGAGCCCCAACATCGTCTTCGCCGACGCCGACCTGGAGGCCGCCGCGGCCGCCGCCCCCATGTCCTTCCTGGACAACTGCGGCCAGGACTGCTGCGCCCGCACCCGCGTCCTCGTCCAGCGCTCCGTCCACGACCGCTTCCTCGACCTGCTCGCCCCCGCGATCGAGTCCGTCGTCGTCGGCGACCCCGCGGACGAGAAGACCGACATGGGCCCGCTGATCTCCAGGACCCAGCTGGAGCGCGTGCGCTCCTACGTCGACCCCGGCGCGCCCGGCATCCGGGGCACGGCTCCCGAGGGCCCCGGCTTCTGGTTCCCGCCCACCCTGCTCACCGGTGTCGAGCCGCACGCGCGCGTGGCCGTCGAGGAGGTCTTCGGCCCGGTCGCCGTGGTCCTGCCCTTCGAGGACGAGGCGGAGGCCGTGGCGCTCGCCAACGCCACCGACTACGGCCTCTCCGGCTCCGTCTGGACCCGGGACGTGGGCCGCGCGCTGCGCGTCTCGCAGGGCGTGAGGGCCGGCAACCTGTCCGTCAACTCCCACGCCAGCGTCCGCTACTGGACGCCGTTCGGCGGCTTCAAACAGTCCGGCGTGGGCCGCGAGCTCGGCCCGGACGCCCTGGCCGCCTTCACCGAGACCAAGAACGTCTTCATCAGCACGGAGGGCCCCGCACAGTGACCGCAGACAGCATGTGCCGGCGTCTCGTCGGCCGTACCGCCGTCATCACCGGAGCCGGCAGCGGCATCGGTCTCGCCACCGCCCGCCGGCTCGCCTCCGAGGGCGCGCACGTGGTCTGCGGCGACGTCGACGAGACCCGCGGCAAGGCGGCGGCCGAGGAGACCGGAGGGATCTTCGTGAAGGTCGACGTCACCGACGCCGACCAGGTCGAGGCGCTCTTCAGGGCCGCCTTCGACACCTACGGCAGCGTCGACGTCGCCTTCAACAACGCGGGCATCTCCCCGCCCGACGACGACTCCATCCTGGAGACCGGCCTGGAGGCGTGGAAACGCGTCCAGGAGGTCAACCTCACCTCCGTCTACCTGTGCTGCAAGGCCGCCATCCCCTACATGCGCCGCCAGGGCGGGGGCTCCATCATCAACACGGCGTCCTTCGTGGCGAGGATGGGGGCGGCCACGTCCCAGATCTCGTACACCGCGTCCAAGGGCGGCGTGCTCGCCATGTCCCGCGAACTCGGCGTGCAGTTCGCCCGCGAGGGCATCCGCGTGAACGCGCTCTGCCCGGGACCGGTCAACACCCCCCTGCTGCGGGAGCTGTTCGCGAAGGACCCGGAACGGGCCGCCCGCCGCCTGGTGCACATCCCGCTCGGCCGGTTCGCCGAGGCCGAGGAGATCGCCGCCGCGGTCGCCTTCCTGGCCAGTGATGACTCGTCCTTCGTCAACGCCACCGACTTCCTGGTGGACGGCGGGATCTCGGGCGCCTACGTCACACCGCTGTAGGCGGCGGACCGCGCTCCCGGCGGGACGGCGTGTACGGCTCGTCCGGCCCCGTCCTAGAGTGCCGGGATGAGCATGTCGCCGCCGCCCGGCTGGTACCCCGACCCCTCGGCCCCCCACCTGCAGCGCTGGTGGGACGGCACGGCCTGGACCGAGCACCGCGGCGCGGCCACCGTACCGCCGCGGCAGCCGGCCGGGGGCCGCGGTCCCGGCCGCGCGAAGACCGTCGCGCTGGTCGCGGCCGGGACCGTGCTCGTGGCGGCGATCGTCACCGGCGCGGTCTTCCTCGGCGGTGACGACGGGGACGGCACGGGTGTGCGGACCGCGCCGGACCCCGTCACCTCCGGCGCCCCGCCGACGAGTGAGCGGCTCTCGCCGTCGCGTTCCTCCGCGCCGCCGTCCACCGACGACCCCTCCGTCGTCACCGACCAGCTCGACGGCATCACCCTGCCCCTGCTCGACGGCTGGGTCAGGCCGCGCTACGTCGCCGAGGACGACGTCGTGATGACCACGGACGGGACGTACGACTGCCCCGGTGACTCCGGCGTGTGCCGGCACGGCCTCGTCATCTCGCGCACGGTGAGCCAGAGCGACCAGAGCTCCCCGCGGGTGCTCGCCGAGCAGGACATCGCGGACGCCGCCGACGCGGCCTACGACCGCGACCTCGTCGGCCGCCGGCCCTTCGGCGGCATCGAGTCCCACCGGCAGGTCGGCTCCGGGCAGATAGCGGTGGCGGGCCGGGCCGGCTACTTCGTGCGCTGGCGGGTCAGAACGGCCGAGGGACCCGGCGGTTACGTCGAGTCGCTCGCCTTCCCCTCCAGCGTCGGCACCGGCGCGCCGGTGATGGTCCGGTTCGTCTTCGACGCGGGCGAGGCCGGTCCGCCGCTCGCCGACATGGACCGCATCGCCCGGGGCATCCGCTCGGTCGACGACGCGGCGACCGGGGGCGGGGTCGGCAGCAGCATCGGCCCGGCGGGATGACCGGCCGGCCCGCGGCTCACAGGAAGGTGTGACCCTCCCCGCGGTACGTCGGGACCGTCGCCGTCACGGCCTCGCCCTCGACGAGACGCAGCACGTCGAACCGCTCGCACAGCTCGCCGGCCTTGGCGTGCCGGAACCACACCTTGTCACCGATCAGCAGGTCGTCGGCGGGGGAGCCGAGCAGCGGCGTCTGCACCTCGCCCGGCCCCTCCTGGGGGTCGTAGCGCAGTCCCTCGGGCAGGTGGGGAACCGGCAGCCGGTCCGGACCGGCCGCTCCGGAGGCGGGATAGCCGCCGCCCAGCACCGTCACCACCCCGACGCCCGGCCGGCGCACGACGGGCAGGGCGAACAGGGCCGCGGGACGCCCGCTGAAGGACGTGTAGTTGTCGAACAGCCGCGGCACGTACAGCCCGGAACCGGCGCCGATCTCGGTGACCGCGTCCTCCGCGGCGGTGTGCTGCACGCTGCCGGTGCCGCCGCCGTTGACGAACTCCAGGTCGGGCACGACCGCCCGCACCGCGCGCACGACCGCGCCGCGGCGCTCGGCCAGCTCCCGGCGGGCGGCGGCCTGCATGAGCCGTACGGCCCGCGACCGCAGCGGCTGCCCGGCGACGGAGTCGCCCACGCCCGCGATGTGCCCCTCGTAGGCCATGATCCCCACGACCTTGAAGCCGGGCCGGCGGGCCACGGCCCGGGCCAGGTCGGCGACCTGGGCGGGGGAGTGCAGCGGCGAACGGCGCGCGCCGACCCGCACACGTCCCCCCAGCAGCCTGAGCGAGGTGTCCAACTCCAGGCAGACGCGGATGACTTCACGTCCGCCGGCGCGCGCCTCGTCGATGAAACGGAGCTGCGCGGGATCGTCGATCATCACCGTCACGGCACCGGCGAGCTTGGGGTCGGCGGCCAACTCGGCGTAGGAGGCGCGGTCCGCGGAGGGATAGGCGAGCAGGACGTCGTCGAACCCGCCGCGCGCCAGCCACAGGGACTCGGCGAGGGTGAAGGCCATGATGCCCGCGAACCCGTCCTTCTGAAGGACCCGTTCCAGCAGGGCCCGGCAGCGTACGGACTTGCTCGCGACGCGGATCGGCTTGCCGCCGGCGCGGCGGACCAGATCGTCCGCGTTGGCGTCGAAGGCGTCCAGGTCCACGATGGCGAGCGGTGCGTCCAGGTGGGCGGTGGCCCGGTCGTAACGGGCCCGGTCGGCGGCGCGCGCAGTCATGAACGAAGCCTGCCAGACAGGATTACCGCAGGGTAGGGGGACGTTCCGGGCAGATCCCCCGGGCTCGTGGACTGGTTCCCGTCCGGACCGGAGCAACCCGTAGAGTGACGCGCACGTACGGCGGAACGACGTCGGCCGCTCACCGTGTACGGGGATGCCTCCGGTCCGGTACGGGTATGCGTGCCCCGGGACCGGCCGAAACCCGCTGCCGATTCGGTTGAGCGCGCGGACCGCGGCCCGCGTACAGGTAGTCGGCCCGGGCGCGAGGAAACGGGGGGTGCATGAGCACGGAAGCGCGGCACGCCTCCATCCCGCCACGCCCGTCCGAGCCCCCGACGGCCGGCCCCGGCCCGGCGGCCCCCGAACCCACGCGTGCCCCGCAGGACACCACCACGTCCGGCGGCGCCTGGTCCCCGTTGCGCACCTCCGAACCGTTCGACGCCTTCGCCCGCCGCGGACCCGCCGGTGACACCCCGGCCGGCCCCCCGGCGGCCCGGGGCCGCGGCGCCCGGACCGACGAGAACGCGCCGTCCGAACGCCCGGACCCCTCTACCGCCGCTCCACCGACCGCACGCGGGGCCGGAGCCGGGGCGGGGGCGCAGCATCGCCCCGGCCCGGACGGAGCGCATCGCCCCGGCCCGGATGCGGGGCAGCGCTCCGGCGGGGACGCGGGGCTTTCCGCGGGTTCGGACGGGCGGCGTGGCCCTGGCCCGGACGGGGCGCGGCAGCGTTCCGGCCCGGACGGAGCGCATCGCCCCGGCCCGGATGCGGGGCAGCGCTCCGGCGGGTACGCGGGGCTTTCCGCGGGTTCGGACGGGGGGCGTGGCCCTGGTCCGGACGGGGCGCGGCAGCGTTCCGGCCCGGACGGAGCGCATCGCCCCGGCCCGGAAGCGGGCCGGCGCTCCGGCCCGGATGCAGGGCATCGCACCGGCACGGACGCGGGGTACCGCAGCGGCCAGGGCGCAGGGCACCAGGCCGGCACCGGACCGGTGCATCGCAGCGACGCCGAAGCGGCGGCGTACCGCACCGGCACGGACGCGACAGGGCACCGCACCGGCCCGGACGCGGACGCGGCGGCGCACCGTACCGGCCCGGATGCGGGGCATCGCACGGACCCGGATGCGGCGCACCGTACCGGCCCGGGCGTGGACCGTGGCCCGGAACGCTCCCCGGACCACCGCACCCGCTTCCCGAGTCTCCGTGCGCCCTCCGCGCAGCGCGTCGGCCCGCCGGGCCCGCCCCCGCCGCAGGCCTCGGCCCGCTTTCCGGACGCTCCTCCGTCGGCCGGTCGTGAGGAACGGCGCGACGGCGCCGGTACGGACGCGCCGGGGCCAGGCGTTCCACCCCGCCCTGCGGGTACGGACGCGCCGGGGCCAGGTCTGCCGACCCGTCCCGCCGGTACGGACGCGCCGGGGCCAGGCGTTCCACCCCGCCCTGCGGGTACGGACGCGCCGGGGCCAGGTCTACCGACCCGTCCCGCCGGTACGGACGCGCCGGGACCGGCCGTGCCGCCACGCCCGGCCCACCGCCCCACCGTGCCGCCGCACCGTACGAGTGCCCCCGCGGACGGCACTCGGGAGACCATCGGGCGCCCGCGCCCGAGCCCGGCGGACGGCTCACCCGGAACGGCCGCCGCGCCTCAGGCGGGCCGGGCCCCCGCCCCGGCCGGGTCCGGCCGTGCCGAGGACGGGGCCGCACGCCCCGATCCCGCGCTCTCCTGGAGTGCTCCGGGCGTGCCCGGCGGGACGCCGGGGTCCGGGCGGCCCGTCGTGTCGTTCGGAAAGCCCGAGAGGTACGAGGAAGAGCCCAGGACGCGGCCGCGCACCGCTGTCGTCGCCGTCTGCCTCGTGCTCGGCCTCGGCCTCATCGGCGGTGCCGTGACCGGCAGTTGGCTGGCGGGGGACGGTGGCGACGGCGGTGCGCGGGACACCTACGCCGTGGCCGGCACGCTGTGGCACAGCGTGCCCGTGGACAAGCTGTTCCCGCCGACCGTGCGGGGCACGGGCGCGGGACCCGGCGGTGCCGACCGCACCTGGACGCGGGTCGCCGTCGCACCGGACACCGGCTGCGGGAACGCCTTCGACCCGCTGCTGCGCAAGGCCCTCGCCCCCGTCGGCTGCGAACGGCTGCTGCGCGCCACCTACACCGACGCCACCCAGAGCTTCGTCACCACCGTCGGCCTGATGTTCACCACGGCCGACGCCGCCGCCATGAACGCCCTCGCGGGGCGCTTCAAGAGCGAGGGGCTCGCCACCCGCACCGACCTGATGCCCCTCCCCTACGCCCGGAAGGGCACCGCCGCCGCCCGCTTCGGCCCCGGGCAGCGCGCCTCGTGGACCGTCTCCGTGCTCACCGACGCCCCCGTCGTCGTCTACGCCGTCTCCGGGTGGGCCGACGGCCGCAGCGTCGACACCCCGGTCCCGGCCGAGCAGGCCATGCAGTCCGGCGCCACCTCGGCCCCTGCCCAGGCCGGCCTCGGTAACGAGGCCCAGGGCCTCGCCGACCGCATCGAACGGTCCCTGCGCAAAGACGTCACCTCGCCCACGGAGAAGCCCTCGTGATGCGCCGTACCCGAGCGAAGGGCGGGGCCGCGGCGAAGCACCGCCTCGGAGCGCTGAGCGTCCTGCTCGCCGCCTCCGTCGCCCTCGTCCCGCCCACCGTCGCGCACGCCGACGGCATACGCGCGCAGCAGTGGGCCCTCGACGCCATGCACACCCAGCAGGCCTGGCAGACCACCAGGGGCAAGGGCATCACGGTCGCCGTGCTCGACACCGGCGTCGAGGCCGACCACCCCGATCTCGCGGGCAACGTCCTGCCCGCGAAGGACATGATCGGCTTCGGGGCGAAGCGGGGCGACCGGGCCTGGGCCCGGCACGGCACCGCCATGGCCGGGATCATCGCCGGGCACGGCCACGGCCCCGGCGACGGCGAAGGCGTCATGGGCGTCGCCCCCGAGGCGAAGATCCTGCCCGTCCGGGTGATCCTCGAGGACGGCGACCCGGCCCGCACCAGGGCCCGCACCACCCGCGGCAACGCCCTCGCGCAAGGCATCCGCTGGGCCGCCGACCACGGCGCCGACGTCATCAACCTCTCCCTCGGCGACGACTCCGCCTCCGCCCACCCAGAACCCGCCGAGGACGAGGCCGTCCAGTACGCGCTGAAGAAGGGCGTGGCCGTCGTCGCCTCGGCCGGCAACGGCGGCGAGAAGGGCGACCACGTCTCCTACCCGGCCGCCTACCCGGGCGTCATCGCCGCGACCGCGGTCGACCGCTTCGGCACCCGCGCGTCGTTCTCCACCCGCCGCTGGTACGCCACCGTCAGCGCCCCCGGCGTCGACATCGTCATCGCCGATCCCGACCACCGGTACTACGAGGGCTGGGGCACCAGCGCCGCCTCCGCGTTCGTCTCCGGGGCGGTCGCCCTCATCAAGGCCGCCCACCCGGGGCTGAGCCCCGCCCAGATCAAGCAGCTCCTCGAGGACACCGCCCGCAACCCACCCGCCGGCGGCCGCGACGACTCCCGCGGCTTCGGCATGATCGACCCGGCCGCCGCCATCAAGGCCGCCGGCCGCCTCCGGCCGGAGGGCCTGCACGCGGCGTCGTACGGCGAGAAGTACTTCGGGCCGGGCCCGGACGCCGCCCCGTCCGGCGGGGACACCAGCGGCTGGGCCGCGCCGCTGGCGGGCGGCCTCGGCGGGGTCCTGCTCGTCGTGGCCGTGGTCATGTGGCGTGCCCGCCGCGACCGCGACGAGGACGACGCGAGCAGCGAGGGCTTCGCGGGTTACGAGGGCCGCTGGACGCCGTAGCCGCGAGGAGACCCTCCCGGGCCCACGGACCGGCACCTGCATACCGTCCAGGCGGCGTCTAGGCGCCGTCGGCCAGCGCCGAGACCGCCGCCTTCGCAGCCGCCTCGACCAGCGAGATCCCCTTCTCCTTCGTCGGGTTGCCGTTCGACAGCACGGCCACCAGGCAGCCGCGGCCGTCCACCGTCACGCGTCCGATGCTGTTGACGTCCCACAATCCGGTGGTGCTGCGGGCCAGCCAGCCGTTCTTCAGCGCCCACCGTCCGCCGTCGGCCGCGGCCGACACCCCCCACCGCTGGTCGGCGGCGATCTGCCCCATCAGCCCCTGGAGGTATGTCCGCGATGCCTCGCTCAGCTCCGAGTCCTGCCCGAACACCTGGCGCAGCAGCGCGAGTTGGTCGGTGGCCGTGGTCTGGGTCAGTCCCCACAGGGTGCCGTCGCCGCCCTCGGTGTCCGTGAGCCCGAGCCGCGCGTTCGCGGCGTCGAGGCCGCCCGCCCGGCCGATGATCCGCCACAGCGCCGAGGCGGAGTCGTTGTCGCTGTTCTCGATCATCGCGGTGGCGTACGTCCTCTCGCTCGCGGTGAGCCGCCGCCCCGCGTCCTGAGCCTGCAGCAGCAGCGCCGCCAGGATGTCGACCTTGACGATGCTCGCGGTGTCGAAGGCGCCGTCCCCGAACGCGGCGCTCGCGCCGGAGTCCAGGTCCAGTGCCGCCACCGACACCTCCGCACCGTCCTCGACCGGGACCGCCTTCATGGCCGCGGTCAGCAGCGCGTCGTGGTCGACCGCCGCCCGTGTCACGGATTCCACCGGTTCCTCCCCGTCCGCCGCGGCCGAGGTGGAGGCCGACGCCGTCGCCGACGACGATACGGCGCCCGTGCCGGAGTGCGCGTGGTCCTTCACGTACACGGTCCCGGCGGCCGTGGCGCCCGTGACGGTCAGGACGGCGAGGGCGACGTGGAGCAGGGGCCGCGTCCTGGACGGACGCGCGCGGCGGCGATCACGGGCTCTGGGGGACTCCATGGCCGGGATGCTCGGGGCGGGGCCTGTGCGAGCCGTTGGACGGAAGTGAGAGGTGCGTCAGGGGACCCTGAGAAAGCCGTGAATGAGGTGAGCCGGGGTGTTGGCCGTGACGGTGTGGGGGGTGTGAGTGGCCGTGAGCGACCGACCGGTTCCCGGGGGCGCCCGAGCCCCGCTGCATCCCCCCTATAGGGTCGGTGACCGTGGCGAACAAGAACATTCCCGACCCCGGCTTCTCCGACGACGACGGCTCGGCCGACCCCCGGCTGAGCGCGGCGCTCACCGCCTGGGCCGAGGACCGCACCGCTGTGGGCCCGGTCCTGGAGGCGCTGAAGGGCGCCCGGCTGCTGGTGCCGGTGGTGGCCGTCCTGGGGGAGGCCGAGAGGGACGAGAACGGGCTGCGCCGCGAGAAGACCAGCGACATGGCCGTGCCGACCTTGAAGGCCGGGTCACGGACCGCCCTGCCGGCCTTCACCTCCACCGACTCGCTGGCCCGCTGGGACCCGGCGGCCCGCCCCGTCGCCGTACCCCTGCACCAGGCCCTGCAGGCGGCGGCCCACGAGAAGGCCGACACGGTGGTGCTGGACCTGGCAGGGCCGGTGCCGTTCGAACTGACCGGACCCGCGCTGCTCGCCCTCGCCGAGGGCCGTACGTCGACCGACCCGCTCGCCGACCCCGCGGTGCGGCAGGCGGTCCGCGCGGTCGTCGAGGCCGAGCCGTCCGTCGTGCGCGCCCACCTCGGGCCCGGCCGGGCCGACGGCACGCTGGCCCTCGTGCTCGACGAGTCCGCCGCGCCGGCCGAGGCCGCCCGCGCGGTGGCCGAGCGCCTCGCCGTCGACGACACACTGAGGGCCCGCCTGGTGCGCGGCCTCGACCTGGCCCTGCTGCCGGCCGGGGCGACGCCTCCGGGCGAGCCCTTGTACGTGAGATGAGCGCCCGGCAGGCTCACCGGTTTCCACGTGCCTCTGCCGGTTTCTGCGAGCTTCTGCCTTCTGCCTGCCTCGGCGCTTCCGCCTTCGCGCCGCTTTTCTGTGCGCCTTTCTGTGCGCCGCTTTCTTCGCGCCGCTTTCTTCGCGTTGCGTGGGGCTGCTAGCCGTAGACCGGCCCGGTGTACTTCTCGCCCGGGCCCTGGCCCGGCTCGTCCGGTACCAGGGACGCCTCGCGGAAGGCCAGCTGGAG
This sequence comes from Streptomyces sediminimaris, assembly GCF_047049295.1. Taxonomy (NCBI): domain Bacteria; kingdom Bacillati; phylum Actinomycetota; class Actinomycetes; order Kitasatosporales; family Streptomycetaceae; genus Streptomyces; species Streptomyces sediminimaris. Next base: position 1,688,245 of record NZ_JBJWOT010000001.1, on the reverse strand, counting down.
CGACTTCAGGCCGTCGCGGAGCGGGGCCGCGTGGAAGGAGCTGATCTCGGTCGTGGAGGCGTCCAGCAGACCGGCGAGAGCGGTGACCAGCTTGCGCGCCTCGTCCAGGTCCTTGTGCTTGTCGCCCTCCTCGGTCAGCCCGAGCTTCACCGCGGCGGCGCTCATCAGGTTGACGGCGACCGTCACGATCACCTCGACCGCGGGGACCTCGGCGATGTCGCGGGTCATGGCGTCGAAGTCGGCGGGGGACTCAGGAGGCGTGTCACTCATGCCCCACACGATAGAGCCCGGTGCCCACCGGTTCGCACCACCCCCGGGGAGCTGCTAACCTTGTGTGACGACCGGCCGGACGCACGCGGCATGTGAGCGGCCCGGCCCACAAGTGGAGGCTCCGAACTCCCACCTGACCGTCCCCCGGGACGGCGGGTCACCCCGGTCAGGCGACCACCATCGTTCCGTACGGACGATGGAGTCGTCCGAAAGTGCGCCCCGCGGCATCGCGGCGGTGCTCCGGTAGTGCTTGGAGCCCCGCCTGTGATCGTCCGGGGCATTTTTTCTGCCTCGGTGCGGTTAGGTCTGTCGAGAAGAGACATACGCGGCTGTCCGCCAGACCGCCGTGTGGTGCTAACCGAGGAGGATCCATCAGCGCCGAGCCCCGCATCAACGACCGGATTCGCGTTCCCGAGGTGCGACTTGTCGGTCCCAGTGGCGAGCAGGTGGGCATCGTCCCGCTGGCCAAGGCACTGGAGCTTGCCCAGGAGTACGACCTCGACCTCGTCGAGGTAGCGGCGAACGCCCGTCCGCCCGTGTGCAAGCTCATGGACTACGGGAAGTTCAAGTACGAGTCGGCCATGAAGGCCCGTGAGGCGCGCAAGAACCAGGCGCACACGGTCATCAAGGAGATGAAGCTCCGGCCGAAGATCGACCCGCACGACTATGACACCAAGAAGGGTCACGTCGTCCGGTTCCTCAAGCAGGGCGACAAGGTCAAGATCACGATCATGTTCCGTGGTCGCGAGCAGTCCCGGCCAGAGCTGGGCTACCGACTGCTGCAGCGTCTCGCTGAGGACGTCCAGGACCTCGGTTTCGTGGAGTCGAACCCGAAGCAGGACGGCCGCAACATGATCATGGTTCTCGGTCCGCACAAGAAGAAGACCGAGGCGATGGCCGAGGCCCGCCAGGCGCAGGAGGCCCGCAAGGCCGACGCGAAGGCCAACCCCGGCAAGTCGCAGAACGCGGCGGACGCCGAGACCGCCGAGGCTCCTGCCGAGGCTTCCGCCGAGGCGTGACCCCGGGGGACGACAGTCCCCAGGACGTAACCGAAACAAGAGCGACGTTCCACCGTGCCCGGTTTCCGTGACCGGGCACCGGAACGCCACCGACGAGGAGATAACGGCGCCATGCCGAAGAACAAGTCGCACAGCGGTGCCAGCAAGCGCTTCAAGGTCACCGGCTCCGGCAAGGTGCTCCGTGAGCGCGCCGGCAAGCGCCACCTGCTCGAGCACAAGTCGTCGCGCCTGACGCGTCGCCTCACCGGCAACGCCGAGATGGCCCCGGGCGACGCCAAGAAGATCAAGAAGCTTCTCGGCAAGTGACCTGTACGGCGCCCGCAGTGCGCGCCGTACGTCTGGACCGGGACCCAATCGTTTCCGGGCCGCGTGAGTCCAACCGCGGCCCCGCTACAAGGAGTTAACAAGTGGCACGCGTCAAGCGGGCAGTCAACGCCCACAAGAAGCGCCGGGCGATCCTCGAGCAGGCCTCCGGCTACCGCGGTCAGCGTTCGCGCCTGTACCGCAAGGCCAAGGAGCAGGTCACCCACTCGCTGGTCTACAACTACAACGACCGCAAGAAGCGCAAGGGTGACTTCCGCCAGCTGTGGATCCAGCGCATCAACGCCGCTGCCCGCGCCAACGGCATCACGTACAACCGCTTCATCCAGGGCCTGAAGGCCGCCAACGTCGAGGTCGACCGCAAGATCCTCGCCGAGCTGGCCGTCAACGACGCCACCGCGTTCGCCGCGCTGGTCGAGGTCGCCCAGAAGGCGCTGCCCGCCGACGTCAACGCGCCGAAGGCGGCCTGACGCCGACACCGGCCCAGTGCCGACGTGACATGAGGGACCCGCAGGCTGAGGAAGCCTGCGGGTCCGCTGTTTCCTGAGCTGCCGAAGGTGAACCCATGCCCTCCGCCACCCCCGAGCTGATCTCCCCCCGCTCCTCCCGTGTCCTGGCCGCCCGGCGGCTCGCCAAGCGGAACTTCCGGGGCAAGGAGCGGCTGTTCCTCGCGGAGGGGCCGCAGGCCGTGCGGGAGGCCGCCGGGCACGGGGACACGCTCGTGGAGCTGTTCGCCACCGTCGAGGCCGCGGAGCGGCACGCCGACATCATCGGTGCCGCCCGTGCCGCCGGGGCCCGCGTCCATCTCGCCTCCGAGCAGGTCATCACCGACATCTCGACCACCGTCACCCCGCAGGGACTCGTCGGCGTGTGCCGGTTCCTCGACACCCCGTTCGCGCGGATCCTCGCCGCGCGGCCCCGGCTGGTCGCCGTGCTGGCGCACGTGCGCGACCCCGGGAACGCCGGGACCGTGCTCAGGTGCGCCGACGCCGCCGGGGCCGAGGCCGTCGTGCTGACCGACGCCTCCGTCGACCTCTACAACCCCAAGGCCGTACGGGCCTCCGTCGGTTCGCTGTTCCACCTGCCGGTCGCCGTCGGCGTCCCCGTGGCGGAGGCGGTCGCCGGGCTCAGGGGCGCCGGTGTGCGGATCCTCGCCGCGGACGGCGCCGGGACCGACGACCTCGACGAGGAGCTCGACAAGGGCACCATGGGCGGGCCGACCGCCTGGGTGTTCGGCAACGAGGCGTGGGGGCTCCCGGAGGAGACCCGCGCGCTCGCCGACGCCGTGGTGCGCGTGCCGATCCACGGCAGGGCCGAGAGCCTGAACCTCGCCACCGCCGCCGCCGTATGTCTCTATGCGTCGGCCCGTGCACAGCGCGCCCTCGGAGGGTGCCGCTCCGTCACCGCGAGCTAGTAGGGTGACCAGCCCGGGGGGCCACCTGCGCCGTCGGAGAGGTGGGGTTCGGGGATGAGTGTCGGCACGGGCGGTGCGAACAGGGCACTGCGAGAGCGTGACGCGCCCCGCGCCCCCGCGCCCCGGCGCGGCGGCCCCGCCGAACTCGGCGTCGACCCCGACGAACTGCCCGACGGCCTCGTCGTCGCCGACGAGCACGGCCGCGTCATCTGCTTCAACGCCGCCGCGCAGCGCATCACCGCGGTCCCCGCCGCGGACGCCCTCGGGCAGCGGCTGGAGAAGGCCCTGCCGCTGGAGGACCTGGAGGGGCGCCGCTGGTGGCAGCTGACCGACCCCTACGGCGGCCTCGCCATCCGGGTCCGCCAGCCCGAGCGGAACCTGCTGCTGCCCGGCGGCCGGGAGGTCCTCGTCTCGGCCCGGTACGTCCGCGCCGAACCCACCGGCCCGGTCCGCCGCGTGGTGGTCTCCCTGCGCGACACCGAGGCCCGCCGCCGTACCGAGCGCAGCCACGCCGAGCTGATCGCGACGGTGGCCCACGAACTGCGCTCGCCCCTCACCTCCGTGAAGGGCTTCACCGCCACCCTCCTCGCCAAGTGGGAACGCTTCACCGACGACCAGAAGCGGCTGATGCTGGAGACCGTCGACGCCGACGCCGACCGGGTCACCCGGCTCATCGCCGAGCTGCTCGACATCTCGCGCATCGACAGCGGGCGGCTGGAGGTGCGGCGCCAGCCCGTCGACATGGGCGCCGCCGTGGGCCGGCACATCCAGGCCTACGTCGCCGCCGGACAGCCCGCCGACCGCTTCCTGCTGCGCGTCGAGCAGCCCCTGCCCGCGCTGTGGGCCGATCCCGACAAGATCGACCAGGTGCTCAGCAACCTGCTGGAAAATGCCGTGCGGCACGGCGAGGGAACCGTCACGATCGACATCACGGCCACGGCGTCACCCCGTGAGGGAGAGGACACCGGCACGTCGGTCACGGTGAGCGACGAGGGGCCCGGCATCCCGGAGGAGTCCATGAACCGCGTCTTCACCCGCTTCTGGCGGGGCAGCAAGCGCGGTGGCACGGGCCTCGGCCTCTACATCGTCAAGGGCATCGTCGAGGCCCACGGCGGCACCATCACGGTCGGCCGGGGCCCCCAGGGCGGGGCCGAGTTCCGATTTACGTTGCCCGTGGCGGCCCCGGCGTATCTCACCTGAGCGCCGGCAAGGGCCCCACGGGCGCATTCGTACACCCCCACCCCGTTAGACTCGGCCTTTGGCACCCTTGTGTCCCATGGACGGCCCTCTGACCTCTGTGTGAGTCGGTGACGGGGACCTTCAGCCAGCCAATCGGAAGCACGGGAAGAGATGTCGGCACCGAATAAGTCGTACGACCCGGTCGAGGTCGAGGCGTTGAAACCGGAAGAGATCGAGCGCATGCGGGACGAGGCGCTCGCCGCCTTCGCCGCCGCGGACTCCCTCGACAGGCTCCAGGAGGCCAAGGTCGCCCACACCGGCGGAACCTCCCCGCTGGCCCTGGCCAACCGGGAGATCGGCGCCCTGCCCCCGCACGCCAAGGCAGCCGCCGGCAAGCTGGTCGGCCAGGCCCGCGGCGCCGTGAACAAGGCCCTCGCCGCCCGCCAGACCGAGCTGGAGGCCGAGCGGGACGCGCGGGTGCTGGTCGAGGAGGCCGTGGACGTCACACTGCCCTACGACCGCGTGCCGGCCGGTGCCCGCCACCCCCTGACCACGCTCTCGGAGCGCATCGAGGACGTCTTCGTGGCCATGGGCTACGAGGTCGCCGAGGGCCCCGAGATCGAGGCCGAGTGGTTCAACTTCGACGCGCTGAACATCGGCCCGGACCACCCGGCCCGCGGCGAGGCCGACACCTTCTTCGTGCAGGGCCCGGACGGGGGCACCGAGTCCGGTGTCGTGCTGCGCACCCACACCTCGCCCGTGCAGATCCGCTCGCTGCTCAGCCGTGAGCTGCCGGTCTACGTGATCTGCCCGGGCCGGGTCTACCGCACCGACGAGCTCGACGCCACGCACACGCCCGTCTTCCACCAGGTGGAGCTGCTCGCCGTGGACGAGGGGCTGACCATGGCCGACCTCAAGGGCACCCTCGACCACATGGTCCAGTCGCTGTTCGGCGAGGGCATGAAGACCCGGCTGCGGCCCAACTTCTTCCCCTTCACCGAGCCGTCCGCCGAGATGGACATGGTCTGCTACGTCTGCCGGGGCGAGTCCGTCGGCAACCCCGACCGGCCCTGCCGCACCTGCTCCTCCGAGGGCTGGATCGAACTCGGCGGCTGCGGCATGGTCAACCCGCGGGTGCTCACCGCCTGCGGCGTCGACCCCGAGAAGTACAGCGGCTTCGCCTTCGGGTTCGGCATCGAGCGGATGCTGATGTTCCGCCACAACGTCGAGGACATGCGAGACATGGTCGAGGGCGACGTCCGGTTCACCCGGCCGTTCGGGATGGAGATCTGATGCGGGTCCCGCTTTCTTGGCTGCGGGAGTACGTCGACCTGCCGGCGACGGAAACCGGCCGCGACGTCCAGGAGAAGCTCGTCTCGGCCGGGCTCGAGGTCGAGACCGTCGAGCACCTCGGCGCCGACCTCAAGGGCCCGCTCGTCGTCGGCCAGGTGCTGACCATCGAGGAGCTGGAGGGCTTCAGGAAGCCGATCCGCTTCTGCACGGTCGACGTCGGCCGGGCCAACGGGACCGGGGAGCCCCAGGAGATCGTCTGCGGCGCCCGCAACTTCGCCGTGGGCGACAAGGTCGTCGTGGTCCTGCCCGGCGCCACCCTGCCCGGTGGCTTCTCGATCTCCGCGCGCAAGACGTACGGCAAGACCTCCCACGGCATGATCTGCTCCAGCGACGAGCTGGGCATGGGCGACGACGGCACGCACGGCATCATCGTGCTGCCGCCGGAGACCGAGACCGGCAAGGACGCCATCGAACTGCTGGAGCTGGTCGACGAGGTCCTGGACATCGCCGTCACCGCCAACCGCGGCGACTGCCTGTCCATCCGCGGGGTCGCCCGCGAGACCGCCATCGCCTACGGCCTGCCGCTGCGCGACCCGGCCCTCATCGACGTACCCGGCCCGAACGCCTTCGGCCACCCGGTCCGCGTCTCCGACCCGGTCGGCTGCGACCGGTTCACCGCCCGCACGGTGACCGGGCTCAGCCCCGAGGCGCGCTCCCCGATCTGGCTCCAGCGCCGGCTGCAGAAGGTCGGCATGCGCCCGATCTCGCTCGCCGTCGACGTCACCAACTACGTGATGATGGAGCTCGGCCAGCCGCTCCACGCCTACGACCGCAACCTGGTCCAGGGCACCATCGGCGTGCGCCGCGCGCAGGAGGGCGAGAAGATCGTCACCCTCGACGGCGTGGAGCGGACGCTGCACGCCGAGGACCTGGTGATCACCGACGACCGCGGCCCCATCGGCCTCGCGGGTGTCATGGGCGGCGCCAACACCGAGATCGCCGATCACGAGGACGTCGAGAACGCCACGAGCGACGTGGTCATCGAGGCCGCGCACTTCGACCAGATCTCCATCGCGCGCACCGCCCGCCGCCACAAGCTGTCCTCCGAGGCGTCCCGCCGCTTCGAGCGCGGTGTCGACCCGCAGGCCGCGGCCGCCGCCGCACAGCGCACGGTCGACCTGCTGGTGCTGCTCGCCGGCGGTAGCGCCGAGGCCGGTGTCACCGAGGCCATCGCCCCCTCCGCACCGCACACCATCACCGTCGCGGCCGACCACCCGGACCAGGTGGCCGGCGTCGACTACGGCCGCGAGACCGTCGTGCGGCGGCTTCAGGAGATCGGCTGCGACGTCTACGGGCAGGACGAGCTGATCGTCACCGTGCCGTCCTGGCGGCCCGACCTCATGGAGATCAACGACCTCGCCGAGGAGGTCATCCGCCTGGAGGGCTACGAGAACCTGCCCTCCACGCTGCCCAAGCCGCAGCCGGGCCGCGGTCTGACCCACCGGCAGCGGCTGCACCGCCGGGTCGGCCGCGCCCTGGCCGGGGCGGGGTACGTCGAGGCGCCGAACTACCCGTTCATCGGCGAGCAGGTCTTCGACCAGCTGCTGCTGGCGGCCGACGACCCGGCGCGCCGTGTCGTGAAGCTGACCAACCCGCTCAACGACGAGGAGCCCGCGCTCCGCACGTCGCTGCTGCCGGGCCTGTTCGGCGCGTTGCGCCGCAACAGCGGCCGCGGCTCCCACGACCTGGCGCTCTTCGAGACGGGGCTGGTCTTCCACCCCGGCGAGGAGCAGCGGGTCGCCGCCGCCCTGCCGGTCGACCGGCGGCCCACCGACGAGGAGATCGCCGGGCTGGACGCCGCGCTGCCCGGGCAGCCGCGCCACGCCGCCGTCGTCCTCGCGGGCGCCCGCGAGCAGGCCGGCTGGTGGGGCAGGGGCCGTCCGGCGGACTGGGCCGACGCCGTCGAGGCGGCCCGGACCGTCGCCCGGGAGGCCGGCGCCGAACTGACCGTCCGCCGCGGGCAGTACGGGCCGTGGCACCCGGGCCGCACCGCCGAGCTGGTGGTCGTCCGGGACGGTGCGGAGAAGGTCGTCGGCCACGCCGGCGAGCTGCACCCGCGCGTGATCAAGGCGCTCGGCCTGCCCGAGCGCACCTGCGCGATGGAGATCGACCTGGACGTGCTGGAGGCGGTCGGCGACGACACCCCGCAGGCGCCCGGCATCTCCACCTTCCCGGTGGCCACGCAGGACGTCGCCCTGGTTGTCGACAAGTTCGTGCCGCACGCCGACGTCGAGGCCGCGCTGCGCGAGGGCGCCGGTGAACTCCTCGAGGGCATCCGGCTGTTCGACGTCTACGAGAACGACGACCAGCTCGGCGAGGGGCGCAAGTCGCTGGCGTACGCGCTGCGCTTCCGGGCCGGGGACCGGACGCTGACGGTCGACGAGGCGTCCGCGGCCCGGGACGCGGCGGTCGCCCTCGCGGGCGAGCGTACGGGGGCTGTTCTTCGGGGTTAGGGCGTGTCTCGAAAGTAGCGTCGTCCGCCCGCCGGGCAGGGGCGGGACTTTCGAAACACGCCCGAGCTCGAGGGGCGGGGGACTGCGGTTCGCCGGCGGCCGCGGATTCGTCGTGGCTCGCCGCGCGGTTCCCCGCCCCCGTAAGACGCCGCAGTTACCTCGTGAATATACCGTTCACCTGCATAAATGCGATCGGCCTGTGGGTGCTCACTCATTCGGGTGACTATCTCGGGTGATCTGGCCCCATCAGGCCATACGGTCGACAGAATCGGACCGGTCCTCAGGGGCCGGTCCGTCCGTGCTGTCGGGGCCTAAATGGGGGGCCAATCGGCATGATCCGCATCAAGCCCGGGGTTCGCCGCGGCGCGGGGAGGCGGCCGCTGGGCCGGGTACTCGCGCTGGGGCTGCCCACCGTGTGGGGCGCCATGGCGATCTCGTACAAACTGGCCTGTCCGCTGGCCCAGCAGAACGGGCTGGGCGCACGCGTCGTCACCAGCGCCGTCTTCTTCGCCGTCGGCACGGGGCTGATCCTGCACGTCCGGCACGCGCTGCTGCGGGAGCTGCGGCAGGCGCGACGGGTCGCGGGCGCCGCGCAGAGCGTGCTGCTGCGTCCCCTCCCGCCGAGGATCGCCGGGCTGGACGTCGCCGCGGCCCAGGTCTCCGCGGACCGCGGCGCGGCCATCGGCGGCGATCTGTACGAGGTCGTCGCCACCGAGTACGGAGTACGCGCCGTCATGGGCGACGCGCGCGGCCACGGTCTGGCCGCCCTCGGCACCGCCGCCGCCGTGCTCGGCAGCTTCCGTGAGGCGGCGCACGACGAGCCCGACCTCGTCCGCGTGCTGCGGCGGCTGGAGCGCGCCCTCGCCCGGCATCTGCGCGAGCGGGCGCGCGGCGAACACCCCTCGGCCGGCGCGGAGCCGGACCACCCGGCCGCCGAGGAGTTCGTCACCGTACTGCTGCTGGAGATCGGCCCCGGGGGAGAGCTGCGCCTGCTCAACTGCGGGCACCCCTGGCCCCATCTCCTGGGCGGGGGACGGGCGGAGCCCGTGGTCCGAGCGGATCCCCTCCCTCCGCTCGGACCGTTCCCGCTCCCGCCCGAACTGGACCTGCAGCACCGCGGCCGTCTGCTCCCCGGTGAGACCCTGCTCCTCCACACGGACGGCGTGGAGGACGCCAGGGACGGCCGTGGCCGGTTCTTTCCCCTGGGCGAGGTCTTGGCCCGATACGTGCGCGACACCCCCGTGGCCGTCCCCCGGGCGGTCCTCGGAACGGTCTTCACCGCGCTGCTCCGCCACACGGCCGGAGCCCCGACGGACGACGTCGCGTTGCTCGCGCTGACGAACGGCCGCCGACTGCAACCGGCCTCAGGGGCGCGGGGGACTGCGCGAACAGCCACGACGCACCCGCAGCCGACCACGCACCTGTGAAGCGACGGCGCCCGGTCGGACGGCCGAGCAGCCGGCGGGCCGTCCGCCCCGCCACGGAGTGTCGGGCAGGCAGCCGGGCGGACGGCGCGGATTCGGGCCGCCGCACTGTACGAGGGGGAGCCGGCGGCCCGGCCGGCCTCTTTGCGAGGCATTTCAGTCAACCGGCTGGAAACTCTCCGCGACAGTGTGCGTACGCTGCGGATCCGGGCACTCCGTTCACACCCCGTGTGAAGCCGTTCGCACTAGTCTGGCGGCACCGAGCCACCCTGGGGGGCATATATGCAGCCCAACACTCTGCTCGACGCGATCCTGGACGAGGCCGGGATCTCGCACGCGGGGCTGGCGGCACACGTCAATCAGGCGGGACGGGCGCGGGGCCTCGCGCTCCGTTACGAACACACCGCCGTGGCCCGGTGGTTGAAGGGGCAGCGACCGCGCGGCCAGGTCCCCGACCTGATCTGCGAGGTGCTCGCGGGCCGGCTGCACCGCCCCGTCACCCTCGACGACATCGGCCTCGGCGTACCCGGCGAACCGTCGGCGCCGCACGGCACCTCCCTCTCCGGCTTCGTCGAGCGGGCGACGGCGCTGTGGCGCTCCGACGAGCAGCAGCGCCCGCACATCCTGGGCGCGCCCGCGGTGACCGGCACGCCCGCGGTCATGCCCGTGTGGGAGTGGGAGAACCCGCCCGAGGACGTCGACGTCTCGCGCGGCGGCCGGCACCGGGTCACCCCCGCCGACCTGGAGATGCTGCGCGCCGCCCGCACCCACTACGAGCAGATGTACCGCAAGGCCGGCGGGATCGCGACCCGCACCAGGATCGTCGGCTTCCTCAACGCCGAGGCCGCCCCGCTGCTGCGCGGCAGCTACACCGACGCCACGGGGCGTCAACTGCACCGGGCGACGGGCGGACTGGTGGCGATCGCGGGCATCTGCGCCTACGACTCCGACGCGCACGGTCTCGCCCAGCGCTACTTCCACCAGGCGCTGCGGCTGGCCAAGGCCAGCGGCGACCGGGGACTCGGGGCGTACGTGATCGCGCTGCTGGTCAACCAGTCCCTGTTCATGCGGGAGTACCGGCAGGCGGTCGCCTTCGCGGAGGCCGCGCTGCGCGCCGCCGGCAAGCACATCACCCCGGCGCTCGCCTGCGACCTCTACGCGATGCAGGCCAAGGCGTACGCGCACCTGGGCGACGGCACGACCGCGCTGTCCTGCATCCGGCGTGCCGAGCAGGCCGCCGAACGCATCCGGCGCGGATACGAGCCGGACGAGACCGGCTATGTCCAGCCGGGGCTGGTCAACGTCCAGGTGGCGGAGGCACTGCTCAGCCTCGGTGAACTCGTGGCCGCGGGCGAGCACGCGGCGGCGGCCGTCGACAACCCCGCGCACGACCGCGGCAGGGTGCACCGGCTCGCCATGCTCAGCACGATCGAACTGCGCCGGGGCAACGCCGACAAAGCGGTGGCCACCGCGGTGCAGATGGCCGAACAGGCCCGGGGGATGGAGTCCCAGCGACTGCGCGACAGACTCCGGGCGGTACGCGAACACCTGGTGCGCAGCGGCTGTGCGGGCACCGCGGAGGCCGCCGAACTCATCGACGGCGCGCTGCGCGTACCGCTGTAGACCGTTTCCCGGGCACCGACGTACCACAGTCCCTGCTGCGATATTGCCACTTACTCGACGGAAGGTGGCAGAACCGTGCAGTGGACGAAACAGAACGAACAGACTGTGTATGCGAACCGCTGGTTCAAGGTCAATCTCGCGGATGTCGAGCTGCCGGACGGCCGGCACCTCGATCACTTCCTGATACGGCTGCGGCCCGTGGCCGTGGCCACGGTGGTCAACGAGGCCAACGAGGTCCTCCTCCTGTGGCGCCACCGCTTCATCACCGACAGCTGGGGGTGGGAACTCGCGGCGGGTGTGGTCGAGGACGGCGAGGACATCGCCGCCGCGGCCGCCAGGGAACTCGAGGAGGAGACCGGCTGGCGGCCGGGACCTCTGCAGCACCTCATGAGCGTGGAGCCGTCCAACGGCCTCACCGACGCCCGGCACCACATCTACTGGGCCGACGAGGGCGAATACGTCGGGCACCCCGTGGACGACTTCGAGTCGGACCGCCGGGAATGGGTCCCGCTCAAGCTCGTCCCCGACATGGTCGCCCGCGGAGAGGTCCCGGCCGCCAACATGGCGGCCGCCTTACTGTTCCTGCACCACCTCAGGCTGGGCCAGGACTCCCGGCCCTGATTTCCCCCGTCGCGTCCTGGTCCGGTGTCAGTGGCCCAGGGCCTGCCATATCGTCGCCACCAGCGCGCCCACCGCGGTCAGCGTCGCGATCGCGGGCAGTGGCCAGCGGGCGTGCTCCAGCGCGACGATCCGCGCGCTGAGATCGTCCATCTCCTTGTCGGTCTCCTCGGACCGGTGGTTGAGCAGGGCGAGTCCTCCCTCGACACGTGCGTACGCGACGTCGAGGCGACGGCGTAACTCTGCGAGTTCTCCATGGACCACGGGATGCTCGGGGTCGGCGGTCACGGTCCGCTCCTTTCCGTAGTCGTCACATCCCTTGCATGCGCATGAGGAGTCAACTCGCCTGGTGGACGCGTGGGGAGCGTGTGCGAGCGGCATATGCGGGCCCGCCGCGCACACGGTGTGTGAATGGCGCGGGCCCGGCACCCCGAAAGGTGCCGGGCCCGTGTTCGTCGCACTGCGTAGCCGGAACCCGGGACCGGGCACGGCGCACCCCGCCGGAGAGGTCAGCGGTAGCTGTAGAAGCCCGAGCCGGACTTCCGGCCGAGCCGGCCCGCGTCGACCATGCGCTGCAGCAGCGGGGGAGCCGCGTAGAGCGGCTCCTTGTACTCCTCGTACATCGAGTACGCGACGGACGCGACCGTGTCCAGGCCGATCAGGTCCGACAGCTTCAGCGGGCCCATCGGGTGGGCGCAGCCGAGCTCCATGCCGTTGTCGATGTCCTCGCGGCTGGCGATGCCCGACTCGAACATCCGGATCGCGGAGAGGAGATAGGGGATCAGCAGCGCGTTGACCACGAAGCCGGAGCGGTCCTGGGCCCGGATGGCGTGCTTGCCGAGCACCTTCTCGGTGAACAGCTGCGCGCGGCCGAGCGTGCCCTCGGAGGTGGTGAGCGCGGGGATCAGCTCCACCAGCCGCTGCACGGGCGCCGGGTTGAAGAAGTGGATGCCGATGACCTGGTCCGGGCGCGAGGTGGCGACCGCGAGCTTGACCAGCGGGATCGAGGAGGTGTTGGAGGCCAGGATGGCGTCGGGCCGGGTCACGACCTGATCGAGCACCTGGAAGATCTCCGTCTTGACCTGCTCGTTCTCGACGACGGCCTCGATCACCAGATCGCGGTCGGTGAACTCGCCGAGGTCGGTGGTGAAGCTGAGCAGCGCCTGCGTGGCGTCGAGCTCCTGCTCGGTGATCTTGCCGCGCTCGGCCGCCTTGCTCAGGGAGTTGAACAGCCGGGTGCGGCCGATCTCCAGGGCCTCGCCGGTGGTCTCGGCGACCTTGACCTCCAGGCCGGAACGGGCGCACACCTCGGCGATGCCGGCCCCCATCTGGCCGCAGCCCACGACTCCGACGCGCGCAATGTCTCCCGCCGGGATGTCAGTCACATCGTCCCCTTCGCTGGTCTACGGGTGGGCGGCAGGGCTCCGCGGTTCGGCAGCCTGCTCCGATCGTGCACGTTACTCCCAGGTATCGATGATCGATCGCGCGGGTACGGGCATCCTGGGGCGGCGAAGACGATCCGTGACCGCGCGGATCCGTACGGTATGGGGGTGCTCCCGGGATGGGCCGAGTCTCACGCAGGGCGTTCACGCTGGCCGCGCTCGCGACGCTGGCGGCGCCGCCGGACGCGGGCGCCGCGCCGCGCCGCCGAACCCCGGCCCCCGAGATGCGGGGCCTGTGGGTGGCGTCCGTGGCGAACCGGGACTGGCCCTCCCGGCCGGGCCTGACGGCGGCCGAGCAGTACGCCGAGCTCGTCGCGATCCTCGACCTGGCGGTGCGCGACCGGCTCAACGCCGTGATGTTCCAGGTCCGTCCGACGGCGGACGCGCTCTGGCCGTCCCCGTACGAGCCCTGGTCGGAGTTCCTCACCGGGACCCAGGGCGGGGACCCCGGCTGGGACCCGCTGCGGACGGCGGTGCGGGAGGCCCACGCCCGCGGCCTGGAACTGCACGCCTGGTTCAACCCCTACCGCGTCGCCAACCACGCCGACCCGACCCGGCTCGCCCCCTCCCACCCGGCGCGCCGGCACCCGGACTGGGTGGTGCCGTACGGCGGGAGGCTCTACTACAACCCGGGGCTGCCCGAGGTCCGCGCCTTCGTCCAGGACGCCATGCTCGACGCGGTCCGCAGGTACCCCGTCGACGCCGTGCACTTCGACGACTACTTCTACCCGTACCCGGTGGCCGGCCGGACCTTCGACGACGACGAGGCCTACGGCCGCTACGGCGGCGGCTTCTCCGACAGGGCCGCCTGGCGCCGCCACAACATCGACAGGCTGGTGCTGGAGACGGCCGCGCGCGTCAGGCGCACCCGGCCCGGCACCCGCTTCGGCATCAGCCCGTTCGGGGTGTGGCGCAACGCCACGACCGACCCGCGCGGCTCGGACACCCGGGCGGGCGTGCAGACCTACGACGACCTGTACGCGGACACCCGCAGATGGGTGCGGGAGCACTGGATCGACTACGTCTGCCCGCAGGTCTACTGGAACATCGGGTTCGCCGCCGCCGACTACGCGAGGCTCGTGCCCTGGTGGGCGGAGGTCGCGCGGGGCACCGGCACCCGGCTGTACGTGGGGGAGGCCCTGTACAAGGCCGGCGACCCGGCGCAGGGCGCGGCCTGGCAGGACCCGGCCGAGCTCTCCCGGCACCTGACCCTGGCCGCGGCCTGGCCCGAGGTGCGCGGGCACGTTTACTTCGCCGCCAGGGACATGGCGGCGGACCGTGTCGGGGCGATGGCGCGGGTCGTCGCCGACCACTACCGCCGGCCGGCGAGGCCCCCGCGCTGATCTACGACTGCGTTTCCTTGTGCCGGATCTCGGTGTCGGGGCCGGGGGAGCACACGCCCACGTGCCCGTCCTCGAAGCGGACGCGGAACGGCGGGCTGCCCTCCGGTCCCAGGACTTCGACGATCTCACCGACCTTGTCGTGCTGTCCGACCACCCTGCCGTGCTGGACAAGCTGGTCGCCCACGGTTGCCTGCATGTGTAGGGCCTCCTCACCGATGTGCGGGAGCAGCGGTCCGTGGCCGAGTCTACGGCGCCGGGGCCCGGGAGGGACCGATTCCGCGCGCCGGTCAGCCCCGCGCCCGCTGGGTGACGGCGATGCACACGAGGACCGCCGCGGCCGTCAGCGGTGCGGCGGCCGTCAGGTGCTCACCCAGCAGCAGCACCGACCACACCAGTGTGAGCAGCGGCTGCGCCAACTGCAACTGGCTGGCCCTGGGGACGCCGATCGCCGCCATGCCCCGGTACCAGACGACCAGGCCGAGGAACTGCGAACCCGCCGCGACCCAGAGCAACCCGGTCACGCTGTGCGCGGTCAGCCGCACGGGCTCCTGCGACAGCGCGAGCGCCGCGGCCGGCACGCTCAGCGGGAGGCACAGCACCAGCGCCCAGCCGATGACCTGCCAGCCCGGCAGGGCCCGGGCCAGCCGGCCGCCCTCGGTGTAGCCGGCCGCGCACACCAGCAGCGCGGCGAACAGGCAGAGGTCCGCGGCGGTCAGCGCGCCGCCGCTCTGCCGCACCGTGAAGGCGGCGACCGCGCCCGCGCCCACCAGGGCCGCAGCCCAGAAGGCGCGGGAGGGGCGGTGGCCCGTGCGCAGGGCGGAGAACAGCGCGGTGGTGAGCGGGAGCAGGCCCACCACGACGGCCGCGTGCGCGGTGGTGGACGTCTGCAGCGCGAGGGTGGTCAGCAGCGGGAAGCCGATCACGACCCCGGTGGCGACGACCGCGAGGCCGCGCCAGTGACGGCGGTCCGGCGGCCGTGTCCCGGTGGCGAGCAGACAGGCGCCCGCGACGAGCGCGGCCAGCACACCGCGGACGGCCACCAGCGACCAGGGCCCGAAGCCCTCGAGACCCCAGGCGGTGGCGGGGAAGGTGAGGGAGAAGGCGGTGACGCCGAGGGCGGCCTGGAGCGTGCCGCCGAGGGCCGGTGTGCCCGGCGGGGTGGCGACCGCTATCCGCTCCGAGGCGGTAGCGCTATTCTGTCCTGTCATGCAACAGCGTAGCAGCGTGGCCGAACTGGCGGATCAGCTCCGCCGGGAGCTGGAGCGCTACTCACCGGGTGGAAAGCTCCCGTCGAGCCGTTCCCTCGTCGAACGGTTCCGGGTCAGCCCGGTGACCGTCTCGCGGGCCCTGGCCCGGCTGGCCGCCGAGGGCCTGGTGGTGACCCGCCCCGGCGCCGGTGCCTTCCGCGCCGAGCCGCGCGGTGGGACCGACCCGGCCGGCGACACCTCCTGGCAGGAGGTCGCGCTGAGCGCGGACGGCGCCGCCGACCCGGTACCGCGCACGGTGGACGCCTCCGGCGTGGTGGTCTCGCTCGCCGCGCCGCCGCCCGGGGTCGTGGAGTTCAACGGCGGCTATCTGCACCCGTCCCTGCAGCCGGAGCGGGCGATGGCGGCGGCGCTGGCCCGGGCCGGCCGCCGCCCCGGCGCCTGGGGCCGGCCGCCGATGGAGGGCCTGCCGGAGCTGCGGGAGTGGTTCGCGCGCGGCATCGGCGGCGGGGTCACCGCGGCCGAGGTGCTGATCACCGCGGGCGGCCAGTCCGCGCTGACCACGGCCCTGCGCGCGCTGGCGCCGCCCGGCGCTCCGGTGCTGGTCGAATCGCCCACCTACCCGGGCATGCTGGCGATCGCGCGCTCGGCCGGTCTGCGGCCCGTGCCCGTCCCGGTGGACCCGGACGGCGTCCGACCACCCCTGCTCGCCGACGCCCTGCGCGCGACCGGTGCCCGGGTCTTCGTCTGCCAGCCCCTGTTCCAGAACCCGACGGGCGCGGTCCTCGCCGCGGACCGCCGCGCCGAGGTGCTGCGCATCGCCCGCGAAGCCGGCGCGTTCGTGGTGGAGGACGACTTCGTACGGCGGCTCGTGCACGCGGACGCGGGCCCGCTGCCGAGTCCGCTCGCCGCCGACGACCCCGACGGTGTCGTGGTCCACGTCGGGTCGCTGACCAAGGCCACCTCGCCCAGCTTCCGGGTGAGCGCGCTGGCCGCCCGGGGGCCGGTCCTGGAGCGGCTGCGCGCCATCCAGGTCGTCGACACCTTCTTCGTCCCCCGGCCGCTGCAGGAGGCGGCCGTCGAGCTCGTGGGTTCGCCCGCGTGGCCCCGTCATCTGCGCTCCCTCTCCGCGGAGCTGAGGACCCGCCGCGACACGATGACGGCGGCACTGCGGCTGCACCTGCCCGAAGCGGCCCTCCCGCACATCCCCTCGGGCGGCTACCACCTCTGGCTCCGCCTCCCCGACGGCACCGACGAACTCGCCCTCACCGCCGCCGCCCTGCGCGCGGGTGTGGCCCTCACCCCCGGCCGCCCCTACTTCAGTGCCGAGCCCCCGGCCGCGCACGCCCGCCTGAGTTTCGCGGCGGTCGCGGGCCCGGCGGAGATCACCGAAGGGGTACGGAGGCTGCGGACGGCGTTCGAGGAGGTCCGTGGCTAGAAGGCTCATGAAGGTCTTGGCGAGCCTTCCAGCGCCGGAAAACCGTTCGACGGCCCGCCCCCGGCCTGCGAACCTTCCGCCATGAGCGACACCGTGAGTCTTCCCGGGGGATACGAGATCTCGACCGACGCCGGCCGGCTCGACGTCGACCGTGTGCACCGGTGGCTGTCCACCGATGCGTACTGGGCGACGGGGCGGTCGCGGGAGAAGCAGGAGAGCGCGGTCGCCGGGTCGCTGAACTTCGGGGTCTACGACAGCGTTTCGGGGGAACAGGTGGCGTATGCCCGGGTCGTCACCGACCGGGCGACCTTCGCCTGGCTCTGCGACGTCTACGTCGACCGTCGCGTGCGGGGCAAGAACATCGGGACGGCCCTGGTGGGCGCCGTGCGCGAGCACCTGCGGCCCTACGGCCTGCGGCGGATCCTGCTGGCCACGCACGATGCCCACGGCGTGTACGAGAAGCTCGGCTTCCGGGAGCTGGCGAGGCCCGACCGGTGGATGGCGCTGGAGTTCTGAGCAGGCGGAATGCGGCACTTGTCCGCCAGGTCCTGACCCTGGGGTAAAGCTCTGGCCACCCTGGGTGACCCGGAGGTAACTTCCCTTGACCTGCGTACTTCCGCGACACACCATCGCCCCATGCAACTCAGGGCCACTTTCGTCGCCGCCGCGCGCAGTTCCCCGTTGCTCGCCGAGCACTTCCAGGACGACCGCCCGCTCGACCAGGCCGGCTGGGAGGAGGTGCAGCGCGTCGCCCACGACCTGATCCCGCTGGCGGCGGCGGAGTTGCGCTACTGCTCGCCCACGCCGCGCAGCCGCGCGACCGGCGACGCCCTCGGGTACGCGCCCCTGGTGCAGCTCGCCCTGCGCGACTGCGACATGGGCCGCTGGCGCGGGCTCACCCTCGGCGAGGCGATGGCCCGTGAGCCCGAGGCGGTCGACGCCTGGCTCGCCGACCCCAGGACCGCCCCGCACGGCGGTGAGTCGCTGCTGGCCTTCATCACCCGGGTCGGCAACTGGCTCGACACCCGCCCGGTCGAGGACGGCGGCCGTATCGTCGCCGTCGCCGAGCCGTCCGTCGTGCGCGCGGCCCTCGTCTACGCCCTCAAGGCCCCGCCCGCCACCTACTGGAACCTCGACGTCCGCCCGCTGTCGACCACCACGGTCACCGGCTGGGCCGGCCGCTGGAACCTCCGCTTCGACGCGCCCTCGGCGCAGACGTCCAGGGCGTAGGCGGTCCCGTCTCCGGGAGAGCGGGCGCTCGGGCGTGCGCCCGCGGTCGTCCGGTGCTGCCCCGGCCGCTCATGCTCCCCTCATGCTCCCCGTGCGTACTCGGTGACCAGCACCAGGTCCTTGGCCGGCCCCCGCACCCGCCACACGGTCCGCCAGTGATCCGCGTCCCGGACGGTGAACTCACCGCGGTACAGATCGGCCGCGCACGGATGGTCCGCGACGTACCGTCCCGAGGTCAGGTCCAGGTGGTGGAAGGGCCGCCCGTCGGCGAAGCGGACGTCCGCGGTACCGGGCGGCGTCCCCGGCAGGAAGCGCAGGGCGCGCTCGGCGGGGCGGGACACGCCCTGCCAGGTGAAGGTGCCGGACTCCTGGTGGAACAGGCCGCCGTCCGCCAGCGGGCTGAAGACGGTCGTCCCCCCGAACCGCCCTTCGGCCCCGCTCGCCAGATCCCGTACGGTCCTCTCGACGCGCCAGTGCCCGGCGAGATGGGCCAGGACGTCCGGCACGGGCCAGAACGCGTTCATGCCAGGCCCTTCTGACGACAGCGGATCCGGCGGCCAGGACGGCGCACGCCGGCATGACGACGGCCGGCGACCCGAGCAGGGCCGGGCGGGGCCGGGCAGGGCGGCAGCGCACGCATGCGCCCGAGCCTACGCCCGGCCGCCGGCGGCCCGCACACCGCGCCGGAATTCACGTGCGAAACACGCGACGGGGAAGTCGTGTTTCCCTGCCGTTCATTCTTTTATAAATCCCCGTGCGTATTCGGAACAGGCCCCACCACTTTCCGTGGACGGCACAACCAAACGGAAAGCCGGACCGTCTAAGCCGTCGAATCGATAAACCCGCGGGGAGAAACTAGGAATGGAACGCCCGACACTGTCCGCAGCCGTTTCGCGGGGCTCTTTCGCGCCGGGGAAGGCCGCCGCGCTGCTCGCCGCCGTCATCACCGGCGCCGCGCTCTGCGCCGCCGACACCGCCGCCCGCAGCCTCCGTTCGGCCCGAACACGCGCAGTGTCAACGACCTCGGCAACCAGTACGTGCCGTTCCACGCCCACCTGTGGGACCTGCTGCACGGACGGGCCGACGGCGGCCTCCTCGTCAACTGGCAGTCCGGCTACGGCTCCAGCTTCCTGCCCGACCTCGGCACCTATCTCGGCAGCCCGTTCGCGCTGCTGGTCGGCGTCTTCCCGCGGGACGAGATCGACCTCGCGGTGTACGTGATCACCGTGCTGAAGACGGCCTGCGCGGGCGCCGCCATGGCCTGGCTGCTGCTGAGCCTGCGCCGCGGGCGCTGGTGGGGAGCGGGGCTGCTGGGCGCCTCGTACGCCCTGTGCGGCTGGAGCGTCGCGGTCGGCTCGTACAACCCCATGTGGCTCGACGGCCTGATCGCGCTGCCCCTGCTGTGCCTGGTCGGCGAGTGGACACGGCGGCGACGGCACCCCGTGCTCGGCGTGCTGGTGGTCGCCCTCGCCTGGACCGCCAACTTCTACACCGCCTACATGGCCACCCTCGCCGCCGGCCTGGTGCTGCTGCTCAGGCTGTGGCTCGCCCGGCTCACGGGCCGGCAGCGGCTGGCGGCCGCGGGCCGGGCCGCCGGCACCGTCGTGCTGGGCATGGGCCTCGCCGCCCCGCTGCTGACCGTCGTCTACCTCGGCACCAGGCACGCCTTCCCGGGCCGGCACGTGCGGTTCCGGCCCGTGCCGGCCGAGGACCTGCTCGCCCGGCTGCTGCCGGCCACGTACAGCTTCAGCAGTCCCGCGGTCTACGCCGGCACCGCGGCGCTCGTCCTCGCCCTCGCCCTGCCCTTCCACCGCAAGGCTCCCCGGCGGGTGCGCGCCGGCTGGACGCTGCTGACCGCCGCGGTCGCGCTGTCGCTGCAGTGGGGCCCGACCCAGCTGGTCTGGCACGCCTTCGCCACCCCGCAGGGCAGCGCCTACCGCGAGGCCTTCGTGCTGTGCGCGCTGCTGGTGATCGCCGCCTGGCACACGCTGTCGTACGGACCGCCGGACCCGCGCGCCCTGGGCGCGGCGGGCGGACTGATGGTACTGATCACCGCCGCGGCGAGCCGCAGCGCCCTGGTGCACCCCGTCACCTGGGCGGTGTCCCTGCTCGCGGTCGCCGGCGCGCTGGGCGGACTGGCCCTGCTGCGGTACGCGGACGGGGGACGGGGCGCGGGGCCCAGCGCGGCCGGCGGGCGCCGCACCGTACTGGCCGGGCTCGCCCTGGCGCTGCTCTTCGGCGGGCAGTTCGGCGAGGCGATGGCCACCTCCGCCGTCGACACCCGGCTGCGGCTCGGGCACATGGACGACTACGCGCCCTGGGGAGCGCGTCAGCAGGCCCAGGCGAAGGCGGTCGCGGGAGCCGACGGCTGGCCCCGGTACCGCACCGACCCGGGGCGCGAACAGACCGTCGGCAACGACCCGCTGATGGTCGGCGGCCAGGGCGCCCAGTACTACAGCAGCCTCACCTCGGACGTCCTCAGCCGCACGCTCACCGCTCTCGGGGGCGGCTGGAGCTCCCGCGGGCGCAGCGTGCAGAGTCTCGACAACGCCGTCACCGACGCGATCTTCTCCGTCGGCGCACGGGTGCGCTCCCCGCCGGACCCGCACCAGAGCTGGTCCGAGCAGGACGGCGGCCGGCCCACCGTGACCCGGCAGGACGTGCCGCCCCTGGTCACCGTGCGCCCCTCCGGGGCGGGCCCGGCCGGCTGGGGCCCGTCGCCGTACCGCAACCAGGAGCTCCTGCTGGGCGCCCGCGTCTACACCGTGCCCCGGATCACCGTGCGGACCAGCAAGGGCCGGCCGCCGAGCCGGGACCCGCGGCACCCCGGGGTGCTCGTCGGCGTGCCCGGCCCCGGGTCCACCCGGCAGCCGACCATCACGGCCGCCTGCCCGGCCGGCAGCGGGCTCTACCTGTGGGCGCCGCACTTTCGGGGCACCGCGCGGCCGGCCGGCGGCGGCCCCACCGGGCGGTTCCGGTCCGACACCCGCGCCACCAAGATCGCCGCCATGCAGCGGCTGGGCACCGTACCGGCCTCCGGACGGGTGCGCATCGACCTGGCTCCGAAGGCCACCGGCACCGTCCCGGACGGCGCGGTCGGCTGCCTGGACACCGCCCGGCTGCACGCCGCCGTCGCCCGCCTGAAGGCCACCGGCGCCACCCGGGTGACCGTCTCCGGCGACTCCGTCCGCGCCGAACTGCCCGGCGGCAGCAGGGGAATCGCCGTCGTGGCGGCGCCCCGCATCGCCGGCTGGCGCTGCGCCACGGGCGACGCCGACCCCGTACCGGCGGGCGAGTACCACGGCCTGATCGCCGTGCCCGTCGACGGCTCGGCCACGAGTCTCACCTGCACCTTCCACCCGCCCGGGCTGCGGCTCGGCACCGCCGTCGGGGCCGCCTCGCTGCTGGCCCTGGCCCTGCTCGGCGTCCTCGCCGCCCTCCGCAGGCGGCGGGTCACCGTGCCACCGCCCATCACGACCACCGGACCGCGCGAGTCCGTGACCGGCGCCCGCTGACCGTCCTCGGGGAGAACACCCATGCTCATATCGATCGTCGCGCCCTGCTACAACGAGGAAGACGTCATCGAGCTCTTCCACGACCAGGTCCAGCAGGTCGCGGACCGGTTGCTGCCGCTGGGCCACGACATGGAGTTCGTGTACGTCGACGACGGCAGCCGGGACCGGACGCTGGCCGCCCTGCAGCGGCTGGCCGACCGGGACGCGCGCGTGCGCTACGTCTCCTTCAGCCGCAACTTCGGCAAGGAGGCGGCCCTGCTCGCCGGCCTGCGCCACGCCTCCGGCGACTGCGTGGTCGTCATGGACGCGGACCTCCAGCACCCACCCGAACTGATCACCCGCATGGTGAAGCTGCGCGAGGACGGCTACGACCAGGTCATCGCCAGGCGCACCCGGACCGGCGACCGGATGACCCGCACCCTCACCGCCCGCCTCTACTACCGGATCGTCAACCGCCTCGTCGACATCGAACTCGTCGACGGCGTCGGCGACTTCAGGATGCTCTCGCGCCGCGTGGTGGACGCGGTCGTGAACCTCAGCGAGTACAACCGCTTCTCCAAGGGCCTGTTCGCGTGGGTCGGCTTCCCGAGCACCACCTTCGAGTACGAGAACGCCGCCCGCGAGGCCGGCCGCAGCTCCTGGAGCTTCCGCGGCCTGCTCAACTACGGCCTCGACGGGCTGCTCTCCTTCAACAACCGGCCGCTGCGCGCCGCCCTCCACCTCGGCATGGGCCTGCTGGTGTGCGCCGGGCTGTACACGGCGTGGATCGTGGGCGCCGCGCTCGTCAACGGCGTGCAGACGCCCGGCTACGTCACGATCATCACCGCCCTCACCGGGCTCGCCGGGGTGCAGATGATCATGCTGGGGGTCATCGGGGAGTACACCGGCCGCATCTACTACGAGGTCAAACGGCGCCCGCACTTCCTGGTGAAGGCGACCAATGTGGACCGGGCGAAGGACCTCATTCCCTGATGTCCGGACAGACGAACAGGCAGCTGTTCACCTTCGCCGTGATCGGTGTCGTGAACACCGGAACGTATTACTGCGCCTATCTTCCGCTGCTCACCCGCTTCCCTTATCTCGCCGCGCATGTTCTGGCCACCGCGATCAGTATGACGGGGTCGTTTTTCCTCAACGCGCGCTTCACCTATCGCACCCGCCCGACGCTGCGGAAATTCCTGCTGTTCCCCCTGACCAACGCGGCGAATTTCCTCGTCACGACGGCGGGCGTGTACGTACTGGTCGACCAGCTGCGCCTGAGCAGCCGGTGGGCACCGCTGCTCGCCTCCCTCGGGGCGATCCCGGTGACGTTCGTCGTGTCCCGCTGGATCATGCTTCCCAAGGCCGAACCGGCCCGGATTGCATAAACCTGCAGTGAAACGTATAGTCATGCCACCTGGAGGAGGGTGACATGACGGTACGTGTGGCGGTGGCCGGAGCGAGCGGATACGCGGGCGGGGAACTCCTGCGCCTGCTCCTGGCGCACCCGGAGACCGAGATCGGGGCGCTGACCGGCAACGCCAACGCGGGTCAGCGGCTCGGCACGCTCCAGCCGCACCTGCTGCCGCTGGCCGACCGGATCCTCGAGGAGACCACCCCCGAGGTCCTCTCGGGCCACGACGTGGTCTTCCTCGCCCTGCCCCACGGCCAGTCCGCCGCCGTCGCCGAGCGGCTCGGCCCGGACGTGCTCGTCGTCGACATGGGTGCCGACTTCCGGCTCGAGGACGCGGCCGACTGGGAGCGGTTCTACGGCTCCGCACACGCCGGGAGCTGGCCCTACGGCCTTCCCGAACTGCCGGGTGCCCGCGCCCGGCTCACGGGGTCCAGGCGCATCGCGGTGCCCGGCTGCTACCCGACCGCCGCCACGCTGGCCCTGTTTCCGGCCTACGCCGCCGGCCTCGCGCGGGCCGAGGCCGTGATCGTGGCAGCCTCCGGCACCTCCGGCGCCGGCAAGGCACCCAAGCCGCACCTGCTGGGCAGCGAGGTCATGGGGTCCATGACGCCGTACGGCGTCGGCGGCGGCCACCGGCACACGCCCGAGATGATCCAGAACCTCAGCGGGGTCGCCGGCGAGCCCGTGCGCGTCTCCTTCACGCCGACCCTCGCGCCGATGTCCCGCGGCATCCTCGCCACGTGCAGCGCCCCCGCCGTCGCGGGGGCGACGGCCGAGTCCGTCCGCGCCGCCTACGACAAGGCCTACGCCGACGAGCCCTTCGTCCACCTGCTGCCCGAGGGCCAGTGGCCCGCCACGGCGTCCGTCCACGGTTCCAACGCCGTTCAGGTGCAGGTCGCGTACGACGGGGCCGCGGACCGCATCATCGCGATCAGCGCCATCGACAACCTCACCAAGGGCACCGCGGGCGGTGCCGTCCAGAGCATGAACCTCGCCCTCGGACTCGACGAGTCCACGGGGCTGACGACGATCGGAGTTGCGCCGTGAGCGTGACGGCAGCGAAGGGATTCACGGCCGCGGGCGTCGCCGCCGGGATCAAGGAGAACGGCAACCCGGACCTGGCCCTCGTGGTCAACACCGGGCCCCGCCGCGCCGCCGCCGGCGTCTTCACCTCCAACCGTGTGAAGGCCGCGCCGGTGCTGTGGTCGGAGCAGGTGCTCAAGAGCGGACAGGTTTCGGCGGTGGTCCTCAACTCCGGCGGCGCCAACGCCTGTACGGGCCCCAAGGGTTTCCAGGACACCCACGCCACCGCGGAGAGGACCGCCGAGGTGCTCGGGCGCGCGGCGATCGAGGTCGCCGTCTGCTCGACCGGCCTCATCGGCGTGCTGCTCCCGATGGACAAGCTGCTCACCGGAGTCGAGACGGCCGCGGCCCGGCTCTCCGAGCACGGCGGCGAGAAGGCCGCCATCGCCATCAAGACCACCGACACCGTCCACAAGACGTCCGTCGTGACCAAGGACGGCTGGACCGTCGGCGGGATGGCCAAGGGCGCGGGCATGCTCGCCCCCGGACTCGCGACCATGCTGGTCGTCCTCACCACGGACGCGGTCGTCGACGGCGACGTACTGGACAAGGCGCTCAGGGCCGCCACGAAGGTCACCTTCGACCGTGTCGACTCCGACGGCTGCATGTCCACCAACGACACCGTGCTGCTGCTCGCCTCCGGTTCCGCCGGAGTCACCCCGGAGCACGGCGAGTTCGCCGAGGCCGTACGGCAGGTCTGCGACGACCTCGGGCAGCAGCTGATCCGGGACGCCGAGGGCGCCAGCAAGGACATCAAGGTCGAGGTGATCAACGCGGCGAGCGAGGACGACGCCGTGGAGGTGGGCCGCTCCATCGCCCGCAACAACCTCCTCAAGTGCGCGATCCACGGCGAGGACCCCAACTGGGGCCGTGTGCTCTCCGCGATCGGCACGACGCGGGCCGCCTTCGAGCCCGACCGGCTGAACGTCGCGATCAACGGCGTGTGGGTGTGCAAGAACGGCGGCGTCGGTGAGGACCGCGAGAAGGTCGACATGCGCTACCGCGAGGTGCACGTCGTCGCCGACCTCGCCGCCGGGTCCGAGACGGCCACGATCTGGACCAACGACCTCACCGCCGACTACGTCCACGAGAACAGCGCCTACTCCTCATGAGCACCACGCGAAAGCACACCGCGCTGCCCAAGGCGCAGATCCTCATCGAGGCGCTGCCCTGGCTGGTCAAGCACAACGGCAAGACGGTCGTCATCAAGTTCGGCGGCAACGCCATGATCGACGAGGACCTGAAGGCCGCGTTCGCCCAGGACGTCGTCTTCCTGCACCACGCCGGCCTCAAGCCGGTCGTCGTGCACGGCGGCGGCCCGCAGATCAGCGCCGCCCTCGACAGGCACGGCATCGTCAGCGAGTTCAAGGCCGGCCTGCGCGTCACCACCGAGGACGCCATGGACGTCGTACGGATGGTGCTGGCCGGGCAGGTGCAGCGCGAGCTGGTCAACCTGCTCAACGAACACGGGCCACTGGCCGTGGGGCTGACCGGTGAGGACGCACACACCATCAGTGCCACCAAGCACCAGCCCGAGATCGACGGCGAGTTGGTCGACATCGGGCGGGTGGGCGAGATCACCGCGATCGACACGGGCGCGATCGAGGCCCTGCTCGCCGACGGCCGGATCCCGGTCGTCTCCTCGATCGCCCGGAGCCAGGACGACGGACATGTCTACAACGTCAATGCTGATACGGCGGCTGCGGCACTCGCTGCTGCGCTGGGGGCCGAGACGCTCATGGTCCTCACGGACGTCGAGGGTCTCTACGAGGACTGGCCCCGCTCCGACGAGGTGATCAGCCGCCTCACCGCTTCCCAACTGGAGAAGCTGCTGCCGGAGTTGAGCGCCGGCATGGTGCCGAAGATGGAGGGCTGCCTGCACGCCGTGCGCGGCGGCGTCAACACCGCCCGCGTCATCGACGGCCGGGTCCAGCACTCGATCCTGCTGGAGATCTTCACCGACGAGGGCATCGGCACGATGGTCGTGCCCGACGAGCAACAGGGGGGTGCCGTATGACGGGCACGGCGACGAACGCGGAGTTCGGCGAGCGGTGGCAGGACGCGCTCATGAACAACTACGGCACGCCGCTGCTGCCCCTCGTGCGCGGCGAGGGCACCAGGGTGTGGGACGCCGAAGGCAAGGAGTACCTCGACTTCGTCGGCGGCATCGCGGTCAACGCGCTCGGCCACGCCCACCCGGCGATCGTGGCGGCCGTGAGCCGGCAGATCGCCTCCCTGGGCCACATCTCCAACTTCTTCATGGCCGACCCGACGGTCACACTCGCCGAGCGGCTGCTCCAGCTCTTCGGCCGCGAGGGCCGGGTCTTCTTCTGCAACTCGGGCGCCGAGGCGAACGAGGCTGCCTTCAAGATCGGCCGGCTGACCGGGCGGACGCATGTCGTGGCCACCCAGGACGCCTTCCACGGGCGCACGATGGGCGCCCTCGCGATGACCGGCCAGCAGGGCAAACGGGAGCCGTTCCTGCCGCTGCCGGGCGAGGTGACGCACGTGCCGTTCGGCGACGCACAGGCCCTCGCGGCCGCCGTCACCGAGGAGACCGCGCTGGTGATCCTGGAGCCGATCCAGGGCGAGATCGGCGTCGTCACCCCGCCGCCCGGCTATCTCAAGGCCGCCCGCGCGATCACCGCCGCGACCGGAGCGCTGCTCGTCCTCGACGAGGTGCAGACCGGTGTCGGCCGCACCGGGCACTGGTTCGAGTACCAGGCGCACGAGGGCGTCCTGCCGGACGTCGTCACCCTCGCCAAGGGCCTCGGCGGCGGACTGCCGCTCGGCGCGACCGTCGCCTTCGGCCGGGCCGCCGACCTGCTGCGGCCCGGGCACCACGGCACCACCTTCGGCGGCAACCCGGTCGCCTGCGCCGCCGGCCTCGCCGTGCTCGACACCATCGGGAACGAGGGGCTGCTGGAGAACGTCAAGCGGCAGAGCGAGAAGCTGCGCGAGGGGATCGAGTCCCTGGGCAGCCCGTTGATCTCCCATGTCCGGGGGGCGGGCCTGCTCCTGGGTATCGTGCTCACCGAGCCCCTCGCGCCCCAGGCGCGCCAGGCGGCTCAGGAGGCCGGATTCCTGGTGAACGCGCCCGCGCCCGACGTCGTACGGCTGATGCCGCCGCTGAATCTCGGCGACGACGAGGTGGACGCGTTCCTCCGGGCGCTCCCCGGCGTCCTGGAACAGGCACACGGGGACGGATCCGGAGAATGAGACGACGATGAGCCAGGCGCAGGACGACGACCAGCACGCCGGGCCTGCCGTGCCGCAGACCCGCACCGCACGCCACCGCCGGATCGTGGACATCCTCAACCGGCAACCGGTGCGCTCCCAGAGCCAGTTGGCGAAGCTGCTCGCCGACGACGGGCTGACCGTCACGCAGGCGACGCTCTCCCGGGACCTGGACGAGCTCAACGCGGTGAAGATCCGCAACAACGACGGCGACCTCATCTACGCGGTCCCGAGCGAGGGCGGCTTCCGCACGCCTCGGGCCCCGCTCGGGGAGTCGGCGAAGGAGGAGCGGATGCGGCGGCTCTCCCAGGAGCTGCTGATCTCCGCGGAGGCCTCGGCGAACCTGGTGGTGCTGCGGACGCCCCCGGGCGCCGCCCAGTTCCTCGCCTCGGCCATCGACCAGGCCGAGCTGCAGGACATCCTCGGCACCATCGCGGGCGACGACACACTGCTGCTGATCAGCCGCGAGCCGACCGGCGGCCAGGCACTCGCGGAGCACCTGCTGCGGCTCGCCCAGAACGGCCACTGAGCGCAGGCGGTGGCTGGGCGCGGACGGGCACCGGGGGCGGACGGGCACCGGGGGCGGACGGCCGCCGGCGCCGACGAGTCCGGGGCGCGCGGTCGCACCGTGCGCCCCGGACTCGCATGGGGGTTCCAGCCCCGCCCGGTTCTCGTCCCGGCAGGGTTTCTCTCTCCGGCGGGCCTCAGCCCAGGCGGGCCGCCAGCCCTCCCGTGCAGCGGACCTCGTCGCCCGCCGTGATCAGGAGTGCCTCCACGTCCGGAAGGGACTCCAGCCAGCGCAGCCCGTCCCGCGAACCCCGCGCGAACGCGGCCGTGGCCCAGCAGTCCGCCCAGGTCAGCCGGGGGGCCACTACGGTCACCGCCACCAGGTCGGTCACCGCGGACCGGCCCGTGCGCGGGTCGACGATGTGGGTGCCGCGCTCGGCGGTGCCGGACGTGGCCACCGCCAGCTCCTCCGCACCCGCCGCGGACACGACCGCCGCGAGACCGCCCGGGCGCAGGGGGTCGGCCACCCCGACCCGCCAGGGCCGGTGCGGCTCGGGCGAGCCGAGCAGCTGGACGTCGCCGCCGCCGTTCATGCTCACCCCGCACACCCCGGGCGTCGCCGCGAGCAGCCGTGCCGCGCGCTCGGCGGCCCAGCCCTTGACGATGCCGGTCGGATCCAGCCGCCCCTCGTAGCGCATGCTGAACCAGCCGTCGCTGACCCGTTCCGCCTCGGCGCCCAGTTCCAGCACCTCGGCGACCTCCGGGTCGCAGTCCCGCAGGCTGAGCTCGCCGCGCGAGAGGCGGGAGAGCTGGCTGTCGTCGCGGTACATGCTGAACACCTCGTTCACCCGGTGCAGTCCGGCGACCGCCTCGGCCAGCGCCGCCCGCACCGCACCGGGTTCCCCGCCGCGGACGTCGAAGGAGAAGACGGTCCCCATGACCTCCTCCGCGTGACGCACCGCGGCGGGAGCCTCCGCCGATTCGGCCACCGGCTCAGCCACCGGCCTGGTCCAGCGCCGACTGGAGCGACTGCTTGTATCCGGTGCTGGTGTAGGTGGCACCCGACACCGAGTCGATGTTCGCGCTGCCGGCCGCCACCGCCTCCTGGTTGAGCCTGGGCACGGACATCGCGGTCTTCTGGTCGCTGAGGCCGCCCTTGGGCGCCTGGACGGCGTCGGCCTTGGTGATCCTGCCGTTGCTGACGGTGATACGGACCTGCACGGGGCCGTACTCGGTCTGCTCGACCTTGCCGGTGACGGTCCTGGCCTGGGTGGCGCCCCCGGAACCCTGGGACGAGCCGCCGCCCTGAGCGGAGCCACCGCTCTTGGACGATCCACCGCTCTTGGACGATCCACCGCTCTTGGACGAGCCGCTGCTCTTCGCCGCGCCGCCGCCCTTGGACGATCCCGCGCCCCGCGCGGAGCCGGCGCCCGCCTTCATCTTGTCGATCGCCGACTGCAGCGACTTCTTGTACCCGGTGCTGGTGTACGTCGCGCCGGACACCGAGTCGATGTGCGCGCTCTGCGCGGCGACCGCCTCCTGGTTGAGCTTGGGCACGGACATGGCCGTCTTCTGGTCACTGGTGCCGCCCTTGGGCGCCTGGACGGCGTCGGCCCTGGTGATCCTGCCGTTGCTGACGGTCAGGCGGACCTGGACCTTGCCGTACTGCGTCTGCACCACGTCGCCGTCGACCGTGCCGGACCCGGCCGCGCCGGTGCCGCCCTGCGGCGACTCCTGCGCGGCCGCGGTCTGCTGCGGGGCCGCGCCGGCCGCCGAGGCGTGCGGGTCGGACGCCGGCTTCAGCGACAGCAGCAGTACGACGCCCGACACGGTGGCCGCGGTGGCCAGCACGACACGCCGGATGGGGTGACTCTTCTTCATCGCTTTCCTGAGCTCCTGAAGTCCCGTCGCTCACATCTCGAACGACTCGTGATGGATGCGGCGGGCGGGCACTCCCGCGCCGCGCAGTGCTTCGTAGACGGACTGGGCGAACCCGGCCGGGCCGCACATGAAGACGTCGTGGTCGTCGATGTCGGGCAGTTTCTGCCGCAGCCGCTCCGCGGAGATGTCGGGGCGTTCGCCGTCCGGGCTGTTGACCGCGTACATCAGGCGGGCGCCGCGGTCGTCGGCGATGGCGGCGAGCTCGTCCCACAGGGCGAGATCCTGGGTGGTGTTGGCCCGGTAGAGCAGCGTGATGTCGCCGGCCGCGCCCGGCAGCGTCTCGAACAGCGCCCGCATCGGCGTGATGCCGACGCCGCCCGCGACCAGCAGCACCTTGCCGCGGCTGCGCCGCTGGGCGGTCATCGCGCCGTACGGGCCCTCGGCCCACACCGTGGTGCCCGGCGTCAGCTCGCGCAACCGGGCGCTGTGGTCGCCGATCGCCTTCACGGTGATCCGCAGCACGTCGGGGCGGGGCGCCGCAGACAGCGAGTACGGGTGGGAGCTGAACCGCATGCCCGGCGCCAGGAAGCGCCAGCGGAAGAACTGTCCCGCCTCGGCGCCCATCCGGTGCAGCTTCCGCCCGCTGATCAGCACCGACACGATGCCCGGCGTCTCCTCGATGACGGCCTCGACGCGCATGCGGTGGCGCAGGTTGAGCCGGATGGGGGTGAGGACCCGGTACCAGATCACCAGCGCGGTCACGACGCCGTACAGGGCGTACCAGAAGGTCTTCGCCATCGGCTCGACCGCGAAGTCGTTGCCGGTGGTGATCTGGTGCCAGAAGGTCAGGAACACCGCCCCGTACGTCAGCAGGTGGACGTGGTACCAGGTGTCGTACCCCATCCGGCGGCGCACCGGGCCGATCGAGGTCAGCCCGATGAGCACGAACAGACCCGTGCCGAGGGCCGCCTTGCCCATGTCCGGCAGCTGGTTCACGGAGTCGATCGTCTGCTGGACGATGCCGCCGAGCGACTTGCCCGCCTGCAGCGCGTAGCCCCACATGGTGAGGAAGACGTGCGCGGCGACGAGGCTCAGCGTGTAGCGGCCGCTCATCGCGTGCCAGCGCGCCACCCGGTCGGAGCCGACGCGCCGCTCCAGCGCGGGCACCCGCGCCATCTGCAGCACCACCAGCGCCATCAGATAGCCGGCGAGCAGACCGGTGATCCGGCCCGCGTTGAGGATCTTGCCGTTGCTGTCGGCGATGGAGGGCGTGTTGTGCCACCACAGCCACAGCACACCGACCGCGCCGGCCCCGACGGCCAGCAGCAGGACGGTCGCCGGGGAGCGGCGCGGGCGGATGCGGCGCATCGTCTGGCGGCGGGCGGCGCGGCCGCCTGCGAGCGTGGTGGTCACTGTTCCTCCGGGGCGGGGGCAAGGGGGGTGGGCGTGGTCCCTTGGCCCTGGAATACGTGCCACGGCGTCTGTGCGTTCAGCCACGTGCCGAGTCGAGTGCGGACTGAAGTGACTGGCGGTAACCGTCACTCGTGTAGGTGGCGCCCGAGACCGTGTCTATGTCGGCGCTCTGGGCCTGCAGGGCCTCGCTGCGCAGCCGCGGCAGGGCGAAGCTGTTGATCTCCTGGTCCCGGGGGTTGTCCGTCGGGTAGCTGACGGCGGTGACGTCGGTGAGCTTTCCGTTCTTCACCGTGATCCGGACCTGGACGGGGCCCCAGCGGGTCTGCACCGTGTCGCCGGTGACCGTCTTCGTGCCGGTGACGGCGCCCCCCGAGCTTCCGGAGCCACCGGAGCTCCCGGAGCCGCCGGAGGTGCCGGCGCTGGAACTGCTGGAGGGCGCGGGCACGGCCAGGCCCACGTCCGGGGTCGAGTGCGGCTTCAGCGACAGCAGCAGCACCATTCCGGAGACGGTGGCAGCACTCGCCAGCACGATCCGGCGCAGGGGGCGGTTCTTCTTCAACGCGTGCACGTCTACGGCCTCGCAGCTCTCAGAGTTCGAACGACTCGTGGTGGATACGGCGGTCCGGGACCCCGGCGGCGCGCAGCGCCTCGTATAGCTCGCGGGCGAAGCCGTGCGGCCCGCAGATGTACACGTCGTGTCCGGCCAGGTCCGGGACGCTCGCGCGCAGGGAGCGGGCGGAGAGGCTGGGACGCCGTCCGTCCGGTCCGTTCAGGGCGTACAGCACCTTCGCGCCGCGCCAGCGCGCGATCGCCTCCAGCTCCGCGCCCAGGGCCAGGTCCTCGGCCGTACGCGCCCGGTAGAGCAGGGTGACCTCGCCGGGCAGTGTCTCGAACAGGGCCCGCAGCGGGGTGATGCCGACGCCGCCCGCGATCAGCAGCGACTTCGGCGCGGTCTGCCGGTCCGCGGTCAGGGAGCCGTAGGGGCCCTCCGCCCACACGCGGGTGCCGGGCCGCAGCAGGGCGACGGCGGCGCTGTGGTCGCCGAGCGCCTTGACGGTGATCCGCAGCAGGTCCTGCCGCGGCGGCGCCGACAGCGAGTACGGCGTCGACGTCCAGCCCAGGCCCTCACCGAAGAACCGCCAGCGGAAGAACTGCCCGGCCTGCACGTCGAGCTCGTCCAGCCGGTGGCCCCGCACGACGACCGAGAACACACCCGGTGCCTCCCGGTGCACCGACTCCACCCGCAGCCGGTGCCGCAGGTTCAGCCGCACCGGCTCCAGCACCCGGTACCAGACCACCAGGGCCGCGACACCGAGGTAGAGCGCGTACCAGGCAGCCGTGGCGAGGGTGTGGCCGTTGAACTCGTTGCCGATGGTCAGCTGGTGGAAGAAGGCGAGGAAGACCGCGAGGTAGGTGAGCAGGTGGACGTAGTACCAGAACTCGTGGCTGATGCGGCGGCGCGCGGCCCGGGCGGAGGTGATGCCGACCGCGAACAGGATCAGCGTCCCGAAGGTCGCCTTCAGCATGTCCGGGTAGTCCAGCACCACGGTGGTCGTCTCGTGCCAGAGCGAGGCGCCGTCCTGCGCGGCGTAGCCGAGGAGGATCAGCACGATGTGCGCCACCAGCAGGGAGACCGTGTAGCGGCCGGCCATCGCGTGCCAGCGGGCCACCCGGTCGGAGCCGATGCGCCGCTCCAGCAGCGGCACCCGCGCCATCAGGCCGACCAGCACCGCGCAGGCGTAGCCGGTCAGCAGCCCGGCGATCCGCCCGGCCCCGGTCAGCCAGCCGGCCGCGCCGACCACCGACGTGGTGTCCACCCACCACATCGCCACCACGGCGGCGGCCCCGGCCCACAGCAGCGCGAGCACAGCACCCGCGGGGGAACGCCGGGCGGGCGGCGCCACGGCGGGTGCCGCCCGTCGCTCGTACATGGTGGTCATATGTGCGTCCTTTCACCTGTTCCGGACGCAACTGTGCCGGGCGAACCTCTCAGCAAGCTCTGAAAGGGACCCCGCCGAGCCCACTCAGAGGAAACTCAGAGCGCCACCCGTCGCCCGCCCGCCCCGGGAGGAGCGATGCTGGTAGGGCCATGAACACCACCCGCTCGGGCCGCCCCGCCCTGACCCGCCCCGACGGCACGCCGCTGCGTGTCCTCGTCGTCGACGACGACCCCGACCTCGCCGAGGTCCTCAGCGGCGCCCTGCGCTACGAGGGCTGGCTGGTCCGCTCGGCGGGCGACGGCGCCGCCGCCCTCACCGAGGCCACGGAGCTGATGCCGGACGCCGTCGTCCTGGACGTGATGCTCCCGGACACCGACGGCTTCGCCGTGCTGCGCTCCCTGCACGCCGTGAAACCGGACGTCTGCGTACTGTTCCTGACCGCGCGGGACGCGGTGGAGGACCGGATCGCGGGCATCACCGCGGGCGGCGACGACTACGTCACCAAGCCCTTCAGCCTGGAGGAGGTCGTGGCCCGGCTCCGCGGGCTGCTGCGCCGCGCCGGCATGGCCCGGCAGCAGGAGGAGGGGCCGCGGATGACCGTGGGCGACCTGGTCATGGACGAGGAGGCCCGCG
The DNA here is from genome assembly GCF_047049295.1 of Streptomyces sediminimaris. Lineage (NCBI taxonomy): Bacteria > Bacillati > Actinomycetota > Actinomycetes > Kitasatosporales > Streptomycetaceae > Streptomyces > Streptomyces sediminimaris. The sequence continues at coordinate 1,654,311 of NZ_JBJWOT010000001.1, read as the reverse complement.
AGGTGACCCGGGCCGGCGAGCTGATCGAGCTGTCCCCGACCGAGTTCGAACTGCTCCGCTTCCTGATGCGCAACCCCCGCCGGGTGCTCAGCAAGGCGCAGATCCTCGACCGGGTGTGGTCCTACGACTTCGGCGGCCGCGCACACGTCGTCGAGCTGTACATCTCGTACCTGCGCAAGAAGGTGGACGCGGGCCGGGAGCCGATGATCCACACGGTGCGCGGCGCCGGTTACGTCCTGAAACCGGTGAGCCCGTGACCCTCCCGCGGCGTCTGCCGCGCCCCCGCACGCTGCGGGCCCGGCTGACCTTCGGCCTGGTCGTGCTGCTCGCGGTCAGCTGCGCCGCGGTCGGCGTGGCCGCGGTGATCGAGCTGGACGGCTTCCTCATCAGCCGCCTGGACCAGCAGCTGGCCCAGGCGGGCACCCACTTCCCGGAGAGCCTGGAGCACAAGGGGCAGCTGCCCGACGACAACGACGGCGACGAGCACGGCGACACGCGCAGGCAGGCCACCGGCACGTTCGGCGCCCGCCTGGTGGGCGACGACGTCACCAACGCGGCGGTGGTCCGGCCGGGCGCCGTGACCGACGTCCCCCTCACCGAGGGGGACAGGGACCAGCTCCTCTCGGTCCCGCCCAACGGCAAGGCGCACACCGTGCGCCTGTCCACCCTGCGCGCCTACCGGGTCGTGGCCTATCAGGGGCTGGACGGCGACACCCTGATCACCGGTCTGCCCCTGGAGCCGGTGGAGGCCGCCGTCCACCGGCTGGAGCTGGTCGCGGCGATCGTCTTCGGCGCCGCCCTCACCGTCACCGGTGTCGTCGGCGCCTTCTGGGTGCGCTGGTCGCTCCGCCCGCTCAGCCGGGTCGCGGCGACGGCCACCCGGGTCAGCGAGCTGCCGCTGGCCAGCGGTGAGGTGGCCCTGCCGTCCCGGGCCCCGGAGTCCGACCCGCGCAGCGAGGTCGGCAGGGTCGCCGCGGCCTTCAACCGGATGCTGGGCCACGTCGAGGACGCGCTGACCAAACGGCACGCGAGCGAGGAGCGGCTGCGCAGTTTCGCCGCCGACGCCAGCCACGAGCTGCGCACCCCGGTCGCCTCGGTGCGCGGGCACGCGGAGCTCGCCCTGCTGCACCCCGACCCGGTGCCGCCGGCGATCACCCGCGCCCTGGAGCGCATCGCCGCCGAGTCCGGCCGGATGGGCGCGATGGTCGACGACCTGCTGCTGCTGGCCCGGCTGGACGCCGGCCGTCCCCTCGAGCGCCTTCCCGTCGACTTGACCCGTCTGGTCCTCGACGCCGTCACCGACGCCCGCGCCACCGGCCCCGGCCACCGCTGGACCCTGGAGCTGCCCGAGGAGCCGGTCACCGTCACCGGCGACGACCACCGCCTCCACCAGGTCCTGGCCAACCTGCTGGCCAACGCGCGTACGCACACACCGGTCGGCACCAAGGTGACGGTGTCCCTGGAGACCGAGGGCGCCACGGCCGTCATCATGGTGCACGACGACGGCCCGGGCGTACCCGAGGACATCCGCTCCGGCGTCTTCGAGCGCTTCACCCGGGCCGACCGCCGCCGCTCCGGCGCCCCCGGCGCCGGAGCGGGCCTGGGCCTGTCGATCGTGGCGGCGGTGGTGGAGGCGCACGGCGGGAGCGTCGGTCTGGAGAGCCGGCCGGGCTCGACCACCTTCACCGTGCGGCTCAGTACCGCCTGATCGCCGTACGCCCGCCCGTCGTCCCGATGGCGATGTGCGGGCCGCCCGCGGGGCGCACCCAGGTGAGGATCCGCCGCATCGCGTCTGCCGGCACGGACACACAGCCGGCCGTCGCCCCGCGCCCGTCGACGTGCAGGAAAATACCGGCGCCGCGGCCGCGCACCCGCGTGCGGTAGTTGAAGCCGATGACGAGCGCGTGCGCGTACTGCGTCGGATACGAGACCAGACGCTCCGACTCCGACGCCCGGCAGTCGGCCGGACGCGGTTCGGTCCAGCGGTTGTAGGAGCGCGAGGCGTTGTCCTCGCACCACCATGAGTCCCGGTGCACCGGGCGGTACGCGTAGCGGGTCCCGGCCGGTGCGGCCTCGATGCCGAAGGCGAAGGGCAGGTCGTACAGACCGGTGGGCGTGGTGCTGGTGTTCTGCCTGCGGGACGCGCCCTCGACCAGCCCCTTGGCCCCGAACCGGGCGGCGGCCGAGCCGGCCCGCACCCAGCGCCCGCCCCGCCGGTCCCACCAGGTCACCGTGCCGGTCGTCGAGCCCGTCCCGGCCGCCACGGCGGTGATCAGCTGTGTACCGCCCCCGGTGTCGGCCATGCGCGCGGGCAGCGGCGGGCCGGCGGCCGAGGCGGGCGGTACGGCGCCGAGCACGAGCACGAGGAGGGAGGCGGACACCAGGGCACCCGCGGCCGGAGCGGTTCGCATGGCTCAGACCGTAGACGGGGGCAGCGGCAACGGCAGCCCGGGTAGGCCGTCCAGGCTCGTGGCGATGTGCTCCTTCCTGGTGAAGTACGCGTCGAGCGAGACGTCGTCCTCGCGCGCGAAGCGCCTGCCGTGCAGGTCGCGGTCCTCCTCGTAGGCCATGAAGGGCACCGCGTAACCGCAGGTGTCGCGGATGAGCTCCGCCGTCACGACGATGATCGCGCGCAGTCCGTGCCGGAAGCCGTCGATGTCCGGGAAGCGGGTGAGCAGTTCCTTGAAGCGCGGGTCGTCACGGAAGACCGGCTCGCCCCGGCCGTGCACCCGCACGATGTTCGGCGGACCCTGGAAGGCGCACCACATCAGCGTGATCCGCCCGTTCTCCCGCAGGTGCGCGATCGTCTCCGCGTTGGATCCGGCGAAGTCCAGGTAGGCGACGGTGTGTTCGTCGAGCACCACGAAGGAGCCCTTGAGGCCCTTGGGGGAGAGGTTGACCGTGCCGTCGCCCGACAGGGGCGCGGTCGCGGTGAAGAAGAGGGGCTGCTCCTCGATGAAGGTGCGCAGCCTGCCGTCGATGCCCTCGTATGTTTTTCCCACGCTTCATGAGTATGCGCGCAAGTCTTTCGTCTGTCTAAGGAATTCTCTCTGAGGGATTGCGCCGATGTCCACGGACGTGCGCCGCCGACCGGTCGGCGGCGCACGTCCGTGGCCGCCCCGGCCGGCGCTCAATCGGGGCGGCCACAGCGCCTGTCACCTCACTTCGTGAGCGTGCAGGCGGCCAGTGCGTCGAGGCCGGTGGGCTTCTGGGCGGTGCGGCCGATCGCGGTGGCGATGCGGTCGACGGTCGACTTCCGCTTGTCGGCGAGGGGGCCGAGGATGGCGTTCTGGACGAAGTTGGGTCCGCCCTGGCCGACGGTGGCGGCGAGGCGTTTATTGGCCTCGTCGATCTGGGTGGTGAGCAGGGCGAGGTTGCGGTCGACCTCGGCCTGGGCGGAGGCCGGGACCGCGGGCAGCTGCGAGGCGACGTCCGGGCAGGTGATGGTGCCGGCACCGGTGTTCCCGCTCTGGCCCGCGGCGCCGGCGCCGGCCGTGGCCGCCGCGCTCGGCGTGGCGGTGGCCTGCCCGCCCGTCCCGGCCCCGCCGCCCGGCTGGCCGCCCGAGCCGGTGGCGGAACCCCCGGCGGAACCGCCGGCCCCGAGCGTGCAGGCGGCCAGTGCGTCGAGGCCGGTGGGCTTCTGGGCGGTGCGGCCGATCGCGGTGGCGATGCGGTCGACGGTCGACTTCCGCTTGTCGGCGAGGGGGCCGAGGATGGCGTTCTGGACGAAGTTGGGTCCGCCCTGGCCGACGGTGGCGGCGAGGCGTTTGTCGGCCTCGTCGATCTGGGTGGTGAGCAGGGCGAGGTTGCGGTCGACCTCGGCCTGGGCGGAGGCCGGGACCGCGGGCAGCTGCGAGGCGACGTCCGGGCAGGTGATGGTGCCGGGGGAGGCGGCCAGCGTGCGGGCGCCGGTCCCGTCGCCCTTGGACGGCGTACCGGCGAGGGCGGTACCGGCGATGACGGCACCGGACAGTGCCACCGCGGCGGCACCGCCGACGATCGCCACACGACGCTTGTTGTACTTCGGAAGAGCCCTGGACATGCGGATGCCTCACTCGGGTCTGGAGCGACGGATGTGTCACTGCTGTGGCCGGTGTGTACAAACGCGGCGCCTGCGTTCTTGCGTGAGGTACGAGAAAGCGGTTGTGGGCGTTCAATGGTCCCCGGCATTGCTCCGGAGCCCGCCCGTCGGCGCCGCCCCGGCGCCCGGCTTCCGGATTGACGAATCATGCAGAGCTCTGCATACTCATGCAGAACGGCGAAGTGCGGGCCGAGCCCGGCACGGCCTCGCCCGAGACCCTCGCCCGGCATCCCGGCCCGACACCGGCCCATCCTCCCTAGGAGCAGATCCAGTGAGCAGCAACAGCGGTGACGTACGGCTCTGGGGCGGCCGTTTCGCCGACGGTCCCGCCGAGGCCCTGGCGAAGCTGTCCGCGTCCGTCCACTTCGACTGGCGGCTCGCGCCGTACGACATCGCCGGTTCACGAGCCCACGCGCGCGTGCTGCACCGGGCGGGCCTGCTCACGCAGGACGAGCTGCAGCGCATGATCGCCGGCCTCGACCGGCTCGAGGCCGACGTCGCCGACGGCTCCTTCGTGGGCACGATCGCCGACGAGGACGTCCACACCGCCCTGGAGCGGGGCCTGCTGGAGCGTCTCGGCCCCGACCTCGGCGGCAAGCTGCGGGCCGGCCGCTCCCGGAACGACCAGGTGGCGACCCTCTTCCGCATGTACCTGCGCGACCACGCCCGCACCATCGGCGGGCTGATCGCGGAGCTCCAGGACGCGCTGATCGGGCTGGCGGAGGCCCACCCGGACGTGGCGATGCCCGGCCGCACCCATCTCCAGCACGCCCAGCCGGTGCTGTTCGCCCATCACGTGCTCGCCCACGTGCAGTCCCTGTCCCGGGACGCCGAGCGCCTGCGCCAGTGGGACGAGCGCACGGCCGTGTCGCCGTACGGCTCGGGCGCGCTCGCGGGCTCCTCGCTCGGCCTGGACCCGGAGGCGGTCGCCAGGGACCTCGGCTTCGAGCACGGCAGCGCCGCGAACTCCATCGACGGCACCGCCTCCCGGGACTTCGTCGCCGAGTTCGCCTTCGTCACCGCGGTGATCGGCGTGAACCTCTCGAGGATCGCCGAGGAGGTCATCATCTGGAACACGAAGGAGTTCTCCTTCGTGACGCTGCACGACGCCTTCTCCACGGGCTCGTCGATCATGCCGCAGAAGAAGAACCCGGACATCGCGGAGCTGGCACGCGGCAAGTCGGGCCGCCTGATCGGCAACCTGACCGGTCTGATGGCCACGCTCAAGGCCCTCCCGCTCGCCTACAACCGCGACCTCCAGGAGGACAAGGAGCCGGTCTTCGACTCCATCGACCAGCTGGAGGTGCTGCTCCCGGCCTTCACCGGCATGATGGCGACGCTCACCGTGCACCGCGAGCGGATGGAGGAACTGGCGCCGGCCGGCTTCTCCCTCGCCACCGACATCGCCGAGTGGCTGGTCAAGCAGGGCGTGCCGTTCCGTGTGGCGCACGAGGTCGCCGGCGAGTGCGTGAAGGCCGCCGAGGCCGAGGGCAAGGAACTGGCCGACCTGACGGACGAGCAGTTCGCCAAGATCTCCTCCCACCTCACCCCCGAGGTCCGCACGGTCCTCGACGTCCCGGGCGCCCTCGCCTCCCGTGACGGCCGCGGCGGCACGGCCCCCAGCGCGGTCGCGACCCAGCTGGCGGAGGTGAAGGCCGACGTGGCGGCCCAGCACGCCTGGGCGACGGCCAGGAAGGGCTGAGCGGCGGGGCAGTGGTCAGGAGGGCCTGAGCGGTGGGGCAGTGGTCAGGAGGGCCTGAGCGGTGGGGGCCTCGGCTTCAGGAGCGCGGGGCTGCGGCCGGTGTGCGGCTCCGCCGCGTGGGCGCGAGCGCCCGCGCCCGCCGTGATCCCCGGGCCCGGGCCCGCGGGTGACCCCCCGGGCCCGCGCCCTCCGTGTCACACAGGGCCCATGCCTGCGCGGCGCCCGCGCCCGCGCCCGCCCCGTCCCGCTCCGCGGCACCCGTGCCTCCGGGGCCATGCCGGAAGGTCATCGCGGGTACGTTGGTCGCAAGCCGTACCGGAGCCGACCGAACGGAGCCCGCGATGCCCTTCGCCCGACTGGCAACAGTGACGACCCCCACCTGCCACATCGGCCTCGGTCTCGCCGCGATCGGCCGCCCCGGCTACATCAACCTGGGCCGCACCGAAGACCTCGGGGAGGACCGCAGTGTCGAGGCGCTGCGCACCCGTACCCACGAACTCCTCGACGCCGCCTACGCCCAGGGGGTCCGCTACTTCGACGCGGCCCGCTCCTACGGCCGCTCGGAGGAGTTCCTCGCCGGCTGGCTGAAGGCCCGCCCGGACGCCGACGACATCGTCGTCGGCAGCAAGTGGGGCTACACCTACACCGCGGACTGGACCACGGACGCCGAGCAGCACGAGGTCAAGGACCACACGCTGGCGACGTACGAGCGCCAGCGCGCCGAGAGCGCCGAACTGCTCGGCGACCGCCTGGACCTCTACCAGATCCACTCGGTGACCCCGGACAGTCCGGCCCTCACCGACAAGGAACTGCACGCGAAGCTGGCGGAAGCCGCAGCCCAGGGCACCACCGTCGGCTTCTCCACCAGCGGCCCGGCCCAGGCGGACGCCATCCGCGCGGCCCTCGCCGTGACGGTCGACGGCGAACCCCTCTTCCGTACCGTCCAGTCGACGTACAACGCCCTGGAGACGTCGGCCGGACCCGCGCTCGCCGAGGCGCACGACGCCGGGCTCACGGTGATCGTCAAGGAGGCCATGGCCAACGGCCGCCTCGCGGGCGCCCACGCTCCCGACGCCCTGCAGGCCGTCGCCGCGGAAGCGTCGCTCGGCTGTGACGCTGTGGCCCTCGCCCTGGTCCTGCGCCGGCCCTGGGCCGGCGTCGTCCTCTCCGGCGCGGCGACGCTCGGCCAGCTCGCCTCCAACCTGCACGCGGCGGTCGTGGACCTGGACGACGACCAGCTGGACCGGCTCGCGGCGCTGGCGGAGGACCCGGAGGCGTACTGGGAACGGCGCAGCCGTCTGCCCTGGCACTGACCGGAACGGGAACCCCTGGCGCTGACCGGAACGGGAACCGCCGGCGCTGACCGGAACGGAAACCGTCGGCCACTGAGGCGCGCACGCCCACGGTGAGACATTCATGTCTCATATGGGTTATGATTGTCTCATGCCTGTCGACCGTGACCACGTACTGCGCACCGCCGCGGCCCTGCTGACCCGCAAGGCCACCGCGACCATGGACGAGGTCGCCCGCGCGGCCGGGATCAGCCGCGCCACGCTGCACCGGCACTTCGCCGGACGCGACGCGCTCGTACGGGCGCTGGAGTCGCTCGGCATCGCCGAGTGCGAGGCGGCGCTGGACACGGCCCGCATCGAGGAGGGGCCCGCCGCCGATGCCGTGCACCGGCTGGTGCGCGCGATCGAGCCGTCCGCCGGCCTGCTGGCCTTCCTCTACACCGAGAACCAGCTGTTCGAGGGCGAGGAGCAGAACGCGGGCTGGGCCAGGATCGACGACCGCGTCGCCGCCCTGTTCCGGCGCGGTCAGGCGGCCGGCGAGTTCCGTATCGACCTCACCCCGGCCTGGCTCACCGAGGCGCTGTACGGCCTGCTCGCCTCGGGCGCCTGGGCGGTGGCCGAAGGCCGGGTGGCTCCCAAGGACTTCACCCACATGATCGTCGAGCTGCTGCTCGGCGGCGCACGGCGAACCGGCGCACAGCACACCGACGCTTCACGAAGAGAGGAATCATGACCAGCACCCTGCAGCCGGCGATCCCGACCGAGGCGGTGAAACGCCCGGGCCGCTGGCTCGCGCTGTCCGTCCTCGTGCTCGCCGTGCTGCTGGTGGCCGTCGACGCGACCGTCCTCGGCCTGGCGACCCCCTACATCAGCGAGGACCTCCAGCCCTCCGGCACCCAGCTGCTGTGGATCGGCGACGTCTACTCCTTCGTCATCGCCGGCCTGCTCGTCTCCATGGGCAGCCTCGGCGACCGCGTCGGCCGCAAGCGGATCCTGCTCGGCGGCGCCGCCGCGTTCGGCGCGATATCCGTCCTCAACGCCTACGCGTCGACACCGGGGTTGCTGATCCTGGCCCGCGCCCTGCTGGGTGTCGCGGGCGCGACCCTGATGCCCGCCACGCTCGCCCTGATCCGCAACCTCTTCCACGACCCGCGCGAGCGCAGCCTCGCGGTCGGTATCTGGGGCGCGGCGGCCTCCGCGGGCACGGCCATCGGCCCGGTCGCCGGCGGCTTCCTGCTGGAACGTTTCTGGTGGGGCTCGGTCTTCCTGATCAACCTGCCGGTGATGGCGGTCCTGGTCCTGGTCGGCATCCGGCTGCTGCCGGAGTCGCGGAACCCGGACCCCGGGCCCTGGGACCTGGTCAGCGTCGTGTTGTCGCTGGTCGGCGTGATCGCCGTCGTCTACGCCGTCAAGGAGACGGCGACGCACGGCCTCTCGTGGGGCACGGCGGGCGCGGGCCTGCTGGGCGGGACGGCCCTGTACCGGTTCGTCCGCCGCCAGCTGACGCTCCCGGCCCCGCTGCTGGACATGCGGCTGTTCGGCAACCGCGGCTTCAGCGGCGCCGTCCTGGCCGACCTGCTGACCATCCTGGGCCTGTCGGGCCTGGTCTTCTTCCTCTCCCAGTACCTGCAACTCGTCCAGGGCAGGGGCCCGTTCGAGGCGGGCCTGGCCGAACTGCCCGCCGCGGTGGGCGCGGTGGCGGCGGGCCTGGTGGCGGGCCGTACCGCGCGCCGCTTCTCGGTGCGCGCGGTGGTCTCGGGCGGCCTCGCGGCGGTGGGCCTGGCCCTGGCGGGCCTGACGCTGATCGGCGAGTCGACGGGCTACCCCCCGCTCGGCGCCGCCCTGCTGGTCGTGGGAGTGGGCGCCGGCTTCTCCTTCACGGTGACGGCCGACGTCATCCTCTCCTCCGTGCCGAAGGAACAGGCGGGCGCGGCCTCCGCCGTCTCGGAGACGGCCTACGAACTCGGCGCGGCCCTCGGCATCGCACTCCTCGGCACGATCGTCACGGGCGTCTACCGCGGCTTCACCGCTCCGGCGGGCACCCCGCAGAAAGCGCACGAGTCACTGGGCGGCGCGGTGGAGGCGGCGTCGCGTCTCCCGTCGGACACCGCCCGGGAACTGCTGACCTCGGCCCGGGAGTCGTTCGTGACGGGCCTGAACATGGCGTCAGGTGTGGGCGCGGCGGTCCTGCTGGCGACAGCGGCGGCGGCCTGGTTCCTGCTGCGCGGGCAACGCCTCTAAAAAAGGGGGGGCGTGGGCGCGCGGGCGCTTCTGAAAGGGGCGCGGGGGCGGGGGCGCGGGGGCGCTGCGCGGCTTTGCCGCGTGAGCGCGGGCGATCATCCCCGGGAGCAACCGCCGCCGCCGGCGATCACCGCCAAGGGCGACCACCGCCGAGGGCAACCCGTACCGCCTCGACGCCGCGCCCGGGAAAACCCCTACGCGGCCTTCGCCTTGGTCGCGTACATGTCCACGTACTCCTGCCCCGACAGCCGCATGACCTCGGCCATCACGGAGTCGGTCACCGCACGGAGCACATAGCGGTCCCGGTCCATCCCGTCGTACCGCGAGAACTCCATCGCCTCGCCGAAACGGACGGTCACCTTCGCCGGCCGCGGCATCCCCGACCCGCCCGGCTGGATCTTGTCCGTTCCGATCATCGCGAACGGCACCACGGGCGCACCGGTCATCAGCGTCAGCCGCGCGATACCGGTGCGCCCCCGGTACAGCCGGCCGTCGGGCGACCGCGTGCCCTCGGGGTAGATGCCGAAGACCTTGCCCTCGTCCAGGACACGGCGGCCGGTCATCAGGGCGGCGACACCGCCCTTGCCGCCGTCGCGGTCGACCGGGATCATGCCGACGCCGGTGAAGAACCAGGCCATCAGGCGGCCCTTGAGGCCCTTGCCGGTGACGTACTCGTCCTTGCCGATGAAGAAGACCTGACGGTCGCAGACCAGGGGAAGGATCATCGAGTCGATGAACGTCAGATGGTTGCCGGCCAGGATGACCGGACCCTCACCCGGGATGTGCTCGGCGCCTTCCACCCGTGGGCGGAACATCAGGCGCATGATCGGTCCGAGCACTGCCTTGATGAGCGCGAAGCGGGACAACGGGCCCTCCGGTGTCAAGGGATTCGGTATGAGTCTGTGCAGGTGAGGACGATACTCGCGGTTCCCGGGGTCGCGCACATCGGGTTCACCCGGTTCTCACGCACTGTTGAACCCCGTTCACCTGCGGTGATCCTCCGGCGGCCGCGGTGACCGGGCCGGTCCGATGTGACGGAGATCGCGTGTGCCCAGGTCGGACGCGTTCCACGGGTTCCCGCCCGACATCCCGGGTCGCGGCGGCGCCGACGGGTACGGCGACGCCTTCGGTGCCTTCAGGACGTACTTCGCGACCGGCATCGACGGCGTCTTCACCGACAACGCGGACACCGGCCTGCCGGCCCGCGAGGACTTCGTCAACGGCTGAGCCCTCAGTCCCCGGTCGGGGTGAACGGCGGCCGCAGGCGCAACCTCACGCCCCGGCGGCCGCGTCGTGTCGCATATGACGCACGACCTCGTCGCCGCCCTGCGCCCGCTGCTCACCGCCGAGGCCTCCGCGGAGGCACATGCCTCGGGTGCCGAGCCGGGCGACCTGGAACAGGCGGTCTGGCTCCGCCTGCTGGAACACCTCGAGGCGGACGGCCCGCCGCCCGACCCGCCCCGCTGGCTGCGCAGTGCCGTCCGCTCCGAGGCCCGCCGCAGCCGGCGCAGAAGCCACTTCGAGCGGCCGTACGGCACCGGCCCCGCCGGCGACCCCGCGGACGACCCCGACCACGGCCCCGAACTCCTGGCCCTCGCCGCCGCCCGCCGGCGGGCCCTGCGCGAGGCGGTCCGCCGGCTGCCCGGCCGCTGCCCGCGGCTGCTGGAGGCGCTGCTGTCCCCGAAGGACCTGACATACCGGGAAATCGCGGGGGAGTTGGGTATCTCACAGGGCAGTCTCGGCCCGGAACGTTCCAGATGCCTGGGATGTCTCCGTCGATTGCTCACGGCGGAGGTTGCGGCGCGCGAACCGCGGGGATAGGAGTGTGTACGACCGGCGATCAGGTGAGCGGGAGGCGTGCGCACATGGGCATGAGCGTGACCATCTCGGTGGCGACCGAGCAGGATGCAGAGCAGATCTTCAAGCTCCAGTACCTGTGCTTCCAGAGCGAGGCGGCGCTGTACGGCAACTACCGGATCGACCCGCTCGTGCAGAGCCTCGACTCGCTTCGGCAGGAGGTGGCCGCGGACTGCGTCTATGTCGCGCGGCTCGGCGAGGAGGTCGTCGGCTCCGTGCGCGGCCGGGTCACCGAGGACGGCTCCGCGTCCATCGGCAACCTCTGCGTCCACCCCCGCCTCCAGGGCCACGGCATCGGCGCGCGGCTGCTGCGCGCGGCCGAGTCGGCCCTCGAGCGGGAGCGCGGCGCGAAGCTGTTCCGCCTGCACACCGGCCACCGCAGCGAGGGCAACCTGCGGTTGTACCGCAAGGTGGGCTACGAGGCGGTGGGCACCTCCCAGGGCGACGACGGGGTACCGATGATCGTCCTGGAGAAGGCGGCGGGCACCTACGCGGCTACGGCGTGACGGGGCGGCGCGACCTGCGCAGCCAGTACAGGGCCGACAGCGGCAGCAGTACGGGGATGAAGACGTACCCCATGCCGTAGTCGGACCAGACCGTCGCGTCCGGGAAGGCCGAGGGCTCGACCAGCGTCCAGGTGCCGACGATCAGCACGCCCGCGAGTTCGGCGGCGCAGCACACCTGTGCCGCCCTGCGCGCGGTCTCACCGCCGCGCACCAGGGAGTACGTGATGAAGCCGTAGACGACACCGGCGACGGCGGACAGCGTGTAGGCGAGCGGCGCCCGGTCGAACTCGGTCGCGATCTGGTACGCGGAGCGCGACACGGCCCCGACCACCATCACGCCGTAGAACCAGACGAGCAGCATGCCCGGCCCGCTGATCAGCCGGGTCCTCGTCGGCTTCTCCTCCGTCGCGGCCACCTCAGCCTCCCCAGATGTCATAGAGCCGCACCTCGAGCACGGCCAGCACCACACCGCCGGCGGCGACCGTCACCGAGCCCCAACGGGTGCGCTCCGCCAGCGACATGAACCCCGCGGCCGGGACGCACAGGAAGGCGCCCAGCAGATACGCCACGAAGATGGTCGTGCCCTGCTCCGGCTTCTCGCCCCGCGCCAGCTGCACGACCCCGATCACCAGCTGCGCGGCGGCCAGGAGCGACACCACGCCCATGCCGATGAAGTGCCAGTCCTTCGTCGGCTGGTCGCGGTAGGCGGCCCAGCCGCACCAGACGGCGAGCAGCAGCGCGGCGACGCCGGTCACCAGCGTCAGGACATCAACCATGCCGCGACCTTATTACGGCGGAAAAGGGCCGGGGCGGTCGGGCCCGCCGTGCGCCGCCGGCCGAGGGGTGCGGACCCGCGCGCCGGCCTCGCCGGCGGCACGAACACCGTGGTCCATCGTGGTCCTGACCGGCCGGCGCGCCGTTCCCGGTCGGCGGCGAGGCCGCCGGCGCGGACCGTACGGTCCGCGACGTCACCTTCCGGGGCGAGGCCGCCACCCGGCCCGTCGTCTCGCAGCTCTCGCGCACCCACGACATCGACATGTCGATCCTCGGCGCCTCCCTCGGCACCGCCGCCGCACGCACGGGGCACACTCGCTCACCACCCGGGGGGTGAGCTCACACCCATGGGGTAGTGGGGGGAGGGCCCCGTCGTGCGGAGCGGCGGTCTCATGCTGCATGCTGGGCAGTTCAGCAGGCCCCGAAGGTTCTTCCGAAGGTTACGGAGCGGCGCATGACTAGCACCTTCCCCAACATCTCCATCAGCACGGAGCGGTTGGTGCTGCGTCCCCTCGACGAGGACGATGTGCCCGCACTGGCCGCGATGATGAACGACGAGCAGGTGGGCGCCTGGACGGACGTCCCCCAGCCCTACACCGAGGACCGGGCCCGTGCCTGGGTCACCGAGCACGCGCCCGCGGAGCGCGCCGCCGGCCGCGGGCTCGACCTCGCCGTCGCCGAGTTCCTCACCCAGCGCCTGGTCGGCGTCGTCCAGCTCGCCAGGACCGACTGGCACGTGCGCTCCACCGAGATGTCGTACATCGTCGCCCCGTGGGCGCGGGGCGAGGGCTACGCCTCGGAGGCGGCGCTCGCCACCGCCCAATGGCTGCTCGGCGACGAGAAGTTCGAGCGCGTCGAGCTGCGCACGGCGGCCGACAACACCGCCTCCCAGCAGGTCGCGCAGAAGATCGGCTGCATCAGCGAGGGCGTGCTGCGCAACGCCTGCATAGCGCACGTCCGGGGCGACGACGGCACCTGGAGCGATGTGCGCACCGACTACATCGTCTGGAGCCTGCTGCCCGAGGACCTCGACGGCGCCGGCGAGCAACTGGCCGACTCCCGTGGTTTCACGTCCTTCCCCGACTGGAACTGAACCACCACCGATCAGGAGCGGACGGGCACGCGCCGGGCGCCCCCACCGGCTCCACCAGGTACCCTCACCAAGCCCGCCCGGGCTGCCTCCGACGACCTGCGCAGAACCCCTGGAGACTTGACACGATGGCCGACCGCGTCACGGTGATCGGCTGGGACGGCTCGCCGCTGACCGCCGCCGCCCGCTCGGCTCTGGGCGCCGCCACGCTCGTGGCCGGCGCCGCCCACCATCTGGCGCTCCCCGAGGTGCCGCCGGGCGCCGAGCGCGTCCGCCTCGGCAGCGTCGCCCTCGCCGCCCGCAGGATCGCCGGCCACCGCGGCACCGCCGTCGTGCTGGCCGACGGTGACCCCGCGTTCTTCGGTGTCGTACGGACGCTGCGCGCCCCCGAGTTCGGCCTCGAGGTCGAAGTCGTGCCCGCCGTCTCCTCCGTGGCCGCGGCCTTCGCACGCGCCGGCATGCCCTGGGACGACGCCCTGGTGGTGGTCGCACACCGGCGCACCCTGCGACGCGCGGTGAATGTGTGCCGGGCCCACACCAAAGTCGCCGTCCTCACCTCACCGGGCGCCGGGCCCGCCGAGCTCGGCCTGCTCATGGAGGGCGTGCACCGCACCTTCGTCATCTGCGAGGAGCTCGGCACCGAACGCGAGCAGGTCACCGTCGTCACCTCCGACAAGGCCGCCGACCACACCTGGCGCGACCCGAACGTCGTCATCGTCGTCGGCGGCACGGGCGCCGTGGCGGACGGCCCGGGCTGGATCGCCGGCCGTGACCCCGGCGCCGGACCGCGCGGCTGGACCCTGCCCGCCGAGTCCTACGGCGGCCTGGTGGGCGAAGGGGAGCTCGAGCCGCTGCGCGCGGCCCAACTCGCCCGGCTCGGCCCGCGCGTGGGCGACCTGATGTGGGACATCGGCTGCGGCAGCGGCGCCTTCGCCACGGAGGCCGCCCGGGCCGGCGCTGGCGTCATCGCCGTCGACAGCGACCCGCGGGCCTGCGGGCACACCGAGTCCAACGCGCGCACGTTCGGGGTCCAGCTCCAGGTGGTCCAGGGAGCCGCCCCGCACGTCCTGGAGAACCTCCCCGAACCCGACGTCGTCCGCGTCGGCGGCGGGGGAGCGGCCGTGGTCTCCGCGGTCGCCGACCGCCGCCCGCAGCGCATCGTCACGCACGCCGCCACCCGCGACGCGGCCGAACTCATCGGCCGCGACCTGACGGAGCACGGCTACGAGGTCGAATGCGCGCTGCTGCAGTCCGTCGAACTCGACACCCGTGCCTGGACGGAGAAGGAGCGGAGTGTGGCGTTCCTGCTCAGTGGGGTGCTCCCGGAGCGCACAACGTGAACCGGGCGCCGTCCCAGTGATCCTGTTGTCCGTCCTACCGGTGATCCTGTAGTCGTATCGCTCGCGGTAGGCTGGCCGACCGTCGCACCGCACCGGGTGGCCCGCTTTTCGTTCGCCAATGTCCGGAAAACGCGCCCCTTTTGGGGCGGGTGTGGTACGGCAGAACCGGAGGACGCGCAACGTGGCGCAGTCCACAGCGGACCGTCGCGGATCAAGCTGTCGTGACGGCGGAACGACCGGGACAATGCCACTGAATGGCTTTGTCGCCTTTTAGGGGCGGGTCGTTCGTGCCGCTGGGCACGGACGCTCGTTCTTCACTGCGGGGGCGGTCGGTGCGCCGTTCCCGAAGAGCTGGACCGAGAAGCACTAACCGATGGGCGAGGGGTACGCATGACCGACACCGGCCAGGTCCCGGGCGAGGGGCTGCCGGAGAGCGCAGGCACGGTGGAGCAGCCGGGCGTCCCCCCGCACGGCGCGTACACCTACCTCTCCGAGACGACCGCAGAGGACGAGGACCTGCTGTTGCTGCCGGGCGCACAGAGCCCGTGGGGCAACGAGGTCGCCCCGCCCGCCCCGGAGCCGGTCGTCGAGACCGTGCACGAGCCCGGCGCGCACGAGGCGGGGGGCCGCGACAGCGGCTCGGTCGACCTCAACGGCGTCCGGCTGCCCGATCCGGCGCCGCCGACGTCGCGCCGTCCGCTGCACCTCGGCCCGCCGATCCCCGACGCCTCGGCCAGCCCGGTCCGCTCCCTCGCCGACCGCGGCCCCGCGGGCGCGCCGGTGCGCCCGTCCGGGCCGCCGACGAGCGGTCCCGAGTACTTCGACGCCCTCCAGCCACGCGAGACGGCCCCGCAGAGCGGTGCCCCCTGGGGAGCTCAGGCCCAGGCCGCGGTGCAGGCTCCGGTGGGCGCGGAGGCCCCGGCTGCCGAAACGGTTATTCCGGCAGTGCGGACGCAGGACGCAGGCCTCGCCCACGGCGCGCAGCCGGCGGGCGGCCCGGAGCGCCCGTACGAGCCGCACGCGACGCCCGCCGTCGGCACGGCGCACGGCCCGGAGGCCGCGCAGGCGGCCGCCGCGGCGTATGACCCGCAGGCCGGGCAGGTCCCGGTCGGCGTGTCCGCCGTGGAGGGCGACCGGGCCGGCGGGGTCCCCGCGGGCATGATTCCCGCGGACGGTGGATCTGTGGCCGTCGGCGGACTGCCCGCGGAAGGTGGACCCTTCGCCGGCGGTGGACCCGTCGCCGAGGGCGGTCAGACCGATCCGGGCGGTCCGCCCGCCGGGAACGGACAGGTCGCCCCGGGCATGGTCCCCGCGGACGGCGGGTCGGTGGGCGCCGGCGGACTGCCCGCGCAGGGTGGACCCTTCGTCGGTGACGGGTCCGTCGCCGAGGGTGGACCTTTCGCCGGCGGACCTGTCGCCGAGGGCGGTCAGGTCGGCCCGGGCGGTCTGCCCGGAGGCGACGGCCAGGTCGGCCCGGGCGGTCTGCCCGCTGAGCAGGGCCAGGTCGACCCGGGCCTGGTCCCCGCGCAGGACGCGCACACCGCTTCCGGTGAGATCCCGGCGGACGGCGGGCAGCCGGCCCCGGCGGATGGCGGCGCCCAGCCGTCCCCGGCCGCGCCCACCGCTGAGAGCGAGCCGGTCGCGCCCGCGGAAGCCGCCCCGGGCGCCGTGCCCGCGCATGCCGTGGACGCCGGGCAGGGCGCCGTACCGCTCCTGCACGCCGCGGACGCCGGGCAGGGCGCCGTGCCCCTGCACGCCGCGGACGCCGGGCAGGGTGGGGCCGGCGCAGTGCCGGAAACCGCCCCGGCCCCCGGCGCAGGGGGCGCCCCGGAGGGCGCGCCGGCTCACGGTGCCGTACCTCTGGCGGAGGCCACCCCCGCCCACGGGACGAGCCCGATGCCCGAGGCCGTACAGGCTCCGGAAGCGGCGCGAGCCGCGTCCGCCGACGAGGCCGGCACGCCGGTCGCGGAGCCCACCGGGCCCGCTCAGGCCGCCGATCCCACCGCGGCCGCCCCGGCGCCCGAGGGCGCCCGGTTCGCGCCGCCCGAGGTGCCCGAGGGCGAAGGGATGCCCGGGACGCCCATGCCCGAGGCCGCCCGGTTCCTGCAGCCCGGCGCGCCCGGGTCCACGCCGCCGCACGGCGCCGCGCCCGAGCAGGCTCCCGAGGGACCGGCCCATGACGCGGGCCGAACAGCCCAGGGCGCCGCCGCCGACGCACCGTCGCCCGTGCTCCCCGACGCCGCCCAGGCCGCCGAGCCGGCCGTGCTCGCCCCGTCCGCGGACGCCTCCGCGCCGGCGCCCGCGGACGCGACCGCCGCGCCCGGGCAGGCGCCCCGGGAGCAGGCCGCGCACCCGGCCGCGGCGGACACGGACGTGCCGTCGCCCGCCGACGACCAGGCCCTTCCCGCCGCGGTTCCCCCGGCCCCGGAGGAGGGCGCCCCGGCCGACGCCGACGTTCCGACGGAGCAGCCGCACCTGGCCGAGACCCCGGTCCCGGCGCCCGAGCCGGACGAGGCCGGCCCCCGGCCGCCCGCCGCGGACGAGCCCACCGGCCGGTTCGTACCGGTCGACGGCAACGTGCCGACCACCCCCCACCTCGCCCCGACTCCGCCGCACGCCCTGACCCTCCCGCCGGAGGAAGGGGGGACGCCGGAGCCGGCCGCCGGGGTTCCCGCCCCGCGGGAGGCCGACTCCGCACTCGTGCAGAACGCCGAGGACCTGGACACCCGGGCCGCCGATCAGGAGGAGGAGAGCACGGCCGCCGCGCACGAGGCGCCACAGCCCGCCGGCCCGGCCGCGCCCGCCTACGACGACGCCGAGCGCGAGGCCGTGCTGAAGGTCATGCGCGAGCGCCGCGACATCCGCAACGGCTTCCGCAGCGACCCGATCCCCCACGAGGTGCTGCTGCGCGTCCTGGAGGCCGCGCACACCGCCCCCTCCGTCGGGCACTCGCAGCCCTGGGACTTCGTGGTCATCCGCTCCGCCGACACCCGGCGCGGCATGCACGAACTGGCCATGCGCCAGCGTGACGCGTACGCCAAGTCGCTCCCCAAGGGCCGGGCGAAGCAGTTCAAGGAACTGAAGATCGAGGCCATCCTCGACACCCCGGTGAACATCGTCGTCACCGCCGACCCCACCCGCGGCGGCCGGCACACCCTCGGCCGGCACACCCAGCCGCAGATGGCGCCGTACTCCGCCGCGCTCGCCGTCGAGAACCTCTGGCTCGCCGCCCGCGCCGAGGGCCTGGGCGTCGGCTGGGTCAGCTTCTTCGACGAGCGGGAGATGGTCCGCGCGCTGGGGCTGCCCGAGCACCTCGAGGTCATCGCCTACCTGTGCGTGGGCTACGTCGACGAGTTCCCGGACGAGCCCGAGCTGATGCAGGCCGGCTGGTCCAAGCGCCGCCCGCTCTCCTGGGTCGTGCACGAGGAGACCTACGGCCGCCGTGCCCTGCCCGGCGAGGAGCCGCACGACCTGCTCGCCGAGACGGTCGCCCAGATCCGCCCGCTGGACGCCAAGGCGCTCGGCGAGGCCTGGGAGCGGCAGAAGCGGATGACGAAGCCGGCCGGCGCACTCGGCATGCTGGAGATCATCTCCGCGCAGCTGTCCGGGCTCTCGCGCCAGTGCCCGCCGCCGATCCCGGAACCCGCGGCCGTCGCCATCTTCGCCGGCGACCACGGCGTGCACGCCCAGGGCGTGACCCCCTGGCCGCAGGAGGTGACGGCCCAGATGGTCGCCAACTTCCTCGGCGGCGGCGCGGTCTGCAACGCCTTCGCGGGCCAGGTGGGCGCCGAGGTCTGCGTCGTGGACGTGGGCGTGGCGAGCGAGCTTCCCGCGACGCCCGGCCTGCTGCCCCGCAAGGTCCGCGCGGGCACCTCCGACATGACCGCCGGGCCCGCGATGAGCCGCGAGGAGGCCAAGCAGGCCATCGAGGTCGGCATCGAGACGGCCCGGGACCTGGTGGCGGCCGGCAACAAGGCGCTGCTGACGGGCGAGATGGGCATCGCCAACACGACGGCGTCCGCGGCGCTCATCTCGGTGTTCACGGACACCGACCCCGCCGAGGTGACCGGCCGGGGCACCGGCATCAACGACGAGACACTGGCCCGCAAGACCGAGGTCGTGCGCCGTGCCCTCGAGGTCCACCAGCCGGACCCGGCGGACCCCATCGGTGTCCTCGCCGCGATCGGCGGCTTCGAGCACGCGGCGATGGTGGGCCTGCTCCTGGGCGGCGCCTCCCTGCGTACGCCGGTGATCCTGGACGGCGTCAGCGCCGGTGCCGCCGCGCTGGTGGCCCGCGCGATCGCCCCCGAGGTGCTCGCGGCCTGCATCGCCGGTCACCGCAGCGCCGAGCCCGGCCACGTGGCGGCGCTGAACAGGCTGGGCCTGCGCCCGCTGGTCGACCTCGACCTCCGCCTCGGCGAGGGCACGGGCGCCCTGCTCGCCCTGCCGCTGGTGCAGAGCACGGCGCGGGCCATGCACGAGGTGGCGACGTTCGACTCGGCGGGCGTCACCGAGAAGTAGCCCCGGACCGGGGCGGGAGACGCACCCCTGCGTGCACCCCGCCCCGGCCGTACGCTGAACCCACCTCTAAAATCCGCACGTCAGGGCTGCTCCAGCGCCGTAGCGCCCATCGCACAGCCAGGACGAGGAGCCGCACCTCATGGCCGAACATCCCGCCTATCCCGTTGGCCTCCGCCTCACCGGGCGCAAAGTGGTCGTCCTCGGCGGCGGCCAGGTCGCCCAGCGCCGTCTCCCGGCCCTGATCGCGGCGGGCGCGGACGTCCTCCTGGTGTCACCGGAGGTGACGCCGTCCGTCGAGGCGATGGCGGAGGCCGGCGAGATCACCTGGCGGCGGCGGCCGTACGCCGACGGCGACCTGGCGGAGGCCTGGTACGCGCTGATCGCCACCAGCGACCACGAGGCCAACACCGCCGCCTCCGCGGAGGCCGAGCGCGGCCGCGTCTGGTGCGTGCGGTCCGACGACGCCGACGCCGCCACCGCGTGGACGCCGGCCACCGGCACCAGCGAGGGCGTGACGGTCGCCGTCCTCACCAGCCGCGCCCGCGGCCGCGACCCGCGCCACACCGCCGCCATCCGCGACGCGGTCGTGGCGGGCCTGCGCGACGGCACCCTCGTCG
Organism: Streptomyces sediminimaris; assembly: GCF_047049295.1. Taxonomy (NCBI): domain Bacteria; kingdom Bacillati; phylum Actinomycetota; class Actinomycetes; order Kitasatosporales; family Streptomycetaceae; genus Streptomyces; species Streptomyces sediminimaris. The sequence continues at coordinate 1,634,290 of NZ_JBJWOT010000001.1, read as the reverse complement.
CCCCCCACCACCGCACCCGCACGCCGGGCGTCGCCCTCGTCGGCGGCGGGCCCGGCGACCCGGACCTGATCACGGTCCGCGGCCGCCGCCTGCTCGCGGAGGCCGACGTGGTCATCACCGACCACCTGGGCCCCCGGGACCTGCTCGCCGAACTGCCCGCGAGCGTCGAGGTGATCGACGCGGCGAAGCTGCCGTACGGCCGCTTCATGGCCCAGGAGGCCATCAACAACGCCCTGATCGAACACGCCAAGCAGGGCAAGTCGGTGGTACGGCTCAAGGGCGGGGACCCGTTCGTCTACGGCCGCGGGATGGAGGAGGTCCAGGCGCTCGCCGAGGCCGGCATACCGTGCACCGTCGTCCCCGGCATCTCCAGCTCGATCTCCGTGCCGGGCGCGGCCGGCATCCCGGTCACCCACCGGGGCGTCGCGCACGAGTTCACGGTGATCAGCGGGCACGTCGCCCCCGACGACGAGCGCTCCCTGGTCGACTGGCCGTCGCTCGCCAGGCTGACCGGCACGCTGGTGATCCTCATGGGCGTCGGCACGATCGGGAAGGTCGCGGAGACCCTCGTCGCCCACGGCAGGTCCCCCGACACCCCGGTCGCCGCCGTCCAGGAGGGCACCACGGCGGGCCAGCGCCGCGTCGACGCGACGCTCGCCACGATCGCCGAGGCCGTGCGCACCCACGAGGTCAAGGCCCCGTCGGTCATCGTCATCGGCGAGGTCGTCGGCGTCGGCCCGCGGCCCTCCTCGGGTAACCCCGGGTAACCCGACCCTGTTCCAGCCGTTGGCACCGCACCCAGGACAAGGCAGTATCACCCTGTGGCCGATCTCATCACCGTTGAGGATCCCGACGACCCGCGCCTGCGCGACTACACGGGCCTGACCGACGTCGAGTTGCGCCGCAAGCGCGAACCCGCCGAGGGCCTGTTCATCGCGGAGGGCGAGAAGGTCATCCGCCGGGCGAAGGGCGCCGGGTACGAGATGCGCTCGATGCTGCTGTCCGCGAAGTGGGTCGACGTCATGCGCGACGTCATCGACGAGCTGCCGGCCCCGGTCTACGCGGTCAGCCCGGAGCTCGCCGAGCAGGTCACCGGCTACCACGTGCACCGCGGCGCGCTGGCCTCGATGCAGCGCAAGCCGCTGCCGGCGGCGGCCGAGCTCCTGCAGACCACGCGCAGGGTCGTGGTCATGGAGTCGGTCAACGACCACACCAACATCGGGGCGATCTTCCGCTCCGCCGCCGCCCTCGGCATGGACGCGGTGCTGCTCTCCCCGGACTGCGCCGACCCCCTCTACCGCCGCAGCGTCAAGGTCTCCATGGGCGCGGTCTTCTCGGTCCCCTACGCCCGCCTCGACTCCTGGCCCAGGAGCCTGGAGTCGGTCCGCGAGGCCGGCTTCAGCCTCCTCGCGCTCACCCCGGACGAGAAGGCCAAGCCCCTCGACGAGGCCGCCCCGCACACGATGAACCGCGTCGCCCTGATGCTCGGCGCCGAGGGCGACGGCCTGTCCACCCAGGCCCTGGTCGCCGCCGACGAATGGGTCCGCATCCCGATGTCCCACGGCGTGGACTCCCTCAACGTGGGCGCGGCGGCGGCCGTCGCCTTCTACGCGGTGGCCACCGGCCGCCCCGGGGTCCGGTAGGCGCCCGCGTGGAGCGGCGCGAGGCGATCGTCGCGGTGCTGCGCCGGGCCGGCCGGGTGCTCGCCGTCCGGCGCGGCCCGACCGTCCCCCGTCCCGGCTACTGGCAGCCCCTCAGCGGCAAGGTCGAGCCGGGGGAGACCCAGGAGCAGGCCGTGGTGCGCGAGGTCTTCGAGGAGGTGGGCCTCACCGTCTGCCCGGGCGCCAAGGTCTGGGAGTCGGAGACCGACGACGGCTGCTACCGCCTCCACTGGTGGACGGCGGACGCGGACAGCGGCGAGGTGGTGCCCGACCCCGTCGAGGTCGCCGAGACCCGCTGGGTCACCCCGACGGAGTTCCTCGCGCTGGAGCCCGTCTTCGACGGCGACCGCGAGTTCTTCGAACGGATCCTGCCGACCCTGTAGGCCCGGGCCGGCGGTGCAGCCGTGCAGCCGTGCAGCCGTCAGCCGTGCGCCCGGGTGGGCTACCGCCGTACGGCTCTGCGGCTCTGCGGCTCCGGGGCTCCGGGGCTCCGGGGCTCCGGGGCTCCGGGGCTCCGGGGCTACACGGCAGCGACGCTGCCCGGTTCCCCGTGCTGCTGTTGCTGATGGTGCTGCTGCTGGCGTACGGCACCGCCGTCCCCGCCCAGCCCGCGCGACGGTCCCTGGCAGCCCTGCGCCGCGGCGATGCCGAGCGCCACGAGCAGCGTCACGACGACGAACACGAACAGCCGCTGCCGCAGCAGCCGCGGATTGGCGGGCCGCCGCCCCGTTCCCGTGGTCCTGGGGCCCGGCCGGCCGGTACCGCTGCGTGGCCCGGGCCGGCTGCCGGTGGCCGGCCGGGACGCGTTCCGCGAGGAGGGCGTGGGCCGGGACCCCGGGCGCTGGGACGCCGGACCACTCCGGGAAGCGCCGCCGCCTCGCGCCGGAGCGGCCCCGCCCCGCACGGACGAGGGCCCGCGGGATCCGGTGGACGTACCCCGGGAGGCCGGGTTCGCCGGCCCGGCCTGCGGGCGCCGGTGCTCGCGCGGCTGTCCGGGGTAGGTGTCGGCGAGCCGCCCCGTGGGCCGGTCCGCCTCAGCGGCGCGCGGCGCGGGCGGACGTGTGTCGGCCAGCCCCTGTGTCTCGCGCGCGGCGATCTCCTTGAGCCGCAGCGACAGCTGGAGCGTGCTGGGCCGCTCCTCGGGGTCCTTGGCGAGACAGGCGCGCAGGAGCGGAGCAAGCGCGTCCGGAACGCCGTGCAGCTGTGCCTCCTCGTGCACGACGCGGTACAGCATCACCTCCGAACTGCCATGCCCGAAGGGCGAGTCGGCCATGGAGGCGTACGCCAGCGTCGCGCCGAGCGAGAAGACGTCGGTCGCGGGCGTGACGGCGGCACCGCGCACCTGCTCCGGTGCGAGGAAGCCGGGCGAGCCGACGGCCGTGCCGACGTGCGTGAGGGTCGATGCGCCGGTGGCCCAGGCGATGCCGAAGTCGATGATCCGCGGCCCCTTCGGGGACAGCAGGATGTTGGACGGCTTGAGGTCCCGGTGCACGACCCCCGCCTCGTGCACGGCGACGAGCCCTTCGGAGAGGGCGGCCCCCACGGCCGCGACGTCGGCCGCGCTCAGCGGCCCCCCGTCGGCCACCTTGTCGTGCAGCGAGGGCCCGGGCACGTACTGCGTGGCGAACCACGGCCGGTCCGCCTCCAGGTCGGCGGCGACGAGCCGCGCCGTGCAGCCACCCCTGATCCGCCGGGCCGCCGAGACCTCACGCGCGAACCGCGACCGGAACTCCTGGTCCTCCGCCAGATCCGGCCGGATGACCTTCAGCGCGACACGCTGCCCCTTCTTGTCGGAGCCCAGGTACACGACGCCCATGCCGCCCGCGCCGAGCCGCCTGTGAAGCCTGAACGAGCCGACGACGCGCGGGTCCTCGCGCCTCAGGCGCATCATCGCCATGTTCATCCCCGCTGCCCGGTCCGTATGACGTGGCACAGCTTACGTTTCCACGGCCGCCCGCGCGCAGAGGCCGCGCCCTCTCGGCCCGACGGATTGTCAGCGCCGGGTACGAAAGCCGAAGACCGGTCAGGGAGCGCCTGAACTGCGGGACTTTGTCCCGGTCATGATCCCAATCACCCATCGTTCACAGGGGATTGAACGCGTGAGCGGTGGCCGCGGGCAGACGCCGCCGGCCGCGGGGGACACGAGCCGCACCTGTGGGGCGGTGGCGGGCGGAGCGGGGTGCGGGGCGGGGACGGCGGTGCGCCGAGGAGGCGCGGAAGTGATCGAACTCACCCACCGGTGCTCCCGTGCCCTCCGAGGAGTGGGGCTCAGGACGGCTCGGTGAAGACGGGGCACTCCGGGCGCCCCCTCCGGGAAGACCCTGAGACCTAGGTCCACGTCTCCACCCAGGGGAGTACTCGGCAGGTCACTGCTCATCCTCCGGGAGGCCCGGCAATCGGTACGAGGGCATGACGTGCGATGAGTCCCGGACGCCTAGATTTGAGGTCAAGCGGCGGGTGCAGCACTCGTCCCCCGAGGTCAGACACCCGCCGCTGCCAACGGCAACAGAGATCGGTCAGGAGAGGGACCATGGCCCACACGGCACCGCGGACACTGATCCGCAGCGAGGAGCGCTTCACGCTCCGCCGCCGCACGGGCCGCCGTCACCCGCTGGTGGCGACCCTCATGGTCCTCCCCCTGGCGGCCCTGCTCTTCTTCGTCTTCGACGGCTGGGAGACAGTGGCCACACAGGCGTCGTCCGTGGGCGTGATGCTGGGGCGCTGAGCGGCGACCCCAGGCCCGGAAGAGCGGTCCGGGCGGGGACATCCACCCATGAAACCCCGTGGGGACGGGGGTGCGGCGGACGGCAAGAATGCCGGCGCAGCTGGGGAGCTGCGCCGGCATTGCCGTGTCCGCCTCCGCGACGACGCCGACCGATGCGCCTGCGCGACGACGCCGACGGGTGCGCCTCCGCGCCGCCCGACCGGTGCGCCTTCGCCGCCCCGTCCGGCGCTCGCGTCACCCAACCCCATCACCTGATCCATCCCCGATCCCGTCACAGGACCCCGCCGCCCGCGCCGTGCCTGGCCGCACCTTCGTGTGACCCCCTGTGCCGCGCCTGGCCGTACCTTCGTGTGACCCTGTGCCGCGCCTGGCCGTACCTTCGCGGGAGCGCCCGTTCCGCGCCTTCACGTGAGCCCCCGCCCGCCCCCGACCGTACCCTTCGCGTGAGCCCTGTGCCGCGCCCGCTCGTACCTTCGCGTGAGCCGCCCCCGCCCCGCCGCCCACCGCGGCCGTACCTTCGCGTGAGCCCCCGCTCGTACCCTCGCGCGAGCCCCCGCCCCGCCCACCGCGGCCGTACCTTCGCGTGAGCCCCCGCCCCGCGCCCGCTCGTACCCTCGCGTGAGCCCCCGCCCCGCCCACCGCGGCCGTACCCTCCCGCGAGCCCCCGCCCCGCCGCCCACCGCGGCCGTACCCTCGCGGGAGAACCCGCGCCGTGCCCCAGGGAGCCCCGTGTCCATGCCCCCCTTGCTCTCCGCTCTCGCCGCCAGAGCCAAGGCCGGCGCCCACGCGCGTGGGCAGACCTGCCACTGCGGGGCGGCGACCCTCGCCCACCGCCCGGACGCCGCCGTCGTCCGCCACGCGGACACCGTCGCCAAGGCCCACGCCCCGGGCACCTCCCTCGCCGACCTCGTCTCCCGCCTCACCGCCGCCACCCGTCTCCCCGGCATCCTCCTGCCCCCGCTCAGCCCGGCTCCCGTGGCACTGGACCCCGTGGCACTGGACCCGCACACCCGCCTCGCCACGCTCTGGCCCTACGGCACCCCCGTCGATCCGGACACCCCCGAGGCCGCCCCCTGGGAGCCCGCCGCCACCCTCCTCGCCCGCCTGCACCGCACCCCCGCGCCGACCCCCCTGCCGCCCATGAGGGGCCCCGCCAAGGCGGCCCGGGCCATCGCGCGGCTCACCGCGGCGGCCCCCCGCCACCCCGCCACGCCCCCCGTACTGAAGGCCTGGTCCGGGCTCCCCGCCTGGGCCCGCGCCGAGGCCCCCATGCCGGACACCGCCACCCTCTGCCACGGCGACCTCCACCTCGGCCAGCTGGTCCGCCACCCGGCCCCCGACGGCCCCTGGCTGCTCATCGACGTCGACGACCTCGGCACCGGCGTCCCCGCCTGGGACCTGGCGCGTCCCGCCGCCTGGTACGCCTGCGGTCTCCTCCTGCCCGACGAATGGACACGCTTCCTCACCGCCTACCGCGCGGCCGGCGGCCCGGCCGTGCCCGCCGACGGCGATCCCTGGCCCGCCCTGGACGTCCCGGCCCGCGCCCTCACGGTGCAGACGGCCGCCCGCGCGATCGCCAAGGCGGTGGCGGAGAACCGTCCCCTGGACGAGGCCGAAACGTCCATGATCGACGCATGCGCCCGAATGAACGCCGCTCCGCCGGAGTTGAGTCCGGGCCGTGCGAAGTAAGGTGCAACCGACCACAGCCGGACGGAGTCTGTCCTGGCGTGACGCGAAACAGGACCGACGGGCGAGGAGTTGAGCCGACCATGCAGTGTCCGAAGTGCCATGCGCCGATGCACACGTACAACCGCAACGGTGTCCAGATCGAGCAGTGCAGCGGTTGCCGGGGGATCTTCCTCGACTACGGAGAGCTGGAGGCGCTGACCCGCCTGGAGTCCCAGTGGGCCCAGCCCGCGCCGCCGCCCCCCGGTGTCCCGCAGGCGTACCCGACCCCGCCCGCGCCCGCGTGGGGCGCCCCGCACGGCGGCCATGGCGGCGGCCACTACGGCGGTCACCACGGGGGTCACCATGGCGGTCACCACCGTCACAAGAGCTTCGGTCACATGCTGTTCTCCAGCTGACGCCGGACGCGACCACGAGGAAGCCCCCGGCCGTACGGGACGGCCGGGGGCTCCGGTGTGTGGACGATACTGGGATTGAACCAGTGACCTCTTCCGTGTCAGGGAAGCGCTCTCCCGCTGAGCTAATCGTCCTCGGGACCACAACCCGCAGGTCATGGGTGCTGCGTGCGCGATACTGGGATTGAACCAGTGACCTCTTCCGTGTCAGGGAAGCGCTCTCCCGCTGAGCTAATCGCGCGGGGGATCCGAAGATCCGGTGGACGATACTGGGATTGAACCAGTGACCTCTTCCGTGTCAGGGAAGCGCTCTCCCGCTGAGCTAATCGTCCTTGGAGGTGGAGACGGGATTTGAACCCGTGTAGACGGCTTTGCAGGCCGTTGCCTCGCCTCTCGGCCACTCCACCAGGAGTGCGGGGGTCGGTAAGATCCCCTCGTTTCCTTCGAGCGGACGACGAGGCTCGAACTCGCGACCTCAACCTTGGCAAGGTTGCGCTCTACCAACTGAGCTACGTCCGCCTGTCGTTTCGGTCCGCTTCCGCGTCCCGGCGACGAGGTGAACTCTAGCGGATTCCGGGGCCAGTACAAAAACGCGTTTGCGCAGCGTGCTGCCCCGCACCTGCTCAGGGGCGTGGCCGGGGTTCCCGGACGGTCATGACCGGGTCACCCGCGCGACACCCGTCCTAGACTCGACCGCGTGCTCGCCCTGCCCCCTCTCGCCCGCTTCGGTGACCGCGTCGCCACCGGGCTCCTCGACGTCACCGACGATCCCGCCGCCCTCGACTCCACCGGCTTCTGGGCCGTCTCGGCGGACTTCGAAGGGCGGCTGACCTGCGCCCGCTTCCGGGACGTACGCAAGGAGCCCGTCCCCGCGCCGGTGCCGGGCCGCTGGCGCGGACCGGCCGCCGCCGACTGGACGTCCTCGCTCGACCGTGAGGCGTACACGGCGGGCGTGCGCCGGATCCGCGAGCACATCGCGGCCGGCGAGGTCTACCAGGCGAACCTCTGCCGGGTGCTGTCCGCGCCGGTGGCCGCCGACGCCGACGTGGACACCCTGACCGCCGTGCTGGCGCGCGGCAACCCGGCGCCGTACGCAGGAACGATTCGGCTGCCCGCGCACGGGGTCGAGACGGCCACGGCCTCGCCCGAACTCTTCCTCCGGCGGGACGGCCGGGTCGTCGAGTCGGGCCCGATCAAGGGGACCGGGCGCACCGAGGCGGACCTGCTGGAGAAGGACCACGCCGAGAACGTGATGATCGTGGACCTCGTCCGCAACGACATCGGGCGCGTCTGCGCCACCGGCAGCGTCACCGTCCCCGACCTGTGCGCCGTGGAGAAGCACCCGGGGCTCGTCCACCTGGTCTCCACGGTCCGCGGCGAGCTGCGCGACGGCGCCGGCTGGCCCGAGCTGTTCGACGCCGCCTTCCCGCCCGGTTCGGTCACCGGCGCCCCCAAGTCCAGTGCCCTGCGGATCATCGAGGCCCTGGAGACCGTGGAGCGCGGCCCGTACTGCGGGGGCATCGGCTGGGTCGACGCCGACCGCGGGACGGCCGAGCTGGCCGTCGGCATCCGTACCTTCTGGATCGACCGGTCCTCCGGGGGCGCGGCGGGCGGGAGGATCGGGGCCGTGCTGCGCTTCGGTACCGGCGCCGGCATCACCTGGGGCTCGGACCCGGAGGCGGAGTGGCGCGAGACCGAGCTGAAGGCGGCCCGGTTGCTCGCGGTAGCGTCGGGGAGGTACGGGGCGAGTGGAGAGGGAATCACGACGTGAAGATCTGGCTCGACGGCGGGCTTCAGGACACCGAGACCGCCCGCGTCTCCGTCTTCGACCACGGACTGACCGTGGGCGACGGCATCTTCGAGACGGTGAAGGCGGTGGAGGGCCGTCCGTTCGCGCTGACCCGGCACCTCGACCGGCTCACCCGCTCGGCGCGCGGCCTCGGCCTGCCCGACCCCGATCACGAGGAGATCCGCCGCGCCTGCCGGGCGGTCCTCGAGGCCAACCCGATGGCCTTCGGCCGGCTGCGCATCACCTACACCGGCGGCCACGGTCCCCTCGGCTCCGACCGCGGTGACCGCGGCCCGACACTCGTCGTGGCCCTCGGCGAGGCCACCCGCCGCCCCGAATCCACCGCGGTGATCACGGTGCCCTGGACGCGGAACGAACGCGGCGCGCTGACCGGCCTGAAGACGACCTCGTACGCCGAGAACGTCGTCGCCCTCGCGCGTGCCCACCAACACGGCGCGTCCGAGGCCCTGTTCGCGAACACCCTCGGGCAGCTCTGCGAGGGCACCGGCTCGAACGTCTTCGTGGTCCTCGACGGCGAGATCCACACCCCGCCGCTCGCCTCCGGCTGCCTCGCGGGCATCACGCGCGCGCTGGTGGCCGAGTGGACCGGGGCCGGGGAGACCGACCTGCCGCTGGACGTCCTGCGGCGCGCGGACGAGGTCTTCCTCACCTCCTCCCTGCGCGACATCCAGGCCGTGCACCGCGTCGACGACCGTGAACTGCCCGGCGCGCGGGGCCCGGTGACCGCCAAGGCCGTACGGATCTTCGACGAGATGTCCGGGCACGACCAAGATCCGTGAGCGGCCCGGAAATCGGGCTGACACGAGCGGGCACGGCGGGTAGAACACCCCTGATGACCACGACCCTGCGGCCGACCGAGCCGCTCCAGCGCGCCGCCGACGGGACCCGTTCACGTCGCTACCAGGTGTGCGTGAACAGCCGCCCCGTCGGCACCGTCCACCTCGCCACCCGGCCCCGCTTCGGCGACTTCATGGCCCGCATCCTCGATCTGCGCATCGAGGAGCCGGACCGCCGCCGGGGCCGGGGCACGGTGGCCGCGCTCGCCGCGGAGGAGGTGGCCCGCGGCTGGGGATGCCGGCAGATCGAGGCACGGGTGCCGGCCGGCGCCGACGCGGCGCTGCGGCTCGTCGGCGCGCTCGGCTACGTCCACCGCAACCGCGGCATGGAGAAGCGGCTCGGTGACACCCCGCCCGCCCTGCCGGCCGGCAGCCGCGGGCGCCCCATGACCGAGGCCGAGTACGCGGAGTGGATCGCCGAGGAGAGCGGGACGTACGCGCGCGCGTGGATCGAGCGGGGCGTGCCCGAGGCCGCCGCGCACGAGATGTCGCGGCGCGAACACGCGGCACTCCTGCCGCAGGGGCTCACCACCGAGGGCATGCGGTTCACCGTGCTGGAGCACGAGGGCACCCGGGTGGGCACGCTCTGGGTGGCCCTGACGGAGGACCAGGCCTACGTCTACGACGTCCGGACCCGCGCCGCCCACCGCGGCCACGGACACGGCCGTTCCCTCATGCTCCTGGCGGAGGCCCAGGCCATCGCCGCGGGCCGGCGCGTCCTCGGCCTCAACGTGTTCGCCGGCAACACCCCGGCCGAGCGGCTCTACGAGTCACTCGGCTACGAGACGACACGCCACGTCCTCTACAAGGACCTGCTCTGAGGAGGAACCCGCCCCGGCGCCGGCGTTTCAGGCACCCTCGGCCAGCAGCCGGTCCGCGATCTCCTCGACGCGCTCGCGCAGCCCCTCCTGGCTCTTCCCGCCGTCCAGGCGCTCGCCGCCGATGACGTACGTCGGCGTACCGGTCACGCCGATCGCCTTGCCCTCGGCCTGGTCGGCGTCGACGACGAGGATGTGCCGGCCGTCGATCAGCGCGGTGTCGAACTCCTCGGTGTCCAGGCCGAGCCGGCCGGCCGTGTCGACCAGGAGGCGCTCGCCCTCGCGGTCCAGCTTCCCGGCCTCTTCCAGTACGGCCTCGACGTAGTCCCAGCCCTTGCCCTGCTCGAAGGCCTCCTCGGCGGCCTGCGCGGCGGCGAAGGCGTGCCGGTGCTTCTCCAGCGGGAAGTGCCGCAGCCGCAGCTCCAGCCGGTCGCCGTAGCGGGCACGCAGGGCGCGCAGGTCCGCGAGCGCGCTGCGGCAGTCGGGGCACTGGAGTTCGCACCAGACGTCGAGGACGGGCACGGCGGGAGGCACGGGGGAGGAGTCGTTCATGACCGCAGTCTTCCAGCCCGGCGCCCGACCGCCCCCACCGGACCGGCCCCACCACCGGACCGGCTCGACCACCCGCCCCGGACCGGCTCGACCACCCGCCCCGGACCCGGACCGGCTCGATCACCCGTCCCGGACCGGCTCGACCACCCGTCCCGGACCGGCTCGACCACCCGCCCCGGACCGGCTCCGTCATCCGTTCCCGCAGTCCGGATCCGCACCCGGGTGCTGCTCTGACCGGCACCTGCGGATGAGCCGACCCGGAGATCTCCCTGATGTCCGCCGGGAGCATGGCCCCGCGGGGGCCGGACGGTGCAGGATGGAAGGGACGAACCACCCGACCGAGCCCCGCCTGGAGGACCGGATGATCGCCGAAACCGTCTGTTCCGCCGTCGCCGCGGTCGGCCTGGGCATCGCGGCGGTCACGGCGTACCGCAAGCGCTTCCTCTCGGCCGCCCGCATCGCCGCCTACGCGCTCGTGCCCCTCGGCCTGGTGATGACCGGCACCGTGCAGTGGCTGGCGGACACCGCCTTCAGCCCGACGGCCTGGGCGGGGTTCGGCGTGCTCGGCGTGGCCTGGCTGTTGTTCTCCACCACGCGTGCCGTGGAGCGCCGCCGTGGCGGCACCCGCAAGGAGCGCAAGCAGGCCAGGGCCGCGCAGCAGCGCGAGGCGGTGGCCCCGGAAGCCTCGGCGCCCTCCCTCGGGCCGGGGGCCCGCGCGTCCGGCAAGCCCGCGAGCGCGCCGCGCGGCGAGCAGGCGGAGGACTTCAGCGACATCGAGGCCATCCTGAAGAAGCACGGCATATGACCTGCGCATGACGGCTGAAACGACACAGTGGATCAACGGGCTGCCGCCAAGCGGTCACGACCGGTACCGGACTGGGGCCAATCCGGAGTACAGCCGCTCAATCCCTGCGTGTTGATCGCGCCGGGCGTCCGGTCTGCGCCATCATCGCCGCGAGATGCTGGACACGACACAGAGCGATGCCGCGCCGCCCAAGGATGAGCCGCGCGGATGCCTTTTCGCCCTTTCCCAGCCACCGCTGATGATCTTCCTAGCGGTGATCGGGTGTCTGCTCCTCATGGCTGCGCTGCACGACCTGCTGTTGCTGTGAGCCGTACCCGTGGTCCCCGGCGTCACCCGCCGGGGCCACGTCGCATCCACCGTCCGGCCCGGCGGTCAGCCCGCCGCCTCCTTGCGGCGTGCCCGGTAGGCGGCCACGTGCAGCCGGTTCCCGCAGGTGCGGCTGTCGCAGTAGCGCCGCGAGCGGTTGCGGGAGAGGTCGACGAAGGCGCGCCGGCAGTCCGGGGCCTCGCAGCGGCGCAGCCGCTCCTGCTCACCGGCCACGACGAAGAAGGCCAGCGCCATCCCGCAGTCGGCCGCGAGGTGATCGGCGACGGAGGCACCGGGCGCGAAGTAGTGCACGTGCCAGTCGTAGCCGTCGTGGTCCGTGAGCCGCGGGGTGGTGCCCGCGGCGGCGACGAGCTCGTTGATCAGCCCGGCCGCGGCACGGGCGTCCGGCGCCGCGAAGACCGCGGCGAACCGCCCGCGGATCTTGCGCACGGCCGAGAGGTCGAACTCCGAGAGTGTCCCGACGTCACTGATGTCGTGGTTCTGTACGAAGTCCTCGAGAGCCGCGACGTCGGGCAGTGCGTCCGGTGCCGCGCCGTCCTCCGGCGCGGTGTTCACCAGATCCACCACGGTGTCCAGCGCGCACCGTGTGTCGTGGGTGATCAGCACGTTCAGCTCCCTGGCCTGTGGGTCGGGCGGACGCCCGCCTCATGCTGGCCGATGGTAGTGGCTCCGCGTCCGGCTGCGGGCGGTCGTGCCGCCCCGGTTCCGCCTCGGATCCCCGGCGCACACACCGGCGCCGCCCCGCGACGGAAACCGCGGTGGCGGCGCTGATGCGTACCGTATGCAGTTGTGCTGAGCCCGAGCCGTCACCCCGAGTCGACGGCGCCGGGCGGCTTCGAGTGCCTCGCCCCTAGCTCTCCGCCAGGATGTGCGACAGTTCCTGATCGAGGTCGAAGTGCCGGTGTTCCGTGCCGGGAGGCACGGCGGCGTCCGTTCGCTTCAGGAAGGACTCCAGTGCCCGCGCCGGGGCTTCCAGCAGCGCCTCGCCCTCCGGGGAACTCAGGGCGATGCACACGACGCCCTGACCGTGACTGCGCGACGGCCAGACTCGGACGTCGCCGGTGCCCGTGGGCCGGTGGAGGCCTTCCGCGAGGAGGTCGCGGGCGAACACCCACTCGACGGTCTCCTCGGCTCCGGTGTGGAAGGTGGCGTGCACGGCGTAGGGGTCGGCCGTGTCGTACCGCAGGCCTGCGGGGACAGGCAGGGAGGACTCGCTCGACACAACGAGGCGCAGGTGCAGCTCGCAGCTGACCGTGGTGTTCATAAGCGCCAGGGCCTTTCGCTCAGTGTGCGCTCGGGGATTCGCACGTCGGCGAAATCGACATGCCACCTACGGTGCCGTTGTAAACCCCTCTGAGTGTTTTGCGTGCCTTTACGTAACTCTTCCGGCCGAAGGTTCGTTCGCACCGTACGCCCATTCCGGTGACTGGTTCCCGTTGCTTAAAGTAAGGTAAAGTTTGGCCGTATGAATACGGGGAGTGACGGGCTCGAGGGCGGGCCGGGCGAGGTCGCCGTGGTGGAAGAATCGAACACGGGCGCGGCGGACGCGGACCGGGCGAAGGCGGACGGGGAGCGGAGCGGACGGGGGCTCGGCTCCAGGGCGCCCGCGTTCATCAAGAGGCGCCGCGCGCTGCACCTCAGCTGGCAGGTCGGCGTCTTCGTCATCGGGCTCGCGGTCGTGGCCGCCGGCGTCGTCATGCTGCCGCTGCCCGGACCCGGCTGGGTCGTGATCTTCGGTGGCATGGCCATCTGGGCGACCGAGTTCGTATGGGCCCAGCTCGTGCTGCGCTGGACCAGGCGCAAGGTCACCGAGGCGGCCCAGCGGGCCCTCGATCCCAAGGTGCGCCGCCGCAACATCATGCTCACGGTGACCGGCCTCGTGATCGTGGGAGCGCTGGTCGGTGTCTACCTGTACGAGTTCGGCTTCGCGATGCCCTGGAACATCGAGGACCAGTGAGCGCAGGGGACGGGAGGCGGGCGGTCGGCTGCGCGTTCCCTCTGGTCACGGGCCACCCCTGACATGGGGTAACCTTCTTCCTGCGCCCGGGCGATTAGCTCAGTGGGAGAGCGCTTCGTTCACACCGAAGAGGTCACTGGTTCGAACCCAGTATCGCCCACCCGGACCGACGGCCCGTCTGCGAGAGCAGGCGGGCCGTCGGCGTCTGCAGGAGGGCTGCCGGTGTCTGCAGGCGCCTTCCGGCGTCCCGGGAGAGCTTCCCGCTGGCGCACGCGAGCCGCCGGTCGGTGTTCGGTGGCCGTCCGCGGAGGTTCGGGCCCGTCGGCCGCCCGTGGCCGAATTCCTTGACGCAGACCGGCAAGTCCGTCGCACTCTTCGAGAAGAACTCCCCGAAGATCAAGGCGAAGGCGGACTTCCAGGACTACGCCTCTTTCCGGGATGAGTTCCCGAAGCGGGCCTCCGGTGGGAAATCCCCGGGCGTTTTCCAAAACGCCGTCACTTTCCTTGGTGAGTACGGCAGAAGAAGCATTCTTCCCTGCGTCACCGGCAACGGCCGGGCGTGCAGCCGAGGCCCAAGGCCCAAGGTCCGCCCAAGGCCCAAGGGCGTCAAGGCACCTGGCGCCACGGGCCGAGGTGCAGTCCGGAAGGGTGGACGAGGGCGCGCGGTACATGGAAACCCGGTCGAGGTCCGGAGTGATCCGGCAGGCCGACCGCAAGGAGAGCGTAATGCCCCAGCCGGACACGACGGTTCACGAAGGGAATGCCGTCAGTGAAAGCGGCCGCCTGAACCTGCCGGAGATCGGCGATGTCGAGGTGAGCCGCCGGGCGGCGCCCAGCGCGATGGCAGCCGCGGGGAGGAGGAGCGCCGCCGCACGGGCGGCGGCGCTCGGGCCGGCCGCTCCCCGGGAGAGCCGGCCGGCCGTCAGTGCGCCCCGGGCGCCCGTGCCGCACGCGCCGACTGCGGCGCCGAGGCGTACGGACCGGGCGGTCACGCGGAGCGCGGCGGCCGGACGGCGGCGGAGCGGCAGCCTGCCCGGGCGGGCGTCCGGTCGCCGCGGCCCGGCGTCCAGGAGCCGCGCGTCCCGGCCGGGGCGGAACACGCGTCATGCCAGGGAGTGTGCTCGGCGCCACGTCACGCGACATGAGTGCGCGTACTCAGGACGTACTCAGATCCCGGCGGAACGTGCCGCGTGCGGGCACACTCCTCGCATGGACTGGACGCACTACCGCTTCCGCAGTCTCTGGTCTCTGCCCGCGGCTCCCGCCACCGTCTACGAGGCGCTGGAGCGGGCCGAGGAGTACCCCCGCTGGTGGCCCCAGGTGCGGGAGGTGACCCGTCTCGACGACACCACCGGCGTCATCCGGATCCGCTCGCTCCTCCCGTACGACCTGCGGCTCACCGCCCGCGAGACCCGCCGCGACCCCGGCGCGGGCGTCCTGGAGATCGCCATGACCGGCGACATCGAGGGCTGGGCCCGCTGGACGGTCACCGCGGCCGGCGCCGGCACCCTCGCCCGCTACGACCAGGTCGTCGACGTCCACAAGCCGCTGCTCAGGAGGTTCGCCGTACCGGGACGGCCGGTGTTCCGCGCCAACCACCGGCTGATGATGCGGGCCGGGCGGCGGGGGCTGGCCGCCCACCTGGAAGCGGTTTGATGCAAGCGCGCGGAGACCTGTATTGTTCAGTGCGTTCCCGGGCGATTAGCTCAGTGGGAGAGCGCTTCGTTCACACCGAAGAGGTCACTGGTTCGAACCCAGTATCGCCCACGTTCGGGAGAGTGACGTGTGTCCGCAGACAGTGCGGACCACGTCGCTCTCTTCGTGTTGTGTGCGGCTCCGCCGCGCCGAGTGGGGGCCTCCGCCACCCGCGTTCCCGGGCCGCCGTGCGGGTCGGCCTCGCCGGGTGCGACTATGCCGCCGCGGGCAGGTCCGGCCGCAGCGGCCACTCCGTGTTCACGATCTCCGCGGTGCCGCTCTTGGCGAACCACGCCTGCAGGCCCCGCGCCTGGGCCGCGTGCCAGGTCGTCTGCAGGGAGTGCAGCTCGGCGGGGGAGAGGCGTTCGAGGCGGGCGGCGAAACGGCGCCCCACTGCCCGTACGACGTCCAGGGCGGCCAGGGCGTCGGCCGCCGCGTCGTGCGCGCCCTCCAGGGTGACGCCGTAGTGCGCGCACAGGTCGGTCAGGGTGCGGCGGCCCTTGCGGTAGCGGTCGAGGTGTTTGTCGAGGACGCGCGGGTCGAGCACGCGCAGCGCCGACGCCTCGAACCAGCGGTCCAGCGAGGAGGCGCGATGGCGGCGCAACTCGCGGTCCAGCAGCGTGAGATCGAAGGGCGCGTTCATCACGACCAGCGGGCGGGCCATCGCCGCCTGCTCGGCCAGCTCCTCCGCTATCTCGTGCATCACCGGCGCCGGCCAGCGGCCGTTGCGCGCCAGGTGCTCCTCCGTCAGCCCGTGCACCGCCGTCGCCGCCTCCGGCACCGGCACACCCGGGTTGACCAGCCAGCGGCTCACCCGGGGCCGGCGGCCCGGGGCGTCCTGGACGACGACGGCGGCCGACACTATGCGGTCGGTCTCGACGTCGACGCCCGTGGTCTCCGTGTCGAAGGCGGCCAGCGGCCCCTCGTACCAGCACGTCATCTCTGCACAACTCCTCGTCCGCGCACGGCAGCTGACGTTCCGTCTTCTGCCCGTTTGGTGATACCCGGGCTGTTTGCGGCGTACGCCGGAAGGACACAACAGGAGTGCGGGTCTTTGCAGTTCAGCGGCCCGCAGCGGGGAAACACTTGGCTTGGAAGGCTGTTTGGTCATGGCGATAGCGCAGCCCGAGCGGGGCGGGCTGCTGCCCGAACGCACGGGCCCCCTTCGCGGCACACTCGCCACCACCGCCTGCATGGAGACGCTGCAGGTGGGTTATCTGCACGCGGTCGCCGCGGCGGCCGGCTGCTCGCTGTCGCAGCCCTTCCCGGACAACGGCATCGACTGGCACGTCAGCCACGGTTCGCCCGGACACACCGTCGACGACGAGGTCACCATCAAGGTGCAGCTCAAGTGCACCTACCAGGTCGCGCCCAACCCGCCGGGACGGTTCTTCTCCTTCACGCTCGACAACGACCACCTGCGCAAACTCGCGCGCACCCCCGTGTCGGTGCACAAGATCCTGGTGGTGATGCTCGTCCCGCGCGCCAGGGGCGACTGGCTCAGGGCGAGCCACGACCGGCTGGACCTCAGGCACTGCTGCTACTGGGTCAACCTCGCCGGGCACCCGGTCACTGGCCGGACCCGGTCCACCGTGCGGATACCGACCGCGCGGATCTTCGACGACCGTGCGCTGTGCGAGATCATGGCGCGGGTCGGGACCGGAGGCAGACCATGACGCACCGCCCCCTGGAGGAACCGGCCCGTCCGGTCAGGTCGCACCCCGATGACACCACCGCCGCCTTCTGGCACCGTCCGCCCGAGCCGGGCCGCGTCGACCCGGCCGTCCTCGGCGCCCTGCTGCACCGGCACGGCTGGCGCCGCCGCGGCGGCGCCGCCGGACGCTACGGCCGCTGGACCCCGCCGGGCCCCGGCGGCGGCGGTACGAGCCTGCTCGTACCCGAGAGCCGGGCCTTCCCCGACAGCGACGACCTGCTCGGCGAGGCACTGCAGGCACTCACCCGCAGTGGCACGCCCTCCGCGCGCGAAGTGCTGGTCGCCCTCGCGGTGCCCAGCGACGAGATCCGCTGGTGGCGGGACGCGCCGACCGGCCCCGCCGACTCCCCGCCCTGGACGGTGGAGGAGCAACTGCGCACCGCCGCACGCCGGATGCTGCTCGCCGCCGCGCTCGCCACCCGCGCGCGTGCGGGCTATCACGGCGCCCGGCACCGCCGGGGCGCCGCCGCGCTGCTGGAGGACATCCTCGTCGGGCCGGCGGCCGGCGACGGCCGGCTCACCGCCTTCGTCCCCGTGGTCACCGGACGGCCCCTCGCCGTACGACTCCACCAGGCCCTGTACGCGGCCCGCGAGGCCGTCGACTACCGGCGCGCGACCGGCGGCATGGACGTCTTCGACGGCGCCGTCGAGGCGGGCGTGAGCCGCGAGCTCACCGAGGCGCTGACCACCCTGGTGAGCGGGACCGAGGGAGCCAGGATCGGGGTGGAGTGGGCGCCCGCGGCCGGGGTGCCGCGGGACTGCGTGGCGGGGGCCGAGCCGGTGGAGTTCTCACCGGGCGATCTGCCGGTGCTGCGCGAGGCTGGCGCCCGCTATCTGCGCCGGGAGCCGTCCGTGCCCGTCCGGATCACCGGCACGGTGGTGCGGATGCGCAGGCCGGGGCCGCGCGGCGAGGGCAGCGTGCGGCTGCGCGTGATCGCGGGCGCCGAGGTCCCCTACGTACGGATCACACTCGGCGAGGAGGACTACCGCGTCGCCGGGCACGCCCATCTCGTCGGGCTGCCGGTGCGGCTGCACGGGCGGCTGGAGTCCCGGGGCGGCTTCCGGCGGCTGACCGGGGCGTCGGGCGTGGCACCGGTCCAGGTGGAGGAGGCGGAGCGGGACAGGCTGATGAAAGCGCTGCGGGAGCACACGGAGAAGGGGGTCTTCTTCGGTGAGGCCTGCGGCGGGCGGGAGTGCGACTGATCCCGGACGGTGCGTGACCGTTTCGCGGTCGGCGGGTCGGGGTCGGTACGATCCCCTATTGCGCGCGCTCCTGGTATGGCGCCGCACCCCGCCTTCAGTCAGGAGAGACCGGTGTCAGACGTCCGTGTGATCATCCAACGCGATTCCGAGCGGGAAGAGCGCGTGGTGACGACGGGCACTACGGCCGCCGAGCTCTTCGCCGGCGAGCGCTCGATCGTCGCCGCGCGTGTGAGCGGGGAGCTCAAGGACCTCGCGTACGCGCCGGCCGAGGGCGAGGTCGTGGAGCCGGTGGAGATCTCCTCCGAGGACGGTCTCAACATCCTGCGCCACTCCACCGCGCACGTCATGGCGCAGGCCGTACAGGAGCTGTTCCCCGAGGCCAAGCTGGGCATCGGCCCCCCCGTCAAGGACGGCTTCTACTACGACTTCGACGTCGAGAAGCCGTTCACGCCCGAGGATCTCAAGGCCGTCGAGAAGAAGATGCAGGAGATCCAGAAGCGCGGGCAGCGCTTCTCCCGCCGCGTCGTCACCGACGAGGCGGCCCGCGAGGAGCTCGCCGACGAGCCGTACAAGCTGGAGCTGATCGGCCTCAAGGGCGCCGCGTCGCACGACGACGGCGCGGACGTCGAGGTCGGCGCCGGCGAGCTGACGATCTACGACAACCTGGACGCCAGGACCGGCGAGCTGTGCTGGAAGGACCTCTGCCGCGGTCCCCACCTGCCCACCACCCGCAACATCCCGGCGTTCAAGCTGATGCGCAACGCCGCCGCCTACTGGCGCGGCAGCGAGAAGAACCCGATGCTGCAGCGCATCTACGGCACCGCCTGGCCGACCAAGGACGAGCTGAAGGCGCACCTCGACTTCCTCGCCGAGGCCGAGAAGCGCGACCACCGCAAGCTCGGCAGCGAGCTCGACCTGTTCTCCGTCCCCGAGCAGATCGGCTCCGGCCTCGCCGTCTTCCACCCCAGGGGCGGCATCGTCCGCCGGGTGATGGAGGACTACTCGCGCCGCCGGCACGAGGAGGAGGGCTACGAGTTCGTCTACACCCCGCACGCGACGAAGGGGAAGCTCTTCGAGACGTCCGGGCACCTGGACTGGTACGCCGACGGCATGTACCCGCCCATGCAGCTCGACGAGGGCGTGGACTACTACCTCAAGCCCATGAACTGCCCGATGCACAACCTGATCTTCGACGCGCGCGGCCGCTCCTACCGCGAACTGCCGCTGCGCCTCTTCGAGTTCGGGACCGTGTACCGGTACGAGAAGTCGGGCGTCGTGCACGGCCTCACCCGCGCGCGCGGCTTCACCCAGGACGACGCGCACATCTACTGCACCCGCGAGCAGATGTCGGATGAGCTCGACAAGACGCTCACCTTCGTCCTCGGCCTGCTGCGCGACTACGGCCTGACCGACTTCTACCTGGAGCTGTCCACCAAGGACCCGGAGAAGTTCGTCGGCTCCGACGAGGCGTGGGAGGAGGCGACGGAGACGCTGCGCGAGGTGGCCGAGAAGCAGGGCCTGCCGCTCGTGCCCGACCCGGGCGGCGCCGCCTTCTACGGTCCGAAGATCTCCGTCCAGACCAAGGACGCCATCGGCCGTACCTGGCAGATGTCCACGATCCAGCTCGACTTCAACCTGCCCGAGCGCTTCGATCTGGAGTACACCGCCGCCGACGGCTCCAAGCAGCGCCCGGTGATGATCCACCGTGCCCTGTTCGGCTCGATCGAGCGGTTCTTCGCGGTGCTCCTGGAGCACTACGCGGGCGCCTTCCCGGCGTGGCTGGCCCCGGTCCAGGGCGTCGGCATCCCGATCGGCGACGCACACGTCGAGTACCTGGAGAAGTTCGCCGCGGCGGCCCGGAAGAAGGGCCTGCGCATCGAGGTGGACTCCTCCTCCGACCGGATGCAGAAGAAGATCCGCAACGCCCAGAAGCAGAAGGTGCCCTTCATGGTCATCGCGGGCGACGAGGACATGTCGAACGGCTCGGTGTCCTTCCGCTACCGCGACGGCTCCCAGGAGAACGGCATCCCGCTCGACGAGGCCATCGCCAAGATCGTGAAGGTCGTGGAGGAGCGGGCGCAGGTCTGATCCTCCGCTCGCCCCGAAGGCCCCCGGGAGGTTCAGCCCCCCGGGGGCCTGTCGTCGTCCTCGCGGGAGAAGCTCTGCAGCAGCCAGGAGGCGAACGTGCCGGTCACGGCACCGAGGAGGGCGAGGCCCATGCCCATCATCCCGACCGCGATCACCCGGCCCATCGGGGTCACCGGGACGACGTCGCCGTAGCCGACGGTGGCCAGGGTCGCGCAGGCCCACCAGACCGCGTCCCCGAAGGTGCGCATCGTGGCGCCCGGCGCCCCGCGCTCCTGCTGGAACACGGCGAGCGCCCCGGCGAAGCCCAGCAGCACGGTGGACAGCCCGGCGTACGCCATCACGCGCGCGTGCAGGGCGAGCCGCGGTCTGCCGTGCCGCCGCTGCACGGCCTCGTAGACCTTGACGACCCGCAGCGGGCGCAGCAGGGGCAGGAAGAGTACGACCGTGTCCAGGAGATGGGTCCGCACGAAGCGCAGCCGTTGCCCGCTCAGCCGCCAGCGCACCGCGTAGTCCACGCCGAACAGCGCCCAGGCGGCCAGCAGCACCGCCAGGTCCAGGGTCCGCCAGAGCCCGGGCAGACCGGGGGCCAGGACACGGACCGCGTACGCGGCGAGGAAGACCATCGACGCCGCGACGAGCGGCAACTCCACGAGCTCTTCCCAGCCGGCCATGCGCCTGTCATCGTCCACCGGCCCAGCTTGGCGCGGCAGGCCTCACCCGCAACCCCGCCGACACGATCCGAACGGGCGACGCCATATGCTGCACTGCATGACGAGTGAGCCGGAGCAGCAGTGGGGAGTGGGGACGCGGGACGCCTTCCAGCGTCTGTGGACGCCCCACCGGATGGCCTACATCCAGGGCGAGAACAAGCCGACCGGCCCGGGTGCCGGCGACGGCTGCCCCTTCTGCTCCATCCCGGCCAAGTCCGACGAGGACGGGCTGGTCGTCCGGCGCGGCGAGCAGGTCTACGCCGTGCTCAACCTCTACCCGTACAACGGTGGCCACCTGATGGTCGTGCCCTACCGTCACGTCGCCGACTACACGGACCTGGCGGACACCGAGACCGCCGAACTGGCCGCGCTGACCAAGCAGGCGATGACGGCGCTGCGCACGGCCTCCGGGGCGCACGGCTTCAACATCGGCATGAACCAGGGCGCCGTCGCGGGCGCGGGCATCGCGGCCCACCTGCACCAGCACATCGTCCCGCGGTGGGGCGGCGACACGAACTTCATGCCGGTCGTCGGCCACACGCGCGTGCTGCCCCAGCTGCTGGCGGACACCAGGAAGATGCTCGCGGAGGCATGGCCGGCCGGATGAGGAACCGCGGCCGGTCCGGCGCCTGAGGACGGGACCGAAGGCCGGCAGTGCGGTCCGGGACGCGGCCGCCGGATCCGCGGCCCCGCCCGCCCGGCACCGGACGACGGCCGGACCGCCGGCGGCCTACGCGTCGTAGACGTCCGCCTTCCCCGGCGTCGGGTCCTGCACGGCCGTCGACAGGAACGCCGACCGCGAACCGAACTTCTCCGTGTCCACGCCGTTCTCCGCCAGCACCCGGATCGCCGCGGAATGCACCACCCGCAGCACCGGCGTGGCCGCGCGCAGGGCGTCGTCCGCCATGAAGCGGTGCCGCCACGGCTGGTCGGCCCACGCGTGCCGGAGCCCGAACGGCTCCGGGAGACCTATCGTGCCGCCGAGCCAGTTCAGCAGGGGCGGGTACCAGGAGATGGGGGCCCGGACGGACAGCCGCACCACCTCGTCGCTGTCGACCAGCGGCAGGCTCACCTTCCGGGTCTCCCACGGCTTGAAGGACTTCTGGACCTCCTTCGTGGGCGCCTCGGGCTTGCTGGTGAACAGCGAGTTCACCGGGCCCAGGGCGTGGCCGGTGATCTCGATCCGCAGCGTCTCGTGCAGCACGGTCACCGTGATCATCATGGTGATGACCAGCTGCCCGTCCCACAGCGTCCACTGCACGCCCAGGTAGTGCCGGTCGCCCGCGCCGAACTGCTGCTTGTTGCAGATGTCCTGTATGGCGTGGGTCCTGACCTGGTACGCCTCCACGTCGGTGCCCCCGGGACGGGAGACCGCCTTCGCCCCCTCGCCGATCGGCGTGACGATCCAGTGCCGTATGGAGGGCTTGGGGAAGCCGCCGGTGTTCAGGGTGTTCCGCTCCAGCATGGTCAGCTGGTCGTGGATCGCGCGGATGACGTCCCAGCTGCGGAACGGGTGGATCTCCCGGGTGGGGTCGGCCGGCACCAGGTCCTCCGCGAGCTGCCAGCTGCCCCAGCGGGTGCCCATGCCGAGGATGCCCTTGGGTCCGGCGTAGAAGACGGAGTTGGACTGCTGTTCGGCGGCGAGCCTGGCCAGGGACTGGCGCAGCGCGTCCGCCTTGGTCTCGCCGGGGCCGGTCGGCACCGCCTCGGGGACCTTGGCGCCGACGCTGCTGCCGGCGAGCAGGCTGTCCCAGCGTCCGCGCAGGTCCTTCGCCGTGCGCTCGCATATCTGCTTGGCCCAGAACCAGCCGATGACCGGCATGACGACGCAGGCGCGCGCGTACCAGGCCCAGAAGCCCGTGAACGGCATCCGGATCAGGAAGATCACGGCGAGCGCGCCCGCCGCGACCAGCAGGGTCGTCGCCAGTGCGCCGGTCCGCCTGTCGTCGTTCCTGGCCACGGTCGTACGGATGGAGAAGACCAGCAGCCAGACGAGCAGCCCCGGCAGGAACAGCAGGCCGCACAGCACCATGACCACGGACAGCCGGTTGTCCCGCTCCTTGCGGATGTTGTTCGCCGCGAGGGCGTGCTCGACGACGACCTGCGGCTCGGCGCCGAAGGACTGGATGAGCGGATTGCGGCCGGGGCCCAGCATGCGGTCGACGACGGCCCGTGAGTAGGCCTCACCCAGGTTGGGCCGGAATATGCTCGTCCACTTCAGGCCCGGCTTGATCGTGGTCTGATGCCACTCGTTGTCGGCCTTCTTGATCTCCGCGACCGGGTTGTCCCGGTAGGCCGCCGAGGCCAGCGCGTACGTCGCGGTCTGGCCCTCGTCGCCCGTGCGCGGCACCTGGGGCCCGAAGATGTCCCCGTAGCCGCCCTCAACGGTCATGCCCGCCCCCGATCGCCGCTCGACGTCGCCTCTGCGGCTCTTCCCGACTTCCTTGTCCCGCACACCTGTTGATCAGGACCGCGCGCAGAATCCCGCGCCGACTTGATCACGCCATCAGCGTATCCGCAGGCACCGACATCCGTCGGCGGACGGCCGAAGCCGCCCGCCGACCGGAGGGGAACGCGCCGGGAGAGCGCCCCGGGCGCGCCCGGCGCCGGCTACGAGGCCTCGCGCGCCTCCTCGCGGATCCGCTCCGCGATCTGCGCGGGCATCGGCTCGTGCCGCGCGTACGCGCGGTTGAAGCGCGCGGTGCCGTGCGAGAGGGAGCGCAGGTCCACCGCGTACCGCCCGATCTCGATCTCGGGCACCTCGGCGCGGATCAGCGTGCGGTTGCCGCTGGTCTGCTCCGTGCCCAGCACCCGGCCGCGCCGCCCGGACAGGTCGCTCATCACGGCGCCCACGTAGTCGTCGCCGACCAGGACGGAGACCTCGGCCACCGGCTCCAGCAGATGGATCTTCGCGTCGGCCGCGGCCTCGCGCAGCGCGAGCGCCCCGGCCGTCTGGAAGGCCGCGTCGGAGGAGTCCACGGAGTGCGCCTTGCCGTCGAGCAGGGTCACCCGCACGTCGATGAGCGGATGGCCGGCCGCGACCCCCTTGGCGGCCTGGGCCCGCACGCCCTTCTCGACCGACGGGATGAACTGCCGCGGCACCGCGCCGCCGACGACCTTGTCCACGAACTCGATGCCCGAGCCGCCGGGCAGCGGCTCCACCTCGATCTCGCAGATCGCGTACTGCCCGTGCCCGCCGGACTGCTTCACATGACGCCCGCGCCCCGCCGACCTGCCCGCGAACGTCTCCCGCAGCGAGACCACGTGCGGTACGACGTCGACCTGGACGCCGTAGCGGCTGCGCAGCCGCTCCAGCGCGACGTCCGCGTGCGCCTCGCCCAGGCACCACAGCACCACCTGGTGGGTCTCCTGGTTCTGCTCGAGCCGCATGGTCGGGTCCTCGGCGACCAGCCGGGACAGCCCCTGGGAGAGCTTGTCCTCGTCCGCCTTGCTGTGCGCCTGGATGGCGAGCGGCAGCAGCGGGTCGGGCATCTCCCACGGCTCCATCAGCAGCGGGTCGTCCTTGGCCGAGAGGGTGTCGCCGGTCTCCGCGCGGCTCAGCTTCGCGACGCACACCAGGTCTCCCGCGATGGCGTGCGTCACCGGCCGCTGCGCCTTGCCGAAGGGCGTGGACAGCGCGCCGATGCGCTCGTCGACGTCGTGGTCCTCGTGCCCGCGGTCGGACAGGCCGTGCCCGGAGACGTGCACCGTCTCGTCGGGGCGCAGGGTGCCGGAGAAGACGCGGACCAGGGAGACGCGGCCGACGTAGGGGTCGGAGGACGTCTTCACGACCTCGGCGACCAGCGGTCCTTCGGTGTCGCAGGCCTTGATCTCGCGCGGCGTGCCGTCGATGGTGGTGACCCCCGGCGTGGAGTGCTCGAACGGCGTCGGGAACCCGCCCGTGACCAGCTCCAGCAGTTCCACCGTGCCGATCCCCTGCCGGGCGCCCTCGGCAGCGGGGGCGGCGGCCAGGACGGGGAAGAAGACCCCGCGCGCGACGGCCCGCTCCAGGTCCTCCACGAGCGTCTTGTAGTCGATCTGCTCGCCGCCCAGATAGCGGTCCATGAGGGTCTCGTCCTCGCTCTCCGAGATGATCCCCTCGATCAGCCGGTTGCGGGCCTCGCCGATCTGCGGAAGCTGCTCCTCACCCGGCTCGGACTCCTTGCGCTCCCCGGTCGAGTAGTCGAACAGCTTCTGCGACAGCAGGCCGATCAGGCCCGTCACGGGCGCGTGCCCGTCGGCCCCCTGCGGACCGTGCAGCGGCAGGTACAGCGGCAGTACGGCGTCCGGGTCGTCCCCGCCGAACGTCTCGGCGCAGACCCGCGTCATCTCCTCGAAGTCCGCGCGCGCGGACTCCAGATGCGTGACCACGATCGCCCGCGGCATGCCGACGGCCGCGCACTCCTCCCACACCATGCGGGTCGAGCCGTCCACCCCGTCCGAGGCCGAGACGACGAAAAGGGCCGCGTCCGCCGCGCGCAGACCGGCCCTGAGTTCTCCGACGAAGTCGGCGTATCCGGGGGTGTCCAGGACATTGATCTTGATGCCGTTCCATTCGACCGGCACCAGGGAGAGCTGGACCGAGCGTTGCTGCCGGTGCTCGATCTCGTCGTAGTCGGAGACGGTGCCGCCGTCCTCCACGCGGCCCGCCCGGTTCACGGCTCCCGCGGTGAGCGCGAGAGCTTCCACCAGAGTCGTCTTGCCCGATCCGGAGTGGCCGACCAGCACCACATTCCGTACGGACGCGGGGTGGTCGGCCGCTGTAGCCCTGCCGGCGGCTCCGGGGTGTGCGTTTGCCTTGTCGCCCATGGCCTTGCCTCCCGTGCACGGTGAGGTCTCTGCGGGCGCGGGCATTGCGGGCCGCGTGCGGTGCGGCTCCGATGACGCCCGCGGTTCTTCGAGCTTTCCACTCCCGTCACGGTGCGTCCATACGAAGGACGCGATCGCGGCGCCGTTACCCGGATGCCTCCGTGCCGTGACAACGGCGTGCGGGTGCCCGACCGTCGCACACGCGCGCGCGTGGCTACGATGGGCCAGCCGGTGGCCAGCAGGGGCCGAGCCGGCCACACCGACCCTCGGGAAGGCCATGCTGAACAAGTACGCGCGTGCATTCTTCACGCGTGTCCTCACGCCGTTCGCCGCGTTTCTGATCCGCCGGGGCGTCAGTCCCGACACGGTGACGCTCATCGGTACGGCCGGCGTCATGGCCGGCGCGCTGGTCTTCTACCCCAGGGGCGAGTTCTTCTGGGGCACGGTCGTGATCACGCTGTTCGTCTTCTCCGACCTCGTCGACGGCAACATGGCCCGCCAGCTGGGCCGCTCCAGCCGCTGGGGCGCCTTCCTCGACTCCACCCTGGACCGGGTGGCCGACGGCGCGATCTTCGGCGGCTTCGCCCTCTGGTACGCGGGCAACGGCGACAACGACGTCCTGTGCGCCGTCTCCATCTTCTGCCTGGCCAGCGGCCAGGTGGTGTCGTACACCAAGGCGCGCGGCGAGTCGATCGGCCTGCCGGTCGCGGTCAACGGTCTCGTCGAGCGTGCCGAGCGCCTGGTCATCTCGCTGGTCGCGGCCGGGTTCGCCGGACTGCACACGTTCGGGGTGCCGGGCATCCAGTACCTGCTGCCCGTCGCCCTGTGGATCGTCGCCGTGGGCAGTCTGGTCACCCTGGTCCAGCGGGTCGTCACCGTCCGCCGCGAGTCGGCCGAGGCCGACGCCGCCGCGGACGCCCCGGAGAACGCCTCGCACGGCAGCGAGGCGGCGAAGTGAGTGCCCGCGACCGGCTGACGGACGCGCTGTACGGCCTCGGCTGGAGCGCCGTGCGGAAACTCCCCGAGCCGGTCGCCGTGCGCCTCGGCCGGGGCATCGCCGACCTCGCCTGGAGGCGGCGCGGCAAGGGCGTCCGGCGCCTGGAGAGCAACTACGCGCGCGTGGTGCCGGGCGCGGGCCCCGAGCGTCTCGCCGAGCTCTCGCGCGCGGGCATGCGCTCCTACCTGCGCTACTGGATGGAGTCCTTCCGGCTGCCCGCCTGGAGCGAGGAGCGCATCAAGGGGGGCTTCGACCCCAAGGACCTGCACCATCTGACCGACGGCCTCGCCTCCGGCCGGGGGGTGATCCTCGCGCTGCCCCACATGGCCAACTGGGACCTGGCCGGCGCCTGGGTCACCACCGAGCTGCGGACGCCGTTCACCACGGTCGCCGAGCGCCTGAAGCCCGAGACCCTCTACGACCGCTTCGTCGCCTACCGCGAGGGCCTGGGCATGGAGGTCCTGCCGCACAGCGGCGGCACCGCCTTCGGCACGCTGGCCCGGCGGCTGCGCGACGGCGGCCTGGTCTGCCTGGTCGCCGAGCGCGACCTGTCGGCCTCGGGCGTCGAGGTCCGGTTCTTCGGCGAGGCCACCCGCATGCCGGCCGGCCCCGCCCTGCTCGCCCAGCAGACGGGCGCGCTGCTGCTGCCGGTGACACTCTGGTACGAGGACGACTCGCCGGTCATGCAGGGGCGGGTGCATCCTCCGATCGAGGTACCCGAGACAGGTGACCGGCCCCAGAAGACGTCTGTCATGACACAGGCGCTGGCCGACGCCTTCGCCACGGGAATCGCGGACCATCCGGAGGACTGGCACATGCTCCAGCGATTGTGGCTCAAGGACCTCCAGCCCCGCCCGGCTGACGGTGCGGCCGGTGAGCGGCCGTGAGGATCGGCATCGTCTGCCCGTACTCGTGGGACGTGCCGGGCGGCGTCCAGTTCCACATCCGCGACCTCGCGGAGTACTTCATCGGGCTGGGCCACGAGGTGTCCGTACTGGCGCCCGCCGACGACGACACGCCGCTCCCGCCGTACGTCGTCTCGGCCGGCCGCGCGGTCCCGGTGCCCTACAACGGCTCGGTGGCACGGCTGAACTTCGGCTTCCTGTCGGCGGCACGCGTGCGCCGCTGGCTGCACGACGGCCGCTTCGACGTGATCCACATCCACGAGCCGACCTCGCCGTCCCTGGGCCTGCTGACCTGCTGGGCGGCGCAGGGCCCGATCGTGGCCACGTTCCACACCTCCAACCCCCGCTCCCGCGCGATGATCGCCGCGTACGCGATCCTGCAGGCGGCCCTGGAGAAGATCAGTGCCCGGATCGCCGTCAGCGAGTACGCGCGCCGCACGCTGGTGGAGCACCTCGGCGGCGACGCGGTCGTCATCCCGAACGGCGTCGACGTGGACTTCTTCGCGAGGGCCGAGCCCGACCCGCGCTGGCAGGGCGGGACCATCGGCTTCATCGGCCGTATCGACGAGCCCCGCAAGGGCCTGCCCGTCCTGATGAGGGCCCTGCCGAAGATCCTCGCCGAGCGCCCGGGGACCCGGCTCCTGGTCGCCGGCCGCGGTGACGAGCAGGAGGCGGTCGAGTCGCTGCCCGCCGAACTGCGCCCGCGCGTGGAGTTCCTGGGCATGGTCAGCGACGAGGACAAGGCCCGCTTCCTGCGCAGCGTCGATCTGTACGTCGCCCCCAACACCGGTGGCGAGAGCTTCGGGATCATCCTCGTCGAGGCGATGTCGGCGGGGGCGCCGGTCCTGGCCTCGGACCTGGACGCCTTCGCGCAGGTGCTGGACCAGGGGGCGGCCGGCGAGCTGTTCGCCAACGAGGACTCCGACGCGCTGGCCGAGGCGGCGGTGCGGCTGCTGGGGGACCCGGAGCGCCGCGCCGAGCTGCGCAGGCGGGGCAGCGAGCACGTGCGCCGCTTCGACTGGTCCACCGTCGGGGCCGACATCCTCTCCGTGTACGAGACGGTGACGGCGGGCGCGGCGGCGGTCGCGGCCGCGGAGGACGGGCGGGGGCCCGGGCTGCGGGCGCGCTTCGGGCTGGCGCGCGACTGACCGGGCGTCCCGCAGCGCCCGCGGGGAGGTCCCGCAGCTGACCCGGCGTCCCGCGGGAGGTCCCGCAGCTGACCGCGGCTGCCCGTGAGCGCCCGGGTAGCCTGTGCCCCCGTGACCGTCACCCTCATCTGGATCCTCGCCGTCCTCGCCGTCGTCGGCCTGTACCTCAGCTGGACGGCGGGCCGGCTGGACCGGCTGCACGCGCGGATCGACGCCGCCCGCGCGGCGCTCGACGCGCAGCTGCTGCGCAGGGCCTCCGTGGCGCAGGAACTCGCCACCTCCGGCGTCCTGGACCCGGCCGCCTCGATCGTCCTGTACGAGGCCGCACACGCGGCGCGGCAGGCCGAGGAGGAGCAGCGGGAGGTCGCCGAGAGCGAGCTCAGCCAGGCCCTGCGGGCCGTTTTCGCGGAGGCGCAGCAGGTGGAGGCGGTGCGCGAGGCACCCGGCGGCGAGGCGGCCGCACGCGAGCTGACGGAGGCCGTGCGCCGCGTCCCGATGGCCCGCCGCTTCCACAACGACGCCGTAGGCGCGGCCCGCCGCCTGCGTGAGCACCGCAAGGTCCGCTGGTTCCGGCTGGCCGGGCACGCCCCCTTCCCGATGGCCTTCGAGATGGATGACGAGCCGCCGGCGGCCCTGGTCGACCGGGCCCCGCAGCAGTCGTAGCGTCGCCGCGGCCGCAAAAGGATCCACCGGCTTGTCATTGGCCCTTGCTGTGGACTGGCCCCATCGCGTTTCCTCGGTGCTTGCAGCAACCCTCTTTCACTTCAGCGAGGTCACCCGTGTCCAGCACGCTCTCCGAAAACCAGGCCCCCGAGACCGGCACCGCGCGCGTGAAGCGCGGCATGGCCGAGCAGCTCAAGGGTGGCGTGATCATGGACGTCGTCACGCCGGAGCAGGCGAAGACCGCCGAGGACGCGGGCGCCGTCGCCGTCATGGCCCTCGAGCGGGTGCCGGCGGACATCCGCAAGGACGGCGGCGTGGCCCGGATGTCCGACCCGGACATGATCGAGGGCATCATCGAGGCCGTCTCGATCCCGGTCATGGCCAAGTCCCGCATCGGCCACTTCGTCGAGGCCCAGGTGCTGCAGTCGCTGGGCGTCGACTACATCGACGAGTCCGAGGTCCTCACCCCGGCCGACGAGGTCAACCACTCCGACAAGTGGGCCTTCACCACCCCCTTCGTCTGCGGCGCCACCAACCTGGGCGAGGCCCTGCGCCGGATCGCCGAGGGCGCCGCCATGATCCGCTCCAAGGGCGAGGCCGGCACCGGCAACGTCGTGGAGGCCGTCCGCCACCTGCGCCAGATCAAGAACGAGATCGCCCGCCTGCGCGGCTACGACAACCACGAGCTGTACGCCGCCGCCAAGGAACTGCGCGCCCCCTACGAGCTGGTCAAGGAGGTCGCCGAGCTCGGCAAGCTCCCGGTGGTGCTGTTCTCCGCCGGCGGCGTGGCCACCCCCGCCGACGCCGCGCTGATGCGCCAGCTCGGCGCCGAGGGCGTCTTCGTCGGCTCCGGCATCTTCAAGTCCGGCGACCCGGCCAAGCGCGCCGCCGCCATCGTCAAGGCGACCACCTTCTACGACGACCCGAAGATCGTCGCGGACGCGTCCCGCAACCTCGGCGAGGCCATGGTCGGCATCAACTGCGACACCCTCCCCGAGACCGAGCGCTACGCCAACCGCGGCTGGTGAGGACCCCTGGTAGCCACCTCATGAACACTCCTGTCATAGGCGTCCTGGCCCTCCAGGGCGACGTACGGGAGCACCTCACCGCACTGGCCACGGCCGACGCCGTGGCCAGGCCGGTGCGGCGCCCCGAGGAACTCGCCGAGGTGGACGGCCTGGTCATCCCCGGCGGCGAGTCCACCACCATCTCCAAGCTGGCCGTCCTGTTCGGTGTGATGGAGCCGCTGCGCGCGCGTGTGCGCGACGGACTGCCCGTCTACGGCACCTGCGCGGGCATGATCATGCTCGCCGACAAGATCCTCGACCCGCGCTCGGGTCAGGAGACGATCGGCGGCATCGACATGATCGTGCGCCGCAACGCCTTCGGGCGGCAGAACGAGTCCTTCGAAGCGGCGGTCGACGTCCGGGGCGTCGAGGGCGATGCTGTAGAGGGCGTCTTCATCCGCGCCCCCTGGGTGGAGTCCGTCGGCGCCGGGACCGAGGTGCTCGCGGAGCACGACGGCCACATCGTCGCGGTCCGCCAGGGCAACGCGCTCGCCACGTCGTTCCACCCGGAACTGACCGGCGACCACCGCGTGCACGCGCTCTTCGTCGACATGGTGCGCGCCTCCCGGACACCGGAGTCCTTGTAGGATCTCTGGAGTTCGTTGCAGAGATGGGTTACGCGAAGGAGACAGGCAGATGTCCGGCCACTCTAAATGGGCCACGACGAAGCACAAGAAGGCCGTGATCGACGCCAAGCGCGGCAAGCTCTTCGCGAAGCTGATCAAGAACATCGAGGTCGCCGCGCGCATGGGCGGAGTCGACCTCGACGGCAACCCGACGCTCTACGACGCCGTCCAGAAGGCCAAGAAGCAGTCGGTCCCGAACAAGAACATCGACTCCGCGATCAAGCGCGGCGGTGGTCTCGAGGCCGGTGGCGCCGACTACGAGACGATCATGTACGAGGGCTACGGCCCGAACGGTGTCGCGGTGCTCGTCGAGTGCCTCACCGACAACCGCAACCGCGCCGCCTCCGACGTGCGCGTCGCCATGACCCGCAACGGCGGTTCCATGGCCGACCCCGGCTCGGTGTCGTACCTGTTCAACCGCAAGGGCGTCGTAATCGTCCCCAAGGGCGAGCTGTCCGAGGACGACGTCCTCGCCGCCGTCCTGGACGCCGGTGCCGAGGAGGTCAACGACCTCGGCGAGAACTTCGAGGTGCTCAGCGAGGCCACCGACCTGGTCGCCGTCCGCACCGCCCTCCAGGACGCCGGGATCGACTACGACTCCGCCGAGGCCAACTTCGTCCCGACCATGCAGGTCGAGCTGGACGAGGAGGGCGCCAAGAAGATCTTCAAGCTGATCGACGCGCTCGAGGACAGCGACGACGTGCAGAACGTCTTCGCCAACTTCGACGTCAGCGACGAGGTCATGGAGAAGGTCGACGCGTAACGCCGCGGCGGACCGAGCGGTTCCGGCGGGCCGGATGGGACACGTCCCACCGGCCCGCCGCCGTTGTCGGTGGCAGCGGATAGCCTGGCGGGAAGTCGAAGATCACCGAGGGGAGGGGCGCGTGCGGGTACTCGGAGTGGATCCCGGACTGACGCGCTGCGGCGTCGGCGTGGTCGAGGGGGTCGCGGGCCGGCCGCTCACCATGGTGGACGTCGGCGTCGTACGCACGCCCGTGGACGCCGAGCTGGGGTCCCGCCTCGTCGCCATCGAGCAGGGCATCGAGCGGTGGCTGGACGAGCACCGGCCCGACGTCGTCGCGGTGGAGCGGGTCTTCAGCCAGCACAACGTGCGCACCGTGATGGGCACCGCGCAGGCCAGCGCCGTCGCCACCCTGTGCGCCGCCCGGCGCGGCCTCCCCGTCGCCCTGCACACCCCCAGCGAGGTCAAGGCCGCGGTCACCGGCAGCGGCCGGGCCGAGAAGGCCCAGGTCGGCGCCATGGTGACCCGGCTGCTCCGGCTCGACGCGCCGCCGAAGCCGGCCGACGCCGCCGACGCCCTGGCCCTGGCCATCTGCCACATCTGGCGCGCCCCGGCCCAGAACAGACTCCAGCGTGCCGTCGCCCTGCACGCGGCCAAGGCATCCCCGGCATCCCCCGCGTCACCGAAAGGCCGTCTCGCATGATCGCGTTCGTCAGCGGCCCGGTCGCCGCCCTCGCACCCGACTCCGCCGTGGTCGAGGTGGGCGGCATCGGCATTGCCGTCCAGTGCACCCCCAACACCCTCTCCGGGCTGCGCACGGGCCAGCCGGCCAGGCTCGCCACCTCCCTGGTGGTGCGGGAGGACTCGCTCACCCTCTA
Source organism: Streptomyces sediminimaris (assembly GCF_047049295.1). NCBI lineage: Bacteria > Bacillati > Actinomycetota > Actinomycetes > Kitasatosporales > Streptomycetaceae > Streptomyces > Streptomyces sediminimaris. The sequence continues at coordinate 1,601,473 of NZ_JBJWOT010000001.1, read as the reverse complement.
CGGCTTCGTGGACGACGACGAGAGACAGGTCTTCGAACTGCTGCAGACGGCGAGCGGGGTCGGTCCCCGGCTCGCCCAGGCGATGCTGGCCGTCCACAGCCCCGACGCCCTGCGCCGCGCCATCGCCACCGGCGACGAGAAGGCGCTCACCGCAGTCCCCGGCATCGGCAAGAAGGGCGCCCAGAAGCTGCTGCTGGAGCTGAAGGACCGCCTCGGGGAGCCGATCGGCGCGCCCGCGGTGGGCGCACCCGTCACCCAGGGCTGGCGGGACCAGCTGCACGCCGCGCTGATCGGCCTCGGATACGCCACCCGCGAGGCGGACGAGGCCGTCTCCGCCGTGGCCCCGCAGGCCGAGGCGGCCGGGGGCACGCCCCAGGTCGGCCAGCTGCTCAGGGCGGCCCTGCAGACCCTCAACCGCGCCCGCTGACCCGCCTGCGCCACGCCAGCTAGGAGACTGCAGTGAACTGGGACGACCCGACCGACGCCCCCGCCTCCGAGCGGCTCGTCGGCGCGTCCGCCGACCGTGAGGACCAGGCCGTCGAGGCCGCCCTGCGCCCCAAGGACCTGGGCGAGTTCATCGGCCAGGAGAAGGTCCGCGAGCAGCTCGACCTCGTCCTGCGCGCCGCACGCGCGCGCGGCGCGACCGCCGACCACGTGCTGCTCTCCGGCGCTCCCGGTCTCGGCAAGACCACCCTGTCGATGATCATCGCGGCCGAGATGGGCGCCCCGATCCGCATCACCAGCGGCCCGGCCATCCAGCACGCCGGCGACCTGGCCGCGATCCTCTCCTCTCTCCAGGAGGGCGAGGTCCTCTTCCTCGACGAGATCCACCGCATGTCCCGGCCCGCCGAGGAGATGCTGTACATGGCGATGGAGGACTTCCGGGTCGACGTGATCGTCGGCAAGGGCCCCGGCGCCACCGCCATCCCGCTGGAGCTGCCGCCGTTCACGCTGGTCGGCGCCACCACGCGGGCGGGCCTGCTGCCACCCCCGCTGCGCGACCGCTTCGGCTTCACCGCCCACATGGAGTTCTACGAGCCGGCCGAGCTGGAGCGCGTGATCCACCGCTCCGCGGACCTGCTCGACGTGGAGATCCGGGCCGACGGCGCCGCGGAGATCGCCGGCCGCTCCCGCGGCACCCCCCGCATCGCCAACCGGCTGCTGCGCCGGGTGCGCGACTACGCCCAGGTCAAGGCCGACGGCATCGTCACCCGGGAGATCGCGGCGGCCGCCCTCGCGGTGTACGAGGTGGACCCCCGCGGCCTCGACCGCCTCGACCGGGGCGTCCTGGAGGCCCTGCTCAAGCTGTTCGGCGGCGGTCCGGTGGGGCTGTCCACCCTCGCGGTCGCGGTGGGGGAGGAGCGTGAGACCGTCGAGGAGGTCGCCGAGCCGTTCCTCGTCCGCGAGGGCCTGCTCGCCCGGACGCCGCGCGGACGGGTCGCCACCCCCGCGGCATGGGCGCATCTCGGCCTCACGCCGCCCCGCTCGGCCACTGCGGGAAACGGACAACAGGACCTGTTCGGGACGTGACGGCATCGTGACGGTGCGGGCATTGGCCCGGCAAGGAACCCAGGTGCCATGCTGAACGTTGTTCCATGCGCGCGGACTCGCTTAGACTCCGCCGATGCCGCCGTTGTCGGCGGTATACATACCCCCATCCATGAGGCCGCTCTCCATCGCGGTCGTGCGAAGGAAAATCCGTCCCGTGAATAACATCGGCATGCTCCTCCCGTTCATCGTGCTCATCGGGGCCATGTTCCTCATGACCCGCTCGGCCAAGCGCAAGCAGTCGCAGGCCGCGCGGATGCGCAACGAGATGCAGCCCGGCAGCGGCGTCCGCACGATCGGGGGCATGTACGCGACGGTCAAGGAGGTCAACGAGGACACCGTCCTCCTCGACGCCGGCCCGGGCGTCGAGCTCCTCTTCGCGAAGAACGCCATCGGTTCCGTGCTCAGCGACGACGAGTACAACCGCATCGTGCACGGCATCGAGCACGACCTGAAGTCCGACGCCGACCTGGTCCCGGACGACGCCTCCTCCCTCACCGAGACCGACGACTCCGTCGGCGAAGCTGCCGCCGCCTCCGACGACAAGTCCGTCGACCTCGGCAAGAAGGACGCGCCCGAGGAGCCGGCCGACGACACCCCGGCCGACGAGGCCGAGCCGGCCGCCGGGGCCGCGTCGGACGCGGAGCCGAAGAAGACCGAGGGCGAGTCCGGGGCGAAGTAAGGGGCGCTCCGCGGCGTGCGGCCAGGACCGCCCGCCGCGGACCCGCACAGCTCGCAGCGGATCCCGACACCATGTCATGGCCGCCCGCCCCTGACCCGGCGCTGGGCGGCCCGAGAGGGAGTACGAGAAGGTGGCAGCACCTAAGAGGGGCCGGAGCGGGAGCGCCCAGAGCAAGCCGTGGCGCCCGCTGGCCCTCATTCTGATCGCCATCGTGGCGCTCACCGGGGGGATGTTCGCCTCCGGGCAGACCACTCCGCGTCTCGGCATCGACCTGGCCGGCGGCACGAGCATCACGCTTCAGGCGGAGAACGAGCCGGGCCAGCCCAACGCGATCAACAAGACCAATATGGACACCGCGGTCGCCATCATGAACCGCCGTGTCAACGGTCTGGGCGTGTCCGAGACGGAGGTCCAGACCCAGGGCACCAAGAACATCATCGTCAACATCCCCAGGGGCACCAACTCCGCGGAGGCCCGCAAGCAGGTCGGCACCACCGCCAAGCTGTACTTCCGCCCGGTGCTCGCCACCGAGGTCTCCGGGGCCGCCGCCACGGCCACCCCGAAGCCGAGCGCATCGAGCAGCCCCTCCGGCAAGGCGACCGGGAAGCCGAAGGCGACCTCGTCCTCCTCCGCGAGCCCCTCGGCCACCGCGACCTCGCAGGGCCGCGCCGTGACCGACGCGCTGAAGGCCGGCTCGACGCCGAGTGCCACCGCCTCCTCCGGCACCAAGGCGTCCTCCAGCCCCTCCCCGTCGGCGAGCGGCAGCTCCGCCGCCAGTGACGGGGCCGCCAAGCTGCAGGCGCAGTACGCCGCCCTCGACTGCACCAAGAAGTCGGTGCAGACCACTGCCGGCAAGGACGCCAAGGCCAGCGAGCCCACCCTCGCCTGCGGCAAGAACTCCTCGGGCCAGTGGCAGAAGTACATCCTCGGCCCCGCGGCCGTCGACGGCACCGACGTCAAGAAGGCCCAGGCCGTCTTCAACACGCAGACCGCCGCCGGCTGGACCGTCACCATGGAGTTCACCGGCAAGGGCACCAAGAAGTTCGCCGACATCACCGGCCAGCTGGCGCAGAAGCAGTCCCCGCAGAACCAGTTCGCGATCGTCCTCGACGGCGAGGTCGTCTCCGACCCGTACGTGAAGCAGGCGCTGACCGGCGGCAACGCGGAGATCTCCGGCAACTTCACCCAGGAAGAGGCCCAGAGCCTCGCCAACATGCTGTCCTACGGCGCGCTCCCGCTCTCCTTCAAGGAGCAGAGCGTCACCACCGTCACCGCCGCGCTCGGCGGCGAGCAGTTGCACGCCGGTCTGATCGCCGGCGCGATCGGTCTCGCCCTGGTCGTCATCTACCTGTTGGTCTTCTACCGCGGTTTGTCGATCGTCGCGATCCCCTCGCTGCTGGTGTCCGCGATCCTCACGTACGTGATCATGGCGCTGCTCGGTCCGGCGATCCACTTCGCGCTGAATCTGCCGGCCGTCTGCGGCGCGATCGTCGCCATCGGTATCACGGCGGACTCCTTCATCGTGTTCTTCGAACGGATCAGGGACGGGATCCGCGAGGGCCGCTCGCTGCGTCCCGCCGTCGAGCGGGCCTGGCCGCGCGCCCGGCGCACCATCCTGGTCTCCGACTTCGTGTCGTTCCTCGCCGCCGCCGTGCTCTTCATCGTGACCGTCGGCAAGGTCCAGGGCTTCGCGTTCACGCTCGGTCTGACCACGGTCCTCGACGTGGTCGTCGTCTTCCTCTTCACCAAGCCGCTGATGACGATCCTCGCCCGCCGTAAGTTCTTCGCGAGCGGCCACAAGTGGTCGGGGCTCGACCCCAAGGGCCTGGGCGCCAAGGCCCCCCTGCGCCGCACCCGCCGTCCCTCCGGCCCCGTCGCCGGCCATGCCGACCCGAAGGAAGCGTGAGCGATGTCGAAACTCGGCAGCCTCGGCGCCCGACTCCACCGCGGCGAGATCAGCTACGACTTCGTCGGCAAGCGCAAGATCTGGTACGGCATCTCCATCCTGATCACCATCACGGCCATCGTCGGCCTGGCGGTGCGCGGCCTGAACATGGGCATCGACTTCCGGGGCGGCGCCGTCTTCACCACCGGGAAGACCAGCGTCTCGGTGGCCCAGGCGGAGACCTACGCGTCCCGGGCCGCCGGCCACGACGCGGTGGTGCAGAAGCTCGGCACCGGCAGTCTGCGGATCCAGATCGCAGGCATGGACACCGCGAAGTCGGACGCGACCAAGGCCCAGCTGGCCAAGGACATGAACGTGCCCCCCGAGTCCATCGCCGCCGACCTCGTCGGCCCGAGCTGGGGTGACCAGATCGCCAACAAGGCCTGGGAGGGCCTCGGCATCTTCATGGTCCTCGTGGTGATCTACCTGGCGATCGCCTTCGAGTGGCGGATGGCGCTCGCGGCCCTGGTCGCGCTGATCCACGACATCACCATCACGACCGGTATCTACGCCCTGGTCGGTTTCGAAGTCACGCCTGGCACGGTCATCGGCCTGCTGACGATCCTCGGTTACTCGCTCTACGACACGGTCGTCGTCTTCGACAGCCTCAAGGAGCAGACGAAGGGCATCACCAAGCAGACCCGCTTCACCTACAGCGACATCGCCAACAAGTCGATCAACGGTACTCTGGTCCGTTCGATCAACACCACGGTCGTCGCGCTGCTGCCGGTCGCGGGCCTGCTGTTCATCGGCGGCGGCTTCCTCGGCGCGGGCACGCTCAACGACATCTCGCTGTCGCTGTTCGTCGGCCTCGCGGCCGGTGCCTACTCCTCGATCTTCATCGCCACGCCGCTCGTCGCCGACCTCAAGGAGGCCGAGCCGCAGATGAAGGCGCTCAGGAAACGCGTCCTGGCCAAGCGCGCCCAGGCCGCCGCGCAGAGCGAGCAACCGCAGCCGGAGACGGTGATCGACACCAGCTCCGACGAGCCCGAGGACGCCGCGGCCGCGGTCGTCGGCCCGCGCAACCAGCCGGCGTCCCGCAACCGCGGCCGCGGCCGCCCCTCGGGGAAGCGCCGATGACGGACATCGAGGAGCTGCTCCTCAGCCGCATCCGCGACGTGGCCGACTACCCGGAGCCGGGCGTGATGTTCAAGGACATCACGCCGCTCCTGGCGGACCCGGCGGCGTTCACGGCGCTCACCGACGCGCTCGCCGGGGTCGCGACGAACACGGGCGCCACAAAGGTCGTCGGCCTGGAGGCCCGCGGCTTCATCCTGGGCGCCCCGGTCGCCGTCCGCGCCGGCCTCGGCTTCATTCCCGTCCGCAAGGCGGGCAAGCTCCCCGGAGCGACCCTCGCCCAGGCCTACGACCTCGAGTACGGCTCGGCGGAGATCGAGGTCCACGCGGAGGATCTGTCGCCGGACGACCGCGTGCTGATCGTCGACGACGTCCTCGCCACGGGCGGCACCGCCGAGGCGTCCCTCCAGCTGGTCCGCCGGGCGGGCGCCGAGGTCGCGGGTTTCGCCGTCCTCATGGAGCTCGGGTTCCTGGGCGGCCGTGTCCGCCTGGAACCGGCCCTCGACGGCGCTCCCCTGGAAGCCGTACTCACCATCTGAGGAAATTTCCGAGAACGGTTCAGCCCCGAGTGCGACTGAGCGCACTCGGGGCTGAACCGTTTTCCGCTGTCACTCATGCCATCCGGCCGACTGCGGGATCAGCAGTCCTCGATGTCCTGGGTCTTGATGGTGCCGGACTCCTTGAGGTGACCCTTGGCCCCGCCGCGCGCGGTGATGCGGTGGAGGTTGTTCTCCTTGCCGTCCTTCCACCAGACGCACAGGTGCTCCGTCGTGCTGCACGTGTTGTGGTAGTAGATGGTGGCCGTGGTGGTCCCGTCGGCCCAGGACCAGTTGAAGCACCCCGAGCTGCCCCGGTGTATCGACATGGGCGCCACGGTCGCCGCCTGAGCGGGGAGCGCGAAAGCGGCACTCAGGCCCACCGTCACGGCTGCGGCGGCAACTGTCTTTCCGAACATCTTCATGTTCTCATCCCGTTTCTGTTTTTTGAAGCGGCGGAAAAGTGACCCTTTTCCGCCGCTGGTCGAAATTCACCTTATCCGACAGTTGATCTTCGGGTCAATTGCTTTTCTGTTCCGCTCGATCGATGACTTACCGGAAAAATGGTGAATTTCTCACATAGTCCATTGGAATTGTGGCAACGCCCCCGGCGTTGCACCGTCGGAAGGCCCTCACATCGGCCTGAAGGCGATCCTGGGGCGCAGGATCGCTACCATGGGGTCTCCGGAGCCTGACCGGGGGACCCGGATCGCGCACGAGGAGTCCTCTTGCCAGACGAGGCCCAGCACCTGACTGCCGCCAAGCCCGAGTCAGCCGCGGCCAAGCCCGCGCCGAACACGCCGCACGCGAAGAACGACGCGGGCGGGCCGGTCGAGCACGCCCAGTCCGCGCCCGTCGACAAGTCGGCCGAGCAGTCGCGCCCGAAGCCCGCCCCCGCCGAGCCCTCCGCGGCGACGCCCCCCGCGGTTCGTCCGAACTCCGGCCAGCCGCCCCGCTCGGGCTCCTCCAACCGCGTCCGCGCCCGCCTCGCCCGCCTCGGCGTCCAGCGCTCCAACCCCTACAACCCGGTGCTGGAGCCGCTGCTGCGGATAGTGCGCAGCAACGACCCGAAGATCGAGACGGCCACGCTGCGGCAGATAGAGAAGGCCTACCAGGTCGCCGAGCGCTGGCACCGCGGCCAGAAGCGCAAGAGCGGCGACCCGTACATCACGCACCCCCTCGCGGTGACGACGATCCTCGCCGAGCTGGGCATGGATCCGGCCACGCTGATGGCGGGTCTGCTGCACGACACCGTCGAGGACACCGAGTACGGCCTCGACCAGCTGCGCCGCGACTTCGGCGACTCCGTCGCCCTGCTCGTCGACGGCGTCACCAAGCTGGACAAGGTCAAGTTCGGCGAGGCCGCGCAGGCCGAGACCGTGCGCAAGATGGTCGTCGCCATGGCCAAGGACCCGCGCGTCCTGGTCATCAAGCTCGCCGACCGCCTGCACAACATGCGCACCATGCGCTACCTCAAGCGCGAGAAGCAGGAGAAGAAGGCGCGCGAGACCCTGGAGATCTACGCGCCGCTCGCCCACCGCCTGGGCATGAACACCATCAAGTGGGAGCTGGAGGACCTCGCCTTCGCGATCCTCTACCCCAAGATGTACGACGAGATCGTACGGCTGGTGGCCGAGCGGGCACCGAAGCGTGACGAGTACCTGGCCATAGTGACCGACGAGGTCCAGCAGGACCTGCGCGCGGCCCGCATCAAGGCGACCGTCACCGGCCGCCCGAAGCACTACTACAGCGTCTACCAGAAGATGATCGTCCGCGGCCGTGACTTCGCGGAGATCTACGACCTGGTGGGCATCCGCGTCCTGGTGGACACCGTCCGCGACTGCTACGCGGCCCTCGGCACCGTCCACGCCCGCTGGAACCCGGTTCCGGGGCGGTTCAAGGACTACATCGCGATGCCCAAGTTCAACATGTACCAGTCGCTGCACACGACGGTCATCGGGCCCAACGGCAAGCCGGTCGAGCTGCAGATCCGCACCTTCGACATGCACCGCCGCGCCGAGTACGGCATCGCCGCGCACTGGAAGTACAAGCAGGAGGCCGTCGCCGGGGCCTCCAAGGTGCGCAACGACGTGCCGAAGGCCGGCAAGAAGGACGACCACCTCAACGACATGGCGTGGCTGCGCCAGCTGCTGGACTGGCAGAAGGAGACCGAGGACCCGGGCGAGTTCCTGGAGTCCCTGCGCTTCGACCTGTCGCGCAACGAGGTCTTCGTCTTCACCCCCAAGGGCGACGTCATCGCGCTGCCGGCCGGGGCCACCCCGGTCGACTTCGCCTACGCCGTCCACACCGAGGTCGGCCACCGCACCATAGGAGCACGGGTCAACGGCCGTCTCGTGCCGCTGGAGTCCACCCTGGACAACGGCGACCTGGTGGAGGTCTTCACCTCCAAGGCGGCCGGCGCCGGCCCGTCCCGGGACTGGCTCGGCTTCGTCAAGTCACCGCGGGCGCGCAACAAGATCCGGGCCTGGTTCTCCAAGGAGCGCCGCGACGAGGCGATCGAGCAGGGCAAGGACGCCATCGTCCGCGCCATGCGCAAGCAGAACCTGCCGATCCAGCGCATCCTGACCGGCGACTCCCTCGTCACGCTCGCCCACGAGATGCGCTACGCCGACATCTCGGCGCTCTACGCGGCGATCGGCGAGGGCCATGTCTCCGCGCAGAACATCGTGCAGAAGCTGGTCCAGGCGCTCGGCGGCGAGGAGGCGGCCACCGAGGAGATCGACGAGTCGGTCCCGCCGACCCGCAGCCGCAGCCGCAAGCGCCGCGCCAGTGCCGACCCGGGCGTGATCGTCAAGGGCGTCGAGGACGTGTGGGTCAAGCTGGCCCGGTGCTGTACGCCGGTCCCGGGCGACCCCATCATCGGCTTCGTCACGCGCGGCAGCGGCGTATCGGTTCACCGCAGCGACTGCGTGAACGTGGATTCGCTGTCCCGCGAGCCCGAGCGCATCCTCGAGGTCGAGTGGGCGCCCACCCAGTCCTCGGTCTTCCTGGTCGCCATCCAGGTCGAGGCGCTGGACCGCTCCCGGCTGCTGTCGGACGTCACCCGCGTCCTGTCCGACCAGCACGTGAACATCCTCTCGGCGGCCGTGCAGACCTCCCGCGACCGCGTGGCCACCTCCCGCTTCACCTTCGAGATGGGCGACCCCAAGCACCTCGGACACGTCCTGAAGGCGGTACGGGGCGTGGAGGGCGTGTACGACGTCTACCGGGTGACGTCGGCGCGCAACCGGTCGTAGAGCCGGCCGCGGGACCGCTCGCAGAGCCGGCCGCAGGACGAGAAGGGGCCCGTACCGTGAGGTACGGGCCCCTTCTGCGTGCGGCGTGCGGTCAGCCGCCGAACTCCTGCAGACCCTTCAGCGCCTGGTCGAGCAGGGCCTGGCGGCCCTCCAGCTCCCGCTCGAGCTTGTCGGCCCTGGCGCTGTTGCCCTGGGCCCGCGCCTGCTCGATCTGGCTGCGCAGCTTGTCCACGGCCGCCTGCAGCTGTCCGGTCAGGCCCTCGGCACGCGCGCGTGCCTCCGGGTTCGTCCGGCGCCACTCGGCTTCCTCGGCCTCCTGGATGGCGCGCTCCACGGCGTGCATCCGGCCCTCGACCTTCGGGCGGGCGTCCCGCGGCACGTGGCCGATGACCTCCCAGCGCTCGTTGACCGAGCGGAAGGCGGCGCGGGCCGACTTCAGGTCCGTGACCGGGAGGATCTTCTCGGCCTCCTCGGCCAGTTCCTCCTTCAGCTTCAGGTTCTCGGCCTGCTCGGCGTCCCGCTCGGCGAAGACCGAGCTGCGGGCGGCGAAGAAGACGTCCTGGGCACCGCGGAAGCGGTTCCACAGGTCGTCCTCGTGCTCGCGCTGGGCGCGGCCCGCGGCCTTCCACTCCGCCATCAGCTCGCGGTAGCGCGCCGCGGTCGGGCCCCACTCCGTGGAGCCGGAGAGCGCCTCGGCCTCCGAGACCAGCCGCTCCTTGGTCCTGCGGGCCTCCTCGCGCTGGGCGTCCAGCGCCGCGAAGTGGGCCTTGCGCCGCTTGGAGAACGCCGAGCGGGCGTGCGAGAAGCGGTGCCACAGCTCGTCGTCCGACTTGCGGTCCAGGCGCGGCAGGCTCTTCCAGGTGTCCACCAGCGAACGCAGCCGCTCGCCCGCCGCCCGCCACTGGTCGGACTGCGCCAGCTGCTCCGCCTCGGCGACCAGGTCCTCCTTGGCGTGCCGCGCCTGGTCGGACTGTTTGGCGCGCTGCTGCTTGCGCTCCTCACGGCGCGCCTCGACGGTCTCGACGAGCTTGTCCAGACGGGTGCGGAGGGCGTCCAGGTCGCCGACCGCGTGGTGGGCGTCGACCTGCTCGCGGATGTGATCGATCGCGGCCTGGGCGTCCTTGGCGGACAGGTCGGTGGTCTTCAGTCGCTTCTCGAGGAGGCCGATCTCGACAACCAGGCCCTCGTACTTGCGCTCGAAGTAGGCCAGCGCCTCCTCGGGGGAGCCGGCCTGCCAGGATCCGACGACCTGCTCGCCGTCGGCCGTACGCACGTACACGGTCCCCGTCTCGTCGACGCGTCCCCACGGGTCGCTGCTCACAGCGCCTCCTCCACATGATGCCTGCGGAGGGCCTCAGCACCCCCGGGCATCGTCCACAGTTTCGTCACGGCCAACATAGGCGACCGGCGGGTGACCTGTCCGCATCCCGCGCGACCGAAATTTCGCACTTGACGCTCAGGACTTGGTGACCGTCGCCTTGTTGATCACCACGGTCGCGTTCGGCGCGGTGTTGCCGGTCGTGGGGTCGGCCGCCGCGGCTCCCGCGGCGGCGATCTTCGTGAGGACCTTCATGCCGTCCTTGGAGATCGTGCCGAACGGGGTGTAGTCGGGCGGCAGCGGGCTGTCCCGGTAGACGAGGAAGAACTGGCTGCCGCCGGTGTCGCGGCCCTTCTTCGTCTGCGCGTTGTACTGGTTGGCCATGGCGACCGTGCCCGCCGGGTACACGTTGCCCTTGAGGCTCTTGTCCTTGAGGTTCTCGTCCGGGATCGTGTAGCCCGGCCCGCCGGTGCCGGTGCCCGTCGGGTCGCCGCACTGCAGCACGTAGATCCCCTGGGCGGTCAGCCGGTGGCACTTGGTGTGGTCCAAGTAGCCCTTGCCGACGAGGAAGTTGAAGGAGTTGACGGTGTGCGGCGCCGCCGACGCCTTCAGCGCGATGTCTATGTCACCGCAGGTCGTGGCGAGGTGCATGGTGTACTTCGCCGACTTGTCGATGGTCATCGCCGGTTCCTTCTTCCAGCTGAGCTTCTTCACGGAACCCTTGGCCGGCTTGGCGCACGGGTCCGGAGCCTTGCTGGTCGCCGCGGCGCTCGGGGTCGTCTGCGCACTCGCGTTGGCCTTGTCGTCGCTCTTGCCGCCCTTGAGCACCCCGGTCGTGTAGAGGGCCACGCTGCCGATCAGGATCACGCCGAGCACCGACGCGATCACCGAATTGCGCATCCTGGCCTTGCGCCGCGCGGCCGTGCGCCGCTGCTGCTGGCGCAGGAACTTCTCCCGGGCGAGCTGGCGCTTCCGCTGTTCCTGGGTGACCACCGGGTTCTCTCCTCATGCGTCTCGTGCGTCGACCGGGGCGCGTGCGTCCCGTGAGCCGACCGCCTGCGTGTGCCCCGTACCGTATATGGGTTCGCTGAGGATTCGGCAGCGCCGGTAGGCTCTGACAGCGGCCGAAGCCATCCGTGACAGCCGCCGCAGCCGCCTGGAACCGACACAACGAAGGACGATCGTGCTCATTGCCGGGTTCCCCGCCGGGGCCTGGGGGACGAACTGTTATCTCGTCGCCCCCGCCGCCGGTGAGGAGTGCGTGATCATCGACCCGGGCCATCAGGCCGCCGAAGGCGTCGAGGAGGCGCTGAGAAAGCACCGGCTGAAGCCCGTCGCCGTCGTCCTCACCCACGGCCACATCGACCATGTGGCCTCGGTCGTCCCGGTGTGCGGCGCGCACGACGTACCGGCCTGGATCCACCCCGATGACCGCTACATGATGGCGGACCCGGAGAAGGCGCTCGGCCGCTCCATCGGCATGCCGCTGATGGGGGAGCTGACCGTGGGGGAGCCCGACGACGTCAGGGAGCTGGCCGACGGCGCGCGGCTGTCGCTCGCGGGTCTGGACCTCTCCGTCGCGCACGCGCCCGGACATACCAAGGGGTCGGTGACGTTCCGGATGCCCGAGACGAGCGACATCCCGTCGGTCTTCTTCTCGGGGGACCTGCTCTTCGCCGGCTCCATCGGACGCACCGACCTGCCCGGCGGTGACATGGCCGAGATGCTCGACTCGCTGGCCCGCGTGTGCCTGCCGCTCGACGACTCGACCGTGGTGCTGTCCGGCCACGGCCCCCAGACGACCATCGGCCAGGAGCGCGCCACCAACCCGTATCTGCGGCAAGCGGCCGCGGACGGCCAGGACCACGGTGCGAGCACCGACGCCGCTCCCCGACGAGGAATGTGACGAGACCTTCCGTGAGCACCTTCAAGGCCCCCAAGGGCACGTACGACCTGATCCCGCCGGACAGCGCCAAGTACCTGGCGGTCCGCGAGGCGATCGCCGCGCCCCTGCGCACCTCCGGCTACGGCTACATCGAGACGCCCGGCTTCGAGAGCGTCGAGCTCTTCGCGCGCGGCGTCGGTGAGTCGACCGACATCGTGACCAAGGAGATGTACGCCTTCGAGACCAAGGGCGGCGACCGGCTCGCGCTGCGCCCCGAGGGCACGGCGTCCGTGCTGCGCGCGGCGCTGGAGGCCAACCTGCACAAGGCGGGCAACCTGCCGGTCAAGCTCTGGTACTCCGGCTCCTACTACCGCTACGAGCGCCCCCAGAAGGGCCGCTACCGGCACTTCTCGCAGGTCGGTGCCGAGGCGATCGGTGCCGAGGACCCGGCGCTGGACGCCGAGCTGATCATCCTGGCCGACCAGGCCTACCGCTCGCTGGGCCTGAGCGACTTCCGCATCCTGCTCAACAGCCTGGGCGACAAGGAGTGCCGTCCGGTCTACCGGGCCGCGCTGCAGGACTTCCTGCGCGGCCTGGACCTGGACGAGGACACGCTGCGCCGGGCCGAGATCAACCCGCTGCGTGTCCTGGACGACAAGCGGGAGTCGGTCCAGAAGCAGCTCGGTGACGCCCCCCTGCTGCGTGACTACCTCTGCGACGCCTGCAAGACGTACCACGAGGAGGTCCGCGAGCTGATCACGGCGGCGGGCGTGGCCTTCGAGGACGACGCGAAGCTGGTCCGGGGCCTGGACTACTACACCCGTACGACGTTCGAGTTCGTCCACGACGGTCTGGGCTCGCAGTCCGCGGTGGGCGGCGGCGGGCGCTACGACGGTCTTTCGGAGATGATCGGCGGCCCGGCCCTGCCGTCCGTGGGCTGGGCGCTCGGCGTCGACCGCACCGTTCTCGCCCTGGAGGCGGAGGGCATCGAGCTCCAGCTCCCCTCCGCCACCAGCGTGTTCGCGGTCCCGCTCGGCGAGGAGGCACGGCGCGTGCTGTTCGCCAAGGTGACCGAGCTGCGCAAGGTCGGTATCGCGGCCGACTTCTCCTACGGCGGCAAGGGCCTCAAGGGCGCGATGAAGAACGCCAACCGCAGCGGCGCCCGCTACACGATCGTCGCCGGCGAACGCGACCTCGCCGAGGGCGTCGTCCAGCTCAAGGACATGGAGTCCGGCGAGCAGACCGCGGTCGGCGTGAACGAGGTCGTGGCGGAACTGGAGTCCCGGCTCGGCTGAGGCGCGTAGACCGAGCCGGCGCGCGTCCACCAAGGGTGCCGGGTGCCCGCAAGGGCCCCGGCACCCTTCGTCATCGCTCGAGCAGTCCGTGCCGCATGGCGTGGGTGACGGCGGCGGTGCGGTCGTCGACGCCCAGTTTGCCGAAGGCGCGCAGGAGGTGGGTCTTGACCGTCGACTCGCCTATGAACAGGCGACGGCCGATCTCCGCGTTCGTGCAGCCCTCCGCCACCAGGCGCAGGACCGCGGTCTCCCGGTCGGAGAGGCGGGGGCGCTCCGGTTTCGTGCGGAGCCGGTCGACCAGCCGGGCCGCCACCGACGGGGCGAGCACCGTCTCGCCGCGGGCGGCGGCGCGGACCGCCTCCGCCAGCTCGGCGCGCGGCATGTCCTTGAGCAGGTAGCCCGCGGCCCCGGCCTCCACCGCCCGCAGGATGTCCCCGTCCGTCTCGTACGTCGTCAGGACGATCACCCGGCACGGCAGCCCGGCCTCGTTCATCCGCACGATCGAGTCCACGCCCCCGCCGCCCGGCATCCGCAGGTCCATGAGCACGATGTCGGGCCGCAGCTCCGCCGCCAGTGCCTCCGCCCGCGGCCCGCTCGCCGCGTCCGCGACCACGTCCAGGTCCGGCTCGGCGCTGAGCATCGCCCGCAGACCCTCCCGTACGACGGGGTGGTCGTCGGCGAGGACGATCCGGATCACTGCGAGCTCCTCGAAGGTGATACGGGCGATACCGGTGGTACCGGCAATACCGGTGGTACCGGTGTCATCGGCGATACAGGCGATACAGGCGATACAGGGGAAACGGGCAGGCGCACCGTCACCGTCGTGCCGTCGCCCGGCGCGCTGCGCACCCGCGCCCTGCCGCCGACCTCGGTGGCGCGGGCGCGCAGTCCCGCGAGACCGTAGCCCTCGCAGGGGGCGTCCGGGTCGAAGCCGCGGCCGTCGTCCCGGACGGACACGGTGAGCGCGTCCTCGGAGGACGCCAGTGCGATGCCCACGGCCGCGGAACTCCCCGCGTGCTTGCGGGCGTTCGCCAGGGCCTCCTGGCAGGAGCGCAGGGCCACCACCTCGGGTCCTGCGGGCAGCGGGCGTACCGGACCGGTCACCTCCAGCGCCGCCCCGTGCCGCGCGGCGAGCCGGCGCAGCGCGTCCGGCAGCGAGGTTCCGTCGAGGTCGGCGGGCGCCGCCCCGGCGACCAGGGCACGGGCCTCGGCGAGGTTCTGCCGGGCCGTCTCGTCCATCAGGGCCAGATGACGGCGGGCCTGCGGGACGTCGTGGTCGAGCTCCGCCTGCACCGCCTGGATCAGCATCAGCAGGCTGGTGAACCCCTGCGCGAGGGTGTCGTGGATCTCGCGGGCCATGCGCTCCCGCTCGGTCAGCGCCCCGTGCGCGGCGGACAGCCGGGAGACCTCGTGGCGGCTGGCGTCCAGTTCGGCGATCAGCGCGGCCCGTTCCTGGCTCTGCTCGATGATCCGGATCACCCAACTGCCCACGGCCACCGAGAAGACGAGCGTGACCACCGCGAACAGGCCGTTGAAGAACACGTCCTGGTCGCTCGGCCACCACAGCAGCGCCCAGCCCGCCACCGGCACCACGTTGATCACGGCCACCGTCGGGATCGCCCACCGCATCCGCAGGGTCATGAAGCACTGGGGGACCAGCGCGAAGGTCATCAGCCGGGTCTCGCCGACCAGGATCGACGACGGCAGGAACAGGGCCATCATCGCGGCGAGGTAGAGCAGCGCCCGGCGTTCGGGCGGCGGATCGCCCCGCAGCAGGGGACGCCCCACCCACACGAACAGGGGGATCAACGGCACCAGCAGCGCCACCGCGACCAGGCGCACCGGCCACACCGGGTGTCCCGTGCCGAGCACGAACGCGAGCGTGGCCAGCCAGATCAGCGCGAAATAGGTGTCCCAGAGCCGGAACGAGCGGTCCCAGGTGTACGCGCCGAGAGGCTGAGCCGGACTGTTCGTCCCGCGTGTCATCCCTCGCGCCGGTTCTTCCACCGGAAGGTCAGCAGGCACAGCACCAATCCTCCGACGCACCAGGCCCCGAGCACCAGTGCGACCTTGCCGAACTCCCAGCTCCCGGCCTGTTCCAGAATCCGCGCCGAGTCCGGCAGGAACACCCCGCGCAGCCCCTGGCACATCCACTTCAGCGGGAACAGCGCCCCGATGTCCAGCATCCAGCCGGGGATGGTGCCGATCGCTATGTAGACGCCCGAGATGAACTGCAGCACCAGGAAGGGCAGCACGACCACGGAGGTCGCGCTCCTGCCCGACCCCGGCACCGAGCTGACCGCGATGCCGAGCAGCGCGCAGGCCGTCAGGCCGAGGACGAAGATCCAGGCGAGGTCGAACCAGCGGGCCGGGTCCGCGGGCAGGTCCACGCCGTAGAACGTGATGCCGACGAGCAGCAGGACCGCCGTCTCCAGGACACCGGTGCACAGAACAAGCCATATCTTGCCGAGGAAGTACGCGGCCGGCGGCATCGGCGTCCCGCGCAGCCGCCGCAGCACCTTCTCGTCCCGCTCGATGGCGATCGAGATGCCGAGCGACTGGAAACTCGTCGACATGATGCCGGCGGCCGTCATCGCCGGGACGTACAGCTGGGAGGCGGTGATCCCGGCGCCCTTCACGTCGTCGCTGAAGATCGACGCGAACAGGAACAGGAACACCACCGGGAAGGCGAAGGTGAACACCACCTGCTCGCGCTGCCGGAAGAACTGCTTGATCTCCAGGGCGCCCCGCTGCAGCCCCAGCCCCCAGGCCCCGGGCAGCCGCACGGCGGTCGTGCCGGTCCCGGTCGGTGCGGCGGTCGCGGTCACTGGTCCACCATCCTTTCTGCGGGCGCCAGTTGGAGGCTCGTGGTCATCGGACGTCCTCCTGCCCGGTCAGCCTGAGGTAGACGTCCTCCAGCGTGGGGCGGCTGATCCGCAGGTCCGGGATCTCGCCGTCGAAGCGGCGCGTCAGCTCCGCGACCGTCCTGGTCGGGGTGTCCGTGCGCTCGGTGCGGACGGCGCCGTCGGGCTCGGTCCACTCCACCGTGGCGCCGGTGCCGAACCGCTTGCGCAGCTCGCCCGGTTCCCCCGCGGCGACGACCCGGCCCCGGGCCACGACGGCGAGCCGGTCGGCGAGTGCCTCCGCCTCCTCCAGGTAGTGCGTGGTCAGCAGGATGGTCGTGCCCTCGGCGGCGAGCAGCCGGATCAGGTCCCAGAACTGCCGCCGCGCCGCGGGGTCGAACCCGGTCGTCGGCTCGTCCAGGAGCAGCAGCTCGGGGCCGCCGATCACCCCCAGGGCCACGTCGAGACGCCTGCGCTGGCCGCCCGACAGCGCCTTGGTGCGGCTGTCCGCCTTGGCCTGCAGACCGACCAGGGCGATGACCTCCTCCGGATCGCGGGGCCTGGGGTAGTAGCGCGCGAAATGCCGTACGGTCTCGCGGACCGTCAACTCGGCGGGCGCCGATTCGTCCTGCCAGACGATTCCCACACGGGACCTCCACGCGCGCGTGGCGGCCGCCGGGTCGGACCCGAGCACCGACACCTCGCCCGCGTCCCGGCCGCGGTTGCCCTGGAGGATCTCCACCGTGGTCGACTTGCCCGCGCCGTTGGGTCCGAGCAGGCCGAACACCTCGCCCGCGCGGATCCCGAGGTCGATGCCGTCCACCGCGGTCACGTCCCCGTACCGCCTGCGCAGCCCTCGTACGTCCACCGCGAGTTCGTACGCCTGTGTTGTCATGTACCCAAGGTTCGGCCGGAACCGAACGCTCGGGGACGACCATGCGTACCTCCTTATGTCCACCGAACGGTGGACACGGGGCCGAGTACGGCACAATGGCCCCTGCCCCAAGCAGGTCCCACTCCCCAGCAGACGGAATCGGCGTGATGAGCAAGACCACAGTCAAAGACGTCTCCACCGAGCCCGAGCCCGCCTCCGGCAGCGGCTCCACCGGTCCACGGACGGTGGGCGGCAGCCGTGCCTTCGCCCTGCTGCTGGTGATCACCGGCGCGGCCGGCCTGCTCGCCGCGTGGGTCATCACGCTCGACAAGTTCAAGCTCCTCGAGGCCAAGGTCGAGGGCAGGACCTTCACCCCGGGATGCAGTCTCAACCCCGTGGTCTCCTGCGGCAGCGTGATGGAGTCCAAGCAGGCCTCCGTCTTCGGCTTCCCCAACCCGATGCTCGGCCTGGTCGCCTACGGCATCGTCATCTGCGTCGGCATGAGCCTGCTCGCCCGCGCCCGCTTCCCGCGCTGGTACTGGCTCACCTTCAACGCCGGCACCCTCTTCGGCGTGAGCTTCTGCGCCTGGCTGATGTTCCAGTCGCTGTACCGCATCAACGCGCTGTGCCTGTGGTGCTCGCTGGCCTGGGTCGCGACGATCATCATGTTCTGGTACGTGACGTCGTTCAACGTCCGCAACGGCTTCCTGCCGGCGCCGCGCTGGCTGAAGAGCTTCTTCGGCGAGTTCACCTGGGTCCTGCCCGTGCTGCACATCGGCATCATCGGCATGCTGATCCTCACCCGCTGGTGGGACTTCTGGACCAGCTGACCCCGGGGGCCGAGGGCCCGGAGGGATTGTCGGTGCGGTGAATTAGGGTTTGGGACGTGGAGCCCGACCTGTTCACCGCAGCCGCAGAAGAGCGCCAGGAGAAGGACCCGGCAGGGAGCCCCCTGGCGGTGCGGATGCGCCCGCGCACCCTCGACGAGGTGGTGGGCCAGCAGCACCTGCTCAAGCCCGGCTCGCCGCTGCGCAGACTGGTCGGCGAGCAGGCGGACCGCAGGGGCGCGGCCGCGGGCTCCCCGGGCCCCGCCGGGCCCTCCTCGGTGATCCTCTGGGGCCCGCCCGGCACCGGCAAGACGACGCTGGCGTACGTCGTCTCCAAGGCCACCGACAAGCGCTTCGTCGAACTGTCGGCGATCACCGCGGGGGTCAAGGAGGTCCGCGCGGTCATCGACGGCGCCCGCCGCGCCACCGGCGGATACGGCAAGGAGACCGTCCTCTTCCTGGACGAGATCCACCGCTTCAGCAAGGCCCAGCAGGACTCCCTCCTGCCCGCGGTCGAGAACCGCTGGGTGACCCTGATCGCCGCGACGACGGAGAACCCGTACTTCTCGGTGATCTCCCCGCTGCTCTCCCGCTCCCTGCTGCTCACCCTCGAACCCCTCACGGACGACGACGTCCGCGGGCTGCTGAAGCGGGCGCTGAGCGACGAACGGGGCCTGAAGGACGCGGTCGTCCTCCCGGACGACACCGCGGACCATCTCCTGCGCATCGCGGGCGGCGACGCCCGCCGCGCCCTGACCGCCCTGGAGGCCGCGGCCGGGGCCGCCCTCGACAAGGGCGAGCCGGAGATCTCCCTGACGACGCTGGAGGAGACGGTCGACCGGGCGGCGGTGACGTACGACCGCGACGGCGACCAGCACTACGACGTCGCCAGCGCCCTCATCAAGTCCATCCGCGGCTCGGACGTCGACGCCGCGCTGCACTACCTGGCCCGCATGATCGACGCCGGCGAGGACCCCCGCTTCATCGCCCGCCGCCTGATGATCTCGGCGAGCGAGGACATCGGCCTCGCGGACCCCAACGCGCTGCCGATCGCGGTCGCCGCCGCCCAGGCCGTCGCCATGATCGGCTTCCCCGAGGCCGCCCTCACCCTCAGCCACGCGACCATCGCCCTCGCCCTGGCCCCCAAGTCCAACTCCGCGACGACGGCCATCGGCGCCGCCCTGGGCGACGTGCGCAAGGGACTGGCCGGCGCCGTGCCGCCGCACCTGCGCGACGGCCACTACAAGGGCGCCGCGAAGCTCGGGCACGCGCAGGGGTACGTGTATCCGCACGACCTCGCCGAGGGCATCGCCGAGCAGCAGTACGCCCCGGACGCGATCAAGGACCGGGAGTACTACACCCCGAGCCGGCACGGCGCCGAGGCGCGGTACGCGGACGCGGTGGAGTGGACCCGCAAGCACCTCGGTCGCAGGCGGTCCTGAGCACCCTGTAGACTGCGTCGGAGCGCCGAGTCCCGTGCCGTTAGAGCGGGACGTCCGGCCGGAGACCCGGTCCCCACGGACCGGCTCCAGGAGCGTCGCGCACCGTCGAAAGGTGTCGCGGGCAGCCCACCACCACCCGTCGTACGGCGGGAGAGGCCGGTGGGCCACTCGCGTGCTGCACGTATGTGCCCAGACCAGGGGAGCGGCTGCCCGCCCCGCCCACCAGGGCGAGGAGGGATTCCCCGGCTGCGGATGCGACCTCCCAGAACCCTGACAAGCCGGAAACCTTGAGAGAAGAGACCCAAGACAGTGGCGAACCAGTCCCGCCCCAAGGTCAAGAAGTCGCGTGCCCTCGGCATCGCGCTGACCCCGAAGGCCGTCAAGTACTTCGAGGCCCGTCCCTACCCGCCGGGTGAGCACGGCCGCGGCCGCAAGCAGAACTCGGACTACAAGGTCCGTCTGCTCGAGAAGCAGCGTCTGCGCGCGCAGTACGACGTGTCCGAGCGCCAGCTCGTCCGCGCCTACGAGCGTGCCTCCAAGGTCCAGGGCAAGACCGGTGAGGCCCTGATCATCGAGCTCGAGCGCCGCCTCGACGCCCTGGTCCTGCGTTCGGGCATCGCCCGCACCATCTACCAGGCCCGTCAGATGGTCGTGCACGGCCACATCGAGGTCAACGGCCAGAAGGTCGACAAGCCGTCCTTCCGCGTCAAGCCCGACGACGTCGTGATGGTCCGTGAGCGCAGCCGTGAGAAGACCCTCTTCTCCATCGCCCGTGAGGGCGGCTTCGCCCCCGAGGGCGAGACCCCGCGCTACCTCCAGGTGAACCTCAAGGCCCTGGCGTTCCGCCTGGACCGTGAGCCGAACCGCAAGGAGATCCCGGTCATCTGCGACGAGCAGCTCGTCGTCGAGTACTACGCCCGCTGATCACCGGCAGGCGGCGGCACCACCTCAGCCCGCCGTCTCCCCGCCCTTCCGGGCGCGGGAGGCGGCGGGCTCGTGCATGTCCGGGCCGGCCGTCGCCGCACGCCGGACCGGACCGCGCGGCGCCGGGACGGCGTCCAGCGGCCGCTCCAGCGCACGGGACACCGCCGCCTCCCGCACCAGCCGCGCCCCCTGCGCCACGCACTCCGCGTACCGCTCGTCGCCCAGCCGCTCCCGGGCCGCCGCCTCGCACCGCTCGTGCGGGGTGTTGAAGTACGCCGAGCCGAACAGCGGCAGGCCCACCGACCGCCACATCCGGGACGCCGCGCCCTGCAGCACCGCCGCCTCCGCCGCGTCGCCCTGCGCCACGGTGACCAGGGCCAGCAGTTCCACCGCCAGCACCGAGCCGAGCAGATCGTGGAAGGCGTGGGCGCCGGTGAGGCATTCGGCCAGCAGGGCACGCGCCCGCGGCAGGTCGCCGCCGGCCCAGGCCGCGTACGCCAGGACGTAGAGCGCGTAGCCGCGGGCCCACCGCTCGCCGTGGTCCTCGCACACCCGCCGTACGTCCTCGCACAGCCGCACCGCCTCCGGCAGATCGCCCTGGAAGGCGCGTGTCATCGCCAGCTCGACCTGGCCCATCAGCACGTTGCTGTTGAGCTCGCCGATCTCCCGGTAGCGGTCCAGCGCCGACTGCAGCAGCGTCTGCGCGCGCTCCATGTCGTCGCTGACCAGGGCCAGGCATCCGGTGCGGTGCTCGGCGTACGCCACGGCCGTCGGGTCGCCGGCGCGCTCCGCCTCCTCGCGGCACTCCTGCAGCGCCCCCAGCGCGCCCACCGTGTCGCCCTGCAGGATCGCCACATAGCCGAGCACCCACAGTGCCTTCAGCCGGGACTGCTCGTGCCCGGTGTCCAGCCGCACCATCTGCTCCAGCCAGTGCCGCCCCTCCGAAAGCCGTCCGCAGCCCGCCCAGAGGAACCACAGCGAGCCCGCGAGGTACTGCCCGAGATGCGCCTCCTCCGGCTCGCCCAGGCAGTGCTCCAGCGCGCCGCGCAGATTCGGCAGCTCCGCCTCCGCGCGCGCGGCCACCTCGGCCTGGCGCGGTGAGAACCAGTCGAGCTCGCACCATGTGGCGAGCCCCAGGTACCAGTCGCGGTGCCGCCGCCGCAGCCGGGCCGCGTCGCCCGTCGCCTCCAGCCACTCGGCGCCGTAGGCGCGCACCGTGTCCAGCATCCGGTAGCGCGCGCCGGCCGGCGTCTCCTCGCGGGCGAGGACCGACTGCGCGAGCAGTTCGGTGAGCACGTCCAGGACGTCGTCGGCCCGCAGACCGTGCCCGCTGCACACGTACTCGACGGCCTCCAGGTCGAACCCCCCGGCGAACACCGACAGCCGCGACCACAGCAACCGCTCGCGGGGCGTGCACAGTTCATGGCTCCAGCCGATGGCCAGGCGCAGGGTCCGGTGGCGGGGCAGCGCGTCCCGCCCGCCGCCGGTCAGCAGCCGGAAGCGGTCGTCGAGCCGGTCCAGCAGCTGTCCGGGGGACAGGGCGCGCAGCCGCCCGGCGGCCAGCTCGACCGCCAGCGGGATCCCGTCCAGGCGCCGGCACACCTCGCGGACCTCCGGGCCGTCCGCCGGTGCCGGGCCCTGCTCCGACGCCCGGTTCAGCAGCAGTTCGACCGCCTCCTCCTCAGCCAGGGGGGCCAGCGGGAACACCCGTTCACCGGCCACGGCCAGCGGCCTGCGGCCCACCGCGAGCACCCTGAGCCCGGGCAGCCGCCGCAGCAGGTCGCCCACCAGCTCGGCGCACGACGTGACCAGGTGCTCGAAGCCGTCCAGCACCAGCAGCAGCCGGCGCTCGGCGAGATGCGCCAGCAGGGTCTCGCGCGGCGCCCGGGTGGTGTGGTCGGTCAGCCCCAGCGCCTCCACGACGGCGTAGTCGACGAACTCCGCGTCCCGCACCGGCGCCAGCTCCACCCGCCGGACGCCGTCGCACGGGGCGCACCGCGCGGCCGCCCGCGCCGCGAGCCGCGACTTGCCGACACCGCCCGCCCCCGTCACCGTCACCAGCCGCGCGGCGCCGAGCAGCCGCGCCAGTGCGGCGAGTTCGGCCGAGCGCCCGACGAACGCGTTGAGCTCCAGGGGTAAGTTGCCGTCCATGAGTCCGTCGCTCCGTCGATGATCCCGCATGGGATACGGAGCGTACTGAACTGTAATCACTCCGTACAATCGCTTCGCGCGACCCCGCGGCGCGGGACGGTAATCCGGTGCGGAGCCGCGCCCCTGGCGCGATAGGCTCGGTCCATTGCTTTTCGATGTTCAGGCACGTTTCAGGGAGCGGGTGCGCGAGGTGTCCGGTGGAGAGGTGGCCGGGATCCTGGTGGCCGTCTTCTGGGCGATCCTGGTCTCCTTCCTCGCCGTGGCACTGGCGAGGCTGGCCCAGACGCTCAGGGCGACCACCAAGCTGGTCGCGGAGGTGACCGACCAGGCCGTGCCGCTGCTGTCCGACGCGTCCACCGCGGTGCGCTCGGCGCAGACCCAGATCGAGCGGGTCGACGCCATCGCCACCGACGTCCAGGAGGTCACGTCGAACGCGTCGGCGCTGTCCACCACCGTCGCCTCCACCTTCGGCGGCCCGCTGGTGAAGGTCGCGGCCTTCGGCTACGGCGTCCGCCGCGCCCTGGGCACCCGCAGGGAAGGCGCGCCCGCCGGGACGCCGGGCCGGACCGTGGTCGTCGGCCGCACCGTCCCGGCCGCCCGGCGGGAGAGGCGCAACAGGCGGAACAACCAGGGAAAGAAGGACTGAGCCACCGATGTTCCGCCGTACCTTCTGGTTCGGCACCGGCGTCGCCGCCGGTGTATGGGCCACCACCAAGGTCAACCGCAAGCTGAAGCAGCTGACGCCCGAGAACCTCGCCGCGGCCGCCGCCGGCAGGGCGATCGACGCGGGCCACCGGATCAAGGACCGGGCGGTCGGCTTCGCGCTGGACGTGCGCGACAACATGGCGCGGCGCGAGGAGGAGCTGGGCGAGGCCCTCGGCATCAACGCGGCCCCCGAGCTCCCCGCGCCCCGGCGGCACGCCGCCATCGAGAACCGCAGCACACCGAAGTACGTCGAGGGCTCGGCGTACCGGACGTACTCGTACAACCGGAATGAGGACCACTGATGGAGTCGGCCGAGATCCGCCGCCGCTGGCTGAGCTTCTTCGAGGAGCGCGGGCACACCGTCGTCCCTTCGGCGTCGCTCATCGCGGACGACCCGACTCTGCTCCTCGTGCCGGCCGGCATGGTGCCCTTCAAGCCGTACTTCCTGGGTGAGGTCAAGCCGCCGTTCGACCGCGCCACCAGCGTGCAGAAGTGCGTGCGCACGCCCGACATCGAAGAGGTCGGCAAGACCACGCGGCACGGCACGTTCTTCCAGATGTGCGGCAACTTCTCCTTCGGCGACTACTTCAAGGAAGGCGCCATCAAGCTCGCCTGGGAGCTGCTCACGAGCCCCCAGGACAAGGGCGGTTACGGCCTGGAGCCGGAGAAGCTCTGGATCACCGTCTACCAGGACGACGACGAGGCCGAGCGCATCTGGCACGAGGTCGTCGGTGTGCCCATGGAGCGCATCCAGCGCCTGGGCATGAAGGACAACTTCTGGTCCATGGGTGTCCCCGGCCCCTGCGGCCCGTGCTCCGAGATCAACTACGACCGCGGCCCCGAGTTCGGCGCCGAGGGCGGCCCCGCCGTCAACGACGAGCGGTACGTGGAGCTCTGGAACCTCGTCTTCATGCAGTACGAGCGCGGCGAGGGCACCGGCAAGGAGAACTTCGAGATCCTCGGAGACCTGCCGAGCAAGAACATCGACACGGGCCTGGGCCTGGAGCGCCTCGCCATGGTTCTGCAGGGCGTGCAGAACATGTACGAGATCGACACCTCCATGGCCGTCATCAGGAAGGCCACCGGGCTGACCGGCGTCCACTACGGCGCCGCCCACGCCTCCGACGTCTCGCTGCGCGTGGTCACCGATCACATGCGCACGTCCGTGATGCTCATCGGCGACGGCGTCACCCCCGGCAACGAGGGCCGCGGCTACGTCCTGCGCCGCATCATGCGCCGCGCCATCCGCAACATGCGCCTGCTCGGCGCCACCGGCCCGGTCGTCCTGGACCTCATCGACACCGTGATCGGGATGATGGGACAGCAGTACCCCGAGCTGATCACCGACCGCGAGCGCATCGAGAAGGTCGCCGTCGCCGAGGAGAACGCCTTCCTCAAGACGCTGAAGGCCGGCACCAACATCCTCGACACCGCCGTCACCGAGACCAGGGCCGCCGGTTCCACGGTCCTGCCCGGCGACAAGGCGTTCCTGCTCCACGACACCTGGGGCTTCCCGATCGACCTCACCCTCGAGATGGCCGCCGAGCAGGGCCTGTCGGTGGACGAGGACGGCTTCCGGCGCCTGATGAAGGAGCAGCGGGAGCGGGCCAAGGCCGACGCCCAGGCCAAGAAGACCGGCCACGCCGGCGCGGGCGCCTACCGCGAGATCGCCGACAAGGTCGGCGAGACCGACTTCATCGGCTACGGCGAGACCGAGGGCGAGTCCACCATCGTCGGCATCCTCGTCGACGGCGCCTCGTCCCCGGCCGCCACCGAGGGCGACGAGGTCGAGATCGTGCTCGACCGCACCCCGTTCTACGCCGAGGGCGGCGGCCAGATCGGCGACACCGGCCGGATCAGGGCCGACTCCGGTGCCGTCATCGAGGTCCGCGACTGCCAGAAGCCGGTTCCGGGCGTCTACGTCCACAAGGGCGTCGTCCAGGTCGGCGAGGTCACCGTCGGCGCCAAGGCCCACGCCGCCATCGACGGCCGCCGCCGCAAGGCCATCGCCCGCGCCCACTCCGCCACGCACCTGACCCACCAGGCGCTGCGCGACGCCCTCGGCCCGACGGCCGCCCAGGCCGGTTCCGAGAACCAGCCCGGCCGCTTCCGCTTCGACTTCGGTTCGCCGTCCGCCGTTCCCACGGCCGTGATGACCGACGTCGAGCAGAAGATCAACGAGGTGCTCGCCCGCGACCTCGACGTCCGTGCCGACATCATGGGCATCGACGAGGCGAAGAAGCAGGGCGCCATCGCCGAGTTCGGCGAGAAGTACGGCGACCGCGTC
The DNA here is from genome assembly GCF_047049295.1 of Streptomyces sediminimaris. Taxonomy (NCBI): domain Bacteria; kingdom Bacillati; phylum Actinomycetota; class Actinomycetes; order Kitasatosporales; family Streptomycetaceae; genus Streptomyces; species Streptomyces sediminimaris. Next base: position 1,575,877 of record NZ_JBJWOT010000001.1, on the reverse strand, counting down.
CGCGTGGTGACCATCGGCGACTTCTCCAAGGAGCTGTGCGGCGGCACGCACGTGCACAACACCGCCCAGCTCGGCCTGGTCAAGCTGCTCGGCGAGTCCTCCATCGGCTCGGGTGTCCGCCGTATCGAGGCCCTCGTCGGTGTGGACGCCTACTCCTTCCTCGCCCGGGAGCACACGGTCGTCAACCAGCTGACCGAGCTGCTCAAGGGCCGCCCGGAGGAGCTGCCGGAGAAGGTCTCCTCGATGCTCGGCAAGCTGAAGGACGCCGAGAAGGAGATCGAGAAGTTCCGCGCGGAGAAGGTGCTCCAGGCCGCCGCCGGTCTCGTCGAGTCGGCCAAGGACGTCCGCGGCATCGCCGTCGTCACCGGCCGGGTCCCGGACGGCACCACCGCCGACGACCTGCGCAGGCTGGTCCTCGACGTGCGCGGCCGCATCCAGGGCGGACGGGCCGCCGTGGTGGCCCTCTTCACCGTCGGCAACGGCAAGCCGCTGACGGTCATCGCCACCAACGAGGCCGCCCGCGAGCGCGGTCTGAAGGCCGGTGACCTGGTGCGCGCGGCCGCCAAGACGCTCGGCGGCGGCGGTGGCGGCAAGCCGGACGTCGCCCAGGGCGGCGGCCAGAACCCGGCCGCGGTCGGCGAGGCCGTGGACGCCGTCGAGCGGCTCGTGGCGGACACCGCGAAGTGACCATGCGCACAGGCCGCCGGCTCGCGATCGACGTCGGGGACGCCCGGATCGGGGTCGCCTCGTGCGACCCCGACGGGATCCTCGCCACGCCGGTGGAGACGGTGCCCGGGCGGGACGTTCCCGCAGCTCACCGGCGGCTGAAGCAGCTCGTCGAGGAGTACGAGCCGATCGAGGTCGTCGTCGGCCTCCCTCGCTCGCTCAAGGGGGGCGAGGGACCGGCCGCGGTCAAGGTACGCGGCTTCGCCCAGGAGCTGGCCAGGGGCATCGCCCCCGTCCCGGTGCGGCTCGTCGACGAGCGCATGACGACGGTGACGGCGAGCCAGGGGCTGCGGGCCTCGGGCGTGAAGTCGAAGAAGGGCCGCTCGGTCATCGACCAGGCCGCCGCAGTGATCATCCTCCAGCAGGCGCTCGAATCCGAACGGGTGTCAGGTAAAGCACCCGGCGAGGGCGTCGAAGTGGTCATCTGATCGCGATACGGTAACGTTCCGCGCGATTGCGCCGCTGTTCGAACAGCGGCTGCACAGCAAGAGGCGGGACGGCTGCCCGGCCACAAGCCGCGTAACCGCCGCCTCGCGGCTCTAGGGGATCGATGACTGAGTATGGCCGGGGCCAAGGCTCCGAACCGTGGAATCCGGAGGACCCGCTCTACGGGGACGACGGATGGGGAGGACAGCGGGCCCAGACGGACCCGCAGTCCCCCTACGGCGGCCGGCCGCAGCACTATCCGCAGCAGCAGCCGCAGCAGCAGCACTACGGTGACTGGAGCGAGGGCGGCCAGTCCGCGTACGGCCAGGGGCAGCAGCACTACCAGGGCTACGACCAGCAGTACTACGCGGATCACGGCCAGCAGCAGTACCACCGGGACCAGCAGCAGTACCAGGGGCAGCAGCAGTACCAGGGGCAGCAGACCTACGACCAGGGTGGCTGGGGCACCGGCCCGCACGTCCAGTACACCGACCCGGCCGACCCCTACGGCCGGCAGACCGCCTCCTACGGTGGCGAGCAGCCCGACCCCTACGGCACGCCCGACGCCTATCCCCCGCCCGTGCCCCCGGCCCGCAGGCAGGCCGAACCCGAACCGCCCACCGACTGGGACCCAGGCCCCGACCAGGGAGAACACGCCTTCTTCGCGGACGGCGAGGACGACGACGAGGACGAGGACGCGCCGGGCGGCCGCAAGGGCCGCGGCGGCAGGAAACCGAAGAAGCGCCGCAGCGGCTGCGCCTGTCTCGTGCTGGTGGCGATCTTCGCGGGCGCTGTCGGCGGCGTCGGCTACTTCGGCTACCAGTTCTACCAGGATCGTTTCGGCCCGGCGCCCGACTACGCGGGTGACGGCAACGGCGAGCAGGTCACGGTCGTCATCCCCAAGGGGGCCGGCGGCTATGTGATCGGCCAGAAGCTCAAGGAGGCGGGCGTCGTCAAGAGCGTCGACGCCTTCGTCTCCGCGCAGCAGTCGAACCCCGACGGCAAGAAGATCCAGGACGGCGTCTACACGCTGCACAAGCAGATGTCGGCCGCGAGCGCGGTCGAACTCATGCTCAGCCCGAAGAGCCGCAGCAACCTGATCATCGCCGAGGGCTCGCGCAACACGGCGGTCTACTCACTGATCGACAAACGCCTCGGAGTCGCCGACGGCACCACGGCGAAGACGGCCGAGAAGGACTACAAGAAGCTCGGCCTGCCCGCCTGGGCGCTGAACCACCCGAACCTCAAGGATCCGCTGGAAGGATTCCTCTACCCCTCCAGTTACGCCGTCTCCAAGGGGCAGAAGCCCGAGGCCGTGCTGAAGGACATGGTCTCCCGGGCCAACGACACCTACGCGAAACTCGGCCTGGAGAAGAAGGCGAAGAGCCTCGGCCTCTCCGGCCCGTGGCAGCTGCTCACCGTGGCGAGCCTGGTCCAGGCGGAGGGCACCAGCCACGACGACTTCCGCAAGATGGCCGAGGTCGTCTACAACCGCCTCAAGCCCGGCAACCCCGAGACCTACGGCTCGCTCGAGTTCGACTCCACGTACAACTACGTGAAGAACCAGAGCAAGATCGACCTGAGCATCGCCGAGCTGCGCAAGTACAACAACCCGTACAACACGTACTACATCAAGGGCCTGCCGCCCGGGCCGATCGACAACCCCGGCGCCGAGGCGATCAAGGGCTCGCTCGACCCGACGCACGACGGCTGGTACTACTTCATCTCGTTGGACGGCAAGACCAGCAAGTTCACCAAGACGCTCGCGGAGCACAACAAGCTGGTCCAGCAGTTCAACGCGTCGAGGAAGAAGAACTGATGCCGCTGATCCGAGGAAACTGAACCGATGACGACGACCCGGCGGGCGGCCGTGCTCGGCTCGCCCATCGCCCACTCCCTGTCGCCTCGCCTGCACACCGCGGGATACCGGGCGCTCGGCCTGGAGGGATGGTCGTACGACAGGTTCGAGATCGACGAGGCGGCGCTGCCCGGGTTCCTCGGCACGCTCGGGCCCGAGTGGGCGGGGCTGTCCCTGACCATGCCGCTGAAGCGGGCGGTGATCCCGCTGCTCGACGAGATCACCGACACGGCGTCCTCGGTCGAGGCGGTCAACACCGTGGTGTTCCGGCCCGACGGTCGCCGGGTCGGCGACAACACCGACATCCCCGGACTGGTGGCCGCGCTGCACGAGCGCGGCGTGGAGAAGACCGAGTCGGCGGCGGTCCTGGGGGCGGGGGCCACCGCCTCGTCCGCGCTCGCGGCACTCGCCCGCGTCTGCACCGGCGAGGTCACCGTGTACGTGCGCAGCGAGCGGCGCGCGGACGAGATGCGGCGGTGGGGCGAGCGGCTCGGCGTACAGGTCCGCCCGGCCGACTGGGCCGATGCCGTACGGGCCTTCGACGCGCCGCTGGTGATCTCCACGACGCCGGCCGGCGGCACCGACGCGCTGGCGGGGCGGCTGCCCGCCCAGGTCGGCACCCTCTTCGACGTGCTCTACGACCCCTGGCCCACGCCGCTCGCCGCGGCCTGGCAGGAGCGGGGCGGGCAGGTGCTCAGCGGCCTCGACCTGCTGGTGCACCAGGCGGTCTTCCAGTTCCGCCGGTTCACCGGTGACCCGCGCTCCCCGCTCGCCGCGATGCGTGCGGCCGCGCAGCCGGGCTGATCTGTCCGGTTGCCGGACGGGGATCGGAGCCCTGACCCGGACGTGGGAGGATCGGAGGTGGCGGGCCGGGGCCGCGCACCTGGTCACGCCGTCGCCGTACGCGAGGACGCGCGTACGCAGGGCAGTACCAGGGCGCGAGCACTGAGGAGCACCGTTGAGCAGGTTGCGCTGGCTGACCGCGGGGGAGTCCCACGGTCCCGCACTCGTGGCGACGCTGGAGGGCCTTCCGGCCGGCGTGCCGATCACGACGGAGATGGTGGCGGACCACCTGGCCCGGCGCCGGCTCGGCTACGGACGCGGCGCGCGGATGAAGTTCGAGCGGGACGAGGTGACCTTCCTCGGCGGTGTCCGGCACGGCCTCACCCTCGGTTCCCCGGTCGCGGTCATGGTGGGCAACACCGAGTGGCCGAAGTGGGAGCAGGTCATGGCGGCCGACCCGGTCGATGCGGAGATCCTCGCCGGTCTGGCCCGCAACGCCCCGCTGACCCGCCCGCGTCCGGGGCACGCGGATCTGGCGGGCATGCAGAAGTACGGCTTCGACGAGGCGCGGCCGGTGCTGGAGCGGGCCTCGGCGCGGGAGACGGCGGCCCGGGTGGCGCTGGGCGCGGTGGCGCGGTCGTATCTGAAGGAGACGGCCGGCATCGAGATCGTCAGCCATGTGGTGGAGCTGTGTGCGGTGAAGGCCCCGGCCGGGGTGTACCCGACGCCGGCGGACGTGGAGCGGCTGGACGCGGACCCGCTGCGCTGCCTGGACGCCGACACCTCCAAGGCGATGGTCGCGGAGGTCGACCAGGCCCACAAGGACGGCGACACCCTGGGCGGCGTGGTGGAGGTCCTCGCGTACGGCGTGCCGGTCGGTCTGGGCTCGCACGTGCACTGGGACCGCAAGCTGGACGCGCGGCTGGCGGGTGCGCTGATGGGTATCCAGGCGATCAAGGGCGTCGAGGTCGGTGACGGGTTCGAGCTGGCGAGGGTGCCGGGTTCGCAGGCGCACGACGAGATCGTGAACACGCCGGAGGGCATCCGGCGGGTGTCGGGGCGTTCCGGCGGTACGGAGGGCGGGCTGAGCACGGGCGAGCTGCTGCGGGTGCGGGCGGCGATGAAGCCGATCGCGACCGTGCCGCGGGCCCTTCGGACGGTGGACGTGACCACCGGCGAGGCCACGCAGGCGCACCACCAGCGCTCCGACGTGTCCGCGGTGCCGGCGGCCGGCATCGTGGCCGAGGCGATGGTGGCGCTGGTCCTGGCGGACGCGGTGGCGGAGAAGTTCGGCGGCGACTCGGTCGCCGAGACCCGCCGCAACGTGCGCTCCTACCTCGAGAACCTGGCCATCCGATGAGCGCTGCGCGGGTGGTCCTCGTCGGGCCGATGGGCGTGGGGAAGTCGACGGTCGGGCAGCTGCTGGCCGGGCGGCTCGGTGTCGGCTACCGGGACACCGACGACGACATCGTGGCCGGGCAGGGCCGCACGATCGCGGACATCTTCCTCGACGAGGGCGAGGCGGCCTTCCGGGCGATCGAGAAGCAGGCGGTGCGGCGGGCGCTGGCCGAGCACGACGGCGTGCTGGCGCTGGGCGGCGGCGCGATCCTGGACGCGGACACCCGGGCGCTGCTCGCCGGACACCGGGTCGTCTACCTCTCGATGGACGTCGAGGAGGCGGTCCGCCGCACCGGCCTGAACGCCGCCCGCCCGCTGCTCGCGGTCAACCCGCGCAAGCAGTGGCGCGAGCTGATGGAGGCCCGGCGTTCGCTGTACGAGCAGGTCGCCACGGCGGTCGTGGCCACCGACGGCCGCACCCCCGAAGAGGTCACCCAAACCGTGCTGGACGCAGTGGAGTTGAAGGAAACATGAGCGAGGCAGTCACCCGCGTCCAGGTCGGCGGGAGCGCGGGCAGCGACCCGTACGAGGTTCTGGTGGGCCGTCAGCTCCTGGGCGAACTGGCCGGTCTGGTGGGGGAGCGGGCCAAGCGGGTCGCGGTGATCCACCCCGAGGCGCTGGCGGAGACCGGGGACGCCCTGCGCGCCGATCTCGCCGCGCAGGGGTACGAGGCGGTGGCCATCCAGGTGCCGAACGCGGAGGAGGCCAAGACCGCCGAGGTCGCCGCCTACTGCTGGAAGGCGCTGGGCCAGTCCGGCTTCACCCGCACTGACGTCATCGTCGGTGTCGGGGGCGGCGCCACCACGGACCTCGCCGGTTTCGTCGCGGCGACCTGGCTGCGCGGGGTGCGCTGGATCGCCGTTCCGACCACCGTGCTGGCGATGGTGGACGCAGCTGTCGGCGGCAAGACCGGCATCAACACCGCCGAGGGCAAGAACCTGGTGGGCGCCTTCCACCCGCCCGCCGGCGTGCTGTGCGACCTGGCCGCGCTGGACTCCCTCCCGGTCAACGACTACGTCTCCGGGCTCGCCGAGATCATCAAGGCCGGCTTCATCGCCGACCCGGTGATCCTGGAGCTCATCGAGGCCGATCCGCAGGCCGCGCGCACTCCGGCCGGCCCGCACACGGCCGAACTCATCGAGCGCTCGATCCGGGTCAAGGCCGAGGTCGTCTCCTCGGACCTGAAGGAATCGGGGCTCCGGGAGATCCTCAACTACGGTCACACGCTCGGGCACGCGATCGAGAAGAACGAGCGCTACACGTGGCGGCACGGCGCCGCCGTCGCGGTCGGCATGCACTTCGCGGCCGAACTCGGCCGTCTGGCGGGCCGCTTGGACGACGCGACCGCCGACCGGCACCGCAGCGTCCTGGAGTCGGTCGGGCTGCCGCTGCACTACCGCCACGACCAGTGGCCCAGGCTGCTGGAGACGATGAGGGTCGACAAGAAGTCCCGTGGCGACCTGCTGCGCTTCATCGTCCTGGACGGCCTGGCCAAGCCGACCGTCCTGGAGGGCCCCGACCCGGCCGTGCTGCTCGCCGCGTACGGCGAGGTGGGGGAGTAGGTCCGCCGGGGCGGCGCTCGTCCGATCCGCCTTGTGGACGTGGGCACTTCGGGCCCTCCCGGGCCGTTCACCAAACGGCGGCCGGGGAAGGTACCGTTCGGTAGGGAGCGGGACTCGCGCCGCGCTGACGGCGCCGATCGCCCGCGGCGACACCGAGCCCATTGAGAACGAGACGGAGTGGCACCGGATGCAGCACGCAGTGGGTTCTCCGCTGCCGCCGCCCCACCAGCCGGGGCACGGACCGGCCGCCGGCTGGTCGCCGGCCGCGCACCACCCGGGTCCGCATCAGGCGGACCCGCACCGGGGCCCGGCGGCTCCCGCGCCCCCGCCGCCCCCGGCCCCGGGCCACCCCCAGGCGCCCGCGGTGCCGGCCCCGCCGCGGCACGCCCCGGCACCGCCGCCCCCGGACACCACCGGCCATGTCCCGCTGCCGCCGGGCGGCCCGGTCGCCATGCCCAGCGCGCCGCAGACCACCGCCGTCCCCGACCCGGCGGGCACGACCCTCGCGGTGCTGCTCATCGGCCCCGCGGGCGCGGGCAAGACCAGTGTCGCCAAGTACTGGGCCGACCACCGCCGCGTCCCCACCGCCCACATCAGCCTCGACGACGTACGCGAATGGGTGCGCTCCGGCTTCGCCGACCCGCAGTCGGGGTGGAACGACAACTCGGAGGCGCAGTACCGCCTCGCCCGCCGCACCTGCGGCTTCGCCGCCCGCAACTTCCTGGCCAACGGCATCTCCTGCATCCTCGACGACGCCGTCTTCCCCGACCGCCCGGTCGTCGGACTCGGCGGCTGGAAGCGCCATGTGGGCCCCGGCCTGCTGCCGGTCGTCCTGCTGCCCGGCCTGGAGATCGTGCTGGAGCGCAACGCGGAGCGTTCCGGCAACCGCCGCCTCACCGACGAGGAGGTCGCCCGCATCCACGGCCGCATGGCGGGGTGGTACGGCTCCGGCCTGCCGATCATCGACAACTCCCAGCTGGACGTGCCGGCGACGGCCCGCGTCCTGGACGACGTACTGGCGAGATCGATCGCGAGTCCCCCGAGCTGGTAGCGGACGTGCGCCGGAGCGCCGTGAGGGGCGCGGGGAACCGCGTGACGCTTCCCGCCGCGCCGTACCCGGCACTCGACGGGACGCGGCAACCCGCTAGCCCGATCGGCACTCCCTGAACCGGCACAAATCACCCACGGCTCCTACGCTCGTCTCATGTCAGAGATGTGCGCAATCCGCCGAACCCGGCTGAGGGAGCAGTGCAACGCGGCCGGCCACGCGGCAGCGATCGTCTCCCGCCCCGCCAACGTCCGCTACCTCGCCGGCGCCACCCCGCACGGCGCCGTCCTCCTCCTCGGTCGTACCGAGGACCTCCTCGTCTGCACGGGCCCGCGGGACGTCCACCCCGCCGAGGACCGCCCCGACGACACCCTGCGCCTGCATGTCCTCGCCGGCCCCGGCGACCCCGCGGTCGCCGCCGCGGACCTCGCCGGGGCGCAGGGCGCCGACTCGCTGGCCGTGGAGGAGCACCACCTCACCGTGGCCCGCCACCGCGCCATCCGCTCGGTCGTCCCGCGGCTGCGCCTGACCGATCTCGCGGCATCGGTCGAACAGCTCAGGGTGGTCAAGGACGAGGAGGAGATCTCCTGCCTGCGCATCGGCGCGGAGATCACCGACCAGGCCCTCGGCGAACTGCTGGAGTCCATCCTGGTCGGCCGGACCGAACGGCACCTCGCCCTCGAACTGGAGCGGCGCCTCGTCGACCACGGCGCCGACGGCCCCGCCTTCACGACCTCCGTCGCCACCGGGCCCAACGCCGGCCGGCGCGGCCACCGGCCCACCGACCGACGGGTCGAGGAGGGCGACTTCCTCTCCGTCTGCCTGGGCGCCGCCTACCGCGGCTACCGCTGCGAGATCGGCCGCACCTTCGTCATCGGCACGTCCCCCGCGGACTGGCAGATCGAGCTCTACGACCTGGTCTTCGCCGCTCAGCGCGCCGGCCGGGAGGCGCTGACGCCCGGCGCCGCCTGCCGCGACGTGGACCGGGCCGCCCGCCAGGTGCTGGGCTCCGGGGGGCACAGCGAGGGGCTCCCGCCCGCGACGGGGCACGGTGTGGGACTCGAAATCGACGAGGACCCGCAGCTGGCCCCCGCGGCCATGGGTAAACTGGACGCTTGCGTGCCGGTCACCGTCGAACCCGGGGTCCACCTCCCGGGGCGGGGCGGCGTCCGGATCGATGACACGCTCGTCGTCCGCCCCGAGGCGGACGGCGGACCCGAGCTACTCACCATCACGACCAAGGAGCTGCTCGCGCTTTAGCTGCCGGCTGTGCGCGTGCGCCGGGGTCGTCCACGTCAGTCCAGGAGATTCCGCAACCGTGGCTTCCACGAACGACCTCAAGAACGGCCTGGTGCTCAAGCTCGAAGGCGGCCAGCTCTGGTCCGTCGTCGAGTTCCAGCACGTCAAGCCCGGCAAGGGCCCCGCCTTCGTGCGCACCAAGCTCAAGAACGTGCTCTCCGGCAAGGTCGTCGACAAGACCTTCAACGCCGGCGTCAAGGTCGAGACGGCCACTGTCGACAAGCGCGACATGCAGTTCTCGTACATGGACGGCGAGTACTTCGTCTTCATGGACATGGAGACGTACGACCAGCTGATGGTCGACCGCAAGACGGTCGCCGACGCCGCCAACTTCCTGGTCGAGGGTTTCACGGCCACCGTCGCGCAGCACGAGGGCGAGGTGCTCTTCGTCGAGCTGCCGGCCGCCGTCGAGCTGGTCGTCCAGGAGACCGAGCCGGGCGTCCAGGGCGACCGCTCCACCGGCGGCACCAAGCCCGCCACCCTGGAGACCGGCCACCAGATCCAGGTGCCGCTCTTCATCACCACCGGCGAGAAGATCAAGGTCGACACCCGTACGAGCGACTACCTCGGCCGGGTGAACAGCTAACCGTGGCTGCCCGCAACACGGCCCGCAAGCGCGCCTTCCAGATCCTCTTCGAGGGCGACCAGCGCGGCGCCGACGTCCTCACGGTCCTCGCGGACTGGATCCGGCTGTCCCGGGACGACACCCGGCAGCCGCCCGTGAGCGAGTACACGATGCAGCTCGTCGAGGGCTACGCGAAGCACGCGAAGCGCATCGACGAGCTGATCGCGCAGTACTCGGTGGGCTGGACGCTCGACCGGATGCCGGTGGTGGACCGCAACGTGCTGCGGCTCGGTGCCTACGAGCTGATCTGGGCCGACGAGACCCCGGACGCGGTCGTGCTGGACGAGATGGTGCAGCTGGCGAAGGAGTTCTCCACGGACGAGTCGCCCGCGTTCGTCAACGGCCTGCTGGGCCGGTTCAAGGAGCTGAAGCCGTCGCTGCGCCGGGACGAGGCGTAGCACCCGCAGGCAGCGAGGCGCAGGACGGCGCAGGCACGCGTATGTGCCAGGGGCCCGCAGCGTGAGCGCTGCGGGCCCCTGGCGTGCGGTCCCGCCCGTCGTCGCCTCTGCCGCGGTCCCTGTGCCTGTGCGGGGCCCGCGAAGGGCGCAGAAAGCCGCCGGGGTGGCCGGAACCAGGAAGTTCCGGCCACCCCGGCGGCACGTTTCTGCTGTGCGGGCTCAGACGTCCTCGTGGACGACCGCGCGGCGGGCGTCGGCGTCCAGCACGCCCCAGTTGATCAGCTGCTCGGTGAGGACCGAGGGCGACTGGTCGTAGATGACGGCGAGTGTGCGCAGGTCGTCCTGGCGGATCGACAGCACCTTGCCGTTGTAGTCACCGCGCTGCGACTGGATCGTGGCGGCGTAACGCTGCAGGGGACCCGCCTTCTCGGCCGGCACGGTCGCCAGCCGCTCCAGGTCCAGGACCAGCTTCGGCGGCGGCTCGGCGGCGCCGCCCGGGGTGGTGCCCGGCAGGAGCTCCTGCACCGGGACCCCATAGAAATCCGCCAGTTCGGCGAGGCGCTGTACGGTCACGGCTCGGTCGCCGCGCTCATACGATCCGACCACTACCGCCTTCCAGCGTCCCTGGCTCTTCTCCTCGACACCGTGGAGGGAAAGGCCCTGCTGGGTGCGGATGGCCCGGAGCTTGGCCCCGAGCTGTTTGGCGTATTCGCTGGACATATAGCTCCCCGGACACTGTGTCGGCGCGGCTTCAGCGATCCCGAGCCGCGCGTCTCGTAACTCACTGTGAGGTTACGCAGCGTGACTCTCGTGCGTCAAGCCGAATGGTCCACACCGACTCTTCCGTGGCAGCGGTGGCCGATTACGCCAGGGGGGTGATCTGGGGCGTCGTCCGGGCCTGCTACCGTGGATGGCGCAAATCCGACGTCCTTTAAGGTCCGTCCCGTGAGGCGGAGAAGGAGGTCCGTTTCGTATGGACACGCAAGCGTCCGATGCCCGGCCCGTGCTCGAGGGGCCCGACATCGCGCGGGTACTGACCCGCATCGCCCACGAGATCGTCGAGCGCGCCAGGGGCGCCGACGACGTGGTGCTCCTCGGCATTCCGACCCGAGGGGTCTTCCTCGCCCAGCGGCTCGCCGCCAAGCTCGAGGACATCACCGACCGCAAGATCCCGGTCGGCTCGCTCGACATCACGATGTACCGCGACGACCTGCGCATGCATCCGCCGCGCGCGCTGGCCCGCACCGAGATCCCCGGTGACGGCATCGACGGCAGGCTGGTCGTCCTCGTCGACGACGTGCTCTTCTCCGGCCGCACCGTCCGGGCCGCCCTCGACGCCCTGAACGACGTCGGTCGCCCGCGCGCGGTCCAGCTCGCGGTCCTCGTCGACCGGGGCCACCGCGAACTGCCCATCCGCGCCGACTACGTCGGCAAGAACCTCCCCACGTCGCTGCGGGAGACGGTCAAGGTCCTGCTGGCCGAGGAGGACGGCCGCGACACCGTGCTGCTCGGTGTGAAGCAGACCCAGTAGCGGACGGGGGCCCACGCCGTCGCGGCGTGCCCCCGCCTGCCCGGCTGCGCCCCGGCGCCGCGCCGCACGCGGCTGCCGCCGCGGGCCCGGGCCCCCGGATCCCGACACCTGAACTGCCTTACGGAGCCTGACAGATGCAGCGTCATCTCATCTCGGCCGCCGACCTCACCCGCGACGACGCCGTCCTGATCCTCGACACCGCCGAGGAGATGGCCCGGGTCGCCGACCGGCCGATCAAGAAACTGCCGACCCTGCGCGGCCGCACCGTCGTCAACCTCTTCTTCGAGGACTCCACGCGCACGCGCATCTCCTTCGAGGCCGCCGAGAAGCGCCTGTCCGCGGACGTCATCAACTTCACTGCCAAGGGCTCGAGCGTCTCCAAGGGCGAGTCGCTGAAGGACACCGCCCAGACGCTGGAGGCCATGGGCGTCGACGCCGTGGTCATCCGGCACGGCGCCTCCGGAGCGCCCTACCGCCTGGCCAACTCCGGCTGGATCGACGCGGCCGTCATCAACGCCGGTGACGGCACGCACCAGCACCCCACGCAGGCCCTGCTCGACGCCTTCACCATGCGCCGCCGCCTGGTCGGCCGGGACGCCGGCATCGGCCAGGACCTGTCCGGCAGGCGCGTCACGATCGTCGGCGACGTCCTGCACAGCAGGGTCGCCCGCTCCAACGTCGACCTGCTGCACACGCTCGGCGCCGAGGTCACCCTGGTCGCGCCGCCCACCCTGGTGCCGGTCGGCGTCGAGACCTGGCCCTGCGAGGTGTCGTACGACCTCGACTCCACGCTCACCAAGTCCGACGCGGTGATGATGCTGCGCGTCCAGCGCGAGCGCATGAACGCCGCGTTCTTCCCCACCGAGCGCGAGTACTCGCGGCGCTACGGCCTCGACGGCGACCGCATGGCGCGGATGCCCGGGCACGCGATCGTGATGCACCCCGGCCCGATGGTCCGCGGCATGGAGATCACCGCGGAGGTCGCCGACTCCGACCGCTGCACCGTCGTCGAGCAGGTCGGAAACGGAGTCTCCATCCGGATGGCCGTCCTGTACCTGCTCCTCGGTGGCAACGAGCCCGCCGTCACCCACACCCGCCCCACCGGTCCGGAGGAGAAGTAAGACCATGAGCAAGATCCTGATCCGTGGCGCCAAGGTGCTCGGCGGTGAGCCGCAGGACGTGCTGATCGACGGCGCGACGATCGCCGGGGTGGGCGCCGGGCTGAGCGACGAGGGCGCCGAGGTCGTCGAGGCCGCCGGCAAGGTGCTGCTGCCGGGCCTGGTCGACCTGCACACCCACCTGCGCGAGCCGGGCCGCGAGGACTCCGAGACCGTGCTGACCGGCACCCGCGCGGCCGCGAGCGGCGGCTTCACGGCCGTGTTCGCCATGGCCAACACCTTCCCGGTCGCCGACACCGCCGGCGTCGTCGAGCAGGTCTACCGGCTCGGCCAGGAGCACGGCTACTGCGACGTGCAGCCCATCGGCGCCGTCACCGTCGGACTGGAGGGCAGGAAGCTCGCCGAGCTGGGCGCCATGCACGAGTCCGCCGCCGGGGTCACCGTCTTCTCCGACGACGGCAAGTGCGTCGACGACGCCGTGATCATGCGCCGCGCGCTGGAGTACGTGAAGGCCTTCGGCGGCGTCGTCGCCCAGCACGCGCAGGAGCCGCGGCTGACCGAGGGCGCCCAGATGAACGAGGGCGTCGTCTCCGCGGAGCTGGGGCTGGGCGGCTGGCCCGCGGTCGCCGAGGAGTCGGTCATCGCCCGGGACGTGCTGCTCGCCGAGCACGTCGGCTCCCGCGTGCACATCTGCCACCTCTCGACCGCGGGCTCGGTCGAGATCGTCCGCTGGGCCAAGTCCCGCGGCATCGACGTCACGGCCGAGGTCACCCCGCACCACCTGCTGCTGACCGACGAACTGGTGCGGACGTACAACCCGGTCTACAAGGTCAACCCGCCGCTGCGCACCGAGCGCGACGTGCTCGCCCTGCGCGAGGCCCTCGCCGACGGCACCATCGACATCGTCGCCACCGACCACGCCCCGCACCCGCACGAGGACAAGGACTGCGAGTGGGCCGCGGCCGCCATGGGAATGGTGGGCCTGGAGACCGCGCTGTCGGTGGTGCAGGAGACCATGGTGGACACCGGGCTGCTGACCTGGGCCGGGGTCGCCGAGCGGATGTCCTTCACGCCCGCCGTGATCGGTCGGGCCAAGGGCCACGGGCGTCCCGTCTCGGCTGGTGAGCCCGCCAACCTCACGCTCGTGGACACGGCATACCGTGGGCCGGTGGACCCCGCGGGCTTCGCCTCGCGCAGCCGGAACACCCCCTACGAGGGGCGCGAGCTGCCCGGCCGTGTGACGCACACCTGGCTCCGGGGCAAGGCCACGCTCGTCGACGGGAAGCTCACGTGACACCTGTAATCCTGCTGGCCGCCGAGAAGAAGTCGGCCGAGGTCACCGACTGGGCCGCCCGCATCGGCTGGCTCGTCGGGCTCGCCCTCTTCGTCGCGCTCGTCTACTGGCTGATGCGCGAGGGCTGGAAATGGCGCGGCACGCTCCAGGGCGACCTGCCCGAGCTGCCCGCCCGCCCGTCTCCCACCACCACCCTCAACCGAGGCGGCAAGCCGCCGCAGCCCGGAATGCCGGACGAACCCGGCGAGGCGAGACTGACCATGAGCGGCCGCTACCACGGCTCCACCACCGCCGGTCAGTGGCTCGACCGCATCGTGGCGCGCGGCCTCGGCACCCGCAGCCGGGCCGAGCTCACGCTGACGGACGCGGGACTGGACGTCGTACGCCCCGGAGCGACCGACTTCTTCGTCCCGGCGGCGCAGCTGCGCGGGGCCCGGCTGGACAAGGGCATCGCCGGCAAGGTGCTGACCGAGGGCGGCCTGCTCGTGGTGACCTGGCAGCACGGCGATCGGCTGATCGACTCCGGCTTCCGCTCCGACCACGCGGCCGAGCACGCCGAGTGGGTCGAGACCCTGAACCATATGATCAACAAGACGGAAGGCGCACGATGACAACCTCCACCAGGGGAGCCAGCAGGACTCCCGCCGTACTCGTCCTGGAGGACGGCCGGATCTTCCGCGGCCGTGCCTACGGGGCCGTGGGGGTGACCTTCGGCGAGGCGGTGTTCTCGACCGGCATGACCGGCTACCAGGAGACCCTGACCGATCCCTCGTACCACCGCCAGGTCGTCGTGATGACCGCCCCGCACGTCGGCAACACCGGCGTGAACGACGAGGACCCGGAGTCCAGGCGCATCTGGGTCGCCGGCTACGTCGTGCGCGACCCCGCGCGCGTGCCCTCCAACTGGCGCTCCCGGCGCTCGCTGGACGAGGAGCTGCGCCACCAGGGCGTCGTCGGCATCTCCGGCGTCGACACCCGCGCGCTCACCCGCCATCTGCGCGAGCGGGGCGCCATGCGCGTCGGCATCTTCTCCGGCAACGCGCTGCCCGACGAGGGCACCATGCTCACCGAGGTCCGCCAGGCCCCGGAGATGAAGGGCGCCGACCTCTCCGCCGAGGTCGCCACCAAGGAGGCGTACGTCGTCCCGGCGATCGGCCCCGACGGCGAAGCCGTCCCGATCGGCACCGCGAAGTTCACCGTCGCCGCCGTCGACCTCGGCATCAAGGGCATGACCCCGCACCGCATGGCCGAGCGCGGCATCGAGGTGCACGTGCTGCCCGCCACGGCCACCGCCGACGAGGTCTACGCCGTCGGCCCCGACGGCGTGTTCTTCTCCAACGGCCCGGGTGACCCGGCCACCGCCGACCACGCGGTCTCCGTCATGCGGAGCGTGCTGGAGCGCGGCACCCCGCTGTTCGGCATCTGCTTCGGCAACCAGATCCTCGGCCGTGCCCTCGGCTTCGGCACCTACAAGCTCAAGTACGGCCACCGCGGCATCAACCAGCCCGTGCAGGACCGCACGACCGGCAAGGTCGAGGTCACCGCGCACAACCACGGCTTCGCCGTCGACGCCCCGCTCGAGAAGGTCTCCGAGACCCCCTACGGCCGCGCCGAGGTCTCGCACGTCTGCCTGAACGACGACGTGGTGGAGGGGCTGCGGCTCCTCGACCGGCCGGCCTTCAGCGTCCAGTACCACCCCGAAGCGGCAGCGGGCCCGCACGACGCCGCCTACCTGTTCGACCGCTTCGTATCCCTGATGGAGGGCCAGCGTGCCTAAGCGCACCGATATCCAGTCCGTCCTGGTCATCGGCTCCGGCCCGATCGTCATCGGCCAGGCCGCCGAGTTCGACTACTCCGGCACGCAGGCGTGCCGCGTCCTGAAGTCCGAGGGACTGCGCGTCGTCCTGGTGAACTCCAACCCGGCGACGATCATGACCGACCCGGAGATCGCCGACGCCACCTATGTCGAGCCGATCACCCCGGAGTTCGTCGAGAAGATCATCGCCAAGGAGCGCCCGGACGCGCTGCTGCCCACCCTGGGCGGCCAGACCGCGCTCAACACCGCGATCTCGCTGCACGAGAACGGCGTGCTGGCCAAGTACGGCGTCGAGCTGATCGGCGCCCGGCCCGAGGCGATCCACAAGGGCGAGGACCGCGACCAGTTCAAGGAGGTCGTGGAGGAGGTCCGCAAGAAGATCGGGCACGGCGAGTCCGCCCGCTCGGTCATCTGCCACTCGATGGACGACGTCCTGGGCGGCGTCGAGACCCTCGGCGGCTACCCGGTCGTCGTCCGCCCGTCCTTCACCATGGGCGGCGCCGGCTCCGGCTTCGCGCACGACGAGGAGGAGCTGCGCCGCATCGCCGGCCAGGGCCTCACGCTCTCCCCGACCACCGAGGTGCTCCTGGAGGAGTCCATCCTCGGCTGGAAGGAGTACGAGCTGGAGCTGATGCGCGACAAGAACGACAACGTCGTGATCGTCTGCTCCATCGAGAACTTCGACCCGATGGGCGTGCACACCGGTGACTCGATCACCGTCGCGCCCGCGATGACGCTGACCGACCGCGAGTACCAGGTACTGCGGGACGTCGGCATCGCGATCATCCGCGAGGTCGGCGTCGACACCGGCGGCTGCAACATCCAGTTCGCGGTGAACCCCGAGGACGGCCGGGTCATCGTCATCGAGATGAACCCGCGCGTCTCGCGCTCCTCCGCACTGGCCTCCAAGGCGACCGGCTTCCCGATCGCCAAGATCGCCGCCAAGCTCGCCGTCGGCTACACCCTCGACGAGATCCCGAACGACATCACGCAGGAGACGCCCGCCTCCTTCGAGCCGACCCTCGACTACGTGGTCGTCAAGGCACCGAGGTTCGCCTTCGAGAAGTTCCCGCAGGCCGACTCCACCCTCACGACCACCATGAAGTCGGTCGGCGAGGCCATGGCCATCGGGCGCAACTTCACCGAGGCCTTCCAGAAGGCGCTGCGCTCGCTGGAGAAGAAGGGCAGCCAGTTCACCTTCGTCGGCGAGCCCGGCGACAAGGACGAGCTGCTGCGCGCGTCGGTACGGCCCACCGACGGCCGGATCAACACCGTCATGGGGGCCATCCGCGCGGGCGCCACGCCCGAGGAGGTCTTCGAGTCCACCAAGATCGACCCCTGGTTCGTCGACCAGCTCTTCCTCATCAAGGAGCTCGCCGACGAGCTCGCCGAGGCCGCCGAGCTGACGCCGGAGCTGCTCGCCGAGGCCAAGCGCCACGGCTTCTCCGACGTGCAGATCGCGGAGATCCGCGGCCTGCGCGAGGACGTCGTGCGCGAGGTCCGGCACGCGCTGGGCATCCGCCCGGTCTACAAGACGGTCGACACCTGCGCCGCCGAGTTCGCCGCCCGGACGCCGTACTTCTACTCCTCCTACGACGAGGAGACGGAGGTCGCCCGGCGCGAGAAGCCCGCGGTCATCATCCTGGGCTCCGGCCCCAACCGCATCGGCCAGGGCATCGAGTTCGACTACTCCTGCGTGCACGCGTCCTTCGCGCTGAGCGACGCCGGGTACGAGACGGTGATGGTCAACTGCAACCCGGAGACCGTCTCCACCGACTACGACACCTCCGACCGCCTGTACTTCGAGCCACTGACGCTGGAGGACGTGCTGGAGATCGTCCACGCCGAGCAGCAGGCCGGCCCGGTGGCGGGCGTCGTCGTGCAGCTGGGCGGCCAGACCCCGCTGGGTCTCTCGCAGGCGCTCAAGGACAACGGCGTGCCGATCGTGGGCACCTCGCCGGAGGCCATCCACGCCGCCGAGGACCGGGGCGCCTTCGGGCGCGTGCTCGCGGAGGCCGGCCTGCCGGCCCCCAAGCACGGCACCGCCACCACCTTCGCCGAGGCCAAGGCCATCGCCGACGAGATCGGCTACCCGGTCCTCGTCCGGCCGTCGTACGTCCTCGGCGGCCGCGGCATGGAGATCGTCTACGACGAGACCCGGCTGGAGTCCTACATCGCCGAGTCGACCGAGATCAGCCCCTCGCGGCCGGTGCTGGTCGACCGCTTCCTCGACGACGCGATCGAGATCGACGTCGATGCCCTCTACGACGGCACCGAGCTCTACCTCGGCGGCGTCATGGAGCACATCGAGGAGGCCGGCATCCACTCCGGCGACTCGGCGTGCGCCCTGCCCCCGATCACCCTGGGCGGCTTCGACATCAAGCGCCTGCGGGCCTCCACCGAGGCCATCGCCAAGGGCGTCGGCGTGCGCGGCCTGATCAACATCCAGTTCGCGATGGCGGGCGACATCCTCTACGTCCTGGAGGCCAACCCGCGCGCGTCGCGCACCGTCCCCTTCACCTCGAAGGCGACCGCGGTGCCGCTGGCGAAGGCCGCCGCCCGGATCTCGCTGGGCGCGACCATCGCCGAACTGCGGGCCGAGGGCCTGCTCCCGGCCGACGGCGACGGCGGCGAGCTGCCGCTCGACGCGCCGATCTCCGTCAAGGAGGCGGTCATGCCGTGGTCGCGCTTCCGGGACATCCAGGGCCGCGGCGTCGACACGGTCCTCGGCCCGGAGATGCGCTCCACCGGCGAGGTCATGGGCATCGACTCGGTCTTCGGCACCGCGTACGCCAAGTCGCAGGCGGGCGCGTACGGTCCGCTGCCCACCAAGGGCCGCGCGTTCATCTCGGTCGCCAACCGCGACAAGCGTTCGATGATCTTCCCGGCCCGGGAACTCGTCGCCCACGGCTTCGAGCTCCTCGCCACCTCCGGGACCGCCGAGGTCCTCAAGCGCAACGGCATCAGCGCCGCGGTCGTGCGCAAGCAGTCCGAGGGCGTGGGCCCCAACGGCGAGCGGACCATCGTCCAGCTCGTCCACGACGGCGAGGTCGACCTCATCGTCAACACCCCCTACGGCACCGGCGGCCGCCTCGACGGCTACGAGATCCGTACGGCGGCCGTGGCGCGGTCGGTCCCCTGCCTGACGACGGTCCAGGCGCTCGCCGCCGCCGTCCAGGGCATCGACGCCCTCAACCACGGAGACGTGGGCGTCCGTTCGCTCCAGGAACACGCGCAGCACCTGACCGCGGCCCGCGACTAGCGGCCGGCGAGGGGGACACCGGAAACGGTGTCCCCCTCTGTATGAGGACACAGAGGACACAACCGAGATGTACAAGATCTTCTTCCGTCTGGTCTTCCGGCGGATGGACCCCGAGCAGGCGCATCACCTCGCCTTCCGGTGGATCCGCCTCGCCGTCCGCGTCCCCGTGCTGCGCACCTTCGTCGCCGCCGCGCTCGCGCCGCGCTTCGAGGAGTTGCGCACCGAGGCGTTCGGGCTGCGCATGCACGGCCCGTTCGGCCTCGCCGCCGGCTTCGACAAGAACGCGGTCGCCGTCGACGGCATGGCGATGCTGGGCTTCGACCACGTCGAGATCGGCACGGTGACGGGCGAGGCACAGCCCGGCAACCCCAGGAAGCGGCTGTTCCGCCTGGTCCAGGACCGGGCGCTGATCAACCGCATGGGCTTCAACAACGACGGCTCGCTGGCCGTGGCGGCCCGCCTGGCGTCCCGCGAGCCGGTGTTCAGGACCGTCGTGGGCGTCAACATCGGCAAGACCAAGGCCGTCCCCGAGCACGAGGCCGTCGCGGACTACGTGAAGTCGGCCGAGCGCCTGGCGCCGTACGCCGACTACCTGGTCGTGAACGTCTCCTCGCCCAACACGCCCGGGCTGCGCGACCTGCAGGCCACCGAGGCGCTGCGCCCGCTGCTGAGCGCCGTCCGCGAGGCCGCCGACCGCACGGTGACCGCACGCCGCGTGCCGCTCCTGGTCAAGATCGCGCCGGACCTCGCGGACGAGGACGTCGACGCCGTGGCCGACCTCGCCGTCGAGCTCGGCCTCGACGGGATCATCGCCACGAACACCACCATCGCGCGCGAGGGACTCGGTCTGGCATCCGAACCCTCCCTGGTCGAGGAGACCGGCGGACTGTCCGGGGCGCCGCTGAAGGCCCGCTCCCTGGAGGTGCTGCGCCGCCTCTACGCGCGCGTGGGCGACCGCATCACCCTGGTGGGCGTCGGCGGCGTCGGGAACGCCGAGGACGCCTGGCAGCGCATCCTGGCCGGCGCCACGCTCGTGCAGGGCTACAGCGCCTTCGTCTACGAGGGCCCCTTCTGGAGCCGTGCCGTCCACAAGGGCCTCGCCGCCCGTCTGCGCACCAGCCCGTACGCCACCCTCGCCGATGCGGTCGGCGCCGACACGAGGAGCACCGCATGACCGTTCTCGAACCGTTCGGTATCCGTCTGCGCCGCGCGATGGACGAGCGCGGCCCGTTGTGCGTCGGCATCGACCCGCACGCGTCCCTGCTCGCCGAGTGGGGGCTGAACGACGACGTGGCGGGCCTGGAGCGGTTCAGCCGCACGGTGGTCGAGGCCGTGGCCGACCGGGTCGCCGTCCTGAAGCCGCAGAGCGCGTTCTTCGAGCGCTTCGGCTCCCGCGGCGTCGCCGTGCTGGAGAAGTCGGTCGAGCAGGCCCGGGCGGCCGGCGCGCTGGTGGTGATGGACGCCAAGCGCGGCGACATCGGCTCGACCATGGCCGCGTACGCCGAGACCTTCCTGCACAAGGACTCCCCCCTGTTCTCGGACGCGCTGACCGTCTCGCCCTACCTCGGCTACGGCTCGCTCTCCCCGGCCGTCGCCCTCGCCCGGGAGAGCGGTACGGGCCTGTTCGTGCTCGCCCTGACCTCCAATCCGGAGGGGGGCGAGGTGCAGCACGCCGTGCGCGCGGACGGGCGGACCGTCGGAGCGACGATGCTGGCCCACCTCGCCGCCGAGAACGAGGGGGAGCGGCCCCTGGGATCCTTCGGCGCGGTCGTCGGCGCCACGCTGGGCGACCTGTCCGCGTACGACCTGGACATCAACGGCCCGCTCCTGGCGCCCGGCATCGGCGCCCAGGGCGCCACCGCGGCCGGCCTTCCGGGCGTCTTCGGTTCCGCGGTGCGCAACGTCGTGCCGAACGTCAGCCGCGCGGTGCTGCGGCAGGGACCGGACGCCGGGGCGCTGCGCGCCGCCGCCGCCCGCTTCGCGGAGGAGATCGGCGCCGCCGTGGCGGCCGCCTGAGTCCTCCGATGAGTGGTCGAGCAGGTGTTCCAGAGGGCTGTTGAGTCTGGATACATTCTCAAATCCGGGGCAATATGTCCTAAATGTACGTCCTGGTGGAGGCTGACCAGGACTTTTCCGCTGTTCTCGCTGACTCTGGCGGACTTGCCCGCTAGTCTCCGACGAGAGTCCACGGGCAAGCGTGTTGCTCGCGGCTCCCCAGGTGTGGGGCGACTAGGTTCCTCACCGGTCCGTATCCGACAGTTCGACATCCGAGGTGACGTAGGCGTGGCTCTTCCGCCCCTTACCCCTGAACAGCGCGCAGCCGCGCTCGAAAAGGCCGCCGCGGCTCGCCGGGAGCGGGCCGAGGTCAAGAATCGACTCAAGCACTCCGGCGCCTCCCTGCACGAGGTCATCAAGCAGGGCCAGGAGAACGACGTCATCGGCAAGATGAAGGTCTCCGCGCTGCTCGAGTCCCTGCCGGGCGTGGGCAAGGTCCGCGCCAAGCAGATCATGGAACGACTCGGCATCTCCGAGAGCCGCCGCGTGCGCGGCCTCGGCTCCAACCAGATCGCCTCCCTGGAGCGTGAGTTCGGCAGCACCGGCTCCTGAGTCCCGGATCTCCGGACCGGAGTCCCGGGCATGCCGGGATTGCTGGAATAATCGCTGCATGGCTGCAACATTCCGGGGGACGACCCCCGAGCCCCCGGACGTACGTCCGCGGCTGACCGTGCTCTCCGGCCCCTCGGGGGTCGGCAAGAGCACGGTCGTCGCCCACATGCGCAAGGAACACCCGGAGGTCTGGCTCTCGGTGTCGGCGACGACCCGCAAGCCGCGTCCCGGCGAGAAGCACGGTGTCCAGTACTTCTTCGTCACCGACGACGAGATGGACAAGCTGATCGCCAACGGCGAGCTGCTGGAGTGGGCGGAGTTCGCCGGCAACCGCTACGGCACTCCGCGCGCGGCCGTGCTGGAGCACCTGGAGGCCGGTGTGCCGGTCCTGCTGGAGATCGACCTCCAGGGCGCCCGGCAGGTCCGCGAGACCATGCCCGAGGGCCGGCTGGTGTTCCTGGCTCCGCCCTCCTGGGAGGAACTCGTGCGCAGGCTCACCGGGCGGGGCACCGAACCGCCCGAGGTGATCGAGCGCCGGCTGGACGCGGCGAAGATCGAACTGGCCGCCGAGCCGGAGTTCGACATGACCTTGGTCAACACCTCCGTCGAGGACGTGGCGCGCGAGCTGCTAGCCTTGATGGACGTGGTGTGATCGCGCCCGATGGCCGAGGCTCGACCGCTTGATCATTCGCGATCACCACACTGAATCTTTCCCATCCATCGGAAGGTAGAGCGTGTCCTCTCCCATCTCCGCGCCCGAGGGCATCATCAACCCGCCGATCGACGAGCTCCTCGAGGCCACCGACTCGAAGTACAGCCTCGTGATCTACGCGGCCAAGCGTGCCCGCCAGATCAACGCGTACTACTCGCAGCTCGGCGAGGGCCTCCTCGAGTACGTCGGTCCGCTGGTGGACACCCACGTCCACGAGAAGCCGCTCTCGATCGCCCTGCGCGAGATCAACGCCGGTCTGCTGACCTCCGAGGCCATCGAGGGCCCGGCCCAGTAGTACTTTCGTATTGCAGTTGGCTTTTCCACAGGCCCGGCAGCGCGACTGCCGGGCCTGTGGTGTGTGATGGACAGGTGCGCCGGGAGCCGTGGCGCACGGAGGTCGAGTGCGGGGAGGCCCGGTGGACAAGCCGAAGGTCGTGCTGGGGGTCAGCGGCGGCATCGCCGCCTACAAGGCCTGCGAGCTGCTGCGAAGGCTGACGGAGTCGGGCCACGGTGTGCGCGTCGTCCCCACCGCCTCCGCCCTGCACTTC
Organism: Streptomyces sediminimaris; assembly: GCF_047049295.1. Classification (NCBI taxonomy): domain Bacteria; kingdom Bacillati; phylum Actinomycetota; class Actinomycetes; order Kitasatosporales; family Streptomycetaceae; genus Streptomyces; species Streptomyces sediminimaris. Next base: position 1,552,866 of record NZ_JBJWOT010000001.1, on the reverse strand, counting down.
GTGGGCGCCGCGACCTGGTCCGCCCTCTCCGGCAACCCCGTCTCCACCGAGGTCTGGGACGACGTCCACGAGGTCCCGCACGTACGCATCGGACAGCACGCCGACCTGGTCGTCGTCGCCCCGGCGACCGCCGACGTCCTCGCGAAGGCCGCGCACGGCATCGCCGACGACCTGCTCACCAACACCCTCCTGACCGCGCGGTGCCCGGTCGTCTTCGCGCCCGCCATGCACACGGAGATGTGGGAGCACCCGGCCACGCAGGAGAACGTGGCGACGCTGCGCCGCCGCGGCGCCGTGGTCATCGAGCCCGCCGTCGGCCGGCTGACCGGTGCCGACACAGGCAAGGGCCGGCTGCCCGACCCGGCGGAGATCTTCGCGGTCTGCCGCCGCGTGCTGGACCGCGCGGGAAGCGAGCCCGACCTCGCCGGCCGGCACGTCGTCGTGAGCGCCGGCGGCACCCGGGAGCCGCTCGACCCGGTGCGCTTCCTCGGCAACCGCTCGTCCGGCAAGCAGGGCTACGCCCTCGCCCGCACCGCGGCCGCGCGCGGCGCCCGGGTCACGCTCGTCGCCGCGAACACCGGGCTGCCCGACCCGGCGGGCGTGGACGTCGTGCGCGTCGGCACGGCTGTGCAGCTGCGCGAGGCGGTGCTGAAGGCGGCGGCGGACGCCGACGCCGTCGTGATGGCCGCCGCGGTCGCTGACTTCCGCCCGGCGGCCTACGCGCCCGGGAAGATCAAGAAGAAGGACGACACGGAGCCGGACCCCATCGCCCTCGTGCGCAATCCGGACGTCCTCGCGGAGATCTCCGCGGAGCGCGCCCGCGACGGCCAGGTGATCGTCGGCTTCGCCGCCGAGACCGACGACGTCCTCGCCAACGGCCGCGCGAAACTGCGGCGCAAGGGCTGCGACCTGCTCGTGGTGAACGAGGTGGGGGAGCGCAAGACCTTCGGCTCCGAGGAGAACGAGGCGGTGGTGCTGGGCGCCGACGGCACCGAGACCCCGGTCCCGCACGGCCCCAAGGAGCACCTGGCCGAAACGGTCTGGGACCTGGTGGCGGAGCGCCTGCGCTGAATGTTTCCCGCGCTTGTGGACACTCTCAAAGCTCTGCCATGGAGGCGTGGCGCCCCTGGCCAATTCCGCAGGGGATTGGGCAGAATGCCCGTGCCGCAGGTCACAGCCCTCCCGAGAGGCGAGACAAGGAGGCCGATGGCCGAGCACGACCGATAAACTGTTCACGGACGAGGCCGGGCGCAGCCACCGGGCCCGTCCGCCCATGATCAGCCAGCAGCCGCTGCAACCCCAGGGAGCGTTGTGTCCCGTCGCCTGTTCACTTCGGAGTCCGTGACCGAGGGTCACCCCGACAAGATCGCTGACCAGATCAGCGACACCATTCTCGACGCGCTTCTGCGTGAGGACCCGTCCTCCCGGGTCGCCGTCGAGACGCTGATCACCACCGGTCTGGTCCACGTCGCCGGTGAGGTCACCACCAAGACCTACGCGGACATCGCGAACCTCGTCCGCGGCAAGATCCTCGAGATCGGCTACGACTCCTCGAAGAAGGGCTTCGACGGCGCCTCCTGCGGTGTGTCGGTGTCCATCGGAGCGCAGTCCCCGGACATCGCCCAGGGCGTCGACACGGCGTACGAGAACCGCGTCGAGGGCGACGAGGACGAGCTCGACCGGCAGGGCGCCGGCGACCAGGGCCTGATGTTCGGCTACGCGACGGACGAGACGCCGACCCTGATGCCGCTGCCGATCTTCCTCGCGCACCGGCTGTCGAAGCGTCTGTCGGACGTGCGCAAGAACGGCACCATCCCCTACCTGCGCCCCGACGGCAAGACGCAGGTCACCATCGAGTACGACGGCGACAAGGCCGTCCGTCTGGACACGGTGGTGGTCTCCTCGCAGCACGCGAGCGACATCGACCTGGAGTCCCTGCTCGCCCCGGACATCCGCGAGTTCGTCGTGGAGCCGGAGCTGAAGGCGCTCCTGGACGAGGGCATCAAGCTCGACACGGAGAACTACCGCCTCCTGGTCAACCCCACCGGCCGCTTCGAGATCGGCGGCCCGATGGGCGACGCCGGCCTGACCGGCCGCAAGATCATCATTGACACGTACGGCGGTATGGCGCGTCACGGCGGCGGCGCGTTCTCCGGCAAGGACCCGTCCAAGGTGGACCGCTCCGCCGCGTACGCGATGCGCTGGGTGGCGAAGAACGTGGTGGCGGCCGGGCTGGCGTCACGCTGCGAGGTCCAGGTCGCGTACGCCATCGGCAAGGCCGAGCCGGTCGGCCTCTTCGTGGAGACCTTCGGCACCGCCGAGGTCGACCACGAGAAGATCGAGAAGGCCATCGACGAGGTCTTCGACCTGCGCCCGGCCGCGATCATCCGCGACCTCGACCTGCTCCGCCCGATCTACGCCCAGACCGCGGCGTACGGCCACTTCGGCCGTGAGCTGCCCGAGTTCACCTGGGAGAAGACGGACCGCGTGGACGCGCTGCGCAAGGCCGTGGGGCTGTAGGTCCCCGAGTCCCGGCCGGGGCCCGGTTCCCTTCGGGGGCCGGGCCCCGGCGTCGTGCGGCGGGAGGCGGGGCTTCTCCGCCCCGGGGCGGGGGCCTCTCCGCCCCGGCGCGCTCGCCGGCCCTTTCGGCGGCGCCCCGGCGGCCGTGGTGATCCGTCGCCGGACCGGTCCCGGACCGCGCGTCGGTGTCAGTGGCGTTTGGTAAGAATGCAAGCGTGAGCAGCGAGAACGGTCAGCACGACGAGGGCGCGGACGGCGCGCCCCCGGAGCAGCTCGCGCTCATCCGGGAGAGCGTGCGCAAGGCCCAGGTGCCCAGGGCCAAGCCGCGGACGTGGCGGGGGGCGGCGCTGGCCAAGGAGCTGCCGGTGGCGCGGGTCCTGGTCGACAAGGGAGTGCTGCATCTCGACCGCTACTTCGACTACGCGGTGCCCGAGGAACTGGACGCCGACGCCCAGCCGGGTGTGCGGGTGCGGGTGCGGTTCGGGGCCGGGCGGCACCGGGTGCGCGAAGGGCGGCGCGAGGGCGGGGGCCTGATCGACGGGTTCCTCGTCGAGCGGCTGGCCGAGTCCGACTACTCCGGGCCGCTGGCCGCGCTGGCGCAGGTCGTCTCGCCCGAGCCGGTGCTGAGCGAGGAGTTGCTGGGTCTCGCCCGAGCCGTCGCCGATCGGTACGCGGGCAGTCTCGCCGACGTGCTCCAGCTCGCCGTGCCGCCGCGCAGCGCGCGGGCCGAGCAGCGGCCCTCGCCCGAGCCGCTGCCGCCGCCGAGCAGGCCGGACGCGGGGCCCTGGCAGAGGTACGAGCGGGGCGCCGCGTTCCTGGAGTCGCTGGCGTCGGGCGGCGCGCCGCGCGCGGTGTGGAACGCGCTGCCGGGGCCGGAGTGGAGCGAGGAACTGGCGCGTGCCGTGGCGGCGGCCCTGGCCTCCGGGCGCGGTGCGCTCCTGGTGCTGCCCGACGGGCGGGCGGTGGCGCGGGTCGACGCCGCGCTGACCGCGCTGCTGGGGGAGGGGCGGCACGCGGTGCTGACCGCGGACGCCGGGCCCGAGAAGCGGTACCGCGAGTGGCTCGCGGTGCGGCGCGGGTCCGTGCGGGCCGTCATCGGGACCCGCGCCGCCATGTTCGCGCCGGTGCCGGACCTCGGCCTCGTCGCCATCTGGGACGACGGGGACGACAGCCACAGCGAGCAGCACGCGCCCCAGCCGCACGCCAGGGAAGTGCTGCTGCTGCGGGCCGCCCTCGACAAGTGCGGCTTCCTGCTGGGCGGCTGGAGCTGCACCGTGGAGGCCGCGCAGCTCGTCGAGAGCGGCTGGGCCCGCCCGCTCGTCGCCGCGCGCGACCAGGTGCGGGCGGCCGCTCCGCTGGTACGGACGGTCGGGGACACCGACCTCGCACGGGACGAGGCCGCCCGGGCCGCCCGGCTGCCGACGCTCGCCTGGCAGGCCGTCAGGGAGGGCCTGCGGCACGGACCGGTGCTCGTCCAGGTGCCGCGGCGCGGCTACGTCCCCCGGTTGGCGTGCGCCGACTGCCGGGCGCCCGCCCGGTGCCGGCACTGCGCCGGGCCGCTGGAGGGACAGGACCCGGCGGCGGCCCTGCGGTGCGGGTGGTGCGGGCGCGAGGAGGAGGCCTGGCACTGTCCGGAGTGCGGCTCGCACCGGTTGCGGGCGCAGGTGGTGGGGGCGCGGCGGACCGCCGAGGAGCTGGGACGGGCGTTTCCCGCCGTGCCGGTGCGGACCTCCGGGCGTGAGCAGGTGCTCGACACCGTTCCGGGCGCGCCGGCGCTGGTCGTGAGTACGCCGGGGGCCGAGCCCGTCGCCGAGGGAGGGTACGCGGCGGCGCTGCTGCTGGACGGCTGGGCCATGCTCGGGCGGCCCGATCTGCGCGCCGGTGAGGACGCGCTCCGGCGCTGGATCGCGGCCGCCGCGCTGGTCCGCCCGCAGGGCGCGGGAGGCACCGTGGTCGTCGTCGCCGAGCCGACGCTGCGGCCGGTGCAGGCGCTGGTGCGGTGGGACCCGGTCGGCCACGCGGTGCGGGAACTCGCCGAGCGCGCCGACCTCGGCTTTCCGCCGGTGTCACGGATGGCGGCGGTCGCCGGGCCCGGGGAGGCGATCGGCGCGTTCCTTCACTCGGCCGAACTGCCGCGCGAGGCCGAGGTGCTGGGTCCCGTGCCCCTGCCGGTCACCCGGGCGGGCGGCCCGCGCAGGCCGGGAGCCCCGCCTCCCGGGGAGCGCTGGGAGCGGGCCCTGGTCCGGGTACCACCGGGCAGCGGCGCCGCACTGGCCGCGGCCCTGAAGGCCGCCCAGGCGGCGCGGATGGCACGCGGGCCCGGTGAGGCGGCGGTCCGGGTGCGGATCGATCCGCCGGACATCGGGTGAGGCGCGCGCTGCCCGCACCGGGGGTGCGGCCTCACGGACCCGCCGCGCCCGCCCGCCATGGCCCGGCCCACACGGTACGGCCCCGGCACGCGCCTGCCCTCGCGCCCACCGGTGCGCCTGCCCTGCCGGCGCACCGGGCGCAGGTCCGCGCCGTACCGGCGCGCGTCTGCCCTGTCGGTCCACTGGGCGGGTGACTGCCCTGCCGGTTTGGCTTCGCCCGTATGCCGTCCCGGTCGTACCGGCGTGCATTTGGGTTCGCGGCCACTGGGCGCGTGTCCGCTCTCTCGGCTCCGGCTGCGCACGTCTGCCCTCTCGGCGAACCGACGCCCGTCTGCCTTCCCGGTCCACCGGGCATGCGTCTGCCTTCCCGGCCCACCGGGCATGCGTCTGCCCTTCCGGCCCACCGGGCGCCTGTATGCCTCCCGGCGTGCCGACGCCCGCCTGCCCTCCTGGTCCGGTTGCGCACGTCTGCCCTCCCGGCGTGCCGATGCCCGTACGCCTGCCTCCCGGCGTACCGACGCCCGTACGTCCGCCTCCCGGCGTGCCGACGCCCGCCTGCCCTCCTGGTCCGGTTGCGCACGGCTGCCCGCCCGGCGTGCCGATGCCCGTACGCCTGCCTCCCGGCGTACCGACGCTCGTACGTCCGCCTCCCGGCGTGCCGACGCACGGCTGCCCTCCCGGTCCGTGCCGGGAGGGCAGGAAGGGGGAGAGGGGCGGCTCAGCCGTTGCGCGGGCCGGGGAAGGCCGTCGGCCTGGCCTCGTCGCGGAGGGACGGGCTGCCGGCCGTGGGCTGGGTGGGCATGGAGCGGGCGGCGGGGACCGTGGGGACCGTCTGGATGCCGGTGTTGACGCCGACCGGGCGGGGCGCCGTCGCCTCGGCCGGCCGCTCGGTCTCGGCGGCCGCCTGGGCCGCGGCGCGACGGGCGCCGTAACGGCGGTGCACCGCCTGCTTGGTGACCCCGAGCGCGGAACCCACCGCGTCCCAGGAGAAGCCGAGGGAACGGTCGAAGTCGACCGCGGCCGTGACCAGGGTCTCGACACTGTCCCGCAGCTCCTGCGCGAGGCGCACCGTCGGGGCGGGGGCGCGTCCGTAGACGACGAAGCCCGTGGAGGGACCGGAGCGGCGCGGGCGGTAGACGTTGCCCAGCTGGGCGGTGAGGGTGCGCAGTGCGTCCACCTGCCGGCGGACCCGCTCGATGTCCCGCACCAGCAAGTGCAGGCTGGCCCGAGCCTGGGCGTCGTGGGTTGCGTGGTCGGCCATGAACAAGCCTCTCGAACCGGCGTTGAAAACGGATCCGGGCCGCGCGGTCGCGGCCCGTTGTGGTCAACTCTCACTTGACCAACGTGTTTCCGCTCCGGGGGTCACGCTCAGGGGGCGTAAGGGCATATGCATACGCCCCCAGGGGCGGCCGCGCGCCGCGGCCTCGGTGATCCGGGCCCGTCCGCGCACGTGAACGCGGCACCGCGGGGCCGGGGTCATAGACTTGTGCGTCGCCGCAACAGCCCCCGCCCGAGAGGCCCCGCCCACCCATGAAGCTCGTCTTCGCCGGCACCCCCGAGGTCGCCGTTCCCGCTCTGGACGCTCTCATCGCCTCCGGGCGGCACGAGGTGGCCGCCGTCGTCACGCGGCCCGACGCGCCGGCCGGCCGGGGCCGCAGGCTGGTCGCCTCACCCGTGGCGCAGCGGGCCCAGCAGGCCGGCATCGAGGTGCTGAAGCCGATCAAGCCGCGGGACCCCGCATTCCTCGAGCGGCTGCGGGAGATCGCCCCCGACTGCTGCCCCGTCGTCGCCTACGGCGCCCTGCTGCCCCGCGTCGCCCTCGACGTCCCCGCCCACGGCTGGGTCAACCTCCACTTCTCGTTGCTGCCCGCCTGGCGCGGCGCGGCACCCGTGCAGGCCGCCATCATGGCCGGCGACGAGATGACGGGCGCGTCCACCTTCCTCATCGAGGAGGGGCTCGACTCCGGGCCCGTCTACGGCACCGTCACCGAGACGATCCGGCCCACCGACACCAGCGGCGACCTGCTCACCCGCCTCGCCTTCGCCGGGGCCGGACTGCTCGCGGCCACCATGGACGGCATCGAGGACGGCACGCTGAAGGCGGTGCCGCAGCCCGCCGAGGGCGTCAGCCTGGCACCGAAGATCACCGTGGAGGACGCCCGGGTCGACTGGTCCGCCCCGGCACTCAGGGTCGACCGCGTGGTGCGCGGCTGCACGCCGTCGCCCGGCGCCTGGACCACCTTCCGCGGCGAGCGGCTGAAGCTGATCCAGGTCGCACCGGTGCCCGACCGCACCGACCTCGCACCGGCGCGGCTGTCCGTCGGCAAGAACAGCGTGCACGCGGGCACCGGTTCGTACGCCGTCGAGCTGCTGTGGGTGCAGGCCCAGGGCAAGAAGCCGATGCGGGCGGCGGACTGGGCGCGCGGCGCGCGCATCGCGGACGGGGAGACGCTCGGCGGGTGACAGACCCGTCGTGAGAGCGGCGCCGCCGCCCGGCCGGCGGCACCGCGGCGGGCACCGCTTCCGCGGCGGCCCCGGCGCGGTGCGGCGGTCCGGGCGGCCGGGGCGAGGGTTCGGGCGCGGTGCGGCGGTCCTGGCGCGTGCGGCGGTCCTGGCGGCCGGGGCACCGGCGCGACGTACTCTTGGTGCGTATCCCTCCCAGACGTCCGGAGCACCTTCTTCGTGAGCGACACCTCCCGTGGGCCCCGCAGGCCCGGCAAGCCCTACCGGCGGCCGAAGAAAGACCCCGTCCGCATCCTCGCCTTCGACGCGCTGAGGGCCGTGGACGAGCGGGACGCCTACGCCAACCTCGTGCTGCCGCCCCTGCTGCGCAAGGCGCGGGAGAAGGGCGACTTCGACGCGCGGGACGCGGCGCTCGCCACCGAGCTGGTGTACGGGACGCTGCGGCGGCAGGGAACGTACGACGCGGTCATCGCGGCCTGTGTGGACCGTCCGCTGCGCGAGGTCGACCCGCCGGTGCTGGACGTGCTCAGCCTCGGCGTGCACCAGCTGCTCGGGACGCGCATCCCGACCCACGCGGCCGTGTCCGCCACCGTCGAGCTCGCCCGGGTCGTGCTCGGCGACGGGCGGGCGAAGTTCGTCAACGCCGTGCTGCGCAAGGTCGCCCAGGCCGATCTCGACACCTGGATCGAGCGCGTCGCGCCGCCCTACGACGAGGACCCCGAGGACCATCTCGCCGTCGTGCACTCCCACCCGCGCTGGATCGTCTCCGCGCTGTGGGACTCCCTCGGCGGCGGCCGCTCCGGCATCGAGGAACTGCTGGCGGCGGACAACGAACGGCCCGAGGTCACCCTCGTCGCGCGGCCCGGGCGGGCCACGGCCGGGGAACTGCTCGGCGAGGAGGCGGCCGTGCCGGGGCGCTGGTCGCCGTACGCGGTGCGGCTGACCGAGGGGGGCGAGCCCGGGGCCATCGAGGCCGTCCGGGACGGCCGTGCGGGTGTGCAGGACGAGGGCAGCCAGCTCGTGGCCCTGGCGCTCGCCGACGCGCCCGTGGAGGGCCGGGACGAGCGGTGGCTCGACGGGTGTGCCGGGCCCGGCGGCAAGGCGGCGCTGCTCGCGGCACTCGCCGCCGAGCGCGGTGCCGTCCTGCTCGCCGCGGAGAAGCAGCCGCACCGGGCGGGGCTCGTGGCCAAGGCGCTGCACGGCAACCCCGGGCCCTACCAGGTCATCGCCGCCGACGGCACCCGGCCGCCGTGGCAGCCCGGGTCCTTCGACCGCGTGCTGGTGGACGTGCCCTGCACCGGGCTCGGCGCCCTGCGCAGGCGGCCCGAGGCCCGCTGGCGCCGGCGTCCCGAGGACCTGGACGGGTTCGCGCCGCTGCAGCGCGCCCTGCTGCGCGGCGCCCTGGACGCCGTACGGATCGGCGGTGTCGTCGGCTACGCCACCTGCTCGCCGCACCTGGCCGAGACCCGGGCCGTCGTCGAGGACCTGCTCAAGCAGCACCCGGACGCCGAACTCGTCGACGCGCGCCCGCTGCTGCCGGGCGTGCCGGACCTCGGCGAGGGCCCCGACGTACAGCTGTGGCCGCATCTGCACGGGACCGACGCCATGTACCTCGCGCTCATTCGGAGGACTGGCTGATCCGGTCCTGGGCCGGGGGCACGGCGGCGGCCGGGCCGTCCCGCCGCGCCAGGTGGTGCGGCCACCACACCTTCTTGCCCACGTCGAGGAAGAGGGAGGTGACCAGCACCGACCGGACCACGAAGGTGTCCAGCAGGACGCCCAGCGCCACCGCGAAGCCGATCTCCGCGAAGCCCACCATCGGCAGGGTGCCCAGGGCGGCGAACGTGCCGGCGAGGACCAGGCCGGCCGAGGTGATCACCGCGCCGGTCGCGGCGAGGCCCGTGACCACGCCGGGGCGGGTGCCCTGCCGGACGGCCTCCTCGCGGATGCGGGTGGTCAGGAAGATGTTGTAGTCGATGCCCAGGGCCACCAGGAAGACGAAGACGAACAGCGGGAAGGCCACGTCCTCGCCCGCGTAGTCGAAGACATGGCGGAAGGCCAGCGCGCTCAGCCCCAGCGCCGTGGCCAGGGAGAGCATCACGGTGCCGATGAGCAGCAGGGGCGCCACGAGCGCGCGCAGCAGGAGGCTCAGCACCAGCAGGACGACGACCAGGACCAGGGGGATGACCAGGTAGTTGTCATGGGTCTGGGCGTTCTCCATGTCGATGAGCGCGGCGGTGCCGCCGCCCACCCGGGCATCGGCGCCGGGAACGGCGTGCACCGCGTCCCGTACCCGCTCCACGGTCGCCTTCGCCGCGTCGCTGTCGGCCGGGGCCCGCATGGTCGCCTCGAACAGCACCTGCCCGTCGTGCTCGGGTGCCGTGCCGGGCGGGACGCCGATGCTCTGCGGCACCACCCCGGGGTCCGCGGCGACGGCACGGCCCACCTGGACGGCCTGCGCCTTGTCCGAGACGATCACGAGCGGATCGCCGGTGCCCGCCGGGAAGTACCGCGCGGACACTTTCTGGCCGGTGATCGAGTCCGGTGTGTCGGTGAAGGCGTCCGCGTTGGGGATGCCCGCCGCGCGCAGCTGGAACAGCCCCAGCGACAGCACGATCAGCACCCCGGCCGTGATGCTCCAGACCATGCGCGGCCGACGGGCGAAGGTGCGGCCCATCCGGGCCCAGACGCCCCGCTCGGTCGGATCGGCGGACCCGAGGTGGGGGACGGCGGGCCAGAAGATCCAGCGTCCGAGGACCAGCAGCAGTGCCGGGAAGAGGGTGAGCATGGCCAGCAGGGCGACCGTCACGCCGATCGCCGCCACCGGGCCCAGGCCGCGCGTCGAGTTCATCTCGGCGACCAGCAGCACCAGCATGCTCAGCACGACCGTCAGGCCGGAGGCCAGAACGGCCGGCCCCGCACGGTTCATGGCGAGCCGCATCGCCTCGTGCCGGTCCTCGTGCCGGCGCAGCTCCTCGCGGTAGCGGGCGACGAGCAGCAGCGCGTAGTCGGTGCCCGCGCCGAACACCAGCACCGTGAGGATGCCGGCGCTCTGCCCGTTGACCGTCAGACCGGCGTGCCGGGCGAGCAGGTAGATCAGCGCCTGCGCCGTGAACAGAGCCGTCACCACCGCGAGGAGCGGCACGAAGAGCAGGACCGGACTGCGGAAGGTCAGCAGCAGCATCACGACGACCACGGCCATCGCGGAGAACAGCAGCGTGGAGTCGATGCCCTCGAAGGCCTTGGAGAAGTCCGCGGACGTCCCGCCGGGCCCGGTGATGTGCACGGCGAGTCCACCGCCGCCCCTGCCCACCTGCTCGCGGACGGAGTCGACGGCGGGCGCGATGCGCTGCCAGCCCTGCGCGTCCATGGTGATCGGCACGTAGATCTGGGCGGCCCGCGGGGCGACGCGGCGGTCGTAGACGGGGCCGCGGGTCTCCGCGCCGCGGATGCCGTGGTCGTGCAGGGACCTGATCTGCCGGGCGTCCTCGGCGATCTGCTGCCGGTCGCGCAGGGTGAGTCCGCCGGGGCGTGCGTAGACGACGACCGCGGGGATCTGCTCGGGCCTGAAGTGCTCGGAGGCGTTGAGCACCTGGGTGGACTCGGCGGAGCCGGGGAGCCAGGACTGGGCGTCGTTGTCCTGGGCGTCGTTGAGCTTCGCCCCGAACGGCGCCGCGACCACCAGGACCACCAGCCACAGCAGTACGATCAGCCACTTCGAACGCCGTCCGCACACGAAGCGGATGGCGTTCCCCTTCCATGCGTAAAGCCGCCTCATGGCCACCCCCGTAGACATGTCCGGCGCCGCTCGGCGGCCCAGCATGGCACGCAACGCCCGCGGGCGGCACCCGCTGAACGGCTCAGGTCCGTACCGGCGCGAACAAACGTGCCCGGACATGGCAGGCTTGGGGCATGGCCGCGCAGATCAACCCCAGCATCCTGTCCGCCGACTTCGCCCGCCTCGCGGAGGAGGCGAAGGCGGTGGAGGGAGCCGACTGGCTCCACGTCGACGTCATGGACAACCATTTCGTCCCGAACCTCACGCTCGGCGTGCCGGTCGTAGAGTCCCTGGCCCGTGCGACGGACACCCCGCTGGACTGCCATCTGATGATCGAGGCCCCCGATCGGTGGGCGCCCCAGTACGTCGAAGCGGGGGCCTCGTCCGTGACCTTCCACGTCGAGGCGGCCACCGCCCCGGTGCGGCTCGCCCGCGAGATCCGAGCCAAGGGCGCCCGTGCCGCCATGGCGCTGCGGCCCGCGACGCCGGTCGAGCCGTACGAGGACCTGCTCCCGGAGCTCGACATGCTGCTGATCATGACGGTGGAGCCGGGCTTCGGCGGGCAGGCGTTCCTCGACATCATGCTCCCGAAGATTCGCCGCTCCCGCGAGTTGATCAGCAAGCACGGCCTGGAGCTCTGGCTCCAGGTCGACGGAGGAGTCTCCGCCTCCACCATCGAGCGCTGCGCCGAGGCCGGTGCGGACGTCTTCGTCGCGGGATCGGCGGTCTACGGGGCCGAGGACCCGTCCGGGGCGGTCCGCGCGCTGCGCTCCAAGGCGGAGAAGGTGATCGCGGAGGCTTCCTGGGCATGCAACCACTGACCGACCAGAACGTGAACAGCTATCTGAACGCCGCCCATCGGGGCGGATCAAGTACGCCGGATCTGCAAGGATGAACGGCGAATCCAGAGCGTGAACAGCAGTGAGGAGATCGCCGTGTCGGGTATGACGGCGGGCCGGTCAGCAGTGCGTATGGGACCCGCTGAGCTGGTGCAGGCGGCGGCCATGGCCCGCCGCTTCTACCTCGAGGGGAAATCCAAGATCCAGATCGCGGAGGAGTTCGGCGTCAGCCGCTTCAAGGTGGCCCGGGTCCTGGAGACGGCCCTCGAACGGGATCTCGTGCGCATCGAGATCCGCGTCCCCGCCGAGCTGGACGCGGAGCGCTCGGACGCGCTGCGCGCCCGCTACGGCCTCAGGCACGCCGTCGTGGTCGAGTCCCCGGCCGAGGCGGAGGACACCCCCGACCCGGAGAACCTCGGCGAGGTGGCGGCCGACCTGCTCGGCGAGCTGGTGAGCGAGGGCGACGTGCTGGGCCTGGCCTGGGGCCGCTCCACCATCCACATGGCCGCGGCCCTCGACCGGCTGCCGCCCTGCACGGTGGTGCAGCTGACGGGCGTGTACGACGCCGGGACCGCCGAGCGCGGCTCGGTCGAGGCCGTGCGCCGCGCCGCCCAGGTGTCCGGCGGCGACGCCCACCCCATCTACGCGCCGATGCTGCTGCCGGACGCGGCCACCGCGGCCGCGCTGCGCAACCAGACCGGGATCGCCCGGGCCTTCGAGTACTTCGACAAGGTCACGGTCGCCTGCGTCTCCATCGGTTCCTGGGAGCCGGGCATCTCCACCGTGCACGACATGCTCAGCGACGAGGAGCGCGCCCACTACGCCTCCCTCGGTGTCGCCGCCGAGATGTCCGCCCACCTGTTCAACGCCGAGGGCCGCCGCGTCGGACGGGACCTGGGGGAGCGGTGCATCACGGTCAAGGCCGACCAGCTCCGCCGTATCCCCGAGGTCGTCGCGATCGCGGGAGGCGCGCGCAAGGCGGCCGCCATCGACGCGGTGCTGCGCTCCGGGCTCGTCACCAGCCTGGTGACGGACACGGCGGCCGCCGACGCCCTGATGGTGGCGGGCTCGGCGCCCAGGCCGGCCCTCAACCGGGCCGACCCCGACGGGCACTGACAGCCCGTCAGGCGGGAGACGGCCGCGGTGGCATCGCCGACCCGGTGCCGCGGCTCGTCCTCCCGCCGCCCCCTGCACCGGCCCGGCGCCCGCCGCACGGTCCACCACGCCGACGACCAGCACGCCGACGACCACCACGACTCGATCAGGCGGTGCCGCAATGACGGAGCTCGTCGTCACGCTCGACCTCGACGGGGTCACGGACAAGGCGGGCCTGATGGACCGCTGTGCGCGCGCCCTGCGGCTGCCCGGCTGGTTCGGCCGCAACTGGGACGCCCTCTCCGACAGCCTCCGCGACCGCACGGTCTGGCCCGAGGACGCGGCCGAGCGGGGGCTGCTGCTGGTCGTACGCGGCTGGCGGCCGTACGCGACCGCGCGGCCCGAGGAGTGGCGGACCGCCCAGGAGGTCTTCACGGAGGCGGTCGACCGGACCCCCGCGCTCTCCGTGGCGCTCGCGCTTGGAGGATCCTCCCAGTAGCCCCCTGACCTGCCTGGACGATCCGCCCGGGCATCGCATTCCAGCCGACATGGGACAATGAAGTACGTGCTCTTCCCCCTGGCTGACCTGTCCGGGGGCCACCTCTGATCGACTGGGATGTGCAGCACGTGCGTTTCCTCAACGACATCCGGCCCGCGTACGACCTGACGTACGACGACGTCTTCATGGTGCCGCGCCGCAGCGCCGTCGGCTCGCGGCAGGGTGTGGACCTCAGCTCCCCGGACGGCACGGGCACCACGATCCCGCTGGTCGTCGCCAACATGACGGCCATCGCCGGCCGCCGCATGGCCGAGACGATGGCCCGGCGCGGCGGCCTCGTGGTCATCCCGCAGGACATCCCGATCGACGTGGTCACCGAAGTCGTCTCCTGGGTGAAGAGCCGCCACCTCGTCCTCGACACCCCGATCGTGCTGGCCCCGCACCAGACCGTCGCCGACGCGCTCTCCCTGCTGCCCAAGCGCGCGCACAACGCCGGTGTCGTCGTCGACGGCGACGGCCGGCCCGTCGGCGTCGTCACCGACCGGGACCTGACCGGCGTCGACCGCTTCACCCAGCTCGAGGTCGTCATGTCCCGGGACCTGCTGCTCCTGGACGCCGGCATCGACCCGCGCGAGGCGTTCAACCGCCTCGACACCGCCAACCGGCGCTACGCCCCCGCCGTCGACGAGGGCGGCCGCCTCGCGGGCATCCTCACCCGCAAGGGCGCCCTGCGCGCCACGCTCTACACCCCCGCCGTCGACGCGCACGGCAGACTGCGCATCGCCGCCGCCGTGGGCATCAACGGCGACGTGGCGGGCAAGGCCAAGCAACTCCTCGACGCGGGCGTCGACACGCTCGTCATCGACACCGCGCACGGCCACCAGGAGTCGATGATCGGCGCGATCAGGGTGGTGCGGGCGCTCGACCCGCGGGTCCCCATCGTGGCCGGGAACATCGTCGCCGCGCAGGGTGTGCGGGACCTGATCGAGGCGGGCGCGGACATCGTCAAGGTCGGCGTCGGCCCGGGCGCGATGTGCACCACCCGCATGATGACCGGCGTCGGCCGGCCGCAGTTCTCCGCGGTCCTGGAGTGCGCCGCCGAGGCGAGGAAGTACGGCAAGCACGTGTGGGCCGACGGCGGTGTCCGCCACCCGCGCGACGTCGCCATGGCGCTGGCGGCCGGCGCGTCCAACGTGATGATCGGCTCCTGGTTCGCGGGCACCTACGAGTCCCCGGGCGACCTGCAGCAGGATGCCGGCGGCCGGCTCTACAAGGAGTCCTTCGGCATGGCCTCGGCACGCGCGGTCCGCAACCGCACCTCGGAGGAGTCGGCCTACGACCGCGCCCGCAAGGCGCTCTTCGAGGAGGGCATCTCCACCTCCCGCATGTTCCTCGACCCGGCCCGCCCCGGCGTGGAGGACCTCATCGACTCGATCGTCGCGGGCGTGCGCTCCTCGTGCACCTACGCCGGCGCGAACTCCCTGGAGGAGTTCGCCGAGCGGGCCGTCGTCGGCATCCAGAGCGCCGCGGGCTACGCCGAGGGCCAGCCGCTGCACGCCAGCTGGATGTGAGGCGAGCGCCCGCCCGCGTGCAACGAACGGTCGGGCCGCCGAGACGGAACGCAACGAACTTGCGCTGATGTGCAAGGTTGCTGCATTACGCCCGCGAAGGGCGGCCCCGTAGGGTCATGCGCTGTACATGGCGTGGCGGGGACCCCGCTCGGTGGGTCCCTGCTCACGCAGGGATGCCGCCGGTCCCCGCAGCCCTCATGGCAGTGACGAAGGAGTCAGCGCGTGCTCGACCAAGGCGCACCCCCGCACGACCGCACCACCACCGCCCCGCCGTCCCCGGGCTTCGGCGCGCGCCTCATGCGCCGCAAGCCGGTGGAGCGCCTGGTCGCGGAGGGCGGGCAGGGCGAGGGAGGGACCCTGCGCCGCTCCCTCGGGCTGTGGCAGCTCACCATGATCAGCATCGGTGCCACCCTCGGCACCGGCATCTTCGTCGTCCTCGGCGAGGCCGTCCCCAAGGCCGGCCCGGCCGTGACCCTCTCCTTCGTGATCGCCGGCCTGACGGCGCTCTTCTCGGCGCTGTCGTACGCCGAGCTCGCGGGCACCATCCCGGTCGCCGGGTCCTCGTACTCGTACGCATACGCAACGCTGGGCGAGCTGATCGCCTGGATCTGCGGCTGGTGCCTGGTCCTGGAGTACGGCGTCTCGGTCGCCGCCGTGGCCGTCGGCTGGGGCGAGTACCTCAACGAACTCCTCGACGGCACCATCGGCGTCACCATCCCGGACGCCCTGTCCGCCCCGCCCGGTGACGGCGGCCTCTTCAACCTGCCCGCGCTGATCGTGGTCCTGCTGGCCATGGCGTTCCTGCTGGGCGGCGCCCGGGAGTCCGCCCGCGCCAACACGATCATGGTCTGTGTGAAGATCGCCGCGCTGGTGCTGTTCTGCGCCATCGGCGTCCAGGGCTTCCGGTCCGGCAACTACGCCCACTTCATGCCGCTCGGCATGGCCGGGGTCAGCGCGGCCGGTGCCACGCTCTTCTTCTCCTACATCGGCTTCGACGCCGCCTCCACCGCCGGCGAGGAGGCGAAGAACGCACAGCGCGACCTGCCCCGCGCGATCATGCTGTCGCTGGTCGTCGTCACCGCGCTGTACGTCCTCGTCGCCGCCGTCGCCGTCGGCGCCAAGCCCTGGCAGCGGTTCAACGACTCCGAGGCCGCCCTCGCCCAGATCATGCGCGAGGTCACCGGCCAGACCTTCTGGGGCACGCTGCTCGCCGCCTGCGCGGTCATCGCCATCGCGAGCGTCGTGCTGACCGTGCTCTACGGCCAGACCCGCATCCTGTTCGCGATGTCCCGCGACGGCCTGGTGCCCAAGGTGTTCGCGAAGGTCCACCCGAAGACGGGCGCGCCGCGCGCCAACACCGTCATCGTCTCGCTGTTCTGCGGCGTCCTCGCCGCCGCGATCCCGCTCGGCCAGCTCGCCGACGCCACCAGCATCGGCACCCTCTTCGCCTTCGCGCTGGTCAACGTCGCCGTGGTGGTGCTGCGCCGCACCCGCCCGGCCATGAACCGCACCTTCCGCGTCCCGCTCTCGCCGCTCCTGCCGGCCCTGGGATTCGCCTTCTGCGTCTGGATGATGGGCAGCCTGTCCGCGGTCACCTGGGTGGTCTTCGGGGTCTGGATGGCGGCCGGGCTCGTGGTCTACTTCGGGTACGGCCACCGCCGCTCCCGTCTCGCCGTGCCCGAAGCCCTCGCGCCCGAAGAGACCCTCGCGCCTGAAGAGAAGTGAACCACCAGCAGTGCTGAACGATCTCGACGAACGCATCGTGCACGCCCTCGCCGAGGACGCCCGCCGCTCCTACGCGGACATCGGGCAGCTCGTGGGCCTCTCCGCCCCCGCCGTGAAACGGCGCGTGGACCGGCTGCGCGCCACCGGGGCCATCACCGGCTTCACCGTACGAGTGGACCCCGGGGCCCTCGGCTGGGAGACCGAGGGGTTCGTCGAGATCTACTGCCGGCACAACACCTCGCCGGAGACCATCCGGCGGGGTCTGGAGCGCTACCAGGAGGTCGTCGCCGCCTCGACCGTCACCGGCGACGCCGACGCCGTCGTCCAGGTCTTCGCCTCCGACATGCGGCACTTCGAGCGGGTGCTGGAGCGCATCGCCGGGGAACCGTTCGTCGAGCGCACCAAGTCCGTGCTGGTGCTGTCGCCCCTGCTGCGCCGCTTCTCGTCGGGGTCACCGACGTAATTCCCCGGCCGCCCGCGCCGGGGCCGCCTACCATCGGTCCCATGACCTGGCGACATTGATCCACCGGCCGTGCCTCCCGAGGGCCGCCTCGGACGCCGTACCCCCGGCGTCCGATCCGTCCCTGCGGGAAGGCCTCATGACACTCTCACCTGCGCGCGTGCCCGCCACCGCCGGCGTCCGCCGGCTCACGGCCACGCTGTACGGCTACGCGTTCCTCGACGACTTCGTCCTGCTCTACCCGGTGTACGCGCTGCTGTTCAGCGACACCGGCCTGTCCCTGTGGCAGATCTCCTCCCTCTTCGCCGTCTGGTCCCTCACCGGTGTCCTGCTCGAAGTGCCCTCCGGCGCCTGGGCCGACGCCGTCTCCCGGCGCCTGCTGCTCCGGCTCGGCCCGCTGCTCACCGCCGTCGGCTTCGCCCTGTGGGTGCTCACCCCCTCGTACTGGGCGTTCGCCCTGGGCTTCTTCCTGTGGGGCACGCGCGGAGCGCTCGTCTCCGGCGCCCTGGAGGCGCTGGTCTACGAGGAGCTGCAGCGGCTCGGCGCGGCCGGGCGCTACCCCCGCGTCATGGGCCGGGCCCGGGCCGCGGGCCTGCTCGCGGTCATGGCGGCGATGGGGCTCGCCGGCCCCGTCCTCGCCCGGGGCGGCTACCCGGCCGTGGGCGCGGCGAGCGTGCTGGCCTGTCTGGCGAGCGCCCTGACGGCGGGCCGGTTCCCCGAGAACCGGGCGGCGGGGGAGCACGGGGGCGGGGGCTGGGCCACGACCCTGCGGGACGGGCTGGCCGGGGTGCGCCGCGACCGCTCGCTGCGCGGCGCGCTGCTGCTCGTGCCCGCGGTCGGGGCCGTGTGGGAGGCGCTGGACGAGTACACGCCGCTGCTGGTGCGGGACACCGGCGTGGCCGAGGCGACGGTTCCGTATCTGCTCCTGCTGATCTGGGCCGGGGCGAGCGCCGGAAGCCTGCTCGCCGGGCCGTGCGGGCGCCTGGGCACGGCGGGACTCGCGGCGGTGCTCACGGGTGCCGCGCTCGCCCTGGCCGTGGGAGCCGCGGCGCGGACCCCTCTCGCCCTCTGCCTCGTGGCCCTCGCCTTCGGCGGCTTCCAGCTGGCGACCGTGCTGGCCGACGTCCGGCTCCAGCGCCGCATCGACGACACGGCCCGGGCCACCATGACCTCGGTGGCGGGCCTGGGCGGCGATCTCGCGACCGTCGTCGTCTACGGCCTGTACGCGGCCGTGGCGTCGAGGAGCGCGCACAGTACGGCCTTCGCGCTGTTCGCGCTGCCGTATTTGGCGACGGCGGCGCTGCTGGTGCTCGGGGGCCGGCGGCGGCCCCGGCAGGCCGTGCCGTAGGCCGCCTCCGGCCCGGCCGGCGGCGCGGCCGGCGGCGCAACGAATCGCCGCCGCACGGACCTCCGACGCAACGAACCGCTCACCGGCGCGCAACGGCTCCTGCTTGCCGGTGCGAGGCGGGCGACCGTACCGTCTAATTGCCCCCCACACGCACCCGTACCGGTGAGGAACACGCATGCGCACCGCCCTGCTCCAGAGCTCCGGCCGCCCCGGCTCCGTCGCCGAGAACCTCAAGGTCCTCGACGCGGCCGCGGGCCGTGCCGCCGCCGCGGGCGCCGCGCTGCTGGCCGCACCGGAGATGTTCCTGACCGGGTACGCGATCGGCGACGACATCGCCCGCCTCGCCGAGCCGGCCGACGGCGACTCCGCGGACGCGATCGCCGACCTCGCCGGCCGGCACGGCCTGGCGATCGCCTACGGCTACCCGGAGCGCGAGGGGGACACGGTCCTCAACTCCGCCCAGCTGATCTCCGCGGGCGGCGAGCGCCTCGCGAACTACCGCAAGACCCACCTCTTCGGCCCCTTCGAGCGCGCCCACTTCGCACCGGGCGAGCAGCCGGTCGTCCAGGCCGAACTGGGCGGGCTGACCCTCGGCCTCATGATCTGCTACGACGTCGAGTTCCCGGAGAACGTCCGCGCCCACGCCCTGGCCGGCACCGACCTCCTCGTCGTGCCGACGGCGCAGATGCACCCCTTCCAGTTCGTCGCCGAGTCGATGATCCCGGTGCGCGCCTTCGAGAACCAGATGTACGTCGCCTACGTCAACCGGGCCGGCCGGGAAGGGGAGTTCGACTTCGTCGGCCTCTCCGCGCTGGCCGGTCCCGACGGGATCGCGCGCGTCCGCGCCGGGCGCGGTGAGGACCTCCTCCTCGCCGACGCCGACCCCGCCTTCCTCGCCGCCTCCCGCGAGGCGAACCCGTACCTGCAGGACCGCCGCCCCGGCCTGTACGGGTCCCTCGTCTGACCCGCCGAGCCTCCCCCCGAGTTCTTCCCCGCGCCTTCCCGCAAGGAGTCCGTACCCCATGACGTCCACCGTGCCCAACGCCGTCGAGCACGCAGACGAGCCGCAGCAGCCGCCGATCACCATGTTCGGCCCGGACTTCCCATACGCCTACGACGACTTTCTCGCCCACCCGGCGGGCCTGGGCCAGATACCGGCGACCGGGCACGGCACCGAGGTCGCGGTCATCGGCGGCGGGCTGTCCGGCATCGTCGCCGCCTACGAGCTGATGAAGATGGGCCTCAGGCCCGTCGTGTACGAGGCCGACCGGATCGGCGGACGGCTGCGCACGGTGGGCTTCGAGGGCGCCGGCACCGAGGGGCTGACCGCGGAGATGGGCGCCATGCGCTTCCCGCCGTCCTCCACGGCCCTGCAGCACTACATCGACCTGGTGGGGCTCGAGACCCGCCCGTTCCCCAACCCCCTCGCCGAGGCGACCCCCTCGACGGTCGTCGACCTCAAGGGCGAGTCGCACTACGCCGAGACGATCGACGACCTGCCGCAGGTCTACCGCGACGTCGCCGACGCCTGGAACCGGTGCCTCGAGGAGGGCGCCGACTTCTCCGGCATGAACCGCGCGCTGCGCGAGCGGGACGTGCCGCGCATCCGCGAGATCTGGGCGAAGCTCGTCGAGAAGCTCGACAACCAGACCTTCTACGGCTTCCTCTGCGACTCCGAGGCCTTCAGGTCCTTCCGCCACCGGGAGATCTTCGGCCAGGTCGGCTTCGGCACCGGCGGCTGGGACACCGACTTCCCCAACTCCATCCTGGAGATCCTGCGGGTCGTCTACACCGAGGCCGACGACCACCACCGCGGCATCGTCGGCGGCTCCCAGCAGCTGCCGCTGCGGCTCTGGGAGCGCGCGCCGGAGAAGATCGTGCACTGGCCGTACGGGACGTCCCTGAAGTCGCTGCACGTCGACGGCGAACCCCGGCCGGCCGTCACCCGGCTGCACCGCACCGCCGGCAACCGGATCACCGTGACCGACGCCGGCGGTGACATCCGCACCTACCGGGCGGCGATCTTCACCGCCCAGTCCTGGATGCTGCTGTCGAAGATCGCCTGCGACGACTCGCTCTTCCCGATCGACCACTGGACCGCCATCGAGCGCACCCACTACATGGAGAGCTCCAAGCTGTTCGTCCCCGTCGACCGGCCGTTCTGGCTGGACGGGGCCGTCGACGACAAGGGCGACCCGACCGGCCGGGACGTCATGTCGATGACGCTCACCGACCGTATGACGCGCGGGACGTACCTCCTGGACGACGGCCCGGACCGGCCCGCCGTCATCTGCCTCTCCTACACCTGGTGCGACGACAGCCTGAAGTGGCTGCCGCTGTCCGCGAACGAGCGGATGGAGGTGATGCTGAAGTCGCTCGGCGAGATCTACCCGAAGGTCGACATCCGGAAGCACATCATCGGCAGCCCGGTGACCGTGTCGTGGGAGAACGAGCCGTACTTCATGGGCGCGTTCAAGGCGAACCTGCCCGGCCACTACCGCTACCAGCGGCGCCTGTTCACGCATTTCATGCAGGACCGGCTGCCCGAGGACAAGCGGGGCATCTTCCTGGCCGGCGACGACATCTCCTGGACGGCCGGCTGGGCCGAGGGCGCCGTCCAGACCGCGCTGAACGCCGTCTGGGGCGTCATGCACCACCTCGGCGGCGAGACCGACCCGAGCAACCCGGGCCCGGGCGACCTGTACGACGAGATCGCGCCGGTCGAGCTGCCGGAGGACTGAGGGCGCCGCCGGAGCCGGATTGCCGCGCCGCTCAGGGCAGGGGTGTGAGCAGCATGCGTCCCGCGAACCCCACCGCCGCGTCCAGGCGCTCGGTGAACGCCTCGGCCACATCGGGCAGTCCGCGCAGTGCCCACAGGGCCCGCGCCGCCGACCAGGTGGCCTCCCGGGCCCGCTCCAGGCTCCAGGAGCCCAGCAGGTGCGTGAGCGGGTCGGCGATCTGCAGCAGGTCGGGACCCGGCATCAGTTCCTCGCGGACGCGCTCCTCCAGCGAGACGAGGAGATCGCCCACGCGGTCGAACTCGTCCTCCAGGTCGGCCGGTTCGCAGCGCAGCGCACGGCAGCTGTCGACCACGGCGAGCGCCAGGTCGTGGCCGATGTGCGCGTTGATGCCCGCCAGCGCGAACTGCAGCGGACGTACGCCGGGATGGCGGCGGAACTGGAACAGGGGCCGCCAGCAGGCCGGTGCCCGCCGCCCGTCGTCCACCGCGTCGACGGCGGCGAGGTAGCGCTCCGCGAACCGTACGTCCAGCGTGGTCGCGGCCCGCGCGTCGGTGAACCCGCCGGTGTCGATGCGCCGGTCGACGGCCTCGGTGACGGCGAGGTAGACACGGTTGAAGACCGCGACGCCGTCCCGCGCGGGCAGGCTCGCGTCGAGGGCGCGCAGCCGGGAGACGACCGTGTCTACGGATGTGGTGACCTGTTGCGATCGCGCCATGGAGGAAGCGTCCCAGCCCCGGGCCGTGGGGCGGGCAGGCGGGCCCGGGGCTTGACCGGATCGGGGGAACGCGCCGTGCCGCCTTCGGCCCGTGGCACGCCCACGGCCTGTCGTCGTCGTGCCCCACCGCTCTGTCGTCCCCGCCGCTCGAGGGCCCCCTCCCAGACGCCGCCTCCCGGGGTTGTGGGCGGCTACCGGTCGGCCGGGTTCCCGGCGGCCGGGGCGGACGCGGGTGTCCGCCGCTGTGCCGCCGGCGCCCGGGGGAGGCTCGCGTGGTCGCGTGCGGCCGGCTCAGGGGCGCGGGTCGGGGACCGCCGCGGTGGGCCGGCCGATCCGCGGGCGGTCGCGCGCGCCCGCCCGCAGGACGCCCGCGAACACCGCGAGTCCGCACGCCAGGGCCGTCACCAGCATGAACGACACCGTCAGGTTCGTGGCCTGGGCCACCCCGCCGATCAGGCTCGGCGCGATCAGGCCCGAGGTGTAGGTGATCGTCGCGACGCCCGCGATGGCCTGGCTCGGGTTCGGGCCGCTGTGTCCGGCCGCCGCGAAACACAGCGGTACCACGACGGCGATGCCGAGACCCATCAGCGCGAACCCGGTCATCGCCACCGCCGGATGACCGGCGACGACGATCAGCAGGCCGCCGGCGACGGCGAGGGCCCCGCCCGCCCGGACCGTGCGGACCGCGCCGAAGCGGTTGACCACCGCGTCGCCCACCAGCCGGGCCACCGCCATGGTGAGCATGAAGCCGGTGGTGCACGCGGCCGCGAGCCCCGCCGAGGTCTCCAGCCGGTCGCGCAGGTAGACCGCCGACCAGTCCAGGCTCGCGCCCTCCGCGAACACCGCGCAGAAGCCGACGGCGCCGATCAGCAGCGCGGACTTCGGCGGCAGTGCGAACCTCGGCGGCGGCTCCTCGTCCTCGGCGGGCTGGAGGTCGAGCACCCAGCGGCAGGCCAGCAGACCGAGGAACGTCAGCGCCGCCGCGGCCAGCGCGAAGTGCAGGCGGGCGTCCGCGCGCAGGTGCGCGGCGAGGGTGCCGGCCGCCGAACCGATCAGGGCGCCCGCGCTCCACATGCCGTGCAGGCCGGACATGATCGACTTGCCGAGCATCCGCTCGACCTCGACACCGAGCGCGTTCATGGCGACGTCCGCCATGCCCGCGCTCGCGCCGTACACGAACATCGACAGACACAGCGTCAGCAGGTTCGGCGCGAGGGACGGCAGG
Source organism: Streptomyces sediminimaris (assembly GCF_047049295.1). Classification (NCBI taxonomy): domain Bacteria; kingdom Bacillati; phylum Actinomycetota; class Actinomycetes; order Kitasatosporales; family Streptomycetaceae; genus Streptomyces; species Streptomyces sediminimaris. The sequence goes on along the minus strand of NZ_JBJWOT010000001.1, from coordinate 1,529,518 downwards.
ACCAGGGACAGCGTCCAGAGCGCGATCAGGCCGCGCAGCGCCGCGCGGCTGCCGAAGCGGTGGGTGATCCGGCCGGCCAGCGGCATGGAGCAGGAGGCGCCGAACGCGGTGAAGGCGAGGGCGAAGCCCAGCTGTCCCGCGCTCAGCGAGGCGTGGTCCTGGACCCAGGGCACACGGGTCGCGAACGAGCCGGTGACGGCTCCGTGCACGGCGAACACGGCGGCCACGGCGTACCGGGCCCGCCTCGCCTCGCGCAGGTCGTAGACCACGTCGCTCATTCTCCGGCCCCTCCCGGTCCCGCCGAGTTCCCCATGTTCCCCACCAGCGCCCGGTAAACTATCAGGAACCCTGCCTGATAGACAGGGCTTTCCCTGGCCGTGCGGGCTGCCGTACGCCGTGCGGTGCGGTCCCGCCGATCTGGAAGGATCCCGGCATGCCTGCCTCTCCGAGCACCGCCCGGGCCATCAACGACCGGCTCGCCCTGCGCCTGCTCCAGGACCGGGGCCCGCTCACGGCGGGGCAGTTGAAGCAGCTGACCGGGCTCTCCCGCCCGACCGTCGCCGACCTCGTGGACCGCCTCACCGCGTCCGGGCTGATCACCGTGGTCGGGGAGGCGGGGGAGCAGCGGCGCGGTCCGAACGCCCGGCTCTACGGGATCGTCGCCGACCGCGCGCATCTGGCCGCGCTGGACGTCCGTACCGAGGGCGTCTCGGTGGTCGTGACCGACCTGGTGGGCCGGGTGCTCGCCGAGGCGTCCGTCCCGGTCGCCGGGGACACGGGGACGGGGCCCGTGGTGGAGCAGACGGTCGCGCTGGCCGAGCGGGCGGCCAAGGAGGCCGGGGCCGAGGGCGCGCCCCCGGGGCAGAGGGCTCGCGCAGGGGGGCGCCTGCACACCGTCGGCATCGGCGCCCCCGGCCTCATCGACCCGGCCAGCGGCGAACTGCGCGACTCCTCGGGCCTGCCCGAGTGGCACCGGCGCCTGGTCGCCGCCCTCCAGGACCGGTTCCCCGAGGCCCGTGTCAGCGTCGACAACGAGGCCAACCTCGCGGCTCTGGCCGAACAGCGCGACGGCGTGGCCCGCGACCGCGACACGTTCGTCCTGCTGTGGCTGAGCCACGGCACGGGCGCGGCCGTGGTGCTGGACGGCGCCCTGCGCCGCGGGGCCTCCGGCGGCGCGGGCGAGATCGGTTTCCTGCCGGTGCCCGGAACCCCCGGCCTGCCCTCGGCGACGGACTGCGCCGGCGGCTTCCACTCCCTGGCCGGCTCGGCCGCGATCGTGGAACTGGCGGCGCGACACGGGCTGACGAACCCGCACCCGACCGAACAGCCGGCCGCCGCGGGTGTGGTGCGCGAGGCGGTGGCGACGGTCCGGGGCACGGATGCGGGTCCCGTCCGGGATGGGGGCGCTTCTGGTCCGGTCCGTGGTGGGGGTGCGGGTGCCGTTCCGGACGGGAGTGCCGGTCGGGTTCTGGGTGGGGAGGCGGGTGCCGTTCAGGATGGGGGCGCTTCTGGTCCGGTCCGTGGTGGGGGTGCGGGTGCCGTTCCGGACGGGAGTGCCGGTCGGGTTCTGGGCGGGGAGGCGGGTCCCGTTCAGGATGGGCGCGTTTCCGGTCCGGTCCTGGGTGGGGGCGCGGGTGCCGTTGGGGATGGGGGCGTTTCCGGTCCGGTCCTGGGTGGGGGCGCGGGTGCCGTTCGGGACGGGGACGCCCGCGGTGGGGGCGCGGGTCCGGTGCCGGGCGGGGGTGCCGGTGGCGGGCACTGCGTCGGTGCCCAGGGTTTCCTCGACGCGCTCGCCGACCGGCTCGCCGTGGGAGTCGCCTCCGTCGTGGCGGTCCTCGATCCCGGATGCGTGGTGCTCGGCGGTGAGGTCGGGCAGGCAGGCGGTGCGGAGCTCGCCCGGCGGGTGGCGGAGCGCGTCCGCCGGATGACTCCGCTGAGCACCGAGGTCCGGCCCGGCACCCTCGGCGGCGGCGCCGTCCTGCGCGGGGCGCTGCTCACCGCGCGGGACTGCGCCCAGGAGGAGCTGTTCGCGCACCCGGAGCGGTAGGTCCCCTCCGGATGCGCCCACGCCGAAGACCGGATGCGCCCACGCCGAAGACCGGATGCGCCCACGTCCACGAGCTGTTACCGCGGCGTCGGGACCTGGCCCCGGCCCCCGCGCTCCCCCCGGTGCCTCCCCAGGTACTCCTCGAACGTGCCCTTCCCCGTGGCCTGTTCCGGCGCCAGATGGCCGCCGTCGCGAAACGCCCGGTACGTCCTGCCCGGCAGCGGCACGTCGACCACCGGCCGCCGGCGCCCGGTCGCCCTCAGCCAGGCGCGGGCCAGCGACCCGAGGGTGCGGATCTCGGGCCCGCCCATGTCCTCGACCCGGCCGGCGGGCGCCTGTACGGCCAACCCGGCCAGCCGCTCGGCGACTTCGGCCACCTCGACGGGCTGGTCCCGCACCCCGGCCGGCAGCAGCAGGACCGGCAGCTTCGCCAGTGCCCTGAACATCATCACCGCCAGGTCGTGGAACTGGGTCGCGCGCAGCACCGTCCAGCCGAGGCCCGAATCCTCGATCATCCGCTCGACCGCGAGCTTGGTCCGGTAGTACGGGAACGGCACCCGGTCGACGCCGACGATCGAGATGTAGACCAGGTGGCCGACGCCGGCCCGCCGCGCCGCCTCGATCAGGTTCCGGGCGGCCTTCTCGTCCCCGCCGGTCTGCGTGGTCGCACAGTGCACGACCGTGCCGGCGCCCGCGAGCGCCGCGTCCAGACCCGCACCGCCCTTGCGCAGATCGACGGCGTACGGCCGGGTGTGCCGGCTGAGCACCCTGACCTCGTGTCCGTCCGCACGCAACCGCTCGGTGACGAGCCGGCCGAGGGTTCCGGTGCCGCCGGTCACCAGGATCGTGGTCATGCTGTTCAGCTCCTTCGACGCCGGGCGCTCCCGGATGGAACGCCCCTCGACAGTTCGGACCGGACAGCGGGTCCGCGATGTGACAGACGCCTCCGGCAGACGCCTACGCGCGGGTGAGCTGACGCCGTGCGAACCCCAGCTTGTCCGGGTTGAGCACGGCCCGGACATGGGCGATCAGGCCGTCCCGCACCTCGAACGCGAGCAGGCCGAAGAGCACGTCGCCGTCCCAGGCGGCCAGCCCCCGCGCGCCGTTGACCTCGAGCCACGTGAAGGAGAGGCCGGCCGTGAACCGCTCGGCGATGCCCGCCGCGAGCCGCGCCACCTTGTCGGGCCCCTCGACCGCGCGCAGGGCCGCGCGGACCTTGCCGCCGCCGTCGCTGGAGAAGGTCACGTCCGCCGTCAGCAGCTTCTCCAGGCCGGCCAGATCGCCGTCCCGCGCCGCCGTGAGGAAGGAGGCGACGAGTTCCTCCTGCCGCTCGGGCTCCGGCTCGAAGCGGGGCCGCTCCTCGCTCACCCGCCGCACCGCCCGCCGGTAGAGCTGGCGGGAGTTGGCCTCGGTGAGGCCGAGCGCGTCGGCGATCTCGCGGTGGCCGTAACCGAAGGCCTCGCGCAGCACGTACACCGCGCGCTCGGTCGGTCCGAGCCGCTCCAGCAGGACCAGCATCGCGAGTGACACCGCCTCGCGCTGCTCGGCCGACTCCAGGGGGCCGAGCGTGCCGTCCGAGGTGACCACCGGCTCCGGCAGCCACACCCCGACGTAGCTCTCCCGCCGGGCCCGCGCCGAAGTGAGCCTGGTGAGGCAGAGGTTGGTGACGACCTTCGCGAGCCAGGCCGACGGGCGCTCGATCCCCGCGCGGTCGGCCCCGCTGAAGCGCAGGTACGCGTCCTGGACGGCGTCCTCCGCCTCGTGGGCCGAACCGAGCATGCGGTAGGCGAGGCCGAACAGCCGGGGGCGGTACGTCTCGAACTCGTCGGCGATCGCGCTGCTCATGGGCACCACCCTGCCAGAGTGCCCGGCCGGGGAGGTGAAGGCCCGGCGGCGGGCAAGGGCCGTCGTCACCACCGCCGGGCCGGATCGTGCGGCCCAAAAGGACTAGACCAAAGGGTCCAGCAGATCCGGCCGGTTGAGAAGCCCGGCGTCACAACCTGTGAGCCAACCCACACCGATCGTCCGTATGGACGATGACCGGACGTGGCACACTGGCTCTGTACCAGAAGCAGCGCACTCCGGGGTCGGTGAAAGTCCGAACCGGCGGTTACAGTCCGCGACCCGACCGCTTCCAGCGGCCGGTTGACCAGGTGAAATTCCTGGACCGACGGTTAAAGTCCGGATGGGAGGCAGTGCGCGGCGGGCGGGCATTCGTGCGCGCCGCCGTATCGGCTTCGTCCCACGGGACGAACGCGTCCGGCGTCGCCCCCGGTGTCCTCGCTCGTTCATTCTGTCGTCATCGACAGCCCCGGAGTCCGTGCCCGAAGAGGGAGGACCCGGGAAGTGTTCACCGGAATCGTCGAAGAGCTGGGCGAGGTCACGGCCGTCGAGAACCTCGGCGACGCCTCCCGCTTCCGGCTGCGCGGCCCCGTCGTCACCGACGGCGCGAAGCACGGCGACTCCATCGCCGTGAACGGGGTGTGCCTCACCGTCGTCGACCACGAGGGCGACGAGTTCACCGCCGACGTCATGGCGGAGACGCTCGACCGCTCCAGCCTCGGCGCGCTCGCCGTCGGCTCCCGCGTCAACCTCGAGCGCCCCACGGCCGTCGGCGCCCGCCTCGGTGGTCACATCGTGCAGGGCCATGTCGACGGCACGGGCGAGATCCTCCAGCGCAAGCCCTCCGAGCACTGGGAGATCGTGAAGGTCTCGCTCCCCGCGGACCTGAGCCGCTACGTCGTCGAGAAGGGCTCGATCACGGTCGACGGCATCAGCCTCACCGTGGTGGAGGCCGGACCGGACCACTTCACGGTCAGCCTCATCCCGACCACCCTCGCCCTGACCACGCTCGGCCGCAAGCAGCCCGGCGACCCGGTCAACCTCGAGGTGGACGTCGTCGCCAAGTACGTCGAGCGGCTCCTCGGCGCCGGTCAGGGGGCCGAGAGGTGAACCGGCTGAACTCCGAGGCGTTCACCCTCCTCGGCCAGCACATCATCTGGTCGGACATGATCGGCAACGTCCTCGGCCTGATCACCCTGGCCCTCGGCTGGCGCCGCTCGCTGCTGACCTGGCCGGTGCAGTTCCTCTCCGGCCTGGTCCTGTTCGTCGCCTTCTACGGCCACCTGGCCGGCAGCGCGGGCAAGCAGACCGTCGTCATGGTCGTCGCCCTGTACGGCTGGTGGCGGTGGAACCGCGACAAGGACCGGGCGGCGGACGGCCACATCGCCCCGCGGTTCGCCACCTGGCGCGAGCGCGGCGCGATGGCCGGCGCCGCCGCCGTCGGCACGGTCGCCGTCGCCCTGCTGTTCAAGGCCTACCCGTCCCTGTCCTGGGACCCCTGGCCGGACGCCTACATCTTCGTCGGCACCGTCGTCGCCATGTACGCGCAGGCCCGCGGCATGGTCGAGTTCTGGATCGCCTGGCTTCTGGTGGACGTCGTCGGCGTCCCGCTCAACTTCGCCAACGGCTACGCCTTCTCCGGCTTCGTCTACGTCATCTACGGCGCACTCGTCCTGTGGGGCATGCGCGACTGGTGGCTGCGCTCCCGCAGGACGCCGCAGCCCGTCCTGGAAGGAGCGCCGGCATGACCGCGGCACCCGTTCTCTACAGCACGGACGGCATCGAGGACTGGTCCCTCGACCCCGTCGAGCAGGCCGTCGCCGACATCGCGGCCGGCCGCCCGATCGTGGTGGTCGACGACGAGGACCGCGAGAACGAGGGCGATCTCGTCGTCGCCGCCGAGAAGGTCACACCCGAGATCGTCGCCTTCATGATGAGCGAGTGCCGCGGGCTGATCTGCGCCCCCATGGAGGGCGGGGAACTGGACCGGCTCGAACTGCCGCAGATGGTCGAGGACAACACCGAGTCGATGAGGACCGCGTTCACGGTCTCCGTCGACGCCTCCGCCGCGCACGGCGTCAGCACCGGCATCTCGGCCGCCGACCGCGCCACCACGCTCCGGCTGCTGGCGAGCGGCGACGCCGAGCCGTCCGACCTCGTGCGCCCGGGCCACATCTTCCCGCTGCGCGCCAGGACCGGCGGCGTGCTGACCCGCAACGGCCACACCGAGGCCGCCGTCGACCTCGCCCGGCTCGCGGGCCTGCGCCCGGCCGGCGCGATCGTCGAGATCGCCGGTGAGGACGGGCGCATGCTGCGGCTGCCCGAGCTGATCCCGTTCGCCCGCAAGCACGGCCTGACCATCATCTCCATCGAGGACCTCATCGCCTACCGACGCACCGCCGAGCCCACCGTGCGCCGCGAGGCCGAGACCCGGCTGCCCACCGCGCACGGCGAGTTCACGGCCTACGGCTACCGCTCCAGCGCCGACGGCGTGGAGCACGTCGCGCTCGTCCACGGCGAGATCGGCGACGGCGAGGACGTCCTGGTCCGCGTCCACTCCGAATGCCTGACCGGCGACATCTTCGCCTCCCTGCGCTGCGACTGCGGTCCCCAGCTGGAGGCCTCCCTGGAGCGCATCCGGGCCGAGGGCAGGGGGGTGGTGGTCTATCTGCGCGGTCACGAGGGCCGCGGCATCGGGCTGCTGTCCAAGCTGCGCGCCTACGAGCTCCAGGAGCGCGGCCGCGACACCCTCGACGCCAATCTCGAGCTCGGCCTGCCCGCCGACGCCCGGGACTACGGCGCGGGCGCCCAGATCCTGCGGGACCTCGGCGTGCACAGCGTGCGCCTGATGACCAACAACCCCGGCAAGACCGACGCGCTCCTCGCGCACGGACTGAAGGTCACCGACCGGGAGCCGATGCCCGTACAGGCGAGTGAGCACAACCTCCGTTACCTGCGCACCAAGCGGGACCGGATGGGGCACGATCTGCCCTGGCTGGACGCGGCTCCCGGGTCCACCTGCGGCAACCAGTAGAGACCTTCGCGCAGGCACCGCGAAGGCACTGAGATGGCACTGAGAAGGCACTGAGGAGACACGGGAACGTGAGCGGCAAGGGCGCACCGGAGCTGTCCGTACGGAACGTCGGGGACCTGCGGGTCGCCGTCATCGCGGCGCAGTGGCACGAAAAGGTGATGGACGGCCTGGTGGACGGCGCCCTGCGCGCCCTGCGCGACCTGGGGATCGACGAGCCGACCCTGCTGCGGGTCCCCGGCAGCTGGGAGCTCCCGGTGGTCGCCAAGGCCCTCGCGGGCCGCGGCTACGACGCCGTGGTCGCCCTCGGCGTCGTCATCCGCGGCGGGACCCCCCACTTCGACTTCGTGTGCCAGGGCGTGACCCAGGGCCTCACCCAGGTCTGCGTCGACACCGGCGTCCCCGTCGGCTTCGGCGTGCTCACCTGTGACACCGAGGAGCAGGCCCTGGACCGCGCCGGCCTGGCCGGCTCCAGCGAGGACAAGGGGCACGAGGCGGTGACGGCGGCGGTGGCGACCGCGGCGACCCTCCGCTCGGTATCCGAACCGTGGCGCTGACGCGGGGCCCGCGTGGCATAGGCTGAGCGTCATCATGTCCAAGAAGACGTTCGAGGAGCTCTTCACCGAGCTCCGGCACAAGGCCGCGCACGGCGATCCCGCCTCCTCCCGCACCGCGGAACTGGTCGGCAAGGGCGTCCATGCCATCGGCAAGAAGGTCGTCGAAGAGGCCGCCGAGGTCTGGATGGCCGCCGAGTACGAGGGCAAGGAGGCGGCCGCCGAGGAGATCTCGCAGCTGCTGTACCACGTCCAGGTGATGATGGTCGCCCGCGGGATCTCCCTGGACGACGTCTACGCCCACCTGTGAGCGCCCCGGTCCGTACACCCACCCGACACACCGAGAAAAAGGAAGCCGACCTCATGCTGCGCATCGCCGTCCCCAACAAGGGTTCCCTGTCAGGCCCTGCGGCGGAGATGCTGCATGAGGCCGGCTACCGGCAGCGCCGGGAGTCCAAGGAACTGCGGACCGTCGACCCGTCCAACGAGGTCGAGTTCTTCTACCTGCGCCCCCGCGACATCGCGATCTACGTCTCCTCCGGCCGGCTCGACATCGGCATCACCGGCCGCGACCTGCTGATCGACTCCGGCGCCGACGCCGAGGAGATCCTGCCGCTCGGCTTCGCCCGCTCGACCTTCCGCTTCGCGGCCAAGCCGGGCACGGCCGACGGCCTGGCCGACCTCAAGGGCCGGACCGTCGCCACCTCCTACGAGGGCATCGTCGAGGGCCACCTCGCCGAGCACGGCGTCGACGCCTCCGTCGTCCACCTCGACGGCGCCGTGGAGACGGCGATCGAACTCGGCGTCGCCGAGGTCATCGCCGACGTCGTCGAGACCGGCACCTCGCTGCGCAACGCCGGCCTGGAGGTCTTCGGCGAGCCGATCATGAAGTCCGAGGCCGTCGTCATCCGCCGCACCGGCGCCGGCGGCGAAGAGGCCGCCGAGCCCAAGGTCCAGCAGTTCCTGCGCCGCCTCCAGGGTGTCCTGGTGGCGCGGACGTACGTGATGATGGACTACGACTGCCGCGTCGAGCAGCTGGAGAAGGCCGTGGCCCTCACCCCGGGACTGGAGTCGCCGACCATCTCCCCGCTGCACAACGAGGGCTGGGTCGCCGTCCGCGCCATGGTCCCCACCCGGGACGCCCAGCGCATCATGGACGACCTGTACGCGATCGGCGCCCGGGCCATCCTGACCACGGCCATCCACGCCTGCCGTCTCTGAGGGGCGCAGAAGCATGTCCGACCTGCCCGCTCTCCCCGTCACCTTCCGGCCCGGCCGCACGCGCGCCGTCCTGCTCGTCTCCGGCGTCGTGATCTTCGTCGTCATCACGGTGGTCGCACTGCTGCTGGAGGAACTCGGTCCGGGCGAGCGCCTGAGCTTCGTCGTCACGGGGGCGCTCCTGTTCGGCATACTCGCCCTGCTGGCCCGGGTGAAGGTGGTCGCCGACGAGTCCGGCGTCACCGTCGTCAACATCGCCGGCAGGCGGCACCTGGAATGGGCCGAGATCCTGCGGGTGAACCTGCGCCCCGGCGACCCCTGGGTCTTCCTCGACCTCAGCGACGGCACCAGCCTGCCGGCGCTGGGCATCCAGCCGGGCATCGCCAAGGAGCGGGCCATCGCCGACGCACGCACGCTGCGCGCGCTCACCGAGGCGCGGTCCATCCGGGATCCCGAGCAGCGCCGGGACTGACGCGGGCGGTCTCCCGGCCGACTCGGTGAGGCCGACCCTGCCGTACTGCCCCCTGTCTTGATTAATCTGTTGTCGGAGGCGCTGTCGTTGCGCCTCCGCCGCCGGTGTTCCGGCCGGTCCTCCACCGGCCCCCGGCGGCCCCCTGCTACCCGAGGAGTGACTCCCTCCAGCGATGGACGGATCGTCCTGCAGTACCTGCGCCGCCCCCTCACGGCATAACGAGGCGGCGGCATCATGACCACCTCCCTGCTGCTTCTCGCAGCGGCCTTCCTGCTGATCCTCGCCAACGGCTTCTTCGTGGCCGCCGAGTTCGGCCTGGTCACCGTCGAGACGACGGACGCCGAGAGGGCCGCCGCCGAAGGCGACAAGCGGGCCCGCAGGGTCGCCGAGTCGCTCAGCCAGCTGTCCTTCCAGCTCTCCGGCACCCAGCTCGGCATCACCATCACCTCCCTGGTGGTCGGCATGCTCGCCGAGCCGTCCCTGGCGCGGCTGCTGCACGGCCCGTTCACCGCGATCGGCATTCCCCGGGGCGCGGTCCCGGGCATCGCGGTGGTCGTCGGCATGCTGCTGGCCTCCGCCGTGCAGATGGTGATCGGCGAACTCGTGCCCAAGAACTGGGCGGTGTCCCGGCCGATGCAGGTCGCGCGCTTCGTCGCCGGCCCGCAGCACGTCTTCGCCCGCCTGTTCCGCCCGGTCATCGCCGCGCTGAACACGGTGGCCAACCGGCTGGTGCGCGCCCTGGGGGTCGAGCCCGCCGACGAGCTGGCCTCCGCCCGCACCCCGGGCGAGCTCGTCTCGCTGGCCCGGCACTCCGCGCAGGCCGGCGCCCTGGAACAGGACACGGCCGACCTGTTCGTACGGACCCTGTCGCTCGGTGAGCTGACCGCGCAGCACGTCATGACGCCGCGGGTGAAGGTCAGCGCGCTGCAGTCGTCGGCGACCGCCGAGGACGTGGTCAACCTCACCCGGGCCACCGGCCTGTCCCGTTTCCCGGTCTACCGGGAGCGGATCGACGAGGTCGTCGGCATGGTCCACCTCAAGGACGCCCTGGCGGTTCCGGCGCACGACCGGCTGCGCACGCCCGTCGGCCGCATCGCCCGCCCGGCCCTGCTGGTCCCCGAGACGCTGCCGGTCCAGCCGCTGCTGGCCCAGCTGCGCAGCGAGCAGCCCATCGCCGTCGTCGTGGACGAGTACGGCGGCACGGCGGGCGTGGTGACGCTGGAGGACATCGTCGAGGAGATCGTCGGCGAGGTCCGCGACGAGCACGACGGGCAGGACGTGCCCGAACTCGCCGCCGCCCCGCCGGAGGACGGCAGGCCGACCTGGGACGCCGACGGCAGCTGCCGCGTCGACATCCTGCAGCGCATAGGCCTCGACGTGCCCGAGGGACCGTACGAGACCGTCGCCGGTCTGGTCGCCGACCGGCTGGGGCGGATCCCGGCCGTCGGCGACAAGGCCGAGCTGCCGGGCTGGCGGCTGACCGTGCGCCGGGTGGGGCACTACCGCGCCGAGCGGGTCCGGCTGGTCAGGACCGGACCGGTCGTGGAGGTGGCCCGGTGAGCGTGCTCCAACTCCTGTTCGCCGCACTGCTGGTGCTCGCCAACGGCTTCTTCGTCGGGGCCGAGTTCGCGCTGGTGTCCGTGCGCCGCAGCCAGATCGAACCGCTCGGCACGGCCCGGGCCCGCCAGGTCCTCTACGGCCTGGAGCGGCTGCCGCAGATGATGGCCGCGGCGCAGTTCGGCATCACCGTCTGCTCGCTGACCCTCGGCGCGGTCGCCGAACCGACCGTGGCGCATCTGCTGGAACCGGTCTTCGGGTGGATCCGACTGCCGGACGGGATGATCCACCCGCTGGGTTACGTCATCGCGCTCGCCGCGGTGGTCTTCTTCCACCTCGTCATCGGCGAGATGGTCCCGAAGAACCTGGCGATGGCCGCGCCGGAGAAGGCCGCGCTGTGGCTCAGCCCCGGCCTGGTCGCCTTCGCCCGGCTGTGCAGGCCGATCACCGTCTCCCTCGGCGCCTGCGCGAAGGGCGTCCTGCTGCTGTTCCGGGTCGAGCCGAAGGACGAGGTCGAGGCCGTCTTCACCAGTGAGCAGCTCAACCGCCTGGTGGAGGACTCCGGTCAGGCCGGGCTGCTCGACCCCGAGGAGCAGGAACGCCTGGAGGACGCGCTGGAGCTGGGCTCCCGCCCGGTGACCGACGTGCTGCTGGGGCGGGAGTCGCTGGTGACGGTGGCGCCGTCGGTGACACCGGGCCGGATCGTCGAGCTCACCGCGCGCACCGGCTACTCGCGTTTCCCGCTCGCCGCGGAGAACGGCGCCTTCATGGGCTACCTGCACGTGAAGGACGTACTGGACCTGGAGGACTCCGACCGGGCGGTGCCGCAGCAGCTGTGGCGCCCCATGACGACCCTGCGCTCCGAACTCCCGCTGGACGACGCCCTGACGGTCATGCGCCGGGCCGCCACGCATCTGGCCCAGGTGGCCGACGCGTCCGGCCGGGTGCTGGGCCTGGTCGCCCTGGAGGACGTCCTGGAACTCCTGGTCGGCGAGGTCACCGACCCGGCGCACCGCGACGTGCCGCCGGTGAAGGTGACCGAGCCGCGCCCCAGCGGCGAGCCGGAGAACGCGCTGACCGGCTGACCGGCGGGTCCCCCGGCGCCTGGAGCACCCGGGGGCCGCCGGGTCCGTCACATCGGTGACGGATCCTGCGGCCCCCGGCCCGACAGCACCTCTCCGTACGCCTGCATCAGATCCGGCAGCCGCAGGGTCGCCAGGTCGTCGCGTGACGGCGTCCCCGGGTACGTCGACAGCCGCAGGTCGCGGTAGGCGCAGCTCTTCTCGTACAGCGTCCGCAGGAAGCGGCCGTTGCCGAGCTCGTCGATCCACCCCTGGTCCACCACGTGCCCGGCGATCGAGCGCAGCTCGTCGAGGGCTTCCTCGTCCCATGCGTCACCGTTCTCCGCGGCCAGCACCTCGCCGATGGAGGTGAGTTCGAGCGGGCGGTAGGACGGGAAGTCGACGCGGGTGGTGAAGCGGGAGGACAGGCCCGGGTTGGCGGCCAGGAGGCGGTCCATGCCCTCCGGATAGCCGGCCAGGATGACCACGAGGTGGTCGCGGTTGTCCTCGGCCCGCTTCAGCAGCACCTGGAGCGCCTCGTCGCCGTAGGCGTCCCCCTTGCCGTAGCCGGAGTTGGAGAGCGAGTAGGCCTCGTCGACGAAGAGCACGCCGCCGATCGCGGAGTCGATGAGCTCGTTGGCCTTCACGGCCGTCTGGCCCAGGTACTCGCCCACCAGGTCGGCGCGCTGGGCCTCGACGAGGTGGTCGCCGCCGAGCAGGCCGAGGGCGTAGAAGACACGGCCGAGGATGCGGGCCACGGTGGTCTTGCCGGTGCCGGAGGGCCCGGAGAAGACGAAGTGCCGCTTCGGCGGCTGGACCGGCAGGCCCTGGCCGGCGCGCAGCCGCGCCATGTTCAACTGGGCGGACAGCGCCTTGACCTGGCGCTTCACCGGCTCCAACCCCACCATGCGCTCCAGTTCGGCGAGCGCCTCCTCCAGCAGCAGGGGATCGGTGGGGCCCGGGGGCAGCGGAGAGCCGGACGGGCCGGTCGTCTTCTGCCGCACCGCCGGGTCGATCACCGGCGGGAGCGGGCCGACCGGCGGCAGGTCGGAGTCGGGCAGCCGGAGGTCCCGGCCGTCGGCGCCGAAGAGCGGGTCCAGGGTGTCGGGGCCCTCCAGGGCGTCCTGGCCGCCGGAGAGGGTGATCGCCGCGAGGTCGGTGGCCTCGTCGTAGCCGTCGCCCTCGGCGATCGCCGCGAGCCGGGCCGAGGTGTCCATGAAGGCGGGGTCGACGCGGTGCACGGCCCGGTACAGGGGGAGTGCGGCGGCCGAGCGGCCCGTGCCCTCGTGCGCCCGCGCCAGCCAGTAGCGCAGCTCCTTGCGCTGCGGCTGCTCGCTGCGGCAGCGCATCAGGGCGGCCGCGAGGAGGGGTTCGGCCTGCCCGTACATCTCCAGGCGCACCCGTGCCATGCCGCCGAACAGACCCGCCTCGATGCCGAGCAGGGCGTCCGCGATCAGCGGGTCGGTGTGCCGTACGAGCTGGTCCCAGTCCTTGACGAGATAGGCGCGGCAGGCGTGCAGGAAGCGGACCTGCGGGTCGGTGTCCACGGGCGGCAGGCCGGCGAGCGCCCGGTCCAGCTCCGGGACATGACGCCCGTCCAGCCAGTGCGAGGCGTGCGCGAGCAGCAGATCGCGCGGGCTCTCCAGCACGGGCTGCACCCACCAGCCGAGCCAGTACCAGGAGTTGAGGGAGCGGCGGTGCCGGGCGCGCTGTTCGCCGAAGCGGTCCCGGTGCCGGAACATCCGTAACAGCGCGGTCGTCGTGTCCACGCGCAGCGCGTGCAGGCCGAGCCAGCCGTCGGCCATGCCCGGATCCATCCGGACCGCGGCCCGGAACTCCTCCTCCGCCTGCGGATAGGCGCCCATCGTGTAGGCGTCCACACCTCGCAGCCAGGCGAGGTCGGCCGGGGCCTCGGGGCCCCGCGTGCCGAAGTCCATCACGTCCCCCACAAACCGTGCCCCCGTCGGTTGACCGCCGGACCGTCGTCCGCAGGCCGCCCAGATCGAACCGCCGTGCACCGGACCGGAGTTGCGGTGCGCGCAGCCGTCCGTCAGGTCGCACCGAGGGCATCGTACCTGCGCGGGTGTCGCCCGCCGAAGGGTGCCGCACGGGCCGTTTGACGAGGTGGGAGCAGATGGGGCGCACTTCGGACGGTGACCCTGGGTGAGCGGACCACGCCGCGGAGCGTCCGGAAAGGTGGGGTGTGGGCAGAACGAAGCCCCCGATCACGGGGGAACAACCGGGGGCTTCGCGTCTGCAGGCGGCCTCCAGGGGCCGCACATTCAGAACGTAAGACCTGTACGGCCGCTGGGTCAAGCGGAGTTGAGGCAGTCCGGGAACTTCCCCGAGATGGTCTTCACGAGTTCAGCACACCGCCGCTGGTCCGTCACCCTGTGTAAGTGACCGGTCCGCTCCAGGGGACTTCACCGGCCCCGGAAGCACCTCGTACCCCTTCTCCGACTGGTGTACCAGGAGGTCGGCGAACGGCCGTGAGGGGTCTTCGGCGAAGTGTCGCCGTTCCGCTCCGACCCACCCGGCCCAGAACGCGCGCTGCTCCTCCCCGTCCCGCTCGCGTCCGCGACGCCAGGACTCCTCCCGCGGCACGTCCATCCACAGCAGTGCCGCGAGGTGCGGGCGCAGCGCACGGCGGCCGGCGCCGACGCCCTCGATCAGGACCACCGGCGCGGGCGGCAGGGTGCGGGGCGGTCCGAAGCGGCGGGCCCGCCAGTCGTAGGGGGCGTAGTGGGCGCTCTCGCCGCGGCCGAGGGGCTCGATCACCTGGGCCAGCAGCCGGCCGGTCCACTCGAACAGCTCGTCATGGCTGGCGATGTCGTCCAGGCGCAGCACGGGTGCCCCGTCGAGAGCGCGGGCCAGCCGCCCGGCGAAGGTCGACTTCCCGGAGCCCGCGTGTCCGTCGAGGCCGATCAGGCGGACCGGGCCGCAGGACGGCGGGAGGCGGCGGAGCCGGGAGGCGAGGTGGTGAATGGTCGTTTCCTCGGGCGGTGCGGCACGGGCATATTCGGCGGGAACATTCTACCGGCGGGCGGGGCCCGGGGCGGACGGGCGGGCCGGAAATAGTGCGGCATTGAACTAGTTACCGGCGGCCGTCGTCCGGCCGTATTCCGGTCCGATAACCACGGCGCGCCAGGTCGAAAACCGCGTTCCGGTTGTGCTCGCCGCTGAGTAAGGTACAGGTGCGCAACTGCGAGGCGTCGTACGGGGAGACAGGAGCAGATGGCCGCCGGGTTATTCGAGGGGCAGTACGTGTGGCATCCGGCGGCGGACGACCGCCTGCTCGCGAACGTGTGCCTCGACGTGCGGGCCGGCCGCTACCGCAGCGCCCATGAGGCGCTCGCCGAAACGCGCGGGGACTTCGGGCTGCGGGCCCACCGCTCCCTGGTCCTCGCCTCGGAGGCCGCCGACTCCGACCTCACCGAGCGCTGGCTGGACGAGGAGCCGAGCCCCGAGGCCGCGCTGCTGTGGGCCCGGGTGGCGGTGCTGCGGGCGGTGCGCGCGGCCGACGCGCGCGACGAGCGGGCCGGCACGCTGGAGCGGATCGCGCTCGCCGCCTGTGACCGGGCGGCGAGGGCGAACCCGGGCGATCCCACGCCCTGGACGGCCCGGCTGACCATGGCCCGGCTGCACCGCCTCGGCGACCCCGCCCCCCGGGGGCTGCTCACCGCGCCGCCCGGCCCCTGGCGGCTCTTCGCGCACGTGCTGTCCCTCGACCCGTGGCACCGCGAGGCCCACCACCGCTTCCTGGCCTGCTTCTTCAGCCGCAACGGCGGCCCGGTGAACGCCGCCTGGGACGTCGCCGCCTTCCTCGGCCAGCGCGCGCCCCTCGACTCCCCGCTGCGCCTGCTGCCGCTCGTCGCCCTCGTGGAGAGCTACAACCCGGCCCAACTGCTCGCCGACAGCGTCTGGGAACAGCCGCAGTGGCGCTCCACGTCCCTCGCGATCTACCAGAACTGGCTGCCCGCGGTCGCGCGATACCGCTTCACCCCGGTGCTCGACCTGGCCTACCTCGCGCACGCGCTGGTCATGGGCAAGTGCGAGTTCGAGGCGCGCGCGGTCTTCGCGGCGACCGGGCCGTACGCCTCCCGCATGCCCTGGTCCGCGTTCGGCGAGCCGGCCGAGCAGCTGTCCCGGGCCCGCCGCGCCTGCGGCCTCCCCGTTCCCGCCTAGCAGGAGAACCCCCCACAGAGAAAGGCCGGTACGTGTCAGAACGCACCGCAGAACGGACCGAACCCGACGACGACGCCACTCTGCACGCGATGGGTTATCCGAGAAAACTCACCCGGCGCTTCAAGGCGTTCGACAATTTCGCCATCTCGTTCACCATCATCAACATCATCTCGGGTATTTTCTCGAGTTTCGGATTCGGAATGAACGCCGGCGGTCCCCGCATTCTGGTGTTCGGCTGGATCGGCGTCTCCGTCATGGTGCTCTTCGTCGGTCTCGCGATGGCGGAGGTCGCCTCCGCCTATCCGACGAGCGGCGCGCTCTACTTCTCCGCCGGGAAACTCGCCAGACGGCACCGGGGCGCCTGGTCGTGGTACACCGGCTGGCTGAACTTCGTCGGGCAGATAGGCGGCACGGCGGCCACGGGCTACGCCGCCGCCACCTTCATCGAGGCCCTCATCGCCCTGCAGTGGCCCTCCTACGTGCCGACCGCCCACCAGACCGTGCTGGTCACGGCGCTGATCATCGTGGTCCAGGGGCTGGCCAACACCTACACCGTCCAACTGGTCGCCCTGCTCAACCGCATCTCCGTGTGGTGGCTGCTGATCGGTCTCGTGGTGATCGTGGGTGCCCTGGCCGCCGGCCCCGACCAGCACCGCCCGGCGTCCTTCGTCACGCATTTCGCGAACAACACCGGTTTCACCAACGGGCTTTACGGCGGCATGCTCGGCCTGCTGGTCACCAGCTGGACCTTCACCGGCTTCGACGGCAGCTTCCACATGTCGGAGGAAACGGTGCGGGCCACCGTGAACGCCCCGAAGGGGATCACGCGGGCGATCGGTTGCTCGGCGATCACCGGGCTGGTCCTCATGCTCGCCCTGGTCTACAGCATTCGTGACTACGACCATGTGGCGAGCGCTTCCGCTCCGCCCGTCCAGATTCTGCTGGACGGGCTCGGCCTCACCACCGCCAAGGTGCTCCTGCTGATCGTGATCGGAGCCATGCTCTTCTGCGGCCTGGCGAATCTGACCAGCAACACCCGGCAGATCTTCGCGTTCTCCCGGGACGGCGCGATGCCCGGCTCCCGCTGGTGGCACACCGTCTCCCCGCGCACCCGCACCCCCGTCAACGCCGTCTGGCTCGCGGTCGGCTGCTCGCTGGCCCTGGTCCTGCCCGGCTGGTGGTCGCACACCGCGTTCACCGCGATCGTCAGCGTCAACGTCGTCGGTCTCTTCCTCGCCTACGGCGTGCCGATCCTGCTGCGGCTGCGGCTGGGCGGCGAGTTCCAGGCGGGTCCGTGGAACCTGGGCCGCTGGGGCCGTCCGGTGGGCGTGGTCGCGGTGACGTGGATCCTGCTCAGCAGCCTGCTGTTCATGCTGCCGCAGGCATCGCCGATCACCGTCGACTCCTTCAACTACGCGCCGATCGCCCTCGCCGTCGTCCTGGCCGTCGCCACGGTCTGGTGGTTCGCCACCGCCCGCCGCCGCTTCCAGGGCCCGGTCAGCTACGGCCGCCCCGACGAGGTCGCGGCGATGGACCTGATCTGACGCCCGGTGCCCGGCGTGCCCCGCGCGCGGCCCGCCGGGCACCGGGGTTCAGCAGGTCATGCCAGTGGTCGAGACCAATATTCATGGGCGTGGCATGGTCCGAAGTGCTGGCAGGACGTCCCGGCCGCGGCCATAGTTGGCGCACACGCAGCACAGCGCAGCACCGCCTTTGGAACCGTACCGACTCGGACACCCGGGGGTCATTCCACCCATGAGCAGAGCCGAAAAGCCGTCCCGCAGAACCGTTCTGGCCGCCGCCGTCGCCGCGGCAGTGGTGGGCCCGGCGGTCACCGCCGGGGTCGCCGAGGCCGCGAAGGCCCCGGCCCGGCCGGTCGACTACCGCGCCTGGACCACGCACCACGACTGGCGTTGCGGCACCGCGAAGGGCGTCCGCGCCGTCGCGGGCGCCCGGCCGGGCGTGGCGATCGCCGCCCCCGCCGGTACGACGGACTACACGGACCCGCACACCGGTACCACCGCCACCTGGGAGTACGCGACCTGGACGTCCCCCGTCCACCGGCTCCGCGTCCCCTCCACCGAGGCCATCGCCTCCTGGAACGCCCACACCCCGGCCGGCACCTGGCTCCAGGTCGAACTGCACGGAACGTACTCCGACGGCACCGAGACCCCCTGGTACGTGATGGGCCGCTGGGCGGCCGGCGACCAGGACATCAAGCGGACCTCGGTGGACGGCCAGACCGACGGCAGGAGCACGATCTGGACGGACACCTTCGCGATCGACGACGCGACGACGGGCCTGCGCCTGGTCTCCTACCGCCTCCGCCTCACCCTCTACCGCAAGCCGGGCACCCGGCTGACCCCCACCGTCTGGCGGCTGGGCGCGATGGGCTCCGACATCCCCGACCGCTTCACGGTCCCGGCCTCGACGCCAGGCCTCGCCCAGGAACTGATCGTGCCGCGCTACTCGCAGGAGATCCACAAGGGCCAGTACCCCGAGTACGACAACGGTGGCGAGGCCTGGTGCAGCCCCACCTCGTCGCAGATGATCATCGAGTACTGGGGCGGCCGCCTCACCCCCGAGCAGCTGTCCTGGGTGGACCCGGGCTACGCCGACCCGCAGGTGGACCACGCGGCCCGCTTCACCTACGACTACCAGTACGGGGGCTGCGGCAACTGGCCGTTCAACGCGGCCTACGCGGCGACGTACAAGGGCCTGCAGGGCGTGGTCACCCGGCTCGGCTCGCTCACCGACCTGGAGACGCTGATCGCCGCCGGCATCCCGGCCATCACGTCCCAGTCGTTCCTCGAGAAGGAACTGACGGGGGCGGGCTACGGCACCTCGGGGCACCTGATGACGGTCATCGGCTTCACCGCCGACGGCGACGTGATCGCCAACGACCCGGCCTCGCCCAGCGACGAGGCGGTGCGCCGCGTCTACAAGCGGCGCGAGTGGGAGAACATCTGGCTGCGCACCAAGCGCTACAACGCCACCGGCAAGGTCGTCTCCGGCACCGGAGGCGTCTGCTACCTGTACTTCCCGGCGCGTCCCACGCCCCACCAGCGCAGGGCGCTCGCGGCGGTCGGCGTGCGCTGAGCCGTCCGGCGCTTCGGCAGGGCCCCGGGGGACCGGGGCCCTGCCGGCGATCCGACCCGCACCGATCCACATCTCCGCGCGCCCGCTCGTCGATCGGACTCGAACGAGTGGGCGTGGTTGTTCTGACATACTGCGGTGGTCCCGCCGCCCGCTGGAGACCAGGGTCGAAATTGAAGATCAGCCAACAGAGCGAGGCCACCCGCCCCCGGGCGCGCGGTACCGAGCGCTCGCTTGCGCGTCGTGCCGAACTCATCGCCATCGGGCGGAAGTTGTTCGCCGACACGTCGTACGACACGCTGTCCATGGACGACATCGCACGGCAGGCGCATGTCGCCAAGGGGCTGATCTACTACTACTTCCAGTCCAAGCGCGGCTACTACCTGGCGATCATCCAGGACTCCGTCGCCGACCTGGTCGCCTACGCCGCGAGCGGCGCCGAGCTGGAGCAGGTGGACCGGGTCCACCGCACCATGGAGGGCTATCTGCGCTACGCCGAGCACAACCAGGCGGCCTTCCGCGCGATCGTCAGCGGCGGCGTGGGGTTCGACGCCGAGGTGCACGCCATCCGGGACGGGGTGCGCGAGGCGATCGTCGCGACCGTCGCCGAAGGGGCCTACGGCCGCACCGACATAAGCCCGCTCGCCCGCATGGGCCTGATCGCCTGGGTGTGCAGCGTCGAGGGCGCCACGCTCGACTGGATCGACCGCCCCCGGATCTCCCGCGAGCAGATGCGCGAACTCCTGGTCAAGATGCTCGGCGGCGCCATGCGGGCCGTGGAGGAACTGGACCCGTCCTATCCCGCCCCGCCCGCCGCACGCCGGGACGCATGACCCCGGAGGGCCTCCGCCCCGACCGGCTCCCGTACGAACGTGCCGGGTCCCCTGCTGCTTCTCACACGTGATCTTTCCGGCGACCACGGCCGCCGGGCACCCGCCCTCCGTGCCGTCATGGCGTGAACGCGGTATCCGCGGCGCTTCCGCGGCGGGCGGGATATTCTTGAAGTGAGCGGTCGTTAACTGGTGACGGGATGCCTCCGATCGGGCATACTCACAGCGCACAGCCGCTGGTCAGGCGCTTCCGAGACCCGGGAGAGCGGAGCATCGGCCCGGCCTCAGTACGACCCGGCGGAGCCGCCCCACCCAAGGCGCGCGTCCGCCGATGTGCCCGAAACAGGGAGGAGAGCGTCGCCATGCCCGACCGCGCCCCGCAGCCGGTGGACCGTCAACTGCCCACGGACGAGGCCCGGGATCTGATCTCGCTCGTCCGCGACATCGCCCAGCGCGAGATCGCACCCGGGGCGGCCGAGGAGGAGGAAGCCGGACGCTTCCCGCGCGAGGTCTTCACGCTCCTGTCCCGGGCGGGCCTGCTCGGCCTGCCGTACGACTCCGAATACGGCGGCGGCGACCAGCCCTACGAGGTCTACCTGCAGGTTCTCGAGGAGCTCGCCGCGGCCCGTCTCACCGTCGGCCTCGGCGTCAGCGTGCACACGCTGGCCTCCTACGCACTCGCCACCCACGGCTCCAAGCAGCAGCAGGTCGAGCACCTGCCCGAGATGCTCGGCGGTGGCCTGCTCGGCGCCTACTGCCTGTCCGAGCCGTCCTCCGGATCCGACGCCGCGTCCCTGCGTACGAAGGCCGTGCGGGACGGCGACGCCTGGGTGCTGTCCGGAACGAAGGCCTGGATCACGCACGGCGGCATCGCCGACTTCTACACGGTCATGGCCCGCACCGGCGAGGACGGCCCGCGCGGGATCTCCGCCTTCCTGGTCCCCGGTGACGCGGCCGGCCTCAGCAGCGCGGCACCCGAGAAGAAGATGGGCATGAAGGGCTCACCGACCGCCCAGGTCCACTTCGACGGGGTGCGCGTACCGGACGAGCGGCGCGTCGGCGAGGAGGGCCAGGGCTTCGCGATCGCCCTGTCCGCACTCGACTCCGGCCGGCTCGGCATCGCCGCCTGCGCCATCGGGCTCGCCCAGGCCGCGCTCGACGAGGCCGTCGCCTACGCCACCGGGCGGCAGCAGTTCGGGCGTCCCATCGCCGACTTCCAGGGGCTGCGCTTCATGCTCGCGGACATGGCGACCCAGGTCGAGGCGGGCCGGGCGCTGTATCTGGCGGCGGCGCGGCTGCGCGACGCCGGGCGGCCGTTCGCCAAGCAGGCGGCCATGGCCAAGCTGCACTGCACGGACACGGCGATGAAGGTGACGACGGACGCCGTGCAGATCCTCGGTGGATACGGCTACACCGCGGACTTCCCGGTGGAGCGGTACATGCGCGAGGCCAAGGTGCTGCAGATCGTCGAGGGCACCAACCAGATCCAGCGCATGGTCATCGCCCGTCACGTCGCGGGTCCGGAAACCCGCTGAACTCACCCGGTGCGACCTGCGGGGCCGCCAGTCTGGCCCACTCCGGGTCGTGGCGGCCCGGCAGCGTGCGGCCCCGGTCGGCCCAGGTGCGCATCAGGTCGCGGTAGATCGGCGGATCCTGCGGCTGCGGCGGCGCGGGCGGCACCGCAGCCGTGGGGGGCGGAACGAACAGGCGGCGCGGACGCCCGACGGCGGAGTAGGTGGGGGCCATACCAGGGCAACGCGGGGGTGGGCGACAGGTCACCTTTCCGCGGAATCGGGCGTGAGTTCGCGGACGCACCACCGCCCGCGGCGGCCTGACCGGCCGTCAGGCCGCCCGGACCCGGGAAGGCCCGGCGCGGCGGGCGCGGGCTGATCCCGCACCACGGCGGTCGCGGCCATGGTGCGGGGCAGTCACGGGGATCGGGGCGCGGGCGGCTCAGGCGGCCTGGCGCCGCATCACGGGGACCCGGATGGGGCGCGAGCCCGGGCCGCCGACGTGCGAGAACGGCTGCGTCCGCCAGTCGAGCCCCTGAGGGAGCGTCAACAGCAGGGCGGTTTCCTGTTCCTGGGGCCGGGACGACTCGTCCGCGGCGCGGACCTCGGTGGCCCTGCGGCCGGTACCGGCGCACACCGTCAGGCCGAACGGGTTCCACGGCGAGGCGCACAGCGCGTGCTCCGGCAGCACCTCCTCGTCCGCCAGCAGCGCGATGGGCTGCGCGCAGTCCGGGCAGATCACCCGGTACATCTCGAAGGTGTCGTACGCGTCGAACTCGTCGTCGAAATCGTCCGGTTCGACGCCCTCCGGCTCGGGCTCGGTGACCGCCTGGAGCCGCTTGGGCGCGGTACGGCCAGGGCGCTTAAGACTCTGCATGGGTTCTCCCCCTCGGGCTGGGCCGTTCAGGCACTGCGGCCTCGACCACAGCAAGCACTTCCCGTCCCGTCAGGGCGGTAATCACGAGAACATCACGGAGCGGTCTCGGGGGCTGTGGCGTTCGTCACATGCCGCCCGCAGATGCCTCCCCGGGTGCCGTCCGGAAGGCTCACCTGCGGCGCGCGGTCACATCACAAACCGGGCATGACCTGGGCTGCCGAGGTATCCCGGGAGGTCAGGCGCACTGTAGGTTCTTGCGCCATGGAGGAGCTGGATCGTCAGATCGTGCAGCTGCTCGTCAAGGACGGGCGGATGAGCTACACAGACCTGGGCAAGGCCACGGGCCTGTCCACGTCGGCCGTGCACCAGCGGGTGCGCCGGCTGGAACAGCGTGGCGTCATCCGCGGCTATGCCGCGGTGGTCGACCCCGAGGCCGTCGGGCTGCCCATGACCGCCTTCATCTCGGTCAAGCCGTTCGACCCCAGCGCCCCCGACGACATCGCCGACCGGCTGGCCGGCGTCCCCGAGATCGAGGCCTGCCACAGCGTCGCGGGCGACGAGAACTACATCCTCAAGGTCCGGGTGGCGACGCCGCACGAACTGGAGGAGCTGCTGGCGCGGCTGCGGTCGCTGGCGGGCGTCTCCACCCGGACGACGGTGGTTCTCTCCACGCCGTACGAGGCGCGGCCCCCGCGCATCTGAGGCAGCCGCCGCGGTGCCGGAAGCCCGGCGAACGCGCCCCCAGGTGCGGCCCCCGCGCCCCCGCGCGAGAAACTGACGGACATGAGCGAGCACACCCCCGAGCCGAGAACCGTCCTGCTCCGCCGAGGAGAGGTACACAGCCCCGCCGACCCGTTCGCGACCGCGATGGTCGTGGAGCGCGGCCAGGTCGCCTGGGTGGGCTCGGAAGGCGCCGCGGACGCCTTCGCCGAGGGGGTCGACGAGGTGGTCGACCTGGACGGCGCGCTCGTCACCCCGGCGTTCACCGACGCCCATGTGCACACCACGTCCACCGGTCTGGCACTCACCGGCCTCGACCTGTCCGACGCCCCCTCCCTGGAGGCGGCGCTCGCCCGGGTGCGCGAGTTCGCCGCGGCCCGTCCGCAGGACCGGGTGCTGCTCGGGCACGGCTGGGACGCCTCACGCTGGCCCGGCGGCCGCCCTCCGACGCGCGCGGAACTGGACGAGGCCACCGGCGGCCGGCCCCTCTATCTCTCCCGTATCGACGTCCACTCGGCGGTCGTCACGACGGCCCTGCTCGACCTGGCGGCCGGCCTCGGCCCCCTGTCCGGCGACCGGCCGCTGACCGCCGACGCCCACCACGGCGTGCGCGCCGCCGCGTTCGCGGCCGTGACGCCCGCCCAGCGCGCCGAGGCGCAGCGTGCCGCGCTCGCCCACGCGGCCTCCCGCGGCATCGGCTCGGTCCACGAGTGCGCCGGCCCGGACATCTCCGGTGCGGACGACTTCACCGGTCTGCTGCGTCTGGCCGCCGAGGAGGCGATGCCGCGGGTCGTCGGCTACTGGGCCGAGCAGGACGTGGAGAAGGCGCGCGAACTGGGCGCTGTGGGCGCGGCCGGGGACCTCTTCGCCGACGGCGCCCTCGGCTCGCACACCGCCTGCCTGCACGCGCCGTACGCCGACGCCGACCACACGGGCACCGCCTACCTGGACGCCGGCGCCGTGGCCGCGCACGTCACCGCCTGCACCGAGGCCGGGCTCCAGGCGGGCTTCCATGCGATCGGGGACGCCGCGGTGACCACGGTCGTCGAGGGCGTGCGCGCCGCCGCCGAGAAGATCGGGGCGGCCCGCGTCCGGGCCGCCCGCCACCGCGTGGAGCACGCCGAGATGCTCACCCCGGAGACGATCGCCGCCTTCGCCGAGCTGGGCCTGACCGCTTCCGTCCAGCCCGCCTTCGACGCGCTGTGGGGCGGTGCGGACGGCATGTACGCCCAGCGCCTCGGGGCCGACCGGGCCCGCACCCTGAACCCCTTCGCGGCCCTGCTCAAGGCGGGCGTCCCGCTGGCGTTCGGCTCCGACAGCCCGGTCACGCCGCTCGACCCGTGGGGCACGGTCCGCGCCGCCGCCTTCCACCGCACCCCCGGCCACCGGGTCTCCGTGCGCGCGGCGTTCACGGCGCACACCCGTGGCGGCTGGCGGGCGATCGGGCGGGACGACGCGGGCGTCCTGGTACCGGGCGCTCCCGCCGACTACGCCGTGTGGCGTACCGGCGAACTCCTGGTCCAGGCCCCGGACGACCGGGTCGCGCGCTGGTCCACCGACCCCCGCTCCGGAACCCCCGGCCTGCCCGACCTGACCCCCGGCCGTGACCTGCCCGTCTGTCTGCGCACGGTGGTCGGCGGGCGGACCGTGTTCGTAGGGCCGGGCGAGTGATCTCCCGGGGTGGCGCCGCGCCGAACATCGCCCGCCACGGCGTCGTACGACCCGCCTGTCCTCGGCCCTGACCAGGACCTTGGCGAGATAACCGCAGGTCGAACGGCTGTTGACAGCCGACGGCGGGGGGCCGGTAGGTTCGGCCCAGTCCACCACCGGACGCCCGACCGGGGAACTTCTTCGCGCCAGTCGCAGCGCCGCTGGGTCAGGGACGGTGTGCCGCACCGGGCACCGCCACTGGGAGCCAGGCTCAGCGCCCGCGCGCGACGAGGGAACGTTCCGGCCGGCCGGGGAGGTGTGACCCGGGTGGGGCCCGGGCGCTCAGTAGACAACGGCTTTCGGTCGATCCGCAGCCAGCGGATCCCAGGTCGGCCCGAAGGGCGCCGGGCCCCCATCCGTAGGCGCAAACCCGCCCGAACACGGGCTCTTACCCCGCTCTTGTGGAACCGACACCACGATACGAACGAGCCGTCACGTCATCGCAGGCCGCGGCCACTATGGTGGACCTCTGCGACGGACATGAAGGGGCAGTGGTGAACGACGGCGACGGCACCCGCGCGGCACAGGCCCAGGGGAGGCAGTACGGCCCGCTCGGTACGGCCTTGGTGATCATCCCCACCTACAACGAGGCGGAGAACATCAGGTCCATCGTCGGCCGGGTGCGTGAGGCCGTCCCCGAGGCGCACGTCCTCGTGGCCGACGACAACAGCCCCGACGGCACGGGCAAACTGGCGGACGAACTGGCGGTCGGGGACGATCACGTCCATGTGCTGCACCGCAAGGGCAAGGAGGGCCTCGGCGCCGCCTACCTCGCGGGCTTCCGCTGGGGCCTGGAGAACGGCTACGGCGTGCTGGTCGAGATGGACGCCGACGGCTCGCACCAGCCGGAGGAGCTGCCGCGCCTGCTCACCGCGCTCAAGAGCGCCGACCTGGTCCTCGGCTCGCGCTGGGTGGCGGGCGGCCGGGTGGTGAACTGGCCCAGGAGCCGCGAGATCATCTCCCGCGGCGGCAGCCTCTACTCGCGCCTCGTCCTCGACCTGCCGCTGCGCGACATCACCGGCGGCTACCGCGCCTTCCGCAGCGAGACCCTGGAGGGCCTCGGCCTGGACCAGGTCGCCTCCCAGGGCTACTGCTTCCAGGTCGACCTCGCCCGCCGCGCGGTGAGGGCCGGCTACCACGTCGTCGAGGTGCCCATCACCTTCGTCGAGCGCGAACTCGGTGACTCCAAGATGAGCCGCGACATCCTTGTCGAGGCCCTGTGGCGGGTCACGGCGTGGGGCGTGGGGGAGCGGGTCGACAAGGTGACCGGCCGCGGCAAGAAGGCCTGACCGCGTTCCGTCCCGGCCCTCGCGCGGCGTCACGGGACGTCCCCGCGGCCTCACAGGACCCGTTGATCGTTCACTTATCCCGCACTGAGCCGGGTCCAGGCACACTGGATACATGACGACTGGTGCTCCGACTCCCACGCGCCCGGCCCGGCCCAAACGCTCCCGGCTGCGGACCTTCCTCCCGCTGGGTGTCGCGGCCTGGCTGGTGCTGGAGATCTGGCTGCTGACCGTGGTCGCCGGCGCGTCGAGCGGGCTCACCGTCTTCCTGCTGCTGCTCGCCGGTTTCGTGGCCGGCTCGGCGGTGATCAAGAAGGCGGGACGCCGGGCCTTCCAGAACCTCAACGAGGCGCTCCAGCGCGGCGGCACCCCGCAGAAGAGCAGTGGCAACGGCCTGATGATGCTCGGCGGTCTGCTGCTGATGATCCCGGGCCTGGTCTCGGACGCGATGGGTCTGCTCCTGCTGGTCCCCCCGGTGCAGAGGGGACTCGGCCGCCTCACCGAGCGCACCCTGGACCGCACGCTGCGCGGGGCCGCGCCGGGCGGCCTCGGCGACGCCTTCCAGCAGGCCCGCATCCACCGTCCCGACGGCAAGGTCGTCCAGGGCGAGGTCGTCAGGGAGGAGCCCGAGGACGACGGGGACCGCGGGGACGCCCCGCACGACGACCCGCGTCCGCCGCTGACGCGCTGACCACCGCCGACGCGAGGCCGCGCGGAGAAGGGCATACGACCGCGGGCGTCCACGTGCATGCACGTGGACGCCCGCGGTCGTATGCGTGTGTCGGTCCGCCGCTCGGCCCCGGCGGGGACTAGGCCGACTTGCGGCTGTCCCTCGGGTGGACCGCGATGTTCATCGCGCCCGAGCGGAGAACGGCCAGGCGCTCCTCGAGGACCTCTTCGAGTTCCTCGCGGGTGCGCCGCTCCATCAGCATGTCCCAGTGTGTACGCGCGGGCTTGGCCTTCTTCTCCTCAGGGCCGTCGCCGTCCACGAGGAGTGCCTGGGCCCCGCAGACCTTGCACTCCCACTCCGGCGGGATCTCCGCCTCGACCGAGAAGGGCATCTCGAAGCGGTGCCCCTTCTCACATGCGTACTCCACGGCCTGGCGCGGGGCCAGGTCGATGCCGCGGTCCGTCTCGTAGCTGGTCACCACGAGGCGCGTGCCGCGAAGAGCTCGCTCACTCATGAATCGTGCCTCCCGGGCTTGTCGCCCACAGGACAGGTGTCGCTGTCGTCGTCATCCGGTCAACGTCCGGTCGGCGGTAAAGATTCCCGTCCCGTGTCCCGTTCCGGGTCATGCGTCGCCGTCGTAGCCGCAGCCTTGCTGACCAATGTCGTACCCACCGGCGCCCGGTTTGTCACATCTGCTAGCAGATGTCACCCAGCGTTTCGGCATCTTTGACGCGCAGTAACGGTACGTCTGGCAGGCCAAACGCGTACACTACAGCCCTTTCGCCATGAGCGCTAAATCCTGTCCGGGACCGGATTCCCCGCCCGCAGGATCGCCTGCCGCACCGGAACCCGTGCGAGCAGGGCGAACCCGATGACGAAGAAGGCCACGAGCGAGATGATCGCGTCGCGATAACTTCCGGTCAGCTGGAAGGTGATCCCGAACAGAAGCGGTCCGATCCAGCTCATGCCCCGGTCGCTCATCTCGTACGCCGAGAAGTACTCGGCCTCCTTGCCGGGCGGAACCAGATGCGAGAACAGGGAGCGGGACAGGGCCTGGCTGCCGCCCAGCACGAGGCCGATCCCGGACGCCAGGACGAAGAACCACACCGGCGCGCCGGGTGGCAGGAAGTACCCGGCCCCGAGCGTCACCGTCCAGGCGACCAGCGAACCGAGGATCGTGTGCTTGGCCCCGTAGGTCCGGGCCAGCCGGCCCATGCCGAGGGCGCCCGCCACGGCCAGCACCTGGACCAGCAGGACGGCGCCGATGAGCGTCGACTGCCCGAGTCCCAGCTCCTCGGAGCCGTAGACCGAGGCCTGCGAGATCACGGTCTGGATGCCGTCGTTGTAGACGAGATAGGCCAGCAGGAAGGCGAGGGTCAGCGGGTGGCGGCGCATGTCGCGGACGGTCGCCGCCAGTTGGCGCGGTCCGGGGGCGGTGGCCTCCTTCGGCGCCGCGGAGCCCCGGTCGCGCAGCCGGCGCAGCGGGATCAGGGTGAAGGCGCCCCACCACAGGCCCGCGGCGGCCAGGCAGATCCGGACGGCCGTGGTCTCGGAGACACCGAAGGAGTCGTGCGCGAGGTACAGCACCAGATCGGCGATCAGGACCAGCGAGCCCGCCGCGTACCCGAAGGCCCAGCCCCTGGAGGAGACGGCGTCGCGCTCCTCGGGCGGCGCGATCTGGGGCAGGTAGGAGTTGTAGAGCATCATCCCCACCGACTGCGCCGCGTTCGCGACGACCAGCAGCACGCCGCCGAGCAGATAGCGGTCGCCGTCGAGGAAGAACATGCCCGTCGTCGCCGCGGCCCCCGCATAGGCCGTGATCCCGAGCAGCGGCTTCTTGCGGCCGGTGCGGTCGGCGGCCGCGCCCACCACGGGCATCACCAGCACGGCCACGATCACGGACAGGGAGACCGAGTACGCGAAGAAGGACCCGGCGCGCACCGGGACGCCCAGGGGGTGGACGTACCCGTTGGCGTCCGCGGCGGACTTGGCCACCGACGTCAGGTAGGGGCCGAGGAACACCGTGAGCACGCTCGTCGAGTAGACGGAGCAGGCCCAGTCGTAGAAGTACCAGCCGCGCTGTTCGCGCTGCCGGTCGAAGACGTCCGTCCGCACGGTGTCGGCGCTCACCCGTGCCCTCGCTTCCCCGCTGATGTGCCGTGCGAAGGCTCGGGCCGGGCGCGCCGGGCGGTCAGAGCCAGACGCCGCGTTCTTCCATGACCTTGCGCAACGTGTCGATGTGATCGGTCATGATGCCATCCACTCCCAGGTCCAGGAGCCGGTGCATGCGGTCGGGCTCGTTGATGGTCCACACGTGCACCTGCAACCCGCGCGCGTGGGCGGTACGGACGAAGCGGCGGTCGACGACCTGGATGCCGGACTGCCACTCGGGCACCTGGGCCGCGACCGCGGAGGCGCGCAGCGCGGCCGGCACGCCCCAGGAACGCAGCCGCAGGTTGAGCACGCCCCGCGTGCCGTAGGACGTCGCCAGCCGCGGACCCGCCAGCCGCTGGGCGCGCATCACCCGTGCCTCGGAGAAGGAGCCCACGCAGACCCGGTCCCACGCGCGCGTGCGCTCGACCAGGTCCAGGAAGGGGTGCAGCGAGGTCTCCGCCTTGAGGTCGACGTTCCAGCGCACCTCGGGGAACGTCTCCAGCAGTTCCTCGAACAGCGGCACCGGTTCCCGGCCCGCCACGCGGGCCCGGCTCACGGTCCTCCACGGCAGGTCCGCTATGCGTCCCGCGCCGTCGGTGACCCGGTCCAGGGTCGCGTCGTGGAAGGCGACCAGCCTGCCGTCCGCCGTCGTGTGCACGTCGGTCTCGAGGTAGCGGTAGCCCGCCTCCACCGCCCGCCGGAACTGCAGCGCCGTGTTCTCCAGGCCGTCCGCGGCCCCGCCCCGGTGGGCGAAGGCGATCGGGCCGGGATGGTCGAGATAGGGGTGGCGCAGCGGCGAGGTCACGGACGCAGTATCGCCCCCCGCGGTTGCCCCGTGGCAACGACCGTGCTGCCGCCGGATGCCGACGGGACGTCGAACACCCGCAGGAACAGCTGGGCGAGCGGGCCGATGGACACCGCGTACAGGACCGTGCCGACACCGACGGTGCCGCCGAGGGCGAAGCCGGTCGCGACCACGGCCGCCTCGACCGCCGTCCGCATCAGGCGGATCGAACGTCCGGTGCGCCGGTGCAGGCCGGTCATCAGCCCGTCCCTCGGGCCCGGCCCGAAGCGGGCGGCGATGTAGAGCCCGGTCGCCGCGCCGTTGAGCAGGATGCCGGCCAGCAGGAGGGGGACCCGTACGGCCAGGGAGCGCGCGTCCGGTACGAGGGCGAGCGTGCCGTCCATGGCGAGGCCGACCACGAAGACGTTGGAGACGGTGCCGAGGCCCGGGCGCTGCCGCAGCGGGATCCACAGCAGCAGCACCGCCGCCCCCACGACGATCGACACGACCCCGATCGTCAGACCGGTCAGCTCGGCGAGGCCCTGGTGCAGCACGTTCCAGGGCTCCAGGCCCAGGCCCGCCTCGACCAGGAGCGCGGAACTCGCCCCGTACAGCGTCAGGCCGGCGTACAGCTGGATCAACCGCCGCCCGAGACGTTCCTTCGTGGACAAGAGATACCCCCGGTGGTCGCAGTGGCCTGACTCATGTCACCCTGTGGCTTGGGAAGAAGTGTGATCCAGGTCCAATTCGGGGAAGGTGGACTGATTTCCATGGCGCAGTGGACCTCGGCGATGGGTGCGGCACAGCTGGCGAGACTGCTGCACTCCCAGCAGGACCGGCCGGCGGGACCCGGCACGCGCCGTCCGCCCGCCTACCGGGCGCTGGCCGACGGCATCCGGCTGCTGGTGCTGGAGGGCCGCGTGCCGGTGGCCGCCCGGCTGCCCGCCGAACGCGAGCTGGCCCTGGCCCTGTCCGTCAGCCGCACCACGGTCGCGGCCGCCTACGAGGCGCTGCGCACCGAGGGCTTCCTGGAGTCCCGGCGCGGGGCCGGCAGCTGGACCGCCGTACCGGCCGGTAACCCGCTCCCCGCGCGCGGACTGGAGCCCCTGCCGCCCGAGGCACTGGGGTCGCTGATCGACCTGGGCTGCGCGGCCCTGCCCGCGCCCGAGCCGTGGCTGACACGCGCCGTCCGTGGCGCCCTGGAGGAACTGCCGCCGTACGCCCACACCCACGGCGACTACCCGGCCGGCCTCCCCGCGCTGCGCTCGATGATCGCCGACCGGTACACCGCGCGCGGGATCCCGACGATGCCCGAGCAGATCATGGTCACCACGGGTGCGATGGGCGCGATCGACGCGATCTGCCACCTCTTCGCGGGCCGCGGCGAACGCGTCGCGGTGGAGTCGCCGTCGTACGCCAACATCCTTCAGCTGATGCGCGAGACGGGCGCCCGGCTGGTGCCGGTGGCGATGGCCGGGGGACTGACCGGCTGGGACCTGGACCGGTGGCGGCAGGTGCTGCGGGACGCCGCGCCCCGGATCGCCTACATCGTCGCCGACTTCCACAACCCGACCGGCGCGCTCGCCGACGACGGCCAGCGGCGGCAGCTGGTGGAGGCGGCCCGCTCGGCCGGAACGGTGCTGATCGCCGACGAGACGATGAGCGAGCTGTGGCTGGACGAGGACCTCGAGCAGGGGGCGATGCCACGGCCCGTGTGCGCCTTCGACCCCGCCGGGTCCAGCGTCATCACCGTCGGATCGGCCAGCAAGGCCTTCTGGGCGGGGATGCGCATCGGCTGGGTGCGCGCGGCACCCGACGTGATCCGCAGCCTGATCGCCGCGCGCGCGTACGCCGATCTGGGCACACCGGTGCTGGAGCAGCTCGCCGTGAACTGGCTGTTCAGCACGGGGGGCTGGGAGCGCGCCGTCGAGGTGCGGCGCGGCCAGGCCCGGGAGAACCGGGACGCGCTGGTGGCCGCGGTGCGGCGGGAGCTGCCCGACTGGGAGTTCGAGGTGCCCAAGGGCGGGCTGACCCTGTGGGTACGCACGGGTGGCCTGTCCGGCTCGCGGCTCGCCGAGGTGGGGGAGCGGGTCGGGGTGCGGGTGCCCTCGGGGCCGCGGTTCGGGGTCGACGGTGCCTTCGAGGGGTACGTGCGGCTGCCGTTCACCGTGGGGGGCGCGGTGGCCGAGGAGGCGGCGGCGCGGCTGGCGGCGGCGGCGCGGCTGGTGGAGAGCGGGGCCGCGGCGGGCGGCGAGACGCCGCGGACGTTCGTGGCGTAGACCGGCTTGCTCGGCGCAAGGCCGCGGCGGAGCGGGAGGGCCGCCGCAGAGCCGGCGGGGGTCTTACTGCGTCTCCGCCGCCACGGCTTGCGCCGACACCCGCTCCGGGCCGTCCGGCTCCTCGTCGGCGGGGGCGGCCTTCGCCAGGTCGACGGGTTGTCTCTCCGTGGCCGCGGACGGTTTCTCCAGGGCGACGGGCCGCGTCTGCACGGCCACGGGTTCCTTCTCCGGGCCGACCCGCTCCGGGTCGGCACCCTGCGCGTCGGCGTCCCCCGCCCGGACGTCCTCCGCCTCGGCCGGCACCGTTCGCGGTGGCAGCAGGGCCAGCACCGCCTCGCGGTCCGCGTCGCTCGTCTCGTCGTCGTAGGGGTCCGGGGTCGAGGGGACCTGCAGCCTGTGCACGGGGCCCGCGCCGAGGCGGGCGTAACCGCGGCCGGGCGGGACGTCGACGGCCGGGGTCGTGGCCGGCAGCGCGCCGAGGACGCCGGCCAGCTGATCGGCCGTGGCGGGGCCGAGGACGACCCGCGCGCGCGTGTGCTGCCGTACGGCGTCGCTCAGCGCGTCCGCGTTGTCGAACTGGTCGGCCACCACCACCGTGACGTTCGCCGCGCGGCCGTGCCGGAGCGGCACCTGGAGCAGGGACTGCGGGTCCTTGCGGCCGTCCGCGGCGGCGAGGTGGGCGAAGGCGCTCGGACGGTCCAGGAGGATCCACAGGGGACGCCTGGTGTCCGGTGGGGAGGGCAGGCCCGCCTGACGGGCGCGGTTGGCGGTGAGCAGCCGGCGCTCCGTCTCGTTGGCGGCCCACTCCAGGGTCGCCAGCGCGCCGGACAGGCCGCACTCGACGGCCAGCACCCCCGCGCGGCCGGCCAGGCACGCGTACTCGCCGGTGCCGCCCTCGATGATCACCACGTCGCCGTGCTGAAGCGCCTGGAGGGCGATGCAGCGCAGCAGGGACGTGGTGCCGCTGCCCGGCTGGCCCATGATCAGCAGGTGCGGCTCGGTGGAGCGGACACCGGTGCGCCAGACGACCGGCGGGACGTCGCGCCGCTCCTCGCCGTGGGTGAGCGGAAGCGTGCGCCGGACCTGGGTGGGGTCGGTGAAGCCGAGGACCGTCTCGCCGGGCGCCGTGACGAACCGCTGGGCGGCGATGTCGGTGGGCAGCGGGGGAAGGACCGTGACGGTGAGCCGGTTGCCCTCTTCGTCCCACGCGAAGTGGTATTCGCGGCCGCGGCCCGACTTGGTGTGCAGCAGCTGCTCGATGCGGGTGCGGGAGTCGATCTCGCCGTCGGTGAAGTACGCCGGGTAGCGGATCACGAGGTGGGTGACGCGGCCCGCCTCGTCGAACTCGTAGGCCGGGAACGCCTTCTCCCACTCGCCGCCGTGGGCGTAGAGGGGGGAGGGGTCCCCGGCCAGCGAGAAGTACGGGACCAGGGCCTCGTACAGCGATTTCAGGCGCCGGCACTGGGACTCGCCGGGCCCTTCGGGCTCCGGTGGCCTGCGCTGCTCCCTGCCCTGCCAGGCTGCCGCCGCCATCACGGTGATGACGGCGAGCAGCGGGCCGTACGGCACGAGTACCACGACCAGGACCACCGAGGCCGCCAGGAACAGCAGCGGTCCGCGCCGGTCCTGGGGTGTGTCGGCCCACTTGCGCCGCCCGGCGGCTGCCAGCCGGCGCAGACCACGGGTGACCGAGATCAGCGGGTGGAGGACGTCGGTGGCGCTGTCCGCCGCCGTCCGGGCCAGTTCCCGGCCCCGGGCGATCTGCGCGCTGCCTGTGCTCAGGATGCGGGGGAGGGGGCGCCGGGCCACGGATGTCTCCTGTTGGTGCGTACGGGCGGGACGGGCGGTGTCAGAACTTGATGCCGCCGAGGAGGCTCGCGAGGCTCTCGCCGCCGGCCTTGATGCTCGGGGCGATGGCCGTACTCGCGAGATAGAAGCCGAACAGGGCCGAGACCAGGGCGTGCGACGCCTTGAGCCCGTCCTTGCGGAAGAAGAGGAAGACGATGATGCCGAGCAGGACCACGCCGGAGATGGACAAGATCATTTCAGTTCTCCTGGTTCACGGGGACAGTCACCATGAGTACTTCCAGGATCACAGCATGTATCCATACTATAAAAGGGGCAATTGGGTGAATTCTGGAGTTTTTCCCCCGGAAGGCCGTGTCGTCGCGCGGGTGCCGAGGGGGTTTTGTGCATTCGGTCTGTTCTGTGGTGATCCTTACCTCTTGTGAGTCGGCTCATGTGCCGCCCGAGCCAGTACCCTGGCGATTCACCTGAACGGTTGCACGGAAGGCGGTCCTGCCGATGAGCGAAGCCCCCGACCCCGAGGTCGTGGAGCTGGCGACCAAGATCTTCGATCTGGCCAGGCGGGGACGGACCGAGGAACTCGTGGCGTACGTGGACGCGGGCGTTCCGGCCAACCTCACCAACGACCGCGGTGACTCACTCGTGATGCTGGCGGCGTACCACGGGCACGCCGACGCGGTGCGGGCGCTGCTCGCCCGCGGCGCGGAGGGCGACCGGATCAACGACCGGGGCCAGACCCCGCTCGCCGGAGCCGTCTTCAAGGGTGCGGAGGACGTGATCGAAGTCCTCCTGGAGGGGGGTGCCGATCCGGCCGCGGGCACACCGTCGGCCGTCGACACGGCGCGCATGTTCGGCAAGGCGGAACTGCTCGACCTGTTCGGCGCACACTGATCCGTATGTCCTGACCAGCGAGAACACGAGAAACGGGGGAGGCGGTAAAGGGCCGCCGAAATTTCGGTCGCGGCGGGCCGAAGTGCCGAGTCATCATGACGTCGTGGTTCACGGACGCGATGGCTGGGCAGGTGTTGCCGCACCGCGCGGACCGTGATCCGGTCCGTGAGGGCCACTGACGAGAGGCAGAGGAAGATGGTCTACAGCAAGCAAGAGACGGCGGGCGCCCCGACGTTGTGTCACGCGGCCAGGTAACGCGTGTTCCCCGGTTGCGTCGACGCTTGATGTGAGGCTGTTTCCCATGTTCGATCCGGTCATAGCGCCCAGCGGTACCCTGCTCGGCCTCCTGCAGAGGGGGCGAGGCGACGGCACGCTGCACGCACTCACCGCACCGCGCGCCGAGGCGCTCGCGGCACTGAACCACTGTGTGCTCCGCGACCCCCGCCACGACTGGCAGGTGGAGAACCGCTCCCTCTACTACGCCCGTCTCTACCTCGACCTGAACGGCGGGCTGGACGAGATCGAGGCGCACCTCTTCGACGTCGAGGACGTCTTCGACACCGAGGAGTCCCGCACCGGGCTCGCCCTGGCCGTGCTCGGCCATCTCGCCTCCTACGGCAGGCGGGACGCGCTGGAGCTGCTGCGCAGGTACGCGGCCTCCGGCGCCAACTGGGCCTGGGCCCTGGACGAGCTGGCCCTCAGGGACGACGACGCGGGGCTGCGCGCCCTGGCCGCCCCCGTGCTGGCCCGCTTCGCCACCGACGCCGAGGGCGAGGCCGAACTGGCCGCCGTCGTGCGCGACGCCTTCGAGCCCCGGCCGTGGCGGCTGTGGGCCGAGGACCCGCGCGAATCGATCGCCACGCGCGTGCGTGCCGCTCAGGAGACCGGCTGTTTCGACCGCTGGCAGCGGCAGATGCGACCTACCGGGCCCCGTCCGGGGTGGAGCGTGCGGGCCGTGTTCGAGTGGGCCCAGCAGGGCGTCGAGCGCGGTGCGGCCCTGCACGTCCCGGCCGCCCGCTGCCTCACGGCGGTGGCCGGACCCGAGGACCGGCCCGAGATCGTGCGGGCCGCCGAGGACGGCACCGACGGAGCCCGGTGCACCGCGCTGCGCTACCTCGCCGACAGCAACGACCCGGACGCCCTCGACCTGATCGACGCGGCCGTGCTGACGGGCTCGCCGGCCGTCGTGGAGGCCGCGGTGGACGCCTTCGAGCGGATGCGCAGCGTCGCCGCCGTCGACCGGGCCCGCGGCTGGGCCCGCCGGCCCGACGCCCTGGGCGCCGCCGCCGGCCGCATGCTCGCCTGCCGGGGCGGCGTCGAGGACAAGGACCTGGTCCTCGCCGCACTGCGCGAAGCCGTACGGGGCGGGGGGCCGGACGCCCCGACCCTGTGGACCCTCGTCGACGGCACCGGGCGCCTCGGCATCGTCTGCGCCACCCCGGTCCTGCGCCACATCTACCGTGAGACGGCCTCCTCCCACCTCCGCGGCAGGGCCGCCCGCGCTCTGGCCGCCACCGACCCCTCCTTCCCGGCCGGATTCGCCGTCGAGTGCCTCTGGGACTGCGAGGAGACCACCCGCGAGATCGCCGCCCGGCACGCCGAGACCGGTGACGCACGCGTCGTCGAACGGCTGCGCCGGCTCGCCGCCGATCCGGCCGAGGAAGCCGAGGTGCAGACAGCGGTACGGAGCCGGATCGCACCCGACGAACCCGTCGCGTGAGCCGGCCCCGCCGAGATCGTCCGAGCGGCGGCACGGCTGCCGGGTGAACGACGGGTGACCCATGGGTCAGACGGTCATGGACACGGCCTGACCTGCACGGGTGTGCGGGGGAACGCTCACGGGACGTTCCTCGCCCGGAAAGATCCACGTTGACGCGACCACGTCCGGTACGGTGAGAACACCGGTATGCGTGTCGTCATCGTGACCGAATCCTTTCCCCCCGATGTGAACGGCGTGGCCCACTGCGCGCTCCAGACCGCCCGGCACCTCGTAGATCGCGGTCACCTCCCGCTCGTCGTCGCTCCGGCCTCCACCGCCCTCGTCGGCCGGACCGGTACCGGGCCCGACGCCGAGGCACCCTGCCCCGTCGTCCGGATCCCCTCCCTCCCGCTCCCGGGCTATCCCCAGGTCCGTGTCGCCCTGCCCAGCCGCCGCCTCGCCGCGGCCGTCGCCGAGCACCGGGCCGACATCGTGCACCTGGCCAGCCCCTTCGTCCTCGGCGTCCGCGGCATGGCCGTCGCGGCCCGGCTGGGCGTGCCGGCCGTCGCCGTCTACCAGACGGACCTCGCCGGCTACGCCCGCACCTACATGGGCGCCGGCGAGGCCGCGGCCTGGCGGCGCATCCGCTCCGTCCACTCCGCCGCCGACCTCACTCTCGCCCCCTCCAGCGCCTCGGTGCGCGACCTGCGCGACCACGACGTGCCCAGGGTCGGACTGTGGCCCCGCGGCGTGGACACCGTCCGTTTCCGCCCCGGCCTGCGCGACGAGGCACTGCGGCGCGACCTCGCCCCGAACGGCGAGGTGATCGTCGGATACGTCGGCCGGCTCGCCCCCGAGAAGCACATCGAGCTCCTGGCCGGTGTCTGCGGCCTCCCAGGGGTGAAGGTCGTCGTCGTGGGCGACGGCCCGAGCCGGCCGAGCCTCACCGAGGCGCTGCCGGGCGCGGTCTTCCTCGGCCGCCGCGTCGGCGACGACCTCGCCCGGATCTACGCCTGTCTGGACGTCTTCGCGCACACCGGTCCCTTCGAGACCTTCTGCCAGACCGTGCAGGAGGCCATGGCCAGCGGCGTTCCCGTGGTGGCGCCCGCCGCCGGCGGCCCCCTCGACCTCGTCGCCCACGGGCGCACCGGTCTGCTGGTACCGCCCCGTGACGCCGACGCCGTACGGGACGCCGTGGCGTCGCTGGTGACCGACCCGGCCCGCCGGACCGCCTTCGGCGGCACCGCGCGCGCCACCGTCGAGGGCCGCACCTGGGCGGCCGTCGGCGATCAGCTCATCGCCCACTACGCCGACCTGCTCGTCGCGCGGAAGAAGGCGGCGGTGGCCGCATGAGCGCTCTGCGGATCGTGCGGCTGGCGAACTTCGTCGCCCCCGCGTCCGGCGGCCTGCGCACCGCCCTGCGCGAGCTGGGCAGGGGCTTCAGGCAGGCCGGCCACGAGCCCGTGCTGATCGTGCCCGGCGAACGCGCCGACGACCGCGACACCGAGCAGGGGCGCGTCATCACCCTGCCCGGGCCGCTGCTGCCCGGCACCGGCGGATACCGCGTGCTCACCGACCGGCGGCGGGTGGCCCGGCTGCTGGAGGAGCTCGCGCCCGACCGCCTGGAGGTCTCCGACCGCACGACCCTCCGGTGGACCGGAAAGTGGGCGCGGCGCGCCCGGGTCCCCGCCGTGATGGTCTCCCACGAGACCGCCGACGGCGTGCTGCGCACCTGGGGACTGCCGGAGCGGGCGGCCCGGCGCGCCGCCGACGCCCTCAACAGCCGCACCGCGCACACGTACGCGCGCGTGGTGTGCACCACCGAGTTCGCCGAGCGGGAGTTCGTGCGGATCGGCGCCCGCAACGTCGTACGCGCTCCCCTGGGTGTCGACCTGGTGGAGCGGCACCCCGCACTGCGTGATCCCGGGCTTCGCGCACGGTACGCGCGTGCGGGCGAGGCACTGATCGTCTGCTGCACCCGGCTGTCGGTGGAGAAGCGGCCCGGCACGGCCCTGGACGCTCTGGAGGCGCTGCTGCGGCGGGGCGGGCGGGCGGTGCTGGTGGTGGCCGGGGACGGGCCGCTGCGCCCGCGGCTGGAACAGCGCGCGCGGGAGCGCGGTCTGCCGGTCACCTTCCTCGGACACGTCTCCGACCGCACCGCGCTGGGCACCCTCCAGGCCTGCGCCGACGTGTGCCTGGCGCCCGGGCCCGCCGAGACGTTCGGACTGGCCGCACTGGAGGCCATGGCCTGCGGCACGCCCGTGGTGGTGAGCACCTCCTCCGCGCTGCCCGAGGTGATCGGGTCCGCGGGAGCCGTCGCGGCGGACCACGGGGACGCCTTCGCGGACGCCGTCGACATCCTGCTCGGCCTTCCCGAGCGGGAGCGGCGCGAGGCCGCACGCGCGCGTGCGGAGTGCTTCGGATGGAGCACGGCCGTGGACGCCTTCCTCGCCGCGCACGACGCGACGGTGCCGGTGCGTCCCGGCACGCCCGGGAGCGCGGCATGAGACCGGTGCGTTTCGTCTCGCTCGGGGACTCGCTGACCGAGGGCGTGGGCGATCCCGCCGCCGACGGCTGGCGCGGCTGGGCCGCGCTGCTCGCCGACGGGCTGGCCGAGGACCGCGTCGAGTTCACCAACCTCGCGGTGAGCGGTGCCCAGACCCGCGAGGTACGGGAACTGCAGACGCCGGCCGCTCTCGCGCTCGGGCCGGACATCGCCTCCGTGGTCATCGGCGTCAACGACACCCTGCGCTGCACGTTCGACATCCGTGCCGTCGCCGAACGGCTCGACGAGGTCTACGCCGCCTTCACCGGGCAGGGCGCGACCCTGCTCACGGCCTGTCTGCCCGACCCCGGCTGGATGCTCGGGCTCCCGGGTGCGCTGGCCCGTCCGCTGGCCCGGCGGCAGCGGGCGGTCAACCGGGTGGTGCACGCGCTGTCCGACCGCTACGGGGCCGTCCACCTGCACGCGGCCGAGGCCGACTGGATCGCGGACCGTGCGATGTGGAGCGCGGACCGGCTGCACCCGGGGGAGCGGGGCCACCGGCAGCTGGCGGTGCGCTTCCACGCGCTGCTGGTGGAGGATGGCCGGGCGACCGGCACGGCCCCCTCACCCGAACCGGAGCTCCCCGCCCCCACCACGTCGGCGAGCCTGCTGTGGCTGGCCACGGCGGGCACCGCGTGGGTGGCACGGCGGTGCACGGACCTGCTGCCGCAGCTGCTGCGGCTCGCGGCGGACGAGATCGGGCACCGGGCGCGGGGGACGAGCGCGCGGCTGGACGTACGGGCCGCCGCCGCGGTGTCCGCCGCGCTGGCCGCGGTGCCGGCCGTCGAGCAGGCCGACGCGGTGTAGGGCTCGGCGGGGGAGGGGGACGGGTGGCCGCACGTCGTGGTCCGGTGCGGTCCGCCGCGCCGGGCCGGGCGGATCCGCGCGCCCCTAGGGACGCCGGCGGCTGCGTACGGCGACGAAGCGGACCGGTGTGCCCGGTGCCGCCTGGGCCGCCGCGGGGAGGTCCTCCGGGCGGACGACCGCGATCACCGGGTAGCCCCCGGTGGTCGGATGGTCCGCCAGGAAGACGACCGGCCGGCCGTCCGGGGGGACCTGGATCGCGCCCAGGACCATGCCCTCGCTGGGGAGTTCGCCCGGCAGGGCGCGGTCGAGGGCGGGCCCCTCGGTGCGCAGGCCGATGCGGTTGCTGGCCGAGGAGACGCGGTACGTGCGGGACGTGAAGGTGCGAAGGGCCTCCGGGGTGAACCACTCCGCGCGTGGGCCCGGCGTCACCCGCAGGACCAGCTCGGCCGGGGGAGCCGGCTGCGGAGCGACGTCCACGCGCGCGCGGACGTCGCCCGGCGCCCCCAGGGGGATCACCGTGCCGTCCGCGAGCGGGGGCGGGCCGAGGCCCGAGAGGAGGTCCGTGGAGCGGCTGCCCAGGACCGGTTCGACCGCGATGCCGCCGGCGACGGCCAGATAGCCGCGGACCCCGGAGAGGGCCGCCCCGACGTCCAGGAGCGTGCCGGCGGGCACCCGCACCGGCGCTCCCCAGGCGACCGGCCGTCCGTCGGCCGTGACCGCGCACGGGGCGCCCCCGACCGCCACCGTGACCGTCGAACGCGGCCGTACGGCACAGCCGTCGAGGGTCGTCTCCAGGACGGCCGCCCCGGGCGGGTTGCCCACCAGGCGGTTGACGAGCGCCGCGGCGGGGGAGTCGAGTGCCCCGGAGCAGGGCACGCCGAGGTGCGCGTGCCCGGGACGGCCACGGTCCTGCACGGTGGTCAGGGCACCGGCCCGTACGACGACGAACGCCCGGTCCGTCATGAGCCGGCCACCGGGACGAAGCGCACCCGCGTGCCGGGCGACAGCAGCGCGGCCGGTACCCGCGCGTGGTCCCACAGCACGGCCTCGGTGCGGCCGATCAGCTGCCAGCCGCCCGGCGAGGAGCGTGGGTACACCCCCGTGTACGGGCCGGCCAGCGCCACCGAACCGGCCGGGACCGCCGTGCGCGGGGTGGCCCGGCGCGGGACGTCGTAGCGCCGCGGAAGGCCCGTGAGGTAGCCGAAGCCGGGGGCGAACCCGCAGAAGGCGACGGTGAATTCGGTGTCCGCGTGGATGCGCCGCGCCTCGTGCGCGGTCACCCCCCAGTGCGCGGCGACCGCGGCCAGGTCCGGGCCGTCGTAGTGCACCGGGATGTCGATCACCTCACGCGCGCGCGGGGGAGCGGGCGGCGGCTGCCAGGAGGTCAGTTCGGACGCCAGCCGGGCCGGGTCGTCGAGGCCGTCGAGCAGCACGGTGCGGGCCGCCGGGACGATCTCGCGCACGGTGAGCAGGCCCTCCGCGCGGCGGCGCAGCAACTCCGCGTGCAGGGCCCGCGCTTCGTCCCCGCAGGACAGCTCGACCAGCAGGGCCCGGTCGCCGACGGGCAGCGCCCTCATGCGAAGGCCTCCACCCGGACTCCCGAGTCCTGCAGGCGCCGCCGGACCAGCCGGGCCAGTTCCACGGCGCCCGGCGTGTCCCCGTGCAGGCACAGGGAACGCGCGCGTACGTCGACCGCCGCTCCGCAGTGGGAGGTGACCGTGCCGAAGCGGGCCAGGTCCACGGAGCGCTCCGCGACCGCCTCCGGATCGGTGACCACGGCGCCGTCGTGGCCGCGCGGCACGAGCGTGCCCTCGATGGTGTAGGCGCGGTCCGCGAACGCCTCCGTCACGGCCGGCAGGCCCGCCTTGCCGGCGTGCTCCAGCAGCCGCGACCCGGGCAGGCCGAGCACGGGCAGCGTGGCGTCGGCGAGCAGCACCCCCTCCACGACCGCGCCGGCCTGCTCCTCGTCGTGCACGACGCGGTGGTAGAGCGCGCCGTGCGGCTTGACGTACGACACGCGCGTGCCCGCCGCGCGCGCGAAGACCTCCAGGGCGCCGATCTGGTACGCGACTTCGGCCGCGAGCTCCGCGGGCGGCACGTCCATCGCGCGCCGCCCGAACCCGGCCAGGTCGCGGTAGGAGACCTGGGCGCCGATCCGCACGCCGCGCCCGGCCGCGAGCTCGCACACCCGCCGCATGGTGGCGGCGTCCCCGGCGTGGAAGCCGCAGGCCACGTTGGCGCTGGTGACGACGGACAGCAGTTGCTCGTCGTCGGTCAGCCGCCAGCGGCCGAAGCCCTCGCCGAGGTCGGCGTTGAGATCGATCGACGTCATGGGTGCCTCGGTCTCCTCTCAGGCCACGCGGTACTGCTCGTCGCGGGCGTCGGTCAGGAACATCTGGCCCGGTGCGTGCGTGATGGCGAAGGGCGGGCGCGAGGCCATCACGGCCGCCTGCGGGGTCACGCCGCAGGCCCAGAAGACCGGGATGTCGTCCGGCTCGGCGTCCACCGGCTCGCCGAAGTCGGGCCTGCGCAGGTCGTCGATCCCGAGCACCGAGGGCGGGCCGCAGTGCACGGGGCTGCCGTGCACCGCGGGGAGCAGGCTGCTCTCCCGCAGCGCGGCCGTCAGGTGCTCCGGCGGCACCGGCCGCATGGACACCACCAGCGGGCCGTGCAGCCGCCCGGCGGGGCGGCACTGACGGCTGGTCACGTACATCGGGACGTTGCGGCCCTGCTCGACGTGGCGGATCGGGACGCCCGCCGCGGCGAGCGCCCACTCGAAGGTGAAGCTGCAGCCGATGAGGAACGACACCAGGTCCCCGCGCCAGTACGCGCGCACGTCCGTCGGCTCGTCCGCCAGCTCCCCGTCCCGCCAGACGCGGTAGCGCGGCAGGTCGGTGCGCAGGTCGGCGCCGTCCGCGAGGACCGTGGTGAAGTCCCCGGCGTCGGTGACGTCCAGCACCGGGCAGGGCTTGGGGTTGCGCTGGCAGAACAGCAGCGTGTCGTAGGCCCAGTCGGCGGGCACCGAGATCAGGTTGACCTGGGTGTGGCCGGCCGCCACCCCGGCGGTGGGGCCGGCGAGCCCCTTCCGGAAGCGGGCCCGGGCGGATTTCGGGCTCCACGCGTGCGCGTGCTCGTCGACGACGGTCAGCGGGCGGTCCTCCGTGCGGTTCACGCCAGTTCCCTTCCGCGGGTCTCCGGCAGCCCGAGCAGGGCCAGTGCCGCCACGCCGTAGCCGATCGCGCCGAACACCAGCGCACCGCCCACGCCCCAGCTGTCCGCCAGGAAGCCGACCGCCGTGGGGAAGACGGCGCCCACGGCGCGACCGGTGTTGTACGTGAAGCCCTGTCCCGTGCCGCGCACGGCCGTCGGGTAGAGCTCGCTCAGGTAGGAGCCGAAGCCGCTGAAGATCGCCGACATGCAGAACCCGAGCGGGAAGCCGAGCACCAGGAGCAGGGAGTTGGCGCCCTGCGGGATGTTCGCGTACGCCAGGATGCACACGGCCGACAGCAGCGCGAACAGCCAGATGTTGCGCCTGCGGCCCAGCCGGTCGGTGAGGTAGCCGCCGGTCAGATAGCCGAGGAAGGCGCCGGAGATCAGGAGGGTCAGGTAGCCGCCCGTACCGACGACCGACAGACCGCGATCGGTCTTCAGATACGTCGGCACCCAGGTGGCGAGCGTGTAGTAGCCGCCCTGGACACCGGTGGAGAGCAGCCCGGCGAAGACCGTGACGCGCAGCAGACCGGGCTTGAAGATGGCCGTGAAGGCGCCCTTCCGCGCGCTCTTCTCGCGTACGGCGGCGGCCTCCGGGGCGTCGTGCACACGGCGCCGCACCCAGATCACCAGCAGCGCGGGCAGTGCGCCGGTCCAGAACATGACGCGCCAGGCCAGGTCGTCGCCGGCGAAGGAGAAGACCACGGTGTAGACGATCGCGGCCAGCGCCCAGCCCGCGGCCCACGAACTCTGGACCGCGCCGAGCGTACGGCCCCGGTGCCGGGTGCTCGCGTACTCGGCGACGAGGATCGCGCCGACGGCCCACTCGCCGCCGAAGCCGAGGCCCTGCAGGGCGCGGAAGACCAGCAGCGTCTGGTAGTCGGGCGCGAAGCCGCAGGCGACGGTGAAGACCGCGTAGGTGACCACCGTGATCATCAGTGCCCTGACCCGGCCGAACCGGTCGGCCACCACCCCCGCGAGGGCGCCGCCGACGGCGGACACCACCAGCGTCACGGTCGTGAACAGGCCGGTCTGGCCGCTGTCGAGGCCGAAGTACGCGGCCAGCGCGACCATGCTCAGCGGCAGCGTGAAGTAGTCGTACGAGTCCAGGGCATAGCCGCCGAAGGCGCCCGCGAAGGCGCGGCGGCCGCGCGGTCCCAGGGCGCGCAGCCAGCCCAGCGCGCCGTCGTCCGGGGCGCGTTCGTCCGGGCCGGGCTGTGTGCTCAGGGCCTGCGGTGAGGGGGTCGTGCTCATGTGCACCTCGCAGTGGGAGGACGGAGGGTGCTTCAGGTGTGAGCCGTGCCGTGCGGGAGTGACCGGCGCCGCGGGGAGGCGGCGCCGTGAAGAGCAACGTAGAGGATCGTTGAACGATCCTTCAATACCCACGTTGTTTCGTTCTTGTATCTGCGATTGAATTCCGGGCATGGCAGAGCAGTTGCACGGACTTGCCGACGACCGCGCCCTCCTGGGGCGCACCAGCACCGCCGAGCGGGTCTCGGACATCCTCAGGGGCCGTATCTCCGAGGGCTTCTTCCCGCCCGGGACCCGGCTGTCGGAGGACAGCATCGGCGGTGCGCTCGGGGTCTCCCGCAACACGCTGCGCGAGGCGTTCCGGCTGCTCACCCACGAGCGCCTGCTCGTCCACGAACTCAACCGGGGTGTCTTCGTCCGGGTCCTGACCGTCGAGGACGTCGAGGACATCTACCGCACCCGCCGGCTCGTCGAGTGCGCGGTCGTCCGCGGGCTGGGCGAGCCGCCCTACGACCTCGGCGCACTCGCCCAGGTCGTCGAGGAGGGGCAGCGCGCGGCGCGCGAAGGTGACTGGAAAGCGGTGGGTACCGCCAACATCCACTTCCACCGTGAACTGGTGGCCCTCGCCGGCAGTGCCCGCACCGACGAGCTGATGCGCAGCGTCTTCGCCGAACTCCGGCTCGCCTTCCACGTCGTGGACGACCCGAAGCGGCTCCACGAGCCCTACCTGGCCCGCAA
The DNA here is from genome assembly GCF_047049295.1 of Streptomyces sediminimaris. Taxonomy (NCBI): domain Bacteria; kingdom Bacillati; phylum Actinomycetota; class Actinomycetes; order Kitasatosporales; family Streptomycetaceae; genus Streptomyces; species Streptomyces sediminimaris. The sequence goes on along the minus strand of NZ_JBJWOT010000001.1, from coordinate 1,484,687 downwards.
CCGCCAGATCCAGCTGGCCCTGCAGTCCGGGGACCGGACGGCCGCCGAAGAGATGCTCGCGGTGTACCTGGACGACTCACTGGAACGCGTGGTCGACGTCTACCGCCGCAGGGTGGGGGAGGGCGAAGCCCTGCTGTGAAGCGGGGCGGACCTCCCCGCGGCCGCCGCGCGCTCCCGGCAGCGCCGTTCCGTGCCCGTTTGGGCCGTTGTCAGACCGAGGACCTAGTCTGTGCACCGTGACTTCGCCTGCACCGACGGACAGCGTTCCGCCCCAGCTCAGCGCGGGGCCGCGCCCCGCGCCGGGCCCGGCCGCCGACGAAGGACTGGCGCGGCGCCTGCGCGCGCTCGCCTGCACCGCACCGCTGCACGACCTCGACGCCCGCAAGGCCAACCTCGCGGGCGAGTACTCGGTGTACGGCATGGCCGAGGTGGCCCTCGCCGCCATCGACCTGGTCACCCTGAACATGGACTTCGACACGGGCGCGGACCGCGACCAGATAGTCGCCCGTCTCATCCCGCGCATCGCCGCCCAGGCGCCGCGGCGGCCGGTCGCCGAGCACGAGCGCGTGGCCCGCTGGGTCCTGGAGAACCTGATCAACGTCGGCAGCGTGGACCGCGGCTTCCGGGCCGTCTACGGCACGTTCACCACCGACGGCAGCTACGTCCGCCGTGACTACGACTTCAAACTGATCGAGGAGGTGCCGGGCCCCGGCGGCAGCGTCTACCTCCGCACGACGGACGAGGCGGTCAACGTCCTGGTCGGCGCCCTGGACACGGATGTCACCAGCGCCCAGATCGCCGCCGAGGTCAAGCTGGAGGTGCTGATCAACCGGGGCCGGCTCGCCGACGCCCAGCTCGCCGCCGAACAGGCCAGGTACCGCACGGTGCAGTACTCGGAGACGCTGCGCCGCGCCCTGGAGGCGACCCGGCGCAACGTCCGCGCGGTGGACTGGCTGAACGCCGTACCGGACATGATCGCCGAGGCGCTGGACCACGTCGCCGACCGGTACCGCCACGAGAACGCGATCCTCACCAACATCCGCAAGGCGCGCGACGAGACGGAGGACGCGGAGCACAAGCGGCGCGCGGCCGAGCTCGTGGACATCGTGAAGGACTGCATCCGCAGGCATACGCAACTGCAGTCCCGGCTGCTGGAGGCCGGGCCGCTGTTCCGCGCGGAACAGGACCGGCAGGCCTTCGCCACCCCCATGACGTCCTCGGGGACAGACCTGTACGGGCACCTCCTCGCCCCGATCCTGCCGCTGCCGCTGGAGCGGTCCGTGCGCGTCACGGACGCCTTCTTCGCGCGCGGGACCGGGCTGCGCACGCCGGTCTCCGTCCGCGTGTCGGACCTCGTCGACATCCTGCTGACGCCGCCGGTCGAGCGGGAGCACCTGGGCGCCGAGATGCCGGAGCCGGATCTCATCGCCACACCGGACGACAGCCGCTTCAGCGAGGAGCAGCTGGCCGCGGCGACCGAGCTGCTCGATCTCCCGGCGGACGCGCCGCGCAGACTCTCCGGCCTGCTGGCCGAGGCGCGGCGCCGCGACCCCGACCTGCCCTACCTCGTGGCCCTGCTGGCCGTCCACGCGGCCAGCCCGCCCGTGGGGACGGCCTACCGCCAGGGCGAGGCGAAGCTGCTGTTCGCCGTGGACGACGGGACCCGGCTGGAGGACCCGGAGTTCGGCGGTGCCGACCTGATCGTGGGGACGGCCCTGCTGGACGCGGCGGGGATGGCGGCCGACAGGACGGAGGCGGCGTGAACCGACCCGGGCACCGCACGGACCGGTGTGAGAGCAGCAAGGAGCGACAGCCGTGACCGAGCACGTCGAGTGGAGCGAGCCGGGGACCGGCGTGGCGCCGGTCCCCGCCGCCGTCACGCCCGCCGACGCCGCCGACGCCGCGCGGCTCGTCGCGTTCGGGCTGCAGCCCAAGCTGCAGCCCGCGCGTGACCAGGAGTACACCGAGCTGCTGCGCCGCTACCGCGAGGACCCGCCGTTCGCGCGGCTCGCGGACGCCGTGGCCACCGGGCTCGGGCTGGTGGTGCTGGAGGTGTCCCCGCGCGCGGGGATGGCCGTGACGGCGGCCGAGGACTCGGTGTTCGCCGTCCGCATGAGCGACTACGCACGCCGCACGTCCGCCGACGGCTCGGACCGCTTCCTGCACGGTCTGGCCCATCTCGCCATCGCCGCCATGGCGTTCCCGCGCCCCGAGGACCTCGCCGACGACGGCTACGTCGGGCGCGTGACCGTCAACGGCGTCGACACCTTCGTACGCCAGGCCTGCCGCCGCCTGGAGGAGCGGGCCGCGGAGCGCGGGGACAACACCGACCCGGCCACCGACGCGCCCGGCCTGGAGGCCGCCTGGCGGATCTGGATCAGACGCAGCGCCACCGGTGCCACCAAGGACGCGCGCAGACTCGCCGGTTCGACCACCGGCATCGTCGGCAAGGCCGCCGCGTTCCTGACCGACTCCGGCTTCCTGCAGCGCACCGGCGACGACAACGGCGGTACGTACCGCACGACGACCCGCTACCAGCTCCAGGTACGGGACATGGCGGGCAGCGCCGCGATGACCGAACTGCTGGAGCTGGGCGTGGTCCCGGTGACCGACGGCACGCCGACCCTGGTGCCCGCCGACGACACCGACGCGGCGGAACCGGTGGCCGACGCCGGGCTGCCGTTCCACTCGTCCCACTCCTGAACTCCCCCCTCCTGCCGAAGACTTACGAGAGTCCGCCATGTACGAGCTGTCCCGGGTCCGCCTCTACTCCATCGGCCCCGCCGGCGCGCGCTACGCCGACACCGTGCTCGACCTGCGCGGCGTCGGTGAGCCGGTGCCCACCCCGGCGCCCACCCAGGCGGAGTTCTTCGAGGAGGAGCCGGTCGGCCCGCCGCGCCGCCCCGCGCCCGCCGGCGTGCTCTTCCTGGAGAACGGCGGCGGCAAGTCCGTGCTGCTGAAGCTGATCTTCTCCGTGATGCTGCCGGGCCATCGCAACACCCTCGGCGGCGCCAGCTCCGGCGTGCTGCGCAAGTTCCTGCTCGCCGACGACTGCGGGCACGTCGCCCTGGAGTGGCAGCACACCCTGACCGGTGAATGCGTCGTGGTCGGCAAGGTCAGCGAGTGGCGCGGGCGGCAGGTCTCCAACGACCCGCGGAAGTTCGCCGAGGCCTGGTACTCCTTCCGGCCCGGGCCCGGGCTGTCCCTGGACAGCCTCCCCGTCGCCGAGACCACCGCCGTGCGACCGATCGCCGAGGGGCAGTCGGGCGCGCGGGGCCGCCGGCGCACCATGAAGGGATTCCGCGACGCCCTCACCGAGGCGGGCAAGGCCTACCCCCACCTGGAGGTGCACTGGGAGGAGATCCACGACCGGTGGATCGAGCACCTCGGCGACCTCGGCCTCGACCCCGAACTCTTCCGCTACCAGCGCGAGATGAACGCCGACGAGGGCGAGGCGGCCGGGCTCTTCGCGGTCAAGAAGGACTCCGACTTCACCGACCTGCTGCTGCGCGCCGTTACCGACACCAGGGACACCGACGGGCTCGCCGACCTGGTCAGCGGCTTCGGCAACAAGCTCGGCCGCAGGGCCGAGCTGATCGCCGAACGGGACTTCACCGCCGGGTCGGTGGACCTCCTCGGACGGATCGTCGAGGCCGCCGGGACGCGCGCCCGCGCGCGCGAGGTCCACACCGGCGCCGAGCGCCGCACCCGCGCGCTGGCCCGGCGGCTGTCCGCCCGGGGCGCGCAGGAGCGCCTCCGGGCGGCCGACCTCGCCCAGCGCGTCACCGCGGCCGCCTACGCGGTCACCCACGCCGAGGGCGCCCGGCAGCGCGCCGCCCTGATCGCCGCCGAACTCGCCTACCGCCACGCGTCCTTGGCGCTCAGCGCCGCCGAGAAGTCCGCGGCGGCGCAGAAGCGCGAGCTCGCCGACGCGCGCACCCTGCACTCCGCCTGGCAGGCCGCCGAGGCCGTGCTGCGCCACCGCGCCGCCGCCGACCGCGCCGCGCGGGTGGCCGCCGCGATCCAGGAGGCCGAACGGGACGCCGCTCCCGCCCTCGCCGCCCGCGCCAGGGCCGCCGTGGACCTCGTACGGGCCCTGCACGCGGCGGCGGAGCGCGCCGAGAGCCTGGCCAACGAGGAGGAGGAGCGCTCCGCCGCCCTGCAGGAGGCCGGCGAGGCCGCCCACCGTGATGCGACCGCCGCCGCCACGGAGGCACAGCGGGCCCGCAGCGAGATCGGGCATCTGCGGCAGCGCCTGACCGAGGTCGAGCAGGAGACCGCCGAGGCGGTGCGCGCCGGCTGGCTCGACGACAGCGCCCCCGACGCCGACCCGGCCCGCGCCGCCCTCGCGGCCAGCGACGCCGAGAAGACGGCGGTCGCCGCCTGGGACACGGCACGGGAGGCGTCGCGCAGGGCCACGGAGCACGCGCGCGAGGCGGCCTCGGCGGAATCCCGTGCGGAGCTGACGGCGGCGCGTGCGGCGGACGCGGCCACGGCGGCCCAGCGGTCCTACGAGGCCGAGCGCCGCACCGCCGAGTCGCTGGCCGCGGAGGAGCGGCTGGCGGAGCTGCTGAGCGTCACCGCCGACGACGCGCGCCCCGCGGTTCCGCGCCCCAGGGACGCGGCCCTGAGCGACCGGGCGGCCCTGAGCCCCGAGGAGCTCGACCGCTTCGCCGACGAGCTGCGCGAGCTGCTCGAGGACTCCGTCTCCTCCGCCGAGCGGCAGCTCTTCGATCTGCGCACCGCGGCGGCCGACGACTCCCGGATCCTCGGCGCGCTCGGTGACGGCGGGCTGCTGCCGCCCGGGCCGGACGTGCTGGCGACCGTGGAGTTCCTCGGGGAGCACGGCATCCCGGCACTGCCCGGCTGGCGTTACCTCGCCCAGGCCGTGGACCCGGCCGACCACGCGCGCGTGCTCGCCGCCCGGCCGGAACTCGTCGACGGCGTGATCATCACCGACCCCGGCACCCACGGCCGTGCCCGCGAGGCCCTCGTTGACGCGGCGCTGCTGCCGCGCTCCGCCGTGGCCGTCGGCACCGCCGCCGCCCTGCTCGCGCCCACCCCGGCCGCGGAGTCGGGCGACGGCGGCGTCTTCCTCGTACCGCCGAACCCCGCGATGCACGACGAGCACGCCGCCGACGAGGAGCGGCAGGCGCTGCGCGCGCGGGCGGCCGAGCGGGACGAGGAGATCAGGTCGCTCGCCGCGCGTCTCGGCAAGGACCGGGAGCTGGCGGCGCGGCTCGCCTCCTGGCGCACCGGCTGTCCGGCCGGGCGGCTCGTCGAACTGGGGCAGGCCGCGCACGACGCGCGCGCGTTCGCCCAGGAGGCCGAAGCCGAGCTGGCCGAGGCACGGGCGGTGCGCGCCGAGGCCGACGAGGGCGCCGCCGAGGCCGCGCGGATGCGCGACGAGCGGCAGGAGGCCGCCCAGCAGGCCCGGCGCTCGGCCGACGCCCTCGCCGGGCTCGCCTTCCGGCTGCGCGAGCGGGCCGGCTGGCAGGTCAAGCTGCGTGAACTGGCCGACGAGGGCGCCGAGTCGGAGGCCCGCGCCCAGGCCTGCCTGGAGCGCGCCCGCGCCGCCGACGAGGACCGCCGCGGCGCCCAGCGCGCCGCCGACGACGCGCGCCGCACGGCCCGCGCCCTGCGCGCCGAGCGCGCCGAGATCGCGGGCGCTCCCGATGACGTGCCGGAGGCGGAGGGCGACGGCTCGGAACCGACGTCGTCACTGCCCGCCCTGCGCGAGGCCTATCGCGCCGCCTCCCAGGTCTACGAGAAGGTCGGCGTCGGCGCCGACCTGCGGGCCGAGCAGGCACGCGCCGAGAGTGACGAGAGCGCGGCCCGCGCGGAGCTGGACCGGCTCAGCAACAAGGTCCGCACCCGGGCGGAACAGCTGCTGCAGTCCCCGGACGGCTCCGACGGGCCCTCACGGCAGGCCGCCGCGGCGCGGGCCGAGGAACTCGTGCAGCTTCTGGAGACCCGGATGTCGACCGCGAGCGAACAGCTCGGGCGGCTGCGCGGCGAGGCCGAGCGGCACGCGCCCGAGGAGGGCGGGGCACACACCGAGCTGCCCGAGGAGCGGCAGCCGCGCGACGCGGAGCACGCACAGGCGCTGCTGCGCACGGCGACCGCCGAACTCGCCTCACGCACCGAGGCGTTGAGCGAGGCCCGGGAGGCGCACGCCGAACTCCTCGACGCCCACCGCGTGGCCGAGGACGCCGCCGGCGGCTTCGACGAGATCGCCGCGATGCTCCGCGACCTGCTGCGCGAACACCTCTCCGACGACGAGCAGGAGGAGCCGGAGCCGTACCCCGGCAGCCTGGAGGAGGCCCGGCACGCGGCCGCCGACGCCCGCCGCTCCCTGCGCGGCTGCGCCGCCGACCTGTCGGCCGCCGAGGCCGCCGTGCGGGAAGCCAGTGACGTCCTGGTCCGGCACGCCAACTCCACGCGCTACGAACAGGTCCGCACCCCCGCACGGCAGCAGATCCGCGAGCTGCCCGCCTCCGCGCTGCCCGAGCACGCCCAGAAGTGGGCGGACGCCTTCGCACCCCGGCTCCGGGTCCTGAGCGACGAGTTGGCACAGCTGGAGCGGAACAGGGACTCCATCGTGGACCGGCTGCGCGGACTCGTGGAGTCGGCGCTGGCCACCCTGCGGTCCGCCCAGCGGCTCTCCCGGCTGCCCGAGGGGCTGGGCGAGTGGTCCGGGCAGGAGTTCCTGCGCGTCCGCTTCGAGGAACCCGACCAGGCCACGCTCACCGAGCGGCTCGGCGAGGTGATCGACGAGGCCACCCGGGCCGCCGTGAGGAAGAACTCCGACCTGCGGCGCGACGGCATGTCCCTGCTGCTGCGAGGCGTCGGCGCGGCGCTCCAGCCCAGGGGCGTCGCCGTCGAGATCCTCAAGCCGGATGCCGTGCTGCGTGCCGAGCGGGTACCCGTCGGGCAGATGGGCGACGTGTTCTCCGGCGGCCAGTTGCTCACCGCGGCGATCGCCCTGTACTGCACCATGGCCGCGCTCCGCTCCAACGACCGGGGCCGCGACAGGCACCGGCACGCCGGCACGCTGTTCCTCGACAACCCCATCGGGCGCGCCAACGCCACCTATCTGCTGGAGCTCCAGCGGGCGGTGTCCGACGCGCTCGGCGTCCAGCTGCTGTACACCACCGGCCTGTTCGACACGACCGCGCTGGCGGAGTTCCCGCTGGTCATCAGGTTGCGCAACGACGCCGACCTGCGGGCGGGGCTGAAGTACATCAGCGTGGAGGAGCACTTGCGTCCGGGCCTGCCGCAGCAGACCCCGGCCGGGGACGGTGAAGGGGCGCACAGCGAGATCACGGCCACCCGGATGTTCAAGCGGCCGGCTTCCACCACCCCCTGAGCGAAACGGCCCAGGACGACCCGCGAGCGGCACGGTTCGAGAGCGCCCTCCGAGCGGTCCGGTGTGCGGCAGGGCTCAGGGGTGCGACAGCCTGCCGGTGCCGCCGCGCCTGCGTATGCGGGCCTGCGCCCGCTCGGTGGCCCTCGCCTGCCGCCGGGCCCGGCGGCGCTCGCGGCGCAGGGCCCGGGCGGTGCTGCTCGGGTCCGACACCACGCCGTAACGCTGGTTCCAGACCTGGCGGGTCACCCACACGTCGAGAGCGCCCCAGGTGGCCACCACGGTGCTGACGATGCTGCTGATGACCATCGGGAAGGCCAGCCAGGACCCGGCCATCGTGCAGAAGAAGGCCACCATCGCCTGGATCAGCGTCACGGAGATGATGATCACCGCACGCACCGCCGCCGTCCGGACCGGATCGGGCAGCCGGCGCCGGCGGGCCGGCTCCTCGACCCACAGGACCCGGCGCTCCTCTGCCGGAATGTCGCGATCCGGCGCCTCAGGACCCCGTCGCACCGCCGATCGCGCCCCCGCACCGTCCCCGGGCGCCACGCGCCGCTCCGCCGTCCCCATCAACGTGTCACTCCCCACCGCCGCAGACTGCTCGCCCGCACCTGTTGGCACGGCCTTCCCAGTGGCTGCCCGGCTTGCGTTGTTTTACGCCGCCCAAGTGCCGGATGCCGCTCATGCGGCCCGATTCCGCGCATCTCCCGTTGGGAGGACGAACGGGGCGACCTGAAGATTCCCCCCGAGCGTGTGTTTCCGGCCAATCAGTGGATCGGACCGGCAGGGGGAGTTTCGCCCCTCGTGGAGGGATCGGGGGAGTCGATCTCCCACCATGCCCGGACAACTCCGTATGTCTCGCCGCCCGCGCGGAAGTTCAGCTTCCGGACGGCTCTTCGAGTTGGCCGTGTGTCGGTAGTAGGCTCGCGCCGTTTGTTGACGTACATGTGTACCCCCGGTCGCAGGGGGTCGAGCTGGGGGAGGCCATGCGCTTTCGCGGGAAGTCGATCCGCCGGAAGATCGTGGCGCTGCTTCTCGTGCCGCTGGTGTCCCTCACCGCGATCTGGGGCTTCGCCACGGTACTGACGGGACGTGAGGCACAAGACCTGTTCAACGTGTCGGACGTGGTCGAGAAGGTCGGCTACCCGATCGAGGACACCGTCCGTGTGCTGCAGCAGGAACGCCGCCAGACACTCGTCTACCTCGCCGATCCCCGCGCCTCCGAGGGGCTCACCGACCTCCGGCACAGCCGGACCGCCACGGACAGGGCCGTCGGCAGGATCCGCACGAACGCCAGGAACCCCGACGTGCGCGACGCGCTGGGAGGCGGCGCGGACGAGCGCCTGACCACCGTGCTGGAGGCGTTCGACGGCATCGACGCCCTGCGCCGCAGCGTCGAGGACGGCACCGTCGACCGCGCCCAGGCCCTCGACCTCTACAACCGCCTGATCGATCCCTGCTACGTCCTGCTCGGCAACCTCCACGTCGTGGACAACGTCGAGATGGACAAGCAGTACCGCGCGCTGGTCAACCTCGCCCGGGCCCGGGAGCTGCTCTCCCGCGAGGACGCCCTGCTCGGCTCCTCCCTGATCGTCGGCCGGCTCACCCGCGAGGAGAGCCGCGACGTCAGCGACCTCGTGGCCCAGCGGAACCTGATGTACGACGTCAACCTGCCGCTGCTGCCGTCCTCGGACCGCGACCGCTACGAGGAGTTCTGGAAGAACGCCGCCACCGCACCGCTGCGCGTGGCCGAGCAGTCCGCCACCTCCTCCTCCAACGGCAGGGCCGGCGAGGTCACCGCGCAGAACTGGGACGCCGCCGCCGGCAACGTGCTCGACAGGCTCGGCTCCCTCAACGACGAGGCGGGCGACCGCTACCAGGACCGCGTCCGCCCGGTCGCCATGGGCGTCATCGCCAAGGCGGCCGTCGCCGGCGTCCTCGGCCTGGTCGCGGTGCTGCTCTCGCTCTTCCTGTCCGTGCGCGTCGGCCGCGGCCTCATCCGCGACCTGCGGCAGCTGCGCCTGGAGGCCCACGAGGCGTCCGGCGTCCGGCTGCCCAGCGTCATGCGCCGCCTGTCCGCGGGCGAACAGGTCGACGTGGAGACCGAGGCCCCGCGCCTGGAGTACGACAAGAACGAGATCGGCGAGGTCGGCCAGGCCCTCAACACGCTGCAGCGCGCGGCCGTCGAGGCCGCCGTCAAGCAGGCCGAACTGCGGGCCGGGGTGTCCGAGGTGTTCGTCAACCTCGCGCGGCGCAGCCAGGTCCTCCTGCACAAGCAGCTCACGCTGCTCGACAGCATGGAACGCCGGACCGACGACACCGACGAACTCGCCGACCTCTTCCGCCTCGACCATCTGACCACCCGCATGCGACGGCACGCCGAGGGCCTCGTGATCCTCTCCGGCGCCGCCCCGTCCCGGCAGTGGCGCAAGCCCGTCCAGCTCATGGACGTCGTCCGGGCCGCGGTCGCCGAGGTCGAGGACTACGAGCGCATCGAGGTCCGCCGCCTGCCCCGCGTCGCCGTCACCGGTCCCGCCGTCGCCGACCTGACCCACCTCGTGGCCGAACTCCTGGAGAACGCCACGGTGTTCTCCCCGCCGCACACGGCCGTCCAGGTCCTGGGCGAGCGGGTCGCCAACGGCTTCACCCTGGAGATCCACGACCGTGGTCTCGGTATGGCCGCCGACGCCCTCCTGGACGCCAACCTGCGCCTCGCCGAGACTCCGGAGTTCGAGCTGTCCGACACCGACCGGCTCGGTCTCTTCGTGGTCAGCCGGCTCGCCCAGCGGCAGAACGTGCGGGTCTCCCTCCAGCCGTCCCCGTACGGCGGCACCACCGCGGTCGTCTTCGTCCCCGACGCACTGCTGACGGACGACGTCCCGGACACCAACGGCATCGGCTTCCGTCTCGACCGGCCGCACCCCTCGAAGGAGGCCGAGCTCGAGGAGGGCCGGCGCACCTCGCTCTCCAAGACGCCCGTGCAGCTTCCCGGGCTGCCCGCGGCCCTGCTGGACGGACCGGTCGAACTGGAGGCCCCGGTCGATCTCGACGCCGTCGAGGACTTCCCGGGCGCCCTCGACGGCCAGGACAGCGAACGCGGCGGGATCTTCGGCCCCCGGCGCTCCATCGCCCTCGCGGACGACGAGGCGGCCGGCCACGGCGACGGTCCGCTCCACGACCGCCCCGGCACCCGGGAGCCGGCCCGCTTCGACGCCCGCGAGAGCACGGGGGAGGCCGTGCCGCTGACCCGCCGGCGCACGCCCAAGCTGATCAGCTCGCACGGACGCCCGGTCACCGAGCACCGCCCGCGGCGCGAGGACGCCGGCGGGGAGCCGCCGGCCGGCCCGGGGCGCCCCGAGCCGGACGGCGCGGCACCGCTGCCGCAGCGCCGCCGGGGCGACGGCCCACCGGCGGGTACGGGTCCGGACCGGTCCGGCCGGGAAGCGGCGCCGGCGCTGCCGTCCCGCCGGCGCGGAGCCTCACCGCTGCGCCCCGGCACGGGCGGGCCCGGCCCGTCCGGGTCCCCGGCGCCCGAGCCGCTGGGCGACGACCAGGGCCCGCGGCCCTCCGCCCCGGGCGGCGCGGACCACGCCGCCCGGCGCCCCGGCGCCGCGCCCCAGGATCCCGGCCCCGGCCACGGCCCGCTGCCCCGGCGCGTACGGCAGGCGAACCTGGCTCCGCAGCTGAAGCAGAGCACCCGGCAACCCGCGCGGGACAGCACGCAGCCGGCGGAACGGGACGCCGACGAGGTACGCAGCCGGATGGCTTCGCTCCAGCGCGGCTGGCAGCGGGGCCGCGACGAGAACGCCGCGGGCGACGCCCACAGCGGCACAGCACCACAACGAACGACAGAGGGGGACGGTCGATGACCGCACCGAAGGCGACCGGCCACACCGAGACCGGCAGGTCCGGGGAGCTCAACTGGCTTCTGGACGACCTGGTGGACCGGGTCGCGAGCATCCGCAAAGCCGTCGTGCTCTCCGGCGACGGCCTGGCGACCGGCGTGTCCAAGGACCTGAGCCGGGAGGACAGCGAGCATCTCGCCGCCGTGGCCTCCGGGTTCCACAGCCTCGCCAAGGGCGTCGGCCGTCACTTCGAGGCCGGCAACGTCCGGCAGACGGTCGTCGAACTGGACGACGCCTTCCTCTTCGTCACGGCCGCCGGTGACGGCAGCTGCCTGGCCGTCCTCTCGGACGCCGACTCGGACGTCGGCCAGGTGGCGTACGAGATGACGCTCCTGGTCAAGAGAGTGGGCGTGCATCTCGGCTCGGCACCGCGCACCGATCTGCCCGCAGGCGGGTAGTGGGATGTCATGAGCGCTGACGGTCAGGGAAGAAGCCACTGGTTCGACGACGAGGCCGGACCGGTGGTCCGTCCGTACGCGATGACGCGCGGCCGGACCACCAGCGTGGGCCAGCACCGTCTCGACCTGATCGCGGTGGTCGTCACCGAGCCCGGGGCGGGTGACCCGGACGCCGACCCGACGCTGTCCCCGGAACACGTGGACATCGTCGGTCTGTGCCGTGACGCCCCTCAGTCGGTCGCCGAACTCGCCGCCGAACTCGATCTGCCCGTCGGAGTGGTACGGGTCCTCGTCGGGGACCTCGTCGCCCGGGAATTCGTCCATGTCACGCGCCCCGTACCCCCCGCCGAACTGCCGGACGAGAGTATTCTGCGCGACGTGATCAACGGCCTCCGGGCACTGTGAGCCGTGCGGAAGCGGGGTACGGACGTGACAGGCTGGCAGTTCTGGGTCGATCGGGGCGGCACCTTCACCGACATCGTCGCGCGACGCCCCGACGGCCGCCTGCTCACCCACAAGCTGCTGTCGGAGAACCCGGCGCGGTACTCCGACGCGGCCGTCGCCGGCGTACGCGAGCTGCTCGACGGCTCCCCGGAGCCCATCGAGGCCGTCCGCATGGGCACCACGGTCGCCACCAACGCCCTCCTGGAACGCAAGGGCGAACGCACCCTGCTGGTCGTCACCCGCGGTTTCCGGGACGCCCTGCGCATCGCCTACCAGAACCGCCCCGAGATCTTCGCCCGCCGCATCGACCTGCCCTCGCTGCTCCATGAGCGGGTCGTGGAGGTCGACGAGCGCGTCGCCGCCGACGGGAGGGTCCTTCGCGCCCCCGACCTGGACGCGCTGACCGGCCCCCTCCGGAAGGCGTACGAGGACGGCATCCGCGCCGTCGCCGTCGTCTGCGTCCACAGCCACCTGTATCCCGCCCACGAGCAGGCCGTGGGGGAGCTGGCGGCCCGCCTCGGCTTCCCGCAGATCTCGCTGTCCAGCGAGGTCAGCCCGCTGATGAAGCTCGTGCCGCGCGGGGACACCGCGGTCGTCGACGCCTACCTGTCGCCTGTGCTGCGCCGCTACGTCCAGCACGTCGCCGACGAGCTGCGGGGCGTGCGGCTGATGTTCATGCAGTCCAACGGCGGGCTCGCCGAGGCCGGGCAGTTCCGCGGCAAGGACGCCATCCTCTCCGGGCCGGCCGGAGGCATCGTCGGCATGGCGCGCATGTCCCAGCTGGCCGGATTCGACCGCGTCATCGGCTTCGACATGGGCGGCACCTCCACCGACGTCTCCCACTTCGCGGGCGAGTACGAACGCGTCTTCACCACCCGGATCGCCGGTGTCCGGCTGCGCGCGCCGATGCTGGACATCCACACCGTCGCGGCCGGCGGCGGCTCCGTCCTGCACTTCGACGGGACCCGCTACCGCGTAGGGCCGGACTCGGCGGGCGCGGACCCCGGGCCCGCCTGCTACCGGGGCGGCGGCCCGCTGGCCGTCACCGACGCCAACGTCATGCTCGGCCGGATCCAGCCCGCGCACTTCCCCGAGGTGTTCGGCCCGCAGGGCGACCAGCCGCTCGACGCCGCCCTCGTCCGTGACCGCTTCGCCGCCCTGGCACGCGAGATCAACACGCGGACCGGGGACGACCGCACGCCCGAGCAGGTGGCCGAGGGCTACCTGCAGATCGCCGTCGCCAACATCGCCAACGCCGTGAAGCGGATCTCCGTCCAGAAGGGCCACGACGTCACCCGCTACGCCCTCACGACGTTCGGCGGCGCGGGTGGCCAGCACGCGTGCATGGTGGCCGACTCGCTGGGCATCCGCACCGTCCTCGTACCGCCGATGGCCGGCGTCCTGTCCGCGCTCGGCATCGGTCTCGCCGACACCACCGCCATGCGCGAGCAGTCCGTGGAGGCGCCCCTTGAGCCGGCCGCCATGCCGGCCGTCCTGAAGACCGCCGACGACCTGGAGCAGGCGGCCCGCTCCGAGCTCCTCGCCGAGGACGTCCCCGAGGACCGGATCCGGGTCACCCGCCGCGCGCAGCTGCGCTACGACGGCACCGACACCACGCTCACCGTCGAGCTGACCCGACCCGACACGATGACCCGTGCTTTCGAGGAGCGTCATCGCGCCACGTACTCCTTCACGCTCGACCGGCCGATCGTCGTCGAAGCCCTCTCCGTGGAAGCCACCGGCATCACCGAATCCCCCGATCTGTCCGCCCTCGCCCCCTACCGGGCCGCCCGCGAAGGCAGTCCGGCCGCCCCTGCGGCCGTACGCCTGCACACCGCCGGCAGCTGGCGCGAGGTGCCCCTCCACCGCCGCGAGGACCTTCCTCCCGGCGACACCGTCACCGGCCCGGCGATCATCACCGAGGCCAGTGCGACGACCGTCGTCGACGACGGCTGGCAGGCCACGGCCCGCGACGACGGACATCTGGTCATGGAACGCGCGGCGATCACGGAGAGTTCCGGTCTCGGCACGGAAGCGGACCCGGTCCTGCTCGAGGTCTTCAACAACCTCTTCATGTCGATCGCCGAACAGATGGGCGCCCGACTGGAGTCGACGGCCCAGTCCGTCAACATCAAGGAGCGCCTCGACTTCTCCTGCGCCCTCTTCGATCCGGACGGGAACCTGGTGGCCAACGCGCCGCACATCCCGGTGCACCTGGGCTCGATGGGCACGAGCGTCAAGGAGGTCATCCGGCGCCGCGGCCCCTCGATGCGCCCGGGCGACACCTACGCCGTCAACGACCCGTACCACGGCGGGACCCACCTGCCCGACGTCACCGTGATCACCCCGGTCTTCGACACGCAGGGTGACCGGATCCTCTTCCATGTCGCCTCCCGCGGCCACCACGCGGAGATCGGCGGCATCGCCCCCGGCTCCATGCCCGCGAACAGCCGCACGATCGAGGAGGAGGGCGTCCTCTTCGACAACTGGCTGCTCGCCGAGCACGGCCGCTTCCGCGAGGAGGAGACCCTGCGCCTGCTCACCGGGGCGCGCCACCCCTCCCGCAACCCCAGGACCAACCTGGCCGACCTGCGCGCCCAGATCGCCGCCAACCGCAAGGGCGTCGACGAGGTCGCCCGCATGATCGAGGACTTCGGCCTCGACGTCGTCCAGGCGTACATGAAGCACGTCCAGGACAACGCCGAGGAGGCGGTGCGGCGCGTCGTCGACGCGCTGGACGACGGCGAGTACGCCTACGAGACCGATGCGGGCGCGCGGATCCGCGTACGCGTGCGCGTGGACCGCGCGAAGCGCTCCGCGACCATCGACTTCACCGGCACCTCCGCCCAGCTGGCGAGCAACTTCAACGCCCCCTTCGCGGTGGTCAACGCGGCCGTCCTCTACGTCTTCCGCACCCTCGTCGCCGACGACATCCCGCTCAACGACGGCTGTCTGCGCCCCCTCGACATCATCGTGCCGCCCGGCTCCATGCTGGCGCCCGAGCCGCCGGCCGCGGTGGTGGCGGGAAACGTCGAGACCTCCCAGGCGATCACCGGGGCCCTCTACGCCGCGCTCGGGGTGCAGGCCGAGGGGTCCGGGACGATGAACAACGTCACCTTCGGCAACGAGCGGTACCAGTACTACGAGACGGTCGCCTCCGGCTCAGGCGCGGGCGACGGCTTCCCCGGCGCGCCCGTCGTGCAGACCCATATGACCAACTCGCGGCTGACCGACCCCGAGGTCCTGGAGTGGCGGCTGCCCGTGCACCTCGTCGAGTTCGCCGTACGCCCGGGCAGCGGCGGCGCCGGACGCTGGCCCGGCGGGGACGGCGCCGTGCGCCGCATCCGCTTCCACGAACCCATGACGGTCTCCACGCTGTCGCAGCACCGCAGGGTCCCGCCGTACGGCATGGCGGGCGGCGAGCCCGGTGCCCTGGGCGCCAACCGGGTGGAGCACGCGGACGGCACCGTCACCGCCCTCGGCGGCAGTGACTCGGCCGCCGTCGGTCCCGGCGACGTACTCGTCATCGAAACCCCCGGCGGCGGAGGCTACGGCCCGCCGTCGTCCCATCCCCAGCGAGCAGGAGTAGAGATCGATGATCTTCGGGCGTTCTGAGCGCGGGAAGCCCCCGGTGGAGCCCGTCACGCTCAAGATCCTGGTGGCCGGCGGTTTCGGCGTGGGCAAGACCACCCTCGTCGGCGCGGTCAGTGAGATCCGGCCGCTGCGCACCGAGGAACTGCTCACCGAGGCCGGACGGCCCATCGACGACACGAGCGGCGTCGAGGGCAAGCACACCACCACGGTGGCCATGGACTTCGGCCGCATCACGCTGCGCGAGGACCTCGTGCTGTACCTGTTCGGCACGCCGGGGCAGGAGCGCTTCTGGTTCATGTGGGACGAGCTCTCCGAGGGCGCCCTGGGCGCCGTCGTGCTCGCCGACACCCGCCGCCTGGAGGACTGCTTCGCCGCCGTCGACTACTTCGAGCGGCGCTCCATCCCCTTCGTCGTGGGCGTCAACTGCTTCGAGGGAGCGGCCCGCTACCCCGAGGCCGACGTCCGCCAGGCCCTCGATCTGGACGAGGACGTACCGCTGCTGCTGTGCGACGCCCGCGACCGGGAGTCGGTCAAGCGCGTCCTCATCGGCGTCGTCCAGCACGCGATGGCGCAGGCGGCGAGCCGCCGCCAGGCCGTCACCACCTGAGCCACGCGTACGGCCCGTACCCCCGCCGACCGGGGTACGAGCCGCAGCCGATGGCGCCCACGCGCGCGTGCCTAGTCCTCGCTGTCCTCCGCCCAGCCGAAGCTCTTCTCCACGGCCTTGCGCCAGTTGTGGAACTCCCGGTCGCGCACGGAGGCCTCCATGGCGGGCGTCCACTCGACGTCCTTCTGCCAGTGGGCCTTCAGCTCGTCGAGGTCGTTCCACACCCCGGTGGCCAGTCCCGCCGCGTAGGCGGCGCCCAGACACGTGGTCTCGGAGACCTTCGGGCGGACCACGGGAACGTCGAGGACGTCCGCCTGGTGCTGCATGAGCAGGTTGTTCTTGGTCATGCCGCCGTCCACCTTGAGGGTGGTGATGTGCACGCCGGAGTCCTGGTACATGGCGTCCACGACCTCGCGCGTCTGCCAGCTGGTCGCCTCCAGCACGGCCCGGGCGAGGTGGGCCTTGGTGACGTAGCGCGTCAGGCCGGTGACGACACCGCGCGCGTCCGAGCGCCAGTACGGTGCGAACAGACCGGAGAAGGCCGGCACGATGTACGCCCCGCCGTTGTCCTCGACGCTCGCCGCCAGGGGTTCGATCTCGTCGGCGGTGCGGATGATGCCCAGCTGGTCGCGGAACCACTGCACGAGCGCGCCCGTGATGGCTATCGATCCCTCGAGGCAGTAGACCGGCGCCTCGCTGCCGATCTTGTAGCCCATCGTCGTCAGCAGTCCGCTCTTCGACGCCACGGGCCGGTTGCCCGTGTTGAGCAGCAGGAAGGAGCCCGTGCCGTAGGTGTTCTTGGCCGTGCCGACGTCGTAGCAGGCCTGCCCGAACACGGCCGCCTGCTGGTCGCCGAGGGCGGAGGCGACCGGTACCCCGGCCAGTTGGCCGACGGCGGTGCCGTACACCTCGGACGAGGATTTGATCTCCGGGAGGACCGCCTCGGGGATGTTCATCGCGGTGAGGATGGAGGAGTCCCACTGGAGGGTCTCCAGGTTCATCAGCATGGTGCGGCCGGCGTTGGTCACGTCCGTGACGTGGTGTCCGCCGTCGGTGCCGCCCGTCAGGTTCCAGATGAGCCAGGAGTCCATGGTGCCGAAGGCGATCTCGCCGTTCTCGGCGCGGGTCCGCAGACCGGGCACGTTGTCGAGCAGCCAGGCGGCCTTGGGGCCGGAGAAGTAGGTGGCCAGCGGCAGCCCGGTCTGCTCGCGGAACCGGTCCTGCCCGTCGGTTCCGCCGAGCTGCCTGGTCAGCGCCGCGGTGCGGGTGTCCTGCCAGACGATCGCGTTGTGCACGGGTTTGCCCGTGGCGCGGTCCCACAGGAGGGTGGTCTCGCGCTGGTTGGTGATGCCGAGCGCGCTGAGCTGGTCCGCGCGCAGCCCGGCCTTGGCGAGTGCTCCGGCGACCACGGCCTGCACCTTGGACCAGATCTCGGTGGCATCGTGCTCCACCCAGCCGGGCTTGGGGAAGATCTGGCGATGCTCGCGCTGGTCGACGGCGACGATCGCGCCGTCCTGGTTGAAGACGATGCAGCGGCTGGAGGTGGTGCCCTGGTCGATCGCGGCGACGAACTTGTCCGTCATGACGTCCCCTTCGTCGTTCCTTCAGAAGGCTGCTGTGGATCAGAAGGCTGCAGTGCGGAGCGACGGGCCGACGACGACGCAGCCGCGCCCGTCGCCGTGCGTGTCTCCGTTGCTCATGGCGGCTCCTAGGCCCTGTCCCGGGGCGGTCGACCCCGGTTGTTTCCTGCCGGGTGCGTTTCCCGTGGCGACTTCGGCCGGCGGCGGGCAGGTCCCGAGCCCCGCCCGGCGTCCGTGCCGAGCATGCCGTCGCCATCGCGTCGACCGTGGGGGAACGGGCCTGCTCCTCGGGCGGCGCTCACGGGGAGCGTGCCTGGATAGACCGTGCATGTACGGCGATGTCGACTGACACCGGAAGTTTTCACCGACGCCCACAGAGCGTCAAGGTCGCCGACGGCAACGGTGACAGCCGGCGGTGTGTCCCTGCGGGGTGTGCGGGGCCGGTCGGTTGTGACGATCAGCCTAGGCCCGGTTCCGCCACCGCGCATCCGGCCCGGGCGGGTGCAGCCTGCGCGCCGCGCCGGATCTCGTGCCCCGGCAGGCCCGCCCGGCCCAGCACCCAGCTCGCCCCGGGCAGCGATTTCGCGGCCTTCTTCAGCGGCGCGAGACATGCGGCGGCCTGCCGGTGGTCCGTCACGCTGCCCGGCGGGCACACCACCGTGGCCAGGGACAGCGTGACCGGACGCCCGCCGGCCGACCAGGGAACGCCGAGCACCGCGGCGGCCAACGCGTCCAGCCGCGCCGGTTCGGCGAGCACCAGGAAGTCGTCCCCACCGATGTGCCCCACGCGGGTGCTGCCGGACGCCGCGTGCTGCAGCGCCCGGCCCACCGAGCGGATCAGCTCGTCGCCCGCCGCGAAGCCGGCCCCGTCGTTGACCTGCTTGAAGTGATCCACGTCCAGCCAGCTCAGGGTGAACGTCCGGCCGTCCGCGATCCGGCGGTCCACCTCGCCGGTGATCGCGTCCGAGCCGGGAAGCCGGGTGAGCGGATTCAGCCCGGCCGCCTCCTCGACCCGGCTCTCGGCGAGCGCCCGCACCAGGTCCGCCAGCCGTACGACCCCCACGCACCGGCCGTGCGGGTCCACCACCGCCACGTCGTCCGAGGTGCGGCTCCGGTCGCCCACGGCCACCACGTCCAGGACCTCCCAGGCGGTGGCGTCGGCGCCCACCGTGCGCGGCGGGTCCCCGAGCCTGGCCGCGGGCCGGTCGGCGTACAGCGCGTGTCCGTAGCGTCCCGACAACGACAGCAGGAAACGTGAACGGTGCACCGACCTGACCGGGCGCCCGTGCTGGTCCACGAGCAGCACCCCGGACACGTCGGGGGACCCGGTCAGCAGCGCCCGTACCTGAGCAGCCGACGCCGTGGCGGGCAGCAGCGCGGCCGGTCTGACGAACTCCCGCACCGACGGCCCCGACCTCGGCACGGTCACGGCGCCGGGGGAGCGGGGCGGAACGTATACGTCCGCCACCGGCAACCGGGCCGGTGGCGCGAACAGCTGGCCCTGGCCCAGCTGCGCGCCCGAGGAGATCGCGGCGGCGCACTGCCGTTCCGTCTCCACACCCTCGACGCACAGCAGGGCCCCGGACTGCTCGCACAGTGTCCGCATGGCCTTCACCGCCGCCGGCCGCGCCAGCAAGGAGGCGTCCAGTTTCACCAGGTCGGGCGCCAGGTCGGTGAGCAGCCGCAGGGGTATGTCACCGTCCCCGACGCCGTCCGCGCTGATCCGGAATCCCTGGCCCCGCACGGCGCCCACCGCCTCCAGCAGGGCCTGCTGCGGGACGTGGGTGTAGGGCGGTCCGACGTCGACCGTCACCTCCCACGGCAGCCGTCCGGCCTGCCGAACGGCGTCGTGGAGCGGGGTGAGACCGCCGAGGTCGGCGAGAGTGCCCGCGAACACGTTGACGTGCAGCGGCAGCAGGGTCTCCCGGTGCGCCGCCGCGCGCAGCGCCAGCACCGCCAGCCTGCCGTCGAGTTCGGGGTTGCGGCGGGCTTCGGCCAGGATGTCGCCGGTCTCCGGGCGGGCGAGTATCTCCAGCCCCGCGACCGCTGCGGTGGCCAGGTTGACCACCGGCTGGAAGGCGAAGCGGAGAGTATCCGTCCAGGAGGGCACGGGAGCATGATGGCTCGGCCGGGAGGAGCGCAGGCCCAGTTCATGAGACGTTCACGCAGGATTCCCGGCCGGTCACGCACCGTACGTGAAAGGGCTTGCCCGGCGTGCGGCCGCACTCCCGGGAACGGGGCCGGCACCGGCTCTCAGCGGACCGCGATCACCGAAGACCCGTGCCCGAACAACCCCTGGTTCGCGGTGATCCCGACGCGCGCCCGCGGGACCTGCCGTTCACCCGCCTCCTGCCTCAGCTGCCAGGTCAGCTCACACACCTGGGCGAGCGCCTGGGCCGGAACCGCCTCCCCGAAGGAGGCCAGCCCGCCGCTGATGTTCACCGGTGTGCGCCCGCCCGGGGCCGTCGCTCCCTCCCGCAGCAGCTTGGCGCCCTCTCCCTGCCCGCACAGCCCGAGATCCTCGTACCACTGCAGCTCCAGGGCGGTGGACAGGTCGTAGACCTCCGCCAGGGACAGGTCCTCCGGCCCGATGCCCGCCTCCTCGTAGGCGGCGCGCGCGATCGAGGCGCGGAAGGTGTCGGCGGTCGGTTCGACCGCGACCGCGGAATCGGTCGCCATGTCCGGCAGGTCCAGCACCGTGCTGGGGTAGCGCGGGGTCACGGTGGACACCGCGCGGATCCTCACCGGCCGACCGGCTCCGTGCCGGCGCGCGAACTCCATGCTGGACAGCACCAGGGCGGCGCCCCCGTCCGACGTCGCGCAGATGTCGAGCAGGCGCAGCGGATCGGCCACCACGGCGGACGCGGCGACCTCCTCGGCGGTCACCCGCCGGCGGTAGCGCGCGTGCGGATTGAGCGCGCCCAGGGCCGAGTTCTTGACCTTGACCTGCGCGAAGTCGTCCAGGGTGTCGCCGTGCACGGCCATGCGGCGGCGCGCGTACAGCCCGAAGTACGTGGGGTTGGTGGCTCCCAGCACGCGGAAGCGCAGCCAGTCCGGATCGTCCGGCCGGTCCCCTCCGGCCGGCCGGAAGAACCCCTTGGGGGCCGAGTCGGCGCCGACCACCAGGACGACGTCCGCCAGGCCGGAGAGGATCTGCGCGCGGGCCGTGTCGACGGCCTGCGCCCCGGACGCGCAGGCCGCGTAGACGCTGGCCACCCTGGCCCCCTGCCAGCCCAGCGCCCTGGCGAAGGCCGCCCCGGCCACATAGCCCGGATAGCCGCCGCGCACCGTGCCGGCCCCGACGACCGAGCCCACGTCCCGCCACTCCAGCCCGGCGTCGGCGAGGGCCGCGCGGGCCGCCGCGGCCCCGTACTCGACGAATCCGCGCCCCCACTTGCCCCACGGGTGCATACCCGCCCCGAGCACCGCCACCTCACCCGTCACGCCCCCACCCCCGTCGGCCGCCAGTGCCAGGTCGTCCAGATCGTCTCCGCGTCCTGGTGGAGCACCCCGGGGACCACCCGCACCTCCATGCCGACCGCCAGATCGGCGACGGTGGTCCCGGGAGCCGCCTGTCCCAGCACCACCATCCGCTCGGCCTCCAGCTCCACAGCGATCAACGTGCACGGCTCCCACGGAAGTTCCGGATCGGTCACATAGGGTGACGGAGGCCGGTACCGGCTGTCCGTGTACGACCAGACGCGCCCGCGCGGCGACAGAGGAACCTCCTGCAGATCCCCGCCGGAGCACAGCGGGTTGCGGCAGTGCGCGTCCTGCCGGGGGAAGAAGACCGAGAGACACGCCGCACAGCGCGTGCCGAGGAGCCTGAAGTCGTCCCCGTCGCCGGCGAACCACCCTTCGACCACAGGTGTGCGTGTACGCGACAAAGCCCCTCCTCGCGACGGAATCTGACGGGACGTCAGAAGTGTGTCACGTGCTTCCGGAAATGGGCAGGCCCCCCGGCGAACCGAACCGCTCCCCGCCGCGTCGTCGTTACGGAAGGGACGGCCGGGGCCCACGGGGGTGGTTCCGGCCGCCCCGGCCTGATACACGCAGGAGGCATGACACGTCTCCCCAGCGCGTTACGCGTCCTGATCACCGCACTCGCCGCCCTGCTGGCGGTCACCGCGGCCTCCGCCAGCGCCCGGGCGAAGACGGAACCCAGGGCACCGGAGGACTTCGTGGCCCTGAGGACCGTGGACCCGACGATCATCCAGGAGATGCGCTACTTCACCCGGCACAACTTCGTCGGCGAGCGCATCGACGGCTACCAGCAGCCGATCTGCCTCCTCACCCGGCCCGCCGCCGAAGCACTGCACAAGGCCCAGCTGAGGCTGGTGCGCCGGGGCTACAGCCTCAAGGTGTACGACTGCTACCGCCCGCAGCGCGCCGTGAACCACTTCGTCCGCTGGGCCGAGGACCTCGACAGGCGATGAAGGGCGAGTTCTACCCGGAAGTCGACAAGGCCCGGCTGTTCGAGGACGGCACACGTACCGGCCCGGGCCCTACCCGGACACCTACTTCGACTTCCCCGTGTCCGCCGCGTCGCTCGGCGGCCGCTTCTGAGCCGCCTCCTGGAGACGCCCTCGCCGTGATCGGATACATTCCGCTTCGTGTCCGAAACCCATGCCTCCACTCTCGATTCCGCGCCCGACTCCCACTGTTCGAGTTGCGGAGCACCCTACGGAGAGGGCGTCACCGGCTGGCCGCGCACCTGCCCGGCCTGCCACGCCGTGGCCTACCGCAACCCGCTGCCGGTGGCGATCGCGCTCCAGCCCGTGTACGACACGAAGGGCACCGCCCTGGTCGTCATCACCCGGACCGTCGCCCCCGCGCGCGGAGGCGTCGCGCTGCCCGGCGGTTACATCGACGACCGGGAGGACTGGCGGCAGGCCGTCGTCCGTGAGCTCAAGGAGGAGACCGGGATCGACGCGGCCGGCCGCGACGTACGGCTCGTCGACGCCATGAGCTCTCCCGACGGGCACCTGCTACTGTTCGGGCTCCTCCCCGAGCGCCCGGCCGAGGGCCTGCCGAAGTCCTCCGCCACGGACGAGACGGAGGGCTGGCACCTCCTGCGCAGGCCGGAGGAGCTCGCCTTCCCCCTGCACACGCTGGCCGTGCGGGCCTGGTTCGAGGGCCGGTACGTCTGAGTCAGCCCCCGTCGAGCCCCCGGACCTGGACCGGGTGAGGCGGCGCGCCGGTGCCGCCCTCGCCCTCCCGCTCGACCACGAGCCGCTGCCCCCTCCACCGGGTGACGTAGCGCTCGAGTTCCGGCTCGTCCCATCCCTCACCGGCGTCCGGCACCACCAGCCCGCCGCCGGTGCGTCCCCTGGCGGGCGCCCACACCTCCAGCTCGAGGCCGCCGCCGTCCCCGCGCACCGGAATGACGCAGCCCGCGCGCGCGAGCACCGGAATCCGTGACAAGGGGGCGTCGAGGAGCACCTGCCCGGGCCCCTCGTACGCCCGCTCCGTCACGGTGTCGTACCAGCGCCCCCGGGGCAGCTGCACCGCGCGCCGGTCCGCGCCCGGGTCGAGCACCGGCGCCACCAGCAGACAGTCACCGAGGAGGAAGGCGTCCTCGCAGTCGCGCAGCGCGCGGTCCTCGGGCGCCGACCACCACAGCGGCCGCACATAGGGCGCTCCGGTGCGCCGGGCCAGATGGGCGAGCGTGACGAAGTACGGCAGCAGCCGCCGGCGTTCGACGAGCGCCACGCGCGCGTGCTCCAGCACCTCGGCGCCGAACTCCCAGGGCTCCCGGCGCCCCGCCCGCAGACTCGCGTGGGTGCGGAACAGCGGCAGGTAGGCGCCCAGCTGGAACCACCGCAGATACAGCTCGGGCGACGGAGTCCCGTCGAATCCGCCCACGTCCGGCCCCGAATACGGCACCCCGCACAGCCCCAGCCCCAGGACCAGCGACAGCGAGGCCCGCAGCCCGGGCCAGCCCGTGGCCACGTCCCCGGACCAGGTGCCCCCGTAACGCTGCATGCCGACCCAGCCGGAACGCGAGAAGACGAACGGCCGCTCCTCCGGCACCAGCTCGCGCAGTCCTTCGTAGGCCGCCCTGGCCATGCACAGCGCGTAGACGTTGTGCGCCTCGCGATGGTCGCCGCCCCGCCCCTCCAGCGCGTGCCTGGCCGAGAGCGGCAGGGTCGGCTCGCCGAAGGCGGCGAACGAGGTGGGTTCGTTCATGTCGTGCCAGAACCCCGAGAACCCCTGGTCGAGCCGTTCCTCGTACAGCCGCCCCCACCACTCCCGCACCCGCGGGTCCGTGAAGTCCGGGAACACCGTCTCCCCGGGCCACACGACCCCCCGCACCAGCCGTCCCGCGGCGTCCCGCACGAAGGCGTTCCGGGCCGTCCCGCTGTCGTACACCGCGTTGCCCTCCGCGGCCTTGACCGCGGGGTCGACGATGGACACCAGCCGGACCCCGTCCTGGCGCAGCTCATCGGCGAGCAGCGGCAGCTTGGGGAAGCGCTCCTGGTCGACGGTGAACACCTGGTGCTCGTCGTAGTGGTCGATGTCCAGGTGGACGGCGTCCAGCGGCAGCCCGCGCTCCTGATAGCCGGAGACGATGCGCCGCACCTCCTGCTCACTGCCGAAGCCCCAGCGCGCGTGGTGATGGCCCAGCGCCCACGTGGGCGGCAGCGCGGGCGCGCCGGTCAGCGACGCCCACACCAGCAGCACGCGTGCGGGTGTGCCGACCACCACCCAGCAGCGCAGCGGACCGCCCTCCATCCGCAGCTCGGACGTCCCCGCCCGGTCGTGTCCGGAACCGGCGCCCTCCTCGCCCTCCCGCAGGGTCACCGTGCCGCGCCAGGAGGTGTCGCGGAACACCAGATGCGTCGCCGCGTCGGCGACCACCAGCTGCACGGGCATGGTGATGTAGAGCGGATCGTCACCGGGACCGAACGCGTGCCCCGGGTCCGTGTTCCACATACGGTACGTACCGTCGCGCATGCGTGGCCCCGACGCCCGCCCCCCGAGGCCGAAGAACCGCGCGTCCGCGGCCACTTCCGAGCGCTGCATCCAGCGCGCGGTACCACCCCCGACCGGCTCCCACCACCGCGGCGGCAGGTCCCGGCGCAGCGTCACTCCGCCGGGCGTACGCACCTCGACCGCGCCGTGCCGCGAGACGGCGACCGTGACCCGCTCCGCCACGACGCGCCAGCCGCCCTCCTTGTCGGGCTCCAGGGCCGTCCGGGGATCCGGCTCCGGGCAGCGGCCCGCGAGCGCGTACGACGGCTCCGGACCGGCCCCGTCCCAGCCCCAGAAGACCGCGCCGTTCACCGCGACCATGATGCGCAGCTCGGACCGGGCGAAACGGACGATGCCGCCGCCCGGCGCGGTCTCCACCTCCTGCACGGGCCCGGGCACCCGCGCGTGCTCGGCGCCCCGCGACGGCAGCGCCGAGGCGTCCGCACGCCGTGTGCGCCATGCGGCTCGTACGGTACGCAACCCCTGGGCCGCCCCCGCAGAACCGACCGCCTTCATCGAACGCACCAGGTCACGACCGTCCATGCTGCTCACCCTGCCATCGACCGCCCCGCGCGCGTGCGTCGTTCAACTTCCGTTCACCCGTGCCGGGACCACATCTTCACGGCACGGACTATGTGGAGCGTGCCCTGGTGCAGAAGTCGATCACATGGCATCGTCCCTGTCAGCCGCGTCACGCGCACACCCCAGCACGTGCGCGACCGACGCACACGACGCGCACAGTCCGGGAGCCGCCCCATGTCGACCGAGAACCCCCAGCCGCTCTGGCAGCCCGATCCCGAACGCATCGCCCAGGCGCAGGTCACCAAGTTCCAGGCCTGGGCCGCCGAGCGTCACGGCGCCCCGTCCGGGGGCGGTTACCCGGCGCTGCACCGCTGGTCCGTCGACGAATCGGACACGTTCTGGAAAGCCGTCACGGAGTGGTTCGACGTACGCTTCTCCACACCCTACGCGCGCGTGCTCGGCGACCGCTCGATGCCGGGTGCCGAGTGGTTCCCCGGAGCGACCCTCAACTACGCCGAACACGCCCTGCGCGCGACGGCGGCCCGCGCGGACGAACCGGCCCTCCTGTGCGTGGACGAGACCCACCAGCCGCACCCCGTGACCTGGGCCGAGCTGCGCCGCCAGGTCGGCTCCCTGGCCGCCGAACTGCGCGCCCGTGGCGTACGCCCGGGAGACCGCGTCAGCGGCTACCTCCCGAACGTCCCGCAGGCCGTCGTCGCGTTCCTCGCCACGGCCGCCGTGGGCGCCGTCTGGACGTCCTGCGCCCCCGACTTCGGCGCCCGCAGCGTCCTCGACCGCTTCCAGCAGGTCGAGCCGGTCGTCCTGTTCACCGTCGACGGCTACCGCTACGGCGGCAAGGAGCGCGACCGCCGCGACGTCGTCGCCGAACTGCGCCGCGAACTGCCCACCGTGCGTGTCGTCGTCCACGTTCCCCTCCTCGGTACCGAGGCCCCCGAAGGCGCCCTGGAGTGGTCGGCCCTGACCGGCGCGGACGTGGAACCCGTCTTCGAACAGGTCCCCTTCGGCCACCCTCTGTGGGTGCTCTACTCCTCGGGCACGACCGGCCTGCCCAAGGCCATCGTCCAGTCCCAGGGCGGCATCCTGATCGAGCACCTCAAACAGCTCGGCCTGCACTGCGACCTGGGCCCCGAGGACCGCTTCTTCTGGTACACCTCGACCGGCTGGATGATGTGGAACTTCCTCGTCTCCGGCCTGCTCACGGGGACGACGATCGTGCTCTACGACGGCAGCCCCGGCTTCCCGGACACGGGCGCCCAGTGGCGCATCGCCGAGCGGACCGGGGCCACCTTGTACGGCACCTCGGCGGCGTACGTCATGGCGTGCCGCAAGGCCGGGGTGCACCCCTCGCGCGACTTCGACCTCTCGTCGGTGGACTGCGTCGCCACCACGGGGTCCCCGCTGCCGCCCGACGGTTTCCGCTGGCTGCACGACGAGGTGCGCGACGACCTGTGGATCGCGTCCGTCAGCGGCGGCACGGACGTGTGCTCCTGCTTCGCGGGAGCGGTACCGACCCTCCCGGTGTACGTCGGCGAGCTCCAGGCGCCCGGCCTCGGCACCGACCTGCAGTCCTGGGACCCGAGCGGCAGGCCGGTGATCGACGAGGTCGGCGAGCTCGTGGTCACCAACCCCATGCCGTCCATGCCGATCCACTTCTGGAACGACCCCGACGGCCACCGCTACCACGACAGCTACTTCGCCACGTACCCCGGCGTCTGGCGCCACGGCGACTGGATCACCCTCACCTCCCGCGGCTCCGTCGTCATCCACGGCCGCTCGGACTCGACGCTCAACCGCCAGGGCGTGCGCATGGGCTCCGCGGACATCTACGAGGCCGTCGAGCGCATCCCCGAGATCAAGGAATCCCTCGTCATCGGCGTCGAGCAGCCGGACGGCGGCTACTGGATGCCGCTCTTCGTGCACCTGGCGCCCGGCGCGAAGCTGGACGAGGCACTCCTGGGCCGTATCAAGCAGACCATCCGGGAGCAGCTCTCACCGCGCCACGTCCCCGACGAGGTGATCGAGGTCCCCGGCATCCCGCACACCCTCACCGGCAAACGCATCGAGGTCCCCGTCAAGCGACTGCTCCAGGGCACCCCGCTGGAGAAGGCCGTCAATCCGGGCTCCATCGACGACCTCGGGCTGCTGCGTTTCTACGAGGAACTCGCCCGCAAACGCGCCTGAGCGCATCGCAGTCGGCTCAACCACCGCAGGTGGCCTCGGACTCACCGGGCACGGAAGCGAGGTCCGAGGCCGGCCGCCGCCCACCGGCCCTACGACCGCAGCCCATACTCCACCGCCGTCTCGTCCACACCGGCACCCGCGGATTCGCCACGTTCGACCCGTTCGACCCGTTCGACCGGTTCGCGCCGATGCCGCAGTCGGCCGGTGCGTCGCGGAGAGCTTCCCGCCGAACCGTGATCGCAGCCTACGGCCGCCCACCGCAGGTCGGTGCCGCCGAACCTGCTCACCGCCCGCACGTCCGCCCGGCGGGCCGGCCCACCGACGGCCGGCGAGTGCGACGCCGGGGCGGAGAGACCCGGCGCCCCATGCACGAAGGTGACCTGCTCGGTCGGCAAGCGGCTCACGGAGCAGCCGTTGTCAGTGGCGCCGGTTACTGTGAGTGAGCATTGATCGACTGTGCACAGGGGGAAAGATGACGCGCACCGACCACCAGACCGTGCGACGCGTTCTGCGCCGCGAGATCGTGGGCACCATCGGCCTGCTGACCGACGAACACGACTTCCGCGCCATGCGCCGCTACCGCAGCTTCACCTTCGACGACCACACGACCTATCTGCGGCAGGTGGAGGCGCTCCTCAGGACGCGCGTCTCCCAGGGCAGCCACACCACGGTCGCGCTCTTCGACCCGCAGGAGTACGCGGACTTCTGCGCCGGCAAGGGCCTCGATCCCGACGTCCAGTCGAGCCGAGCTCGCTTCACCGCCGAACTGTCGGCCACAGGAGCCGTCCTGCCCTACGAGGGCCAGCCCCTGACCGACCTCGTGCCCGCCCTCGTGGACGAGGCCGTGCGGCAGGCCACCTGGGAGTACGCGTCCACGCTCCTGGCCCGCCTCGGCGCCTGCGCCTCCTGCGGCGAGGACATCGGCCGCGCCTCCTTCACCCGCGCCTCGCACCTCCTCGCACGCGTCCTCGACGCTGCGGGCCCGGGAAACCACCACCTCGTCTGCAGCGTCTCGGCGGAACCGGAGACACTCCTCTCCGTCCTCCACGCCGACCAGGTCGACCCCGGCGCCGTCCAGCTCGACGAGGCCGAAGCGCTCGAGTTCACCACGGTTCTGGCCCTCGGCATCGCCACCCGGAGCCCAGGCGGACTCGTGATGCGCACCAGCGCCCCCGCGACCACCGACCGTGTCTACGGGTGGCGTCTGCACGGGGAGGGCCTCGAACCCCTCACGGCGGGAGAGGTGTTCGACGCCTACTGCACCGACATCGAGTCCGGCGATCCGATCTCACCGGAATCGGACGTCGACTACTGCGCACCGCCCGACCTCGGGCAGGAAGGACAGGCACCGGATCACCCTCACTGAACGGCAAGGGGCGCCCCACCCCGCCGGTGGAGCGCCCCGCAAGAACCGGTGTCGCGATGTCGGCCGACGCCGCTTCCGGCTACTCGCCGGAGAGCACCGCCTGCGCCGCGTCCCGCGCCTCCTCGGCGCTGTCCGCAGCCCGGGCCGCCGCGGCGGCCCGCTCGCACTGGGCCAGTGTGTACTTGCCGAGCGTGGCCCGCACATAGGGAATCGACGCCGCACCCATGGAAAGGGAGGTGACGCCCAGACCGGCCAGTACGCAGGCGAGCAGCGGGTCGGACGCGGCCTCGCCGCAGACACCACAGCTTTTGCCCTCCGCCTTCGCGGCTTCCGCGGACAGCGCGACCAGGTCGAGCAGCGCGGGCTGCCACGGGTCCTGCAGCCGGGAGACCGCACCCACCTGACGGTCGGCGGCGAAGGTGTACTGCGCGAGGTCGTTGGTGCCCAGCGACAGGAACTCGACCTCCTGCAGAATCGACCGGGCCCGCAGCGCAGCCGACGGGATCTCGACCATGGCGCCGAACTTCGCCCGCAGTCCCGCCTCACTGCAGGCGTCGGCGAAGGCCTTGGCGTCGGCGCGGTCGGCCACCATCGGGGCCATCACCTCGAGGTAGACCGGCAGTCCCTCGGCAGCCTTCGCCAGGGCCGTCAGCTGGGTGCGCAGCACCTCCGGGTGGTCGAGCAGCGTCCGCAGGCCGCGCACACCGAGCGCGGGGTTGGGTTCGTCGGCCGGCGTGAGGAAGTCCAGCGGCTTGTCGGCACCGGCATCCAGCACCCGTACGACGACGCGGCCCTCGGGGAACGCCTCGAGGACCTGACGGTAGGCCTCGACCTGCTTCTTCTCCGACGGCGCGTTCTTGCTGTCGTCAAGGAAGAGGAACTCGGTGCGGAAGAGGCCGACGCCCTCGGCCCCGGCCTCGACGGCGGCCGGTACGTCCGCGGGACCGCCGACGTTGGCCAGCAACGGCACCTTGTGACCGTCGGAGGTGGCACCCGGACCGGTGGCGGCGGACAGCGCCGCCCTGCGCTCGGCGGCCGCGGCCTCCAGCTGGGACTTCTTCTCCTCGCTCGGGTTCACGAAGATCTCGCCGGTGCTGCCGTCGACCGCGATCACGGTGCCTTCGGCCAGCTCACCCGCGCCCGGCAGCGCCACCACGGCCGGCACACCGAGCGCCCGCGCCAGGATCGCGCTGTGGCTGGTCGGGCCGCCCTCCTCGGTGACGAACCCGAGCACCAGCGTCGGATCCAGCAGCGCCGTGTCGGCGGGCGCAAGGTCACGCGCGATGAGGACGTACGGCTCGTCGCTGTCCGGGACACCCGGCATGGGGACCCCGAGCAGCCGGGCGACGATACGATTCCGCACGTCGTCGAGGTCGGCCACACGACCGGCGAGGTACTCGCCGGCGCCGGCGAGCAGAGCGCGGTAGGCGGCGAACGCGTCGTACACGGCCCGCTCGGCCGTGCTCCCGACGGCGATGCGCCGCTCGACATCCGCGATCAACTCCGGGTCCTGGGCCATCATGGCCTGGGCTTCGAGCACCGCCTGGGCCTCACCCCCCGCCAGGTTGCCGCGCGCCATCAGATCGGCCGCCACAGCTTCCACGGCCTGGCGGGCACGGCCCTGTTCGCGCTCCGCGTCCTCCGCCGGGATCTGCTTGGCAGGCGGCTCCAGGACCGCCGTCCCCATGTGCCGAACCTCGCCGATCGCCACACCGTGGCTCACACCGACGCCTCGCAGCGTTGTCTCCATCTCACCCGTCTCCGATAGTGCGGCGGGTCCCGCCGCCGCGGTGGTTGTACAAGGTGCCGTCACGCCGACGGCGCAGACGTCACTTCCAGACGAAGAGGCTGTCGCCGGCCTTCACGTCACCATCGTCACGAAGATCGGCAAGAGCCTCGGCCGTGGCCTCGAGCGCCACGATCGGGCATACCGCGGACTTGCCGGCCGCTTCCACGGCCGCAGGGTTCCAGCGCACCACACTCTGTCCCCGGGCGACGGTGTCACCCTTGTTCACGAGCAGTTCGAAGCCCTCGCCGTTCAGCTGCACGGTGTCGATCCCGAGGTGCGTCAGGACGCCGTGTCCGTGCTCGTCCACCACCACGAAGGCGTGTGGATGGAGGGAGACGACGACGCCGTCAACGGGAGCGATGGCCTCGGACGGCTCCCGTACCGGGTCGATCGCGGTACCCGGGCCGACCATCGCCCCGGAGAAGACGGGATCCGGCACTGCTGCCAGTCCGATGGCACGCCCTGCGACAGGGGACGTCACGGTGGTCATGGGAAGCCTCCGAGGGGGTGGAGATCGAGAAGGGCCGTCACTACCTGTTCCGGACGGCGCACTGTGAGCAGGCTATGTCATATGAACTGCGCGTTCCGTAGGGAAGATACCGGCTAGTGGTCTAGACCACCACCCCGATCGATTTGCACCCGCTTCCCGGCCCCGTGTACAGTCGTACTCCTGCTTGAGACCGAGTGGCGCGACCAAGCGTCCTTGATCAGCAGCACTCATACTCGTTCAGATCCTATCCCGGGGTCACTTTCTGCATGCCCGCAGGAGAGTGGTCAGGGGGACGGAAAAACACTGATAGAGTCGGAAGCGTAAGACCGAAGGGAAGCGCCCGGAGGAAAGCCCGAGAGGGTGAGTACGAAGGAAGCGTCCGTTCCTTGAGAACTCAACAGCGTGCCAAAAGTCAACGCCAGATATGTTGATACCCCGTCTCCGGCCATACGGTCGGGGCGAGGTTCCTTTGAAAAAATACACAGCGAGGACGCTGTGTGCGGGGGGATTATTCCTCCTCTCGCACCGCTCTCGTGTGTGTCGCCCCGATGACGGGGAAGCATTCACGGAGAGTTTGATCCTGGCTCAGGACGAACGCTGGCGGCGTGCTTAACACATGCAAGTCGAACGATGAACCACTTCGGTGGGGAAGAGTGGCGAACGGGTGAGTAACACGTGGGCAATCTGCCCTGCACTCTGGGACAAGCCCTGGAAACGGGGTCTAATACCGGATACAACCGCTGACCGCATGGTCGGGTGGTGGAAAGCTCCGGCGGTGCAGGATGAGCCCGCGGCCTATCAGCTTGTTGGTGAGGTAATGGCTCACCAAGGCGACGACGGGTAGCCGGCCTGAGAGGGCGACCGGCCACACTGGGACTGAGACACGGCCCAGACTCCTACGGGAGGCAGCAGTGGGGAATATTGCACAATGGGCGCAAGCCTGATGCAGCGACGCCGCGTGAGGGATGACGGCCTTCGGGTTGTAAACCTCTTTCAGCAGGGAAGAAGCGCAAGTGACGGTACCTGCAGAAGAAGCGCCGGCTAACTACGTGCCAGCAGCCGCGGTAATACGTAGGGCGCAAGCGTTGTCCGGAATTATTGGGCGTAAAGAGCTCGTAGGCGGCTTGTCGCGTCGGTTGTGAAAGCCCGGGGCTTAACCCCGGGTCTGCAGTCGATACGGGCAGGCTAGAGTTCGGTAGGGGAGATCGGAATTCCTGGTGTAGCGGTGAAATGCGCAGATATCAGGAGGAACACCGGTGGCGAAGGCGGATCTCTGGGCCGATACTGACGCTGAGGAGCGAAAGCGTGGGGAGCGAACAGGATTAGATACCCTGGTAGTCCACGCCGTAAACGGTGGGCACTAGGTGTGGGCGGCATTCCACGTCGTCCGTGCCGCAGCTAACGCATTAAGTGCCCCGCCTGGGGAGTACGGCCGCAAGGCTAAAACTCAAAGGAATTGACGGGGGCCCGCACAAGCGGCGGAGCATGTGGCTTAATTCGACGCAACGCGAAGAACCTTACCAAGGCTTGACATACACCGGAAACGGCCGGAGACGGTCGCCCCCTTGTGGTCGGTGTACAGGTGGTGCATGGCTGTCGTCAGCTCGTGTCGTGAGATGTTGGGTTAAGTCCCGCAACGAGCGCAACCCTTGTCCCGTGTTGCCAGCAGGCCCTTGTGGTGCTGGGGACTCACGGGAGACCGCCGGGGTCAACTCGGAGGAAGGTGGGGACGACGTCAAGTCATCATGCCCCTTATGTCTTGGGCTGCACACGTGCTACAATGGCCGGTACAATGAGCTGCGATACCGTGAGGTGGAGCGAATCTCAAAAAGCCGGTCTCAGTTCGGATTGGGGTCTGCAACTCGACCCCATGAAGTCGGAGTCGCTAGTAATCGCAGATCAGCAGTGCTGCGGTGAATACGTTCCCGGGCCTTGTACACACCGCCCGTCACGTCACGAAAGTCGGTAACACCCGAAGCCGGTGGCCCAACCCCTTGTGGGAGGGAGCTGTCGAAGGTGGGACTGGCGATTGGGACGAAGTCGTAACAAGGTAGCCGTACCGGAAGGTGCGGCTGGATCACCTCCTTTCTAAGGAGCATCTTGCTGCCGCAGAGCAGCCAGAGCCACTACGCCGGCAAACGTCCGGCGGTGGTCAGCTCATGGGTGGAACGTTGACTACTCGGCCGGGACCTCGGGTCGGAGGCTGCTAGTACTGCTCGCAAGAGCGTGGAACGCATGATCTCCGGACGGGACCTGGCCGGGCACGCTGTTGGGTGTCTGAGGGTACGGCCGTGAGGCTGCCTTCAGGTGCCGGCCCCGGTAAAAATCCGCGTGAGTGGGTTGTGACGGGTGGTTGGTCGTTGTTTGAGAACTGCACAGTGGACGCGAGCATCTGTGGCCAAGTTTTTAAGGGCGCACGGTGGATGCCTTGGCACCAGGAACCGATGAAGGACGTGGGAGGCCGCGATAGGCCCCGGGGAGTCGTCAACCAGGCTTTGATCCGGGGGTGTCCGAATGGGGAAACCCGGCAGTCGTCATGGGCTGTCACCCGCTGCTGAACACATAGGCAGTGTGGAGGGAACGCGGGGAAGTGAAACATCTCAGTACCCGCAGGAAGAGAAAACAACCGTGATTCCGGGAGTAGTGGCGAGCGAAACCGGATGAGGCCAAACCGTATACGTGTGAGACCCGGCAGGGGTTGCGTGTGCGGGGTTGTGGGATCTCTCTTCTGTTGTCTGCCGGCGACAGGACGAGTCAGAAACCGTTGATGTAGGCGAAGGACATGCGAAAGGTCCGGCGTAGAGGGTAAGACCCCCGTAGTCGAAACGTCAGCGGCTCGTTTGAGAGACACCCAAGTAGCACGGGGCCCGAGAAATCCCGTGTGAATCTGGCGGGACCACCCGCTAAGCCTAAATATTCCCTGGTGACCGATAGCGGATAGTACCGTGAGGGAATGGTGAAAAGTACCCCGGGAGGGGAGTGAAATAGTACCTGAAACCGTGTGCCTACAAGCCGTGGGAGCGTCGGATGGGAGCTTGCTTCCATCTCGTGACTGCGTGCCTTTTGAAGAATGAGCCTGCGAGTTTGCGGTGTGTTGCGAGGTTAACCCGGGTGGGGTAGCCGTAGCGAAAGCGAGTCCGAAGAGGGCGTTTTAGTAGCATGCTCAAGACCCGAAGCGGAGTGATCTAGCCATGGGCAGGTTGAAGCGGCTGTAAGAGGTCGTGGAGGACCGAACCCACCAGGGTTGAAAACCTGGGGGATGACCTGTGGTTAGGGGTGAAAGGCCAATCAAACTCCGTGATAGCTGGTTCTCCCCGAAATGCATTTAGGTGCAGCGTCGTGTGTTTCTTGCCGGAGGTAGAGCACTGGATAGGCGATGGGCCCTACCGGGTTACTGACCTTAGCCAAACTCCGAATGCCGGTAAGTGAGAGCGCGGCAGTGAGACTGTGGGGGATAAGCTCCATGGTCGAGAGGGAAACAGCCCAGAGCATCGACTAAGGCCCCTAAGCGTACGCTAAGTGGGAAAGGATGTGGAGTCGCAGAGACAACCAGGAGGTTGGCTTAGAAGCAGCCACCCTTGAAAGAGTGCGTAATAGCTCACTGGTCTAGTGATTCCGCGCCGACAATGTAGCGGGGCTCAAGCGTACCGCCGAAGTCGTGTCATTGCAGCATGAGGGTCAACGCCCGCTGTGATGGGTAGGGGAGCGTCGTGTGCCGGGTGAAGCAGCACCGGAAGGTAGTTGTGGACGGTTCACGAGTGAGAATGCAGGCATGAGTAGCGATTCACACGTGAGAAACGTGTGCGCCGATTGACTAAGGGTTCCTGGGTCAAGCTGATCTGCCCAGGGTAAGTCGGGACCTAAGGCGAGGCCGACAGGCGTAGTCGATGGATAACCGGTTGATATTCCGGTACCCGCTGTGAAGCGTCAAACATCGAGCATCGTGATGCTAAGGCCGTGAAGCCGCCCCGGAGCCTTCGGGCGAAGGGGAGTGGTGGAGCCGCCGGACCAAGCGGTTAGTAGGTGAGTGATGGGGTGACGCAGGAAGGTAGTCCAGCCCGGGCGGTGGTTGTCCCGGGGTAAGGGTGTAGGCCGCAAGGTAGGTAAATCCGCCTTGCATACGGCTGAGACCTGATGCCGAGCCGATTGTGGTGAAGTGGATGATCCTATGCTGTCGAGAAAAGCCTCTAGCGAGTTTCATGGCGGCCCGTACCCTAAACCGACTCAGGTGGTCTGGTAGAGAATACCGAGGCGTTCGGGTGAACTATGGTTAAGGAACTCGGCAAAATGCCCCCGTAACTTCGGGAGAAGGGGGGCCACACCTGGTGACGAGTCTTGCACTCCGAGCTGGGGGTGGCCGCAGAGACCAGCGAGAAGCGACTGTTTACTAAAAACACAGGTCCGTGCGAAGCCGTAAGGCGATGTATACGGACTGACGCCTGCCCGGTGCTGGAACGTTAAGGGGACCGGTTAGTCCGATTTCGGTCGGGCGAAGCTGAGAACTTAAGCGCCAGTAAACGGCGGTGGTAACTATAACCATCCTAAGGTAGCGAAATTCCTTGTCGGGTAAGTTCCGACCTGCACGAATGGCGTAACGACTTCTCGACTGTCTCAACCATAGGCCCGGTGAAATTGCACTACGAGTAAAGATGCTCGTTTCGCGCAGCAGGACGGAAAGACCCCGGGACCTTTACTACAGTTTGATATTGGTGTTCGGTTCGGCTTGTGTAGGATAGCTGGGAGACTTTGAGACGCGGACGCCAGTTCGTGTGGAGTCGTCGTTGAAATACCAGTCTGGTCGTGCTGGATGTCTAACCTGGGTCCGTGATCCGGATCAGGGACAGTGTCTGATGGGTAGTTTAACTGGGGCGGTTGCCTCCTAAAGGGTAACGGAGGCGCCCAAAGGTTCCCTCAGCCTGGTTGGCAATCAGGTGTTGAGTGTAAGTGCACAAGGGAGCTTGACTGTGAGACCGACGGGTCGAGCAGGGACGAAAGTCGGGACTAGTGATCCGGCGGTGGCTTGTGGAAGCGCCGTCGCTCAACGGATAAAAGGTACCCCGGGGATAACAGGCTGATCTTCCCCAAGAGTCCATATCGACGGGATGGTTTGGCACCTCGATGTCGGCTCGTCGCATCCTGGGGCTGGAGTCGGTCCCAAGGGTTGGGCTGTTCGCCCATTAAAGCGGTACGCGAGCTGGGTTTAGAACGTCGTGAGACAGTTCGGTCCCTATCCGCTGTGCGCGTAGGAGTCTTGAGAAGGGCTGTCCCTAGTACGAGAGGACCGGGACGGACGAACCTCTGGTGTGCCAGTTGTTCTGCCAAGGGCATGGCTGGTTGGCTACGTTCGGGAGGGATAACCGCTGAAAGCATCTAAGCGGGAAGCCTGCTTCGAGATGAGGACTCCCACCTCTATAAGAGGGTAAGGCTCCCAGTAGACGACTGGGTTGATAGGCCGGATCTGGAAGCCAGGTGACTGGTGGAGGTGACCGGTACTAATAGGCCGAGGGCTTGTCCTCAGTTGCTCGCGTCCACTGTGTTTGTTCTGAGGCAACGACCGTGTGGTGTCCGGTTGTAACTTCATAGTGTTTCGGTGGTTATAGCGTGAGGGAAACGCCCGGTTACATTCCGAACCCGGAAGCTAAGCCTTACAGCGCCGATGGTACTGCAGGGGGGACCCTGTGGGAGAGTAGGACGCCGCCGAACTACCTTTAGAGCTCTGGCTCTTGGGCACACAGCCCGAGAGCCAGAGCTTTTTTGCGTTGAGGTAGGGTCAGGGGGCATCGTTGGCACGTTTCCCACAGGAGGCCCCCGGGTGGAGGTCCAGGAGACCCGCGTCCAGACGGACCGGGTGCTCACCATCCCCAATGTCCTCAGCATGGCGCGCCTCGTCGGCGTGCCGGTCTTCCTGTGGCTGATCCTGAGGCCTGAGTTCGGAGGGCCCAAGAGTGACGGGTGGGCGCTGC
Source organism: Streptomyces sediminimaris (assembly GCF_047049295.1). Taxonomy (NCBI): domain Bacteria; kingdom Bacillati; phylum Actinomycetota; class Actinomycetes; order Kitasatosporales; family Streptomycetaceae; genus Streptomyces; species Streptomyces sediminimaris. The sequence continues at coordinate 1,447,483 of NZ_JBJWOT010000001.1, read as the reverse complement.
TGGTGCTCGCTCTCAGCGGAGTCAGTGACTATCTGGACGGCAAGCTCGCGCGGCGCTGGAATCAGATCAGCAGCCTCGGCCGGCTTCTCGACCCCGCCGCCGACCGGCTTTACATTCTCTCGACACTGGTGGGCCTCACCTGGCGCGAGATTCTGCCCCTCTGGTTGACGGCTGTACTTCTCGCGCGCGAGCTGGTCCTGCTGGTGATGGTCGGCATCCTCAGACGTCATGGCTATCCGCCACCGCAGGTGAACTTCCTGGGGAAGGCGGCTACCTTCAACCTGATGTATGCCTTCCCGTTGCTCCTGCTCAGTGACGGAACTGGATGGATCTCGTCACTCGCTGCTATTTTCGGATGGGCGTTCGCAGGGTGGGGTACAACCCTCTACTGGTGGGCAGGAGTCCTCTACGTGATACAAGTCCGCCGCCTGGTCCGTGCGGACGCTGTGGCCGATTGAACTCGCCCATTGCCCCGGCCGTAGTGGCTCGATGGCCCTTGGCTCAAAAGTGCGGGACAATCAGGGCGGGTGAAGTCGGCCAGACCGTCGTCTCTTTGAGGAGGACGTTTCCGACATGAAGGCCGTCGTGATGGCCGGAGGCGAAGGCACGCGCCTTCGCCCCATGACCTCAAGCATGCCCAAGCCGCTCCTGCCCGTGGCCAACCGCCCGATCATGGAGCACGTGCTGCGGCTGCTGAAAAGGCATGGGCTGACCGAGACCGTTGTCACCGTCCAGTTCCTGGCCTCATTGGTCAAGAACTACTTCGGTGACGGCGAAGAGCTCGGAATGGAGCTCTCCTATGCCAACGAGGAGAAGCCACTCGGTACTGCCGGAAGCGTCAAGAACGCCGAGGAGGCGTTGAAGGATGATGCTTTCCTGGTCATCTCCGGTGATGCCCTGACCGACTTCGACCTCACCGACCTGATCAATTTCCACAAGGAAAAGGGCGCGCTCGTCACCGTATGCCTGACGCGCGTGCCCAATCCGCTGGAATTCGGCATCACGATCGTCGACGAAGAGGGCAAGGTCGAGCGCTTCCTGGAGAAGCCGACCTGGGGCCAGGTCTTCTCCGACACCGTGAACACCGGCATTTACGTCATGGAACCCGAGGTCTTCGACTACGTCGAGGCCGATGTGTCCGTCGACTGGTCCGGCGATGTCTTCCCGCAGTTGATGAAGGAGGGCAAGCCGGTATACGGCTATGTCGCGGAGGGATACTGGGAGGACGTCGGTACCCACGAGAGCTATGTGAAGGCACAGGCCGACGTTCTCGAGGGCAAGGTCGACGTGGAGCTCGACGGCTTCGAGATCTCCCCGGGGGTGTGGGTGGCCGAGGGCGCCGAGGTGCATCCCGAAGCCGTGCTCCGCGGTCCGCTCTACATCGGGGACTACGCCAAGGTGGAATCCGGTGCCGAGATTCGCGAGCACACGGTCGTGGGCTCGAACGTGGTCGTCAAGAGCGGGGCCTTTCTGCACAAGGCCGTTGTCCACGACAACGTGTACGTCGGGCAGCACAGCAATCTGCGCGGCTGCGTGGTCGGCAAGAACACCGACATCATGCGGGCCGCCCGGATCGAGGACGGCGCGGTCATCGGCGACGAGTGCCTGATCGGTGAAGAATCGATCGTTCAGGGCAATGTGCGGGTGTACCCGTTCAAGACCATCGAGGCCGGTGCCTTCGTCAACACCTCGGTGATCTGGGAGTCCAGGGGCCAGGCGCACCTCTTCGGCGCCCGTGGTGTCTCCGGGATCCTGAACGTGGAGATCACCCCGGAACTGGCGGTGCGGCTGGCCGGTGCCTACGCGACGACCCTGAAGAAGGGCTCCACCGTCACCACCGCCCGCGACCACTCCCGTGGTGCCCGAGCGCTCAAGCGGGCGGTCATCTCCGCCCTGCAGGCCAGCGCCATCGACGTACGCGACCTGGAGAACGTACCGCTGCCGGTCGCCCGGCAGCAGACCGCGCGGGGCAGTGCCGGCGGGATCATGATCCGCACCACACCCGGGGTGCCGGACTCCGTGGACATCATGTTCTTCGACGGCAACGGCGCCGACCTGTCGCAGGGCAGCCAGCGGAAGCTGGACCGGGTGTTCGCACGGCAGGAGTACCGCCGTGCCTTCCCCGGCGAGATCGGGGACCTGCACTTCCCGTCGAGCGTCTTCGACTCGTACACCGGGTCGCTGCTGCGCAACGTCGACACGACCGGCATCAGCGAGTCCGGCCTGAAGGTCGTCGTCGACGCGACGAACGGAAGCGCCGGCCTGGTGCTGCCCAGCCTGCTCGGCAAGCTCGGCGTGGACTCGCTGACCATCAACCCCGGGCTCGACGAGTCGCGGCCCACCGAGACCGCCGATGTGCGGCGGTCGGGGCTGGTACGGCTCGGTGAGATCGTGGCCTCGTCGCGGGCCGCCTTCGGCGTGCGGTTCGACCCCGTCGGGGAGCGCCTGTCGCTGGTCGACGAGAAGGGGCGGATCGTCGAGGACGACCGGGCACTGCTCGTCATGCTCGACCTGGTGGCCGCGGAGCGGCGCAGCGGGCGGGTGGCGCTGCCGGTGACCACGACCAGGATCGCCGAACAGGTGGCGGCGTACCACGGCACGCAGGTGGACTGGACGACGACGTCGCCCGACGACCTGACGCGGGTCGGCGGCGACGACTCGACCATCTTCGGCGGGGACGGCAAGGGCGGCTTCATCGTCCCGGAGTTCAGCAGCGTCTTCGACGGTACGGCCGCCTTCGTGCGGCTCATCGGACTGGTGGCTCGGACGCAGCTCACGCTCAGCCAGATCGACGCCCGGATTCCGCGGGCGCACGTCCTCAAGCGGGATCTCGCGACTCCGTGGGCCGTCAAGGGACTGGTGATGCGGCGCGTGGTCGAGGCGGCCGGAGACCGCTTCGTGGACACCACCGACGGCGTGCGGGTGGTGGAGACCGACGGTCGCTGGGTGATGGTGCTGCCCGACCCGGCCGAGGCGGTCACCCACCTGTGGGCGGAAGGCCCGGACGACTCCTCCGCGCAGGCCCTGCTGGACGAGTGGGCGGCGGTCGTGGACAGCGCCGGCCGCTGAGAAGCGCAGTACGCGTACGTGCCGGACAGGTGCCTCCAACGGGGCCTGTCCGGCACGCCGGTGGGGCCATTCGGAGGTATCGCCGGCGACATGCGACGATGTGCGGCATGCCGCAGCAGCCCCCCGTTCGGAGCACACCCACGCGACCCCCGCGCCCGGACGCCTCCATGTCGCTGCTCACCAACGTCATGGACCACAGCCTCGACGAAGGCTACGCGGAGGCGGCCGCCCGGAAGAAGGCCGCGGGCGCGGCTGGCCTGCCGAAGACCCTGCGGGCCAAGATCGGTCTCGCGGCCGGGCTGGTGCTCGCGGCTCTCGTCGTCACCATGGGAGCGGCGCAGGCGCGCGTGGCGGCTCCCACCGTCGCCAAGGAGCGCCAGGAGCTGGTCGACCGCATCGACCGGGAGACCGCGGCGGCGGACAAGCTGGAGGCGTCCGTCGACACACTGCGCGATGACGTGAGCGCGCGGCAGCGGGCGGCGCTGAAGAAGAGCGGCGGCGGGGACAAGAGCGAGCTGGTCGGCATCCTGTCGGGGGCGGTCGAGGTGCACGGCCCCGGCGTGAAGCTGGTCGTGAACGACGCCAAGGAAGCCACCAGCGGCGGCAACGGGAACCCGCGCGAGACCTCGGACTTCTCCGACACCGGGCGGGTGCGCGACCGCGACATGCAGCGCGTGGTCAACGGCCTGTGGGAGTCGGGCGCCGAGGCCATCTCGATCAACGGCCGGCGGCTGACGGCGCTGTCGGCGATCAGGGCCGCGGGCGACGCCATACTGGTCGACAACAAGCCGCTGGTCCCGCCCTACACGGTGCTGGCCGTCGGCAACGGCAAGCAGCTGAGCGCCAGGTTCCAGGACAGCGCCGACGGGCTGTATCTGCATGCCCTGCAAGACAACTACGGCATCCGGAACAGCATCTCCGTGGAGAGCGACCTCCGGCTGCCGGCCGCACCGAGTGTGATCGTACGTACCGCACAGCCGAACACCGAGAAATCTGGGAAGGGCACATCGTGATCGCCGTACTGGGCCTCGTCGTGGGAGTCGTGGCAGGACTGTTGGTCCGGCCTGAGGTTCCGGCGGTCGTCGAGCCTTACCTGCCGATCGCCGTCGTCGCGGCGCTCGACGCCGTCTTCGGTGGTCTGCGGGCCATGCTCGACGGGATCTTCGACGACAAGGTCTTCGTGGTGTCGTTCCTGTCCAACGTGGTCGTGGCCGCGCTGATCGTTTTCCTGGGCGACAAGTTGGGCGTGGGCGCTCAGCTGTCCACGGGTGTCGTCGTCGTGCTCGGCATCCGCATCTTCTCGAACGCCGCGGCGATCCGCCGCCACGTGTTCCGGGCGTGAGGCCGATGAGCGACAAGGGCGAGACGCCGGAGAACAGGCTGCGCAGGGAACTCCCGGAAGAGGTGCCGACGGCGGCCGGTGACGCCGCGCAGGTGCCGGGCAGGGCCCCGGGCACGGCGGAGAAACCCGAGGCCTCCGGGACTCCTGATGCCTCCGGGCCTGTTGAGACTTCCGGTTCTTCCGGGACTCGCGGTCCTTCCGGGGCCGGCGCCCTTTCCGAGACTTCCGGCTCCTCGGGGACTCCGGGAGCCCCCGGGGCCCCCGGCCACGAGCAGGGCGGACTCACCGGCCGTCAGCGCCTGGTGAAGGGGCTCTGGCCGCCGCGGATCACCCGCGCGCAACTCATCGTCGCCGTCCTGCTGTTCGGACTCGGCTTCGGCCTCGCGATCCAGGTGGCCTCGAACAGCGACAGTGACAGCGCCCTGCGCGGCGCACGCCAGGAGGATCTCGTTCGCATCCTGGATGAACTCGACAACCGTACGCAGCGTCTTGAGGACGAGAAGCAGGGGCTGGTGAAGCAGCGCGACGAGCTGGAGAACAGCTCCGACCAGGCCGAGGAGGCCCGCAAGCAGACCGTCGAGAAGCAGAAGCAACTCGGCATCCTGGCGGGCACGGTGGCCGCCCAGGGGCCCGGCATCACGATGACCATCGAGGACACGAAGGGGACGGTCCAGGCGGACATGCTGCTCGACGCGATCCAGGAACTCCGTGCGGCGGGGGCGGAGGCGATCCAGGTGGACGACGTGCGGATCGTCGCCGGCAGCTATCTCACCGACTCGGGCAAGAGCGTGAGCATCGACGGGAACAAGATCAACGCCCCCTATCGTTTCAAGGTCATCGGCAAGCCGGAGGACCTGGAACCGGCGCTCAACATCCCGGGAGGTGTGGTGCAGACCCTCGAGAAGGAGCAGGCCACCGTCACTGTCGAGCGGTCGGACAAGATCGTCGTGGACGCCTTGCGAGCGGCGAAGCGGCCTGACTACGCTCGGTCGTCCTCCTAGTGAACCGCCGGTGCATGGGGGACGTCCGGCGAGGGCATGAGGTTGCGGGGGGTCGGCGCACCGAATGGGTGGTGCGTGGTGGAAACTGTCTGGTGGATACGGACGTTGTGAAGATGTCCGGGTCGGCCGGTGTATGCAATCAGGGTTCGTCCTGCCCCACGGGCGGGTCTGTTTCGGTCAAGGGGAATCGCCCGTGAAGTTGTTTGCGAAGTTGTTCGGCAAGAGCGCGCGAGAGGACAGCGCCAACGCGACCGCTCGTCATCGCGCACAGCCTGACGCGGAAGGCCGGCGACCGCTCTTCCGGGACCAGGTTCCCGGCCCGGGCGGCGACATTTCCGGAGGTCAGGGCGCGCCGTCTGTTGACCCTGCGCAGTCCGGCGGCATAGGTTTCGGGCAACCGTCAACCTCAAGTACGGGTGGAGGGTTTTCCCCTATGTCGGCCCTGGTGTGCACGAGGTGCGGTAACCGCAACGCGGAGAACAGCCGCTTCTGTTCCAACTGCGGCGCGCCGCTGCGGGCGGGAGGCGCCGCCGAGCGGCCTTCGGAGACGACGTCCACGATCTCCATCTCCGGAATCGAGGCCTACGACGCGGAGACCACGGGCCAGACGCAGATGCCGGCGCTCTCTCCCGAGGCTCAGGCGGCCGTGGACGCGCTGCCGATGGGCTCCGCGCTCCTGGTCGTGCGGCGTGGACCGAACTCGGGCAGCCGCTTCCTGCTGGACGGCGATCTGACGACGGCCGGACGCCATCCGCAGAGCGACATCTTCCTGGACGATGTGACGGTCTCCCGACGCCACGTGGAGTTCCGCCGCGGCGCGGACGGCTCGTTCACGGTGGCCGACGTGGGCAGTCTGAACGGCACGTACGTCAACCGCGAGCGGATCGACCAGGTCGGTCTGAACAACGGCGACGAGGTGCAGATCGGCAAGTACCGGCTGGTTTTCTACGCGAGCCAGCAGGGCTACTGACCAGGCCCCCGGAGACGTTCCTGGGGCCCCACAGGGAATGGCCATGCTGCGAACACCGAGCGGCGGTGCCGGTCACGGTACCGCCGCCACGGACAGTCTGATGAGCATCGGCACGGTGCTGAACGTGCTGCGCGACGAGTTCCCCGAAGTCACGATCTCCAAGATCAGGTTCCTGGAGTCCGAGGGGCTCATCGAGCCCCGGCGCACCCCGTCGGGGTACCGCAAGTTCAGCCCGGACGACGTCGAGCGCCTCGCCTACGTGCTGAGGATGCAGCGGGACCACTACCTGCCCCTCAAGGTGATCCGCGAGCACCTGGACGCCATGGAGCGCGGTGAGGCGGTACGCCTGCCCGCCGTGGGGCGGCAGCGGGACGGCGAGCCCCTGGTGGAGGCGCCCGTGGGCCCCACGGCGGCCCGGATCGGGCGGGGTGAGCTGATCGCGGCCGCCGGGATCGGTGAGCGGCAGCTCGAGGAGTGGGAGTCGTACGGGCTCCTCGCCCCGCAGCCGGACGGGACGTACGACGCGGAGGCGGTGACCGTGGCGTCGCTCGTCGTGGAGCTCGGACGCTTCGGGATCGAGCCGCGGCACCTGAGAGCCATGAAGGGCGCCGCCGAGCGTGAGGCGGGCCTCGTGGACCAGGTGGTGGCCCCGCTGAAGCGCCACCGCAACCCGCAGACCAGGGCACACGCCGAAGCCCGCACGAAGGAGCTGGCGGCGCTCACGGTGAAGCTGCACGCCGCGCTCGTGCAGACCGCGCTCGGTGTGCGACTGCCCTGATCCGCTGTGCGACTGCCTTGATCCGGTGCGTGACGGCCCTGATACCGCCCGCGAGCGCAGGCCGGATCGTCCCCCCGTTGTCTGCCCGACTACCCAAACGTCCCGGGCACGTCCTAGGGTTACTGTGTGAACGAGCTCGATGTCGTAGGTGTCCGGGTCGAAATGCCCTCCAACCAGCCGATCGTGCTCCTGCGTGAAGTGGGAGGCGACCGCTACCTCCCCATCTGGATCGGGCCGGGCGAGGCGACGGCGATCGCCTTCGCCCAGCAGGGCATGGCCCCCGCGCGACCGCTGACCCACGATCTCTTCAAGGACGTGCTGGAGGCCGTCGGTCAGGAGCTCACCGAGGTGCGCATCACCGACCTGCGCGAAGGCGTCTTCTACGCGGAGCTGGTCTTCGCCAGCGGAGTCGAGGTCAGCGCCCGTCCGTCCGACGCCATAGCGCTGGCCCTGCGCACCGGCACGCCGATCTACGGCAGTGACGGCGTGCTCGACGACGCGGGCATCGCCATCCCGGACGAGCAGGAGGACGAGGTGGAGAAGTTCCGCGAGTTCCTCGACCAGATCTCGCCGGAGGACTTCGGGACGAGCAATCAGTGATCGGGACGGGCGGTCGAAGATCGGGACGAGTGGGTCGGTGAGACGTGCGCGGCCCGGCGGCGGGGCCAGGGCCGGTGACGGGGCCGGACGGCGGCCGGGGCGGTACAGCTGCTGTCCTGTGCCGGACCCACGCCGGCGGCCGGTGAGAGCGTCCCACGGCTCCTCGAGAAGCCATTCGGCCAGTCTTTCCCCGTGATCCGGAGCGGGAAACCACTCGTAGGGTGATTATCACTCGGCGTGCCGAGTGTGGCGGTCGTTGACGCACCCCTGGCGGCTGCCTACCGTCGAGGAGGCAGGTCAAGGACGGAGGTCGGCGTGAGAAGTAGCGGCGACGGTACGGCTGGGGGAGCCTCTGGACGCGGTCCGGGGGAGAGCGGTCCGTACCCTCCCCCTGGCTCTCGGCTCCGCTCGGGCGGGGGGTATCCCCAGCAGGGAGGCGCGGCCGAGCACGCTCCGCAGCGACCGGCGGCCGTGCCGAGCGGCGGAGGGGTGGCCCCCATGGCGTCCGAGGAGATCGGCTACCGCGGGCCGACCGCCTGCGCGGCGGCCGGCATCACCTACCGGCAACTGGACTACTGGGCCCGTACCGGGCTCGTCGAGCCGAGCGTGCGGCCCGCCTACGGGTCGGGGACGCAGCGCCTCTACAGCTTCCGCGACGTCGTCGTCCTGAAGATCGTCAAGCGGTTCCTGGACACGGGTGTGTCCCTGCAGAACATCCGCACCGCGGTGCGGCACCTGCGTGAGCGGGGCTTCAGGGACCTCGAGCGCATGACGCTGATGAGCGACGGTGCCACGGTCTACGAGTGCACCTCTCCCGACGAGGTGCACGCACTGCTCCAGGGCGGCCAGGGGATCTTCGGGATCGCCGTCGGCGTGGTCTGGCGGGACGTCGAGAACGCGCTGTCGCAGTTGCACGGTGAGCGGATCGACACCGGCGAGACCCTGATCGGGCACAACCCGGCGGACGAACTGGCGCGGCGGCGCAACCGGGCCGTCTGACGACCCGCCCGGCCGCCTCGCGGCGCGACCGGGCGGCCGTAGGAGGCCATTGTCAGTGGCATGGGGCAGCATCGGACCTGTGAGGAACGCGGCCACGATCCTGCATCTCGACATGGATGCCTTCTACGCCTCGGTGGAGCAGGCATCCAAGCCGAGTCTGCGCGGGAAGGCCGTGATCGTGGGCGGGCTGGGGCCGCGCGGGGTGGTCGCGACCGCCTCGTACGAGGCACGGGTGTTCGGGGTGCGGTCGGCGATGCCCATGGCGCAGGCACGGCGGCTCGCGCCGAACGCCGCCTGTCTGGTGCCACGCTTCGGCTTCTACAAGGCGATCAGCGAGCAGGTCATGGCGTTGCTGCACGCGCTGTCGCCGCTGGTGGAGCCGCTGAGCCTGGACGAGGCCTTCGTGGATCTGGAGGCCGGGGAGGTGGCCTGGGACGACGCGTCGGCCCGCCTGGTGGGGGAGAAGCTGCGGGCGGACATACGCGCCGGGACCGGGCTCACCGGCTCGGTGGGGCTCGCCGCCTCCAAGATGCTCGCGAAGATCGCCTCCGAGGAGGCCAAACCGGACGGTCTGGTGCTGATCGAGCCGGGGACCGAGCGGGCGCTGCTCGGGCCGATGCCGGTACGGACGCTGCCGGGGGTGGGGCCGGCGACGGGGGACCACCTCAGACGGGCCGGGATCAGCACCGTCGACGAGATCGCCGAGGCGGGCGAGGACGAGCTCGTGCGGCTGCTGGGCAGGGCTCATGGGCAGGCGCTGTACGCCATGGCGCTGGCGCACGACGACCGGCCCGTGGTCGCCGAGCGGGAGACCAAGTCGGTGTCGGTCGAGGACACCTACGACGTGGACATCCACGACCGGCTGCGGGTCGGCCTCGAGGTGCAGCGGCTGGCCGACCGGTGTGTGCGGCGGCTGCGCGGCGCCGGACTGTCGGGGAGGACGATCGTGCTGAAGGTGCGGCGCTACGACTTCTCGACGCTGACGCGTTCCGAGACGCTGCGCGGGCCCACGGACGATCCGGCGGTGGTGCGGGAGGCGGCGGCCCGGCTGCTGGACACGGTGGACACCACGGGCGGGGTGCGGCTGCTCGGGGTCGGGGTCAGCGGGCTCGCGGACTTCACGCAGGAGGACCTGTTCGCGCAGGCAGCGGGGGAGCGGGCGGAGCGGGCGGCGGCGGAGGGGACGGCGCAGCCGGTGGAGGCGGAGCCGGCGGACGAACCCGCGGAGGCGGAGCCGGTGCCGGCCGAGCGGCGCTGGCCTTCGGGGCACGACGTGCGGCACGGCGAGTTCGGGCACGGATGGGTGCAGGGCAGTGGCCTGGGACGGGTCACGGTGCGGTTCGAGACGCCCGGTTCACCACCCGGGCGGGTGCGGACGTTCAGGACCGACGACCCCGGTCTCGAGCCGGCGGATCCGCTGCCTCTGGTGGCGCGGGGGCCCGGCACCACCTTCGCCGAGGTGTCCTAGCTAGGCGTCGGCGTCCCCGGTGCCCGCGAGCTTGCCGAAGGAGCGGTCCGGGGCGGAGGGAGGCGTGGTGGTGTCGAGGCCGTAGTGGTGGTAGAGCTGCAGCTCCTGCTCCGGGGAGAGGTGACGGCCGACGCCGAAGTCCGGGGCGTCCTTGATCAGGGTGCGGTCGAAGGGGACCTGCAGGGTTCCCTCGACCAGTTCGCTGGGTGCCAGGGGGACGAAGGCGTCCCGGGAGAACAGGCCGGTGCGTATGGCCGCCCACTCCGGCACCCCGGTCGCGTCGTCGAGGTAGACCTCGTCGACGGTGCCGAGCTTGACGCCGTTGCGGTCGAACGCCTTGCGGCCGATCAGGTTGCGCGGATCGATCTCGGTCTGCACGGTCCCTCCACTTGGTCGCAACTCATCCGTAAGCACTACAAAAGAGCACAACGGCCGAGGTGGCCACTCGAAGGACCGGCCTTTGTGCGCGCTGGTAGGCTGACAACGGCTGCTGACCCCGTGCGGGAGAGTCCTCCAGGCGACATCGGAGGCGCCGAAGGAGCAAATCCTCCCCGGAATCTCTCAGGCACACGTACCGCGCGGACGAGGTCACTCTGGAAAGCAGGGCGGGTGTCGACGGCTTCCGCTCTCACCGACGGTGAAAGCCGGGAGCTCTCGGGCGACCCGGTGAAGCTCTCAGGTTGAGATGACAGAGGGGGAGGCCGTCCGGGTACCCGCGCCGTGGTGCCCCTCGAAGGTCGTGTCGACCAGGAGGCCTCCGCAATGACCCCGCATCGCATTCCGCTCACCGAGCTGGAGAAGGGGATTCCCTTCGAACAGCGTCACATCGGCCCCGACCACGAGGCCCGGGCCAAGATGCTCGCGCAGGTCGGCTACGGCTCGCTGGACGAGCTCACGGCCGCCGCGGTCCCGGACGTGATCAAGAACGCCGACGCCCTGGACCTGCCGGGCGCCCGTACCGAGGCCGAGGTGCTCGCCGAGCTGCGCTCGCTCGCGGACCGCAACCAGGTGCTCGACTCCATGATCGGGCTCGGGTACTACGGCACCTTCACGCCGCCGGTCATCCTGCGCAACGTGATGGAGAACCCGGCCTGGTACACCGCCTACACGCCGTACCAGCCGGAGATCTCGCAGGGCCGGCTCGAGGCGCTGCTGAACTTCCAGACCATGGTCGCCGATCTCACCGGACTGCCCACCTCCGGTGCCTCGCTGCTCGACGAGGGCACGGCCGCCGCCGAGGCCGTGGCGCTGTCCCGGCGCATGGGCAGGAACAAGAAGGGTCTGTTCCTGGTCGACGCGGACGTGCTGCCGCAGACCATCGCCGTGATCGAGACCCGAGCCGAGCCGGCCGGCGTGGAGGTCGTGGTCGCCGACCTCACCGACGGCATCCCGGCCGACGTCGCCGGGCGGGAGATCAACGGCGTGCTGCTGCAGTACCCCGGCGCCTCCGGTGCCGTACGCGACATCAAGCCGCTGATCGACCGGGCGCACGAGCTGGGCGCGCTCGTCACCGTCGCCGCCGACCTGCTCGCGCTGACGCTGCTGAAGTCGCCCGGTGAGCTCGGCGCGGACATCGCCGTCGGCACCACGCAGCGCTTCGGCGTGCCGATGGGCTTCGGCGGGCCGCACGCCGGCTACATGGCGGTGCGCGAGAAGTTCGCGCGCAGCCTCCCCGGGCGGCTCGTGGGCGTCTCCGTGGACGCCGACGGGCACAAGGCCTACCGGCTCGCGCTGCAGACCCGCGAACAGCACATCCGGCGCGAGAAGGCCACCAGCAACATCTGCACCGCGCAGGTGCTGCTCGCCGTCATGGCCGGAATGTACGCCGTCTACCACGGGCCCGACGGTCTGCGGACCATCGCGCGGCGCACCCACCGCTACGCCGTGATCCTCACCGAGGGCCTGCGGGCCGGCGGCGTGGAGACCGTGCACGGCTCCTACTTCGACACGATCACCGCGCGCGTGCCCGGACGCGCCGCCGAGGTCGTGGCCGCCGCGCGGGAGAACGGCGTGAACCTCCGTCTCGTCGACGCCGACCACGTGTCGGTCGCCTGCGACGAGACCACCGGGCGCGCCCAGCTGGCCGCCGTCTGGAGCGCCTTCGGGGCCGAGGGCGACATCGAGGCGCTGGACGCGGCTGCCGGGGACGCGGTCCCGGAGGGCCTGCTGCGCGCCGACGCCGTCCTCACCCACCCCGTCTTCCACCAGCACCGCTCCGAGACCGCGATGCTGCGCTACCTGCGCAGGCTGGCCGACCGGGACTACGCGCTCGACCGCGGCATGATCCCGCTGGGCTCCTGCACCATGAAGCTCAACGCGACCACGGAGATGGAGCCGGTCACCTGGCCCGAGTTCGGGCAGCTGCACCCCTTCGCGCCCGCCGAGCAGGCCGGCGGGTACCTCACGCTCATCCACGAGCTGGAGGAACGGCTCGCCGAGGTCACCGGCTACGACCAGGTGTCGCTGCAGCCCAACGCCGGGTCGCAGGGTGAGCTGGCGGGCCTGCTCGCGGTGCGCGGCTACCACCGGGCCCGGGGCGACGAGCAGCGGACCGTGTGCCTGATCCCCTCGTCGGCGCACGGCACCAACGCCGCCAGCGCCGTCATGGCCGGCATGAGGGTCGTCGTCGTGAAGACCGCCGAGGACGGCGAGATCGACGTCGAGGACCTGCGGGCGAAGATCGAGCAGCACCGTGACGAGCTGGCGGTGCTGATGATCACGTACCCGTCGACGCACGGCGTGTTCGAGGAGCACGTCGCCGACATCTGCGCGCGGGTGCACGAGGCCGGCGGTCAGGTCTACGTCGACGGCGCCAACCTCAACGCCCTGGTGGGGCTCGCCAAGCCGGGCCACTTCGGCGGCGACGTCTCCCACCTCAACCTGCACAAGACGTTCTGCATCCCGCACGGCGGCGGCGGTCCCGGCGTCGGCCCGGTCGGCGTACGGGCACACCTGGCGCCGTACCTGCCCAACCATCCGATGCAGCCGGCCGCGGGTCCGCAGACGGGGGTCGGGCCGGTCTCGGCCGCGCCGTGGGGCAGCGCGGGCATCCTGCCGATCTCGTGGGCGTACGTCCGGCTCATGGGCGGCGAGGGGCTGAAGCGGGCCACGCAGGTGGCCGTGCTGTCGGCCAACTACATCGCCAAGCGGCTCGAGCCGCACTACCCCGTGCTCTACACCGGCCCCGCCGGGCTGGTCGCGCACGAGTGCATCGTCGACCTGCGGCCGTTGACCAAGGCGACCGGTGTGAGCGTCGATGACATCGCCAAGCGGCTGATCGACTACGGCTTCCACGCGCCGACGATGTCGTTCCCGGTGGCCGGCACGCTGATGATCGAGCCGACCGAGTCCGAGGACCTGACCGAGCTGGACCGGTTCTGCGAGGCGATGATCGCCATTCGCGCGGAGATCGAGAAGGTCGGGGCGGGCGAGTGGCCGGCCGAGGACAACCCGCTGCGGAACGCCCCGCACACCGCCGCCGTGCTCGGTGGCGCATGGGAGCACGCGTACCCGCGCGAGGAGGCCGTCTTCCCGGCCGGGGTGTCCGCCGCCGACAAGTACTGGCCGCCGGTGCGCCGGATCGACCAGGCCTTCGGTGACCGCAACCTGGTCTGCTCCTGCCCGCCGCTGGACGCCTACGAGGACTGAGACCGGGCGCCGGCGCGAGGGCCCCGTTTCGGCGGGGCCCTCGCGCGTCCCGCTGCCGGCCCCCGGTCAGGCGGTCGCGAGCGAGACCTCGGTGGACTTGATCAGGGCGACGACCGCGGAGCCGGTCCCGAGGCCCAGCTCGGTGGCGGCGTCCGTGGTGATCGCGGCGGTCAGCTCGCCTCCGTCGACGGAGACCTTCACGGAGGTCATGGCCGGTCCCGAGGCGACGGCGGTGACCGTGCCCGGCAGCCGATTGCGGATGGAGAGACCCTCGACGGGGGAGGCGGAGAGGGCGATCTCGGTGGACTTCACCAGGGCGCGCACGGCGGAGTCCCGGGTGAGGCCCAGGTCGTTCACGGCTTCCAGCGTGATCGCCGCCGTGATCTCCTGGCCACCGTCGAGGCGGACCTTCACGGTGGCCATGGCCTCGCCCCGGGTGATGGCGGTGACCGTGCCGGGGAGCTGGTTGCGGATGCTCAGGGTCATGGCTCCTCACCGTAGTGCGGGAGGCGCCTCAGGCCGGGTAGGCGTGCGTCTGCGTCGCCTTGACCGTCGCCCAGACCGGTGCGCCCGGGTGCAGGTCGAGTTCGGCCGCGGCGACCGTGGTGAGGTCGGCGGCGAGGGGGAGCTCACCGGTGAGGCCGGCGCGGATCTGGTCGCCGTGGGTCTCCAGGCCGGCCACCTCGCAGCGCCAGTGGTTGCGGGCGCTGGAGCCGGTGGGCGGGTCCCGGAAGAGGGTGACCGCGCCCGGCGGGAACGCGACGAAGACCTCACCGCGGAGGTCCTCGGTGGTGGTGATGGACGGGCCGGCGTCGAGGCGGACGGTGTGGCCGTCAGCCCGCCCCTTGTAGAGGTTGAGGCCGACCAGCTGGGCGATGTAGTCGGTACGGGGACGGCGGGCGATGCCGGACGGGGAGCCCTCCTGGACGACGCGGCCGTGTTCGACGACCACCAGGCGGTCGGCCAGCACCATCGCGTCCAGCGGGTCGTGCGTGACCAGGACCGCGACCGCCTCGAACTCGGCCAGGTGGCGGCGCAGCTGCGCCCGTACCTCGAGCCGGGTGCGGGCGTCCAGGGCGGCGAGCGGCTCGTCCAGGAGCAGCAGCCGGGGCCGGGTGGCGAGGGCCCGGGCCAGGGCGACGCGTTGCGCCTGCCCGCCGGAGAGGCGGCGGGGCCTGGCGGTGGCGTGATCCCTCAGTCCCATGCGGTCCAGCCACTCGGCCGCCTGCGCGCGGGACTCCGCCTTCGTCGCGCCCCGGCAGCGCGGGCCGAAGGCCACGTTGTCGAGGGCGGTGAGGTGGGGGAAGAGGAGGTAGTCCTGGAAGACGACGCCCACGGGGCGGTGCTCGGGGGGTGTGCCGTTCAGCTCCGCGCCGTCCAGGCGGAGGTGGCCGCGGGTGAGGGGGACCAGGCCCGCGAGGGCGCGCAGGGCGGTGGTCTTGCCCGCGCCGTTGGGGCCGAGCAGGGCCACCACGTCTCCGGGGGCGGCGGTGAGGGAGATGTCCAGGCGGAAGGCGTGGCGGTCGACGACCAGGTGGGCGTCGAGGCCGTCCGTGGGGTGCGGGCGCGGCGCGGGCGCGGCGCCTCCGGCCGGTTCCGCGGCACCGCCCGCGCCTGGCGCGTCGGATGCGGGTGGCCGCCGCGGGGGGCGAGCGCCGTCGGCCGCCGCGCGGCGGGAATCCGGCATCAGGCGGTCCGTGGGCTGGTGTCCGGCATCGGGCGGTCCTCCGGGCGTGTGCGTCATGACGCCGTCATCCAACGGTCCCGCAGGCCCGCCAGGACCGCGATCGACACCGCCAGCAGGACCAGGCTCAGGGCGACGGCGGCCTCCGGATCGTTCTGCAGGGCCAGGTAGACGGCGAGGGGCATGGTCTGGGTGCGGCCGGGGAAGTTGCCCGCGAAGGTGATCGTCGCGCCGAACTCGCCCAGGGCCCGCGCCCAGGCGAGGACCGCGCCCGCCGCGACGCCCGGGGCGATCAGCGGCAGGGTGACCCGGCGGAACGCGGTGAAGCGTGAGGCGCCCAGGGTGGTGGCTGCCTCCTCGTAGCGCTGGTCGGCGGCGCGCAGCGTGCCCTCGACGCTGATCACGAGGAACGGCATCGCGACGAAGCTCTCCGCCACGACGACCCCCGTGGTGGTGAACGGGAGCGTGACGCCGAACCAGGAGTCCAGCCACTGGCCGATCACGCCGTTGCGGCCCAGGGCGAACAGCAGGGCCACGCCGCCGACCACGGGAGGCAGCACGAGGGGCAGGGTCACCAGGGCGCGGACGAAGCCGCGTCCGGGGAAGTCGGTGCGAGCCAGCAGCCAGGCCAGCGGGACGCCGAGGACCAGGCTCACCGCGGTCGCCGCGGTGGCGCACAGCAGCGACAGCTTGAGCGCCTGCCACACCTCGGTGCTGGTCAGCTGCTCCGGCAGGGTGCTCCACGGGGCCCGCAGGAGCAGCGAGAGCAGGGGCAGCAGCAGGAAGGCCAGGCCGATCAGGGCGGGCAGCAGCAGGGGCAGCGGGACCCCGCCGCGGCCCGCGCGCACGCGCCCGCGCCGCGGACCGCCCTCGAGGGTGTCGGCCGCGACGTCGGACTTGCCGGTCACGGTCACGGCCTGCGGAACCCGGCCTCGGACAGCACCTTCTGCCCCTCGTCCGACCGGACGAAGGCGATGAACGCCTTGGCTGCCCCGGGGTTATTCGAGTTCTTCAGCAGGGTGATCGGATAGTCGTTGACGGCCTCGGCCGACTCGGGGAAGTCCACGCCCTGCACCTTGCCGCCCGCCGCCTTGACGTCGGTCCTGTAGACGACGGCGGCATCGGCCTCCTTGAGCACCACCTTGTTCAGGGCCGCCTTGACGTCCTGCTCGTAGGAGACCGGGGTGAGCTTCAGGCCGCCGGCCGCCAGCGCCTTCTGGGCGGCGGCGCCGCACGGCACGGTCCTGTCGCAGAGCACGACCTTGAGGCCGGACCTGGTGAGGTCCTTCAGGGAGGCGACGTGGTCGGGGTTGCCCGGCAGGGTGGCGATCTCCAGCTGGTTGCGGACGAAGGTGACCGGCGCGGTGGCGTTGTCCCCGCCGTCCGTCACGATCTTCATCGTCTTCGGGCTCGCGGAGGCGAAGACGTCGGCCGGGGCGCCGCCGGTGATGCCCGCCGCGAGGCTGTCGCTCCCGCCGAAGCTGAGGGTCACCTTGGCGCCGGGGTGCTGCTTCTCGAACTCCTTGCCCAGCGTCGTGAAGCTCTCCTTGAGGGAGGCCGCGGCGAAGACGGTCACGTCACCGGACGGCT
Source organism: Streptomyces sediminimaris (assembly GCF_047049295.1). Taxonomy (NCBI): domain Bacteria; kingdom Bacillati; phylum Actinomycetota; class Actinomycetes; order Kitasatosporales; family Streptomycetaceae; genus Streptomyces; species Streptomyces sediminimaris. Next base: position 1,430,334 of record NZ_JBJWOT010000001.1, on the reverse strand, counting down.
TCGACGACGAGGAGCCGGACCCGGCCGAGCCGGAGTGCGAGCCCGAGCCGGAGGAGGAGCAGGCGGTGAGGGCGAGCAGCGCCGCGGCTCCCGCGCCGGCCACCCGCAGGGTCCGGTGTGTCCGGCGCGTCCGGCGCATGGAAGGGGTCATCACGGGTCCACTCCTCCGACGTCTACGGGGGAGAGGCCGACGGTCGCCGCCGGACTCTCCCGATGCGCCGATCATACTGGCGCACATGCGAGGTGTAAGTCCCCTGTCGCATCGCATGAGCGGGGCTCAAGGGAGAGATGGGTACGCATGTGCGTTCGTACGACAAGTGGTCACGTCCTGTCGATGTGTACGTTTGTCGACTTCACTCGGGCCGTGGCCTCCATGCCCACCTCCAGGCCCAGCTCCTCCACGGCCTCCCGGGTCAGCAGGGAGACCAGGCGGTGCGGACCGGCCTGGATCTCGACCTGCGCCGCGACGTCGCCGAGTTTGATCGCGGTGACGATGCCGGGGAAGGCGTTGCGGACGGACGTGTAGGGGGTCTCCTCCTCGGCGCCGCCGGCCTTGGCGAGCTCGACGGAGAACGCCGCGAGGTCCCGGCCCTCGATGAGCCGCCGCCCGCCCTCGTCGCGGTGGGTCGCCACCCGGCCGGCGTCCGCCCAGCGGCGCGCGGTGTCCGGACTCACGCCGAGCAGCCGTGCCGCCTGGCCGATCGTGTAGCTCTGCATGCCGTCACGATAGGTCCGGCGAGGGCGCCGGTGGACGGGGGGCCGAGTCGCGGCGCCGCCGGGGACGGCCCGCCGGCGGCCGAAGAGCTCGACGAGCGCGTTTCCGTATGACGATTCGAAACATTCGGATTTTGCGGCGAACTTTACGGAAGGCTGTCAGGGGGGATCGCCGCCGGAGATGTCCCGGCCGAGTCGGCTCCTGGCGGGTCGAGGTGGCCTGCTTTCCGGGCTGGTCGAGATTCACCGTGCACAAGGGGTTGCCACCGTTTGGGAGCTGTCTCTAGGGTGCGGCAACAACGCATCTTTCTGGATCTTCTTCGAAACTTTCGGTCCGATCGGGGCGGTCGTGGACGCGCCGTCCCTACCCCTAGGAGCGCATGATGGGCGACCGGGCACTCTCCCGCCGCGGCTTTCTGGCGGCATCCGCCGCGGCCGGCCTGGGCATGACGGCACTGAGCGGCTGTGGCGGCGACTCGGGTGGCGGGTCGTCGGACGGGACGACCACCCTCGAGTGGTGGAACATCTCCACGACCGAGCCCACGAAGACCGTCTGGGCCGGCCTCGCCAAGAAGTTCGAGGCGCAGAACCCCAAGGTGAAGCTGAAGATCACCCAGCTGGAGAACGACGCCTACAAGTCGAAGATGACGGCGCTGACCGCATCCGGGAAGCTGCCGGACATCTTCCACACCTGGGGCGGCGGTGTGCTCAAGCAGCAGGTCGAGGCCGGTCTCGTCGAAGACCTCACCGACAGGACCAAGCCGTGGGTCGACGGCATGCTGCCGGTCGCGAAGCAGCCGTACCTCATCGACGACAAGACGTACGGCATCCCGTTCGACATCGGCATGATCGGGTTCTGGTACAACAAGGCGCTCTTCAAGCAGGCCGGCGTCACGGCACCGCCGACCACCTGGAGCGGCTTCCTCGACGCGGTGCGGAAGCTGAAGGCGAGGAACATCACGCCCATCGCCCTGGCCGGCAAGGAGAAGTGGCCCGGCATGTACTACTGGGCCTACCTCGCGATGCGCACCGCCGGCATCCAGGCCCTGCAGAAGGCCAACGACGACAAGGACTTCACCGCGCCCGGCCTGGTCCAGGCCGGGCGGCACCTCCAGGACCTGGTCAGACTCCAGCCGTTCCAGAAGGGGTTCCTGGGCGCCGCCTACTCCACGCCCAACGGACAGGCCGCCACCATGGGCAACGGCAAGGCGGCCATGGAACTCATGGGCCAGTGGGCGCCGGTCGTGGAGGCCGACTCCGGCAAGGGCCTCGGCTCGAACCTCGGCTTCTTCCCGTTCCCGGCCGTCGAGGGCGGAAAGGGCGCGATCACCGAGGTGTTCGGCGGCGGCGGCGGGCACGCGCTGCGCAAGGGCGCCCCCCAGGCGGCCGTCGACTTCCTGAAGTTCTTCGCCTCCGAGACCACCGACCTCGAACTCGTGAAGAAGACCAACACCCTGCCGGTGGTCCCCGGCGCCGAGAAGGCGCTCTCCGACCCCAACACCAAGGCCGTACAGGCTCAGTTGAAGGGTGCCACCGGCTTCCAGCTCTACCTGGACCAGGCCTACGACCCCGCGGTCGGCCAGGAGGTCAACGACAGCGTCGCCGCACTCATCGCCGGCTCCAAGTCCCCGGAGCAGGTCACGCAGTCGATCACCAAGACCGCGAAGGAAGCGTAGCCACCGGCGATGACCTCGACCTTCCTTCCGGACAAGCGGACGGGCCCCGAGCCCGCCGTCCCGTCCCCGGCCGCCGGGCCGGCCCGGGGACGGGCGCGCCGGCGCCTGATGAACTGGTCCACCGCGGTCGGCTTCCAGGTGCCCGCGCTGGTGCTGTTCATCGGCCTGGTGCTGCTGCCGATGCTGTTCGCGCTGTACGCCGCCTTCTTCCGCTGGGGCGGCTTCGGCATGCCCTCCGACTACGTCGGCGGCGAGAACTTCACCCGCCTCTTCCAGGACCCCGTCTTCCTCGGCGACCTGTGGCGCTGCCTGCTCCTCGTGCTGCTCTCGCTCGTCCTGCAGCTGCCGTTCGCGCTCGCCATGGCCGTCGCCCTCAACCAGCGGCTGCGCGGCCGGGCCGTGTACCGGATGCTGTTCTTCGCACCGTACGTCCTGTCCGAGGCCATCACCGGCGTGCTGTTCAGCATGGTCTTCGCCCCCGGCGACGGACTCGCCGACCACGTCCTCGGCGCCGTCGGCCTTGGCGGCCTGGGCGGTGAGTGGTTCGCCGACCCCTCCTACGTCATGGCGACCCTCTTCCTCGTCATGACCTGGAAGTACTTCGGCTTCCACATGATGCTCTACCTGGCCGGACTCCAGTCCATCCCGGCCGAGTTGACGGAGGCGGCGCTGATCGACGGCGCGGGACCCTGGCAGCGCTTCCGCAACGTCACGCTGCCGCTGCTCGCGCCCACCCTGCGCATCAGCATCTTCCTCTCCGTCATCGGGGCGATCCAGCTCTTCGACCTGGTCTGGGTGATCACCCAGGGCGGACCCGACCACCACTCCGAGACGATGGCCGTGACCATGTTCCAGTACGGCTTCAAGCGCTACCAGGTCGGCTACGCCAGCGCGATCAGCGTGGTCATGTTCGGCATCTGCCTCGTCTTCGCCCTCGCCTACCAGCGGTTCGTGCTCCGCCGCGACCTCGAAGGGGCCACCACGACGATGAGGGGGAACGGCAAGTGACCAGGCGACCCAGGGCCGTAGGGACCCTGCCGCTGCACGTGGTCCTCGTGGCGGTCGGCGCGGTGATGCTCGTGCCCCTGCTGTACGCGGCCCTGTCCGGCTTCAAGTCCACCGACGAACTCTCCCGCAACCCGTTCGGGCTGCCCGAGCACTGGCTGACCGGCAACTACACCGACATCCTCGGCTCGGGCGACTTCTGGCGGCTGCTCGGCAACAGCACGCTGGTCGCGGGGGCGACGACCGTGCTCGTGGTCGCCGTGTCCGCGCTCGCGGCGTTCTCCTTCGCACGCTTCGCCTTCCGCGGGCGGGAGGCGCTGTTCACCCTCTTCACGATGGGCCTGATGTTCCCCTTCGCGGTGGCCGCCCTGCCGCTGTTCCTGCTGCTGCGCTCCCTGGGGCTGCTGGACAACCCGCTGGGCGTGATCCTCCCGCAGGCCGCCTTCGGGCTGCCGATGACCATCATCATCCTGCGCGCCTTCTTCCGGCAGATCCCCGGCGAGCTGGAGGAGGCGGCCACGCTCGACGGCTGCAGCGCCTTCGGGTTCTTCTGGCGGGTGCTGCTTCCCATGGCACGGCCCGCGCTCGGCACGGTCTCCGTGCTGGCCGTGGTCACCAGCTGGAACAACTTCTTCCTGCCGCTGCTGGTGTTCACCGACGCCAAGTGGTGGACGCTGCCCATCGGGGTGCAGCAGTTCCAGGGGCAGTACTCGGCGGAGTACGCCCGGGTCTTCGCCTACCTCGTGCTGGCGATGGTCCCCGCCCTCGCCTTCTACTCGGTCGCCGAGCGCCAGCTCGTCGGCGGCCTCACCGCCGGCGCCACCAAGGGATGACGCCCGCCGGCGGACGTACGGCCCCACACCACACACCGTGAGGAGTCGCCCCATGCGCAAGACAGCCCGACTCAGACTCGCCGGCGCGCTCGCCGCCGCCCTGGTGGCGGCCGGTGTCGCCACCGGTCCCACGGCACAGGCGAGCCCGCGGCAGCCGACGCTCGCGGAGCTGGCCCAGCGCCACGGCCGCTACTTCGGCAGCGCCACCGACAACCCCGAACTCACCGACACCGCCTACACCGCGCTGCTCGGCCGCGAGTTCGACATGATCACACCCGGCAACGGCATGAAGTGGTACGCCACCGAGCCCCAGCAGGGCGTGTTCGACTGGACCAACGGCGACGAGATCGTGAACCTCGCGCGCGAGAACCACCAGCGCGTGCGCGCCCACACCCTGGTCTGGCACAGCCAACTGCCCGACTGGCTCACCTCCCGTGAGTGGACGGCCGGCGAACTGCGGGCCGTGCTGAAGAAGCACATCCAGACGGAGGTACGGCACTACCGCGGCAAGGTCTACTCCTGGGACGTCGTCAACGAGGCGTTCAACGAGGACGGCACCTACCGCGAGACCCTCTGGTACAAGACGCTCGGCCCCGGCTACATCGCCGACGCCCTGCGCTGGGCCCACCAGGCCGACCCGCACGCCAAGCTGTACCTCAACGACTACAACATCGAGGCCCTCGGCCCGAAGTCCGACGCCTACTACCAGCTGGCCAGGGACCTCAAGGCGCGGCACGTCCCGCTGGACGGCATCGGCCTGCAGGCCCATCTCGCCCTCCAGTACGGCTATCCGGCCACACTGGAGGACAACCTCCGCCGCTTCTCCGCGCTCGGCCTGGACACCGCGCTCACCGAGGTCGACGTACGCATGCTGCTGCCCGCGGACGAGGAGAAGCTGGCCACGCAGGCGCAGTGGTACGGGGACCTGACCAGGGCGTGCCTCGAGGTACGGCGCTGCGTCGGGATCACGGTGTGGGACTACACCGACAAGTACTCGTGGATCCCGGGGTTCTTCCCCGGCGAGGGCGCGGCCCTGCCGTGGGACGAGCAGCTCCGTCCGAAGCCCGCGTACTTCGCGATCAGGCGGGCGCTCGGCGGCAGGTAAGGGCCGCACAGGGGGATTCCGGAACGCCCCGGTGGTGCAGTGGGGAGCACCGCCGGGGTCCGGTACCCCCGGTCAGGGCGCCGGGGGTGCTGTGCTCGCCCGCACCACCAGCTCCGTGCCCAGCTCCACGCGCGGGGAGTCCGGCTGTTCGCCGCGCGCCAGCCGGAGCACCGTACGGACGGCCAACTTGCCCATGTCGGCCAGGGGCTGGCGCACCGTGGTGAGCGGCGGCGCCGACCAGCGGACCTCCGGCAGGTCGTCGAAGCCGACCACGCTCATGTCCTCCGGCACCCTGAGGCCCCGCCTGCGCAGGGCCTCGATCGCGCCGAGGGCCATCTGGTCGCTCGCCGCGAAGAGCGCGGTCGGCGGATCGGGCAGCTCCAGCAGGGCGTTGCAGCCGGCGAAACCGGTCTCGGGGCGGAAGTCGCCGGGGACGACGAGGGTTTCGTCGGGCGCCGTGCCGGCGCCCTCCAGGGCCGCGCGGTAGCCGTCGAGCCGGGCGCGGGAGCACAGCAGCCGGGGCGGGCCCGCGATCAGGCCGATCCTGCGGTGCCCCAGCGACAGCAGGTGCTCGGTGGCCACCATGCCGCCCGACCAGTTGGCGGCGCCGATCGCCGGGATGCCGAGGGCGGGGGAGCCCGCCGGGTCGACCACCACCAGCGGGACGCCGAGAACCCGCAACTCCTCGTGCAGGAGGGGCTCCAGCGCCGAGGTCACCAGCACCACGCCGTCCGAGGCACGTGCCCTGAGGTTGCGCAGCCATGCGCGGGCGTCGCCGGAGCGGCCGTGGATCGCCGACACCACGGTGCCGATCCCGGCCGCGTGCGCGACCTCCTCCACCCCCCGGACGATCTCCACCGCCCAGGGGCTGTCGAGGTCGTCGAAGACCAGGTCGAGCAGGGCGGCGCGGGTGCCCGGGGCCGCGGCCCGCTTGCGGTGGCCGTGCCGCAGCAGCAGGTCCTCGACCCGGGCGCGGGTGCTCGGCGAGACGTCCGACCGGCCGTTGACGACCCGGGACACCGTCGGCACCGACACCCCCGCCTGTCGGGCGATCTCCGTGATCGTGACCTTGCCGCGGGCCGCCGGCGCGCTCGCGGCGCCGGCCTCGTCTGCTGCCACTGCCCCCACCTCCGTCGACGCGGCTGCGGAACGTCCAGGAGTCTTCCGGAAGGCGGCCGTTCATGGGAAGTCCGGAAGGCGGCCGTTCATGGGAAGGGAGATCACGCGCGCGGGACGGCCGATCACCGCCGTACACACGGGGAACTACGCGGAGTGAACGCCTCCGGACACGCGTCGGGGCCGGCTCGCGGCGTGTCTCCGCGACCGGCCCCTCAGGTCACCGGGCGGCGAGGCGCGCCGCCCGTCCGCACTCAGGCGGCCGTCATCACCTGGCTGGCGCCCGGCGGGCGGTGCGGGGCGATGATCTGGCCGTCGGGCAGGAGCTCACCGGTGTCCTCGAAGAGCAGAACGCCGTTGCACAGCAGGCTCCAGCCCTGCTCGGGGTGGTGCGCAACGAGCCGGGCGGATTCCCGGTCGGCTGAGTCGGCTGTCGGACACGGTGGCTGGTGCTGGCACATTGATGGGATCTTTCGCTCTGTCGTGACGTGTGAGATGGCTGTCGTGTCTGTTGCGCGGTTCGAAGCTCCGTTCATGACCGCCCCCCGTGGTGATGACTCGGTCCGGTCCCAGTGTTGCCCCACGGGCGTCGTTCCGCAGGGATTTGGCCGCAGCACTTCTCACAGGTTCAGGACGCGTCACCCGCGCGGACGGTTCAGTCCAACCGCACTGTCACTTCGGGTGGTTCTCGCTGGTCGGATGGGGCTAGTTGTATTGACCCGTGAGGTTGGGAACGCGGCTGGCGGGTGGCTGACCCTTGAGCGCGGTGTGTCCGCGGTGGTGATTGTAGGTGTGCAGCCAGTCGGGGAAGGCGTCGCGTCGTTCCTGCTCTGAGCGGTAGGGGCGGGCGTAGGCCCACTCGTCGAGCAGGGTGCGGTTGAACCGCTCGACCTTGCCGTTGGTCTGCGGCCGGTAGGCGCGGGTGCGCTTGTGCGTGATGCCGGCCGTGGCCAGGGCATCGCGCCACAGACGGGCCTTGTAGCAGGAGCCGTTGTCGGTCAGCACGCGCTCGACGCTGATCCCACAGGAGGCGAAGAACGCCTGCGCCCGCCGCCAGAAGGCGACGGCGGTCTCCTGCTTCTCGTCGGTGAGGATTTCGCTGTAGGCCAGGCGGGAGTGGTCGTCGACGGCGGTATGGATGTAGCTGTAGCCGGCGCCGGAACGCTTCTTGCGGCCCGCCTGGCGGCCCAGGACCTTGTGGCCACCGCCGTCGGGGATGTTGCCGAGCTTCTTGATGTCCACATGCACCAGCTCGCCGGGCCTGGCGCGTTCGTAGCGGCGTATGACGCGGCCGGTGGCCCGGTCCAGGTGGGTCAGGCGGGCCAGGCCGTAGCGGGTCAGCACCCGGTGCACGGTGGAAGGCACCAGCCGCAGCAGGCCCGCGATGCGGGCGGGTCCCCAGCGGCGCAGCACGCGGACCTTGATGATCCGCCGCTCGGTACGTGTCGGGGTCCGCCGTGGGCTGGCGTGCGGGCGGCTGGAACGGTCGGCCATGCCCGCCTCGCCGTGCTGGCGGTAGCGGTCGGCCCACCGCTTGGCGGTGTTCACGGAGACCTGGAAGCGTTCCGCGGCCCGCCGCAGGGGCCAGTCGTCGTCCACGACACAGCGGGCCAGACGCAGGCGTCCGGTCTCGGTCAGCGGTGCGTTACGGTGCGGCATGAGGGCCTTTCTGGTCGCCGGTGCAGATGTCGCAATCCACACCGAGCCAGAAGGCCCTCACCCATTTCAAGATCACACGTCAGTGATCGCTGTCACCAACCTCCGTGGACAGAACAGCTAGTCCGTACCGGCCAGAGGGCCCTTTCGGCTCGTACGAGCGCCGGCGGGCTCGGAGGAGCACACCCCTCGACGGACGCCGAAGGGGGATCGAGGGGAAGCCCAGGGGGAGCCGAGGGGGAGTCGAGGGGGAGAACGACGTACCCCGCCGTCCGGTTGTTCCGGGGCGGGGTACGAGGAGTGTCCGGGCGAACGCGGTCAGGCGGGCGAGCCCAGCAGCGGGGAGGGAGTCACCCGATGGGTCAGCACCGGGAGCAGTTCGGCGACGCGGTGCGGACGATGGGCCGCGATACCGGGCGGAGCCGGCGCCAGCGGGACGAGCAGGTCCGTGGCGGCGGGATGGCCGGTGGCGCCGTCCGCGGTGGGGTCCCCGTGCAGCCACAGCGTGAGCATGTAGAGGCCGGGTACCGAGAGCAGGCGGGGCTGGTACGGCTGCTGCATCGACTCGGCCTGCCGCAGGGCGCGTTCGGTGGAGGCGATGTAGGGGCCCTCGAAGAAGCGCTGGAAGGCCCAGCCGTCGGGGGTCAGCACGGTGTCGGCCGCGGCCACCGCGCGTTCGCCGCAGCGGATCAGGAAGCGCCACCCGGCCAGCCGGGTGGCGGACGCGCCCGCGGGGGTCAGCCGGTCCAGCACGTGCACGGGCAGCGGGACTTCGGCGGTGGCCGGGCCCTGGGCGTGGAGCAGGGAGGGGGTCCGGGCCTCGCGTACCGCGGTGGGTGAACCGAGCGCGGTGACAACGGTGCGTAGGGCAGGCGCGGGAGCCGGGGGGACATGCAGCGGCATGGTGGGTCGCCTCTCATTCGACAGGCACGGTGGCGCGAGGGCGGGGGCGGACGGCGCTGTCTGCTCACGGGTTCAGAGGGCCGGGTGGCCGGGCGTGGGACCGGAGAACGTGGATGAGACCTGCCGCACCTCACTCGGCGGCAGGTTCCATGACCGTCGGCGCCCGACACTCTGTGTCTTGTTCGCGGAGTTTATACGACCTGTGTTCACACAATGTTTCGGCTAGTCGATTCCGGTGCACTCGGCAAGGCTGTATGCGGTCGGCGATTCGCGGGGATCCTCCCGATTCTGATCCGACCGTGCGGCGGTGACCTCGGAAAACTGCCTGGAAGGGGTCGGCCAATTCTTGTCGGCGTTTTTCACGAGTTCGTGGTGGGCCGGAAACCGCGCCATGTCCATGCCGGATGAATGTGCCCCCGGTCACGTGCACCAGAGTAGCGCTCGCCGGGCCCGCGTGGGGACGTTATCGATCGCCGAGGCGGGGCATCATTGCACGTGACCCCGACACCGGCGGCCGGGATCACGGGCCGCGCATCCGAGGAGGGACCCTTCGATGGGCGAGAAGGTCGTGGCAGGCCGGTTCGACCTGTCCGATCGGCAGCTCTACCGCGACAAGCTGCGCAGGTGCCTGACGGGACTGGAGCGGCTCCTGGCCCAGAAGCGGTTCGACCGTCCGCAGAACCTCATGGGGTTGGAGATCGAGCTGAATCTGACCGGCGGCGACGGCATGCCGAAAATGCTCAATGCTCAGGTCCTCGAGCGGATCGCGAGCCGTGATTTCCAAACAGAACTCGCCATGTTCAATCTGGAAGTCAACATAGCCCCCCATCGATTGGGCGGGAGGGTATTCGACCGGCTCGCGGAGGAACTGAGGACGTCTCTGGCATATGCCGACCGGAAAGCGGGCGAGCTCGACGCGGGAATCGTGATGATCGGCATTCTGCCGACCCTCGACCGGGACGATCTGATCTCGTCCAATCTCTCCGACGCCGATCGCTACGCCCTCCTCAACGAGCAGATCGTGGCGGCCCGCGGCGAGGACTTCGTCCTGGACATCGACGGGGTGGAACGCCTCAGCTGCACCTCGAAGTCCATCGCGCCGGAGGCCGCGTGCACCTCCGTGCAACTGCATCTCCAGGTCACCCCGGGCCGTTTCGCCGACGTGTGGAACGCCGCGCAGGCCGTGGCCGCCGCCCAGATCGCCGTCGGCGCCAACTCGCCGTTCCTGTTCGGGCGCGAGCTGTGGCGCGAGTCCAGGCCGCCGCTGTTCCAGCAGTCCACCGACACCCGCCCACCGGAGCTCCAGGCCCAAGGGGTGCGCCCGCGCACCTGGTTCGGCGAGCGCTGGATCTCCTCGGCCCGCGACCTCTTCGAGGAGAACCTGCGCTTCTTCCCCGCCCTGCTGCCGATCTGCGACGAGGAGGACCCGCTGGAGGTCCTCGACGCCGGCGGCGTCCCCAAGCTGGCCGAACTCGTCCTGCACAACGGCACGATCTACCGCTGGAACCGCCCCGTCTACGGCATCGCCGACGGCGTCCCGCACCTGCGGGTGGAGAACCGCGTCCTGCCCGCAGGACCCACCATCACCGACGTCATCGCCAACGCGGCCTTCTACTACGGCCTCGTGCGCGCCCTCGCCGAGGAGCCGCGGCCCGTGTGGACGCGGCTGCCCTTCGAGGCGGCGGCGGCCAACTTCGACGCCGCGTGCAAGCACGGGATCGACGCCCGCCTGCAGTGGCCGCGGCGCGGCCGGTACGGCGGCCTCACCCGGGTCGACGCGGTCAGCCTGGTGCGCGACGAGCTCCTGCCGCTCGCCGAGACGGGCCTGGACGCGTGGGGCGTCGAACCCGCCGACCGGGATCTGTACCTCGGCGTCATCGAGGAACGCTGCCGGCGCCGGGCCAACGGCGCGTCCTGGCAGGCCGCGACGTTCCACCGGGCTCTGGAGTCGGGCCTGTCGCGGCAGGCCGCGCTGGCCGCCACGACGCGCAGGTACAGCAGGCTGATGCACTTGGGGGACCCGGTGCACACCTGGCCGGTGGGGCTTCCGGAGCCGGTGCCGCTGGGCTGAGCGGCGATTCGGCGGCGCCCCGATCGGGCGCCCGCAACCCTGCCGGGTGAGACCGCCGGGCGGCTGCCGGGCGGCCACCGCGAGCCGCGCCGGAAGTGCCGCCGCGTGCCGTCCGCCGGCTGCGGCGTCGTCGGCCACGCGTCTCCACGGGTGACCGCGAGGCGGCGGCGGGCGTCGTGCGCGGCGGACGGTCCGGGCGGACGCGGCCGGGCGACCGCCGTCCGTTCCCGGCCGCCACGCGCACGAGGACGGGGGCCGCCGCGGCCCGTCCCATACTGATCGGGCAAGCTGTGACGTCCCAGGACGGTGGCGCACCCGGAAGCCGCGTCCCGCGCGGCGTCCGACCCCCCGGACGAGGCCGGATCACTCAGACTGGAGGCAGGTGTGCAGGCAGAGGCGGACCCGGTGGCCGATTCCGTCCCGCCGGAGCGGCCCTCGCGGCGGATCCTGCGGGACGAGACGCTGCTCGTACTGGGGCTGTCACTCGGTGCCAGTGGTGTCTCCGCCCTGATCAGCTTTGTCGGGTCGGTCACGAAACCGGGGGGTCTGAAGAACCAGGCGGCCACCCTCAACGCGTCGGCGGCACCGGGGCGCCCGTGGCTCGATCTCGCCTGGCAGCTGTTCGGGATCGCGACCGCGCTGGTGCCGGTCGCCCTCGTCGCGCACCTGCTGCTGCGCGAGGGGCGCAGCCTGCGCACGATCGGCTTCGACCGCACCCGGCCCTGGCCGGACCTCGGCCGCGGTGCCGGGATCGCGGCGGTGATCGGCAGCACCGGCATCGCCTTCTACCTGGCCGCGCGCGGGCTGGGCTTCAACCTCACGGTGGTGCCGGAGGCGCTGCCCGACGTGTGGTGGAAGTACCCGGTGCTGGTCCTGTCGGCGATGCAGAACGCGATCCTCGAGGAGGTCATCGTCGTCGGGTACCTGCTGCGGCGGCTGGGGCAGCTGGGCTGGACCCCCGGCACCGCCCTGGTGGCCAGTGCCGTGCTGCGCGGCAGCTACCACCTCTACCAGGGCATCGGCGGCTTCCTCGGCAACGTGACGATGGGCGTGGTGTTCGTGCTGCTGTACCGGCGGTGGGGACGGGTGGGCCCCCTGGTGGTGGCGCATTCCCTGCTCGACATCGGGGCGTTCGTCGGATACGCGCTGCTGGCCGGCAAGGTGGGCTGGCTGCCGACGGCCTGACGCGGGGCTACACCAGCAGCTCGCCCTCGATCGTGGTGACCGCGCGGCCGCTCAGCAGCGTGCGGTCGCCGCGCAGCTCGGTGCCGACGCGGCCGGAGCGGGGCGAGGCCTGCAGGCCGGTGAGGACGGTGGAGCCCAGGCGCTCCGACCAGAAGGGGGCGAGGGCCGTGTGGGCGCTGCCGGTGACGGGGTCCTCGTCGATGCCGACGTTCGGGAAGAAGCAGCGCGAGACGAAGTCGTAGCCCCGGGACGGGTCCTCGGCACGGGCGGTGGCGATGAGGCCGCGCGCGGAGTGGGCGCCCAGCGCCTTGTGGTCGGGGGCGAGCGCGCGGACCGTCTTCTCGTCGGCCAGCTCCACGAGCAGGTCGCCGACGTCCGGCCCGGTGTCGAAGGCTCGGCGCGGCTCGGCGCCCAGCGGCTCGGCGATCCCGGCCGGGACCTCCACCTCGGTGAGCGGCGCGGTCGGGAAGTCCAGCGTGATCGAGCCGTCCTGCCGCGGCGTCGCCACGAGCACCCCGCTGCGGGTGGCGAACCGGACCGGGCCCTCGTGCGCGCCGGTGCCGTGCAGGACGTGTGCCGTCGCCAGCGTGGCGTGGCCGCACATCCTCACCTCGGCCACCGGAGTGAACCACCGCAGCGCCCAGTCCGTCTCCCCGCCCTCCGCGAGCCGGTGCGCGAACGCCGTCTCGGCATGGTTGACCTCGAGGGCGACCCGCTGCATCCAGGCGTCGTCCCCGAAGGCGTCGAGCAGCAGCACACCGGCGGGGTTCCCGCCGAAGGGACGGTCGGTGAAGGCGTCGACGATTCGGATACGCATGCTGCGACGCTAGGACGGCCCGGCCCGGTCCACCAGGGCCAATTCCCGGTCGCCGGCCCGATTTCGGCGGCAGCGGTCTCGGCGCGGCGTCCACCGCCTGACAGGCTGTACAGAAAGGCGTTGACAGTTCAGCCCCGCCCCAGGAGGCCGTCATGTCCCAGCCGTCCGTGCTCGCCGCCCTGTCGTCCGGGTTGCGGGGTGGGTCGATCGAAGTCGTCGACCTCACGTCGCCGCTGTCGTCGACGACGCCGGTGATCCAGCTGCCGCCCCGGTTCGGGCAGACGCAGGCCTTCGAACTGGAGGAGATCAGCCGCTACGACGACCGGGGGCCGGCCTGGTACTGGAACAACTTCCGCAGCGGTGAGCACACCGGGACCCACTTCGACGCCCCGGTGCACTGGGTCACCGGCAGGGACCTCACCGACGTGGCCTCCGTGCCGGCGGGCAGGCTGATCGCGCCGGCGGCCGTGCTGGACTTCTCCGCGGCGGCCGCGAAGGACCCCGACTTCCTGGTCGAGGTCGACCACATCAAGGCCTGGGAGGCCGACAACGGCCCCCTGCCCGAAGAGGGCTGGCTGCTGCTGCGCACCGGCTGGGACGCCCGCTCGGAGTCGCAGGAGGAGTTCCTGAACGCCGACGAGAACGGCCCGCACACCCCCGGTCTGTCGCCGGAGTGCGCCCGCTGGGTCGCCGAGGAGACACCGGTGATCGGGCTCGGCGTGGAGACGGTCGGCACGGACGCCGGGCGGGCCCACTCCTTCGAGCCGGCCTTCCCCTGCCACGCCCACCTCCTCGGCAGCGGCAAGTACGGGCTCACCCAGCTGCGGAACCTGGGGTCCCTGCCGCCCACCGGCGCCCTGGTCGTCGCGGGACCCCTGCCCATCGTGTCGGGGTCCGGCGCCCCCGCCCGCGTACTGGCCCTGGTGGAGCGGTCGTGAAGGTCGCCGAAGCCGTCGGGCGGGCACTGACCGCGTCCGGGATCGACCACGTCTTCGGGGTGGTCGGCTCGGGCAACTTCCATCTGACCAACGCCATGGCGGCCGCGGGCGCACGGTTCGTCGCCGCACGGCACGAGGGCGGCGCGGCGACCATGGCGGACGCGTACGCCCGCACGAGCGGGGCACCGGCCGCGCTCAGCGTCCACCAGGGCCCCGGCCTGACCAACGCCCTGACCGGCGTCACCGAGGCGGCCAAGAGCCGCACGCCGCTGCTCGTGCTGGCCGCCGAGGCGACCGGGCAGCACTCCAACTTCCGTATCGACCAGGCCCTCGCGGCACACGCCGTCGGAGCCGTCAGCGCGCGGGTGACCACCGCGCACGACGCCGTCGACCAGGCCCTCGCCGCCCTGCGCCGGGCCCGGCACGAACGCCGCACGGTGCTCCTCAACCTCCCCCTGGAGGTGCAGGCCCTCGACGTCCCCGAAGGCGTGTCCGTCTCCGGTGCGCGGATTCCCGGGCCGCGGCCGGTCGAGCCGTCCGACAGGGCGGTGGCGGAGCTGACGCGGGCACTCGCGGCCTCCCGGCGCCCCGTCTTCGTGGCCGGCCGCGGCGCGCGCAGCCCCGGCGGCCGGGAGGCCCTCACCGCGCTCGCGGACCGTTGCGGCGCCCTGCTCGCGACCTCGGCCGTCGCCCGCGGCCTCTTCCACGGCGACCCCTTCTCGCTCGACGTCTCCGGCGGCTTCGCCCCGCCGCTGGTGGCGGAACTGCTCCGGGGCGCCGACCTGATCGTCGGCTGGGGCTGCGCGCTGAACATGTGGACCATGCGCCACGGCCGGCTGATCGGCCCCGGGGCGAGCGTCGTGCAGGTCGACGACGACCCGGAGGCGCTCGGCGCGCACAGGGAGATCGCCCTCGGCGTCACCGGCGACGCGGAACGCACGGCGCGGCGGGCCCTGGAGGCGGCCGGCGGGAGCCGCGAGGGTTACCGGACCGCGGAGATCGCCGCCGCCCTCGCCACGCGCGGCCGGTGGCGCGACGTCCCCTACGAGGACGAGGGCACCCGGGAGCGCATCGACCCGCGCACGCTGAGCATCGGGCTCGACGACATCCTGCCCGCGGAGCGGGTCGTCGGCGTCGACTCGGGCAACTTCATGGGCTACCCGAGCGCGTACCTCTCGGTGCCGGACCACGAGGGGTTCTGCTTCACCCAGGCGTTCCAGTCGATCGGCCTGGGCCTCGCCACCACGATCGGCGCGGCCCTCGCGCGGCCGGACCGGCTGCCCGTGGCCGCCCTCGGCGACGGCGGCGCGCTGATGAGCGCCGTGGAACTCGACACCGTGCGCCGGCTCGGCCTGCCGATGGTGGTCGTCGTCTACAACGACGAGGCCTACGGGGCGGAGGTCCACCACTTCGGCCCCGACGGGTTCGCGCTGGACACGGTCACCTTTCCGGAGACGGACATCGCCGCCGTGGCCCGCGGCTACGGCTTCGAGGCGGCGACCGTCCGCACGCCGGCCGACCTCAAGGCCGTGCGGGACTGGGTCGCGGGGCCGCGCCGGGCCCCGCTGCTCATCGATGCGAAGGTGACCCGCGACCACGGCTCCTGGTGGCTGGAGGAGGCGTTCCGCGGCCACTGAGCCCGTCCGGGAACCGACGGGCGCGAGGGGGCCGCGGCGGGCCCGGTCCCGACCCGGGGCCGGGCCCGTCCGCTGTCGCCGTTTTCCCGCCGGGTCTTGCCGTGCGAACCATTCCGATATATCGTTGACGCATCGCGACAGATCAACGATGGAATGGAAGTGATTGTGATGCGTTCCCATGGATTCGAACGTGGACACGGTGGACCCGGCTCTCGCGGCCGGGGTGGTTTCGAGGGCCTGCGCGGCGCCTTCGGCCCCTTCGGGCCGGGCGGCCCGGGCGGCGGTCACGGGCACGGGCCCGGTTTCGGTTTCGGCGGCCCTGGCTTCGGTCCGGGCCCGTGGGGGCCACGAGGGCGGGGCGGGCCCCGCGGCAGGGCGCGGCGGGGCGACGTGAGGGCGTCGATCCTGGCCCTGCTCAAGGACCGGCCCATGCACGGTTACGAGATGATCCAGGAGATCGCCCAGCGCAGTGGCGGGGCCTGGAAGCCCAGCCCCGGTTCGGTGTACCCCACCCTGCAGCTGCTGGAGGACGAGGGCCTGATCGCCAGTGCGAGCGAGGGCGGCAAGAAGCTCTTCTCGCTCACCGAGGCCGGCCGCGCGGCGGCCGACGAGGGCCCGGACGCGCCCTGGGAGGAGGCCTCCCGCGGCATCGACTTCGAGGCGCTCGGTGAGATCCGGCAGGCCGGCTTCGGTCTGATGGAGGCCTTCGGCCAGGTCTGGAAGACCGGCAGCAAGGAGCAGCGCGAGAAGGCGCTGACCGTCATCAACGAAGCCCGCAAGAAGCTGTACCTGATCCTCGCCGACGAGGACTGACCGCCGTGCGCAGGGCGCCCCGTGGAACCGTCCGCGGGGCGCCCCGGTGTGCCCGCGTCCTCAGGTCACCAGTCCGGCCAGCCTCCGCAGCGACTCGGTCAGCGCCGCCGTCGCCGAGTCCTTGAGCTTGCCCGCCATCAGGGACACCGCCGCACCCGTGAACTCCCCGTCGATGCGGACGGTCGTGGCGTCGCCGTCGGGAGTCAGCGTGTAGCGGTTCGCGACGCTGACCGCCATCGGGCCCTTGCCGCGGATGGCGAGCACCCGCGCCGGCCGGAGTTCCTCGATGGTCCACTCGACCTCGGCCGGGAAGCCCATCAGCTTCATGTTCTCCTGGAAGGTCCCGCCCACCTCGAAGGTCCGCGGGCCGCCCTCGGGGAAGCTGGTGTGGGTCGCGTTCCACTCGCCGTACGCGGACCAGTCCGTGAGCTGCGCCCACACCTTCTCGGCGGGTGCCTCGATACGGGCCTCCGCGCTGACCTCGGCCATGCGACCACCTCTTCTGTCGGGCTACGGTGTCGCGGAAAGTAGCCGCACGGCCCGGAACATTCAATACTGATGAACCGTCAGGAATTGTGCGGGTGTTCCGGGAGCGCTCCGCCGACCCGCCGGATCGCCGCCGCGTCGAAGAGATCCCACGCGCGCGGGAGGGCGCTCTCGTCGTGGCAGTGCCAGGCGTCCCAGAACAGGTCGGCGGGCAGTGCGTCCTCCGGGGCGTACACCCGGTACACGTACTGCTTGCCGTCGACGGCCGGCAGGGACACCAGCCAGTACCTGCGCTCCATGCACCTGCTGGGACGTGCGGCGGAGCGCTGTGGTTGCGCGGGCGGCGCACGGCGGGACGGCGGGCGCCCCTGCGGGTGAAACGGCCTGATCTCATCCGTAAGGAGGAGATTCCGGCCCCCCGGGTCCACTCTGTGTGGGACGCGAAGATGCTTCCCCTCGGGGATGACCGCGGGCGACGGGGCTGATGGGGTGGGGGATGTGCAATCCCGTATCCCCCGGCAGCCGGTCGGCGAGCAGGTCGCGGCACCTCGCGTGGACGACGATGCCGGTCTCACCGCCGAACTGGCAGCGGTGATCTCCGGTGCCCGCCGCCGGGCGGTGCGCGACGGGGACCGGCAGATCGACTCGGCGCACCTGCTGCACTCGCTCCTGGAACACGACACCGAGGTGCGGGACGTCTTCGGCGACGGGCCCGGGATCGCCCGGCTGCTCGGCTACCTGGTGCAGCGCAGCATCGGCTACGGCCTGCGCTGGCAGGGGTCCGTGGAGGACTCCGGGGCCGTGGCGGTGGTGGCGGAGTCCGACGGCTTCTCACCGCTGGCCGCCGGCGCCATGGAGCACGCCTGCGAGCGCGCCGCCGCCCGCGGCGGCGGGCCGGCCCGGGGCGTCGACCTGCTGGCGGCGATCGTCGCCGATCCCGGGGCGCGCGCGGTCGAGGTGCTGCACCGGGCGGGCATCGACACCGGCGCCCTGATCGCCGCCGTCGAGGACCGGCTGGAGCCGCCGCGATGGTCCAGCCACTGAGACAGGTGTCATCGGGGGTGACGCTCCTGTCGTCGCCTGTCATCATGTGCCGGTGGTTACGTCTGAGAGCCGTCACGGCGGCGGCAAGGGGGCCGGTCTCGGTCTCGCCCTCGCCTCCGCGCTCGCCTTCGGCGGGTCGGGGGTCGCGGCGAAGCCGCTGATCGAGGCGGGACTCGACCCGCTCCACGTGGTGTGGCTGCGGGTGGCGGGCGCGGCCGTGGTGATGCTGCCGGTCGCCGTGCGCCACCGCGCGCTGCCGCTGCGCCGCCCCGCCCTGGTCGCCGGGTTCGGCCTGCTCGCCGTGGCCGGGGTGCAGGCCTGCTACTTCGCCGCGATCTCCCGCATCCCCGTCGGGGTCGCCCTGCTCGTCGAGTACCTCGCGCCGGCCCTCGTGCTGGGCTGGGTCCGGTTCGTGCAGCGGCGGCCGGTGACGCGGGCCGCCGCGCTCGGCGTGGTCCTGGCGGTCGGCGGTCTCGCCTGCGTCGTGGAGGTCTGGTCGGGGCTGGGCCTCGACGTCCTCGGCCTGCTGCCGGCGCTCGGTGCCGCCTGCTGCCAGGTCGGCTACTTCGTCCTGTCCGACCAGGGCGGCGACGCCGGCGAGGAGGCGCCCGACCCGCTCGGCGTCATCGCGTACGGCCTGCTCGTCGGCGCCGTCGTGCTGACCGCGGTGGCCCGCCCCTGGACCATGGACTTCTCCGTGCTGACGGGCACCGCCCGGATGGACGGCAGGCCGGTCGCCGCCCTGTTCCTGCTGGCCTGGATCGTGCTCGTCGCCACCGTCCTCGCCTACGTCACCGGAGTGGTCTCGGTGCGCCGGCTCTCGCCGCAGGTCGCGGGCGTCGTGGCCTGCCTGGAGGCGGTCATCGCGACGGTCCTCGCCTGGGTGCTGCTCGGCGAGCACCTGTCGGCGCCGCAGATCGCCGGTGGTGCCGTCGTCCTGGTGGGCGCGTTCATCGCGCAGTCGTCGGCGCCCGCCCGGACCTCCCCCGAGCCGGTGGCGGGCGGCGGCACGGAAACGGCGTTGTCCTCCCGGGAGAGCGCGGCCTAAGGTGACGATCATGCATTCGGACGCACTCGTTCTTCCGCCCCCGGCCGCCTGAGGCGGGCCCCGCGGGATCCACGCCCGACGGCGTCGGGCCCCACGGTGCTGCCCGCAGAAGAAGTCCCCGGGACCCGGCCCCGGCCGGTCCCCTTCCGACCTTCTGCACTCCGCGGAGACCACTCGTGTCGAATGCTGCTCTCGGCTTGCCCGTCGGGCGAGGCCTGTTCTTCCTGATCGTCGCCGGTGTCGCCTGGGGCACCGCCGGCGCGGCCGCCTCCCTGGTCTACCGGACCAGTGACATGGGCTACGCCGCCCTCTCGTTCTGGCGCTGCGCGGCCGGCCTCGCCCTGCTGCTCGCCGCCCGCCTGCTGCGCCGCCCGCGCGCCCGGACCGCCGGGCGCGAGCCGCTCGGCCGCCGGGCGCTGCGGGCCGGCGCCACCGGCGCGGGGCTCGCCGTGTTCCAGACGGCCTACTTCGCGGCCGTGTCCGCCACCGGACTCGCGGTCGCCACCGTCGTCACGCTGGGCGCCGGGCCCGTGCTCATCGCGCTGGGCGCCCGGCTCACCATGGGGGAGCGGCTCGGCCGCGGCGGGGTGGCCGCCGTCGCCGGGGCGCTCGCGGGGCTGGCGGTCCTCGTGCTCGGCGGCGGCGGCGCGACCGTGCGCCCGTCGGGTGTGCTCCTGGCCCTGCTGGCCGCGGCCGGGTACTGCGCGATGACGCTGCTGACGCGCTGGTGGGGCCGGCACGGCGGGACGGACGCCGCCAGTACCTCGGTGGGGGCGTTCGCGGTCGCCGGCCTCTGTCTGCTGCCGCTCGCCCTGGCCGAGGGGATCGTCCCGCACACCGGCCACCCCGCCCGCACGCTGTGGCTGCTGGCCTACATCGCCACGGTCCCCACGGCGCTCGCCTACGGCCTCTACTTCGCGGGTGCGGCCGTCGTCCGCTCGGCCACCGTGTCCGTGATCATGCTCCTCGAGCCGGTGGCCGCCGCGGTGCTCGCGGTCGCCCTGCTCGGCGAACGCCTCACCACCGCCACCCTGGTGGGCACGGTGCTGATGCTGGCCTCGGTCGCGGGCCTCGCGCTCGCGGAGGCGCGCACGGCCGCTCGGGAGCCGGTGGTGGTGTAGGACCGCGGGGGGTGCGCGGGGGCCCGTGACTCCCGCGCACCCGCGGCGTCAGCGCCCGGCCAGGTAGTCGGGGACCTCGGTCCCGGGTGCCAGCGCGGCGTCGGCGACCGGCGCCTCGTAGCCCTTGCGCAGCGGGACGACGCCGGCCCAGTGCGGCAGGCCCAGGTCCTCGGGCTCGTCGTTCACGCCGCCGGTACGGAGCTTGGCGGAGACCTCGCCGAGGTCGAGGCGGATCACGGCGGTGGCGGCCAGCTCCTTCTTGTTCGGGGGCCGGGAGTCGGCCGCCCGGCCCGGCACCACATGGTCGACCAGCGCCTCCAGGGCGGCCGTCTTCTCCCCGGGGTCCGTCACGTCGTGGGCGGTGCCGTGGACCACGACGGAGCGGTAGTTGACCGAGTGGTGGAAGGCCGAGCGGGCCAGGACCAGCGCGTCGACGTGCGTGACGGTCAGGCACACGGCGAGGCCCTGCTCCTCCCCGCCCGTCGTCCGCAGCGGACGCGAACCCGTCGAGCCGTGCACGTACAGCCGCTCGCCGACCCGGGCGAACAGCGTGGGCAGCACCACCGGCCGCCCGTCGCGGACGAAGCCGAGGTGGCAGACGCAGGCCTCGTCGAGTATCGCGTGCACCAGCTCCCTGTCGTACGACGCCCGTTCCGCGGACCGGGTGGGGACGGTGCGGTCGGTCGGCGTGTAGGCGGTGGGCTGCGACGTCGGCTGGGCGGTCCCCTGCATGACACTCTCCAAGGCTGTTCGTCCTGGGCCGGCTGCTGCTCGGCTTGCCCGGCATATTGCACTAGTGCATAATCTGCTTTGTGCTAGGAGAATACAGGATCGAGGGGCGGCGCGCCGCGGACATCGCGGCGAGCGTCGAGCGCGCGGTGGGCTCCGGCGCACTGGAGCCGGGCCGGCTGCTGCCTCCGCTGCGGGAATTGGCGCTCCGGCTGGGCGTGAACCCGAACACGGTCGCGGCCGCGTACCGCATCCTGCGCGAGCGCGGGGTCATCGAGACGTCCGGGCGCCGGGGCAGCCGGGTGCGCCCCAAACCGGCCACCACGGGGCGGGAGTACGTCCGCATGGACGTGCCGGAGGGGGTGCGCGACGTGGCCAGCGGCAACCCCGACCCGGCCCTGCTCCCGTCCCTGGCCGAGGCGTTCGCGGCGGCGGCCGGGCAGGGCGACCGCGAGCCCGTGCTCTACGGGGACGCCCCGGTGGAACCGGAACTCGCGCGGCTCGCGCGCGCCGCACTGGACGCCGACGGCGTGCCGGACGGCCCGCCGGCCGTGGTGTCCGGCTCGCTGGACGCCGTGGAACGCGTGCTGGCGGCCCATCTGAAGCCGGGCGACACCGTCGCCGTCGAGGACCCCGGCTGGGGCGGCCTGCTCGACCTCGTCCCGGCACTCGGACTGCGCACCGCCCCGGTCGGCCTGGACGACGAGGGCCCACGCCCCGAGGAGGTACGACGGGCCCTGGAGTCCGGCGCCCGCGCCCTGATCGTCACCGACCGCGCCCAGAACCCGACCGGAGCCGCCGTCACCGCCGCACGCGCGCGTGCCCTGCGCGCCGTGCTCGGCGCGTACCCTGAGACCCTGCTGATCGAGGACGACCACGGCCACGGCATCGTCGACCTGCCCGTGCACCCGCTGGCCGGCGTCACCCGGCACTGGGCGTTCGTGCGCTCGGTCGCCAAGGCCTACGGTCCCGACCTGCGCCTCGCCGTCCTCACCGGCGACGCCGTCACGGTGGACCGCGTCACCGGCCGGCACCGCCTGGGCCCCGGCTGGGTCAGCCGCGTCGTCCAGCGGGCGGTGGTGCGCCTGTGGACGGACGGGGCCCTGGACACGGCATCGGTGGCGACCGCCTACCGCACCCGCCGGGACCTCCTGATCGACGCCCTCGCCCGCCGCGGTGTCGAGGCCCACGGCCGCTCCGGCCTGAACGTCTGGATCCCGGTCCCCGACGAAACGGCCGCCGTCTCCCGCCTGCTGCACGCCGGCTGGGCGGTGGCCCCGGGGGCCCGGTTCCGCCTGAACGCACCCCCCGGCATCCGC
This sequence comes from Streptomyces sediminimaris, assembly GCF_047049295.1. NCBI lineage: Bacteria > Bacillati > Actinomycetota > Actinomycetes > Kitasatosporales > Streptomycetaceae > Streptomyces > Streptomyces sediminimaris. The sequence goes on along the minus strand of NZ_JBJWOT010000001.1, from coordinate 1,408,118 downwards.
GTCACCGTCGCCACGCTCACCCCGCAGGAGACGGCCCCCTTGGCGGAGGCGGCAGCCGGCGCCCTGAGCCGGGCACCGGCCAGGAACCACGTGTGACGGCGCGGGCGGCTCCCTCCCCTCAGCCGCGCCGCCGAACCTGGGTGAGCGCCGCCCCCGTCAGAACGACCACCGCCCCGACGGGGGTCGACCACCGCAGCGACTCCCCGAGGACGGCCACCCCCGCCGCCGTGGCGATGACGGGAATGAAGTACGTGACCATCTGCGCGGTGGTGGGCCCGACTTCGGCCACCAGCCCGTACTGGATCAGCACGGCGACCCCCGTCCCCAGCGCCCCCAGCGCGGCGACCGCCAGCAACGGCAGCGGGGAGATCCGCGTCGGCACCGACGTGAACAGCGGTGTCACCACGGCCAGCTGCGCCGTCGCCAGCAGCAACTGCGCGCCGGTCATGGACAGATGCGAGGACCCGGAACCGGCCAGCGTCCGCCGGACGTAGATCCACCCCACGGGATAGCTCAGCGACGCCAGCAGCGCCATCGCCGTCCCCCGGGCGTCCAGCCCGCTGAACCCCTCCCAGGCGCCGAGGACCGTCAGCACCCCCAGGAACCCGATCCCGAGCCCCGCGACCCGCACCCGGGTGGGCCGGTCCTCCGACAGCGCGACCACGGACAGCGCCATCCCCCACAGCGGTGACGTCGCGTTGCAGATGCCCGCCAGCGTGGACGGGATCGTCAGCTCGGAGTACGCGAACAACGAGAACGGCAGCGCGTTCAGCAGGAACGCGGCGACCGCCAGATGCCCCCAGGTGCGCGCGCCCCGCGGCAGCCGCTGCCGCTTCACGGCCATCGCCGCCGCGAGCACCGCCGTACCGAAGACCAGCCGGCCGAGGGTGACCTGGAAGGGCGCGTACCCCCGCGTGCCGACCTTGATGAGCAGGAAGCTGAAGCCCCAGATCAGGGAGAGGGCGCCGAAGCGCAGGCGCCAGTCGGGAGCGGGACGGCGAGCGGAGGCGCGGACAGGGGTCCGCGGCGCGGCGGTGGTGGTCATGCCGGCAACGATGTGGCATGTGTTCTCGTAGCACAATCGAGACTTCGCGCGAGATACCTCGTAGCATCTCTTACATGTTGAACCTGGAGCGCCTGCGCACCCTGGACGCCCTCGCCCGGCACGGCTCGGTCAGCGGCGCGGCCGCCGCGTTGCACGTGACGACGTCGGCGGTCTCCCAGCAGATGGCCAAGCTGGAGCGGGAGGTCGGCCAGCGGATGCTGGCCAGGAACGGGCGGGGCGTACGGCTCACGGACGCGGGCCGGCTGCTCGCCGAGCACGCCTCGCGCATCCTGTCGCAGGTCGAGCTGGCCCAGGCGGACCTGGAGGCGCACCGCGGGCAGGTGGTCGGCGAACTCCGGCTCTCGGCGTTCCCGACCGCCGCGCGCGGGCTGTTCCCCACCGCGCTCGCCGCCCTGCGCGCCGAGCACCCGGCGCTGCGGGTGCGCTCCAGCGAACTGGAACCGGAGTCGGGCGTCGCCGGGGTGGTCCGCGGCGACCTCGACCTCGCGGTGGTGCTCGACTGGTACAACAAGCCGATGCCGCTGCCCGACGGCCTGGTGAAGGCGCCGCTCCTGGACGACCCCGCCGATGTGGCGATGCCGGCCCGGCACCGGCTCGCCGGGCGCGACGAGGTGGATCTCGGGGAGTTCGCCGAGGACGAGTGGATCACCTGGGGCGAGGGGGAGTTCTGCCACGAGTGGCTGATGTTCACGCTCCGCTCGCGCGGCATCGAGCCCCTCGTCGGTCACCGCGCCGCCGAGAGCCACACCCAGCTGGGGCTGGTCGCGGCCGGACTGGGCGTGTGCATCGCGCCGCTGCTCGGCCGTCACCCGATGCCCGCCGGCGTCGTCACCGTCCCTCTCCGGCAGCGGGCGCGCCGGCACGTCTACGTCGTCTGGCGGGCGGACGCCGACCGCCGCCCGTCGATCCGGGCGGCGGTGCAGGCCCTGCAGGACGCGGCCCGCAAAGTGGGGTGAGCGTGACGGCGTTCAGGCGCCGCCCAGCTTGCGGAAGTCCCAGGAGACGATCTTCTCCGGCGTCAGCCGCACCCAGGCGTGCCGGCCGTCGTGCGGCATCTCCTCCAGGTTGAAGTTCTTCCGCGCGAACAGGGTCTCGGGGACGTCGAGTTCGGCGCACAGCTCCCCGGTGCGCGGGGCCTCGCCCACGAACTCGACGGCGCCGGAGAGCTCGGCGCCGCGCAGCTCGTCGTACTCCTCACCCGTGTCGACCACGATCGCGACCCGCGGATCGCGGCGCAGGTCCGCCCAGCGCCTGCTGCGCACCACGGAGTAGAGCCACATCGCGGTTCCGTCCCAGGCGAACCACAGCGTGCTCACGTGCGGCGCGCCGCTGGCCGAGACGGTGGCGACGCGGCAGGTGCGCTGGGTGGTGAGGAAATCGTCCAGCTCACCGGGCGTCATCATGATCTTCCGGCCCCGGCGCTGAGTGGCGGTCATGCGGCCCCCTCTTCTCTCACGTCGTGCCAGAGGAGAGATCCTCTGACATCACGTCAGAAAAGGATGGATCGTCTTCCGCCCGTACGCAACGGCCGTTACGCTCGCCCGCCTTCGGACCGCCGCCGACGAGGGGGGAACCGTGCCGTCGCAGGAACAGCTCAGCGCACTCCTCGCACCGCACACCACGGTGCTGCTGACCGTCGAATGCCAGCAGGGCGTCGTGGGAGAGCGCGGCGCGCTGCCCGAACTCGCCCGCGAGGCGCGCTCGTCCGGGGCCCTCGCCAACGTCGCCCGGCTGGTCGGGGCCGCCCACCGAAGCGGCGTCCAGGTCGTGCACGCGATCGCCGAACGCCGCCCGGACGGCCGCGGCGCGAACCGCAACGCCCGCCTCTTCCGCGCCGCCGAGCGGCTGCCGGTCCAGCAGCTGTCCGGCACCGCGGCGGTGCGTGTGGCCGCCCCGATCGAGGTCGCCGAGGAGGACATCGTGGTACGGCGGCTCCACGGGCTGTCCCCGATCCAGGGCACCGGCGTGGACCCGCTGCTGCGCAACCTGGGCTGCCGCACGCTGGTCGTCACCGGCGTCTCGGCCAACGTGGCGATCCCCAACGCGGTGTTCGACGCGGTGAACCGCGGCTACACCGCCGTGGTGCCGTCCGACGCCGTCGCGGGGGTGCCCGCCGAGTACACCCCGGCGATGATCCGCAACACGCTGGCGCTGGTCGCCACGGTCGCGACCACCGAGGAGGTGCTCGGCTGCCTCGAACGGCCGCGGCTCAGGCCAGCGTGATCGAGTCCCCGCTGACGGTGACCTTCTCGGCGGTGAGCCCGGACGTCGCCGGACCCTTCTTCACGCTGCCGTCCTCGACCGAGAACTGGCTGCCGTGGCAGGGGCAGACGATGACGCCCTTGGCGATGCTGCTCACCGCGCACCCCATGTGCGGACACCTGGTCGAGAAGGCCTTGAAGGTCCCCGCCGCGGGCTGGGTCACCACGACGTTCCGGTCCTTGAAGATCTTTCCTCCGCCCTCGGGGATGTCGGAGGTCTTGGCCAGGGCCGTACCGCCGCCGGAGCCGCTGCCGGAGCCGCCGCCCGACGCGTTGGCGCCCGCCTGGGTGCCGGAGCCGCCCGAGGAGCTGGTGTCGTCGGACGATCCGCACGCGGTCAGCGCGACGGCGAGCCCCGCCGCGCCCACCGCCGCCACAACGGTCCGGCGGCCGGGTGCCTCGACGGGGGGAGTTGATTCGCTGGTCATGCTGACGTTCCCTTCCATGCAAGCGTGGTGGATCCGTACAGGGGTACGGCCGGTCGCCGTGCGTTGTTCAGCCGACGGCGGGAGCTTGGCGCGGCCGCCTCCCGAGGCGGTGCGGCCGCGCTGCCGCTGTGCCGCCGGCGTCGGACGACCGCTCGTCCGGCGCCCGCCGGTACCCCGGTAGCCTGGGGCGATGCTCAAGGAAGTCATCGCGACCCGCTACATCATGCCTCTGCGGGAAGGCGGGTCGCTGCCGGGGCTCGTCGAGGCCGACGACCACGGAACGTACGTCATGAAGTTCACCGGCGCGGGGCAGGGCCGCAAGACGCTGGTCGCCGAGGTCGTCTGCGGCGAGCTCGCCCGCCGGCTCGGCCTGCGGGTGCCGGGCCTGGTCACGATCGGCCTCGACGCGGTGCTGGGACTCGGCGAGCCCGAGCAGCAGGTGCAGGACCTGCTGCGCTCCAGCGGCGGCACCAACCTGGGCATGGACTTCCTCTCCGGAGCCCTCGGCTTCGATCCGCTGGCCTTCGCGGTGAGCCCCGAGGAGGCCGGGCGGATCGTCTGGTTCGACGCGCTGGTGGGCAACGTCGACCGCTCCTGGCGCAATCCCAACCTGCTGATGCGGCGGGGCGAGCTGTGGCTCATCGACCACGGCGCGACCATGATCTGGCAGCACAACTGGCCCGGCGCCGAGACCTCCGCGGCCCGTCCCTACGACGCCCGCGACCACGCCCTCGCCCGGTTCCGCCCCGACCTCGCGGCCGCCGCCGCCGAGCTCGCGCCCCGGGTCACCGAGGAGCTGCTGGCCGAGGTCACCGCGCAGGTCCCGGACGTGTGGCTGGCCGGGGAGCCCGGATTCGACACGCCGGACGACCTCAGACGGGCGTATGCGCGGCCGCTGCTCGCCCGGGCCGCCGCCGTCCATGAGCGCGTCACCGGAATCGAGGAGGGCATATGAGCGAGCGCCACATCCACATGGCCGGTTCGGTGGTCGAGCGGCACATCATCCGCGGTGGCCAGGGCGGAGACCGGGACGTCTTCGAGTACGCGCTGCTCCGGGTCGTCCCGCGCGTGGAGCGCGGCGAGTTCATCAACGCCGGCGTCCTCGTGTACTGCCGCGCGAAGGCCTACGCCGGGGCCCGCACCCACCTCGACGAGGCGCGGCTGCTCGCCCTCGACCCGGCCGCGGACGTCGCCGGCGTCCGGGCCGCGCTCGGCGCGGTCGAGCGGGTCTGCGGCGGCGGGGACGCGGCCGGGCAGGCCGCCGGCGAGGACGCCGGGCGGCGCTTCCGCTGGCTCGTCGCCCCGCGCTCCACGGTCGTGCAGCCCGGACCGGTGCACACTGGGCTCACCGGTGATCCGGCGGCCGAGACGGAGCGGTTGCTCGACCTGCTGGTGAGGTAATGGATCACACCGGCGCCGGGTGCCGTTGACACCGGGTGCCAGGCCTTCTAGCGTCACGTCTGCCGAAGGTACTAAGCGGTCGCTCACCCAGCGGGCGCGGTTCGACGGACGCACTTCCAAGCGGGGCGTACTTTCCCGAGGGCGAGGAGAAGCAGCAATGTCCACCACTGAGCAGCGGGTCGCGGTAGTCACCGGCGCAGCGCGCGGCATCGGCGCCGCCACCGCCGTACGGCTGGCCGCCGAGGGCCGCGCGGTCGCCGTGATCGACCTCGACGAGGCCGCCTGCAAGGAGACCGTGGAGAAGATCACCGCGGCCGGCGGCAAGGCCCTCGCGGTCGGTGCCGACGTCTCCGACGAGGCGCAGGTCGAGGCCGCGATCGCGCGCGTGGTCCAGGAGCTCGGCGCGCCGACGATCCTGGTCAACAACGCGGGCGTGCTGCGCGACAACCTGCTGTTCAAGATGAGCGTCTCCGACTGGGACACCGTCATGAACGTGCACCTGCGCGGCGCCTTCCTGATGTCCAAGGCCTGCCAGAAGCACATGGTCGACGCGGGCTTCGGCCGGATCGTCAACCTGTCCTCGTCCTCGGCGCTCGGCAACCGCGGCCAGGTCAACTACTCGGCCGCCAAGGCCGGTCTGCAGGGCTTCACCAAGACCCTCGCCAAGGAACTCGGCAAGTTCGGCGTCACCGCCAACGCCGTCGCCCCCGGCTTCATCGCCACCGAGATGACCAAGGCCACCGCCGAGCGCGTGGGCATGGGCTTCGAGGACTTCAAGGCCGCGGCCGCCACCCAGATCCCGGTGGCGCGGGTCGGCGAGCCGGACGACATCGCCAACGCCATCGCCTTCTTCACCGGCGAGGCGGCCGGCTTCGTCTCCGGCCAGGTGCTGTACGTCGCCGGCGGACCGCTCGACTAGGAGAACTCCCAGCCATGACTGAACTGCCCGCACTCTCCGGCAAGGTCGCCCTCGTCACGGGCGCCAGCCGCGGCATCGGCTACGGCGTCGCCGAGGCGCTCGTCGCCCGCGGCGACCGCGTCGCCATCACCGGCCGCAACGAGGACGCGCTGAAGGAGGCAGCCGAGAAGCTCGGCGCCGAGCGCGTCATCGGCATCGCCGGCAAGGCGCACGACCTCGACCACCAGACCGAGGCCGTCGCGCGCACGATGGAGGCCTTCGGCCGTATCGACTTCCTGGTCAACAACGCCGGCACCAACCCGGTGTTCGGCCCGATCGCCGACCTCGACCTGAACGTGGCCCGCAAGGTCTTCGAGACCAACGTGATCTCCGCGCTCGGCTTCGCGCAGAAGACCTGGCACGCCTGGCAGAAGGACAACGGCGGCGCCGTCGTCAACATCGCCTCCGTCGCGGGACTCGCCCCGTCCCCCTTCATCGCCGCCTACGGGGTCAGCAAGGCGGCGCTGATCAACCTGACCCAGCAGCTGGCGCACGAGTTCGCGCCCAAGGTGCGGGTCAACGCCATCGCACCGGCCGTGGTGAAGACCAAGTTCGCGCAGGCCCTCTACGAGGGCCGGGAGGCCGAGGCGGCCGCCGCCTACCCGCTCGCCCGGCTCGGCGTGCCGTCCGACATCGGCGGCGCCGCCGCGTTCCTCACCTCCGAGCAGTCCGCCTGGATCACCGGCCAGACGCTCGTCGTCGACGGCGGCATCTTCCTGAACGCCGGCGTCGCCTGAGCAACCCGTTGCGACCGTAACGATCAGGTACCCGAGGGCGCCGTTTCCTTGACGGAAACGGCGCCCTTGTCGCGGCACAAGAAGGGCACAGCCGCATGACAACGTCGTCATAAACAACCTGATCAAGGGCCAGGTGCAAAGGGGGTTCAACCACCGGTTCGCTGCGGTATGGTCTGCCGACCCTTGGTACGGCAGAGCGAGGAGCGAGCGCGTGTTCAACCGGAACCGAGGCCTGCGGAACATGGCGGCCGTCGCGTCCATGTCGTCGCTGGTGGCCGGATGCGGCATCCTCTCGTCGGACTCCTCCGGCGGCAAGGGGCCCATCGTCGTCGGCACGACCAGCGCGCCCAGCACGCTGGACCCCGCCGCCTCCTGGGACCAGTCCTGGGAGCTGTTCCGCAACATCTACCAGACGCTCCTCAGCTACCCCTCCGGAGCGACCACGCCGCAGCCGGACGCGGCCGACAACTGCCGCTTCTCCGACAGCTCGAACCGGACCTACGAGTGCGAGCTGCGCACGGGCCTGAAATTCTCCGACGGCCACTCGCTCGACGCCCACGCGGTCAAGTACTCCATCGACCGCATACGCAGGATCAACCTCAACGGCGGCCCCGCCGGACTGCTCGGCAGCCTCGACCGGGTGCAGGTGACCGGCGACCGTAAGATCGTCTTCCACCTCAACAAGCCCGACGCCACCTTCCCGTTCGTGCTCGCGACACCCGCCATGTCGATCGTCGACCCGGCGGAGTACCCGGCCGGCTCCCTGCGCAAGGACGGCAAGGTCTACGGCTCCGGGCCGTACACGCTGCGGTCCTACGAGGAGGGCAAGAAGGCGGAGCTTGCCAGGAACGGCAATTACAAGGGCTACGCCCAGCGCGAGAACAGCGCGGTGACCATCCGCTACTTCCAGGACTCCGCCACGATGGTCGCCGCCCTGAAGGACAAGGACATCGACGTGGCCTTCCGCGGCCTGAACGCCGATGACATCGTCAACCTCCAGAAGCACAACTCCGACGGCAGCCTCCAGATCAACGAGGGCGCCGGTGTCGAGATCAATTACCTGGTCTTCAACCCGAAGGACCCCTGGGCCGCCAAGCCCGCGGTCCGCAAGGCGGTCGCCCAGGTCATCGACCGCGGGGCGATCGCGCACAAGGTCTACAAGGACACCGTGGAGCCGCTGTACTCCATGGTCCCCAAGGGCCTGACCGCGCACACCACCGACTTCTTCGACGACTTCGGCAGCCCGAGCGTCCCCAAGGCCCGCAAGCTGCTCACCACCGCCGGTATCACCCAGCGGGTCCCGCTCACCCTCTGGTACACCACCGACCGCTACGGCTCCTCCACCAAGCTGGAGTTCGCGGAGATCAAGCGTCAGCTGGAGGACTCCGGGCTGTTCACCATCACCCTCAGGAGCCGTCCCTGGAAGACGTACGTGACGGGCTACCAGAAGGGCGAGTACCCGGTCTTCGGGCGCGGCTGGTTCCCCGACTTCCCCGACCCCGACAACTTCATCGCGCCGTTCGTCGGCAACCAGAACGCGCTGGGCACGCCGTACCCCGCGCCGAGGATCACCGGCGTGCTGCTGCCCCGCTCCCGCGGCGAGAGCGACCGTGCCAACGTGGTCTCGGACTTCGAGCAGGCCCAGCAGATCCTGGTCGACGACGCCCGGCTGCTGCCGCTGTGGCAGGGCAAGCAGTACGTCGCCGCGAGCGACGACATCTCCGGGGCGGAGCAGGCCCTGGACCCGTCGACGATCATGCTGATGTGGGAGCTGCACCGCAAGACCAGCTGGTAGCCGAAACCCGCCGCTGGCAGGCCGGTTGTGCGGTACGGGGGGCCGACTGTCAGTGGCCGCCGGTAGGTTCTGGGGCCTGGACGTGACCGCACATCGTCCAGTGCCACCGTTCACCGCACATCGTGAGGAAGTTGACGTGACCGACATCGCCATGCTGCCCGAGTCCTGGCGCGGGGTCCTGGGCGACGAGCTGCAGCAGCCCTACTTCAAGGAGCTGACGGAGTTCGTCGAGGAGGAGCGGGCGCGGGGTCCCGTCTACCCGCCCCGCGAGGAGGTCTTCGCCGCGCTGGAGGCCACCCCGTACGAGCGGGTGAAGGTCCTGATCCTCGGCCAGGACCCATACCACGGCGAGGGGCAGGGGCACGGGCTGTGCTTCTCGGTCCGTCCCGGCGTGCGGACCCCGCCCTCCCTGCGCAACATCTACAAGGAGATGAAGGAGGAGCTCGGCCTGCCCGTCCCGGACAACGGCTATCTCATGCCGTGGGCCCGGCAGGGCGTGCTGCTGCTCAACGCGGTGCTCACGGTGCGCGGCGGCGAGGCCAACTCGCACAAGGGCCGCGGCTGGGAGAGGTTCACCGACGCGGTGATCCGCGCGGTGGCCGCCCGCCCCGACCCGGCGGTCTTCGTGCTGTGGGGCAACTACGCGCAGAAGAAGCTCCCGCTGATCGACGAGACCCGGCACGCGGTGGTCAAGGGCGCGCACCCCTCGCCGCTGTCCGCGAGGAAGTTCTTCGGCTCCCGCCCGTTCACGCAGATCGACGCGGCGGTGGCGCACCAGGGGCACCAGCCGATCGACTGGACCATTCCGAACCTGGGCTGAGCGCCCGGGCCCAGCGCGCGAGGCCGGGCCGGCAGGTACCGCCCGCCGCGTACGCCTCCCGCTCACCGCGTACCGCGTGTCCGGCGGCCGCCGGGCCGGTTCTCCCGCGAGCCGGCCCGGTGCCGCCTGACCGGGATCGCCGCGGGCTGCGGTTAGCGTCGGTCGGGACAGCCGACCAGCCGGCGAGTGTGCGGAGGACGCGGTGGGCCAGGGACAGGAGCAGACGGCACCGGATGCCGTGATGACACGGATCGGGCAGGTCGTGATGCTGCACCACGCCGGCGACCGGGAGGAGGCCCGGCAGCGTTTCCTCGAGCTGTGGGCGGAGATCGGCGAGGACGGCACCCCGCTGCACCGCTGCACCCTGGCCCACTACATGGCCGACACCCAGGACGACCCGGCGGACGAACTCGCCTGGGACCTGCGGGCGTTGACGGCGGCCGAGGAGCTCACCGACGACCGGCTCGCCGCCCGGGAGGGGGCACCCGCGGTCCGCGCGCTCTACCCCTCGCTGCACGTGAACCTGGCGGCCGACTACCTCAAGCTCGGCCGGAACGGCGCCGCCCGCACCCATGTACGCCGTGCCCGGGGCGCGGCGGGGGCGCTGGGCGACGACGGTTACGGCCAGGGTGTGCGGGCGGCCATCGCCCGGCTGGAGCTGCGGCTTGCGGAGGAGGACCCGGACCAGGCCGGCGGCTGGTGGGGGCCGCCGCGGCAGCGGCCCTGAGAGCGGTGGCCCGGGCCGGCCGGCGGCCCCGAACCGGCGGTGACGGACTCAGCCCCCGTACGTCTGCTCGCAGATCACCGCCTCCGCACTGCCCTCCTGCCAGCCTCCGTACTGCCTGCCGAGGGCGCACACGTCCGTGGCGCCGGGCAGGTCCGGGATCTCGACCGGTGGCTGCCGGTGGCCCCCGGGCGCCGGGTGCGCCGGGCGGGGGCGGGACGACCGCCGGGGCGGGCGCGGTGCCGGCGGCGGTTCGGCCGGCGCCGCGGGGTGCGGCTGTTCGCGCCGCGGTGGCGCCGTCGGCGGTGCGGAGCGGGACGGGCCGCTCATCTCCAGCGCCTCACGGGCCGGCGCCTGCACGATCCGCGGCCCGGTCCCGCCGTCGGGGTGCGCGGCGGACGGCCGGGGCGGGGCCGGCGGCGGACCGGGCGTGGGCGGGCGTGTCACGGTCACGCAGCCGGTGAGGGCCGAGGCGGCCACGGTGACCAGGAGCGCTGCTGTGGTCGTCGGTCGATGCACGCGCGCAAGGATGTCGGTTCCGGCCGCCGGGGGGACGGCGGACGTGCGGAGGACGCCCCGCACGGGTGATCTCGGGCCCCGTACGGAGGGCGTGCGCGCGGCCCGGGTGACGTCAGTCGCCCGTGGCGCCGTCGATACGCTCGCGCAGCAGGTCGGCGTGGCCGTTGTGCCGCGCGTACTCCTCGATCATGTGTGTGTAGATCCAGCGCAGGTTGAACCGCTCGCCGGTGCGCCGGTGCCTGCCCACGGAGAGGTCGTCCAGGCCGAAGCGGGCGGCGTGCCGGCGGGCGGCCTCGATCTCCTCCTGCCAGGCGGCGGACGCCTCCGCCCAGGTGTCCGCCGCGGTCACGCGGAAATCGCCGTCCGGATCGGCGTCGCTGCTGTAGAGCGGACCGGCCTGCTCGGCCGGCTCGTCGGCCAGGACCCGGCGGAACCAGCCGCGCTCCACCTCCGCCATGTGCCGCACCAGCCCCAGCAGCGACAGGGTGGAGGGCTCCGCCGACGGGGTCCGGAGCTGTTCGTCGGTCAGGCCCTCGCACTTCCAGGCCAGGGTCTGGCGGTGGTACTCCAGCCACCCTTCCAGCATGGTGCGTTCGTCGGCGGTCGTGGCGGGTTCGCGGCGCTCGGTGGTCATGACCGCATCCTGTCCCGCCCGCCCCGGCCGCGCCAGCGGATTTCACCGGCCGAGCATCCCCTCCAGCAGCTCCTGGAGCCCCGCCCGGACCTCCTCCGGTCCCGGCACCTCGGAGCTGAACGACCCGGCCACGCACGAGAACATCAGTCCGTCCGACCAGGCCGCCAGCGACAGCGCGTGCCGGGCCGGATCGGCCGAGCCCATCGCGGTGACCATGGCGGTGAGCCGGTCCCGGAAGCGGGCGCCCGCCGCGTCGAAGTAGGTCCGCAGCTCGGGGCGGCGGGTGGCCTCCAGGGCCAGTTCGTAGCGGGCGAGCGTCAGTTCGCGGTTGCGGGTCAGCGCGCGGTGGGTGGCGAGGGCCAGCGCGTCCACCAGTCCGGCGGGCCCGGCGGCGGGGTCCGGCAGCTCGTGCGGCGCCAGCACCCGCGCCTCGCGGTCGGCCAGCCGGCGCACCGCCAGCTCCAGCAGCGCCTGCCGGGTCCGCGCCACGTTCGACGTGGAGCCCGGGGGGAGCGCGGCCGCCTCGTCGACCGCCCGGTGGGTGAGCCCGCGCGTCCCGCGCTCGGCGAGCAGGGCGAGCGCGGCGTCGGCGACGAGGTCGGCGCGGGAGGCGCCCGGGCTGCCCACGGGGGTGGAGGTCGGCATGGAGGCCAACCTACCTGCCGCACTACGGCTGTAGTACTGTCGAGGTGACGGGGCACTACAGTTGTAGTAACCCTGCGGCCGGGACGAGGAGAAGCCATGTCACACACCGGGCGGGCCGTCGTGATCGGCGGCGGCATCGGCGGCCTGACCGCGGCGGCGGCGCTGTGCCGGCACGGCTGGCAGGTCACCGTGCTGGAGCGCGCGGCCTCCCTGGAACCGGCCGGCGCCGGCATCTCGCTCGCCCCGAACGCCCTGCGCGCCCTGGACGCCATCGGGATCGGCGAGGAGATCCGCGACCTCGCCGCCTGGCAGGGCGACGGGGGGCTGCGCACCCCGGGCGGGCGCTGGCTCTCCCGCTCCAGCGCCGACGCGGCGGCCGCACGCTTCGGCGGCCCGCTCGTCCTGCTCCACCGGTCACGGCTCGTCGCGCTCCTCGCCGCCCGCGTCCCGCGGGACGCCGTCCGCACGGGGGCCGAGGCGACCCTCGCCGACCCCGGCGACGCCGGCCGCCCGGCCCGCGTACGCACACCCGACGGCGAGTGGGAGGCCGACCTCGTGGTGGCGGCCGACGGGATCCACTCCGCCGTACGCCGCGCGCTCTTCCCGGAGCACCCCGGCCCCGTGTACTCCGGCTTCACCACCTGGCGGATCGTCGTCCCGGTGCCCGGCGCGGACTTCGCCCCGCACGAGACGTGGGGCAGGGGCAGCATCTGGGGCACCCAGCCCCTCAAGGACGGCCGGGTCTACGCCTACGCTGCCGCACTCGCCCCGGCCGGTGAACGGGCTCCGGACGACGAGAGGTCCGAACTGCTGCGCCGCTTCGGCGACTGGCACGACCCGGTCCCCGCCGTCCTCGCCGCCACCCGCCCCGAGGACGTCCTGCGCCACGACGTCCACCACCTCGCCGAGCCGCTGCCCGCCTTCCACCGCGGCCGGGTCGCCCTGGTCGGCGACGCCGCGCACGCCATGCCGCCCATGCTCGGACAGGGCGGCAACCAGGCCGTCGAGGACGCGGTCGTGCTCGCCCTCCTGCACTCCGGGCCCGGCCCGGGCGGGGGAGCCCCCGGCGGCGACGGCCTCGCCGCCTACACCGCGGCCCGGCTGCCCCGTACGACGGCGATCGTGCGGCGGTCGGTCAGCGCCGCCCGTCTCAACCTGATGTCCAACCGCGCCGCGATCGCCCTCCGCGACACCGCGATCGCCGCACTGTCCAGGGCGGTGCCCGGTCTCCTCCTGCGCGGCTTCGATCCGGTCGCCGGCTGGCGGCCGCCGCGGCAGCCGTATGCTTCCGGCAGCACACCGGCAGGCGAAGGCTAGAGGAGACCACCCCGTGAAGGTCGGCTGCATCGGACTCGGCGACATCGCGCAGAAGGCCTACCTTCCGGTGCTCGGCGGCCTGGCCGGCGTCGAACTGCACCTGCAGACCCGGACACCGGCGACCCTGGACCGGGTCGGCGACGGCCTCCACCTCCCGGTGGACCACCGGCACGCCACGCTGGACGCGCTGCTCGCCCAGGACCTGGACGCCGCCTTCGTGCACGCCCCCACCGCCGCGCACCCGGAGATCGTGACCCGGCTGCTGCGGGCGGGCGTGCCCACCTACGTCGACAAGCCGCTCGCCTACGACCTCGCCGACTCCGAGCGGCTGGTGACGCTCGCCGAAGAGCGCGGGGTCTCCCTCGCCGTCGGCTTCAACCGGCGACACGCCCCCGGATACGCGCAGTGCGCCGACCACCCGCGCGAGCTGATCCTCATGCAGAAGAACCGGATCGGGCTGCCCGAGGAGGCGCGCGCGATGATCCTCGACGACTTCGTCCACGTCGTCGACACGCTGCGCTTCCTGGTGCCCGGACCCGTCGACGACGTGACCGTGCGCGCCCGCGTCGAGGACGGGCTGCTGCACCACGTCGTGCTCCAGCTGTCGGGCGAGGGGTTCACCGCGCTGGGTGTGATGAACCGGCTCAGCGGCTCGGCGGAGGAGATCCTCGAGGTCTCCGGGCAGGACACCAAGCGCCAGGTGCTCAACCTCGCCGAGGTGATCGACCACAAGGGCCAGCCGACGGTGCGGCGGCGCGGCGACTGGGTGCCCGTGGCCCGGCAGCGCGGCATCGAGCAGGCGGCGCTGGCCTTTCTCGACGCCGTGCGCGCGGGCAGGGTGCTCAGCGCCGGGGACGCGCTGGCGACTCACGAACTGTGCGAGCGGGTGGTACGCGCGGTTCAGGACCGGGCCGCCTGAGCCGGAGGGCCCGTGCGCCCTCGCTCGCGCACCAGGCGGCGAGCACCACGAGGGCGGCGTGCACCGCCCAGTCGCCGAGCCGGGCGTAGGCGGTGAGACCGCGGGCCAGCGGGACGTCGTACAGCTGTGCGCGGCTCGCGTCCGTGCCCAGCCACGAGCCGATCCGCTGCCCGCTCGGCCCGTACACCGCCGAGACGCCGGTCAGCGTCGCGTGCACCATGGGACGGCCGGTCTCCGCGGCGCGCAGCGCGGCGATCGAGGCGTGCTGCGCGGGGGCCCAGCTGTGCTGGAACGTCGACGTCGCCGACTGCGCCACCAGCACCTCCGCGCCGTCCCGGGCGAGATGGCGGCTCATGTCGGGGAACGCCGACTCGAAGCAGACCATCGGCCCGACGCGCAGCCCGTGCCCGACGTCCATCACCACCTGCTCCGTGCCGCGCCGGCGGTCCTCGCCGGCCGCCTTGCCGACGGAGGTCGCCCAGCCGAGCACCGAGCGGAACGGGACGTACTCGCCGAACGGCACCAGCCGCATCTTGTCGTAGCGGTCGCCGGTCGGGCCGTCCGGGCCGACGAGCACCGAGCTCTTGTATATGCCGGGCTTGTCGGAGCGCCGGGCGTCCACGTTGACCAGGATGTCGGCCCCCGTCTCGCGCGAGAGCGCCGCGATCCGCCGCGCCAGGTCGGGCCGGTCGCCGAGGTCGAACCCGACGCTGGACTCGCCCCACACGATCAGGTCGACCCTCCGCCCGGCGAGCTGCCGGGTCAGCCGCTCCTCGCGGTCGAAGCGCCTGTCGGCGCTGCCGGCGCCGCCGACGATCCCGGGCTGCACCACGGCGATCCGGACCCGGCCGTCCACGTCGGGGCGCGGGGCCCACACCCAGGCCGCCGAGGTCGCGGCGGCGGTCGCGACCAGACCGGCCACGGCCGGCACCCGCGCCTCGCGCACCGACACCAACGCGGCGACCGCGACGTTGACGGCCACCGCCAGGAAGCTGAGCAGCCACACCCCGCCGACCGAGGCGAGCCGCAGCGCGGGCTCCACCTGCCACTGGCTGGATCCGAGCATGCCCCAGGGGCCACCGAGGCCCTGCCAGGAGCGTATGAGCTCGACCGCCAGCCACCCCGACGGCAGCACGACGAGGGCGGCAAGGGCCCGTCCCGGCCCCGGCGACCCGCCCAGGAGGCGGCGCACGAGCCAGCCCCACGGCGCCCACAGCGCGCCCAGCAGCACCGCGATGAGGAAGATGAACACGTGCAGGCTCGGCAGCAGCCAGTGGTGCACCGCCAGCAGATAGCCGAACCCGCCGCACCAGCCGTCGTAGGCCGCCCGCCTGCCGGTCGGCGCCGAACGGGCCAGGAGGATCCAGGGGACCAGCGCCACGTAGGCGAACCACCACAGCGACGGGGCGGGGAAAGCCAGCACGGGCAGGGCGCCCGCCAGCGCCGCGACCGCCGAGCGGCGCCACGGGGAGGCGAGCCAGTGACCGAAGGACTTCATACGGAGCCTCCTTACCCGCCAGGTGGCTCCAGTGTGCGTGTTTTCGCTGATCGTGGACAGCGAACCCGACGTCAATCGGCCGCGGGCGCCTCTTCCGGCCCGGGCAGGCGGCGCCACTTCTCCGCCACGACCACCTCGGTCAGCCGCCAGCCCTCGCGGGTGCGCAGCAGACCGAAGGCGTAGCGGCCGCCGCACACGAGGTCGGGGGCGGCCGGGCCCCCGCCGTCCGCCGTGAACCGCATCGGATTGACGTAGTCGGCCCGCACGCGCGCGGTGTCGCCGGTGTCCTGCTCCAGGATCTCGAACCGCACCCGGCGGTTGACGATCAGGTGCTGGCGCATCGGGAACACGCGCAGGGACTCGGCGAGCCAGGAGGCCACCTTCCCGGCGCCTCCCTCGATGCCCCCGGCCGAGCGGTAGTCGGCCCGCCCCTCGGGCGTGAACAGCCTCTGATACGCCTCCCAGTCGCCGTCGTCCACCGCCGCCGCGTAGTCGGTGACGACTTCGTCGACGGCCAGCCGGTCCATCACGGTCGCGAGCTCCACGCGCTGCGTCATCGGATCAGTCTTGGGCATGGGGCGCGCCCGGCCAAGGGGGTGCGCGCCTCCGGCGCAACATCCCTGCCCGCGGGGGCCGTTCACCGCCCCGCGGGCCGCCGGTGGATTCCTATACTGACCGAATGATCACTGTTGCGCTCAGCGCGCTCGAAGTGGCCATGGTCCAGTCGGGCGCCCGGCCCGAGGACACGCTCCGGGACACCGCCGCCTTCGCGCGGCGCGTCGAGGACCTCGGCTACCGGCGCCTGTGGTACGCCGAGCACCACCATTCCCCGGCCATCGGGGCGTTCCCGCCCGTGGTGCTGAGCGCGCACGCGGCCGCCCTGACCTCCACCCTCCGTCTCGGTTCCGGCGGCGTCCTCGCCCCCAACCACGCCCCGCTGATGCTGGCGGAGCAGTTCGGCACGCTGGCCGCGCTGCACCCGGACCGGATCGACCTGGGCATCGGCCGCGGCCCGGGCACCTTCGACGAGCCGACGGCGCGGGCCCTGCGCCGGGGCGCCGGGCCCGCGACGGACGACGAGTACCGGCAGGACGTGGCGCGGACGCTGCGTTTCCTGGTGGACGAGGTGGCTCTCGGCCCGCTCCCGGAGCCGTGGCTGCTGGCGTCGAGCACGGCCGGCGCGGCGCTCGCCGCGGACCTGGGGCTGCCGATCGCCGTCGCGCACCACATCCGTCCCGACAACACCCGTGCCGCGCTGGCTCTCTACCGCGAGAACTTCTCGCCGTCCCGCTGGTGCGCGCGCCCGCGCGTGCTGGTCTGTGTGGAGACGGTGTGTGCGCCGACGCAGGCAGAGGCGGCGCGGCTCGCGGGCCCGATGGACGTCGTCAAGGCCGGGCTGCTGAAGGGCCGTGGCGACATCCCCTTCCCCACGCCGGAGGAGGCGGCCCGCCACCCGTTCACCGCGGAGGAGGCGCAGGCGCTGGCGGCTTTCCGTGCTCAGCAGGCGCACGGCTGTCCCGACTCGGTGGCCGGGCGTCTGACCGAGCTGGCGGAGGTGACCGCGGCGGACGAACTCATGCTGGTGACGCCGGTCTACGCGTTGGCCGACCGCCTGCGCTCCTACGAACTCGTGCGGCAGGAAGCCGTCAGGCCGCTTCGATGACGTCACCGCGGATCGCGGCCGCCCACTCGACCACCAACAGCTCGTACTCGGCGCGCTCTTGGGCGGACAACGTGCCGCCGGCGCGCATCCACAGCGCGCGGATCTGCTCGTTCACCTCCGCGGCGGACCGTAAGCGTACGGAACCAGGGGGCATGGAGTCGGGGGACATGCACACAAGCCTAGGGCGAAGGACTGACAGTGCGCTACCGGACGGCTACCGAGACCGTATGCGATGGGTCACGGATTTCGCCGTCCGCCGGAGCCGGGGCGCCCCAACACGCCCCCTCCGTAGGGGAGTTGCCGCTCGGTCCGCCGGCTCCGCCGCGTGCGGGCCGAGCCCCGCGCGGTGACCGGGCGACGATGACGACCCCCCTCGTGCACGCCATGCGCGCGCTCCCCGCAGACGCGGGGGAGGGGTCGTCACCGCCCGCGCAGATGGTGACGCTTGCGCCACGCCACCACGGCGGAGATGAGAGCCGGCACGGCGATGAGGGCCATGGCGATCAGGAAGGCGGGGGACGTCGGCGAGGAGGCGCGGGCGCCGGCCACGGCGTACGCGGCGGTGTTCGGGACGGAGCCGAGCCCCGTCGCGAGCAGGAAGGGGAGCCACCCCATGCGGGAGACGGCGGCGCCGTAGTTCGCCGCCCAGAACGGCACTCCCGGGACGAGCCGGACCGCCATCATCGAACGGAAGCCGTGCCGGCTCAGCTGCCCGTCCACGGCCTGCAGCAGCCGGCCCCGCAGCAGCGGGCGCAGCGCGTCCTGCCCGAGCACCCGGCCCAGGCCGAAGGCGATCCCGGCGCCGAGCACCGTGCCCGCCAGGGCCGCGCCCGTGCCGAGCTGGGAGCCGAAGAGCGCGCCCGCGCCGAGGTTCAGCAGCGGCCGCGGCACGAACGCCACGCTGCACAGTCCGTACGCCGCGGCGAACACCACGGCCGCCGCGGCCCCGCCGAACTGCGCGGGCCAGCCGTGCGCCAGCAGCCGCTGCGGCTCGTAGAGCAGCACGGCGCTCGCGGCGGCCGCGAGCAGGACGAGGAGCAGGGACAGCCGCGACCACGGGGAGAGCAGCACACGGGTGAGGCGCGCGCCCGGTCCCGGTGGCGACACGGCGACGGCGAGTTCCGCGGCGGTCCGGGGAGAGGCCGTGGCGGTGCCCCCAGAGCGGGTGGTGGCATCGAACATCCGGTGACACTAACCGACGCATGTGTGTGATCGCCGTATCGTTCGTCTCATGAGCGTCACAGGCATGGCCGGCGCGGGTGTGCCGTTCAGCACACTCGCCGACACCGTGCTGGAGCGGCTCACCGCCACCTACGCCGCCGCCGACCCCGAGCGGGCCGGTCCCATGCGCGCGTACATGAAGGACGTGGCCCCCTTCCTCGGCCTCGCCTCGCCGGTGCGCCGTGCCCTGTCCCGCACCGTCCTGGCGGGCCTGCCCCGCCCCGCCGAGTCCGACTGCACCGCGATCGCGCTGCGCTGCTGGCGGTTGCCCGAGCGGGAGTACCACTACTTCGCCGTCGACTACCTGCGCCGCCACGCGCGCGTGTGCTCCTCCGGCTTCCTGCCGGTGGCCCGGCACCTCGTCACCACCGTCTCCTGGTGGGACACCGTCGACGCCCTGGCCGCCCATGTCGTGGGCACGCTGGTGGCGGCCGATCCGGCTCTGACGGCGCAGATGGACGCCTGGATCGCGGACGAGGACCTGTGGGTGGTCCGCACCGCCCTGCTCCATCAGCTGCGCTACAAGGAACGCACCGACAGCGCCCGACTCTTCGCCTACTGCCTGCGCCAGTCCGGCCACCCCGACTTCTTCGTCCGCAAGGCCATCGGCTGGAGCCTGCGCGAGTACGCCAGGACCGACCCCGAGGCGGTACGGGCGTTCCTGGCGCGGGAGCGCGGGCGGTTCTCGCCGCTGTCCGTGCGGGAGGCGCTGAAGAACACCGGGGCCTGAACGCCGCCCCGTCCGGACCCGCGCCAGGGAAAACCGGTGGACCCGTGACGACCGGTCGGCGATGATCGGCGTCATGTTCCGGTACGCCTTCCACCTCGCAGCATCCGCGGTCGCGGATGCCACGAAGGCTGCCGTCTCCCTTCTCGTCGCCGCAGTCGACGGCGCCCGAAGCTGACCCTTCCCGGATCGTCCGGCGGACCCCGCAGGGGGAGGGTCGGCACGTCCTTGGGGTCCTGATCCACCTACGTAGAGGCTTCGAGGTATCGCCATGCCCAAGACGGCGTACGTGCGCACCAAACCGCATCTGAACATCGGCACCATGGGCCACGTCGACCACGGCAAGACCACCCTGACCGCCGCCATCACCAAGGTGCTGGCCGAGCGCGGCACCGGCACGTTCGTGCCCTTCGACCGCATCGACCGCGCCCCGGAGGAGGCCGCCCGCGGCATCACCATCAACATCGCGCACGTCGAGTACGAGACCGACACCCGGCACTACGCGCACGTGGACATGCCCGGCCACGCCGACTACGTCAAGAACATGGTCACCGGCGCCGCGCAGCTCGACGGGGCGATCCTCGTCGTCTCCGCCGTCGACGGGATCATGCCGCAGACGGCCGAACACGTGCTGCTCGCCCGGCAGGTGGGCGTGAACCACATCGTCGTCGCGCTCAACAAGGCGGACGCGGGCGACGAGGAACTCACCGACCTGGTCGAGCTGGAGGTCCGCGAACTGCTCACCGCGCAGGGCTACGGCGGGGACCGCGTACCCGTCGTACGCGTCTCCGGGCTGAAGGCCCTGCAGGGCGACCCGCGCTGGACGGCGTCCGTCGAGGCGCTGCTCGACGCCGTGGACACGTATGTGCCCATGCCCGAGCGCTATCTGGACGCGCCGTTCCTGCTGCCGGTGGAGAACGTGCTCACCATCACCGGCCGGGGAACGGTGGTGACGGGCGCGGTCGAGCGGGGTGTCGTCCGCGTGGGCGACCGGGTCGACGTGCTCGGCGCCGGGCTGGAGAGCGTCGTCACCGGCCTGGAGACCTTCGGCAAGCCCATGCAGGAGGCGCAGGCCGGGGACAACGTGGCGCTGCTGCTGCGCGGCGTCCCCCGGGACGCGGTGCGGCGCGGGCACGTCGTGGCCGCGCCGGGCAGCGTGGTGCCCGGTCGGCGCTTCTCCGCCCGGGTGTACGTGCTGTCGACGCGCGAGGGCGGGCGCACCACACCGGTGTCGACCGGCTACCGGCCGCAGTTCTACATCCGCACCGCGGACGTGGTCGGTGACGTCGACCTCGGTGACACGGCCGTCGCCCGGCCCGGTGACACCGTCACCATGACCGTGGAGCTCGGGCGGGACGTGCCGCTGGAGCCCGGACTCGGGTTCGCCGTCCGTGAGGGCGGGCGGACCGTCGGGGCGGGGACCGTGACCACCGTGGGCTGAGGCCGGTGCGCGCGGGGGACCGCCGGCCGGCCGTGGCCGGCCGCGCGGTTCCCCGCGCCCCTCGGGGGAGGGCGCGGGGCCCGCGCGTCCGCGGGCGCCGCACAATGGAGCCGTGACCGACCCCATACCCGTGACCAGGAAGGTCGATTTCGGCCTCGCCAAGCTCATGCCCGACGTCGACCGCAGGCGTGCCTGGCTGCTCACCGTCGACGGGGCGCCCCAGTCGTACGTGGACCTGGACGCCCCGGCGTACCTGGAGTTCGAGTACGCGCGGCGGCTCGGGCACGTGCTGGACACCCTCGCGCAGCCGGGGAGCCCGCTGGACGTGCTGCACCTCGGCGGGGGCGGGCTCACCCTGCCCCGGTACCTGGCCGCGACCCGGCCGGGCTCGCGGCAGGACGTCGTCGAGGCCGACCGCGCCCTGCTGGAGCTGGTGGTGGAGCACCTGCCGCTTCCCCACGGCGCCGGCATCGCCCTGCACACGGCGGACGCCCGCGCCTGGCTGGAGAGCGCTCCCGCGGACTCCGCGGACGTCCTGGTCGCCGACGTCTTCGGCGGCTCGCGCGTCCCGGCGCACCTCACCTCGCTCGGCTACGCCCGCGAGGCCGAGCGGGTGCTGCGGCAGGACGGCGTCTATCTGGCCAACCTGGCCGACGCCGCGCCCTTCGCCTTCCTCCGCTCCCAACTGGCCACTTTCGCCGCGCTCTTCGCGGAGCTGGCACTGATCGCCGAACCCGGCGTCCTGCGCGGTCGCCGCTTCGGCAACGCGGTCCTCGTCGCCGCCCACCACCCCCTGGACGTCCCCGCCCTGGCCCGCCTCACCGCCGCGGACGCCTTCCCGGCCCGCGTCGAGCACGGTCCGGGCATAAGGCGCTTCATCGCCGGCGCCCGTCCGGTACGGGACCAGGAGGCCGTTGCGTCACCCGAGCCCCCCGAAGGGGCGTTCGGCGTCGGGTGAGGCGTCGTCCGCACGGGCCGTACCGCTCCTCACCGGGCCCGTCATCCGCCGGTCGGGTCGCCGGACAGCCGTACGGTGCTCATGATCTTCATGATCGTCGAGTCCGGCACCTCGCCCTTGACGCCGGTCGCGCCGTAGAGGTTCCAGGCCACGTAGTCCCCGGCGGAGTTCTTGAAGCCGAACGTGATCGCCTTGCCGTCACTGGCGCACTTGGACTTGCCGATCTGCGGGCTGTTGTGCGACCGCGCCCAGGCGTAGCTGCCGGTGATGCCGGAGGCCGTCGTGTACTTCTTGGCCTTCTTGTCGAAGGTGAGGCTCTTCTTGTCCGGCTGCGTGTAGCCGCCGAAGACCCACCACGCCACCTGGTTCACGGCGACCTCGTCGGTGTTCTTCGCGCCGTCCGCGCCCTTGGTGCCGGTGGCGGCGAGCGCGGTGTCGTCGGAGTGCCCGTCCTTGTTGTCGTCGGAGGTGCACCACTTCGACTTGTAGTAGGCGGGCGCGGACATCACGATGAGCGGCTTGCCGCTGGGGTCCTTGTCGTCCTCGAACCCGATCGACATACCGGGGGAGTCGACCTCCCAGTCCGCCGGGACGTCGAACGCGGTGCCCCACTTGGGGTTCACGACGACCTTCCAGCCCGGAATTGTCGCCTTGGCGCTCTCCCCGCCGCGCGGATTGTCGTCCGAGCCCGAGGCCGACGCGCTGGGGTGGGCCGGGGCCGACGGCGACTGCCGGACCTTCTTGTCCTTGGCGCTGTCGGCCTTGTCGTCGTTCTTGCCGCCGAGCACCAGGAAGCCCGTGACACCGGCCGCCACGACCACGGCCGTGGCCGCGACGATCGCCACCAGCCTGGTCCGGTTGCCCCCGCCGCCCCCACCGCCTCCGGTCGGCGGCTGAGGGGTCCCGGGCGTTCCCGGTGGCCCCCACTGCGGCTGCTGCGCATAGGGGTTCGGCTGCTGGTATCCGCCCTGCTGATACGGATTCGGCTGCTGGTACCCCGGCTGCTGGTACGGGTTGTCCTGCGCGGGAGGGTGCTGCCCCTGCGCGTTCTGCTCGCCCCCGGGCGGCTGCTGTCCTGGCCACATGAAGAGCCACCCTAGATGATCGATTCCAAGGGATCGGCTGCGCGCACAAGAGGAGGGAGCCCAACGTCAGTGTGTGAAGACAGAGTTGGACTCCCTCGCCACCGCACTCTATGTGAAGACCGACGACCTGCTGAAGGCATCACCGCATCTGGTGCCCTGGCGTCCGGCGGTCGGGATCGCTCCGCTACTGACCGATGCCGAACTGGTCACGCTCGCGATGATGCAGGCCATGCTGGGCTTCACCTCCGAGGCCAAGTGGCTTCGCCACGCCCGCTCCCACCTGCGGCATCTCTTCCCGTACCTGCCGAAGCAGCCCGGCTACAACAAGCGCCTACGCAAGGCCGCCGAGCTGCTGCGGCGGGTGACCCGGGTGCTGGCCACCGACACCTCTGTGTGGAGCGACGACGTGTGGATCGTGGATTCCACGCCGGTAGAGTGCGGACGCTCCCGCGAGACCGTCAAACGCTCCGACCTGGCCGGATGGGCCGAGTACGGGTACTGCGCCAGCCACAGCCGCTTCTTCTGGGGCCTGCGCCTGCACCTGGTGTGCACCCTGCAGGGCCTGCCCATCACCTTCGCCCTGACCGGGGCCAAGGCCGACGAACGCGAGACCCTGCTGGACCTGCTCGCCGCCGAACCGCACCTCGTCGCCGCCCGGGCTGGACAGACCCTGATCGGCGACAAGAACTACTTCGGCCGCGACTTCGAGCATCAGGTGGCCGAGCAGGACATCCGGCTGCTGCGGCCAGCCCGCAAGGGCGAGCCAGAACGGCCCGGCGCCCCGCTGTTCAAGCCGTTGCGGCAGGTCATCGAGTCAGTCAACGAGACCTTCAAGGGTCAGCTCAACCTCGAACACCACCGAGGCCGTACACCGGGCGGCGTGATCGCCCGCGTCATGCAGCGCATCCTCGCGCTGACCGCCGCGATCTGGCACAACGACCACACCGGCCAGCTCGTCCTGCGCTCACTGACCGCCTACGACCACTGACCCCTTGGAATCGATCATCTAGTGCCGCCCGGGACACGGTTCGGTCACCGTGACTCGTCAGGGCTGTGCCGATCGGCGCGGGATCCGGTCGGCACGGGATCTGGCCACTCGTGGCTACTCATGGGTAACATCCCGCCATGAGCGCAGACCAGATGTCGATCGGCGAGATGCTCGCCGCGACGGTGCCGATGGCCCGGACCTTGAAGCTCGAGTTCCTCGAGACCACGTCCGACCGGGCCGTGGTGGCACTGCCGGACCAGAGCGAGTACCACAACCACGTGGGCGGGCCGCACGCCGGAGCGATGTTCACGCTCGGGGAGTCGGCGAGCGGGGCGATCGTGCTCGCGGCGTTCGGGGAGCAGCTCGCGCGGGCCGTGCCGCTCGCCGTGAGCGCCGAGATCGCCTACCGGAAGCTGGCGATGGGCGCCGTCACCGCCACCGCGACGCTCGGCCGGCCCGCCGCCGACGTCGTGGCGGAGCTGGACGCCGGGCAGCGGCCCGAGTTCCCGGTGGCGATCGAGATCCGGCGCGCGGACGGAGCGGTCACCGGCGAGATGACCGTGGTGTGGACCCTGCGTCCCAACGGCTGAGCACCGAGGCGGACCCGAGGCCCGGGCGCCTGCCGTTCCCGGGCCCCGCGGTGTGCCGTCAGGCCGCGAGCCCGCGGCTCACCGGCGCCGTGCCGTCCTCCAGGCCGGCCGCGAACTCCTTGAGCCAGGCGGCGAATTCGGGCCCCAGATCGTCCCGGGCGCAGGCCAGGCGCACCACCGCGCGCAGGTAGCCGGCCCTGTCGCCGGTGTCGTAGCGCAGTCCGTCGAAGACGACGCCGTGCACCGTGCCGCCCGCGGCCGGCTCCCGCAGGGCGTCGGTGAGCTGGATCTCACCGCCCCGGCCGGGCGGGGTGTGCTCCAGGACGTCGAAGACCCCCGGGTCGAGGACGTAACGGCCGATCACCGCGTACCCGCTCGGCGCGTCCCGCGGCGACGGCTTCTCCACCAGGCCGGTGACGCGCACGACGTCCTCCTCGCCGGCCGGTTCCACGGCCGCGCAGCCGTAGTGACGGATCTGCTCGGGCGGGACCGCCATCAGCGCGACGACGCTTCCCCCGTGCCGGCCGTGGACGTCGAGCATCCGGCTGAGCAGCGTCTCGCGTGGGTCGATCAGGTCGTCGCCGAGCAGGACCGCGAAGGGCTGGTCGCCGACGTGGCGGCGGGCACACAGCACCGCGTGCCCGAGGCCGAGCGGTTCGCCCTGGCGGATGTGATGGATGTCCGCCAGCCGGGCGGGGCCGCGCACGGCGTCCAGGCGTACGGCGTCGCCCTTGGCCGCGAGCGCCTGCTCCAGTTCGAAGGCGCTGTCGAAGTGGTCCTCGATGGCCCGCTTGTGCCGGCCGGTGACCATGAGGACGTCGTCCAGCCCGGCCGCGGCGGCTTCCTCGACGACGTACTGGATGGCCGGCTTGTCGACCACCGGCAGCATTTCCTTCGGTGTGGCCTTGGTCGCGGGCAGAAACCGCGTGCCGAGTCCGGCGGCCGGGACGACGGCCTTGCGGACGGAGCGGACGGTGCGGGCGGGGGTGCTGGAGGAGTGGGGGGCGATCATGCCGCCCATGCTGGCGGAGGCGGATGAGAGCCGGCCCGGAAAAACCTCGCAACCCGCTGTGGACGCGCGGGCGGTGGAGATTTCGTGTGCCAACCGCCTTGTGCCGCACACAATATGGTGGACCGCTCAACGACAATCTCGAATGCGGGTGCGGGTACCGCCGGTAACTCGGTGGAAATCAATGTCTTTTGAGCGGGGACCGTTCGAACTCCTTGTTGGCCGTACGTCAATTGTGCGAAAGTGAACGGCCCTATGGCGGTCCCAGAAACTCGACGGGCTATAGGCACGCACCGGTCGGGTGCCCGATATCCGGCGGGTGCGCTTTCCACCCACCGTCCTGCGGCTTGGAAGGAAATGGTCCCGTGCAATCCCCTTACCCCCCACGCCCGCCGTATCCGCCCCGCCCCGGACCGGCAGCGCCCGAGTCCGACCCCAACCTCGTCGCCCGGCTCGGCCGGGGCCCCGAGGGTGACCGCGCGACCGCGCTGCTGCTGGCCCGGCACTGGCGCGCGACCTTGGACTACGCGGTCATCTGTGCTGCCTCCGGGGAGGACCCGGCGGCCATCGCCGCGGCCGCCGCGTTCCACCGGGTCCTGGGCCGGCCGGCCGAAGGCGCCCTCCGGCCGCACCTCCTGACCGCCGTACGGGACACGGTCA
This sequence comes from Streptomyces sediminimaris, assembly GCF_047049295.1. NCBI lineage: Bacteria > Bacillati > Actinomycetota > Actinomycetes > Kitasatosporales > Streptomycetaceae > Streptomyces > Streptomyces sediminimaris. The sequence continues at coordinate 1,382,054 of NZ_JBJWOT010000001.1, read as the reverse complement.
GGGAATGGGCGGCAGATGACGGTATTTCCGTTCTTCTGCCGGAACTCCGCAAACCGGCCGGCGGGCGGGGCCTGCGGGCCGCGCGGTCCTCGACACCGGAAAGGAGGCGGCTGGCGGAGCGGGCGTTCCAGGCGCTTCCGGGAGCTTCGCAATGCCTGCTGTGGCACACCGAGGTCGAGGCGGAGCCCATATCCGTACCGGCTGGTCTGCTGGGGGTGGACACGGGCACCGCGGCGGCCGCGCTGGAGCAGGCCCGCGAGCAATTCCGAGCGGGTTGCGTGCGCGCCCACCGGGAACTCGCGCCCGGCCGGGAATGCCGTTTCTACAACCGCCTCCTCGATGTCCCGATGCGCCGGGGCGGTGCCCTGCTCCCGGACGTCCAGCAGCATCTGACGGCATGCCGGTACTGCCGTCATGCCGCCGAACAGCTCAGTCACTTCGAGGGCGGTCTGGATGAGCTGCTCGCCGAGACCGTGCTCGGCTGGGGCGCCCGGCGCTACCTCGACTCACGCCCCCGGCGCGGCGGCGGCCTCCCGCTGACGCCCGGGCGCGGCCCCCTGCGTCCGGGTGGCTACGGCCGCCACCGCCCCGTCCCGGCGCGCAGACACACCATGGCGCTCGCCGTCGGCGTCGGGGTGGCGGCCCTCGCCCTGCTGGCCACCGTCCTCGTCGCCACGGGCTGGACCGACGACAACGGTGTCTCCGGCCCGCGGGCCGGCCGGGGCGCCGAGAGCGGCAGCACCCTGCGTCCGTCGCACCCCGCGAACAGCGCCTCCCCGGACGCCGTTTCGCCGCACGCCGTCTTGGCGGGCGCCGTCCCGGCGGGCGGCAGCGCGGCGGCCGGTCCGCCGTCGCCGGCCCCGACGGGACGGGCCGCGCCCGCGGGACGGGCGGCGCCCGGGGGACGGCCCGTCTCCGCGGGACGACCTGCCTGTACGGGGTGGTCCGTCTCCGTGGGGGACTCCGTCGGGTCCGGACGCGGCGGACTTCCCGGTGCCGGGGCGGGCCCCTGCCTCGACATCGACGTGGGCTGCCTGTGTGCCGTGAAGGGCGCCGCCGACGCCGGCGTCCACGGTGGCCGGATCCTGTCCGGTGCGGCGGCCGTTCTGGCGCTCTGCCCCACCGCAGGCCCGCGGCGGTCGCCGTTCCAAAACGCCCCTCTGCCGCACACCGGGCCGCTCACCGCCCTGTGCCCCGATCCCGGCGCCGGCGGGCGCCTCGTGAGGCAGGCCGGGCGCCTCGTGCGCGGCAGCGGGATCGGCTACGGCCTCACGGTCCGCGGTGAGCTCCTGCCGCGCGCCGGCGAGAGCCCGCTGGTCGAGCCGGACACGGGGACACCGGTCGCGGACAGCGGGCGGAAGGGTTCGGCCGGGCGGGCGCGGGCGAGCGGTGCCGACCGTGACGGAAGCGGCCGTCAGGGCAAGGCCGTGGGCCCGGGGAAGGACTCTCCCGGCGGCACGGCGCACCCGCGCGACGCGCAGTCCGCGCCGCAGCAGTCCGAGGGCGGGCGGGGGCAGCGGCGCTCCGCCCCGGCCGACAGTCACCCCGCGCCTTCCGCGCGGACGGCGCCGGCGGAGGGCGGCGGGCCCCGGACCCTGCCCGCCCGTGTGGTCGCCAGCGCGGTCACCACCGTCGCCGGCCGCCGGGCCGCCGGAGCGGCCGAGGAGCACCGTGTGCCGGGGAGCGCGTCCGCGCGACCGTCGCGTGCCCGGACGGCGAGTCCGCCCGGAAGGCCCTGGAGGCCCGGGGCGACCGCGACCGCGGGAACGCCCTGAGCGCCCACGTCCGCCGGGAGCGGTCGGGAGCGGTCGGGAACGACCGGGAACGGTTCGGAACGACCGGGAACGATTGGGAACGGTTGGGAACGTGAGTGCGGTCTACGGGACGGTGCCTCGACACGGTGACCCGGTACGCTTCCTGGTGTGCGCCCCGCGCGGGCGCGCGCCGGGGAACGCAGGACAAAAGGCCACACGGGAGGACCGGCGTTGCACGTCCAGGAATGGCTCGACACGGTACCCGCGGGCGCGGTCTACGCCGTGGTGGCGCTGGTCATCGGGGTGGAGAGCCTGGGCATCCCGCTGCCGGGCGAGATCGTCCTGGTCTCCGCCGCCCTGCTCTCCTCCCAGCACTCCGGGATCAACCCGGTCGTGCTCGGTGCGTGTGCGAGCGCCGGTGCCGTCGTCGGCGACTCCATCGGCTACGCGATCGGCCGCAAGGGCGGACGGCCGCTGCTGGCCTGGCTGGGCGGGAAGTTCCCGAGACACTTCAGCGAGGGGCATGTCGCCACCGCCGAGCGGTCCTTCGAGAAGTGGGGCATGTGGGCCGTCTTCTTCGGCCGCTTCGTCGCCCTCCTGCGTATCTTCGCCGGCCCCCTCGCGGGCGTGCTGCACATGCCGTACTGGAAGTTCCTGATCGCCAACGTCCTCGGCGGCGTCTGCTGGGCGGGCGGCACCACGGCCGTCATCTACTACGTGGGCGTCGTCGCCGAGGGCTGGCTCAAGAGGTTCTCCTACCTCGGGCTGGCGGTCGCGGTGCTGATCGGCCTGACGTCCATGCTGGTCCTGAGGCGCAAGGCGAAGAAGGCGGCCGCCGCCAGGGAGCGGGAAGCGGCCGAGGCGGAGGCCGTCCCGGCCGTCGACTGAGCACACCGCCCGTCTTTCCTCCGGGCCCGTCTCCTACGGCTCCTCGTGCACCCCGTGCACCTCGTGGTGCGCCTTCGCCAGCTCCGCGTACAGCGTGCCGTTCAGGGTGACGCCCTCGCGCTCCTCCGCCGTCAGCTCGCGCTTCACCTTTGCCGGTACGCCCGCCACCAGCGATCCGGGCGGCACCTGCATGCCCTGCGGGACCAGCGCCTGCGCGGCGACGAGCGACCCGGCGCCGATCACCGCGCCGTTGAGCACCGTCGCCCCCATGCCGATCAGGCAGTCGTCCCCGACGGTCGCCCCGTGCACCACGGCGTTGTGCCCCACGGACACCCGCTCGCCGATGCGCACGGGGAAGCCCGGGTCCGCGTGCAGGGTGCAGTTGTCCTGGATGTTGGCCTGAGCACCTACGGAGATCTGCTCGACGTCACCGCGCAGGACGGCGCCGTACCAGACGCTCGTCCCGGACTCCAGCGTCACATCGCCGATCACCGATGCCGTGGGCGCCACGAAGGCCTCGTCGTCGATCCTCGGTTCCCTGCCGCCGATCGCCGTGATCAACGCCTTGTGCGTCATCGCCTCTCCTCGTCCTCGGTTCAGGACGCACCGTAAGCGATGAACTGCCCGGGCTGCGTGCCGGGGCCGCGCGTCACCCGCCGTGGCGGACGCCCCCGTCGGCCGGGAGACGAGCCCGTGCGGGTCACCTGCCGCGGGTGATGCCCGGCGGGGGCCGGCGGTGGACCGTGGTGCCATGGAACCCACGACGCCGCGACAGCGTTGGCTGGCACGGGCGTCACTGGCGGCGGCCGTGGCGTCGGTGCTCGTCCTCGCCGTGTTCGCGGGGCTGAAGACCTTCGCTCTGCTGGCGGTCGGACTGGTCGGCACGGTGGTGACCGTCGCGGCCCTGTGGTGGATCGTGACCCGTCGGGGCCCGTCCCGCCTGCTGGCCGCGCTGCTGGCCCTCGCCGCACCGGTCTGGATGCTGGTGTCCTACGCGGGCGCCCAGCTGTTCTGGGTGGTGGCCGTGGCCTGGGCCCTGTGGCTGCTCGCGGTCACGGCCGGCCGGGAAGCCCTGGTGCGGTCCGGCAGGCCCGTCGCACCGGCCGAGGGGCCGGCGCCGCCGGTGAAGCGCGCCGTGCTGATCATGAATCCGCGCTCCGGTGGCGGCAAGGTCGAGCGGTTCGGGCTGCGGCAGAAGGCGGAGTCGCTGGGGGCCCAGGTGCTGCTCCTGGAAGGCCCGGGGGAGACCGACGTCTCGGAGCTCGCCCGCAAGGCCGCGGCCGAGGGCGCCGACCTGCTGGGTGTCGCGGGCGGGGACGGCACCCAGGCGCTGGTCGCCGACGTCGCCGCGGCACTCGGCCTCCCGTTCCTGGTGATCCCCGCGGGAACCCGCAACCACTTCGCGCTCGACCTCGGCCTGGACCGTGACGACCCCTCGAAGGCCCTGGACGCCCTGCGCGACGGCGTGGAGGTGCGGGTCGACCTCGGCCGGGCGGGTGTGCGCCCCTTCGTCAACAACGTGTCCTTCGGCGCCTACGCCGAGGTCGTGCAGAGCCCGGCGTACCGCGACGGCAAGACCCGCACCACGCTCGAACTCCTGCCCGACCTGCTCCTGGGCCACAAGGGGGCCACGCTGACGGCCCGCGCGGGCGAGACCCTCTTCGACTCGCCGCAGGCCCTGCTGGTCAGCAACAACCCCTACGGCACCGGCGACATCGCCGGCCTCGGCCGCCGGGCGCGCATGGACGGCGGGCTGCTGGGCGCCGTCGGCGTGGACGTGAACAACGCCGCCCAGGCCGCCGGTCTGCTGCGCGGGCACCGCGCCGCCGGGCTGACGCGGGCGACGGCCGCCGAGGTGGTCGTGGACGCGGACCGGCCCTTCATCCCGGCCGGTGTCGACGGCGAGGCGCTGACCCTGCCCGTGCCCGTGCGGTGCGTGGTCCGGCCGCGCGCGCTGCGGGTGCTGGTGCCGAGGCACCGGCCGGGCACGCGCGCGGCGCGACCCCGGCTCGAATGGCACCGCCTGGCCCGGATGAGCCTCCCGGCCGTGCGCGGGCCGCGCCGCTGAGAGACCCGGCCCGTGCGGGGGTGGCATCGCTTGGTCCGTCCGTGCGGGGGTGGCATCGCTTGGTCCGTCCGTGCGGGGGTGGCATCGCTTGGTCCGTCCGTGCGGGGGTGGCATCGCTTGGTCCGTCCGTACGGGGGTGGCAGTGCTTGGCCTGCCGTGCGGGGGTGGCAGTGCTTGGTCCGTCCGTCCGGGGGCGGCACCGCTCGGCCCGGCCGCCCGGGGCCGCGCCGCTGAGGGCCGACGCCCGGGCGGACCGACCGCCGGCGCCCGGGCGGACCGGCGCCTGCGCCCTATCGATGCCCTGGCGACAGTCGACGCCCGGGCCTTATCGACGCCCGGGCTCCATCGGCGTCCTGCGCTCCGGTGTCCTGGACTCCGGCGTCCTGCGCTCCGGCGCGCTGGGACGGACGGGAGGAAGGACTCGTGCGGCCGCGGGCGACGGTCTTGCCGAGTTCCCACAGTCCCAGCAGTGCCAGCGCCGGCAGCAGCGCCCAGCCGAACTGCCCGATGGTGAGCGGGGTGGTGTCGAGCAGCCGGTTGAAGACGTCCGTCTGGGTCGCCAGGACGGCGAGCACGAACTCGCCGAACATCGCCCGGTTCATCTGCCTGCTGTCGAAGGTGTCCACCGTGAGCGCGGTCTCCGTCTCGCTGCGGCACTCCACGCCGGCCACGATCAGGCAGAACGCGAACGAGGTGAAGGCGATGGAGTTGCCGATCGCGGTGCTGTCGAAGCGTGCCTCGCCCAGCTTGATCAGCGACAGCAGCCCGATGGTGATCGCCAGCCCGGCGAGCCCGACCGTCACCATCAGACGCTTCGTCATCACCGGCTCGCCGCGCGGCCGCGGTTTGCGTTCCATCAGCCCCGGACTGACCCGGTCGAAGCCCAGCGCGAAGCCGAAGGCCCCGTTGACGAAGAAGTGGATCCACAGCACCTGGGCCGGCGTGAACGGCTCCCCGTTCGCGATGTTGAACAGGGTCGCGCCGAGGAAGGTCAGCACGAACACCACCAGCAGGACCAGCACGAAGCGGATGTACTTGGTGAGGTTGTCGTAGATCTTGCGGCCCTGCTCGACCGCGAAGACGATCGTGGCGAAGTTGTCGTCGGACAGGATCAGCCGTCCGGCGTTCTTGGCCACCTCGGTGCCGGAGCCCATGGCGATCCCGATGTCCGCCGCCTTGATCGCGGGGGCGTCGTTGACGCCGTCCCCGGTCATGGCCACCACGTCGCCCTTCTTCTTGAGGGTGTCGGCGAGCAGCACCTTGTGCTCGGGGGCCACCCGGCCGATCACGCCGATGTCGTCGATGCGCGCCAGCCGTTCCGACTCGTCGAGGGCGGCGAAGTCGGAGCCGAGGACGGCCTCGCCCTCGATGCCGACCTGCTCGGCGATGGCCGCGCCGGTGACGACGTCGTCGCCGGTCACCATCCGCACCCGGATGTTGGCCGCCCGCGCTCCCTCCACCGCCTTCCTGGACTCCTCGCGCGGCGGGTCCTCCATCCCGACCAGGCTGGTCACCTGCAGCCGGGTGACCTGCGCGAGCAGGTCGCCGTCGGCCGCGAAGTCGGCCGCGTCGATGTCGCGGGTGGCGGCGGCCATCACCCGCCGGCCCGCCCGCTCCATCCGCTCCATCTCCTCGTGCGCCCGCTTGTCGAGCTCGGCGTCCCAGGGGATGCTCGCGCCGTCGGACAGCGCCGTCACCGCCCGCCGCATCACCGCGGGCGCCGCTCCCTTCACGAAGCACCGGACCACCGGCCGGCCCCGGGCGTCGGTGGCCTGGTGGAAGGTGGCCATCAGCTTGTACGAGGGGTCGAAGGGCAGGGTGGCCAGACGCGGGAACCTCTCCCGGGTGGCGTCGGCGTCGAGACCGGCCTTGTGACCGAGCACCAGCAGGGCGCCCTCGGTCGGGTCGCCCACCACCTTGCCGTCCACGAGCTTGGCGTCGCTCGCCACCAGATAGGGCAGGATCGCGCCCTCGAGGTCGGAGGAGCGGCCGACGGCATGGTGGATACGGCCCTGAAGCTCGTATCCGGTGCCCGAGACGGTGTAGCGGTCGAAGGCGTCCACCACCTCCACCGCCGTCATCTGGTTCAGCGTCAGGGTGCCGGTCTTGTCGGTGTTGATGGCGGAGGTGAAGCCGAGGGTCTCCACCGACGGCAGGTCCTTCACGATCGCGTGCTGCTGGGCCAGGTCCAGGCTGCCCAGCGACAGGATGGTCTGGGTCACCGTGGGCAGCGCCTCGGGGATGGCCGCGATCGCCAGCGACACGGCGGCGACGAACAGCGCGTCCCAGGCGTCGCCGCGGGAGCGTCCCAGCACGAACATCACGATCATGGTCAGCCCGGCCGCGCTCGCGATCCACAGGGTCAGCCGGTCGAGCTCCTTGGTCAGCGGCGACTGCTCACGGCGGGTGGCCGAGAGCATCCCGGAGATCTTGCCCAGCTCGGTGGCGGAGCCCGTCTCGGTGACGAGCATGACGCCGCTGCCGTGCGTGACGGGCGTGTTCATGAACGCCGTGTTGGTCCGGTCCCCGGGGCTCGGGTTCTCGCCCCGCACGATCCCGGTGTCCTTGGCGGCCGGCGTGCTCTCGCCGGTCAGCGCGGACTCGTCGATCTGCAGGGCGCTCGCGGTGACGAGACGGCCGTCGGCGGGCACGTCGTCCCCGGCGGCGATCAGCACGACGTCCCCGACGACGACCTCCTCCGCCGGTATCTCGGTCTCCGTGCCGTCCCGCCGCACTCGCGCGGTGGCCTTCATCATCGACTTGAGGGCGTTCATGGCGCTCTCCGCCTTGCCCTCCTGACGCATGCCGATGACCGCGTTGACCACGGTCAGTGCCAGCAGCAGCACCGCGGTGCCCCACTCCTGGATGGCCAGCGACACGATCGCCGAGGCGACCAGGATCAGCTGCATGTAGCTGCGGTACTGGTCGAGCATCCGGCGCCAGCCCGGCCGCGGCCGCTCCTCGGGCAGGGCGTTCGGGCCGTCCCGGCCGAGCCGTTCGGCCGCCCGCGCGCCGCTGAGACCGACGGCGGGGTCCACACCGAGGGCGTCCGCCACCGCCTGGGGCGGCTGCGCGTACCAGGGTTCGGCCGCCGTCGCGCGGCCCTGTTCTCTCTCCACCGGGGAGGTCATCGTGCCTGCCTCCGCTTCTTGTGGGCCGTGACCGACGCGGCGTACGGATCGGCCGGCGCACCGGCCGGGGCCTCCGCCTCCAGGTCCTCCTTCACCAGGCCCAGCTCGTGCCGGGCCTTCTCGCCGACCTCCGGGTACTGCGGGTCGATGTCGATCAGGGTGTGGGCGAGCACCGCGGCGGCGCAGATCCGGGCGTACCACTTGTGGTCCGCGGGCACGACGTACCACGGGGCCCAGCTGGTGCTGGTCGCGGACAGCATGCGGGAGAAGGCCCGCTGGTAGTCGTCCCACCAGGCGCGTTCGTGCACGTCGGCCGCGGAGAACTTCCAGTTGCGCTCCGGTACGTCGATGCGCTTGAGGAAGCGGGTGCGCTGTTCCTCCTTGGAGAGGTTCAGGAAGAGCTTCACCACCCGGAAGCCGTTGTCGTGCAGATAGCGCTCCCAGTCGTTGATCTCGCGGTAGCGCCGCCGCCACACGCCCTTGCGCTTCGCCTCGTCGGGAAGCCGCTGGCGGTCGAGGAGTTCGGAGTGCACCCGCACCACCAGTACCTCCTCGTAGTGCGAGCGGTTGAAGATGCCGATCTCCCCGCGCCGGGGCAGCCGGCAGGCGTAGCGCCACAGGAAGTCGTGGTCGAGTTCCTCGCTGGAGGGCACCTTGAAGTTCGACACGTGGACGCCCTGCGGGTTCACCCCGGTCATCACGTGCCGGATCGTGCCGTCCTTGCCGCCGGCGTCCAGGGCCTGCAGACACAGCAGTACGCCGTACCTGCCCTCGGCCGCCAGCCGCCGCTGGTAGTCGGCCAGCATCGTGACACCGGTCTCCAGCAGCTCCTGCCCCTTCTTCTTCTTTCCGATGCCGCTCGTGTCGCCGGGGTCGAAGTCGGTGGACAGGTCCACCTTCGATCCCGGCTTCACCCGCAGCGGTGCGATGAACTCGGCGATCCGTTCGGCTCGTTCGTCCGTCATGAGTACGGTCTCCGCTCGTCAGTAGGTCTCGGAGTCCGGCCGCACCACGCACAGGGCCCAGATGATGAATGCGTACAGCGCGATCAGGGTGACGGACCAGAACGGGGCGTACGGGATGTCGAGGAAGTTGGCGATGATCAGCAGCCCCGCGACGCCCACCCCCACGGCCCGCGCCCAGGTCGCCCCCATGACCAGGCCGATGCCCACGGCCATGGCGAGGAGCCCGAGGGCCAGGTGGATCCAGCCCCAGCTCGTCAGGTCGAACTTGAAGACGTAGTTGGGGGTGCTGAGGTAGATCGCGTCGTCCGCGATCGCCATGATGCCGCGGAAGATGTCGAGCATGCCGCTCATGACGAGCATCACTGCGGCGAACGCCGTCAGCCCGCCCGCGACCGCGAGGGTCCCTTCCGAGCGCCGGTGCTGCGTGGTGGTGGTCATGGCAGGACCTCCGTTCCCGGTCGGCCGCCGATGGCGGCGCCTTCTTCACTCCTACTCCGGCGGGGCCGTCCAGGGGTCACCTCGGAAGGGTGAGGACGCGGCGGGCGTGGGAAAGGCGCACGCACGCTTCGAGAGGCCCCCCGGCGGCAGGCGCCGGCGGCGCGTCAGCGGTGCCTCAGAAGCGGTGGTAGTGCACGGCGCTGGCCACGGCGATGTCCTGGAGCGAGGCGTGGCGCCGGCTGAAGGGGATCCAGAACAGGCCCACGGGAAGGGCGATGCACAGAACGGCCCGCAGCAGGGCGCGGGGAATGCCGAGCAGCCGTCCGGTGCGGCGGGTGACGCGCAGTCCCAGCAGCCAGTTGCCGAGGGTGCCGCCGGTCGTGGCCCAGCTCATGGTGAGGTAGAGCACGGCGATGGCCCAGCCGAGCGCCCCGGTCAGCCAGAGGGAGAGGTCGGGCAGGTGGAACGGCGGCCCGGTGACGACGAGCCGCAGCCCGGCGAACGCGAGTTCCACGGCCAGCCCGATGACGGCCACCACGAGGGCGTCGGCCACGGCCGCGAGGCACCGCGACACGACCCCCGCCGTGGTGTCCTGGGCCGGTGCCGGGTCCGGACGGGTCACGGCGTCTGCCCGTGCGGTGGCGCGAGCCCGCCGACGCGTCCCGGCGTGCCGCCGGGTCTGCGCAGCAGCCGGTCGGCGACGCGGTTGACCATCCGGTCGGCCCGCATGCTCCGCAGCCGCAGCGCGTCGACCGTCTCCTCGGCCATCCCGCCACTGGTGTCGCGGACGATCCGGCCCAGGTCGATCTCCTCCAGCACGGCCTTGGTGAGCGCGGCCAGGTCGACCCTGTCGATCACGGCGTCGACGTCCAGCCGGGCGGCGATCCGGTCGACGTCGACGCGCGCCGCGATCCGGTCGAGGTCGATACGCGAGACGATCCGTTCGATGTCTATACGCGACACGATCCGTTCGAGGTCGACGCGTTCCGCGACCCGGTCGACGTCGACACGGGCGGCGACCGCGTCCACGTCCACCCGGGCCGCCACCCGGTCCACGTCGACCTGGTCGGCGATGTCGTCGACGTCCACCCGGCGGGCCACGCGCATCACGTCCACCCGGTCGGCGATCCGGTTGACGTCGAGGCGGGCGGCCACGCCGTCCAGATCGAGCCGGTCCAGGACGGCGGCGGTCACCGCGGGAACCAGCCGGTCCAGAACGCCCGCCGTGACCGTGGCGACCAGCCCGTCGGCGAGCCGGCCCGCGGTCCCCAGTGCGTACCGTGTCACCCGTCCGGCGAGGCCGAAGGGGTTCACGAGGCCGGTCCTGGTCACCTCTGCACCGCACCACGGTTCCGCCGCGGCCGCCTCATCCGCCACGGGTGATCCTCGCACCGGCCGGCGCGTGCCCCGCGGTGGGGTGAAGATCACAGGGTGCGGGCCTCATCGGCCCGGCCCGTGCTGAGTACGGTGAGCGGGTGCCGAAGCGCAAGAACACGTTCTCATCCTGGCGGCGGAGCCTCACGCAGCGCGCCGTCCACGCGGGCTGGGCCTGGGTGCAGCGCACCGGCTCGGTCACCGCGGAGCGTCCGGGACGCTTCCGCTTCGGCGCGCTGGGTGCCCACACCCGGCTGGCCTTCCCGCTCGGCACGGTCTTCGGCGAACCCTGGATCCACATCGGGTCCCACTGCATCGTCGCCGAACAGGTCACCCTGACCGCCGGCCTCATGCCCGACCTCGACCTCGGCACCGAGCCGATCCTGCGCATCGGGGACGGCGTCGTGCTCGGCCGCGGCAGCCATGTCATCGCCGACACGTCGGTCACCATCGGCAGCGACTGCTACTTCGGGCCGTACGTCTACGTGACGTCCACCAACCACTCCTACGACGATCCGCACCAGCCCATCGGCAAACAGTGGCCCCGGATGGAGCCGGTGGAGATCGGGCCCGGCTGCTGGATCGGCACCGGCGCGGTGATCCTGCCGGGCGCGCGGGTCGGGCGGAACGTGGTGGTGGCCGCCGGCGCGGTGGTCCGGGGCGTCGTTCCCGACCACGCCGTGGTGGCCGGCGCACCGGCCCGCGTCGTCCGCCGCTGGACCGCCGCCGAGGGCTGGCAGCCGCCGCTCAGGACGCCGGCGCCGGTGCCGATACCGGACGGCGTCACCCCCGAACAGCTCCTGGCCCTCTCGGAGTTGGACGAGGAGACGGTGTCCGGACTGGCGGAACTGGACGAGGAGACGGTGTCGGGACTGGCGGAACTGGATGAGGAGGCGGCGGCGGGACTGGCCGGACGGGACGAGCCCTAGCTCGAAGACCGGGCCAGGGCCGCCCGGGGCCGGCTGCCGGATCATGCCGGAGGCACGGGACCTCACGGGTCAATACACCTGGCCCGTCGCCAGCAGCACCGTGCCCACCAGGGCCAGGCCCGCGCCCGCCGCCTGGACGCCGAGGAGGCGTTCCCTGAGGAAGCCGCGGGCGGCGAGAGCCGTCACCACCGGGTAGAACGAGGCGAGCACGGCCGCGACCATGACGGGGCCGTGCCGGGCGGCGACCGAGTAGGTGCCGTTCGCCGCGACGTCCGCGAGGCCGACGAAGGCCAGGGCGGGCAGCGAGGCCCAGGGGAAGCCGCCCTCGGGAAGGGCCTCGGTGCCCCGCCTGACGGAGGCGAACAGGGCGATGCCGCCCGCGGCCACGTTCGTCACACGCTGCACGAAGAGCGCCAGGAACAGACCGGTGACGGTCGTGGAGGCCTCCGCGATCAGAGCGAACACGGTGCCGAAGCCGAGCGCCGCGACGAGCGTCAGGAGGATGGTCCGCCGCTGTACGCAGGCGCCGCCGAGCCGCGGACCGCCCGCGAGCACCACGCCGGTGACGGCGACGGCGATCCCGGTGACCTGCGTCGGACCGGGCCGCTCGCCGAGGAAGAGGCCCACGCTCACCGGAACGGCCACGCTCAGCGTGGCGAGCGGCGAGACCACGCCCATCGGGCCCAGCGCGAGCGCCCGGTAGAAGGCGATCATCGCCACCGGCCCCACCAGTCCGGCGGCGAACGCGAACCACAGCCGCGGCCCCGCCTCGCTCCAGCCGCCGGTGGCCACCACGACCGCGCCGAGCACCGCCGCCGCGATGGTCTGCGAGACGACGACCACGGTGAGGGCCGGACTGCGCCGGGTCAGCAGTCCGCCGCCGAAGTCGGCCAGTCCCCAGAGCAGGCTGGTGGCGAGGGCGAAGAGTGCTGTCACGGGGGGCCTCGCAGTACAGTTCGGTGAACGATCGGGTGCATCACAGCGTAGTCCAGTGGAATGCACTCAGTCATCTAAAATATTGGCCTCTCGTCGGACCTCGCTCCACCCCGCTCCACCCGCTCGCCCCCTACGCAAGGACATCGGACGGAACGTGTCGGACCTCGATCTGCTCACCCAGTCCCTGGCGCGCAACGTCAAGCGCTGGCGCAACGACCGCGGCTTCACCCTGGACGCGCTCGCCGCCCGCGCCGGGGTCAGCCGCGGCATGCTCATCCAGATCGAGCAGGCCCGCACCAACCCGAGCATCGGCACGGTCGTCAAGATCGGCGACGCGCTCGGCGTCAGCATCACCACGCTGCTCGACTACGAACAGGGCCCCCAGGTCCGCATCGTCCCCGCCGAGCAGGCCGTACGGCTGTGGAGCACCGAGGCGGGCAGCTACAACCGGCTGCTCGCCGGCGCCGAGGCCCCCGGCCCGCTGGAGATGTGGGACTGGCGGCTCATGCCCGGCGACAGCAGCCCGTCCGACCCGCACCCCGCCGGCACGGTCGAGCTCGTGCACGTCCTCGCGGGGGAGCTGACGCTCACCGTCGATGGCGCGAAGCACCGCGTTCCGGCCGGGGCGAGCGCCTCCTTCGAGGCCGACACCCCGCACACCTACGGCAACGAGGGCGACGCACCGATGGAGATGGTCATGGCGGTGTCCGTTCCGCCGGTGCGCTGAGGCGGCCCGCGGCCCTGCTGTTACCGTGCGGCCATGCGCGCACCCATCGGACACTTCGACATCGCCGTCCCCGCCCCCGACGCCGTCGGCGAACTGACCGCCCCCGTCGCCGAGGCCGTTCGCAACTGGACCGGCAGCGTCTCGGCCGACCGGATCGTCTACGTCGACACCGACCCGCAGTGGGCCGACACCGCCGTCTTCGTCGAGCACTACGGGCGGGAACTGCTCGAGCAGTCGGCGAACTGCGTGGTGGTGGCCGGCAAGCGGGGCGGCACGACGACCCTGGCCGCGTGCATCGTGCTGTCCACCACCCGCGTCGACGTCAACGGCGTCGTCCGCCGCCAACTCGGCGTACGCAAGGCCTCGTTCGCGTCCATGGACACGGCGACGGGGGAGACCGGCATGGAGTACGGCGGCATCACCCCGATCGGCCTGCCGTCCGACTGGCCGGTCCTGGTCGACCCGGCCGTGGTCGACCTCCCCTACGTCCTGGTCGGCAGCGGCCGCCGCCGCGGCAAACTCCTGGTCCCGGGCAAGGCGTTCGCGGACCTGCCGGGTGCGGTGGTGCTGGAGGGGCTGGGGGTCTAGGAGTGGTCCAGGTGTGCTGACCTCGCGTGAACGACCTCGCGGGGTCAGCACCGGCGTACGGTCACCAGATGTTCGGTCGCCGGGGGCCGGCGTCAGATCCGCGGCGTGGCGCTGAGCCGTGGCGGGCCTTCGCCCCTCAGGTGGTGGGCCAGCGCCAGGTGCGGATCGTCCTGGCCCGGCGCCGGTGCCGGGTCGGCGTGGACCAGGGCCGCCGTGAGTTTCGGTACCGCGTGCAGCAGGGCGTGTTCGGCGTCGACGGCGATCGTGTGCGCGGCCCGTACGGTCGCGTCGCCGTCGACCACCACCGCGACCTCCGCGCGCAGCCGGTGCCCGATCCAGCGCAGCCGCAGCTCGCCGACCTCGCGCACGCCCGGCACCGCGCGCAGCGCCCGCTCGGCCCGGTCCACCAGGGCCGGGTCGACGGCGTCCATCACCCGCCGGAACACCTCGCGCGCCGCGTCCCGCAGCACCAGCGCGATCGCCGCGGTGATCGCCAGCCCCACGAGCGGGTCGGCGAGTCGCCAGCCCAGTGCGGAACCGCCGGCCCCCAGCAGCACGGCGAGCGAGGCGAATCCGTCGGTGCGGGCGTGCAGTCCGTCGGCGACCAGCGCGGCAGAACCGATCTCGCGGCCCACCCGGATCCGGTACCGCGCCACCCACTCGTTGCCGGCGAACCCGGTCAGGGCGGCCAGTGCCACGGCCGGTACGTGCGCCACGGGCCGCGGGCCGAGCAGCCGCTCCACCGCCGCCCAGGCCGCGAACGCGGCCGACGCGGCGATCGTCAGCACGATCGCGATCCCCGCGAGGTCCTCCGCCCGCCCGTAGCCGTAGGTGAACCGCCGCGTGGCCGCCCGCCGCCCCAGCACGAAGGCGATGCCCAGCGGCACCGCGGTCAGCGCGTCGGCGGCGTTGTGCACGGTGTCGCCGAGCAGCGCCACCGAACCGGACACGGCGACCACCCCGGCCTGGGCCAGCGCCGTCCCGCCGAGGACGGCGAGGGACACCCACAGCGCCCGCATCCCGCGGGCGGAGGACTCCAGGGCGGAGTCCAGCTTGTCCGCGCTCTCGTGGGAGTGCGGGGTGAGGAGATGGCCGAGGCGGTGCCGCAGACCCCGGGAGCCGTGGGTGTGCCGGTGCGGGTCCACGGGGTGTCCGTGGGTGTGCCGGTGTGGCTCCACGGGGTGTCCGTGGTCGTGGCGGTGCGGGTGGTCGTGGTGGTGCCGGTCGCTCACGTGCGTCCCCTTACGGTGCGCGGGAGTGGACGGGTCGGGCCCACGAGGCCATTATGTGCGTATGAGCGCACGCATGCACCTGTCACCTGCGCACGATGCGCACCCGCGTACCCCGGGCGAGGAACAGTTCGCCCTCGCCGCCGAACTACTCGCCCTGCTCGGCGACCGCACCCGGCTCGCCCTGCTGCACGCTCTGACCACGGCAGAGGCCGATGTGACGACACTGACGGAGAGCTGCGGGGCGGCCCGGCCCGCGGTCAGCCAGCACCTGGCACGGCTGCGGCTCGCGGGCCTGGTGAGCACCCGCAAGGAAGGGCGCAGGGTCGTCTACGCACTGCGTGACGGGCACCTGCGGCGCCTGGTGGACGAGGCGCTGAAGGTGGCCGACCACCGGCTCAGCGACCGCCCGCCGCACGACTGAGCCCCCGGAGCGGTCAGGACGCGGAGCTCTTGCCGAGGTACTGCTCCGCGAACGAGGCCGCCGCCGCGGGCGACGAGAACAGGCGCCGCAGCCGGGCCAGCGCGGTCCCCGCGCGGTACGCGTCGCCCGACGACGCGCCGTGGTACACCTCCGACAGCCACTGCGAGAACTCCTGGTAGTCCCACACGCGGTCCAGGCAGGCCGCCGAATAGCCCTCCAGACCGGCGCTCTCGCCCCTGGTCAGACGGGCGACGAGGCCGTCGCCGAGCAGGAAGGCGTCGTGCAGGGCGAGGTTCATGCCCTTCGCGGCGATGGGAGCGGTGAGATGGGCGGCGTCCCCGGCGAGGAAGAGCCGCCCGAACGCCATGGGTTCGACGACGTAGTTGTGCATGTCGAGGACGCGCTTCTCGATCAGCCGCCCCTCCGTGAGCGGCGGCCGGTCGTCCGTGCCGAGCCGCTCGCGCAACTCGGCCCAGACCCGGTCGTGCGACCAGCTCTCCGGGTCGTCGCCGGGCGGGCACTGCAGGTAGTAACGGGTGACCTCGGCGCTGCGCGGCATGTGCCCGGCGAAACCGCGCGGATGGATGCCGAAGACCACGCAGTCGCTGGACGGCGGCGTCTCGGCGAGCAGCGCCAGCCAGCCGACGCCGTAGTCCTGCCGGCTGATCCGGGCGTGCGGCGGCAGCGCGGTCCGCGTCACGCCGCGGGCGCCGTCGCAGCCGATCACGAACTCGCAGCGCACCAGCTCCCGCCGGCCGGTCCCCGGATCGCTGTACGACACCGCCGGCCGGTCCGAGTCCAGGTCGTGCAGCCGGACGTCCCGCACGCCGAACCGTACGGCCCCGCCGCGCACGTCCGCGTACGCGCGCACCAGATCCGTCACCAGCAACGGCTGCGGATAGACGTAGTGGTGATGCCCCGTCAACTCGGTGTAGGAGAAGCGGTGCCGCCTGCCGCCGACCCGGAACTCGCACTGGGTGTGCAGTTCCGCCCGCTCCAGCAGGTTGTCCGCCAGCCCGCGCTCCCTGAGTCCGCGCACGGCCCACTCCTCGATGACGCCGGCCCTGGGCCGGCGCTCGATGAACTCGCGCGTCTCGAGCTCCAGGACCAGGCAGTCGACGGAGGCGGCCCGCAGGATGTTCGCGATGGTGAGCCCGGCGGGTCCCGCCCCCACGATCACCACCGGAAAGCGCTGCGCGGAAGGGGAGTCGGGCTGGAAGGAGGTCGAGGTCATCCGAGCATTATGACGGTGGCCCGTCAACCGTGGCCGGGGGGCCGCGGCCGACGGGCCGTGCACGTCAGGACGGTCGGCGTGCGGGCGCGTCCGGGGACGCCGGGTCAGTGCGCGGGCGCGTCCGTGACCACGACCTCCTCGATGCTGCGCTCGATCTCCTCGGGCCGCGACGCGGTCGCCCGGGCCCAGTAGTAGACGGCCAGCGAGAAGGCGGCGACGACGAGGATGTCCCACCACAGGGCGATGTGCCCGGCCCCGCCGAACTGGCCCTGCGCGGAGATGACGCCCATGCCCAGCAGGTAGGCCGGCAGCCACTGGGCGGCCCTGAAGTCCATGCGGGGCGCGTCGGGCCGGTGCGTGGCGTTGGCCCACCAGGCGTAGCCGCCGAGGAGCAGATAGCCGAGGACGACCGCGACGCCGAGCCGCCACAGCACGTCCCAGCCCGACCAGTAGATGATGAGGTTGGCCACCACGAAGGACACCGGCGCGACCACGTTGCCTGCGGGCAGCCGGTACGGGCGCTCGTGGTGGGGCAGGTGCCGGTCGAAGACGCCGTACGCCAGCGGGGCGCCCGCGTACATCAGGACGCTCGCCGAGGTGATGAAGCCGACCAGTTGCTGCCAGCTCGGGAAGGGCAGGAAGCAGACCACGCCCGTCACGAAGGAGATGATCAGGCCGAACCAGGGCACACCGCGGCGGTCGGTGCGCGCGAAGATCTTCGGCGCGTAGCCGTTCTTGGCCAGGCCGTAGGAGACACGGGAGGTGGCCGTGGTGTAGATCAGGCCGGTGCCGCCGGGGGAGATCACGGCGTCCGCGTACAGGATGAAGGCGAGCCAGCCCAGGCCCACCACGGTCGCCAGGCCCGCCCAGGGGCCGCTGATGCCCGGGTAGTCGAGGTGCGCCCAGCCCTTGGCGAAGGTGCTGTGCGGCAGCGCGGCGATGAAGACGACCTGGAGCGCGACGTAGATGACCGCGCCGATCGCGACCGAACCGAGGGTCGCCCGGGGCAGGTCCCGCTTGGGGTTGCGGCTCTCGCCCGCGAGCTGGATGGCCTGTTCGAAGCCCAGCAGGGCGAAGATGATGCCGCTCTCGCTGATCGCGCTGAGCACACCCTTGGCGCCGAACGGGGCGAAGCCCTCGGAGCTGAAGTTGGCCGGGTGGAAGTTCCCGACGGCGATGACGAAGATCGCGCCCAGCGGCACGGCGACCTTCCACCAGGTGGCGGCGCTGTTGGTGTGCGCCAGGGCGCGGACGCCGAAGAAGTTGACCGCGACGAAGACGGCCATGAGGACGACGGCGGTGACCAGACCCGAGGCGGTCAGCGTCTGGTCCGGGTGCTGCAGGCCCTGGGCCCAGCTCCAGTGACCGGCGTAGCCGATCATCGCCTCGACCTCGATCGGCGCGACGGTGGCCGCCTGGAGCCAGGAGAACCAGCCGAACGACAGGCCGGCCAGGCCGCCGAAGGCGTAGTGCGGATAGCGGGCCGTGCCGCCCGCGACCGGGAACATGCCGCCGAGTTCGGCGTGCACGAGGGCCAGCAGGACGATGGCCACCGCGCCGATCACCCACGAGATGATCGCCGCGGGACCGGCGGCCACGACCGCCTTCTCCGCGCCGTAGAGCCAGCCGGAACCGATGATCGAACCGACCGAGGCCCACATCAGGCCGATCAGTCCGACGTCTCGCCTGAGGCCGCTGGGACCCCTGGCCTCCTTTACGGAGGTCTGCTCGATGCTCACCATGTTTTCAGCGACCTCTCACATTCTGAATAAGTGCTTTCAGTGAGTGCGACGTCGCAGATTAGGAATCAGTGGCGGCCGGACAGAAGACCCGTTGTGAAGTTTTGACCAGTACCGGGGACGTTCCTGAACAGACTTTCAGGGGATCTGTACGCACCACCCCGCCCGGCCCGCTCAGCGCATGAGCGGTATCTCGATCGCGGGGCAGCGGTCCATCACCATGTCCAGGCCCGCCGCGCGGGTGCGGGCGTAGGCCGCCTCGTCGATCACGCCGAGCTGGAACCAGACGGCCCTGGCGCCCTTCGCGACGGCCTCGTCGGCGACCGGTCCGGCCAGGTCGCTGTTGACGAAGACGTCGACGACGTCCACGTCGAAGGGGACGTCGGCGAGACAGGCGTACCCCTGCTCGCCGTGCACCGTCTCCGCCTTGGGGTGGACGGGCACGACCCGCTTGCCGAAGCGCTGCAGCACCCGTGCGACGCCGTACGCGGCGCGCCGCTGGTTCGACGACAGGCCCACCACGGCCCAGGTGTCGCCGGACTCGGTGAGGATCTTGCGGATCGTTGCCTCGTCGCCGTACACCATGGGCCTCCCAGCGCCTCGTGGACCTGCTGCCGTCTTCGGTGAACGGCCCGCGGCACGCGATGATTCCCCCGCTCCGGCGCGCCGCCGGCGGCTGTTCGCGAGGCCGGCGGCGCAGTACCTTCTGGACAGCCCGCACCGCAAGGGGGTGCCCGATGCCCGCCCACGACCTGCCCGCGGCACGTCTGACCATCCACCTCGACGCGGCCGTCGTCTGGCACCACCGGCCCGCCTACGCCGAGCTCGTCCACCGGGCGCACCGCGCGGGCCTCGCCGGGGCGAGCGTCTTCCGCGGGGTCACCGGCTTCGGCGCCGGCGACCCCCGGCGGCCCGCCCACGGGCCGAAGGGGCCGTGCGCCGTGGTCATCGTCGACGACGAGCCCCGCCTGCGGGACTTCCTCTCCCGCGCGGCGGACGTCCTGGGGGAGACGTCGGCGGTCGCGGTGCTCGACCGGGTGCGGGTGCGCGCGCCCCGCGCGTGTGGGTGACAGCCGCGCACTCCTCGCCGCGTGCCGTTGGTACATTCCGTTGTTGAATCCCGCCACCATGTCCTGATTTCGGTCCGGATGCCTGCGCACGGGCGCCCGCACGCCTACGCTCGCTCCGTGCTGCGCATCACCGACGCCCGAACCGGCGATCTTGTCGACGCCGCCCCGGTCCGCCGGGGGCTGACCCGGGTCGAGGCCCATGCCCCCGGTTCCGGAACCGGATCCCTGCGGACCCTGCTGGTCGCCGACGTCCTCGTGCGTGCCCTGGAACTCGGCGGCACCCCGGTGTGGGGGGTGCTGAACGCCGCGCGCGAGCACGCCGAGCTGCGGGCCGGGGCGGAGTCGCTCGGCATCCGGCCCTTCGAGGACCGGCGGGACGTCGGCCCCGGGCTGGGCGAGGCGCAGGTCCTGAACGTCGTGCCGGAGGGGGACGCCCCGCCCGGGGGCGTCCTGGTCGCCGTCGCCGCCGTGCGCCCCGGAACCGGCGTCCCCGACGGCACCGACCCCGCGGTCCTGCGCCTGGCCCTGCTCGCCCGGCGCCGGGACGAGCCGGTGACACTCGACACGGCCACCCTCTCGGAGGCCCGTACGACGCTGCTGCGCTGGCGCCGTGCGGTCGCCGACTGGGCGCGCCGCCCGTCGCGGCCGATCCCCGACGAGGCGCGCACGCGCCTGCGCGGCGCCTGGGAGGACGACCTGGACGTGCCCGCGGTGCTGCGGGTGCTGGCCTGGGTCGAGACGGCGCCCGAACTGCCCGACGGCGCCCGTTTCGAGACGTACGCCCACGCCGACCGGCTGCTCGGTCTCGACCTCACCCGCGACCTCGGATCACCGGCGTGAGCGCGCGCACCGCGCCGGGCCCGCTGCGCCGCCTGGTGGTGCTGCGGCACGCCAAGTCGGCCTGGCCGGAGGGCGTCGCCGACCACGAGCGGCCGCTCGCACGGCGTGGCCTGCGGGACGCGCCCGCCGCCGGACGGGCCCTGGCCGAAGCCGACTGCCTGCCGGACCTCGCGCTGTGCTCCACCGCCGTACGGGCCCACCAGACCTGGGAGCTGGCCTCGGCCCAGTGGGGCAGTCCGCCCCCGGTGCGCCACGACCCGCGGCTGTACGGCGCCGGCGCGAGGGAGGTGCTGAGCGTGGTGCACGAGGTGTCCGCCGAGGTCGAGACGCTGCTCCTGGTCGGGCACAACCCCGGCCTCGAGGAACTGGTCCTCGCCCTGGCCGGGGACGACCTCGACGACGCGCTGCAGCGGGTGCGCACGAAGTTCCCGACCTCGGCGATCGCGGTACTGGCCTGGCACGGGCCCGCCTGGGGCGCCCTGCTCCCGGGCACCGCGCTCCTGACGGGCACGCTCGTACCGCGGGGCAGGAAGGGCGGCGGCGGGACGTAGCGCGGGCGGCGCATAGGCTGGCCGGATGCAGGACGAGTACCGCACGGTCGCCCACGCGGGCGTGCACGAGACCGAGGTCAACCGCTCCCGCTTCCTGTGCGCCCTGGCACCGGCGGCCACCGAGCGGGAGGCCCAGGACTTCATCGCGGGCGTGCGCAAGGAGCACGCGGACGCCACCCACAACTGCTGGGCCTACGTCATCGGCGCCGACGCCTCGGTGCAGAAGGCGAGCGACGACGGCGAACCGGGCGGCACAGCGGGCGTCCCCATGCTCCAGATGCTGCTGCGCCGCGACATGCGGTACGTCGTCGCCGTCGTCACCCGCTACTACGGCGGGGTCAAGCTCGGCGCGGGCGGGCTCATCCGGGCCTACGGCGGCGCGGTCGGCGAGGCCCTGGACGCGGTCGGCACGCTCACCCGCCGCCGCTTCCGGCTGGCCACGGTGACGGTCGACCACCAGCGCGCGGGCAAGGTGGAGAACGACCTGCGCTCCACCGGGCGCGAGGTGCGCGAGGTGCGCTACGGGGAGGCCGTCACCCTCGAGATCGCCCTGCCGGACGCGGACGTGGACACCTTCCGGTCCTGGCTCGCGGACGCGACCGCCGGTACGGCCGCGTTCGAACTCGGCGGTGAAGCCTACGGAGATGTGTGACGTTCCGTGCGAATCGGGCGTAACGGTCCGGTATGAGAGGGCTCATGACGGGCCGATACGGGAGTAACCGCCCGTGCTGTCGGACCCGGCCGTTAGGGTCGGGGATCATGAGGCTGCTGCACACGTCCGACTGGCATCTGGGCCGGGCGTTCCACCGGGTGAACATGCTCGACGCCCAGGCCGGATTCATCGGCCACCTGGTCGCGACCGTGCGCGAGCGCGGCGTGGACGCGGTGGTCGTGTCGGGGGACGTGTACGACCGGGCGGTCCCGCCGCTCGCCGCGGTCGAGCTGTACGACGACGCGCTGCACCGCCTCGCCGGCCTGGGCGTGCCGACGGTGATGATCTCCGGGAACCACGACTCCGCCCGCCGGCTCGGCGTCGGCGCCGGCCTCATCGGACGCGCGGGCATCCATCTGCGCACCGATCCGTCGGCGTGCGGGACGCCGGTGGTGCTGTCCGACGCCCACGGCGACGTGGCCTTCTACGGACTGCCGTACCTCGAACCGGCCCTCGTGAAGGACACGTTCGGGGTGCCGAAGGCGGGACACGAGGCGGTGCTCGCCGCCGCCATGGACCGGGTCCGCGCCGACCTCGCCGCCCGGCCGCCCGGCACCCGCTCCGTCGTCCTCGCGCACGCCTTCGTCACCGGCGGCGAGACGAGCGAGAGCGAACGGGACATCACCGTCGGCGGGGTCGACTCCGTCCCCGCCGGAGTCTTCGACGGGGTGGACTACGCGGCACTCGGCCACCTGCACGGCTGCCAGACCATCAACGACCGCGTGCGCTACTCCGGCTCCCCGCTGCCGTACTCCTTCTCGGAGACCGGCCACCGCAAGACCATGTGGCTCGTCGATCTCGCGGCGGACGGCTCCGTCCGCGCCGAACGCGTCGACTGCCCGGTGCCACGCGCGCTGGCCCGCCTCCGCGGGACGCTGGACGACCTGCTCGCCGATCCGGGGCTGACCCGGCACGAGGAGGCGTGGGTCGAGGCCACGCTCACCGACCCGGTCCGCCCGGCCGACCCCATGGCCCGGCTCACCCGGCGCTTCCCGCACACCCTGAGCCTCGTCTTCGACCCCGAGCGGGCCCCGGACGACCCCGACGTGTCGTACGCCAGGCGGCTCGCGGGCCGCAGCGACCAGGAGATCGCCGAGGACTTCGTCGCCCATGTGCGCGGCGCCGGGCCCGACGAGCGCGAACAGGGCGTGCTGCGCGACGCGTTCGACGCGGTGCGCGCGGACGACGCCGTGCGGGAGGTGGCGTGATGAGGCTGCACCGGCTGGAGATCACGGCCTTCGGGCCGTTCGGCGGCACCCAGACCGTCGACTTCGGCGCGCTGTCGGCGGCCGGCCTCTTCCTGCTCCACGGACCGACCGGCGCCGGCAAGACGTCCGTCCTGGACGCCGTGTGCTACGCCCTCTACGGCTCCGTCCCCGGCGCCCGCCAGAGCGGTCAGGGCCTGGCCCTGCGCAGCGACCACGCCCCGGCCGGTACGCGCACCGGGGTGAGCCTCGAACTCACCGTCGCCGGGCGGCGCCTGGAGGTCACCCGGCAGCCGCCCTGGGAGCGTGCGAAGAAGAAGGGGCGTCCCGGGACCACGGTCGACAAGGCCCAGAGCCGGCTGCGCGAGTACGACGCGACGGCCGCCGCCTGGAAGGACCTCAGCCGCTCGCACCAGGAGATCGGCGAGGAGATCACCCAGCTCCTGGGCATGAGCCGCGAGCAGTTCTGCCAGGTCGTGCTGCTGCCCCAGGGCGACTTCGCGCGGTTCCTGCGCGCCGACGCCGAGTCGCGCGGCAAGCTGCTCGGCCGCCTCTTCGACACCCACCGCTTCGCCGAGGTCGAGAAGCGCCTGGCCGAGCGCCGGCGCACCGCCGAGGCCGAGGTCCGCGAGGGGGACGCCGCGCTGCTCGCCGACGCGCACCGCATGCAGCAGGCGGCCGACGGCGCCCTCGAACTGCCGGAGCCGGCACCGGGGGAGCCGGGTCTGGCCGAGGCCGTCATCGCCGCCGCGGCCGTCGGCCGCAGCACCGCCCGCGAACAGCTGACCATCGCCCACTGCCGGCTCGCCGCCGCCGAGTCCGCGCAGGCGGCGGCCGAGCGGGCGCTGGACGACGTCCGCGAAGTGGCCCGCCTGCAGCGACGGTTCGCGGAGGCACGCGAGCGCGCGGAGCGGCTGGAGGACCGGGCCGAGGCCCACCGGGACGCGCAGGCACGCATGGAGCGCTCGCGCAAGGCCGAGGCGGTGGCGCCCGCCCTGGAGCTGAGGGAGGCCGCGGACGCCGAACACCGGCGGGCCGCCGCCGCCGAGGCACGCGCGCGTGCGCTGCTCCCCGAGGACCACGCGGACGCGGGCGCCGCCGGGCTCGCGGCCGCGGCACGCCGGACCGCCGAGGAACTGGGCGGCCTGGAGTCCGCGCGCCGCGCGGAACAGCGCCTGTCCGAACTCCTCGCGGAGCGCGCCGACCTGGAGCGGCAGGAGCGCGCCGACGAGGACGTGCTGCAGGAGGCCGAGGCCTGGCTCGGGGACTGGGAGGCGACCCGGGCCGGACTGCGGGCCCGCGTCGAGTCCGCGCAGGAGGCGGCGACCAGGGCCGAGCAGCTGGGTGTGCAACGCGAACCCGCGCAGCGTCGGCTCGGCGCGGCCCGCCAGCGCGACCAGCTCGCCCGCGACACCGAAGACGCCCACGCGCGCGTGCGGGCCGCCCGCGAACGGGCCACCGGCGCCCGCGCCCACTGGCTCGACCTCAAGGAGCAGCGCCTGACCGGCATCGCGGCCGAACTGGCCGCGAACCTCGCCGACGGCGAGCCGTGCGCCGTCTGCGGCGCCACCGAGCACCCCGCCCCCGCGCGCAGGGTCGCCGGGCACGTCGACCGCGCGGCGGAGGAGCGCGCCCTCGCCGCCTACCAGCGCGCGGACGAACAGCGCGCCGAGGAGGAACGGCGGCTGGGCGTGGTGCGCGAGGCCCTGGCCGCCGCCACCGCCGAGGCGGGCGACACCCCGACGGACCGGCTCGCCGAGGAGGTCGAGGAGCTGGAGCGCCGGTACGGCCGGGCGCGGTCCGGGGCCGGTGCGCTGCACGCGGCCCAGGAGGAGCTGCGGCAGGCGGAGCAGGAGCACGAGCGGCGGACCGCGCTGCGGCAGCAGGCGGCGGTCAGAGCCGCCTCCCGGGTGGGCCACCGTGACCGGCTCGACCGCGAACGGGCGGGCCTGGAGGAGGAGTTGGCGCAGGCGCGGGGCAGGGCCGCCAGTGTCGCCGCGCGGGCCGCGGAACTGGAGCGGCGGGCCGCGCTGCTCACCGAGGGCGCCGACACCGCGCGCGCCGCCGGGGACAGCGCACAGCGGCTGAAGGACGCCGACGCCCGGCTCGCCGACGCCGCCTTCCGCGCCGGGTTCGAGACCCCGCAGGCCGCGGCCGCCGCGCTCCTCGACGACGCCGCCCACCGGGAGCTGCAACACCGCCTGGACGCCTGGCAGTCCGAGGAGGCCGCCGTGCGTGCCGTCCTCGCCGAGGCCGACACCGCGGCCGCCGCCCGGCAGCCGTCCGCCGACGTCGCCTCGGCGGAACGGGCCGCCGCCGTCGCCGCCGGGCGGCTGCGCGAGGCCGCTTCCGCGCGCGACGCGGCCGCCCGCCGCTGCGCCGAACTCGACCGGCTCTCCGCCCGGGCCGCCGCGGGCGTACGGCGCCTGGCGCCGCTGCGTGAGGAGTACGACCGGGTGGCCCGGCTGGCCACGCTGGCCGCGGGCACCTCGGCGGAGAACGAGCGGAAGATGCGCCTGGAGTCGTACGTGCTGGCGGCCCGCCTGGAACAGGTGGCCGCGGCGGCGACCGTGCGGCTGCAGCGGATGTCGTCCGGCCGGTACACGCTCGTCCACTCCGACGACCGGGCCGGACGCGGCCGCAGCGGCCTCGGGCTGCATGTCGTGGACGCGTGGACAGGACGGGAGCGGGACACGGCGACGCTGTCGGGCGGTGAGACGTTCTTCGCCTCGCTCGCGCTCGCCCTCGGTCTCGCGGACGTCGTCACCGACGAGGCCGGCGGAGTCCGCCTGGACACGCTCTTCATCGACGAGGGCTTCGGCAGCCTCGACGACCAGACGCTCGACGAGGTCCTGGACGTGCTCGACTCGCTGCGCGAGCGGGACCGCAGCGTCGGGATCGTCAGCCATGTGGCGGACCTCAGACGCCGTATCCACGCGCAGCTCGAGGTCGTGAAGGGCAGATCGGGCTCCGTGCTGCGGCAGCGGGGCGCCGGGTGAGCCCGCCGGACGCCGGCCGGATCAGCGGCCGAGGGGCCGCCGGGGCAGCGGCGAGGAGTAGACGACGCTCGTCGTCACCGAGCCCAGCGCGCCGATCCGGCCGGCCACCTCTTCCAGATGGCGCATCGAGCGCGCGGCGACCTTGATGACGAAGCAGTCGTCGCCCGTCACATGGTGGGCCTCGAGGATCTCGGGCGTCACGGCCACCAGGTCGTGGAACGGCTTGTAGTTGCCGTTCGGATACCGCAGCCGTACGAACGCCAGGATCGGCAGCCCCAGCCGGTCGGGGTCGACGACGGCCGCGTACCCCTGGATGACGCCCGCCTCCTCCAGGCGGCGCACCCGTTCGGTCACCGCGCTCGGTGACATGGAGACCGCACGGGCCAGCTCGGCGAAGCTGGCGCGGCCCTCGCGCTGGAGGACCTCGAGGATGCGCCAGTCGGTGGCGTCCGGGGAAAACGTGGTCATCCCGGATGGATAGCAGGGAAAACCCCGGCCGATCAAGCCAAGGCCTGGGAATTCCCGCTTCAGACGGCCCGGCGACCGGCATAGATTCCTGTACGTGACCGATGACACCGTGAATCCCGTTCTGCGTACGGCCCCCGCCGCCCCGGCCGAGGCCGCCGCCCACTTCCGCGCGAGTCTCGCCCTCCACGCCGACGTGTCCGACGTCGCCGCCGCGCTCGCGGCCGGCGGCGACCCCGGGTTCGTCGTCCTGGACTCCCGCTCGACCGAGGCCTGGGACCAGGGCCACATCCCCGGGGCGGTCCACCTGCCGACCGCGCTCGTCCCGGAGCAGGCCGGGCAGCTCCTCGACAGGTCGCTGCCGGTGGTCACCTACTGCTGGGGCCCCGGCTGCAACGGCGCGACCCGCGCGGCACTCGCCCTCGCCGAACTCGGCTTCCAGGTCAAGGAGATGCTCGGCGGCTTCGAGTACTGGGTGCGTGAGGGCTTCGAGTTCGAGACCCGGGAGGGCCGCGAACGCCGTGCCCCGGACCGGTTGACGGCGCCGGCGGACGCGGACGACTGCGGCTGCTGAGACGAAAGCGGAGTTGCGGGTTCCTGATGCGTGTACGGTTCTGCGCCATGGTGCGATACGCGGAACCCGGTGCGCTGGAGTGGGTGGAGTCGGGCGGTGGGCCGCTCGTCGCGGTGCCGGAGACGGTGCTGCCGTTCTGGGCGGGCGCCGACGGGGAGGAGAACGCCTCCGACTACGACCGGGCCTGCGAGGTCGACGGCGTCGTAGGGCTGCTCCCGGTCGGCGACTCGGCCGCGCTGGTCCTGGGCGAAGAGCCCGCCTCCACCGCCTTCCTGCCGGCGCACGGCACCTTCGTACGATGGTGCGCCGCGCACTCCGAGGACGAACTCCTCGCCGGCGTACCGGCCGCCCTGGCCGCGGCGGAGTGGGGGGACGAGGTGCACTGGGACGTGCCCGGACCGGTCCTGCTGTTCGACTCGGCCTGGCCCGGCGACCAGACGGAACGCACCGACAGCCTGCGCGTGGAGCTGGCACCGGGCCGGTACGCGGTGCGCGCGGCCAACGCCCGGCCGGGACCGGAGACCTGGCTCGGGCTCGTACAACTGCGCTCGCTGCCTCGGCACCAGCCGCCCGGCGAGGCCTGAGCCGGCCGTCCGGGCACACGCGGATATTCAGGTGCGGCGCCGGGCGCCGGCCCCCATCATGGTCGTCCATGCCCCCACCGCCGCACCCCGCGCCCGACGACCTGCGCCGTGACCCGCTGCCCCTGCGCGGCCGCACCGCCCTGGTGACAGGCGCGAGCAGACGCGCCGGCATCGGACACGCGGTGGCCCGGCGGCTCGCCGCGTACGGGGCGAGCGTCCATCTGCACCATCACGTGCCGCACGACACCGCCATGCCCTGGGGCGGCGACCGGACGGCGGACGTGATCGCCTCCGTCCGCGCGGCACTGGCCGACCCCGCGGCCCACGTCACCGCGGGACCCGCCGACCTGAGCGACCCGGCCGCGCCCGCCGAACTTCTCGCCACGGCCGCCTCGGCGCTCGGCGGCCGGATCGACGTCCTCGTCGCCAACCACGCCCTCAGCGGCAGCGACGGCACCCTCGACACGATCGACGCGGCGATGCTCGACGCGCACTGGGCGGTCGACACCCGCTCGGTGCTGCTCCTCGTCCAGGCCTACGCCCGGCACCGCGCCGCACTGCCCCCGCGCGCCCCCGGCGGACGGGTCGTGATGATGACCTCCGGCCAGGACATCGCGGGCGGCATGCCGGACGAGATCGCCTACGCCCTCCAGAAGGGCGCCCTGGCGTCGATCACCCGCTCCCTGTCGACCGCCCTCGTCGGCCACGCGATCACGGTGAACACCGTCAACCCCGGTCCGGTGGACACCGGTTACGCGACCGGCAGGACGCACGAGGCGGTCGCCGCCCGCTTCCCCGGGGGCCGCTGGGGGGTGCCCGACGACCCGGCCCGCCTCATCGCGTGGCTCGCCACGGACGAGGCGGACTGGATCACGGGGCAGGTGATCGACTCGGAGGGCGGCTTCCGCCGCTGACCCGGAGGTGACCCGGGCCGGCGTCAGAGCCGGGCGAGCTCGTCCACCAGGTCGTCCAGGCCGAGCGAGCCCTGGGAGAGGGCCGCCATGTGCCAGGCCTTGAGGTCGAAGGAGGCGCCGTGCCGCTCCCGGGCCTTCTCCCGGCCCTGCAGCCAGGCCCGCTCGCCGAGCTTGTAGCCGATCGCCTGGCCGGGGATGGTGAGGTAGCGGGTCAGCTCGCTCTCCACGAAGTCCGCCGGGCGGCTGCTGTGCGCGCCGAAGAACTCCTGCGCGAGCTCCGGGGTCCAGCTCTCGCCGGGGTGGAAGGGCGAGTCCGCCGGGATCCGCAGCGTCAGGTGCATGCCGATGTCGACGATGACCCGGGCGGCCCGCATCATCTGCGCGTCGAGGTAACCGAGCCGCTGCTCCGCGTCCGTGAGGTAGCCGAGCTCGTCCATCAGCCGCTCCGCGTACAGCGCCCAGCCCTCGGCGTTGGCGCTGACCCCGCCGATGGTCGCCTGGTAGCGGGAGAGGTTCCCCGCGACGTGGGCCCACTGCGCGAGCTGCAGGTGATGCCCCGGAACGCCCTCGTGGTACCAGGTCGAGACCAGGTCGTAGACCGGGAAGCGGGTCTGTCCCATGGTCGGCAGCCAGGTGCGGCCGGGACGGGAGAAGTCCTCCGACGGGGGCGTGTAGTACGGCGCCGCCGCGCTGCCGGGCGGCGCGATGCACGACTCCACCTTCCGCACCCGCTCGGCGAGTTCGAAGTGCGTGCCGTCCAGTTCGTCGATCGCCTGGTCCATCAGGCCCTGCAGCCAGTCCCGGACCTCGTCGACGCCCTCGATGTGCTTGCCCTGCTCGTCGAGATGGGCGAGCGCCACCCACGGGGTCGCCGCCCCGGGCAGGATCTTCTCGGCCTCCTGCTTCATCTCGCCGAGCAGCCGGTGGTACTCCGCCCAGCCGTACGCGTACGCCTCGTCCAGGTCGAGGTCGGTGCCGTTGAAGTAGCGCGCCCAGCGGGCGTACCGCTCGCGGCCCACCGTGTTCGGCGCGCCCTCGACGGCCGGCGCGTACACGTCGCGCATCCAGTCGCGCAGCTCCGCCACGGCCGCGGTGGCCGTGCGGGCCGCCTCGTCCAGTTCCGCGCGCAGCGCCTCGGGGCCCGCCGAGGCGAAGTCCTCGAACCAGCCGCGGCCCTTGCCGTCCCCCTCCGACCACTCGGTGAGCTGCCCGACGAACGTGGCCGTCGGACGCGGGGCCGCGTACAGCTTGCGCTCCAGGCCGAGCGAGAGGGACTCGCGGTAGCCCGCCAGGGCCGCGGGCACGGCGCGCAGCCGCTCGGCGATCGCCGCCCAGTCCTCCTCGGTCTGGTTCGGGGTCACGGTGAAGACGTCGCGCACCGAGTGGGCCGGGGTGGCCATGTTGCCGACCGTGCGCAGGCCCTCCTCGGCCTCGTGCACGGCCAGTTCGGCGGTCAGCCGCTCGCGCAGCAGGCGGCCGCAGCGGCGCTCGATGTCACTGCCGGCGCCGGGCTGCCGCTCGGCCTCGTCGAGCCGTGCCAACGTCCGCCGTGCCAGCTCCGCCCGCGCCTCCTGGCCCGCGGGCGACAGATCGGGCAGCCTGCTCGAACTCTCCTTCACGCCGAGGTACGTACCGGTGACCGGGTCGAGGGCGATGAGGTCGTCGACGTAGGCGTCGGCGACCTCGCGGGGAAGCGGGTTCGTCGTCTGTGACATGCGGTCCATCCTCGTACGAGGGGACGCCGCACGTCACGTGGATTGTGCCGAGGGCGAAGGCGGGAGCAGCGGTCCGCAGTCCCACTGCTGGAAGATCAACCGGGTCTCCACGCGCGCCACTTCGCGCCGCGACGTGAACTCGTCCAGGACGAGGCGCTGCAGATCCGCCATGTCGGCGACCGCGACGTGCACGAGGTAGTCGTCCGGGCCGGTGAGATGGAAGACCGTACGGGACTCCGGCAGCGCCCGGATCCGGTCCACGAACGGCCCCACCAGCTCCCGCCGGTGCGGCCTGACCTGCACCGAGAGCAGGGCCTGCAGACCCCGCCCGAGCCTGGCCGGATCGAGCCTGAGCTGATGCCCGAGGATCACGCCCGCGCGGCGCAGCCGCGTCACGCGGTCGAGGCAGGTCGACGCGGCCACGCCGACCTGCGCGGCGAGGTCGCGGTAGGTGGTCCGGGCGTCGTTCTGCAGCAGCCGCAGCAGATGGAGATCCACCGGATCCAATACGACGGATTCGGTCATGGGCCGAACGTAGCACGGTGTTCAGCCCATGTGCCCCGGTCGTTGTTCATTCTCCGTGCATGGACTCCACGAGAGCACTGGCCACCGAAGCCGTCCATGCCGGCCGTGACGACCTCGCACGGCAGGGACTGCACGCGCCGCCGATCGACCTGTCGACCACCTACCCCTCCTACGACAGCCGGGGCGAGGCCGCCCGGATCGACGCCTTCGCCACCACCGGTGCCGAGCCCGACGGCCCGCCCGTCTACGGGCGCCTCGGCAACCCGACGGTCGCCCGTTTCGAGACCGCGCTGGCCCGGCTGGAGGGCACCGAGTCCGCGGTGGCCTTCGCCAGCGGCATGGCCGCGCTGAGCGCCGTGCTGCTGGTGCGGGCGTCGGCGGGCCTGCGCCACGTGGTGGCGGTACGCCCCCTCTACGGCTGCAGCGACCACCTGCTGACCGCGGGGCTGCTCGGCTCCGAGGTGACCTGGACCGACCCCGCCGGGATCACCGACGCCCTGCGCCCCGACACCGGACTGGTCCTGGTCGAGTCGCCGGCCAACCCGACCCTGGCCGAACTCGACCTGCGGGCCGTCGCCCATGCCTGCGGGTCCGTTCCGCTGCTCGCCGACAACACCTTCGCCACGCCGGTGCTGCAGCGGCCCGCGGGGCAGGGCGCACGGCTGGTGCTGCACAGCGCGACCAAGTACCTGGGCGGACACGGGGACGTGATGGCGGGCGTGGTGGCCTGCGACGAGGAGCTCGCCGGTCAGCTGCGGCAGGTGCGGTTCGCCACGGGCGGCGTCCTGCACCCGCTCGCCGGCTACCTCCTGCTGCGTGGCCTCGCGACCCTTCCGGTGCGGGTGCGCGCGGCCTCCGCGAACGCCGCCGAACTCGCCCGCCGGCTCGCCGCCGACCCTCGTGTCTCCCGCGTGCACTACCCGCGCATCGGCGGTGCGATGATCGCCTTCGAGGTGGCCGGCGACCCCCACGAGGTGATCAGCGCGGTCCGGCTGATCACCCCGGCGGTGAGCCTGGGCAGCGTCGACACCCTCATCCAGCACCCGGCCTCCATCAGCCACCGCATCGTGGACGCCGACGACCGCCGCGGCGCGGGCGTCAGCGACCGCCTGCTGCGGCTGTCGGTGGGCCTGGAGGACGTGGAGGACCTGTGGGCCGACCTGGACGGAGCGCTGGGGCACCCCGGCGCTCCCGCGGCGGCCCGGGGAACCGTGCGGCACGCCGCGGCGAACCCGTAGCCGGCACACACCCCGGGCGCTACGGCGTCTCGGCCTTCCCGAACTCGCCCGCGCCGGTCAGCTCCCCCCGCTCTGCCCGCGCCGGGCACCCGTCCAGCCGGGCGGTGATCACCAGGGTTCCCTCCTCGATCTGATAGTCGAGGGGGAGCCCGAGGCCGCGCATCGCCGCGACCATGCCCGTGTTGGACGCCTGGGTCACGGCGTACACGCTCTCGCAGCGCGCCTCGGCAGCCATCGACACCAGCCGCTGAAGCAGCTGACCGCCGATGCCGCGGCGCTGCCACTTGTCCTCGACCAGCAGCGCGACCTCCGTCTCGTCCCCGTCCCACAGCAGGTGGCCCAGCCCGACGACGCGACCCGACGCGGTCTGCACCGCCAGCGTGCGGCCGAAGCGCGGGCTGAGCAGGTGGCCGAGGTAACGGTCCGCGTCGCCGACCGGCCCGTGGTAGCGCCGGCCGAGCGTCCGCGGCGAGCACCGCTCGTGCATCGCCCGCGCGGCCTCCAGGTCGCGCTCGTCGGCCCGGCGCAGGGTGATCTCGTTGCCCTCGGGCAGGGTCAGCACGTCCTGCCCGCGCGGCAGGCGCGGCCCGAGCCGGGCGTCCAGCTCCACCAGCGCCCGCGCCCGGGCGAACTCGGTGGGCGTGAACCTCGGATACGGACGCTCCACGGTGATCACTCCGCCGTCCGGCCCCCGCAGCCGCATGACCGTGTCCTCGAGTGCCCCCTCGTCCGGCACGACCGCCGCCGCCCGGCCCCCGCCGACCGGTACGGCCGGCAGCTGACGGATGGTGCACCGGCCCAGCAACTGCCGCAGCGCGAGCGGGAGTTCCGCCGCGTCCAGGGCGGTGCGCGCGGCCAGTTCCAGAACCCGGGTGGGCGCGTCCACCAGGTCGTGGGCGTCGGCCCGCTCGAGCCAGGTGCCGGCGCCCCCGGCCAGCGACACCGCCCGGGAGAGCTCGGACGCGGGCAGTTCACCCGGAGCCCGCAGCAGGAACTCGTCCACGGTGCCCTCGGCCAGCGGATGCGTCTGCAGGCTCAGGATGTCGACCCGGTGCCCGGCCAGCGCCGTGCACAGCGCGGCCAGTGACCCCGGTTCTTCCTTCACCGTCGTCCGCATCCGCCACAGCGCGCTCTGCGCGGACGGCCCGGCCTGCTGCTCCACCGGCAGCGACCGGGCGCCGGTATCGCCCGCCGGCGGCGCATGACCGTGGCGGCGTGTCCACCACGTCTGCAGCCCTTCGACGGCGGCCCGGACCGACGTCCGTACCGGACCGCTCTGCTTCGCACGCGTCACATCAGACATGTCTCGACTCATGCAGCCACTGTGAAGGAAGGGTGTTGCGTGATCACGAACGCTTTGTGACCGATGGGTAAAGCATGCCTATGTTCCTTTTGTCGAAGTTTTGACGGTTGAGTCGTCAAGCGGCCAGTTCCGGCGCCAGCGCGCTGCGCAGCCGGCGCGCCTGCGACACCAGCCGGGAGGAGCCGCGGCGCCGCGCGGTCTGCGCCAGGTGCGGCAGTTCGCCCCGCGCTCCGCACCGCTCGGCGCACTCCGCCGCCACCGCCAGCAGCTCACCGAGCCCGCGGGCCGACGCGCCGGTGCCGCCCACCGCCTGCTCGGCCAGGAGCACGGGCAGGGTGTGCCGGAGCATCTCCCAGACCGTGGCGTTCGCCCCGGTGGCCGCCGCCGTGCGGGCCGACTCCGCGAGCCGGAGGGGCTTCACGGCCCCGCGTCGTATCAACTGCCCCAGATCCGCGCCCAGCCGGCCCCCGTCGAGCTGTTCACGCGCCGCCAGTGTCAGCAGCGCGTCCACGGCGGCGAGCCGGTCCTCCGGCTGCCGGGCGCCGAGACCGTACGCCAGGCACAGGTGGACGGCTTCGCCCGCCTCGCCGCCCGACTCGGCCAGCAGGGGCAGGAAGGCGGCGGCGCCCCGTACGTCCTCCACGGCCGCGGTGGACACGTCGCGCAGCACGCGTGTCGCCACCAGCTCACGTCTCTCCGGCAGCAGCCCCAGCCAGTGGGCCCGCAGGCCCGCGCTCCAGTGGTGGCAGTACCAGCGTTCCCCGAAGACGGTCACCGGTCGGCCCAGCGGCCGGAACTCCGCGGGGAAGTCCTCCTGCAGCTCCAGGAGTTCACCGTGCTCGAGCAGGATGCGGGCGCCCGACGTGCGGCGCCTGTGCGCGGGCGGGGCGGGGTTCTCCTGGGACAGCCACCGGGCCAGCCGCGTGCCCTCCGCCGTGCCGAGCGCCGCCGCGCGCCCGGCCGCCGTCGCGGCCGCGGCCCGGTCCGCGCGCCGTACCCGCAGCAGCGCCTGGGCGAAGTCCGCCGCCGAGACCCGCGCGCCGAGGCGCCGGTACGCCTCGAGGCGGGCCACCAGTTCGTCCGGCTCCAGCAGGCCCGTGCTCCACGTGGGCGTCGACAGCAGGAACGGCAGCGGGTCGCTCCGCAGCCGGTACGCCACCTCCCACAGGCGGGCTTCGAAGGCCCGGGAGAGCGGGCTGTGCGCACAGGCCGCGGCCGCCGTCCCGTGCTGGACCGCGGCGAGAAGCGTCGCGGTGCGTACGCGTCCGCGGAGCGTGGCGAGGAGCAGGTCGAGTCCGTCCGCGGCGGTGTGGACGCGGTCGGCCCGGCTGAAGTGGTCGTCCGGGTGCGGGACGTACCCGGGGTCGGTGCTGTTCCACCAGCGGCGGGCGGCCACCGGCGCCAGCGCCCCGAGCAGAGCGCTCCGGTCCCGGTGGGCGTGGCGCACCAGACCGTCCAGCGCCCGTTCGAACGTGGCCACGTCTCCCTCCGAGGCCATCAGCGCACCCACCTCTTCGGCGAGCTCCGCCGCCGATTCGGGCGCGGGCGCCAGCCGCGCCGGCCGCGGCGCGGCGGGCAGCACCTCCTCGTACACCGGGGGCTCGGATGCCGCCGAAGCGGCGCCGAGCACCGAGACCGCCCGTACGCGCAGTGCGGGGATCAACTGGTCGGCGGCGGCCGCGAGTCCGGCCCGTACACCGGCCGATCCGGTCTTCTTCAGATGGCGTTCCGCCAGCTTGAGCGCACGCTCCTGCACATCGGAGTCCTCGTGCGCGAAGGCGTGCGCGAGGGCGGGCAGCAGCGTCTCGGCACTGGAGGCGTCCCGGGTGAGGATCCTGCCGAGCAGGACGAGCTGGGCGCGCACCAGCTTCCTCTCGGGGCGGAACAGCACCGTGTCGGACATCTCCGCCACCTGCCGTGGCGTCAGCTCGCCCGCCAGCGCGAGGCCACCGAGCACCGACTGGGCGTGCGAGGCGACCGGGGAGGCCGCGCCGGAGGCGAGGGCCAGCCAGTCGGAGGTTCGCTCCCGCTGCTCGCCGGGCGTGAGGGACAGCTCCTTCAGCAGGCGCAGGAACGCCCGCTGGTCGGTGGCGGACCCGCCCCGCAGCAGACGGGCCACACATGCGTCGACCAAGGCCACGCGATCGAGGGTGCCCTCGTCGGCGAGCCGCGTCAGGGCGCCGTACCAGCTGTTCGGGCCGTCCCCGGCCAGCCACCCGAAGAAGCCGCCGACGTCCTCGGTCTCGAAGAGCGCGGCGACCAGCCGGGGCAGATGCGGGTCCTGCCGCAGCCGGTTCAGCACCGTCTCCTCGCCCTGCCAGGTGCCGGCGACATGACCCAGCCAGCCCCGGACGTACGCGTCCGTCGTCGGCACCGGACAGCCCGACAGCCGCACCAGCCCGGCCATCAGCTCGTACGGCACCCCGGCACTCTCGGGACGCTGCGCCAGCCGGTGCGCCAGGTCGCCGAGCCACTCCGGGGCACGGTCGCCCAGGATGCGCAGCAGCAGGGCCGGCGACGTCCGGGACCAGCGCATGTCGGCGGCGGCGATCCACGCCGCGACGGCCGCCGCACCCGTCTGGCAGGCCACCCCGGCCACGTACAGCGGGGGATGGGCCCGGCGGGAGCCGGCGTCCCAGGGAGCCGCGCGCAACTCCTTGCGCAGTGCCTTCAGCTCGGCGAACACCGCGCGCCGTTCGGTACCGGGCATCTCGTCGAGCAGGCTCACCACCTCGGCCGTCCGCCCCGCCCGCACCGCGTCCGTCAGCACGCTCATCGCACACCCCCGTCGACCCGAGTCCTGCCCTGCTCCACCGCGGTGGCGCCGCGCCGCACCATCCGCACCGCCAGCGCGTGAGGGAACGTCAGGAAGCCCCTGAAGAAACGGGGGTGGTCCTCGGCGCCGCCGGGTGTCGCACCCCGGGAGGTCTCCAGCCCCAGGCGCTGCTCACCCGCCGACGCTTCCAGCACGGAGGGTCGGCGATAGGCCACGGCCTGCAGAGATCGCGTCATGGAAAGACCGTAGAGGCGACCACTGACAATCGGCCCCGGCCTGCGAAGACGGCGCCGGAACCGGCGAGTTCGCGGGTGCGCGAGGGCCGCGCACCGGGGGATGACGCCGGTGCGCGGCCCGCGGAAAGGGTACGGGAGTCACTGGCCCACGCGGCCCGGCCGGAGCGTCCGGGTAAACAGCACGGTTCCGTCGTACTCGCGCAGCCGCACCGTCAGCTCGCCGCTGCCGCCGTCGATGTCGACCTCGCCGAAGAACTGGTAGCCCTCGGCCGGCGACACGTTGGACGCCGCCGGCGCCTTCACGAACACCCGGTCCGGGCCGAAGGTGGCGTCGAGCGCGTTGGCCGGGAAGGCACCGGCGTTGAGGGGGCCGGTGACGAACTCCCAGAACGGCTCGAAGTCCTTGAACGCGGCCCGCGACGGCTCGTAGTGCTGGGCCGAGGTGTAGTGCACGTCGGCTGTCAGCCACACCGTGCCGGTGATCCGGCGGTGCTTGATGTGGCGCAGCAGCTCCGCGATCTGCAGCTCACGGCCGAGCGGCGCGCCCGGGTCCCCCTGGGCGACGGCCTCGAAGTCGGGCCGGCCCTCCACCCCGTCGGGTACGACGAGACCGAGCGGCATGTCGGCGGCGATGACCTTCCACACCGCACGCGACCGGGACAGCTCGCGCTTGAGCCACTCCAGCTGCGCGGCACCGAGGATGCCCTGCGGGTCGGCCGTCTGGTCGTCGGGCGAGTTGGCGTCGCGGTACGTCCGCATGTCGAGCACGAAGACGTCGAGGAGCGGGCCGTGGCGATGGACACGGTAGATCCGTCCGTCCGGGCGGCCGCCGACCGCGGAGATGGGGAAGTACTCGGAGAACGCGCGCCGGGAGCGCAGCGCCAGGTCGTCCAGCCGCGTGCCGGCCGGGTACGGGGTGCCGGAGCCGATCACCTCGCCCGGGTACCAGTTGTTGCGGACCTCGTGGTCGTCCCACTGGATGACGTTCGGCACCTGGGCGTTGAACCGGCGCAGTGCCCGGTCCAGCAGGTTGTAGCGGAAGTTGCCGCGGAAGTCGTCCAGCGTGATGGCGACGTGCGACTTCTCCTCGGTCGTGACGTTGCGGTACAGGCTGCCGTCGGGCAGCGCCTGGGTCGGTGGGATGACGCCGTCGGCGTAGATGTTGTCGCCGCTGCACAGGAAGAAGTCCGGGTCCAGCCCCGCCATGGCGTCGAAGATCCGGTAGCCGCCGATGGACTCGTTGATGCCCCAGCCCTGGCCCGCCAGGTCACCGGACCACACGAACCGCACGTCGCGGCGCCGCCCGGCGGGCGCCGTGCGGAAGGTCCCGGTCACCGGCTCACCGGTGCGGCGCGGGTCGTCCGGGTCGGCGAGCAGCACGCGGTAGTGGATCTGCTCGCCCGCCGGGAGCCCGTGCAGCCGGGTGGTGCCGGTGAAGTCGGAGTCCGCGCCGAGCAGCGGGCCGTGCCATCTGCGCGCGGTGCGGAAGGAGTCCGTCGCGGACGTCTCGACGACCATCCGGGCCGGGCGGTCGGAGCGCACCCACACCAGCCCGGAGTCGCAGGTGACGTCCCCCGCCTGCACACCCCAGCCCGCCTCGGGACGTCCGGAGAGGGCGAGTGCCGGGGCGGTGCCGAGGGCGGTGGGCAGGGTGAGCGCCGCCGACGCGGCGAGGGTGCCGCGCAACACGCTGCGGCGGTCCGGGATCGGACGGTGTGACATGGCTGCGCCTCCGGGGACGGGATCCGGCCAGTGTGCGATGCCACACCTACCGGTGCGCCGCGGCGCGCACGGAAACCGCACGTGAACAACGGACCGCGGGGCAGGCGACGGACGCGCGTCGCCGGCGGCCGCGGCGGCGCGGGGACGGGCCGCCGTCGTCCCGCGGGGCCGCTCACCCGCCGTCACGCCTCGCCGGCCACCGCTCTCATCGCTCCGAGGCCCTGGCCATCAGCCGTACGCCCGCCCGGATCCGGGCGGGCGGGAGATGCGCGTACCCGAGGACCAGCCGTACGCCCCGCTCCTCGTCGTCCCCGGCACGCGCGTGCCGGTAGTCCGCCAGCGGGCGTACGGCGACGCCGGCCGCGGCCACGCGCGCGAGGAAGTCCCGCTGCGGGCCGTACCGTGGCGGCAGCGCGGCGATGACGTGCAGCCCCGCCGCGATCCCGGCGACCCCGGCGCCCGGGAAGTGCTCCTCCAGCGCGGTCACGAGCGTGTCCCGCCGCTCCCGGTAGGCGCGCTGGCAGCGGCGCAGCTGGCGGTCGTAGGCGCCGCGTTCGAGGAAGCGGGCGAACAGCGCCTGGTCGAGGGTGGGGTGGCCGAGATCCATGGTGCGCTTGCGCTCGATCACCTCGTCCGCGAGTGACTCCGGTACGAGCAGCCAGCCGAGCCGCAGCCCCGGGGCGAGCGACTTGCTGACCGAGCCCGTGTAGGCGACGTGCTCCGGGTCCAGCCCCTGCAGCGCGCCCACGGGGGCGCGGTCGTAGCGGAAGTCGCCGTCGTAGTCGTCCTCCAGGACGAGCCCTTCCACCGACCGTGCCCAGCCGAGCAGTTCGGTGCGTCGGCGCGCGGAGTAGGCGATCCCGGTGGGGAACTGGTGCGAGGGCGTCGTCACCACGGCCCGGAGGCCCGAGTCCATGAGCGGTCCCGGGACGATCCCCTCGCCGTCCAGGGGCAGCGGCACGGTCGTGACACCGGCCGAGGCGTACAGCGCGTCGTGCTGCGGGCTCCCGGGGTCCTCGACGCCGACGGTGCGCACCCCGCGCGCGTGGAGCGCGAATCCGAGCAGCGTCGTCGCCTGCGCCACTCCGGAGACGACGACGATCCGCTCCGGGTCCGCGACCACTCCCCGGCGGCGGGCCAGCAGTTCGGCCAGCGCGGTGCGCAGGCGCGGCAGCCCGCGCGGATCGGGGTAGCCGAGGTCGTGGTGCGGCAGCTCCGCCAGGACCGAACGCTGTGCCGCGGCCCAGGCGGTGCGCGGGAAC
This sequence comes from Streptomyces sediminimaris, assembly GCF_047049295.1. Classification (NCBI taxonomy): domain Bacteria; kingdom Bacillati; phylum Actinomycetota; class Actinomycetes; order Kitasatosporales; family Streptomycetaceae; genus Streptomyces; species Streptomyces sediminimaris. Next base: position 1,342,939 of record NZ_JBJWOT010000001.1, on the reverse strand, counting down.
AGCGACAGATCCGGTGTGCCCGGCACGAAGTCTGCGCGCACACCCGAGGAGCGCGGGGCGAGGTCACGCGCGCGCGGCGGCGCGGCCCGCACGGCGCTGCCCACCCAGGTGCCGGCGCCTCGCCCGCTGCGCAGATAGCCCTCCGCCGTCAACTGCTCGTACGCCTCCGTGATCAGCCCCCGCGACACCCCGAGGTCGGCGGCGAGGTCCCGGCTCGACGGCAGCCGGGTGCCCGGCGCCAGCCGTCCCGTCCGCACCGCCTCACGCAGTGCCGCCTGCAGCGAGCGCCCACGCGCGCGTGCCGGGGCGGAGGCGGCGGGCAGGAGCAGTTCCCAGGCGGGGGAGCCGGCCCGGGAGGGCCGCGCGCCGTCTGCGGGAGCGCGGGCCCCGGCCCGATTGGTCTCCGATGACGTCATGGGAATGGACCTTAAACCGGACCGCCGCCCCGCCTAGCGTCGCGGCATGAACGCCACCAGGCCCAGCGTCGCGGGCATGAACGCCACCAGCACGCGCGGCGCCCTCCTCGCCGCGCTCGCGTGTGTCCTCGTCGGCGGGTCCTTCACCGCGAACAGCGTCCTGGGCCACTACCCCCGCGCGGGCGGCCAGTTCCTGCGCTACGGCCTTGCCTGCCTGCTGCTGATGCCGACGGCGGGCAGGGGCGCGGCGGCGCGGCTGCGGAGGCTCACGCCGCGCCGGTGGCTGCGCCTGGCGCTGCTCGCCGCCGTCGGCATGGTCGGCTTCAACCTGTCCGTGATCGCCGCGGAACGCACCGCGGAGCCGGCGGTGCCCGGCGTCCTCGTGGGGTGCGCGCCCGTGGTGGTGGCCGTCCTGGTACCGCTCCTGGACGGCCGCGGGCCCCAGCGCACGGTGCTGTACGGGGCGTCGCTGGTCGCCTGCGGCGCCTTCACGGTGCAGGGCTGGGGGCGCGCGGACGGCACGGGGATCGCCTTCTCCGCCTGCGCGCTGGCCGGGGAGGTCGGCTTCGCCGTCCTCGCGGTGCCCGTCCTGCGGCCGCTGGGCCCCCGCCTGCTGTCGGCCACGGTGTGCGGTGTCGCGGCGGCCGAGTCCGCCGCGGCGGGGCTGCTCGCGGACGGCACGGCGTGGCTGCGGCGCCCCGACGCCACCGAGACCGCCGCGCTGCTGTGGCAGGCGGCGGTCGTCACCGTCATCGGCTTCGTCTGCTGGTACATGGGCGTGCAACGGCTCGGCGCCGAGCGCGCGACGCTGTTCTCCGGCCTGATCCCGGTCGCCGCCGCCGCTACCGCCCCGCTCGTCGGAACGGGCTCCTACGGGGCCGCCCAGGCTCTCGGCAGCGCCCTGGTCGGTGCCGGGGTGGCTCTCGGGTCCGGCGCGTCGGCCCGCAGGGTAACCGCCTCAGCGGCCGCGCCCGGGGACGCGGCTGCCGTCGAGGACGACGCGGGCGACCAGCGCCGGGTCGTCGTTCATCGGGCAGTGCCCGCAGCCGGGCAGCCGCACCAGCCGCGCTCGCGGGATGATGTGCTTGGCGCGCACCCCCTGACGGCGCACGAGCAGCATGTCCCGGCTCCCCCAGGCCACGGTGACCGGGATGCCGGGCAGGTCGTCGGTGAAGCGGACGGTGCTGCCCGCCAGGAGCGTCGCGTCGAACCCGGTCGCCTGCGCAAGGGCCAGGGTCTCGGCGACCACGGCCTGGGGTGAACGGCGTCCCGGGCGGGCGTAGATGGTACTGGTCAGCATCGTCCGGCCGGCGGCCGAACGCGACAGCCGCTGCACCAGGGGCAGCGGCAGCCGTCGCGCGATCCGCCGCATGGCCATCAGCACGCCGAAGGCGTAGCGCCGTTCGCTCTCCGACCAGAATCCGGCCGGCGACAGCGCGGTCACGGACCGCACCAGCCTCTCGCGGCCGAGTTCGAGGGCGAGCAGGCCGCCGAGCGAGTTGCCCGCGACATGCGGACGGTCCAGCTCCATCGCCGCGCAGAACGCCCGGAACACGGCCGTCGTCGTGGGCAGGTCGTAGGCGAGCCCGTCCGGCAGACCGGGGGAGACGCCGAAACCGGGCAGGTCCACGGCGATCACGTCGCGCTCGGTCGCGAGGATGTCCACCACCGGGTCCCAGGCCTGCCGGTGGTGACCGATGCCGTGCAGCAGGAGCAGCGGTTCGCCGCTGCCCACGCGCCTGTACGAGACGGTCACGGGCCGCGGGCCGCGTGGGGAGGGGACCTCGAAGGAGACGGTGGCGGACATGGGTGCTCCTCGGACGGGGCTTGCTGACGGACGCGCTGCGGACAGCTTGTCAGCAGTTGCTACCGACGGGTAGCCCTCCGCGCCGGTGACCCGGAGCCGAAGCGCCGGCCGCCGGCCGCCCGCGGGCCCTTCCGCTCCGGGACACGCGGAATTCCCCTGGACATGTCCACACGCGTCGCATGGGATGGGACCGTGACCACCGATACCGGGACCGACGTCTTCGAAGAGCACCGCCCCGTACTGATGGGCGTCGCCTACCGCATGCTCGGGCGGGTGGCCGACGCGGAGGACGTGGTCCAGGACGCCTGGCTGCGCTGGTCCGGCGCCGACCGCGGCGAGGTGCGCGAGCCGCGCGCCTACCTGGTGCGCGTCACCACGCGCCTCGCCATCGACCGCCTGCGCCAGGTCAAGGCACGGGGCGAGACGTACGTCGGCCCGTGGCTGCCCGAGCCGTACGCGACCGACTTCGGGGACACCGTCGCGGACACCGCCGAGCGCGCCGTGCTGGCCGACTCCGTCTCGCTGGCCGTCCTCGTCGTCCTGGAGTCGCTGTCGCCGCTGGAACGGGCCGTGTTCGTGCTCCGGGAGGCGTTCGGCTACCCGTACGCCGAGATCGCCGCCATGCTCGACCGCGGCGAGGCGGCGGTGCGCCAGCTGGCCGGCCGGGCCCGCAGGCACGTCGACGAGCGGCGGCCGCGCTACGAGGTCGATCCCGCCCGGCGCCGCGAGCTGACCGAGCGGTTCCTCGCCGCGGCGAGCGGCGGCGATCTGGAGGGGCTCATGGCGCTGCTCGCGCCCGACGTGCGCCTCGTGGGCGACAGCGGCGGCAAGTCCAAGGCTCCGCTGCGGGTCCTCGAGAGCAGCGACAAGGTGGGCCGCTTCCTCGTCGGGACCGCGCGCAAGGGCGTGCCGGACGCGTCCTTCCGCTTCATGGAGCTCAACGGCGGCGTCGCGGTCGTCGTGCTGTCCGCCGGCAAGCCCGACACCGTCTTCCAGGTGGACGTCCACCAGGGCCGCATCCAGTCGGTCTACGTCATCCGCAACCCGGACAAGCTGCTCTCCCTGGCCGCTTCCCGCACCGGAGGCGGCGGCCACGGGGCGAACGCCGTGTGAACGCCGCGCGGCGGGTGCCCCCGCCGCGCCCACCGGGATCCAGGATTGGTCTTGACCAAGGGTTTGGGCCGCCTTATGGTCGCAGATAAGTGCAACAACCTTTAATAAACAAGGGCGCCAAAACGCCGCCGGATCACGGCGATTGCGGAGGACAGGGTGGGGACCACGCAGTTGGAGTCGGTGCCGGAACCGAAGTACTGGCACCTCAAGACCGTGCTCAGCGAGGCACTGGATTCCGAGTTCTCCGTGGGCGAGATCCTGCCCAACGAACGCGACCTGGCCGCCCGCTTCGGAGTCGCCAGGGCCACGCTCCGTCAGGCACTGGAGCAGCTCGAGCTGGAGGGCAGGCTGCAGCGCCGCCGCGGTGTCGGCACGACCGTCGCCCCGCCGCGCGTGGGCGTCGCGGTCGGCACGGAGCAGCACACCTGGCCGGGGGCCGCCGACGACGTCTGGCAGGCCGCCGACTGCGCACAGGCGGCCCCGCCCGCGGCCGTCGCCGCGGCGCTGGAGACCGCCCCGGACGAGGCCGTCCACACGGTGCGCCGCTCCCGCACGTCCCACGGCCAGACCGTCGCCGCGGAGCTGCTCTACGTCCCGGCGTCCTCGGTCCCGGACCTGTCGGGCATAGACGCGCCGTCCGGACCCGCACGCGCGCGTGCGGTGCTGCGCGAGCTCCAGCGGCTGGAGCTGGAGCGCCGGGACAGCTCCGTGGAGCTGGGCTCCGCGCGCGCGGACGACGCCAGGGAACTGGACCGCCTCCCCGGGGCGCCCGTCCTCGTCGTCACCACCCGTTTCCTCGCCGAGGGCCGCACCGCGGCACTCTCGGTGGCGACGTACCGCGCGGACACCTGCCGGCTCACCTTCGGCGACTCCGGCGGCGTGGAGATCCACCAGGCACCCGAGCGCCAGGCGTCCTGAACCTCTGACCCGCCCGCCGTGCCCCGGAGCCGCGCTCCGGGGCACGGCGCCGTGCGAGGCCCCTCAGCGCCGCGCCGTCACCGTGCCCTCCACCGCGAACAGCTGCTCCTCCACGTGGTCGAGAGCCAGCCGCAGGGCACCGGTCGCCACCGCGGCCTCCCCGAGGAGCGACAGCGTCACCTTCGGCGGGCGCAGGCAGTAGCGCGCCAGCTCGCGGCGCAGCGGGTCCAGCACGCCGTCCAGGCCGGACGCCCAGCCGCCGATGACGACGAGCTCCGGGTCGAGGGCCAGGACCAGGGCGGCCACATCGTGGACGAGCCGCTGGATGAAGCGCTCGACGGCCGCGCGGGCGCGCCGGTCACCCTCGCGGGCCTGCGCGAAGACCTCGGCGACGGCCTGCTCGTCGAGCGGGTGCAGCGGCTCGTCCGTGGTGGACAGCAGGGTCTCGGGCGTCACCTCGCGGCCCAGCAGGTGCAGCGCGCCGATCTCGCCGGCCGCCCCGCCGTACCCCCGGTGCAGCTGTCCGCCGATCAGCGAACCGGCCCCCGGGCTCAGTCCGGCCAGCACGAACACGATGTCGTCCGACTCGCCGGCCGCGCCCTTCCAGTGCTCCGCGACCGCCGCCGCGTTGGCGTCGTTCTCCACCAGCACCGGGCACTTGAAGGACCGGCTCAGCCGCTCGCCCAGGCGCAGCCCCGTCCACTCGGGGAGCGCCGCGCACAGCCGCACGGTGCCGTCGGCCTCGACGATCCCGGGCGAGGCGACCCCCACGGCCCGCAGCGAGCCGCGGGGGACCCCGGCCCGGCGCAGCAGCTCCGCCACCGTCGTGCGCGCCCGGTCCAGCCGCTCCTCGGCGGGCGCCGACTCGGCGACGTCCTTGCTCGCCGAGCCGATCACCCGGCCGTCGAGGTCGGCCAGCAGCGCGGCGACCCGGTGGGACCCGATGTCCAGACCCAGCAGATGCCCGGCCTCGGCCCGGAACCGGAAGCGCCGGGCCGGCCGCCCCTGCCGCCGTACGAGGCTCTCGTCGGCCGCCTTCTCGACGACGTAGCCCGCCTCGATGAGGCCCTCGACGACGCCCTCGACGGTCGGCCGGGACAGCCCGGTCAGCCGGGTGATCTCGGTCAGTGTGGCCGCGTCCGTGGCACGCAGCGCGTGCAGCACCACAGCGGAGTTGATCCTGCGCAGCAGCGAGGGATCCCCGCCGGTCAGCTGCCCCAAGGTCTCGTCCTCCCAGCTCGTGCGCGTGTTGGCCGGATGGTACTCGGCACGGCCGACCCCGGCGAGTGCCGGGCGGCCCGACCGCCTCGCCGGGTGCCGCCCGCGTCGGTCCCGATCGGTGCGGTCGACGCGCGGAGCAGGGGCACCGGTGCGTGCGTTTCCCGTACGGCTTCGGCCGGGCGCCGCTGCCGGAGCGTGGGATTCCGCCGCGGGGCGCGGACGGGGACTGGCGCGGCGGTGCCGTGGGCGGGGGCCGTGTCGCCGGCGGGGCGCGGAACGTGCGGCGCAGGGGCATCTGACACGCCGCCAATTGTCAGTGCCGGGCGAAATACTGGACGCATGGACATCGTGGAGTGCCTCGACCTCGTCGACGAGTTGTGGGACCGGGACGTGAGCGGTCCCGGCCACGGCATAGTCGAGTTAGCGGTGAGCGGCGGCGACCGCCCGGAGAGCGGCCTGACCGCGGACGACGTCTACGCCCTGGAAGGGGCCCTCACCGAGCGGGTGACCGCCCGGCGGGGAGATCCGCATCGCTGGGGGACCGCAACCCTCCGGGAGCGCATGAGCCGCGGGGAGGAGATACCCGAGACCTGGGCGCGCCTCGCCGCCCAGGCCGTGGAGCTGCGGGCCTGGAAGAGCCCCGCCGGCCGCTGGCTCGTCATCACCGTGGCCGACACGGACCCCGAGGCCGAGGTCCGGCTGCTCGCCGCCGCCACGGACGACGCCCCGCTCTGACGCCTCACGCGCCTCAGGTCTGCGCCGCCAGACGCAACCGCCCGAACTCCTGCGCCATCGTCGCCGCCGTCCAGTGCGCGTTCAGGCCGCTCGGGTTGGGCAGCACCCACACCCGCGAGTCCCCGATCAGCCGCTGCTGGGGCCCCACCCGGGCCTTGCGGTCGCCGAACGCCGCCCGGTAGGCGGTGACGCCGACCACCGCCAGCCACCGTGGCCGCAGCCGCGCCACCTTCAGGGCCAGCCGCCGTCCGCCCTCCCGGTACTCCTCGGCCGTCAACTCGTCGGCCCGCGCCGTCGCCCGCGGCACGACGTTCGTGATCCCCAGCCCGTACGACAGCAACTCCCGCTGCTCCGACGGCTTCAGCAGCCTCGGCGTGAACCCGGACCGGTGCAGCACCGGCCAGAACCGGTTGCCGGGGTGGGCGAAGTGGTGACCCGTCACGGCCGTCATCAGGCCCGGATTGATGCCGCAGAAGAGCACCTGAAGGCCGTCCGCGACCACGTCGGGGACGAGACGGCCGCGGGCCGCCTCCAGCTCCGCCTGGGTGAAGCGGGTCAGAGGATCGCCCCCGGCGTGTAATTCGCGGCCTCCGGGTGCCGCTTGACGAGCTCCTCGATCCGGCCGACGAGGACACCGACCTGGTCGGCCGCCGCGCCCGTGAAGGACAGCCGGTCGGCCATGAGGGCCGCCAACTGCTCGCGGTCGAGCGGCAGCCGCTCGTCGGCGGCCAGCTTGTCGAGCAGGTCGTTGCGCTCGGCACCCCGCTCGCGCATCGCGAGCGCCGTGGCGACGGCGTTCTCCTTGATCGCCTCGTGGGCGACCTCGCGGCCGACGCCCGAGCGCACCGCCCCCATCAGCACCTTCGTGGTGGCGAGGAACGGCAGGTAGCGGTCGAGCTCGCGGGCGATCACCGCGGGGAAGGCACCGAACTCGTCGAGCACCGTCAGGAACGTCTCCAGCAGGCCGTCCAGCGCGAAGAACGCGTCGGGCAGGGCCACCCGGCGCACCACCGAGCACGACACGTCGCCCTCGTTCCACTGGTCGCCCGCCAGCTCGCCGGTCATCGAGGCATAGCCGCGCAGGATCACCATCAGGCCGTTGACACGCTCGCAGGACCGCGTGTTCATCTTGTGCGGCATCGCGGAGGAGCCGACCTGGCCCGGCTTGAAGCCCTCGGTGACCAGCTCGTGCCCGGCCATCAGGCGGATGGTCTTCGCCAGCGACGACGGCGCCGCCGCCAGCTGCACCAGCGCGGTGACGACCTCGTAGTCCAGCGAGCGCGGGTAGACCTGGCCGACCGAGGTGAACGCCTGGGAGAAGCCGAGGTGGCGCGCGATCCGGTCCTCCAGCTCGGAGAGCTGGGCGGTGTTCCCGCCCAGCAGGTCCAGCATGTCCTGCGCCGTGCCCACCGGGCCCTTGATGCCGCGCAGCGGGTAACGGCCCAGCAGCTCCTCGACCCGCCCGTGGGCGACCAGCAGTTCGTCGGCGGCCGTCGCGAACCGCTTGCCGAGCGTCGTGGCCTGCGCGGCGACGTTGTGCGAGCGGCCGGCCATGACCAGCTCGGCGTACTCGCCGGCGAGCCTGCCCAGCCGTGCCAGCACCGCCACCGTGCGGTCGCGCATCAGCTCCAGCGAGAGCCGGATCTGCAGCTGCTCGACGTTCTCGGTGAGGTCGCGGGAGGTCATGCCCTTGTGCACGTGCTCGTGCCCGGCGAGGGCGTTGAACTCCTCGATCCGCGCCTTCACGTCGTGCCGCGTGACCTTCTCGCGCTCGGCGATGGAGGCCAGGTCGACGGTGTCGAGGACGCGCTCGTAGTCGGCGATCGCCTCCTCGGGCACCTCGACGCCGAGGTCCTTCTGGGCCCGCAGGACGGCGAGCCAGAGCTGCCGCTCCAGCTTCACCTTCTGCTCGGGCGACCAGAGCGTGGCGAGCTCGGTGGAGGCGTAGCGTCCGGCGAGGACGTTCGGGATGCGGGGCTTGGCGGGCGCAGGAGTCACGTGGACGGATTCTACTGGCGATTCGTGCAGGCCAGCGCCGCGGCCGCGTTGTCGGAAGCTACGAGACCCACGTCACCGCCCCCGGGAGTCCGCCGGCTCCGCGAGCACGTCCCGGTGGCATGGCCCGGGCGCGCACCGGCGGGCCGGGGTCCTGCGCGCACGATACGTGCCGGCTCCAGCAGGCCGGGGCGCTGCAGAAGGTACGCCCGGTACCTCGCCGGGACCTCGGCGCGAACGGCGTTCCGGGTGCCGGGACCTGCCCCGGCACCTGCTGTACGGCCTCAGCACCACCCACGACACCCGAAGCGCCGCGGCCCGACGCCGCTCACCCGGGTGGTCGGGGCCGGCCGTCACGTCGCGGGGCCCTGGTAGGGCAGCCGTTACGTCGCGGGGCCCTCGTAGGGCAGCAGTTCGGGCCGTTTCGGCGGGAGTCCGTCGCCCGAGGAGCGGCCCGTCAGCCGGCGGCCGATCCACGGCAGCAGGTGCCGCCGGGCGAAGCGGGCGTCCGCCGCCCGCCGGCTGGCCCATCCCGGAGGCGGGGTCATCGCCATCGGCGTGTGCCACTCGGCGTCCTCGGGGGCGTAGCCGAGCGCCTGCCAGACCGCCTCCGCGACCCTGCGGTGCCCCTCGCCCGTCAGGTGCAGCCGGTCGACGTCCCACAGGCGCGGGTCGCCGAGCGACGGCGCCCCGTAGAGGTCCACGACCACCGCGCCGTGGCGGGCGGCGAGCTCGTCGACGGTGGCGAACAGTTCCTCCATGCGCGGCCGGAAGCGCTCCAGGACAGGGCCGCGGCGGCCGGGGCTGCGCATCAGCACCAGTTGCTCGCAGGCCGGGGCCAGCCGCTCCACGGCCTCGGTCAGCAGGGCCTTCACGCGCCCCATGTCGCACTTGGGCCGCAGGGTGTCGTTGAGTCCGCCCACCAGCGTGATCACGTCGGGCCGCATGGCCGCCGCCACGTCGGCCTGCTCGTCGACGATCTGCCCGATCAGCTTGCCGCGCACGGCGAGGTTGGCGTAGCGGAAGCCGGGCGTGACCGCCGCCATCCGTCCGGCGAGGAGATCGGCCCAGCCCCGGTAGGAGCCGTCCGGCAGCAGGTCCGACATGCCCTCGGTGAAGGAGTCGCCGACCGCGACCAGGCTGGTGTGAGTGGGGTTCTTCTGCATGGCGACAGCGATGGTATCCCGGCTCCATACCCGCCGGTCGGTCGGCCCGACCACCCGCGCCCACGCCCGCCGCGCCTGCGCCGTGCCCGCGTCCGCCGTGCCCGTGCCCACTCTCGCCGTGCCCGTGCCCGTGCCCGCGCTCGCCGTGCCTGCGCCGTGCCCGCGTCCGCCGTGCCCGTGCCCGCTCTCGCCGTGCCTACGTCCGCGTCCGCCGCGCTCACGTCCGCCGCGCGAGCCCGCCGCTCTCATGCTCGCCGCGCTCACGACCGCCGTGCTGACGACCGCCGTGCCCGCGTCCGCCGCGCTCACGTCCGCCGTGCCCGCGCTCCCGGCCGCCGCGCCGCCGGCCGGGCGGCTCCCGTGCCGGGCCGGTCGGCCGGGGCGTCTCCGATCCGCCGCTCACGCCCGCCGGCCGAACAGCTCCCGCAGGACGTCCTCCATGGTCACCAGGCCGGCCAGCCGGCCGTCGTCGCCGAGGACGGCCGCCAGGTGCGTACGGCTGCCGCGCATGGCCGTGAGCACGTCGTCCAGGGGCGTGCCCGCGCGGACGCGCGCGATGGACCGCATGTCGTCCACGCGGAACGGCACGTCCCGCCCCGGGGCGTCCAGCGCGTCCTTGACGTGCAGATAGCCGACGATGCGGCGCCCCTCGTCCACCACCGGGAAGCGGGAGAAGCCCGACCGGGCCGACAGCCGTTCCAGCTCGTCCGGCGTGACGCCCACGCGCGCGTAGACGACGCCCTCCAGCGGGAGGACCACGTCGCGCACCGGGCGGCGGCCCAGCTCCAGGGCGTCGTGCAGCCGCTCGCGGGCGCGCTCGTCGATCAGGCCGGCCTCGCCGGAGTCCCGTACGATCCGGGCGAGCTCGGCGTCCGAGAAGGTCGCCGCGACCTCGTTCCTGGTCTCCACCCGCAACAGCTTCAGCAGCGCGTTCGCGAAGGCGTTGACGGCGAAGATCACCGGGCGCAGGGCGCGGGAGAGGCCGACCAGCGGCGGGCCGAGCAGCAGCGCGCTGCGCACCGGTTCGGCGAGGGCGACGTTCTTCGGCACCATCTCGCCGAGCAGCATGTGCAGATAGGTCGCGAGGGTCAGCGCGATCACGAAGGACACCACGTGCCCCGCGCTCTCGGGCACGCCCACGGCGTGGAAGACCGGCTCCAGCAGATGCGCGATGGCCGGCTCGGCGACCACACCGAGGACCAGGGTGCACAGGGTGATGCCGAGCTGTGCGGCCGCCAGCAGCGCGGACACGTGCTGAAGACCCCACAGGACGCTCCTGGCGCGCCGGTCACCCTCCTCCGCGTGCGGTTCGATCTGCGAACGGCGCACCGAGATCAGTGCGAACTCGGCCCCGACGAAGAAGGCGTTGACGACGAGGGTCGCAAGACCGATCAGCAACTGCACGGCGGTCATCGGGCATCCCCCCGCTCGTCCTGGGCGCCGGTTCCGCCGCCGCCGCCCTCGTCCTCGGCGCCGGTTCCGTCGTCGCCGCCCTCGTCGTCGAACGGCGCGCGCAGCGCGACCCGCGCCGCCCGGTGCCCGGACGCGTCCACGACCTCCAGCCGCCACCCGGCGACCTCCACGCGGTCGCCCACGGCGGGGATGCGGCCCAGCTCCGTGGCCACGAGGCCGGCCAGCGTCTCGTACGGCCCCTCGGGCGCCTTGAGCCCGACCCGCGCGAGCTGGTCCACGCGCGCGGAGCCGTCGGCCGAGTACAGCGCGTGGCCCTCCTCGTCGCTGCCCGCCGGAGCCAGGTCGGGCGTCTCGTGCGGGTCGTGCTCGTCCCGCACCTCGCCGACGACCTCCTCGACGATGTCCTCCAGCGTGGCCACACCCGCGGTGCCGCCGTACTCGTCGATGACGACGGCCATGGTGCGCTTGCCGGACAGCCGGTCCAGCAGCCGGTCGACCGTGAGGGTCTCCGGGACCAGCAGCGGCTCGCGCATCAGCTCGGAGACGGGGGTGCGGGCGCGGCGCCCGGCGGGCACCGCCAGGATGTCCTTGACGTGGGCGGTGCCCACGACCGAGTCGAGGCTGCCGCGGTACACCGGGAACCGGGAGAGCCCGGTCGCCCGGGTCGCGTTCGCCACGTCCTCGCAGGTCGCCTGGGCGTCGAGGGCGATGACCTGCACGCGGGGGGTCATCACGTTCTCCGCGGTGAGGTCGGCGAGGTTGAGCGTGCGGACGAACAGCTCGGCGGTGTCGGCCTCCAGGGCGCCCTCCCTGGCGGAGTGCCGGGCCAGCGCTGCCAGCTCCTTGGGGCCGCGCGCGGAGGCCAGTTCCTCGGCGGGTTCCAGGCCGAAGCGGCGCACCATGCGGTTCGCGGTGTTGTTGAGGTGCGAGATGAAGGGCCTGAAGGCCGCGCTGAACCAGCGCTGGGCGTTGCCCACCCGCTTGGCCACGGGCAGCGGCGAGGAGATCGCCCAGTTCTTGGGCACCAGCTCGCCGACGACCATCAGGAAGACGGTGGACAGCGCGGTGCCGAGCACCAGGGCCAGGGAGCTCGCCGCCGCCGGCGAGATGCCCACGGCCTCCAGCGGCCCCGCGATCAGCTTGGCGATGGACGGTTCGGCGAGCATGCCGACGACCAGATTGGTGACGGTGATGCCGAGCTGGGCGCCGGAGAGCTGGAAGGTCAGGTTCCGTACGGCCTTCAGGGCGCCGGAGGCGCCCCGCTCGCCGCGCTCGGCGGCCCGTTCGAGCTCGCCGCGCTCGACCGTGGTCAGCGAGAACTCGGCCGCGACGAAGGCGCCACAGGCGAGCGACAGCAGGATCGCCACCAGCAGCAGGAGCACTTCGGTCATCGGGTCACCTCCGTCCCATCGTCGGGCAGGGGCGGGGGGAACGCGCGGTGTCGTGCGGTGCGCGGACTACCGGGGGGTTCGCCCATGGGCGGACGCTCACACCTTTCATGCAGGACCGGGTGATCCTCGCGGGGAGGACCGGAGGGTCCTCCAATAGTAAAGGATGAGCAAAGTCGTTCAGCCGGTGAGTGGCTTCACCCAGCGCCGCCAGTGCTCCTCGGGCGCGTACCCCGCCGCGCGCCAGGCATGGTGCGCCGTCTCGTTGCGCACCAGCACCATCGCGTCCCCGCGCCGGCCGCCGAGCGCCACCAGCCGCTCCTCCGCGGCGGCCAGCAGCGCGGTGGCGATCCCCTGCCGCCTCCGCCGCGGGTGCACCGCCAGCCGGTACAGATGGCAGCGCCATCCGTCGAAACCGGCGATCACCGTGCCGACGAGCTCGCCGTGCTGCTCGGCGAGGATGAGCGCCTCCGGGTCCCGGTCGACCAGTCGCGCCACGCCGTCCCTGTCGTCGCTGATGCTGGTGCCCTCGGCGGCCGTCCTCCAGAAGGCGAGGACGGTGTCGAGGTCGGCGGGTGTCGCGGCGCGTATCCGGGGACCGGTCATGCGGGCATCCCACCACGCGGGCTCCTCGCGGGCCCGGAATTCCAGTATCCGGACGCCCCGGTCGTCAGCTCCCGCCCAGCTCCGCGACGACGGGGGCGAAGATCTCCATGTACGGCTCCAGGACCGTCAGGTACGAGAAGCCGTACCGTTCGCGCTGCGCCCGCACCTGGGCGACGATCTGCTCGACCGTGCCGGCCAGCAGGACGGGCAGCTCCAGCGCCTGTCCGACGGTCAGGCCGGGGACCCGCTCCACCAGCGGCCGGACCACGGCGGCGCGGTCGTCGGTCACGGCCACCAGCTGGATGAGCAGGTTGAGCTCGGCCGGTTCCGCACGGGCCCCGGCCAGCCGCCGGTAGCGCGCCACACTCTCCTCGAGCTCCATGGGCGCCACCGGGGTCAGCCGGCCGGTCGTGCTTCCCGGCACCAGACGCGCGCCCGTGAACGCGGCGATGTCGGCGTGCTCGGCGGTGAGTTCCACCATCCGGCGGCCGTTGGCGCCGATCAGCAGCGGCACGCGCGGCCGCTGCACCGGGCGCGGCCGGTGGTCGTCGGAGCCGAGCAGCCGCTCAAGCTCCTCGATCGTGTGCCGCAGATGCTCCACGCGCTCGCGCGGGGAGCCGAACGGCAGCCCGGCCGCCTCGTGTTCGGCCTGGACGTAGCCGGTGCCGAGGCCGAGCTCCAGCCGCCCGCCGGTCAGGGCGTCCGTGGTGGCCACCTCGCGGGCCAGCAGCGCGGGGTTGCAGAAGCCCGCGTTGAGCACGAAGGTGCCCAGCCGGGGCCGTTCGGTGACGGCGGCCGCGGCGACCAGCGCCGGGAACGGCGCGACCATGCCGAGGTGGTCGGGCACGTGGATGACGTCGTAGCCGAGCCGCTCGGCCCGGCGGCACTTGGCGCGCCACTCCGCGGCGGGCGCCGGAACGGTCAGGCTGACACCGAAGCGGAACGGACGCGGCATGAACTCTCCCCGGCTGCGGGCGACTTGATCACCTGTCTCGATTCCCTCACTCGTGCGCGATGGCCGCCAGCACGTTCATGCGGGACGCGCGCAACGCGGGCAGCAGCGCGGCCACGATGCCCACCACCGCCGAGCCGATCACCACGGCGACGATCGTGCTCCACGGGATCGCGAGCGCCTTCATGCCCTGCAGCGCCAGCACCTGCTGGGTGCACACGCCCCACACCAGCCCCAGTGCGAGCCCGAGCACCGCACCGAACACCGCGATCACCACGGACTCCAGGCGGATCATCCGGCGCAGCTGCCGCCGGGCGAGTCCGATGGCCCGCAGCAGCCCGATCTCGCGGGTCCGCTCCACGACCGAGAGCGCGAGCGTGTTGACGACACCGAGCACGGCGATGATGATCGCCAGTCCCAGCAGCGCGTAGACGAGGTACAGCAGCACGGCGATCTGGTCGTGCACCAGCTTCTTGTAGTCGGCCTGGTCGCGCACCTGCACCTGCGGATACGGCGTGAGCGTCCGCTCCAGGTTCGCGCGCAGCCGGTCGGCGCTCGTGCCGGCGGACCTGTCGACGTACAGGGCGGAGTCCTGGCCGCCCGGCACGTACTTCTCGACCGTGGAGATCCCGAAGAACAGGCCGCCCCGCATGCCGAAGCCGCCGCTGTTGTCCTGGTCGGTGAGGGCGCCGACCCGCATCCTGGTCCGCTGCCCGCCGGGGAACTCGACCGGAAGCGTGCTGCCGACCCGCACGTGGTGGTCCTTGGCGAAGCCCGCGTCCATGCCGAGGCTGCCGGGCGCCAGGGCGGCCGCCGTGTTCCCGGCCGCGTAGGTCACATGCGCGACGTCGTCCACGCCGTCGTCGTAACCCGCGGCGGTCGTCTCCACGCGCTTGCCGTCCGGCAGCCGTACGGCGACCGGCGCGAACCGCTGCCGTACGACGAGGCCGACGCCCTCGGTGCCGCGCACCGCGTCGGTGACGTCCTGCGAGAACGGCACGAAGTTGCTGTTCTGGACGACGAAGTCCGCGCCCAGCGTCTTGTCGATCTGCTGGTCGAAGGACCTGGACATGGAGGCGCTGGCCACCGACATGCCGCCGACCAGGGCGAGGCCGACCATCAGGGCGGCCGCGGTGGCTCCGGTGCGGCGCGGGTTGCGCAGGGCGTTGCGCTGGCTCATCCGGCCGATCGAGCCGAAGAGAGCCGGGAAGGCGCCGCCCAGCACCCGGATGACGGGCCGGACCAGGAGCGGTCCGGCGATGACGGTCGCGATCAGCGTGAGGACCACGCCCAGGCCCAGCAGCGAGGCGGCGGAGGCCGTCCTCGTCGCCGCGGCACAGCCGGCCAGGGCGGCCGCGCCGAGCACTCCGACGACCGAGCCGACGACCGCCCGCGCCCTGAGCGGCTTGCCGATCCCGGCGATCTCGGCGTCCGCGAGGGCGGCCATCGGCGAGACGCCCGCCGCGCGGCGCGCCGGGAGGTACGCCGCCACGAAGGTGACGCCCACCCCGACGGCGTAGGCCGCCACGGGGGTACCCCAGCCGACCACCATCTCGGTGGTCTTGAGGTTCATCCCGAACACGCTCATGAGCTTGATCAGCCCGGCGGCGAGCCCGATGCCGGCCGCCAGGCCCAGCGTCGAGCCGACCAGGCCGAGCAGGACCGCCTCGCTGAGCACCGAGCGCCGCACCTGCCGCCGGTCGGCGCCCAGGGCCCTGAGCAGGCCCAGCTCCCGGGTGCGCTGGGCGATCAGCATGGAGAAGGTGTTGACGATCAGGAAGACGCCGACCAGGACCGCGATGCCGGCGAATCCGAGCATCACGTACTTGATGACGTCGAGGAACCCGCCGAGGTCCGCGGCGGCCGACTTGGCCTGTTCGCCGGCCGTCCTGATGTCGTAGGAGCCGGTGCCGACCACGGCGGCGACGCGGCGCTTGAGCTGCGTGTCGCTCACGCCCCGCGCCGCGTTCACCTCGATGCTGGTGGCCCGGTCCGCCGAACCGAGCAGCTGGGTCGCCGCGGTCCTCGGGTCGAGGAAGACCAGGGCGGCGCCGGGGTTGGTCGTCCGGAAGGTGGCGATGCCCACGATCCGGACCCGGAAGGTGCCCGGCTGCGCGAGCACGGTGAGGGTGTCGCCGATCCGCACGTGCTTCTTGTCGGCGGTGTCGGCGTCCAGCAGGGCCTCGTCGCCGCTCGCCGGGGCCCGCCCCGAGGTCAGCCGCACGGGGCTGCGGTCCGTGACGTACCAGTCGGAGGCGATGGTGGGCCCGCCGGTGGTCGGCCCCACCGACTTGTTCCGGCTGTCGACGACCGTGACGTTCTGCACGCTCACGTCCGCGTGCACCGAAGCGGCCCCGTCGACCTTCGCCAGGCGCGGCGCGAGTGCGGCGGGCAGGGTCCGCGTCTGACCGGTGGGGACCTGTGACTTCAGGTCCTGCTTGGGCTCGACCGTCACGTCGGCGGACGTGGAGGCGAACAGCCGGTCGAAGGTGCGGGTGACCGTGTCGGAGAAGATCAGGCTGCCCGCGACGAACGCCACGGACAGGATGATCGCCAGCGCGGAGAGCAGCAGCCTGCCCTTGTGCGCGAGGAAGCTCCTGAGCGTCGCCTTGAGCACGGCCTCAGCCCTCCCCGGCCGCCGGGGCGCCGTCCTCGGACTGGCTCCGGATCACGTCGAAACGCTTCATGCGCTCCAGCACCGCCTCCGCCGTCGGGTGCTCCATCTCGTCGACGATCCGGCCGTCCCCGAGGAAGAGAACCAGGTCGGAGTGGGCGGCGGCGCCCGGGTCGTGGGTGACCATGACGACGGTCTGCCCCAGGTCGTCGACGGCCTCCCGCAGGAAGCCGAGCACCTCGAGGCCGGCCCGCGAGTCGAGGTTGCCGGTCGGCTCGTCCGCGAAGATCAGCTCGGGCCGGGAGGCCAGCGCCCGTGCGCAGGCCACGCGCTGCTGCTGGCCGCCGGAGAGCTGCGCGGGCCGGTGGCCCAGCCGGTCGCGCAGCCCCAGCGTGTCGATGACCTGGTCCAGCCACTTCTCGTCGGGCTTCTTGCCGGCGATGTCCATGGGCAGGGTGATGTTCTCGGCCGCGTTCAGTGTCGGGATGAGGTTGAACGACTGGAACATGAACCCGATGCGGTCCCGGCGCAGCCGGGTCAGCTCGCGCTCCTTCAGCCCCGTGATCTCGGTGTCGCCGAGCCACACCTGGCCTGCCGAGACGGTGTCGAGCCCCGCCAGGCAGTGCATCAGCGTGGACTTCCCGGAGCCCGAGGGCCCCATGACGGCGGTGAAGCGGCCGCGGGCGATGTCCACGTCCACCGAGTCGAGGGCGAGCACCGTCGTCTCGCCCGAGCCGTACGCCTTGGTCAGGCCGCGGGCGCGGGCCGCGATCCCGCCGGCCGGCGCCTGGCCCGGGACGTGCTCCGCAGCTGATGTGGACAAGGCTGCCTCCTCGCTCACCTGGACGTGCGACTCACTCGTCCGGCCGAGCCTAATGTGAGCCGGCCCACACCCGGAATCCACCGTGAGTGCAGGTCCGTCTCCACCCCAGGTCGTGCCCCTGATACCGGTGTAAGGGGCACGCTCCACCCGCGGGACGAGTGCCGGAGGAGCCGGCGGGCGTGCGTGGGAGGACGCCGGGCACTTGCCCGTGCTAGCACCTCGGCGCTAGCTTCTAGGTATGGCGAAGACCCAGTTGAACGTGCGGGTGGACGAGGGCACGGCCCGCGCCGCCCGCGAGCGTGCCCTGGCCCGCGGCATGAGCGTGAACCGCTACATAGAAGAGCTGGTCAGACAGGACACCGGCGAGGTGGGTCACACCTTCGTGGAGGCCGCCGCCGACTTCATGAAGCAGTACGAGACCGTGTTCGCGGAGGAGTTCGACGCGGAGCGGACGCCCGGGCGCGGTGAAGGCCGCCGCTGATCCCTTGAGCCGTCTCAGCATCGACCTCGCCTGGCTGCTCATGCTCGCCGAACAGAAGACCCCCGGGGACCCCCAGGTCACCGACTGGGGCGCCCTGGTCGCCGCCGTCGCACGCCACGAGGCGGAGATATTCGACGTCCCCGTCTACGACAGCCCCCACGCGCGCGCCGCCGCGCTGCTCCAGCTCCTCATCCACGTCCCTGCGCTCGAACGCTCCAACGCGCTGTTCGCCTCCGCCGTGGCCTACGCCTATCTGGTCGCCAGCGGCCTGAAGGTGGCCACCTCGCCCGTGCAGGTCCGCGAGCTGGCCCGGCTGGTCAAGAGCGGCGAGGCGACGGTGTACGACATCGCCGCCGAACTGCGCGGCTGGACCGTCTGATCACCTCCCGGCGGCAGGGTCCGCGGACTCCGGCCGCCGGGCCATGCCCAGCACGCAGTACGAGGTCGGCAGGACCGGCCCGGTCTCGGGCATCATCGTCCGCCGGTAGGGGCCGAGGTCGAACCCGGCCCGGCGCAGGGCGGCGATCGGGTCCCGGCCCAGGTGGCAGCCGCCGCTGAGCGGCGGCCACACGGTACGGTCCAGGGCGCGCTGCGTGAAGCGCATGAACCGGCCGCCGCCCCGGCCGTGTTCGAAGAACCGCACCGTCCCGCCCGGCCGCAGCACCCGCCGCACCTCCGCGAGCGCGCGCGGCACGTCCCGCACGCTGCACAGCACCAGCGACACCACCGCCGCGTCGTAGGCCTCGCTCTTGACGGGCAGGGCCTCGGCGGCGCCCGGCGCGACGTCGACCGGCACCTCGCTGCGCAGGGCGGCCTCGACGGCCAACTGCCGCAGCCGGCGCTCCGGTTCGATCGCCACGACCTCCGAGACGGTGCTCGGATAGTGCGCGAAGTTCAGGCCGTTGCCCGCGCCGATCTCGATCACCCGCCCGGACAGCCCGGACAGCAGCCGCTCCCGGACCGCGCCCATGCCCGTCCGGGTCTCGGCCCGCACGCTGACCCGGGCGTAACAGCGGGCGAACAAGGGGTGGTGCACGGGATCGCGCGCCACCTCGGTGGCGCCGGGGAACCGCAGCGGCATGGAGACCTCCCTGGCAGGACGTTCCTCACCGCGATTCTCCCCCGTACGGGCCCCGCGCATCCCCGCCGCCCCGGCGGGACGCGGCCCCGGCGCCCCCGCTTCCGCCCGCCTCCCGCTCTCACCCGCTCGGCTCGTCCGAATGGCAGATCAGCCGCTCATCGTCATGATTTCAATGCGGAGCGTGAGCACAAAACGGAAATAGTGTGCTCCTCGCGTGCGTGCGGACACGCCGCACCACGACTCACCACGCCGCATCACGACTCACCACGACCACCACGACTCACCACGGCTCACCACGACTCACACGAGGAACGACGAAGGGTGTCGACATGCCAGTGCCAGGCCGCTCGAGACAGCGTCCGTCCCGGTTCGCGCTCGGTGCCCTCGCCGCGTCGGCCGCGCTGCTGGCGGCCACCACCGGCCCGGCCACGGCCGCCGCCACCGAACCGCACGACGGCGGTGGCCCGGCCGGCATCAGCACGTTCTCCACGGGCTACCAGACACCCTGGGACATCACGTTCATGCCGGACGGCCGCTCCGCCCTGGTCACCCAGCGGCTCGACTACCAGGTCTTCCGGCTCGGCCTCGACGGCAGGAAGACGCGGGTCGGCGAGGTGCCGAACACCGTCCCCGAGCCCTACGACGACGGCCCCGGCGGCCTGCTCGGCGTCGCCCCCTCACCCACCTGGGACGGCAAGAAGGACAAGCAGGTCTTCTTCGTGCACACCACGAGGACCGAGACCCGCGTCGTCAGGATGGACTACGACGGCAAGTCCCTCAGCCACTACAAGGTGCTGATCAAGGGCATCAAGCGGATCGGCAACCACAACGGCGGGCAGATCCGCTTCGGCCCCGACGGCTACCTCTACGTCACCACCGGCGACGCCTACACGCCGCAGCTCGCGCAGGACCGCACGTCGCTCAACGGGAAGATCCTCCGGATCACCAAGACCGGCGCCGCCGCCCCCGGCAACCCGTTCGGCGACCGCATCTACAGCCTCGGCCACCGCAACCCCGAAGGGCTCGCCTGGGACCGCAACGGCAACCTGTGGGAGACCGAGATCGGCGACCAGACCTGGGACGAGCTCAACCTCATCAAGCCGGGCGCCGACTACGGCTGGCCCACCTGCGAGGGCGGCTGCGCCACCCCGGGCATGACCAACCCCAAGCTCGTCTTCTCCCCGAAGTGGGGCGTGCCCGCCCAGGTCGCCGTCGTACGCAACGTGCTGTACGTGTCGTCGCTGCGGGGCAAGCGGCTGTGGCGCATCCCGATCGACGGCGACGGCGAACGCCTCGGCACGGCGGTCGACTTCTACCCCGGCCGGTTCGGCCGCCTGCGCGCCCTCGCGGTGGTGCCCGGCACGGACGACCTGCTGATCGGCACCAGCGACGCCGGATACGGCAAGGACAAGATCCTGCGCCTGTCCATCAAGTGACCCCACGTCCATCGCCTCAGGAAAGGACACCCCACCCCATGAACGACGTCACCGAGCAGCTCAGGCCCGTCGAGCAGGTCCCCGCGCGGGAGCCGGACGGCGCCGGCTGGCAGACGCCCTCCTACGAGGTCGTCGACACCGCACTCGAGGTCACCGCCTACTCCCTCAGCTCCCGCTGAACCGGCGCCATGCTGCTGCTGGTACTCGGCACCGCCGCCGGCGGCGGCGTCCCGCAGTGGAACTGCGCGTGCGCCGGCTGCCGCGGCGCACGCGCGCACCCCGACCGGCGCCGCCGCCACGCCTCCCTCGCCGTGCGCGGTGACGACGGCCGCTGGTACCTCGTCAACGCCACCCCCGACATCGGCGACCAGATCGAGAGCCGGCCCGAACTCCACCCGGGCCCCGGCCACCGCCGGACCCCGGTCGCCGGGCTCGTCCTCACCGACGCGGAACTCGACCACACGCTGGGCATCGCCCGGCTGCGCGAGGCCGACGGCATCGAGGTGGTGGCGACGGCGCCGGTCCGCCGGGCGCTCCTGGACCGCCTGCGCCTCGGCGACGTACTGGCGCCGTACACCGGCGTGACCTGGCGCGAGCTGCCGCGGCACGGCGCCGGGCCGCTGGGCCCCGGCGCACCGGGCCTGCGCATCAGCGGCATCCCCGTGTCGGGCAAACGCCCGCGGTACGCCGCCGACGCCCCGGACGACGACAGCTGGGTCGTCGCCCTGCGGCTGTACGACCCCGCCTCCGGCACGACCGCGCTCTACGCCCCGGCGCTGGCCGCCTGGCCGGACCGCCTGCAGCAGGCCGCCGAGGAGGCCGACTGCGTCATCGTGGACGGCACCTTCTGGGACGAGGAGGAACCCCGCCGCACGGGCGTCTGCGAGCGCACCGCCACCGGCATGGGCCATCTGCCCGTCGAAGGTCCGCAGGGCACCGCCGAACGCCTCGCCCGCCTCTCGGCCCGCTGCCTCTACACGCACCTCAACAACACCAACCCCCTCGTCGACCCGGCGGCGCCCGAGCACAAGCGGCTCGCCCGGCTGGGCCTCGAGGTGGCCTCCGACGGGATGGTGATCGAGCTGTGAGCACGGCCGCTCCGCCGACGGATTCCGCACCGCTCGCCGAGCCCTGGAGCGCGGCCGGGTTCGAGGCACGACTGCGTGCGGTGGGGGAGGAGCGGTACCACGACCGCCACCCCTTCAACCTCCGTATGCACAGCGGCGATCTGAGCCGGGAGGAACTGCGCCGCTGGATCGTCAACCGCTTCCACTACCAGCGCGCCATCCCGGTCAAGGACGCCCTGATCACCGCCAAGCTGCACACCTCCGCGCTGCGCCGGACGTGGCTGCGGCGCATTCAGGACCACGACGGACTGCGGGAGGGCGAGGGCGGCATCGAACGGTGGCTGCGGCTCGGCGAGGCGGCCGGGGTGGACCGCGGGACGCTGCTCGGCGCCGCCACCGTGCTGCCCGGCGTACGGCTGGCGGTCGACGGATACGTCAACTTCTGCCGGCTGCGCCCGGCCCTCGAAGCCGTCGCCGCGTCCCTGACCGAGCTGTCCGCCCCGGACCTGATGCGCACCCGTATCGACGCCTTCGAACGCCACTACCGGTGGATCGACCCCGAGGGCCTCGCCTACTTCCGCACCCGGGTCTCCCAGGGGCGGCGCGACAGCCGTGAGGCGCTCGACCTGGTGCTCGACTGGGCCCGCACCCGGCAGGAGCAGGAACGGGCCGTGGCCGCCCTGCGGTTCAAGTGCGACGTCCTGTGGTCGCTGCTCGACGCCGTGGACCGGGCGGGGGAGGAGGTGTGACGGTGGCGGCGCCGACCGACTGGCGGCCCAGGCTCGCCCCCGCGACCGTCCTGCGGCACGACCGCGCACGCGACACGGACCTGCTGCTGGTTCCCGAGCGCGTGGTCGTCCTGCGGGGCGCCGCCGGCGCCGTGGTCGCCCTGTGCGACGGGAGGCGCAGCGTGCGCGACATCGTCGGCGAACTGGCCGACCGCTTCCCCGACTCCCCGGTGGCCACCGATGTCCCGCCCTTCCTCGAGGGGCTGCGCAAGGAGGGCTGGCTGCGATGACCACGGCCGATCCGCGGCCCCCGACCGTGCCCGCCCGGCCCTGGGCCCTGCTGGCCGAGCTCACCCATGCCTGCCCGCTCCACTGCGGCTACTGCTCCAACCCGCTGGAACTGACCCGGCGCACACGCGAACTGGGCACCGGGCAGTGGACGGACGTGATGCGCCAGGCCGGTGAGCTCGGCGTGGTCCACACCCATCTCTCGGGCGGCGAACCGCTGTTGCGGCGCGACCTGGACCTGATCGTCGCCGCCGCCGAGGCCGCCGGGATCTACACCCAACTGGTCACCAGCGGGGTGGGCCTGGACCGGGCCCGGCTCTCCGCGCTCGTCGCGGCCGGCCTGCGCAGCGTCCAGCTGTCCGTCCAGCACGCCGACCCGGACACCTCGGACCGGATCGCCGGGCGCCGGTCCTTCGCGGACAAGGAGCGGGCCGCGGCGCTCGTACGGGCCGCGGGTCTCCCGCTCGGCCTCAACGTCGTCCTGCACCGTGAGAACCTCGACGCGATCGACGCCGTCGTCGAACTGGGCCTGTCCTGGGGCGTGGACCGGATCGAACTGGCCAACGCGCAGTTCTACGGCTGGGGTCTGCTCAACCGTTCCGCGCTGCTGCCGACTCGTGACCAACTGGCCCGGGCGCAGGCCGTCGTCGAGCGCCTGCGCGAGCGGCTCGCACCGGACGGCCCCGATCTGATCTGGGTCGTCCCCGACTACTTCGACGGCGTGGCGAAGCCGTGCATGGGCGGCTGGGGGGCCGTCTCGCTCACCGTCGCCCCGGACGGCACCGTCCTGCCCTGCCCGGCCGCGGCCGGCCTGCCGGACCTGGACCCGCCGAACGTCCGCGACCACCCGCTGCCCTGGATCTGGGACCACTCCGAGGCTTTCACCCGCTACCGCGGAACCGGCTGGATGCCCGACCTCTGCCGCGGCTGCCCCCGCCGCGACGAGGACTTCGGCGGCTGCCGCTGCCAGTCCTACGCCCTCACGGGCGACCCCACCCGCACGGACCCGGCCTGCCGGCTGTCCCCGGACCACGCCCTGGTCCGGACCCTGACGGACGGGGCAGCGGGCGACAGACCCGCGATCGTACGGCGCGCACCGGCCCGGCCCCGGACGGCCGGGCAGGCCTCCTGACCGTCCCGGCCCGCGGGCCGGGACGGCACCCGCGCCCGAGCGGCCTCCCGGCGGCCGGCCGACCACCGGCCGCCCGCTCTAACGCGCGGGTCGATACACCCGGGGCGCCTCCCGCGCCCGGAACGCCTCCGCCTCCCACGTCCCGTCCAGCCGTGGCGCCAGCCAGCCCGGGGCCGCCGTGCGGAAGTCCGCGGGATCCAGGGCCGCCGCGCCCGCGGGCAGGGCCCCCAGCAGGGGCGCGCCGGTCACCTCCGGGAGGTCCTCCAGGTTGCAGCGCGAGGCCAGGTCGGGGGAGGCCGGCCAGCTGCCGATCACCATGCCGAGCAGGTCCAGCCCGCGGGCACGCACTTCCCGTGCCGTCAGCTCCGAGGTGTTCAGGGTGCCCAGGCCCGGCGACGTCACGACCAGCAGGGGGGCGCGCAGCAGCACGGCCGCGTCGGCCAGGGTGCCGCCCTCGGGGCCGAAGCGGACGAGCAGGCCGCCCGCTCCTTCCACCAGGACCAGGTCGTGCCCGGCGGCCAGTTCGGCGGCGGCCTCGGCGACGTCCTGCGGGCGCACCGGCGCCCTGCCGGCGCGCCGCGCCGCCGTCCCCGGCGCCAACGGCTCGGGGTAGCGGGCGAGTTCGGCCGTGGTGACGGGTCCCGCGAGCCGTGCGGCCTCGGCGGCGTCGCCGGGCTCGTCCGGCCCCACGCCCGTCTGCGCCGCCTTGAGCACGGCCACCGACCGGCCGGCCGCGAGGGCGGTGGCGGCGACCGCGGCGGTGGTGATCGTCTTGCCGACCTCCGTGCCGGTACCCGTGATCATCAGGATCGGCATGCTGCTCCTTCCCGCGCCGCCGCGCACACCGCGCGCGCGATCCCGGCCACGTCCGCGTCCCCGGTGACGTACGGCGGCATCGTGTAGACCAGGTCGCGGAAGGGCCGCAGCCACACCCCTTCGCGCACGGCCGCCCGCGTCGCGGCCTGCAGGGCGGCGTCGTCGAGGGAGCGCTCCAGCTGGACGACGCCGATGGCGCCGAGCACCCGTACGTCCCGCACGCCCGGCAGTTCCAGCGCCGGGCCCAGTCCCGAGCGCAGTCCCGCCTCGATCCGCTTGACCTCTCCCAGCCAGTCCTGGCCGAGCAGCAGTTCGATGGAGGCGCAGGCGACGGACGCGGCCAGCGGGTTGCCCATGAAGGTCGGGCCGTGGGCCAGGACGGGCACCTCGCCCCGCGCGATGCCGTCGGCCACCTCCGGCGTGCACAGCGTCGCCGCCATCGTCAGGTAGCCGCCGGTCAGCGCCTTGCCCACGCACATCACGTCCGGCGTCACGGCCGCGTGCCCGGCCGCGAACAACGCGCCCGTACGGCCGAACCCGGTCGCGATCTCGTCGAACACCAGCAGTACGTCATGCGCGTCGCACGCCTCGCGCAGCACCCGCAGATAGGCGGGGGAGTGGAACCGCATCCCGCCCGCGCCCTGCACCACCGGTTCGACGATCACCGCGGCCAGTTCGTCCGCGTGCCGCTCGATCGCCGAGCGCAGCCGCTGCGCGTACGACTCCTCGTAGGCGGCCGGCGGCGCGTCCACGAACACCTGCCGCGGCAGCACCCCGGCCCACAGCTCGTGCATGCCGCCCTCGGGATCGCACACCGACATCGGCTGCCAGGTGTCGCCGTGGTAGCCGCCGCGCCAGGTCAGCAGCCGCCGCTTGCCGGGGCGGCCCCGCGAGCGCCAGTACTGCAGGCACATCTTGACCGCGACCTCGACCGAGACCGAACCGGAGTCGGCGAGGAAGACGTGCTCCAGGCCGTCGGGCGACATGTCGACAAGGAGCTTCGCGAGCCGGACGGCGGGCTCGTGCGTGAGCCCGCCGAACATCACATGGCTCATCCGGCCCAGCTGCCCGCGGGCCGCCTCGTTGAGCACCGGGTGGTTGTAGCCGTGGATCGCCGACCACCAGGACGACATCCCGTCGACCAGCTCGCCCGAGCCGTCCGCCATCCGCAGCCGCACCCCGCTCGCCGATTCCACGACGAGCGGTTCGGCACGGCCGGGCATGGGGCCGTACGGATGCCACACGTGCCGCCGGTCCAGCTCCAGCAGCTCGGGGACGGTCAGGTCAGGCATTGGGCGCGAGATCCGTTCCGGCACCGCGGCGGCGGACGGCGACCAGGTCGCTGCGGACCCCGCCCGGCGCGGCCGCGGCGGCACCGGCCGTACCGCACACGCCGCCGCCCTCGTGCGAGCCGCACCCGGCCTCCTCGTGGGACCCGCAGCCGGCACCGGCGTGCGAGCCGCACCCGCCGCCCGCCGCCCGGTGCTCCGGCAGCGTCACCTCACCGGTGCCCTCCACCTCGAATCCGGCGTCCGCGATCATCTCCAGGTCGGCCCTGCCCGCCTGGCCCTCGCTGGTCAGGTAGTCGCCGAGGAAGATCGAGTTGGCCAGGTGCAGCGCGAGGGGCTGCATCGTGCGCAGGTGCACCTCACGGCCGCCCGCGATGCGCACCTCGACGTCCGGGCAGACGAACCGCACCATCGCCAGGATCCGCAGACAGCGCTGCGGGGTGAGGTGCCACTCCGTGGCCAGCGGGGTGCCCTCCATCGGGATCAGGAAGTTCACCGGCACCGAGTCCGGGTCGAGCTCGCGCAGCGAGAAGACGACGTCCACCAGGTCCTCGTCGCTCTCGCCCATGCCGGCGATCAGGCCCGAGCAGGCGGACAGCCCGGCCGCGTGCGCCTTGGACACCGTGTCCACCCGGTCGGCGTAGGTGTGCGTGGTGGTGATGTCCGCGTACGTCGACTCGGAAGTGTTCAGGTTGTGGTTGTAGGCGTCCGCGCCCGCCTCGCGCAGGCGCTCCGCCTGGCCGTCGGAGAGCAGGCCGAGGCAGGCGCACACCTCGACGCCCTCGTTCCCGTCCTTGATCGCCTTGATGGTGCCCGCGACCCGGTCGATGTCCCGGTCGGTCGGACCGCGCCCGGACGCCACCAGGCAGACCCGCTTGGCGCCCCCGGCCAGTCCCGCGGCGGCGGCCTGCGAGGCCTGTTCGGGCTTGAGCCAGGTGTACTTCAGGATGTCGGCCTGCGAGCCGAGGCGCTGCGAGCAGTACGAGCAGTCCTCGGGACACAGGCCCGACTTGAGGTTGACGAGATAGTTGAGTTTCACCCGTCGGCCGAACCAGTGCCGGCGCACCTTCCCGGCCGCGGCCACCACATCGAGCACGTCGTCGTCGGAAGTGGCGAGAACGGCCAGAGCTTCCTCGCGGGTCGGCAGCTCGCGCCGAAGCCCCTTGTCCACCAGCGTGTTCAGCAGGTCCATGAGAGCCGATCCTGTCCTACCGACCCGCTCCCGGCCAAGGAGGGAAGGGACAACGAAGCCACTTCGACGTGTGGGTATCGCCACATCATGGGGTGGCGAGCGTGCGGCTAGTGTCTGTCCACTGCCTACAAAAGTCCCGGAGGAGTCATGGCGTTCGGCTGGATCGACGAACAGGCGGAGCAGCGCCGCCGCGCCGGGCTCCTGCGCACCCTGCGGCCGCGTCCGGCCGGCTCCCCGCTGCTCGACCTCGCGAGCAACGACTACCTGGGACTCGCCCGCCATCCCGAGGTGACCGAGGGCGCGGCCCGGGCGGCGCGGACCTGGGGCGGCGGCTCGACCGGCTCCCGGCTCGTGACGGGCACCACCGAGCTCCACACCGAGCTGGAACGCGAGCTGGCGGACTTCTGCGGCTTCGAGGCGGCCCTGGTCTTCTCCTCCGGCTACGCCGCCAACCTCGCCGCGGTCGCCACGCTGGCCCCGCACGGCTCGCTGATCGTCTCCGACGCGGGCAACCACGCGTCGCTGATCGACGGCTGCCGGCTGGCCCGGGGCGCCAAGCAGGTGGTCGGGCACGCCGACCCGGAGGCGGTGCGCAAGGCGCTGCGGACGCACGAGGGCACGGCCGTCGTGGTGTCGGACACCGTCTTCTCGGTCGACGGCGACGCCGCCCCGCTGGCCGAACTGGCCGCCGCCTGCCGCGAGCGCGGCGCGGGACTGCTGGTCGACGACGCCCACGGTCTCGGCGTCCTGGGCGCGGGAGGCCGCGGTGCCGCCGACGCCGCGGGACTGGCGGGCGCCGGCGACCTCGTCGTCACGGTCACGCTGTCGAAGTCGCTCGGCAGCCAGGGCGGGGCCGTCCTCGGTCCCGCCAAGGTCATCGACCACCTCGTCAACGCGGCCCGTACGTTCATCTTCGACACGGGACTCGCGCCCGCCGCGGCCGGAGCGGCCCTCGAGGCCCTCCGGCTGCTGCGCCGCGAGCCGGCGCGGGCGGCGCGGGCCCGCACGGTCGCCGCCGAACTGCACGCACGGCTGACCGCCGCGGGCCACGAGGCGGTACGCCCGGACGCCGCGGTGGTCTCGGTGCGCGCGCCCTCCCCGGAACAGGCCGTGCGGTGGGCGGCCGACTGCCGTACGGCGGGTCTCGCCGTGGGCTGCTTCCGTCCTCCTTCCGTGCCCGACGGCGTCTCACGGCTGAGGCTGACCGCCCGTGCGGACCTGACCGGGGAAGAGATCGAACGCGCTGTCCTGGTGATCGGCGAGACGCGACCATGAGTCGGCGTGGCACGGCCGTGTGCCGCACGATCCGGGACTGATCAGGACAGGAGCGCGGCCGTGAAGTCCGTCCAGCTCCCGGGAGAGAAGAGCAGGGCGGGCCCGGCGGGGTCCTTGGAGTCGCGTACGGCGAGCAGCCCGGCGAGGGGACCGGAGCGCGGTCGAGCCGTCTCGACGCAGTTGTTGGCCCCGGTGCTGTAGCTGCTGCGCAGCCACCGCACGCCGTGCAGATCGGTACTGGTAGGTACGTTCCGAGGCAGTGCAGACATGGTGCCTCCTTACGCGCCGTCACCTATCGCGGCGATGTAATCAAATGAGTCCTCGGGTGAAAGGGCGTGGGACTGGAGGTCCTTGAAGGCCTCGCTGTAGGCCCCAAGGTCTTCTTTCCGTTCGAGGTAGAGGCTACTCGTCAAGTGGTCGAGAACAACTACGTCCAGATCAGAAGTGCTCGAAAATGAGAAGATTACGAAAGGCCCGGTGATGCCGACATGCGCACCGGCGGCGAACGGCAGCACCTGCAGCCGCACGTGAGGCAGGTGCGCCGTGTCCAGCAGGCGCCGCAGCTGACGCGCCATGACGCCGGGGCCGCCGACCTCGCGGTGCAGCACCGCCTCGTCCAGTACCGCGCTCAGCCGCAGCGGCGGATCCGAGTGCAGCACGTCCTGCCTGGCCAGCCGCACCTCGACCAGTGCGTCGAGCCGCTCGTCGTCCAGCCCGCCGACCGCCGCCCGGGTCACCGCACGCGCGTACTCGGGCGTCTGGAGCAGGCCGGGCACGACGGACGTCTCCAGCGTGCTCATCGCGTTCGCCTGGGACTCCAGACTGATGAAGTCGCGGTAGGTGGGCGGCAGCACCCCGCGATAGGCGTGCCACCAGTGATGCCGGCCGCCGCCCTCGTCGGAGCCCGCGAGCACCAGCAGCAACTCGCGGAGCTGACTGTCCGACACGGCGTAGACGTCGAGAAGTAACCGCACATCGGCCGGTTTCACCCCGCTGGCACCCGTTTCGATCCGGCTCACCTTCGACTGGTGCCAGCCCGCGAGCCGGGCCGCCTCACCGCTCGTGAGCCCCGCACCCGCGCGCAACGCACGCAGTTCGGCACCCAGCTTCCGGCGGCGCACCGCGGGACCGTGCTGCATGCGCTACTCCTTACTCCTTCCGGGCCGCCCGAATACGGTCTCCCGTCGCAGAGTTCACCGCATCGAGCGACAGATATATGCATATCTTGGTGGATCGCCACCCGCGACAGGCCCAGTAATGGCAGTCTGGCGACGAAGCACCAGTCCGGGACCGTACTCGAACCATCCGCTCCGTGTCGGACTCCGGCCCCGTGGGAAAGGGACGACCGCGCCATGGCAGACCATCTGGAAGCATCCGTCACTCTGCCGAGCCAACCCGCCTCGGTCTCGGCGGCCCGGGGCTACGTGGTCGAGACGCTGGCGGAGTGGGGGCTTCCGGCGAGCACCGACACTGCCGAGACCATCCGCCTGATCGTCTCCGAACTGGCCACCAACGCCGTACAGCACACCTTCGGGCAGTCACCCACCTTCACGGTGGGCCTCGAACTCCACCGTGACGAGGAACTGCGCATCGGCGTCACGGACTCCCACCCCCGCTTCCCCAAGCGGCTGCCCGCCGCGGTCCAGCAGGACAACGGCCGGGGCATGGTGATCATCCGCTGGCTGGCGGCCGAGTGCGGCGGAAGACTGCGGGTGCGGCCCACCAGGGAGGGCGGCAAGACGGTCTCCATCGAACTGCCCTGGACCGTCCCGGCGGAACCCGTGACGGCAGCGGGGCAGCAGGAGCCGTAGGGAAGCGGCTGGAGGAGGCATCTCCTGGCCCGGGGCTCGGTCCGAGTCACCCGCAGAGGGCCGCCGCCCCCGCGGTCGCACGAGGTGGACGGCGCGCCGGACGGTGTCGGGCGACGGCAAGCGCTGGGTGACGGCCGGGCTCAGCAGGAAGGCGATCAGCAGGAAGGCGATCAGCAGGAAGGCGATCAGCAGGAAGGCGAAGAGGATCTGCGCGCCGGCCCGGACGACGCGCGGCTCCTGCAGGGACCGGGTCGGGCCCCGCGGGGACGGTGGACGGTCAGGTCGCCGCCGCCCCCGCGGGAGAGTCAGCCGACCCGGCCGTACCAGACGCTCCTGGTCCAGATCTTCTGCAGTTTCACGACGTCCCCCGTCTTGGGGGCGTGCCAGATCTTCCCCTTCCCGGCGTAGATGCCCACGTGGTAGACGCTGTGGCCGGAGTGGAAGAACACGAGGTCTCCGGCCCTGCGGTGCTTCGCGGAGATGTGATGGGTCCTGTTGTACTGCTGGGCCGCCGTGCGGGGCAGCTTCTTGCCCGCCTTCTTGAAGGAGTACAGCGTGAGCCCGGAGCAGTCGAACCTGTGCGGTCCCGCGGCGCCCCACTTGTAGGGGGAGCCCTTCTTGGAAGCCGCGATGTGAAGTGCTTTCGTCGCCGGTGTGGCGGCCGCGGCGTCGGAGGCGACACCCGGGACCACGATGGAGCCGCCCACGGCGGCGATGGTGAGCGCCGAGGCCGTACCGGCCCGGGCCATCAGCGACGGGACACGATTGAGCGCAGTCATGCGCAACCCTTCGTCAGCCGCCTGTGAAGGATGACCTGTCGGATTCGGGCTGGCGAAGTTGCCCGGCCGCTGACGCGGCTTCACCCCGAGGGCTGCTCGGCCCGGCCATGGCGTGACCGTTCCGGCGACCCGTTGTGCTTGGGTCCTCCACTCCTGCCGATCCACTGCTGTCGACCGGTCATCCGGGCGGCGGCAGGACTCGGCGTCCGCACGGATCGCCCCGCCGCTGCGGCGGGGGCTTGTCGTCAGACAGGGATCTTCACCTACCGATGTCCGAAAATCCCAACGGAACCGGGGATTTGTGTTGTTACTCACCACTCACCCGTTCGGGTGGACACCCGCGCGTTCGAACGGGCGTTGAGGGGGCGGCCGAGTCCCGGACCAGCACCGGAACGCTCTATTCCGGCCTGGGTCCACCCGTGTTGTGCAACTCGGACCCCCGGAAAATCGCAGTCGTGTCTACGCCGAAAGGCGGTAGCCCGTTTGGTCCGTTTCCCGGCCGGTCCGGACGCCTCACCACCGGACCGCGTCCGGACCGGCCGCACCCGCGTCAACTGCCGGAGTGCGGCGGCACGGTGACCCGGGCCGTGCGCCGCTCGCCGTCCAGGACCCGGAGCGCGCGCCCCAGCGTGGGGACGTGCAGCTCGCTCTCGCCGCGCTGGTGCATCAGCGCCAGGGCGTCGCGCAGTGCGACCGCCTCGCCCACCAGCGCCTGAGCGGCCCGCAGTCCGCTGTAGGTGTCTTTCTGCCGCGCCGGGTTGACGCGGCCGAGCAGGTCGACCACGTCGAGGTAACGGTCGATCAACTCGCCCTCGGCGCGCGTGAGGGCGGGCAACGGTGGGAGTTCGGGTGGGAGCACCGGCCGCTCACCGCCCGGTCGGCGGGGCGAGGGTGGACCTGCGGCTGCTGATGATCCGGTCCACCAGCCCGTACTCCAGCGCCCCCCGGGCGTCCAGGACGTGGTCCCGCTCGATGTCGGCGCTCACCTGCTCAGGGCTGCGCCCGGTGTGCCGGACGAGCATCTCCTCGAGCCGTTCCCGCGTCCGCGTCAGCTCGTCGGCCTGGATGGCGAGGTCGCTGGCCTGGCCCTGCACCGGTTCGTACAGCGCCGGCTGATGGATCACCACGCGCGCGCCCGGCAGCGCGAGCCGCTTGCCCGGTGTGCCGGCCGCGAGCAGCACCGCCGCCGAGGAACCCGCCTGTCCCATGCAGATCGTCTCCACCTCGCAGCTGACGAACCGCATGGTGTCGTAGATCGCCGACATGGCCGTGAAGGAGCCGCCGGGGGAGTTGATGTACAGCGAGATGTCCCGGTCCGGGTCCTGGTACTCCAGATGCATGAACTGCGCCATCACGTCGTTCGCCGACGTGTCGTCGATCTGGGTGCCGAGGAAGACGATCCGCTCCTCCAGCAGCTTCGAGTACGGGTCCATCGTCTTCTGCCCGGCGCTCGTGCGCTCGGTGAACTCGGGCAGGACGTAGCGGGCGGACGGTCGGGTCATGGCATACCCCTCCTCGCGGCAGAGCTCTCTCGCTGAGCTGTCTCTCAGGAGCTGTCTCCGTAAAAAATGTACAGGACGTACGTGACGTTATGATGGGGGCACATCCTAGTGATCACCAGGAAGCCGCAGGTCAAGTTCCCTTTTTGCGCTTCGCTTAGAGCAGATCTCTCACAAACTCTCACATCGCCACATCGCGACTCAGGCCGCGCTCTCGTCGTCGAAGCCGAGAAGCACCGTCAGGTGATCGGATGCCGACCGGAGGTCCTCCGGACTCGGATGGACGTACACACGCTTCGTGAAGTCCGCACTGACATGGCCCGCCCACGCTGCGAGGACCGCGTCAGGCACCCCGTTGACCGAGAGGAATGTCAGACAGGAGTGGCGCGCGTCGTACAGCCGCACACGGCGCAGCTCCAGTCGGCCCATGATGGAGTACGACGCCTCCCGCAGATGCCGTGTCGTCAGGGGCTGCCCGAGGTGATCGACGAACATGTAGCCCGACGCCTGGTAGTAGCCGCCGAGTGACATCTGCTCGATCTCCTGAAGAGCCTTGAAGGCGAGCAGAGCCTGCCGGACGGGTTCCGGCAGCGGGAGTACCCGCTCACCGGCCTCCGTCTTGGTGTCCTTCTCGAGCACGCGCGCGTTGCCGATCATCGTGCGGGTGTTGCCGATGGTCAGCACCCCGTTGTCGAGGTCGATGTCCTCCCACCGTAGGCCGGCCACTTCGGCGGGACGCAGGCCCATGAGGCTGAGCATGAGCGGTCCGAACAGCCGCTCCCCGCGCAGGCCGACGAGGAAGTCCCTGACCTCTACGACGTTCCACGGTGCGACGCGCTTGTTGGTGCGCCGATCTTCCTTCCAGGCCCGCTTGGGGACCTGGACGTACTGCGCAACGTTGGCGTGGACGTACTTGCGGATCACGGCCCAGTTGAGGGCTTCCTTGAGCCGAGCAAGGACCCCCTGCGCTGTGCGCGGCCTGAGACCGGTACCCGGCGTCCCGCCCCGGCGCCGGGCGGCCACGACCAGCCAGGCCGCCATCGAGATCACCTGATCCTCGGTCAGCCTCTGCATCCTCACATGCCCGAGATACTCGTACGCGTGGCACAGGGCGTTCCGGTAGCCCTGGAGGGTGCTCTCCTCGAGGTCGTCTGCTTTGCGTTCCAGCCACGTGTCGAGCAGCTGACGCACGGTCATTTCGTTGGGCGGGACGAAGGTGCCGTTCGTCTGCTCGTTGATGATCCGGGCCAGTTCCTGCTGAGCCTCCTTCTGGGTCTTCTTGGTCACGGTCAGCTGCTTGCGCTTACCGGATTCGTCGCGGCCGATGTCGACCACGAAGCGGTACCGCACGGCACCGCTTCCGAGGACGACCTTCTTGATCTCGGGCATGGGCTCCTTCTTTCTTGGGTCAGCCATCACCCCCCAGGAGGCAGGCCTCGAGGTCCAGCATGGGGCGGACGCCGAGGCCGACGCACAGGCCTGACGGAGGTGCGCTCAGCGGTGTCTCGGACGGCAGTTGGGCAGGGGTTGTCTCCTGCGGCGGGGACCCGGCCGGAGGAGATGTGCTGGGCGAGGGCTCGCCGCGCGCCGGCGGCGGCGAGCCGAGCCCGCCCGGCGTTCTCGTTCGTGTCGCCTCATCGATCGGCATCAGCGGTGTGGTGCTCGACGCGCTGGCCGATCCGTCAGGTTCTGGGCTCGTACTGCTGCGTTGGCCGGATCGGCTCGCTGACGGGCTGTTGCGTGGCGGCGGTCCGGTCGGGCCGGGGGGAGCGCTGGCGGTCGGGCGAGCCGTCGGTGCGGAGGACGGCGGCCCGTCATCGCTGTCGTCCCCCCATGGACTGACGATGACCACGGCGACGGTTGTTGCGGTCATGGCCGCTGCCACCGTGGTGGTGACGAGCTGGCCGCGGTGACTGCGCCATCTGTCCCGCGCTGCCCTGCTGATGGCCAGCAGTGCGGCGACGCCTCCGCCCAGGAATAATCCGAGGTGCCGCTTCCGACGCACGGGCTGCGGGCCCATGGGGGGCGGCTCGTATCCACTCCCATTCGCGGCCTGAAGCGCAGCCGCTTCCGTTGGCGCGTCCCGAAGGGCGCGCAGTATCCATTCGCTGTTGTGCTCGGCACGCATGTCGCGCAGCTGCCGGTTGAGGTCCCCCCTCAGCCGCCGGAAGAGCAGCACAAACACGATGCAGTTAGCGCCGAACCCAGCCGCGAGAACGAACCAAATCATTCCCGTCCCCTGTGCACTGTCGGCTCGGACTCCGCACATGTCGGTGAAATATGCGGGCTACAAACAATGCGACAGGAGTTGACTGTTGTGATTCGAACAAACACTCATCGTGACTGAACTGTTACTACATGGCGTGAGGTGGCCGCTCCTCAAGTCCGTGCCGCTCGCGCGGCCCTGACGGGTCCTCGGCTCTGTCCAGCTCGCCGGCCTCGACGCGCTCGGCGAGGCGGCGCAGCGCCGGCGCACGGTCCGCGGGCGGCAGTTCCCTGATCATGTCCAGGATGATGCGCTGCCGCTCGGGCGTGAGGCTGCTCAGGGGGTCGGGCAGGGAGTCGCTGCGCTCGACGCTCTGGATCTCGATCTCGCGCAGGATCTCCGCGGCCTCCGGGCGGTGCTCGGCGAGACGGGCAGAGGAGACGCCGACGGTGTGGGCCATGTGAGCGAGTGTCTTGTCCGGCGCCTTGGCGGGGTCGGACGCACCGGGTTTCCCCTTCCATCCCTTTTCGATCTGACGCCAACGGAAGCCCTTGATGCGGACGGGTGTCCGGTCGGCGGCCTCTTCGGGGCTGAGACCGCGCGCCTGGCGGGCGAGACGGATGAGGTCTGCCTCGGGCGGCGGCTGGGGGGTGCCGTGCTCGGGCGAGCCCATGGCTACGTCCTCCTACTCTCGTCGACTTTCGTCAACTTCCGTCAACTCTCCCAGGTGTACGGGGCTGCGCCCAAGTCCAGAACCCCACCGCACAACTCCTTCACAAACGGCTTTCTACTTATCGCTACTTTGTCCTTGACTTGCTTCTACTTACCGCTACTCTGATGGCATGTCTCCACCCACCCAAGACCCGCAGAGACTCAAGCGCAGGCGGATCGAGGCCGGCCTGAACCAGGGGGAGCTCGCCGCTGCGGCAGGGATCCACCCCTCGCACATGTCGTGGCTGGAACGAGGGATGCGGGGCGCCTCGCCCCGAGTCCTCAAGCGCCTCGCCGAGGCGCTGGACTGCGAGATCGCCGACCTGATGCCGCCCCCGCCCGAGGCCGAGACCGGCAGCACGGCAGGTGCAGCCTGATGCCCGCCACGGTCCCCACCCTCGACGAGGTCCGCGCCTGGCCGGCCACGGTCAGCGTGCCGCAGGCCGCCACCGCGTTGGGCGTGTCCAAGAGCTACCTGCACGAGCTGATCAAGAGCGGCCAGTCGCCGGTCAAGACGCTGCCCCTCCAGGGGCGCCACCGCGTCATCACGGCGTCCCTCGTGCACCTGCTCGAAGCCGCCTGATGCGCGCTCGCCGCCGAGGCCTCCTCGGCTGGCAGTGCCCGACCTGCGAGCACCGCAACCCGAAGGGCCGGATGGAGTGCCGCAAGTGCCGGCGGCCCCGCCCGCTCGGCGCCTGAACTCCCCCCCGACACAGCGGCCAGTGGCCGCGCAGCAAACGGGGCCGTCCCGGACCTGCCCGTCCGACACGACCCCGCTCGAGACGTCACCTCACCACTACGAAATGAGGTTCACGTGAACCAGGCTACCCAGCCGTCCCGACTCGCCGCACCCACCGAGTCCAGAAGCCTGGACCGCGAACGCGAGGCCTACCGGCGCGCGGCCGAGCTGCTGGACCGGATCGTCGGCGAGCTCGCCACCCTGCCCCGGCAGGCCGCCGTGGTCGGCGACCTCACCGGCTTTTGCCTCCGCCTCAACTTCGGCACCAACGAGCCCAAGGGCGTACTGGAGTTCGCCGAGTTCGCCGACGTCCCGGCCACCCGCGACGAGAACCTGCACGGCGTCTGGATGGAAGCGCGCGCCAACCTGGAGGGCGTCCCCGTCTGCGCCGAGGTCCTCCTGTCCGTCGAGGCCGCAGCCGTCTTCGAGCAGCACAACCCGCCTCCCGCCCCCGGCCCGGACGACGCCACGCCGCCGGCGCCCGCGGCACCGCAGCCCATGCCGCTCGGCGCGAGCGTGACCGCCTACGTGCCCGCCGTCCCCCCAGTGCAGTCGGTGCACACGGAGCAGCTGGACAGCGAGGACACCGCCCGCTGCGTGCGCTGTGGCTGCACCGAGGACCAGGCCTGCGAGGGCGGCTGCTACTGGGTGTCCAACCAGCAGATGGCCGACCTGTGCAGCGCCTGCGCTACCCCCGAGGAGCTGCAGGTCATGGCGTACACCGCCGAGATCTCGGACGGTGGCGAGTGATCCAGGACCCGCGGCACGTCCCGCACAAGCTGCACTCCGCGATCGACATGGCCACTGACCTTCTGGACTTGCCGCTGGACGCACGGCAGCGCGAGGCCCTGGCCCTCGAGCTGACGGGCCCGGTACGTGCCCTGATCGCCGAGGCCCTCGGCGCCGCGGGCGACGAGACGCCGGTCCAGTACGCGGTGGCCGAACCGCCCCCGGAGCCCGAGGAGTTTGAGGAGTCGGAGTTCGCCGGATGCACTACGCGCGTCGGTCTCGACGTCGACCTCGACTCCCCGGCCGGCACCGTCGCCCAGAAGGCCCGTCGGCAGCCGGACGTCACGGCGGTCGTGATCCGCGACGCGCACACCCTCGCCGTCACCGTCGACCCGCAGTCCATCGATGCCTGGCGCTGGTGGCTCCACCAGTTCCGCATCAGCCCGGAGAAGGTGAAGGTGCACGGCACCGCCGCCGAGGCGGTCGGCAGCAAGGACGGCGCCACCGTCTTCCTCCGCGGCGAGCACGTGCCCGAGCTCCTCGAGGACCAGGCGGCCGCCCACCTCATGGGCGTCATCCCCGCACCCGCACAGGCCACGCCGTGAACGGCACCGCCAGCGCCGCCCAGTGGCTCGCCTGCAGCGGCATCGGGTGCGGCACCGGCGCCCTCTTCCTGGCCCTGATCAAGCTCGCCCTGGACGAGGAGCCCGTCGGCTCCGACCCCGCGGACCGCGTGCCCGCGTATCAGCCGCCGCCGGCCCTGCCCAGCCACGCGCCGCGCAGCCTGCGCTGGCACGCCGCCCCGCCTCGCGTCGACGAGACCCAGCCCATCCGCGTGCAGCACCACGCACGCCACGCCAAGAAGGCCGCCTGACCATGCAGTTGATCGAAGAGACCTACTTCGGCTGGACCCCCTACACGCACACCGACCTCTGCCCCAACCCCACGTGGGACGAGGTCCAGGTTCGCCGCGACGAGGGCGCCCGTCCCGTCGCCACCGGCGACCAGCCCCACGCCTGCGCCAACGGCATGTGCTCCCACGCCACCACGTTCGGGCGCGTGCAGCTGCGGCTGCTGTGCCGGGACTGCGGCACCGTTTGCACCATCACCGGCGAGGGCCTCACCGAGGTCTGCACCCACACGTCTCTCACCGGCTGGGGCCAGAGCCCGCGCCGTATCGGCGACGTGTGGCTGTGGCCCGGGCACCCCGTCGTCCCGGGCGGTGAGCCACACCAGTACCTCGTCACCCGCCAGGCCGCCACCGTCACCCCCGAGACGCTGTACGGGATCATCAGCCGGCACCGCGACGCCGACGGCACGCTCCGCTGGCTCGCCGGCGCCGTGCCCGACGAGAACGGCGCCCACCCGATCTCGACCCTCCGCTGGCGCCACGCCATCCGCGGCCTCGCCGCGCTCGAGGACGCCGCCGCGTGGGTCGCCGTTGCCGACATCCACGCCACGCGCGCGCTGGCGGTGACCGTCTGATGCCCGGACCGTCCCGTTCCCTGTCCCAGGCGGCCGACCTGGTCCGCCAGTTCAACCACGACACCATCACCACCGGCGGCGACTGGCAGTACCCGCCGCACGCCTACGACGCGATCGGATCCCTTGCCTACCTGGTGGGGATGCTGCCGCAGGCCATCGAGCAGACGATGCGACCCGTCGACCGCACCCACCAGGACAGCCGGGTCACCGTCGACGGCGGCCGTGACCCGCAGCAGGCCGTCATGCAACTCCGAGCTGCCGTGACCGACGCCGTCCACATCGCTCGTCTTCTATCGGCCGCCGTGGATCGCATGCACTCCGCGGCTTCCCCGCTCGGCCTCGACACCCGCGGCCTGGCCGAGTTCGACGAGGACGGTGAAGGCTGATGTCCCTCGGACACTTGCTGCTCGTCGCCTCGTTCACAGCCGCCGTCCTGCTCGTCGCTCTGGCCGCCCGGATTGCTGCGGGCGGTGAGGGCTGATGCCAACCCGTGCCCAGCGCCCGCGCCTGCCGGAAGTCAGCGAGGGCCAGCGCAAGGCTCGGCTGGCCTGGAACGGCGGCAAGACCGGCACCAGCCGCCCCGGCGTGAGCCTGTCCGTCTTCGACGTCTGCACCGTCGACGGCTGCGGTAGCCCGGTCAACGGCAGTCGCCCGCCGGCGGACGGCATGGTCCAGGTGGGCGGTGCCGCCGACGGCGCCGCAGAGCACTGGTACTGCGCCGGCCGCTGCGAGGCGATCGCCCGCGCACGCGCCGAGCTCCGTGCCATCCCGATGCGTCCGGGCGGTGGCCGGTGAAGGAGCCCGACTTCGATGTGATCGAGCGCGTACTGCGCAGCGCGCAGCCTGTACGTCCGCTGCTGGCCTACGAGTTGCGCGGCCCGCTCGTGCAGCTGCTGGCCTCCGGCACCACCGACCCGACGTGGCAGGCGCCCCCAGGCCTGCTCGCCGCGGCGATCGACACCGCCCTGGCCAAGGCCAGGCGTGAGGAGAAGGACATCCCCGCCGGCGCTGCTGCCGGGTCGGGGACGGCGTTCACTCCTCACGCCCTGGTGCTCGAGCTCGACGGCCTGGACTTCCGCGCCGTGTGCCGGTGCGGCTGTCCCATCGGCCGTACCCCGCAGGGCCGTTCGACCGACGGCCTGGTCGGTCTGTGGGAGCAGCACGCCGCCCAGGCCGATCCCGACGGCGCCTGGAAGCGCGCCATCACCACCCTTCCCGCATCTGTGATCGGAGCGTCATGACCGACACCACCCCGCCTCCGGCCTCTTCGCCGACGCCGCCGACCCCGGAGGAGATCGAGGCCGCTGCCCGCATCCTCGTGCGGGCCTGGGCGCCCGGCTATCTCCTGCCCGGCGACCACCCGAAGGAGATCGTCGCTGGCAACGCCGACGACTACGACGACTACGACGAGGACGACCCGGACGAGTACTGCGGCTGTGCCGGTACCGACGACGACGGTCAGTCGCTCGGCTGCAACTGCGGCTCCGGCTGCTGCTGCGACGAATGCAGCTACCAGGCGTACGCCCGCTACAAGCGCTGCTGGGTGAGAGGCTGCAGCAAGACGCCGACCTTCCAGGTCGTGCGCTTCGGCCTCGTCAACCAGCACGTGCAGGAGCCCACCAAGCGGGGAGCCGTCTGCCCCCACCCCGAGGGCGGAGACCATTGGTGCACGCCCGACACCGTGTATGTCGCGGCCGGTCCGTCCGTGCAGGAGTTCAGCCACCAGCCGGCCTGCAGCATCGCCCACGCCGTCCAGCTGCGTGACGCCAGCCGGGAGTTCCGCCCCAGCGCCAGCGACCTGTACCGCATCGAAGCCTGGACGTACTCGCCGCACGACCGTGAACTGCCCGCCCCGCTCCCGCGGTTGCGCGAGGAGAC
The DNA here is from genome assembly GCF_047049295.1 of Streptomyces sediminimaris. Lineage (NCBI taxonomy): Bacteria > Bacillati > Actinomycetota > Actinomycetes > Kitasatosporales > Streptomycetaceae > Streptomyces > Streptomyces sediminimaris. Next base: position 1,303,150 of record NZ_JBJWOT010000001.1, on the reverse strand, counting down.
CCACAGCGCCCGAGACGCCGCCCGCCACGCCATCCAGAGGCACGCCTCCATCGGCGCCCCCGGCTACTGGCTCGACTCGGTGCGCCGACACCTCGCGCTCGCCGCGTGGAACGCCCGCCTCGAACTCGAGCAGCCGAGCCAGGACGACGATCCGTGGGACGACCAGCCGAGCGCGCCGCCGCAGGATGAGCCCACCGAGCCGGACGACCCCGAGTGAAGCGCAAGCCGCCGCCGTGCACGTGGCAGAAGCCGGCACCGCACTCGCTCACCTACGCCCGCCTGTACGTCAACGGCTGGTGGTGCGACCGGCACTCACCCCGCGCGCAGCGCGGCCTTCCGCCCCTCGAGCCGGGCTCGGGCTGGCCCATCCACCGCCAGCCCCCGCCGGACACCGACCAGAACGAGGCCGCTGGATTGCCAGCGCCGAGCACCGACAAGGACACGACGACATGAGTGCACCGGCCCAGTCCCGCATCCCCACGCCCGGCGACCTCGCCCGCCGCCAGACCGGCATCGCCAGCCCGACCGCCGAGCCCGCGCCGTCCCCGGCCGCTCCGGAGACACAGGCCCCGGAGCCGCAGGCGCCGCCCGCCGAGGAGGCGCGGCCGGTGTGCCACCGGCCGATGTACGAGCCGCGCCCCCTCACCGCCGAGGAAGCCATCGCCCCTGGCGTCCTGATGGACACCGAGTTCTTCCGGACCGTCTTCCGCTACTGCCTCACCCGCTCCGGCCTGCCCCCGCACGCCCGCCTGATCGCGCACGAGCTGCTGGCCCGCGCCAACGACAAGAACGGCCGGCTCGGCCCGAAGCAGCCCTTCCTCGACCAGCTCGCCCACGCCACCGGCCTGACCGAGGCACAGACCGGCGTCGCCCTGCAGGTCCTCTACACCCGCGGCTGGATCGCCTACCGGCCCGCCTGCCCCGACGATCGGCAGCCGCTGTACGACCTCGTCATCCCCGCCCTGGAACTCGAGCGGGCCCGCGGACGCCGCTACCTGCACCAGGAGCCCTGACCACACCAGACGGCTGGGTGGGCGATGACCACGCCTCGCCCACCCAGCGCCAAGACCAACCACCCGGCGGCCGCTTCCCCGGGGCGCCCCCACGCCCGCAGCCGCCACCCCGGGCCCCGCCTGTCTTCCCCCAGTGGGCGGGGCCCGGCCCCGACCACGACACCGAGAAAGAGACCGCCGTGACCACCGCCGCGCTCGCAGCCATACCGGCTGCACCGCACCCGCAGCCGCACACCGCGGCCGCCCGGGTGCGCCCGCGCGACGGCGGCCTCACCGTTCGCGTGCCCCTGCGCCTGGTCGTAGGCGCTCAGTACCCCGATGCGGCCCTGAGCGTCTACGTCAAGGTGGCAGCACTCGCCCTCCGCCCGGAGGGCTGCACCGCCCGCGTCGCCACCCTCGCCACCTACCTGGGCCTGTCCAAGTCAGCGGTCGAGCGAGGCCTTCGCCCACTCACCCAGCCGGACCCCATCGACGGCCTCACCGAGATCCCCACCGTGCGGCGCACCCAGCCCGGCGGCACCGGCGAATCCGCGCACCGCATGACCCGCCCCCTCACCGACGGCGAGCTGTGGGTGCGCATTCCGGTGCGCGCAGCCGAGGCCCTCACACCCCGCCTGCTGCGCCTGTACGCGCTCCTCGCCTACGCCACCGCCCGCCGCATCCCCGTCACGGTCTCCGAGCTCGGCGAGATGCTCCGCCACCACACCGGCCAGCGCGCCGGCGAGAGCCTCGGCGAGCGGCAGGCCCGCCGCCTCGTCGACCAGCTCGAGGAGACCGGCTGGCTGGCCGTGCACCGACGCGAAGGCGCCCGCGGCCGCCACGCCTACGAACCCCGCCGCCACCCCCTGCACCCCGTCCCCGCCCCGGCCACTGCTGTGCCTGAGGGCGCGGCCCTCGAGGACCGTCAGCCGGAACAACTCCCGCTGTGGCAGGGCGAGTCACCGGTCAATCATGACGGATCGGGTGCGGATCTTGATGACGGATCCCTCGCGTCAGAGGAAGACCACGTAATTGACGGACCCGTTGAGACGAAGGCAGTGGGGGTTTCCCGCCGTAGGCGACGTGACCGTAAGTGGGTCCCGGAGCCCGCGGGCAACGCGGCCGCGCCAGTGCCGGACACGTTCCGGCCGGGCACGTCTCGCGCTCCGCGCGGGAACCACCTCGCCCCCGCCATTCCGAGCAGCCCCTACGCCGGGCCGGAGCTGCGCTGGACCCAGCGCATCCACGACAGCCTGGCCCCCGCCCGCCACCTCCTCAACGAGCGGGTCAGCCGCTTCATGCTGCGCCGAGTGGCCCGCGAGATCGGCCGCCAGCTCGACAACGTCGCGCACAACCTGATGACACCCGAGCGGATGGCCGCCCGGATCACCGCCCGCTACCGCGACGCCCGCACCATCCGCGACGTCGGCGCCTGGCTCCTGCACGTGGCCATCGTCCCCCAGGGCTGCGGCCTGCCGCTGTGCGAGGACGGCCGCACCTGGCCCACCGGCGAACCCTGCGAGACCTGCGCGCAGAAACGGCAGATCACCAGCGAGCAGTGGCGGCATGCCCGCGCGTGGGATGAGCGGCTCGCCGAGGTGCGCGCTGAGCGCGTGCTGGAGAAGGCGACTTACCGGCAGCGGTCGGCGGCGATGGACGCCGAGGTCCTCGCGGTGGCCGCCGAGCACGGGCCGGCCGCCGCGCTCCACCGGTACGGCGTGCTCCGCGCGGGCCAGCTGCTGCGCGCCGCGTACGGCGCGCTCCCCGAACTCCCGGCCGCTGCGCCCCGGCCGGCGCCGACTGTCCCCGTCCCGCGCGCCATCAAAGAGGCGCCCATGCGCGACGACTACATGCCCGCCGCCTTCCGTGCCGCGATCGGCCGCCCGGCCCTGACCGGCGCGCTCACGATCGCTTGCCCCGCGCCGGGCTGCCTCGCCGATGAGGGCCAGCCCTGCACCACGCCGCGCGGCCGCCGCCGCACCACGCCCCACACCGCCCGCGCTGCTGTCGCCCAGCTGCGCGAAGAGGAGTCCTGATGCCGACCAGTCCGCACCCCACCCGAGGCGTCACCACCTGCAGCCGGTGCGGGGCGCCGATCCGCTGGGCCACCAGCATGTCCGGCGCGAACAAGGGCCGGCGCGTGCCGCTCAACGCGCTGCCCAGTCCCGCCGGCGGGCTCGCCGCGCACACCACCGGCCTCGGCGGCCTGGTCGTGCGCGAGCTCGACGCCGACCGGCCCGAGCCCGAGCTCCTTGAGTGGAAGGCCGTCGCCCACTGGGACTCCTGCACCGGCGGCAACGGCCAACAGGCTCCGCCTCCTCGGGCCCGGCCTGCTCGGCGCAGGCCCACCGTTCAGCCCCCGCTCTTCGGCCAGCAGCAGAGACGAGGCGCGCGATGACGGCGGATGGGGACTGGCGCGCTTCCGCGGCCTGCGGCGGCAGCCGCTCCTTCGCCGCGGCGAAGCCCACCGAGGCGAAAGAGATCTGCGGCGGCTGCCCCGTCCGCGTCGAGTGCCTGTACGACGCTCTCGAGGCAGATACGTCCAACGGCATCTGGGGCGGCCTCACCTACGGGGAACGCCGCGCGCTGCCGGCGCTCCCTTCAGGCCGTTCGGCCGCGCTCGACAAGCTGCGCCAGCTCCTTGCCCACACCGATACGGCCGCCGCCGAGACCGTCGCGCCGCCGGCAGCGGACAAGCCGCGGCGGGAGACACCCCAAGCGGTGCCGGCCATGTCCCGTACGGACACGGCGGCAGCGCCGTCGCCTGAGGACTCCGGCACCGAGCGGACGGGATCGGCTGCGGTGGCAGGACGTGAGGACGTCGCCGAGCTGCTGCGGCAGGGCGCCACCCAGCGGCAGATCACCAAGGAACTCGGTGTCTCCGCGCGGGTGGTGACCGCGACCCGGCGGGCGTACGGCATCCCGTACCCGAAGGGGCCCGGCTTCCGGTACACGCCCGAGCAGCGCGCGGAGAACGAGCGGCGCACCCTCGAGCTGCTGCGTGCCGGCGCGACGTTCAGCCAGATCATCGAGCAGGTCGGGATCAGTGCGCCGACCATCATCCGGATCCGCCGCGAGGCGGGCCTTGGGCCGTCCGGGCAGACGGGCGGTCACCCTTCCCGCTCGGTCGCCGATGTCCTCGCCGAGCATGTCGAACCGTACGGCGACGGGCACGCCCGCTGGAGCGGGCCGATGTCCGGCCGGATGCCCCAGCTGTATGCCGACGGCGGCCGCTGCAACGCCCGGCACGCGGTGTTCGAGCAGCACCACGGCCGCCCGCCCGTCGGCTACGTCCGCAGCGACTGCCGTGAGCAGGCATGCATCGCCGGCGCCCACCTCACCGACGACGTCCTACGCCGCGCTCAGCCGGAGGAGGGGCCCGTGACGGTCCAGGCCTTGAAGGACCTGCTCACCGAGATCGATCACCAGGGCGGCCCGCAGGCCGCCCGCGACAACCGTCTCCATCTCACCGACCAGGAGCCCGCCACGATGACCACCACCAGTAAACCCACCACGCCCGCCGCTCCGGCCCCCGCCTCCAGCCTGGCCCCTTCCATCGCCCAGAGCACGGCCGAGATCACCGCTGAGGCGCTGCCCATCGGCAGCCTCCTGAAGTGGGGCGACGAGCACCCCGACTCCGACGTCCAGGACCAGGCAGCCCGCGCTCGCGCCCTCCTCACCGCCCTGCGCAACCGGCACGCCGCCGACCAGGAACTCACCGCCATCACCACCGAGGCCGAACAGCTCGAGAAGCGCCTGGCCGAACTCCGGTCGCGTGAGGCGGAGCTGGCGCCGAAGAAGAAACGCAAGAGCAGCACGTACGTCCGCGACTACGACACCCGCGAAGTGCGGGCCTGGGCGGCCGCGAACGGCATCGACTGCCCCCGCGTCGGCCAGGTCCCCAAGCGCGTCCTCGACGCGTGGCGTGCGGCCACCAGCGCGCCAGACGGCCAGTCGTGACCCCGGCCGCCGAGTGTGCCGTGTGCCACCAGCCGATCCGGTCCGCCACCGCCCGCGCGCGGCGGATCGGGTCCCGCTGCTGGCGCAAGCTCCGCCCCGACCAGCGCGCCGCCATCCGCCGTGACCCCGTCCGTGTCCGCGTCATCCTCGCCCGGCCCGTGCCCGTAGGGGACCCCCAACTTCCCCTGGAAGTAGAGGAGATCAGCTCGTGATCGCCGACGTCATTGACACCCTGACTGTCCTCGGCTGGGCGTACCTCACCTGGCTCGTCATCCTGGCCGCCGTCGCCACCCTCGTCCTGTACGCGGTCATCGCCATCCTCGCCGCTGCCGTCCGCGGCCTGCGCAAGCTCGCCCGCTGGGCGCACCGCGGCAGGACCAGACCAGCCTGGGCGCGCGGCCGCGTGCAGGCCCGCCGCTTCACCCGCGCCCGCCGCGACTACGAGGAGGCGGCCTGAGATGCCCATCGCCCAGCACGACCAGCCCGCCTACAAGCTCGTCTGCAGCAACGACGACTGTGTCAGCGACGACACCATCGCCCTCGACGAGCACGGATCCATCCGGCTCTTCGAGTCCCAGGCCGCCGCCCGCTACTGGGCGCAGGACAACGGCTGGGACATCAGCGCGGCCACTGGCGTCCTCTGCCCAGCCGATGCAGCCGAGGCCCGCGAGCGGCGCGACCAGGCCGAGGAGATCGCCGCGGCACTCGGCGAGGGGTGGGGTGCACCGTGACCCGCCGCATGCACCGCCTCCTCTACGTCGCGTACAGCGCCCTGTTCACCTGGCTCGCTGTCTGTGCCGTCCAGGCCGCAATCCATCACGTTCCGTGGGCATGCGCCGTATTCGTCCTCGGCTCCGCCCTCGCGGTCGTCGCGTTCATGCGCGAGAGCGCCCTCGACGACGCGCTACGCCGCACACCCATACGAGCGGAGCGCGAGGCCCGCCCGCCAGCGGCCACGGACGCGAGCGACGACGTCGTGGCCGTCGCCCTCGCCGCCGCCTGCTGCGAGCAGTGGTGGGCATCCGCCGGTACCGACCACGACCCCACCTGCCCCAACCACCAGCACCGGAGCAATGCATGACGGGCGAGACGCAACAGGGAGCGGCCGCGCCTGACGTCAACTCTGGGCCAGGTTGGTACGAAGTGGTCTCCCCGCGGAATGCGACCACGTGCATCGTCCTGGTGAACAAGGACGGATCTCTGTACCTCCCCGAGGGGGAGGACGCGCTCAGCGAAACCGAGTTCACGTTCGCCGCGGCCCGCGGCCTGGCCCACCGGCTGGTGCGCGCCGACGAGGTGCAGGCGTGAACGATCGCCACTCCACCGGCCCACGCTGCGGCAACAACCCGAACTTCAAGCTCACGCCCGGTGATCAGCAGATCGTCGACGACTTCAAGGCGTACCTCGAACGGCGTGCAGCCAGACCGGCCGTGCGCTGCCGGCCGAACCCTTCCGCGACATCGACACCAAGGACTAACCGCATGACCGACACCCGATGGAACGGCGAGCCGTGCACGGCCCTCCGCCTCACCGCCATCGTCGCCGACATCGACGCCTTCCCTCAGTACTGGGCACGCCACCTCGTCGGCACCCGCCGCAACGTCGTCCGCGTCGAGTACGGCGGCGAGACGTTCTACCTCGACGACGAGGACGGCTCCGGCTGGAACAAGCTCACCCACGGCGGATCGCCGCACTGGGCACACAGCAACATCGTCATCGACCCGGACAGCGTCCAGCTCCGCGGCCACCGCGCCGACCCGGACAAGCCATGCCCGCACGAGAACTTCGACGCCTACGTCGAGGTCAACAGGGTCACCGCCAGCGATTCCGACGCCACAGTGATCGGCTACGCCGCAGACATCAAGGTCAACTGCCGCGAGTGCCGAGAGCCCTTCCGCTGGACCGGCGTCCCCGCTGGCTGCTCCCCACGGCAGCCCATGTGCAGCGTCGACGAAACCGAACTGCGCGCACCCCTCAGGCCCGCGTCAGCTGACCCGGACTTCGGCCTTGGTCTGCCCGGCTTCGCCGTGAACTACCGCAGCCCGAAAGAGGGCTGACCCCGGAGCACAGCGAAGGGGCGTGCGCAGCTTGTCTTGCCGGACCGGCGCACGCCCCCAGGTGGAGATCACCGTACCGCCCCACGCACGGCAGGAGCCACGATGAATCCCACCCCGATCACCGCACACGACCACCTGCAGACCGTCATCGATCACTGGCACCTGCTCGCCGACATGCTCGACACCCACGTCTCCGCGCCTTGGCCCCCGTCCGGCCGCATCACCGACTACCTCAACAGCCTCACCCTCGCCGACGCCAGGCAGCTGGCACGCCAGCCCGCGGGCATCCGCGAGCTCGAAGTCGGCGCCGGCAGCGCCCCGCTCAACCTCGACGCCCTCGATGCCATCCGCACCACCGAGCTCGCTCTCATTGGCACCGCCGATCACATCGCCACCGTCGCCCAGCGCTATCCCATCACCGTCGACAACGGCCGCGGCTGGAACGACGAGCTACACCTCAAGGCCGCACTCATCGCCACCCAGGACCAGACCGACCCGCGCCGCTGGTCCCTTACCAACACCGCCAGCCGTACGCCCGCCCACGCAGCCGTCTGGCTGCAGCAGCGCCTCACCGGGACGCCCGGCCCGTTCCGCCCGCTGACCACTGACCAGCGCACGCTCGTTGAGTCCGTCGCCCGCGAGGCTGGCGAGCGCGTCGCCCTCGCCCTCGCGATACTCCGTCGCTGCACCGATCTGCCGTACCCCTGCCCGCACTGCCACGCCCGCCGGCTCACCGTGCAGGGCGGCGACGGCCAGGCCCCCGCTGTCTCGTGCGGCAAATGCGGTCGTACCTGGATGGACACCCCCGCATGAGCGCAATTCCTGCCGTCGCGGCAGCCAAAGAATCGTGGCGATAGTAGGCGCTGACTACTTCGGCGGCGCCCGGCACACATCGTGCAGAGCGTCCGTTAACCTCGCGCTTTCACGAAGTGGGCTGTCCAGCTGGTGATCAAGACAGCAGAAAGTGCCTCTGACCAGCGAGAATGAGGATTGTCTAGGCCCTTGTTCCCGCCCCTGTCGGAGGCACTTTCCAGGTGAAGAAGCGTATCGGGTCGTACCCGCGTGTCCGCGCTGAGGGCGGCGGTCGCGGGGTGGTCTCGCAGGCCGGAGCCGTACTGCTGGTGGAGACGGTCCGCAAGTCCGGTCTGGATCAGGCGATATCGACGGCACTGGCGCCGTGGCGGAAGTCCCGCGCGGTGCACGATCCCGGCAAGACGGTGCTGGATCTCGCGCTCGCGGTCGCGGTCGGCGGCGACTGCCTCGCCGATGTCGCCATGTTGCGGGCCGAGCCCGGCGTGTTCGGGCCGGTGGCCTCAGATCCGACGGTCTCCCGGCTCATCGACACCCTCGCCGCCAGCGGGAACCGCGCTCTGACCGCGATCCGCCAGGCCCGCGCTCACGTCCGCGAACACGTCTGGCAACTGGCCGGCGACGCGGCGCCGGACGCCGACGGGCAGGTGACCGTGGACCTGGACGGAGTCCTGGTGATCTCCCACTCCGACAAGCAGGACGCGGCCGCCACCTGGAAGAAGACCTTCGGGCACCACCCGCTGATGGGGTTCGTCGACCACGGCACAGGTGGGTCCGGAGAGCCGGTGGCTGCTGTGCTGCGGCCCGGAAACGCAGGCAGCAACACCGCCGCCGACCACATCGCCACCACCCAACTGGCTCTGGCCCAGCTGCCGAAGACCTACCGGCGAGGCCGACGGACTCTGATTCGCGCCGATTCCGGAGGCGGCACCCACGAGTTCGTCGCCTGGCTCGCCCAGCGCGGCAGGTGGCTGTCGTACTCGGTCGGCATGACCATCACCGACGCCATCCACCAGGCCGTCCTGAAGGTTCCTCCCTCCGCCTGGACGCCGGCCGTCGAGACCGGCGGCGACATCCGTGACGGCGCCTGGGTCGCCGAGATCGCCGGTGACGTGCTGAACGGCTGGCCGAAGGGGATGCGGTTGATCGTCCGCAAGGAACGGCCGCACCCCGGCGCCCAGTTGCGGATCACCGACGCCGACGGCCTGCGGCTCACCTGCTTCGCCACCAACACGGCGGACGCCCCGATCGCCGCACTCGAACTGCGGCACCGCCAGCGGGCACGCGCCGAGGACCGCATCCGGGCAGCCCGCGCCACCGGCCTGCGTAACCTGCCCCTGCACGACACCGCGCAGAACCAGATCTGGCTGGAGATCGTCCAGATCGCCCTCGATCTCCTCGCATGGATGCCCATGCTCGCTCTGACTGGCGAAATCCGCAGGTGGGAGCCCCGGCGTCTCCGGATCCGTCTCTTCTCCGCCGCCGCCCAGATCGTCACCACCGCCCGCCGCCGGTACCTGAGGTTCACACGCCATTGGCCTTGGACCGACGTGATCACCGACGCCCTGGCACGACTTGACGCTCTCCCGAACCCTGGCTGACCAGCACGTTCCCGTCCCTGCGAGCAGCAGCACCCCGACCGGAGCCGTGGAACCCGGCGCCCACCCGACGCGACAGTCGGGCCATCAGCCTGACCACCACCAGCTCGAACAACCGAAACGGCCCGCCGAAGAAACCGACGGACCGTCACGAAAGATCGAGGTTAATGCGGCCCTTCCAGGCCGAACTCCTGACGGGCCAGCGGTAGGCGCCGGACAGGCTGCAAAGTGGGGCCAAAGGTCCCTGGCCCCACTGGAGTAGAAACATGCACCCTCGATACTTCGGTACTTGTCTTCTTGCGGTTTCAGAGGCGGCTATGAAGAGCGATCCTGTTGGTATCTCCACCTCCCGGATGATCGAATTGAGCCGGGAGGAATCCCTGGCGCTGCTGGCCGGTGTTCCCATGGGACGCGTCGGTTTCACCAGTCAGGCTCTGCCGGTGATCCGTCCGGTCAACCATCTCGTCGACGGCGACACGATCGTCATCCGCACTCACACCGGATCGGCGCTGATGCATCACACGTCCCTCGACGAGGTCATGGTCTACGAGGCCGACCACCTAGATCCTCTGACCCAGACGGGGTGGAGTGTGATGGTTACCGGCCGAGCCCGCCTGATCACCGAGCCGCTGCAGGCCGACCGGTATCGCGATCTACTCATCGCCTGGATCGACCGGGACCTGGATGAGATCATTGGTATCCAAACAGAGCTCGTCACCGGCTACCGCCTCAACCGCTGACCAGCCCTTCGGGCGCCCGCCGCGCGACAGGTGGCAAATATGGGCATCGAGATCGAGCTGTCCGACTTCCTTCGCGCCCGCTGGGGCGAGGAAGAACACGACAGCATGCTCTTCCATGAATTCACCTGCCCCGTCCCCAATCTGGGCGCCCCAACGTGTTCCTGTCCCTGTCCCGCCAAAATTCGCGAACGGATCGCTACTCAGCAGCGCATCCTGGCCCGGTGCGAGCAGCGCATCCGGCACGAGCAGGAAGAGGGTGTGTGCTGGCCACTGGAATCGGCCATCGCCTTCCAGACTATGAAAGCTCTCGCGTTGCCCTTCGAACTGCATCCTGCCTGGCAGGACAGCTGGTATCCCTGACCCCGCACTGATCGGAAGAGCGGCTGCGGAGAGCGCGTCCTTGACCGTGAAGCGGGTTGTGGCTGAGCGCCACAGTTGGCCACCCTGAGCATTGCGGTCGGCCACAGGCAGGAATCGTCTCCCACGACCGACTGAGCAGGCAATGCCCGTCAGGACAGCAGAGGACGGTACCCCTAGGCTGGCATGTGACGATCCGTACAGATCGCCCCTTGCGGCTCCTTCGGCCGATCACCAGACAGGGGTGAGAAATATGTTCAAACGCGACCCCGACAAAGCAGCCGCCCGCGCAGTCGCACGCGAGGCGCACCAGGCTGAGAAGGCAGCCTTGAAGGTGTGGCGGGACGCTCATCCTGCCGAGAAGGAACTGAATCAGGCGGCCTTTCTGCGTCTCTGGCCGTGCTCCCGTTACGGCATCACGAACCTGGGCCCGGTGCAAGGCGGCAGCGCCGAGTTCTTCAACGCAGGCGCGCACAAGGCATGGACCGCTACGCGACTCGCCGCTGGCGCCGTCACCATGGGCATGTCCGCGGCTGCCACGGGCCGGAAGAACAAGGGTGCAGCGGCGATCAACATCACATTCGGGAACGGATCCGTTCAGTCGTTCACCGTGAAGCCGGATAGCACATCGTTGAATGCAGCGAACAGGTATGTGGCCGCCTTCAATGTGCTCGCCGCACAGTTGGCGGCCGAAGGAAGCCAGAGCACCGACGCGGCCAACTGAGGCGCTTAGCTGCTCGGTTTCAGTAGTTGTGCCGGGCACGACTTGTCCCAAGAATCAAACACGCGCTCTAATTCAGTATGGCCAACCGCAGGGTCGACTACCTCACCGGCACCCAGGAGCGCATCCTCCGCTGCATCCGCGAAGCGATCACCGAGCGCGGTGAAGCGCCCACCGTGAAGGAGCTCGGCGAGCGGCTCGGCATGCGCAGCACGGCCACAGTGCACTGGCACCTGGCACGCATCGAAGCCCTCGGATACATCACTCGCCAGCCCCGCACCCCACGCGGGATCCGGCTCACATGACCTGCCCGCCCGCGGACCGCTTCCACCTCACACTCGCCGCCGCCGGCAATCCGGTCGCGCACGGCTGGTGGCCGCGCGAGGCGACTGTCCGCGGCAAGTTCACGTCGTGGGTCGGCAGCTGGGGCAAGACCGGGGCGCGCATCACCCTCGTCGACGAGCAGGACGGCACCGTACTCGCGAGCTGGTCGCACAACGCGTAACCAGGCCGCCGGGTCCGGCGTGCGTGGGCCCCTGCCGTATCCCGCCCGGCAGGGGCCCATCGCTGCTACTCCGTCGTGCCGCGTCCCTCGGCTGGCGGGCGGTCCTTGCCCGAGCCCTTGTAGCCGCGCAGCAGGTCCTGCACTGTACTCGGCTTGATGCCCAGACGCCTCGCGATCCCGCGGACTGACTCGCCCTCGGCCTGCATTCGGTGGGCCAGCTCGCCTCGCTCGGCGTTCCATCGGGCGCTGCGCTCCCGGGTCTGCGCTGTGATCTGAGCCTGGGCGCGCGATCGCGCCTCTGGGTCGGCGATGCGTTCCACCTCGTCAAGGGCGTCGAACACGCGCTGAACCTCCTCGTCTGCCATGCCCGCACCTTCCGTCCGGCGGGCTCATTTCCCCGAGGGCGTATGGTGACCGCACGACATGGGGTATGGTCACCATACAGTTCGGGGTGAACACCCGCGCTGTTCACAACAAAACCCCCGGCCCGGCGCTGGCACGCCTTATGGGCCGGGGGTGCCCACCTTCAAATCCACGAAGAGGCAGGCATGCCCGACCTTACGACCACGCCCCCTGGGCGGCCCACCCCGCCGCTCCCCGAACCCTCGTACGCCCGCGTCGTCGTCGAGCGGATCGCCGACCAGCTCGAGCAACCCGGCGACCACGCGCGCCTCCTGCAGGACGCCGGCCTCCGCCGCGCGTTCAACACGGCCGCCGCCGAGCAGCTGCACGCGCTGCCCACGGCCGTGGCCGGCGACACCGCCGACAAGGTCGCCGCGCTCCTGCCGGACCGCGGCGCGGCCACGACGCACGGCCAGTACGCCCGGCGGCTCCGCGAGCTCGCGAGGGCCGTGTGATGGCGCGCCGCATCAGCACTCGCATCCCGAACCAGGTAGCCGGCATGCCCAGCACGCCCGAGGCATGCGCGAGCGACCTGCGGACGAAGCAGGAACGCACCGCCGCGGCCGGCGCCGCGCGCGACCAGTTCGCGTTCACCGGTATCGCCGCCCGCGGCCACGACACCCGCGCCGCCGACGACCCCGACGACTGACCCCCGTCCGCCCGGCCCCGCCCATGCGCGGGGCCGCAGCACTCGCCCCGCCCGCAGACCCGTCACACCGGGAGTCACACCGTGACCACACCGCCCGCCGTCGGTAAGACCGCCTCCGTCAAGGTCGACCAGCAGCTGTACGACGACCTCGAGACGATGCTCGCCACGGGTATGAACGTGTCCGACGCCGTACGCTCCGCGCTGCACATCGTCGCTGGGACCTACCGCAAGGTGTGGGACGCCGGCGCTGTCCCGCAGGACCAGCGCCCGACGATCGAACGGTTCTGGATCACACGGTGTGACCCTGGTCAGTGGCCCGCACGCGGCACCGCCCAGATGACCGTGCCTACCGCCTACCGCCCCCGTCCGATCACCGATCAGACCGGTGCGACGGCCAGTCCCACACCACGTACCACCGCCGCGGAAGCCGGTCCCACACCACGTCCGACGAGCCTGCCCCCGTCGTACCGCACGCCCTCCATCGGTACGACCGGCCGCCCTCCCGCACGCACACCGGTACGACCGGAGGCGCCATGGCCGACCCCGCAGTGATCGCGCGACCGCAACTCGCCCCCACCCCCGGCGGCGACGAGCTGCGCGTCCGCGCCCGCCTCCGCGCCCTCAATGCCCGCCCCTTCGGCCACCAGGAACCCGCCATGCCCACGCCTGAGAAACGGCCCGTGACGCCGACCCGGATCATCCCCGCCGGTACGTCGCTGCCCGCGCGGCTGGCCGAGCCCGATGAGGCGCCGCCTATGGACACGCCACCTCCGCCGCCCCCGGCCGAGGCGCCACCGCCGCCCGCGCCCGTCGAGGTCCGGCACGTCCACGAGGTCGTCCTCCTCGCACCCGAGCCCGAGCCGGATGCCGCCCCGTGGCGGGGCCGCCTGTGGGACCGGCTCATCACCTGGCGCATGGTCGTGGCCGTCCTCGCCGCCCTGCTGCCCTGGGCCGGAGGCACTAGCCCGGTCGGCGCCTGGTCCACCACCCTCCACCAGGCCCGCACCGAGGCCGGTATCGGCGCCGCCTACGTCATCGCTGGCGTCGCCATCGCCGCGGCCTGGTACCTCGACCGGCACACCAAGCGCCTGGTGCCGCGCTTCCTCCTCGTCACCGTCCTCGTCGGCGCACTCGGCGTCCTCGACTGGTTCGACCCGATCACGCTGTTCACCGGAGTTCACCGATGACCACCACCCTTACCCTCGGCGGCCTCCTCGCCGCCCTGATCATCCTCACCGCGAACCTGCACCCCTGGTGGACCGGGAACCGCGAGATCAAGCAGCTCGCCTCGTTCGGGAAGGGCTTCGCCGCAGCAGCCTGCGCCGCGGCCTGCCCCGGCGGCATCCTCGGCTGGGCACACACCCACTCTGGCACCGTCGCCAACGCCACCGGCGGCCGCGCCAGCGCCGCGGCCGCCGGCACCAGCTCGGCCGCCAGCCTGACCAGCGGCCAGCTCGTCGGCCTCGGCGCGACCGGCGCCGTCATCGCCGTCCTGGTCGTGTTCCTCGTCGGCCTCTCCTACAAGGGCGCCGGCCGCAAGGACAAGCGCCGCATCCTCGGCGGCGCGTTCGTCGGCTCCGTCCTGCTGCTCACCGCGGGCGTGGCCGGCGCCCTGGTCTGGCTGCCCGGCGCCCTCAACGCAGCAGGCAACGGCGTGGTCTCCGCCGTGCAGGGAGCGGGGATCCTGTGAGCCGCCACCGCCGCGCTGCCGACCGCCTCGCCACCGGCTCCGCCGCCGTCCTGCGCCGCCTCATCGCCAGCGTGCAGGGGTGGATCGCCCGCGGCCGCCGCGAGGACCTCGACGGCTGGCGCGCCGCCCTCGGCTGCTGGCTCCGCATCGCCCTGCTCGGCCTCGGCCTCTACGTGCTCTGGCGCCTGATCCGCGCCGTACCCAACGTGCTGTGGCTCCTGAGCGTCGCCTGGTTGGCCGCGTCCTGGCGGGCGGGCAGGGCCGCCCTCGAGGACCGGCACGCTCCCGCCGGGCAGCCCTCGCGGGAGGCCTCCGCCGAGGCCGTGCGTCGCCTCCTGCTCGAGGTGATGGGGGACGCCTCCGCCGTGCCCCTGCGGACCGTCCTCGCGTACCTGCAGCAGCAGGGTCAGTGGGAGGGTCGGACGGTGGGGGACCTGCGCGCCCGTATCGAGGCCCTCGGCATCCCCGTCCACCCCAAGGTCAAGGCCCCCGGCGGCGGCCCCACGCGGGGCGTCCGCAAGACCGACCTCACCCCCGATCAGGCTCCGGCCGAGGAGACGTCTACCGAGCCGTCTACCGCCGCCTGACCTGCACGTCTACCACCGCGTCTACCCAGATCTACCCCGGTGTCTACCGGGCCATCTACCCCGGAGCGGGCCGCCCCGACTGCCAAGAAGAGCGCGGCCCGCCCCGGTTCTCCCACCCCATCGAAGAGACAGGAGAGCGCCATCATGGCACTCGGATTCAAGCAGCCCATCGACCCGGACGACGAGCGGCTGCAGGGCCACGAGACGACCTACCAGGCCTCGCGCGGCGGGCACTTCCCCGTCGAAGACAAGCCCGTCCCCGGCACCCCCCAGAACAGCGATGAGGACTGAGAGAATCACCTCATGAGCGAGCGTGTGAACGTCAAGGTGCTGCTGCTGTTCGGGGACCAGGCCGAGATCGTCGCCGACGTCCCGCCGGAGGAGCGGGCGGAGCCGGCGCGGTACCCGGCCCTCGAGATCGCCGAGGCGGTCGGTGTGCCCGTCGGCGAGCTCGCGGGCCTCCGGCTCACGGCCGCCGTCGGGGACGACGACCGGCTCTCGGACTGGCAGCGCGCCTGATCGCTGAGCGCCCGGCCCCGGCCCGTACAGGACCGGGGCCTTTCACCACCCCAAGGTGTTGCAATACTAGAAGTGAGTGCTGTAAAGTTAGACGTGTCAGGGCGGGGGTGAGAGCCCGCACCTGGCAGCCAGTTGAAAACTCCAGAGAGGAAAGCCAATGGCTGACCGTGACGACGAGATCATGAGGGCACTCGCCCACTCGATCGCCGTCTCGTACTCGCTCCTGATCGAGGTGTGTCAGGCACTCCCGGTGCCCGTCACCATCCCGACCGATCGGCACATCCCCGCGACCGACGCGGTCCCCGCAATCCGGCGGGTGGCCAAGCTGGCCCAGGACCAGCCGATGGGCGAGACCCAGATGGTGCAGCTGTACACCGGCTGCATCCACATCCTGGCGGCCATCGACCTCTACGTGCTCTGCGCCGCGAGGTACGAGGAGACCAGGGCCGAAGGGGTCGCCGTCAACCTGCTCCGCAGTGACAGCGAACTTGAGCCCCTCCTGCTCTGGCTCCTGGCCAACGCTGGCTGATCCACCCCACGCCCCCCGGTACCCAGCCGGGGGGCGCGCTCGTTCCACCCCTGAGGAGTGTTGCAAAACTAGAAGTGTGCGCTGTAAAGTTAGAGATGTCAGGGCGGGGGGTGAGAGCCCCGGACCTGACAGCCAGTTGAAAAATCCAGAGAGGAGAAGCCATGGCAGACCATGGCGACAAGGAGCGGTTCACCCTGCTGGGGGAGACCGTCATGGGGATGCTGGAGTACCTGCGGGAACTCCTCCTCAACCTCCCCATCCCGGTCGACATCCCCGACTTCCTCGGGGAGGACGGACCCAACCACGACGCGGTCATGGCGCTCGACAGGGCGCGTGACCTCATCGATGACGAGCCCGTCTCCGAGGACCGCAAGACCGCCTACGGACACCTCATCCTCGAATGGTTCACCGCCTACGAGATGCTCGTCCTACGGCGGATCGCCGGACCCGCTCCCTGGCGGCTCGACGCGGCACAGTTCGCAATCGCCCGGTTCACGATCATCGCCGAGATGATCGAGAACGGCGCAATCGACGAACACGACGAGTCGTAGCCGCACCCGCCCGCCCCGCGCAACCAGCCCAGGGCGGGCACTCCTCCCGGAATTCTCAACACCCAGCCCCGCCCGCTCTCACACAACAAGAAGGGGCCGACGCAGTCCCCGGTCACCCGGGGGTGAGAGAGCGTCGGCCCCACCAGTTGAAAACTCCGCAAAGGAGATCCACCACCCATGCTAGACCCGGCCCGCCTGATCACCCCCGAGATCGCCGACGCGTACAGCGTGAGCCTCCACACCGTCACCAAGACCTGGTCCCAGCACCCACACTGGCCCGCCCCCACAGGCAAGCGCGGCCGGTACAAGGAATACGCCGCCCAGGACATCGCCGCGTTCGTCCGCGACCACATCGAGCGCCCCACCGTCGAGCTCGAGGCCCGCCGCCTCTACACCGCCCCCGAGCTCGAGGCCGCCGGAATCGGCATCACCGCCGGCACCATCCGCGCCGACCTCACCCGTGGCCGCTGGCCCCAACCCGACGCCACCGACGGCGGCACCAACCACTGGTACGGCGCCACCGCCACCAAGGCCCTCGAGGGACGCCGCAGCTACCACAAGACGCAGACGGGATGACCGATGAGCACACGCAGACCCTGGAACCGCCCAGAGTTCACTGAAGCCCCACCGGAGGACTTCGACTTCGCCAGCGCCACTGACGAGGAGATGCGCGCCTACTGCCTGCAGCGCACCCGCGCCTTCCTCGCCCGAGCCGAGACCCTGGACTCCGCGATCAACAGCAGCAGGCAGCTCGAGTTCGCCGCCCACTACGCCATGATCGCCCAAGCCTTCCGGCCCGGCCCCCTACCGGAGTGACCACTCACGCAGCGTCGTCCGGCGGCTGCTCCTCGAGCTTCCCGTGTGAGTCCAGCGACCACCGCACGCCGTTGTCGTCCGTGAAGAACAGCATGGGACGGTTGTTGTGCACGGTCGCCGGCGTCAACCTCTGGGACTCCATCCGGACGGCCCTGCCTGGGCCCAGGAGGAACACGGGCAAGGCCAGCCGGTCTCCGTGGGCTGATGCGCCACGCACGTAGTGGTCGTAATGCGGCCACTCCCACGCATCCGTTGCGGTGTAAGAGTCACCGAACCGCACCTGTAACTGATGCAGAGGCGCGTCGCTTCCGTTCTGCACCGTAACGTCCCACCGATCATGGTCACCGTTGAGGCCGCCATACCCGTCAGGGGATCCACCCGCCTTGCTCTGCTCCATCGCCACCTGCCGGGCCTGCGACCACTTCCGGTCTTCCGCCGCAGCCCGCAACTCAGCGCGCTCGAGCGCCATGGTGGCCGACTGCTCGCCGATGAAATGACGCTGCTCGGTGATCTGATCGCGCTGGCTCTTCAGCGTCCACAGCGTCGCCGCGGCCGCGACGGCGGCAAAGCACGACCCCACCCAGGTCGCCAGGTCTCCCGCGTCCACGTCCGCGCTCTCAGCCGTAGTACTGGTCGGTGTACGCCGGCCCACCCGGCTCGTCCTCACAGCCCTGATCCCGGTCCGGGCTCCCACCGTGACTGATCACGAACGCGTACCCCTGAGGCAACGAGCACCCCTTGTCCGTCCACGAGTTCGCCATCGCCGTCCACACGATCAGCAACAGCAGGACGGAAACGATCTTCACTGTGCGGCTCGGTCTCCAGCCGCTCCTGGCTTCACTGGTGCCTGACATGAGCGCGATTGTGACCCGCGCGCCCTGTGCGCCGTGCGCCGAGTGTCAAATCTGTGACCAAGCTGGACGTTGACCCTATTCCATAGAACGTGCGATCGATTCACTCTTGATCATGACTACCTGGACGCTTCACACCGGCGACTCGCTCGCCCTCCTCGCCACCCTCACTACGCCCGTAGACGCTGTGATCTGCGATCCGCCCTACAACAGCGGCGGCCGCACCAACGCAGCCCGACGCTCCGACACCGCCCGCGGCAAGTACGTCAGCGGCGACGCCCGCCACACCCTCCCCGACTTCGACGGCGACAACCGAGACCAACGCGGCTACACCTACTGGCTCAGCCTCGTCCTCGCCGACACCTACCGCCTCGCGCGCCCCGGCGCGAGCAGCCTCGTCTTCACCGACTGGGCCCAACTCCCCGCCACCTCCGACGCCCTGCAAGCAGCCGGCTGGACCTGGCGCGGCATCATCCCCTGGCACAAGCCCATCAGCAGACCCGTCAAAGACGGCTTCCGCCGCGAATGCGAGTACGTACTGTGGGGCAGCCGCGGCGACCCCTACCGGCACGCCCCGACGATCTACCTGCCCGGCTTCCTCTCCGGCAGCCAGCCACGCGGCGCCAAGCGCCAGCACATCACCCAGAAGCCACTCACCGTCATGCGCCACCTCGTACAGATCGCCCCACCGGGGGGACTGGTCCTGGACCCCTTCACCGGCTCCGGCACGACCGGCGAGGCCGCCCTCATCGAGAGCCGATCCTTCCTCGGCATCGAGCAGTCACCGACGATTGCAGAGACAGCCCGCGCCCGCCTCGCCGCAACGCACGCTGCGTAGTTGCACTCCGCACGATCATGTCGCATCCTGGCCTCACGTCCGGCGTGCCCGGACACAACCCCGCAGACACACGGAAGCCCCGGCGCCCCGAGCACCGGGGCTTCCACGCGTCCACGGCCCGGCCACGAGACGCCACGCAGAAGACAGGTGGTGCCCGTGCCCCGCAACATCCGCAACGGGCGCCCCTACCGCCGCCTCACCACCGCACAGCGCGCCCTCGGACTGCCCTGCTGGTGGTGCGGGGAAGACATCCGTTACGACATCACCGGCCTCGCCGCACAGCGCCACCGAGACGCCTTCACCCTCGACCACGCCATCCCACTGTCCAAGGGCGGCGACCTCCTCGACCCCGCCAACGCCCGCAGCGCGCACCGCCGCTGCAACAGCGCCCGCGGCAACCGCACGACCACCAGCCAGCCCCAACGCACCTCACGGAGGTGGTGACTTGACCGTCATCGTCGGCCTCGTCCACCGCAAGCGCGTCCACCTGGCCGGCGACTCGGCAGGCGTCAGCGGCTACCAACTCACCATCCGCCGCGACCCCAAGGTCTTCACCAACGGCCCCTACGTCTTCGGCTTCACCACCTCATTCCGCATGGGCCAGCTCCTCCACCACGCCTTCAACGCACCGCACCCCGAGGGCGACCTCGCCAAGTTCATGGCCACCAAGTTCATCGACGCCGTACGGACCTGCCTGAAGGCCGGCGGCTTCGCCCGCAAGGACTCCGAGCAGGAAGAGGCCGGCACCTTCCTCGTCGGCACCCACGGCCGCCTCTTCGCCGTCCACAGCGACTACCAAGTAGGCGAGCCTGCCGACCAGTACGCCGCCGTCGGCTGCGGTGACGAGTTCGCCCTCGGCGCCCTCCACGCCACCGCACACCTCAACCTCAAGCCACGCGAGCGCCTCACCGCCGCCCTCCGCGCAGCCGACCACCACAGCGCCGGCGTCGCCGGACCGTACGCCTACGCCAAGGAACCCCGCTGAGAGGAGCCGGTCACTTGGCCGACGCCCCCGCCACCGTGACCGTCGATCTCGCCGGCGACCTCACGGTCATCCGCCCCGGCGACACCATCATCGCCGCCTGCCCACCCGCACCACGCCGCAGCAACTCGAGCGCACTTCCAAGCAGCTGCGGCAGCACCTGCCCGGCATCAAGGTCCTCCTCGTCACCGGCGTCGACGGCATCGAGGTCTACCGCCCGGACACACAACCGCCCAGCACCAGGCAGGGACCACAGTGAGCTACGAAGACGACCGCGCCCAGCTCGAGCAGCGCGTCCGCCACGCCCTACGCACCCAGCCCCCGCGCATCCTCACCTCGCGCAACTCAGCGTGGATGCACCGCAGCGGCCTGTGCCGATGGATCGGCTACGCCCTGCATGAGCCGCGCGAGTTCGTCTACAGCGCGCCTCGGCGCATCGCCTGCCGCCTCTTCGGATGGCACAACCCCACCTGCGTGGGACGCCCCGCACCGCACCCGAGGAGGTGGTGACCGTGAGCTACATGGTGCCCGGCCGCCCAGCCGTCGGAGGATGCCCGTGCGGCTGCTGCCCCGGTGGACCCGGCTGTTGCAGCGTAGAACGGTGCAACCTCAATTGCCCGGCCCGCCAGCACGCGTCATCCCCGAGCCCTCAGACGACGGCGACCGAGCCACACCTCACCCTCTTCAGCAGCTGCCTGCTATCCAAGTGGGGCTTCAACGACGGCAACGACCCGGACGTCTGGCTCGACTACTGCGAGACCCACGGCATCGACTACAACGCCCTGGACTTCCCACTCGCAGCTCTGGTCCGCAAGCACCTGCTCCCTGCCCTCGAGCAGACCGTGACCGTCTGTGACATCGAGACCAGCCACAACCCCATCAGGGTCGAGGCCATCGACGGCAAGGACATCATCGACCTCTGGCACCAGTCGATGGCCGCGACCGACGGGCTACTCACGCCCGACCACGTCGACGTACCGATGGCCGACGTCCTGCGCCTGGCCCTCGACGAGGCATGCCTGGCCGAGCCACCGCCCTTGAGCCCGCCGCTGCCTTTGGCCTGACGAGCCAGAGCAGCACACCGACGTCGTCCGACACCACCGGTGAGGCCATTCCGAGCATGATTGACGACCTGGCGACCTTCCTGCGCGCCTGCGTTGACGAGGCCGGGCTGCCCGACTGGCACGATCGCTCTTGCCAGACACTCAGCCCAGCGCCCCCCGGCGTGCCGTTCGAGACGCTGTCGTGCAACTGCGGCGTGCCCACTCGTGCAGAGGCGCACCTCAACGCGGTGCGGCAGCTCCTCGACGAGCACCACGACACGAACGATGGAGACTGTGCCGCCTGCGTGGACGGTCAGTGGGGCTACCCGACGCACGGTGGCAGCACCCCACAACGCTTCCCCTGCCGGACGCTGCGCCTGGTGGCCGCGCCCTACGCTGGCCGGCCCGGCTACCGCGAGGAGTGGCGGCCCTGACCCGGGAGGTGACGCAGCGTGCTGTACGTCGTCACCGGCCCGCCGGCCGCGGGCAAGTCCAGCTGGATCGAGGCGAGGGCTCGGGCCACCGACATCGTCATCGACCTGGACCGCATCACCCGCGCCCTCACCGGCCCTGGCGCACCCCAGTGGAACCACGACCCCATCGCCAGCAAGGTCGCGCTCCGCGCCCGCTACGCGGCCATTGACGAGGCGGTCAAGCACCTCGACACCGTCGACGTGTACCTAATCCACACCATGCCCAGCCCCACCTGGCAGGCCCGCTACCGGCGCCTCGGTGCCGAGGTCATCACCGTCGACCCGGGCGAGCAAGTCGTGCGCGAGCGCGTCCGAGCGATGCGCTCACCCGGCATGGACCGGGTCGTGACCCGCTGGTACCGCCACTACCGGGGCAGCAGTACGGGGCGGGTGCAGGTGCAGGCGTCCCGTGACTGGTGACCAAGCGTCAACGTCGGCCGCAGCATCACGCAGCGCGACTGATTGAGCGATCGCGAGCCGACGCGAGCGCCGGACCATGATCCATTAGGGGGCCGGCGGGGGAGAGTGGGTCGAGACTTCAGCGAAGGAGCGGGCGACCCAAAAGCCCTTGTCGCCCGATTCTCTCCCCGAGCCGGTCCATTCTCCGCTGGAGCGAGCTTCAGCGGAAAATGGACCATGATCAACTCCGGGCTATCGTCACTCTGCGTCATGATCGCAATCTGTCACTGTCCGTGATGGCTTGTCAGATCGGAGGCGATCATGGGCGAGTCCGGCGGCAAGCGCATCCGCGCGGGCGCCGTCGCGAAGGCGACGAAGGCAGAACTCGATGACCTCGGTGTATCTCCCGAGACGAACGCTTCGGCCGCCGCCGCCATGCGGCTCGCCAAGATCATGGACTCGTCGGCAGACCCCAAGGAGGTCGCGGCCGCCGCCCGCGAGCTGCGCCAGGCCATGCACGTAGTGCGAGCGATGGCGCCGCCGAAGGACAGGGGGGACATCGTCGATGAGCTCTCTGCTCGCCGCCCCCGCCACAGCGCGTAACAGCCCTGACCCGATCGGCTGCCAGAGCCCGCGGATCATCTCCACCCCGCACTACCGGCGCATCGAGACCGGCCGTTGGAGCGGCGTCGAGGACCAGGAGGCGCTGGCCTTCCGGTCCCCGGCCGGTCAGGAAGCCATCGAGCTGGCGGCGGACGCCGGGCTGCACCTGGACCCGTGGCAGCAACTCGGCCTGCATCACAGCCTCGCCGAGGACGACGAGGGCCGCTGGACCAGCTTCGAGGTCGTCCAGAACGTCACCAGGCAGAACGGCAAGGGCGGGTACCTCGAGGCCCGGCAGATGGCCGGGGTCATGCTGTTCGGCGACAAGCTCGTCGTCCACACCGCGCACGAGTTCAAGACGGCGCGTGAGTCCTTCCGCCGACTGGACACGATGATCGAGGGCTCGTACGCCCTCAGCCGCCGCGTGAAGCGCGTCATCCGCGCGCACGGCGAGGAGGGTTTCGAGTTCCATAACGGCGCCCGGATCCTGTTCCTGGCGCGAACGGGCAGCTCAGGACGTGGCTTCTCCGGGGACCTGGTCGTGATGGACGAGGCCATGTCGCTGCGAGCGGCGCCCATCGGTGCACTGCTGCCGATCATGTCGGCTCGCCGCAACCCGCAGCTCGTCTACACCTGCAGCGCCGGGATCGGTCAGGAGAGCGAGCAGTTGGCGGTGTTGCGGGCCCGGGCGCTGGCGGACTCGCCGCAGCCGGACGAGTCGCTGACGTACCTGGAGTGGTCGGCCGTACTGCATGCGCGGGAGTGCCCGCGGGATGAGGACGGGCGGATTGTGTGTGCCGAGCACGATGACCGGGCGGATGTACGGACGTGGCAGCGGGTGAACCCCGCGCTCGGGATCCGGATCCGTGTGCAGGCTGTGCGGCGAGAGCTGGCGACGATGCGTCCGGACCTTTTCGACCGTGAGCGGCTCGGAGTGGGTGACTACCCGGCGCAGGTTGAGGAGACCTGGCAGGTCATCGAGGAGGCCACGTGGCGTGCCCTGCGGGTGCGTCAGTCCCGCCTCGCGGACCCGGTGGCGTTCTCCATCGATACGACCCCGGAGCGGACCTGGTCGGCCATCAGCGTGGCCGGCGGGACCGAGGACGAGGGGCGGCACGTCGAGGTGGTGGACCACCGGCCTGGTACGGACTGGGTCGTTGAGCGCGCCGCTGAGCTGGACGAGAAGTGGTCACCGTGCGCGTGGGTGATCGACGAAGGCGGTCCGGCCGGATCCCTGGCCCCGCTGCTGCGGAAGAAGCTCGCTGAACGCGGCCGCGATCACTTGGTGGTGGCGCCGAAGGTCCGCGAACTCACGCAGGCCTGCGGTCAGTTCTACGACCGGACGCAGAACCAGAGCCTGCAGCACCTGGACCAGGCGCCGATGGCGACCGCGCTGAGTGGCGCGACCAAGCGGGATGTGGGCGACGCGTGGCTGTGGTCGCGGCGTAACGACGGCGTGGACGTGTCCCCACTGGTGGCCGGGACCTACGCGCTGTGGGGCTGGGAGCAGTACCACGACGTCGAGCCGGAAGGGGCGCCGAACCTGTGGTGAAGAAGGAACCGGCTGAGCCGGAGGCCCGTGGGGGCGGTCGTGGGCTGCTGGTGCTGGAGGTGGCGTTCGTCCTGGTGGCGGTCGCCGGGCTGGCGTTGTGGAGCGTCCCGGGGGCCCTGGTGGTGGCTGGCGTGCTGGGGGTTCTGGCCTGCGAGCGGGCGTCGTCGCGGGCTGAGAGGCGTGCTGCTGAGGGGCAGCGCGGTGGGGAAGCGGGCGGGGGTGAGGGGCAGTGAGTGGGCTGTTCGGGCTGTTCGACGGGCGGACGCAGCGGGGGCTGGAGAGTCCGGCGCAGCCGCTCACCTCCGCTGCGCTGACCGAGTTCCTCGGTGGGGTGCAGTCGGACGCCGGGATGCCGGTGTCGGAGACGACGGCGCTGCGTGCGTCGCCGGTGTGGCGGGCGGTGTCGCTGATCGCTGGCGTGTCGTCGGCGCTGCCGCTGCCGACGTACAAGGAGGGCACCCGGGAGAAGCAGCCGTTCGATCTGCTGCGCGACCCGCACCCGGACCTGACGCCGGTGGAGCTGTGGCGGTTCGCTTACCTGTACCGGGTGCTGTGGGGTAACTCCTACATTCAGAAGGTCCGCAACGGGGCCGGTCAGATCCGCGAGTTGTGGCCGGTCTCCTCGGACCGTGTGCGCGTCGACCGGGAGAAACCCAGCGAGGGCAACCCGTCGGGTAAGTGGTTCTACGTCACGGACGACTGGGGCGTCCTGCACATCCTGACGCCCCGCGACATCCTCCACATTCCCGGGCTCGGCTACGACGGCCTCACCGGCTGCTCGCCCGTACGGCTGGCCGCGCAGGGCATCGGCCTCGCGCAGGCCGCCGAGAAGAGCGCTGCCCGCCTCTTCGGCAACGGCAACATGGTCGGCGGCGTGCTGCAGACTGATCAGCGCCTGGAGCCGGACCAGGCCGAGCGGCTCAAGCAGCGGTGGAAAGCCAGGATGTCCGGAGTCCACAACAGCCACGAGATCGCCGTCCTGGACAGCGGCGCCTCCTACAAGAGCGTGGCGATGCCGAACACAGATGCCCAGTTCCTCGAGTCGCGGCAGTTCCAAGTCACCGAGATCGCCCGCATGTTCGGCGTGCCGCCGTTCCTGCTGATGTCCACTGAGAAGAGCACGTCGTGGGGCACCGGGCTTGAGCAGCAGGCGCAAGGCTGGGTGACCTTCGACCTCAACCCGACGTGGCTGACACCGACCGAGCAGCGGGTGACGAAGGAGCTGCTGCCGCCGTCGCTGTACGCGAACTACCAGATGGGCGGGCTGCTGCGGGGCGACAGCGCCGCCCGGGCGACGTACTACCGGGCGATGCGCGACGTCGGCGCGTACAGCGCCGACGACGTGCGGGCGCTCGAGGAGATGCCGCCGCTGCCGGCGGGCCAGGGCGGCGACGTCCACCTGCAGCCGATGTACATGGCCCCTCTGGGCTCCAACCCTCTCGCTCCGGACGGCAGTCAGCCTGCGGGGGCGGGCTCGAACAGGGCGCGGGCGGCCGCGCTGATGGCGGAGGCGCAGCGGCTGCTGCAGACCCCTGACGAGACTGAGGAAGGCTTCTGATGAGGACTCTGACGAGGACGACGACCGAGGAGCGCCGCCGCCTGCCTCTCTCGACGGCGGACGTGGTGATCCGGGCCATCGAGGGCGACACCGCGAATGAGCGGTTCCACGGGTACGCCGCGAAGTTCAACTCCCGCACGGCGATCGGGAATCCCCTGAAGTGGGGGTTCTACGAGGAGATCGCGCCGGGCGCGTTCACCAAGACCCTGCAGGAAGGCGACGCCCGGTTCCTCGTCGACCACGACTCCTACTACGTGGTGTCGCGGGTTACGGCCGGCACGCTGTCGCTGGCCGAGGACGCCGTGGGGCTGCCGGTCGACTCGGCCCTCGATACCGCTCTGTCGTACGTCAATGACCTGAAGGCCAACGTCCGCAACGGCAACATCACCGGCATGTCCTTCGGGTTCTACGTCCTGAAGGACCAGTGGTCGACCGAGACGGTGGAGACCTCCGACGGTCAGACCGTCGAGGTCGAGGTGCGGCGCATCCTCGAGGTCCGCCTGATCGAGGTGTCCGCGGTGACGTTCCCCGCGTACGAGGACACGGAGGCCGAGCTCGCCAGCGTCGCCTCGGCGCTCGTCCAGCGCGGTGACCGGGCCGCGATCGAGCAGCGGGCCCGGTTCCGTCCGGAGTTGCGGGACCTGCTGCAGCTGCTCGACGGTAAGACCGCGGCCGTCTCCTCGGCGGACGGGGCGGCACCGGAGGCCGGCCAGAGCGTCCGGCAGGACGTCCTCGAGGACCGCGGCGCGATGCCCGTGCACTCCACCGACACCTCGGACGCGGCGTGGGACGGTCCGGCCAACGTGAAGGATCTCCCCTCGGAGGAGTCCGCGCTGCGGATGGCGTACGCCTGGGTTGACCCCGATGGCGACCCGGACGCCAAGTCGTCGTACCGGTTCATCCACCACTTCGTGGACATGGACGGCAACGTGGGCGCCGCCTCGACGACCGCGTGCACCACCGGCATCGGCGTCCTCAACGGCGCCCGTGGCGGGACCACGATCCCCGACGAAGACCGCCAGGCGGTCTACAAGCACCTGGCCCGGCACCTGAAGGACGCCGGGTTGAAGGCCCCCGAACTGAAGGCAGTTGGCAGCGAGCCGGGTGAGTCCACTCGCGAGACCAGCACACCGGAGCCCGCCGCGGCCCCGGCCGCCACCGAGCCGGCAGAGACCACTCGGAGCGACCGAGATGCGCGCGCACTCCGTATGAGGGGCCTGGCAGCCCGCTACGGGCTGCCCACGTCCCGCTCGTAACCAAGTACTCACCCGAAGGCCCTGCACCGCTGGTGTGGGGGCCTTCGCCATGTCTGAAGGGAAACCGAGCATGAGCGTGCAGCTCACCCGGCTCATCGAAGAGCAGAACACCATCTGGCAGCGGATGCAGGACATCCAGTCCCTCGCCGAGCGGGAGAACCGGGACTGGACGGCAGAGGAGCGCGCCAACTGGGACGCCGCGGAAGCGCGGCTGACCGAGGTGTCCGGAGACATCGAGCGTCTCAACAAGATGGCCTCCCTCGACAAGATCGACCGCGACCAGGTCGTCACCACCACCGGCGAGCCCGGGGGCCGCAGGGGCGACGACTCCGAGGAGAAGGCCAAGCGCTACAGCGAGGCCTTCGGCCGCTACCTGCGCGGCGGCATGGACCGGCTCACCCCGGACCAGCGGAACCTGATGATGGACAACGAGGTCGACCTGCGCGCGATGGGCGGGAACATCGACACCGCGGGCGGCTTCGTAGTCCCGGACGAGTTCCGCAACATCATGACCGAGACGATGAAGGCCTTCGGCGGCCTGCTCGGTCTGGCCGAGGTCATCCCGACCGGCACCGGCGCCGACCTGAAGTGGCCGACCAACGACGACACGGACAACGAGGGCGAGATCCTCGGCGAGAACGAGGCGGCCGGCGAGCAGGACATCAACGTCGGCGGCCGGACGCTGAAGGCGTACATCTTCAGCTCCAAGCAGGTCAAGCTGTCGATGTCTCTCCTGCAGGACTCCGTGTTCCCGCTCGACTCCTGGGTGCCGAAGAAGCTCGGCGAGCGCATCGGCCGCCGCGCCGCCCGGGCCTGGACCACCGGCACCGGCGTCGACCAGCCCGAGGGCCTGACCACCGGCGCCGTGGTCGGCAAGCAGGGCGCGAACGGCCAGACCACCTCGCTCATCTACGACGACCTGATCGACCTCGAGCACAGCGTCGACAGCGCGTACCGGCCCAACGGCCGGTACCTGATGCACGACAACACGCTCAAGGTGATCCGCAAGCTGAAGGACAGCCAGCAGCGTCCCCTGTGGGTGCCGATCCCCGCGCCGGGCTTCCCGGCCACGATCAACGGGTTCGAGTACACCCTCGACAACTCGATGCCGACCCCGGCCGCGTCCGCCAAGACCATCGCGTTCGGCGACTTCCGCGCGGGCTACGTCATCCGCCAGGTCCAGCAGATCCAGACCCTGCGCCTGACGGAGCGATACGCGGAGAAGCTGCAGGTCGCGTTCCTCGGCTTCTCCCGCCTGGACGGCATGATTCAGGACTCGTCCGCGATCCGCCTGTACCAGCACTCGGCCGTCTGACCAACCCCGCCCACGGGCCCAGGACTTGACCCTGGGCCCGTCGGCATTCCCAGGAAGGAGCGCGTCGTGAAGGACGCGTACAACAACCTGCTCACGCTGAGCTCTCTCACCCCGGCGGCGTACACGGCGTCGACGAACGGCACCACCGTGGACCGGGCCGGGGACAACCTGTTCCAGGACGCCCTGGTCGCCATCCCGGTCGGAACCGTGACGGACGGCACGCACACCTTCGAGGTGCAGGAGTCCGACGACGACACCACCTGGTCGGCGGTCGCCGACGAGCACCTGCAGGGCACCGAGCCCGCCGTGACCTCGGCCACGGACCAGACCGTGTACGAGATCGGCTACAAGGGCTCCAAGCGCTATCTGCGGGTCGTCACGACGGTGACCGGTTCGCCGGCCACGGGTGGCGTGTACGGCGCACACGTCGTGCTCGCCAACCCGCGCGTGGCCCCGGTGGTGCGCAGCTGATGGCACGGATCCGAGTGCTGGAAGCGATCGCCGGGGCCGACTTCTCGTGGGCGCCCGGCGACGTGGTCGACGTGTCGGACGAGGAGGCGGCCGGCTGGGCGGACGGGCACCGCGCCGTCCTCGCCGACCACGAACCGGCGCAGCAGGTCGCCGGGGGCAGCCGCATCCCGCGGGTCATCGACGAGGACGGCCTGGAACTCGAGGTCCTCGACGCGGTGGAAGACATCGAGCCGCCGGACGGCCAAGAGGACGGCCTGTCCTGGTCTCGCTGGTCGGTCACGGTACGGCGGCCCGCCCCGGCCGCCAGCGGTGGCGGCGAGTCACCGGTGCCGGTGGATCCGGCTGACCTCGAGAACGAGGAACCCGCGAACGAGGACGGGCAAGCGCCGGCAGCGGCGTTCGACCCGCGCGAGCACACCAACAAGGAAGTCCTCGCCTACCTCGACACCGTCGGAGAACAGGAGGCCCTGCGCGTGCTGAACATCGAGGCATCCGAGGGCGAGAACCGTGCCGGCATCGCGAAGAACCGGGAGGCGGTCCTCGAAGCGGCGCGGGCCCGGGACGCCGCCGCGGGTGGCCAGCTGCAGGCGGAGAAGGCCGCGGACTTCTCCCGTGGTGGGGGCAGTGCCGAGACGCCCGAGACACGCGACTGGTAGGAGGTGAGCCGTGCCGTTCAATCTCGGTTCGACCGCGCGCCTGATCGCCCAGTGCCGTGACCCGGGCGGCACGGCCGCTACCGCTGGCACCGCCACCGTGACGGTCACCCTGCCGGACGGCACCACAGCCACTCCGGCGGCGGAGGAGACCGCAACGGTCGGCACCTATCAGGCTGACTACGTCACCACGGCGCCCGGTCGGCACACGGTGCGGTGGGTGTTCAGCAACCCGGCCCACGCCTACACAGACGTCTTCGACGTGTGGCCCGAGGCTCCACCACCGGTGCTGTCCCTGGCCGACGCGAAGAACCACATCAACAACAGTGGCTCGGACGAAGACGACGAGATCCGGTTCTGGATCAACGCCACTACGCGTGCGGTGGAGTTCTTCGCAGGCCCGATCGTCGTACGGGCCGTCACCGAGAAACACAACGTCAGGTGCGTGCACGAGCTGGCGCTGCGCCAGGTACCCGCGCTCGCGCTCACGAGCCTGGTCGCTGTCCTTGATGGCGCACCGTCCTACGACGCCGCCACGCTCGACCTGGACGGCGACACGGGCATCGTGCAACGCAAGGACGGTGGCCTGCTCTACGGGCCCCTGCGTGCGACCTACAGCGCGGGCCGCCCCATCGTCACGGAGAACATCACCGGCTGCGCGCGGGTCATCTTTCAGCACCTGTGGCGGACCCAGCGTTCCGGCCGCCGCGGCGGTCTCGCCGGTGGTGGCGACGACTACTCGGTGACCGAGCCGATTCCCGGCCTCGGCTTCGCCGTCCCGAACCGGGCCCTGGAGTTGCTGGGCCCGGACCGACTCCCCCCAGGAATGGCGTAAATGGCATCCCGAGTACCCGATGTGATCGAGGCGCTGGTCGCGCGTGGCAAGACGGACAGCGGCCTCAAGGCCATGGGAGTCGTCGTCACGGACGGCCCGGAAGTGACCGAGCAGGGCGCACAGGACTGGCTGATCGTCGGCTTCGACGGTGACCCCGAAGGTGACTTCCAGGCGGCACAGACCGTGGGCGGCTGGTCCGACCTCAGCACCGGCCGCGAAGAGACCTTCCAGGTGACGGTGGCAGCCATCGCCGGGCGTGGCGACACCGACGTGTCCAAGGCCCGCAAGCAGGCGTACGCGATCGGCGCGGTCGTCGAGGGCTGGCTCCGCGCCGAGCCGAGCATCGGACTGCGCTCACTCGAGGCCGGCATCGAGGCCACACGCCTCGTCCAGGACCAGACCGAGGACGGCGTCCAGGCAGTGCTGCTGCTGACAGTGGCCGGCCGCGCCTTCACGTAAGGAGAAACGAGATGGCTGCACTCTCGACGACCGTGGTGGGGCTGACCGGCGCAGCCGTGGCCTACACCGCGGCGGCCGGCGGCGGCGACACCTGCCAGACCGGGGCAGGCGTCCTGCTGCTGGTGAGAAACGACGACGCCTCCAGCCACACGGTGACCCTGGCGACCCCGGGCACCGTCAACGGCCTGGCGATCGCCGACCGCGCGGTGACCGTGGCGGCCGGCGCCGAGGAGGCGATCCCCGTCACCAACGACTACCGCGACCCGTCCACGGGCCTGGCCGCGATCACCTACGACGCGGTCACGTCGGTGACCGTGGCCGTCGTCCGGGTGCCGGTCTGATGGCCCGCGTGACGCTGACGCACCCCGATCTGCCGGACCAGCCGATCGAGGTCGACGAGGCATCGGTGCCGCACTACCGGGCGTCGGGCTGGCAGCTCGCCCAGGAGCGACCCCAGAAGACCACCAAGGCCAAGGCGGCGAGGCGCCGTCGGCAGACAGGAGATGAGAGCTGATGGCGACTCCGATCAACGCCAGCGTCCGCTACTACCGGCGCGGCACGACGAAGGTGCTGTGGGTACCGACGATCGCCAGCAAGGCCGCGCCGACCCGCGTGGAGCTCGACGCGGGTACGGCGCTCGAGGGCGAGACCGGGGCGATGGGCGGCTGGCAGACCACGTCGGCCACCGTCGGTACGCCGGCGCTCGGCTCGCGGTTCACGCCGGTCGTGGGCGGTGAGATCACCGCCGCCGACTCGTCGCTGACGTTCTGGGCGTCGAAGGACGGCGACGACGTCCGCACCCTGCTGAACAGGGAGGACGTCGGGTTCATCGTGTGGATGGACGAGGGCGATGTCGCCGGGCAGACCATGGACGTCTACCCGGTCACGGTCACTTCGCAGGCCAAGGTCCGCGAGCTGGACCAGGCGGCGCAGATCATGGCCCAGTTCGCGATCACCAGCGAGCCGGCCGAGAACGTCACCATCCCGGCCTGATCATGCCGGGCAGTGTGCAGATCCTCGGTACGGGCCAGCTGCTGGAGCTGTCGAGGCGGCTGCGTGCGGCGGGCGGGCCGCGGCTGCGGGCCAACACCGCCCGCCGTATCCGCCGGGCCGCCGAGCCGCTGCACCGTGACCTGCAGCAGGCGATCCGCACCGTGCAGCTGCCCGGCTCAGGCCGCAAGGTACGCGGCGGGCCCTCGCCCACCACGCGGCCGCTGCGGGCCACGCTGGCGGGCGCCGTGCGTATCAGCGTCCGCTCCGGGGCCAGCCCGGGCGCCCGGGTGTGGCTGGACAAGACGCGGCTGCCGGAGGACCTGCGGAACATGCCGTGGGTCATCGAGCAGGGCCGCGTCAGGCATCCGGTGTTCGGCAACCGCAAGCGGTGGACGACGCAGTGGGCGCGCCCCACGGGCTGGTGGTCCAAGACGATTCAGGACGGCACCCCGCGGATGCGGGCCGAAGTGGAACGGGTCCTCGGCGACGTCCGCCGAGACCTCCAGTGAGAAGGACACGGATGATCATCACCTACGTGCAGGACGACGGCACCGAGGAGCGGTACACCACCGACGACCTGTCGGCGCTCGAAGCGGCCGCCATCGAGGAGGCCATGGGCGACACCCCGTGGCGGTTCATCGAGGACCAGCTCCGCGGCCAGCGCCCCACGGCCATGCGTGCCGTCCTGTGGGTGTTCCGCCGGCGTACGGAACCGAAGCTGGAGTTCAGCGAGTTCGACGTGCCCGGGTGGAAGCGGCGCATGCGGTGCCGCATCGAGCGATTCGAGATCGACGACATCCTCGACAACCTCGTCCAGACCGCGCTCGCCAACAACGAGGACGCGTCCATCAACGCGATGCTGCCGCATCTCTACAGCCTCGCCCAGAACCGGGCCGACGTCGACGCCGCGCTCGACGCGCTGGGAAAAGGCCACCTGGCAGCGGGCCGGGAGGACTCCGCGGCCTGATCGAACAGTACGAACCGCTGTTCTTCCACCACCTGCACATGCAGCCCAGCGAATTCGACCGCCTGTCCCCGGACCGGTTCCTGCGCCTGGTCGCGTGGATCGACCGGCACGCGGCCACCAGATGACTAAGGGGGTGAGCCGTCGTGCCAGCGCGCCTCACCTTCACCCTCGCCGGACGCGACGAACTCAGCCGGGTCCTGAACAACACCGCCGACGCGAGCGACCGGCTCCGGCTGCGGATGGCCGGCATCACCGGAGACGCCGACGGCCGGCTGAGGGACCTGCAGGGCAACCTTCTGTCGACCGCCGATGCCCAGCGCCGTCTCGACGACCGGACGGGGCAGGTCCGCGGCCGATTCGACGAGATGTCGAAGGCGGGCGAGAAGCTCGGTGAGTCGCTGAGGGCCAACCTGATCAGCCTGGCCCCGGCCGCGATCCCCGCCTCAGCCGCCCTGGCCAACTCGGCGGGCGTACTGGCCGGTCAGCTCGGCGCCGTGGCCGTGGCAGCCGTCGCCTACGGCGTGGCGCTCAAGCCCCAGATCACGGCGATCAGTGACGCGGTCGACGCGCAGACCAAGTACGAGGACGCGGTCCGCACCAGCGGCGCCACATCGCAAGAGGCGATCAAGGCCCAGGTCGCCTATCAGCAGCAGCTGGACAAGATGCCGCCCGCGACCCGGCAGGCCGCGGTCGCGGTGGGGCTGCTGCGCGACAACTTCCAGCACTGGTCGGACTCCCTTGCGGGCGATGTGATGGGCCCGTTCAACAAGGGCGTCGCCATCGCCAACGACCTGTTGCCCAAGACCAGCGGCCTGGTCAAGGGCGCCTCAGCTCAGTTCGACCGGCTCGTCACCGAGCTTGGCGGAGCCATCGAGACACCCGGCTTCGACAAGGTCACCGGCAAGTTCACCGACTTCGCCGACACGACGATGGACCACGCGGTCGACGAGCTGAACATCTTCCTGGCCAAGCTCAACGCCGGCGAGTACGACAACTCCGGGTTCAGCACGTTCCTCGACTATGCGCGCGCCAACGGGCCCGCCGTATGGGAGACCCTGCAGAACCTGGGCGACGCTCTGCTGAACGTGCTGCAGGCCGGATCCGACGTGGGCGTCGGCATGCTCGACGTCGTCAACGTGCTGTCCGACATCGTGGCCGCGGTGCCGCCCGACGCGATCGCGACCATCCTGCAACTGGCCATCGCCATCAAGGCCGTGCGCCTGGCCGCGGTCGGTGCGGACGCGGCTAAGGCCGCCATGCTCGCGATCGCCACGCAGGTCGCGGCGATGAACACCGCGGCGGCCGCCGCGCCGACCCGGCTCGCTGGAGTGACGGCGGCGATCGGCGGCCTGTCCCGCGGGGCGAAACTGGCCGTCGCCGGCACCGGTCTCGGGCTGCTGCTCGTCGCGCTGACCGAGCTGTCCAGCCACAGCCAGAAACCGAAGCCGGACGTCGACAAACTGACCACGTCCCTCAAGAGCCTCGCCGAGACCGGCAAGGTGACCGGCGAGGCGGCACGAACTTTCGGCAAGGACCTGTCCGGGCTCGGAGACGCCTTCCAGAAGGCGATCGACCCCAAGGGCCTGGACCAGTTCCAGCAGTCGATCATCAGCTTCTTCGGCACGGACTCCACCCCGGTGAAGAACGCCAAGGAGGACATCGACGCCGTCGACAAGGCCCTCGCCAACCTCGTGTCCAGCGGGCAGGCCGACCTAGCGGCGGCCGCCCTGGACCACGTCATGAAGAAG
The DNA here is from genome assembly GCF_047049295.1 of Streptomyces sediminimaris. Classification (NCBI taxonomy): domain Bacteria; kingdom Bacillati; phylum Actinomycetota; class Actinomycetes; order Kitasatosporales; family Streptomycetaceae; genus Streptomyces; species Streptomyces sediminimaris. Next base: position 1,268,671 of record NZ_JBJWOT010000001.1, on the reverse strand, counting down.
CTCAAGGCACAGGGCTTCTCCGCGAAGGAGGTTGAGGGCCAGCTCGACGACTACCGGGACGCCCTCGCGGGCCAGGCCCTCGAGCAGCAGCTCGCCGCTGAGTCCATGGGGCTGTTCGGTACCCAGGCCCAGACCGTGCAGGCGCAGCTCGACGCGCAGAAGCAGAGCGCCGATGGGTTGAGGCAGTCGATCCAGGCGCTCAACGACGTGCAGCGGTCCGCCCTGGATGGGCAGATCGGGTTCGAGGCCGCCATCGACGCCGCGTCGAAGGCCGCCAAGGACAACGCCGGCGTCCTCGACATGCAGGGCGGCAAGCTGGTCACGAACACGGACAAGCAGCGGGCCGCAGCCCAGGCCCTCTCGGACCTGGCGGCCAAGACCGACTCGGCCACGGCCAGCGCACGCGAGTCCGGCGCCTCCTGGTCGGAGGTCTCTTCGATCTACCAGCGGGGCCGTGCCGCGTTCATCAAGTCCGCCGAGGCGATGGGCCTCACGCGCGCCCAGGCCAAGGCACTGGCCGACCAGATCCTGAAGACCCCCAACAAGACCGCCTACTTGAAGGGGAACTTGCAGGACCTGCAGGCCAAGCTGGCGACCGCCAGGAGGCAGCTGCGGTCGGTGCCGGACGCGCGCCGGGCGCAGGTGCGGGCGACCATCGCCGACCTGGAGCGGAAGATCCGCATCGCCAAGGACGCCCTGAACAACCTCGACGGCTACTCGGCGACGACGTGGATCTACACCAACTATGCGACCCCGCACCACATGGCCACCGGCGGCCTGCTGCACCGCGCGCACGGCGGGCCCATCCCCGGCTTCCCGGGCGGCGGCCACATCATGGGGCCCGGTACCGCGACGTCCGACAGCGTCCTGCTGTGGGGCTCCAACGGCGAGTACGTCGTCAAGGCGGCGAGTGTCCAGAAGTACGGGCTGAAGTTCATGGAAGCCCTGAACAACGGTGCTCTGCCCGTCGGCAGGGCGGCGCCTCGGGCCGGTCTGCCGGCGGTGCCCGACTCGGCCACGGTCTCGGCCGGAGGAAGCGACCGGCCGGCGGTCACGTACAACGTGTACCCGCGGGCGTCGGTGATCAGCGTGGAGGACCTGCAGCTGCTGCAGCGGCAGGAGGAGGCGCGCCAGCGTGTGGGGAGGCCCGAGTAGATGCCCCTGATCACAGCGGCGGTCACCACCCCGCCAGCGCCGACCACCCCGCCCATCGAGGTGCCGGAGATCGGCTTTGCGGTCATCACGTACATCGACCCGACCGGCACACGGTGGCCGATGACCGACCTGACCGCCGACTGGTACACCCTCGCCGAGGGCGTCTCCGGCCTCGGCGCGGCCCCGTACACGCTGACGTCGGATGCGCACCCGCGGGGCGGGGCGCGGCTGCGGTACGTGCAGCCGCAGCCCCGCACGATCGTGTGGCCGCTGCTGGTCAAGGGCGCCGACCACCAGCAGTTCACGAACAACTGGCGGGCCCTCGCCCAGGCGTTCACCAGGACGCTGCGCCAGCAGGCGGACGGCAGTTTCAGCCCGGGCACGCTTGAGGTGGCCCGCCCGGACGGCCGGGTGCGCACCATCGCCGTCTATTACTCCAGCGGCTGGGACGGCCGCGGGCAGACGGCGACCGGCATCACCTGGGACAGCGCGGTCCTCACGCTGTGGTGCGAAGACCCCTACTGGGTGGATGCCGAACCGGTCACCGTGCACCGGGAGACCGGGTCCCCGGTCGACTACCTCACCCCGTACCCAACGGTGTCGTCGTCGCAGGTGCTGGGCGCCACCACGGTCACCAACCCGGGCGACGTCGAGGTATGGCCGGAGTGGCGGATCACCGGGCCCGCCAGCTTGATCACGTTCACCCGGGATGACACCGGCGAGTCCTTCGCCCTGGACATGACGGCCACCGCGCACGGCGCGCTGCTGGCCGGGGAAACGGTGACGGTGTCCACCGACCCGCCCCGGGTGCGCTCCGGCACCGGCGAGAACCTCGTGGCCGGCCTCAACTTCCCTACGGCCGTGCTGTGGTCCCTGCCCCCGGGCCAGACGCCGGTCACCTTCCAGCTCGACGGCGCCGCAGCGGGCAGCGCCGTCGACCTCGTCTTCCACCCGAGGTACGAGACCGCATGACGATCCAACTGCTGGTCACCGACCGCAACCTCAACGTCCTCGGCGACCCGATCCCCAAGTGGACCAAGCTGTCCTGCGACCTGAACTTCAACAAGCCCGCCTCGGGTTCCATCACGCTGCCAGCGTGGCCGTCCACCGTGGAGCTCCTGCAACCCGGCAACCGCCTGGTCGTAGTACGGGACAACTCGATCTGGTGCGCAGGCCCGTTCGAGGAACCGCAGAACTACAAGTGGGACCTCGAACAGGACAACGGGCCAGGCACCGTCACCGCGGCGTTCAGCGACGACCTGGCGCGGGTGGCCGGCTACCTCACCTACCCCGACCCGACATCTGACTTCGAGGCGCAGACCACCACCAGCGACGAGGTGCGCAGCATCACCAGCACCAACGCTGAGACGATCATCCGCACGTTGGTGAACGAGAATTGCGGGCCCGGCGCCCTATCGTCCCGGCAGATCGAACAGCTCGTCCTCGACGACGTCGCCGGCGTCGGCAGCACCACCAGCATCTCCACGCGGTTTCAGGCGCTGCTGGACGCCTGCCGGACCGTGGCCGCGGGCGGCGGCGGCCTCGGCTTCCGCACCAGGCAGGACGCCGGGCAGATCAAATTCGGTGTGTACGCGCCGACGGACCGGACCGGCACCGCGCGGTTCTCCAAGGGCCTGGGCAACCTGCGCAGCGTCGGGTTCACCATGGGGGCTCCGCTGGCCACATCGGAGCTGGTGCAGGGAGGCAACGACCCCGCCGAGACCGCGACACCGGCGAACGTCCGCGTCTACGTCGAGGTCGCCTCCGGCGCGGCCGCCGACTGGTATCGGGTGGAGAAGCTCGTCGAGCAGACCGGCACCGCGGACGACTCCAACGGCGAGCTCACCCAGGCCGGCACGCTCGCCCTCGGCGACGACAACCCGCAGGCGAGCTTGTCGACGGTGACCGTCGACACCCCCGACCTGAAGGCCGGCCGGGACTACGGCCTCGGCGACCGGGTCACGATCGCCCTGCCGACGGGCCTGGAGATCGCGGACATCGTGCAGACGATCCGCCTCGAGGCGACCCCCGACGAGGGCGAGCTGGTCACCACCGTGATCGGCGACTCCGACAAGAGCACGACCACGGCCATGGTGCGCGTCGTGCGTGATCTGGCCCGCAGGCTCGGCCGACTGGAAGCGAGGTAACGCATGGCTCAGCAGTCCTGGCCCTACGCCGCCTACAACACGGGAGCGGTGACCGACGAAGAGTACGAGGCGCTGGCTGCCCGGTTCTCCGACGACGGCGTGTACGGCATCCCCTCGGATACACAGGTCGTCGCCGCTGGCACCGGCCTGTCCGTGGACGTCCGCGCGGACGTGCGCGCGAGCGTGCGCGGGCACGGCTGGTACTCGGGCACGACCACCGTGAACCTCCCCATCTCTGCCAACGCGAGCGGTTCGACGCGGGTGGACTGGGTGGTGCTGCGCCTGGACCGCTCGACCTGGACCGTGGCGGCGACGACCCGCGAGGGCACCCCGGGTGCGGGCGTCCCGGCGTTGGTGCAGGACGAGGACGACTACAGCACCGGCGTGTACGAGATTCCGCTCGCCCAGGTCACGGTCCTCACTGGCGCCTCCGCGGTGAGCGTGACCCGGGCGGAGCTGTACGTGGGCACCCGGCTGCGGCCGTGCACCTCTTCAATCCGCAATCCGATGCCCCGCACCGGCGAGATCAACTACGAGGTAGATACCGGGCGGCTGATCCTGTGGAACGGCAGCACCTGGCGCACCGTGGCGGACGACTCCGGCGGTGTCGTCACCGTCAACTCGAAGTTGTCGGCGTGGGACTTCACCGTGGACAGCGTCCTGGAGAAGCGCAATGGGTCCGTGCACCTGAGGCTGGGGAGCTTCCAGCGCAAGGCGGGCACCCTCAGCGGCACGGCCGAAAGCCGTCTGCCGGTGCTCATCCCGGCCGCCTACCGCCACGCAAGCCGTGATCAGTACGCCATCTGCTACACCACCGGCCTCCAGGTCAGCCGCGCGATCATCTACAACCGGGGCAGCAACTTGGCCGGGCAGGTGTGGCTCACCAACCACCCCGCCATCAGCACTGGGGACTTCGTCCTGCCCGCTTCCGGAATCAGCTGGGTGGTGGACTGACCATGGCACGCAGTACCTTCGGCGCGACCCTCGCCGACTACGTGGTCCAGCCCTCCGACGGACTGTGGGCCGTCGCCGCGGGCGCCACCGTGACCTTCTGGGACGCCCCCGACGCGGGCACCCAGTACACCGACCTCCTCAACGGCGCCGGTTCGCCCATCACCGAGGTGGTGGCGGACGAATACGGGGCCATCCCGGAGTTCCAGGGCCCGGACTCCGTGACGGGCATGTGGGCGGACGCGGGCGGCAGCAGCCGCGCATGGATCCAGGCCCGCGGCACCGGTGCCGGGGGCGGCAGCTCGGCCGCGTACACGTCGCTGGTGCGGGTGGTCGCCTCGGCGACCGCGCCCGCCGACGTGCGCGCCGCCGCCACCTACCTGTGCGATGGCACCGCGGACCAGGTGGAGATCTTGGCGGCCATTGCCGACGCGCAGAACGAGGGCGGCGGTCGCGTGCTGCTGTCTGGCGGAGACTTCAACACCACGGCCCCCATTGTGATCGCGGGCACGGCGAACGAGGACGACCCGCAGACGGTCATCCTGGAGGGCTGTGGCGAGTTCACGACGATCATTCGGCCGGCCGCTGACGTCAACGCCATCGAGATCACGAACTGGGCGCAGTGCCATCTGCGGGACCTGGGCATGGTGATCTCCGGGGCGGGGAAGGGGATCGTGGCGACCGCGGTCACCACCGCCGGTGAGACTCGCTCGTTCTGGGACAGTTCGTTCCGGAACCTGCGGATCAACGGGGAGTACACCCCTACCTACACCGGCTGGGCCATGGACCTGGCGATGCCCTTCCGGAGCGTCTTCGACAACATCGAGATCGAGGGCGTCCGCAACGGCATCCACATCAGCAACGACTCGGCCGTCCAGAACGCTGGGGACTGCACCTTCAACAGGATGTTCATCGAGCTGGTCGGCGACAACGGCGTGGCCATCCACGTGGAATCGATCACCGGCAACATGAACCAGAACGACTTCAGCATGATCGAGGCTGGCGCCAACGGCGTCGGGTGCACGGGCATCCTCCTCGACGGCGCCGCCGGCAGCGCCTCGCAGCGGTTCTGGGGCACCAACCTGGAGCAGTTCGCCACGCTCGTCAACGTCCAGTCGGGCGAGTCCAACGTCTTCGATCTGAACTACGTGACCTGCAAGACCGGCGCGGCCGGGAACAAGGCCTTCGTCTTCGGCACGGCCGCGTTCAACAACCGGGTGAGCGCGAAGTGGGTCAACGTCGCGTCCGGCGACAGCCTCAGCGTCATCGAGGACTCGAACACCGTCAGCGAGGCGCCGAACGTCTTCGAGGCCATCCGCGTGGAGGCCAACTCGGGCAGCACGGTCACCTACAGCAAGGTCGCTTCCACGGTGCTGCGGGACATCGTCGGCCTCGACACCGGCACCCTGCAGGCCGGGCTGCAGCGCTACCCGCGCACGGACACCTCTGGCCCGCTGTGGACCCCAGCCGATCATGGGCTTCTGTCGTGGACGCAGGACCCTGCCACCCTCGGTGCCGGCACCGACACCATGACGGCCGGGGTGCTGTACCTGCTGGCCGTCAAGGTGGCCGACCCCACCGTGGTCACCAACGTGCACATCGGCGTCGGCGAGGCCGGGTCCGGGCTGACGGCCGGGCAGAACCGTGTCGGGCTCTACGACTCGGCGGGGACGCTGCTGTCCGGGTCGGCAGACCAGAGCGCCACGTTCGCGTCGGCCGGGCACCACGCCATCGCCCTGTCTTCGGCGCAGACGCTGGATCCGGGCGTCTACTACGTGGCCGTGCTGGCCAACGGCAGCACGCCGCCGCAGCTGGTCCGCGGGCACTCGTACTCGTCGAGCACCCTCAACGCCGGCCTGACCGCGGCCACCGCCCGGTTCCTGTCGTCCGGGTCCGGGCAGACGGCGCTGCCCGCGTCGGTGGCGCTCGCCTCCGGCGACACGGACTACGTCGCCCGCTGGGCAGCTCTCAGCTGAGCCTCGGCCCACCACCCGTGCGCCCTGCACTTGGCGCCCCGCGCCACCCGGGCCGGGGCTTTCATCTTGGGAGGACCAATGTCTGTACCCGCTGACGCGACCTCTGTTGCCTACAGCGCCTCGTACTACAACGGCGATATCGAACACCCGGGCGTGCCGCACATCGAGATCAGCGTGGGGTACGGGACGCAGCTGCCGGACGCCTCCACGAACGGAGAACTGCGGGAGCTCCTGGACCAGGCGCTTGCGGCCGCCTTCTTGGCTTTCCGGGACACCGTGGAGGGCGCGTACCCCGGCACGCCAGGCGGTGTCTCGCGTTCCTACACCGGCCCCGTGACGGGAGACCCGTTCCCGCCCGCGACCTGACCTTCACCGGTCCCGCCCCTGGCCCCGCACCACCGGTGCGGGGCTTCGTCATGTCTGGAGATCGCATGGCCACACCCCTGACCGCCACCGAGATGCTCGCCGCGCTCAAGGCCGAGGGCCTCACCGTGCACGAGCACGACGGGTGGAGAACCCACAACCGCGACCGTGCCACGGGCAAGAGGTTCGGCCCCGTCCACGGTGTCCTCATTCACCACACCGCCGGGCACGGCGACAAGGAGCTCTGCTATCGGGGCCGCTCCGACCTGCCGGGCCCCCTCTGCCACGGCTGGCTCGGCAAGACCGCCGGCCTGTGGATGATCGGTCACGGCCGCGCCAACCACGCCGGCCTCGTCGACCCGGACGTCATCGCGGCCGTCATCGCTGAGCGGGCCCTGCCGCACGACGACCACGCCACCATGGACGGCAACGACCTCCTGTACGGGCTGGAGATCGAGAATCTCGGCAACGGCCACGACCCGTACCCGGACGACCAGTACCACCAGGCCGTGCTGTGGGCCGCCGCAATCTGCCGCAAGCACGGCTGGACAGAGAAGTCCGTGGCCGGGCACAAGGAAGTCCAGCCGGGCAAGATCGACCCCAGCTTCGACATGGACGACTTCCGGGCCGACGTCAGGAAGCAGCTCGCCAGCAAGCCGGGCGGCACGACCAAGACCAGCAAGCCGAGCACCCCACGCGTCGACCTGTCCCGTCTGATCACGGCAGCCAGGACCGACCCCGGCGCCCGCCAGGGCCACGTCACCTATCTGGCCGGCACCAACCTTGTCGAGGCCGCCCTGGTCAAGATCGGGTACCTCGGCACCACGTATGCGGGCGACGGATCCTTCGGATCGGTCACGGTACGCGCGTACCGGAAGTGGCAGCTGCACCTGTACCCGGGCGCGAGCACCAGGCCGGGCGGCGCCGCCGACGGCATCCCCGGCAGGGACTCTCTCACCAAGCTCGGCGCGAAGACCGGGCTGTTCACCGTCGTCGCCTGATGAGCGCGCCGCGCGGTACGCCGCCGTCGGACTGGCCGGGCCTCGAGATGGTGGACATGACCCGGCTCACCGACGAGATCTTCTACGGCTGGCTGGCGCACGAGACCAACCCCACGTTCTGGCACTGGTGCGCCGCCCTGGCCGACGTGCCCGCGGACCGCACGGTGACGGGCCCGTGGGTAGCCGCCGGCACCGGCGCGCACACCCTCGTGGCCCGCGAGCCGCTGCACCTCGAGCCGAGCCTGTTGTGGAAGTGCTGCGGCCTGCACGGCTTCGTCCGCGGCGGGGTGTGGATCCCCGCCTGACCTGCACACAGAAGGGGGCACCATGCCCGCCCTGTTCATATCCGTCATACGTACGGCCGTCCCGCTCGTCGCGGGCTGGCTCCTCACTCTGTTCGTCAAGGCCGGCATCACCATCAGCTCGCAGACGGTGACGTACGCGGTCACCTTCGCTCTGGTCATCGTCTATTACGCGCTGTTCCGGCTGCTCGAGATCCTCGGCACGAAGCTGCGCGGCAGCAAGCTGCAGACGTTGGCCGGCATGTTTCTCGGCTGGGCACGGCCTCCGGAGTATCCGAACATCGACGACGACCTGCCCCCGCTCACCGGCTACACCAGCAGTTCCTGACCCAGGCCAGCGATCGAGAGGAGGGCCGTTGGCTGCACAGCTGCTGGGTCTGTCACCCACCGATATCGGGGCCGCGGCCCTCGTCGGTGTCATCGTCCTCCTGGTCCTGCGCGGCCAGTTGGTTCCGCGCCGCCAGCTCGAGGACCTCCGCGCCGACAAGGACCGCCAGATCGATGACCTGCGCGCCGAACGGGACACCTGGCGCCAGGCCCACGCCGTCAGCGAGGAGGCCCGCCGCGAGTCGCAGGACCAGGCGGGCGAACTCCTGGAGCTGAGCCGGACTGCGGGCTACTTCTTTGCCGCTCTACCGCGAGCCGCGCGGGAGGTGAGCAGCCGTGCCGACGTGGATCAGGCGCCCACTGCGCCGCCACCGTGACGAGAACGAGGACCGTCCGATGACCGAGGGACAGCGCGAGGCGAACGCCGCATTGGGCCGGGCGAAGGACGCTCGGGCGAGGGTGCGGGCACAGGCCGGGCAGGTGCGCGCCGAGGCGGAGGGGTGGAGGGCTCGGCGCGAGCGGAACCACTTCGCCGAGCTGATCACGGAAACCGTGCTGGGGGGTGGGCGAAAGTGACACTTGCGCAGGTGGCGAATGCTGCTGTCTCGGGAATCGTCCCCGTCTGTGCGGCCGTGTTCATGGTGACCTACCACCGGCGGGCGCCCTGGCGGTCATCAGGCATGGGCTGGTACCTGATGGTGTTCGTCGCCACGATCGGCCTGCTCGGCTCCTACACCATCGTCATGACGGTGCTCGGCCCCCATGGGCTGGCTGCGTCCGCGATGCGCATTATCCGCGCGTGTCTGCTGCTGACCGTCGCAGGGCTCCTGCTGCAAGGAGCACGAGCCGTACGGCGCGCGCAAAGACGCTCCTGATAGCGAGGCGGCCAGCACCGGGCCCCCTCCCGCCCTCGGGCGGGAGGGGGCCCTTTCGTCATGGCCAGACGCAGTCACGCCGTGTGACGCCGTCTTGACGGCTGATCTCCCGCACGACCACGGTGTGATGCACCAACGTGCAACACCTCGCGGAGGAGACCGCCATGCGCCTGAAGTTCCTCGGCATCATCCCGAACACCCCCAACGTCGACAGCCCGACAATCTGGCTCGACGAGGACACTGGTGACCTGCTCATCCAGTCGTACAAGGCCACCGAGGAGGACGTGAAGGCATGCCAGGAGGTCGGCTCGATCCCCGGGCACTCCACCGAGGTGCCCGACCACGAGACGATCATCAGGTTGCCCGCAGTGATGCGTCAGTTCCTGCCCCGTGAAGAGGCCGACCGTGAGCTTTCCTGACCACCTCCGCGCCACCGAGCGCACAGCGTTCCACCTGGAGATGCGCGACAGCTACACCCCCACCGACCCGACGTACCTGGCCTGGAAGCGTGGCGAGGACGTCGACTTCCAGGCCGTGTTCCAGCCATGGGCGGACCTGGTGCGCGAGGCCACCAGCCGCGGCGTCATCGTGCGGCGCGCCCGCATCGTGTCCGAACCGGTCACCGACTACATCAAGTTCGAGCACGCCACCACGACCATGAACCTCGACGCCGGCGAAGAGGTGCGCTGGCTGCCCCGCCGCCAGGCCTCCGACATCGCCCTGCCCGGCAACGACTTCTGGATCCTCGACGGCCGGCTCGTACGGTTCGGGCACTTCTCCGGTGACGGCGACGTCCTCGGCGAGGAGTGGACGGAGGAGCCGGCAGTCGCCGGCCTGTGCGCCGCCGCGTTCGCCGCGGTCTGGGAGCGGGCCATCCCGCACGAGGACTACAAGGTCTAGCCGCCCGCATGCCCGCGTCACCGTCTTCCAGCGCCGAGGCCGCACGCCAGTCCCTCGCTGCCCGCCTGCGGGACCTGCGCCTGGACGCCGAGTTGACGGTGCGCGGGCTCGCCGAGCGCACTGGCTTCAGCCACTCCAAGGTGTCGCGGATCGAGAACACACGGACGAGGCCGGCCCCGGAGGACATCCGCGCGTGGGCGCGCGCGTGCGCTGCGCAGGAGCAGGCCGAGGAGCTGGTTGCCGCGCTGCGCGCGGTCGACGGCATGTGGGTGGAGTGGTCCCGCATGGAACGGGCCGGTCTGAAGGCCGCTCAGGAGTCGGTGCGGCCGCTGTACGAGCGCACGCACGCTCACCGCGTGTACGACGGTTGGCTCATCCCCGGACTGTTGCAGACCATGGCGTACACGCGGGCGATCCTGCACGCCACCCGTCGGCGTCGCGGGCTGATCGACGATGTGGACGCTGCGGTCGTCGAGCGGATGGACCGCCAGCACGTCCTGTACGAGGGGCCGAGGACGTTCGCGTTCGTGCTGGAGGAGTCCGTGCTCCGCAACGGGATCGGCGGCCGGGAGGTGATGCGTGAGCAGCTGCGGCACCTGCTCACGGCGGGTTTCCTGCCGCACGTCTCCCTGGGCATCGTGCCGATGCAGCCGGACCGTGCGGTGCAGCGGCCGGTCGAGGACTTCTGGATTTTCGACAGCTCGCAGGTGGCCGTTGAGCTGGTCTCCGGCTACCTGACCATCACCCAGCCCCGCGAAATCAGCATGTACGCCCGGGTGTTCCAGGAGCTGCACCAGCTCGCGGTGCACGGCGACAGCGCCCGGGCCCTCATTCACGAGGCGATCACCGCCCTCGGATGAATTGGTGCACCAACGTGCACCACGCTGGAACCCCACGTCGCGTCATCCGTACGGTCCGTAACAGAAAACCCCGGCGACCGCTGACACGGTCCCGGGAGCGGCCGACTGGATGGAGTCGACATGGCCGAGACTACGCAGACCGCGCCCCAGACGGAAACCCCCAGTTCATCCGCCCAGGGCAGCACGCGTTCGTGGGCGTACTGCGCGTGGCACAAGGCGTACAGCGACACGACCCGCCTCGTGCAGCTGGAGGACGCAGGTTCAGGGTTCGGTGTCCCCGGCCTCTTCGCGTGCGCGCCGTGCCGTGAGGTGCACGGCCTGGTCCCGCTCGCCGACCGGCCGTGAGCGTCGAGGCTGTCAGCCCGGAGTGCACGATGCAGATGCACCGGTTCTGTGCCGGGCCCAAGGTGATCCGCCGTAAGGGCGCCCCGTCGTGGGAGACGCCCGTCCTGACCCTGCGCTGCGGCTGTTCCTGCCACGGCCGCCGCCGATCAACCGCTGTGAAGACGGGAGTCGCCTTGTGAGGAAGGACCCTCTGCCGCGTGTGCCGAACGGCCACGGTTACTGCTGGGCGGAGCAGCCGCGTACACAGGCGCGGTGCACTCAGCCCGTCGGGCATCCGCCGCGGGAAGGCAATGGCGGGCACTGGAACCCCTACACGCGCAGCAGCTGGTAGGCCCCCGGTGCCGGCCCGGGCCGATGGGGCCGGTAGCGGGTGAAGCGGGCGGCCGTCCCCGCGTCCCCCGTCGGGGGCGGCCGCCTCAGCGGACCAGGTCGGCGAGCTGCACGCCGATGGCGTCGGCGATACGGATCAGCGTGTCCAGCTTCGGAGAGGAGTGGCCTTGCTCAATACGGCTGTAGGTGGCGACGTCGATGCCGGACCGGCCGCACACGTCCTGCTGGCTGAGGTTGTGGTGCTCGCGCACCCGGCGGATCCGTTCCCCGACCTGGCGCCGGCGGGCAAGGACCCGTTCGTCGGGTGGGGTGGGACGTGGCACCCGTCCACGCTCCCGACGTCATGATCAAAACGGATTAGGGTCGACCCTAATTTGTTTGATCATGGTCGGGCAGGTAGATATATGCATAGTGCAGCTTGCGCCCTTGATCGCCCGCCCCGTCGGAGTCCCGGAAGACTCCGGCGGGGCGGGTTTCTGCATGCCCCAGGACACGCTGCCCCGTCGTGCGGAACACCTCTGGTCCTCCGCACGACGGGGCAGCGTTCGAACGCCGGCGTCTCACGCATATCTCACAGATCTGGCGTGTGATGTACGCCGAACCTTGTCCGACCTGCGGTTTCCTGGATCTCACGGACCTCACGGACGCTGAGAACGCCACGTAAGCTAGGGGCATGGCCTACGAGATTCCGGTGACGCAAGCCAGGGCTGAGCTCGCCGATCTGATCAACCGGGTGGTCTACGGCAAGGAGCGCGTCGTCGTGACGCGCCACGGAAAGCCCCTCGTCGCCCTGGTTTCCGCCGCTGACCTGGAACGACTCGACGCGCTCGATCAGCCCGCCGACGAGCAGGTGATCAGCGCGGTCTCCCGGGTGCACGAGGCCGGTTCCGCTCCGCGCGAACGGCAGCGGTTCGGTATCGCGGCGGAGCACCGGGGGCCGGCTCCCTCGTAGGGGCACTCCTCGGTGAACGGCCCGACGGCGGACGCAGGCACCGTGTGTCCCCGTCCGCCGCGGCGGGTGCGCAGGGCCGGTTCGGGGTGGTTGAGCCTCAGCCCGCGGGCCCGGCGACCGCCGGCGTCGCCGGCGCGCCGTATACGGTCCGGTCCTCGATCGCGTCCCGGGCGGTGGCCTCGCCGCAGTGGGGCTGGATCTCGAAGGCACCCGCGTGCCGGGCCCGCTGATGCTCCGTCCGTGGCGCGGCGGCGGGCCCGGCCACGCCGAGCGGCAGGTCGCGGGGGTGCCGTGCGGCGGCCGGCCGGGCAAGGGCGGCCCACAGGGCGACGGCGCCACCGTGCGCGTCGCGCGCAGCGGCTGCCGCCACGCCGCGTCCGCGCGGGACGCGCCGAAGGAGGCCGGTCCGCCGGCCGGGGCGGCGTACCGCTGCCGCAGCGGCAGGGACCCGCTCATCCCCGCGATCACCGCCGCGGCGCTCGGCCAGGCCCACGAGGGCTGCGAGGAGCCGGCCGGCAGCAGCCCGCCCCCGCCCCCGCCGCCGGACGTCCTGGTGGCCTCGGTGCCCGGCGGGGTGCGCGCCGCCGAAGGTCCGTGACCGCGGACGGGCGGCCCGCGTTCCCGCGGCTGCTCGTCGTTCCCGCGGCTGGTCGTCCAGGCGTGGACGGAGACACTCCGCGACGGCGGCCTCGCGGCCGTGCCGCGCGAGGGCTGCGGCGCGGTGCCGCCGGACCCCGGCGCGGCTCGTCGAGGCGTGCCGGCGAACCGGGACGCCGCGGCCGGATGCGGCCCCGGACCACGTGGCGCGCACGCGATGACGGCCGCGGCGGTGGGCCCCCGCCCGGCAGGTCCCGTTCGCTCCCGCGCCGGGACAGGTCCCGCGCGACGGGCTCCGCGGGCTGAGGAGCGCACGGGAGCGGCGCGCCGGATCACAGCCCGGTTAACGTGGCCGAAACGCGCTCCAACTAGCCTCCGGTCCACGCCATCAGGGACGTCGCCCCGTGGCCGCGGCAACCGGGCCCCGCACGGTCCGGGCGAGGACTGTGAGGTGGGACGTGCAACTGACCCCGCACGAGCAAGAGAGGCTGCTGATCCACGTCGCGGCCGACGTCGCCGGCAAGCGCCGGGCCCGCGGGCTGCGGCTCAACCACCCCGAAGCGGTCGCGCTCATCACCTCGCACATCCTCGAAGGCGCCCGTGACGGCCGCACGGTGGCCGACCTCATGGCCTCCGGGCGCACGCTGCTCACCCGCGACGACGTCATGGAGGGCATCCCCGAGATGATCCACGACGTCCAGGTGGAGGCGACCTTCCCCGACGGCACCAAGCTCGTCACCGTCCACGACCCGATCGTCTGAGGTGCCGCGATGATTCCCGGCGAGATCCTGTTCGCGGACGAGCCCGTCGTCTGCAACGAGGGCCGCGAGGTCACCCGGCTGACCGTCCTCAACGCCGCCGACCGGCCGGTGCAGGTCGGTTCCCACTACCACTTCGCCGAGGCCAACCCCGGTCTTGACTTCGACCGCGCCGCCGCGCGCGGCAGACGGCTCAACGTCCCCGCCGGCACCGCCGTGCGCTTCGAACCCGGCATCCCCGTCGAGGTGGAACTCGTCCCGCTCACCGGCGCCCGGGTCGTGCCCGGACTGCGCGGGGAGACCCGAGGTGCCCTCGATGCCTGAGATCTCGCGCGCCGCCTACGCCGACCTGTTCGGACCCACCACCGGCGACCGGATCCGGCTCGCCGACACCGACCTGCTGATCGAGATCGAGGAGGACCGCTGCGGCGGGCCCGGACTCGCCGGCGACGAGGCGGTGTTCGGCGGCGGCAAGGTCATCCGCGAGTCCATGGGCCAGTCCCGTGTCACCCGCGCGGACGGCGCCCCGGACACCGTCGTCACCGGCGCGGTGATCGTCGACCACTGGGGGATCGTCAAGGCCGACGTAGGACTCCGCGACGGCCGGATCACCGGCATCGGCAAGGCAGGCAACCCCGACACCATGGACGGCGTCCACCCGGACCTCGTGATCGGCCCCGAGACGGAGGTCATCGCCGGCAACGGGCGGATCCTGACCGCCGGCGCCATCGACGCACACGTCCACTTCATCTGCCCGCAGATCGCCGACGAGGCGCTCTCCGCCGGCATCACGACGCTGGTGGGCGGCGGCACGGGGCCGGCCGAGGGATCGAAGGCGACCACGGTGACGCCCGGTCCGTGGCATCTGGCGCGGATGCTGGAGGCGATGGAGCACCACCCGCTCAACATCGGCCTGCTCGGCAAGGGCAACACCGTCTCCCACGAGGCGATGCTCTCGCAGATCCGCGGCGGCGCCCTGGGCCTGAAGCTGCACGAGGACTGGGGCTCGACCCCGGCCGTCATCGACGCCTCGCTGACCGTCGCCGAGCAGACCGGCATCCAGGTCGCCATCCACACGGACACGCTCAACGAGGCCGGTTTCGTGGGCGACACGCTCGCCGCGATCGCCGGGCGCGGCATCCACGCGTACCACACCGAGGGCGCGGGCGGCGGGCACGCCCCGGACATCATGACCGTCGTCTCCGAGCCGCACGTGCTGCCGAGCTCGACGAACCCGACGCGCCCGTTCACCGTCAACACCGCCGAGGAACACCTCGACATGCTGATGGTGTGCCACCACCTCAACGCGGCGGTGCCGGAGGACCTCGCCTTCGCCGAGTCGCGCATCCGGCCGTCCACCATCGGCGCGGAGGACATCCTGCACGACCTGGGCGCCATCTCGATCATCTCCTCCGACTCCCAGGCCATGGGGCGGGTCGGTGAGGTCGTGCTGCGCACCTGGCAGACGGCGCACGTGATGAAGCGGCGGCGGGGCGTGCTGCCGGGCGACGGACGGGCGGACAACCGGCGGGTGCGGCGCTACGTCGCGAAGTACACCATCAACCCCGCCCTGGCGCAGGGCCTCGCCCGGCAGATCGGGTCGGTGGAGACCGGCAAGCTCGCCGACCTCGTGCTGTGGGAACCGGCGTTCTTCGGCGTCAAGCCGCACCTCGTCATCAAGGGCGGGCAGATCGCCTACGCGCAGATGGGCGACGCCAACGCCTCCATCCCGACGCCGCAGCCGGTCCTGCCGCGGCCGATGTACGGGGCGATCGGACGGGCGCCCGCCGCCAACTCCGTCAACTTCGTCGCGCCGCTCGCGATCGAGGACGGGCTGCCGGAGCGGCTCCAGCTGGGCAAGCGGTTCGTCGCGATCGAGTCGACGCGCGGGGTGACCAAGGCGGACATGCGCGAGAACGACGCGCGGCCGCGGGTGCGGGTCGACCCCGACAGCTTCGCCGTGCACATCGACGGGGAGCTGGCGGAGGCCGAGCCGGCCGCCGAACTTCCCATGGCCCAGCGGTACTTCCTCTTCTGACGTGGCGTGACGCCGAGGTGATGTGATGTCGAGGGCTGCACTGCTGGTGCTGGCCGACGGGCGGTTTCCCGCCGGAGGGCACGCGCATTCCGGCGGGGCCGAGGAGGCGGTGAAGGCCGGGCGGATCACCGGGGGCGCGAGCCTGGAGGAGTTCTGCCGGGGGCGATTGCACACGGCCGGGCTGGTCGCCGCGTCCGTGGCGGCCGCCGGTGCACTCGGTGCGGACGTGGGTGAGCTGGACGCGGCCGCGGACGCGCGGACTCCCTCCCCTGCCCTGCGGGTCGCCGCCCGGCGGCTGGGGCGGCAGCTGACGCGGGCCGCGCGGGCGGCCTGGCCGTGCGGAGAACTCGACGCCCTGGCACGGCAGTTTCCCAAGGGGGCCCACCAGGCCGTGGTGCTGGGGGTGGTGGCCCGGGCCGCGGGGCTGGGTCCCTCGGACGCGGCCCACTGCGCGGCATACGAGTCCGTGAGCGGGCCGGCCGGGGCGGTGGTGCGGCTGCTGAGCCTTGATCCGTTCGACGCGACGGGGGTGCTGGCCCGGCTCGCGCCGGAAGTCGACCGGGTGGCGGATCGGGCGGTGGAGGCGGCGCGAGTCGTCGCCGAGAAGGGGGCCGATGCCCTGCCCGCGGCGTCGGCGCCGCTGCTGGAGATCGGCGCGCAGGCCCATGCCGGCTGGGCCGTGCGGTTGTTCGCCTCGTGAGCGGGACCGCCCTCGGGCCCCTGCCCTTCCCGTCCCCCCGGGGGGCTGCCGTCCCTGGAAAGTCCCGTCCTCACCGTGGCAACAAGCAAGGGAGCCGTTCCTCATGCACCTCGACCACTCGCACACCCACGGCGGGCCCTCCGCGCTCAGCGCCGACGCCCGCCGCCCCGACGGATCGCGGCGTGCCCTGCGGATCGGGCTCGGGGGGCCGGTCGGATCGGGGAAGACCGCGACCGTCGCCGCTCTCTGCCGGGCCCTGCGGGGGGAGTTGTCGCTCGCTGTCGTGACCAATGACATCTACACGCGCGAGGACGCCGACTTCCTGTTGCGGGAGGCGGTGCTGCCGCCGGAGCGCATCACGGCCGTGGAGACCGGGGCCTGTCCGCACACCGCGATCCGGGACGACATCTCCGCGAACCTGGAGGCCGTGGAGGATCTGGAGGACGAGGCCGGGCCGTTGGACCTGATCCTGGTCGAGTCCGGCGGGGACAATCTCACCGCGACCTTCTCCAAGGGGCTCGTCGACGCCCAGATCTTCGTGATCGACGTCGCGGGGGGCGACGACATCCCGCGCAAGGGCGGGCCCGGGGTGAGCACCGCCGATCTGCTCGTCGTCAACAAGACCGACCTCGCGCCGTACGTCGGGTCCGATCTCGACCGGATGGCCACCGACGCCAAGGCGCAGCGGGCCGAACTGCCCGTCGTCTTCCAGTCGTTGCGCGGCGGGGCCGGGGTGCGGGACGTCGCCGGCTGGGTGCGGGGGCGGCTCGCCGCGTGGACGGCCTGAGCGTGAGCGGGGTGCGGGCCACGGCCCGGATCGTGGCCCGTCCGGACGGCAGGGGCGGTACGGCGCTGCCGGTGCTGGAGGGGGCCGGGCCGCTGGCGCCGCGGCGGACGCGGGGGAGCGCCGAGGAGGCCCGGGTGGTGCTCGTCGGGGCGATGAGCGGGCCGCTCGGCGGCGACGAGTTCGCGGTGCGGGCGCGGGCGGAGCGCGGGGCGCGGCTGCGCGTCGGGTCGGCCGCGGCCACCATCGCGCTGCCCGGGCAGGCCAAGGGCGCGGCGCGTTACGACGTGCGGCTCCGGGTCGACGGCGGGGGTGAACTGAGCTGGCTGCCCGAGCAGTTGATCTGCGCACGGGGGAGTGATCTGCACGTCACCACCAGGGCCGAACTCGCCGCCGGGGCCCGGCTCGTGCTGCGCGAGGAGCAGGTGCTCGGGCGGGCCGGCGAGGAACCCGGGCGGCTGACCAGCCGTCTGACGGTGTGCGTCGAGGGACGGCCCGTGCTCGACCAGGAGCTGGCCTGCGGGCCCGGGGCGCCGGGCGGCTGGGACGGTCCCGCCGTGCTGGGCGGACATCGGGCGGTCGGGCAACTCGTGGTGGTACGGCCCGAGTTCGGGGAAAGACCGGTGACGGCGCGGGTACTGGGGGAGGGCGCGGCGGTCGTGCCGCTCGCCGGTCCGGCCGCGCTGGTCAGTGCCGTGGCCCGTGACGGGCTGCGGTTGCGGCGGGTGCTGGACGCAGCGCTGGCCGCGCTTCGGTGACGCTCCGCTGAGCGGGACGCCCTTCTCCGTTTATCGGAATGGCAAAGAACGTAAACGCCCCCTGTTCTCAGGCGGTTCACAGCCGACAGGATCGCCCTGACCACAACCTGACGCAGGGGGAGGCTCCCACTTTGAGGGGAATGAGACCGAACAGGCGGCTGACCGCGCTCGGTTCGGCCGGGGTGCTCGTCACCGCCACGCTCGTGGCCGGTGCCGTCGCGGCGCCCGGTGCCAGCGCCACCACGGACACCTGGGGCGGCCAGGGCCGCGAGGCCCGCGGCGCGGCCATCGCCGCCCGGCAGGCGGCCAGGACCGGCGTCGACTGGGCGGACTGCCCGGCCGGCTGGGGCCTGGCCAAGCCCATCCGGTGCGGCTGGGTCAGCGTGCCGGTGGACTACGCCGAGCCGTACGGCAAGCACATCAAGCTCGCCGTCGACCGGATCGCCAGCACCGGGACGAAGAACGAACGGCAGGGCTCGCTCGTCTACAACCCGGGCGGGCCGGGCGGCTCCGGCCTGCGTTTCCCGACCCGGGTCACCAGCAGGAACCCGGTCTGGGCGAACGTGGCCAAGGCGTACGACTTCGTGGGCTTCGACCCGCGCGGCGTCGGCCACTCCGCGCCCATCTCCTGTGTCGACCCGCAGGAGTTCGTGAAGGCGCCCAAGCCGGACCCGGTGCCGGACGGCGAGGCGGACAAACTGTCCCAGCGCAAGCTGGCCCGCGAGTACGCCGACGGCTGCGCCGAGCGCACCGGCACGGCGATGCTCTCGCAGATGACCACCCCCAACACCGTGCGCGACCTGGACGTGATCCGTGCCGCGCTCGGTGAGAAGAAGCTCAACTACCTGGGGGTCTCCTACGGCACCTACATCGGCGCCGTCTACGGCACCCTGTTCCCCGGCCATCTGCGCCGCATGATCGTGGACAGCGTGGTCAACCCGTCGCGGCAGAAGATCTGGTACCAGGCCAACCTGGACCAGGACGTCGCCTTCGAGGGCCGCTGGAAGGACTGGGAGGACTGGGTCGCCGCCCACGACGCCGCCTTCCACCTCGGCACCACGCGCGCCGCCGTCCAGGCGAGGTGGCTCCAGCTGCGCGCCACCGCCAAGAAGAACCCGATCGGCGGGGTCGTCGGCCCGGCCGAGCTCATCGGCTTCTTCCAGAACGCCCCGTACTACGACTCCGCGTGGGTGCCGGTCGCGAGGGTGTTCAGCGAGTACTTCGCCGGCGACACCCGGGCGCTGATCGGCGCGGCCGCCCCCGACATGTCCGACACCGCGGGCAACACCGCCGCGGAGAACGGCAACGCGGTCTACACGGCGGTGGAGTGCACGGACGCCAGGTGGCCCACCAGCTGGCACAGGTGGGACCGGGACAACACCGCGCTCGACGTGGAGCACCCGTTCATGACCTGGGCCAACGCCTGGCTGAACCTGCCGTGCGCCACCTGGCCGGTGCGGCAGCGCCACCCGGTGGAGGTCAGGACGCACAAGGGCCTGCCGCGGGTCCTGATCGTGCAGTCCACGCGGGACGCCGCCACCCCGTACGGCGGCGCCGTCGAGCTGCACCACCGCTTCAGGGGCTCCCGGCTGATCACCGAGAAGGACGCGGGCTCGCACGGTGTGACCGGCCTGGTCAACCCGTGCGTGAACCGTAAGGTGGACGCCTATCTGCTCAGCGGCCGGCTGGACGCCGCGGACGTGACCTGCGCCCCGCACGCCACGCCCGAGCCGTAACCGGCACCGCCACGACGTGAGGGGCGGCCGGAACCTCTCCGGCTGCCCCTCACGCACACCCGGCTCGCCTCAGCCCAGCGGCATCCGGGGGAACCGGCGCTCCTTCTCGGTGGCCCCGTCCGCCGCGGCCTGCTCCGCCTTGACGACGGCCGCGTACTGGTCGACGTACTCCTGCTCGGACAGGGACAGGATGGCGTACATGATCTCGTCGGTGACGGCCCGCAGGACCGCCTTCTCGTTCTCCATGCCGGCGTAGCGGGAGAAGTCCAGGGGCTTGCCGAAGCGGATGACCACCGGGTGGCTGTTCGGGATGACCTTGCCGGGCGGCTGGGCCTCGAAGGTGCCGATCATCGCGCAGGGGATCACCGGGACCTGCGCCCGGAGCGCCATCACCGCGACGCCGACCTTGCCCTTGTAGAGGCGGCCGTCGTGCGAGCGGGTGCCCTCCGGGTAGATGCCGAGCAACTCGCCCTTGCCCAGCACGCCGAGACCCTCGCGGATCGCGGCCTTGCCCGCCTCCTTGCCGGTGCGGTCGACCGGGATCTGCCCGGCGCTGCGGAAGAAGGCCGCGGTCAGCCGGCCCTTGACGCCGGATCCCGTGAAGTACTCCTTCTTCGCGAGGAAGGTGATGCGGCGCTTGAGCATCGCCGGCATCAGGAAGTGGTCGGAGAACGACAGGTGGTTGCCGGCGACGATGGCCGGACCCGTCGCCGGCACGTGTTCCAGGCCTTCGATGCGAGGCCGGAAGAACAGCTTCAGCAGAGGTCCCAACAACACGTATTTCAGCACGTAGTAGAACAATGGAGTCGCTCCTCACTCCGGCGGATCGCCTGGGCCGCCTCGTTCCAGCAGGTCAACCGGCGTGTCGTGGGGCTGCCAGTCTATGTGCAGGCGCAGTCCGCCGGAACACGGCGGACGCCGCGTCGCGTGCGTGGGGACAACTGCCGCCCCAGCCTCCAGTTACCGACCGGTAGTCAGCAACCCGATGCCGCATCATGGCGCGATCCCACGCAACCGCTGGCGGGCGCCCGGCTCTTGCGCCGGCGCGGCCCCGTCTGCTCGCTCACAGCCGGACGATGACCAGGGCGGTGTCGTCGGTGGCACCCCCCGGCGGCAGCAGCTCCAGGAGCACGGCGTCCGCGAGCCGCTCGGGGTCCTCGGCGCGGTGCCGGGCGAGCGCGTCGGCGAGGCGGCCCAGGCCGGTGTCGATGTCCTCGTGCCTGCGCTCGACGAGACCGTCGGTGTAGAGGACGAGGGTGGCGCCCGCGTCGTAGCGGGTGCCGGCCTGAGGTCTCGGGACCGGGTCGAAGCGGGCGTCGAGCGGCGGGTCGGTGGCCTGGTCGAGGAACTCGACGCGGCCGTCCGCGTGGACGAGGGCCGGCGGCGGGTGCCCGGCGCTGCTGTAGGTGATGGTCCGCTCGTCGAAGTCGATGAAGGTCGTGACGGCGGTGGCGGACTCGGCGCCGTCGACCACGTGCGCGTACTGCCCCAGGACGTTCAGCGCCTCGGCCGGGCCCCGGGCTACACGGGAGGCGGCGCTCAGCGCGCTGCGCAGCTGTCCCATCACCCCGGCGGCCGCCAGTCCGTGCCCCACCACGTCGCCCACCGCCACCCCTATCCGGTTGCCGCCCACCAGGTCGACCACGTCGTACCAGTCCCCGCAGACGTTGAGGGCGCCGACGGCGGGCCGGTAGCGGACGGCCGTGCCGTGGTGGCCGGCCTGCCGGCGGGCCGGCAGCATCGCCTCCTGCAGCGCGAGGGCGACCTCGCGCTCACGGGCGTGGGCCTGCCGCAGCCGCTCGTTGAGTTCCTGCAGTTCACGCGCGCGGGTGTACAGCTCGGCCTCGAGCACCCGGGCCCGGCTGCCGGACGGGCCGCCCCGGGCCCTGATCAGCTCGGTGACCTCCTCGACACGGTGCACCAGGAGCCCCACCCTGCCGTCCGGGGCGAGCACCGGGGCGTTGACCGGACTCCAGTACCGCTCCTCCCACTCCCCGGGACGGTCCGGGTCCTCGACGTCGTAGCGCTGCAGGGCCATGGCGTCGCGCTCGCCGGTCTCCAGCACCCGCTTCAGCGAGGCCGCCAGGTTGCGCATGCCGGACGCGGCCGGGTCGTTCGGGTTGTCCGGGAAGACGTCGAACAGATAGCGGCCCACCACCTGCTCGCGGGTGCGCCCCGCCATCCGCAGGAACTCCTCGTTGGCGTCCGCGTAGACCAGCCCGGGGGTCAGCAGCGCCACCATTCCCGGCAGGCACTGGAACACCGCCGCGTAGTGGATCGCCTCGTCGTCCATGGCCACCGCCTCCACCGCCGGTCCTACGACATTTTCCCGCGTTCTGTGAGGTTCGCGCCGCTCGTGCGTCAGTCCGGAGGAGCCTCCAGGGACTGCTCCGCCCAGATGACCTTGCCCTCGGGCACGAAGCGGGTGCCCCAGCGCCGGGAGAGCCGGGAGACCAGCAGCAGCCCGCGGCCGCCCTCGTCCGTGACGCGCGGATGGCGCAGGTGCGGTGCGGTGGCGCCGCCGTCGGAGACCTCGCAGATCAGGGACCCGTCCCGGATCAGGCGGAGCCGGATGGGAGCGGCGGCGTACCGGATGGCGTTGGTGACCAGCTCGCTGACCACCAGTTCCGTGGTGAAGGCCAGCTCCTCCAGGTCCCACTCGGCCAGCTGCCGGGCGGCCTCCTTGCGGGCGTCGGCGACCACGGCCGGGTCGGCGGGCAGGTCCCAGTCCGCGACCTGGTCGGCGCCCAGCAGCCGGGTGTGGGCCAGCAGCAGGGCCACGTCGTCCTGCGGACGGGCCGGGACCAGTGCGTCCACCACCGCCCGGCAGTGCAGGTCCAGCGCGGGCGACGGGGGCCTGCCCGGAGGCGGCCGTCCGGGCGAGGGGGGCCGCTCCAGGGCCCGCCGCAGCCGCTCACGGTCCGCGTCCACGGCCCAGTCGCCGTCCTCGCGGGCCAGCAGCCCGTCGGTGTGCAGGGCGAGCGTGCTGCCCTCGGCGAGGGCCAGCTCCACCGCCTCGAAGGGCGGGCCGCCGGCCCCGAGCGGTGAGCCCTGCGGCAGGTCGACGAAGGTGACGGTGCCGTCGGGCAGCACGACGGCGGGCGCGGGATGACCGGCGGCGGCCATCGTGCACTGTCCGTCGACGGGGTCGTAGACGACATAGACGCAGCCGGACCCGGCGACCTCGAGGCCGGCGCCCTCCGTCGCCTCGGCAGCGACGCCCTCCTCCCGGGCCGTGCGCGCCACCAGGTCGTCGAGGTGGGCGAGCACCTCCTCCGGCGGCAGGTCCAGCGCCGCGAGGGTGCGTACGGCGGTGCGCAGGCGGCCCATGGCCGCGGCGGCGCCGATGCCGTGGCCCGGTACCTCGCCCACCACCAGGGCGACGCGCGCGCCGGACAGCGGGATGAGGTCGTACCAGTCGCCGCCGAGGCCGGTCAGCTCGTCGGCGGGCCGGTAGCAGGCCGCCACCTCCACCGCGTTCTGCACGGGCAGCCGGCGGGGCAGCAGGCTGCGCTGCAGCACCAGCGCGGCCTCGCGCTCGCGGGTGTAGCGGCGGGCGTTGTCCAGGCAGACCGCCGCCCGTGACACGAGGTCCTCGGCCAGGCCGAGGTCGTCCGCGTCGAAGGGCTCCTGACGCCGCCGCCGGAAGAACGTCGTCACGCCCAGGGTGACGCCCCGCGCGCGGATCGGCACGATCATCACGGAGTGCAGCCCCAGCTCCAGGAAGGTCGCCGCCCGCCGGCCGGCCATGTCCGCGTCCCACTCCGTGGCGAGCGGGTCGAGCCGCTCCTCGAGCCAGGAGCTGCCGGTGCTCAGACAGCGGATCGGCGGCGACCCGGAGAGATAGCGCGCCACCTCGCCGACCCCGACCACGGCCTCCGGGACGCCCGGGTTGACCGACTGGTGCCCGGCGCGGCGCAGCGGCACCCGGTCCGAGGCGCTCAGCGGCCCCGGGGTCAGCTCCGCACCCCGCAGCACCGACTCCAGCAGGTCCACCGCGACGAAGTCGGCGCAGTCCGGCACGGCCACGTCGGCCAGCTCCTGCGCCGTCCGCACCACGTCCAGGGTGCGGCCGATGCGCTCGCCCGCCCGGTCCAGCAGGGCCAGCCGCTGCCGCGCGCGGTGGCGTTCGGTGACGTCGACGACCGTGTAGTACACGCCCATCGGGCGGCCCTGCTCGTCGTCGAGCCGCGCGAAGGACAGCATGTGCGCCGTCTCCCGGTGCGGCGCCGCCCGCACATGGCCCACCAGCTCGTAGCCGAAGACCGGCTCACCGGTGCTCAGCACCTGCCGCATCCGGTCCTCGATGCCCTCGGTGTCCAGGCCGGGCTGGATCTCCGCCATCCGCCGCCCGAGCCGCTGCCTGGCGGAGCCGCCGCCGAACTGCTCCAGCGCGGCGTTCGACCACACGCACCGCAGACCCGCGTCCACGATCGCGATGCCGACCGGTGAGCCCGTCACCATCTGCTCCAGCACCGGGCGGCTCATGTCCCAGCCCGGCGCCCCGGCCAGGTCGGAGACCAGGGCGAGCCAGCGGGCGGCGCCGCCCCCGGGGCCCGCGGCCGGGGTGACCCGCACCATGACCCTGAGCTCCTGCCCGCCCTTGCGCCGGGCGGTCAGCAGCCCCGCCCAGCCGTCGTCCTCGCGGCAGCGCTCGGCCAGCTCGGGCAGGCGGGCGGCGTCCTCCGCGGCCAGCAGCCCGGACACCCCGGTGCCCACCACCTCGGCGGGCGCGTAGCGCAGCAGCCGCTGGGCGTCACGCGTCCAGCTGAGCACCACGCCCCGCGCGTCGAGCAGCACGGGCACGGCGTCGGCCACGTCGAACGGCTGCCGGGCGACGTCCTGCTCCTCTTGAGTGCCCACGGCCGACCTCTCTGTCGCTGAGAGTGGTCTACCACCACTTGCCCCAATCTTCACCCTTCGGGCACCGCCTGGAGGCACCCGGGGCGGAGAAGGGCGGGGGGCGGCGCGGGGCCGCCCCCCGGGGGCGTCACGCGGCGAGCACGCGCTCCAGGGCTCCCAGCGCCGACTCCAGCTCCTGCGCCGTGATCGTCAGCGGTGGCGCCAGCCGGATCGTCGAGCCGTGGGTGTCCTTGACCAGGACCCCCTCGCGCATCAGCCGCTCGCCGATCTCGCGTCCGGTGCCGATGGCCGGGTCGATGTCGACGCCCGCCCACAGGCCCCGCGCACGGAAGCCGGCGACCCCCCGGCCGACGAGCGCGGCGAGACCGTCGCGCAGCACTCCGCCCAGCTCGGCGGCCCGGCGCTGGAACTCGCCCGTCTCCAGCAGCTCGACCACCGCCGTGCCGACCGCGGCGGCCAGCGGGTTGCCGCCGAACGTCGAGCCGTGCTCCCCCGGACGCAGCACGCCGAGCACGTCCCGGCGGGCGACCACCGCGGAGACCGGCACGATGCCGCCGCCGAGCGCCTTGCCCAGCAGCAGGACGTCCGGGACGACCCCCTCGTGCTCGACGGCGAGGGTGCGGCCCGTGCGGCCGAGCCCGGACTGGATCTCGTCCGCGATGAACAGGCAGCCCGTGCGGCGGGTCAGCTCGCGCACGCCGGTCAGATAGCCCTCGTCCGGGATGACGACGCCCGCCTCGCCCTGGACGGGCTCGATGAGCACGGCGGCCGTCGTCTCGTCGACCGCCGCCTCCAGGGCGGCCAGGTCGTTGTACGGCACGATCCGGAAGCCCGGGGTGAACGGGCCGAAGCCCGCCCGCGCCGTCTCGTCCGTGGAGAAGCTGACGATGGTCGTCGTGCGGCCGTGGAAGTTGTCCGCGGCGACCACGATCGTCGCCCGGTCGGCGGGGACGCCCTTGACCTCGTAGGCCCACTTGCGGGCCACCTTGATGCCGGACTCCACCGCCTCGGCGCCGGTGTTCATCGGCAGCACCATGTCCAGGCCGGTCAGCGCCGCCAGCCGCTCGGCGAACCCGGCCAGCCGGTCGTGGTGGAAGGCGCGCGAGGTCAGGGTCAGCCGGTCCAGCTGGCGGTGGGCCGCCTCGATCAGCTCCGGGTGCCGGTGGCCGAAGTTGAGGGCCGAGTAGCCGGCCAGCATGTCGAGGTAGCGGCGGCCCTCGACGTCCTCCACCCAGGTGCCCTCGGCACGGGCCACGACCACGGGCAGCGGGTGGTAGTTGTGCGCCAGGACCGGTTCCTCGGCGCGGATCAGGTCGGCGGACGAACGCGTGGTGACGGGAGCGGTCATGAACGGATCTCCTGGGTGCAGCACTTGATGCCGCCGCCTGCCTTGCGGAACTCGGACAGGTCGACGGGCACGGGGACATAGCCGCGGTCGGCGAGAGCGGAGGTGAGCGCCTCGGCCTGGGGCGCGATGAAGACGTTGCGGCCGTCGGACACGGAGTTCAGGCCGAAGGCCAGCGCGTCGTCGAGGGTGGCGAGCACGGCGTCCGGATACAGCCGCGCCAGCACCTCCCGGCTGCCCGGCGAGAACGCCTCCGGGTAGTAGGCGACGTTGTTGCCCTCGGCGGAGTCGTCCAGCACGAACAGCGCCGTGTCCAGGTGGTAGAAGCGCGGGTCCACCAGGGTCAGGCTGATCACCGGGTGGCCGAAGAACTCCTGCACCTCGCGGTGCGCCTCGCGGGTCGTGCGGAATCCGGTGCCGGCCAGGACGTAGCGCCCCGTCCAGACCAGGTCCCCCTCGCCCTCGCAGACGGACTCGGGCCGGTGGACGGCGAAGCCGGCCGACGTGAACCAGGTGTCGTAGTGGGTGGACTCCGGGCGCCGCTCGGGCGCGTGGAAGAGGGAGCCGAAGACGCGGCCGTCCACGACGACCGCCGAGTTCGCGGCGAAGACCATGTCCGGGAGACCGGGGGCGGGCTCCACGGAGTCGACCGTGTGGCCGTGGGACCGGTAGGCGCCGATCAGCGCCTGCCACTGGGCACGGGCCAGGTCGGCGTCGAGATGGGCGCCGGGATGCATCCAGGGGTTGATCGCGTACTGCACGGCGAAGTGTCTGGGTTCGCAGACGAGGAAGCGCCGCCGGCGCGGCACACGGGAGTCGGACACAGAGGGGTTCCTCCGCTTCCTGAGCGTCACTGAGGGTTGACACCACGGTAGGAAGTGACGGAGACGGGCGACAAGGAACGACAATTGCGTGTCCGCGCAGGAACGCTGCGTCTTTGGCCGGTCACACGCAGCGCTGCTGCGTACTCGGACGGCTATTCGGGCGCCGCCTCGGGAGCGGGCTGGGTGGCGCCCGCCTCGGGGCTCTCCGGCAGCAGATGGGAGAGCACCATCACGCTGATCGTCTTGCGGATGAACGGCTCCGTCCGGATGCGCTCCAGCACCTCCTCGAAGTGCTCCACGTCCCGCGCCCGCACGTGCAGCAGCGCGTCCGCCCCGCCGGTCACCGTCATCGCCGCCGTGATCTCCGGGTGGTTGCGCACCACCTCCGCGAGCCGCCGCGGCGGGGCCGCGCCCTCGCAGTACACCTCGACGTACGCCTCCGTGCGCCAGCCGAGCGCGGACGGCTCCACCGTGGCCGTGAACCCGGTGATCACACCCGTGTCGCGCAGCCGGTCCACGCGTCGTTTGACCGCCGTGGACGACAGCCCGACGGCCGCGCCGATCTCGGCGAAGCTGGTTCGGGCGTTGGCCATCAGCGCGGTGATGATCTTCCGGTCGAGCTCGTCGAACGGCGCGGGCCTGCTGTTCATGCCGGCACTGTATCCAGCGGATACGCGCACCTCCGGAACATGTCCAGACGTGCGGATTCCTCCTAGACTCCGGGGTCATGCTGCGCGCCCTCGCCGTCGACGACGAACGCCCCTCGCTGGAGGAACTGCTCTATCTGCTGAACGCGGACCCGCGCGTCGGCAGCGTGCGGGGCGCCGGCGACGCGACGGAGGCGCTGCGCCGCATCAACCGCGCGCTGCAGTCGGGACCGCGCGGGCCGGAGGCGATCGACGTCGTCTTCCTCGACATCCACATGCCCGGCCTCGACGGGCTCGACCTGGCGCGGCTGCTGACCGGGTTCGCGAAGCCGCCGCTGGTCGTGTTCGTCACCGCGCACGAGGACTTCGCCGTCCAGGCCTTCGACCTCAAGGCGGTCGACTACGTCCTCAAGCCCGTCCGCAAGGAACGGCTCGCCGAGGCCGTCCGCCGCGCCGCCGAACTCACCGGCGCCGGCCCGCGCATCCCCGTGCACGAGCCCGACCCCGACCACGTCCCCGTGGAACTCGGCGGCGTGACCCGCTTCGTCCCCGTCGACGACATCACCCACGTCGAGGCCCAGGGCGACTACGCCCGCCTGCACACCGGCAAGGGCAGCCACCTCGTACGCATCCCGCTGTCCACCCTGGAGGAGCGCTGGCGCTCCCGCGGCTTCGTGCGCATCCACCGCCGCCACCTCGTCGCCCTGCGCCACGTCGGCGAACTGCGCCTGGACGCGGGCACGGTGAGCGTCCTGGTCGGCGGCGAGGAGCTCCAGGTCAGCCGGCGCCACACCCGCGAGCTGCGCGACCTGCTGATGAGGAGGCCCTAGCGTGCCCGGCCAGGACCCCGCCGAGCGGCGCGTCGTCGTCACCGGCCCGCCCCGCCGCAACCGACGGGCCTTCGGCTACTACCGCCCGCGCACCGAGATCGACGAGCAGACCACCCTCGGCCACACCTACGTCCGCTCCCTCATGCGCACCCAGCTGCGCGCCGCGCTCGCCGTGTTCGCCTTCCTCGTGCTGCTGATCGGCCCGCTGCCGCTGGTGTTCGCCGCCATGCCGGACGCCCGCCGCCTGCAGTGGGCCGTCCTCGGCTTCTGCCTCTACGCCCCGCTGGTCCTGCTCGGCCTGTGGTACGTACGGCGCGCCGAGCGCAACGAACGGGACTTCGTGCGCCTCGTCGAAGACCGGTGAAGCGGGGGCCCGATGAACTCCGGTTACGCCGTCACCGCCGTCGCCCTCGTCGTCGTGGCCACGGTGCTCGTCGGCGCGTTCGGCCTGCGCGTCTCCCGCACCACCTCCGACTTCTACGTCGCCTCCCGCACCGTCGGCCCCCGCCTCAACGCGGCCGCCATCAGCGGCGAGTACCTCTCCGCCGCCTCCTTCCTGGGCATCGCGGGCCTGGTGCTGATCCAGGGCCCCGACATGCTCTGGTACCCGGTCGGCTACACCGCCGGCTACCTGGTCCTGCTGCTGTTCGTCGCCGCCCCGCTGCGCCGCTCCGGCGCCTACACGCTGCCCGACTTCGCCGAGGCCCGGCTCGCCTCCGCGCCGGTGCGGCGGCTGGCGGGGGCGTTCGTCGTGGGCGCCGGCTGGCTGTACCTGCTGCCCCAGCTCCAGGGCGCGGGGCTGACCCTGACGGTGCTCACCGGCGCGCCCCAGTCGCTCGGCGGGATCATCGTGGCCTTCGTGGTGGTCGCGACCGTCGCCGCCGGCGGCATGCGCAGCATCACCTTCGTGCAGGCCTTCCAGTACTGGCTCAAGCTCACCGCGTTGCTCGTGCCCGCCCTCTTCCTCGTCCTCGCCTGGCAGGGCGACGGCGCGCCCCGCCACCCCTTCCAGGAGCCGGCGGCCTTCCGCGAGCAGCGTGTGGTCCGCGTCGGCGACAGCGTCGACCTGACCCTGCGCGGCCCGCTGACCGTGACGGCGAGCGGCACGATCGACGGCCGGACCCATGACGGCGAGCGGGTGCGCCTCTCCGCCGGCCGCCACCACCTCGCGGCCGGCACCCGGCTGACCTTCGCCCGGGGCGCCCCCGTCCCGGCGGCGGACCGCGGCACCGGCGGAGGGATGTCCACCCCGCTGGAGTCGGGCCGCGAGCGGCGCCCGCTGTACGCCACCTACGGGCTGATCCTCGCCACCTTCCTCGGCACGATGGGCCTGCCGCACGTCGTCGTCCGCTTCTACACCAGCCCGCACGGCGTCGCCGCCCGCCGCACCACGGTGGCCGTACTCGGCCTGATCGGCGCCTTCTACCTGCTGCCGCCCGTGTACGGCGCCCTCGGCCGGCTCTACACCCCCGAACTCACCCTCACCGGCGACGCGGACGCCGCCGTGCTGCTGCTGCCCGGCCGGATGATCGGCGGTGTCGGCGGCGACCTGCTCGGCGCGCTGGTGGCGGGCGGGGCCTTCGCCGCGTTCCTGTCCACGGCCTCCGGGCTGACCCTGGCCGTCGCGGGCGTGCTCACCCAGGACGTGCTGCCGACGCGCGGCGTACGGCACTTCAGGCTCGGGACGGTGCTCTCCATGGCCGTGCCGCTCGCCGCCAGCGTCCTGGTGGGCGGGCTGCCGGTCGCCGACGCGGTCGGTCTCGCCTTCGCGGTGTCCGCCTCGTCCTTCTGCCCGCTGCTCGTCCTCGGCATCTGGTGGCGCAGGCTGACCCCGCCGGGCGCGGGCGCCGGGATGCTGATCGGCGGCGGCTCGGCGTTCGTGGCGGTCGCCGCCACCATGGCGGACCTGCCGGCCGCCGGGCCGCTGCACACCCTGCTCGCCTGGCCCGCCCTGTGGTCGGTGCCACTGGGCTTCCTGACGATGGTGCTGGTGTCCCTGGCCACGCCGGGGCGGGTGCCGGCCGGGACGGAGGCGATCCTGGCGCGGTTCCATCTGCCGGAGCAGCTGCGGGCGGAGGTGAAGGCATGAGCGGGTTCCTGGCCGGGCTGTGCGTGGCCGTCCTGCCGCTGCTGGCCGCGGGGTTCTGGCTCGGCCGGCGCACGGCCCGCCCGGAGAGCCTCGGCGGTCTGGGCACACCCGTCGAGCACGCCACCTTCGCGACCCTGCACACCGCGTCCCTCGCCGCGCCGCCGTTGCGGGCGGGCCTGACGGAGGAGACCGCGCGCAAGTCCGCCCGCAGGCTGCGCACCCTGCTCGGCACGGACGCGCTGTGCCTCACCGACCAGAAGGAGGTCCTGGTCTGGGACGGCGTCGGCGGCCACCACCGCACCGAGATCATGGAACGCCTCGCCGGGCCGCTGGACACCGGTCGCGGCGAGGCCTTCCGGCTCACCTGCGACACCCCGGACTGCCCGGTGCGCTGGGCGGTGGTCGCCCCGCTCACCGTCGACGACAGCGTGCACGGCGCCCTCGTCGCCTGCGCGCCCCGCGAGTCGGCCGTGCTCGTCCGGGCCGCCGGGGAGGTCGCCCGCTGGGTCTCCGTGCAGCTGGAACTGGCGGACCTGGACCAGTCCCGCACCCGGCTGATCGAGGCCGAGATCAAGGCCCTGCGCGCCCAGATCTCCCCGCACTTCATCTTCAACTCGCTCGCCGTCATCGCCTCGTTCGTGCGCACCGACCCCGAGCGCGCCCGCGAACTCCTGCTGGAGTTCGCCGACTTCACCCGCTACTCGTTCCGCAGGCACGGCGACTTCACCACCCTCGCCGACGAACTGCACGCCATCGACCACTACCTGTCGCTGGTCCGGGCACGCTTCGGCGACCGCCTGTCCGTCACCCTGCAGATCGCCCCCGAGGTGCTGCCGGTGACCCTGCCCTTCCTGTGCCTGCAGCCGCTCGTCGAGAACGCCGTCAAACACGGCCTGGAGCGCACCTCGCCGCCCGCGGGCAAGAGCCGTATCAGCATCACCGCGCAGGACGCGGGCGCCGAGGCCCTGGTCGTCATCGAGGACGACGGCGCCGGCATGGACCCCGGCCTGCTGCGCCGCATCCTGGCGGGCGAGGTCAGCCCCTCGGGCGGCATCGGACTGTCCAACGTCGACGACCGGCTCCGCCAGGTCTACGGCGACGACCACGGGCTCGTCATCGAGACCGCCGTGGGAGCCGGTATGAAGATCACCGCCCGGCTGCCGAAGTACCAGCCCGGCGTGCACCCCGCGGGGCGGGTCGCCCGGGACCTTCCCGTGGAGCTCTCCGGGGAGTGAGCCTCACGCGCTGCTGCGGGTGGCGACCATCCCGAGGGTGAGCAGGCCCAGCACGACCCAGCCGAACCACAGCCAGCCGTTGGAGCCGAGCGCCACTGTGTAGGCGGTCACCACGACGAGCCCGCCGACGGTGATCGCCCCCATCGTCTTCGTGGAACTGTCCGTGGAACCGGGCATCGCGACCCCCTCCTCAGGATGCGTTCCCCTCCATGGTGCCCCCGTTCTGCCTCCGGACGGTGCACACGACGAAATGAGTGCCCGACTTCCACGCTCCCGCGCTGGTCCAGGAGCCCGACGTGTACAGCGAGGGGTCGAAACCGTAGTCGCGCGGCGGCACGTCCCTGGCGCACGCCGCGTCCGACGCCGTGCGGGCCCGGGCGAGCGTGACGCCGCCGCCCAGCCGCGTGAAGCCGAGCACCTGCTCGTCGTGCGGGCCGGAGCAGGGCACCAGGCGGGCGTCCCGGTCGGTGCGGGTGCGCAGGCAGTCCCGGCGCTGCATGTTCGCCGTGTCGGTGAAGGCGGAGCCGGCCCCGCGGTGCGCGCCGAGCGGCCCGTACACCGGCCCGTGCGCGCCCAGCAGCAGACAGGCGGTGCGCCCGCCCGCGGACTCGAAACCGCCTTCGCTCGGCACGACGGCGAGGCTGCGCACGTCCGCCAGCCGGTCCTGGACCTCCCGCGTCCGCTCCTCGCACCGCGCCGGCCCCTGCCTGCGCGCCTCCTCCGCCGACGCGGCCGTCACGAAGGCCATCACCTGCCCGTCCGGCGGCCCGTCCGCGCAGGAGGCGACCCGGCGCAGCCGGGGCGTGCCCCGGAAACGGGCCGCGTCCGGCCAGTCCGCGAGCACGCAGTCCCCGTCCCTGAGCGGCTCGGCGAGCCCGACCGCGGTGCCGTACGGCAACGCCTTCCCACCGGCTCCCCCCGACCGCTGGTGCGCCGTGGCGTACCAGACTCCGCCCAGGGCGAGCACCAGGCCGAGACAGACGGCGAGGACGGCGCGCAGGGCGCGGGGCACTTCACGGCGGCGGTGCGAGGGGGGCGGTGCCGGTACGGCGGGCGGCGCGAAGCCGTCCGGGACGGGCCCGGACGGAGCGGGGCCGGACGTCGCCGCGGCCCACGGCGGCTGCGAGCCGAGGTCGGTCTGCGTACGGGCGTAGGAGCCGTCCTGCGGTGTCACGATCCGCGACAGCGCCGCCTCCGCCCCGGACGCGGACAGCCGCAGGCCCGGGTCCTTGGCGAGCAGCCCCCGCAGTACGGGACCCAGCGCGCCCGCGCGCACGGCCGGGCGCGGCTCCTCCATGACCACCGCGGTGACCTCGGCGAGGTTGGACGAGCGCTCGAAGGGGCCCCGGCCCTCCACGCCGTAGTACAGCGTGCAGCCCAGCGAGAACAGGTCGGCGGCCGGGGTGGGCGACCCGCCCGTGGCGCGCTCCGGCGCCAGATAGCCGGACGTGCCCACCAGCACGGACGCCATCGTGTACCGGGTCTCACCGGCGTCCGGCCGCACCGAGATGCCGTAGTCGGTGAGCAGCACACGGCCGTACGGCGCCCCCGAGCGGTCCGGCGCCAGCAGGATGTTCGCGGGCTTCACGTCCCGGTGCAGCACGCCCCGGTCGTGCCCGGCGGTCAGCGCGTCGAGCACGGCGAGGCCGAGGCGGGCGCACTCCGCGGGAGCCAGCGGGCCCCGCGTGGAGACCAGTTCCTTGAGGTCGACGGCGCCCGCGACGTACTCCATCACGATCCACGGCAGCCCGTCGTGCTCCAGCACGTCGTGCACCGTGACCACGTGCGGATGGCCGCGCAGCCCCGCGGCGTGCCGGGCCTCCGCGCGGGCGCGGGCGACCCGGGCCTCGCGCTCCTCGCCGCCCGGGTCCGCGTCCCGGAAGACGATCTCCTTCAGCGCGACCTCGCAGGCGAGCTCCTGGTCGTGGGCGAGCCAGACATGGCCCATCCCGCCGCTGCCCAGCCGCTGCAGCAGCAGATAGCGGCCGGCGATGACCCGGCCCACTCCCGACGTCGGTGATCCTGGATGCATCCGGTGACTCCCGGGGTGTACGGGGCGCTAGGCGATCGCGGCGGGGGCGCTCGTGGTGACCCGGCCACCGCGCGACGGCGCGCCGCTCGTCACACGGGTGCCGGGTGGCGGCGGCGGACTGCCGGTGACCGGGGCGCCGGACGGTGCCGGGCCGGCCGTGACCGGCGGCGGTGACCCGTGCGGTGCGCCGGACACCGCCGCGGAGGACGACGCCCCGGGCCCGCCGCCCGCCGGGCGGGAGGAGGACGACGCCGGCGGCGCCGTGGACGGCTCCGGGACCGAGGACGACGGGGGAGCGGCCGACCGGCCGGAGGCCCCGGCGGACGGGCTCCCCGTGGTCCTCCCGGACGGACTGGCCGAGACCGGGGTGGACGGCTTCCCGGGTGCCCCCTTGGACGGACTTCCCGAAGCACCTGCGGACGAGCCTCCCGAGCCGCCTTCGGACGAGCCCCCTGGCTTTCCCGCGGACGGGCTGCCGGGCGTCTGTCCGGACGGGCTCCCCGGCGCCTTGCCGGACGGGCTTCCCGTGCTGCCCCCGGACGTGCCTTTCGAGGCACCTGCGGACGGGCCTCCTGGGGTGCCGTTGGGCGAGCCCTCTGGCTTTCCCGCGGACGGGCTGCCGGGCGTCTGTCCGGACGGGCTCCCCGGCGCCTTGCCGGACGGGCTTCCCGTGCTGCCCCCGGACGTGCCTTTCGAGGCACCTGCGGACGGGCCTCCTTCGGTGCCGTTGGGCGAGCCCCCTGGCGTCCCCGCGGACGGGCCTCCCGTGCTGCCTCCGGGCCGGCCCCCCGGCGCATCCCCAGGCGTGCCCCCCGACACACTCCCGGTCACGCTCAGCGTCACGTACGCCCCGAAGCCCAGCGCCGTTCCGGGCGGTGGGTCGGACGCCGTGACCCGGGCGTCGTCGGGTGGCCGGTCCTTCCCGGCGTACCCGGGCGCCAGCCCCTCGGCGGTGAGCCGCCGGCCGGCGTCCGCGAACGTGCTCCCCACGAGGTCGGGCACCGCCCGCCGCCCGCTCGCGTCGAAGGTCCCGTCCCGCGCGCCCGCCGTGCCGACCGGCCGGTCGATGCCCCGGCCGGGATCGTGGACGTCGACCAGAGCCAGTCGCTCCATCCTCCGCGGCGCGGGCCGCACCGCGACGACGGAGGAACGCTCATATCCGCGCCACTTCTTGTTGCCGCCCGAGAACCTGACCGAAATCCGGTGCGTGTCACCCGCGAAGGGCCGCAACGGATTTCCGCAGGAGCACTTCACCGCCGGAATTCCCCGTTCGTCGACGAGAACGGCGATTCCGGACTGGAGCAAGGAGGTGAAGGGGGTGGCTTTTCCCTTCTTGTAGTCGTGGTTCACGACCAGCGTGTCGTGACGCAGGAGAACAGGAGTGAGCCGGTCCAGATATTCCGGGATCCCGGCCGCGGCGATGTCCAGCGCGCCCGCCCACGCCTGCGCCTTCCGGCGGTTGGCGGGGTCCGTGAGGTACGCCTCGAGCCGCTTGACGTCGCAGATCGTCGCCCGCCTCGTGCCCCCGTAGAGACCGGGCGTGTCCCCTTGCTGCAGGCTGCCCCGGACGGGTTGCGGCCCGGCCCCCTCGGCGTCGTGGCCCAGACCGCTCTTCTCGTCGAAGAACGGCGCGAGCGAGGGAACCCCCGCGGCCACCGCCTTCACGAGGAGCAGCGGTGCGCCCCGGTCACACCCACTGAGCACCAGTGCGAATACGAGCAGGACGGCGATCCTGTGAATCGCCGATTTCCCGGCCCCTTGCATAAATGCGCGAAATGTCATCACCGCTCCCCCCGGCGGTTCCCCCGATGCGCTTCATGCTACTGAACGCCGCCGAAAGGCGAAGCCTTCACTGGCCGTGTGCGTTCAATGAGGCCAAATAGGCGTTGTACG
This sequence comes from Streptomyces sediminimaris, assembly GCF_047049295.1. Taxonomy (NCBI): domain Bacteria; kingdom Bacillati; phylum Actinomycetota; class Actinomycetes; order Kitasatosporales; family Streptomycetaceae; genus Streptomyces; species Streptomyces sediminimaris. Next base: position 1,233,058 of record NZ_JBJWOT010000001.1, on the reverse strand, counting down.
CCTGGAGTTCCTTGTCGCCGTCGCGGTCGGCCGCCCGGTCGTCGCGCCGGGCCTGGCGCTGCTCGGAGCCGTACCACTGGAACAGCAGGGCGATCAGCACCAGTACGGACGGGACCTCGCTGAACGCCCAGGCGATGCCACCGGCCGCGGTCTGGTCGGAGAGCGCGTCGATGCCGAGGGAGGCGGGCGGGTTCTTGAACGTCCCGACCATCGGCGTCGAGCCCATCATCAGCGCGATACCGAAGAAGGCGTGGAACGGCATGCCCGCGAACAGCTCCAGCATCCGCATCAGATAGCCGGGCCGGTGCGGACCGGGGTCCACGCCGATGATCGGCCAGAAGAACACGATGCCCACGGCGAGGAAGTGCACCATCATCGCGACGTGCCCGGTCCTCGACCCCATCAGGACGTCGAACAGCGGCGTGAAGTACAGCCCGTACAGGCTGGCGATGAACAGCGGGATGGTGAACGCGGGGTGCGTGATGATCTGCAGGTACCGGCTGTGCAGCAGCATCAGCAGCACTTCGCGCGGCCCTTTGCGGCCCCTGCCGGCGGTGGGCAGCGCGCGCAGGGCCAGCGTGACCGGGGCACCGAGCAGGATCAGGATCGGCGACAGCATGCTGATGATCATGTGCTGCACCATGTGCGCGCTGAACATGACCATGCCGTAGTCGTTGAGGCCGGTGCACATCACGAGGCCGACGGTCAGCACGCCGATGACGTACGACACCGTCCGTCCCACCGGCCACGCGTCACCGCGCCGCCGCAGCCGCACGACCCCCCACCCGTACAGCGCCAGTCCCGCCAGGCAGGCGACGAGGAAGAACGGGTCCGGGGACCACTCCAACCCCCGTCCCAGCGTGAACGGCGGCAGGTCCATGGTCATGCCGTGCCCGCTGTGGTCCATCGGCCGGCTCCTGATTCGTGGGGGTTGGGCGCTTTGTGTCCGGACCCAGAGTAAGACCGCCCCCGGTCGCGCTCACGACCGGGGGCGGCACAACACCCCACGGGACCCCACGGCGAGGATCAGAGCACGCACTCCGCCTCGTCGTACCGCTCCACCGGTACCGTCTTCAGCGTCTGAACCGCCTCGGCCAGCGGCACCATCACGATGTCCGTCCCCCGCAGCGCGGTCATCCTGCCGAACTCCTCGCGGTGCACGGCCTCCACCGCGTGCCACCCGAACCGCGTGGCCAGTACCCGGTCGTACGCGGTGGGGGTGCCGCCGCGCTGGACGTGCCCCAGGATGACCGGCCGCGCCTCCTTCCCCAGCCGCTGCTCCAGTTCGATGGACAGCTGGCGGGCGATCCCGGCGAAGCGCTCGTGGCCGTAGATGTCCCTGCCGCCCTCGTCGAACTCCATGGAGCCGGCCTTCGGCTTGGCCCCCTCCGCCGCCACGACGATGGCGAACCGCTTGCCCGCCTCGAAGCGCCGGCCCACCTTGCGGGCCAGCTCCTCGATGTCGAAGGGCCGTTCGGGGACGACGATGGCGTGGGCGCCGGCCGCCATGCCGGAGTGCAGCGCGATCCAGCCGGTGTGGCGGCCCATGACCTCCACGACCAGGACCCGCTGGTGGGACTCTGCGGTGGTCTTCAGCCGGTCCAGGGCCTCGGTCGCCACGCCGACCGCCGTGTCGAAGCCGAAGGTGACGTCGGTGACCGCGATGTCGTTGTCGATGGTCTTGGGGACGCCGACGATCGGCAGTCCGCTGTCGTACATCAGCCGGGCCGCCTTGAGCGTGCCCTCGCCGCCGATGGGGATGATCGCGTCGAGCCCGAGCTCCTCGACATGGCCCTTGGCCCGCTCCACCCCGTCGCGCAGGTGCGAGGGCTGGACCCGGGAAGAGCCGAGGATGGTGCCGCCGCGGGCCAGGATGCCGCCCACCGCGTCGAGGTCGAGCTTGAGGTAGTCGCACTCCAGGAGGCCCTTCCAGCCGTCCCGGAAGCCGATGACCTCGTCGCCGTGGTCGGCCACGGCGCGGTGCACGACGGACCGGATGACGGCGTTCAGGCCGGGGCAGTCGCCGCCGGACGTGAGGACACCAATGCGCATAGCCCGGAAAACCTTCTCCAACGTGGTCGGGACCGGACCACGCTGTCCGGCTCGAACCCCGCCACCCTAACGGCAGAGGGGGGCGGGGCCGCACTGTACGTCCGACTGCTGGACGACCGCGCTCACCTGTGCGGACGTGCCGTCAGACGGGCTCGCCGCCGGGCCGGCGGACCGTTGCGGGACGGCCCGCCGGCCCGGGGGTGACTACGCCGGCTGCTGCGCGGAGGCGATGCGCTCGTTGCGCAGCGCCTCGTACCAGCGGTCGTCGGTCGGCGGCAGCGCGTTCACGTCCAGCGCGAGCTTCAGCAGCAGGTCCGCGATCTGCGGGTTCCTGGCCAGCACGGGCCCGTGCATGTACGTGCCGAAGACCGTGTCGTTGTACGCGCCCTCCGTGCCGTCGCCCGTGCCGTTGCCGTTGCCGAGGCGCACCTGCGCGAGCGGGCGGGCGGTGGGGCCGAGGTGGGTGACGCCCTGGTGGTTCTCGAAGCCGGTCAGCGGCGGCAGGCCGAGCCGGGCGTCGATGTCGCCGAGCACGTCGCCGACGCAGCGCTGTCCCTCGCCGCGTACCGAGACCACGTCGAGCAGGCCGAGGCCGGGCTCGCGCTGCCCGAGGTCGTTGATGAACTCGTGGCCGAGGATCTGGTAGCCGGCGCAGACCGAGAACAGGATCGCGCCGTTCTCGGCGGCGCGGTTCAGGCCGCCGTCGCGGCGCAGCCGCTCGGCCGCGAGCCGCTGCGGACGGTCCTCGCCGCCGCCGATGAGATAGATGTCCCCGGAGGTCGGGATCGGCTGGTCGCTGCGCACGTCCAGCCGGGCCACGTCGAGGCCCCGCTGCCGGGCCCGGCGCTCCACGACCAGGACGTTGCCCTGGTCGCCGTAGGTGCTGAGCAGGTCGGGGTAGACCCAGACGACCCGCAGGCTGTTGTCGCTCACTTGTGTCCCCTGAGGTGTCAGTTGCCGACGCGGCGGCGCAGGTCCTGGAACGCGGTGTAGTTGGCGATGACCTCGATCCGGCCCGGCGGGCTCGCCTGGACCGCCCGGTCGAGGTCCTCGCAGACCTGGAACTGCTGGTTCGCGACCTCCAGACGCACCGCGAGGTCCAGCTTCCGGTCGCCGATCACACAGATCGGGTGCCCGGTCAGGCGCGTGTAGTCGACGTCCCACAGCCAGGAGGTGTCGGTGCCGTCGGCGCCGCGCGCGTTCACGGAGAGGATCACCGGGGCCGGCGGCGGGTCGATCAGGCTGAACGTTTCGAGCCAGCCCGCCGGGTTCTTCGCCAGCAGCAGCCGCAGGTCGCGCTGCTGGAACTGCACGACGTCGTAGCGGCCGGCCACGGCCTGCACCTGGTACATGCGCTCCAGGGCGACCTGCGGCGGCACGCCGAAGACGGCGGCGACGGCGGCGGAGCTGGCGGCGTTCGCCTTGTTGGCGCGGCCGGGCAGCTGGAGGTGGATGGGCCAGGCGGACCCGTGCGGGTCCAGGACGTGGTCACCGGAGAGCGCCCAGCTGGGCGTCGGCCGGCGGAAGCCGCACTCGCCGCAGAACCAGTCGTCGCCGGGCCGCTGCATCACGCCGCCGCAGGACGGGCAGGACCAGGCGTCGTCCTTCCACATCTGCCCGGCGGCGACCCAGATGACGTTGGGCGAGGAGGACGCGGCCCACACCACCAGCGGGTCGTCGCAGTTGGCGACGACGACGGCCTTGGACCCGGCCAGCCCCTCACGCCAGTTCTCCGCGAGCATGCGGGTCTCGGCGGCGCGGTCGAGCTGGTCGCGGGAGAGGTTCAGCAGGGCGATGCACTTGGGGTCGGTGTCGCGGGCGACGCCGGCGAGGTACTTCTCGTCGACCTCGATCACGCCGTACCGGGCGTCGGAGTTGCCGGCCAGGGCCGAGGTGATGCCCGCGGGCATGTTGGCGCCGAGCGCGTTGGAGACGACCGGCCCCGCGGCCCCCAGGGCCTCGGCGATCAGCCGGGTCGTCGTCGTCTTGCCGTTGGTCGCCGAGACCAGGACGACGTCCAGGTTCTGGGCGAGCCGCGCCAGAAGGTCGGGGTCGAGTTTGAGAGCCACCCGGCCACCGATCACCGATCCGCTGCCGCGGCCCGCGGCACGGGACGCCGCAGCGACCGCCTTGCCCGCGGTCACGGCGAGCTTGGCCCGCGGCGTGAGCGGGTCCGAGTTGCCTGACATCAGTTCTCGATCCTCCTTGCGTACGCGCCGCGCTTCTGCCTGACGGCAACGTGGTGGTGGTCAGCCTATCGAGATCCATTCGCACTCCCGAATCGCCGTACCCTTGCGGCCATGCGAAACAGCTCCATCCCGGGCACCCGCGGGCGCGTGAGACCCCTCACCCTGTACGGCGACCCGCGGCTGCACGCCCCCTGCGCGGAGGTCACCGGCTTCGGACCCGAACTGGCGTCCCTGGTGGAGGATTTGTTCGCGACCATGTACGCGGCGCGGGGAGTCGGCCTGGCGGCGAACCAGGTGGGGCGCGCCCTGCGGGTGTTCGTCTTCGACTGCCCCGACGACGATGACGTGCGGCATCTCGGCCACGTGGTGAACCCGCGGCTGGTGGCGGCCGACGGCGTGGTGCTGCGGGGACCGGAGGGCTGTCTGTCCCTGCCGGGCCTGGAGGCGGGGACGGAGCGCTACGACCACGCGGTGGTCGAGGGCGTGACGGTGACCGGCGAGGCGGTCACCGTGCACGGCACGGGGTTCTTCGCCCGCTGCCTCCAGCACGAGTGCGACCACCTGGAGGGGCGGGTGTACACGGACCACCTCGGCGGGTGGCGCAGGCGCAGGGTGCTGCGCCAGGCGGCGAAGGCCCCCTGGAGCGGCAGGGGTCAGAACCCCGGTCCGCCGACCCTGTCGCCCGCCGCGGCCAGCCGGCCCCACAGCAGGTCGGCCAGGCTGCGCACCAATTCCGCGCGCGAGCAGGGGCGTTCGTAGAGCCACCAGTCGCCGGCCGCGTGCATCATGCCGACGATCCCGTGGCCCCACACCCGGGCGAGCTGCTGGCTCCCCGGCCCGAGGTCGAGGCGGTCCTCGATGACCTGGGCCAGTTCCTCGCCCATCCTGCGCAGCAGCGGGGCCGAGTGCTTGCCGACGTCGAAGCCCTGGTCGCTCTGGGAGCCCTCCGCCGGATGCATCAGGAACCGGTAGACCTGCGGGCGTGCCTCGATTGCGGCGAGGTAGGTGTCCAGCGTCGCCTCGACCCGGTCACGCCGGTCGGCCGGCGCGTCCAGGGCGGCCCGCAGCGAATTCAGCAGGGCGTCCGTGTGGCGCTTGGCCAGCGCGGCGTAGAGTCCGCCCTTGTCGCCGAAGTGCCGGTACAGGATGGGCTTGGTGATCCCGGCCTCGGCGGCGATGGCGTTCATCGAGGCCTGCGGCCCGTCCCGCAGCACCACCCGGTCCGCGGCCTCCAGCAGTTCACGCCGACGTCTGTCGGCGGACCGCTGCTGCTCGGTCCGCTGCGTGGTGTCCATGAGCTCTCCCCACCCGTGCCGTTTCGGTGACGCCTGCGCAAACTAACACTCAACATGCCCGCTGCATCGAACTGGCTGCCGACCGTCGTCGGGAGTTGACTTTTCCTACCCGCGGGTAACACATTAGTGTTACCGCTAGTAACACATATTGTGCCGCCGCTGGAGGGGACATGGCCGAGTTCACCATGGAGCTCAACGACGAACAGAAGGAGGTCCGGGACTGGCTGCACGGCTTCGCCGCCGACGTCATACGGCCCGCGGCCGCCGAATGGGACGAGCGTGAGGAGACTCCCTGGCCTGTCATCCAGGAGGCCGCGAAGGTGGGCATCTACTCCCTCGACTTCTACGCCCAGCAGTACTTCGACCCCACCGGGCTCGGCATCCCGATGGCGATGGAGGAGCTGTTCTGGGGCGACGCGGGCATCGCCCTGTCGATCGTGGGCACCGGCCTGGCCGCCGTGGGCGTCCTCGCCAACGGGACCGAGGAGCAGATCGGCACCTGGATCCCGCAGATGTACGGCGACCCGGACGACGTCAAGGTCGCCGCCTTCTGCTCCTCCGAGCCCGACGCCGGCTCCGACGTGGCGTCCATGCGCACCCGCGCCGTCTACGACGAGGCCAAGGACGAGTGGGTGCTGAGCGGCACCAAGACCTGGGCCACCAACGGCGGCATCGCCAACGTCCACGTCGTGGTCGCGGTCGTCGACCCCGAGCTCGGCTCCAAGGGCCACGCGTCCTTCATCGTCCCGCCGGGCACCCCGGGCCTGTCCCAGGGCCAGAAGTTCAAGAAGCACGGTATCCGCGCCTCGCACACCGCCGAGGTCGTCCTGGAGGACGTGCGGGTGCCCGGCTCCTGTCTGCTCGGCGGCAAGGAGAAGCTCGACGAGCGCCTCGCCCGGGCCCGGGAGCGGGCGAAGGCGGGCGGCGAGCGGCTGAAGAACGCGGCGATGGCCACCTTCGAGGCCTCGCGCCCGGCCGTCGGCGCGATGGCGGTGGGCACCGCCCGCGCCGCCTACGAGGTCGCCCTCGACTACGCCAGGACCCGCGAGCAGTTCGGCCGCCCGATCATCGACAACCAGGGCGTCGCCTTCCAGCTCGCCGACATGCGCACCCAGATCGACGCGGCCCGGCTGCTGGTGTGGCGCGCCTCGTGGATGGCCGTCAACGGCAGGCCGTTCACCGCGGCCGAGGGCTCGATGTCCAAGCTCTTCGCGAGCGAGACGGCGAAGAAGGTCACCGCGCAGGCCGTCCAGATCCTCGGCGGCAACGGCTACACCCGCGAGTACCCGGTCGAGCGGATGCACCGCGACAGCGCGATCTACACCATCTTCGAGGGCACGAGCGAGATCCAGCGCCTGGTGATCGCCCGGACGCTCGCCGGGATGCCGATTCGCTGACCCGCCCGGTCAGCGGCCCCCGCGCGGGACCACCAGGCCGCTGTCGTACGCCAGGATGACGGCCTGGACCCGGTCGCGCAGGCCGTAGTTGTCCAGGATGTGGGCGATGTGCGTCTTGACCGTCGTCTCGCCCACGCCGAGGTCGAGCGCGATCTCCGCGTTGGACAGGCCGCGGGCGAGCGCCCGCAGTACGTCGAGCTCCCGTCCCGTGAGGGCGTCGAGCCGGCGCGGCACCGGCGCCTCCTCGGGCGCGGCCAGGTGGGCGAACCGGTCGAGCAGCCGGTGGGTGATGCGCGGCGAGAGCACGGCGTCGCCCTCCGCGACCGTGCGGATCGCGCCCACCAGGGAGTCGGCGGGACCGTCCTTCACCAGGAACCCGCTGGCTCCGGCCCGCAGCGCGTCCACCACATGGGCGTCCAGGTCGAAGGTCGTCAGGATCACCACCCGGCTGGGCGAGCCGGACCCCACGATGCGCCGCGTCGCCTCCACCCCGTCCACGCCGGGCATGCGGATGTCCATCAGGACGATGTCCGGCGCCAGCGCCGCGGCGCTCGCGACGGCCTCCTCGCCGTCGGCGGCCTCGCCGACGACATCGATGTCCGGCTCCGATTCGAGGATGAGCCGGAACCCCGTCCGGATCATCGGCTGGTCATCGACCAGCAGGACGCGGATGGCCTGCATACGGGGAGTGCCTCTCGTGCCGGGGTGCGGATGGAAGCGGGATGACGGCGTGCACGCAGTAGCCGCCGCCGGGCCGGGTGCCGGTGTGCAGGGAACCGCCCACGGCCCCGACCCGCTCCCGCATGCCGACCAGGCCGTGCCCGGTGCCGTGGGCCGCGACCGGGGGCCGTACCGGCTCGCCGTCGGGCCGGGGCCCGTCGTCGCACAGCCGCACGGTGAGCCGGTCCCGCTCCGGCTCCCAGGCCACGCGCAGCGCGGTCCGGGTCCGGCCCGCGTGCTTGAGGGTGTTGGTCAGCGCCTCCTGCACCACCCGGTAGACGGTCAGGTGTGACCCGGCGGGCAGTTCGGCGGGCGCGCCGGTGGTGCGGTAGTCGACCTCCAGGCCGGCCGCGCGCACCGACTCCACGAGCGCGGGCAGCGCCTCGATGGTGGGCTGCGGCGGCTCCTTGCTCGGGTCGTCCGCCGTCTCCTCGTCGGTGCGCAGCACGTCGAGCAGCCGGCGCAGCTCGGTGACGGTGGCCCGTCCGGTCTCCTCGATGGTGCCGTGCAGTTCGTGAGCCTTGCCCGCGTCCCGCTCCTGGACCCGGTCCGCGGCGATCGTCTGCACGACCATCAGGCTGACGTTGTGCGCGACGATGTCGTGCAGTTCGCGGGCGATCCGGGCCCGTTCCTCCATCACCGCGGCCCGCGCGTCGGCGGCCTGCTCCCGCTCCAGGGCGGCGGCCCGCTCCAGCGCCTGGTCGCGGATGGCCGCGCGGGCGCGGGCGAGCCGGCCCAGCGCCCAGGCGGCGACCAGGAGCACCGCCTCGGTGAACAGCGCGGTGATCCGGTGCCCGGCCGGCGCGAGGACCGCCTCGGTCACCGCCGACGCCGGGATGAGCACCGCCCCGACCAGCGCGGCGATCCTCGGCGTACAGCGCATGGCGGTCAGGAAGACGGCCGTGGCGACGGCGACGTACGTGGGCCCGATGGACGTCCCCTGGGGCCCGGACAGCTCGGGCACGTAGTGCAGGCGCTGCAGCACCCCCGCGGACACCGCCGCCACCAGCAGTGCGGGCAGCGGAAAGAGCCGGTGCAGGGCCAGCGGGAGCGTCGTCAGCAGGACGAGGACGGCGAAGGCGGCGTCCGGCGCGCGCAGCTCGGGACCACCCGGCGGCACCGCCACCGGCAGGGCCAGGCACCCGGCGGCCAGCAGCAGGGCCAGAGCCGCGTCGGTGACGGCCCGGGGTACGTGGCGCCCCGCGAGCGACTCCATCCGGTCCATGTCCCCACCGTAGACGGATCTCCCGGGTTCGTGATCTCCCCTGGGGTGGAGAGCCCGCGGCCCGTCTCCTCCGTGGCGGGTCCTCCGCAGGGAGGAGGCGCCCCGCCGCCTCGCCCGACCGGCCGAGCCGCCGGTTCGGCGGCACGGCCGAGGCCAAGGGCCCTGTCCGCCGGTGCACTTGAGGTACCACTCACGGACAGTCGCACGAGGAGTCACAGTGCTCGCAAGCCGGTACGCGGTCCAGCTCACGGACGTGACCAAGCGGTACGGGGAGGGACCGGACGCCGTCCTGGCCCTGGACGGGGTCAGCGCGGGCATCGAGTCCGGCACCTTCACGGCGGTGATGGGGCCCTCCGGCTCCGGCAAGAGCACGTTCCTGCACTGCGCGGCCGGACTCGACCGCCCCACGGCGGGCCAGGTGCGCCTCGGTGAGCAGGAGCTCTCGGCGCTCCGCGAGCGGCGGCTGACCGAACTGCGCCGCACCCGGGTCGGCTTCGTCTTCCAGGCCTTCAACCTGCTCCCGTCGCTGACCGTCGAGCAGAACATCACGCTGCCCCTGCGGCTGGCCGGACGGCAGCCCGACGGGACCTGGCTGGAGCACATCGTCACCGCCGTCGACCTCGGCGGCCGGCTGACCCGCCTCCCCGCGCAGCTCTCCGGCGGCCAGCAGCAGCGGGTCGCGATCGCCCGGGCCCTGGTCACCCGGCCCGAGGTGATCTTCGCCGACGAGCCCACCGGGGCGCTCGACCCGGAGACCGCCCGGGACATCCTGGTCCTGCTGCGCCAGGCCGTCACCGATCTGCACCAGACGGTCGTGATGGTCACCCACGACCCGGTGGCCGCCGCCCACACCGACCAGGCGCTCTTCCTCAGCGCCGGACGCGTCGTCGACGGCCTGACCGACCCGGGCGCCGGCCGCGTCGCCGAGGTCATGGCCGGCCTGCGGAGGGCGGTGTGATGCTGACCCTCGCACTGCGCACCCTCAAGGCCCGCAAGGGCGGATTCGCCGGTACCTTCGTCGCCCTGCTGCTGGGCGCCGCCGTGCTCGGCGCCTGCGGCGTCCTGCTGGAGTCGGGCATCCGGGCCGGCTCCGCCGCCGAGCGGTACGCGGCGGCCGACGCGGTCGTCACGGGCCGGCAGGAGGTCGAACTGACCCTCAAGGACCTGGACGGCTCCACCCTCCACGCATCCCAGCCGCTGCCCGAACGCGTCCCCCTGCACAGCTCCCTGGCCGGCCGCCTCGCCCGGGTCGACGGCGTCCGCACGGTGATCGAGGACGACTCCAGGACCGTACGCCTGACGAACGCCCACGGCAGGCCCGTGCCCGGTCGCCACGGCACGGCACTGCAGGCGCACAACTGGTCCGGCCTGCGCCTCGGCGCCTTCCGCCTCACCGAGGGCCACGCGCCCCGCACGGCCGGGGAGGTCGTGCTGGACTCCGAACTCGCCGGACGCGCGGGCGTGGTCCCCGGCGACGAGGTCCGGCTGATGACCACGTCGGTGCCGCGCGCCTACACCGTCGCGGGACTCGTCTCGCTCGGGGACGGACGCGCGCCGCGCCGGTCGGTGGCCTTCCTGCCGGACGCGGCCCTGCGCCGGCTCGCGCCCACCGTCGACGCGTTCGGCGTCCTGGCCGGCCCCGGCACCCCGCCCGGACGGCTCGCCGAGGCGATCCGCTCCGCGCTCGGCGACGACCGTCTCGCCGTGCACACGGGCCAGGGTCGCGGCCGGGCGGAGTTCCTCGACGTCGTCTCCGGCGGCTCCGACCTGGTGCTGCTGGCGACCGTCGTCGGCGGCAACGTCCTGCTCGTCGCCGTCTTCGTCCTCTGCGCCACCACGTCGCTGTCCGTGCGGCACCGGCGCCGGGAGATCGCCCTGCTGCGCGCGATCGGTACCACGCCCGGCCAGATCCGGCGCATGCTCGCGGCCGAGGCCGCCGCCACCGGGCTCGTCGCCGGGGTGCTGGGCAGTCCGCTCGGGCTGGCCCTCGTGTACTGGCTGCGCGACCGGTTCGCCGGGCACGGCGTCGTGCCGCCCGACTTCCCGCTCGCCGTCAGCCCGTTGCCCTTCCTCGCCGCGGTCCTGGTCACCGTGGTGACGGCCCTGGCCGCCGGGCAGGTCTCCGCCCTGCGGGCGACCCGGATCCGGCCCACGGAAGCGCTCGGCGAGGCCGCCGTGGAACCCGCCGGACCGGGCCGGGGACGCAGGATCACCGGCTGGGTGCTCCTGGCGCTCGCGGCCGGGGCCTTCGGCACCGGGCTGGCGCGGCGCACCGACTTCTTCACCCTGGTCGGGCTCGCCAACTCCCTCGTGCTCATCCTTGTGATCGCCACCGCCGTCCTCGGCCCGCTGCTCACCCGGGCGGCCGTGCGGCTCCTGGCGCCCCTGCTCGGCAGGACCGGGGTCACCGGCTACCTCGCGGCGGCCAACACCCGCGCCAACGTGGGCCGGCTGGCCGGGGCGATCACGCCGCTGGTGCTCGCCGTGTCCTTCGCCTCGACGGTGGTCTTCACCCAGACCACGGCCCTGCGGGAGTCCGCCGACCAGGTGCGCGCGGGCCTCCTCGCCGACCATGTGCTCACCGCGCCGGGCGGCGTCTCACCCGACCTCGCCGCGAAGGCACGGAGGCTGGGGCAGGTGAGGTCGGCCACCGGACTGGTGACGTCCAAGGTCGTCGCGGCGGGCGACGTCTTCGGCAGCCAGGAGGCCGTCTCGCTCGGCGCGCAGGGCGTGCGGCCCGCCGCGCTCGGCTCCGCCCTGGACCTGCACACCCGTGACGGCGACCTGTCGGCGCTGTCGCCGCGCACCCTGGCGATCAGTACCACCGCGGCCTCCTGGCTCGGTCTCGGCGTCGGCGACACCGCCCGGCTCCACCTGGGCGACGGCACCCCCTTCGAGGGCAGGGTGATCGCCGTCTACACACGGGGATTCGGCTTCGCGGACGTCACCCTCGACCACGACCTGCTGCTCGCCCACACCACGCGGAAGTCCGACGACTCCGTCCTCGTCCGCTCCGCCCCCTCGGCGCACGGCCTCACCCGGGCGCTGTCCGGCCTCGCGGCGGCCTACCCCGGCACCGTGCTGCGGGACGGCCTCGCCGTCGACGACCAGCTGGCGAAGCAGCGCGCCGACGCCTGGGTCAACTACCTCGTCGTGGGCCTGGTCATCGCCTACACCGCGATCACCGTGGTCAACACCCTCGCGATGGCCACCGCGGCCCGCCGCCGCGAGTTCGCCCTGCTACGGCTCTCCGGCACCGCCCGCCGCCAGGTCGCCGGCATGATGCGCAGGGAGAGCGCCGTCGTCGTGCTGGCCGGGGTGGGACTCGGCACCCTGCTGTCCGCCTTCCCGCTGGTCCTGGTCGCCGTCGGCCTGGGCGGATCACCGTGGCCGGCCGTGCCGGGCGCCGGCTACCTGGCGATCGCGGGCGCCACCGCGGCCCTGGCCGTCGCGGGCACGATGGTGCCGACCCGGGTGCTGCTGCGGATCCGACCGGTCGAGGCGATCGGCGCCGGGGAGTGAACACCGCACCGCCCGGGAGCCGGTGCCCGGCGCCCTACGGCGCCCTACGGCGCCCGCAGGGCGCCCGCGGCCCCGTGACCCGGGGTGGGCCCGCGGCCCCGTGACCCGGGGTGGGCCCGCGGCCCCGTGACCCGGGGTGGGCCCGCGGCCCCGTGACCCGGGGTGGGCCCGCGGCCCCGTGACCCGGGGTGGGAGTCCCGCGGACGCGGGCGGCGCGGGCGGGGTGCCGGGTCGCCCGACGCGCCCGGACAGCCGGGCGGCACCGCATGGTGGTGCCGCCCGGCTGCCGTCGCGGGGGCGCCGGTCCGGGCCGTCCGGCGCCGGACTCACCGGTGCCGCAGCGGAGTCAGCTGCTCGATGTCGTAGCGCGCCCGGAGCTCCTCGATCGCCGCGTGGTCCGGCGGGCCGCCGTCGCCGAGGATCTCCAGGAGCTCCTCGAAGTAGCGCTCGTGGTCCGGGGGCGGGGACGCCTGGAAGAACATCCTCGCCGGCCTGTCCGTCGGATTGGCGAACGCGTGCGGGCAGCCGGGCGGTACCACGACGACCGTGCCCGGGGTCGCGCGCACCACCCGGCTGCCCGAACCCGACTCCCAGGTCCGCCAGTTGTCGGGGGTCCGGACGCGGGGCTCGAAGGCGAGGACGTCCAGCTCGCCGTCGAGGACGTAGAACAACTCCTCGCTGCGGGTGTGCACATGGGCGCCGACGTCGAAGCCGGGCGGGACCTCCACCTCGAACGTGGAGGCGGTGCGTGAGTGGGTGCCGGTGACCTTGAACGTCACGCGCTGGGCGGGGGTCTGCACGACCCTCCCGTGGCCCGGTGGCACCAGCAGGCCCTCCGTCGCGCTCACCGGGGCCTCACCAGGTGACCGGCAGGGCTTCGGGGCCGCGGATCAACGCGCCCTTCTTGAAGGGCACCCGCTCCGGCGGCACCGCCAGCCGCAGGCCCGGCACCCGGTCCAGCAGCGCGTCGACCAGCAGCTCCGACTCCATCCTCGCCAGCATGTTGCCGGGGCAGAAGTGCGGGCCGAAGCCGAAGGACACATGCGGGTTCGGACTGCGGTCGAAGTCGATCGACTCCGGGTCGGGGAAGACGTCCGGATCCCGGTTCGCGGCCAGGTAGGAGACGTAGACCGGGTCTCCCGCCCGGATCCGTACGCCCTTGATGTCCACGTCCTGCGTCGCGATGCGGGACAGACCGACGGCGTTGCGGTGCGGGATGTGGCGCAGCATCTCGTCGATGGCCCGCGGGCGGATCTCCGGCTCGGCGCGCAGCCGTTCGGCCAGCTCCGGGCGGGTCAGCAGGAGATAGAACATCTGGCCGCTGTTGTTGGTGACCGCCTCGCCGCCGATCTGCAGGAGCACGGCGAGACCGACGGCCTCCTGCGAGGTGATCTCGCCGCGGCCCACCGCCGCACCGAGCAGTGCGGTGACGTCCTCGTCCGTGGAACCCTCCCGCCGGCCGATGAGTCCGGCGAAGTAGGCGCCCATCTCGTGCTTGGCCCTCTCGCTGACCTGCGCCCCCTGCGAGGAGGACAGGATCAGCTGGGTCCAGGTGTGCATGCGGTGCCGGTCGGCGGCCGGAACGCCCATCAGCTCGCAGATCACCGCGATGGGGAACGGACCGAGGACCGCCGAGGTGAGGTCGGCGGGCGGGCCGTCCTGCAGGAGCTCGTCCACCAGCTCACCGAGCAGGTGCCGGGACCGCTCGCGGACGCGCTCCACACCCTTCGCCGTGAAGGCGGCGGCCACCGAGCGGCGCAGCCGCGTGTGGTCCGGCGGGTCGAGGAAGCCGACCGCGCCCCGCTCGGGGATGAAGTGCGGGGCCAGCCGGGTGACCGGACGGTCCATGACCGCCGCACGGCTGAAGCGCGGGTCGTTGGTCACCGTACGCACGTCGTCCAGACGTGTGACCAGCCAGGCCCATCCCTCGCCGTTGGGCAGCCGGATGCGGGTGACGGGGCCCTGTGCCATCAGCTCGGTCAGCACCGGGTCGAAGTCCAGGCCGGTCAGGTCGAGGGCCGGCCAGTCCCGGACGGGGGGCGGGGTCCCGGTGAGGGTCTCCTCGGTCATGCGCGCTCACCTCGTCCCTTCGCCCGGCCGGTGCCAGCGGCCCAGGGCCATCTCCGCGGTGATGCCGGGCCCGAACCCGGCCAGCAGCCCGCGCGCCCGGTGCTGGGCGCCGCCCTCGTCGAAGAGCCGGCGCAGCGCGTCGAGGACGACGGCGCTGGCGATGTTGCCGTACTCGGTGAGCGTGGCCCGGCTGAACCGGAAGGCGTGCGGGTCGACCTGGAGGAACGTGCTGAGGTCGTCCAGGATCCGGGGGCCGCCCGCGTGGATGATGTAGAAGTCCAGGTCGGAGGCGTCCCAGCCGTGCCTCCGGGCCAGCTCCCGCAGCGCCGGGGCCAGCGGCTCCATGGTGCCGGGCACCCGCTTGTCCAGCAGGAAGTGGAAGCCCGTGGCCCGGACGTCGTACATGATCCACTCCTCGGTCTTGGGGATCAGGTACGAGCCGTTGCGCTCCAGCTCGATGCCCTCCCCGCCCCGGCCGCGCACGACCGCGGCGGCGATCCCGTCGCCGAACAGGCCGTTGCAGAGCAGCGATCCGACGCCCAGGTCGGTGGGCTGGTAGCACAGCGAGCAGAACTCGCAGGCGACGATCAGCACGTTCGCGTCGGGGTAGGCGCAGCAGAAGTCGTGCGCCCGGTTGATCGCCGCGCCGCCCGCCGCGCAGCCCAGCTGCGCTATGGGTATCTGGCGGGTGGTGCTGTCGAAGTCCATCTCGTTGATCAGCCAGGCCGTGAGCGAGGGCATCATGAAGCCCGTGCACGACACGTAGACGATCACGTCGATGTCGGTGGTGAGGAGCTCGGCCTCGTCGAGCGCCCGCTGGACGACGGCCGGGACCCGGGCCTTCGCCTCCGCCTCGTAGACCTTGTTGCGCTCCTCGAAGCCGGGATGCCTCAGGGTCTCCTCGATGGGCTGCACGATGTGCCGCGTCCGTACGCCGGTGTTCTCGATCAGCCGGAGGGCCAGCGGCAGTTGTGGGTGGTCGGCGTGCCGGGAGCGGGCCAGCTGGAGCGTCTCCTCCATCGTGATCACGTGCTCCGGTACGGACACCGAGGGTCTGCACAAAGTCGCCATGAACCGTGCCTGCTTTCGTCGTCCGGGAGGCTTGCGGCCCCCCGGTCGGAAAGGTTGGTTCACCTCTTGGGGTGGTTCACCCACGATCACCCGTCGGGGCGACTATCTCGCGTCGGACTACTCCGTACCGGGGACCCCGTGCCGGGCTCGGACGGGCAGCGCGGCCCCGGGACCACGGAGGACGCGACAGTGCGCACGGCCCCGGAACCGCCGGAAACGGCGGTCGCGACGCCGGCCCCGGACCCCCGCGCCGCACCGGCCGCGGAGCAGCAACGGGTGATCCGACGGGTGACCCCGGCCGGCCGGGGCGCGTTCGTGCATCTGGCGCAACGGGCCGGGGAGCAGGCCGCCGCCGTGTTCCTCCGGCTGCCCGCCTCGGGCGGGACGCGGGCCGGGCGGCGGCCGCAGCGTTCGCGGCGGCCTGCGGCATGGACGAGGCCCGCGCTTACGGGCCCGTCCCGGCTGCCAGGCCGACCCGGCCCGTACCGCCCGGCTCCTCCTCGACGCCGCCCCGGCGGAGGTGGCCGTGGCGATCACCGCGTACCCCGGCTTCTTCGCCGAACCGTGCCCCGGCACCTGGACCGAAAGGCCACGGCGGCCGTCCAGGCGGCCCCGGACGGGGCAGACGCCGACGTGGACCGCGCCCACAGCCGGGACCTCTGCTCCAGCGCTGTCAGTGTCTCTTCCCGGCGGCCCTGCCGCGGCCGGCCCGCAGGACCCGGGCCCGGCACGCGACGCGCGCTCCTACGGCGCACCCCCGCTGCTGTGCGCGATGCACGCCACATCGATCCGATCGGCCAGCTTCGCGAGCTCGATCGTCAAGGCGGCCACCGTGTCCTCGTCGAGCCCCCTTTCCCCGGCCTCGACAAGACGCAGCCACCGGCCGCCGACCGTCCGCAACAACTTGCTCACATCGGCGGCAGCCACCTGCAAGGTCCCGCGGTCGTCGACGATCAGAGGCAGAGTCACTTCGCGGTTCACAGACCGGATGGTAGCCGCGCGGTCCTCACGCACCGTGCCAAACCGTGGTGATGTTGCAGAACTCGCGGATTCCGTGCCCGGACAGCTCACGCCCGTATCCGGACCGCTTGACCCCGCCGAACGGGAACGCCGGGTGCGAGGCGGTCATCCCGTTGACGTACACACCGCCGGCCTCCAGGTCCCGTACGAACCGGTCGACCTCGGCCTCGTCCCGCGTCCACACGTTGGAACTCAGTCCGAAGGAGGTGTCGTTGGCGATCAGCACGGCCTCGTCCAGGTCGGCGGCCCGGTAGAGCGTGGCGACCGGGCCGAAGGCCTCCTCGCGGTGGATGCGCATCTCGCGGGTGATGCCGGCGAGCACCGTCGGCGGGAAGTACCAGCCGGGCAGCTCGGGGCGCCGCAGCCGGTGGCCGCCGCACAGCACCGTGGCCCCGCTCCGCCTGGCGTCGTCGACCAGCTCCTCCAGGTCGTCCCGGCCCTGCTCGCTGGAGAGGGGCCCCACCTCGGTGTCCTCCTCCATCGGGTCGCCGACCTTCAGCGCCTTCATGCCCGCCACGAACCGCTCGGCGAAGGCGTCGTAGACGTCCGTGTGGACGATGAACCGCTTGGCGGCGATGCACGACTGCCCGTTGTTCTGCACGCGCGCGGTGACCGCGACCTGGGCGGCCCGGTCGATGTCGGCGGACGGCATCACGATGTACGGGTCGCTGCCGCCCAGCTCCAGCACCGTCTTCTTGATCATGTCCCCGGCGGTGGAGGCGACCGCGCGTCCGGCGGGCTCGCTGCCGGTGAGCGTGGCCGCCCTGACCCGTTCGTCGCGCAGGATGTCGTCCACCGCGGCGGAGCCGACGAGCAGGGTCTGGAAGCAGCCCTCGGGGTAGCCCGCGCGGTGGAAGAGGTCCTCCAGGAAGAGCGCGGTCTGCGGGACGTTCGAGGCGTGTTTGAGCAGGCCCACGTTGCCCGCCATCAGCGCGGGCGCCGCGAACCGGACGACCTGCCAGAGCGGGAAGTTCCACGGCATCACCGCGAGCACGGGGCCGAGCGGCCGGTAGCGGACCAGCGCCCGGGAGGCGCCGGAGTCCTTCACGTCGGATTCGGCGGGCTCCTCGTCGGCGAGGAGCTCCTCGGCGTGCTCGGCGTACCAGCGCATCGCCTTCGCGCACTTGGCGGCCTCCGCGCGGGCCTGCTTGACCGGCTTGCCCATCTCGGTGGTCATCACCCGGGCGATGTCCTCGCCGCTCTCGTCGAGCAGAGCGGCGGCCTTGTGCATCAGGCGGGCGCGCTCGGCGAACGTCGTCGTGCGGTACGTGCGGAACGTCGCCTCCGCGAGCCGGAGCCGGCGCTCCAGCTCCTCCTCGCCCATGGCCTCGTACGTCCTGAGCGTCTCGCCGTTCGCCGGGTTCACCGTCGCGATGGGCATGGCTGACCTCCTGGGGGCGGGTTTGCTTCGACCTTCCCGCGCGCCGCCGCCCGCCGCAACGCGGGCGCGGCAGCTGTGCGGTTACCGAGTCCTTTCCGAGTGCTCAGCGAGCCGGTCGAGAAACGCGGACTGCGCCTTGACGATCACATCGCGGGCGCGGTCGAGCCCGAACCACGCCACCCGGTCCAGCTCGGGGAACTCCCGGGTCCGCCCGGAGCGCGGCGGCCACTCCATCAGGAAGGTGCCGGGGGTGATCGCCGCCGGGTCCAGGTCGGCCTCGACGGCCCAGGCCGTCACCGTCTTGCCGCCGGACTGCCGGACCTCACCCAGCTCCACCGCCGCGCCGCCGGGCGGCGGCAGCCCGAGTTCCTCCCGGAACTCGCGCCGGGCGGCGTGCCAGGCGGTCTCCTCCCCGGGCCGGTACTCGCCCTTCGGCACGGTCCAGGCGCCCGCCTCCCGCCGGGCGAAGAACGGACCGCCCATGTGGCCGAGCAGCACCTGGAGCCCGTCGCCGGTGTGCCGGTACAGCAGCAGGCCGGCGCTGTGCGGTGCGCTCACGGCCGCACCTCGGGGTGCGCGGCCAGCAGCGTCTCGACCGTGTCGGCCTCCTCGGGGCGCTTGTCCTCGCGGTAGCGGACCACGCGGGCGAAGCGGAGGGTGACGCCGGCCGGGTAGCGGGTGGATCTCTGCAGGCCGTCGTAGGCGATCTCGACGACGAGTTCGGGCCGTACGGTCACCACGTGGCCGTCGCCGCCCGTGGCCAGTTCCCGCAGGCGCTCGGTCTGCCAGGCGAGCAGCGCGTCGGTCAGGCCCTTGAAGGTCTTGCCGAGCATGGCGAAGGAGCCGTCGGCGGTGCGGGCGCCGAGGTGGAGGTTGGAGAGCTTGCCGGTGCGGCGGCCGTGGCCCCACTCGGCGGCCAGTACGACGAGGTCGAGCGTGTGCACGGGCTTGACCTTCAGCCAGGAGGCGCCGCGCCGGCCCGCGCCGTAGGGGGCGTCGAGGCCCTTGACGACGACTCCCTCGTGGCCGCGCTCCAGCGTCGCGGCGAGGAAGCGTTCCGCCTCGGCCGTGTCCTGGGGGCCGGACACCAGGGTGCGCCGCACCCGCATCGGCTCGGGCACCAGCCGGGCCAGTTCGGCGTGCCGCTCGGCGAAGGGCAGGTCGAGCAGGTCGCGGTCGTCGACGGACAGCGCGTCGAAGAAGACGGGGGAGACGGGCACGCTCCCGGAGGCGGCCGCGACGTCCACGCGCGAGCCGACCCGCCCGGCCGTCTCCTGGAAGGAGCGCGGACGCCCGTCCGCGCCGAAGGAGATCACCTCGCCGTCCAGGATGAACCGCCGGCCGTTCAGCTCCAGTGCGGCGGCGGTGACCTCGGGCAGCCGGTCGGTGATGTCGTCGAGGGTGCGGGTGTGGATCCGTACGGCGTCGCCGTCCCGGTGGACCTGGACCCGGATGCCGTCCAGCTTCTCCTCGACCGCGCACGCGCCGAGCTTGTCGACCGCCTCGGCGACCGAGGAGGCGCTGTGCGCCAGCATCGGCAGCACCGGGCGGCCGACGGTGAGCCGGAAGCGGTCCAGCGCCTGCGGGCCGTCGGCGAGCAGCGCCCCCGCCACCGACTGCAGGGAGCCGGCGAGCATCACCGCCCTGCGCACCCGCGCCGGCGGCGCCCCGGTGGCCTGCGCCAGGCCCTCGACGGCGACGGCGTCCAGGGCGCCCTGCCGTACCTCGCCGGTGAGCAGCCCGGACAGGAACCGCTGCTCGTCCTCGGTGGCCGCACCCAGCAGCTCCCCGACCAGCCGGGCCCGTTCGGCCTGCGAGCCGGTGCCCGCGACCTTGCCCAGGCGGGTCAGCAGGGCGTCCACCTCGCGCACCGTGAGGGTGGGCTCGGCGGCCGGTTCGACCGCGCGGCCGAGCACCTTCCAGCCGACGCCGATCCGGCCCTGCGGCAGCCGTCCCGCCAGGTACGGGATCACGATCGGGACGTCGTCCGCCCCGGCCTCCCGGAACAGTTCGGCGAGCAGAGCGATCTTCCGGGACCGCGCCGAGGTGGCGGCGACCTCCCGGGACACCTGGGCCAGACGGGCAAGCAGCATGCAGCCATGGTGCAACGCGTCGGGCCGGCGGACACCCCGGCGGACGGGCCGTCGCCGGTCCGCGGGCCCTCGCGGCCGGTCGCGCCTGAGCGGCGGAGCCGGCCGCCGGGGCGCGGGCCCGCGCCCCTCAGATCGCCGCGTCGAGGTCGGCCATCAGCAGCTCCCCGTTGATGGCGGCGCCCGCCCGGTAGCCGCGGCTCGCCGCGTTGACCACCTGCTCGGCGAAGCCGGAGGCGTTGCCCGCGGCCCACAGGCCGGGCACGGTCGTCAGACCGCGCTCGTCGATCACCGGGTACGCGCCGAACGGCGTCTCGCGCAGCTCGGCACCCAGCCGCGCGAGCAGCTCGGTTCGCGGCACGGCGCGCGGCGCGACGAACAGCACCGAACGGCCGTGGGCGGTGCCGTCCGCCAGGCGTACCCCGGTCAGCCGGTCGTCCTCGACCACCAGGCCGGCCACCGCGCCCGGCACGACCTTCACCCCGGCCGCGGCGAGCCTGCGCAGGTCGTCGTCGGACAGCTCCTCCTCGCCGACCTCGTGCAGGAAGAACGTCACGTCCTTCGACCACTGCGACACCATCAGCGCCTGGTGCACGCTCATCGGGGTGGTGGCCAGCACGCCGAAGGGCCGGTCGCGCACCTCCCAGCCGTGGCAGTACGGGCAGTGCAGCACGTCCCGGCCGAACCGCTCCGCGACCCCGGGAACCTCCGGGAGCTCGTCCTTCAGCCCGGTGGCGACCACCAGCGCCCGGGCGTGTGCGGTACGGCCGCCGGCCAGCGTCACGGCGAAGTCCCCGTGGGTCCCCTCCCGCGTCGCGTCGACGGCCCGGTCCCGGACGCGTTCGACGCCGTAGCGGGCGATCTCCTCGCGGCCGACCGCCAGGAACTCCGCGGGCGGCATGCCGTCCCGGGAGAGATAGCCCTGCAGGTGGGCGGCGGGCGCGTTGCGCGGCTCGCCCGCGTCGACGACCAGGGTGCGGCGCCGGGCCCGGCCCAGGACCAGGGCGGCGGAGAGCCCCGCCGCCCCGCCTCCGACGACGATCACTTCGTACTTCTCGGTCATGGATGACCACCTCCTGCGCCGACCCTCGCCCGGTCACTGCCGGATTGACAAACGCGTTTGCCGAACCTGCAATGAAAGGCATGACGGACGACACGGGTGCCGCTGACGGCACCGAAGAGGTCCTGGCGGAGGTCGGCCCCCGGCTGCGCCGGATCCGCAAGGAGCGGGGCGCCACGCTCGCCGGGCTGTCGGAGGCGACCGGCATCTCGGTCAGCACGCTGTCCCGGCTGGAGTCCGGACTGCGCAAGCCCAGCCTGGAGCTGCTGCTGCCGATCGCGCGGGCGCACCAGGTCCCCCTCGACGAGCTGGTCGGGGCCTCCTCGCCGGCCGATCCGCGCGTGCGCTCGGAGCCGATCGTCCAGTACGGCCGCACGCACTGGCCGCTGACCCGCCAGCCCGGCGGCCTGCAGGCGTTCAAGGTGCTCGAACCGCAGCGGCGGCTGGAGCCGGAGCCGCGTACGCACGAGGGGTACGAGTGGCTGTACGTGCTGTCCGGGAGGCTGCGGCTGGTGCTGGGCGAGCACGACGTCGTCCTCGCGGCGGGGGAGGCGGCCGAGTTCGACACGCGGGTGCCGCACTGGTTCGGCTCGACGGGGGAGGGGCCGGTCGAGTTCCTGAGCCTGTTCGGGCCGCAGGGCGAGCGGATGCATGTACGGGCGCGGCCCCGGCGCAAGGGTGGCGAAAACGGCTGAGGCGGGCTGTTCCCTCCGCGGCAAGCGACCGCTTAGTATGCGACTGGCCCCGGTCATGGATCCGGGCATGGAACCGTTCATGGATCCGTTCATGGATCCGGCATGACTCCGGTACGACGAAGCAGTCCCGTGGAGGCACCGCATGCAGGCATGGCAAGTGCACGAGAACGGCGAGCCGAGCGAGGTGATGCGGCTCGAGGAGGTGGAGCGGCCCACGCCCGGCGACGGCCAGGTGCTGCTGAAGGTGCGTGCCGCGAACGTCAACTTCCCGGACGTGCTGATGTGCCGCGGCCACTACCAGGTGCGTCCGCCGCTGCCCTTCACGCCGGGCGTGGAGATCTGCGGCGAGACCGAGGACGGCCGCCGCGTGCTCGCCACCCCCGCCCTGCCGTACGGCGGCTTCGCCGAGTACGCCGTCGCGGACGCCGCCGCGCTGCTGCCCGCGCCGGACCCGCTGGACGACGCCGAGGCCGCCGCCCTGCACATCGGCTACCAGACGGGCTGGTTCGCACTGCACCGCCGCGCCCGCCTGGAGGCCGGTGAGACGCTGCTCGTCCACGCCGCCGCAGGAGGGGTCGGCAGCGCGGCCGTGCAGCTCGGCAAGGCGGCCGGGGCCACGGTCATCGGCGTCGTCGGCGGGGCCGGCAAGGCCGCCGTCGCCCGGGAGCTGGGCTGCGACGTGGTGATCGACCGCAGGAGCGAGGACGTCGTCGCCGCCGTGAAGGAGGCCACCGGCGGCCGGGGCGCGGACGTGGTCTACGACCCCGTGGGCGGCGAGGCCTACACCCAGTCCACCAAGGTCGTCGCCTTCGAGGGCCGGATCGTGGTCGTCGGCTTCGCGAGCGGGACGATCCCCAGCCCGGCGCTCAACCACGCCCTGGTGAAGAACTACTCCGTCCTCGGCCTGCACTGGGGCCTGTACAACACCAAGAACCCGAAGCTGGTCCTGCACTGCCACGAGCAGCTCACCGAGCTGGCCGCGAGCGGCGCGATCAAGCCGCTGGTCAGCGAGCGGGTCCCGCTGGACGGTGCGGCGGCGGCGGTGCAGCGCGTCGGCGACGGGCTGACCACCGGCCGGGTGGCCGTCGTGCCGTCCACGGCGAACGGAGCCGCGGCATGACCGACGCAGCCGGACTGCAGCGCCGTACGGCCGAGTTGCTGGCCGCCCATCCGCCGGCCACGACCGACCGCCTGGACTTCCTCAGGGCCCGCTTCGACGCGGGACTCGCCTGGGTGCACTACCCGGAGGGCCTCGGCGGGCTGGGCGTCCCGCGCTCCCTCCAGGCCGTCGTGGACACCGCGCTGGAGGCCGCCGGCGCCCCCGACAACGACCCGCGCCGCAACGGCATCGGGCTCGGCATGGCCGCCCCGACCATCCTCAAGTACGGCACCGAGGAGCAGAAGCGGCGCTATCTGCGGCCGCTGTGGACCGGCGAGGAGGTCTGGTGCCAGCTGTTCAGCGAGCCGGGCGCCGGCTCCGACCTCGCGGCGCTCGGCACCCGGGCCGTCCGTGAGGAGGGCGGCCCCTCCCGCTCGAGCGGGGCCGGGAGCGGGGGAGACTGGATCGTCAACGGGCAGAAGGTGTGGACGTCCGGCGCGCACAACGCCCGCTGGGCCATCCTCATCGCCCGCACCGACCCGGACGTGCCCAAGCACGCGGGCATCACGTACTTCGTCTGCGACATGACCGACCCCGGCGTCGAGGTCCGCCCGCTGCGCCAGATCACCGGCGAGGCCGAGTTCAACGAGGTCTTCCTGACCGACGTGCGCATCCCCGACTCCCGCCGCCTCGGCGAGGTCGGCGACGGCTGGCGGGTCGCGCAGACCACCCTCAACAACGAGCGCGTCGCCATCGGCGGCATGCGGCTGCCCCGCGAGGGCGGCATGATCGCCCCGGTCGCGAAGACCTGGCGCGAGCGCCCGGAACTGCGCACCCACGACCTGCACCAGCGTCTGCTGAAGCTGTGGGTGGAGGCCGAGGTCGCCCGGCTCACCGGCGAGCGCCTGCGCCAGCAGCTCGTCGCCGGGCAGCCCGGCCCGGAGGGCGCGGGCATGAAGCTCGCCTTCGCCCGCCTCAACCAGGAGATCAGCGGCCTGGAGGTCGAACTCCTCGGTGAGGAGGGCCTGTTGTACGACGACTGGACCCTGCGCCGCCCGGAGCTGGTGGACTTCACCGGCCGTGAGGCCGGCTACCGCTATCTGCGCGCCAAGGGCAACAGCATCGAGGGCGGGACCAGCGAGATCCTGCTGAACATCGTCGCCGAGCGCGTGCTGGGCCTGCCCGCCGAGCCGCGCACCGACAAGGACGTCGCGTGGAAGGACCTGGCCCGATGACGGCACAGCGCACACAGCCCGACCTTCTCTACTCCGAGGAGGAGGAGGCGCTGCGGGCCGCCGTACGGGACCTGCTCGCCGACCACTGCGACGCGCAGGGCGTCATCGCGCGCACCGAGTCCGGCGTCCCGCACGACCCCGCGGCCTGGAAGGCGCTCACCGACGGCATGGGCCTGGCCGGCCTGCTGGTGCCCGAGGCACAGGGCGGCCAGGGCGCCACCCACCGCGAGGCCGCCGTGGTCCTGGAGGAGCTGGGCCGCGCCGTCGCTCCCGTGCCCTACCTCTCCAGCGCCGTCGTCGCCACCGAGGCCCTGCTGGAGTGCGGGGACGCGGAACTGCTGGGGCGGCTGGCCTCCGGGCGGACCGTCGGCGTGCTCGCGGTCGCGCTGCACCGCGCCCCCGGCACCTCCTTTCCCGCCGTACGGCTGGAGAACGGCACCGTGCACGGGGAGTTGACCGGCATCGCGGACGCGGCGGCCGCCGACGTCCTCCTCGTCCCGGCCGAGGACGGCCGGCTGTACGCGGTGGAAGCGTCCGAGGCGACCGTCACCCCGCAGACGTCCCTCGACCTCACCCGGCCGCTCGCGACCGTCACCCTGAACGGGGCGCGGGCGCGCGGGCTCGGGGCCGCCGAGCCCGCCGTCCGCCGCGCCCTGCGGGCCGGCGCCGGGCTGCTCGTCTCCGAGCAACTCGGCCTCGCCGACTGGGCGCTGACCGAGACGGTGCGCTACCTCAAGGAGCGCAAGCAGTTCAACCGGCCCGTCGGCGGCTTCCAGGCGCTCAAGCACCGGCTGGCCCAGCTGTGGCTGGAGACGGTCAACCTCCGTGCGGCCGCCCGCAACGCGGCCGACGCGCTCGCCACCGGTGTGGACGTCGATGTCTCGGTCGCCGTCGCACAGGCCTACGCGGCGCCGGTCGCCGTGCACGCCGCGGAGGAGGCCCTGCAGCTGCACGCCGGCATCGGCATGACGTGGGAGCACCCGATCCACCTCTGCCTCAAGCGGGCCAAGGCCGACTCGATCGCCTACGGCACGGCCGGCGCCCACCGGTCCGCGGTGGCCGGACTCGTCGGTCTCCAGGCTCCCTGACTCCCGCTCCGGTGCAGCCCGCCCCACCTGGGGCGGGCTTTTCCGTGCGGCTGCGCGGAACGAGTGAACGAGGGGCGGCGGTCCGGCCAACTCCTGTCATGCACAGGTTCGTTGAGGACCGATCCGCTCCATACTCCCTGTGGTTGAGACCGCCCCACAGGGAGGCACAATATGGCCCTCACCACCCGCCGCAGAGCCCTCGGCACGTTCGGTGCCGCACTCGCAGCCGTGCTCGCCCCACCCGCGGGCAGCGCGTTCGCCGAGGGCCACGAGCACCGGCACCGGCCGCTGTGGCGCGCCCACGCCCACAACGACTACGAGCACCCGCGTCCCCTCCTCGACGCCCTCGACCACCGCTTCGGCAGCGTCGAGGCCGACATCTTCCTCGTCGGCGACCAGCTCCTGATCGGCCACACCGCGGACGACCTGGACCCGACCCGCACCCTGGAGTCCCTCTACCTCGACCCGCTGGCGGCCATCGTCCGGGCCAACCACGGTTCCGTCTACCGCGGTCACCACCGGCCCCTGCAACTGCTCATCGACATCAAGACCGAGGGCTCCTCCACCTACCTCGAACTCGACCGCCGCCTCCGGCGCTACCGGCACCTGTTCACGACGTACGCGCACGGCCGCGTCCACCCCGGAGCGGTCACCAACGTGATCTCCGGCGACCGGGCCGCGCGCACGCCGATGGAGGCGCAGAGCGTACGGCGCGCCTTCTACGACGGCCGGCTCGCCGACCTCGGCAGCGCGGCGCCCGCCTCCTTCATCCCGCTCATCAGCGACAACTGGCAGCTCAACTTCGGCTGGCTCGGCGAGGGACCGTTCCCGGACGCCGAGCGCCGGAAGCTGCGCGGCATCCTCGGCCGGGCGCACGAGCGCGGGCAGAAGGTGCGGTTCTGGAACACCCCCGACCTGGCGGGCCCCGCCCGGGACGCGCTGTGGACCGAACTGCTCGCGGCCGGCGTCGACTACCTCAACACCGACGACCTCGCCGGTCTCGAGGCGTTCCTGGACGCCCGCAGGGCGGCGTAGACACCACACGTTCGGAGGACAGGTCAGCCGCCCGGACGAACCCTCCGCTACGCCACACTTTGGGCCGAACGCCGTGCACCGGACATGGCGTGGCGGAGGAGGGCGAACGATGGCGATTTCCATCTCTGTGGTGGTACTGCTGCTGATCCTGACGGTGATCTTCCTGCGCAACGGGGGCCTGAAGGTCTCCCACGCGCTGGTGTGCGCGCTGCTCGGCTTCTTCCTCGCCGGCACGAGCGTCGCGCCCACCATTCACAGCGGCGTCACGGCGACGGCGGAGATCGTCGGCAGCCTGCGGCCGTAAGGGCCGTGAGCTGCGTCAAAAGGCCGTGAGCTGCGTCAGAGGGCCGTGCACGGGGCATGGCCCGGGTCATGGCCGGCGGAACACCCCGACGCCGTCGGGCACCGGGCGTTCCACGCCCCCCGAGGGGTGGTTGCGCACGGTCACCGCCCCGGTTCCCGGCGCGCGGGTGACCAGGGTCGAAGACCCGCCGCCGTCCAGGCTGAAGGCGTCGACCGAGCCCAACGACCGCATGGCGGCGGCCACTTCCGCGATCGTCAGGCCCTTGCGGTACGCGGGGGCTCCGTCCAGCGCGAACAGGAACACGCGCTTCCCGCCGTCGGCGATGCCGACGGCCGTGCGCACGGCCGCGGTCGTGTCGTCCAGCCCGGACAGCGGCTCGCCGCCCCTCAGCACCGGATAGCCGCCGAGCGCGAAGCTGTACGGGATGCGGGAGCGGGCGGCCACCAGCCCGTGCGTGACCCTCACCGGCTCGCCCTCGAAGAGCTTGCGCAGCCGCCGGGCGCCCGCCTCCCGCCCGACGAGGACGGTGCTGCCCGCGGCGATGACGCCCGATCCCGGGGTGTCCGACGCGGCGACGACCCGGCCGCCGCGGACCGTCACCTCGTAGGTGTCCGTGCTGCAGGGGGCGGCCCGGTCGGTGTCCGTGCCGCAGGTGGCGCGGACCCGGGAGACGCCGCCCCAGTCGGAGGTGAAGGCGCCGATCGAGTCCACCGGCAGCGCGTACTGGTTGAGCCCGCCGAGCGGCAGCCGCCCGGCCGGCGTACGCACCGACCCGGTGAGGGCCATCGCGTCCAGCCGGGCCCTGCGGTCGACGCCCACGCCGATCACGTCCCGGGTGCTGGTGCCGGGCGGCAGCGCGGGGCCGAACCGCTGGCCGTCGGGCACCGCCGCCTTCAGCACGTGCCCGTGCGCGATCGCGGGGCCGTCGGTGGAGCCCGTCGCCTCCACGCCCGGGTGCTGGGTCTCGGTGATGTCGAAGAAGTCGCCGTTGACGCCCGCGACGGCGCCCTCGGCGTCGGCCAGCCGGGAGACGGGCTCCCGGGCGGCCACCGCTTGCGGGTACAGCAGGCCGAGACGTACGTGGCTGTTGCGCAGGTCGACGGTGACGACATGGGCGTGGGCCGGGCCGTGGGCACCCGGGATGTCGTACTGCCGGTAGGTGACCCCCGGCGCGAGGGCGATGGAGCTCTGCGCGCCGCCGGCCGGCGCCGCCCCCACCAGGGCCGCACCGGCCAGCGCGCCGAAGGCCGTGAGGAACGTCAGTGCCGATCGCGCCGCCGTCCGTGCCGTTCTGTCCGGCCCCGCCACCGTTCTGTCCGGCCCCACCACCGCGGAACGTCCTTGACGTCGCGTCACAGAACCCCCTGAGGACTCGTCAACTGTCTGCAGTCTCAGGGGAAGTGCAGCAGACCGGGGCGGTCCGCGGGACGGCTATGCGTCGACGACGCGAGAACGGGTGAGAAAACGCACCCCCTCGGGTGCTTCCAGGGAGAAGCCGCTGCCGCGGCCCGCCACGACGTCCACGATCAGCCGGGTGTGGCTCCAGGCCTCGTACTGGCTGCGCGACATCCAGAACGTCACCGGTTCCGCCACCCCCTCGACCTGGAGTTCCGCGAGCAGCACGTCCGAGCCACCGGTGCGGAACTCGCCCCGCGGATAGCACATGGGCGCGCTCCCGTCGCAGCAGCCGCCGGACTGGTGGAACATCAGCGGGCCATGGGCGGCACGCAGGTGCCGCACCAGTTCGGCGGCCGCGGGCGTGAGTTCGACGCGCGGGGTCTCCTCGTACAGCGGGGTCTGCTCAGCCATGCCCGCAGCACAGCACGGGCAAGGTTGCGAGGGGGTTGCGGGCCTCCGGCAACGTCGCCGCGCGTCCGCGACCACCGGGGGAGGCGAGGCGCCGTGCGGCCGCCGCCGGTGCGACCGGGCCGTCGCGGGTACCCGCGCAGGGGCGAGGCAATCGGGAAGGCGGCAACCGAGATCACACCTTGATGTGAGTGGCCCGGCTCACATGGCGTGACGGGGATGTCACCGACACCATGGTGCACGTCATCGGCAGGCTGAAGGGAGCGGTGATGTTCCGCAAGGTGCTGGTCGCCAACCGTGGTGAGATCGCGATCAGGGCGTTCCGCGCCGGCTATGAGCTCGGCGCAAGGACCGTCGCCGTCTTCCCGCACGAGGACCGCAACTCGTTGCACCGGCTCAAGGCCGACGAGGCCTACGAGATCGGCCGGCCGGGGCACCCCGTGCGGGCGTATCTCTCCGTCGAGGAGATCGTCCGCGCCGCACGGCAGGCGGGCGCCGACGCGGTCTACCCGGGGTACGGGTTCCTGTCCGAGAACCCCGAGCTCGCACGCGCGTGCGAGGAGGCGGGCATCACGTTCGTCGGGCCCAGCGCGCAGACCCTGGAGCTCACCGGCAACAAGGCGCGCGCCGTGGCCGCCGCCCGCGCGGCCGGCGTGCCCGTCCTCGGCTCCTCCGAGCCCTCCAACGACGTCGACGAACTCGTCCGCGCGGCGGAGGAGATCGGCTTCCCGGTGTTCGTGAAGGCGGTCGCGGGCGGCGGCGGGCGCGGCATGCGCCGCGTCGAGGACCCGGCCGCGCTGCGCGAGTCCATCGAGGCGGCCTCCCGCGAGGCGGCCTCCGCGTTCGGCGACCCGACCGTCTTCCTGGAGAAGGCCGTCGTCGAACCGCGCCACATCGAGGTGCAGATCCTCGCCGACGGCGAGGGCGAGGTCATCCACCTCTTCGAGCGCGACTGCTCCCTCCAGCGCCGCCACCAGAAGGTCATCGAGATGGCCCCCGCGCCCAATCTCGACCCGGAGCTGCGCGAGCGCATCTGCGCCGACGCGGTCCGCTTCGCGCGGGAGATCGGCTACCGCAACGCGGGCACCGTGGAGTTCCTCCTCGACCGCGACGGCAACCACGTCTTCATCGAGATGAACCCGCGCATCCAGGTCGAGCACACGGTCACCGAGGAGGTCACCGACGTCGACCTCGTCCAGGCCCAGCTGCGCATCGCCTCCGGCCAGACCCTGGCCGACCTCGGCCTGTCGCAGGAGACGGTGACGCTGCGCGGCGCCGCCCTGCAGTGCCGTATCACCACCGAGGACCCGGCCAACGGCTTCCGCCCGGACACCGGCCGCATCAGCGCCTACCGCTCGCCGGGCGGCTCCGGCATCCGGCTCGACGGCGGAACCACCCACGCCGGTACGGAGATCAGCGCCCACTTCGACTCGATGCTGGTCAAGCTGACCTGCCGGGGCCGGGACTTCAAGGCCGCGATCGGCCGGGCGCGGCGCGCCGTGGCGGAGTTCCGCATCCGCGGCGTGGCCACGAACATCCCGTTCCTGCAGGCCGTGCTGGACGACCCCGACTTCCAGGCCGGGCGGGTCACCACGTCCTTCATCGAGCAGCGCCCGCACC
The DNA here is from genome assembly GCF_047049295.1 of Streptomyces sediminimaris. Classification (NCBI taxonomy): domain Bacteria; kingdom Bacillati; phylum Actinomycetota; class Actinomycetes; order Kitasatosporales; family Streptomycetaceae; genus Streptomyces; species Streptomyces sediminimaris. Next base: position 1,203,084 of record NZ_JBJWOT010000001.1, on the reverse strand, counting down.
TGCTGACCGCCCGCTCCTCCGCGGACCGCGGCACCAAGCTGCTCACCTACCTCGCCGACGTCACGGTCAACAAGCCGCACGGCGAGCGCCCCCACCTGATCGACCCGGCCACCAAGCTGCCGACGCTGCCCGCGGGCGAGCCGCCGGCGGGCTCCCGGCAGAGGCTGGTCGAGCTCGGCCCGGAGGGCTTCGCCCGCGCCCTGCGCGAGTCGCCGACCATCGGCGTCACGGACACCACCTTCCGCGACGCCCACCAGTCCCTGCTGGCCACCCGGGTGCGCACCAAGGACCTCCTGGCGGTCGCCCCCGTGGTCGCCCGCACCCTGCCCGAGCTGCTCTCCCTGGAGTGCTGGGGCGGCGCCACCTACGACGTCGCGCTCCGCTTCCTCGCCGAGGACCCCTGGGAGCGGCTGGCCGCCCTGCGCGAGGCCGCTCCCAACATCTGCCTGCAGATGCTGCTGCGCGGCCGCAACACCGTCGGCTACACCCCGTACCCGACGGAGGTGACCGACGCCTTCGTGCAGGAGGCCGCCGCCACCGGCATCGACATCTTCCGCATCTTCGACGCCCTGAACGACGTCGGCCAGATGCGCCCGGCCATCGAGGCCGTACGCGAGACGGGCACCGCGATCGCCGAGGTCGCCCTCTGCTACACCGCGGACCTGTCGGACCCGGGCGAGCGCCTGTACACGCTGGACTACTACCTGCGGCTCGCCGAGCAGATCGTCGAGGCGGGCGCCCACGTGCTGGCCGTCAAGGACATGGCCGGCCTGCTGCGCGCCCCGGCCGCCGCGACGCTGGTCTCCGCGCTGCGGCGGGAGTTCGACCTGCCGGTGCACCTGCACACCCACGACACCGCGGGCGGCCAGCTCGGCACCTATCTGGCGGCGATCCAGGCGGGCGCGGACGCGGTGGACGGCGCGGTCGCCTCCATGGCGGGCACGACCTCGCAGCCCTCGCTGTCGGCGATCGTCGCCGCGACCGACCACTCCGCGCGGCCGACCGGCCTCGACCTGCAGGCGGTCGGCGACCTGGAGCCGTACTGGGAGAGCGTCCGCAAGGTCTACGCCCCCTTCGAGGCGGGCCTCGCCTCGCCGACCGGGCGCGTCTACCACCACGAGATCCCCGGCGGCCAGCTCTCCAACCTGCGCACCCAGGCGGTCGCGCTCGGCCTCGGCGACCGGTTCGAGGACATCGAGGCGATGTACGCCGCGGCCGACCGGATGCTGGGCCGCCTGGTCAAGGTCACCCCGTCCTCGAAGGTGGTCGGCGACCTCGCCCTGCACCTGGTGGGCGCGGGCGTGGCACCGGCCGACTTCGAGGCCGCCCCGAACCGCTACGACATCCCCGACTCGGTCATCGGCTTCCTCCGCGGCGAGCTGGGCACCCCGCCCGGCGGCTGGCCGGAGCCCTTCCGCAGCAAGGCGCTCGAGGGCCGCGCCGAGCCCCGGCCGGTGCAGGAGCTGACGCCGGAGGACCGCGAGGGTCTGGCCAAGGAGCCCCGCGCCACGCTCAACCGGCTCCTCTTCCCCGGCCCGACCCGCGACTTCGAGAGCCACCGCCAGGCCTACGGCGACACCAGCGTGCTGGACAGCAAGGACTTCTTCTACGGTCTGCGGCCGGGCACGGAGTACTCCGTCGACCTGGAGCCCGGCGTCCGGCTGCTGATCGAGCTGGAGGCGGTCGGCGAGGCCGACGAGCGCGGCATGCGGACCGTGATGTCCACGCTGAACGGCCAGCTGCGGCCGATCCAGGTGCGCGACACCTCCGCCGCCTCCGACGTCCCGGTCACGGAGAAGGCCGACCGGGCCAACCCCGGTCATGTCGCCGCCCCGTTCGCCGGCGTGGTCACGCTCGCGGTCTCCGAGGGCGACGAGGTGGACGCCGGGGCCACCGTGGCGACCATCGAGGCGATGAAGATGGAGGCCGCGATCACCGCCCCGAAGGCGGGCCGGGTCTCCCGGCTGGCGATCAACAGGATCCAGCAGGTGGAGGGCGGTGACCTGCTCGTCGAGATCGGGTGATCCCGGCTCCGGCCCGATGGGGCGGCCCCGGTACGGCTCCTGCCGTGCCGGGGCCGCTTCGCGTCGCGGCGGGCACCGGGAACCGGCGCTCCGGCCGCGGATTCCCGAGCCTTGACCCACGGTCCGCGCTCCATGATGCTGTGTTGCGACACGCGAGATGTGTGCCGTATTGAGCAACTGCCGGGTTTCAGTTCCCCACAGCCGAGGAGTGGTCATGACTCATCAGGTCCGCGCTGTCGTCGCGCGGGGCAAGGGCGCCCCCGTCAGCCTGGAGACGATCATCGTGCCCGACCCCGGCCCGGGCGAGGCACTGGTGAGGATCGAGGCCTGCGGGGTGTGCCACACCGATCTGCACTACCGCGACGGCGGCATCAACGACGACTTCCCGTTCCTGCTGGGGCACGAGGCCGCGGGCGTCGTGGAGTCGGTGGGGGAGGGGGTCACGGACGTCGCCCCCGGTGACTTCGTGATCCTCAACTGGCGGGCCGTGTGCGGGCAGTGCCGGGCCTGTCTGCGGGGCCGCCCGCAGTACTGCTTCGACACCCGCAACGCCCGGCAGAGGATGACCCTCGCCACCACCGGCGAGGAACTGTCCCCGGCGCTGGGCATCGGCGCGTTCGCGGAGAAGACCCTGGTGGCGGCCGGGCAGTGCACCAAGGTCGACCGGGCGGCGTCCGCGGCCGCGGCCGGCCTGCTCGGCTGCGGCGTCATGGCGGGCATCGGCGCGGCGATCAACACCGGGCAGGTCGGCCGCGGCGACAGCGTGGCCGTGATCGGCTGCGGCGGGGTCGGCGCCGCGGCGATCGCCGGTTCCCGTCTGGCGGGCGCGGCGAAGGTCATCGCGGTGGACATCGACGACCGCAAGCTGGCCACGGCGCGGGAGATGGGCGCCACCCACACGGTGAACTCCAGGGAGAACGACCCGGTCGAGGAGATCCGCGAGCTGACCGGCGGCTTCGGCGCCGACGTCGTCATCGAGGCGGTCGGCCGCCCGGAGACGTACAAGCAGGCGTTCTACGCGCGCGACCTGGCCGGGACGGTGGTGCTGGTCGGCGTCCCGACACCCGAGATGAGGCTGGAGCTGCCCCTGCTGGACGTCTTCGGCCGCGGCGGCGCGCTGAAGTCGTCCTGGTACGGCGACTGCCTGCCGAGCCGTGACTTCCCGATGCTGATCGACCTCTACCTCCAGGGCCGCCTGGACCTGGACGCCTTCGTCACCGAGACCATCGCCCTGGACGAGGTGGAGAAGGCGTTCGAGCGGATGCGCGGCGGCGACGTCCTGCGCTCGGTGGTGGTGCTGCGATGACCCGTGTCCGCGTCGAACGGCTCGTCACCTCCGGCACGTTCTCCCTGGACGGCGGCACCTGGGACGTCGACAACAACGTCTGGATCGTCGGGGACGACCACGAGGTCGTCGTGATCGACGCGGCCCACGACGCCGACGCCATCGCCACGGCCGTGGGGGACCGCCGCCTGACGGCCGTCGTGTGCACCCACGCCCACGACGACCACATCGGCGCCGCGCCCGCACTCGCCGCCCGCACCGGCGCCCCGGTCCTGCTGCATCCGGACGACCTGCCGCTGTGGAAGCTGACGCACCCCGACCGGATGCCCGACGCCGACCTGACCGACGGGCAGCCCCTGACGGTGGCCGGCGTCGAGCTGACCGTCCTGCACACGCCCGGCCACGCGCCCGGCGCCGTATGCCTGTACGCGCCCGCCCTGCGGGCGCTCTTCAGCGGCGACACGCTCTTCGCCGGCGGGCCGGGGGCGACGGGGCGGTCGTACAGCCACTTCCCGGCCATCGTGGAGTCGATCCGCTCGAGGCTGCTCACGCTTCCCGCGGACACCGTGGTGCACACCGGTCACGGGGAGACGACCACCGTCGGCGCCGAGGCGCCGCACCTCCAGGAGTGGATCGACCGCGGTTTCTGACCGCGAAGAAGGGGACGCTCCCGCTGGTCGGCCCGCCTTCCCGTCCCGCCCGCGCGGGACGGGAAGGCGGGCTGTCTGCATGACATGGGCGTTTCTCATCATGCGTCAAGTTGTGTGATGAGAAACAAGCGTGCCCGGACAAACCTGCTCTCTGAACTGCTTGACAGGGGTTCGGGCCGACCCCAGACTGATGTTGCGCTTACCGCAATCCGTTTCGTTATACGCACCGAGGTGTCATGATGATTCCCGCGTGCCGTCTCGCGGATCTCCCGCGAGGTGAGGCTTTCCGGCTCGACACCGATCCGCCGGTCTCGGTGTTCCACACCGACGACGGCGAGGTCTTCGCCATCGACGACACCTGCACCCACCAGGACGCCTCGCTCGCCGACGGCTGGCTGGAGGGGTGCGAGGTGGAATGCCCGCTGCACGCCTCGAAGTTCGACCTGCGCACCGGCAGCGTGGACGCCCCGCCGGCCCGGCTGCCCGTCCGCACCCACCAGGTCCTCGTCGAGGACGGCGTGATCTACGTCCAGGTGTCCACGGACGCCCCCAACCTGCCTCCCTGCGTCGCGGCCCGGCTCGCCGGAGGACTCGCGTGAGGACGGTCGCCGTGGTGGGGGCCTCGCTGGCCGGTCTGTCCGCGGCGCGCTCCCTGCGCAAGCAGGGCTACGACGGGCGGCTGGTCGTCGTCGGCGACGAACCGCACCGCCCCTACGACAGGCCGCCGTTGTCCAAGGAGTTCCTGGCCGGCACGATCGGCGAGGACGATCTCGCCCTGGAGGCGGACGGCGAGGACCTGCGGGCGGAGTGGCTGCTCGGTGCCCGTGCCACCGGACTGGACCGGACGCGCCGAGCGGTCCGGCTCGCCGACGGGTCCGAGGTCCGGGCCGACGGCGTCGTCATCGCCACCGGCGCCGCGGCGCGCGGCCTGCCGGGCTCCGCGGGCCTGGCCGGGGTGCACACGCTGCGCACCCTGGACGACGCCCGCGCCCTGCGGGCGGAACTGGCCCGCGGCGGCCGGCTGGTGGTGATCGGGGGCGGCTTCATCGGCGCCGAGGTCGCCTCCACCGCCCGCGCCCTCGGGCTCGACGTCACGGTGGTCGAGGCGGCTTCGACGCCGCTCGCCGGACCGCTCGGCGAGCGCATGGGTGCGATCGTCTCCGGGCTCCACGCGGACCACGGCGTACGGCTGCTGTGCGGTGTGGGCGTCAAGGGGCTCGGCGGGGAGCGCCAGGTGGACGCCGTGCTGCTGGAGGACGGCCGCAGCGTGCCCGCGGACATCGTCGTGGTCGGTGTCGGGGCCCGTCCGTGCGTCGAGTGGCTGGAAGGGTCCGGCGTCGCGCTCGACAACGGCGTCAAGTGCGGGGCCGACGGGCGCACCAGTCTGGCCGGCGTGGTCGCGGTCGGCGACTGCGCCAACTGGTACGACCCGCGGACCGGGGCGCACCGCCGCGTCGAGCACTGGACCGGTGCCCGCGAACGTCCCGAGGCCGCGATCGCCACGCTGCTCGCGGGCGGCGCGGTGGAGCCGGGGGTGCCCCGGCCGCCGTACTTCTGGTCGGACCAGTACGGCGTGAAGATCCAGTTCGCCGGCCACGCGGCCGGCGCCGACAGCGTGAGCGTCGAGCAGGGCCGCGCGGACGACCGCGACGTCCTCGCCGTCTACCGGCGCGCCGGCCACCCGGTCGCCGTGCTCGGAATGAACCAGCCGCGGTCGTTCACGCGCTGGCGCAGGCAGCTCGCCGCCGCGTCTTGACACCACCCCCGCGGCATCCGATGCTGCGGTTGCGCATCGCACGTAGTGTTGCTCTATACACAACGCCGTCCGGAGTCGCTCTTCCCGGCGCGTGAACCACCTTCGCCACGACGTCCCCCGAGGAGTGCACCGTGACCTCGACCAGCCTGCCGGACAGCCTGATCGCCACCCTGCCCGGCTCCTCCTACACGGATCCGGCGGTCTTCGCCCAGGAGCAGGAGCGCATATTCGAGTCCATGTGGTTCTGTGCCGCGCGCTCCTCGGAGCTGGCGCGGCCCGGTGCCTTCCGCACCGTCGACGTGGGCCGTGAGAGCGTCATCGTGACCCGCTCGCGCGACGCCTCGGTCCGCGCCTTCCTCAATGTGTGCCGGCACCGCGGCGCCAGGCTCTGCACCGAGGAGTCCGGCGAGGTCAAGCGGGCCTTCCAGTGCCCGTACCACGCCTGGACCTACGACCTGAACGGCAAGCTGGTCGCGGCGCCCAACCTCACCAGGATGCCCGACGTCGGCCGCACCGAGTACGGCCTGGTGAACGTGGCCGTCCGCGAGTGGCTCGGCTACGTCTGGGTCTGCCTCGCCGAGAACCCGCCCTCCTTCGAGGACGAGGTCGTCGGGGACGTCGTCGCCCGACTCGGGGACGCCGAGTCCATCGAGCACTACGACATCGGCAGCCTCTCCGTCGGCAGGCGGATCGTCTACGACGTCAGGGCCAACTGGAAGCTCATCATCGAGAACTTCATGGAGTGCTACCACTGCGCCACGATCCACCCCGAACTCACCGAGGTGCTCCCGGAGTTCGCCGACGGCTACGCCGCGCAGTACTACGTCGGCCACGGCGCGGAGTTCGGTGCGGAGGTCCAGGGCTTCACCGTGGACGGCTCGGCGGGGCTCGACCGCATCCCGGGTGTCGGCGACGACCAGGACCGCCGCTACTACGCCATCACCGTCCGGCCGCAGGTCTTCATCAACCTCGTGCCCGACCACGTCATCTTCCACCGGATGTACCCGGTGGCCGTCGACCGGACCGTCGTCGAGTGCGACTGGCTCTACCTGCCGCACGTCGTCGAGTCCGGCAGGGACGTCAGCCGCTCCGTGGAGCTCTTCGACCGCGTCAACCGCCAGGACTTCGACGCCTGCGAGCGCACGCAGCCGGGCATGAGCTCCCGGCTGTACGCCAAGGGCGGCGTGCTGGTCCCCAGCGAGCACCACATCGGCGCGTTCCACGACTGGGTGAACGAGCGTCTGGGCGCCCGCCGGCCCGGGTAGCGGGCGTACCGGCGCCGCTCAGCCCAGGTACCCCATCCGGTGACTGATCTCCTCCGCACCCTTGAGCAGGTTCGGCGCGAGCTCGTGCATGCGCTCCTCGGTGAAGCGGTAGGCCGGGCCGGAGGCGCTGAGGGCGGCGATGACCTCGCCGTCCCGGTTGCGGACCGGCGCGGCCATGGCGTGCAGGCCGATCTCGAACTCCTCCAGGGTCCAGGCGTAGCCCCGCTCGCGCACCTCGGCGAGGTTCTTCTCGAGCCTCGTCTTCGCGGTGATCGTGCGCGGGGTGACCTTCTTCAGGCCGGCCTCGGCCAGCAGTGCGGCCCGCTCCTTGGCCGGCATGTGGGCCAGCAGCACCTTGCCGCTGGAGGTGGCGTGCAGCGGGGTCAGCTGGCCGACCCAGTTGTGCGCCGTGATCGCGCCCGGGCCGCGCACCTGGTAGAGGTTGATCGCGTAGTGCTCCTGCGTGACGGCGATGTTCACGGTCTCGCCGAGTTCCTCGGCGAGCCGCTCGCAGACCGGCCGGCCCTGCTGGGTGATGTCGATGCGTCCGGTGACGGCGCCGGCCAGGCGCACGATGCCGAAGCCGAGCCGGTACTTGCCGCGCTCGCCCGCCTGCTCCACAAGACCGCGTGCCTCCAGTGCGCCGAGCAGGCGGAAAGCGGTGGACTTGTGGACGTCGATCTCGCCGGCGACCTCGCTCACGCCGGCCTCGCCGCGCTGGGCGAGGATCTCCAGGACGCTGATGGCGCGATCGACCGACTGCACTCCGCCGGACTGCGAACTGGCTGTCTCGGTGTCTTGACTGTGGTTGCTCACGACGAAACTATACGCGCAGTACGGTACAACCTGTTGAGTGTCGACAGTCTGACCAGGGGCTTTGTCGTAGTACGGGCCGATTCGTGTGTCCGGGGGGTCACCGTTGCAGCCTGGAGAATTCCCGACATCCGCGTACCGGGGGAGGCGATCGGGTCTGTGGGCCGAAGGCCCCCTCCCGGACGGCTGCCAGTCCCGCTGCGGTGGCGCCGACAGGGGACCACCGGGCCCGCGCCGGTGCCTGTTCGACCCAGGCGCGAGCCGGCGCGGCATCACCATGATGACGTGTGACCGGCCCGGGGCAGCCCGGCGCCACCGGGGACCCACAGGCGAGGCAACGGGGGTCGGCATGCCTGAACCGGACGCGCGGGAGCCCCGCTCCCCGCGGCACATGACGGCCCTCTCCGCCCGGACGGCCCTCGCCGCCACCGTCTGCCGCACCGCCCCCGTGATCGGGCGGCGAGCCATGAGGACGCCACCGGTCCACACCGCGCCTGCGCGTCGCCCGGTCCCCGCGCACGGGGACCGGGCGACCACCAGTACCCGAGAGGCAAGAAGGGGTTCCATGCAGCGAGGAGAGCGGTAGGTCTGAGATGGACATCACGATCCACGACCTGGAGGAACTGAGTCCGTCGCTTCGCCGCACGTGGCAGGAGGTGATGGACGACTCACCCGAATACGCCAACCCCTTCCTGTCACCGCAGTTCGCCGTGGCGATCGCCCGGCACCGACGCGGGGCGCGCGTGGCGGTGCTCCGGGAGAACGGGGACCCCGTCGGGTTCTTCCCCCATCAGCGCGGGGCCTTCGGCGTCGGCCGGGCGATCGGCCTCGGCCTGTCCGACTGCCAGGCCCTGGTGCACCGGCCCGGAGTCGGCTGGGACGCCCGCGAGCTGCTGCGGGCCTGCGGACTGTCCGTCTTCGAGTTCGACCATCTCGTCGAGGAGCAGAAGTCCTTCGCACGCTATGTCACGGGGACGTTCGCCTCGCCCGTGATCGACCTGGAGGAGCACGGCAGCGGCTATGTGGACTGGTTGCGCGAGAGGTCCCCGCGGCACACCAAGACGACGCTGGCCAAGGAACGCCGTCTGCGGCGCGACACGGGGGAGGTGCGGCTCGTCCTCGACGAACGCGACCCGCGGATCCTGCGCACGCTCATGCGGTGGAAGTCGGCCCAGTACCGCAGGACGGGGCGGATGGACCGGTTCGCGCGGCCGTGGATCGTCGACCTGGTGAACGACCTGTCCGAGGTCCGCGATGAGCACTTCACCGGTCTGCTGACCGCCCTGTACGCGGGGGACCGGCCGGTGGCCGTGCACTTCGGGCCGCGCTCGCGCACCGTGCTCGCGGGCTGGTTCACCGCGTACGACCCGGAGTTCCGCCGCTACTCACCCGGGCTGATCATGCACTTGCGGATGGTCGAGGCGGCGGGCCGGGACGGGGTGACGCTGGTGGACATGGGGCGCGGTGGCGGCGAGTACAAGGACTGGCTCAAGACCCGGGAACTGCGCGTCGGCGAGGGGTTCGTGACCCGTCCCCGTCCGGTGGCGGCGGCATACCGGCTCTGGCGCAGGCCCGTGCGCGGCCTGCGGAACACGGTCCTCGCCCATCCCGTGCTGCGGAAGCCCGCCGACCGGTTGCTGAAGACGGCCGGCGCCGTGCGCACATCGGGTCTGCCGGGCGCCGCCGAGCGCCACGGCCGGCCTTCCGGCGGAAGCGGGTGACGATGCCGTACGGATCGCGGCTCGCCGCGACGATGGCACGGCGGCTCGGACGCGAGTGCGTCTACACGCCCTCGGCCCGGCTGGCCCTGTACCTGGCGCTGCGGCGCTGGTGCCGGCCGGGCGCGCGCCTGCTGATGTCCCCGGTCAACGACGACGTGGTCCTCTTCGTCGTCCTCGCCGCCGGACTGCGCCCGGTCCTCGCCCCCGTCTCCGTCCGGGACGGCAACATCGACCCGGCCGCCGTGCCGGAGTCCACGTGGCGGGGTGTGGACGCCGTCCTGACCACGAACCTCTACGGGATGCCGGACCAGGTCGTGCCCCTGCGCCGGCGCTGCGACGAGCTGGGGATCCCCCTGTTCGAGGACGCGGCGCACGCGATCGGCACACATGTGGAGGGGCAGCCGGTCGGGACCTTCGGCACGGCCGCGGCGTTCAGCCTGTCCAAGCACGTGGCGGGCATGGCCGGCGGTTTCCTCGCCGTCGGGGACGCCCGCACCCGGCGGGAGCTGGAACTGCTGCGGGACGATCTGCTGGTGCCGGGCCGGCTCAGCGGCGACCTGGCGACGACGCTGCTTCCGCTGGCGCGTTCCGCCGTGCGCACCCTGGATCTGGTGCGTCCCGTGTGGCGGACCATGCAGCGTCTCGGTCTGCTCGAGCGTGACGGCTTCCGCATGGCCCTGCACGCGCCGCGTCTCACCGTCTGCGCGTCCCGGGCGCCGAGCCTGGCGGCCCACGACCCGTGGCTGCGCGTCGATCTGCACGGCTACCGCACCCGCCACGGGGCTTTGGTGCGCGGGCAGTTGGCGTTGCGGCTGGCCGGGCTGGAGCGGGACCTCGTCCGGCGCAGAGCGGGCGTCTCGCTGCTCTCGGGCACATCATGGGCCGCCCCGGCCCTGCGTGCGCGGGTGGCGTCCGACGGGCCTCCGCCGCTTTTCCGGGTGCCGCTCCTCGTCGAGGACCGCGACGCCCTGGTGGAGCGCATGGTGCGGCACGGCGTGGTCGTCGGGTACGTCTACGATCCCCCGCTCGACGACTACGCGGGCGCGGAGTTCGTCGAGCCCTCCCCCGATCCGTCGGCCGCCCGCTGGTTCGCCGCGCACGTCCTGCCGGCCGATCCGCTCCTGGCGCGCAGGATCGGCGACGCCCTCGCGGGAGAGCGTGCCACGGCCGCGCGCCCCTCCGCCCCGGCGATCCCCGTGCCGGGCGCCACGCCCTCGGCGCCTGGACAGGGCCCGGGGCAGTGAGGGCGCGCCGCCCGCCTCGGCGGCCGGTTCAGGCCACGGCGGGGCCGTCGGACGCGCGGGGATCCGGCGCGGGCAGCATGGTCAGCAGCATGACGGTGGGCTCCAGGGCGCGCACCGTGTGCGGCAGCCGGGCGGGCAGACGGATCCAGCTGCCGGGCGTCGCCACGGTCTTCTCGTCCCCCAGCACCAGGTCGAGGCGGCCGCGGACGACCTGGATGACGACGGGCAGGGCCGAGGTGTGCTCGGTCAGTTCCTGCCCGGCGGCGAAGGCGAAGCCGACCACGCGCAGCCGGTCGTCGCGGTACAGGACACGGCTGAGGGTGCCGTCCTCGGCCAGGGGCAGTTCGGCGGTCAGGTCGGCGATCACGGTTGCGGGCACGGGGATGCCTCCTCAGGCGGTACGCGGGGTGGGGGTGGCGATGAGGGCGATGGCGCCCAGGTGGTCCCGGTGGCGGCGGAAGACGCGGCGCATCTGCCGGACGCGGGGGCGGGCCGCGGGGTCGCGGAGGGCCCGGCCGGCGATGCGCACGGCGTTCCCGAGGCCCTCGTCGGCGATGAGCCGGCGCGGTTCGAGCAGGGCCATCGGCGCCCTCCGGCGGGCGGTGACGGTGAAGCCCTCGGCGGCGAGCAGGGCGACCCAGCCGGACGGGGTCAGCGGGCGGGCGCCGACGTGGACGGCGCCGCCCAGGTCCCTGGTGATCTCCTCGGCGTGTTCCGGACCGAGGTCCTCGGGCAGCAGGCACATCTCGTGCAGGGCGTAGCGGCCGCCGGTGCCGGCGAGCAGCCGCCGGGCCTCGCGCAGGACGCGACGCTTGGCGGGCTCGGGCTGCATGGTCAGCACGGCCTCCCCGTACACCGCGGTGGCGCTGCCGGCCGGCAGCCCGGTGTCCGCGGCGTCGGCCCGCACGGCCGCCACCTCGGTCGCTCCCGGGGCGGGGAGGACGCCCAGTCCGGCCACGGCGGCGGGGTCGCGGTCCACGGCCGTGTAGGAGCCCGGGGCGCGCGCGAGGACCAGCCGGGCGGTGGCGCCCAGACCCGCGGCGAGTTCCACCACCCGGTCGTCCGGTCCGAGGGCCAGGCCGTCGAGCATCCAGCCGGTCAGTTCCCTGCCGCCGGGGCGCAGCACGCGCTTGCCCAGGCGGGCCAGCAGCCAGTGGCCGGGCATGCGGGCCGTGTCCAGTCCGTCACCGGGCAGGGGCATGTTTTCCGGGAGGGCCGAAGGGTCGGTCGGTGCCATGCGCGTACCTCGCTCTCCGCTCGCAACAGGTAGTTAGGTAAACCTAACTTGGCGAGGGGCTGGGGGCGGAGGGCCGAACGTCCCGGGCGCGGGGCCGCTGGGCCCCGTGCCCGTCGCGGGCCGGTCACAGCAGGCCGCTCCAGTACGGCCAGAACCGGGTGAGGACGAGCAGCGCGATGACCCCGTACCAGGCCGCGAGGAGCATCCAGTGCGTCTCCCGCACCAGCTGCATCACGCTCCGGGGCACCGGGACGATCGCCTGTTCCAGGCAGTGCAGGGTCACGTACCAGAACAGGGCGATGGTGACGACCCAGACGACGGCGCAGTAGGGGCAGATCTTGTCGAGCTCGTACAGCGACTCCACGATCAGCCAGTGGACGAACACCACCCCCGCAAGCGCCCCCGCGTCGAGGGCCAGCCAGAGCCGGCGGTGCAGGCGCGCCCCGGAGAGCACGGCGATGCCCAGGACGGTCACGGCGGCGAAGGCGCCCAGGCCGAGCAGCATGTTGGGGAAGCCGAACACGTGTCCCTGCGCACTCGACATGACGCTGCCGCAGCTGACGACGGGGCTGATGTTGCACGGCGGCCGGTAGGCGGGATCACGAAGCAGCCGCCAGTCGTCCACGGTGAGCTGGAAGGAGGCGAGCCAGCCGACGGCCCCGGCGGTGACCATCGCCCATCCGGTCCTGCGGCTCGCGCCGAGCGTGTGCGGGCGCCGGGTCTTCGTGGCGTCCCGTACCGGTGCCGGTCCGTGGCTCATGCGGCCCGCCGGGAGGCGGCGGCGGGCCCGGGGGCGGCCGACGGCGTCCGTGCCGCCGGAGCCACGGACCGCCGCCGGTAGACCAGGTAGGGCCGGACGAGGTAGCCGACCGGCACGCTCCACACATGGACGAGACGGGTGAAGGGCCAGGCGGCGAACAGCAGGCAGGCGCTCAGGGCGTGGAGCCGGAAGAGCAGCGGGGCGTCGGCGATCGCCAGCGGATGCGGCTGGAAGGTGAGGACACCGCGGAACCAGACGGAGACGGTCGTGCGGTAGTCGTAGCCGCCCCCGAACACGTTGTGCGTGGCGGTGGCCGAGAGGCCGAGCAGGACCGTGGCGGACAGCAGCGGGAAGAGGAGCTTGTCGCTGCGGTCGGTGGTGAGGCGGATCCGGCGGGTCAGCAGGCGGCGCGCGCAGAGCATGCCGAGCCCCGTGACCATGGCGGCACCGGCCACCGAGCCCGCGAGGACGGCGGTGGTGTGGTAGGCGTGCTCGCCGATGCCGGCCGCCTCGGTCCAGGACGCGGGCACCGCCAGCCCGACCACGTGCCCGGCGATCACCATCAGGGCGCCGAAGTGGAACAGCGGGCTGCCCCAGCGCAGCCAGCGGTGTTCGAGGAGCTGGCTGGTGTGGCTGGTCCAGCCGAACTGGTCGTGCCGGTAGCGCCAGACGTGCCCGGCCACGAACACGGCGAGGCAGGCGTAGGGGAGGGCGACCCACAGCAGCAGGTCGGCGCCGCTTGCGGGGGCGGCGGCCAGGAGGAGGTTCGGGGCGGTCATCGGGGGCCTTCCGTACCGGTGGTCGGAGCGGGCGCCACGCGCGTCGGCGGGGCGGGCGGCGGTGGGGCGAAGGTGCCGGGCGGGGCGAACTCCCCGTCGCCGTAGGTGCCGTAGGGGTCGAGGCCGACCTCCTCGTTCGGCGGGCCCTCGGCCGCCAGCCGGGCCACCGCCGCGCGGTCCGCCTCGCTGGGCGGCGGCAGCAGCGTCAGCAGCGCGGCCAGCGGATGGACATAGGGGGAGCCGGCGTCGGAGAGCGCCTGGTGGATCAGCTCAAGACCGCGCCGGTGCTGGCGCAGGGGTGCCTCGCCCGGGCCCGGCCCGCCGAGCGCGGCGAACTCCAGCACCACCGGCAGGTGGTCGGGCAGCTCGCCGCCGTCGGTCTCCCAGCCGGCGGCGCGGTAGCGCTGGTTGAGGGCGAGCAGGGCCATGCCGCGGCGTCGGGTGTCGCCGTGCAGGTAGTAGGTGAGGTAGAGGCTGCTCTTGCGGCGCAGGTCGAACATCTCGACGTAGTGCCTCTCCAGCGCCTCCGGCTCCTGGCCGCCGAACCATCGCACGAAGTCCGCCAGCCGCTCGGCGGCCGGGGACGCCGGCAGCGCCTCGACGGCGGCGGCCAGCTCCGGGCGGGCGGCGTCCAGTTCCCCGTCCGGGTACTGCAGGAGCAGCGACAGCAGGCGCAGCAGCAGCGCCCGGTCGGCCGTCTCCTGCGGGGTGAGCCGGGCCCGGCGGCGCGTGGACGCGCGCACGCGGGTGCGCAGGGGGATCATGCCCGGCCTCCGCCGGCCGTGCGGCGCAGGGTGGGGATGCCGAGCATGACCCGGCGGCCGGAGGGCTCGTCGGCGGACTCCACCGGACAGCGGTTCTCCACCGCGCTCAGAGCGGCGGCGTCCTCCTTGTGGGCGGCCGGGACCACATAGCGGTCGGCGTACTTGGCGACGGCGAGGAGGCGGTGGAGGTCCTCGGCCTCGCGGGCGGTCAGCCCGACCGCCTCCAGCGCCGCCTCGTCCCCGTCCTCACCGAGGGTGCGGCCGCGCATGTACGAGCGGAGCGCGGTGAGTTTCATCAGCACCCCGGCCACGACGTCGGTGTCACCGGCGGTGAACAGCTCCGCCAGGTACTCCAGCGGGATGCGCAGCCGGGTGACGGCGGCGAAGACGTGGTCGGGGTCGTCCTGGTCGCCGCCCGCGCCGGTGACGGCGTCGAGCACGGGGGACAGGGGCGGGACGTACCAGACCATGGGCAGGGTGCGGTACTCGGGGTGCAGGGGCAGGGCGACCCCGTACCGCACGACGAGGTCGTGGACCGGGGAGCGGCGGGCGGCGTCCAGCCAGTCCTCGGGGATGCCCGCCTGCCGTGCCGCCGCTATCACCTCGGGGTCGGCGGGGTCGAGGAAGACGCCGCGCTGGGCGTCCAGCAGGTCCCGCTCGTCGGGGGTGGCCGCGGCCTCGCCCACGCGGTCGGCGTCGTACAGCAGGAGTCCGAGGTAGCGCAGCCGGCCCACGCAGGTCTCGGAGCAGACGGTGGGCTGGCCGGCCTCGATACGCGGGAAGCAGAAGGTGCACTTCTCGGCCTTGCCGGTGGCGTGGTTGACGTACACCTTCTTGTACGGGCACGCCGTCACGCACATCCGCCAGCCGCGGCACCTGTCCTGGTCGACCAGGACGATGCCGTCCTCGACGCGCTTGTACATGGCGCCGGACGGACAGGCCGACACGCAGGCCGGGTTGAGGCAGTGCTCGCACAGCCGGGGCAGATGGAAGAGGAAGGTCTGCTCGAACTCGAACCTGACCTTCTCGGCCCATTCCCCGGTGAGGTTGGGATCGGCGCCGGCGTGTTCGGGGGCGCCTCCCAGACCGTCCTCCCAGTTGGCGCCCCAGGTGACGGCCGTGGGCCTGCCGGTGAGGACGGAACGGGGCCGGGCGACCGGGATGTCCTGGCCGGCGGGGGCACCGACGAGGTTGTCGTAGTCGTAGGTGACCGGCTCGTAGTAGTCCTCGATGGCCGGCAGGTCGGGGTTGGCGAACAGCGAGAGCAGGCGCTTGACGCGGCCGCCGGAGCGCAGCACCAGCCGGCCGCGCCGGTCGAGCATCCAGCCGCCCTTCCACCGCTGCTGGTCCTCGTAGCGGCGCGGGTAGCCGACGCCGGGCTTGGTCTCCACGTTGTTGAACCAGGCGTACTCGACGCCGGTGCGGTTGGTCCACGTCTGCTTGCAGGTGACCGAGCAGGTGTGGCAGCCGATGCACTTGTCGAGGTTCATCACCATCGCCACCTGTGCCATCACGCGCATGTCAGTACTCCACGTTCTGCGAGCGACGGCGGATGACGGTGACCTCGTCGCGCTGGTTGCCGGTCGGGCCGTAGTAGTTGAAGGCGTAGGTGAACTGCGCGTAGCCGCCCGCGAGATGGGTCGGCTTGAGCAGCAGCCTGGTCAGGGAGTTGTGGACGCCGCCGCGGCGGCCGCTGACCTCGGTCTTCGGGACGTTCACCGTGCGGTCCTTGGCGTGGTACATGTACACCGTGCCCTCGGGCATGCGGTGGGTGACCACGGCGCGGGCGGCCACGACGCCGTTGCGGTTGTAGGCCTCGATCCACTCGTTGTCCTTGACGCCGATCCTCCCGGCGTCGGCGGTGGACAGCCAGATCACCGGGCCGCCGCGGGAGAGGGCGAGCATGTAGGCGTTGTCCTGGTACTCGGAGTGGATGGACCACTTGGAGTGCGGCGTGAGGTAACGCACCGTCACCTCGGCGCTGCCGTCGTGCAGTTCCTCGTCGCCGTAGTGGCGGCGGGCGTCCAGCGGCGGCCGGTAGACGGGCAGCTGCTCACCCAGTTCCGCCATCCAGTCGTGGTCGACGAAGAAGTGCTGGCGGCCGGTGAGGGTGTGCCAGGGCTTCTTGTGCTCGGTGTTGATGACGAACGGCGAGTAGCGGCGCCCGCCGGTCTCCGAGCCGGACCACTCGTAGGAGGTGATGACCGCGCGGGGCTGGACCCGGGTGTCGGCGAAGGTGATCCGCTCGGCCTCACGCTCGGCGGACAGCTCCACCAGCCCCTCGCTGCCGGTCTGCTCGCGCAGTTCGCGGAAGCCCTCGGTGGCCAGGCGGCCGTTGGTGGTCCCGGACAGGGCGAGGATCGCCTCGCACATGTCGGAGGCGGTGGCCAGGGACGGCCGGCCGGCGGCGATCCCGTCCCGGACGGCGCCGTTGCGGTGGCGCAGCTCGTCGATCTCCGGGCCGGGGTGGACGGTGACGCCCTTGGTGGTGGTGCCCAGGGTGTCCAGCAGCGGGCCGAGGGCGCGCATCTTCTCGGCGACGGCGGTGAAGTCGCGCTCGACGGTCACCAGTTTGGGCATCGTGCGGCCGGGAACCGGCTCGCACTCGCCCGCCTTCCAGTCCCGCACGACTCCTCCCGGCTGGGCGAGTTCGTCCGGGGTGTCGTGCTGGAGGGGCACGGCCAGGACGTCGGTACGGGTGCCCAGGTGCTCGCGGGCCAGCTCGCTGAACCGGTCGGCGATCGTCAGGAACGTGTCGTAGTCCGTGCGGGCCTGCCAGGGCGGGGCGATGGCGGGGGTGAAGGCGTGCACGAAGGGGTGCATGTCCGTGCTGGACAGGTCGTCCTTCTCGTACCAGGTCGCGGCCGGCAGGACGACGTCGGCGAGCAGGCCGGTGGAGGTCATCCGGAAGTCCATGGCGACCAGCAGGTCGAGCTTGCCCTCGGGCGCCTCGTCGTGCCAGACGACGTCCCGCGGCCGGGCCTTTGGCGGAGTCTCCTCGGAGCGGACCGCGGCGTCCGTGCCGAGGAGGTGGCGCAGGAAGTACTCGTTGCCCTTGCCGGAGGAGCCGAGCAGGTTGGCCCGCCACACGGTCAGCACGCGCGGGAAGTTCGCCGGGTCGTCGGGGTCCTCCACCGCGAACCGCAGCCGCCCGGACTTCAGCTCGCCGACGACGTGCTCGGCGACGGGGCGCCCCCGGGCGGCCGCCTCGTCCGCCAGGTCCAGGGGGTTGCGGTCGAAGCCGGGGTGGCCCGGCGTCCAGCCCAGCCGCACCGCCTGCGCGAGGGTGTCCGCGAACCCCTTGCCCTTGAACCGGCCGGTGCCGAGCGGGGAGGCCAGCTCCTCGGGCCCGAAGGCCTCGTAGCGCCACTGGTCGGTGTTCAGGTACCAGTACGAGGTGCCCGCCATGTGCCGGGTGGGCCGCTGCCAGTCGAAGGCGAAGGCCAGGTGCTGCAGTCCGGTGAGCGGGCGGATCTTCTCCTGGCCGACGTAGTGGGCCCAGCCGCCGCCGTTGACGCCCTGGCAGCCGGTCATCGTGGTCAGGGCGAGGAAGGCGCGGTAGATGGTGTCGGAGTGGAACCAGTGGTTGGTGCCGGCTCCCATCGCGATCATCGAGCGGCCGCGCGTGCGCTCGGCGTTGCGCGCGAACTCCCGGGCGATCCGGGCCGCCTGCTCGGCCGGCACCGAGGTGACGGTCTCCTGCCAGGCCGGGGTGTACGGCTGGGACGCGTCGTCGTACGCGAGCGGCCAGTGGCCCGGCAGTCCCGGCCGGGCCACCCCGTACTGGGCGAGCATCAGATCGAAGACGGTGGTCACGAGCCGGCCGCCGATCCGCCGCACGGGCACCCCGCGCACCATCACCGCACCGCCCTCGGTGGTGCCCTCGTCGAACCGCGGCAGTGCCACCCGCACCCTGTCCTCGGCCGACTCCAGCAGGCTCAGCTCGGGCTCGACATCACCGAGTTCGAGGTTCCAGCGGCCTCGCTCGGCCTCCCCCCAGCGGAAGCCGAGCGAGCCGCCCGGAACCACCGGTTCGCCGGTGGTCCGGTCGATCAGGACCGTCTTGAACCCGGCGTGCTCCTCCTCACGGCCGAGGTCCGCGGCGGTCAGGAACCCGTCCGGGACGAGGCCCTCGCCGTGCTCGCGCAGGGCCACCAGGAACGGCGCGTCCGTGAACGTCCTCAAGTAGTCCCGGAAGTACGGCACTTCGCGATCCACCAGGAACTCGCGCAGGATCACGTGCCCCATGGCCATCGCCAGCGCCCCGTCGGTGCCGGGGTGCGGGGCCAGCCACTCGTCGGCGAACTTGACGTTGTCCGCGTAGTCGGGACTGACCGCGACGACCTTGGTGCCGTTGTAGCGGGTCTCGGTGAGGAAGTGCGCGTCGGGCGTGCGGGTGACGGGAATGTTGGAGCCCCACATCACCAGGTAGCCGGCGTTCCACCAGTCCGCCGCCTCCGGCACGTCCGTCTGGTCCCCGAAGACCTGCGGCGAGGCGATCGGCAGGTCGGCGTACCAGTCGTAGAAGGACAGCAGGGTGGCGCCGATCAGCGACATGAAGCGGGCGCCGGCCGCGAAGGAGGCCATGGACATCGCCGGGATCGGTGAGAAGCCGGCGACGCGGTCGGGGCCGTAGGTCTTGATGGTGTGCACGTGCGCGGCGGCGACGAGTTCGCTCACCTCGTCCCAGTCGGCGCGGACCAGGCCGCCCTTGCCGCGGGCCCGCTTGTAGGCGCGGGCCCTGGCCGGGTCGGAGGTGATCTCCGCCCAGGCCGCCACCGGGTCGCCCAGGCGCCGGCGGGCCTCACGCCACAGCTTCAGCAACGCGCCGCGCACATACGGATAACGGACCCGGCTGGGCGAGTAGGTGTACCAGGAGAACGACGCCCCGCGCGGGCAGCCGCGTGGCTCGTACTCGGGGCAGTCGGCGCCGATGGAGGGGTAGTCGGTGGCCTGGTGCTCCCAGGTGATGATGCCGTCCTTGACGTACACCATCCAGGAGCAGGAACCGGTGCAGTTGACCCCGTGGGTTGAGCGCACCACCTTGTCGTGCGCCCAGCGGTTGCGGTAGAAGCCCTCCCACTTGCCGTCGGCCTCGCCGAACACGGCGCGGCCGTCGGCGGACACCTCACGGCGGGTCAGCAGTCTTCGGGCGGCCACCGGCCAGCCCTCAGCGGCGCGTCCCTCGTGTGTGGGCCGCGCGGTGTCGTCGTTCTCCATGTGGCGAAAGTAGACGGCCCACGCCGGTGAGGACCTGGGCCCACAGGTCCTCACCGCGGTGCCCCTCCGGCCCAGTCCGGGCCGCGGCACAGGGACCAATGGTCCCGGTACCGGGGCCGGTCGGCCGAAGAACCCGGCTCGGCCGGCGTCGCATGCTGACAGCGATCGAACCGCGGTGCCCGGACACCCCCGTCCTGCCCCGGACCGGCGCGTTCCCCCGTCTCCGGCCCGGGTGGGCGTGGCGCACGTCCCGTACCGATCGTTTCGGTCGCTGTCCGGCCACCTGTCTCGTCCGCCGTGTCCTC
This sequence comes from Streptomyces sediminimaris, assembly GCF_047049295.1. NCBI lineage: Bacteria > Bacillati > Actinomycetota > Actinomycetes > Kitasatosporales > Streptomycetaceae > Streptomyces > Streptomyces sediminimaris. The sequence goes on along the minus strand of NZ_JBJWOT010000001.1, from coordinate 1,183,261 downwards.
AGGTGGCCGGACCTGCGCCGTCCGGGGCCCGGTGATCCGTGGCGCGCCGGGCGGGTCGGCCCGGGGCCGTGCCCGGCCGGTCCCATGACCGGCATGGACACGCGCGGGTCCGTCCGGACCGGAGGCTCGCCGCCGCCGTGTTCCTGTCCGGTCCTCTTCTTCGGGACCGCCGGCCCGGTGGTGGGGACCGACGGCCCACCCCGCCGTGACGCCCCGGCACGGATAGTGGCCGCGGGCCCTGTCGGGTGTGGTCCCGCGGCACCCGCGATCCGGCGGCCCCACACCGCGAACACGAGGGAAGGACCGCATGCTTCCATCACCGAGGCAGTACGACGACGCACCGACACCCCCCAGATCCGTACCGCGCGGGGCCTGGCTGATGCTGGCCCTGGCCACCATCGGGTTCGCCGTGAACTTCTGGGCCTGGGCCCTGCTGAGCCCGCTGGGCCCACGCCTGAAGGACACCCTGGAACTGTCGTCCTTCCAGCAGTCGCTGCTGGTGGCGGTGCCGGTGGTGGTCGGCTCACTGGGCCGCATCCCCGTCGGGGCGCTCACCGACCGGTTCGGCGGACGCGTGATGTTCCCGCTGGTCTCCGCCGCCACCATCGTGCCGGTCCTCTACCTGGGCCTGGCCGGGCACTCCTCGCTGTGGGAGCTGCTGGTGGGCGGGTTCTTCCTCGGCGTCGGCGGTACCGCGTTCGCCGTCGGGGTGCCGGTGGTCAACGCGTGGTTCCCGCCCGAGCGGCGGGGCCTGGCCATCGGGATCTTCGGAACGGGCATGGGCGGCACCGCGATCAGCGCGCTGACCACGGTCAAGCTCGTGGCCGCGCACGGCATGGCCGACCCGTTCCTGATCACCGCCGCCGTCCTGGCCGGATACGCGCTGATCGCCGCGCTGGTGCTGCGCGACGCGCCGGGCCGCACGGTGCCCGACCAGCCGCTGGCCCGCCGGCTGGCCACCACGTTCCGGCTGACCATCACCTGGCAGGCATCCGCCCTGTACGCCGTGGCCTTCGGCGGCTACGTCGCCTTCTCCGTGTACCTGCCCACCTACCTCAAGACCGGCTACGGGCTGTCGCAGGCGGACGCGGCCAACCGCATGGCCGGCTTCGTACTGCTGGCGGTGGCGATGCGGCCGGTCGGCGGCTGGCTGTCGGACCGCATCGGACCGGTGGCGGTGCTGGGCGGCGCCATGGCCGTGGTGTTGTCGGGGGCGCTCGCGCAGTCGCTCACCCCGTCGCTGATACCGCTCGGCACCCTCACGTTCCTGGCGATGGCCGCCGCGCTCGGCGCCGCCAGCGGCGCGGTCTTCGCCCTGGTGGCCCTGCTCGCCCCGGCCGGCACGGTGGGTTCCGTCACCGGGGTCGTCGGTGCCGCCGGCGGTCTGGGCGGCTTCGTACCACCGCTGGTGATGGGCGGGCTCTACGGCGCCTACGGCTCCTACGCCGTCGGCCTGCTCCTGCTGGCCGGGGTGGCCGCGGCGGCGCTGACCTTCACCGGCACCGGCGTGCGCAGGCACGTCACCCGCCCGGTGCCCGCCGTACAGCCGGAATGAGACGACCGGACAACCGAACAGGAGAGTACGACCCCATGTGCGAGTACTGCGGATGCCAGTCCCTGTCCGCGATCGACGAACTCACCCGCGAGCACGACGCGGTGGTGACCCTCATCAGCCTGGTTCGGGACGCCCGGCGCGACGACGACACGACCCGGACGGCCGAGCTGGCCCGGGAGATCGCCGCGGCGCTGGACCCGCACACCGAGGTCGAGGAACACGGGCTGTTCCCCGCCCTGGCCGACGAGTTCCCGGAGAAGATCGCCGCTCTGGAGGCCGAGCACCGTCGCATCGAGTCGGTGCTGGCCGAGGCCGCGGAGGGCGTCCCTGCCGACCCGGGCTGGCCGGAGCGGCTCATGGACACGCTCGCCCTGCTGCGCGAGCACATCCTCAAGGAACAGGACGGCGTCTTCCCGGCCGCCCTGGCGATGCTGGAGCCGGAGCAGTGGGAGGCGGTGGAGGCGGTGCGCACCCGCGTCGGCAGCCGGGTGCCAGAGCCGAACCGCTGACGCGGCGCACGCCCGCGGCACCACGCCCCCGGCCCGTGCACGGGCCGGGACCTCGCGTACGTACGGTCCCGGCCTCGTACACCCGCGTACGTACGGTCCCGGCGCCGTGCACCCGGCCCCGAGCGGCCCGGAGTGCCGGTCCGCGCCCGGTGCCGGGGCCGGGTCACCGGATCACCGCGCGACCGCGGCGTCGTCACCGCCGCACCGGGCACCGCACCGCCGCACCGGGCACACCGCCGTGCGGACGCGGTGACGGTGGCGGGACGCGGACGAACGCCCCGGGCCGGGGCTCGCCGTCCCGGCCGCCCGGACGTCGTCGCGATCCACCACTTCCCGGACGAGGCCGAGCGGGCGGCGGGCCTCGCCGCGGCCGGGGTCATGGCGCGCGTACCGGGCCGAACAGCGGGGGCACACGCGCCTCGATGAGATGAGGGCCCGGCTCGGCGAGGGCTTCGGCGAGCCCGGCCGTGAAGTCCTCGGCCGTGGTGGCGCACGAGGCGGGCACGCCCATGCCCTCGGCGAGCCGGACGAAGTCCAGAGCGGGCCGGGACAGGTCGAGCAGGTCCCGGCGGGCCCGGCCGTGGTCCGCGGGGTCGCGGTCCGGGACCAGGCGCTCGAACTCCATCTCCAGGACGGAGTACGAGCGGTTGGCGAGGACGACGACGGTGACGTCCAGTCCCTCGCGGGCCATGGTCCACAGCGCCTGGAGGGTGTACATGGCGCTGCCGTCGGCCTCCAGGCACAGCACCGGACGGTCGGGGCAGGCGATCGCGGCGCCCGCGGCCAGCGGCAGGCCCTGTCCGATGGCGCCGCCGGTGAGAGTGAGCCAGTCGTGGGGCGGTGCCCCCGCGGTGGCCGGGGGCAGCCACAGACCGCTGGTGTTGGCCTCGTCCACCACGATCGCCCCCTCGGGCAGCAGCGCGCCCACGGCGGCGGCGACCGTCTCACCGGTCAGCTCGCCCGCGGGCGGCTCCGGCCTCGCCCGGGCCGCCGTCGCTGCCGCAGTCGCCGCCGTCGCCGGTGTCGTGCGGGGGAGCAGGTCCGCCAGGTGCGTGAGGGCCGCTGCGGCGTTGTCGCCCGGGCCGGCCAGGGGATGGACGCGGCAGTCGTCGGGGACGAGGAGGCCGGGTGTCTCCGGATAGGCGAAGAAGGACACCGGGGATCGGGCGCCGACCAGTATCAGGCGTCGCAGGCCGCCGAGTTGGGCTCGCGCCCCCTCGGGCAGGTAGCCGAGCCGTTCCACGGCGGGCAGGCCCGCGCCGCGTTCCAGGCGCGCGGGAAAGGTCTCGCACAGCAGCCGGGCTCCGGTGGCGGCGGCGACACGGGCCGCCGCTCGCAGAGCCGGGCCGCGGGTGGCCGGGCCGCCGAGCAGGATCGCGGCCGGTTCCGCGCCGCGCAGGGCGGCGGCGACGGCGGCCACCGTGCCGTCCGGCACCGGCGCGGGCGGCGGGGACGGCAGCGGTGGGGCCGGGCCGGCGCCCGGCGACCAGGAGACGTCGGCCGGCAGGATCAGCGTCGCCACCCGGCCGGGCGGTGCCGTGGCGGCGGCCGCGGCGGCGGACGCGTCGCGGCCGGCGGTTGCCGGGCCCGCGCAGCGCCGCACCCAGCCGGACACCGTGCCGGCCGCTGCGTCGATGTCCGACTCGAGCGGCGCGTCGAGCGGTTTGTGCGAGGTGGCGTGGTCGCCGACGAGGTTGACCAGCGGTGTGGCCGCGCGCCGGGCGTTGTGCAGGTTGGCCAGGCCGTTGCCCAGTCCCGGGCCGAGGTGCAGCAGGGTGGCGGCGGGGCGTCCGGCCATCCGGCCGTAGCCGTCGGCCGCCCCGGTCGCGACTCCCTCGAACAGGCAGGGCACGGCCCTGGCCGCCGGGTCCCGGTCCAGCGCGGCGACCAGGTGTGTCTCGGAGGTGCCCGGGTTGGCGAAGTACAGCTCCACACCGCACGCCCGCAGGGTGGCCACGACCGCTTCCGCACCGTTCACGTCTGCTCCCGTCCTCGCCTGGTGATGGTGATGGTCGTGTCGATGGTCGTGTCGACGGAGAGAAGGAGAAGGGCCCGGCGGCGTCAGTCGAGGAGCACACCGGGATTGAGGATTCCGCCCGGGTCGAAGGCGTCCTTGATCCGGCGCATCAACGCGATGCGGACCGGGTCCTCCAGTTCCAGGAAGTACGGCTTCTTCGCCCGGCCGATACCGTGCTCACCGGAGACGGCACCGCCGCGGTCGAGTCCCGCCCGGAACAGCCGGCGCAGTACCTCCTGGCGGCGTACGGGGTCCGGCTGGAAGACCGAGAGGTGCACGTTGCCGTCGCCGGCGTGACCGCAGCCGGTGACCAGCGACCCGGTGTCCTCGGCGGCGGCGTGGGCGGCGGCCAGCAGGCCGGACAGCTCACCGCGCGGCACGACCACGTCCACGATGTCGTCGGCGCCGGCCGCCTTCGCCGTCCAGAAGGCGCGCTCCCGGGCCTCGACCAGCCTTCTGCCCGCGGCCGCGGGCAGCACGAAGACGTCCACCGCGCCGAGGGAGAGCAACTGCTCGCCGGCCGCTTCGACATCCTCCTGGAGCCGCGCCGCGGAGCGGCTCTCCAGCACGACGAGCAGATAGCCGAGCGCGGTGAGACGCACGGACGCGGGAATGCCCAGCCCCGGCCCGTCCTCGTTCGTGATCGCCTCCATGGCCAGCAGGTCGACGTACTCCAGTGCGGCCGGCTCCAGGTCCCCGCCCGCCAGGGGCGGGACCGACCGGAAGACGTCCTCGGCCGACGCGAACGCCGCCAGTACGGTCGTGGAGTGCCGGGTCCGCGGCCGCAGCCGGAGCGTGGCCTCGGTGACCAGGGCCAGGGTGCCCTCGGAACCGACGAGGAGCTGGGCCAGGTCGTAGCCGGTGGACGTCTTGACGTACTTGCCGCCGCCGCGCAGGACCTCGCCGGACGCCAGGACGGCTTCGACGGCGAGCACGTGGTGGCGGGTGACCCCGTGCCGTACGGCGTGCATCCCGCCGGCGTTGGTGGCGACGGTGCCGCCGATGCTGGCGGTGGGTTCGCCGAGGCGCACGGGATACGACAGCCCGGACTCGGCGGCCGCCTGGTCGAGGCGGTCCAGGGTGACGCCGGGCTGGACGACGGCCACGTGGTTGACGGCGTCCACCTCCAGGATGCGGTTCATCCGCTCGAACGAGACCGTGATGCCGCCCGGCCGCGGCACACAGCCCCCCGACATGCCGGTCCCCGAGCCGCGGGCGGTCACCGGGATCCCGGCCTCCCCGGCGATCCTGAGCACGTCCGCCACCTCGGCGGTCGCGGCGGGCCGGACCAGATACGCGGGCGTCCGCCGTACGGCGGCCAGCGACTCGTCACCGGCGTATTCGGGCGGGATCTCCGCCCCGGCCAGGACGTTCCGTGCCCCCACGGCGTGGGCCAGCAGTGCTTCGGTGTCCGCCATCGCAGCCCCTCCTCGACCCCCGTCCCGCCGATCCTGGCCGCCGTCACGCACCCCGCGGGAGGGGTCCGTCCGGCCCTCGCCCGGGGCCATGCGGACCTACCTGTGTCCAAGGACCCCCGCCCGACCGGGCGGCGCGGTCCGCACGGTGGGTGGATCCGGCCATGGGCGTCCCGCGCCGGTCCGGCAGGGCCGCCCGGAGGCGTGCGTACGGCGTGCCGCCGATGCCTGCGTGCCCGGTCGGCCCGCGTGATGCCGGGGCACCGCCCGCCCGGCGGAGCGCGGGCGGCCCGCCGGGTGCGGACGCGTGAGCGGCCCCGGCGCGGGCCGTTGCGCGTGAGGCCCGGCGGCAGCCGGACGCGGGCTGCGCGGACTGGGCCGACCTTCCCCTTCCCGTACGGCCGTTCGGCCCTGTTCGGCAGGCGGCGCGGGGACCGGCAGGCGCTGCCGGGTGGACCGTCCGGCCCAGGCGTCCCGGACGGTGATCCGGTGATGCTGGTCCGCGACCGGCCGGGAGCGCCACGAGACCGTGGGGCCCGCCGTCGGCCCTCGTCGTCGAGCGTCCACGGGCCGTGGCGGGCGCGGCGTGTCCCGGTCCGGTCGCCGTCCGGCCGTCGCGTCCGTCAGGCCGGACGGTCCTCCGTCCGTCACGTCCCGGTGCCGGCGTCCCGCCCGCAGGCCGGGGGCGGGTGGCCCGATCGCGTCGAGGCCCCGCGGACGGCGGCCCTGCCCGCATCGGCCGGCCCGACCGGCCGTGAACCGCTGGAGTCCGTTGATGAGTGCTGTCACCCTTGCCTCCGCCCCCGAGGACGCCACCGCGCTGGAAGCGGCCGAGGCAGACCACGTCCGCCTGGCCGGGGAACTGGCCGGGCGTGTGGCGCTGTTGCTGACCGCGGCGGAGCGCGACCACGACGCCGCCGAGAGGATCCGGGCCGGCCTCGTCGCCTTCTGCGACCGCGAACTCCTGCCGCACGCGGCCGCCGAGCAGGCCGTGCTCTACCCCGCCGCGCGCCGGCTCCCCGACAGCCGCCTGCTCATCGAGAGCCTCATCGCCGGACACGGCTGCCTGGCCTCGGTCGTCGACTCCCTGCGAGCCGCTCCCACGCCGCTGCGGGCCGCGGCCGACGCCCGGGCACTGCAGGTGCTCTTCGACGAGCTCGTGGACCGGGAGAACGGCCTGGTGCTGCCGCTGCTCGCCGTGGCCCCGGGTGTCCGTCTGGCCGCGCTGCTCACCGAACTGCGCGATCTGTTCCCGCACTCCGCGCCGGCGAGCGGCACCGCCGCGGCTCGGGCGGCCGGTTCGGCTCAGGACGCCACGGGTGAGGTGGCCGAGGAGCGCGGAGGCTGCGGCGGAGGGTGCGGCTGCGGCGGCGCGGAGGAGGCGGAGGTGCCCGAACTGGACGTGCGGAACGTTCCGCACGCCCTGCGCCACGCCACTGTCTTCGGCGCCCTCGGCGCCGTCCCGGCCGGCGACGCCATGGTGCTCGTCGCCCCGCACGACCCGCTGCCGCTGCTCGCGCAGATCGAGCAGCGCGAGCCCGGACGGTTCGCGGTGGAGTACCTCCAGCGCGGTCCCGAGGCCTGGCGGCTCCGCCTCAGCCACCGCTGACCCGGCGCCACCCGTCGCGACGGCACGGCCGCGGAGCCCGGCGCCGCTCGTCCACCCGTACGGACATCATCCGGCCACCCGTGCGGGTGGCCGGGCAACCGGAAAGAAGGAAAACACGTCATGAATGGTGCGTACCGCCGGACCAGCGCCCTGCTGGGGGCGGCCGGGGCGGCCCTGCTGACCGCCGGGCCCGTCATGCTGCTGCGTGGTCGCAGCGGCCGGAAGGAGATCCGCGCCGAACTGGCGGCCCAGAGGATCACATTCCCCCGCCACGGACTGCCCGCCCGGCTCGCTCACCTGGCGGGGGCGCCGGTCGGCACCGGTCCCCGGGCCCACGCCTACGCCGAGATGATCAAGGATCATCTCGCCCAGGCCACCGGCGGCCGTACCTACGCCGAGATCACCGAAGAACTGCACGCGGCCGGGGGCGACGACGAGAAGCTCACGCAGCTGCGTCAGACCTCCTTCATGGGGGAGACCCTGCGGGGCTCGCTGCTGTCCGCCTATCAGGCCTGGCAGCTGACCACCCTGGTCACCGGCCTCGGCGCTGTGCTGACCGGCCTGGGCGCGGTGCTGGTGGCCACGGCGGACGCCGTGCGCACGGAGGGCGTGGAGGGGCGCCGCCCCTGATCTCCGCGTGGTCCAGGAAGGGGCGCGATGCGTGCCGCGTCCCTTCTTCGGACGGACCGTCCGTCCGGTGGAAGGTTCCCTTCGGGCGCACCCTCTCCTGCCGGACCGTCTTCCGACGGACCCTCACCTGACAGGCCGTCTCCCGACGAGCCCTCACCCGTCAGGCCGTCTTCCGACGAACCGTCGCCCCGCCGGCCGCCTCCCGTCAGGCCGCCTTCCGACGAACCGTCGCCCCGCCGACCGCCTCCCGACAGGCCGTCCTCCGACGAACCGTCGCCCCGCCGACCGCCTCCTGGCGGGCCGTCCTCCGGTGAGCCGTCCTTCCGCCGACCGCCTCCTGACGGACCGTTCGGCCCTGTCGGCCCGCTCGTACGAGGGACCCTCGGCCCACCACCGAGGGGCTCATCGGCCGCCGCGGCGATCTCGTCCGATGCCGGATGCTGACCGACGACCGATCCGGAGGAATCCCGTGTACGACCGCACCGAACGCCCCCGCGGCCCACTCCACCGTCGTCCGCCGCGGCGGGCGGTGCGCACGGACCGGGCCGGTCACCGTCCGGCCGCCCGCCACGTCTGCCCTGACCATCGGGCGGCCGGACGCACCCTGGGCACGGTCCCGCCGCGGACGAGCCGATGAGCGGCGCTCGTCCCGTCCGCCGGCAGCACCAGAACGTCGCGGACAAGCCGTTCATCGTCATCTGGGAGTCCACCCGCGCCTGCCCGCTGGCCTGTCTGCACTGCCGGGCGGAGGCCGTCCCCGACCGTGACCCGCGTGAGCTGGACACCGCCGCCGCCCGGGAACTGATCCGGCAGGTCGCCGCGTTCGGGCAGCCCGCCCCGCTGTTCGTGATCACCGGCGGAGACCCGTTCCAGCGTCCCGACCTGACCGACCTCATCGCGTACGGCGGCGCGGCCGGGGTGCGTATCGCGGTGTCCCCCTCCGGCACTCCCACGCTCACGCCCGAGCGGCTGCGCGAGGTGCACGCGGCGGGAGCGGTCGGGCTCTCGCTCAGCCTGGACGGCTCCACCGCCGCTCTGCACGACGGGTTCCGCGGCGTACCCGGCGTGTTCCGCTGGACCCTGGACGCCTGGGACACCGCACGTGCCCTGGGCATGAAGGTGCAGATCAACACCACCGTCGCCCGGCACAACCTGCATGACCTGCCGGACATCGTCCGTCTCGTGGCCGACCACGGAGCGATGCTGTGGAGCGCCTTCTTCCTGGTGCCCACCGGACGCGGCCGCGGACTCGGCCCGCTCACCCCGGCCGAGACGGAGGACGTCCTGAACTTCGTGTACGACGTCGGCCTGACCGTGCCCGCCAAGACCACCGAGGCACACCACTTCCGCCGGGTCGCCCTCCAGCGCGAGGTGCTGGCCGGCCTCGGTGAGGACCACGTCACGGCCCTGGGCCTCGGCCCGCTGTACCGACGACTCCGCCTGCGGGCGGCGGAGTCGGGCATCGACGCGGGTGGGCGCCGGGCGCGCAGGCCGCCGCTGGACGTGAACGCGGGCCGCGGCTTCGTCTTCGTCTCGCACACCGGCACCGTGCACCCGAGCGGATTTCTGCCGCTGGGCGCGGGCTCGGTGCGGGAGCAGCCGCTCACGGAGATCTACCGGACCTCGCCGCTGTTCACCGGTCTGCGGGACGCCGACCGGCTGGGCGGCCGGTGCGGGCGGTGCGAGTTCCGCCGCGTCTGCGGCGGCTCGCGGTCCCGCGCCTACGGCCTGACGGGCGATCCGTACGCCGAGGAGCCGTGGTGCGGCTACACGCCGGGATCCTTTCCCCACCGGCGGGAACTGGCCGCCCTGCTGACCGAGGAGCAGGTTCGCCAGGACGGTCACCCGACGGGTCGTCGCGCGGCGGCAACCGCATGACCGGCGAACAGGGCGGTCCCGCGAGCGCCGACGGGCGGCGTGCGCTGCCGCTTCGGCCGGCCGGCCCGGAAACCGGCAGCCGGCATCCGAGCAGGTTCAGGGCGTCGGGGCTGAGGAAGCGCCATCTGCGCGCCCACGTCGTGATCGTGGCCTGGCTGGCACTGGCGCTGCCGGCGGCCGCCGCGCAGCAGTCCCTGCCGGTGGCCCGCTGGCTGGCCGTCCACCTGTTCCTGCTCGGTGCCGTCACGACCGCGATCCTCGTCTGGAGCGAGCACTTCGCGGTGGCCCTGCTGCACGCGCGGCAGCCCGACAAGCGGTGGAGCGACGCCCGGCTGGCCGGGGTCAACCTTGCCGTGGCCGGTGTGCTCACCGGCGTATGGGCGGACGTGCCGCTGCTGACCGGTGCCGGGTGCGCGCTGCTGATCGCGGCGGTGGCGGCCCATCTGGTGGTGCTGTTCCGCATGGGGCGGGGCGCGCTCGGGGGGCGGCTCGCCCCGGTCGTCGGCTACTACCGCGCCGCCGCACCGGCACTGATCGTGGGAGCGGTCCTGGGCTGGCTGCTCGCCACGGGCCGGGCCGGGGCCGGGGAGTACGCCGGAGTCCGGCTGGCCCACATCCATGTGACGCTGCTCGGCTGGGTCGGGCTGCCCGTGCTGGGCACCCTGTTCATGCTGTGGCCGACCGTGCTGGGCGTGCGGATGGCGGAGCGCACCAGCGAGCTGGCGCCCCGGGTGCTCGCCCTGACCGGGGGCGGCCTGCTGACGGCGGTCGTCGCCCTGGCCGCAGGGTGGCGCTGGGCGGCCGTGACCGGTGTCGCCGGGTACGCGGCCGGGGTCGCGGTGGCCCTGGGCCTGTTCGTCCGTACGGTGCGCCGACGCAGCCCGGTGTCCGCGGCGGCCGTCTGGATGCTGGGCGCCGCGGCCTGCTGGCTGTTCGCCGGTGTGCTGGCGGACCTGGGCGTCCTCGCCGCCCGGCCGCTCGCCGGGGCGCAGGAGGGGGTCGGCTCTCTGGTCCCGGTGCTGCTCATCGGATTCGTCGCCCAGGTCCTCGTCGGGGCGCTGACCTATCTGCTGCCCGTCGTGCTCGCCGGGGGTCCGAAGGAACGGGCGGTGCTGCGGGCGGTGCTGGAGCGAGGCTGGGCGGTCCGGCTCGGGGCGCTCAACGCGGGGGTGGCGCTGCTGGCGCTGCCGCTGCCCGGTCCGTCCGGCACGGTGGGCCTGTTGCTGGCGGCGGTGGCCGCCGCCGCGTTCCTCGCCCTCACCGTGTCCGTCCTCGGCCGTGAGCTGCGGGGAAAGGACGGAGGCGGTGCTTCGCGGTGGCCGGTGCTGCTGGGCACGGCGGCCGGAGCGTCGATCACCGTGCTGGCGGTACTGGTCGCGAACAGCGGCGGCGGCACCGGCGGCCCGGCCGTCGCCGCGGGCACCGGCGGCGGCGCCACGGCCTCGCGCACGGTCGGCGTCGCCCTGTCCGACATGCGCGTCCGCCCGGCCCGGATCGAGGTGGCCGAGGGCACCGCGCTCAGGCTGAAGGTGACCAACACGGACGCCCAGCGCCACGACCTGAAGGTGGCGCATGGCCCCGCCACCCCGCTCCTGTCCCGGGGGCAGAGCCGCGTCCTCGACCTCGGCAGGGTCACCGGCAACCGTCTGGCCTGGTGCACCGTGCCCGGTCACCGGGCCGCCGGGATGACCCTGGACATCGTGGTCAGGCGCGGCGCGGGCAGCCCCGGCGCGGGAGACACCACGGCCGCCCACGGCCCGTCCGGGACCGCCACCGCCACCGCGAACGGCGGGCCGGACCTCACCGCGGGCTTCTCCCGGGGCTGGAAGCCCCGCGACGCCGACCTGGCCCCCGTGCCGGGCGGCACCGTACACAAGATCACCCTGCGCGCCGCCCGCACCGAGGCCGAGGTGGCTCCGGGGGTGAGGCAGCAGATGTGGACCTTCGGCGGCACCGCGCCGGGCCCCACCCTGCACGGCGCGGTGGGCGACGTCTTCGAGGTGACGCTCGTCAACGACGACCACGGCATGGGCCACGGCATCGACTTCCACGCCGGCACGCTCGCCCCGGACCGGGCGATGCGCACCATCCGGCCCGGTCAGCGCCTGGTCTACCGCTTCCGAGCCGATCGGGCCGGGGCCTGGCTCTACCACTGCAGCACCGCGCCCGTGCTCCAGCACATCGGCAACGGCATGTACGGCGCCGTCGTCATCGACCCGCCCGGTCTGAAGAAGGTCGACCACGAGTACGTCCTGGTCTCCTCCGAGCTGTACCTGGGCACCCCCGGCAGCACCGCCCAGGTGACCAAGATGCGTCAGGACGCCCCGGACGCCTGGGTCTTCAACGGCGTCGCCGGCCAGTACGCCCAGCGGCCCCTCACCATGGAGGCCGGCGGGCGCGCCCGCTTCTGGGTGGTCGCCGCGGGACCGAGCGACGGCATCGCCTTCCACATCGTCGGCACCGTCTTCGACACGGTGTACAAGGAGGGCGCCTATCTGCTGAAGCCGGGCCGGCCGGGCGGGTCGCAGGTGCTGGACCTCGCTCCCGCTCAGGGCGGTTTCGTGGAGACGACGTTCCCGGCGGCCGGCCACTACTCCTTCGTCGACCACGACATGCGCCACGCCGAGGCGGGGGCGACGGGCGTCGTGGAGGTGGGCGGGTAGTGGGCGGCGTCGGCTGGTGGTCACTGGTGCGCTTCCTGCACGTCACCGGGGCCATGCTGTGGGTCGGCGGGCAGCTCGCGCTGACCCTGGTCGTCCTGCCGCTGGCCCGGCATCTGCTCGCGGCCGAGGCCAAGGACCGTTTCGGCGCGGCCGCGGGGCGCCGCTTCGGGTTGCTGACCGGGGCGGTGTTCCTGCCGCTGCAACTGGGCACCGGGTGGGCCATGGCCTGGCACAAGGGCGTCACCTGGACCTCGCTCGCCGAACCGGGGTACGGCCGCACCCTGGCGGCCAAACTCGGCCTGTTCGCGGTGGTGATGGCCGCCGCCGCCGGGCACGGGATCGCCCATGCCCGGGGGCGCGCCGACCTGGCCCGGGCGCTGGCGGTCGTGTCCCTCGTCGGCTCCCTCGGTGTCGTCCTGCTCGCGACCGCCCTGCCCGCCACGTGACCGGCGCGCGGACTCGGAGGCGGCGCCCCTCTGGGCGTGGCCGTTCCGGCGCCGCCACCGACCGCCGCCGTCGATCCACACCGCACAGCCCTGGCGCTTCCGCGCGTCCGTTCGAGGTGGGGGCCGGCTCCGGTGCCCCGCGTCCGGCGGAACCGGAGCGAGACCCTGGAGGTTGCGTTGCTCGCAACCTGGTGCGCATCGCGATACCGGCGCTAGCATGCGTCGCACATCGACGGCGCGAGCGAGACGAGGCACCATGGCTCCCCTGCAGTACGACTTCGTCATCGTCGGCGGCGGTTCGGCCGGCAGCGCACTGGCGAACAGACTCACCGCCGATCCGGCCAACCGCGTGCTGGTCCTGGAGGCCGGCCGGCCCGACTACCCGTGGGACGTCTTCATCCACATGCCCGCGGCCCTGACCTACCCGATCGGCAGCCGGTTCTACGACTGGAAGTACGAGTCGGAGCCCGAGCCCCACATGGGCGGCCGGCGCGTCTACCACGCCCGCGGCAAGGTCCTCGGCGGCTCCAGCAGCATCAACGGCATGATCTTCCAGCGCGGCAACCCCATGGACTACGAGCGGTGGGCCGCCGACCCCGGCATGGAGAGCTGGGACTACGCGCACTGCCTGCCGTACTTCCGGCGGATGGAGAACTGCCTGGCGGCCGACCCGGACGACGAGTTCCGCGGCCACGACGGCCCCCTCGTCCTGGAGCGCGGGCCCGCCACCAACCCGCTCTTCGGCGCCTTCCTGAAGGCCACCGAGGAGGCGGGCTACGCCCCCACCGACGACGTCAACGGCTACCGGCAGGAGGGCTTCGCCAAGTTCGACCGCAACGTCCACCGCGGACGCAGGCTGTCGGCCTCGAAGGCGTACCTCAGGCCCGCCATGAGACGGCCCAACCTCACGGTGAGGACCCGCGCCCTCGTCACCCGCGTCCTCTTCGAGGGCACCAGGGCGGTCGGTGTCGAGTTCCAGCGCGGCAAGGGCGCCCCGCAGCAGGTCCGCGCCAAGGAGGTGATCCTCTGCGGCGGCGCGATCAACTCCCCGCAGCTGCTGCAGCTCTCCGGCGTCGGCAACGCCGCGGAGCTGCGCGCCCTCGGCATCGACGTGGTGCACGACCTGCCGGGCGTCGGCGAGAACATGCAGGACCACCTGGAGGTGTACATCCAGTACGCCTGCAAGCAGCCCGTCTCCATGCAGCCGTACCTGGCGAAGTGGCGGGCGCCCTTCATCGGCCTGCAGTGGCTGCTGCGCAAGGGCCCGGCGGCGACCAACCACTTCGAGGCCGGCGGCTTCGCCCGCAGCAACGACGACGTCGACTACCCCAACCTGATGTTCCACTTCCTGCCCATCGCGGTCCGCTACGACGGCTCCGTGCCGGCCGGCGGCCACGGCTACCAGGTCCACGTGGGGCCGATGTACTCCGACGCCGTCGGCTCGGTCAAGATCAGGAGCAGGGATCCGCGCGAGCACCCGGCGCTGCGCTTCAACTACCTCTCCACCGAGCAGGACCGCCGCGAGTGGGTCGAGGCCGTCCGGGTGGCCCGCAGGATCCTCAACCAGCCGGCGCTCGCTCCCTACAACGACGGCGAGGTCTCGCCCGGCCCGTCCGTGGAGACGGACGAGGAGATCCTCGCCTGGGTCGCCAAGGACGGCGAGACCGCCCTGCACCCCTCCTGCACCTGCAAGATGGGCACCGACGAGATGTCGGTCGTCGACCCCACCAGCATGCGGGTGCACGGCGTCGAGGGCCTGCGGGTCGTCGACGCGTCGGTGATGCCGTACGTCACCAACGGCAACATCTACGCCCCGGTGATGATGGTCGCCGAGAAGGCCGCCGACCTGATCCTGGGCCGGGAGCCGCTGCCCGCCTCCGAGGCCGCCTACTACCGCCACCCCGACGCCCGCAAGCAGCGCGATGCCCAGACGCAGGCGGGGTGAGACCTTGGGCACCGCCGGAGTGAGGGACCTGCTGAACAGCGTCCGCTACGAGGTGCTGCCCGCCCGGGCGACCGAGGAGAAGGTCCTCGCCCATGTCCCGCGCGACGTCGTGGTGACGGTCACGGCATCGCCGGTCAAGGGCCTGGAACCCACCCTCGACCTCACCGGGCGGCTCGCCGCGCACGGCCACCGCGTCGTCCCGCACGTGCCGGCGCGGCTGCTGCGCGACGAGGTGCACCTGAAGGACGTGGTGGAGCGGCTGGTCGCGGCGGGCGTGGACGACGTCTTCGTCCCCGCGGGCGACGCGGACCCGCCGGCCGGGCCCTTCGACGGGGCACTGCCGGTGCTGCGCCGGCTGAGCGAGCTGGGCGCGCCCTTCGCCCGCGTCGGCATCACCGGCTATCCCGAGAGCCATCCGCTCCTCCACGACGACCTCACCGTCCAGGCCATGCGGGACAAGCACGCCCACGCCACGTACATCGTCAGCAACCTCTGCTTCGATCCGCGGGTGCTGGGGGAGTGGGTCCTGCGCATACGACGGCGGGGCGTCTCGCTGCCCGTGCACGTGGGCGTCGCCGGTCCCGTGCAGCGGGCGAAGCTGCTGGCGATGGCGACGAAGATCGGGGTGGGGGAGTCGACGCGGTTCCTGACCAGGCACGCGTCGTGGTTCTGGCGCTTCGCCGCGCCGGGCGGCTACGCGCCAGAGAGGCTGCTCTCCCGCACCCGCGAGACGCTCACCGCGCCGCCGGCCGGGGTGGCGGGCCTGCATCTGTTCACCTTCAACCAGGTCGCCGAGACGGAACGCTGGCGCCGTGCCCTGCTGGAGCGGCTCGGAGGCTGAGGGCCGGCGGCTGAGGGCCGGGTGGCGGGCCCTGCGGGCCCGGGTCCGGCGCACTGCGGCCGGTGTCCGTATAGAACTGTCCGTATACGACCGTCCGTGCACGACCGTCCGTACACGGCTGCGGGGCGGGTCCCGATCCGGACCCGCCCCGCAGCCGTGTTGCGTTCAGCGGAAGACCACCGTGCGGTTGCCGTCGATCATCACCCGGCTCTCGCTGTGCCACTTCACCGCGTGCGCCAGGACCTGCGCCTCCACGTCCCGGCCGACCGTGACCAGCTCCCCGGGGTCGAGCGAGTGGTCGACCCGGACCACGTCCTGCTCGATGATCTGGCCCTCGTCCAGGTCCGGCGTCACGTAGTGCGCCGTCGCGCCCACGAGTTTGACTCCGCGGTTGTATGCCTGCTCGTAGGGTCGCGCACCCTTGAAGCTGGGCAGGAAGGAGTGGTGGATGTTGATGGCGCGGCCCTCGAGCTGCTTGCACAGGTCGTCGGAGAGGATCTGCATGTACCGGGCCAGTACGACCAGGTCGACGTCCAGCTCCCGCACCAGCTCCAGCAGCCGTGCCTCGGCCTCGGCCTTGGTGTCCCTGGTGACCGGGACGTGGTGGAAGGGGATGCCGTAGGTCCGCGCCAGGCCCTCGAAGTCGCGGTGGTTGGAGACGATGGCGGGGATCTCGATGTTGAGGGCCCCGGTGGTCCGGCGGAAGAGCAGGTCGTTGAGGCAGTGCCCGAACCTGGAGACCATGATGAGCGTCCGCGTCGGGGTCGAGGCGTCGCGCAGGGTCCAGGAGATGCGGTGGGCCTCGGCGACCGGCCCGAACCGGTAACGCAGCGTTCGCAGATCCGCGTCGGGATCGGAAACATCGAAGTGGACCCTCATGAAGAAACGGTCCTCGAGACGGTCGTCGAACTGCTGGCTCTGCAGGATGTTGCCCGAGTTCCTGACGAGGAAGCCGCTCACGGCGTGGACCAGCCCCGCGCTGTCGGGGCAGGAGAGGGTGAGGACGTACTCACGTCCGGGTTGCGGTCGAGGGGACATGTGCGGCCTCCGTGGGTGCGTAATGCACAACAGGGTGAGCGATGCGCAACATGGTCGGCTCGCCGCGCCGTCGCGGTCAAGGGGTGGCCCGGTAACGGGCTCCATGGCGAAATCGTCATCAGCCAACCACTTGACGGGGCTCCGAGGTTTCGCCACTGTGTTCCACCACAAGCAATTGGATGCACGATGCGCAACGCATTCCGGCTGAAGGGCTTGGCGCGTGGCTGATCTGTACGTGGACGGACAATGGCGGGCGCCGGTGGCCGGCGGCCGTCGCGACATCCGCTGCCCCGCCGACGGCGCGCTCGTCGCGACCGTGGCGGAAGGCACGCGTCCCGACACCGAGGCGGCCGTCGCCGCCGCCCGGCGGGCCTTCGACCAGGGGCCCTGGCCGCGCACCCCCGAGCGCGAGCGCGGCGCGCTGCTGCTGCGCACCGCCGACATCCTGGAACGCGACGCCAAGGAGTTCGCCCGCGCCGAGTCGCTGGACACCGGCAAGCGGCTGGTGGAGAGCGAGTACGACATCGCCGACGTCGTCTCCTGCTTCCGCCACTACGGCGGGATCGCCGGCACCGACGCGGGCCGCGTGATCGACACCGGCCGCGACGACGCCGTCAGCCGCGTGGTGTACGAGCCGGTCGGCGTGTGCGGGCTGATCACCCCCTGGAACTACCCGCTGCTGCAGGCCGGCTGGAAGGTCGCCCCGGCGCTCCTGGCCGGCAACACCATCGTCCTCAAGCCCAGTGAACTCACCCCCTCCACCTCGATCCTGCTGATGAGGGCGCTCGAGGAGGCGGGCCTGCCGGCCGGCGCCGCCAACCTCGTCCTGGGCGCCGGGCCGGAGGTGGGCGCACCGCTGTCCGAGCATCCGGCCGTCGACCTGGTGTCCTTCACCGGCGGGCTGGAGACCGGCAGGAGGATCATGGCCGCCGCCGCGGCGACGGTGAAGAAGGTGGCGCTGGAACTCGGCGGCAAGAACCCCAACGTCGTCTTCGCCGACGCCGACTTCGAGGCCGCCGTCGACTTCGCCCTCACGGCCGTCTTCCTGCACTCGGGACAGGTGTGCTCGGCGGGCGCCCGGCTGATCGTCGAGGACCCGCTGCACGACCGCTTCGTCGACGAGGTCGTCCGCCGTGCCCGGCGCATCCGGCTCGGCGGCCCCTTCGACCCGGAGGCCGGGACCGGGGCCCTGATCTCCGCGCGGCACCTGGAGAAGGTCGAGGCGTACGTCGCGGCCGGCCTCGCCGAGGGCGCGGTGCTGCGCTGCGGCGGCGCACGGCCGGACGACCCGGCCCTGGCGGGCGGCCACTTCTACCTGCCGACCGTGCTCGACGCCTGCACCCAGGAGATGCGGGTGGTGCACGAGGAGTCCTTCGGACCCGTGCTGACCGTCGAGCGCTTCACCGACGAGGACGATGCCGTGCGCATCGCCAACGACACCGAGTACGGACTGGCCGGCGCCGTCTGGACGCAGGACGCGGGCAGGGCGCAGCGCGTCGCCCGGCGGCTGCGCCACGGCACGGTGTGGATCAACGACTACCACCCTTATGTGCCGCAGGCGGAATGGGGTGGCTTCGGGCACTCGGGCGTGGGTAGGGAGCTGGGACCGAGCGGTCTGGACGAGTACCGAGAGCCCAAACACATCTGGCAGAACATCCAACCCCGGCCGCAGCGCTGGTTCAGCGGCTGAACGCCGAAGAGAGGTCGATCGTGACCCCAACACAGACCGAGGTGGCGCAGCGGCGCGGCACGCCCCAGGAGTCGGACGGGACTCCGGTCATATCCGTGCGCAGGCTGTGGAAGGTGTTCGGGCCGAAGGCCGACCGGGTGCCGGACTCGGAGGAGCTGTGCGGGCTGACCCGCCGCGAGCTCATGGACCGCACGGGCTGCACGGCCGCCGTCCGCGACGTGAACTTCGACGTCTCGCCCGGTGAGGTCTTCGTCGTCATGGGCCTGTCCGGCTCCGGCAAGTCCACGCTGGTGCGGTGTCTGACCCGGCTGATCGAACCCACCGCGGGCGAGGTCGTCTTCGAGGGGCAGGACATCCGGCAGGCGGACGACAGGCGGCTGCGGGAGCTGCGCCGCAGCAAGTTCTCCATGGTCTTCCAGCACTTCGGGCTGCTGCCGCACCGCCGGGTCGTCGACAACGTGGCCTTCGGCCTGGAGATCCGCGGCACGGGCAGGGCCGAGCGGACCAGGCGGGCCCTGGAGGTGGTGGAGCTGGTCGGTCTGGCCGGCTACGAGAACTCCTACCCCGACCAGCTCTCCGGCGGTATGCAGCAGCGCGTCGGCCTCGCCCGCGCGCTCGCCGGGGACCCGGACGTGCTCTTCTTCGACGAGCCCTTCTCCGCGCTCGACCCGCTGATCCGCCGTGACATGCAGAACGAGGTCATCCGGCTGCACCACGAGGTCGGCAAGACGATGGTGTTCATCACCCACGACCTCTCCGAGGCGCTGAAGCTGGGCGACCGCATCCTCATCATGCGCGACGGCAGGACCGTCCAGTGCGGCACCGGCGACGAGCTGGTGGGCGCCCCCGCCGACGACTACGTACGGGACTTCGTCAAGGACGTGCCGCGCGGCGACGTGCTCACCCTGCGCTGGATCATGCGCGCGCCCGGGGACTCCGACGCCCTGGACGGGCCGGAGCTGGGCCCGGACGTCGTCGTACGGGAGGCGACGCGGACCGTGCTGGCGGCCCACAAGCCGGTCAAGGTCGTCGAGCACGGCAAGCTGCTCGGCATCGTCGGGGACGAGGAGATCCTCGCCGTGGTCGCCGGGCAGGAAGGCGGCGCGTGATGACCGTCGCCGTCGAGAAACCCGGCACGACCGAACCGCCTGCCGAGCCCAGGGCCCCCGTGAAGCAGCCGCGCCGGGCCGGCCGGGCCACGGTGGTCGCGGGGATCGTGGTCGCGTGGCTGGTGCTGTTCGCCGTGCTGCGCGGCAGGCAGACCCTGTCGCTGGCGACGGCCGACCTCACCGGCCTGCACCGGTGGTTCAACGACGTCAACGACTCCGTCGGCGCCAACCGCAACTCCAATCCGCTCTTCCTGTACTTCTTCAACGAGATCCGGCTGGTCATCGACAACCTGGTGACCTTCGTCCAGCACCTGATCTCCCAGCCTCCGGCCGGCCGGCCCGTCCCGCAGATCGGCTGGCTCGGCGTGGTCGGCATCGCCGGTTACGTCTCCTGGGCCGTGGGCAACTGGCGCGTGGCGCTGCTCGCCGCGGCCGGCTTCGTCTTCTTCGGGCTGCAGGGACTGTGGCAGGAGAGCATGGACACCCTGGCCCTGACCCTCTCCGCGGTGCTCGTGGCCCTGCTGTTCGCCATCCCGCTGGGCGTGTGGGCGGGGCTGTCCGACCGGTTCAACCGGATCGTGACGCCGTTCCTGGACTTCATGCAGACGATGCCGACCTTCGTCTACCTGGCCCCGCTGACCCTGGTCTTCCTCATCGGCCCGGCCTCCGCGACGATCGCCACCGTCATCTACGCGGCGCCGCCCGCCATCCGCATCACCGCGCACGCCATCCGCTCCGTGCCGGAGACCACCGCCGAGGCGGCCGACTCCCTCGGCGCGACCCGGCGGCAGTCGCTGCTGAAGGTGCTGCTGCCGATGTCCAAGCGGACCGTGGTGATGGGCGTCAACCAGTCCATCATGGCCGCCCTGGCCATGGTCACCATCGCGGCCCTGATCGACGCGCCCGGCCTCGGCAAGACCGTGGTGCAGGCGCTGCAGTCGCTGGACGTCGGCACGGCCTTCAACGCCGGCCTCGCGATCGTCGTCATGGCGATCGTGCTGGACCGGGTGACGACCGCGGCCAGCACCCGCGAGGAGGACGCCCGCCGGTCCAAGAACCGCTTCCTGGCCTGGCGCAGGCCGCTGCTCGGCGCCGGCGCGGTGGTCACCGCGGTGCTGGTCTACCTGTCCCACACCTATCTGTGGGCGGCGGACTTCCCCGGCGACGGCACCGTCGGCAGCCACATCGCGAGCGCGGCGGACACCGTGACGAACTGGGCGCAGGACCACCTCGCGGGTCTGACCAACGCGATCCGCGACGTCGTCACCAACGTCCTGCTCAACCCGTTCCAGACCCTGCTCACCGACTCGCCCTGGTGGCTGGTGGCCATGGTGCTCGTCGCGCTCGCCGTGGTGCTCGGCGGCTGGCGGGCCGGCATCACCACCGCCGTGTGCGTGGGCCTGCTGGTCGGCACGGGCGTGTGGTCGGACGCCATGACCACGACGGCGTCCACGCTCGTGGCGACGGTCCTGGTGATGGCGCTGGGCGTCGTCTTCGGCGTGTGGATGGGGCGCAGCACCCTGGTCGACAAGCTGGTACGGCCCACCCTGGACGCGGCGCAGGTCATGCCGCCGTTCGTCTATCTCGTGCCGTTCCTGGCGCTGTTCGGCGCGACCCGCTTCACGGCGATCGTCGCGGCCGTCGTCTACGCGGCGCCGGTCGCCATAAAGATCATCGCCGACGGTGTGCGGGCCGTGCCCGAGGCCACCGTCGAGGCGGCCACCTCCGCCGGGTGCGACACCCGGCAGATCATCACCAAGGTCCAGCTGCCGATGTCACGCAGCGCCCTGACCCTCGCGACCAACCAGGGCCTGATCTACGTGCTGTCGATGGTTGTTGTGGGCGGCCTGGTGGGCGCGGGCGCCCTCGGCTACGACGTCGTGGCCGGCTTCTCGCAGGGAGAGCTGTACGGCAAGGGCCTGGCGGCAGGGCTCGCCATCGTACTGCTCGGAGTCATGTTCGACCGGATCACTCAGGCTGCGGCGCGACGCACCGGTGCATAAGGAGCAGCACACCATGGCAAGACACTGGCGAGCCGGCGCGGCCGGCCTGGCCGTCCTCGGCCTCACCCTCACCGCGTGCGGAGGCGCGAAGGTGGGCGACAGCTCCGCGGGCTCGGGCGGCAGTCCGGGCAAGTGCGGCACCTTCAACCTGGCCGTCAACCCCTGGGTGGGCTACGAGGCGGACGCGGCGGTCGTCGCGTACGTCGCCCGGCACGACCTCGGCTGCACGGTCAACAAGAAGGACCTGAAGGAGGAGATCGCCTGGCAGGGCTTCGGGACGGGCGAGGTCGACGCCGTCCTGGAGAACTGGGGCCACGACGATCTGAAGAAGAAGTACATCACCGGGCAGAAGACGGCCGTCGAGGCCGGCTCGACCGGCAACAAGGGCATCATCGGCTGGTACGTGCCGCCGTGGCTGGCCAAGGCGCACCCCGACATCCTCGACTACAGGAACCTCAACAAGTACGCCGACAAGTTCAAGACGTCGGAGTCGGGCGGCAAGGGCCAGCTGCTGGACGGCGACCCGTCGTACGTCACCAACGACGCGGCCCTGGTGAAGAACCTGAAGCTGAACTTCAAGGTGGTGTACGCGGGCAGCGAGACCGCGCTCATCCAGGCCTACCGCAAGGCCGAGAAGGACAAGGAATGGGTGATCGGCTACTTCTACGAGCCGCAGTGGTTCCTGTCCGAGGTGCCGCTGAAGAAGGTCAGCCTGCCCCCGTACAAGAAGGGCTGCGACGCGGACGCGGCCAAGATCGCCTGTGACTACCCGGTCTACGACCTCGACAAGATCGTCAGCGCGAAGTTCGCCAAGTCCGGCTCTCCCGCCTACGACCTGGTGAAGAAGTTCAACTGGACCAACGACGACCAGAACACCGTGGCCAGGTACATCGCGGTGGACAAGATGAAGCCCGACGCGGCGGCCAAGAAGTGGGTCGAGGCCAACAAGGACAAGGTGGCCGCCTGGCTCAAGTGAGCCGTCTTCGACAACAGCGGTCCCATGCCCGGCGGGCGGCGCACAGGTGTGCGCCGCCCGCCGGGCATTGCCGTGCTCCGGGCGCCGTTCCGGTCCGTTTTCCGACGTCACGGACCCCTTGACACCCCACCCGGCGACGGGCACATTGAGTTGCGCAACCTGAATCATGTTGCGCACAAAGCAACTAGCTGGTTTTGACTCCGGAGGTGCGGCGATGGCGGGACCCCGAGTGGTGATCATCGGAGCGGGTGTCGTGGGAGCGGCGCTCGCGGACGAGGTCTCCGCGCGAGGCTGGACCGAAGTGACCGTGGTCGACCAGGGCCCGCTGCCCGCCACGGGAGGATCCACCTCGCACGCACCGGGCCTGGTCTTCCAGACCAACTCCTCCAAGACCATGACCGAGCTGGCCCGCTACACGGTCGAGAAGTTCTGCTCCCTCGACGTCGACGGCGAGCCCTGCTTCCTCCAGGTCGGCGGGCTCGAGGTGGCGACCGGCCCGGAGCGCCTGGCGGAACTGCGCCGCCGCCACGGCTGGATCACCGCCTGGGGCGTCGAGGCGCGGCTGCTCACCCCCGAGGAGTGCGTCGAGCAGCACCCGCTGGTCGACCGCGACCGGATCCTCGGCGGCCTCCTGGTGCCCACGGACGGCCTCGCCAAGGCGGTCCTCGCGGTCGAGGCGCAGATCCGCCGGGCCACCGCGCGCGGCGTGCGCTTCCTCGCCCGCCACGAGGTCCTCGACATCCGCCAGGAGGACGGCCGCGTCACCGGCGTCGTCACCGACCAGGGCGAGCTCGACGCCGACATCGTCGTGTGCTGCGCCGGCATCTGGGGCCCGAAGATCGCCCGCATGGCCGGCATGAACCTCCCGCTGACCCCGCTCGCCCACCAGCTCGCCTGGACCGGCCCGGTCCCGGCACTCGCGGGCCAGACCGAGGAGGCCGTGCGCCCGATCCTGCGCCACCAGGACGCCGACCTCTACTACCGCGACCGCTTCGACGGCTTCGGCATCGGCTACTACGGCCACCGCCCGATGCCCGTCACCGCCGAGGAGATCCGCTCCTTCGACGAGGCGGAGGAGATGCCCTCGGTGCTGACGTTCACCGAGGAGGACTTCGCACCCGCCTGGACCGAGACCCAGTCACTGCTCCCGGCCACCCGGGAGGCGAAGATCGAGGAGGGCATCAACGGCCTGTTCTCCTTCACCACCGACAACTTCCCGCTGCTCGGCCCGTCCCCGGACGTCGAGGGCTTCTGGGTCGCCGAGGCGGTCTGGGTCACCCACTCCGCGGGCGTCGGCCGGGCCGTCGCCGAATGGCTGGTCGACGGCCACTGCTCCTCCTTCGACCTGCACGAGTGCGACGTCAACCGCTTCGAGCCGCACCAGCTCGCGCCGGAGTACGTGCTGGCCCGCGACTGCCAGAACTTCGTCGAGGTCTACGACATCCTGCACCCGCTGCAGCCCTCCGGCGACCCGCGCCCGATCCGCACCAGCCCCTTCCACCCCCGCCAGCAGGAGCACGGCGCCTTCTTCCTGGAGGCGAACGGCTGGGAGCGCCCGCAGTGGTACGAGGCCAACGCACCGCTGGTGGAGGGCCGCTCGATCCCCACGCCCGGCGACTGGGCCGCGCGGTACTGGTCGCCCGTCGTCGGTGCCGAGGCGCAGGTCACCCGCGAGACCGTCGCGATGTACGACATGACCGCCCTCAAGCGCCTGGAGGTGAGCGGCCCGGGCGCCGCCGGCTTCCTGGAGGGCCTGGTCACCGGAAAGGTCGCCAAGTCGGTCGGCTCGGTGACGTACACCCTGCTGCTCGACCACGACGGCGGCATCCGCAGCGACATCACGGTGGCCCGGCTGGGCCGGGACCTCTTCCAGGTCGGCGCCAACGGCAACCTCGACCTGGACTGGTTCACCCGCCACCTGCCCGCCGGGGGCGGCGTGCAGGTGCGGGACATCACCCCCGGCACCTGCTGCGTCGGCCTGTGGGGCCCGCTGGCCCGCAGGGTGCTTCAGCCGCTGGCGGACGAGGACTTCTCGAACGACGGCCTGAAGTACTTCCGCGCCAAGCGCGCCCACATCGGCTCGGTGCCGGTGACCGCGATGCGCCTGTCCTACGTCGGCGAACTCGGCTGGGAGCTCTACACCACCGCCGACCAGGGCCTGAAGCTGTGGGACACCCTCTGGCGGGCCGCGCGGCCGCTCGGCGGCATCATCGCCGGGCGCGGCGCCTTCAACAGCCTCCGCCTGGAGAAGGGCTACCGCTCCTTCGGCACCGACATGACGTACGAGCACGACCCCTACGAGGCCGGCGTCGGCTTCGCCGTCAAGCTCGACAAGGGCGACTTCATCGGCAAGGCCGCGCTGGAGCGCCGCAAGGAGAACGTGCGGCGCCGCCTCACCTGCCTCACCATCGACGACCCACGGTCGGTCGTGATGGGCAAGGAGCCGGTCTACGACGGTGAGCGCGCGGTCGGCTACGTCACCAGCGCGGCGTACGGCTACACCATCGGCAAGGGCATCGCCTACGCGTGGTTGCCCGCCGAGGCCGCCGTCCCCGGAAACCGCGTGCGGATCGGCTACTTCGACCGGCGGATCGAGGCGGTCGTGGCCGAGGAGCCGTTGTTCGACCCGAGCATGTCCCGTCTGCGCGGCTGACCCGCCCGCGTCGAATCCGAGGGAAGGAACACCACCGGTGACCGCACAACTCCTCGACGGCAAGGCGACCGCCGCCGACATCCGCAGCGAACTCGCCGAGCGCGTGGCCAAGCTGGCGGCCACCACCGGCCGCGTCCCGGGGCTCGGCACGGTACTGGTCGGCGACGACCCCGGCAGCCGCGCCTACGTCGGCGGCAAGCACCGGGACTGCGCGCAGGTGGGCATCGCCTCCATCCGCCGGGACCTGCCCGCCGACGCCTCGCAGCGCCAGGTCGAGGACGTCATCGACGACCTCAACGCCGACCCCGCCTGCACCGGCTACATCGTCCAGCTGCCGCTGCCCCGACACCTGGACGCGAGCGCCGTACTGGAACGCATGGACCCGGCCAAGGACGCCGACGGCCTGCACCCCGTGAACCTCGGCCGGCTCGTCCTCGGCGTCGAGGCGCCGCTGCCGTGCACCCCGCGCGGCATCGTGGAACTGCTGCGCCGCCACCACGTGCCCCTCACGGGCGCCCGGGTGACCGTGATCGGACGCGGCATCACGGTCGGCCGCCCCATCGGCCTCCTGCTCACCCGCAGGTCGGAGAACGCCACCGTGACGCTCTGCCACACCGGGACCAAGGGCCTGTCCTGGCACGTGCGCGAGGCGGACGTCGTCGTCGCGGCCGCCGGTTCGCCCGGACTGATCACCAAGGACATGCTGCGCCCCGGCGCGGCCGTCCTGGACGTCGGCATCACCCGTACCGGGCAGGGGCTGGTCGGCGACGTGCACCCGGAGTGCGCCGCGGTCGCCGGACGGCTCGCCCCGATGCCCGGGGGAGTGGGCCCCATGACCCGGGCCATGCTGCTCGCCAACGTCGTCGAGGCCGCCGAGAGGAACGCGAACGCCCTATGAACGCGCTGAACACCCCGCTGGCCGAGCTGGACCCGGAGGTCCACGCGGCGCTGCGCGCCGAACTGCACCGCCAGCAGTCCACCCTGGAGATGATCGCCTCCGAGAACTTCGCCCCCACCGCCGTGCTGGAGGCGCAGGGCTCGGTCGCGACCAACAAGTACGCCGAGGGCTACCCCGGCCGCCGCTACTACGGCGGCTGCGAACACGTCGACGTCACCGAGCGCCTGGCGATCGAGCGGGTCAAGTCCCTGTTCGGGGCGGGCTTCGCCAACGTCCAGCCGCACTCGGGCGCCCAGGCCAACACCGCCGTGTTCTTCGCGCTGCTGCGCCCCGGCGACACGATCCTCGGCCTTGACCTCGCGCACGGCGGCCACCTCACCCACGGCATGCGCATCAACTACAGCGGCAGGATGCTGAACGTGGTGCCGTACCACGTGTCCGAGACGGACAACCTCGTCGACATGGACGAGGTGGAGCGCCTCGCCAAGGAGCACCGCCCCAAGATGATCATCGCGGGCTGGTCGGCGTACCCCAGGCAGCTGGACTTCGCGGCCTTCCGCCGGATCGCCGACGAGGTCGGCGCCCTCCTCATGGTCGACATGGCGCACTTCGCGGGCCTGGTCGCGGCCGGACTGCACCCGAACCCCGTGCCGCACGCCCACGTGACCACCACGACGACGCACAAGACGCTCGGCGGCCCGCGCGGCGGCGTGATCCTCACCGACGATGCGGATCTCGCCAAGAGGATCAACTCGGCGGTCTTCCCCGGCATGCAGGGCGGTCCGCTGGAGCACGTCATCGCCGCCAAGGCGGTCTCCTTCAAGGTCGCCGCGTCACCGGAGTTCGCGGAGCGCCAGGCACGCACCCTGGCCGGCGCCCGCATCCTCGCCGAGCGCCTCACGCGGCCCGGCACGGCCGCCGCCGGGGTGAAGGTCCTGACCGGCGGCACGGACGTCCACCTGGTCCTGGTCGACCTGCGCGACTCGGCCCTCGACGGCCGCCGGGCGGAGGACCTCCTGCACGAGATCGGCATCACCGTCAACCGCAACGCCGTGCCCTTCGACCCGCGCCCGCCCATGGTCACCTCGGGCCTGCGCGTCGGCACCCCCGCGCTGGCCACCCGCGGCTTCACCGAGGAGGACTTCGCCGAGGTCGCCGACGTGATCGCGTCGGCGCTCGGGCCCGGACCCGACATCACGGGCCTGCGCGCCCGCACACGGGCCCTGGCCGCCGAGCACCCGCTCTACCCGCACCTGTCACAGGCAGCAGCAGAAGCCGGAGACACCCGATGAGCCAGCGCACTCCAGGCGCCGACCTCCCCGAACACCCCGACTTCCTCTGGCGCACGCCCGAGCCGAAGCGCTCCTACGACGTCGTGATCGTCGGCGGCGGAGGGCACGGCCTGGCCACCGCCCACTACCTCGCCAGGAACCACGGCATCACCGATGTCGCCGTGCTGGAGAAGGGCTGGCTGGCGGGCGGCAACATGGCCCGCAACACCACGATCATCCGCTCCAACTACCTCTGGGACGAGAGCGCCGGCATCTACGAGCACGCCCTCAAGCTCTGGGAGGGCCTGACGGAGGAACTCGACTACCCGATCCTCTTCTCCCAGCGCGGCGTGCTGAACCTGGCCCACAGCCTCCAGGACGTCCGCGACAGCGTGCGCCGCGTCGAGGCCAACCGGCTCAACGGCGTGGACGCGGAGTACCTGGACGCCGAGCGGGTCAAGGAAGTCTGCCCGATCGTCAACATCTCCCAGGACGTGCGCTATCCGGTGCTCGGCGCCACCTACCAGCCGCGCGCGGGCATCGCCAAGCACGACCACGTGGCCTGGGGCCTGGCCCGCTCGGCGGACGCCGCCGGCATCGACATCATCCAGAACTGCGAGGTCACCGGCCTGGAACTGGCCGGCAACCGGGTGGTCGGCGTGCGGACGAACCAGGGCCCGATCGCGGCGGGCAAGGTGGCCCTGTGCTCGGCGGGCCACACCTCGGTCCTCGCCGCCATGGCGGGCGTCGAGCTCCCCCTGCAGAGCCACCCGTTGCAGGCCCTGGTCTCCGAACTCCTGGAGCCCGTGCACCCGACGGTCGTCATGTCCAACGCGGTCCACGTGTACGTCAGCCAGGCGCACAAGGGCGAGCTGGTGATGGGCGCGGGCATCGACGCGTACAACTCGTACACGCAGCGCGGGGCCTTCCACATCATCGAGGACCAGATGTCCGCGGCCCTGGAGCTCTTCCCGGTCTTCGCCCGGGCCCACGTGCTGCGCACCTGGGGCGGCATCGTCGACGTCAGCCCCGACGCCTCGCCCATCGTCGGCCTCAGCCCCGTCGACAACCTCTACCTCAACTGCGGCTGGGGCACGGGCGGTTTCAAGGCCACCCCGGGCGTCGGCTGGGTCTACGCCCACACCATCGCCCACGACAGCCCCCACCCGCTCAACGCCCCCTTCTCGCTCGACCGTTTCACCACCGGCGCGCTCGTCGACGAGCACGGCGCCGCCGCGGTGGCCCACTAGGGAGCCGAACCATGCTGCTCATCCCCTGCCCGTGGTGCGGGCCCCGTGACGAGGCCGAGTTCCACTACGGCGGCCAGGCCCACGTGCCGTATCCCGAGGACCCGTCGGCCCTCACCGACGAGGAGTGGGCCCGCTACCTCTTCTTCCGCGACAACCCCAAGGGCCCCTTCGCCGAACGCTGGAACCACACCTCCGGCTGCCGCCGCTGGTTCAACGCCGTGCGCGACACGTCGACCAACGAGGTGCTGACGGTGTACCGCTCGGGCGAGCCGCGGCCACAGACGCCGCCCCGCGAGCCGGATCCGGTACGGCCGGCCCGTCCGGCGTCCGGGGACGAGGCCCGCTCACGTCCAGGACCGACCGGGAGTCCGGGGGCGAAGCCCCTACGGCGCCACGGGCGCACCCTGGCGTTCACCTTCGACGGCATCGCGTACGAGGGCCGCGAGGGCGACACCCTCGCCTCCGCCCTGCTCGCCAACGGAGTCGTCGCGACAGCGACCAGCATCAGACTCGGCCGTCCCCGAGGCATCTTCTCCGCTGGCGCGGAGGAACCCAACGCCGTCGTCCAGATCGAGGAACCCTTCCCCGAACCGATGCTCCCCGCGACGACCGTGGAGCTCTACGACGGCCTCGTGGCGAGCAGCCTCCCCGGCCAGGGCCGCCTCGCCACCGAACCGGACCCGTGCCGCTACGACGCCGTGCACGAACACTGCGACCTGCTGATCGTCGGCGCGGGCCCGGCCGGCCTCGCCGCCGCCGGCGCCGCGGCACGCACCGGCGCCCGCGTCATCCTCGCCGACGACCAGCCGGACCTCGGCGGCAGCCTCCTCGGCACCGGCGAACTCCTGGACTGGGTGGGCGAGACGGCCAGGGAGCTCCAGACGGCGGCGGACGTCCGTGTGCTGCGCCGCACCACCGTCTTCGGCTATTACGACGACAACCACCTCCTCGCCGTCGAGCGCCGCACCAACCACCTCGGCGCCGGTGCCCCGGCCGGCGTCTCCCGCGAACGGGTGCACCGCATCCGCGCCCGCCGCGTGGTGCTCGCCACCGGCGCCCACGAGCGCTCGCTGGCCTTCGCGGACAACGACCGCCCGGGCGTGATGCTGGCCGCCTCGGCCCGCACCTACGTCAACCGGTACGGCGTGCTCCCCGGCCGCCGCGCCGTCGTCTTCACCACCAACGACAGCGCCTACGCCGCCGCACTGGACCTCGCCGCGGCCGGCGCGGAGGTCGCGGCGGTCGTCGACACCCGTGCCGAACCGGGAGACTGGGCCGAGCGTGCCCGGCAGGCGGGCATCGAGGTGCTGGCCGGGCATGCCGTGACCGGCACGGACGGCGGGGCGCGCCTGACCTCCGTGACCGTCGCCCCGTACACAGGAGCCGGAGCGGAGCGGGAGTTCGCCGCCGATCTCCTCCTGGTCTCCGGCGGCTGGAACCCGGCGGCGCACCTGTTCAGCCAGGCGGGCGGCAAGCTCCGCCACGACGCGGCGCTCGGCACCTTCGTGCCCGGCGCCTGCCGGCAGGCCGTGGAGGTCGCGGGCAGCGCGAACGGTGTCTTCGACCTGGCCGGGGCGCTGGCCGAGGGCGCGGCGGCCGCCGCCCGCGCGCTCGGGGCCGAGGGCTACGGCTGCCAGGCGCCCGTCCTCCCGGCCGTGCCCGCACAGCCGCGGCCGACGCCGCCCATGCAGGTCTTCACCGTGCCCGGCCGCGAGGGCGCCCCGCGCTTCGTGGACCTTCAGCGCGACGTCACCGTCGACGACCTGGCGCGCGCCACCGGCGCCGGCCTGCGCTCGGTCGAGCACACCAAGCGCTACACCACGGCCGGCACGGCCAACGACCAGGGCAAGACCTCCGGCGTCCTGGCCGCCGGCGTGGTCGCCGAACTGCTCGGCGTGGACGTCTCCGCGATCGGCACGACCACCTTCCGGCCGCCGTACACACCGGTGTCGTTCGCCGCGCTGGCCGGCCGCGACCGCGGCGCGCTGAGCGACCCGGTCCGCACGACGGCCCTGCATGAGTGGCATGTCGCGCACGGCGCCCGGTTCGAGAACGTCGGCCAGTGGAAGCGCCCCTGGTACTACCCGCGGGACGGCGAGGACATGGAGTCCGCCGTGCTGCGCGAGTGCGCCGCCGCGCGCGAGGGCGTCGCGTTCATGGACGCCTCCACGCTCGGCAAGATCGACGTACAGGGGCCGGACGCGGCCGCCTTCCTCGACCTGCTGTACACCAACATGATCAGCACCCTGAAGGTCGGCATGATCCGCTACGGCGTGATGTGCCGCCCGGACGGCATGGTCTTCGACGACGGCACCGTCATCCGCCTCGCCCCGGACCGCTTCCTGGTCACCACGACCACGGGCAACGCGGCGGCCGTACTGGACTGGATGGAGGAATGGCTGCAGACCGAGTGGCCGCAGCTGCGGGTGCACTGCACGTCCGTCACCGAACAGTGGGCCACCGTCGCCCTCGTCGGCCCGAAGTCCCGAGCGGTCCTCGCCTCCCTGGCGCCCCGGCTCGCCGTCGCCAACGACGACTTCCCGTTCATGGCATGGCGCGAGACGGCCGTCGCGGGCATCGACGCCCGGGTCTGCCGGATCAGCTTCTCCGGCGAACTCGCCTACGAGATCAACGTGTCGCCGTGGCACGCGCTCGCCCTGTGGGAGGCGCTGCGCGAGGCGGGCGCCCCGTACGGCATCACCCCGTACGGCACGGAGACCATGCACGTCCTGCGCGCCGAGAAGGGCTATCCGATCGTCGGCCAGGACACCGACGGCACGGTCACCCCGCAGGACCTCGGCATGGGCTGGGCGGTGTCGAAGAAGAAGCGCGACTTCATCGGCAAGCGCTCCTTCGCCCGCGCCGACACCGCCCGTCCCGACCGCAAGCACCTGGTCGGCCTGGTTCCCGAGGAACCCGGCACCCTCCTGCCCGAGGGCACCCAGCTGGTGACCTGCGACGTGCTGCCCGCCCCGCCCGTGCCGATGCTCGGCCACGTCACCTCCAGCTACCGCAGCGCCGCCCTCGGCCGGACCTTCGCGCTCGCCCTGGTCAAGGGCGGCCGGGACCGCATCGGCGAGCGGCTGTACGCACCCGTGGGCGACCGGCTGGTCCCGGTGACCGTCGCCGGCCCCGTCCTCTTCGACCCCGAGGGAGCCCGCCGCGATGGCTGACACCGCTCTTTCCGCCCCGGCCCGCAGCCCCCTGGCGCGTGACGCCGGCCGCCTGGCCGCCGCGACCCGCACCTCCCGGGGCGCGGTCCGGCTGGCCGAAGTGCCGTTCCTGGCCCAGGTGAACGTCCGCCTCGACGCCAAGGGGCCCGCGGCGGACGCGGCCGGTCTCGCGCTCGGTCTGCAACTGCCCCTCGAACCCGGCACCGCCGTACGGGCGGGGGAGCGGGCCGCGCTCCGGCTCGGGCCGGACGAATGGCTCCTGGTGGGCCCGCCCGGCAGCCAGGCCGACCTGGAGGCCCGCGTCCGGGAGGCCGCCGGGGACGAGCCGGTCTCCGTCACCGACGTCTCCGCCCAGCGCACCACGCTGCTCGTCGCGGGCCCCCGGGCCCGCGACCTGCTGGCCCACGGCTGCTCGCTCGACCTGCACCCGCGCGCCTTCGGCGCCGGGCGCTGCGCGCAGACGACGCTGGGCCGCACCCAGGTCGTCCTGGTCGCCCGGGACGAGCCCCGGGCGGGGTTCTGGGTGCTGGTGCGCTCGTCCTTCGCGGGCTATCTCGCGGACTGGCTGCTGGACGCGGCGACCGAGTACCTGGGGTGAGACACCTGCCGCGGGCTCCTGCCGCGGGCCCGTTGTTGAAGAAGTGACAAATGCTTCTTTTGTGGAAGTTTGCATGCTTTGTGCGCATATGGTCACCTGAGTGGCGAAGGCTGTTCGTACACCCAGAGGAGATGGTCGTATGCCTTCCACGGACAGGACGGTCGAGGAGTTCACGGGGATCGGGAGCGCGGACATCGAAGCGGCCCTCGACCCGGCCGAGCCCGACGGTGTCTACCGCGACAGCCGCGAGTGCGCCGCGCTCGCGCTGACCTCCGGCACCACCTCACTGCTGCTCTCCCCGCCGGCCCCACGCCCGAAGAAGGGCTGACCGAGCCGACAGGAGCAGCTCGATGGAGCAGTCAGGCACATCCGCCCTCCTGCAGGGTGCGGTGCAGGACCTCTCGTCGGACGTGGTCTCCGTCCTCCGGGGTGGGGGCCACGTGCGGCTGTCCGGCGGCGTGGCGGACGGCCCCGGGGCCGGCCTCGCCGCCGCGGCCGTCCGCGTACTGGGAGCGGACCTGCTGCTGCCGCACGTCCTCACCGGTACCCCGCCGCTCCCCGACACGCTGGAGGCATTCCGGCAGGCCGTGCAGGCCTTCCCGCCCCGCTCCGACGCGGCGCCCGCCGTCGTGTGGAGCCACTGGGCCATGCGACGCACACTGCACCGGTTCGACCGGGCCGGGTCCGACCGGGCCGGGCAGGACGCCGAACCCGACGCCGGCTGGCTCGGCGGCGCCACCTGGCAGTCACTGACGCACCAACTCGCCGTCCTGGCCCCGCTCGCGGCGGTGGCAGAGGACTGCGCGGTGGCCCGCGCCGCCCGAAGCCGCCCCGTCGACGTCGCACGCGGCTTCGTGCGGGCCGTGCGCCGCAGGGACTGGCTGCAGGCCGCGGGGGCCGGCCGCTGGCTGACCCTGCTGGACGGAGTGCCGGACACGCTCGGTCTGGACGGCGGCCTGGACTTCGTGGACCTGATGGGCGGCGGCGACCCGCGGGTGGCCCTCCAGCTGGCGGCGGCCCGGGCGGCGCGCCGGGCCGGAGCGCCCGTATGACGGCCGCTGCGGACGTGGAGAGGATACGGGGCGTGGCGGCCGCCGCGCTCGCCTGGACCGGCGAGCACCGCGCCGACTTCGCGCTCGGCGAGGAGGCGTTCACCGCCGAAGGACCCGTCGACCTCACCTGGAAACCGCTCGGGGAACTGGCGCAGACCTGCGTGGGCGTGCGCCGCCGCACCCCCCGGTCGGACCCGCTGCACGCGTGCGCCTCGGACCTCCTGGCCTTCGCCTGGCGGCAGACGGGCCGGGGCGAGCTGTTCCTGCGCCTGCAGGAGCTGGAGCCGTTCGCGACGTACCCGCTGGAGGTGTACTCGGTCTTCGCCGGCGCCGGGTTCCGGCACGCCGGCTACGAGGCGGCCGCCGCCACGGTGGCCCGCACCCGGGGCTGGCGCCTCACCGAGCAGGAGCCGACCCGCCGGCTGGGACTGCTCAACGCCGAGCGGCGCAGCGGCATCCACCGGCAGGAGCGGGTGGCGCACGCCCTGCGCCGCACCTGGCTCGGCGGTCTGCCGGAACCGTGGGCCTTCGAGCGGGCCGCCGGGTACGCGCTCACGCACGTCGTCTTCCACCTCACCGACTGGGGCCGCCGCGAGGAGGACGTCCCCGCCGACCTCGCCGACTACCTCTCCGACTGGCTGCCGCCGTGGCTCGACACCTGCCTGGACGCCGGGCTGTGGGACCTCGGCTGCGAGCTCCTGATCGTCGCCGCGAGCCTGCCCCGACCGACCGACACGGCCCTGCTGCGGGACGCCTGGGCGCGGCTCGTGCACGCCCAGCACGACTCAGGCGCGGTCCCGCTGACCGCGCCCGACCCCGCGCGCGACACCGCTGCGGACCCCGACCCGGGCTTCGTCCACTGCTACCACTCGACGCTCATGGCGGCCTTCGCCGCGGCCCTGAGCGCCGACCGGCTCACCCGCGGCCCCGACCGCCCGGGCCCGCGCGCGGCAGAGACACGGACCCGGTACGGGGGAGGAGTTCCCGGATGACCGACACCCGTGTGCTGCACACCGTCGGCGCCCGCGCCCTCGAGTGGCTGTGGGCGCGGCGCGACGGCTTCCGTCTGGAACCCGGCGCCGATCCCGAGGTGGGCTTCCTGCAGCGGTTCAAGCCGATCGGTGAACTCGCTCTGATCTGCCGGGTACTGTTCCGCGAGGGCGTCGCCGGATCGCAACAGGCCGAACTGGCCCGCCGCTTGGTGGACCACACCTGGCGGGACTCCCTGGACGGCGGACGCATGCTGGTGCGCGGCCAGCGCGTCGAGCCGCTCTCACCCATCCCCTTCGAGGTGTACCTGCCGTACCGGGAACTCGGTTACCGCGAGCCCGAGGTGGAGCGCACCTGCGCCCTGCACCACCGGCTCAGCGGCTACGCGGCCCTCGAACTGCACCCGACCCGCCGCCTCGGCCTCGCCGCCTTCCAGCGCCGCTACGGCCTCACCCCCCGCCCGCCGGAGGCCGACCTCGTCGGCTCGACCTGGCTGGGCCGCACCCCCGAGCCCTGGACGGTCGGCGGGCACACCGCCTACGACATCACGCACGCGGTGTTCCACCTCACCGACTGGGGAGAGCGCCCCGAGGGCCTGCCGCCGCACATCGCCGGGTACCTCGCCACCTGGCTGCCGGTCTGGATCGACGACTGGCTGGACCTGGAACGCTGGGACCTGCTCGGCGAACTCCTCGTCGTCGACGCCTGCCTGCCCCGCCCGACGCTCGACGAGCGGGCCTGGCGGGCCTTCGCCGCCGCGCAGCAGCCCGACGGCGCCATGCCCGCCGTACGCGGCATGCCCGACGGCGGGCCCGACGAGGTGTTCGACATCGTCTACCACCCCACGCTGGTCGCCGCCTTCGCCTCGACCCTGGCCACCTCCCGCGCCCTGACCGAACTGGCGCACGCCCCCTCATGAGCGGCCCGAGCACGCCCTGGCCCGGCGACCCGCACGACGAGGAGGATTTCCGTGCGGACGGCTGCGCCGCGGCCGGCGCCGAGGAGGAGGTGCACCAGCGGCTGACGGCGGCCGTGGAGGCGGCCGACGCGCCCGACGCCGTCTTCGCCCTCTCCCGGCACGGCCGCCGGACCCTCCACCGCGGCGGCACCGCCCCGCCCCCGCCGGTCCCCCGCGAGCACCTGCGCTACGAACTCGGCTCCGCCTCCAAGACGTTCACCGGACTGCTGCTGGCGCAGCTGATCCGGTGCGGGCCGCTGACCGGCGGCGAGCCGGCCACCGTCTGCCTGGACCCGGCCCGGCGCGCGGAAGCGTCCCCGGTGACGCTCGCCCACCTGCTCACCCACACGTCCGGGCTGCCCGCCCTGCCGCCCGACTTCCACCTGCGGGCCCTGCCCGCCCGGCACACCGCGCCCTACGCCCGCTACCCGGCCGCCCGGGTGATCGACGCCTTCCTGCGCCGCCGCCCGCGGCACCGGCCCGGCACCCGGTGGCGGTACTCCAACTTCGGTGTCGCGGTGCTCGGTCACGCCGTCGCGGCGGCCACCGGCACGGCCTGGGAGGACCTGCTCACCGACCAGGTCCTGCGTCCGCTGGCCCTGAGCGGCACCGCCCCGCGGGCCACCGGGCCGGACGTCGACGCCGTGGGCCACGGCAAGGACGGCCGTACGCCGGTGCCGGCCTTCGACGCCGGCGGCTTCCAGGCGGCGGGGGCGCTGCGGGCCACCCCGCACGATCTGCTCACCTTCCTCGAGGCCCACCTCGACCCCTCCGGCACCTCCCTGCCCGGCGCGCTGCGCTCGGTGCGCACGCCGGTGCTGCGACGGGGGCCGGGGCACCGGCACGTGCACACCATGGCGTGGTTCCGGCACCCCGCCGATGGCGGGCCGATGTACTTCCACTGCGGGGCCACCCTCGGCCAGCAGGCGTTCCTCGGTTTCAGGCCCGGCACCGGCACGGCCCTGGCCGCGGTCTGCACGCGCCGCTTCCGGGCCGCCGACCCCTTCGTCACCGCCGCCTACGAGCTCCTCGCCGAGGACTAGTGCCGCAACAGGCACGAGAACGGCGGACGGTGCGGGGGCCGTGCCGCCCCCGCACCGTCAGGACGCGCCTACTGCAGCCGCTGCCACAGGGCCGGAGTCGCGTCCGGCGACCACGCCGGCTGTGCCTGGTGGGTCTGCAGGCACTGGTAGCGCACACCGGCGTGGGTGACGGTCTGCCCGGCCTCGTAGACCCGGCCGGGGGCCCACGCGTCCGCCGCGGCGTTGTCCTGCGGGGCCTGCGCGCCGGCCTGGGCGGTCTTCAGCGTGAGGCCGAAGTCGCTGAGGATCGGGTTGACCGGCTGGAAGAAGGTGGTCCCGCCGCTCGTGCAGTCGCCCGAACCGCCCGAGGTGGTGCCCTGGGCCTGGGTGCCGGAGACGAACGGGCCCCCGGAGTCACCCGGTTCGGAGCACACGTTCGTCCGGGTCAGGCCGGCGACCGTGCCCTCCGCGTACTGGACGGTCGCGCCCAGCTGCTGGATGGTGCCGCAGTGCCAGCCCGAGGTGGAGCCGGAGCGGCACACCGACGATCCGACGAGCGCCTGGACGGAGCCGGCGACCTGGGCCCGCTTGCCGCCCTTCCCCTTGTAGTCGGGCGTGGCGGTCCACTTGCTGTTGACGCTCACCCAGGACATGTCCTTGCCGGGGAAGGTGGACGCCTTGAACGTGCCCTGGTCGGCCTTGTCGTAGCCCTTGGTGCTGTCACCGGGGGTGCCGCAGTGCCCCGCGGAGGCGAAGCCCTGCGTGGAGCCCTTGGTGACGGAGAATCCGATCGAGCAGCGGGCGCTGTCGTTGATGTAGTAGGCGTCACCGCCGACGAGGTCCGTCCTCAGCTCGGGCCGGTCCGCCGTGACCCGGACCGCCACGCCCCGCCCTTGGAGTCCCGCGGCCTTGATGAAGGCCGTGGCCGCCGACCGCTTGGTCGCCTGGACGACGACCCGGTTGGAGGGCACGTCCACGTACCACACCGGTGTGTCGCGGCTGCGGGGGTGACCGGCGGCGGCGTCCAGCCGCTCCTTGAGCGCCTGCAGCGTGCTCAGCGGCGTCCTGACGACCACCGCCTTCGCGCCCTCCGCCCGGATCGCGGCCGTGTCCGCCGCGTGGGTGGTGGCGACGGTGAGCTCGGCAGACGTCGCCCCGCTCACCCAGGCACCGGCGAAGTGCCCGCCCAGAGCGTTGCGGAGGCGGCCCGCACGGGTGCCGGCCTCGGCCTCGTCGACCAGCCGGGCCCTCGCCTGGGACCGCGTGAGCCCCAGATCGCGCTCCATGGCGCGCAGCACCTGGGCCGGTGGCCGGTCGGCGCCCAGTGTCCGGGCGGAGAGGTGCGCGGGTCCCGGCGCGGGTGGCGGTGGGGCCGCGGCGGCGGACGGGACTGTGGTGAGTACGAGAGCGCCGAGCGCGGTGAGGGCGGCGCGGCGCGCGCCCACGGCATGTCTGCCGACCATGCGGTGTACCTCCTTCTGGAAGGGGTGAGACGGTGGCGAATCCGTAGGCGGCCTTGCCGCAATGACCCGGAACGATGTCAAGGGAGGGGCTCTTTCGCGCTTTGGGGGACGCGGGAGGCGGCATGTGCAGTACTGCGAGGGGGCCGGCGGCATCCGGCCCGCGCCGCCTGCCGTGCCGGCCGCGGCGCGCACGGCCGCGGCCGGTCCGCTGTGACGTGGCGCATGGTCACCCCGTGGCAGGCATGAACCGCCCGGACGCGGTGACATGGTTGTGTCATGTGCTGGAGTGCGACGGCTGATCTCGTGGCGGGTTCGGCGATCGCCTGCGTCGGTGTGGCCTGTGTGGCGCGGGCGCGGCGGAGCGGGGACCTCCCGCTCGCCGCGCTGCCGTTGCTGCTCGGCGCGCACCAGCTGGTCGAGGCCCGGGTCTGGCAGGCCGGCGGCGGCACCGGATGGGCCACCGTCGCCTGGACCGTGATCGCCCTGCCCCTACTGGCGGTGTGGATGCCGGTGGCCGTGCTGTGCGCCGTCGCGCCGTCCGGCCGGAGACGGCTGGCCGTCCCGCTGGTGTCCGGTGTGCTGACCGCCGCCGTGCTGGCGTACACCATCGCCACCCGCACGGTCCGGGCCGAGATCCGCGGACACACCGTCGGCTACGTCATCGGACTGCCGCACGGGGAGGTGCTGGTCGCGGGCTACCTGCTGGCCACCGTCGGCGCGCTGCTGCTGAGCGGCGACGGCCGGCTGCGGGGCCTCGGCCTCCTGGTCGCGGTGGGCGCGCTGGTCTGCTGGGCGCTGTGGCGGCTGGAGTTCGTCTCGACCTGGTGCGCCTTCGCAGCGGTGTGCTCGGTGACGGTGTTCGGCTGGGTGATCCGGCGCGCGCCCGCGGGCAGCCGGTGTCACGCCGAATCCGCGTGAACGCTGCGAAGGGCCGACTCCGCGATCAGCCCCGGCGTCGCCCCCGGTTTCCGCTGCCGGCTCGGCCCGGGCGCCCCGACATGGGCGCGGCCGCCGGCCCGCTCGGTCCGTCGAACGCGGACTGCGTGCTGCTCACGCCGGCTCGGGGGCGAACCCGCCGCCGGTCCGTCGCCTACAGCGTCCGGGCGACGAGGAGGGCGACGTCGTCGTGGTCGTCGGGGTGGCGCAGGCCGTGCAGGAGCAGGTCGCAGGTCTGCTCCAGTGGGCGTCCCGGCTCGTCGAGGAAGCTCAGCAGGACGTCCAGCCGGTCGTCGAGGGAGTGCTGCCGGGTCTCGACGAGGCCGTCGGTGTAGAGGACCAGCAGGTCGCCGGGGCCGAGCCGGACCGTGGTGGTCCCGAAGGGGATGCCGCCGACACCGAGCGGGGCGGCGGGCGGCAGGTCGAGCAGTTCCGCGGGGCGGTCCGGGCCGGCCAGCGCGGGCGGCATGTGCCCGGCGTTGGCGATGTGGCACCGCCGGGTGCGCGGGTCGTAGACCGCGTACAGGCAGGTGACGATGTAGTGCTCCAGGTCGCAGGTGATCTTGTCGAGGTGCTGGAGCACGGCGCCGGGCGCGAGGTCGAGGTCCGCGTAGGCGCAGGTGGCGGTGCGCAGCCGGCCCATGGTGGCGGCCGCGTCGATGCCGTTGCCCATGACGTCGCCGACGACCAGGGCCGTCTTGTCGTCGCTGAGCGGGATGACGTCGTACCAGTCGCCGCCGACCTCGCTGGTGGCCTGGGCGGGCTGGTAGCGGGAGGCGAGCTCCAGGCCCGAGTGCTCGGGCGGGTGGTCGGGCAGCAGGCTGCGCTGCAGCGTGAGGGCGGTGTTGCGCACGCTCTGGAACCAGCGGGCGTTGTCGATGGCCACGGCCGCGCGGCCGGCCAGCTCGGCGGCGAGGACGACGTCGTCGTCGTCGAACGGGAGCGGGTTGCGGGTCCGCTTGAGGTCGAGGGCGCCGAGCACCTCGCCGTGGGCGATCAGCGGCACGGCGAGATAGGAGTGGACGCCGGCCCGGGCCAGCAGCGAGCCGGCCTCGGGGTCCCGGGCGATGCGCGGCAGGTCCCGGTCGCCGACGTGGCGCACCAGGACCGGCCGCCCGGAGTGCACGCACAGCGTGACCAGGCGGTCCCCGTCGTAGGCGGCGAGGCCGCCGGGCGGGTCGGCGGCGCGCAGCGCCACGGTCGGGTGGGCCGCCTTCAGGGCGAGGGCGCGGAAGAGCTCCGGGCCGTCGTCGGGCCTGCGCGAGCGGCGGCAGGCAAGGGCCGAGTCGAGGATGTCCACGGCGACCACGTCGGCGAGCCGCGGCACCGCGATCTCGGCCAGTTCGCGGGCCGTCTCCTCCACCTCGAGCGTGGTGCCCACGCGCACCGAGGCGTCGGCGACGAGGGCGAGCCGGCGCCGGGCCCGGTCGGCCTCGGCGGCCGCGCGGTGCCGCTCGGTGACGTCGACGACGGAGGCGGCCGCGCCCAGGACCCGCCCGCCGGGGTCCTCCAGCCGGTAGAAGGACAGCGACCAGGCGTGCTCGTGCTCGGGGTCGGCCGGCGGACAGCCCACGTGGTACTGGTCGAGCAGCGGGGTGCCGGTGGTGAGCACCTGGCGCAGCGCGGACTCGATGGTGCCGACGTCCGGCAACGGCAGGGTCTCGCGCAGGCGGTGGCCCACGTGGTCCTCGGCGGGGATGCCGTCGATGCGGGCCAGCGCCGGGTTGACCAGGAGGTAGCGCAGGTCCGGGTCCATGAGGGCCAGACCGATCGGGGACTGGTTGATCAGCCGCTCGCACAGGGCCAGATCGGTCTCGACACGCTGGAGCAGGTTGTGGTCGGCGGCGATCCCGAGCGCGTAGACGTCACCGAGGTCGTCCTGGAGCCGCATGTTGCGGAACTCCATCAGCCGGGTGCTGCCGTCCTTGTGCCGGATCGGGAAGGCGCCCGCCCAGCTCCGGCCGGTCCGCAGCACCTCCGTGAACAGCTCGACCACGGCCTGCAGATGCTCGGGGTGGATGAACAGGCGGGCCGCGTAGG
This sequence comes from Streptomyces sediminimaris, assembly GCF_047049295.1. Taxonomy (NCBI): domain Bacteria; kingdom Bacillati; phylum Actinomycetota; class Actinomycetes; order Kitasatosporales; family Streptomycetaceae; genus Streptomyces; species Streptomyces sediminimaris. The sequence continues at coordinate 1,142,633 of NZ_JBJWOT010000001.1, read as the reverse complement.
TGCCCAGCGCCTCCTCGGCGGTGTATCCGAACAGCTCCTCGGCCTGCGGGGTCCAGAACACGACGCGCCCACCGGCGTCGACGACCACCGCGGACACGCTCAGGACGTCCAGCAGGCCGGTGGGCGCAGGCTCCCCGGAGCCTCGGCTCCCACCGCCGGACCGGAATGAATCGGCCGTCATCCCGCACCCACCTCCGCCGCGTCCGCGGCATCCGGCGCGGCCTTCCGGCGTCGCCGGGCACCCGGGTCCGAGCAGTGCTGCTTCCATGCTGCCCCCGGTCCGGGCGGAGCGGAAGCGGAGGGTGCCCGGCGGGCTCCCGGCCGGGGCCGTGCACATCGGGCGGAGTAGCAGGACCATGGTGCTGTAGCGAACGGAACCGGATGGCATCCATGGACCCTGCGCGAGAAGCGTCCGGCGGGCCGCCGCCCGCGGAACCGCGCGATCTCCTCGACGCGTCCAGCGACGCGGCGGCGATCGTGTCCGCCGGTGGTGCCGTGATCGGCTGGACCCGGGGCGCCGAGGCCCTGCTCGGCCTCCCGGCGTCCGACGTGGTCGGCGGCCCCGCCGCCCGCCTGCTGGCGATGGACCGGGACCCGGCGCGGGTGGCCGCGGTGGTGGAGCGGTGCCGGGCCGGCGTGGGCTGGAACGGCCTGGCCGCCCTGCGGCACGCCGACGGCCGCCCGGTCGACGTCGACCTGCGCGTCTCCGCGTCGTTCCGGGTCGGCGCCGAGGAGTGCTTCCTGCTCTCGGCGCGTGAGGAGAAGCCGCAGTGGACCGTGGGCCGGTCCGTGCTCGACGGATTCCTGACCCGCTCCCCGGTCGGCATGGCCGTGATGGACCTGGAGCTGCGCTACGTATGGCTCAACGACACCCTGGAGCGGTTCGGCGGCGTGCCCCGTGAGCAGCGGCTGGGGCGCCGCCTGAGCGAGCTGCTGCCCGGTCTGCAGGCGGCCGCCATCGAGGGCCTGATGCGCAAGGTCCTGGAGACCGGTGTCCCGGTCACCGACTACGAGTACCTGGGCTGGAGCTGGGCCGACCCCCGCCGCCAGCACGCCTACTCCACGTCGTTCTTCCCCCTGGTGGACGCGGCGGACGCCATCACCGGGGTCTGCTACCTGGTCCAGGACGTCACCGAGCGGTGGACCGCGCGCCGGCTGCTGACGCTGGTCAACGAGGCCGGGACCTGCGTCGGTACGACGCTCGACGTGATGCGCACGGCACAGGAACTCGCCGACTTCGCCGTGCCCCGGTTCGCGGACTTCGTCGTCGTGGACCTCCTGGAGCCGGTCCTCAGCACCGAGGGGCACGGCGCGTGGCTCACCGACGCCGGGCCGGCGTCCGACCGGCCGGTGCTGCGCCGCGCCGGCATGAGCTCGGTGCGCGAGGGCTGCCCGGAGGCCGTGGTGCGGGTCGGCGACCGCGCGGGCTTCCTGCCGCCGACGCACGACCTGCAGCTGCTGGTCGGCGGCGAGCCGATCCTCATCCCGGTGCTCGATCCGTCCGCCCCCGAGTGGGTCGCCGAGGAGCCCGAACGAGCCGAGCGGGTGCGCCGGTTCGGCCTGCACTCCCTCATCTCGGTGCCGATGCGGGCGCGCAACACCGCCCTGGGCATCACCACGTTCCTGCGCTCGCTCAACCCGGTCTCCTTCCAGCCCGACGACGTCCTGCTGGCCCGGGAGCTGGTGGCGCGCGCGGCGCTGTGCGTGGACAACGCCCGCCGCTACACCCGGGAGCACACGGCCGCCGTGACCCTGCAGCGCAGTCTGCTGCCGCACGCGCTGACCGGGGGGACCGCGCTGGAGGTGGCCTCCGCCTATCTGCCGGCCGACCCGACCGGCGGGGTGGGCGGCGACTGGTTCGACGTCATCCCGCTGTCCGGGGCGCGGGTGGGCCTGGTCGTCGGGGACGTGGTGGGGCACGGCATCTCCGCCGCGGCGACCATGGGCCGGCTGCGCACCGCGGTGCAGACCCTGGCCGACATGGAGCTGCCCCCCGACGAACTGCTGGCCCACCTCGACGACCTGGTGCTCCGGCTGAGCGCCGAGCAGGCCGACGACGAGGCGGCCCGGCGCAGCACGGCGGCCTTCCTCGGGGCGACCTGCCTGTACGCCGTCTACGACCCCGTCACCGGGCGGTGCACGATGGCCCGGGCCGGGCATCCGCCTCCGGTCGTCGTCGCACCGGATGGGCAGGTGTCTTTCCCAGAACCCCCGGCCGGGCCCCCGCTGGGGTTGGGAGGAATGGCGTTCGAGGCCACCGAGGTCGAGCTCGGCGAGAACAGCCTGCTCGGTCTCTACACCGACGGCCTGATCGAGGGCGCCGACGGCGACATGGAGCGCGGCATGTCCCGGCTGGCCGGCCTGCTGGCCGGCTCCCGCGCCGACCCCGCCACACTGTGCGCCTCCGCGGTGCGGCAGCTGGTGCCCGTGCCGCAGCCCGACGACATCGCCCTGCTGCTGGCCCGTACGCACATCCTGGGTGAGGACCGCGTCGCCTCCTGGGACGTGCCCGCGGACCCGTCCGCCGTGGCCGACATCCGTGCGCGGGCGACCCGCCAGATGGCGGCGTGGGGCCTGGACGACCTGGCCATGACGACGGAACTCGTGGTCAGCGAACTCGTCACCAACGCGATCCGCTACGCCGAGCCGCCCATCCGGCTCCGTCTCCTCCGCGACGCCCGGCTGACCTGCGAGGTCGCCGACGGCAGCAGCACGGCCCCGCGGCTGCGGCACGCCCGCAGCACCGACGAGGGCGGCCGCGGCCTGTTCCTGGTGGCCCAGCTCACCGGCCGCTGGGGCGCCCGCCACACGTCCGAGGGAAAGATCATCTGGGCCGAGCAGGAGATCCCGGATCCGGCTCACTAGCCCCTGTACTGCCGCTTCGCCCCGGCGGGTCCGGGCCGCCGTCGCACCGCCGTGCCGACTCCTTGACAGGGAGGGGGTGCGCCCCCAAACTGACGTTGCGCCAAGCGCATGTCGTTTCATATTACGCACCGAGGTGGTCATGAAGATTCCCGCGTGCCCTCTTGCCGACCTGCCGCAGGGCGAGGCGTTCCGCATGGAGTGCGAACCGCCGGTCTCCGTCTTCCGCACCGAGGACGGCGAGCTCTACGCGATCGACGACACCTGCACCCACCAGGACGCCTCGCTCGCCGACGGCTGGCTGGAGGGGTGCGAGGTGGAATGCCCGCTGCACGCCTCGAAGTTCGACCTGCGCACCGGCAGCGTGGACGCCCCGCCGGCCCGGCTGCCCGTCCGCACCCACCAGGTCCTCGTCGAGGACGGCATGATCTACGTCGAGCTGTCCGACGCCCGGCCGAACCTGCCGCCGGCCTGTGTCGCCGCCCGGTTCGGCCCGGCGGTGGCCGCCGGAGGGGTGGCGTGACGCACGCGGCGGCGCGGAAGGTCCGGCCGCGGTGATCGGCACGGCCCGCGCCGCCACGGCGACGCCCCCGGGAACGCCGGAACTCCACCCCGACGGACTTCCGCGGCCCGGCCGGACGCTGGTCATGGGCGTCGTGAACGTCACGCCCGACTCCTTCTCCGACGGCGGGCGGTGCTTCGCGGCCGACGCGGCCGTCGCGCACGGGCTCGCCCTGTTCGAGGAGGGAGCGGACCTCGTCGACGTCGGCGGGGAGTCGACCCGCCCCGGCGCGGTACGCCCGCCGGTCGGGGAGGAACTCCGCCGCGTGCTGCCCGTCGTACGGGAACTGGTCGCGGCGGGCGGCGCCGTCAGCGTCGACACCATGCGGGCCGAGGTCGCCGCGCGCGCCCTCGACGCGGGCGCACGGCTGGTCAACGACGTCTCGGGCGGCCTCGCCGACCCCGCGATGCTGCCGCTGATGGCGCGCGCGGGCATGCCGTACGTCCTGATGCACTGGCGCGGCCACGCCGCCGGCATGCAGGCGAACGCCGTCTACGGCGACGTCGTCACCGACGTGGTCGACGAGCTGCGCCGGCGGGTCGAGGCCGCCCTGGGGGCAGGGATCCGGCCGGGCCGCCTGGTCGTCGACCCCGGCCTGGGATTCGCCAAGGAGGCGGAGCACAACTGGGAGCTGCTCGGCCGCCTCGCCGAGGTCCGGGCGCTGGGCCATCCCGTCCTCGTGGGCGCGTCCCGCAAGTCCTTCCTGGGCCGCCTGCTGGCGGACCCGGCAACGGGACGACCCCGCCCGGCGCCCTTGCGCGACGCCGCGACGACCGCCGTCTCCGTCCTCGCCGCCGCCCAGGGCGCCTGGTGCCTGCGCGTGCACGACGTGGCGTCGACGCTGGACGCGGTACGGGTGACCGCCCGCTGGGCTGCGGGGGCGGCGGCCTGAGGACGCCGTGGGGCGGCCCGTCCCGCACCCGGTCCGACGTGGCCCGGGCGGCGGGCTCGGCCGCGCCTCGGCGATGCGCACGCCGGGCCGCGGGCCCCAGCGGGCCGCGGTGACCTCGCCCTCGCGGTGGCCGCTCGGGGCCGCCACGGTGTGCGGCCCGACGGCGCGGCGGTCGTCGTCCCGGCCCGGAGCGCGGCTCCGCCGGTAGCGTCGCCGTACCCGACCGAGGAGGCTCGCGTGGCGACCAGGTGGACCGTGACGATCGACTGCGCGCGACCGGTGGAACTGGCCGCGTTCTGGGCTCTGGCACTGGGCTACGCGGAGCGCCCGCCGCCCGCCGGGTTCGGCAGCCGGCAGGAGTGGTTCGCCCGTCACGGCGTCCCGGAGGAGGAGTGGGACGACGGCGCGTACCTCAGCGATCCGGACGGAGCGGGGCCCGACATCTCCTTCCTGCGGGTTCCGGAGCCGAAGGTGACGAAGAACCGGCTGCACCTCGACCTGCAGGTCGGCGGCGGCCGGGAGACGCCCTGGGCGCAACGGTGGCCGCGCGTGGTGGCGGCGGCCGAGCGGCTGACCGCCGCCGGCGCCTCCGTGATCAGCGAGGAGGTCCTGGACGGCAGGCCCGATCACATCGTGATGGCGGACCCGGAAGGCAACGAGTTCTGTCTGCTCTGAACGCGGAGGGTGCCCGGCGCGCCTCTCCCGGCGCGGACGACGGGACCGGTGACCCGCACCGCGCACCGCTCTCGGCCTGACGACCCGGGTGCGGCCGCCGGCGCCTCACGCCAGGGACAGAAACAGCTTCTCCAGCCGGGCGCGCATCTGGTCGACGCCCTCGCCGTTCTTCCGGCCGGTCTCCACGTCGGTCAGGCACTGCTGGAGGCCGGTGGCGATGATGGCGAAACCCGCCCGGTCCAGGGCGCGTGAGGCCGCCGCGAGCTGGGTGACGACCTCCTCGCAGTCGCGTCCCTCCTCGATCATCCGGATCACCCCGGCGATCTGGCCCTGGGCGCGACGCAGCCGGTTCAGCACCGCCTTCAGTTCCGCACCCGCGAGCTCCATGTCCACGGCGACTCCTCGATCGACCCATACCCGGAGGGGTACTGTACGTCCCGATTCGGGCCGGAGTCGAACGTGGGTGGCCGTCTGTCGCGTCGCGGCCTGGGGAGACGAGAGGAAAGGCGGGAGGAAGGCGGCAGGAAAGGCGCGGCGCTCAGACCTTCCCCGCCGCGAACTCAGACCTTCTCCGCCGCGAACGAGGCCGCCGCGTCGGCGTCGGCGGTGTAGCCGAGGTGCGCCGCCACGTCGCCTCCGCCGCTCTCGCAGACGGGGTCGCCCTTGGCGCAGAAGTCGATCGTACGGCTCTGGTAGGTGCCGGTGACGCTTCGGCCGAGGGCCCGGATCGGGTTTCCGAACAGCAGCACCGCGGCGACCCTCGGTTCGAGTGCCGCGGGGATCGTCGCCACGATGGGGCTGCCGACGACCGCGCCGTCACTGCTGATTCCCAGCGAGTTGTCGACGACGTTCGCGCCCTGCGAGTAACCGACCAGAATGAAACGCTGCCCGGGGCAGGACGCCGCCTGCGCCCTCACATGGTTCACCAGGTCCGCGTTCCCCCGGGCGGCCGACGCCGGGGAAAGGTCGGCGGGATAGTTCACGGCGTAGCCGGACAGGTTCTCGCCGCTCAGCTTTTTCCGCAGAGCGGAGAACACGGGGTCGCCCACTATGACGCCGAGCGTGCCGGGCTCGAAGGTGCCGCGTGCCGCCACGACGTCGATGTCCGAGCAGGTGGCGGCCGATGCGGTGGACACGGGGAGGGTGGCCAGGCCGGTCCCGCCGACGGCCACTGAGAGCGCGGCGAGACACAGACGGATTCGGCGATGACGCATGGGGGATCCTTTGCGGGTGGGGCGGCGCTCGACGCGCCTGCGGAAAAGGATGACCCGAAGGTATTCGCCTTTCCTGGCGGGGTGTTATGAACGGGAATTCAGAAATTCCGCCGCTCATTGTTCCGTCGTGAGTGACGGTGTGCAGCGCAGTGCGAGGATCAGGTCCAGGCGGGTTCCGGGGTCGTGCAGGGATTCCCCGAAGAGTTTCTCCAGCTGGCGCAGGCGGTAGCGGACCGTCTGCGGGTGGACGTGCAGACGGGCGGCGACGTCGGGGACGTTGCTGCCGCTGAGCAGCCAGGCCAGCAGTGTCTCGGCCAGCCGGGCGCGCTGTCCCTCCGAGGCGGCCTCCAGGGGGGCGAGAGCCCGCGCGGTGAGGTGGTCGAGCAGCGGCTCGTCGCTGTGGAGCAGCAGGGTCGAGAGGTGGTCGGCACAGCGGATCACGCCCTGCCGGGGCAGGACCCCGCGGCCCATCAGACCCAGCGCCCGTGCCGCCCAGCGCAGCGACCGCGCGGCCTCGGCGAGCGGGACCGTCGGACCGATCGCCGCCGGACGGCCGCCCAGGCCCAGGGCGAGCGCCCGGCCGCCGAACCGTCCGGAGCCCTCCGGATCCGGCACCAGCAGCCGCGGCGGCCGGGACTCCAGGTCCACCAGCGCCCCCGGCATGGCGGGAAGCCGACCCTCGAAGCACGCGTCCGCGGAGGCGGCCAGCGCCACCACGGCCACGTGCCGCGGCACCCGCCACCGCGCCGCGTGCGCCAGGTCCCGCACCGTCTCCGGCGACACCGGCCCCCCGTCCAGCAGCAGGCCGAGCAGCCGCCTGCGGCGCCGGTCCAGCTCGTGCGCGCTGCGCGCCTGCGCCTCCGCGTACCCGGCGGCGGCCGCCTCCGCGACCTCGTGCACCGTCCGGAACGCCAGTTCACCCAGTGCCGCCACGGCCGCCGTCTCCAGACCGAGCTCCTCCGCCGTACGGCTCATCAGCCGCCAGGCGTGCAGACCTCCCACCCGCAGCGCCGACTGCAGCGCGTCCAGGCTGCGGCCCTCGAGAGCCTCGCCGCGGCCCAGTCCGTAGTACGTCGCCGCGATCGCCGCCCCCTGGCCGCAGGGGTCGGCGATGTGGTCGACGAACAGCGTGAGCGCCTGGACCACCCCGGCCCGCAGGTTGCGGTGGTAGGTGCTGCCGGCGGGCCGCGCGTACTCGGGGACCTGCCGGCGCACCTCCTCCTCCACCTCGTCGGCGACCCGCTCGAGCCGGGCGAACAGCAGCTCGGCCAGCTCGGGGGGAACCGCGGGGGCGCCGCGATCGCCGCGCGGGGTGGGGACGGCCACGACGGACACTCCTTTCCCCCGGAGCCGGCTCGCCCACGGGCCGGCGCCCATGGGACGGGGGGAACGCCCTGGGTCTGACGGGCGTCCCCTGCGCTCCGTTCCGTGCCCCGGCTGCACCGACATCACTCCCGCAACCCCAGCGCACCGGCGAGCATCGGCCACGAGGCGGCGAACTCGCCCTTCCAGTACGCCCAGCTGTGTCCTCCTCCCGGGTAGAAGTGCGTGGTGACCGGGATGCCGAGCAGGTCGAGGGTGCCGGTGAAGCGGTGCGCGGACGGCCACAGCAGACTCTCGAGCGCCTCCGGCAGCCAGTCGCCGAGGCCCCCGGCGACACCGCTGCCGCTGGAGACGTACAGCGCGGTGCCGCGCAGCCCGGTGGCGCGGGCCCGCGGGTTGAAGTCGTGCCAGACGAGCAGGTCGAGCAGCGGGCTGCCCCACAGCGAGTGGGGCGCGAGGTTCTCGCGGGCCACGATCGCCTCCACCAGGGCCGGTACGCCGAGGGCCGTGGTGTCGAGGATGCCGCTGTAGGAGGCCGCGGCGGCGAACGCCCCCGGATGGCGGGCCGCGTGCGCCATCGCGCCGTAGCCCCCGGTGGACACGCCCGCGACGGCCCGCACACCGGAGGCACGGTAGTCGCGGGCGAGCAGCGCCGGGACCTCCTGGACCTGGAAGGTCTCGTAGTCCGGGCCGCTGCGCCAGACGGAGGGGATGCCGGTCGGGCCCGCGTCCGGCATGGCCACGATCAGGTCGAGGCCGTCGGTGAAGGCCTCGATGTCCGTCTCCCGGGTCCACGACGTGTAGTCGTCGTGGGCGCCGTGCAGGAGGTAGAGGACGGGGTAGGTGCGGCCGGGCACGGTGTCGAAGTCCGACGGCAGGATCAGCCGCACCGGCGCGCTGCGGCCCAGCGCGGCCGAGGCCACGGACACGTCGAAGGTGCGCGCGCCGACCTGGCTGACGGCCCGGGCCCGGCCGGCCGCCGTGATGCCGAACAGGGCGGCCAGCCCCGTGACGGCCGCTGCCCCGGTGACGGTACGCCGGGGGATTCCGGCGGTGCTGTGCGGCATGGTGGCTCCTCAGTCCGGTTCGGAGTCCGGCCGGGCGGTGGTGTCCGGCGGGGCGAGCAGCCGCCGCAGATGCGCGGCGATCTCGTCGACGTGCGGCGGGTCGAGCAGCGAGAGGTGGTGCCCCGGGACCGGCACGACGCTCAGCCGTGGACACACCTCGTCCCAGCCGAGGGCGTCGTCGTCCCGCTCGTACGCCGGGTCCCGCACGGTGTGCGGAGCCGGCTGTGCGGCCCGGTAGAGCACCACGCGGCCGTCGTAGCGGCCCGGGCGGTGCGCCTCACCGCATCTCAGGTCCAGGTAGGAGGCCCGCTGGTGCTCCAGCGCGGCGGGCGGCACGTCGACGGCCGCGCGCACGGCCCGCAGCACGCGCTCGATGCGCTCGTGGTCGTCGTCCACCGCCACGAGCTCGTCGTACGGCAGCCCCAGTTCGACTCCGTACGTGTCGGCGACGTACCCGGCGAAGCCCGTGAGGTGCGCGCGGACGCGGTCGGCCGCCGTGCGGCCAGGCCGGGGGAGGGGCCGTACGGAGTCGATCAGCGCGACCAGCTCCACCGCCCGTCCGGCGGCGGTGAGCTGCCGTGCCGTCTCCTGGGCGAGGAAGCCGCCGAAGGACCAGCCGCCCAGCACGCAGGGGCCGTCGGCGTGCGCGGCCGCGATCGCCTCGGTGTAGCGGCGCGCCTTCTGCCGCACGGTAGGGGCGTCCTCGAGCCGCTCGAGTCCGTACACCGGCCGGTCACCGCCGAGCCGTTCGGCGAGCGCGCGGTAGACGGAGGCGGGCCCGCCCGCCGCGTGGAAGAGGAACAGCGGCGGCCGCGTGCCGCCGGTGCGCAGGGCCAGCAGGGGGAAGGACGCCGCCCGGTCGATCCGTTCCGCCACCTCGCCGACCGTGGCCGCGCCGAACAACGCGCGCAGCGGCAGTTCGACGGTGAACTCCCGCTCCAGGGCGGTGCGGACGCGGACGGCCATCAGGGAGTCGAGACCCAGGTCGCTCAGCGCCGTCGCGGGCGTGACACGGGCCGGCGGGTGGCCGGTGACGGCCGCGATGTGCCGGCTCACGCGGGCGGCGACCGAATCCTCCGGCACCGGCGCGGCGGGTGCCGTCCAGCGTTGCGTGGCGGGCGCGGTGACCGGGGCACGGCCGTCCGTCCACCAGTGGCGCGTGTGCCGCCAGCGCGGTACGGGCAGGTCGACGACCCGGCCCGGCGGCAGGGCGGGAGCCAGGCCCGCCGCGTACAGGGCGCCGGACTCCCGCAGGAACCCGGCCGCGCCGTCGGCGTCCCGGCGCAGCGTGCCCACCACCGCCGCACCAGGCACCGTGTCGCCGACGGACCGGCCCAGCACCGGGTGCGGCGAGACCTCGACGAAGGCGGTGTGGCCGTCCTCCGCGGCCGCCGCGAGGGCCCGGTCCAGACGCACGGGCCGGCGCAGGTTGGCGGCCCAGTGCGCGGCGTCGAAGACGCAGTCGCCGCGCGGGTCGTCGAGCACGGTGGAGTAGACGGGGACGCGCGGGTGCCCGCCCCGTACGTCCGCCAGGGCCTCGGTCAGCTCCGGCAGGAGCGGATCCACCTGCGCACTGTGCCCGGCTCCGGCGACCCGCATGGCGCGGGCGGCACGGCCCTGCTCCGCCAGCCGCCGCACCAGCCGCGCGACCCCCGCCTCGTCGCCGGTGACGACCTTCTGCCGGGGCGAGGAGTGCACGGCCACCCGCACACCGGGGAAGTCCCGCTCCAGCGCGGCCAGTTCACCGTCGTCCAGGTCGACGACGGCCATCGCCCCGCCCCGCAGCCCGCCGAGCAGCCGCGCCCGTACGGCGACCACCCGTGCCGCGTCCGGCACCTCCAGCGCGCCCGCGCAGACGGCGGCGGCCACCTCGCCCATGGAGTGACCGACGACGGCAGCGGGCTCGACGCCGTGCGCACGCCACAGCTCGGCGAGGGCCAACTGGATCCCGAACAGCATCGGTTGGGCGACCTCGAGGCGATCGAGATCACCGCCGCGGGCCAGCTGCTCGTGGAAGGAGAACCCGAACGCGTCGGCGGCCTGTGCGTCCACCTTCTCCACGGCGGCGGCGAAGGCGGGCTCCTCGGCCAGCAGCCGGCGTCCCATGCCGGGCCACTGGCTGCCGTACCCGGAGAACACCCACACCGGGCCCCGCCCGACGAGGTCGCGGTCACCGGTCAGGACCCGCGCGTGCGGACGGCCCCGCGCCAACGCCTCCAGCCCCTCGGCCAGTTCCTCCCCGCCCCGGGCCACGACGGCCGCTCGGACGGGCCCGCGCCCCGCCCGTCCCGCGAGCGTACGGGCCACGTCCACCGCGCGGGCGGTGCTCCCCTCGGGCGTGCGCAGCCAGGCCGCGAGCCGCCGCGCGGTGTCCCGGACCCGCTCGGTGCCGACGTCGGACAGCACATGGAGCCGGGCCGCGGGTTCCTCGGCCGGTGGTGGCGGCAGGAGGCCGGGGCGCCATTCCTCCAGTACCGCATGGGCGTTGGTGCCGCCGAAGCCGAAAGCCGACACCCCGGCCACGGCGGTGCCGCCGTAGCGGGGCCACGGCTCGGGCTCGGTCACCACGCGCAGCCGCGGATCCTCCAGGGCGCTGCCGCGGGCACAGTGCAGCGACGGCGGGATGCGGTCGTGGTGGAGCGCGAGGACCGTCTTCACCAGGCCGGCGATACCCGCGGCGGACTCCAGGTGGCCGAGGTTGCCCTTCACGGAGCCGAGCAGCAGCGGCTGTTCGGGATCGCGGCCGGCACCCAGCACGGCACCGAGGGCGCCCGCCTCGATCGGGTCGCCGAGCGGGGTGCCGGTGCCGTGGGCCTCGACGTGGTCGGTCCGCGCCGGGGCCAGCCCGGCCCGTGCGTAGGCGGTCCGCAACAGGGCCTGCTGCGCGGCCGGGTTGGGCGCCAGCAGGCCGTTGGAACGCCCGTCCGAGTTGACGGCGGTGGCGCGGACGACGGCGAGGACCCGGTCGCCGTCCCGTTCGGCGTCGGACAGCCGCTTCAGCAGGACGGCCGCGCACCCCTCCCCGCGCCCGATGCCGTCGGCCGCCGCCGAGAAGGGCTTGCAGCGCCCGTCCGGCGCGAGCACACCCGCCCGTGCGAACGCGACGCCGACGGCGGGCGACAGCAGCAGGTTGACCCCGGCGGCGATCGCCGCGTCGCTCTCACCCGTGCGCAGGCTGACGCAGGCGTGGTGCACCGCGACCAGCGAGGACGAGCAGGCGGTGTCGACGGCCATGCTGGGCCCGCGGGTGTCGAGGACGTACGCCAGCCGTCCCGCGGTCACGCCGAGCGCCGCGCCCGCCGGGGCCCACGGGTCCACGGCGTCCGGGTCGGCACCGGTGAGCTGACCGTACTCCGGGGCCGAGACGCCGACGAAGACCCCCGTGGACGTACCGGCGAGCGAGGAGGCCGGAACGGCTGCGTGCTCCAGCGTCTCGCGGACGACCTCCAGAAGGATCCGCTGCTGCGGGTCCAGCACGGCGGCCTCACGGGGTGTGACGTGGAAGAACTCGGCGTCGAAGCCCGCGATGTCGTCGAGGAAGCCGCCGTACGCGGGCGCCTCGGCGGGTGGGAAGGCCGTGAAGTCCCCCCATCTGTCCCCGGGTACACGTCCGACCGCGTCCACCCCTTCCTCCAGCAGCCGCCAGTAGTCGGCCGGTCCGTGCACCCCACCGGGCAGCCGGCAGCCGACCCCGACGACCGCGACCGGTTCGCCGGGCACGGCCGGGGGAGGGGACGTGACCGCGGCGGGGGCCGGTCGCGCCGCCGTGGCGCACAGGTGCGCCACCAGCGCGTCACCGGTGGGCGCTTCCCACAGCAGCGTCGCCGGCAGCTCCCGGCCCGTCAGCAGGGACAGCTCCCCGGCCAGCACGACCGCGTCCCGCGACGACATGCCGAGGTCCGCCAGCGGACGGTCCATCGGGACCCGGCCCACCGGGACGCCGTGCCACGCGGCCACCCGCCGCGCGACCAGGCGGCGCACCGCGCTCTCGTCGACCGCCCTCATCCCGCGGTCCCCGCGGGGTAGGCGCCCTCCAGGTACCGGGCGCGGGTCAGCGCCCGCGCCACCTTGCCGCTGGAGGTCCGCGGCACGGTGCCCGGGGCGACCAGCACGACGTCGGCGAGGCGCAGTCCGTGCCGCACGGACACGGCCGCGCGCACGGACCTCACCAGGGCCGGTACGTCGATGTCGGCGAGGCTCAGGGCCCGCGTGTGCTCGGCGACGACCACCACCCGCTCGCCCGCGCCGCCGGGCACGGAGAAGGCCGCCAGCCGGTCGCGCCGCACGGCCGGATCGGCCTCCTGCGCGGTGGCCTCCACGTCCTGCGGATAGTGGTTGCGGCCGTCGACGACGATGAGGTCCTTCAGCCGGCCGGTGACGACCAACTGCCCGTCGAGCACCGTGCCGAGGTCGCCCGTGCGCAGCCAGCCGCCGCCCGGGGCGTCCTCGCCCGCGTCCCCGTCCGTCTCCTCGCAGGCCGTGGCGCCGAAGACGCGCCGCGTCTGCGGCTCGTTGCGCCAGTAGCCGCGCCCCACGTTGGGCCCCCGTACCCAGATCTCCCCGACCTCCCCCTCGGCCAGGACGGAGCGGGAGACGGGATCGACGATGCGTACCCGCTGGCCCGCGGGGGCCCCGCACCCCGCCAGCAGTACGGCCCTTGGATCGTCCGGCCGCGCGGCGAGTGCCTTGCCGGAGGCGAGCGCGTCACGGTCGAGGGCGAACCGGGCGACGGGATCGCCGGGCCGGGCCGCACTGACGAAGACGGTGGCCTCCGCGAGACCGTACGAGGGACAGTGCGCCCCGGCGGGCAGCCCCCGCGCGGCGAACGCGGCGTGGAAGCGCTCGGCGGTGCCGGGCCGCACCGGTTCGCTGCCGTTGATCAGCGCGGCGACGCCGTCCAGCCTGAGGTCCGCCTTCTGCGCCTCGGTGACGGCGGAGGCGCAGTAGTCGTAGGCGAAGTTCGGTGCGGCGCTCACCGCCCCCGGATGCGCCGTGAGCAGCCGCAGCCAGCGCGCCGGTTCGTGCAGGAACGCGGCCGGGTCCATGAGGACCGACAGCAGCCCCCGTACGACAGGAGCCGCGACGCTCAGCACCAGCCCCATGTCGTGGTAGAGCGGCAGCCAGCCCACGCAGGTCACCGGGTGCGTGTCCGCGCCGTAGGCGGTGAGCGCCTGGCGGGCGTTGGCGACGACGTTGGCGTGGGTGATCTCCACGCCCGCCGGGGCGCGGGTGGAGCCGGAGGTGTACTGCAGATAGGCGGTCGCGTCGGCGTCCCGAGCGGGCGGCCGCCGGTCCCGGGCGGCGGCGTCGGGCACCTCGTCCACCGCTACGACCGGCACCCGCCCGCGCCCGCAGAAGTCCCGGACCTCCTCCAGGGGGCCGCTCGTGGTCAGCACGGCCGCGGGACGCGCGTCGGCCAGCACCCCGGCGAGCCGGTCCGCGTGCCCGGGCAGACCGGGCGGATAGAGGGGCACGGCGACCAGCCCGGCCGCCAGGGCGGCGAGAAAGCCCGTGACGTACTCCGTCCCCTGCGGGCACAGCAGCGCGACGCGCGCCCCCGGCTCGGCCTGCTCGCCGAGCCGGGCGGCCAGCGCCCGCACCCGTACGTCCAGACGCTTCCAGGTCAGCGTGCGGTGCACTCCGCGCGAGCCGGCGGAGGGATGGTCGACGAAGGTGAACGCCCTGCGGTCAGGGACGGTCTCGGCCCAGTGCCGCACGTACTCGGGCAGAGTCCGGCACACGGGCGCGAGCGGGGGGCGGCGGCTTTCCATACGGGCGTGGCTCCTCACGTCGCGGGTTCGGCCGGCGGTTCGGGCGGTCCGGCCGGCGGGCGGTGCGGTTTCGGACGGCGGGCGGTGGCGGTAGGGGTCGGGCCGGGTCGGACGGCAGGGGATGCGCGGTGGCCGGCAGGGAGGGCGCTGCGGGCGCGGCAGGCGGGGGAGGCGCGGGTCAGAGAGGGATGTTGCCGTGCCGGCGCTCCGGCATGGGGGCGCGCTTGCCGCGCAGGGCGCGCAGCGCGCGGCCGATGTGCGCACGGGTGTCACGCGGGGCGATCACGGCGTCGACATACCCGCGTTCCGCGGCGGGGTACGGCGTCCCGTGCGTGCTCTCGTACCCGGCGACGAGACGGGCGCGCAGCGCCTCGGGGTCGGTGGCTGCGGCGAGTTCGCGCCGGTGCAGCACGCCCACGGCCCCCTCCGCGCCCATCACCGCGATACGCGCGGTGGGCCAGGCCAGGTTGACGTCCGCGCCGAGGTGCTTGGAGCCCATCACCGCGTACCCGCCGCCGTAGGCCTTGCGCACGACCACGGTGACCTTCGGAACCGTCGCCTCGGCGTACGCGTACAGCAGCTTGGCGCCGCGCCGGATGATGCCGGCCTGTTCCTGCCGCACTCCGGACAGATAGCCGGGCACGTCGGCGAAGGTCAGCAGCGGTATGCCGAACGCGTCGCAGAACCGCACGAACCGCGCCGCCTTCTCGGAGGCGTCGATGTCCAGGACGCCGGCCGCGTGCAGCGGCTGATTGGCGACGATCCCCACACTGGCACCCTCGATCCGGGCCAGCGCGCAGACGATGTTCGGCGCGAACAGCTCCTGGACGTACAGGAGTTCACCGTCGTCCACGACCGACCGCAGGACGGCGCGCATGTCATAGGCCTGTCCGGTCCGGTCCGGCACGACATGGTCGAGCGGATCACCGTCGGGGGCGGACCCGGGAGCGTACCGCGGCGGCCGCTCGAGGTTGTTGGCGGGCAGATACGACAGCAGGTCGCGTACGGCGTCGAGGGCGTCCTCCTCGTCGGCGGCGAGGAAGTGGGCGTTGCCGTTGACGGCGTTGCTGATGCGGGCGCCGCCCAGGTCCTCGGCGGTGGTGCGCTCTCCGGTGACCGCCTCGATGACGTCGGGGCCGGTGACGAACATGTGCGAGGCGCCGTCCACCATCACCGTGAAGTCGGTGATGGCCGGCGAGTAGGCGGCGCCGCCCGCGCACGGCCCGAGGATGACGGAGATCTGCGGGATCACTCCGGACGCCCGCACGTTGCGGCGCACCAGCTCCGCGTAGAGGGCGAGCGAGGCGACGCCCTCCTGGATACGGGCGCCGCCGGAGTCGTTGAGCCCGACGACCGGACAGCCCGTCTTCAGCGCCAGGTCCATCAGGGCGACGGTCTTCTCACCGA
The DNA here is from genome assembly GCF_047049295.1 of Streptomyces sediminimaris. Lineage (NCBI taxonomy): Bacteria > Bacillati > Actinomycetota > Actinomycetes > Kitasatosporales > Streptomycetaceae > Streptomyces > Streptomyces sediminimaris. The sequence goes on along the minus strand of NZ_JBJWOT010000001.1, from coordinate 1,126,860 downwards.
AGGCCTCGCCCATGCTGCCGCCGAAGACCGTGGAGTCCTGCGCGAACACGCAGACCGGCCGCCCGTCGACCGTGCCGTACCCGGTGACGACCCCGTCGCCGTAGGGGCGCCGGGCGCCCTCCGCCGTGGCCCGTGCCCGTACGAACATCCCGGTCTCGCAGAAGGAGCCCTCGTCGAGCAGCCGCCCGATCCGCTCCCGCGCGCCGAGCGCACCACGTCGTCTCGGCGCTCTCGCGGCCACCGCCCGGGCCCGGCGGTGTTCCAGGTCGGCCATGCGCCCGACGGTGCTGTCCGGTGCGGTCGGTGTCGCTCCAGCCGTCATCGCAGCCGTCGCCGTGGTCCGGGATGTTGTCGCCTCACGCGTCACAGCCACCTCCGAAGTTGCTTCCGAATATGGCAGCGGGGCGGAAGTGTGTATGGCCGGTAGCCGTTCTGTGTGCGGGAGTTGAGTCCCGCGGGACGGCGGTTGCTCCGGAGGTGACAACGACCGGGTGTTTCGGTCGTCTCGGCCGTGGGCGGTCAGGGCGGTCAGGGCGGTCAGGGCGGTCAGGGCGGTCCGGGCGGTCCGGGCGGGACGGGCGGGACGGCGCGGGCGGCGCACCGCGTCGTGGTTGATCGACGTGCGCGTCCTGGTCGTGGACGGCGACGGCAGCGGCGGTGCCGGCGGCGGTCTCGCGGCCTGCGGCATCGCCACGGATCGATCGGGCAACGGCTGCCGGTGTGCGCCTCTGCCGCCGTCGGCGTCATTCTTCGCGACACGAGCGCGTGGTGGTTGACTGCGCTCGATTTCCCGTTCCGGCCGAAAATTCTGCCACGGACCGGGCCAACTGGCTCCCCGCGCTACCCCATCCGGTGGCTTATGGCGCCCATAGCGTTATTCGCCCTTCCGATTTCCTGATTATTTCACTGTCCGGCTCTTGGTACTGACCAGCTGTCACCAAGCTCTGAACCAAGTCGAGGAGAGTGGAATCAATGACGACATCGCCGAGATGGCGATCTGTCCTGGCGTCAGCCACCATGGTCGCCGCGCTCGCCACCACCCCACTGGCGACCCCGCTGTTCGCCTACGCGCAGGACGACGCCGCCCCGATGCCCCCGCACCCGGGGCAATCGTCCGGAACAGCCCCTGAATCGCAGCCGGCGGAGGCGGTACCGCAGGCCCACCCGGCAGATCCCCCGCCCGAGGGCAAGCCCGAGAAGCCCGGGCACGGTTCCAAGCCCGGGAAGCCGGGGAAGCCGGGGAAGCCTGGGAACGAGGCCAAGCCCGAGAAGCCCGGGCATGGCTCCGGGCCCGAGAAGCCCGGGCATGAGTCGAAGCCGCAGAAGCCGGGACATGAGGCCGAACCGGAGAAGCCCGGGCACGAGTCGAAGCCGCAAAAGCCGGCCCACTGGGACAAGCCGGCGAGGCCCGAGCATCCTTCGAAGCCGGAGTACCCGGCGCACCCGGTGAAGCCCGAGCATCCGGTGAAGCCGGAGTACCCGGCGCACCCGGTGAAGCCCGAGCACCCGGTCAAGCCCGAGCACCCGGTCAAGCCCGAATACCCGGTCAAGCCCGAATACCCGGCCCATCCCGTGAAGCCGGAGCTTCCTTCGAAGCCGGTCTACCCGGTCTACCCGGTGAAGCCGGAGCGGCCCGCCTATCCGGCGTATCCCGTGAAGCCGGAGCGGCCCGCGTATCCCGTGAAGCCTGAATATCCGGCCCGGCCCGCGAAACCGGCCTTTCCCTCGAAGCCCGTTTACCCGGTGCTGCCGCAGAAGCCGGTGTACCCGGTGAAGCCGGCGTACCCCTCGAAGCCTGAGCTGCCCGCACTTCCTGAGAAGCCGGCCCTGCCCGCCCGCCCTGCCAAGCCGGTGTATCCGGTGAAGCCGGCGATGCCCGTTTATCCGACGCGACCCGTGCTGCCCGCGTACCCGGTCAAGCCCGTGCTGCCCGCGTACCCGGTCAAGCCCGTGCTGCCCGCGTACCCGGTCAAGCCCGCTTACCCGGTGAAGCCGGCGATGCCTGCATATCCGGAGAGGCCCGCCTACCCGGTGAAGCCGGCCATGCCGGCGTACCCGCAGAAGCCCGAGTACCCCTCGAAGCCCGCGTATCCGGCGAAGCCGGAGCGGCCCGCGTATCCGGCGAAGCCGGAGCGGCCCGCGTATCCGGCGAAGCCGGAGCGGCCCGCGTATCCGGCGAAGCCGGAGCGGCCCGCGTATCCGGCGAAGCCGGAGCGGCCCGCGTATCCGGCGAAGCCGGAGCGGCCCGCGTATCCGGCGAAGCCCGAGCGGCCCGCGTATCCGGCGAAGCCCGAGCGGCCCGCGTATCCGGCGAAGCCCGAGCGGCCCGCGTATCCGGCGAAGCCCGAGCGGCCCGCGTATCCGGCCAAGCCCGAGCGGCCCGCGTACCCGGCCAAGCCCGAGCGGCCCGCGTACCCGGCCAAGCCCGAGCGGCCCGCCCACCCGGCCAAGCCTGACTACCCGGCTCACCCGGTCCGGCCGGACCACCCCTCGCAGCCCATGCGGCCCGACTACCCGTCGAGGCCCGACCTCCCGTCGAGGCCGGACCACCCGTCCCTCCCCACGAAGCCCTCGAAGTAGCACCGGGTCTCCCGCTGCGGGAAGCCGCAGCGAGGGAACCGCCTCGCCGCGTCCGTCGGCACCGGAGACACCGACAAGGCGGTACGGGGCGGTCATGCGAAGGGCGCCTGACAGACAGCGGTTCTGTCAGGCGCCCTTCGCATGACCGGAGTACCGGCACCCGGTCACGGCCACGCCGTCACCGCGGCCACCGGACCGGCGGTGTTCGCGCTGGGCACGTTCACCGCCTACGACGACACATCGCTCACGTCGCCCGCCCACGACGGCACATCGCTCAGCAGTCCCGGCGACTGGGCGATCTCCTGTTCGGCGGCTTCGATGATCGCGAGTACGGCGGCCGCCGCGGCAGCGGGGTCGCGGGCCTCGACGGCCTCGACGACGGCACGGTGACCCGGCAGTGAGGCCTCCACCGCGCCGGGGGTCTGGGTGCTGACGTGGAAGCTGTGTTCCAGTGCGATGTCCACGGCGCGGCCCAGTGAACCGAGGAGACGGTTGCCGCCGGCGTCGAGCAGGGTCCGGTGGAAGGCGGTGTCGGCCTCGACGTAGCCGCTGCGGCCGGGGGTCGCCGCCGCGGCCTCCATGGCCGCCAGGCAGTCGTACAGGGCCCGTACATCGTCGGGCCCGGCCCGGTCGGCGGCGAGCCGGGCCGCCTCGGGCTCGACGATCCGGCGCAGCTCACCCGTGTCGCGCAGCAGAGCCGTGGCGTCCCCGGCCAGTTTCCAGCGCAGCACGTCACGGTCCAGGTGGTTCCAGTGCTCCGGGGGCAGCACGCGCGTGCCGGTGCGCGGGCGCACGTGCAGCATCCCCTTGGCCACCAGGGCCTTGACCGCTTCCCGCACCACCCCGCGGCTGACGCCGATCTCGGCCGCGAGCGCGTCCTCGACCGGCAACGGATCCCCCGGCTGCCACGCGCCGGCCACGACACGCCGCCCGAGCTCGTCGACCACGCGCTGGTGCATGGTCAGGAAGTGCACCACGATCTCCGCTCACCCCCTGGACGTCATTCATCGAATCATTTAATGATTGCGTCACAGAGTACGGCCTGCGGGGCCTCAGCCGGCAACACCCCGTGGGGAAGCGGGCGACGCCGGGAGCCGAACGACGCCGGAGCCAGGGGAGTACGTACATGACCGACGGTGGGAAGACGAGCCGGCGCAGCCAGGCATGGTTCGGCGCACAGGGCCGCAGCGGGATGGTGTACCGCTCCTGGATGCGCAACCAGGGACTCGGGCACGAGGTGTTCGACGGGCGGCCCGTCATCGGCATCGCCACCAGTGCCTCTGAACTCGCCCCGTGCAACGCCCATCTGACCCGCGTCGCCGAAGCCGTCAGGCGCGGCGTGTGGCAGGCGGGCGGGCTGCCGCTCCAGTTCCCCACCATGGCCACCGGCGAGACCCTGATGCGCCCCACCGCCATGCTGTACCGCAACCTGATGGCCATGGAGGTCGAGGAGCTGATCCGGGCCAATCCGCTCGACGGCGTCGTGCTGCTGTCCGGCTGCGACAAGACGACCCCCGCCATGCTCATGGGCGCCGCCAGCGTCGACCTGCCCGCCGTCATGGTCACCGGCGGGCCGATGCTCAACGGCAAGTACCGGGGCCAGGACGTGGGATCGGGCACCCACGTGTGGAAGTTCGAGGAGGACCTGAAGACCGGCCGGATGACCGAGGAGGAGTGCTTCTTCGCGGAAGGGTGCATGGCCCGCTCCAACGGCCACTGCATGACGATGGGGACCGCCTCGACGATGGCCTGCATGGCCGAGGCGCTCGGCATGCAGCTGCCGGGCTCGGCGGCATGGCCCGCGGTCGACTCCCGGCGGATGGAGACCGCGCAGGCGGCGGGGCAGCGCATCGTGGCGATGGTGGAGGAGGAGCTGCGCCCCTCGCAGATCATGACCCGGCGGGCGTTCGAGAACGCCGTCCGGGTCAACGCGGCCATCGGCGGCTCCACGAACGCGATCATCCATCTCACCGCCATCGCCGGACGCGTCGGCGTCGACCTGGGCCTTGCGGACTTCGACGACCTGGTCCGCGCGGTGCCGACCCTGGTCAACCTGATGCCCAGCGGCACGTACCTCATGGAGGACTTCTGCTACGCGGGCGGGCTGCCCGCCGTCATGGCCGAACTGCTCCGCGGCAAGCTGCTGCACGGGGACCCGGTCACGGTCACCGGACGCACCGTCGCCGAGAACACCGAGGACGCCGAATGCTTCGACTCCGACGTCATCACCGGCCTCGACGACCCCTTCCAGCCGGCCGGCACCGGAACCGCAGTCCTTCGCGGCAACCTGTGCCCGGACGGCGCCGTGATCAAGCAGTCCGCCGCCTCACCGCACCTGCTCACCCACCGCGGCCCCGCGCGCGTCTTCGACTCCCCCGAGGCATACCACGAGGTGGCCGACGACCCGGACCTCGACATCGACGAGAACACCGTCATCGTCATCCGCAACGCCGGCCCCAAGGGCTACCCCGGCATGCCCGAGGTCTCCAACGTCCCGCTGCCCGCGAAGCTGCTGAAGGCCGGCGTCAAGGACATGGTGCGCGTCTGCGACGGCCGGATGAGCGGCACCGGGTACGGGACCGTGGTCCTGCACGTGGCACCCGAGGCCGCCGTCGGCGGACCTCTCGCCCTGGTGCGCGACGGGGACCCCGTCGTCCTCGACGTCCCGAACCGCACCCTGCGCCTGGACGTGGACGACGCCGAACTCACCCGGCGCCGGGAGGCGTGGAGGCCGCCCGCCGAGCGGCACGCCGGCGGCTACGCCTGGCTCTACACCCAGAACGTCGAACAGGCCGACCAGGGCGCCGACTTCGGTTTCCTGCGCGGAAGCCGTGGACACGAGGTCCCCCGCGACTCCCACTGAGTCCCCCGGCCGCCCGTACCACTCGCGAACAGGAGAGCACCGATCGTGGAATCGGCAGCAGCGCGCCCTCGTCCGGTCCTCACGGCCGGCTCCGTCCTGCCCGAGGACGCCGGCCGAGCCGTCCTCGTCGCCCGTGTCCATGATCCGGAAGGGGACGGACCGTGTGTGGCCGCGGTCCGCGGGGAACGGGTCGTCGATCTGACGGCCATCGCCCCCACCGTCTCCGACCTGCTGGAACGCGAGGACGCGGCGGCAGTCGTCCGTGAGGCCGACGGCGGACGCGCCTGGCGCCTGGACGAGCTGCTGGCGGCACCACCCGGTCGTCGTGACGTCGCGCACCTGCTCGCCCCCGTCGACCTGCAGGTGATCAAGGCCGCGGGCGTCACCTTCGCCCGGAGTCTGCTGGAACGCGTCATCGAGGAGCGCACGGGCGGCGATCCGGCGCAGGCCGCTCGGGTGCGGGCCCGCGTGAAGCAGGTGGTGGGCGGCGCGCTCGACGGGATCCGTCCCGGATCGCCGGAAGCGGACAAGGCCAAGGAACTGCTCGTCTCCGAAGGACTGTGGTCGCAGTACCTGGAGGTCGGGATCGGGCCGGACCCGGAGGTGTTCACCAAGGCGCCGGTACTGTCCGCGGTCGGCACCGGCGCCGACATCGGCGTCCTCGGCGCCTCGGTGTGGAACAACCCCGAGCCCGAGGTCGTCCTCGTCGTGGACTCGTGCGGCCGGGTACGCGGCGCGACGCTCGGCAACGACGTCAACCTCCGCGACATCGAGGGACGCAGCGCCCTGCTGCTGTCGCGCGCGAAGGACAACAACGCCTCGTGCGCGATCGGCCCGTTCGTCCGCCTGCTCGACGACGGCTTCGACCTCGGCACCGTACGCGGGCTCGACGTCGACCTGCGGGTCGACGGCACGGACGGCTACGTGCTGCACGGCAGCAGTTCCCTGCGCGAGATCAGCCGCGACGTACTGGACCTGGTGGCCGCCACGCACGGTCCGCACCATCAGTACCCGGACGGTTTCGCGCTGTTCACCGGAACGCTGTTCGCCCCCACCGAGGACCGGCAGGCACCCGGCGCGGGCTTCACCCACGAGTACGGCGACATCGTGCGGATCTCCAGCCCGCGGCTCGGCGCTCTGGTCAACACCGTCGTCCCCAGCGAGCAGGCCGCGCCGTGGACCTTCGGCGTAGGAGCGCTGATGCGCAACCTCGCCCGGCGCGGCGTGCTGTGAGACGACCGCGTGCCCGGCCGCGCGGCCGCGCGTGCGCGGCGCTGCCACTGCCGTGACACGCGCCGCGCACACCCGGTTCAGGCGCGGGCGGCCGGCTCCTGTGCGACCGAGGCGTGCAGGCGCCGCGTGTGATCCACCCGGCGCTCCGCCCCGGTCAGCGTGACTCTGGCCGTCAGGCGTGCATCCGCGCTGGAGGCGGCCAACCGCAGCTCCAGCTCGCCCGGTTCGACGACGCGCCGGCCGTCGCGTCCGGTGAAGGAGGCGAGGTCGGCCGGGACCGTGACCCGGACGCGGCGGGCCTCGCCCGGCTCCAGGTCGACCCGGGTGAAGGCGACGAGGCGCTGCACCGGCTGGACGACGGAGGCGACCGGGTCGTGCAGATAGAGCTGGACGACCTCGGTCCCGGACCGCGCGCCGGTGTTGCGGACGGTGAAGGCGAGGGCGAACTCGCCGTCCGTGGGGGCCTCCCGGGTCCGCACGGTCAGGTCCGTCCAGTCGAACCGCGTGTAGGACAGGCCGTGGCCGAAGGCGAACGCGGGAGTCGGGTCGACGTTGGACACGTCGTTGGCGTGGGCGAGCCGCGCCCCGAGGTACGTGGCCGGCTGGGAGCCCGGCCCGCGCGGCACGCTGACCGGGAGGCGTCCGGAGGGATTGACCCGGCCGCTGAGCACCCCGGCGATCGCGTGCGTGCCCTCCTCACCCGGGAAGAAGGACTGCACGATCGCGGCCGACTCCGCCACGGCGCGGCCGAGGGCGTACGGCCGTCCGGCGAGCAGCACGGTGACCACGGGTGTCTCCAGGTCGAGCAGGCTGTCCAGCAGCTGCTGCTGCGCACCGGGCAGGGCCAGCTCCTCGACGTCGCATCCCTCGCCGCTGGTGCCCCGCCCGAAGAGCCCGGCACGGTCGCCCAGCACCACCAGGGCGACGTCGGCCTCGCGTGCCACCCGGGCGGCCTCGCCGAGGCCGGAGAGATCCCCGTCGTCGATCCCGGTGCCGCGGGCGACCGTGATCTCGGCGTCCGGGAACTCGGCGGCGAGAGTGTCGCGCAGCGTGGGCAGTTCGATGCCGAGCGGTGTCCCGGGATGGCGCACGCCGATGTGCTGGGGGAAGGAGTAGCAGCCCAGTACCGCCGTGGGCTCGGTCGCGTTGGGACCGATCAGGGCGATACGGCGCGGCCCGGCCAGCGGCAGGGAGCCGTCGTTGCTGAGCAGGACGACCGCCTTCTCGGCGATCTCGCGGGCCAGCCGACGGTTCTCGGGCCGGTCCAGGTCGACCGTGCCGCGCAGGGCGGCCGCGTCGTCCAGGTCGGCTCCGTCGAGCGCGGCCGGCACCGGGTTCCAGTCCTTGTCGAGCAGGCCGAGCATCGCCTTCTGGGTCAGCACCCGGCGCAGGGCGCGATCGACCAGGGCCTCCGGTATGCGGCCGTCGGCGACGGCCTCGGCCAGGGGCGCGCCGTAGGTCTTGACGTTGGGCAGTTCCACGTCGATGCCCGCGCGCAGCGCCGCGCCGGCTGCGCCGGCCCAGTCCGCCGCGACGCCGTGCAGTGTCCTCAGGAAGGCGATGGCGAAGTAGTCGGCGACGACGGTGCCGTCGAAGCCCCACGTGCCGCGCAGCAGCCCGGTGAGCAGGTCCTCGTCGGCCGCGGAGGGCACGCCGTCGGTGTCGGTGTAGGCGTTCATCACCGACCGGGCGCCGCCTTCCCGGATCGCCATCTCGAAGGGAGGCAGCAGAACGTCGGCGCGCTCCCGCGGGCCCACGGAGGAGGGGGCGAGGTTGCGGCCGGCGCGGGAGGCCGAGTAGCCGACGAAGTGCTTGAGGGTGGCGACGATCCCGGCGGACTCCAGGCCCTGTACGTATGCCGTCCCGACGGTGCCGACGAGGTACGGGTCCTCGCCGATGGTCTCCTCGACCCGGCCCCAGCGGGCGTCGCGCACGACGTCCAGGACGGGCGCGAGTCCCTGGTGGACGCCGACGGCGCGCATGTCGCGGCCGATGGCGGCGGCCATGCGCCGCACCGTGTCCGGATCGAAGGTCGCGCCCCAGGACAGCGGAACGGGGTAGGCCGTCGCCCCCCAGGCGGCGAAGCCGGCCAGGCACTCGTCATGCGCGAGAGCGGGGATGCCGAACCGGTTGGTGGCGGCGATACGGGTCTGGGTGCGGGCCAGGGAGAGCGCACCCAGGGCGGGGTCGACCGGACCCGTGCCGAAGGGCCGGGTCAGCTGGCCCAGTCCGGTGGGCAGGAGTGCGTCGAGATCGACGGCCTCCTCCATGTCGTGCTGATGCGGGGCCACTTCACCGCCCTGGTCGGAGGCGCCCACCCACACTCCGTACAGCTGGGCGGTCTTCTCGTGAAGGGTCATCGCGTCGATCAGGGCGTCGACCCTGGCGGTGACGGGAAGCGCGGGGTCGTTCCAGAGGGGGATCACGGGGGTGTTCTCTACAGCCACGTTGGCGTTCACTTTCCTCCCACGCCCGTCAGGCCCTTGACCAGGGCGCGACGGGCGAACAGGTATGCAGGTCGGGCCGTCCGAGCCACCAGCCGTCCACCGGCCACGGCGTCGGTGCCGGCGTCGGCGTCGGTCAGCGGCTGAATCCGGCGGTCAGACCGCTCAGCAGCTGGCGGCGGCCGAACGCGTAGAGCACCAGGACGGGCAGTGTGGTGAGGACGACGGCGGCGAGGACGGCGGGGACATTGACCCCGTACTGGCCCTGGAAGGTCCACAGCGCGAGCGGCAGGGTCCGGCGCTCAGGGCTCTGCGTGAGGACCAGCGGCAGCAGGAATCCGTTCCAGATGGTCAGGGCGTTGAAGATGGTCACGGTGAGGATGGCCGGCCGGGTGAGCGGTGCCGCCAGCCGCCACAGGGCCGTCCATTCGGTGGCGCCGTCGACCCGCATCGAGTCGAAGAGTTCATTGGGCACGTCGCGGATGAAGTTGGCGAGCACCAGCACGGACAGCGGGATGGCGAAGGCGATCGACGGGAGGATCAGCGCCAGCAGACTGTCGTACAGGTGCAGTTTGATGATGATCAGGTAGACCGGGATCACCGTCGCCTGCAGCGGGATGGCCAGGCCCATGAGGAACAGCCCGTTCATCGCCCGCAGGACCCGCATGCGCCAACCGCGCACGATGGCGTAGGCGGCCATGAAGGAGAACACGACCGCAGGCACCACGGCGCCGGCGGTGACCACGACGCTGTTCAGGAAGTAGCGGAGGAAGTCGGACTCGATGACCAGCCGGTAGTTGTCCAGTGTGGGGTCGCTCGAAGGCACCAGCGGGTTGCTCGCGTAGTAGCGGCTCTGGACCTTGAGACTGGTGATGACGGTCCAGTACAGGGGTACGGCGACGACGGCGAGCCAGAGCCATCCGGCCAGGCCGCCGGCCCAGTTGCGCCGGCGGGCCGACGGAGGGGAGTGGCGTTGCCGTTCGCGGCGGGTGGCCTTCTGCGGTCGTCGCGACTCGGTCAGCATGGTGGTCACGTCAGGCCCCCTCGAGTTGGCTCGCACCGGCGTCCCGGCCCCCCAGCCGGCGCAGCAGCAGGGCGAGGGCCAGCCCCACCAGGACCAGGATGACCGCGATGGCGCTGGCCGGACCCATCAGGCTGGCCTGGAACCCCCGCTTGTACATGTCCAGTGCGAGGACGCGGGTGGCGTCGCCGGGGCCGCCTTCGGTCAGGATGAAGATGAGGTCGAAGAAGGTCAGCGAACCGACCACCATCAGCGTGGACGAGGTGATGACGGTGTATTTCAGCTGGGGCAGCGTGATGCTGAAGAACTGCCGGACGCGTCCGGCTCCGTCCAGCTGCGCCGCCTCGTACAGGGACTTCGGGATCTGCTGGACCCCGCCCTGGTAGATCAGTGAGTGGAACGGGATGAACTGCCAGGAGACGACGAAGACGACGACCCCGAAGGCGAGTCCGGGCCGCCCCAGCCAGTCCTGGCTGAGCGCGTGGATCTTCAGCCCGGCACCGAGCCCGAAGTTGGGGTCCAGCAGGGCCTTGTACGCGATCGCGATGGCGGCCGAGCTGAGCATCAGCGGGACGAAGTAGATCACGCCCAGCACCGCGCGGTAGCGCTGGCGGCCGGCCAGGAACGTGCCGAGCAGAATGCTCAGCGGCGTCTGGACGGCCCAGGAAACGGCCATCACCAGGAACGTCACCCAAAGGGCGTGCGGCAGCCCGGGGTCGGTGAGCACCTTGCGCCAACTGGTCAGCCCCGAGGGGTGGATGGCGCCGATCCCGTCCCACGTGGTGAAGCTCAGCGCGAAGACACCGACGAGCGGAATCACGGCGAAGCCGACGAACATCACCAGCGCCGGCGTCGCCAGCCACGGCAGGATGCTGCGCGGTTCGCGACGCGGCGGATGGCCGGTGAATGCGCTCATTTGGCGGTGACCGCGTTGAGGTTGTGGGCGAACTGCTGCGGTGAGATGGACAGTTGGAACAACTTGACGATGTTGTCGAGCAGGGTCTCGGCGGCCGTCGGGCTGAGCGCCTGGTCCCAGGACTGGCCGAACACCTTGGCCTTGCTGGCGATGCCGTAGGTGAACTGCAGGAAGTCGGCGCTCTTGGAGGCGGCGAGCAGCTTCTCCGTACCCAGCCGGATCGGAACCGCCCCGGTGCCGATCCACTTCTTCACCTCCGCCTCCTGGAGGACGCCCCGGGCGAAGAAGTCCTTGGCGATCTTCTTCTGCTCGGCGCCGGCCTTCGAGGAGATGGACAGGTACTGGGCGGGGTTGCCGACGGTGTCGCTCGGATCGCCCTTGCCGCCTTCAACGGGCGGGAAGGTCATGTAGCCGAGCGAGCCGCTGGGGACGAAATCGCCGCCGTCGGCCTGCTGGATGCCGTACGACCAGGCGCCGTGCAGCATCATCGCGGCCCTGCCGGTGTACAGCAGTGCCTGGTCGGCGTTGGAGTCCGCGGTGATCGAGGAGAAGCCCTTGACGAATCCGTGGGCCTTGACCAGTTCCTGCACCTTGGTCAGCGCGGTGATGGCGTCCGGGTTGGACCAGGCGTTCTTCTCGCCCTCGATGATGGCCTGGAACACCTGCGGACCGCCGATGCGGTCGAAGAGGAACTCCAGCCACATCATGTTCGTCCACCGGGACTGGCCGCCGAGGGAGAACGGCGCTATGCCCTTGGCGTTGAACTTCGGCACCAGCGCCATGATGTCGCCCCAGGACTGCGGCGGTTTCACACCGACCTTCTCGAAGACCCTCTTGTTGTAGTAGAGGATGATCGGCTGCACGGTCTCGCACGGCATCGCGTAGATCTTGCCGTCGACGGTCGCCGCGCCGAACGAGGACGGGAACAGCCGCTTCTTGACCTCGGAGTGCTCGTCGAACCACGAGGTGAGGTCCTCGACCTGGCCGGCTTTCACGTAGGTGCGCAGCGTCCCGCCGCCCCAGCCCCAGATGATGGTGGGCGCCTGCCCGGCACCGATCGCGGTCTTGATCTTCGTCTTGTACGCGTCGTTCTGGAAGGTGGTGTCCTTGATCTGTTCCTTGGGGTGGGCCTTGTTGAACGCGTCCACCGCGCCGGCCCTGACGCCTTCCTGCGGCTGGCCGTTCAGGTACCAGTACGTGGCCGCACCGCCGTTCTTGCCGGGACCGGACGAGCCGCAGGCCGCCAGTGCCGCGGAGACCGGCACGCCGGCGGCCAGGCCGAGGAGGGTACGTCGGGAGAGCGCCATGTTGTTTCTCCGCACTCGAGAGCCACCGGCTTCTCGTGAGTCAAGGGGAAAAGGGTCTCGAAAGTTTTCGAAAGTTGCGCCTTCAAGTTCTGTTGGTGCAAGTTAGATTTCGGGTTGAGGCCCTGTCAAGGCATGTGCATGCACGTTGTCGAGCAGTGGTTAACTGCCTAATATCGGCAAACGAGACCCTTGTGGAGCTCCGAACAGGCATCGAAAGGTTTCGAAATCCGTACGGCTTGGCGGCGACCTGCTCCCCGACGCGACTGCCTGTCGAGGTCGAGGACGGCCCGGCACCTCCCGGACGAGGCCGGTGCCGGGCTGCCGTACGGTTGACCGGTTCCACCCGCGTTGCCGGCCCGAGCGGCGGCTCACCACGCCGGTGGACGTACAGCTGGGGAGGAACCGATGCGACCGAACGCCAGACGCACCACGTTGGCGGACATCGCTCAAGCGGCCGGGGTCTCCGTCGCGACCGTGTCCAAAGTGGTCAACGGCCGCGGTGACGTGGCACCGCACACCCGCACCCGGGTGCAGGAACTGCTGCACCAGCACCACTACCTCGCGCCCGTGCTCCGCCACACCGAGGCCGTCCAGAGCCCGGTCATCGAGGTGCAGTTCCAGGGCGGCCTGAAGTCGTACGTGGCCGAGACCCTGGAGGGCATCGTCGACTCCGCCGCGGAGTCGGGGGCCTCGGTGGTGATCAGCAGGGCGTCCCGTGCCCCGCACTGGGCCCGGGACCTGGTCTCGGCCGGGCGCCGCGCGGTCATCGCGGTCACCAGCGTGTACACCGCGGCGCACCTGAACGAACTGGCCAGGTCCGGGCTGCCGCTGGTCGTGCTGGACCCCCTGCACCTGCCGGACAGCCGGGTCCACAGCGTCGGGGCGACCAACTTCGCCGGCGGCCTGGCCGCGACCCGGCACCTGCTCTCCCTGGGCCACCGCCGTATCGCCTATCTCGGCGGACCGGCCATGGCCGTGTGCAACCAGGCACGCATGCACGGCTACCGCGCCGCCATGGAGGCGGAAGGGGCGCGGGTGCCCGACGCCTACGTCCGGCCCGGAGAATTCACGTACGAGACGGGGCTGCTCGGCGCCACGGCGCTGCTGGGCATGTGGGAGCCACCGACGGCGGTCTTCGCGGGCAACGACGAGATCGCGCTCGGTGTCATCGAGACCGCCCGCTGCCGGGGGCTGCGCATCCCCGAAGACCTGAGCGTGGTCGGCTTCGACGACACGAGCCTCGCCCAGATGGCCTCACCGCCGCTGACCACCGTGCGCCAGCCGCTGCGCGAGATGGGCGGTGCGGCCCTGCGCACCGCCCTCCGGCTGGCCAACGGCGAAAAGGTCGAGTCCCACCACATCGAACTCGCCACCGAACTCGTGGTACGCGCCTCGACGGCGCCGCCCCGCGAACAGGCTCCGGCGCCCGGGTGATCGGTCCGCCGGGCCGGCCGCCCGGAGCGCGGGAGGGCGGGAGCGGCTCCGGGCAACCGGCCCGGGGCTCTAGAAGAAGCCGAGCTTCTGGGGGCTGTAGGAGACGAGGAGGTTCTTCGTCTGCTGGTAGTGCTCCAGCATCATCTTGTGGTTCTCGCGACCGATGCCCGACTGCTTGTAGCCGCCGAAGGCCGCGTGGGCCGGGTAGGCGTGGTAGCAGTTCGTCCAGACCCGGCCCGCCTGGATGGCCCGGCCCGCGCGGTAGGCGGTGTTGATGTCCCGGGTCCACACGCCGGCGCCCAGGCCGTACAGCGTGTCGTTGGCGGTCTTGACGGCGTCGTCGAAGTCGTCGAAGGACGTCACGGAGACGACCGGGCCGAAGATCTCCTCCTGGAAGATCCGCATGCGGTTGTCGCCCTCGAAGATGGTCGGCTGGACGTAGTAGCCGCCCTTCAGCTCACCGTCGTGCTCGATGCGTTCACCGCCGGTGAGAACCTTCGCGCCCTCCTGCCGGCCGATGTCGAGATAGGAGAGGATCTTCTCCAGCTGGTCGTTGGAGGCCTGGGCGCCGATCATCGTGCCGGTGTCGAGCGGATGGCCCGGCTTGATCAGCTCGGTGCGGGCGACGGCGGCCTCAATGAACTCGGCGTAGTTGCCGCGCTGGACGAGCGCCCTGGACGGGCACGTGCACACCTCGCCCTGGTTGAGCGCGAACATGGTGAAGCCCTCGAGGGCCTTGTCACGGAAGTCGTCGTCGTGCGCCCATACGTCGTCGAAGAAGATGTTGGGCGACTTGCCGCCGAGTTCCAGGGTGACGGGCTTGATGTTCTCGGAGGCGTACTGCATGATCAGCCGCCCCGTCGTGGTCTCGCCCGTGAACGCGACCTTCGCCACCCGCGGGCTGGAGGCGAGGGGCTTGCCGGCCTCCACTCCGAAGCCGTTGACGATGTTGACCACACCCGGCGGCAGCAGGTCCGCGATCAGGCTCATCCAGTAGTGGATGGAGGCCGGCGTCTGCTCGGCGGGCTTGATGACGACCGCGTTGCCCGCGGCGAGCGCGGGCGCCAGCTTCCACGTCGCCATCAGGATGGGGAAGTTCCACGGGATGATCTGCGCGACCACGCCCAGCGGCTCGTGGAAGTGGTACGCCACCGTGTCGTCGTCGACCTCGCCGAGCGAGCCCTCCTGCGCGCGGATCGCGCCCGCGAAGTAGCGGAAGTGATCGATGGCGAGCGGGATGTCGGCGGCCAGCGTCTCGCGCACCGGCTTGCCGTTCTCCCAGCTCTCGGCGACCGCCAGCTGCTCGAGGTTCTCCTCCATGCGGTCGGCGATCTTCAGCAGGATGTCGGAACGCTCGGTCACCGACGTGCGGCCCCAACCCGGTGCGCTCGCGTGCGCCGCGTCGAGCGCCCGCTCCACGTCCTCCGCCGTGCCGCGCGCGATCTCGGTGAACGGCTGCCCGTTCACCGGCGACGGGTTCTCGAAGTACTGCCCGCGCAGCGGCGGCACGTACTCGCCCCCGATGAAGTGGTCGTAGCGCGCCTGGTAGGAGACGATCGCGCCGTCGGTGCCGGGCGCCGCGTAACGGGTCATGCTGGTCTGCCTCCTTCGCAGCGCTGCCCGCCGTTGGGCAGCTTTCCCCGGGAGGCTAGGGAGGGCGACGTTGCAACCACGTTGCCGTGAGCGCCGGGACGGGCTCCGGGGGCACTACGCAGGCGCGGCACCCCGGCGCCCCGCGTCGCCCGGCCAGTCGCCCGGGGCCGCCAACTCGGCCTCCAGCGCGGTCAGACGGGCCCGGACCGCCGCCGTCGGACGGACGGCGGCCAGCGCCTGCCAGATGGCCAGGTCCTCCTCGCCCCAGGGCGCGTGCGCCCAGTCGGAGAGCAGATCGGGATCGCGGCGGGCGATGAGCGCGGTACGGAGGCCGTCGGCGAGGCGACGCCTGAGCCGCACCACCGCCGGTGCCTGCGAACCCGGCAGCAACGGTCCCGCGTACGCCCTCGCCGCCGCCGTGACCGCGCCCGTCTCCAGCCGCCGCTCCAGGACGGCGGCATCGCTCTCGACGGGAACGGTCAGCCGGTACGGCCGCGAGCCCAGCAGCCCGGGTCCCAGCACCCGCCGCAGCCGGGCCAGTTCGGCACGCAGCGTCACCGGCGTCACCGACTCGTCCTCGTACAGCGCGCACAGCAGCTCGTCACCGGTCAGCCCCTCGGGGTGCCGGGCCAGCAGCACGAGGATCTCGCTGTGCCGCCGGCTGAGTCTGATCCCGCGCCCACCGGTGAGCAGGTGCGCCTCGTCCCGTCCCAGCACGCTCAGCTCGGGCGTGTCACGGGCGGGCCGCTCCGGGGCGAGCAGGGCCAGCTGGGACTCGGCGGCCCGGGCGACCGCCTGCACGAAGCCCAGGCTGTGCGGATGCGCGAGCCCGTCCCCGCCGGTGATGTCCACGGCACCGAGCACCCGCCCGGTGCGCGGGTCGTGCACCGGAGCCGCCGCGCACGTCCACGGCTGCACGCGCCGGATGAAGTGCTCGGCCGCGAACACCTGTACGGGCCGGTCGACCGCGACCGCCGTTCCCGGCGCGTTGGTCCCCATCGCCGTCTCCGACCACCGGGCACCCGGCACGAAGTTCATCAGCCCCGCATGCCGCCGGGTCGCCGGATGCCCCTCCACCCACAGCAGCCTGCCGTGCGCGTCGCACACCGCGAGCAGATGCTCCCCGTCCGCCGCGAACGTCCCCATCAGCTCCCGGAACAACGGCATCACCCGCGCCAGCGGGTGCTCCGCCCGATAACTGCCCAGGTCACCGTCGACGAGCTCCACGGTCGCCGTGCCGTCGGGCCCCACGCCGGCCCGTGCCGAACGGCGCCATGACTCGGCCACCACCGAACGCACCGGCCGAGGCACCGTCCCGGCCTCGGTGAACATCTCGTGCGCGCGGCGCAGCATCCGCATGCGCTCGGCGGGGTCGGTCCCCGGCTCCAGGGCCACCCACGGATCGGTCAAGGCGCCCTCCCCGGCAGTGGTACGGCAGTGACACGGCAGTGACGCGGCCGCGATTCGGCTGGGGGACATCGTCACTCCGAGTACGCGCGCGGACAACCGTTTCGACCGCGATCAACCCGAAGGGGGACCGTGCCGCCGAGGTCAGGCGAAGTTGACGAGCCTTATGTAGCGCGTCCAGTCCCAGTCGGGCCCGGGGTCGGTGTGGTCCGTCCCGGGCACCTCGTAGTGCCCGATGATGTGCGCGCGGTCCTTCGGGATTCCGTACGTGTCGCAGACCGCCGCGGTGAGTCCGGCCGACTGCTCGTACAGGGCGTTGGTGAAGTACTCGGGCCGGTCCACCCATCCCTCGTGCTCGATGCCGATGCTGCGCGTGTTGTAGTCCCAGTTGCCCGCGTGCCAGGCGATGTCGGACTCCCGCACGCACTGCGCCACATGCCCGTCGGCCGACCGGACCAGATAGTGGATGGACACCTGCTTCGCCGGGTTCTGGAAGATGGACAGCGCGTCGGCGTACGTCTCCTGCGTGACGTGGATGACCACGTAGTCGATGGGATAGGCCGTGGGGCGGTTCGAACGGGTGTAGTTGGAGGTGCTGGCCGGCTGCCACTCGGCGCCGGGGTAGTCGACGGCCCGGGTCTGCGCCCCGGCCCGTGGGTCGGGGAGTAACGCGTACGGGACGGCGGCGAGGGCGGCGCCCTTGAGGAACCGCCGTCTGCTGGTGGCCGGTCCTGACCGTTGCATGAGGCCGTGCCTTTCCGTGAGGGGGTGGGGGTCTGTGCGGCAGGGGCCCGTGAGGGGCCGGGCTGACACGCGCGGCGGGGGACGGGCCGGGCGGGCCGGTCGCCGGAGGCGGCACTCAGCCCCGCAGGGTGGCCGCCATCTCCCGCAGCTGCGCGTGCATCCCGCGGTGAGTCTCGCGCGCCGGCAGCCACTGCTTGCGGATCTTCGCCACGCACGTGTAGTTGGTGTCGCAGACATTGGCCAACGGTGACTCGACCGCCTGGGTCGCGAACTGGTACGCGTCCAGTTCGCCGAAGCCGTAGTCCCGCACCAGCCACTGCACCAGGTCCAGCTGCGATATCCGGAACGCGTCCTCGAGCGGGCGTGCCGAACCCGTCGAGACGATGTGCGTGTCCGATTCGATGCGCGGCCAGGGTGTGGCGACGCCCTTCAGCAGCTCCACGATCACCACGGTGTTCATCGCGCACTCGACGGCGACCCCGCAGGTCTCGCCCTCCCCCTGGCGCGCGTGCCCGTCGCCGAGGCTGAGCAACGCGCCCTCCACGTTGACCCCGAGGTAGCAGGTGACACCCGCCCGCATCTCCGGGGTGTCCATGTTGCCGCCGTGCGCGTCGGGCACCAGGGCCGAGCGGACCTCGAGATTGGCGGGCGCCACTCCGACGGTGCCGTGCATCGGGTCCATGGGCAGCTCGGCCTCGATGCCGCTGTCGCGGGCCGTGAACAGCGCCGTGCGCCGGGCCCGGTCCAGCTGCCAGATCCACACGGTCTCCGGCAGGGGCGGCTGCAGGGTGGCCGTGGCGTGCGTGGAGGTGAGCGCCCCGAACAGGGGGACGGTCGTCGACGCGGCCCAGTCGCGGGCCGGTTCGATCGACACGAAGTGCACGGCGACCGTGTCGCCGGGTTCGGCGCCCTCGACGTGGAAGGGCCCGGTCTGCGGGTTGAGGAAGGGAAACTCGCACACCTCGGACACCAGGTCCTTCTCGGACCGCACCCGCCCGGCGAAGCAGTCCTCCGTGTACAGGTCGAGGACCGTGCCGGGCGCGATGCGCGCCACGGGCGGTGCGCCGCCGAAGGTCCAGGCGTACTCGTCGGGCCGGGGCCGGACGGTCAGGATGCGGGGGTCGCTCATGCTTGCGCTGCTCCGTTCTGCGCGGGTTCGGTCAGGGCGGGTTCGTCGAGGTGGACACGGGCGGTCTCGGCCATGCGCTCGGGATGCCGCCGCATCAGCACGAGCAGCACCACGACACCGGCGGCCATCCACACCCCGACGATCGGTCCGGCGTACGACACCGGGGCCGTCAGCTCGGTGACGAAGTCGAAGGCGGGCAGTCCCGCCGCGGTCAGCAGCGCGGGCACGAACGCGACGATGCCGAGCAGGGGCAGCAGCAGATGCCGCAGCGGGTCGAACCTCTCCCGTCCACGGCGCAGGAAGTACCCGGCGCAGGCGAGGTTCACGATGATGTACACGCCGATCACCACCGTGACGATGACGGTCGCGAGGAGCAGGAAGGCCGTCACCGGGTCGTAGGCCAGTCCCAGCCCCAGCGCGGCCCCGACCGCGACGGCGCTCTGTACGGCGATACCGGCGACGGGGGAGCGGTGCCTCGGGTGGAGCGTGGCGAAGAGGCGCGGCAGGACGCGGATGCGGGCCAGGGCGAAGGCCGTGCGGGTGGAGACGTTGGCGCACGCGTTGGCGTTGGCGATCGTGGAGTTCACCACGGCCAGGAAGACCAGCACCCAGAACAGGCCGAACGACGCCCGTGCCACGCCGTCCCAGGACGCCTCGCCGGAAGCCCCGAACCTCGCGAACCGGTCCGGCCCGAAGTAGACCGTCATGGCGTAGGTGGTGATCACGTAGAAGAGGCCGATACCGAGGGCCGCGCCGAGAACCGCGCGGTGCATCGTCCGGCGCGGGTCCCGTGTCTCCTCGGCGAGCGGTGCGGCGGCCTCGAAGCCGGCGAAGGCCAGCACCGTGTACACCGATCCGGCGAAGACGCCGCTGACGCCCTCGTAACCCTGGGCGGTGTGGGAAGTGCCGAACACCGTCAGGGTGTTGTCGCCGCCCGCCTTGGCGATGAGCCAGACGGCGAACACCAGGAGGACGAGAACCTCGAAGACGCCGAGGACCGTGCCGAAGCGGGCCGAGGCGCGCACTCCGAAGTACCCGGCGGCCCCGATGATCGCGACACCCGCCAGCGCCCAGGGCCACCACAGGTCCGCCGGATACGAGGACCACTCCTGGTGCAGGGTGCCCGCCGTGGTGAAGCCGAGCTGCAGAAGCAGCAGTGGCGGCACCAGCGCCTCCACGAACACGTACCCCCAGCCGACGAGGAAGCCGACAGCCGGGTGCAGGCCCCGCGCCGCATAGGTGGACACCGAGCCCGCGGCCGGGAGTTCCCGCGCCAGCTCGGCCACGCAGGACGCGGTGAACAGACAGGCCACCAGTGCGATCAGCACGGCCAGCGGCAGACTGCCGCCGGCGAAGGCCGCGCCGGACGGGATGGAAGCGGCGACCGCGGCGGCCGGCGCCATGGCCGTGATGCTCTGGAACAGGACCTCGCGCAGCCCGATCGCGTCGCGCCTGAGACCTGCGACCGCGTCCCCCGACATGTGAATCCCCCTCAATCCACGCCGACATGCCCGGCGCCGCCCGTCTCGACGGGTGCGCCTCGCGTGATTCACGGTACGGCGCTTGCGAGTTGGGCAGAAGGGCCCGGCGTGCTTCGGTGGACGCGGCGGCGGATGTGGAAAACCCGGCCACTCGTACGGGTGAGGCCGGTGCCCCGCGGACTACCGCACGCGTCGCAGGTTCGCCGAGAGATGGTGCTGCAACGGCCGGCCGACCGCGGCCATGTCGAAGACGAACGTGAGGCTGTCGCTGTCGGTCAGGGTGTAGCGGCGGCGGGTGGCGTCGACCTGCTTGGCCGTGGGGGTGAGGGCCACCTCGTGGGCGGAGAGGTCGATCGTGCCCTCGGCCGCCGACCCGATCGCGATCTCCGCGGTGCCGGTGGGCTGGGTGATCAGCGCCTCCACCCGTCCGTCCGGCTGCAGCCGCCACCAGCCGCTCTCCCTGGCCGCCGGACGCAACGGCACGTCATCGGCGTCGAGCAGCCAGGCCCGCGCCTCGTAGCGGAGGAAGGGGCGCCCGTCGTGGCTGAAGGTGACCTCCTGCCCGTACGAGAAGTCCGCGTCGAGCGTCGGGTACTCGCCCTGGCCCCGGCCCTGCCACGTGCCGAGCAGACCGAGCACGGGCGCGAGCAGCGCGTGCGGTGGGGGCGCCGTGTCGGGCCGGTGGCTGTCGGGGTAGGGGTGGGCCGGTACGGGGTCGAACACGGTGGTGCTCCTCTGGGCGGGTGCGTCGCGGGTGCGGAAGGTGACGGACTCGTGCGGGTTCGGGCGCGAGCGCGGGTGTGGGTGCGGGTGCCGTACCGGCGGTGGCGCGGGTGTCGGTCTGGTGTGGGTGGGTGGTGAGGGTGCCGGTCTGGTGTGTGTACCGGTGGTGGCGCGGGCGCCGGTCCGGTGTGTGCCGGTGGTGGTGAGGGCGTCGGTGGTGGCAGTTGGCGGTGTGCGTACCGATGGTGGTGTTCATGCCGGCGGTGGTGCCGGCGCCGGTGTGTGCTCGTCCTGGTGTCCGGCGACAGCCTAGCTAGGCGTGCCACCCTCAGGTCCGCGCGCCCACCGCTGCGGGATCGTCCAGCACCGCCCGCACCACCGAGTGCGCCGCGCCCAGCAGCGGCCCCTCGGGGCCCAGCCGCGACACGGACACCGGGCAGGCCGGACCCGCGGTGCGCCGGTCCAGCTCGGCCTCCAGTGACGGCAGCAGCCACGGCGCCAGCCCGGCCAGCGCGCCGCCGAGCACGACGCCCTCCGGATCGAGCAGGTTGACCGCCCCGGTCAGCGCGATACCGAGCGCCGTGCCCGCGTCGCGCAGCGCGTTGCGTACGTCCTCGTCGCCCGCGGCGGCCCGGCCTGCGAGCAGCCCGACGCGGTCCTCGCCCGGCTCCAGGCCGGCGGCGCGCAGCACCGCCTCCTCACCGGCGTACTGCTCCAGGCAGCCGCGCCCGCCGCACGGGCAGGCGGGCCCCTCCGGCCGCACCGGCACATGCCCGAGCTCGCCCGCGAAACCGCGCGTCCCGCGCAGCAGCCCACCGGCAACGACGACCGCCGCGCCGATGCCGATCTCCGCCGAGACGTGCAGGAAGTCCCGGGGGGTGTTCTCGCCGAGCCACAGTTCGGCGAGCGCGCCGAAGTTGGCCTCGTTGTCGACGGTCAGCGGGATGTCGTCGGGCAGCACGGCACCGATGTCGGTGTCGTGCCATTCGAGGTTGGGAGCGCGTACGACGGTGCGGGCGTCGCGTGCCACCAGTCCCGGCACGGCCACCGCGAGTCCCGCGGGCCACAGCCCCTCGCCCTCCGTCTCCGCCACGACCCGGCGTACCAGTCCGGTGAGTTCCTCGAGCACCGGCTCGGGCGAGCGCCCGCGGTTCGCGCCGTGCCGCACGGCACGCGCGCGTACCCGCCCGCGCAGGTCGACCGCGCAGACGGCGAGGTGATCCACGCCGATTTCGGCGCCGATCCCGGCCGGACCGCGCCCGCTGACGGCGAGCGCCGAGCCGGGACGGCCCACCCGGCCGGGGCGTTCCGGGCCCAGCTCCTCGAGCAGCCCGGAACGTATGAGCTCATCGACCAGGGTCGACACAGCTGCCCTGGTCAGTCCGATGCGCGAGGCGACGGCGGCGCGGGAGAGCGGTCCCTCGGCGCTGACGGCGTGCATCACGCGCGCGAGATTGCGGTGGCGCATGCCGCGCTGGGTGTCGGGCAGCACCCGTCCCGGGCCGGCCGGCTGGACCTCGTGCAGCGGTGCGGTCATGCCCCCGTCCTCAACGGCTCTCCGTGCTCCGCTCCAGCAGCGGGGCCGCGTCGGAGAGTACCCCGGCGATCCTCGCCAGCGTCTCCTCGTCCCGCTCCACCGCCTCCAGCACCGGGCCCGCCGCGGTGTTCCAGCGCCGGGCGACCGCGGCCGGGTCCTCGCCCGTCAGCAGCGCCGCGGCCTGCGCGGCGGCGCCCAACGCGACCAGTTCCTTCGCCTCAGGGACCTGCACAGGGCGGCCCGAGAGCCGTCGTACGGTCTGCTGCCAGGCCGTGCCCCGGGCGCCGCCGCCGATCAGCAGCAGCGGGACCGAGCGGTCCGCGTCCTGGTCGAGCACCAGGTCGAGCGCGCCGAGCAGGGAGTGGACGGCCCCGTCGTAGGCGGCCTGCAGGAGCTGGCCGCCCGTGGTGTCGTGGCGCAGGCCGTGCAGCAGGCCCGAGGCGCTCGGCAGGTTCGGCGTGCGCTCGCCGTCCAGGTAGGGCAGGAGCGTCACGCCGGTGGCGGGTTCGACGGCCTCGCGGTCGCGTCCCAGCAGGGCGGCGACGCGGTCGACGGCGAGCGTGCAGTTCAGGGTGCAGGCCAGCGGCAGCCAGTCGCCGCGGGCGTCGGCGAAGCCCGCCACCGTGCCGGTCGGGTCGGCGGGGCGTCGCGTGGTGACGGCGTACACCGTGCCCGACGTGCCGAGGCTGAGCACGGGGGTGCCGGGCCGCAGCCCGAGCCCCATCGCGGCGGCCGCGTTGTCACCGGTCCCCGGCGCGACCAGGGTGCCCTTGGAGAACGGCAGGTCGTGGCCGTCGCGCACGGTGCCCGCCACCTCGCCGGGCCGGACGACGCGGGGCAGCAAGGCGGGGTCGAGCCCCACGTGGGCGAGGGTCTCGTCGTCGTAGGACTCCGTTCCCGAGGCCCACCAGCCGGTGCCCGAGGCGTCACCGCGGTCGGTCGTGCCCTGTCCCGTCAGCCGCTCGGTGAGGTAGTCGTGGGGCAGGCGCACCGCCCGGGCCGCGCGCGCCGCCTCCGGCTCGTTCTCGGCGAGCCAGGCCCACTTCGTGATCGTGAAGGACGGGCCGGGGACACTGCCGGTGCGCTCCGCCCAGGCCTTCGGCCCACCCAGCTCCTCGACCAGCCGGCGGGCCTGCGGCGCCGAGCGGACGTCGTTCCACAGCAAAGCCGGGCGCACCGGCTCGCCCCGCTCGTCCAGCGTGACTAGGCCGTGCTGCTGCCCGCCGATCGAGACCGCGGCCGCCTCGTGAGCCGCGTCGCCGCACTGGCGCAGGGCCTCGCACAGGGCGTCCCACCACTGGCGCGGGTCGCTCTCGCGGCCCGCCCCGGAGGAGACGGTGTGCGGTGCCTGACCGCTCGCGACGACCTGCCCGGTGGCCGAGTCGACGACGAGCGCCTTGGTGGACTGGGTGGACGTGTCCACGCCGACGACGAGCGGACCTTCGGCAGCTGACATCGGGATCTCCCTTTTTTCGCGACTCTACGGGACGAAGACATGGGCTCTGTGCTGACAGAGACATCTTGTCTCTTCCCAGAGGTGCGTCCGCATACTAATTTGTAAACTGCCATGACGAAATAGTCGGAGCAAGCAAGTCGGAGCAGCAAGGAGCCACGGCATGAACTACCAGCCCACCCCCGAGGACAGGTTCACCTTCGGCCTGTGGACCGTCGGCTGGCAGGGGAGGGACCCGTTCGGCGACGCCACGCGGCGTGCCCTCGACCCGGTCGAGACGGTGCAGCGCCTGAGCGAGCTCGGCGCCCACGGTGTGACCTTCCACGACGACGACCTGATCCCCTTCGGGTCCTCCGAGACCGAGCGCGAATCGCACATCAAGCGCTTCCGCCAGGCTCTCGACACGACCGGCATGGCCGTGCCGATGGCCACCACCAACCTCTTCACGCACCCCGTCTTCAAGGACGGCGCGTTCACCGCCAACGACCGTGACGTGCGCCGTTACGCGCTGCGCAAGACGATCCGCAACATCGACCTCGCGGTGGAACTGGGCGCCAGGACCTATGTCGCCTGGGGCGGCCGCGAGGGCGCCGAGTCCGGTGCCGCCAAGGACGTCCGCGCCGCCCTCGACCGCATGAAGGAGGCCTTCGACCTCCTCGGCGAGTACGTGGTGTCCCAGGGCTACGACCTGCGTTTCGCCATCGAGCCCAAGCCGAACGAGCCCCGCGGCGACATCCTGCTGCCCACCGTCGGCCACGCGCTCGCCTTCATCGAGCGCCTGGAGCGCCCGGAGATGTACGGCGTCAACCCCGAGGTCGGCCACGAGCAGATGGCCGGACTGAACTTCCCGCACGGCATCGCGCAGGCCCTGTGGGCGGGCAAGCTCTTCCACATCGACCTCAACGGCCAGTCCGGCATCAAGTACGACCAGGACCTGCGCTTCGGCGCCGGCGATCTGCGCGCCGCGTTCTGGCTCGTCGACCTCCTGGAGAGCGCCGGTTACGACGGTCCCCGCCACTTCGACTTCAAGCCGCCGAGGACCGAGGACCTCGACGGCGTGTGGGCGTCGGCCGCGGGCTGCATGCGCAACTACCTGATCCTCAAGGAGCGTGCCGCCGCCTTCCGCGCCGATCCGGAGGTGCAGGAGGCCCTGCGTGTCTCGCGCCTGGACCAGCTCGCCCAGCCGACGGCCTCGGACGGGCTGCAGGCACTGCTCGCCGACCGCGGCGCCTTCGAGGAGTTCGACGTCGAGGCGGCCGCCGCACCCGGGATGGCCTTCGAGCGCCTCGACCAGCTGGCCATGGACCATCTGCTGGGGGCCCGGGGCTGAGTGCACGCGCGCGTGCCCGCCCGCGCGGTCCGCGCGAAGTGCACGCGCGCGTGGGGCACGCCCGTAGGGCCTGAGCGATACCCGTACGGAATGCTCCGGAACGGTGCGGTCCGTGGCATGGACCGGTACCGACGTCCGTACGGGCGTCGCCCGGCGCCCGACGCGTGGCGACCGTGGCCGGTATGGCCATGCCATGCGTACCGCCTCCGCCACGCCTACCGCCTCCGCCGCCCGGACCGCCGGGTGACACGCCGCCGCCCGGCGGTTCCGGACCGCACCACGGCCACTACGGCCACTACGGCCACCACGGCCATTACGGCTCCGGACACGGAGCAGGAGGAGGTCACGGGACCGGAGAAGGGTTCGGCCCTCCTCCGGGAGGCGACGAGCCGCCCGCCCACGGCGGCCACGACGGTTGGCAGCCGCCGCCGGAACCCTCCGGGAGGCCGCGCGGTCCGCTCGTCCTCGTCCTGGTCGTCCTGGTCGTCCAGGTCGGCCTGGTCGTCCTGGTGGCGGTCGCGGCTGTGGTCGCCGTCGCCCTGATGGCCTCCGGCAACGGCGGCTCTCCCGGCGGGAAGTCGCCCGCCGGGACCGGCGGCGCCACCACCACCGGACGGCCGTCCTCGCCCTCGCCGAGCATCCCGACCGAGCTGCCGGGCGAACTGCCCGGCACGCTCCCGTCGGAGCTGCCCGGCGAGTTGCCGAGCGGGTCGGAGTCGCTGGTCCTCCCTGGGTGACGCCGGAGCGCCGTGACCGCCGGACCGGTGTCGGCGGTCGGACGCGGTGTCGGCGGTCGGACGCGGTGCCCCCCGGCCGCACGCCTCAGCCGGGGTCCTGACCCAGCACCGGCTCCAGTGAGGCCAGAGCCGTCGCCGGGTCCTCGCAGGCCGCTCCGGCGGGCACCCAGTGGCCCCGCTCCTTCCGGTACGGCCACCAGCGCCCGTCCCGCCCCAGACGCAGCTGGGCCGGTGCGCCGACGACCGTCCAGCGGTTGCCCCTCGCCCGCAGGGAGGGCCGTTCGTCCTCCTCCCAGGCCGACTCCAGCGCGGCACGCGCGCGTGCGAGCGTCTCGCCCGCGGGGGGCCACTCCTCCTCAAGGACGAACAGCGCGGCGGCGCCTCCGAGGTCCCACGCGCGCGTGGCCCGCTCCAGCCCCTCCCGGTCTCGTCCCGACCCGGCTGCCAGCCGGTCCGCCACAGCCGGACCGGGCGTTCCCGCCGCGAGCCGCACGGCATCCTGGGACACCGCCGACGCCGCTTCCGCGTACGGCTGCTCCTGCTCGCCGCGGAGCACCCGGGCGAGCAGACGCCGCGCCTCGGCGGCGGTCCGGGCGGCCAGATGGCGCAGTGCGGCCGGGTCGATGCCCGGTGCGGGCGGTGTTTCGGTGTCCAGGGACGGCGGCCGTCCGGGTTCCCGGGGAAGTGCGGGGAGGTCGGGCAGGGGCGGGATGATGTCCCCGCTCCGGTACGCCTCGGTGGCATCCACCCCTTCCGGGCCGGAGTGCACCTCGGCGTTCCTGGTGCCGCGTGCCTCCACCTCGTCGAGCAGGGCGCGTTCGCCCCGTCCGCGCATCAGCAGCAGCACGAACGGGTCCCGGTCCAGCAGCCGCGCCACCTGGTAGCACAGGGCTGCCGTGTGCCCGCAGTGGTCCCAGGCGTCGCAGTCGCACTCCGGCTCCAGATCACCCATGCCCGGCAGGAGTTCGACGCCCGCGCTCGCCGCGTCCTCGACCAGGTGCGGCGGCATGTCCCGGTCCAGCAGCGCCGCGACGTGGCCGGCCCGTTCGGTGGTCAGGTCCAGCAGGCGGTCCCACTGGGCGTCGTCCAGCTCCGCCAGCAGGACGTCGGCCCGGTGCGCCGTGCCGTCGCGGTCCTGGACCAGGGCGGTGATGCGCCCCGGGCGCACGGACACCGCGCCCACGGCTCCCGCGCGCGCGAGCCTGCGGCCCGCCTCGAGCTGGCGCGAGTCGAGCGCGGTCTCCTCCAGGGCCCTCAGCCAGGCCCGGCCCCACCACGTCTCCGCGAAGCCCCGGCCGCCCGCGGGCGGCAGCGCGGTGAACGTGCGCTCCGTGTCCCGGTCCTTCGTCATGCGCCACCTCGCAGTTCCACCCATTCGGCCAGCTCCGAGTCGGTCAGCTCGGTGAGTGCCGCCTCGCCCTGGCCCAGGACCGCGTCGGCCAGCTCCCGCTTGCGTCCGAGCATGTCGGCGATGCGGTCCTCGATCGTTCCCTCCGCGATCAGACGGTGCACCTGCACGGGCCGCGACTGGCCGATGCGGTACGCGCGGTCGGTGGCCTGCGCTTCGACAGCGGGGTTCCACCAGCGGTCGTAGTGCACGACGTGCTCGGCTCGCGTCAGGTTCAGCCCCGTTCCCGCGGCCTTCAACGACAGCACCAGCACGGGGACTTCACCGTCCTGGAACCGCCGCACCATGGCCTCGCGCTCGGCCACGGGTGTCCCGCCGTGCAGGAACTGCGAGCCGATGCCGCGAGCCGTCAGATGGCCTTCGATGATGCGCCCCATGCGCGCGTACTGTGTGAAGACCAGAACGCTCGCCCCCTCGGAGAGGATGGTGTCGAGCAGTTCGTCCAGCAGTTCCAGCTTCCCCGACCGGCCCGCGACGCGCGGCCGTTCCTCCTTGAGGAACTGCGCCGGGTGGTTGCAGATTTGCTTCAGGGCCGTCAGCAGCTTCATGATCAGCCCGCGCCGCGCCATGCTGCCGGCACCCGAGATCTCCGCCAGTGTCTCGCGCACCACCGCCTCGTACAGTCCGGCCTGCTCCTTGGTCAGGGACACCGCGCGGTCGGTCTCGGTCTTCGGGGGCAGCTCCGGTGCGATCCCCGGGTCCGACTTGCGGCGCCGCAGCAGGAACGGCCCCACCAGACGGGCGAGCCGTTCCGCGGCGGCCGGGTCCTGACCGCCCTCGACGGCCTGTGCGTACCGTGTGCGGAAGGTGTCGAGCCGGCCCAGCAGGCCCGGTGTCGTCCAGTCGAGGATCGCCCACAGCTCCGACAGGTTGTTCTCCACCGGGGTGCCGGTCAGCGCCACGCGCGCGCGTGCCCCGATGGAGCGCAGCTGGCGCGCCGTCGCCGCGTACGGGTTCTTGACGTGCTGTGCCTCGTCGGCCACGACCATGCCCCAGGACACCTCGGCGAGCCTGGGGGCGTCGAGGCGCATCGTCCCGTACGTGGTGAGCACGAACTCCCCGTCGGCCACGGCGTCCAGGTCGCGCCGCGCTCCGTGGAAGCGGCGTACGGGTGTGCCGGGGGCGAACCTCTCGATCTCGCGCTGCCAGTTGCCCATCAGCGACGTCGGGCACACGACGAGCGTGGGACCGGCCGTCGGCGCGTCGCCCTGCCGGTGCAGATGGAGCGCGATCAGGGTGATCGTCTTGCCGAGGCCCATGTCGTCGGCCAGGCAGCAGCCGAGGCCCAGTGACGTCATCCGGGCCAGCCAGTTCAGGCCACGTCGCTGGTAGTCCCGCAGCGTGGCCGCGAGGCCGTCCGGCTGGGCGACCGGCTCCTGCGCCTCGGGGGACGCGAGCCGCTCTCCGAGGGCCGCCAGCCACCCCCCGGGGTCCACGTCGACCCGATGGCCGTCGACCTCCGCGGAGCCCGTCAGCGCGGCGCCGAGCGCTTCCACGGGGCTGATCTTCCGGTCCCGCCGGGCTCGGGCCCGGTGCACCTCCCGGGGATCGACCAGGACCCAGCGGCCGCGCAGGCGCACGACCGGCCGGCCGGCCTCGGCGAGGCGGTCCAGTTCCTCGCGCGTGAGCTGCTCGTCGCCCAGCGCGAAACGCCAGTCGAAGGCGAGCAGCGCGTCGGCGGACAGGAACGCGGGGGTGTCCGGGGCGGCTGCTGCGTCCGCCGGCTCCCCGCCCGGCGGACCGATCACGGCGCGGGCGGTCAGCGTCCGGAACAGCTCCTTCGGCCAGTGCACGTCGATCCCGGCCTCGGCGAGGGCCCGAGCGCCCTGTCCGAGGAGCTCGGTGACCTCCTCGTCGGCGAGTTCGACGGCGTCCGGCACGCTCTGTGCCAGCAGTGGCGTCAACGCCGGCCAGGAGCGGGCCGCCCGGCGCAGCGCGAGCAGGGCCTCCACGCGCGCGGGTGGTCCGAAACCTCCGCCTCCCGAGTCGCCCCAGACCTCGGAGGCGTCCGCCACGAGCGCCGGGTCGTGCACGCTGTGCATCTGCGGCACGGCCCGGAACCGCACCGCGGCGTCGTCCTGCCCCGCGTCGGCGAGGCCGGGCACCTCGATCCGCAGCGACAGCCGTACGCCCGCGTCGTGACCCGCGGCGACATCGGCGGCCCACGCGCGCTGTTCGGGCATGTGCAGCGGCTCCGGCGCCGCGTAGGCAGGCCCGCCCGTCACCAGGAAGGCCGCCGGGGACCGGGGGAGGGAGTCGGCCACCGCGTCCAGGAAGGCGCGCAGCAGCCGCTCCGGTTCGGGCAGCCGTGGCGGCCCGGTGGCAGCCAGCGGCACGGCGTGCGCCTCCGGCGGCATCGAGGCGGCCAGTCGACGCACGCGCTCGATGTCCTCCAGGGGCAGCGGACCGACGCGCCAGGCGTCGTGATCGGAAGGGGAGAGCCCGGGCAGCAGCAGCCCGCGCGCCACGAACTGCAGGGCCAGCAGGCCGGCCGCGCCCCAGAAGACGGCGCTCCGGTGTCCGTCCGCGTCGGTGCGCGCACGCGTGAGGAGCGGCAGCGCGGCCCGCACCGGCAGCAGGGCCGCGGCGACCTCGACCACGTCGACGCGGCCGTCACGGTCGCCGCGGGGCAGCACGACGCCGAGATCCTCGACGGATCCGGCCGCGACGGACGCAGGGACGCCGCCGTCGGGCCGCCAGAACGCGACCCGGCCGGTGCGAGCGGGATCGCCGGGCAGGAAGACGGCGCAGCAGCGGGCGAGGCCGGGGACCTCCGAGACGTCGGAGGGCGTTGCCGCGGGGAACGTATGCACAGCGAAGCGCACTCCTCAAATTTGACTACTGAGCGTCCGGGCCGCCGAGGGTACAACAACGAGGCCCGTGATGGGCGGTCGCACGGACCGCCGTCGCCGATGGCCCGTCGCCGATGGCCCGTCGCCGATGGCCCGCCGCCGGGGGCCCGGCCCCGGGGGCCGGGCCCTGGGGGTGCTGCCAGCCCCCCTGCGCGCCACAGGCTGGCCCCCGGCCCTTCCCGGGGGGTGGCGTCATGGCCTCCGAAGGTCGTCGATTCGTACGTTTGCTCAGGTCAGCCCGTTGCCCGAGAAGCCGGAGACCGGACATGCCCGAGCTCACCACAGCCGTAGCCGAATCGCCGCGGAAAGCCCGCGACGCCCCGCCCGGTGGAAGCGAGTTCGCACCCCTCCTGCGCGTGGTCCGGGGCCGGGGTCTCCTGCGACGGCGCCCGCTCTGGTACGCCCTCCGCATCGCCACCAACGCTCTCGCGCTGGCCGCCACCGTCACGGGCGTCGTCCTCGTCGGCGACTCCTGGTGGTCACTTCTGCTGGCTCCGCTGCTGGCGGTGTTCTGCGCGCGCACGGCCTTCATAGGCCACGACGCCGGCCACTCCCAGATCACCACCGGCAAGCCGGCCGCCCGGATGATCGGCCTGATCCACGGCAACCTGTTCCTGGGGATGAGCTACGCCTGGTGGAACGACAAGCACAACCGTCATCACGCCAATCCCAACCACATCGACAAGGATCCCGACGTCGTCGCCGACGTCCTGGTGTTCACCGGTGAGCAGGCCAGGGGGCGGTCCGGATTCAGGCGCTGGCTGACCCGCAACCAGGCGTGGCTCTTCTTCCCGCTCACCCTTCTCGAGGGCGTCGCCCTGAAGGTGCACGGCTTTCAGGACCTGCGCCGGCAGTCTCCCCGGGAGCGAGCGCTGGAGGGCCTGCTGCTCGTGATCCATGCCGCCGCCTACGCGGCCTTGCTGCTCACCTCGCTGTCCCCGGCCAAGGCGCTCGTGTTCGCCGCCCTGCATCACGCGCTGTTCGGCCTGCACCTGGGGCTGGCCTTCGCCCCCAACCACAAGGGCATGGAGATGCCCGATCCGGACGGCGAACGATGGGGCCATCTGCGCCGGCAGGTCCTGACCTCGCGCAACATCCGTGGCGGTGTCCTGACCGACTGGTTCCTCGGTGGCCTCAACTACCAGATCGAGCATCACCTCTTCCCCAGCATGCCCCGGCCCCATCTCCGTCTCGCCCAGCCACTGGTGCGCGCATACTGCCTGGAGTTGGGTATCTCCTATGCGGAGACGGGGCTCGTCGACTCCTACCGGCAGGCACTGCGTCATCTGCACGAGGTGGGAGAGCCGCTGAGGGCCGAATGACCCGGTGGCGGGCTCTCAGGGATGAGTCGGGGTCGCGTGTCAGGGACGTCTCAGGGTCGCGGTCAGGAACCGCCGGAGGCGCGGGCCCGTTTTCAGGACAGAGAGCGGCAGTGGCCGCGAAGGAGGCGACGCACATGTCGAAGAACGCGAAGATCGCCGCGGGGGGTGTGGCGGCCGGGATCATCCTGCTCATCTGGCTGCCCTGGTGGGCAGCGCTCCTGATCATCCTGGGAGTGCCGGCCGCCGCGTACCTCACCCTGGACCCCTCACAGCGGCGCAGGCTGCGCCGCGTCACCCGCAAGGAACTCGGTCGCTGACCGTCTCACCGCGGGACCGGCCGGGTCGGAGGCATCCGCCGGCCGGGAGCACGTCCGCAGGGTCACGCATGGCTGCTCAGGCGCGGGGCCGTGCGTGAAAGCCTCTACGGAGGGGGGAAACGGCCGGGGGACGGCGACGTCGCGCTGAGCGCCGAGGAGCCGGCCGGGAGGGCCGGAGGCGGCACGGACGTCGTCCCGACCGCCCGGCCCGTCCGCGCGGGGACGTCAGAGGGGACGTACGGCCATCTTCTCGAGCGCGTCCAGAAGACCGGGCAGCTCCGGCCCGCGTCCGACCGGCAGTACCTCGCCGGGTTCCGCGTCGAGCAGCACGAACGCGATGTCGTCGGTCCGGGCCACGAGCGACCAGCCCGGACCGTCGGCACGCAGTGTCCGCGCGTCACCCGGGGCGAAGGACGACCGGACGCGGCCGAGCGGCGGCGGCGAGTCCACATACGCGCGTGCTTCGGCGAGCACGCGCCGCACTCCGCCGTGCTCCTTGGACCCCTTCGCCCGCCCCTCCTGCTCGGCGTGATCACCGTTCACGGCATCGTCGGCGTCCGCGGCGGAGGCGAAGGCCTGGTCCGGACTGCCGGGACTGTCCGCGCCGTCCTCGCTGTTCGGGCCGCTGTCCGGATTCAGGAAGTCGGTGTCGTTAATCTGCTCCCGCCAGATCGCCCACTGAAGCGCGATCTCGTCGGCGCCCAAGCGCCGTTGGGCGGGCCCCCACGTGCTGGTGTCCGGCGGCGTCAGCGGCGGGCCGTCCGCGACCTCGGGGCCGGGGTCGTGCGGCGCGGGCACGTTGGGAGCGGCGACGGCGACCGCGAGGGGCCAGCCCGGCAGCGCGGCCACGACAGACCGCTCGTCGGGTGAGAGGTCGTACTCCATCCCGCAGTCCCAGGAGGCGATGGCGACCGCGACCAGGGAGACGTCGTCGACCACGACGGTCCACCGGGCGCCGTCGCCGTCCTGGCCGAGCACCAGGCCGTATCCGTCGGCGAGCGGCGCGAGGCCGAGCGCCGCACAGGCCTCCGGGTAGTCGTCGCCGAGCACGCTCGGAAACTTCGCCGGCGTCAGAAGTACCGCCGTGAGCACGTAAAGCGCCTCGTCCGCGGCGGTGACGGCGTCCTCGTCCGTCCCGGCCATGCCAGCCTCCCCATCGATGTGTCCGAACGCGCGCACCCTAGTGCGAGCGGAAGCAGCTTGTCACGACTCACGGGAACACGTGGACCTGCAGTTTTCCGACTGGACGGGGCGAATCGACCACCTGTGCCCCCGCGTTTCTCAGGCCGCCGGGAGCCCCAGCAGCGCACGGGCCACCGTCCCCGGGGACTCGTCGCGCTCCCGCGCGAGCGCGATCACAGCCCTGCAGGCCAGCTCGTTGACCCCGAAGGACAGGGCTTCCGGCGACACCCAGCCCGCCGCCTCGTCGATGCGGGCCTGGTCGTCCTCCGCGCAGGCCGAGACGTACGCGGCGGCGGCTTCGAAAAGATTGTGTGTACGTTTGTCCCGGCCATCGCCCGGAGCCGCGCGAACGGCGTGGAGCAATCTCGCACAGAACTTCCGCACCCTGCCCAACATGCTGACCACCTTCCCCCTGCGTGGTTGCCCGCGGCCGACCGCTCCATCGTTCATCTCCTGCTACTCAACCTAGAGTTGGAGTTCCGGCGGCAGAAGAGGGACGCGACGGTGAAGGGAAGTGGATCAGCTGCTCAGTGCCGCGATCGTCTCGCGCGGCCGGGTGGGTCCGGGCCGGGACGTCGCGCGCGGGCTCGCGGAGGCCGGCCCCCCCCGCGGGCGGCGACCGTGCGGAGGGCCGGCCCGCGCACACCGCACCGGTCGGCCGCCGGTCCGCGGCACGGCTCGATCCCGCCCGTGCGGGAGCCTCCTCGAAGGGCTGCTGGTCGACCGCGGGGACCTCCCGAAGGAGCCGGCGGTGAACTCTGTGGCCTGCGAGGCCGTGGAGGCGTCTGGTGTACGCGTGGTGACGGTGCCTGTGCGGGCCCGCAGCGCCGTGTCAGGCGACCCGGCGCCTTCGTGGCGGCCGCCGCGGGCCGGTGCCGAGGATCAGCCCTCCCGCACGGCCAGGGCCAGGAAGCGTTCGTCCTCGTCGGCGTAGGACGTCATGCGCCAGCCCGCGGTGGCCAGCAGTGGGCGCAGATTGGGCTCCGCCCGCAGGTCCTGCGGTGAGATCCGGCGGCCTTGCCGCGCCGCCAGCGCCGCCCGGCCGACCGGGTGGAACAGTGCCAGCATGCCGCCCGGGCGGACCACCCGGGCCAGCTCCCGCAGGTTCTCGGCCGGTTGCGGCAGGTGCGCGATGAGGCCGGCGGCGAACACGGCGTCGAGCGAGTGCGACCGCAGCGGCAGCGCGGCCACGTCGGCGAGCAGCAGCTGCCCGTCGCCGTCCCTCTCGGCGCGTACGGCGGCCCGCAGCATGGCCGGGGTGAGGTCGGCGCCGACGACGACCCCCGAGGCCCCCACGGCGGCACGCAGCGGCGTCAGTGCCCTGCCGGTGCCGCAGCCCGCGTCGAGCACCCGGTCGCCCTCGCGCAGTCCCAGATCGGCGACCGCGGCGGCGTAGGCCGGGCCGTCGTCGGGGAACCGGCTGTCCCAGTCGGCGGCACGGGCGCCGAAGAACTCCCGGACATGTGTGTGGTCGTCGCTCATGTTCCGCATGATCCCTCACCGACACGGATGACGCCGCGGTGCACACGTTCGAGCGTGACGCGGTCGTTCAGTTGCACCTGAGTGCCATCTTCCAACATCTTTCGAAATGTGCCCCCTTGTGGCGCCCCTGGCGGGTCTAGCGTCCCGGGGCCATGGGACACCTGGACCACGGCTGCTGGACGACCTGGTGACGCGCGTACGGGAGGCGCGGCGCCCCGTGGCGCTCTCCGGCGACGGCCTCGCGGCGGGCGCCACGGGCGATCTTCGCCGCGGGGACGCGGAACACCTCGTCGGCGTGCCTCCGGCTTCCCCGGTCTCGGCGAGGGAGCCGGACGGCCCTTCGGCGTCGGCGGGGTGCGCCGGAGCCGCACACCGGTGCGCCGCGGCCGGGATCGGCCACGCGCGCGTGGCGGGCGGCCAGTGGTACGACGGCGGGGCCGGGCCGCCCGCTTCCCGGGGAGCACGTGCCGCGCGCCGTGGTCGACGCCGTGGTCGGAGGGCCGCCGCGCCCTCTGCGGTGGGCAGGTCAGCCGACCCCGCGGTGACGGGTCTGCCGGCGAGGCCGCGGGTGTTGTGGACGGAGAGCGCGCAGCCTTCGGCCCGGTCCGCACAGAAGGCGACGAAGTCGTGAAGTCGTCCAGTCGCGCCGGCTCTTGCCGGCACTCTCGAGAGAAGTGATCGATGGTCTTCGGGCACTCTGACGCGTACGGCGGCGAGACGGCTCCGCTGGCGCTGAAGATTCTGGTCGCCGGCGGGTTCGGCGTGGGCAAGACCACCCTGGTGGGGGCGGTGAGCGAGATCAGGCCGCTGCGCACCGAGGAACTGCTCAGTGAGGCCGGCCGGTCGGTGGACGACACGGGCGGTGTGGGCCGGAAGGCGACCACGACCGTCGCCATGGACTTCGGCCGCATCACCGTCCGGTCCGGCCTCTCGCTGTACCTCTTCGGCACGCCCGGCCAGGACCGCTTCTGGTTCCTGTGGGACGAGCTGGCGCAGGGCGCGCTCGGCGCCGTGGTGATGGCCGACACCCGACGGCTCGCGGACTGCTTCCCCGCGGTCGACTACTTCGAGCACCGAAACATCCCGTTCGTGGTCGCCGTCAACTGCTTCCCGGGTGCCCGCACTTACGAGGCCGAGGACGTCTCCCACGCTCTCGATCTCGCCGGCGGGACGCCGGTGGTGCTCTGCGACGCCCGTGACCGCGCGTCCGGCAAGGAGGTGCTGACCAGCCTCGTCGAGTACGCCAGCCGGTTGCACACCGCCCGGCTGCTCAACTCGGTCTGCTGACGGACCGGTCTGCCGACGGATCGGTAGGTTGACGGACCGGTCCATTCGGCCGGCCCGGCCGGCCCGGCCGAATGGACCGGCGGCTTCCCGGCGGGCAGGCGCGTACAGCAACCGAGGTTCAGTCGGCGACGCCCTTCATGGACAGGACCTGGTCGATCGCCACACGGACGAGGAGTTCCCCAGGTACGCCGTTGCGTTCGCCGAACTCCTCGGCGCGATCCTCACCCATGTACCGCGCGCCGATGCGGGCGGCCCAGTGCCTCAACTCCCCGGGATCCTCCGAGATCCGGGCACGGCCGTGCAGCACGACGAAGTCGAAGGGCGGCCGGTCGTCGTCGACACACAGGGCGACCCGGCCGTCACGGACGAGGTTCCGCCCCTTCACGCTGGCGCCACCGGTGTTGAACACGAGATCGCCGCCGTCGAGCACGAACCAGATCGGCGTCACGTGCGGACTTCCGTCCGCCCGGACCGTCGCCAGCTTCGCCGTGCGGGTGCCGTGGGCGAGGAACGCCCGCCACTCTTCCTCGGTCATCTTCTGAGCCATGCACCTATCCTCCTTGCCCGTGGGCCGGTGGTGGTGAAGGCTGGCGGGAGATCCTCCGGCCAGGGGGAGTCGTCACACGGGGAGACCGGAACATGGCGCAGAACCGGGGACTGGACTGGTTGCTGGACGATCTGACCGAGCGCGTCGAACATGTGCGTCACGCCTTGGTCCTGTCCAACGACGGGCTGGTGACGGGAGCGAGCACGGGCCTGCGGCGTGAGGACGCCGAGCATCTCGCCGCCATCTCGTCCGGACTGCACAGCCTGGCCAAAGGCTCGGGACGTCACTTCGGCGCGGGCAGAGTCCGCCAGACGATGGTGGAGTTCGACGACGCGGTGCTCTTCGTCACCGCCGCCGGAAACAGCAGCTGCCTGTGCGTGCTCGCCGGTTCGGAGGCCGACATCGGCCAGATCGCCTACGAGATGACGCTGCTCGTCAACCGGGTCGGGGAGCACCTCGAGGTGGAGACCCGGCAGCCCGAGGGATTCCCGACCACAGACTCCTGACCTGCCTTTTCACCGTCTCCCGTGGAGTTGTCCACAGGCCCGCCACACGATCCGCCGAAGCGGCTACGGTTTTTCCAGAAGCCACGCGAACGGCGCGGACCGCACATTTCACGGGGGAGACCGGCCATGTCGGGCAACACTGCCACACCGGCGCACAGCACCTTCTGCACACCGAGCCGGGCAGCGCGTGAGCTGGGGCTCAGGCGGGGAGAGTTCGACCTCGCCGTGAGCCTTGGACACGTCCGTACCGTGCTCGACGAGGGGGGCGGGGGGCCGCGAGTCGCCCGCGCCGAGATCGATCGGCTGCGCGCCGAGGAGGGATTCCCCGAGACGCTGAAGAAGCGCGTCGAGGCCGTGGGCACCAGGGAGGGCGCGGGTCTGCTGGCGGTGTCCCACGGCAGGTTCACCAGACTGGCCCGGCTCGGCGTCGTCGTTCCGGTCCGCTTCTACCTCAACCGCTACCGGGCCGTGGTCTGGCTCTATCTGGCCGAAGAACTACGGCAGTTCCTGGCCGACGAGACCAACGCGCCGCTGCTGGGCGGTCGTACGCCTCCGGATCTGCGGGAGCACTTGGCGGCGGGGCTGGATCTGCGGCCCCGGACCTGGCGGGGCCGCCACCTGGGTCTTCTGCGACGGCAGGCCGGCGAGCATCCATGGGCGTGCGCGGCGGCCGTGGCCTCGCTGCTCGACGCCGTTCAGGTGGCGGAGATCGTGCCGGACCCTTACGAGCGCGCCCACTTGAACCGGTTCCGGCCCAGGCCGCCCGGGTACGGCGCACCCGGCTCGCCCACCGCGCAGCTGGCCGAAAGCCTCACCGTGGCGCGGGATCCGGACGAGATCGGCTGGCTGCGAGCCGACCTCGCCCAGGCGGTGAGCGATGCGCGCGCACTCCAGCCGGCGCCGCGCCCGGCTTCCGGATCACGCCCGACGCCGACACCGTCGTGCACGGCTCCCGCACCACCGCGCCCGGCGCCCGCTCCCACCCCGGACCACGACCGACCGGTCCCCGAGGGACCACCACGTTCACGGGGCCTGCTGCGCTGGCTGCGTCGCGGCACCGACTGAGCTACAGAGCCCGGAACAGACCTTCCTGGACCACGGACACGAGCAGCCGGCCCTCCACGTCGTAGATCCGGCCGCGGGCAAGACCCCGGCCGCCGGTGGCGATCGGCGACTCCTGGTCGTAGAGGAACCACTCGTCCGCACGGAAGGGCCGGTGGAACCACATTGCGTGATCGAGGGAGGCCATGTCGAAACTCCGCGGCCCCCACAGGGGTTCGATCGGGAGGCGGACCGCATCCAGCAGGGTCATGTCACTGGCGTAGGTCAGGGCGCAGGTGTGCACCAGTGGTGCGTCGCCGAGCGGTCCGACCGCGCGCATCCACACGGCGCTGCGCGGCTCGGCGTCCTTGACCTCTTCGGGGGTCCAGCGCAGCCGGTCCACGTACCGGATGTCGAAGGGCTGGCGCCGGGCCATCCGCTCCAACTGCTCGGGCAGCTCGCCCAGATGCTCGCGGACCTCCCGCATCACCGACGGCAGCGACTCCGGATCCGGGACCTTGCGGGCCGGCGGCAGCTGGTGCTCGAAGGGTCCTTCCTCAGGCTTGTGAAAGGAGGCGGTGAGATTGAAGATTGTGTGGCCCTGCTGCACGGCGGTGACCCTGCGGGTCGTGAACGACCTGCCGTCCCGTACCCGTTCCACCTGGTACACGATGGGCACGCCGGGCCGGCCCGGGCGCAGGAAGTACGCGTGCAGCGAGTGCACCGGACGGTCGTCGTCCGTGGTGCGTCCGGCAGCGACCAGTGCCTGGCCCGCCACCTGGCCGCCGAAGACACGCTGCAGGGACTCCTGCGGGCTGCGGCCACGGAAGATGTTGACCTCGATCTGCTCCAGGTCGAGCAGGTCGACGAGGCGCTCGGCCGGGTTCGTCATGCGCGGGTCTCTCCTTGGCTCACAGCTGGCCGACATCGGTGACGCGGATGACCGCACGGCCCTCCGCGTCCGAGGCCGCGAGGTCGACCTCCGCGCTGATGCCCCAGTCATGGTCGCCGTTCGGGTCGGCGAACGTCTGGCGAACGCGCCACAGACCCTGCTCCCGGTCCTCCTCGATGCGCAGCAGCTTGGGGCCGCGGGCGTCGGGGCCGGTGCCCAGGTCCTCGTACTCGTCCCAGTACGTGTCCATCGCCTCGCCCCACGCGTCGGCGTCCCAGCCCGAGTCGGCGTCCAGCTCGCCCAGCTCCTCGACCTGGTCGAGTGCGGCGAGCTCGACGCGGCGGAACATGGCGTTGCGGACCAGGACCCGGAAGGCGCGGGCGTTGCTGGTGACGGGCTTGACCTCGTCGGCCTTCTCCTGGGCCTCCTCGGCGGTCATCTCCTCCGGGTTGGCGAGCTGCTCCCACTCGTCGAGCAGGCTGGAGTCGACCTGGCGGACCATCTCGCCGAGCCACTCGATCAGGTCCTGAAGGTCCTCGGACTTGAGGTCGTCCGGGATGTTGTGGTCCAGGGCCTTGTAGGCGCTGGCGAGGTAGCGCAGCACGATGCCCTCGGTGCGGGCCAGCTCGTAGAAGGACACCAGCTCCGTGAAGGACATGGCCCGTTCGTACATGTCGCGGACCACGGACTTCGGCGACAGCGGGTGGTCGCCCACCCAGGGGTGGCTCTTGCGGTACGTGTTGTACGCGTGGAAGAGCAGTTCCTCCAGGGGCTTGGGGTAGCTGATGTCCTGCAGACGCTCCATGCGCTCCTCGTACTCGACGCCGTCCGCCTTCATCGCGGCCACGGCCTCTCCCTTGGCCTTGTTCAGCTGGGCGACGAGGATCTGCCGCGGGTCGTCCAGCGTGGACTCCACGACGGACACCATGTCCAGGGCGTAGGAGGGCGAGTCGGGGTCGAGGAGTTCGAACGCCGCGAGGGCGAACGTGGACAGCGGCTGGTTCAGCGCGAAGTCCTGCTGCAGGTCCACGGTGAGGCGGACGATGCGGCCCGTGGCGTCCGGCTCGTCGAGCTTCTCGACGATGCCGCCGTCCAGCAGGGAGCGGTAGATGGCGATCGCGCGCCGGATGTGCCTGAGCTGCTGCTTGCGCGGCTCGTGGTTGTCCTCCAGCAGGTGCCGCATCGCCTCGAAGGCGTTGCCCGGGCGGGCGATGACGGACAGCAGCATCGTGTGTGTCACCCGGAAACGGGAGGTGAGCGGCTCCGGGTCGGAGGCGATGAGCTTCTCGAAGGTGTTCTCCGTCCAGCCGACGAAGCCCTCCGGCGCCTTCTTGCGGACGACCTTGCGGCGCTTCTTCGGGTCGTCGCCCGCCTTGGCGAGCGCCTTCTCGTTCTCGATGACGTGCTCCGGCGCCTGCGCGACGACGTATCCCGCCGTGTCGAAGCCGGCCCGGCCTGCGCGCCCGGCGATCTGGTGGAACTCACGGGCGCGCAGTGTCCGGACGCGGTTGCCGTCGTACTTGGTCAGCGCCGTGAACAGCACGGTGCGGATGGGCACGTTGACGCCGACGCCGAGCGTGTCCGTGCCGCAGATGACCTTCAGCAGGCCCGCCTGGGCGAGCTTCTCCACCAGGCGCCGGTACTTGGGCAGCATGCCGGCGTGGTGCACTCCGATGCCGTGCCGGACGTAGCGGGAGAGGTTGCGGCCGAACTTGGTGGTGAAGCGGAAGTTGCCGATCAGGTCGGCGATCTGGTCCTTCTCCTCACGCGTGCACATGTTGATGCTCATCAGCGCCTGTGCCCGTTCCACGGCCTGCGCCTGCGTGAAGTGCACGATGTACACCGGTGCCTGCCTGGTCTCCAGCAGCTCGGTCAGCGTCTCGGTGAGCGGGGTGAACTTGTAGGAGTAGGAGAGGGGAACCGGACGGGTCGCCGAGCGGACCACCGCGGTGGGGCGGCCGGTGCGGCGGGTGAGGTCCTTCTCGAACATCGAGACGTCACCGAGCGTGGCGGACATCAGGACGAACTGCGCCTGCGGCAGCTCCAGGATCGGGATCTGCCAGGCCCAGCCGCGGTCACCCTCCGCGTAGAAGTGGAACTCGTCCATGACGACCTGACCGATGTCCGCGCCCTTGCCGTCGCGCAGCGCGATCGAGGCCAGGACCTCGGCGGTGCAGCAGATGACGGGTGCGTCGGCGTTGACGGACGCGTCGCCGGTCAGCATGCCGACGTTCTCGGTGCCGAAGAGCTTGCACAGCTCGAAGAACTTCTCCGAGACCAGCGCCTTGATCGGAGCCGTGTAGAAGGTGACCTCGTCCCGTGCCAGCGCGGCGAAGTGCGCACCCGCCGCGATCATGCTCTTGCCGGAGCCGGTGGGCGTCGACACGATCACGTTCGCACCGGAGACCACCTCGATCAGCGCCTCCTCCTGGTGGGGATAGAGCGTGAGACCGCGCTCCTCGGCCCACGACTCGAAGGCCTCGTAGAGAGCGTCGGGGTCGGCGGTCGGCGGCAACTGATCGATAAGGGTCACGCACCCATCTTGCCTGGCGTCCTCCCTCATGGGGGAATCGGTTGCCGGAACGAAGATCACCACCAGTACGCTGAGACGCCGACGGAGCGTCAACGCACCCTGTCAACCGGACAGCGGCACAGAAGAAATGGGGCGGGTAACGGCCATGATGGGACCAGCACACTCACTCTCGGGCGCCGCGGCCTGGCTCGGGGTCGGTGCGGCGGCCGCCGCGGCCGGGCACCCGATGCCCTGGCCGGTCCTCCTGGCCGGCTCTCTGATCTGTGCCGGAGCCGCGCTCGCCCCGGACCTCGACCACAAGGCGGCCACCATCTCGAGGGCCTTCGGTCCTGTCTCGCGCGGCCTGTGCGAGATCGTCGACAAGCTCTCCTACGCCGTCTACAAGGCGACGCGGAAGCCGGGCGACCCGCGCCGCTCCGGGGGCCACCGCACCCTCACCCACACCTGGCTGTGGGCGGTCCTGATCGGTGCGGGTACGTCGGTCGTCGCCATCACCTGTGGCCGCTGGGCGGTCCTCGCCATCCTCTTCGTCCACATGGTGCTGGCCATCGAGGGCCTGCTGTGGCGGGCGGCCCGGGGTTCCAGCAGCGATGTGCTGGTCTGGCTGCTGGCGGCGACCAGCGCGTGGATCCTCGCCGGGGTGCTGGACAAGCCGGGCAACGGCTCGGACTGGCTGTTTTCGGAGCCCGGCCGGCCGTACCTGTGGCTGGGGCTGCCGATCGTGCTGGGTGCGATAGTGCACGACATCGGGGACGCGCTGACGGTCTCCGGCTGCCCGATCCTGTGGCCGATCCCGGTGGGCCGCAAGCGCTGGTACCCCATCGGCCCGCCGAAGATCATGCGGTTCCGTGCGGGGAGCTGGGTCGAGCTGAAGGTGCTGATGCCGGCGTTCATGCTGCTCGGCGGCGTGGGGTGCGCGGCCGCACTGAACTTCATCTGAGAAGCGGGGCCCGCTTCAGCTCCCGCCGCCCGAGCCCTGGCCGGCAGCACCTCCGTAGCGCCGTTCGAACTGGGCGATGCGGCCCTCGCTGTCCACCGTGCGCGCCTTGCCGGTGTAGAAGGGATGACTTTCGGAGGAGATCTCCACGTCCACCACCGGGTAGGTCTCGCCGTCGTCCCAGTCGATGGTCCGGTCGCTGGTCGCGGTGGACCGGGTCAGGAAGGCGTAGCCCGCGGCGCGGTCACGGAAGACCACCGGGTGGTAGTCGGGCTGCTTGTCCTGCTGCATACGTGCTCCTTGGGTGGTGGGCGTCCGGGCCGGCCGGGCAGGGCCGACCGGATGTGGTCAGCCGGACGTGGTCAACCGGAAAGGGTGTCCTCATCGACTACGTGCATCGCCGCCTCCTCGGCGGACGCCGCCGCGCCGTCGATGCCCACGTCCGTGGCGATCAGCGCGCTCTCGTCGTCCTCGTGCGCGCCCTCGTCGGGGGCGACGAGACGGCCGGAGCGGCGGGCACCGACCTCGTTGTCCAGGGGTTCGCCGTCGGAGCCGTCGCAGTCGCCGATGCCGTCGCCGCCGGACACGACGAGTTCGGGCATCTCCTCGGAGAGCCGCTGATCCAGTGTCTCCCCGCGTCTGCCCTCCGCGGCGGTCACGCCGGTGTGCTCCACCGCCCACGGCCTCTCCGGAGGGGACCAGCCGCGATCGAGAGGGTCGTCGACACCGTCGTCGACCAGCGTGTCCTCCGCGTCGAGAATTCCCGAGTCGTCCTGGATCTCGGATCCGTCGGGCTGATAGACGTCGTCTCCCCATCCGTCGGCGCTGTTCACGGGTACCTCCAGTGCTGGGGACGGGCCCGGACCGCGGTGGACGCCGGGCCGTGGCCACGCGGAGCACAGGCTGCGCCCGCACGGAACCGCAGATTCCAGGACGCTTCCCCGAGCCGGTGCCGATATCCAGCCTTCCACCCCTTTTCGGGACCGCGCAACGGCACGGCGGGAGGAGAAAACCGGCAGCCGGGGTCACCCGGACGGAAGGCCCGAGGACCAGGCATGGCCGTGCTCCGTCACCCAGACGTGTCCGTCGTCCGTCACCGCGGTCGACGAATCGGGCGGCCTGCGCGGACCGGTGCGGATGCGGGCCTTGGTGGTGCCCAGGGGGATCTCCTCGGCCGGCCCGTCTCGGCCGCGGTGCAGCCGCCGAGCACCGCGAGTGCGACCGCGGGCCTGTTCGGGCGGAGACAGGCGCAGGGGCCGGGGCGGCGGCAGCGGCAGCCCCGGCTGCGACCGGGCCGGGAGCCGCCGCGCGGCAGCCAAGCCGCCGGGCCGTTGCCCTGGCGGGCGGTTCACCCGTGCCAGGACCGCCACAGCGCCGCATACGCCCCCTCCGCCGCCACCAGTTCCTCGTGGCTGCCGAGCTCCGCGATGCGGCCGTTCTCCACGACGGCGATCACGTCCGCGTCGTGGGCGGTGTGCAGACGGTGGGCGATGGCGACCACCGTGCGGCCGTCGAGGACGCGGGCGAGGGACCGTTCGAGGTGGCGTGCCGCTCGCGGATCGAGCAGGGAGGTCGCCTCGTCCAGGACCAGCGTGTGCGGGTCCGCGAGCACCAGGCGGGCCAGCGCGATCTGCTGGGCCTGGGCCGGAGTGAGGGCCAGCCCGCCCGAGCCTACCTCGGTGTCCAGGCCGTCGTCCAGCGCACGCGCCCAGCCCTCGGCGTCGACCGCGCCCAGTGCCGCCCACAGTTCGGCGTCGACCGCGGAGGCGCGGGCCAGCAGGAGGTTGTCGCGCAGCGAGCCCACGAAGACGTGATGCTCCTGGTTGACGAGGGCCACGTGCGAGCGGACGCGTTCGGCGAGCATCCGCGACAGCTCGGCGCCGCCGAGGGTGATGCGGCCGTCCCGGGGCGCGTAGATGCCGGCGAGCAGCCTGCCCAGTGTGGACTTGCCCGCGCCCGAAGGCCCGACCAGTGCCAGCCGGGTGCCGGGCGCGACCTGGAGGGAGACCTCGCGCAGCACGTCCACGCCCTCGCGGTAGCCGAAGAGCACCCGGTCCGCGTGCACGTCACGGCCCTTTGGAGCCAGCGCCGGCTCGCCGGCGTGCGGCTCGATGTCGCGCACGCCGACGAGCCGGGCCAGCG
Source organism: Streptomyces sediminimaris (assembly GCF_047049295.1). NCBI lineage: Bacteria > Bacillati > Actinomycetota > Actinomycetes > Kitasatosporales > Streptomycetaceae > Streptomyces > Streptomyces sediminimaris. Next base: position 1,082,480 of record NZ_JBJWOT010000001.1, on the reverse strand, counting down.
ACACCTGGGCCACCTGCAGCTCGTCGTACCAGCGAAGGATCAGGTTCACCGGGTCCACGAGCATCTGCGCGATGAGCGCGCCCGTGGTCAGCTGCCCCACGCCGATCCAGCCCCGCAGGACGAACACGCCGCCGATCATGAGCACCGAGCCGAGCACGGTCGCGTGCGTGAGGTTGATGACGGGGAAGAGCACGGATCGCAGCCACAGGGTGTAGCGCTCCCAGGCCGTCCACTCGCGCACCCGGCGCTCGGACACTTCGATGCGGCGGTCGCCGAGGCGGTGGGCCTCGACGGTGCGCCCGGCGTCGACGGTCTCGGTGAGCGCGGCGGCCACGGCGGCGTACCCCGCGGCCTCCGAACGGTAGGCGGACGGCGCCCGTTTGAAGTACCAGCGGCAGCCGACCACCAGCAGCGGCACCGCGACCAGCACCGCCGGCGCCAGCGGCGGCACCGTGGCGACGAGGCCGCCCAGCAGCAGCAGCGCCCACACCACGCCGATCGAGAGCTGCGGCACCGCCTCGCGCATCGCGTTGGCGAGCCGGTCGATGTCCGTCGTGATGCGGGAGAGCAGGTCGCCCGTGCCGGCCCGTTCCAGGACACCGGGCGGCAGCCCGACCGACCGTACGAGGAAGTCCTCGCGCAGGTCGGCCAGCATCCGTTCGCCGAGCATCGCCCCGCGCAGCCGTACCTCCCGCACGAACACGGCCTGCACGACGAGTGCGAGGACGAACAGCGAGAGAGTGAGCGGCAGATGGAGCTCCCGCGCACCGTCCGACACCCGCTGCACGAGATCGCCCAGCAGCCAGGGGCCCGCCATCGAGGCGACCACGGACACCGTGTTGACGGCCATCAGGATCGCGAAGGCGCGACGGTGACGCCGGAACAGTTCGGCCACATACGTGCGGACGGTGGCCGGGGCGCCGACGGGCAGCGTGGCCGCCGTCGTCGGGGCCGCCGGGTCGTACGCCGGTGGCGCCACGCCGATCATGCCGACTCCTCGATCTGGTGCAGTTCTTCTTCCGTCTCCCGGGTCACCACGGCCCGGTAGTGGGGCTCGGCGTGCACCAGGTCGCGGTGCACGCCGACCGCCGTGACCTCACCCTCGTGCACCAGTACGACCCGGTCCGCCTGGTCCAGGAGCAGCGGGGAGGAGGTGAACACCACCGTCGTGCGGCCCTCCCGCAGGCGGCGCACGCCTCGCGCGATCCGCTCCTCGGTGTGCGAGTCGACGGCCGAGGTCGGCTCGTCCAGGACCAGTACCTCCGGGTCGGTGATCAGCGAACGGGCCAGCGCGAGCCGCTGCCGTTGCCCGCCGGACAGCGACCGTCCACGCTCGGTGATCCGTGTCCCCATCGGGTCCTCGGCCTCCGGCGAGCCCTGCGCGAGCGCCTCCAGGACGTCCTCGCACTGGGCGGCGGTCAGCGCGTCGCGCGCGGTGACGTCACCCGAGGCGGGGACGTCGAGCAGCTCGCGCAGCGAACCGGACAGCAGCACCGGGTCCTTGTCCTGCACCAGGACGGCCTGGCGGGCCGTGTCCAGCGGCAGCGCGTCAAGGGGGACGCCGCCCAGCAGGACGGACGTGCCCCGCTCCGCCGGGTGTCCGCCCAGCCGCTCGGCCAGCCGCCCCGCCGCGTCCGGGTCACCGCACACCACGGCGGTCAGCCGGCCGGCGGGAGCGAGCAGACCGGTGGTGGGGTCGTACAGATCACCGCTCGGCACGCAGTCCGAGTCGCCGCTCGGTACGCCGCCCGGATCACCACTCGGTACGCCGCCCAGGTCACCGCTCCGTACGCCGTCCGAGTCGTCGCTCGGCACGCCGCCCGAGCGCGCATTCTCTGCCACGCCGTCCGTCCGCACATCACCGCTGTCGGTGGTCCGCTGCAGCGACAGCACGCGCGCCGCACGCCTGGCGGAGGGCCGCGAGAACGAGTAGGCCATCGCGATCTCCTCGAAATGGCGCAGCGGATAGCCGAGGACCATCACCGAGCTGTAGACGGTGACCAGTTCGCCGACCGTGATCCGCCCCTGGCGGGCCAGCTGGATGCCGTACCAGACGACCCCGACCATCAGCAGACCCGGCAACAGGACCTGGATCGCCGAGATCAGGGCCCACATGCGGGCGCTGCGCACGGCGGCGCGGCGGACCTCCTGGGAGGCGCTGCGGTAGCGGTCGAGGAACAGCTCCTCGCCGCCGATGCCGCGCAGCACGCGGAGACCGGCGACGGTGTCCGAGGCCAGTTCGGTGGCCCGGCCCGCCTTCTCACGCTGGAAGTCGGCCCGCCGGGTCGCCCGCGGCAGCAGCGGCAGGGCGGCCAGCGCCACCACGGGCAGGCCCACGGCGACGACCAGGCCGAGCGCCGGCTGGTAGACGAGCAGCGCCACGCAGACCACCACGACGGTGCACGCGGCCGCGGTGAACCGGGAGACGGCCTCCACGAACCAGCCGATCTTCTCGACGTCACCGGTGGAGACGGCGACGACCTCGCCGGCCGCGACGCGCCGCGTCAGCGCGGAGCCCAGTCGGGCGGCCTTGCGGGCGAGCAGCTGCTGCACGCGGGCCGCGGCCGTGATCCAGTTGGTGACCGCGGCCCGGTGCAGGAAGGTGTCGCCGAGCGCGATGCCGGCCGCGGCCAGCACCAGCAGGCCGCCCGCGAGGGCGAGTTGCCCGCCCGAGCGGTCGACCGCGGCCTGGATGGCCACGCCGACGCAGAACGGCAGCGCTGAGACCGACGTGAAGTGCAGCAGGCCCCAGGCCATCGCCGTGAACTGGCCGCCCAGTTGATTCCGGCCCAGCCACCACAGGAACCGGGGTCCCGAGCGCGCGTCCGGGACACCCGGGTCGGGATACGGAAGGTCTTGAATCTGCATGACGGCTGACGTCCCAGTGGCTCGTGTCAGTTGGGTGGCGGGGTCCGCGAACGGCGGTAGCAAACCGTGAAAGGTTCGCCTCGCGACGTGGTCGGAAGCAACAGGTTTTCTGCCGCCGGACCGTACAGAGCCGCCGGACCGCACAGAATGGTGCGATGCGAAAAAATGGCGCATCTCGTACGGCGGTCGCGACGGCGGCCCTCGGGACGCTCCTGGCGCTCACGTCCGGATGCGGCAGCGAACAGCCGGGGAGACAGGGAAACAGGGGAGACAGGGAAACAGGGGAGCCAGGGAAACAGGGGAGAGAAGGGCGCCGTGGGCAGCTTCGCCCTCAGAAGCACGCACACGGCCGACCGCACCCGCTCCGTCCCCGGCATCGGCGGTCGCCTGCGACGCCAAGGGCGGCAGTATCTGGCTGCACATGGACCACGGCAGCGGTACGTCGGCGTGCGTCAGCGTCTCCCGGCCATGGGGTACCTGCTGCTGCGCACTCTCGACCCGGACCTGCATCCGGTGGTGGTGATGGGGGACAGAGCAGACCTGACGGCCTAGGTGTTCTGTCCACGGAGGTTGGTGACAGCGATCACTGACGTGTGATCTTGAAATGGGTGAGGGCCTTCTGGCTCGGTGTGGATTGCGACATCTGCACCGGCGACCAGAAAGGCCCTCATGCCGCACCGTAACGCACCGCTGACCGAGACCGGACGCCTGCGTCTGGCCCGCTGTGTCGTGGACGACGACTGGCCCCTGCGGCGGGCCGCGGAACGCTTCCAGGTCTCCGTGAACACCGCCAAGCGGTGGGCCGACCGCTACCGCCAGCACGGCGAGGCGGGCATGGCCGACCGTTCCAGCCGCCCGCACGCCAGCCCACGGCGGACCCCGACACGTACCGAGCGGCGGATCATCAAGGTCCGCGTGCTGCGCCGCTGGGGACCCGCCCGCATCGCGGGCCTGCTGCGGCTGGTGCCTTCCACCGTGCACCGGGTGCTGACCCGCTACGGCCTGGCCCGCCTGACCCACCTGGACCGGGCCACCGGCCGCGTCATACGCCGCTACGAACGCGCCAGGCCCGGCGAGCTGGTGCATGTGGACATCAAGAAGCTCGGCAACATCCCCGACGGCGGTGGCCACAAGGTCCTGGGCCGCCAGGCGGGCCGCAAGAAGCGTTCCGGCGCCGGCTACAGCTACATCCATACCGCCGTCGACGACCACTCCCGCCTGGCCTACAGCGAAATCCTCACCGACGAGAAGCAGGAGACCGCCGTCGCCTTCTGGCGGCGGGCGCAGGCGTTCTTCGCCTCCTGTGGGATCAGCGTCGAGCGCGTGCTGACCGACAACGGCTCCTGCTACAAGGCCCGTCTGTGGCGCGATGCCCTGGCCACGGCCGGCATCACGCACAAGCGCACCCGCGCCTACCGGCCGCAGACCAACGGCAAGGTCGAGCGGTTCAACCGCACCCTGCTCGACGAGTGGGCCTACGCCCGCCCCTACCGCTCAGAGCAGGAACGACGCGACGCCTTCCCCGACTGGCTGCACACCTACAATCACCACCGCGGACACACCGCGCTCAAGGGTCAGCCACCCGCCAGCCGCGTTCCCAACCTCACGGGTCAATACACCTAGGAGGGTCTTGGCGGTCAAGTGCCGGGCCGGACCGTCGTGTCGGCGAGGCCGCGCCGCTGCCCGACCCGATGGGTGCGGCGCGGCGCGGCGCTCTCGGACGCCCACGCGGTGATCGAAATGATGTCGCCTGGGCGTGCCGTCGGCTCAGTTCGGCAGTCTCCAGTTCTGGGCGGCCGTGCGGTTGCAGGTGTAGAGCTGGAGCTGAGTGCCGTTCGTGGTCGAGGAATGGGGGTCGTCCAGGCACAGTCCGGACTCGGGGTTGACGAGCGATCCGTCGGAGCCCTGGGTCCACTGCTGGGCGCCGCTGCCGTTGCACGTCCACAGCTGGATCAGGGTGCCGTTGGTGGTCCCGCTGTGATCGGCGTCCAGGCATTTGCCGAGGGTGCGTATCGTTCCGTCACCGGCGATGATCCAGTCCTGCGCGTAGGTGTTGTTGCAGGTGTAGATCTGGACGTGGGTGCCGTCGGCCGTGGCGGACGAGGCGTCGTCCGCGCAGAGGTTCGCGGCGACCGAGGAAACCATGGGGCCAATGCGAGGTGACGGCGGGGCCGTGGTGTCACCGGCGTAGGAGGGCGGCGCCGCGGACGCCGCCGTCGCCCAGGAGGTGTTGGCGCTGGTGCCGAGGGTGTAGTCGAGCGTGCCGCCGGCGGTGATCGCCGTCGTGGGGGCGTAGGCGTTGTTCCAGGCGGCGCCGTTGAAGGTCGCGGACTGCACGTAGGGGGCGTTGTCCGCCGCGCCGTTCCCGTTGACGGTCAGCGTCCTGCCCGACGGGAGGGTGACGACGGCCTGGGTGAACAGCGGTGAGCCCAGGGCGAGATCGGAGGTGCCCGGGGTCTCGGGGAACATGCCGAGCGCGGACCACACGTACCAGGCGCTCATCGCGCCGAGGTCGTCGTTGCCGTCGGCCAGCCCGCCGGGGGTGTTCGCCCAGATCTGGTCCTGGATCGCCCGCACGGTGCGCTGCGTCTTGTAGGGCTGCCCGGTGTAGTCGTACTCCCACGGCAGTTCGATGCTGGGCTCGTTGCCGACCCAGGCGTAGCCGCCCGCGCCGGTGAAGCTGCGCAGCACGGTGTCCAGGTAGTGGTTCATCGCCGTGTTGCCGCCCTTGGCGCGGGCCAGGCCGCCGATGTCGAAGGGGACCATGCCGGTGTAGATCCAGGAGTCGGCCTCGACCATGTCGGTGCCGCTGGTGGGGTCGAACCCGCCGGTCCACGCACCGTCGGCATCGCGCGGCTGGACGAAGCCGGAGGCGGGGTCGAGCACGTTGCGCCAGTCCTGGGCGCGGTTCGCGTACGTCTTCTGGTCGGCCGTGTCGCCGAGTGCGCCGGCCATCGCGGAGAGTGCGAAGTCGGCGGTGTCGTACTCCAGCGTGGTGGCCACCGGACCGTAGAAGTTGCAGCAGCCGTAGCTGCCGTCGTGCGGCATGTACCCGGGTGAATTCAGGTAGTTGAGGCCGGGGCGGTCGTTGTTGGCGGTGCTCGCCTGCTTGACCATGTCGGCCAGGGCGGTCTTCGTGTCGAAGTCGCGGGCGCCGAAGGCGTAGTAGTCGGCGAGAATGGCGTCCGCCGGGTCGCCGACCATGACGTACGACTCCCCGTTGTTCTCCGACCACTTGGGGAAGATCCCGGTCTGGGTGTAGTCGTCGACCATCGACTGCGCGGTGTCCGAGGCCACCTCGGGTGCCACCAGGGCTTCGAGCTGTGCCTGCGAACGGTAGATGTCCCAGCCGGAGTAGTTGGCGTACGCCGCGTCGTGCCCCGCGTCCACCGTGTGCGTCCTGCCGTCGAAGCCGTAGTACTGGCCGTTGGTGTCGCTGATCACGTTCGGGTGCAGCAGGGAGTGGTAGAGCGCGGTGTAGAAGCTCTGCTGCTGCGCGGCCGTTCCGCCGGCGATCCGGATCTTGCCGAGCGCGCTGTTCCAGGCGTCCTGCGCGGCGGTGCGGGTCGCGTCGAAGTCCCAGCCGGGGTTCTCCGCCGTCCGGTTGGCGACCGCGCCCGCGACCGAGACGTAGGAGACGCCGACCTTGGCCTGGACGACCGGGTCGGACGTGGTGTTGAAGGTGACGTAGCCGTTCGAGGCGGCGACCGACGGGGAGGCGGCGCTGCCCCCCGCGGCCTTCGGCGGCGTCGCACTCGGGACCTTGCCGTGCAGCACCGGCTTGTTGGGCGTCTCGGCGGCGTTCTTGGACGCCTTGCCCGGCTGGACGGGCTTGAGTGTCGACGCCTTCGCGAGGGAGGTGCCCTGCGAGGTGAAGGGCTGGTCGAAGACCATGTCGAAGTACACGGTGTAGGTGTTGCCCGCGCCGCAGAAGCGGCCGCTGGTGACCTGGCCGCTCACCTCGGTGTCCGAGACCCTGGTGAACTGCGTGTTAGTGGCGCCGTTCTGACTGCCCGTCAGTTTGAAGATCAGGTTGGCCCGGCTGGTCGACGGGAAGGTGAAGCGTGCCATGCCGCTGCGGGTGGTGGTGGTCAGCTCGGTGGTCACCTGGTTGTTGAGCGCGACCTTGTACGACCCGGCCGACGCGGACTCGTCGGCGTGCGAGAACGCGTCCGTGGCGCCGGTGTTCACGGCCCCCACCGTGGGCAGGACCGGGACGTCACCGGCCGCGCCGCAGCCGGGCCCGGCGATGTGGGTCAGGCTGAATCCGGTGATCGAGGAGTCGTTGTACTCGTAGCCCCCGCCGGAGGGACGCGACGGTGTGTCCGGACTCCACTGCACCATGCCGAACGGCACGTCGGCCCCGGGGAAGTCGTCGGCCTGGTTCGAGGTCCCGATGAACGGGTTGACCACGGTGGCCGGTGAGGCGACGAACGCGGCGTTACCGGCCGCCCGGGCGGGCGCGGACATCCCGAGCGCGGCCAGGGCCGCCGCCGCCAACAGACCGATCACCGTGGTTCCCGGCGGTCTCAGCAGTCGTGTCATCACGGAGAGTTCTCCTCTGCTCGGAGAGGGGGGGCGACAACGTTGTCTCTCTGTCTTGAGCGCGGGGTGCGGGGCACGGGCGCGGGCACGGGCCGGGGTGCGGGGGCAGAAGCGCCGGCGCCCGAGGGGTGGCGGGAACAATCGAGCTTGACAACGTTGTCGGATCACCCCGGAGGTGAGGTGCCTGACGGTGGGAGCGCTACGACGGGTCCCGGGGCGCCGGGCGCCCAGGGTGTCGACTCGAACTCTTCGCGAAGTTAGCCACTGGGCAGGGTCATGTCAACGGAGTGGGCCACCGCCGTTTCCGGCCACTGCGGTACCGACGGGACGCGCCGGGCATGTCCACGCACCGGGCTCGGCGTGCTCACTCAGGCCCGCGTCCGGTGCTGAGCGGACGCCTGTGCGGTCGGTCAGCAGTGGTGACCGGGCGCCGTCACACCCTGGTCCATCAGCGTGTCCAGCAGTCCGCCGAGAACCTCGCGCTGCTCGTCCGTCAGCGGCGCGAGGATCTCCGCGGCGGCGGAGCGCCGCGATTCGCGCAGAGCGCGCAGCGCCGTGCGGCCGTCCTCGGTGAGCTCTATCCGGATCACGCGGCGGTTGGTCGGGTCGGGCACCCGGCGCACCTTGCCGCCGGCCTCCAGTCCGTCCACCAGCGTGGTCACCGCGCGGGGGACCACCTCCAGGCGCTCGGCGAGGTCCGCCATGCGCGGCGGCTCGTCGTAGTGCGCCAGCGTGCGCAACAGCCGGGACTGGGCCGGGGTGACGCCGAGGCCCGCCAGCTCGATGTGCCGCTTCTGGACGCGGTGCATGCGACGCGTGAACCGCAGCAGTTGCTCGGCGAGCAGGCTGTCGGTGTCCGGGGTGGTCATGCGGGAACAATATCAGGATCTATTTCATTGTGAGCATAGGTAACAATGAGCTAGGGTCCGACAGTCGGCGCCGGACTCGCGCTGGCCCTCCGCACCTCCGACTTCGACCCCGCCGGCGTCTTCCGTCCGTGTCTTCCGTCCGTGTCTTCCGTCAGTTTCTCCGGTCCCGTCCGTTTCTCCGACCCCGTCCGCTCTCCGATCCCGTCCGTTCTCCCATCCCGTCCGTTCTCCGACCCCGTCCGTTCTCCGATCCCGTCCGTTCTTCGATCCCGTCCGTTTGTCCGATCCCGAACTCGATCCCGATCCCGTAGGAGCTCATGCACCCCGACCGTGAACCCCGCTGGACACCGCCGGCCGACGCCAAGGAGCAGCCCCGGCAGGTGCGCCGCATCCTCCGGCTCTTCCGCCCCTACCGCGGCCGACTCGCCGTCGTCGGCCTGCTGGTCGGCGCCTCGTCGCTGGTCTCCGTCGCCACGCCCTTCCTGCTGCGGGCCATCCTCGACGTGGCGATCCCCGAGGGCCGTACCGGCCTGCTCAGCCTGCTCGCGCTGGGCATGATCCTCAGCGCCGTCCTCACCAGCGTCTTCGGCGTCCTGCAGACCCTGATCTCGACCACGGTCGGCCAGCGCGTCATGCACGACCTGCGCACCGCCGTCTACGGCCGGCTGCAGCGCATGTCCCTCGCGTTCTTCACGCGCACACGCACCGGTGAGGTCCAGTCCCGGATCGCCAACGACATCGGTGGCATGCAGGCCACCGTCACCTCCACCGCCACCTCTCTGGTCTCCAACGTGACCAGTGTGGTCGCCACGATCGTCGCGATGATCGCGCTCGACTGGCGCCTGACCGTCGTCTCGTTGCTGCTGCTGCCCGTCTTCGTGTGGGTCAGCCGCCGTGTCGGCAACGAGCGCAAGAAGATCACCACCCAGCGCCAGAAGCAGATGGCCGCCATGGCCGCGACCGTCACCGAGTCGCTCTCCGTCAGCGGCATCCTGCTGGGCCGCACCATGGGCCGCTCCGACTCCCTCACCCGGTCCTTCGCCGAGGAGTCCGAGGGGCTGGTCGACCTCGAGGTGCGCTCGAACATGGCCGGTCGCTGGCGCATGGCCGTCATCACGATCGTCATGGCCGCCATGCCGGCCGTCATCTACTGGACCGCGGGCATCGCCCTCCAACTGGGCGGTCCGCAGGTCTCGATCGGCACGATCGTCGCCTTCGTCTCGCTCCAGCAGGGCCTGTTCCGCCCGGCCGTCAGCCTGCTGTCGACCGGCGTCCAGATCCAGACCTCGCTCGCCCTCTTCCAGCGCATCTTCGAATACCTCGACCTGCCGATCGACATCACCGAGCGGGACGACCCCGTCCACCTGGACCGGATCAAGGGTGAAGTCCGGTTCGAGGACGTCGAGTTCCGCTACGACAGCGACGACGGCCAGAGGGGACCGATCCTCGACGGCATCGACGTCACCGTCCCCGCGGGCAGCAGCCTCGCGGTCGTCGGCCCGACCGGCGCCGGAAAGTCGACGCTCGGCTACCTCGTCCCGCGGCTCTACGACGTCACCGGCGGCCGCGTCACCCTCGACGGGACCGACGTGCGCGACCTGGACTTCGACACCCTGGCGCGGGCGGTCGGCGTCGTCTCCCAGGAGACGTACCTCTTCCACGCCTCGGTCGCCGAGAACCTGCGCTTCGCCAAGCCGGACGCCACCGACGAGGAGCTGCGCACGGCCGCGAAGGCGGCCCAGATCCACGACCACATCGCGTCCCTGCCGGACGGCTACGACACGGTCGTCGGCGAGCGCGGCCACCGTTTCTCCGGCGGTGAGAAGCAGCGCCTGGCCATCGCGCGCACCATCCTGCGCGATCCGCCGGTGCTGATCCTGGACGAGGCGACCAGCGCACTGGACAACCGCACCGAGGCCGCCGTGCAGGCCGCGATCGACGCCCTGTCGGCCGACCGCACCACGCTCACCATCGCCCACCGCCTGTCCACCATCCGCAGTGCCGACCAGATCGTGGTCCTCGACTCGGGCCGTGTCGCCGAACGGGGCACGCACGAGGAGCTGCTGGAACAGGGTGGGCGGTACGCGGCCCTGGTACGCCGGGATGCCCAACTGGAACCGACGAGCTGAACATATGCCGGGTTTGGGGCGATATGCGGGTTACCGTGCCCGCATGCAGAAGAACACTCCGCCACGGAGCACGATTCGACTGACGCGGCGGGGCAAGCTCGTCCTCGTCGTGACCGGGGCCGTCGTGGCCGGCACCGCCGTGGCGGTGCCGCTGCTGATGCTCCGCAGCGGCGGGGACGCCCGGCCCGCGTCCCTGGTGATCCCGGAGGGCTGGCGCGCGAGCCAGATCTACGACGCCGTCGACAAGACCCTCGCCCTGCCCGCGGGCAGTACCAAGAAGTCGCTGGCGAAGGCTCACTTGAAGCTGCCGAAGGACGCCGAGGGCAACCCCGAGGGCTACCTCTTCCCGGCGACGTATCCCGTCCCCGAGAAGGCGACCCCCGAGTCCCTGCTGACCACCATGGTCGACACCGCCGACAAGAAGTTCAACGGTGCTCCGATCGCGGCCGGCGCACAGCGCAACGCGATGAACGTCTACCAGGCGGTGACCGTCGCGAGCATCGTGCAGGCCGAGGCCGCCTCGAAGGCCGACATGGGCAAGGTGGCGCGGGTCGTCTTCAACCGGCTCGAGCGCGGGATGCCCCTGCAGATGGACTCCACCCTCAACTACGTCCTGCACCGCGCGACGCCGGCGACCAGCTCCGCGGACACGAAGGTCGACAGCCCCTACAACTCCTACCAGCGCATGGGGCTGCCGCCGACGCCGATCGACAACCCGGGCGAGGACGCGATGCGCGCCGCGATCAGTCCCACCCCCGGCGACTGGCTGTACTTCGTGACGGTCAAGCCCGGAGACACCCGCTTCACGGCCGACTTCGCCGAACACCAGCGCAATGTGGCCGAGTTCAACGCGGTCCGGAAGACGGCCGACGCGGTCCGGAAGACGGCGTCCCCGTCCGGGTGAGCCAGGCGGGGCCTCAGGCGGCGGCCGGTTCGCCGGTCCGTCCGGCGAGCAGCCGCCGCACGTCCCGTACGGCCGCCCGGCCCGCGCGGTTGGCGCCGATGGTGCTGGCCGACGGGCCGTAGCCGACCAGGTGGATCCGCGGGTCGGCGACGGCCCGGGTCCCCTCGACACGGATGCCGCCGCCCGGTTCGCGCAGCCGCAGCGGTGCCAGGTGGTCGATCGCGGCCCGGAAGCCGGTCGCCCACAGGATGACGTCGGCGTCGACGCGCCGGCCGTCCGCCCACTCCACGCCGTCCGGTGTGATCCGGTCGAACATGGGCCGGCGCTCCAGGACGCCCTCCGCGAGGCCCTGCCGGATCGCGTCGTTCAGCGGCAGGCCGGTCACCGACACCACGCTCTCGGGGGGCAGCCCCTGCCGCACCCGCTCCTCCACCAGCGCGACCGCGGCGCGGCCGGACTCCTCGGTGAACGGGCCCTCGCGGAAGACGGGCGGACGCCGGGTGACCCAGGTGGTCGCGGCCGCGTACCCGGCGATCTCCAGCAGGTGCTGCGTCCCGGAGGCGCCCCCGCCCACCACGACCACCCGCTGCCCGGCGAAGGCCTCGGGCCCCGGGTACCGCGCGGTGTGCAGCTGGAGTCCCCGGAAGGTCTCCTGGCCGGGGTAGCGTGGCCAGAACGGCCGTTCCCACGTACCGGTCGCGTTGATCAGCGCCCTGGTGGACCAGTCACCGTCCGAGGTCTCGACGAGCAGCCGCCCGCCGGAGCCCTCCCGCACCGCACGCACCTCGACCGGCCGCCGTACCCGCAGATCGAAGGCGTCCTCGTACGCGGCGAAGTACTCGGCGACGACCTGCGAGGACGGGCGCGCGGGATCGGCGTCCGTCAGTTCCATGCCGGGCAGGGAGTGCATCCCGTGGACCTTGCCGTACGTCAGCGACGGCCACCGGAACTGCCAGGCACCGCCCGGTCCGGGGGAACGGTCCAGCACCACGAAGTCGCGCTCCGGGACGAAACCGGTGCGCCGCAGGTGATAGGCGCTGGACAGCCCTGCCTGACCGGCGCCCACGACGACCGCCTCGACCTCGCGTGTGTTGTTCACGCTTCTACCAACTCGGGCGGGGCGGCGGATCTTCCCCTGCCGTGTGGCACGGGCCGGATGGGTCACGATGGAGGCATGTCAGATGCCTTCACCACCCGAGTACTGAACGTCTCCACCGGCTCCGCGGAGAGGGTCGCCGACCTGACCCGCGACTGCGAGTCCTTCCTGCGGGAGGCGGCCGGCGGCCGTGACGGTCTCCTCAACATCTTCGTCCCGCACGCCACGGCCGGCGTCGCCATCCTCGAGACGGGCGCCGGCAGCGACGACGACCTCCTCGCCACCCTCCACACCCTCCTTCCCGCCGACGACCGCTGGCAGCACCGGCACGGCAGCCCCGGTCACGGCCGCGACCACGTTCTTCCGGCGATCGTCCCGCCGCACGCGACGCTGCCGGTGGTCGGCGGACGGCTGGAGCTGGGAACCTGGCAGTCGGTGTGCCTGGTGGACACGAACAAGGACAACCCGGACCGCACGGTGCGGCTGTCCTTCCTCGCGGGCTCCTGAGCGCCTTCCGGCACCGCACCGCTCGACTTCCCGCGGGGCGTCGGCATAACCGGCGGCGTCACCTGTCCACCGGCTCGGCAACCTGATCGCCGCTCTGGACCTGCCCGTCCAGGAAGCCGTCGCCGACCGCCACGTCCATCCGGCAGCGATGACCTGGACCGCGGTGCCGGCCCTGACCGCCGCGGTCGTGCTCGCCGCCGCCTGCAAGGAGGCCAGGGGCATCCGGTCCGGCACGACGGGCACGACCGGCACGCAGGCGCCCAGCAGCCCGGCGGCCGACACCGCGCAGCGCCCGGGTACGGGGCCACCGCTGGACCCGCTGGACCCGCTGGACCCGCTGGACCCGCTGGACCCGCTGGACCCGCTGGACCCGCCGGATCCGCGGGACTCGGCGGACCCGCCGAATTCGCCGGATCCATCGAACCCACCGAACCCGGCGGACCGCTGGGCCGGAGGGAGGCGACCGCCGGACCCGCCGGACCCGGCAGTCCGCCGGACCGGACGGAGGCGACCGCCGGACCGGGCAGCGGGGACCGCGGGACCGGACGGAGGCGACCGCCGGACCGGGCAGCGGGGACCGCCGGACCGGACGGAGGCGACCGCAGCGCCGGACAGCCGAAGATCGCCGGACCGGACAGCGGGACCGCCGGGCCGGTCGGACGGAACAGACGGCTCGTCAGTCCGGCCGGACGGATCCTCAGGCCGGTCGGACGGCTCGTCAGTCCGGTCGGACGGCTCGTCAGGCCGGAGTGTCGTTCCTTGCCTTGTCGCACCGCGCCGTACTCACACACCGTCAGCTACGCGGTTTGCGTCGCCCATCGGGTGCCAGCCGGGTGAAGCCTGCGGCGCCACCGGCTTCCCGGGGCATGCATCAAGACCCCGGCCCGATCCGGGCGGCTGCCACGACGACGTGCTGGAGGCGAGCGTGATGAACGAACGAGCCGAGCAGGCCGGCCACGACACCCTCAGGGTCCCGGTGCTCGTCGTCGGCGGTTCCCTGGTCGGCCTGTCGACCTCGCTGTTCCTGGGCCGGCTCGGGGTGCGCCATCTCCTCGTGGAGCGGCACTCCGGCACCTCGATCCACCCGCGCGGCCGTGGCAACAACGTCCGCACGATGGAGCTCTTCCGGGTGGCCGGCGTGGAGCAGGGGATCCACCGGGCCGCCGCCACCCTGGCCGACAACCACGGCATCCTGCAGACGCCCACCCTGGTCGGCGACGCGGGGGAGTGGCTGTTCCGCGAGATCGACCCCGGCGGGGGACTGGCCCGCTTCAGCCCCAGCGGCTGGTGCCTGTGCAGCCAGAACGACCTGGAGCCGGTCCTGCTCGACCACGCCGGCCGACTCTGCGGCGACCTGCGCTTCTCCACGGAGCTGATGTCCTTCGAAAGCGACGCCAACGGTGTCACCGCCGTGGTCAAGAGCCGCGAGACCGGCGAGCACACCACCGTCCGCGCCGACTACCTCGTCGCCGCCGACGGCCCCCGCAGCCCCGTCCGCGAGCAGCTCGGCATCGGCCAGAGCGGCCCGGGCGACCTGTTCCACAACGTCAGCGTCACCTTCCGCTCCCGCCGCCTCGCGGAGGTCGTCGGCGACCGGCGCTTCATCGTCTGCTACCTCACCGGCCCGGACGCCGACGGCGCCCTGCTGCCGGTGGACAACCGCGAGAACTGGGTCTTCCACGCCCCCTGGCACCCCGAACTCGGCGAAACGCTGGAGGAGTTCACCGACGAGCGGTGCGTCGGACACATCCGCCGCGCGGTCGGGGTGGCGGACCTCGACGTGGAGATCACCGGCCGGGCCCCCTGGCACGCCGCCCAGCGCGTCGCGCGCAGCTACCGTGCCGGCCGCGTCTTCCTGGCCGGCGACTCCGCCCACGAGATGTCGCCCACCGGGGCCTTCGGTTCCAACACCGGCATCCAGGACGCCCACAACCTCGCCTGGAAGCTGGCCGCGGTGCTCGGCGGCTGGGCCGGCGAGGGGCTGCTCGACACCTACGACGCCGAACGCCGCCCGGTCGCGGAGGCGACCAGCGCCCGTGCCGCCCACCGTTCGGCCGAGCACAGCCACCCCGGCTTCACCCCGCCGCCCGGCGCCGGCGGCGGTCCCCGGCGCGGCATCCTCGACGTCGCGCTCGGCTACCGCTACCCGCGGGGTGCGGTCGTCGGCGCCGACCCCGCGGCGGCCGTCGTACCGGAGAAGCTCGACCTGACCGGCCGGCCCGGCAGCCGGGCGCCCCACTTGTGGGTGCGGCGCGGGGAGGAGAAGGTCTCCACCCTCGACCTCTACGAGCGGACCCTGGTACTGCTCAGTGACGCGGGTGATCCGAGCGGATGGCACCGCGCCGCCACCCGGCCGGCCCAGCGGATCCCGGTACCGCTCGCCTCCTGGCGCGTGGGCACCGGGCCCGGAGCCGACCTGGTCACGGAGGGCGACGCGGACTGGACGGCCGCCCACGGCATCACCCGCGGGGGTGCCGTCCTCGTTCGGCCGGACGGGTTCGTCGCCTGGCGGTCGGCCGGACCCGTCCCGGATGCCGAATCGGTGCTGCGTGACGTCCTTGCGGAGGTGCTGGCACTGGGTTGATCACCCGAAGAGCGGAGTCACGGGTGAGGCCGGCCGCTTCACCCGGCTGATCGTCCCGACTGGTGGCCCGGGGGCGCCTGACTGACGGTGGATCACGTCGGGGCCCGGTTCAGTCAGCTGACCAAGTCCCAGCTGCCGGGCCGTGACGGAAGGACCATCAGATGCGCTCTGCTCGCATGATCCTGGCCACAGCGGCGGCCTCCGCCGCCCTGGCCTTCGGCGCTCCCGGCGCGTACGCCGCCGGGGGCAACTGGGATCACGACGACTCTTCGTACAGCGACGGCTCCTCGCACGGCAAGGAGCACGACAGGCACGAGGCACCGCACGGCGGCATGCACACCGGTGGAGGTGCGCTGGCCGCGGTGAGCGACCACAACGACTGGGGCAGCTCGCGGGACCCGAAGACGGACCCCGACACCTACAAGGACAACGACGGAGGCAAGAAAGACTGGGGCGGCGGGGATCGCGACAGCGGCAGCCGCGGCAACGACTCCTGGGGCGGCGGGCACGAGAAGCCCAGTGGCGGGATGCACACCGGCGGCGGGGCGCTGGCCGCTCCGACGGCGACCGCCGGCGGGCTGGCCGTGCTCGCGGTGGCGGCCACCGGCCTGTACGCGATCCGTCGCAAGAAGCCGGTCGGAAGCCCGGCCTGATCCATGCCGGATGCGATAGCGCAGCCGCGGCCGCCACCCGTGCCCCGAGTGGCGGCCCGGCGCGCTGTCCCCGCACCCCGTCCGCACCGCTGCCGTGCCAGTGAGGTGGTCCCCGATGGCACAACCCCCTTCCTCCACCGACGACGAACCGGTGCCCGCGGCACCGGGATCCTCCCGCTCCGGGGCGATGATGATGTGCGTCGCGGCCGGCCTGGTCCTGGTCGCCGGCCTCGTCAACGGCCACGGCGACTCCACCGGCTCCGCCGGCCCGGCCGTCGCGCCGCGCCCGGCCGCGGCGGCCCCGCGGTCCGCCGGGACGTCCGAGCCGCGGCCCGCCACGACCGGCGCCGTACGGCCGGTCGGAAAACACCTGCCGAGATCGGCGCCCGTGCGCCTGCGCATCCCGAAGATCTGGGTGGACGCCCCCTTCACCGACCTCTACATCGGGCCCAACGGGCACCTGCAACCGCCGCCCGCCGCCGACACCAACCTCGTCGGCTGGCATGCCAAGGGCGCGTCGCCCGGTGAGACGGGCACCGCGGTCATCGCCGGGCACGTCGACACCAAGACCTCCGCGGCCGTCTTCGCCAACCTCGGCGAGCTGAAGAAGGGCGACGTGTTCTACGTCGACCGGGCCGACGGGAGCACGGCGACCTTCAAGGTGGACGACGCCGAGACCTTCGCCAAGTCCGACTTCCCCAGCGACCGCGTGTACGACGACACCCCGCGTGCCGAGGCGCGGCTGATCACCTGTGCGGGCGACTACGACCACTCGGCGCACGACTACACCGACAACCTCGTGGTCTTCGCCCATCTCGTCTGAGAGGTCACCCGCGTAGTGCATCCGAGTCGCGGGCGTGCGGGCACGGGCACACGATCGAGAAACGCCGGCGCCGCATCACGGCGGCCGAGGCCACCACTTCTGTCCCCGAAGGAGATGTGCGCAGGATGACCACCACGTCGGAACGTGTATCCGGTTCCCCGGCCAGCCAGGTCTCGCCCCGAGTCTCACAGTCCGTGTTCGACGGTTCCAGACTCCGGGTCGTGCTGCTGGTGGACGTCAACGACGGCGCCCAGCAGCAGTTCCTGGAGGCCTACGAGCTCCTGTGCAACCAGGTCGCCTCCGTCCCCGGACACGTCAGCGACCAGCTGTGCCAGTCCATCGAGAACCCCTCGCAGTGGCTGATCACCAGCGAGTGGGAGAGCGCCCCGCCGTTCCTCGCCTGGGTCAACAGCGAGGAGCACGTGCGGATGGTGGAGCCGCTGCACCACTGCGTCCGCGACACCAGGTCGCTGCGCTTCCACATCGTCCGCGAGACCGGCGGCCCGGCGGCGGGCGCCGAGGCGGCCGGGCGCCGGCTCCAGGCGGCGCCCCGGATCGGCGACGGCCTGATCCGGCACGCGCTCACCTTCACCGTCAAGCCCGGCAGCGAGGAGAAGGTCGCGAAGATCCTGGCCGACTACGCCTCGCCCGAACCGCGGGTCGACGACGCCACCCGGCTCGTCCGCACCTCCCTGTTCATGCACGGCAACCGCGTGGTGCGGGCCATCGAGGTGCGGGGCGACCTGCTCGCCGCGCTGCGCCACGTCGCCCGGCAGCCCGAGGTCCGCGCCGTCGAGGAGGCGGTCAACCCCTACCTGGAACAGGACCGGGACCTCGACGACCCCGAGTCGGCCCGTGTCTTCTTCACCCGGGCCGCGCTGCCCGCCGTCCACCATGTGACCGCCGAACGGCAGCAGGGGCCGGCGGAGCGGTACGCCCTGTCCTACCCGGTCCGCTCCGGCCAGGGCATGCGCCTGGCGGAGCTGCTGGCCCGCCAGGACGCGGCGGCGGCCGACGATCCGCTGAACCCGGTCGTGCGCAGCACGATCTTCCAGCGCGACGACGTCGTCGTACGGCTGATCGACGTGCGCGGCGGGCTCGACGCGGCGGATCCCGCGCTGATCCTCGGCCTCGCGGACCCCGCGCGGATGGGCGAGCTGACAACGCTGTCCGCCGACGCGTCCGCTCCGAAGGACGCCGAACTCGCGCGCCTGGTGCGGCTCGCCCGCATGGAACTCGTCACCGACCGCCGCTCGCCCGAGGCCTGATGCGCCCTCACCCGGCGCCCACACCCTTACGTCGATGCAGGACCTGAACGGAGGAACGCCGTGATCTCATCCCGTCCCAGAATCGTGGATCTCAGCGAGGTCGAGCCCAACCGCCGGCGCGGCGGTGATCTGCGCGCCATGCTCACTCCCGCCACCGTCGGCTCCACCAGCGGTTTCATGGGCGTCGCCATCGTGGAGCCCGGCGACCGCATCGCTGAGCACTACCACCCGTACTCCGAGGAGTTCGTGTACGTCCTGTGCGGGGAGCTGGAGGTCGACCTGGACGGCGTCGCCCATCCGCTGCGGCCCGAGCAGGGGCTGATGATCCCCGCCCACATGCGCCACCGCTTCCGCAACGTCGGCAACGTGGAGGCCCGCATCGTCTTCCACCTCGGCCCGCTGGCCCCCCGTCCCCAGCTGGGCCACGTCGACACCGAGGAGACCGATACCGTCGCAGAGGTCGGTTCATGACGCGACGGGTCGCCGTCACCGGCATAGGCATCGTCGCCCCGGGCGGCATGGGCGTGCCGGCGTTCTGGGATCTGCTGGCGGCCGGGCGCACCGCGACGCGGGGCATCACGTTCTTCGACCCGGCGGGGCTGCGCTCGCGGATCGCCGCCGAGTGCGACTTCGAACCCGCGGCACTCGGACTGGACGCCGAGCAGACCGCGCGCTGCGACCGCTACATACAGTTCGCCCTGGTCGCGGGCGCGGAAGCGGTGCGGGACGCCGGCCTCGACCTCGCGCGGGAGAACCCCTGGCGCGTGGGGGTCTCCCTGGGCACCGCGGTCGGCGGCACCACCCGGCTGGAACACGACTACGTACTGGTCAGCCACCACGGGCAGCGCTGGGACGTGGATCCGCAGCAGGCCGGGCCGCATCTGCACCGGGCGTTCGCGCCCAGCACGCTGGCCGCGACGGTGGCGGAGGAGTTCGGGGCCCGCGGTCCCGTGCAGACCGTCTCCACGGGCTGCACCTCCGGCCTCGACGCGGTCGGCTACGCCTTCCACACCGTTCAGGAGGGCCGGGCCGACCTGTGCATAGCCGGCGCCTCGGACTCGCCGATCTCCCCGATCACCATGGCGTGCTTCGACGCGATCAAGGCGACCTCCCCGAACAACGACGACCCCGCCCACGCCTCGCGTCCCTTCGACGCCGACCGGGACGGCTTCGTGATGGGTGAGGGTGGCGCGGTGCTCGTCCTGGAGGAACTCCAGCACGCCCGGGCCCGCGGCGCCCGCGTGTACTGCGAGCTGGGCGGTTACGCCACCTTCGGCAACGCGTACCACATGACCGGACTGACCCGCGAGGGCCTGGAGATGGCCAGGGCCATCGAAGCCGCCCTCGACCACGCGCGGCTCGACGGCACGGCGATCGACTACGTCAACGCGCACGGCTCGGGCACCCAGCAGAACGACCGGCACGAGACCGCCGCGGTGAAACGGGCGCTCGGCCCGCACGCCTACGACACGCCGATGAGCTCCATCAAGTCCATGGTGGGCCACTCCCTCGGCGCGATCGGCGCGATCGAACTCGTCGCCTGCGTCCTGGCGCTGGCCCACCAGACGGTCCCGCCGACCGCCAACTACGAGACCCCCGACCCCGAGTGCGACCTGGACTACGTCCCGCGGACCGCACGCGCCCGGAAACTCGACAGCGTGCTCTCGGTGGGCAGCGGGTTCGGCGGCTTCCAGTCCGCGGTCGTCCTGACCCGGCCGAGGGAGAAGACACGATGAGCGAACCGTATCCACGGCGCGCGGCCGTCACCGGCATGGGCGTGATCGCCCCCAACGGAGTCACCACGGAGACCTTCTGGAAGTCCACCAGGGAAGGCATCGCCGTCCTGGACCGGGTCACCCGTGAGGGCTGCGAGCACCTGCCGCTGAAGGTGGCGGGCGAGGTCCGCGGCTTCGACCCCTCGGCCGCGGTGGAGGAGCGCCTCCTCGTCCAGACCGACCGGTTCACGCACTTCGCGATGGCCGCGGCCGATCTCGCCCTGGCGGACGCCCGGCTCGGCCGGACGGTCACCGACGGCTCCCCGTTCTCCGTGGGCGTGGTCACCGCGGCCGGTTCCGGCGGCGGCGAGTTCGGGCAGCGGGAACTGCAGCAACTGTGGGGCAGGGGGAGCCGGTTCGTCGGCCCGTACCAGTCCATCGCCTGGTTCTACGCCGCCAGCACCGGCCAGATATCCATCCGCCGCGGCTTCAAGGGCCCCTGCTCCGTCGTCGCCGGCGATGAGGCCGGCGGTCTGGACGCCCTCGCCCACGCGGCGCGCGGCGTGCGGCGCGGCACCGACGTCATCGTGGCCGGCTCCACCGAGGCGCCGCTCGCCCCCTACTCGATGGTCTGCCAGCTCGGGTACGCGGAGCTGAGCACCGCGGACGACCCGGCCCGCGCCTACCGACCGTTCACCTCCGCGGCCTGCGGGTTCGTGCCCGCCGAGGGCGGCGCCATGCTGGTCGTGGAGGACGAGGGCGCGGCCCGGGAGAGGGGAGCGCGGGTGCGTGCGGTGCTCGCCGGGCACGCCGCCACCTACACCGGCGCCTCCCGCTGGGAGGAGTCCCGGCTCGGTCTGGCCCACGCCGTCCGGGGCGCCCTGGACGAGGCGGGCTGCGCGCCGGGGGAGATCGACGTGGTCTTCGCCGACGCCCTCGGCGTGCCGGAGGCAGACCGCGCCGAGGCCCTCGCGATCGCCGACGTGCTCGGCACCCGGGTACCGGTCACGGCACCCAAGACCGGGATCGGCCGTGGCTACGGAGCGGCGCCTGTGCTCGACGCCGTCGCCGCGGTGCTCGCGATGGAGCACGGCGTGATCCCGCCCACCCCCAACGTCTTCGACATCTGCCATGACCTGGACCTCGTCACTGGCAGGGCCCGCACCGCGGAACTTCGCACGGCGCTGGTCCTGAGCCGGGGACTCATGGGGTCGAACTCGGCGCTGGTGCTGCGGCACGGCGCCACCGGCGCCTCGTGACGAGACGCCGCGGAGCAGAGAAGGAGAACAGGTCCATGACCGATCGCATCACCGTCGAAGAGCTGGCCGAGCTCATGAAGAAATCCGCCGGGGTCACCGTCGCTCCGGAGGAACTCCGCGTCGCCGACCCGGGCTTCGACACCCTCGGCATCGACTCGCTCGGACTGCTGGGCATCGTCGGCGAGCTGGAGAACCGGTACGGCACCCCGATGCCTCCGGACGCCGAACGCTCGAAGACGCCCCGGCAGTTCCTCGACCTCGTCAACAGTGCCCTCATGACAGGAGCGTGAGCATGACCGGACACACCCGGAAGACCGGACACACCCAGGAGACCGGACACACCCGGAACGAGATCACCATCGCGGCACCGCTGGACCTGGTCTGGGACATGACCAACGACCTGGAGAACTGGCCGCGGCTGTTCAGCGAGTACGCCTCGGTCGAGGTCCTCTCCCGCGAGGGGAACAGGACCACCTTCCGGCTGACGATGCACCCGGACGCCAACGGCACGGTGTGGAGCTGGGTCTCCGAGCGCGAGCCGGACCGCGACACCCTCACCGTCCGGGCCCGCCGCGTCGAGACGGGCCCCTTCGACCACATGGACATCCACTGGCGCTACGAGGAGGTGCCGGGCGGCACGCGGATGGTCTGGACACAGGACTTCGCGATGAAGCCGGACGCGCCGGTCGACGACGCCTGGATGACCGACAACATCAACCGGAACTCCAAGGTCCAGATGGGCCTGATCCGGGACCGCATCGAGAAGGCCGCCGCCGAGCGCGGGGCCACGCCGGGCCTGAACGGCTGAGCCGGACGGAGAACGACCCCCCATGCACCAAGCCCTGATCGTCGCCCGCATGGCACCGGGATCGGCGCCCGACATCGCCAAGGTGTTCGCGGAGTCCGACCGCGGAGAGCTGCCCCACCTCGTCGGGGTGACCCGGCGCAGCCTCTTCCAGTTCGGCGACGTCTACCTGCACCTGATCGAGTCCGAGCGCGAGCCCGGCCCCGCCATCGCCAAGGTCACCGACCACCCCGAGTTCCGGGACGTCAGCGAACGGCTGTCCGCCCACGTCACCGCCTACGACCCCGCCACCTGGCGTTCCCCCAAGGACGCCATGGCGCGGCGCTTCTACCTCTGGGAGCGTGACCCGGCCGGCTGACCCGGCGCGGCACCACCGGTGGCCGGACCCGCGACGACGCGGGATCGGGCCACCGGTGGTCCGTGCGGCCGGCGGCCCGGTCAGCCGGGCACGTGACAGTCGAAGGCGTGCAGATAGGGGTTGACCGGCCGGACGTCGTCGATGACCAGTCCCGCCCCGGTCAGCCGTTCCACCATGCTCCGCGTCGTGTGCTTCGCCCCGCCGACGTTGAGGAGCAGCAGCAGGTCCATCGCGGTGCTGAACCGCATGGAGGGCGAGTCGTCGACGAGGTTCTCGATGACCACGACCCGGGTGCCCGGGCCGCCCGCCTCGCGCACGTTGCGCAGCGTCCGCGCGGTGCTCTCGTCGTCCCACTCCAGGATGTTCTTGATGACGTAGACGTCGGCCTTCACCGCGACGGCCACCCGGACGTCGCCGGGCACGATGCGCACCCGGTCCGCGAGGTCCCCGCCCTCCCGCAGCCGCGGCACCGCGTTCTCCACCACCCGGGGCAGGTCCTGCAGAGTGCCGTGCATCGACGGGTACTTGTCGAGCAGGCTCGCCACGACGTGCCCCTGGCCGCCGCCGAGGTCGGCGACCGACGAGCTCCCCGACAGGTCGAGGAACGCGGCGACATCGCGTGCCGACTGCGCGCTGGAGGTCGTCATGGCGCGGTTGAAGACGTCGGCCGACTCCGGGGCGTCCTCGTTGAGGTAGGGGAAGAACTCCTTGCCGTAGAGGTCCTCGATGACGTTGCGCCCGGTGCGCACCGCCTCGTCCAGCCGCGGCCAGGCGTCCCAGGTCCATGGCTCGGTGCACCACAGCGAGATGGCGCGCAGGCTGTGCGGGTCGTCCTCGCGCAGCAGCCGGGACACGTCGGTGTGCGCGAAGGTCCCGTCCGGCAGTTCGGCGAAGACGCCGTGGCAGGACAGCGCGCGCAGCAGCCGCCGCAGCGGACGGGGTTCGGCCTTCACGGCGGCCGCGAGGTCCTCCACGGACATGGCGGCCTCACCGAGGGCGTCCGGGACGCCCAGCCGGGCGGCCGCCCGGACGGCGGCGGCGCACGCCGCCGCGAACGCGAGCTCCCTCAGCCGCATGGACGGCGACGGAGCGGTCTGTGCGGTCGTCATGCGCCGCTTCCTTCCTTCTGCCGGTCCACGCATCCTGGGCCGGTACGCGCGAGGGGCCGGGACGGGCGGGTCAGCACAGGCCCGCGGGCTTGGACGCGCGGCAGGTGTTGCCCTGGAAGGTGTTGTCCTTGCCGAGGTCCGCGTTGACCAGGTCCGCCGGGGAGTTGCCCTTGAGCACGTTGCCCGTGATGCGGTTGTGGTCACTGGTGACGCCCACGAAGCTCTTGAACAGGACGATGCCGCCGGACATCGAGGAGGTGCCGACGTTGTCCCTGACGATGTTGCCCGTCACCGCGGTGTCGTCGGCGCCGGTCACGACGATCCCGGAGCCCTGCAGTGCCTCCAGCCGGTCCGTCTTCGGACACGACTTGTTGTTGCGTACGACGTAGTTGCCGCGCACGGCCAGGTCGCCGGCCTTCGGCTTGTTCTCGTCGCCGACGACGAAGACCCCCGCGCAGTTGCCGGTGACGTGGTTGCGCGTGACGACGAGGTTGCGCAGCCGGCGCACCGTGACGCCGATGCGGTTGCCCTCCAGGCGGTTGCGCTCGACGACCGTGCCGCCGGTATCCGAGGCGCCCGCCTCCTCCTTGATCGTGTTGGCGAGGAAGACCCCCGCGTCACCGTTGTCCCGGGCGGTGTTGTCCCTGATCACCGCGTGCACCGAGCGCTCCTGGGCGATGCCCCACACACCGTTCCCGACCGAGGTCACGTCCTGGACGGTCAGCCCGTCGGTCGCCATGGAGAACACACCGCTGCGGGCGAAGCCGGTGACGGTCAGGTTGGCGACGGTGACGCCCGCCAGGTCGCGGTCCTTCGTCCCGACGACGCAGATGCCGTTCCCGCCCTCGGCGCAGCTGCCGGCGGCCCTCTTCGTACCCGGTTCGATCACCGTGCTGCGTCCCATGCCGCGCAGGGTCAGCCCCGGCGTGGTCACCTTGACGCTCTCGTGGAAGGTGCCGGGGGCCAGCAGAACGGTGTCCCCGCTCCCGGCGGCGTCCACCGCCTTCTGGATCGACTCGCCGGGCCAGACCACGTGCACCTCGTGGTGGGAGGCGGGCGGAGCGGCACCGAGTCCCGTCCCGACGACCACGGCGGTGCACATCAGGTACGCAATGCGGTATTTCGTCATATCTCGAACGCTATGACCCGATGGACCGCTCACCGGGCCGATGGGCCATCCGGTGGCGTGTCACACCCCCGCTGTAGTGTTCGAGGCGATGGCTCACTCCGCACTCGACCAGGGCTCACGATGAGTGTCGTCACGTCCTTCCCGCTCGGCGCCGCGACCACGCTCGCCGAACTCGCCCGCGATCCGCATCCGCGCCTCGCGCTGCTGCGCGCGCACGAGCCGGTGTCCTGGCTGCCGGAGCTGGGCGGCTGGCTGGTGACCCGGCGCGACCTGGCGCTGAGCGTGATGCGGGACGCCGCGACCTTCACCGTCGACGACCCCCGGTTCTCCACCGCGCGGGTCGTCGGGCCGAGCATGCTGTCCCTGGACGGTGCCGAGCACGCCCGCCACCGCGAGCCCTTCAATCCGCCCTTCCGGCCCCGGCGGGTGCGGGACGGATTCGCCGCGTCCATCGAGCGGGAGACCGGCCGGCTCGTCGACGCCCTGCGCCCGGCGGGCGCCGCGGAACTGCGGCGCGCCTTCGCGGGACCGCTCGCCGTCGCCGTGGTGACCGACGCCCTCGGGCTGGCGGGCGTCGGCGCGGACACGGTCCTGTCGTGGTACGACGCCATCGTGCGCTCGGTCTCGGAGATCACCGCGGGACGCGAGGCGGGGCCCGCCGGTTCCGCCGCCTACGCGGAGCTGCGGGCAGCCGTGGAAGGCACCGTCGCCGGCCGGCACGGCGCGTCGCTGCTGGTGGCCGCCGCGCAGCGGCTGGCCCTGCCGGAAGTGGCCTCCAACGCCGCGGTGATGATGTTCGGCGGCATCGAGACCACCGAGGCGATGATCACCAACGCGCTGCTGCAGCTGCTTGGGCACCCCGACCAGCTCGCGCTCGTCAGGGCCGACCCGGACCTGCTGGACGGCGCGATCGAGGAGTCCTTGCGGCTCGAGCCGGGCGCCGTCGTCGTCGACCGCTACGCCACCCGGGACATCGAGCTGGGCGCGGCCGTCATCCGCGAGGGCGACCCCGTCACCGTCTCCCTGGCGGGCGCCAACCGCGACCCGGCCGTCTTCCCCGACCCCGACCGCTTCGACGTCCGCCGCGCCGGCGCCCGCCTCCAGCTGGCCTTCGCCCACGGCCCGCACCACTGCGTCGCAGCCCATCTGGCCCGTCTGGAGACCCGCATGGCGCTGGAGCACCTGCTGCGGTGCCTGCCCGGCCTGCGCCTGGACCCGGACCGCCCCACTGCTCCGGAGGGCCTGGTCTTCCGCAAGCCGCCCACGCTGCACGTGCTGTGGGACCGGCCCGGCTGAGCCGTCCTCGCACCCGGCCGGGCCCCGTCTCCACGGGCGCGTCACCGGTACTACGAGCGCTGGGGCCGCTGAGGATCCTGCGGCGCCGCCTGATGCTGAGCGTGCTGACGATGCTGAGGTGCCGCCTGCTGCTGGTGGGAGCCGGGCCCCGGCGCACTCCGCTCGTGGTGGGCCGCCGGTACCTGGTCGTGGTGGACCGCGGCCTGTGGCGCCTGGTGCTGCATGTGTTCGGCCGCCACGCGGGCCTCCGCCACGGCGTCACCGCGCTCGCGGAGCAGACTCTCGTAGACCGGCAGGCGATCGTTTCCGGTTATGTCGGGTGTCACAGTCTCAATTCCTCAATCATGTCGCGGGAGCCGATCCGGGAAATACTGTCAGACACGGCTCTGCCGCGCCGAGAGGCCATGGCAACCACTGGACCCATGAGGGCCGGCGGGCCGCGATCGAGGAGAAGGCGAAAGTGTTGTGTGCGGGCGGTGAGAACATCCTGTGACCGGCCGGCCCGGTCCGTCGGTCACAGGGCGCACGAACGCGAAAGGGCCGTGTCCCGGGCGGTCTGAGCAGGCAGTCCTGCGGCCCACGGACCGCCTGCTCCGGATGCGGCAGGGGTGCCCGGGGGCAGTCGCAGGTCCGGTACCCGGGCCGCCGGGCCGATGGCGTTCTCCGCGTTTCCCATCCGGTGCGTCACCGTGCCGTATTGCCGGCGCGCGCGACCCCGGGCCCGTGTCTGACATTTCCCGGGCATCCCCGAAAGGGTCACCCTTTCTGCAGATGACGCGCATTCCGCAGCGATATCCGACGGCCGTGGTTCAGGCGGCCGCGGGCTGTTCCCGCGCATCCTCCTCGATGCCCACGGTGGCGTCCTTGTCACCCTTTCCGCGCAGCGCGACCACGCTGAGGAGGCAGCAGGCGAGGGCGGCCACGCCGCAGACGACGTAGCCGACCGCGTAACCGTTGCCGAGGGCCTCCAGGGCGATGGGCACCGCGCCGCCGGGCGGGGACGACGGCGGGACCGAGTTGGCGGCGAGGGGGCCGCCCTCCGCCGCGACCTGGCCCGCGGCCGCCTTGGCCTGGGCCGGCAGTCCGGAGGCGGACAGCTTCGAGGTGAACTCGTCCGCCGCGCGGCTCAGCGCGATCGCGCCGATGACCGCCGGGCCGAGCGTGAAGCCGAAGTCGCGGAGCAGGCTGGTGGAGGCGCTGGCCATGCCCGCGTAGTGGACCTCCACGGTGTTCACCGCGGTGGCCGTGATCGAGGACACCGTCAGGGCGAAGCCGATGCCGACCAGGCCGATCGGCACGATGAGCGCGGTGAGGGCCCGGTCGTGGACGGACAGGGTGGCGGCGATGAAGTCGCCCGTCGCCATCAGCGCCAGACCGGCGCCCAGGATCCACCTCGGGCTGACCTTCTCCAGCAGCCGGGAGATCACCGGCATCAGCAGCAGCGTCCAGGCGTTGAGCAGGATGAAGGCGAACGATCCGCGCAGCGGGCTCTGGTGCTGGACCGGGCCCAGCCGGATGCTGGTCGCGTAGGCGGTGCCGAGGTAGCTGAACATGCCGACCACCGCGACGAACGACGCGACCGCGAACGCCCGGTTCTTGAACAGGTCGAGCCGCAGCAGGGGCGAGGCGGCCCGGTGCTCGGCGACGACGAACAGGCCCATGCACACCGCGGCGACGACGTAGGCGATCACCACCGGTGTCGCCGTCCAGCCGTCCGCGGGGCCCTGGATGACCGCGTACAGCAGGGCGAACATGCCCACGCCGACGGTGATCTGACCGGCCAGGTCGAGCGAACGGCCCTCCGGGGCGCTCGAGTCGTGCGCCAGCAGCTGGCTGAGCACGGTGCTGATCAGGGCCAGGCCCGTGACCACGACGAAGGCCCAGCGCCAGGAGCCGTAGTTGCCGGTGATGCCGCCGAGCACGGGGGCGACGAAGCCGCCGCTGGACAGGGCCGCGGCCCAGATCGCGATGGTGCGGGCGCGGTCCCTGGCGGAGTGGGTGCCCGCGGCGATCATCGCGAGCGAGGTCGGGAACAGGGCCGCCGCGCCCAGGCCCGCGATGGCCTGGCCCAGCCAGAGCAGATGGATGCCGGTCGCGGCGGCCGCGAGCGCCTCGCCGAGCACCAGCAGCGCGCCGCCGCCGACCAGCAGGCGCTTGCGGCCGAAGAGGTCGCCGAGGACGCCGAAGGTCAGCTCCAGGACGGAGACGGGCAGCAGGAACGCGTCCGAGATCCAGGTCAGTTGCGAGCCGACGGGGTGCAGGTCCTCCTGGAAGAGCCCGTTCAGGGTGGCCGGCATGGCCAGTGCGATCTGGGCGAGACAGACCGCGAAGCAGCCGGCGACCAGGGTGCCGACGGGCAGCCCGCCGGACGGTCGGCCGACGGAGGTGGAATCCGGTTGGGTGCGTGCTTCGGTGGACACGTGGTTCCCCTTATGGGCGGGTTTACGGGGGGATGGCAGCGCCGGGAATCGCTGCGAATGTAGGGCAGTTTTTCTACGGCGGTCAATGGGATGCCCAATATTGGGTCATCGCGGTGTCACGCGGACACCTGGCCGATCTCGACGGCCCCTGCCCAGGCGGCGGCGAGCCCGGCACGAACGCCCCGGCGGCCGGCGGATGCGGCCGGTGCCCGCGGGACCGCCGGCTCTCCGCCGGGCGGCTCCGCGGTGCGGGTGCGCGCGGGTGCGCTCCCCGCCACCTGCCCGGGGCCGCCCGGGCGGCCCCGTGGTTGCCACGTCCCTCGCCGATCGCGCACGATCATGGCCCCGGCCCGACCCGCACAGGAGCTGCCTCGTGACGTACGACATCGCCGCCATCCGCTCCCAGTTCCCCGCCCTCGCGGCCGGAACGGCGCACTTCGACGGCCCGGGCGGCACCCAGACCCCGCGACGCGTCATCCGCGCCGTCGCCGACGCGATGTCCCGGCCGCTGTCCAACCGGGGGCGGACCGCGCCGGGCGAGCGCAACGCCGACGCCATCGTCGTCGGCGCCCGCGCGGCCATGGCCGACCTGCTGGGAGCGGACCCGGCCGGGATCGTGTTCGGCCGCAGCGCCACCCAGCTCACCTACGATTTCTCCCGCACCCTCGCCACGACGTGGCGGCCCGGTGACGAGGTGGTCGTCACCCGGCTCGACCACGACGCCAACATCCGCCCCTGGGTGCAGGCCGCCGCCCGGGCCGGTGCGACCGTGCGCTGGGCCGGGTTCGATCCGGCCACGGGGGAGCTGACCGCCGACGACATCCGCGCCGTGCTGTCCGAGCGCACCCGGCTGGTCGCCGTCACCGCCGCCTCCAATCTGATCGGCACGCGTCCCCCCGTGGCCGAGATCGCCCGCCTGGCGCACGAAGTCGGGGCGCTCTGCCACGTCGACGGCGTCCACTACGCCGCCCACACGCTCGTCGACCTCGGGCAGCTCGGCGCCGACTTCTTCGTCTGCTCCGCCTACAAGTTCCTCGGCCCCCACCACGGCGTCCTCGCCGCCCGGCCGGAGCTGCTGCGGACCCTGCATCCGGACAAGCTCCTGCCCGCCACCGACGCGGTCCCCGAACGCTTCGAACTGGGCACGCTGCCCTACGAGTTCCTCGCGGGCACCACCGCCGCGGTCGACTTCCTCGCCGGGCTCGACCCGAGCGCCACGGGAACCCGGCGCGGGCGCCTGGCCGCGGCGTTCACGGCGCTCGCAGGTCACGAGGACAGCCTGCGCACGCGGATCGACAAGGGTCTGTCCGCACTCGGCGGCATCACGATCCACTCCCGCGCGGCCGACCGCACCCCCACCCTCCTGCTGACCTTCGAGGGCCGCTCCACCACGGACGCCTACGGCTTCCTCGCGGAACGCGGCGTCCACGCCCCGTCGGGTTCCTTCTACGCGCTGGAGGCCTCCCGCCACCTCGGCCTCGGCGACACCGGCGGCCTGCGCGTCGGCCTCGCCCCCTACAACGACGCGGAGGACGTCGACCGGCTCCTGGCGGGGCTCGCGGAGTTCCTCACGCGCTGAACGCCCTGACCGGCGGCCGGGCGCCCGGCCTGCCGCCGGAGGCGTGTGGTTGACTACGGCCGTGCTGGACGAATCGTTCCTGCGGACCGCGGACCTGCCGGTGGGCGACCGGTTCGAAGCCTGGACCGAGCGCATGGGCCGCACCCACGCGCCCATGCGGCTGGCCAGTGACCGCGCGGCGGACTACCGGGGCGAACAGCGCCTGGTCGGCCTCGGGGACGTGACCGTCTGGCCGGCGACCTTCGACCACCTGGTCTTCCGGCGGACGCCCAAGCTGATCCGGCAGTCCGACCCGGAGGTCTACCACCTCTCCCTGCTGCGGCGGGGAGAAGCGGCGGCCAGCTGGGGCAGCCGGCAGGTCGCCTACCGCATCGACGACTTCCACACCAACAGCTCCTCACGCTCGTACGACATCTCCACCGGTCCCGAGCCGGTCAGCATGATCGGGGTCGAGATACCGAGGGCCCTGGTGGCCCTGCCCGGGCACCGGGCGGACCGGGTGATCGGCAGCCGGGTCTCCAGCCGCGAGGGGATGGGCGCGCTGCTGGCGCAGTTCCTGATCCAGCTGGTCTCCGACACCGGGCCCTACCGGCCGTCGGACGGGCCCCGGCTGGGCACCGTCGTCACCGACCTGGTGACCGCGGTCTTCGCCCACGCCCTGGACGCCGACCGGGAGGTGCCGCCCGAGACCCGCGCCCGCACGCTGACCGTGGGCGTCAAGGCGTACATCCGCCGCCATCTCGGCGACCCGGAGCTGACCCCCGCCCGGATCGCCGCCGCGCACCACATCTCGCGCAGTTACCTCTACCGCCTCTTCCAGGCCGAGGGCATCACCGTCGGCGCCTACATCCGCGACCAGCGGCTGCGGCGCGCCTGCCGCGACCTCGCCGACCCGGCCCAGCGCACGACGCCGATCCACGCCGTCGGCGCCCGCTGGGGCTTCCCGCGTGCCGCCGAGTTCACGCGCGCCTTCCGCACGGCCCAGGGCGTCCCGCCGAGCGAGTACCGCGAACGGGCGTGGGCCGCGGACCGCGCCGAGGCCGCGCGGCAGGGGTGTGGACCCTCCAGTGGACCCTCCGCCAAGCAGCTGTGGACCGGACGCCGATGACACGGAGCCGGCCTCCTGTGCATCCTTGTGCTCGCCACGGGGGAGAGCGGGCGCGGACCGTGCGGGGCCAGGACTGCCGGGGAGTCCTGGCCCCGCCGTCGTGCCAGGGTGCCCCGGTGCCCGAACCGTGGCACGCACCCGAGAGCCGGGCCCGCCGGACGGCCGCCTTCCGGCCCGGGCGCGGATGCCTCCGTCGACGCTGAGGACCACGCCGTCGACGAAGGGGGCGCGGTCGCCCGGCCCCGGTTCCGCGTCGGCGGGAGGCCTCCGCCGCACCGCGCTCAGGGACCTCTCCTGGCGGTCTCAGGGACGCCTCGGGACGTCTCGCGGGGTCTCGCGGACGTCTCACAGGTTTCTCACGGGCGTCTCGCGGTCGGGGAGGCGAGGGGAGGGCGCCCGGCCCACCCGCGCCCGGTTCACCCGCGCCCGGCGATCGCCGCGAGATACCCCCGCAGCATCACCTTCGCCTCCTCCAGCAGAGCCGCGTCGCCCGACGCGTCGCGGCGGAAGGCCTCCTGGGCGAGAGCGTCGGCGGCCAGGACGGCGGCGAGGCAGGACCGGGTGAGCCGCTCGTCGTCGTGGGCGAGGCCGAGGGCGAGGAGGACACGACGGACACCGTCCGCCATGCGCCGCTTGTGCGCCCGGTCCGCGGCGCGGGTCCGCTCGGTCGGGCCGCTGCCGAACCACAGGGCCCGGAAGCCGTGTTCGGTGCGGTAGATCGCGGCGAACTCGTCGACGAGTACCCCGACCGGGTCCGCCCAGCGCCCGGCGGACGCGGTGCGCACGAGCCCGTCCATGGCGGCTTCGAGCCGGGCGAAGTACCCGGTCGCGAGCGCGTCGATGATCGCCTCGCGGTCGGGCAGGTACTGGTACAAGGAGCCGACCGAGACGCGCGCCTCCGCGGCGACGCGGGTCGTGGTCAGGGCCTCGACGCCGTCCGCGACCAGGACCCGCTCGGCGGCCTCCAGGACCCGGGCCAACCGGGCCTTGCTGCGCGCCTGTTGGGGCGTGCGGCGCAGGGGTGCGGCGGCCGGTTCACGCACGGGGCGACCTCCGGATCCGAACGTGACTTTGTTTCACCTTTGGGTTAGGTTCCCGCACATGACCGACTCAAGCGTGGTGCTGGGTCAGGAGCGGGCCGCCGTCGCGGACGCCTGCCGCCGGCTGGGAGCCGAGGGCCTGCTCATCGGCACGGCCGGGAACGTCAGCGTGCGTGTGGGGGAACGGGTCGCGATCACCGCGACCGGAGCGGTGCTCGCCCGACTCGGCCCGGACCAGGTGACGGTGGTCGACCTGGACGGCGCAGTCGTCGAGGGGGACCTGCAGCCCACCTCCGAACTGGATCTGCACCTCGGCGTCTACCGGCGCTACGGCACCGGCGCGGTCGTCCACACCCACGCGCCGATGGCCACCGCGCTCTCCTGCGTCCTGGACGAACTTCCCTGCGTCCATTACCAGTTGCTCGCCCTCGGCGGCACCGTCCGGGTCGCGCCGTACGCCACCTTCGGCACCCCCGAACTGGCCGCTTCGGTGCTCGCCGCGCTGGAGGGCCGCGGCGCCGCCCTGATGGCCAACCACGGCGCCGTCACCCATGCCCCGACCCTGGAGCAGGCCGTCGAGCACGCCCTGCTCCTGGAGTGGGCCTGCGGCGTCTACCAGCACGCGGCCGCCCTCGGCACGCCCCGGGTCCTCGACGAGGCCGGGCAACTCGCCGTCGTCGAGGCCGCGATCGCCCGCGACTACGGCACCACCCGCCCCGTACCACCCGCGCAGGAGGGAAACCGATGAAGGCACAGCAGGTCGTCACGATGGGCGTGCACGTACTGGACGTGCTGGTACGGCCGGTGGAGGAGATACCCGAGGGCCAGGGCGCCACCCTTGTGGAGGACATCCGGATGACCGCCGCGGGGACGGCCGCCGGCACCGCGCTCACCCTCGCCAAACTCGGCGCCCTGGTGCGCACCGCGGGCGCGATCGGCACCGACCCGACCGGCGACCTGCTCATCCGGCTGCTGGACCGGGCGGGAATCGACACCGAGTTGCTCGTCCGCCGTATCGGCACCTCCACCTCGGCGACCGTCCTGCCCATCCGCCCCAACGGCGACCGGCCCACCCTCCACCTGCTGGGCGCCAACGTCACCTACGGCCTCGACGACGTGCCCTGGGACGCCGTCGAGGAGGCCACCCATCTCCACCTCGGCGGCCCGGAGCTGATCGGGGCCGACGTCGCCGCGCGCATCCTGGCGCACGCCAAGGAGCACGACGTGGTCACCTCGGTGGACCTCCTCGCCCCCGGCGACCTCGGCACCTACGACCAGATCGAGCCGCTGCTGCCGTACGTCGACTTCCTGCTGCCCAACGACGACCAGCTCCTCGGCTTCAGCGAGGAGGAGGACCTCGTCACCGGGGCGAAGAAGTTCCTGGCCGCGGGGGCCGGACTGGTCGCCGTCACGCGCGGCGGAGACGGTGCGCTCCTGGTGACGGCGGACGGCACCGAGACGGTCCCCGCCTTCGAGGTGGACGTCGTCGACAGCACCGGATGCGGTGACGCCTTCTCGGCCGGCTTCCTGCGCGGCATCGGCCTCGGCCGCACCCCGCGCGAGGCCGCCGTGCTGGGCAGCGCGGCGGCGGCGCTGGTGGCGCAGGGACTCGGCAGCGACCACGGCGACTTCGACCTGCCCGAAGCCGACGAGTTCGCCATGACGCACAAGATCCGCGCCTGACCGCCGCCGGGGATCCGTCAGTCCGCCGTGACCGTCCGCCCGCCCCACTCCTCAGGGGCGACGTCCGCGAGGGTCTGCGAGAACGTCCACTGATGGCCGGCCAGGTCCTCGGCCGTGTACTGGCGCTCCCCGTACTCGAAGTCGGTCGGCTCCATGACGATCCGCGCACCGTGTTCCCGGGCCCGCTCGCAGTGCGCGCGGGCGTCCTCGACCCGCACCGTCACCGAGTGCGTGACCTCACCGGGGCGCGGCGGCCGGCGGTCCTTGCGCGTGTCCCCGACGATCACCGCGCCGTCCCCGAAGGCGAGCTGGGCGCGGTGGTCCTCGCCGATCCGTACCCGCTCGGTGAACCCGAAGGCGGCGCCGAGCCATGCGACCGCCGCGCGTACGTCGGGATAGATCAGGACGGGGATCACGGTCGGTGAGGGGATGGAGCGGTTCCGCTTCATGACCGACTCCCTGGCGTCGTCAATCGAGAGGCGGACGTCCCGCCGGTCGTGCCAGGCTAGCCCGTCGGGTCGGCGCCGGCACCGTATGGCCGTCCGCCGCGGTCCGCCACCGTCCGCGCGTCGTGATGTCGTCGGTACGTCGCCGGGGTCGCCGGGGTCGCCGGGGTCGCCGGGGGAGCGGCGGTGACGGCGTCTCGGCCCGCGCCGCCGACCGTCGAGGCGTACGTCCGGGGGCCGGTGCCGAAGTGCGGGGCGGTGCGGCGGCGGGCGGACCGGCCGGGTGCGTGCCCGCCGCCGAGCACCGGCGACGCGGTTCGGAAGTCCCCTGCCACGGCGCGCAGATCGCCCTGCCGCCGGACCCGCACGCTCAGGGCGTGGGGATCAGCCCCAGCCGCTGGGCCCGTAGCACCGTGCCGACACGGTCCCGCGTGCCGAGCTTGCGGTAGATCCTCTCGACGTGCTTGTGGACCGTACGGTCCGAGATGCCCAGCCGGCGGCCGATCGCGGCGGCGGTCAGGGCGTCCGCCAGCAGGAGCAGCACGGTCAGTTCGCGGGGCGTGAGCGGCCCCTCGGCGGCCGGCGCACCGGGCGTCGCGGCGGGCGGCCGCCGCCTGCTCTCCAGGAGCCGGCGCTGCCGCTCGACCGCCGCGAGCAGAGGCTGCACCTGCTCGGCCGCGCGGACATGGTCGTCGGTGAAGTCCGTGCCGGAGCGGTAGATCATGCATCCGGTGATCGGCGTCGTCGTCCCGGGCAGCGGAATCGCCAGGACGTGGTCCGCGTCCATGGCGTCGCCGATCAGCCGCCTGGTCGGGCTCGCCGACCAGGCGGAACCGGCGGCCCGGCGCGCGGTGAGGGGCTCCCTGCCGGACCCCGCCGCATAGTGCCGGGCGAACGGGTACCCCGCGCGCAGCAGGCCCAGATCCTCCTCCGCGAGCCCGTCGAACACCGTGGCCAGGGCCGGCGGCATGCCCACCGTGCCCTCGCTCTCGCTCCAGTCGTCGAGCTTGTAGACCAGGGTCTCGCCGCCGCACACGCCCGGCAGCGCGCTCGCCAGCAGCGGCCAGAGCCGCTCGGGCTCGCTCTCGTTGAGCGCGGCGACGGCCACCGACAGCATGCGCTCGTGTGCCGAGCCCCGCGCCTGTCCCACGTTCTCTCCGCTCGTCCGCCGCGTACGCAGTTCTGCCCATACCGGCGATACCCCACGCCGTCCGAGACTTCAACCGGGCCGCCGCGATGATCTCGGGCCCGATCACCGTGCGGGCCGCCGGAGCGGGGGGCCGGCGGCCCGCAGCACGCCTTACGCGGGGCGCACGGCGATCCGTACGGCCGCCTCACCGGCGTTGTGGATCGACTCCTCACGGATGACCGAGCCGGGACCGGGCGCGTGGACCATCATGCCGTTGCCCGTGTACAGCCCGACATGGCTGAAGTTGTCGTGGAAGAAGATCAGGTCGCCGGGGCGGGACTCGGCGAGCGGGATCACCGTGCCGGTGCCCGCTTGCTCGGAGGTGCTGCGCGGCAGTGCGACCCCGGCGGCCTTCCACGCCGCCTGGGTGAGACCCGCGTTGTCGTACGACTCCGGCCCGACCGCACCCCACAGACACGGCCTGCCGATCTGCGCGCGGGCGAAGGCGACGGCCCGGTCGGCCTGGGTTCCGACGGGCGCCTCGACGGCCGGGACGCCGGTGTCGAGGACGCTCGGCTGCCGCGCGCCCCAGTGGCCGAGGGCGGGTACGCCCGTGTCGAGGCCGCTCGGCTGCCGCATGCGCCAGTCCTCGACGGCCGGCACCCCTGTGTCCAGGACACTGGGCTCCCGCAGCCGCATCCGCCACGCCTCCTCGGCCGCGGACACACCCGTCTCGGCGACGCCCGGCTGCCGCGCGCCCCAGTTCCCGGCGTCGGAGGCGCCGGTGTCGAGCAGGGCCGGCTGCCGCGTGCGCCAGTCCTCACCGGCGGGGATCGCGGTGCCGGGGAGGTCCGGCTGCTGCGCGCCCCAGTTCCCGGCGGCGGGTGCGCCGGTGTCGAGCAGGGCCGGCTGCCGCGTGCGCCAGTCCTCACCGGCGGGGATCGCGGTGCCGGGGACGTCCGGCTGCTGCGCGCCCCAGTGGCCGAGGGCGGGTACGCCCGTGTCGAGGACGCTCGGCTGCCGCAGCCGCCACGCCTCCTCCGCCGCGCGCTGGGACTGCTCCGCCGGGGGCTGCCACGTGGTGAGGGCCTGGGGCTGGGCGGCCGCGAGCGGGGCCGCGGACGTCTGCCGGGCGGTGTGCCGGTACAGCAGGTCGCTGGCCGCCGCGATCTTGCGCTGGTTCTCCTGCTTGGAGCGGCGCAGCACCACCTGCCCGGGCTCCGGCGCCTCCGCGGGCGGGGCCGCGGTCTGCTGACGCTGGGCCGGCACAGCGGGCAGCGCGGCCGTCGGGCCGGCCGTCAGCTCCGCCGCGGGACGCTGCCGGGTCCCTCCGGCAGGAAGTTCGAGGGCGGGCCGGGCGGCCGCCTCCAGCTCACGGGCGGCGCCGTGGCCCGCCGTCCCGGAGGCCCGTTCCGGCCCCTTCGGACGGGCCGCGGTGCGCTGGGCCGGCAGCCGGTCGGCGGGGAGGATCGCCGGGGCCGTCGGGCCCAGGGACGAACGCGCCCCCTGGAACCACTGCCGGGCGAGGTTGTCCAGATCGGGGTCCGAGGTCCGGCCCCCGCCTCCCGGGGCCCGGCCCCGGGAGGCGGACTGCGCCCGGGTGATGTTGTGCAGGCCGGTGTCGCTCTCGGCCCGGTCGTACAGGCTGCTCACCCGCTGCCGGACGTCCTCGCTGCTCGGGGCCGCGTCCACCGCCGTCGCGGCGGCGTCGGCCGTCTGTGAGAACAGGGCCACCGAGGTGAGGGCAGCGGTGGCGAGAGCGGAGTTGCGCATTCCGGGAAGGCCGGAGCCTTGGGAGCGCGACGATCGTTCCGGCGCCATGGGAGCCGTACTCCTTCCGTGCTCCGCCTACCGAGTCAGCTGTCGGGTTCGGGCGGTCGATCCGGAAGGCATGCCCTACGGCCCTTGCCCGGACGGGCGGTCGGGCCGATTCACCCCATCGTTCGGTCGGGTCCCCGGCTCCGGCTGCCACGGGGGCGCACCGGACTCGGCGGAGGCCGCACGTCCCGGCGGGGCGCCGGAAGAACTCGTGCGGCCTGCCGCCAAACTAGCCAACTTGTGCGGCTCGTGTGAAGGTTGAGGGGCGGAATGTCCGATACGCTTCTGTGACCTTCGTCGTGACGTCCCGTCAGGTGCCGGGCGCCCGTACACAGCGGCTCCGGACGGCGACCGACCGTCGCCGGCGGACCGGCGGGCGGGCACGGGGCCGGGCGGTGGGCCGGGCGGTGGGCGGTGGTCAGGAGCGGCCGGACCCGCTCCGCGCCGCGCGCTCCGCGTTCCGCTGCTTGATCCGGGCCGCCTCCTTGCGGACCTCGGCCTGGGTCGCGCGCTCCCTCAGCAGCCACTCGGGCTGCTCCTGCTTCAGGGCCTCGATCTGCTCGGTGGTGAGCGCCTCGGTGACGCCGCCGCGCGCGAGGCCCGCGATGGAGACGCCCAGCTTCGCCGCGACCACCGGACGGGGGTGCGGACCGTCGGCCCGCAGCTCGCGCAGCCACGCGGGCGGATCGGCCTGCAACCGGTCGAGCTCGGCCCGCGAGACGGCACCCTCCCGGAACTCGGCGGGGGTGGCCTCGAGGTACACACCCAGCTTCTTCGCCGCGGTCGCGGGCTTCATCGTCTGGGTGCTCTGGTGCGACGTCATGGGGTCAGGGTATCGAGCGGACACGACGGCCCCGACCGGGGCCGCCGGCCCGGGACCGGTCACGGCCGGTGACCCGGCACCGCCCCGGGCCGGTAGCCTTGCGGCGTGACAGGCTCGCAGGCATCTCCCACGTTCCGGCTCGCGTACGTCCCGGGGGCGACGCCCGCGAAGTGGGTGCGGATCTGGAACGAGCGCCTGCCCGGCGTCCCGCTGGCCCTCCTCGCCGTACCGGCCGCCGAGGCGCCCGGCCTGCTGCGTGCCGGCGGCGCCGACGCCGGACTCCTGCGGCTGCCGGTCGACCGTACGTACTTCAGCGCCATCCCGCTCTACACGGAGACGACGGTCGTCGTGATCCCCAGGGATCACGTGATCACAGCGGTGGACGAGGTGAGCGTGGACGACCTCGCCGAAGAGGTCCTCCTCCACCCGCTGGACGACGTCCTCGGCTGGGACCGGCCGCCGGGCCGGCCCGCCGTCGAGCGTCCCGCCACCACGGAGGACGCCGTCGAACTCGTCGCGGCCGGAGTGGGCCTGCTGGTGGTCCCGCAGTCGCTGGCGCGCCTGCACCACCGCAGGGACCTGGTGTACCGGCCGGTCGTGGACGCTCCTCAGTCGAGTGTCGCCCTGGCGTGGCCCGAGGAGGCGACGACGGACCTGGTCGAGGACTTCATCGGCATCGTCCGCGGGCGCACGGTCAACAGCTCCCGGGGCCGCAAGGCCGCGGCGCCGGAGCCGAAGGGCAGGACCGGCGCGCGGGCCGGTGACAGGCGCGCTTCCACCGGCGCGAAAACGACGGCGCGCAACCTCGGGGGCAAATCCGACGTCTCCAAGGGCGCCAAGCGCAGGAAGCCCCGCCGCCGGGCGTAGCCCTCGGGCGGGGTGGCGTGGCCCCTGTGCTGTACGGGTCACCTTCACCCTCTCAGGGGGAGTCTTGCTTCGCATGGGGGAGCGCCGTGAGAGCGGCACCGAGGAGGAGCCGCTCAGCGACGAGCCGCTTGCCGGTGAGCCGCTCACCGATCAGCCGTACGCCGACGGGCCTCGCGCGGACGAGCCGCACGCCGACGCACCGCGCGCCGACGGACCACCGGCCGCTCCGCCCGGCCGCCGGGGACGTGAGCGGTTGCGCGCCGCCCTGTGGCGGTCGGCGTCCTTCGTCGGGCGCACGGTGCGCGGCGAGTGGTACGGCATCGTGGTCGATCCGGTGCGGCAGCTCGTGCGGCGCGGGCTGTCCGGGCTGACGCTGGCGTTCGTGGCCGCCTTCGGCGTGATCTTCTTCCACGCGCTGGCGCAGCGGCCCACGGGTGCGGTGGTGGTCCGCGTCCTCGGCGGTGTCAACGCCGACCTCCCGCTGTGGCTGGCCCTGCTGCGCACCCCGGTGTCGCTGTACGTCCCGGCCCTGGACCTGCCCGTGTGGGCGGGGATCACGCAGCTGTTCCTCGCCTTCGCGCTGGCCGAACTCATACTCGGCCGGACCAGGACGCTGGTCGTCTCGTACGCGACCACGCTGGCCGGCACCCTGATGGTGCGGGTGATGATCGCGCTCGGTGCGGGCTGGGGCGGGCTGGGCCTGCCGCCCGGAATCGGGCGGGTGCTCGACACCGGACCGTCCGCCGCGGTCGTGGGCCTGTTCACCTACGTCGCCGTCGTACGGCGTGCCCCCGTCGTCTTCGCGCTCACCAGCGGGTCCATGGTGTGGGAGTCGGTCGCCGTGCCCAACCTGGCGGGCCGCGAGCACCTGATAGCGATCGGCGTGGCGATCCTGCTGGCCCTGCGTGGCCGGGCCCGCTCCCGCTCCCGCCTGTTCGCCGGACTGCGGCGTGCGCGCGGCGTGCGGGGCGGGGACCCGGCTCCTCTTCAGCGCGGGATCCGGCATCCGGATCACCTGTGCGAACATCCGGAGTGAGGAGGCGGAGCACGGACGCACCGGCCGAGGCGGCGCATCGGGCGGCGGCCGCCGCGCCGCACCGCCGCCCTCCGGATCGCCGCGGACCCACCGGACCGGGTGTTCACCAGGCGTCGACGAACGGGCGGTGACCCGGGCGGGGGACGGGGCACCGCTCCAGCGCGGCCACGATCCACTCCCGCGACCCCGCCGGATCGATGACCGCGTCGATCTCCAGCGCGGCCGCCGCGTTGACCGCCTTCCCGCGTTCGTACAACTCGGCGACCCGCTCCTCGAAGACACGGGCACGCTCGGCGGGGTCCGCGATCGCCTCCAGCTCCTTGCGGTGGCCGAGCCGTACCGCGCCCTCCAGGCCCATCCCGCCGAACTCGCCGCTCGGCCAGGCGGCCGTGGCCAGGGGAGCCCGCGTCGAGCCGCCCATCATGGCCATCGCGCCGAGCCCGTACGCCTTGCGCAGCACCAGGCTCACCAGCGGCACCCGCAGATTGGCGCCGGTCACGAAGAGCCGCGCGAAGTGCCGTACGGTGGCGGTCCGTTCGGTCTCCGGGCCGACCATGAACCCCGGGGTGTCGCACAGCGAGACCACCGGCAGCCCGAAGGCGTCGCACAACTGCAGGAAGCGGGCCGCCTTGTCGGCCGCGTCGCGGTCGATCGCCCCGCCCAGATGCGCCGGGTTGCTCGCCAGCAGGCCCAGCGGCCGCCCCTCGACGCGCACCAGGCACGTCAGGACGCCGACGCCGAACCCGGGCCGCAGTTCCAGCACCGAGCCCGTGTCCGCGAGCCCCGCGACGGCCGTCCGCACGTCGTACGCCCGCCGCCGGTTCTCCGGCACCACCTGCCGCAGCAGCCGCTGGTCCGGCGCCTCCCAGGTGCCCTGCGGGCCCCGGAAGTAGGCCAGGTACGTCCGCGCGACCCGTACCGCCTCCGCCTCGTCGGCGACGGCGATGTCCACGACCCCGTTGGGTACCTGCACCGACAGCGGGCCCACCTCCTCCGGCCGGTACACGCCGAGCCCGCCGCCCTCGATCATCGCCGGCCCGCCCATCCCGATCGTCGCCTCGGGTGTGGCGATCACGACGTCGCAGCAGCCGAGGAGCGCCGCGTTGCCCGCGAAGCACCGTCCGGAGGCGATGCCGACCAGCGGGACCAGCCCGCTGAGCCGCCCCATCCGCCGGAAGGTGGTCAGGTCGAGACCGGCCACGGACGTGGTGTCGGTGTCCCCGGGCCGCCCGCCGCCGCCCTCCGCGAACAGCACGACGGGCAGCCGCCGTTCCCCGGCGATCTCCAGCATCCGGTCGGTCTTGCGGTGGTTCTGCAGTCCCTGGGTGCCGGCGAGGACCGTGTAGTCGTAGGACATCGCCACGCAGGGCTCGCCGCCGACGCGCCCGGTGCCGCAGACCAGGCCGTCCGCGGGCGTGGACCGGATCAGGTCGTCCAGGGAGCGGCGCCGGCGCTGGGCGGCGACGGCCAGGGCGCCGAACTCGGTGAAGGAGCCCGCGTCGCACAGGTCCTCGATGTTCTCGCGGGCGGTGCGCCGGCCGAGCGCGTGCCGTTCGGCGACCGCCTCCGGCCGGTTCCCGTCGAGCCCGAAGGAGTGCCGGCGTACGGCCTCGGCGAGGTCCGCGCGTACGGCGTCCGGGTCGGCCGGCTCCTCCGCCGCGGGCCCGTCGTCGCCCGGGCCGGTGACGCCGTCCAGCGCGGCCAGCACCGAGCCCTCGGCCACCGTCCGGCCCACCCGGGCGTGCAGTTGCCGCAGCACCCCGGAGCCGGGAGCGCGCACCACGTGCTCCATCTTCATGGCCTCCAGCACCAGCAGCCGCTGTCCGGCACGCACCGGCTCGCCGGGGGAGACGTCGACGGAGACGACCGTACCGCTCAGCGGTGCGAGGACCGTGCCGCCGGAGCTCTCCTGCCGGACGGCCGGGTGTGCCCGCGCGAGCTCCTCCACCACGCCCGTGTGCGCCCAGAAGCGCGGCCGGGCCAGCACCTCCCGCAGCAACGGGATGCCGGTCCGCACCCCCTCCACGGCGAACTCGCCCAGCGCCCGCCGCGCCCGTGCGCAGGCCGCCTCGACCCCGCCCGCGGGGACGTGCGCGATCACCTTCGCCAGCAACGGGTCGTAGCGCAGGCCGACCGCGGCCCCCGCGCGGCTCGCGGTGTCGACCCGCACGCCGGGCCCCGACGGCAGGTCGAAGCGCGTGACGTGCCCCGCCTCCTCGGCGGTGACCCGCGCCTGCACGGCGAATCCGCGCGGCGCGGCCGGCGGGTCCGACAGCCCCACCTCCGCCAGCGAGGCCCCGGCCGCGAGCCGCAGCTGCACGCCGACCAGGTCGATGCCCGTCACCTCCTCGGTGACCGTGTGTTCCACCTGGAGCCGGGGGTTGGCCTCGACGAACCAGAACTCGCGCCCCTGGAGCAGGAACTCGAAGGTGACCAGGCTGGAGCACCGCGCGGCGCGCGCCATCCGCAGCGCGGCGCCGAGTACCCGCTCGCGGGTGTCCTGGTCGAGCTCCGGGGCGGGCGCGATCTCGATCACCTTCTGGAAGCGGCGCTGCGCGCTGCAGTCCCGGTCCCACAGATGCGTGACGGCCCCGGTCGCGTCCCCGACCACCTGGACCTCCACGTGCCGGGCCCCCTCCAGCAGCCGCTCGGCGTACAACTCGCCCCGGCCGAAGCCCTGCCGGGCCTCCGAGGCGCACCGCTCCCAGGCCTCGTCCAGTTCCCCGGCCCGCCGCACCACCCGCAGGCCGCGCCCGCCGCCCCCGCCGACCGCCTTGATCATCACGGGCCCGGAGGCCAGCAGCTCCCGCGCCCCGTCCGGGCCGTCGGCGCCGGCGAGCACGGGAACGCCCGCCTCGGCGGCGAACCCGCGGGCGCGCGCCTTGTCCCCGAAGACTGCCAGCACCTCGGGCGCCGGCCCGACGAAGGTGATGCCGGCCTGTCCGCAGCGGCGCGCGAAGTCCGCGTCCTCGCTCAGGAAGCCGTACCCGGGATGGAGGTAGTCGCATCCGGTGCCCCGCGCGGCGGCCAGCAGCGCGGCCCCGTCCAGGTAGCCGCCGACCGGCACGGCCTCGTCGGCCGCCCGGGCGTGCGCGTCGTCGCCCTCGGCGTACACGGCGACCGAGCGCAGCCCGGCCTCCGAGGCGGCACGCAGGACGCGTACGGCGATCTCCCCGCGGTTGGCGACCAGTACGGCGGCAGAACCCATGTGAGCCCTCCAGGACACGGGCCCCGACGGGCCTCATCGACCGGCCCCGCCATGCTCATTGACATTGACGTCAACGTCAATACGCTCGCGGCATGGCACGCACGCAGCACAGGGCCTGGGCGGTCCGCACCGCCCGCGACCGCACCGGGGCCCCGGCCCGCGCCCGGCTCCTGGACGCGGCCGAGGCCGTCTTCGCGCGGCGCGGACTCGGCCCCGCCACCGTCGCCGACATCACCGCGGAGGCCGAGGTGTCCCGGGCGGGCTTCTATGTGTACTTCGCCTCCAAGGAGGAGATCTTCCGCGTCCTCGCGGTGCGCGTGCGGGACGCGTTCCTCGCCGCGCAGGAGGTGCCGGGCGTCGACACCGGCGACCCGGGCGCCGTCGCCGAGGCGTCCGTCGGCGCCGTCATCGCCGCCTGCGCCCGGCACCAGCCCCTGCTCGTCCTGCTGGAACAGCAGGCCCGCACCGATCCGGACGTGCGGCGGCTGTGGGAGGAGATCCGCGAGCGGCCCGTGCGCCGTCACGCCCGCTACATCCGCCGCCTCGCCGACCGGGGCGAGGCGGCCCCGGTCGCCGAACCGCTCGCCGTGGCCCGCGCGGTGGGCGGCATGTGCGCCGAGTTCGCCCGCCGGGTCGCGGCGCGGCCCGAGACGTACGACGCCGCCGTACGGGACGTGAGCACCATGTATCTGCGCCTGCTCGGAGCCGGACCGGTGCCTCCCGCGGCGGCGCGGGATCAGGAGGGCCGGGCCGGGCGCAGGAGCCAGTCGTAGGTGCCGCGCGCGGTGAACTCGTCCTGCCCCCCGCGCAGCAGCAGGTCCGCGGTGGCGAACTCCGGGGCGCCGGCCCGGGCCGTGACGTACGGGATCGCGACGCAGCGCATGCCGGCGGCGTGCGCGGCGGCGGCTCCGGGGGCTGCGTCCTCCAGGACCACGCAGTCGGCCGGGACCGCGCCGAGGCGCCGGGCCGCCTCCAGGAAGACGTCGGGGGCGGGCTTGCCGCGCGCGACCTCCTCGGCCGAGACGACGGCGCGGAAGTACCCGCCCAGGCCGGTGCCCGCCAGGACCGCCTCGATCGCCTCCGGCGACGACCCCGAGGCCACCGCCATCGGCACCCCGTCCGTGGCGAGCAGTTCGACGAACTTCCGCATCTGCGGGTACGCGCGCGTGCCGGTGCGGGCCAGCTGCAGATAGCGGCGGTCGATGTCGGCGAGCAGGTCCTCGGCGGACACCGCGAGGCCGTACTCCCGCTGCCACCGGGCGGCCGTCTCCTGCGTGCTGACGCCGACGTACCGCTCGTGATCCGCCCAGGTGAAGTCCGGGACGCCGTGCTCGGCGAGGGTCCGCCGGCCCGCTTCGAAGTAGTTCGGCTCGCTGTCCACGAGCGTTCCGTCGAGATCGAAGACGACCGCGGTGTCGCCGAGCCTGCTCATGACCCCAGCATGGCAAAGGTCACGTGCGGGCCGCGCGCCCGATCGACTCGACCAGGGGCAGCAGCCGTTGCGGGACGCGCTCGCGCAGGGCCACCTCGGTACGGGTGCGGACGACGCCGGGCAGGCTGATCAGCTTCTGGATCACGTCCTCCAGATGCTCGTTGTCCCGTGCCACGACCCGGGTCAGCAGATCGCCGCCGCCCGTGATCGAGAAGGCCTCGACGATCTCCGGCACCGTGGCCAGCGCGTCCCCCACGTCGTCCAGATGTCCCTGGGTGACCTCGATGTGCACGAACGCGAGCACCGGATGACCGAGTGCTGCCGGGGAGAGCGTCGGGCCCGTACCGGTGATCACGCCGTCCCGCTCCAGCCGGTCGAGCCGCGCCTGCAGGGTGCCCCGCGCCACGCCCAGGATGCGGGCGTACTCGCGCACGCTGGTGCGCGGCTGCTCCATCAGCAGCC
This sequence comes from Streptomyces sediminimaris, assembly GCF_047049295.1. Classification (NCBI taxonomy): domain Bacteria; kingdom Bacillati; phylum Actinomycetota; class Actinomycetes; order Kitasatosporales; family Streptomycetaceae; genus Streptomyces; species Streptomyces sediminimaris. Next base: position 1,037,512 of record NZ_JBJWOT010000001.1, on the reverse strand, counting down.
GCAGGATGCGGGTGTCGAGTTCGTCGACGGCCATGGGGTGCGGCCTCCTCCCGGACGGTCCGGTCCGTGTCTGGTCCGATGGCCCGCCCGTGCACGCTCCCGGATCGATGTGACTGTGCCAATGGCCCAGCATAATGCGGCCCGCTTGAGCCGACGGGAGGTTCGGTGCTGCAATGTGGGTGTCGATGGCGCTGCGGAACCTCCGCGGCGCCTTTTTCATGCCGTGTCCGAGGGGTGGGAAGCAGTTGCTGAAGAGGGTGTTCGTGGCTCCGGACCCGGGGCGCACACGGCTGCGCTTCGCCGCCCGTGCCGTCCTCGGCATCGGCCTCGCGGCCGTCGTCTGCGGCCTGGCCGGCCTCTCCCTCGTCGGTGCCGTCATCGGCGGCCTGGCCGCGCTGCTCGCCCTGTTCACCGTCTCCGACGCCACGGTCCGCGGGCAGGCCGTCACCACCGCGCTGCTGCCCGCCGTCGGCCTCCCGGTGCTCGCCGCCGCGGCCGTGCTGCACGACCACCCGGTCGTCCGCGACCTCGCCTTCCTCGCGATCACCGGCGCCGGCGTGTACGCGCGCCGCTGGGGACCGCGCGGGCACAGCCTCGGCGTGTTCGCGTTCATGACCTTCTTCATGGCGCAGTTCCTGCACGCGACCACCAGCCGGCTGCCCGAGCTGTACGCCGCCGTCGTGCTGTCCCTGCTCACCACCTCGGCCGTGCGCTTCGGCCTGTGGTGCTACGAGGCGCGGCTGCCCCCGGCGCCCGCGCCCGCACCGCCGGCCGGCACCGGTCTCGCGCGCCTCACCACGCGCCAGGCCGTCCAGGCCACCGCGGGCGCGGGCCTCGCCCTGCTCCTGGGCCAGCTGGTGTCCGGGCAGCGCTGGTACTGGGCCGTCGGCGCCACCTGGTGGGTCTTCGTGAACACCGCCTCGCGCGGCGAGACCCTGGTCCGCGGCTTCCGCCGGATGCTCGGCACGCTGCTCGGCATCGGCCTGGGCGTACTGGTCGCCGTCCCCCTGCACGGCGCCCCGGCCGCCTCGGCCCTGCTCCTCGCCGTCTGCGTCTTCGGCGTCTTCTACTCGGCAGCGGTGTCGTACACGTGGATGATGCTCTGCGTCACGCTGCTCGCCGGACTCCTCTACGGCCTGCTGGGCGTGCTCACCCCCGGCCTGCTGGCCCTGCGCGCGGCGGAGACCGGCGTCGGCGCGCTCGGCGCCGCGCTCGCCGTCCTCTTCGTGCTGCCCGTCACCACGCACACCGTCACCGACGGCTGGATCCAGCGCGCACTGCGCTGCGTCCACGCCTGCACGGCGGAGGCGGCGGCCCGGCTGGCCGGCTCCGCGGACGCCGACCCGGCGCGCCGGATCGCGGAACTGGAGCTGCTGCTCGGCCGGGTACGGATGTCGGTCGCGCCCCTGGTCCATCCGCTGAACCCGATGCTCGGCCGCAAGCGGCGCGCCCGCCGGGTGCTGGCCCTGCTCGACGACTGCGCCCGCGAGACGCGGGGCCTGGTCTCCGTCGCCGCCGACCCCGAGGCCTCGCACGACGCCCGCCTGGCCGCCGCCTGCTGGCGCGTGGAGGCGGCGGTCGAGGCCCTCACCGGCGGCGGCGACCACGTCACGACCCTTCCCGGGCCACCCGCGACGGAGCCCGCCCTGGCCCACCTGCACGGCCTGGAACGGGCCCTGGCGGAGCTGGCCGCCCCGCTGAGGACAGCGTCGGGTTCACCGCTCGTCGGCGCGTAGGCCGTCCGACGGCCGTCCGCGGGCCGGCCGCCCCGCTTGCGAACGCCCTCGGACCCGCCGCTCCTCGGCGCGCGGCGCCGGGCCCGGCGGACGGGGCGGTCCGGTCCGTGCCCACGTATGGTCTAGACCGCGAATGATCGACTGCTAACGTCGCCCTGACGCACAGGACCGAGAGGGGACAGCGGTGACGGATGGCGGCGGGCGGCGACAGCGGGCCTACATCGGGTCGTTCACGGCGGCCGGCGGCCCCGGGATCGTGACGGCGGCCGTGGCCGCGGGCAGCGGCGCGCTCACCGCCCTGAGCCGCGTGGACTCCGTAGCGGACCCGTCCTATCTGGCGCTGGCACCCGGCGGGCGGACCCTCTACGCCGTCAGTGAGACGGCGGAGGGCGCGGTCGCCGCGTTCCGCGTGACGGGGGAGCGGCCGGTGAAGGCCGGGGCGCCGGTGCCGGTCGGCGGCGACAGCCCCACGCATCTGAGCGTCCACGACGGCCATGTCCTGACCGCCAACTACGGCTCCGGAAGCGTCACGGTGGTGCCGATCCGGGCCGACGGCACGCTCGCGGGCGCCGCGTCCGGCGTCCTGAGCCACAAGGGCTCGGGTCCGCACGCCCTCCGCCAGCAGGGGCCGCACGCCCATCAGGTGCAGCCCGACCCGAGCGGCCGCTGGGTGCTCGGCGTCGACCTCGGCACGGACTCCGTCCGCGTCTGCACACTGACGAACGGCCGTCTCGAAGTCCACCGGGAGATCGCCCTGCGGCCCGGCTCGGGACCGCGCCACCTGGCCTTCCACCCGGACGGCACGCGTGCGTACGTGCTCGGCGAGCTGACGCCGACGCTCACCGTCTGCCGCTGGGACGCCGCCGCCGGCCTCCTGGAGCCGCTGACCGTCGGGCAGGTGCTGCCCGGCGCCCCGTCCGGCGACGCCTACCCCTCCGGCGTCGTCGCCTCCCCCGACGGCCGCTTCGTGTGGACCGCCACCCGCGGCGAGGACGTCCTGTCCACCTTCGCCGTCGAGGGCGACGAGCTGCGGCTGGTCGGCACGGTGCCCTGCGGCGGCCACTGGCCCCGTGCGCTCGCCGAGTTCCAGGGGTTCCTCTACGTCGCCAACGAGCGCTCCGGCGAGGTGGCCTGGTTCGCCGTCGACCCGGCCACGGGCCTGCCGCGCCACGTGGGCGCGCTCGGCGTCCCCGCCGCGTCGTGCGTGGTCTTCGGCTGAGCGCCGCGGCGAGCGGCGGCAGGTGTGCCGAAGGGCCCGCTCCGGTGGCCGGAGCGGGCCCTTCGGCATGTGTACGGTGCCGCCGTCAGCGTCAGCGGACCGGCGTGCCCTGCGGCTGCGGCGGGGTGATGCCCAGGGCGGACGTGTACTTGGCCAGCGCCAGCTTGCCGATCGCCGGGTAGGGGCCGAGCGGCTCGGCGGCGGAGCAGTCCGCCTCCTTGGCCGCCTCCTCGACCAGGCCGGGGTCGACCTCCGGTCCTATCAGATACGGCGCGAGGGCCAGCTGCTGCGAGCCCGCGTCGCGCAGCTGCTCGGCGACGGCCGAGATCGACCCGTCCTGGTCGAGCGCCGCCGCCATGACCGGCACCGCGAGGCGCGCGGCGAGCAGCATGCCGGTGATCCCGGCCGCCTGCACGGCCTCCTCACCGCCCACCGACGCCAGGATGATGCCGTCCGCCGCGGTCGCCACGGTGAACAGGCGGGCGCGGTCGGCGCGGGCCAGACCGGCCTCCGACAGCCGCACGTGCAGCGCCTCGGCGAGCAGCGGGTGCGGGCCCAGCACGTCGGTCAGATCGGCCGCGATACGGCTGTCCATCACGGCCTGGCGGATACGGCGCAGCAGGGCGCCGTCCGGGCCGGCCAGCAGCGGCACGACGACGGCGACGGGGCCGTCGGGCTCCTTGACGTCCAGACCCGCGGCCTTGGCCTGCTCGTAGCGGGCCGTGCGCTCCTCGGCGGCGTGCGTCAGCACGGCCTGGAGCGTCGGGAACTCCGTCTCGTCCCCGTCCAGGTACGCGATCCGGGCGTCCAGGCCGGGCAGCTCGGAGCGCGCGATGCTCACGACCTCCTCGGCGAGGCTGCGCGTGGCGGCACCGGGAGTGCCCGGCACCACGAGGACGAGCGCGGGCGCGCCCTCAGGAGCCGCCAGCGGCTCGGGTCGGCGGTGCCGCCCGGGCTGGCGAGGTCGCGGCATTCGTACTGGCAGGCCGGACGCGGGTCCAGTGGCAGAGCTCATGGCGACGCATGTTACTGGCTTCTTGGGCTCCCCTGTTCGGGGAGGGTGCAGGTGAGCGGTATCCGTCCGGTTTTGTCTGATGAGTTACGTCCGCGGGGAGGTGACCGGCGTGCCGGGGTCAGTCGCCCCGCACGGTCACCACGCTCAGCATCGCCGCGTCACCCGGGAGGGTGAGCGCCCCCGCGGCGAGATCGAGGGCGATCCGGACCGAGCCCGCGAGCGGGTCGCCGCCGGCCGGCACCAGCGGCGCGTGGGGCAGTCGCCGCGCCAGTTCCTCCCTCAGCGGGACGAGCAGCGGGTCTCCCATCTTCAGCAGGCCGCCGGTGACCGACACCCGGGGCTCTCCCCTCTCCGGGCAGACCGCGGCCGCCGACTCGGCCATGTGCCGGGCCGCCGCGCGCAGGATGCCCGCGGCCACCGGGTCACCGTCGGCGCGGGCGGCCACCTCCGGCGCGAAGGAGGCGAGGACGGCGGGGCGGTCCTGACGCGGGTAGAGCCGGCCCGGCAGCCCCGGCATCGGGCCGAACACCTCCTCGGCGCGGGCCAGCAGACCGGTCGAACCGCCCGGCCTGCCGTCGTACGCGCGCAGCGCGGCCTCCAGCCCGGCCCGCCCGATCCACGCGCCGCCGCCGCAGTCGCCCAGCAGATGACCCCAGCCGTCCGCGCGGCGCCAGCACGTCAGGTCGGTGCCGACGGCGATCAGTCCGGTGCCGGCGGCGACCACGGCACCGGGACGCGGCCCGAGCGCGCCCACGTAGCCGGTGACGGCGTCGGCGACCAGGGCGACCGAACGGATCCCGAACTCCCGCCCCAGCGCACCCGGCAGTTCGGCCCGCAGCGCCTCGCCGAGGGTGGCGAGCCCGGCGGCACCCACGGCCGCCGTGCTCAGCGGCCCGACACCGGTCTCGGCGGTCAACTCCCGCACCATCGGCGCCAGTCGCGCCATGAAGTGCCCGGGATCGATACCCCGTGATCCCGTGGGCACCGGCTCCCGCGACTCCCGCCGGCCCAGCGGACCGCGCTCCCGGCTGCCGATGACGACGCGCAGTCCGGAGCCCCCCGAGTCGACGGCGAGGACCCCGTCCTCCGCGGCGCTCACGGCAGTCGCCAGTCCACCGGCTGTCCGCCCTGGCCGATCAGCAGGTCGTTGGCCCGGCTGAAGGGGCGGGAGCCGAAGAAGCCGCGGTCGGCCGACATCGGGGAGGGGTGGGAGGACTCCACCGACGGCAGGGTGCCGAGGAGCGGCCGCAGATTGCGGGCGTCCCGGCCCCACAGGATGGACACCAGGGGCTTGCCGCGCCCCGCGAGGGCCCGGATGGCCTGCTCGGTGACCTCCTCCCAGCCCTTGCCGCGGTGCGCGCCCGGCTTGCGCGGGGCGGTGGTCAGCGCCCTGTTGAGCAGCAGCACCCCCTGCTCGCTCCACGGCGTCAGGTCGCCGCTGGAGGGTGCCGGCAGCCCCAGGTCGGTGTGCAGTTCCCGGAAGATGTTGATGAGACTGCCGGGCAGTGGGCGCACCTCTGGCGCCACCGAGAACGACAGCCCCACCGCGTGTCCCGGCGTCGGGTAGGGGTCCTGACCGACGATCAGGACCCGTACCTCGTCGAAGGGTTGCTGGAAGGCCCGGAGGACGTTCGGCCCGGCCGGCAGGTAGGTGCGCCCCGCGGCGATCTCCGCGCGGAGGAAGTCGCCCATCGCGGCGATCCGTCCGGCGACGGGTTCCAGGGCCTTCGCCCAGCCTGCTTCGACGGTCTCATGCAAAGGTCGTGGTGCCACGGCGTCACCCTACTGCCGTACGGGCGGCGGAGATCAACCGGTGGCCCGGGCCGTGCGTTCCCCCCGTGGGCCTCATCCCACCACCGCGGCCCGTACGCACAGCACGTCCGGCAGGTGGGAGGCCAGCTGCCGCCAGCTGTCGCCGTCGTCGGCCGACGCGAACACCTCGCCGTTGCGGTTGCCGAAGTACACGCCCGCCGGGTCGGCGCCGTCGGTGCACATCGCGTCCCGCAGCACCGTGCCGTAGTGGTCCTCCCGCGGCAGGCCCGCCGACAGCGGTTCCCAGCTCTTGCCCGCGTCGGAGGTGCGGAAGACCCGGCAGCGGCGGTCGGCGGGCACCCGGTCCGAGTCCGCGTTGATCGGGAAGACGTACGCGGTGTCGCCGCGGTGGGGGTGGGCGGCCGCGGCGAAGCCGAAGGTGGACGGCAGCCCCTCACCGATGTCGGTCCAGTGGGCGCCCGCGTCGTCGCTTCTGTAGACACCCCAGTGGTTCTGCAGGTAGAGCCGGTCCGGCGTGGCCGCGTCCTGGGCGACCTTGTGCACGCACTGCCCGAACTCCGGGTTGGGATCCGGCAGGAAGACCGCGGACACACCGGAGTTGGAGGGCCGCCAGCTCGCCCCGCCGTCCGTGGTCCGGAACACCCCGGCGGTCGACACCGCCACCGTCACCGCCCGCGGGTCCCGCCGGTCGGTGACCACGGTGTGCAGCCCCTCGCCGCCGCCTCCCGGCACCCACTTCGAGCGCGTCGGGTGCTCCCACAGGGGGCGCACCAGCTCGAAGGTCTCCCCGCGGTCCGCCGAGCGGTAGAGCGCGGCCGGCTCCGTACCCGCGTAGACCACGTCGTCCTCCGCGGCCGCCGGGTGCAGCTGCCACACCCGCTCCAGCGAGGCCCCGGTCTCCTTGGGGAACCTGACCGCGGGCCGGGCGGGCTCGGTCCAGGTGCGGCCGAGGTCGTCGGAGTGGAACACGGACGGTCCCCAGTGGGCGCTGTCGCCGCCGGCCAGCAGCCGCGGACGGTCGCCGCGGGTGTCGATGGCCACCGAGTACATCGCCTGCGCGTTGAAATACGGACTCTCGTCGAACTCCCAGGTGCCCCCGCGCCGGCGCCCGATGAACAGGCCTTTGCGCGTGCCCACGGCGAGCAGTACCTCGGTCATGCCGATCACCTCCGTGACGTCGTCGTCGACGTCCTCGTCCCAGACACCGGCCAGTCTGCACCCCGCCACTGACAGTCACCCCTGGAGTGAGGATCCATGCAGGTCAGGACGGCGGAGGCGGCTCGGGCGACGAGATCCGGCCCCGTGCGCGGCAACACCTGCGCGAGTGGGGGTACTCGTGCGACCGTCGGGTCGGGGGAGTCGGCGTGAGCATCCCACGGTCCTGGCCCGTATGGGATGGCGGTCGGGGAAGGGCGTGCGCGCATGAGGAGGATGCCTTCGATGGCGTTCCGTGGTCCCAAGGCGTGGCTGTGGCGCTGGCGGCGCAATCCGCTCAGACGCCGCGTCGACGTGGTGGAGGCGTGGGTCGTGGTCGCCGCGTGGCTCGTCACCCTCGTGGCCGGAGTGCTCGCCGGCCTGGCGGCCACCGCGTCCGTCGAGCACGGGCTGGCCCGCGAGCGCGTCGAGTGGCGGCAGACGGTGGCACTGCTGACGGAGAAGGCGCCCGGAAAGGCCGCGGACCGCCCGGCCGGGGCCACCGGCCGGCAGGTGTGGGGCAGGGTGCGCTGGAAGGGGCAGGACGGCTCCCGGCACACCGGCCAGGTCCGGGTCGGCGCCGGCAGCGCCGCCGGCAGCGCGGTGACCGTCTGGACGGATCCGCACGGCGAGCTGGTCACGAAGCCGCCCACCGCCTCCCAGGCCCGGATGCGCTCCGTGCTGATCGGCGTCCTGGTGGGCCTGAGCGCCGCGGCGGTGCCCTTCGTCGGCGGCCGGGTGCTGTGCGGCCGCCTGGAACGCCGCCGTATGGCCCGGTGGGACGCCGAGTGGGCCCGCTTCGGGCCGCGGTGGGGCCGCAACACGCTCTGACGGCCTGTCCCCCTCCCGGGAGCCGGCGCGCCCCGTGAGGCCACCGGCGAGCCGCCGGGATGCTGTCGCGCTGCGCGCACCCGGCCCCTGTGCCATCGTCTTCGGTGAGACCTTGACCCGTCGCGGGCGAGACGTCGGGCGGACGTGCGCACGGGCGTGCGCCCATGCCGAAGTGGTGGCCGTGACTCCAGTTGATGCTGGGCCTCTGGACGCCTCGCGTCGGACAACTACCCTCGCGAATACAACCATTTCTGGCGGAAGGGGTGCCACATGGCGGAGCGGACGCCCGGAAGACGACTGGTCGGCGAACTGTCGGCCGAGTTCCTGGGCACCATGATCCTCATCCTGTTCGGCTGCGGTGTGGTCGCCCAGGTGGTGGCCGCCGGTATCGGTGACCACGACAGCATCGCCTGGGCCTGGGGCTTCGGGGTCACCTTCGGCGTGTACGTCGCCGCGCGCATCAGCGGCGCGCACATCAACCCGGCGGTCACCCTGGCGCTGGCCTGCTTCGCGGGCTTCTCCTGGAAGAAGGTGCTGCCGTACACGCTGGCGCAGACCGCGGGCGCCTTCGTCGCGGCGCTGCTGGTGCGCTGGAACTACACCGAGGTCCTGGCCAAGGCCGACCCGGGCCACACCATCAAGACCCAGGGCGTCTTCTCCACCCTTCCGGGCAACGGCACCCTGCCGGTGAGCGAACTCGGTGCCCTGCGCGACCAGGTGATCGGCACCGCCATCCTGGTCCTGGTCATCTTCGCCGTCACCGACCTGCTCAACACCCCGCCCGGCGCCAACCTCGGCCCGCTCATCATCGGCTTCCTGGTCGTGGCGATCGGCATGGCCTGGGGCACGGACGCGGGCTACGCGATCAACCCGGCCCGTGACTTCGGGCCGCGGCTGGCCAGCTTCATCACCGGGTACGGGACCGCGTGGCGGGACCAGTACGGCAATCTGTACTTCTGGGTGCCGATCGTCGGGCCGCTGGTCGGCGGCGTGGTCGGTGCCGCCCTGTACCGGCTGTTCATCTCGAAGTTCCTGCCGGTCGCCGACGAGGAACTCGAACCGGCCCGGATTCCCGAACCCAAGGCCGGGACGGAGGGGGCCTGAACGGCGCTGAGGGGCCGCGGGCACTCTGCCCGCGGCCCCTCCCGATGCGTTCCTGATGCGGGTGCGCCCTACCGGGCCGCGGCCGTCCGCGACCGCCGGCGGCGGTGCAGGACGAACGCGGTGCCCGTCGCGCCGGCGGCGAGCAGACCGGCGGCTGCGGCGACCGGCACGGCCGGGGAGGAGGGGCTGCTGTCCGCCACGTTCTGCGCCTTCAGGTCCTGCACGTAGGGCGGGTAGGCGCCCTCGGCGGACGTCGAGGCGGCCGTGGCGCTGTGGCGCGGGATGCCCCGCACGGACTTGACCGAGCCGTCCGGATCCAGCAGAACCTGCTTGTTGTTGGGGTGCCGGAAGTCGAACATGCCGCCCAGGCTGCCCGCCCGGCGGTCGAACGAGGCGTCACCGATGCGGCCGGTGCACCAGTTGTTCTCGATGAACCGGGTGATCGACGCCTGCTCGGTGGCGGTGTGGTCGACCGAGTTCACCTTGCTGTAGGGGGAGACGACCAGCAGCGGCTGCCGGGTGCCCGGGCCGCAGCGGTCCGCGTAGCCGCCCGCGGCGGCCGGTCCCGACTGGCAGGCCGGGCTGTCGGTGGCCTTGCCGTTGGAGCCGACGGTGGAGTCCTTGGAGCCGTTGAGCACCTTCGACACGACGTGGTCGTACCAGCCGTCGGAGTCGTCGTAGGCGACCACGACCGCGGTGCTCCTCCACTGCGGCGACTTCTGCAGCGCGTTGATCTCCTTGACCAGGAAGTGCTGCTCGTCGATCGGGTCCGAGTAACCGGCGTGGCCGTCCTGGTACTCGGCGGCCTTCAGGAAGCTGACCGCGGGCAGGTGGCCGGCCTTGAGGGCGGCGTCGAAGTCCGTCAGGTCGTAGTTGTGGTTGGCCCGGCCGTTGTGGCCGATCTCGGCGACGCTCTTCGGGGCCAGGTGGTGCGGGTTGGACGTCGACTTGTAGTACTGGAACGGCGAGTGGTGCGGGCTGTAGTCGACCACCGCGGCGCCGCCGACGTTGGTGTGGGTGGCGCCGCCGCACTTGGCGTAGTCGCCCTGCTTGCCGTCCCAGGGGGTGCTGGGCCGGAAGCCGCCCTGGAACCAGCCCCAGCTCACGCCCCTGCGGTTGAGCAGGTCACCGATGTTCCTGCCCTGCATCGCCGCCAGCGCGTTGGCCGACGTGTGGTCCTTGTCCGAGCAGTCGTCGTAGGCGGGGTCCGGGTCGTTGATCACCGTGCCGACGCCCTTGGCGTCGGGGGAGACGACGGTGTACGGGTCCGGCTTCGAGGTCTGCTTGGGGTTCTCCGTGCCGGAGGCCGGGTCGACGGAGATCACGCCGTGCGTCTGACCGGAGATCAGGTTGAGCGCGCCGGGGGTGGAGGGCCCGTAGTTCGAGCTGAACGACCTGTCGTTGAGCGAGTAGTGCTGGGCGTAGTTCCACAGCGCCGTGACCGTGTTGCCGTCGTAGTAGTCCATCACCAGGCCGGGCTCGCCGAAGAGCCCGCTGCACTTGTTGACCTCGGTGTTCTCGACGTACTTGTCGGCCTTGCCACCGTCGGCCGCGTACTGCTCGGGGCCGTAGGAGTGGTTCTGGTCGCAGGTCATGGCCTGCGAACTGGCCAGCCGCTTGGGCTTGTAGAGGTTCGGGTTCTTCTCCAGCAGCCCGGCGTTGAGGAGGTTGTCCGCCTTCGGGGTGCGGGCCGCGGCCTTGAAGGGGGTGCCGTCGGTGTTGGCGGCCTTCGGGTACGTGGCGAAGTAGTGGTCGAACGAGATGTTCTCGTCGTAGATCACCACGAGGTGCTTGATCGGCGTCGCGGTGTGCGTGGGGTGGTGCCCGCGACCGCCGTGTGCGGAGGACGCCGCGGCGGGCAGGACCCCGCCCGCGCTCGCCAGGGCTGCCGCACCGAGCAGGGCGCCCGCGCGCGCCAGCCGGCGCCGCGCCCTCGAAGTTCTGCCTGTGCCGATCATGCTGTCTCGCCTTCCGGGAGAACCGAGTTCCACTGTCACGGCGTTCTCGTGACCATGACATCGATTGCCGATCCTGGGCAATGGTGGCGGCGGGTTGGGGGAGCGGCAATGACGCCCCAGAGAATCTTGGGTCAGGAAATCCTCATCTCCTCTTGGTCTGCTCTTGACCGGAATCCGACGGGCGGGTTCAGGCCAGCAGCGTGCGTCCCAGCCAGTCGGAGGCGCCGCGCGCACCGGGCAGGGCGAAGAAGTAGCCGCCCCCGAACGGGACGATGTAGTCGACCAGCGGCTCGCCCGCCAGGCGTTTCTGCACCGTCTCGAACTGCCGGGCCAGGTCCTGCTGGTAGCAGCAGAACAGCAGGCCCATGTCGAGGTTGCCGTTGCTGTCCGTGCCCCGGTCGTAGTTGTAGGCGCGGCGCAGGATGCGCTGGTCGGCGGTGGCGGCGGTGCGCGGGTTGGCCTTGCGGATGTGGCTGTCCAGCGGGATGACGTCGCCCTGGGGGTCCTGGGCGTAGTCGGGGGCGTCCTTCTCGTGGCGGCCGTCCAGCGGCGCGCCGGTGTCCCGGGCCCGGCCGAACATCCGCTCCTGCTCGGTGATCGAGACCCGGTCCCAGAACTCCACCAGCATGCGGATGAGCCGGATGACCTGATAGCTGCCGCCGGCCGCCCAGGCCGGCTCGCCCGTCCCGCCGCCCACCCACACCAGGCGGTCCATGGCGCGGGCGTCGCGTACGTCGGGGTTGGCGATGCCGTCCTTGAAGCCCAGGTGGTTGCGGGGCGTGCCCGAGGGCCGGGAGGGGCTGACGAATCCGTCCATGCGCCAGCGCACCTGCATGCCGCCGCGGGTGTGCCGGGTGATGTCGCGCAGCGCGTGCAGCACCGTGTCCTGGTGCGCGGCGCACAACTGCACGCTCAGATCGCCGTGGCACCAGGCGGCGTCCAGGTCGTCGTCGGGGAAGGACGGCATCGCGGTCAGCCGGCGCGGCCTGCGGGAGGCCAGGCCGTAACGGCCGTCGAAGAGGGAGGGACCCACCCCGACGGTGACGGTCAGACCGTCCGCCGGTACGTCCGGGCCGAGCGTGCCGGAGTCGGCGGGCGGCGCGGTGATGCCCAGCTCCTCGGGGCTGCCGCCCGCGGTGAGGTACCGGGCGCGCTCGGTCAGCGTGCGCAGCAGATCGGCCAGTTCCCCGCGGTTCTCGGCGGTGGTGTCGAACGACACGAAGGCGGTGGCGCGCTGCGCGGGGGTGAGGATGCCGGCCTGATGCCGCCCGTGGAACGGCACGCGCGTGCTCCCGCCCGCCCGCGCGGAGGCGGAGGCGGCCTGGTGGTCGGCGGCCACCAGGCCGCCTCCGGCCACGGCCGCCGCGCCGGCCAGGAAGCCCCGGCGTCCGACCTTGTTCACCGGGTTCACGCGGTCCTCCGTACGTCCGTCAGGGCTGCCACGTCGGCGAGCCGCTCGACCAACTCGCCCATGTCCGCGTCGAGTTTCTCCCGCTGGGCGCGGGTCAGCCGGTCCAGCGGCGTCCAGTGCCCGCCGTGGTCGAACCCGTCGAGGGTGCGCCGGGTGCGGGCCGTCCAGGAGTCGATCCCGGGCAGATCCGCGGTGCGGGTCTTCAGCAACGGCCGCAGCCGGCCGAGCAGTTCGCTCGTGCCGTCGAGGTTGGCGCGGGCGGTGGCGAGGTTGGTGCCGCTGCCGTAGTCGGTACGGCCGGTCAGTTCGAACTGCACGGTGTTCTCCAGGATCTCGTGCGCGCGCAGGCCTATGTCGGCCGGGTCCATCCGCTCGTCGGGCCAGCGGTCGCGCAGCTCGTCCACGGCCTTGACCAGCCGCGCCGCCGGAGCGCGCAGGCCGCTCGCCGGCTCGCCGTGCCACAGCCCGTACTCCACCCGGTGGAATCCGGTGAAGCCCGGGTCGTGCACCCCGCCGGGCAGTCCCGCGGTGGTCCCGTTGATCGCGGTGTCCGCGTCGCCGAAGGTGCCGTAGGCGGCCCCCATCCGCTCGTAGACCAGATGCGCGGTGAGCCAGTCCTTCCGGGCGGCCGTGAGGTCCCCGCGGTCGATCGCGTCGCGCAGCGCGCCGGTCCTGCGCGCCAGGTCGACCGTACGGGCCTGGATCCACTTCTGGTACGCGAGCGTGGGCGGGATCAGGTCCTGCTGGGTGACCGGCACGGCGGCCGGGCCGCTCCTCACCGTGCTCCCGGTGATGCGCACGGTGGGGCCGGTGATCGCGTCGGCGTCGTCGGCCACGCACTTGAAGGCGTAGCTGCCGTTGCCGAGGGTCACCCGCAGCGGGCGCTCGGTGCCCGGTGCGAGCCCCTCGACCTCGCCGTAGACCGCGCCCGTCCCCGGGTCGGTGAGATAGACCTCTTCCGCGCTGCCGGAGGAGTTGCGCAGATCGAAGACCTGGCGGCCGGCCGCGGGGTGCCTCCAGCCGCGGCCGCAGCCGGCGGAGGTGATCTCGACGGTGGTGTGCCGCAGACCGTCGGCCGGCGCCGCCCGGTGACGGTCCCCGCCGGAACCGCCGGCTGCCAGGGCCGCGGCCACCACCGCCGCCGCCACGGCCAGCGCACCGCCCGCGAGCAGGACGGTGCGCCGCCGGGAGGGACGGGGCGGGGGCGGAGCGGAGCCGGTCCCGGCTGCGGCGCCGACTGCGGCTTCGGGCATGCCGGTCCTCCCTGGAGGTCGTACGGACGAGGCGGCGTCGGACGATCCTAAGCAGGCCCCGGGGCCGCGACCGCCGTCCTGGCCGGGTTCTGACCATGGCAAGAGCCAGAATTCGCCCGCGGTTCACCCGCCGGTAGGGCCGGCCGCCTCCGCTCTCACATGCGGTGATGCCCCGTGATCTCTCCGCAGCGGCCGGGTCGTGAGGTCCGGCCGTCCCGTGACCGGTGACCGCGCACCGCGCGGGCTCAGCTCTCCTCCGGCAGCGCGCGGCCCAGGACGGCGTCCAGGTCGGCGGCCTCGGGCAGCGTGCCGAAGGCGTGCCCCCAGTCGCCGCCCAGCCGGGTGGCGCAGAAGGCGTCGGCGACCGCGGCCGGCGCGTGCCGGACCAGGAGAGAGGCCTGCAGGGTCAGCGCCATCCGCTCCACCAGCCGGCGGGCACCGGCCTCGGACCCGGCCGTGAGCTGGTCCCTCAGCCGGGCCACGGCGTCGTCCAGGCGGGCGTCCGCGCCCCGCGCCAGGGCGAGTTCGTCGAACAGCGCCTGCGCGGTGGCGGGCTCGCGGCGCAGCGCCCGCAGGACGTCGAGGGCGTTGACGTTCCCCGAGCCCTCCCAGATCGACAGCAGCGGCGCCTCGCGGTAGTGCCGGGGCATGCCCGACTCCTCCACGTAGCCGTTGCCGCCGAGACACTCCAGTGCCTCCGCGGTGAAGGCCGGGCCCCGCTTGGTCACCCAGTACTTGCCGACGGCCGTCGCGATCCGCCGGAAGGCGGCCTCACCGGCGTCGCCGCGCACCGCCCGGTCCGCGGCGCCCGCCAGCCGCAGGGTGAGCGCCGTGGCGGCCTCCGACTCCAGCGCGAGGTCGGCCAGGACGTTGCGCATCAGCGGCTGGTCGACCAGCCGCGCCCCGAACGCGCTGCGGTGGCGCACGTGGTGCCCCGCCTCGACGAGCGTCTTGCGCATCAGCGCGGCCGACATCATCACGCAGTCCAGGCGCGTGCAGTTGACCATCTCGATGATCGTCCTGACGCCCCGGCCCTCGGGCCCGACCAGCCAGGCCACCGTCCCGTCGAACTCCGGCTCGGAGGAGGCGTTGGAGCGGTTGCCGAGCTTGTCCTTCAGCCGCTGGATGCGGAAGGTGTTGCGGGTTCCGTCGGGCAGGATCCGCGGCACCAGGAAGCACGACAGGCCCTCCGGAGCCTGCGCCAGCACCAGGAACACGTCGCACATCGGCGCGGAGGTGAACCACTTGTGCCCGCGCAGCTGGTACACGCCCGGTTCGGCGGTCGGCCACGCCGTCGTCGTGTTCGTACGGACGTCGGAGCCACCCTGCTTCTCGGTCATCCCCATGCCGGCCAGCAGACCGGGCTTCTCGGTCGGCACCCGCAGCTCGGGATCGTACTCCCGGCCGGTCAGCAGCGGCTCGTAGACCTTCGCGAGTTCGGGCTGGGCGCGCAGGGCCGGTACGGCCGCGTACGTCATCGAGGTCGGGCAGCCGTGCCCGGCGTCGGTGTGCCCCCACACCAGGCCGCCGGCGGTCCGGGCGACATGGGCGCCGGGCCGCTCGTCCGCCCACGGCGCCCCCGCCAGGCCCTCGGCGACGGCGGCCCGCAACAGGTGGTGCCAGCTCGGGTGGAAGTCGACCTCGTCGACGCGGTTGCCGTACCGGTCGTGGGTGCGCAGCACGGGCTCGTGGACGTTGGCCTGCTCGGCCCACTCCTGGGTCTCGGCGCTGCCGGCCCGCAGCCCCAGCCGCCGGATGTCCTCCTCGGCCCAGCCGGCACCCTCGCGGCGCAGCCCCTCCAGCAGGGCCGTGTCCTCCGAGGCGTCGTAGGGAGCCAGGTCGGGAGGCTGGTTGGTGACGGCGTGGGTGGCGTACTGGTCCCGCGGCTGCGCGGGCGAGGGTGTCGAGGCCATGCGGTCATGTTGCACCTTTTCCACAGTCGCAGCAATGCTGCAACAGAAGGCCGCACGTAAAGTACGGGCCCATGAACGTGTCACCGCGGGCGGGTGAGGCAGGGCTGCCGCCGCTGTCCGCGCGGTCGGTCGTGCTGAGCCTGCTGCTGGGCACCCATCCGCCGGAGCTCCCGGTCAGGGAACTCGTCCGCGCGGTGGAGCCCTTCGGCGTCGGCGGCTCCACTCTGCGCGCCGCCCTCAGCCGGATGGTCGCCGCCGGTGACCTGCGCCGTGCCGACGCCGTCTACCGGCTCAGCGACCGGCTGCTGGCCCGCCAGCGCCGCCAGGACGAGGCGGTGGAGGCGCGCACGCGCGCGTGGGACGGCGACTGGGAGATGGTGGTGATCACGGTGACGGGCCGCGGGCCCGCCGAACGCGCCGACCTGCGCACCCGGCTGACCGCGCTGCGGCTGGCCGAACTCCGCGAGGGCGTGTGGCTGCGCCCGGCCAACCTCCGGCGCGCCCTGCCGGACGACCTCACGCGGGTCGGCCAGACCTACACCGCCCGCCCCGGCCGGCCGGCGCGCGAACTGGCCGGGGAGCTCTGGCCGCTGGAGACCTGGGCCGCCACCGCCCGCGCCCTGCTCGACCGTGTCGCCCGGGCGCACCGCCCGGCCGACCGCTTCACCGCCTTCGCCGCGGTCGTGCGCCATCTGCTGGCCGATCCCGTGCTGCCGCCCGCACTCCTGCCCGCCGACTGGCCCGGCGCGGCCCTGCGCGCCGCGTACGCGGACTTCCAGCGGGAGGTCACCGGGGCGATCGGGCGCTGACGCGCCGGCGTCCGTGCGAAACGCCGTGCGAGTGCGCTCGTACGGCCGGGGCCGCCACCGCAGGGGCCCTGCATGTCGGTTATGTCTGTACATGTTGGTGATATCCGGCTACGCGTACGTACAGGTCGCGTCGCCCGGGAGCGCTCCCGCGACGTTCGCGCCGCGCGGCTCCGGCCGCTTTCACCAGGGCCGGGTGACGCGGCGCCGAAGGGGAACTCGCCAAGTCCGGCACGCGATCTCATACGGAACCGCGATCTCATACGGAACGAGGAGAGCCATGGCTCAGCAGGAGCATCGGTCGTCGTCGGTCACCCTCCCGGGGCCGCTGCGGAATGCGGCCTCGGCGTTGCGGAAGGTGCCCGGTGCGGCAGTGGTGGGCAGGGCGGCGGAACAGGCCCTGGACAAGGTGGGAGCGGTGTCACCGCGTGGGCGGCGGCTGGCGGTGTACGCGGGCGCGGGCGTCCTGGGCGTGGCGGGCGTGGTGGAGTGGCCGGTCGCCGTCACCGGCGCGGCGGTGGCCTGGCTGACGCAGCCCCGGCCGGGCGAGCGCCCTGAGCGGGAGGCCGGCGAGGAGCGCGGGGGGAGTGAGGACAGCAGGGCGAGTGAGGACCGCGGACGCGGTGGAGAGCGCGAGGACGAGGACGGTGAGGGCTCCGGGGACGTGATCGCTCCGGGATACCGGGGCGCGGTGCCGGTGGACGAGGAACCGGCCTCCCCCTTCGGCACGGAACCGGTGGACGAGCAAGCGGCTGCGTACCCCGGCGCGGAGGGGTCGGCGGACGACGTACCGGCGGCTCCCTTCCGCACGGAAACGCCCACGGACACGGAGTCCCCGGCGTCCGCCGGTGCACCGCCGTCCGATCCCGCCGGCACGACACCTCCGGCCCGGGCCGGTACGGCAGCCTCGGCCGGCACCGGTGTGACGCCGCCGGATCCCACCGTCGCCACGCCCCCGGCCTCCGCCGGCCCGACGCCTCCCGGCCCCGTACGGGAGGCGGAGGCCACCGAGCCGGGTGAGCCCGACCGCGGTCTCCTCGGCGGCGGCGGTCCGCTGACGGACGAGGACGCGCCGGCGGCGCCGGCCGACCGTACGACCGGCTGAGGGCACGCGATGGTCCTGGGACTACTGTCGCGGCCGGCCGTCGCGGCGGTGGGAGTGATGGCGGCCGGTCCCCGGCTGCTGGTCCGCGGGGCCGCGCCCGTCGTGGGCGCGGCCGCCGGGGCGGCGGCCAAAACGGCCCGCGCCGGGGTCCGCGGCGCGGACGGCGCGGCGCACCTCGCACGGATCGCCCGCGCGGCGCTGCCGAATGGCCCGCGGCCCTGGCGGTCCGGCGCGCGGGCGCACCTGGCCCTGCGCCCCGAACTGCCCGACCCGGCGCTGCCGGACGGCGGGCGGGAGAACCGGGTGCGGAAGGTGGCCGCGGCGCTGGCCGAGCGCCCCGACGTCCTCTACGCCTACTGGGACGGCGGCCTGCGGCGGCTCGTGGTCGAAGCGGTCGACGAGGCGGTCGGCGACGAGGTCGTGGACGCGGCCACCGCGCTCGCGGCCCGGCACGGGCTCACCCCGGCGGACGACGGAGTGGAGGAGTTCGGGCATCCGGCCGATCAGGCCGGAGTACGGGCCGCCATGGAGGCGCTCGCCATCGACGGGGCGGGTGTCGCGATCGGCCTGGCCGGCCGCCTGCTGCGCCTGCCGCCCACGCCCCGCCAGCTGACGGCGCTGGTGACGCTGCTGCGCGAGAACCCCGCCGTGCGCGCCTGGCTGCGCGCGCGGATCGGCCGCACCCGCATGGACCTGTTGCTGGCGGCCCTGAACGCGGCCACGCACGGCGTGGGCGGGACCCCGAACGCCCTGGTGCTGGACGGCGCGCTGCGCGCCTGCCAGCTGGTCGAGACGCTGGCCCGCGCGGCCGCCTTCGAGACCGTGCACGACGAGGTGTGCACCGCCGAGCGTGTCGGCGTGCCCGCGGACCACTGCCCGCGACCCCCGCTGCGCACCTCCCCGGCGCAGGAGTACGCCGGCAACGCCTCGGCCGGCAGCCTGCTCGGTGCCGCCGCCACCCTGCTGGTCAAGCGTGACATGAACGAGGCGGCCGAAGCGGTCCTCGCCGGCTCTCCCAAGGCCGCGCGCTACGGGCCCGCAGCCTTCCACGCCGTACTGAGCACCACGCTGTCCCGGGCGGGTGTCCTGGTGCGCAACACCGAACGGCTGCGGGAGATCGAGATGGCCGGCACGGTCGTCCTGCATCCGAGCGCACTGTGCGACCCCGGCGGTGAGGCGGACGCGTGGGCCGAGCCCGTCCTGGACGCGGCGCGGCGCGCCGGGCTGAGCGTCGTGCTGGTGGACGACCCCGCCCTGTCGGAGATCGCGGGTCTGGCCGACCGCGTGGTGTCCGCCGGGCGGCCGCTCAGCGATGTGGTGGCCGAGCTGCGCGCGGAGGGCGGCGCCGTGGTCACCGTCGCCCGGCCCCGCTCGGCCGACGACGCCGCGGTGCTGGCGGGGCTGCTCGGCGGTGACGTGGCCGTCGCCCTCGCCGATCACGACAGCGCGGTCGTGTGGGGCGCGGACGTGCTCGCCCTGCACGGCCTGCCCGACGTGTGGCGGCTGCTCACCGCGATCCCGGCCGCCCGCGCGGTGGGCCGCAGGTCGCAGGTCCTGGCCCGGTCCGGTGCCGCCCTGTCCGGACTGCTCGTGGCGATCGGCGAGTCGCGGGGGTCCGGCCGGACGTCCTGGCCCGGACTGCGGCACACACCGGTCGACGTGAGCGCGGCGGTGGCCCTGTTCTCGGGGGCGCGGGCCGCGTGGCGGGTGGCCGCGGTCCACGCCCCGCATCCGCGCCCGCGCGTGGCCTGGCACGAACTGGAGCCGCAGGACGTCCGGGACACGCTGGAGCGGATGCCCGGCGACGAAGCGGCCCCCGAGCGGGAGACCGGCGAGGCGGCCGCGGCCGCGCGTACGGCACATCCTCTCCTCGCGCCCGTGCGCTGGTCCGTGCAGCTCGCCCACGCCGTGCGCGAGGAGCTGGACGACCCGCTCACCCCCGTCCTCGCGGTCGGCTCGGCTGCCGAGGCGATCCTGGGCTCCGCCATGGACGCCCTGCTGGTCGTCGGCGCCCTGGACCTCAACGCGCTGGTCGGCGGTGTCCAGCGGCTGCGGGCCGAGCAGGCGCTGTCGCGGCTGCTCGCCCAGCAGAAACAGAAGGCACGCGTCGCGCCCCCGGACGAGGACCGGGCGGGCGAACCGCGCACGGTCGACGCCACCCTGCTGGGGCCGGGCGACGTGATCGAGCTGAAGACGGACGACGTGGTCCCGGCCGACGCCCGGCTGCTGTGGCAGGACGGCCTGGAGGTCGACGAGTCGGCGCTGACCGGGGAGTCCCTGCCGGTGGAGAAGCAGACGGACCCCACCCCCGAGGCCCCGATCGCCGACCGGAGCTGCATGGTCTACGAGGGCACCACCGTGGTGGCCGGACTGGCCCGGGCCGTCGTGGTCGACACCGGCGAGCGCACCGAGGCCGCCCGCGCCGTCCACCTCGCCGCGCGCACGCCCCCGGCGGCCGGTGTGCAGGTCCGGCTGCAGGAACTCACCCGCAAGGCCCTGCCGCTGACGATGGCGGGCGGGGCGGCCGTCACGGGTCTGTCACTGCTGCGGGGCACCCCCGTCCGCCGTGCCGTCAGCGGGGGAGTGGCCGTCGCCGTGGCGGCCGTGCCCGAGGGACTGCCGCTGGTGGCCACCGTGGCCCAGCTCGCCGCGTCCCGGCGGCTGAGCCGGCGCGGTGTCCTGGTGCGCACCCCGCGCACGCTCGAGGCGCTGGGCCGTATGGACATCATCTGCTTCGACAAGACCGGCACCCTCACCGAGAACCGGCTGCGCCTGGCGCGGGTCTGCGACGACGGCGGCACGGTCCGGGCGAAGGACGACCCGGCGGGCGCGGCCGCGCTGCGGGCCGCGGCACGCGCCTGCCCGCAGCTGAACGGCGGCTCCGAGCGGCCGGTGCACGCCACCGACGAGGCCGTGCTCGAGGCGGCCGGCCCGGACCCCGGCTGGACCCAGCTCGAGGGGCAGCCGTTCGAGGCCGGCCGCGGTTACGCCGCGGCCGTCGGCCGGACCGGGGACGGACCCCGTGTGCTCGTGGTCAAGGGGGCCCCGGAGGTCGTCCTGCCCGCCTGCGCCGGCCGGCCGCCGTCCGTCTCCGACGCGGCGCACGACCTCGCCCGTGACGGACTACGGGTCCTGGCGGTGGCCGAACGGCGCCTCGGGGACGACGAGTCGGAGACCGGCCTGCTCGACCAGCCGCTCCGGAACCTGGAGTTCGCCGGTCTGGTGGCGTTGGCGGACGCGCCCCGCGAGACCTCCCCGGCCCTGGTGCGCGGCCTGGCGGAGGCGGGCGTACGGCCGGTCATGCTCACCGGCGACCATCCGCAGACCGCCCGGTCCATCGCGGCGGACCTCGGCTGGCCCTCCGACAGGGCGGTGGTCACCGGTGACGAGCTGATGGCGGCGGACCGTTCGGCCAGGAGCCGGATGCTCGAGGACGTGGCTGTGGTGGCCCGGGTGGCGCCCGAGCAGAAGCTCCAGGTGATCGAGGCGCTGCGGGACGCGGGCCGGGTCGTCGCCATGGTCGGCGACGGCGCCAACGACGCCGCAGCGATCCGCGCCGCCGACGTCGGCGTGGGCATCAGCGCCCGCGGTTCGGCGGCCGCCCGCAACGCCGCCGACCTCGTCCTGACGGACGGCGATCTGTCGGTCCTGATCGAGGCCGTGCACGAGGGCCGGGCCCTGTGGCACAGCGTCGCCGACGCCATCGCCATCCTGATCGGCGGGAACGCGGGCGAGGTGGGCTTCGGCATCCTGGGCACGCTGCTGTCGGGCGCGGCGCCGCTGACCACCCGCCAGATGCTGCTGGTCAACCTGTTCACGGACCTGTTCCCGGCGATGGCGGTCGCGGTCACGCCGAACGAGGAGGCCGCCCGCGCGGTCGCCGGACGGCCGGAGGACACGCTGGACGTGCTCGGCAGGCCCCTCATCACGCAGATCCGCCATCGCGCCCTGACGACCACGGTGGGTGCGGTGGCCGCCTGGCTGTTCGGCCGCTTCACGCCGGGCACCGCCCGCCGCTCCGGCACCATGGCGCTGTGCGGGGTGGTGGGCACGCAGCTCGCCCAGACCCTTCTCGACCGCCGCGACAGCCCGCTCGTCCGGGCCACGTCCATCGGCTCCGCGGTCGCCCTGTTCGCCCTCGTCCAGACGCCGGGCGTCAGCCGCCTGTTCGGCTGCACCCCGCTGGGCCCGGTCGCCTGGACCGGCGTTGCCGCGGCGATCGCGCTCGCCCTGTGGGGACAGCGGGCGCTGCCCGGGATGGAGGCGGCGGTGCGGCGGTTGGCGGGGTGAGGCGCCCGGAGGGCGGCCGGCCGGGTGTTGCCCGGCTCCTGACTCCCCTTCGGCCGGGCCCCGGACACACCACGGCCGGACACACGCCGTCCCGCCCCCCACCACCCCGGGCCCGCACCGAACCGGACTACACCGACCGGTGGTACTGGTCCGGCACGTGCACGTCCGCGCCGAGTTCGCGGGCCGCGTGCCGCGCCCACGACGGGTTGCGCAGCAGCTCGCGGCCCAGCAGCACCGCGTCCGCGTCGCCGTTGGCGAGGATCTTCTCGGCCTGCTCGGTCTCGGTGATCAGGCCCACGGCAGCGACCGGCAGCGACGTCCCGGCCTTCACCCGCGCGGCGAAGGGCACCTGGTAGCCGGGGCCGGTCGGGATGCGGACGCCGGCGGCGTTGCCGCCCGTGGAGACGTCGAGCAGGTCGATGCCGTGCGCCTGGAGATCGGCGGCGAGCCGGACGGTGTCGTCGGCCGTCCAGCCGCCCCGCTGCAGCCAGTCGGTCGCCGAGACGCGGAAGAACAGCGGCTTGTCGTCGGGCCACACCTCCCGTACGGCGTCCGCGACTTCGAGCGCGAAGCGGACGCGGTTCTCGTACGAGCCGCCGTAGGCGTCGGTGCGGTGGTTGGAGTGCGGCGAGAGGAACTCGTTGATCAGGTAGCCGTGGGCGCCGTGGATCTCGGCCACTTCGAAGCCGGCTGCGAGCGCACGGCGGGCGGCGTCCGCGAACTGGCCGACGACCGCCTGGATCTGATCTACCGTCAGCTCGGTCGGCACCACGTGCCGCTCGTCGAACGCGAGCGCGCTCGGCGCGAGCGGCTGCCACCCGTACGCGTCCGGCCCCACCGGCCCTCCGCCCTTCCAGGTGCGGTCGGTCGAGGCCTTGCGGCCGGCGTGGGCGAGCTGGATGCCGGGCACCGTGCCCTGGGAGACGAGGAAGCGGGTGATCCGGCGGAACGCCTCGGCCTGTGCGTCGTTCCAGATGCCCAGGTCGTACGGGGAGATCCGGCCCTCGGGCGAGACGGCCGTGGCCTCGGTGAGGATCAGGCCGGTGCCCCCGGTCGCGCGGGCCGCGAGATGCGTGAAGTGCCAGTCGTTCGCCGCGCCGGTGCCGGGCCCCTCGGGTGCGGCCGAGTACTGGCACATCGGGGCCATCCAGACCCGGTTGGGGATGGTCACGCCACGCAGGGTGAAGGGCTGGAAGAGGGCGCTCATGGGGAGCTGCTCCGTTCTCGCGGGACCGCAGGACGCTTCGTACGATACCCATCGTAGTACGCCGGATGTCAAACTACGACGCCTCTCGTACAATGACCCCGTGAGTACTGCCGCCGCCACCAGCAACCGTGACCTGCCGCACCCCGCGAGCGGGGACATCCGGCTGGAATCCGTGCTGCACGCGCTCTCCGACCCCATGCGGCTGCGGATCGTGCGTGAGCTCGCCGCCGACAGCGATGAGCTCACGTGTTCGCAGTTCGCCCTGCCGGTGACCAAGTCCACGAGCACGCACCACTTCCGGGTGCTGCGCGAGGCGGGGGTGATCCGGCAGTGCTACCGGGGCACGGCCAAGATGAACGGCCTGCGCCGGGACGACCTGGACGAGCTCTTCCCGGGGCTCCTCGACGCCCTGCTCGCCGCGGCCGCCCGGCAGGCGGCCCGGCTCGGCGGCTGAACCGCCCTCGCCGGGGAGGCGGTCGAAGAGCGGGTGCGGCGCGATCGCCGTCAGGCGGCCCGCGCTGAAACCGTACGGTGCGGTGATGGCCCGTGCGCGGACGGTGCTGCGGCGCGTCGATGTCCGGGCCCCTGCGGGTGTGTCCTGCCCCTGGCCGCCTGGCCGCCGTGCTACGGCGCCTGCGGTACCCCCGCCGTCCGCGCCGCCGCCAGCAGCGACTCCCAGTCCGCCAGCTTCACGACGCCGCCGCGGCCCAGCGAGGCCCCGAGGGCCGCCTCGGCCCGCTCGATCGCCCGCCATCCCGGCCACTCGACCGGATCGACGCCCTCCGCACGCAGCGCGGCGACCGGATCCCCGGGCACGGGAGCGGACGCGAGCACCGGGACGTCGTCGAGCAGCGACAGCACCGTCTCCTTGGCGCACGGGCGGTTGGTGCCGATCACGCCCGTCGGGCCGCGCTTGATCCAGCCGGCCACGTACTCGCCCGGCGCGACGACGCCCGCGCGCAGGACCCGCCCCGCGAGATGCGGCACGGTGCCGCTCGACGCGTCGAACGGCAGCCCGTCCAGCGGCACTCCGCGGTAGCCCACCGAACGCAGCACCAAGTGCGCCTCGACGTCCTCGAATCGTCCCGTGCCCCGCACGCCGCCCCGCCCGTCGGGCTCCGTCCGCTCGAAGCGGACCGCCCTCACCGGTCCTGCCGTGCTCGCGGCTCCGCCCGGGCCGGAGTCGCCCCCGTCCGCGAGGAGTTCGACGGGCCGCAGGAAGAAGCGCAGCCGGATCCGGCGCGAGGCGTCCTCGCGGGGCGCCCGGGCCCAGCCGCGCAGCACCTCCACGTTGCGGCGCTGGACGGCCGGCAGGGCGGAGGGGTCCGTGTACCCCGGGTCCAGCGCCAACTCCGCGGGATCCACCAGGACTCCGGCGTCCGGGAGGCCGCCCAGCTCACGCAGCTCCTTGGTGGTGAAGCGGGCCTGGGACGGTCCGCGCCGGCCCACCATGCAGATGTCGCGCACCCGGCTCGCGGCCAGCGCGCGGAATGCCGCCTGCGGCATGTCGGTGGGGCCGAGTTCCGCCGGGCCCCGGGCCAGCATCCGCGTGACGTCCACCGCGACGTTCCCCACGCCGATCACCACGGCCGACCGGGCGTCGCGCACGAAACCCTCGTCGGCGGCGTCCGGATGAGCGCTGTACCAGGACACGAACTGCGTCGCCGACCAACTGCCCGGCAGATCCTCGCCGGGGATGCCGAGACGGCGGTCGGCGGCCGCGCCCACGCAGTACACCACGGCGTGGTACAGCTTCCGCAACCGCTCCGCGGGCAGCCCGCCGGGGCCGATCGGCACGGCACCGAGGAAGCGCACCCGCTCGTGCTCCAGGACCGTACGCAGGTTGTTCTGCAGTGACTTGATCTTCTCGTGGTCGGGTGCGACGCCGTAGCGCACCAGGCCGTAGGGGCACGGCAGGCGGTCGATGACGTCGACGAGCACGTCGGGATGGAGCTGGACGAGATTCTGGGCGGTGTAGACCCCGCTCGGCCCCGAACCGACGACGGCGACACGCAGCACTGCGGAACTCCTTACGAGAGGAGATCGCTGACGGCTCCAGCATCGCACCGCCGCTGCTGCGCTGACAGGGTGCAGGCGCACCGTGGGCGTGCGTGTCCACTCCGGGCGGTGTGTGAGCGGGTGGTTACGTAGCGCGTGTGATGGAAGCATCCTTTCTTGATCTTTCTGATCGTTGTCCGACGGACGGCACGGTGTCCGTGTGGCCCGCCTGGCAAGTGCGGGAGGGTGAGCGCACCACCTCGTGGTTCACCGTCCGGCTGGGCTTCGGCGACGGCGCCCGCATCGACGTGCTCGCCGTGGTCGGCGGCGGATCCGTCTCGCTTGAGGAGGTCCGGGCCCAGCCGCCCCTGTCCCTGGACGACCTCGCGGAGCTCGCCGACTGGATCGAGGAACCGCTCTTCCGGGCGTGCGCCCCCGCACCCGGTCCGGCCGCGGCGCACCGCACGTCCGCGGGAGCCCGGCGCTCGCGGCCCACCTGGCCCCGCGGGATCGAGGGCCGGCGCCGCGTCGCCCAGGAGTACCGGACGGCACAGCAGCGGGGCGCGGACCCCGTTCTCGCGGTGATGTGCGCGACGGGGCACAGCCGGCGCAAGTCGCTCCGGCTGATCTCGCAGGCGCGCGACTCGGGGTTCCTGACGCCCCGTCACGCGCGTCGCCGGCCTGCCTCGTAGCGGCGGGCGGCTACAACCGGCCCCGCTGTCCGGAGGCGTCGGGCGGCTCCGGCGCGTCGGGCCGCGCGTCCGGCTCCTCGCCGGTCGCGTCCTCGCCGGTCGTGTCCTCGCCGGTCGCGAAGAACCGCGACAGGTCCGAATCCCCGGCCGCGGCCGCCGCGGCGCCGCCGCCGGGCGGCAGGCCCATCTCCCAGTCGAGCCGGTAGCGCTTGAACAGCTCGGCCCGCAGCGTCGTGATCGGCATCGGGACGTTCGGCAGCACCATCGCGTAGACGGCGCCCATCAGCAGGGACCGCATCATCGGATAGTCCACGTCGACGTCCCGCGACCCGTGCCGGGTGACCACGTCCCGCAGCAGCTCGGCCAGGCGCTGCTGCTCCGGGCACTGCACGAAGCCCTCCGCCTGCAGCAGCCCGGCCATGTGCTGGCGCATCAGCACGGGCCGGTCCCGGCCCAGGCCCAGGATCGCGTCGATGGCCCGCGCCATCCGCTCCCGGCCGTCCGCGCTGCGCGGCTCCCGTTCCACCGCCTCCTCCAGCGTGCGGTGCATCAGCCGGTGCACCGCGGACTGCACGAGCTGGCGTTTGCCGGGGAAGTAGTACGACACCAGACCGCGCGCCGAGCCGGCCCTGTCGGCGATGTCGGCGAGCGTCGTCGCCTCGTAGCCACGCTCGCCGACCAGTTCGACGGCCGCCTGCAGAAGCCGTTCCCGGGATCGCCGCCGCAACTCTTCATTGACCGAGGCGCTGCGCGGGGACATGCTGGACTCCTGCGTTGACTGGCTGCCAGCCAACTATACTCGGCAGGGTCCCGATCCGGGCCCCGTAGGGGCTGGTCAGGGCTGCCGTCCGTCTGGGGCGACGCGGGGGATCGTCTCAGGCGGACGGTCACATCGCCCAGAAGGTGTCCTCAGGCTACTTCCCGCATCGCGGCCGGACTCGGCGCTCCCGTCGCACGACGGCCCGCCCGTCCCTACAGTGGGCACGAATGCCGAGCGGAGGAGGCCCGCGGAGATGGAACAGGACCAGCGGATCCTGGCCAGGATCACGGAGATGGTCGAGAACGAGCGCGAACTCCGTGCGTCCCTCTCGGCCGGCGAGATCGACGGCACGACGGAGCGGCAGCGGCTCGGCGAACTGGAGCGCGAGCTCGACCAGTGCTGGGATCTGCTGCGGCAGCGACGTGCGAAGGCCGAGTACGGAGAGAACCCGGACCAGGCCGCGGTGCGCCCGTCGTCGCAGGTGGAGGGGTATCTGGAGTGAGCCGGGCCCGGTGACGGCCGGGCGGGCCGGGCCGGTCCGCTCAGCCCACCAGGTCCAGCACGGGCCGCAGCGCGTCCGGCCGCTCGTTCGCCGGCAGGTGGTCCACCATGTGCACCCGGCACCCCAGGGCCGCGGCGCCGCCGTCCGCCCGCCGGTTGTCCCCGACCATCAGGACGTCGCGCGGATCGGCCCCGAGCGCCTCGCAGGCCGTCGCGAACAGCCGGGGGTCGGGCTTCTGGACGCCGTGTTCGCAGGACAGGACGTAGGTGTCCACGAACCGGTCGAGGCCGTGCTCGCGGAAGACGGGGCGCAGGTCCCAGCCGATGTTGCTGACCACGCCGACGCGGATGCCGCGCTCGCTCAGCCCGTCCAGGACCTCGGCGGCGTCGGGGTAGGGCGCCCACGCCTCCGGCCGCATGTGCCGGTCGTACAGGGCGTCGTGCAGGGCGGGGTCGGGCAGCGGCACCTGGCGGGAGAGCCCGGTGTAGGCGGTCCGGTGCAGCTCGGCGCTCCGGTCCCGGATCGGCCACACCTCGGCGAGGTTCCCGGGCACCTGCGCCGGGGGCGCGCCACCGGGCAGCGCCCCCGACACGTGAAGCGCCTCGGCCGCCTGGCCGAACTCCGGTTCCGCGAGCGCGATCCCGGCCTCGTCGAGCACCGCGCGCAGCCATGACTCGGTGGACTCGACGCGGAAGAGGGTGCCGGAGAAGTCGAAGAGGACGGCCGTCATCATGGTGGGGATCTTACGGGGTGGGGTTCCGGCGTCCGGAAGGACCGCGGGTGCGGGGCGACCCGGGCCGGGCCCGCTCACGGCCGCCGTCGCCGGTGGACCAGCACGGCCAGCGCCGCGGTCGCCGCGCCCAGGAGCCAGCCGCCCACCACGTCGGAGGGCCAGTGCACGCCCAGCCACACGCGTGTGAGGCCCACGCCGACGACGGAGACGAGCGCGAGCGTCAGCGCCGTGCGCCACAGGGCCCGTCCGGCGCCGTAGCGGTGCAGGAGCCAGAGCAGCAGGCCGCAGACGAGCGTGGCGGTCATCGCGTGGCCCGAGGGGAAGGCCGCGTAGTGGGCCGAGTCGACGGGGTCGCGCCAGACCGGGCGCGGGCGGTCGACCGCGGCCTTGAGGCCCTGCTGCAGCAGCAGGCCCGCGGCGACGGCGGCCGCCAGCCACAGCGCCGTCCACCAGGCCGAGCGCCGCCACGCCAGCCACACCACGGCGACCGCGCTCAGCAGGCGCATCGTCAAGGGGTCCCAGACCCAGTCCGTCAGGATGCGGCACAGGCGGGTGAGGCCCGGTTCGTCGAGGGCCCAGTGGTGCGTGGTGCGGGAGATGTCGCCGTCGACGCCGATCAGCGGAGGCCAGCGGACCGCGACCAGGGCGAGCAGCAGCGCGGAGCACAGGGCGAGGACGGCTGCGGCACGGGCGGCGGTGCGGGGGGCCGGTGAACGGGCGGGGGAGCCGACGGGCGGGTGGTGCATACGGTGATCCTCGCCGACCGGCGGGGTGCGAAACCAGCACCCCGGCGAAGCGAGCCCATCCCCGTGTGCGCGGCCCCGCTACGGGCTCATCCCCGTGCCCGCAGCACGGGCCTCCCCTTGCCCGCAGTCCCGGTAAGGGGGCGGTTCCAGGCCCGCAGTCCCGGTAGGGGGCTATCCCAGGGCCCGCAGCCCCGGTGCGAACGCCACCAGCACCGGCAGCACGGGCAGCAGTGCCGCGGCCGCCGTCAGCCCCAGCCGCCGGGCCGCCGGCAGCCGGTCGGGGGCGCCGAGCAGCCGGTGCACCCGCTGCGGAACATGTGCCTGGGCGGCCGGCGAGGGGCCGAACACGCCCCGGTCCTCGTTGAGCTCGACCAGTGCCAGCGCGGTCGTCAGCCGGCCGTGACGGCGGGAGGCCGTGTCGTCGGCGGCGAGCTCGACCAGGCGGTGCATCTCGGCGCGGAACGCTTCGAAGACCGGCACCTGCGGGAATCCGCCCGCCAGTGCGTCCGAGCAGTGCAGCAGCCAGTCGTGCCGGGCCCGCGCGTGACCCTGCTCGTGGGCGAGGACGGCGTCCAGCTGCCGGCCCTTCAGACGGCGCAGCGCGGCGGTGGTGACGACGAGTTCCGGCGCCGCACCGGGCAGCCACCAGGCGTCGGGCCGCTCACCCTCCAGGACGACCAGCCGGCCGTTCGCCGGTTCCTCACCCGGCAGCAGCGGGGCGCTGAGCCGCAGTTCGGCCCGGCGCCGCCGACGGCGGGCGCGCGCTCCCACGACCTCCCTGACCAGCATGGCCCCGCTCCACAGGCCCGCGGACGCGAGCGTCACCGCGGTCGCCGCGGCCCAGGGGCCGCCGGCGCCGAGCGCGTAGGCGTCCACCACTCCGTGCGGCGCCCCGGCGAAGACATGGCCGCGCACCGCCTGCCAGGCGGCCGCCGCGCTGAGGGTCATCGACAGCGCACAGGACACCAGGACGGCCGCCACCACGCACTGCCACGCCCACAGCGCGACCACCGGTTCGCGGTCCTGCCAGTCCGACCGGGCGAGCAGCCGGGGAGCCACGACGGCGGTGAGCGCGCCGAGCAGCAGCAGTGCCGCGGGGACCATCATGGCGCTCACCCTAGAAGCGGACGCGGGCCCGGGGTGCGCTCCGCCGCGCAAAGTGACGCAGGCAACGGTCGCGTGACCCCTCGCACAGCCGGACGCGATTAGTTTACAAGTAAAACACCTGCTAATGTCATGTCCCGTGACCCCAGCGACCACCACCACGCCCGCCCCGCGCACCCGGCGCCTCCCCCTCGCCGGCGTCCTGCGCCTCGGCAGGCCCGCGGACATCTGGTTCAAGCCCGCGCTGAGCGTGGTCGCCTCGGTCGCCCCGCCCAACCTGCTCCTGACGGCGCTCGGCCGGCTCGACCTGGCGCTGTACACCATGGCGGGGTCGCTGTGCGCGCTCTACGCCCACAACCGTCCCTACGCCGCCCGGGCCCGGGTCCTGGCCTGGGTGGTGCTCGGCATGGTCGGCGGTCTCGCCGCCGCGCTGGTCGCCGCCTCCCTCACCTCCAGCGCGGTCGTGCTCGTCACGGTCGGCGCCCTGCTGGCCGCGCTGCAGAAGGCGCTGTGCGACGCGACCCGCATCGGCCCGCCGGGCAACGTGGTCCTGACGTTCATCGCCACCGCCTCCCTCTTCGCGCCGCAGACGCTCGGCCAGGTGCCCGGCCACCTCGCGCTGGCCGGCGCGGCGGGCGCCTGGTCCTGGCTGGTCGGGATGGCCCCCGGGCTGCTGCGCCCGCACGGCCCCGAGCGCCGGGCCGCCGCCGGCGCCCTGAGGGACGCGGCCGCCCACGCCGACACGCGCGGCACCGCGGACGGTCACGCCCGCACCCGGGCCGCCGCGGCGGCCGCCGTCCAGGCCGCCTGGCAGTCGCTGTCGGCCGCCGGTGGTGCCCACGCCCGGCGCGGTCTCGAACGCCTCGTCGTCCGCGCCGAGGTCGCCCTCGCCGCGCCCGCGGACACCGATCCCCAGCAACTGCGCGCGTGGGCAGATGAGTTGACCGGCAGCGGTCCCGTCCCGGAGGTCCACGACCCGGCGGCGGCCGGTGAGCCGCCCGGTGTGCGGGCCGAACGGGCCGCCCCGCCCCGGCCGTTGCGGACGCGCCTCGGCCCGCTCGCCCCGATCGCCGTCCGCACCGCCCTGGGCTGCGCCCTGGCCGGGTACACCTCCCTCGCCCTCGGCGTCGGCCGCCCCTACTGGGCCGTCGTCACCGCGGCCTCCCTCTACCAGGCCAACCTCGCCCTCACCTGGACCCGCGGCGTCCAGCGCATCGTCGGCAACCTCCTCGGCGTCCTCCTCTTCGCCGCCGTCGTCCCCCTCGCCCACCTGGGGCCGGCGGCACTCGTGCTGTGCTGCCTGGCCTTCAACTTCGGCGCCGAGGCGCTGATCGGCCGCAACTACTGGCTCGGCACCGTCTGCGTGACCCCGATGGCCCTGCTCGTCACCGAGTTCACCGGATTCCAGGAGCCCGGGACGCTGATCACCGAGCGGGTGGTGGACACCGTGGTGGGCGCCCTGGTGGGCTTCGTCGCCGCGATGGCGGTCACCAACCGGCGCTCCGGCGACCGTGTCGAGCACGCGCTGAGAGCGGCCGAGCGCGCCCGCGAGCACACCGCCCGCCTGCTGGCCGAAACCGCCCCCGCGCCCGTCGCCGTGGAGGCGGCCCGCCGCGCGCTCGCCGCCGCCCTGGCCGAGCTG
This sequence comes from Streptomyces sediminimaris, assembly GCF_047049295.1. Taxonomy (NCBI): domain Bacteria; kingdom Bacillati; phylum Actinomycetota; class Actinomycetes; order Kitasatosporales; family Streptomycetaceae; genus Streptomyces; species Streptomyces sediminimaris. Next base: position 1,006,520 of record NZ_JBJWOT010000001.1, on the reverse strand, counting down.
CGCGCCACCGTCGACGCCGCCTCCGGCGAGTGGTGGCAGCGCGCCCTGCCTCAGGAGCGGGTCGTGCGCGCCGAGCAGGCCGGGCACCGTACCCTCGCGGCTACGGTGCGGCGCCAGGGGCTGCACCCGAGCGGCGAAGCGGAGGGCGTACGGCCATGACGGCACCGGACGGACGGCAGGCGGGGGCGAGCCGAGGCGACGACACCGTCTCCGCGGTCGTACGGCAGTGGCGGGCCGTCCACCCCGAGCTCGACACCGGCCCCATGGAGATCATCGGCCGCATCAACCGCTGCGCCGCCCTCCTGCAGCAGGCCGAGGACGCCCCGCTGCGCCGCGCCGGCCTCAGCCGTCCCGAGTTCGACCTGCTGGGCGCGCTGCGCCGCACCGGCCACGAACTGACGCCGGGCGAGCTGGCCCGCGAGACCTTCTCCTCGGGCGCCGCCGTCACCAAGCGGCTCAAGCAGCTGACCGAGCGCGCCCTGGTCGAGCGGCGCGGCGACACCCGCGACCGCCGCGTGGCCCACGTCCGCCTCACCGACGCCGGCCGCGACCTGGTCGACGGCATCCTCCCCGAGCAGCTGTCCTACGAGACCGCCGTACTGGCCGTGCTGGACCCGCGGGGACAGGGCGAACTGGCCGGGCTCCTCGGCGAGCTGCTGGGCCGGCTGGAGGGACATCTCGGCGCACTCCGCGCCTGACCGACCGGCCGGCCGCCGCCCTCGCAGGTGTCCGACCGAGGCGACGGGCCCGTCGGCGTGATCGGCATCCGCTGCCTGCGTGCCTGCGTGCCTGCGTGCCTGCGTGCCTGCGTGCCTGCGTGCCTGCGTGCGACCCGCCGGTTCGGCCTCCCGGCCTCGACGGCCTGACCCGGGACGCGTACGGACAGGCTCGGCGCGCGCCCCGGTGTCCGGCCGGATTCCGGCCGCCCGCCCCGGCGTGACAGGGACACCCACGCCGGACAAGGGGAGGGGATACGCGCTCGCTCACACCGGCGTGCCGGGCGTAGGCTCGCCGCGTACCGCACCGCGTGGCGGCCTCGAGCCCACCCCGTTCCGCCCGGAGGTTCCCGCATGCCCGCGTTCACGGTGCGCCCTTTCCGCCGCGACGACCGCGACCAGCTCACCGACCTGGTCAACGCGCACGTCGCCGCCGTCGTGCCCGGCGTCTCCGTCTCGGTCAACACCGTTCTCGGCGACCTGGAGCGGCAGCCCGACGAGGCCCTCACCGACCCCTGGGTCGGCGAGCGCGTCACGCTCGTCGCCGAGCAGCGCCGCGCCGTCGTGGCCGCCGCCCACCTGCTGCGCTACCGCGACGGCCAGGAGGTCGGCGACACCTACCGGGACGCCGGGGAGATCGACTGGTTCGTCCACTGGCCGCCGGCCTCCTTCAGGCCGGACCCGGAGACGGCCGCGGACGGGCTGATGGCCGCGTGCCTGGCCCAGTTCGCGCGCTGGGACGTCCGGGTCCGCCGTGCCGACGGCGCTCTCCCGGCGCCCGGCGTCTACGGCCTGCCCCGCAACTGGCCCCACATCCGCGCCCTCTACGAACGCTCCGGCTTCCGGCACGTCGGCGACACGGAGGCGGTCCTGATCGCGCGGGTCGCCGACCTGCCGCGGCCCGAACACCTCGCGGGCCTGACGTTCACGCGCACGGTGGGGGAGTGCGGCACCCGTCTCACGGCGCACGACGGCACGGGCGCCGCCCTCGGCTTCATCGAGGTCGACACCGCCCTGGCGCGCCCCGAGCGGCATGTCCGCGCGACCGGTCTCGCCGACATCGGCAACCTGCACGTCGCCCCCGCCTCGTACGGAGCGGGTCTGGAGGGGCACCTCCTCGCCGAGGCCGCCGAGTGGCTCCGCCTGTGCGGCGTCGACCGCCTTCTCGCCTACGAGTCCGCCGGCGACGAGCGGGCGATCGGCCTGCTGCTGGCCGGCGGCTTCCGGGAGCTGACCCGCACCGACCGCCGCTGGGAGCATCAGACGCCGGGCCGGTAGCGGATCGGATGGTCCTCCGGCACCTCCACGAGCACGATCCGCGTCCCGTCCGGGTCCGCGATCCACATCTCGACCAGCCCCCAGGGCTCCCGCACGGGCTCCCGCACGATCTCGACGCCCCTGGCCAGGAGCTCCTCGTGCGCCGCGCCGGCGTCCGCGACCTGCAGCCACAGCCGCACGGCCGGGGAGGGTCCGGCCGCCGACCGTCCGGAGACCTCCAGGAAGCCACCGCCCAGGAAGTACACGGTTCCGCGTTCGGGTCCGGTACCGAACTCGCGGTACACGGCGAGGCCGAGCTGCTCGCCGTAGAACCGGCGCGAGCGCTCGGGGTCGGTGGGCTGGAGAAGGGTCCGGCTGCTCAGCACATGCACCATGCGTCCGGAGCCTAGCCGCGGCGTTACCCTCTACGGTGCCCGCGCCGCGCCGGAGAACGTGCCGGAGAACGCGCCAGAGATCGGAGAGCCGCCCCATGGACACCGCCGCCACCGGACTGACCTTCCGCGACGCCGCCGACGCCGACGTGGACGTCCTGGTCGCGCTGATCGAGTCGGCGTACCGCGGCGACGCGAGCCGGGCCGGCTGGACCACCGAGGCGGACATCCTGCAGGGGCAGCGCACCGACGCGGAGGGCGTGCTGGCCGTCATCAAGTCGCCCGACAGCCGGCTGCTGACCGTGGAGCGGGACGGCGTCGTGATCGCCTGCTGCCAGCTCGAACACCGCGGCGAGTACGCCTACTTCGGGATGTTCGCCGTCAGCCCCCGGCAGCAGGGGACGGGCCTCGGCAAGGTGATCATCGCGGAGGCGGAGCGGGCGGCGCGCGAGGCGTGGGGCGTGCGCGAGATGCACATGACCGTGATCTCCGTGCGCGAGGACCTCATCGCCTGGTACGAGCGCCGCGGCTACCGCCGTACGGGAAGGATGACGCCGTTCCCGTACGGCGACGAGCGCTTCGGCATTCCGCAGCGCCCCGATCTGCAGTTCGAGCTGCTGGTCAAGGAACTGGTGTGACGCCCTGGCGGCCGGTCACGCGGTGAAGCGGCCGGTGCGCTTGATCTCCGGGAAGTCGGTGGTCGCGCCGTCCAGCTGCAACGCCCGTACGAGACGGAGATGGTCCTGGGTGTTCACCACCCAGCCGATGACCCGCAGATCCGCCGCGCGGGCCATGTCGACGATCTCCAGCGTGAGGCGGCGGATGTTGAGACAGAGGGCCGAGGCGCCGGCCTCGCCGGCGCGTTCCACGATGTCGGTGCCGTATCTGCTGCCGATCAGCGCGGTGCGCACGCCGGGCACCAGCCGGGCGATCTCGGCGATCGCCTCGTCGTGGAAGGAGGAGACCTCCACCCGGGAGACCAGGTCCCGCGCGAGCATGACCTCGGCGAGCGCCCTGGCCGCCTGCACGTCCTTGATCTCGGCCTGGAGCGGAGAGTCCACCGCCTCCAGGACCTCCTCGAAGACCGGTACGTGCTCCCCGCGGCCCGCGTCCAGGGAGCGCAGCTCGGCGAGGGTCTTCTCGGCGATGGGGCCGGTGCCGTCGGTCGTGCGGTCGACGTCGGAGTCGTGCATGACGACGAGAGCGCCGTCCTTGCTCAGGTGCAGATCGAGTTCGATCACGTCGAGCCCTGCGTGCTGGGCGGCGACGAAGGAACGGAGGGTGTTCTCGGGTTCGACACCCATGACCCCGCGGTGACCGATGGTAAGGAAGTTCAAGGTTCAACTCGCTTCCGTCGACGGCGGCTCGGCCTGCGCGCGGACCGGAGCGGACGGCCACACGGGCAGAGCCGCAGCCTAACGGCCCGGTCTCGCGATGAACCCGCTCCTACACGGGCGGATCGGCGTGGCGCGCGGGGCGGATCCGGCCCGTGCGGCCGGGCGCGGTCACCCCGGCGTGGGCGAGTCCCGCGGGTGTTGACCCCAGGGACGTGCCCACGGGACACCGCGTATACCCGGAATCGCGGCCTTCACCGCATCCGGCAGCAAAAACTTCGGTGACCATGCGATAGCACAGGATAATCTCCCGAGGGGCCCCTTGCTGGAAGGAAGCTCGTATGTATACGGTCGCGTTACGCGAGCTTCTCCGGTGGAGGATGGGACATGACGGAAATTCTTGTGCAGGCGGCCTCGGAGGAGCAGGTTCCTCCCGCGACCAGGGTGGTCGAGCACCCGGCGTGGCCGGTGCTCAAGGATGCCGTGGAGCGGATCCGGCCATGGCAGTCCAAGGACGGGTCGATCGGCTTCGGGGCCGAGGGCGCCCCCGCGCGCGCCGACGCCGAGGCCGCCGTGCGGCGTGTCGTCGAGGCGGTGCGGGAGCTCTCCCCGCTGCTTCCGCACGACCGCGACTACCACGAGGCCCTGGCCAAGGACCTGGACCGGTGGGCGGAGGGCGGCTTCGAGGTGCCCGACTTCCTCGACTCCCTGCTGGCCTTCCAGCCGGCGGCGCACCGCGCGGACGGCCTGCAGCACCTGGTCGTCTTCCCGATGTACACGCAGAACGGCAACCCCGACCGCAACCTGGAGGCGGTCGTGCTGCGCATGGTGTGGCCCGACTGGCTGGCCGAGCTGGAGCGCACCCGCTACGACAACCCGCTGTTCTGCGGCATCACGTTCGAGGACTTCACGGCCGGCTACGACACCAACTCCGCCGTCCTCTTCCCCGAGACCATCGCCGTGCGCGAGGCGCCGGAACGATTCTCCTGGGGCGGCATCTTCTGCGACCGCGAGGCCGCCCGCTTCCGCCGGGTCACCGGGGCCGCCGTCGACATCCTGGGCGTCGAGCTGCCCGAGGACGTCGCCGCGATGGTCCACGACCAGACGCGCTGCGAGGAGGCGTTCGTACTGTGGGACATGGTCCACGACCGCACCCACAGCCACGGCGACCTGCCCTTCGACCCCTTCATGATCAAGCAGCGGCAGCCGTTCTGGATGTACGGCCTCGAGGAGCTGCGCTGCGACCTCACCGCCTTCCGGGAGGCCGTGAAGCTGGAGGCCGACGGTGTGCCGCAGGCGCGTGACGTGCAGTACGCGGTGCTCTTCGACCGTATGTTCCGCTTCCCGGTCACCGGCGAGCGGGTGCGCAACTACGACGGCCTCGGCGGTCAGCTGCTCTTCGCCTACCTGCACAGGCACGACGTCGTCCGCTGGACCGACAACAAGCTGTTCATCGACTGGCAGCGCGCCCCGCAGGTCACCAACCAGCTGTGCGCCGAGATCGAGACGCTCTACCGCGACGGCATCGACCGGCCGAAGCTGGTGCACTGGTTCGCCGGGTACGAGCTGGTCTCCGCCTACCTCGCGCCGCACCCCGGCTCCCGCTGGGCCAAGGGCCCCGACGCCCTGGACCTGACGTTGCCGCCGCGAAAACTCGTCGACGACGTGCTTCCTGACGAGTTTCCGCTGAGCATGTTCTATGAAGCCCTCTCCAAGAAGCTGAAGAACGTGATCGCCTCCACCAGGGGCATCACCGCGGAGAGTGCCGAGCGGGTCGCCGCGTGAGCGACCGCACCACCGAGAACCTGGCTCAGGAGGCGAAGACCATGGCGGGGAACGGAGCTCTCAGCGGTGCGGTGATCGCGGTCGCCGGCGGAGGCGGACCCGCCGGACGCGCGGCACTGCTCAGGCTGGCGGAGGCGGGGGCGACCGTGGTCGCCGCCGACAACGATCCCGAGCGGCTCGCGGAGGCCGTGGACGCGGCCCGGTACGCCTCGGGCGGTGCCACCGTCACCGGCGAGCCCGTCGATCTGCTGGACCTGGACGCCACCAAGGAGTGGGCCCAGAACATCGAGAAGGAGTTCGGGCACGTCGACGGGCTGGTCCACCTCGTCGGCGGCTGGCGCGGCAGCGAGACCTTCATCAAGACCAGCCTCGACGACTGGGACTTCCTCGAGCTGCTGCTCATCCGCACGGTGCAGAACACCTCGCTGGCCTTCTCCGAGGCACTGCAGCGCAGCGACCGCGGCCGCTACGTCCTGATCAGCGCGGCCGGCGCGAGCAGGCCGACCGCGGGCAACGCCGCGTACGCCGCCGCCAAGGCCGCCGCCGAGGCGTGGACGCTGGCCCTGGCCGACTTCTTCCGCAAGGCGGGAGGCGCCGAGGGGCCGACATCCGCGGCTGCGATCCTGGTGGTGAAGGCGTTGGTGCACGAGGCCATGCGGGCCGAGCGCCCCAACGCGAAGTTCGCGGGCTTCACGGACGTCGAGGACCTGGCCGAGGCCATCGTCGGCGTCTGGAGCAAGCCCGCCGCCGATGTGAACGGAAGGCGTCTGTGGCTGACCGAGAAGCCGTGAACCCCCCGAAGACCGACGCGCGTCGCCACCACGACCCGGAGGTCCGCGGTTTCGCCAGTGACAACTACGCCGGGGCTCACCCGGAGGTGCTCGCCGCGCTGGCCCTGGCCAACGGCGGGCACCAGGTCGCGTACGGCGAGGACGACTACACCGAGAACCTCCAGAACGTCGTCCGCAGCCACTTCGGCGCCACGGCGGAGGCGTTCCCGGTCTTCAACGGCACCGGCGCGAACGTCGTCGCGCTGCAGGCCGTCACCGACCGCTGGGGCGCGGTGATCTGTGCCGAGAGCGCGCACATCAACGTCGACGAGGGCGGGGCGCCCGAGCGCATGGGCGGCCTGAAGCTGCTCACCGTGCCCACCCCCGACGGCAAGCTCACGCCCGAGCTGATCGACCGGCAGGCGTACGGCTTCGACGACGAGCACCGTGCGATGCCGCAGGCCGTCTCGATCACCCAGAGCACGGAGCTCGGCACGCTCTACACGCCGGAGGAGATCCGGGCGATCTGCGAGCACGCCCACGCGCACGGCATGAAGGTGCACCTGGACGGCTCCCGGATCGCCAACGCGGCCGCGTCGCTCGACGTCCCGATGCGGACGTTCACCAACGCGGCCGGCGTCGACATCCTCTCCCTGGGAGGGACGAAGAACGGCGCGATCTTCGGCGAGGCGGTCGTCGTCATCAACCAGGACGCCGTCAGCCACATGAAGCACCTGCGCAAGCTGTCGATGCAGCTCGCCTCCAAGATGCGTTTCGTGTCGGTGCAGTTGGAGGCGCTGCTCGCCAAGGACCTGTGGCTGCGCAACGCCCGCCACGCCAACGAGATGGCGCAGCGGCTGGCCGAGGGCGTGCGGGCCGTGCACGGGGTGGAGATCCTCTACCCGGTGCAGGCCAACGGTGTCTTCGCCAAGCTCCCGCACGAGGTCAGCGAGCGGCTGCAGAAGCGGTTCCGGTTCTACTTCTGGGACGAGACGGCCGGCGTCGTGCGCTGGATGTGCGCCTTCGACACGACCGAGGACGATGTGGACGCGTTCGTGGCGGCGGTCAAGGAGGAGATGGCCCGGCCGTAGGCATCGATGCATAGTTATGCGATCATTCGAAAAGTCATTGCCCGTCGAGTGATCGCATTCCTATGCTCTGCGGGCATGGAGCTGATCCAGAACAACCCCGACCTGTCCGCATATCTGGCCGCCGACGAGGTCATCGACCATCACCACCCGCTGGTGCGGCAGACAGCCGCCGAGCTGGCCGGTAAGGCAGCGGATTCGTATGCCTATGCGCGCCTTGCCTTCGAGTTCGTGCGCGACACGATCCCGCACTCGCAGGATTCGGGGGATCCGCGGGTCACCTGGCGCGCCTCCGACGTCCTGGAGCGGCGCACGGGCATCTGCCACGCCAAGGCGCACGCGCTGACGGCGCTGCTGCGGGCCGAGGACATCCCGACCGCGCTCTGCTACCAGAAGTTCGACGTGCTGCACGGCCTGGTCGCCGTGCGCTTCGACGGCGCCTGGCACCGGCAGGACCCCCGGGGCAACAAGCCGGGCGTGGACGCCCGCTTCTCCCTGGACGGCGAGCGGCTGGCCCGGACGCCCGACCCGCGCTGCGGCGAGCTGGACCATCCGGTCCTCCACGCCGCACCGCACCCTGCCGTCCTGAGCGCTCTGCGTGCGGCGCGGGACCTCGAGCACCTCTGGCGAACGCTCCCCACCGGCTTCTGAGGCCGCCCGGCGTGACGATTCAGCCCCCGGCCGCCTTCAGCTGCTCCGGCGTCGGTGCCGTGCCGCCGAGGTGGGCCGGCATCCACCAGGTGTCGCCGGGGCCCTTGGGGCGTACGGGATAGGCGCGCTGCGCGGCCTCCAGCAGTTCCTGGACGCGCTCGCGCAGCCGCCGGGTGATGGCGCCCGCGTACTGGTCCTGCGGCGCCTGCATCGGCTCGCCGACCCGGATGGTGATGGGGGTGTGACTGCGTTTGAAGTTGCGCGGGTGGCCCTTGGTCCACAGTCGCTGCGTGCCCCACAGGGCCATCGGGACGAGCGGGACGCCCGCCTCCTGCGCCATGCGCGCGGCACCCGACTTGAAGCTCTTCAGGGTGAAGGACTGCGAGATGGTGGCCTCGGGGAAGACGCCGACGATCTCGCCCGACCGCAGCGAGTCCAGCGCGTGGTTGTACGCCTGCTCACCCTGCTTGCGGTCCACCGGGATGTGCTTCATGCCGCGCATCAGCGGGCCGGAGATCCGGTGCCGGAAGACGGACTCCTTGGCCATGAAACGCACCAGGCGCTTCTGCGGCAGCGCCGCGAGCCCGTCGAAGATGAAGTCCAGGTAGCTGATGTGGTTGCTCACCAGTACGGCGCCGCCCGAGCGCGGGATGTTCTCCGACCCCTTGCAGTCGATCTTGAGGTCCCAGATCTTGAACATGGTCTTGGCGAGGCCGATGACGGGACGGTAGACAAGCTCAGCCATGGGCGGGTCGGGCCCTTCTCTCTGCCTGGGCAGGGTTCTCCCGGCGCGGAAGTTACGCAGCCGTAGGTTTACGGCATTGCGCAGATCGTGCCCCAAGTAACGAGCGGGTGGCCAGTCCTGGTGCCGCGGAGTGGCGAGATCCTCATCACGTGGTGAGGCGGCGCACCACCAGGCGTATCTCGCGCCCCAGGGGTATCCGGAAGGCGGCGCGGGGGAACGGGGCGGCCGGCGCGGCAGGTCCGCCGCCGGTCCCGGCCGGATCACTTCGCCGCGTGCTTGTGCGGCGGCCGGCCGGTCTGGTGGTGTGGGGAAGGGCGCACGCGGCCGCGTGCGCGAACGGAGTGCCGCGTCGGCGGCGAAGCGGAGGGCGAGCGTGGGCGGGCGCGAGGACGGCAGGCGGCTCGGGGCGGCCGAGCTGGGCGGCGAGCTCGGCGGGCGCGCCACGCTCGTGCAGTTCTCCAGCGCCTTCTGCGCCCCCTGCCGGGCCACCCGGCACGTCCTCGGCGAGGTGGCGGACATGGTGCCGGGCGTGACCCACGTCGAGATCGACGCGGAGGACCACCTGGACCTCGTACGCGAACTCGAGATCCTCACAACACCGACCGTGCTCGTCCTCGACGCCGACGGCCGGGTCGTCCGGCGCGCCACCGGCCGGCCGCGCAAGGCCGACGTGATCGCCGCACTCGGAGAGGCGGTCCGGGGGGCCGCCGGAGCGGGGTGAGGCATCTCCCAGATGCCGGGACGTACTTGACTGTGCGCGCCACGTATCGTCAATCTGACTGTATGTCTACGGAACTCCTTCTCCACGGGCGGGCCCACGTCGATCCGGCGCGTACCGCGAGCGCGTGCTGTCCGGGCTGTTGAGCAGCCACGGACCAGCTCGCCCCACTCCTCAGAAGGACAACTCCATGACGGCCCCCTCCGACCTCGCCACCCGTACCCCCCAGCTCGCCTCCCCCGACCTGCTGCGCTCCGTCTTCCGCCGGCACGCCGCGGGCGTCGCCGTGATCACGGCGCGCGGCGACGCCGGGCCCGCCGGGTTCACCGCCACGTCCCTCACCTCGGTCTCCGCCGAGCCCCCGCTGCTCTCCTTCGGCGTCAGCACCGGCGCCTCGAGCTGGCCGGCGATCTCCTCGGCCGAGCACATCGGCGTGCACATACTCGGTGAGCACCAGCAGGAGCTGGCCGCCACCTTTGCCCGCAGCGGCGCCGACCGCTTCGGCGCGCCCACGAGCTGGCGCGAGGGCCCCGAGGGGGTGCCCGTCCTCGACGACGTCCCCGCCTGGCTGGTGTGCCGGGTGGTCGGACGCGTGCCCGCGGCGGACCAGCGCATCGTGGTGGCCGAGGTGGTGCTCGGCGATCCCTCCGGTCCCGGCCGTCCGCTCCTCTACCACCAGGGCGGCTATCACGGCCTGCGTGACTGACCGGGTGCCCGCTCCCGCTGCGAAGCGGTCGAGTTCCGATTACGCTGCGTTGCAAAGGTCACAGTTCAAAGCGCTTGCTTAGCGGGAACGTACTGGGTGTACTGACGAGTAATATTTCGCTCGGAGCGCGGGTCGCCCCGATCGGGATCGGCCGCTTGAGGCGCCTATGCTGCCTGAACATAGGCAGCACCGAAATGACGATTGCAGTAGGAGAGCCGGCGTGAGCTTGAGGATCGTTGTCACTGTGAAGTACGTGCCCGACGCCACTGGCGACCGGCACTTCGCCGATGACCTGACCGTCGACCGGGACGACGTGGACGGTCTGCTCTCCGAACTCGACGAGTACGCCGTCGAGCAGGCGCTGCAGATCTCCGAGAACTCCGACGACGACGTGGAGATCACCGTCCTGACCATCGGCCCCGAGGACGCCAAGGACGCGCTGCGCAAGGCGCTGTCGATGGGTGCGGACAAGGCCGTCCACGTCGAGGACGACGACCTGCACGGCACGGACGCGATCGGCACCTCGCTGGTGCTGGCCAAGGCGATCGAGAAGGCCGGCTACGACCTGGTGGTCTCCGGCATGGCCTCCACCGACGGCACGATGGGTGTCGTGCCCGCGCTGGTCGCCGAGCGGCTGGGCGTGCCGCAGGTGACGCTGCTGTCCGAGGTCTCGGTCGAGGACGGCACCGTCAGGGGCCGCCGGGACGGCGACTCCGCCACCGAGCAGCTCGAGGCCTCCCTCCCGGCGGTGGTGTCGGTCACCGACCAGTCGGGCGAGGCGCGTTACCCGTCCTTCAAGGGCATCATGGCGGCGAAGAAGAAGCCGGTGGAGTCCTGGGACCTCTCCGACCTGGAGATCGACGCCGAGGAGATCGGTCTCGAGGGCGCCTGGACCAAGGTCGAGGCCGCGAACGAGCGTCCGGCCCGGACCGCGGGCACGATCGTCAAGGACGAGGGCGAGGGCGGCAAGCAGCTCGCCGAGTTCCTCGCGAGCCAGAAGTTCATCTGAGCCGCGCGGCTCAACTCGCTCACCGCCGCTTACGACTTCGCACATCCGCAAGGAGTTCTCTTCCCATGGCTGAAGTTCTCGTCTACGTCGACCACGTGGACGGTGCCGTCCGCAAGCCCACCCTGGAGCTGCTGACCCTGGCCCGCCGCGTCGGCGAGCCGGTCGCCGTCGCCCTCGGCAACGGCGCGGGCGACACCGCCGCCACCCTCGCCGAGCACGGCGCGGTCAAGGTCCTCACCCACGAGGCGTCCGAGTACGCCGACTACCTGGTCGTGCCGAAGGTCGACGCGCTGCAGGCCGCCGTCGAGGCCGTGTCCCCGGCCGCCGTCCTCGTCCCTTCCTCCGCGGAGGGCAAGGAGATCGCCGCCCGCCTCGCGCTGCGCATCGGCTCGGGCATCATCACCGACGCCGTCGACCTGGAGGCCGGCGACGAGGGCCCGGTGGCCACGCAGTCGGTGTTCGCCGCCTCCTTCACCACCAAGTCCCGCGTCTCCAGGGGCACCCCGGTCATCACGGTCAAGCCCAACAGCGCGGCCGTCGAGGCCGCCCCGGCCGCGGGCGCGGTCGAGGCGCTGTCGGTGTCCTTCTCGGAGAAGGCGACCGGCACCAAGGTCACCGGCCGCACCCCGCGCGAGTCGACGGGCCGTCCGGAGCTGACCGAGGCCGCGATCGTGGTCTCCGGTGGCCGCGGTGTCAACGGCGCGGAGAACTTCGCGATCATCGAGGCGCTCGCCGACTCCCTCGGCGCCGCTGTCGGTGCCTCGCGTGCCGCGGTGGACGCCGGCTGGTACCCGCACACCAACCAGGTCGGCCAGACCGGCAAGTCGGTCTCCCCGCAGCTGTACATCGCCTCCGGCATCTCCGGCGCGATCCAGCACCGGGCCGGCATGCAGACCTCCAAGACCATCGTGGCCATCAACAAGGACGCCGAGGCCCCGATCTTCGAGCTGGTCGACTACGGCGTGGTCGGCGACCTCTTCGACGTCGTCCCCGCCCTGACCGAGGAGGTCAAGGCCCGCAAGGGCTGACCGCCGCACGGCCGTCCGGGGCCCCCGCGACCGCACGAACGGCCGCGGGGGCCCCGGCTCGTCCGGGAGCGCTCACGCCAGGCTCAGGGAGACCTGTACGGGCAGGTGGTCGCTGGGGAACCGGCCGTGCTCGGAGAAGGTGTCGATCGACGCGCGGTGCGTGGTCACCCACGGCGTGGTCAGGATCCAGTCGATGCGCTCGCCGTCCGGTGTGAGCCCCTTGTAGCCGTGGAACGTCCCGTACAGGGGCCCGCGCCGCCCGGCCGCGTCCCAGGTGTCGACCAGACCCGAGTTCACCAGGGTGTCGTGGACCGGGTTCCAGTGCGCGGGCACGTTGAAGTCGCCGGTCACCACCGCCGGCAGCGAGCGGTCGAGCTGCCCGATCCGCTCGGTCAGCAGCTGGGCGCTGCGCTCGCGCGCGTACTGGGCGGCGTGGTCGAAGTGCGTGTTGAGGACGTAGAACTCCCGTCCGCCGTCGGCGAGGTCGCGGAAGCGGACCCAGGTGACGATGCGCGGGAAGGCGGCGCCCCAGGTGTTGGAGCCGATGACCTCCGGGGTGTCGGAGAGCCAGAAGGTGTAGTGCTCGACCGGGGCCAGGCGCCGGGTGTCGTGGAAGACGGCCGTGGCCTCGTCGCGGCTGCCGCCCTCGCGGCCGGTGCCGATCCACGCGTAGTGCGGGCCGAGGTCGGACGCGATGTCACGCAGCTGCTGGTACAGGCCCTCCTGCGTGCCGATGACGTGGGGGTGCGCCCGGCGCAGCAACGCGCGCATCACGGGTCTGCGCTCGCGCCAGCTGTTCGGCTCGGCGGTGCCGGCGAAGCGCAGGTTGAAGGTCATGACCTCCAGACGGGGTGCCCGGCCCGAGGCCGGCGCCGACGAGGCGGACGAGGCGGAGACCGCGGCGCCGGAGAGCGGCACGGCGACCGCCGCGGCCAGCGCCGCCTGCAGACCCAGACGGCGGGTGACTCGGTGGTGGTTCGGCACGGAGACTCCTTGGTGGCGGCCGGACGAGTCCTGCGTGGGGCGAGTCGTGCGTCGGGAAGTGTCCTACCCGGTGGTGAGATGGGCGTGAACATGCCGGGATCACGGGGTCGCTCCCCGTGGACAGGGTGTTGACCTTCCCGAAGGAGCCCGGATAACTTCATTCTACGGATTGTTGATTCCGTAGTGCGGAAAATCGGAGGGTGTGGGATGGGCCAGGGCCGGCAGGAGAAGGTCACGAGGAGCCTCGCGGGCGCCGTCAGCGAGGAGATCAGCGCCTCCCTCGCCCCGGTCGACGCCGAGCTGGAGCGCCGCTACCCGGGCGACCCGGGCACCCGTCAGCCCGTCCACACCGTGTACGTACCCGGTGACGTCTTCGCCGCCGACACCGTCCGCTCCTGGGGCGGGAAGGCCCTCGCCGCCCTCGACGAACACGCCCCCGACGCCGCCGCCTTCGCGGCCGTCCTCGGACTGTCCGACGAACTCGCCGAGCCCGTCCACGCGCGCGTGCGGGCCAAGCTGGAGCGCGAGCCCGTCGAGGACCTGCGGGTCGACTTCGAGGACGGCTACGGCCCCCGGCCCGACGCCGAGGAGGACGAGTCGGCCGCCCGCGCGGCCCGGCTGATCGCCGAGGCGTACGGGAGGGGGACCGCGGCCCCGTACATGGGCATCCGCATGAAGTGCATGGAGGCCGCCGTGCGCGACCGCGGCATCCGCACCCTGGACATCTTCCTCAGCGGTCTGATGGAGGCCGGCGGACTGCCCGGCGGACTGGTGCTGACCCTGCCGAAGGTCACCTACCCCGAGCAGGTCACCGCCATGGTGCGGCTGCTGGAGGAGTTCGAGAAGGCGCGCGGGCTCGAGCCCGGCCGGATCGGCTTCGAGATCCAGATCGAGACCAGCCAGGCCATCCTCGCCGCCGACGGCACCGCCACCGTCGCCCGCATGATCCAGGCCGCGGAGGGGCGCGCCACCGGACTGCACTACGGCACCTTCGACTACAGCGCCTGCCTCGGCGTCTCGGCCGCCCACCAGGCCGGCGACCACCCGGCCGCCGACCACGCCAAGGCCGTGATGCAGGTCGCCGCGGCCGGGACGGGGGTGCGGGTGTCGGACGGTTCGACCAACGTGCTGCCGGTGGGCCCGACCGAGAAGGTGCACGAGGCCTGGCGCCTGCACTACGGCCTCACCCGCCGCGCCCTCGCCCGCGCCTACTACCAGGGCTGGGACATGCACCCCGGCCACCTGCCCACCCGCTACGCGGCCGTCTTCGCCTTCTACCGCGAGGGGTTCGAGCAGGCCGCGGCCCGGCTCGCCCGGTACGCCGGCCGCAGCGGCGGCGACGTCATGGACGAGCCCGCCACCGCCAAGGCGCTCAGCGGCTACCTGCTGCGCGGCCTGGACTGCGGCGCCCTCGACCTCGCGGAGGTCACCCGCCCCACCGGGCTGAGCCGGGCGGATCTGGAACGCTTCGCCTCGCCCCGGCGCGGGGACCTGACGGCGTCCGCCACGTAGCGGGGCCGTGCCAGCCGTCCCGACGGCCGGCGCCGCCACCCCGTCCCGGGGCGCCCGGCACACGCAGAGGAGTGTGCCGGGGCGCGCGTCCACGTCGGCGACGTCTACCGCAGGGGCGGCGGCACCGGCGGGCCCGTGCCGGGGCCGCCGGTGGGCCGACCGCGCACGAACCGCTCCAGACCGGACGTCGTGACCAGCTTCTCCTCGGCCAGCACCCGGGTGCCCAGCTCGCACAACCGGGCATCGGCGCTCGCCCGTGCGCAGAACTCCCCGGGCGTCACGCCGAACAGCTGCCGCAGCCGCGGCACGGACGTGAGCAGTTCGGTGAGCAGCTCCCGCTGACCGGGATGCCCGCGCGGGACGTCCGAGCCGTCGTGCAGCACCCCGCGCCGGTTGACATAGGTGTACGCGCCGGGCAGCTCCGTGCCGTCCGGCAGCTCGATCCGCACCACCGGCGCCGGCAGCCAGGCCCGCCGGTAGTTGCCGTACGGCAGCGGCACGCCCTCGCTCGCGTCGATCACCGCGAGCTGTTCGGCGTCGAACCAGGTCACGAACAGCTCCCGTACGGCGCCGGGCGCCTCGACCGGTGAGGCGGAGATGTAGCCGAGGCGGCTGACATGGGCGGAGACGCCCACCGCGAGGCCGGTGACCCGGGTGCGCACCATCGGGACGGGCGAGCCGATCCCGCTCCGGCGCATCTTGTGGCGCAGCTGTCCCGGGCAGGCGTTGGAGCCCACGGCGAGCACCGGGACGCGGTCCTCGTACACCAGGCGGTCCAGGGGCAGCAGCAGGTCGCCGTCGAGCAGCCCGGACTCGGCGGGCCAGGCGCCCGGGTAGCGCAGCGGGTCCGTGGCCGGGGCCTCTCCCAGGCCGAGCGCCTCCAGGGTGCGTTCCGTGGGGCCGTCCACGGGCAGCTCAGTCCGCGGGCGGCAGCTCACCCGAACCGCGGGTGATCAGCCGGGTCGGCAGCTCGATGCGTTCCGGCTGCAGCTGGGAGCCGTCGAGCTGGCGGAAGAGGCGGTCGGCGGCGGTGCGGCCCAGGGCCGCCGCGTCCTGGGCGACGACGGTGACACCCGGCTGCAGCAGGTCGGCGAGTTCGATGTCGTCGAAGCCGACCAGGGCGACCGGGCGCTGCTGCTCGGCCAGGACGCGGACCACGGTGACCGTCACACGGTTGTTGCCCGCGAAGATGGCGGTGACGGCGGCGGGGCCGGAGAGCATCTCCTCCGTCGCCCGGCGCACCCGCTGGGGATCGGTGACACCGAGGGACATCCAGGAGTCCTCCACCGTGATGCCCGCGTCCTCCATGGCCGCCCGGTAGCCGCGCAGCCGCTCGGCGGCCGTGTGGATGCGGGGCATGTCGCCGACGAAGCCGATGCGGCGGTGACCGTGGGCGATGAGGTGGGCCACGCCGTCGCGGGCGCCGCCGTAGTTGTCCGACAGGACCACGTCGGCGTCGATCCTCCCGGCCGGGCGGTCCACGAACACCGTGGCGACGCCCGCCCTGATCTCGGGCTCCAGATAGCGGTGGTCGTCGCCGGCCGGGATGATCACCAGCCCGTCCACCCGCCGGGCGCACAGCGCCAGGGCCAGCTCCTGCTCGCGGTCCGGGTCCTCCGCGCTGGAGCCGTTGATCAGCAGGGCGCCGTGCGCGCGGGCCACCTCCTCGACCGCGCGGCTGAGGGGGCCGTAGAACGGGTCGGCGAGATCCTCCAGGACCAGGCCGATGCTGGCGGTGCGGCCCTTGCGCAGCACACGCGCACTGTCGTTGCGCCGGAAGCCCAGCGCGTCGATGGCCTCCTGGACGCGGCGCTCGGTCTCCGGCGTGACACCGGGCTCGCCGTTGACCACGCGGGAGACGGTCTTGAGGCCGACTCCGGCGCGCGCCGCCACGTCCTTCATGGTCGGACGGTTGCCGTAACGCGTTCCTGGAAGGGGGTTTGTCCGGCGTGCGGTCTCGGGCACGATGCGCTGTCCTGTCCTGTCTCGTCCACGGGGATGCGTCGACCATGAGTTTGTATGAGGATGTGGCGTCGAGCATAGGGCCTGGACAACGTTGTCATATGCACGAGAGACTGTCCACCGCAATCTCCGGCCCCCGCCCCCACTGCGGGACCGGCTCAGTCTTCTCCACGGTTGAAGGGGGAACTTCCCCCGGATGTCCGGAGAACCGATGGTTTGACGGGGAGATCCGACACAGATGCACACCGACCTCGTGGCCGCGCTGGACATCGGCGGCACCAAGATCGCCGGGGCGCTGGTGGACGACCACGGCCAGATCCTGGTGCGTGCACAGCGTGCCACGCCCGCGCAGCAGGACGGCGAGACCGTGATGGGCGCGGTGGAGGAGGTCCTCGGCGAGCTCACCGCCTCGCCCCTCTGGGGCCGCGCCACCGTGCTCGGCATCGGCAGCGCCGGCCCGGTGGACGCCTCCGCGGGCACGGTGAGCCCGGTGAACGTGCCCGGCTGGCGCGACTACCCGCTGGTGCGGCGGGTGCGGGCAGCGGCCGGGGGACTGCCCGTCGAGCTGATCGGGGACGGTGTGGCGATCACGGCGGCCGAGCACTGGCAGGGCGCCGCCCGCGGCCACGACAACGCGCTGTGCATGGTGGTCTCCACGGGGGTGGGCGGCGGACTGGTCCTGAACGGCTCGCTGCACCCCGGTCCCACGGGCAACGCGGGCCACATCGGCCACATCAGTGTCGACCTGGACGGCGACCTGTGTCCGTGCGGCTCACGCGGCTGTGTCGAGCGCATCGCGAGCGGCCCCAACATCGCCCGCCGCGCGCTGGAGAACGGCTGGCTGCCCGGCCCCGACGGCGACACCTCCGCCGCCGCGGTGGCCGCCGCCGCCCGCGCCGGCGACCCGGTCGCCGTGGCCTCCTTCGAGCGGGCCGCGCAGGCGCTGGCCGCCGGCATCGCGGCCACCGCCACGCTCGTCGAGATAGACATCGCCGTGATCGGCGGGGGAGTGGGCAAGGCCGGCGACGTCCTGTTCACGCCGCTGCGCAAGGCCCTCGGCCAGTACGCGACGCTCTCCTTCGTGCAGCGGCTGGAGATCACCCCGGCCCAGATGGGTACGGACGCCGGACTGGTCGGTGCGGCCGCGGCCGCGCTCGCCAGGAGGGCGGACGCGGCCGCGGTCTGAGGGGCGGGGGAACGGGGAAGGAACGTTCAGCCGGGTGGCCGGGCCGCGCACCGGAACGTTCACCCCTGGCGCCGGTCCGGCGCGGGCTCAGCAGGTCAGCTGCGCGTCCGCCCAGTCCGCGTGGTCGGAGTCGATGCCGTCGCCGCCGTCGGTGACGACCAGGCGGACCACCTGGGCGCCGGTCACGTCCGCGGTGATCGGCTGCGCCGGCATCGCGTTCGTCAGGACGCCGGTGGAGGCGACCTCGGTGCCGTCGGCCCAGATCTCGAAGGCGACGCTCCCGTTCGCGCCCTTCTCGTCGTCGACGCCCACGTCCGCGCCGACCTTCTCGCACGCCCCGCCGGTGTAGTACTCGACGGCGCTCGGCGCGTGGACGCCCAGTCCCCTGCCGTAGACGACTCCGCCGATGGTGAGGGGGTGGCCGTCGCCCGCGGCGCTCTCGCCGTTGCTGGTGTTGCGCTCGACCGGCCCGTAGCCGTTCGTGGCCGACAGCCAGGGCAGGTCGCCGAGGCCGGAGGTGCCCGCGGGCGGCGGTACGACGACGGACGCCGTCAGCGCCGTCGTGACGGCGGCACGGACACCCGTCGGCGAGCGGTAGGCGGCCCTGAGCGTGAGGTCGTAGGAGCCGGTCGGCGTCCCGGGCGGAGCGGTGACCGACCAGGTGGTGCGCAGGGAGCGGCCCGTCGGCACGGCGGCGGAGGCGCTCGGCGACGTCGCCCTGACCGTCCAGCCGGCGGGTCCCCGCAGCCGCACCGAGACGTGCTCGGCGGGCGTACGGCCGAGATCGGTGACGGCGGAGGTCAGCGTCGTCGCCTTGCCGGCCACCGTCAGCGGGCGGCCGTCCACGCCGAGTTCGACGGCGGGCGGATGCGCCGCCCAGCGGCGGTCGGTGCCGACGCGCACCAGGACCGTTCCGTGTGCCGGGACGGTCGCCGCGATGCTGCCCGCGGTGTTGTAGGCGCGGTGCCGCCACAGGTCGCGCAGGGTGTAGGCGGGCGCCCGGGGCAGGCCCACGGCCCTGGCGGTCGTGGCGATGCGCTGGGCGGTGCCGGACTCGTTGAAGAGGGCGACCGCGCGGCTGCCGTCCTTCATCCGCTTGGCGACGACCCAGCGTCCGCCCTCGGACGAGACGACCCTGCCCTGCTCGCCCAGCGGGTCCTGGTCGACGGCGATGACCTCCTTGTTGTCCAGGATGTCGAAGGTCGCCGGGGAGGCCTTGCGCAGGTCGGAGCCGATGAGCAGCGGAGCGGCCATGACCGACCACATCGAGAAGTGGGAGCGGTACTCGGTGTCGGTCATCCCGCCGTTGCCGACCTCCAGCATGTCGGGGTCGTTCCAGTGGCCGGGGCCGGCGTAGGGGGCGAGGGGCAGGTTCTGCTTCAGGATCCCCAGCATGGAGCCCCAGCTGTCGCTGATGTCACCGGTCGTGCGCCACAGGTGGCCCACGTCGGACGCCCACTCCCAGGGCTTGTTCTGGCCCCATTCGCAGATGCTGTAGACGATCGGCCGGCCGGTCGCCCTGAGGGCGTCGCGCATGGTCGTGTAGCGCAGTCTGGCGTCCACGCCCTGGTTGTTGCAGTTGTCGTACTTGAGGTAGTCGACGCCCCAGTCCGCGAACTGCCGGGCGTCGCTGTACTCGTGACCGAGCGCCCCGGGGAACCCGGCGCTGTTGCACGTCTTGGTGCCCGCGCTGGTGTAGATGCCCAGCTTGAGGCCCTTGGAGTGCACGTAGTCGGCGACCGCCTTGATCCCGTGGGGGAAGCGGACCGGGTCCGGTACGAGCTTGCCGTCCGCGTCCCGGTCCGGCAGGGCCCAGCAGTCGTCGAGGTTGACGTACCGGTATCCGGCGTCCTTGAGGCCCTTGTCGACGAAGAGGTCGGCGATGCCCTTGACCATGGACTCGTTGAACTCGGCACGGCAGTGCGTGGAGTTCCAGTTGTTGAAGCCCATGGGCGGGGTGAGCGCGAGGCCGTCGGCCAGGGCGGGCGCGGCGGGCTGTGCGGCGGGCGCCGCCACGGCCGGCGCGGCGAGTCCCGCCGTGCCCAGCAGCCCCGCGGCGAGCGCGCCGAGGACTCTTCGGCGGGAGGTGCGGGTGTGAAGGTGACGCATCGTTACGTTCCTCCGAACACACGTGAAGTGGGGGGTGGCGTCATGACGTCATGTCCGCGTCATTACTGCGCGTTTACGGTAAGACGTGTCGGAGTGTGTTGGAAGAGGGGCGGTAGCGGTTGTTCGGTTGTGTCGATTCTCCGTGGCGGGCCGGTCCGGCGCGGAGTGTGTCCGGCGCGCGTGACCCCCTGGCGGGTCCGGCAGTTGAACGGGGCATGAAGAAGCGCAGCATGATGGCCATCGCCTCCCTCGCCACCGGGTTCGTCGTGGCGGCGATCACTCCCTCGCACGGTGCGGACCACCGGGTCCTGGGGGATCAGCGGTCGCAGAGCGACCTCGGGGTCGACGACACGCTCGGCACCGTCGCCCAGACCGTCGGCGACGGCGCCCTGCCCGGCGCCGACCAGGCTCTCGACTAGACCGGACGGCAAGGTTCCGGCCCGGCGGGCGCCGGTGCCCCGCGCCCGGCGGGCACCGGCGCCCCCTTTTTGTGCGCCCTCAACTGGGGCTGGTTTCCGTGGCAGGGTGGAACGGGCAAGCCACAGGGGGCCAACAGAAGAGGGGGAGTCCGTGATCGTCTGGATCAACGGCGCGTTCGGTGCGGGGAAGACCACCACCGCACGGGAACTGATCGAACTGATCCCGAACAGCACGCTCTTCGACCCCGAGGTCATCGGCGCGGCGCTCACGCACCTGCTGCCGCCCAAGCACCTCGCCGAGGTCGGCGACTTCCAGGACCTGCCGATCTGGCGGCGGCTCGTGATCGACACGGCGGCCGCGATGCTCGCGGAGCTCGGCGGGACCCTCGTGATCCCCATGACGCTGCTGCGCCAGGAGTACCGCGACGAGATCTTCGGCGGCCTCGCGGCGCGCCGCATCCCCGTCCGGCACGTCCTCCTCGCCCCGGCGGAAACGATCCTGCGCGAGCGAATAGCGGGCCGGGAGGTACCGCCGGACCTGCCGGACGGCGAGATGCGGGTACGGCAGTGGTCCTACGACCACATCGAGCCCTACCGCGCCGCCCTCGGAACCTGGCTGACCGCCGACGCCTACCTCGTCGACACCGGCGCGCTGACGGCGTATCAGGCGGCCCTGCGCATCGCGGAGGCCGTCGGCAGCGGTGAGGCCGCCGTACGCGACATCGTGCAGACGCCCGAGCCCACCGCCGAGACGCTCGCCTCCGGCGTCCTGCTCTTCGACGAACAGGACCGGGTCCTGCTGGTCGACCCCACGTACAAGGCCGGCTGGGAGTTCCCCGGCGGCGTCGTCGAGCCCGGTGAGGCGCCCGCCCGCGCCGGCATGCGCGAGGTCGCCGAGGAGACCGGGATCGAACTCGCCGAGGTGCCGCGGCTCCTCGTCGTCGACTGGGAGGCGCCCGTACCGCCGGGCTACGGCGGCCTGCGCCTGCTCTTCGACGGAGGCCGGGTCGGCGCCGCCCGGGCGGCCCGGCTGCTGCTGCCCGGACCGGAACTGCGCGACTGGCGCTTCGTCACCGAGGAGGAGGCCGCGGACCTGCTGCCGCCGGTGCGCTATGAACGGCTGCGCTGGGCGCTGCGGGCGCGCGAGGACGGGGCGGCGCTGTATCTGGAACAAGGCGTTCCGGTCGGCTGACACCCCGTCAAGGCGTTCCGGTCGGCTGACACCCCGTCGCACGGGTCCGGGCGGGAGGCGTTGGCGTGAAGCCGTCGCTTGCTGACTCGCCATCAGCTCACTTTGCCCCGGCTAGACCTTCCCTGGGGGAAACCGAGGGGCAATCGTCGCCGTCCCGGTATCAACGGGAGTCCGAACGCGGGGCACTCAAGTCCTACGGTCGGTGCGCAGCCCAGTTCTCTCGCGGCCGATCGGCCGCCTCGTCACACGCCGCGGGATCTCCGGCGGCCGAAGGAGGGACATGCGCGCGCAATCATCCGCCCTCACAAGGGGCTTCACCCTCTCAGCCGGGCTCGTGCTGGTCCTGGCCGCCTGCAGCGGCGGCGGGGGCGGCAATTCGGACAACGGCGGCTCGGCGGGACTCTCGGCCTGCAACACCCAGGGCAAGGCCAACACCTGCAACTCCGGTGCCACAAAACCCGGAGGGACGCTCACCTACACGCTGGAGAAGAACATCCAGCAGTGGAACATCCAGGACACCAACGGCAACACCTTCGAGAACGCCGAGGCCATCGAGCCCGTCCTGCCGATGGTCTTCGTCCCGCAGCCGGACTTCAGCGTCTCGCTCAACAAGGACCTGGTGACCTCGGCGGCCCAGACCGGCACCAGCCCGCAGACCCTCGTCTACAAGATCAACCCGAAGGCGGCGTGGAACGACGGGACCCCCATCACCGCCGACGACTTCGTCTACTACTGGCGCACCAACAACGGCAAGGACTGCCCGCCGCCCCCGGCCGGCGACAGCACGCAGACCAAGGGCTGCCTGCCGCAGAGCACCGCCGGCTACGACCGCGTCAAGTCCGTCACCGGTTCCGACGGCGGCAAGACGGTCACCGTCGTGATGGCCAAGCCCTTCTCGGACTGGAAGCAGCTCTTCGGCGCGGGCTATCCGCTGTACCCGGCGCACGTCGCCGAGAAGGTCTCCGGAGCGAAGTCCGGTGACGCCGCCCATATGACGGCCGCTCAGATGGCCAAGGGCTGGCAGTACTTCCAGAAGAACCCGCCGAGCAAGTACCCGACGGCGGGCCCGTACAAGATGAAGGACTGGGTCGACAACGACCACGCCACCTACGTGCCCGACCCCAAGTGGTGGGGTGCCCACAAGGCCTCGCTGAACCGGCTGGTCTTCCGGGTGATCACGGACGCCACCCAGGAGCCGGTCGCCCTGCAGAACAACGAGGTCCAGGGGATCTACCCGCAGCCCGAGGTGGACCTGGTCAACCAGGTCAAGAACATCCCGAACGTCACCTACAGCATCGGCAACGGGCTGACCTGGGAGCACTTCGACCTCAACCTGCACAACCCCGTCATCGGCAGGTACAAGGCCCTGCGCCTCGCGATGTTCACGGCGATCGACATCAAGGACATCGTGGCGAAGACGGTCGGCCAGTTCGACCCGAAGGTCAAGCAGCTCGGCAACCACAACTTCGTACCCGGCCAGAACGGCTACCAGGATCTCGTGACCTCCACCGGGCAGGGATCGGGCGACCTGGCCAAGGCGAAGAAGTATCTGACGGACGCGAAGTTCACCGGTGTGGGCACGGCCCTGAAGACCCCTGACGGCAAGGCCGTCGGCCCCTTCGACTGCCGCTACACCACCGGCAACCAGATCCGCCAGAACGAGTGCCAGATCCTGCAGAGCGCCCTGCGCGGCCTCGGCATCAAGGTCGGCATCAAGCCCATCGGGGCGGCCGACCTCGGCACGGTGCTGGTCGGGCACCAGTACGACATCATCGTGTTCGCCTGGGTGGCCTCGCCGTTCCCCAGCGCCAACGCCCAGCAGACCTGGACCACCGGAGGCGGCGGCAACTACGGCGGTTACAGCAACAAGCAGGTCGACTCCCTGATCAACCGGGCCCTGGGCGAGACGAGCCAGACGAAGGCCGCCTCGCTGCTGAACCAGGCCGACAAGATCATGGTCGGGGACGCCTACGTCCTGCCGCTGTACCAGAAGCCCACCTTCCTCGCGGTGCAGAAGCGGTTCGTGAACATACGCAACAACTCCACCAACGTCGGACCGCCCTACAACGTGGGTGAGTGGGGCCTGCGGAAGTAGCCCCGGCAGCCGCTCCGACGCGCGCCCGGTCCCGGCGATCCCGGGCCGGGCCCGCCCCGGCACCAGTCCGTCGGCCCCCGAGAGAAGACCGCATGCTCGCCTACACCGTGCGCCGCATCCTCGTCTCCATACCCGTCCTCATCGCCTCGACGTTCATCGTGTTCCTGGTCGTCGTCGACTCCGGCGACCCGGTGGCGAACTACGCCACCTCCCGCCAGCCTCCGCCCAGCAAGGCCGCCGTCGCCGCGTTCGCCCGGCACATCCACGCCGACCAGCCGGTCGTGGAGCGCTACTGGAACTGGATCACCGGAGTGCTGCACGGCGACTTCGGCCCCTCCGTACAGCCCAACCTCGACATCGGGCACGACCTGTTCAGCCGCTTCCAGGTCACCGTCACGCTGGTCGCCTCCGCCATGGTCATCGCCCTGGTGCTGGCCGTCCTGTTCGGCGTCTTCAGCGCGATCCGCCAGTACTCGGCCGCCGACTACACCATCACCTTCCTCGGCTTCCTGTTCCTGTCGATGCCGGTGTTCTGGTTCGCGGTCCTGCTCAAACAGGCCGGGATCTGGGTCAACAACGCGACCGGCAGCGACTTCCTCGGCACGATCGGCGAGAAGTCGACCTACCTCAACAACGACACCCTGTGGAACGAGTTCACCGACCGCGTCGGCCATCTCGTCCTGCCCACCATCACCCTCGCCCTGGTCTCGTTCGCCTCCTGGACCCGCTACACCCGCGCCTCGATGCTGGAGGTGCTCAACAGCGACTACGTACGCCTCGCCCGGGCCAAGGGGCTGCGCCGCGCCCGGGTGATGACGCGCCACGCCCTGCGCACCGCGCTGATCCCGCTCGCCACGGTCACCGCACTCGACGTCGCGATCATCCTCGGCGGAGCGGTCATCACAGAGACGATCTTCCAGTGGCACGGCATGGGCGAGATGCTGGTGCAGGCGGCGACGACACTCGACGTCTACCGCACCATGGCCTGGCTGCTGCTGTCCGCCGTCATCGTCATCGGATTCAACCTGGTCGCCGATCTGCTGTACGCCGTACTCGACCCGAGGATCCGCTATGACTGACACCAGGCCGCACGGCTCCTCCGGCACCGAAGCGCCCGGCACCGAGCACGAGTTCACGGTGCGGCAGCGCACCCAGACCCAGCTGATCCTGCGCCGGTTCCTGCGCCACCGCGCGGCCATGGCCAGCCTCGCGGTGTTCGTCCTGATCGTGCTGTGGGCGTTCATCGGCCCCCACCTGTGGCACTACTCGTACCGCAAGTACACCTCCGACAACTCCCAGCCGCCGTCCTTCAAGCACCCGTTCGGCACCGACTCCTCCGGCTACGACGCCTACGCACAGGTCATGCGCGGCACCCAGACCTCGGTGAAGATCGCCATCATGATCGCGCTGGGGTCCACCGTGGTCGGTTCGGTCTGGGGCGCCGTCGCCGGTTTCTACCGCGGTGTCTTCGACGCCGTCATGATGCGTGTCGCCGACCTCGTCCTGACCCTGCCGCTGTTCGCCATCGCCCTGGTCATCTCCTCGCACAGCGGCGGCTCGTGGTACTGGATCGCGGTCGTCGTCGCGGGACTGACCTGGGCGTACGTCTCCCGCGTGGTGCGCTCCACCGTCCTGTCGCTGCGGGAGAAGGAGTTCATCGAGGCGGCCAGGGCGCTCGGTGCCTCCGACGCGCGGATCATCTTCCGGCACCTGCTGCCCAACTCGCTGGGGCCGATCATCGTGAACGCCACCGTGCTGGTGGCCACCGGCATCCTGACCGAGACGGCCCTGTCCTTCCTCGGCTTCGGCGTCCAGCCGCCCGACACCTCCCTGGGGCTGCTGGTCTCGCACGCGAGGACCGCGGTCGACACCCGGCCCTGGCTCTTCTACATCCCCGGCGCGTTCATCATCGCCATCGCCCTGACCATCAACTTCATCGGCGACGGACTGCGCGACGCCTTCGACCCCCGGCAGCAAAGGGTGCGACAGTGACGGTCACAGCAAAGGGAGAAGGCTCGGGGGCCGTCCTCGAAGTCGAGGACCTCAACGTCGAGTTCCCGACGGAGGACGGGATCGTACGGGCCGTGCGCGGTGCCGGCTACCGCCTCGAGCGCGGCGAGTCGCTCGGCATCGTCGGCGAGTCCGGCTCCGGCAAGTCCGTCACCGCGCTCGCCGTGATGGGCCTGCTGCCGGCCACCGCACGCGTGCGCGGCTCGGTCCGCTTCGACGGCGGCGAACTCCTCGGGCTGTCCGACGCGCGGCTGTCGGAGGTACGGGGCAGCGGCATCGCGATGATCTTCCAGGACCCCATGACCTCCCTCAACCCGGTGTACACCGTCGGCTACCAGATCGCGGAGACACTCCGGCGCCACCACCCCGGCCTGAAGGCCCGCGCCGCCCGCGACCGGGCCGTGGACCTGCTCGGCAGGGTCGGGATCCCCGGCCCGGAGCGCCGCGTCGACACCTACCCGCACGAACTGTCCGGCGGCATGCGCCAGCGCGTGGTCATCGCCATCGCCATGGCCAACGACCCGGAGGTGATCATCGCCGACGAGCCGACCACCGCTCTCGACGTCACCGTCCAGGCGCAGATCCTCGACGCCCTGGAGGCCGCCCGGGCCGAGACCGGCGCCGCGCTCGTGCTGATCACCCACGATCTGGGAGTGGTCGCCGGCCACACCGACCGGGTCGCCGTCATGTACGCGGGACGGATCGTGGAGACGGGCTCCGTGGGCGACATCTTCTACACCCCGCGCATGCCCTACACCCTCGGGCTGCTCGGCTCCATGCCCCGTCTCGACCGCGAGGAGGAGCGGCTCATCCCGATCAGCGGATCACCGCCCTCGCTGCTGAACCTCCCGCCGGGCTGCCCGTTCGCCCCGCGGTGCCCGCTGCGCCGGGAGGTCTGCGACCGGGTGGAACCGCCGCTCCGGCCCTCGGACCACGCACACCACCTCAGCGCCTGCCACTTCGCCGGCGAACTCGTCGACGCCCGCGCCGAGGACCTGTTCGCCGTGGCGGGCGCCGACTCCGAGCTGCTGGCCCGCTTCGCCGACACGGCACCCGGGAGCGACACCGAGGAGGACTCCGCATGAGCGCCCCCGCGCGGGCCGCCGCCCCGCTGCCCCCGCTGCCCGGTCACGGCGGCACCGGCGAACCGGTCCTGCAGGTCCGCGACCTCGTCAAGCACTTCCCGGTCATGTCCCACGGCGTCGTACGCCGCCGGGTCGGCGACGTGCACGCCGTGTGCGGGGTCTCCTTCGATCTGTTCGAGCACGAGACCCTCGGCCTGGTCGGCGAGTCCGGCTCCGGCAAGACGACCACCGCGCGCACCGTGCTGGGCCTGGAGACCGCGACCTCCGGCCAGGTCCGCTACGGCGGCCACGAACTGACCGCGCTGTCCCGGCGCCGGATGCGGCCGCTGCGCCGCGAGCTCCAGATCGTCTTCCAGGACCCGTACGCCTCCCTGGACCCGCGCATGTCCGTCCACGAGATCGTCGCCGAACCGCTGCGCATCCACGGCCGCTACGACGCCGGCGGCGCCGGCGAGGTGCGCCGGCTGCTGCGGCTGGTGGGCCTCAACCCCGAGCACGGCAACCGCTACGCCCACGAGTTCTCCGGCGGGCAGCGCCAACGCATCGGCGTCGCGCGGGCGCTGGCCCTGCACCCCAAGGTGCTCGTGCTCGACGAGCCGGTGTCGGCGCTCGACGTGTCGATCCAGGCGGGCGTCCTGAACCTGCTGATGGACCTGCAGAGCGAGCTGGGTCTGTCGTTCCTGTTCGTCGCCCACGACCTGTCGGTGATGCGCCATGTCGCGGGCCGGGTGGCGGTCATGTACCTGGGCCGCCTGGTCGAGGTCGCCCCCGCGCGCCGTCTGTTCGCCGCCCCGGCCCACCCCTACACCCAGGCCCTCGTGTCCGCCATCCCGCTCCCCGACCCGCGCAAGGAACGCGCCCGCAGGCGGATCCTCGTCCAGGGCGACGTGCCCAGCCCGGTCCACCCGCCCAGCGGCTGCCGCTTCCGCACCCGTTGCCCCAAGTTCGCGAACCAGCTGACGGACAGCGAACGCACGGCCTGCGTCGAGGACGTCCCCGCGCTGGTCGACCGGGGCGGCGGCAACCCGGTCGCCTGCCACTACGCGGAGAGCGTGGAACTGTTGTAGGCCAGCCGCAGCTCCTCGTACGGGTAGGCCGTCCGCCTGCTCTCCTGCCGCAGCCTGCCGAAGAAGCGGTTCAGCACCGCGGTCAGGGGGGCGTCACGGGAGATGATCGCGGCGGCGGTCTCCGGGACGCCGTCCGCGTGCGCGCCGATCGCGCAGGCCCGCACGAACGCCTCGCGCTCCTGGCGGTCGTAGCCGTACAGGGCCGTGACGAGCCAGTTGACCAGGTGCGCCCGGGTGTAGACCAGGTCGAAGTCGCGGTGCCGGTCGAAGAAGGCGCGCTCCTGCCGGGTGAGGCGGAACCGGGGACTGAGCGCGAGGCCGTAGTCGGCGAGGAAGAACTCCTCGCCGTCGGTGAGGACGTTCTGGAAGTGGGCGTCGCAGTGCAGCAGCCCGCGGTCGCGCAGGAAGGGGGTCAGCGCGCCCAGCCACCGCTCCACCCGCGCGCAGGTCCCGTCCGGGTCACCGGTGCGCAACTGGGCGCCGAACCAGTCGTGGAGGGTGTGCGGGAAGTACTCCAGGAAGAGGGTCAGGCTCGCCGAGGCGGTCCGCAGGGCCTCGACGCGCTCGCGCACCTGCGGGGCGCCGCCCCAGTACGCCACCACCTCCTCCACGTCGGCCAGTTCGCCGGGCAGGGGCTGCGCGGTGTCCGGCAGGACCCGCCAGTGGTGCATCAGCGGGAAGCCCGGGAAGCGGTCGGCCAGCACCCAGTTCGTGGTCATCGTGTGCGCGGCCAGCTCGCGCCAGGCGCCGAAGCCCGGGCCGCCGATGCCGTAGTGGCAGAAGGACGGCAGCTCGAAGACGTTCGCCGTCGATCCCGTGTTCCCGGGCAGCCGCTCGACGTCCGTCAGCGGCACCCGTTTCACGAAGACCCGGTGGCCGTCCACGTCGATCAGCACCGAACGCCCGCCGATCCCGGCGCCTGCGGGCGTCCCCTTCGCCAGCAGGTCCGCCAGCTCCAGGTCGCTGAGCAGGCCCAGGGAGACGGCGAGGTCGGTGTGCGTGGCGCGGCGCGCGGCGGAGGACATGACCTCCATGCTCAGGGCGGAAGCGGGTGCGTGTCTGCCGATCGGCGAAGTGCGGCGTCCGCGTCCCCGACCACCGGGTCGCCGTGCCCGAAGCAGGCGATGTCCGTGCGCAGCGCCGCGAGCAGGTGGAAGGAGGCGAGGCGCCGCTCCCGGTCGACGTTGAACACGCCCGGCAGCACACGGCCGTCGACCGGCGACGCCGCCACCGTGTCACCCGTGAACAGCACGCCGTGACGAGGGAGGTGCACCGCGATGCTGCCGGGGGCGTGACCGGGGGTGTGGATCACCCGTGCTCCCTCGCCGAGTCCGAGGACGTCGCCGCCGGCGAGTGCGGTGACCCGCGACGGCCGTACGAGGCCGCCCGCGGGGAGCCGCCGGACGGCCTCGGCGTGGACGGGGCGCTCCCAGTCCTCGAACACCGGGGGCGGGCCCGGGACTTCGCCCGTCACCGCGGGGGCGTCCAGGTGATGGGCCAGCACCTCGGCGCCGGTCAGGGCGGCGAGCTCGCCCGCCCCGCCCGCGTGGTCCTCGTGGAAATGGGTGAGCACGATGCGGCGGACGGTCCCCAGCCGTGCCGCCACGGCGGCGACGGGGGCTCCCGAGCCCT
The DNA here is from genome assembly GCF_047049295.1 of Streptomyces sediminimaris. Lineage (NCBI taxonomy): Bacteria > Bacillati > Actinomycetota > Actinomycetes > Kitasatosporales > Streptomycetaceae > Streptomyces > Streptomyces sediminimaris. The sequence continues at coordinate 977,068 of NZ_JBJWOT010000001.1, read as the reverse complement.
TGGGGCCCGCGTCGATCAGCGTCAGTTCCTCGCCGTCGCGCCACACGTACGCCTGGCCGACGTCGAAGCGCAGGAGGTGCAGACGGGGGTGCAGTTCCACGATGTCCATGGCAGCGACCGTAGAAGGGCCCCCGTCCCGGGACGAGGGCCCTTCGCCGACGGCAGAGCCGTCAGCTCGCGGCGTAGTTCTGCAGGAAGAGCGCCTCCGCCACCGACAGCCGCTCCAGCTCCTCGGGTGAGACGCTCTCGTTCACCGCGTGGATCTGCGCCTCCGGCTCGCTCAGGCCGATGAGCAGGATCTCCGCGCGCGGGTAGAGCGCGGCGAGGGTATTGCACAGCGGGATGGAGCCGCCCTGGCCGGCGTACTGCATCTCCTGGCCCGGGTAGGCGACCGCCATCGCCTCGGCCATCGCCGTGTAGGCCGGGCTGGTGGTGTCGGCGCTGAACGCCTGGCCCTGGCCGGTCTGCTCGGTGCGGACCCGGGCGCCCCACGGCGTGTGCGCCTCCAGGTGGGCCTGGAGCAGCTTGGTCGCCTCGATCGCGTCGACGCCCGGCGGGACGCGCAGGCTGACCAGCGCGCGGGCGCTCGCCTGCACGGACGGGGTGGCGCCGACGACGGGCGGGCAGTCGATGCCGAGGACGGTGACGGCCGGACGCGCCCAGATGCGGTCGGCGACGGTGCCCGAGCCGATCAGCCGGACGCCTTCGAGGACCTTGGCGTCCTGGCGGAACTGCTCCTCGTCGTACTGCAGGCCCTCCCAGCCGGTCTCCGGGGCCAGCCCGTCGACGGTCGTCGAGCCGTCCTCGGCGCGCAGTGAGTCCAGGACGCGGATCAGCGCGCCCAGCGCGTCGGGGGCGGCGCCGCCGAACTGGCCCGAGTGCAGGTTGCCTTCGAGGGTGTCGACCTGGACGCGGACCAGGGTCATGCCGCGCAGGGTGGTGGTCACCGTCGGCAGGCCGGCGCGGAAGTTGCCCGCGTCGCCGATGACGACGGTGTCGGCGGTGAGCAGGTCCGGGTGCTCCTCGGCGTAGCGCTCCAGGCCGCCCGTGCCCATCTCCTCCGAGCCCTCGGCGATGACCTTGACGTGCACCGGCACGCCGCCGTTGGCCTTCAGGGCGCGCAGCGCCAGCAGGTGCATGATGACGCCGCCCTTGCAGTCGGCGGCGCCGCGCCCGTACCAGCGGCCGTCCCGCTCGGTCAGCTCGAACGGCGGTGTCGTCCAGGCGGCCTCGTCGAGCGGCGGCTGGACGTCGTAGTGGGCGTAGAGCAGAACGGTCCTGGCGCCCTCGGGGCCGGGCAGGTAGCCGTAGACGGACTGCGTGCCGTCGGGGGTGTCGAGCAGCGCGACGTCCTGGAACCCCTCGGCGGTCAGCGCGTCGGCGACCCACCGCGCGGCGCCCTCGCTCTCGCTCCGGGGGAACTGGTCGAAGTCCGCCACCGACTTGAAGGCCACCAGTTCGGCGAGCTCCGCCCGCGCTCTCGGCATCAGAGAGGCGACGGTCCCGGCGACCGGGTTCGACGACATGGGCACGCTCCTTGTGGGTGCGACGTTGAACGTGGATATCCGGATCCTCCCACAGTGGCCTGCGGCGACGTCCGCCGTAGGATGCCTGGGACAGGTGTGGCAGCGGCGTGATCGGGAGCGGCAGACCATCGTGAGCAGCGAGAACTCTTCGGCGGACGACGTGCAGCGGGTGTGGGACGTCGTCGTGGTGGGCGCGGGACCCGCGGGGGCCTCGGCCGCCTACGCGGCGGCGGTCGCGGGACGCAGGGTCCTGCTGCTGGAGAAGGCGGAGCTGCCGCGGTACAAGACGTGCGGTGGCGGGATCATCGGCCCCTCCCGGGACGCGCTGCCGCCCGGCTTCGACCTGCCGCTGCGCGACCGGGTGCACGCGGTGACCTTCTCCAGCAACGGCCGCTTCACCCGCACCCGGCGCTCCCGGCAGACCCTGTTCGGGCTGATCAACCGGCCCGAGTTCGACCAGCAGCTGGTCGAGCACGCGCAGAAGGCGGGCGCCGAGCTGCGCACGGGGGTCGGCGTGCAGCGCGTCGAGCAGCACGGCTCGGCGGTGCCGGACCGGCGCACGGTCGCGGTCGTCACGCAGGGCGGCGAGACGCTGCTGGCCCGTGCGGTCGTGGGCGCCGACGGCAGCGCCGGCCGCATAGGAGCGCACGTCGGGGTCAAGCTCGATCAGGTGGATCTCGGCCTGGAGGCGGAGATCCCGGTGCCGGACACCGTCGCCGAGGACTGGCGGGGCCGGGTGCTCATCGACTGGGGGCCGATGCCCGGCAGCTACGGCTGGGTGTTCCCCAAGGGCGACACACTGACCGTCGGCGTCATCTCGGCGCGCGGGGAGGGCGCGGCCACCAAGCGGTATCTGGAGGAGTTCATCGGCCGGCTCGGCCTCGCCGGCTTCGAACCGAGCATCTCCTCCGGCCACCTGACCCGCTGCCGCGCCGACGACTCGCCGCTCTCCCGCGGGCGGGTGCTGGTGTGCGGGGACGCGGCGGGGCTGCTGGAGCCGTGGACCCGCGAGGGCATCTCCTTCGCGCTGCGCTCCGGGCGGCTCGCGGGGGAGTGGGCCGTGCGGATCGCCGAGGCGCACGACGCCGTGGACGCCCGGCGCCAGGCGCTGAACTACGCCTTCGCGGTCAAGGCGGGACTCGGCGTGGAGATGAGCATCGGCAGGCGCATGCTGGCGGTGTTCGAGCGCCGTCCCGGGCTCTTCCACGCGGCGCTGACGGGGTTCCGGCCCGCGTGGAACGCGTTCAGGGACATCACCCGGGGCTCGACCAGCCTCGCCGAGATCGTGCGCACCCACCCGATGGCCCAGCGCGCCCTGACCGTGCTGGACCGGCGGCAGGACGGCGACCGGTCCACCGTGAGCGGCGAGTCTCCGGCCGGCGGGTCTCCGGTCGGCGGGTCCGCGGCGGGCGGCGACGTCACTTCGTGACGGTGACGCGGAAGACGGGGTGGTCGGGGGCGATGCGGCGCAGGTCGGCGTCGGGGGAGTCGGGTCCGACGCCGTTGAAGAAGACGCCGACCTCGGCCTTCCAACGCTTGAGGTAGGCCCGCAGCAGCGGCACCTTGTCGTCGTCGGGGACCTCGGTGGCGGTGAAGACCTCGACGGTCCTGCCGAGGCGCAGCTCGCCGCCGCCCGCCGCCCGCATGTTGTGCGTCCACTGCACGTGACCGCGCGGGGCGAGCAGGTACTGCCGCCCGTCCACCGTCAGCAGGTTCACGGGAGTGGTCCGCCACTCGCCGCTCTTGCGCCCGCGGACCGCCAGGACCCGGGAGCCCCAGACGCTGATGCCGCGGCGGGTCATCCAGGCGACGGCGCGGTTGAAGACGTTGACGGTGAACCAGCCGGGCTTCTGCACGTGCGTGGACATGGGGACCCCTGTCGTTGGGAGAGCGCTGCCCGTTTTTGTGAGCACTGCTCTCGCTTGGTGGAGAGTCTGCACCGGATCGCCGCCCGGCGCAAGAGCGGTGCTCTCTTTTCAGTGCGCCGATCTCTTTTCGGTTCCCTGCTCTCTTCTGTGTGCACCGCTCTCGTTTCATGGGAGACTGCCCTCCATGAGCACCGCACACAGCGCCCGCGCCCGCGCCCGGATCGAGGTCACCGCCGCCATCAAGGACGAGGCGCGCAGACGGCTCGCGTCCGAGGGTGCCGCGAAGCTCTCGCTGCGGGCCGTGGCGCGTGAGCTCGGGATGGTCTCCTCGGCGCTCTACCGCTACTTCCCCAGCCGTGACGACCTGCTGACCGCGCTCATCATCGATGCCTACGACTCCGTCGGGGAGGCGGCCGAGGCGGCCCTCGCCGCCGCGGGCGACGCCGGCCCCGTCGAGCGCTGGACCGCCATCTGCGCGGCCGTACGGGAGTGGGCCCTCGCGCACCCCCACGAGTACGCACTCATCTACGGATCGCCGGTCCCCGGTTACGTCGCGCCCGACACCACCGTCCGGGCCGCCTCCCGCGTCGCTCTCGTCCTGATCGGCATCGTCCGCGACGCCCACCAGGGCCCCGGCCTGACGCTGCCCCCGCTCCCCGCGGACCTGGAGGCCGAGGCGGACCGCATGGTCGCCGACTTCGCCTCCGACCTCCCGCCCGCCGTCGCACCGGCCCTCGTCGCTGCCTGGGCGCAGCTGTTCGGGCTGATCGGCTTCGAGGTGTTCGGCCAGTTCCACCGGGTCGTGGAGGAGCGGGAGGCGTTCTTCCGCCGTGCGGCCGGGCGGCTCGCGGGGGAGGTCGGGCTGACGTGAGCGCCGGTCGGGTGCCGTACTTCCCGGGGAGTACGCGTGATCACCCCGTCCGTGGGACGCCTCGCGGGCCCGGCCGCGTCTAGCGTGGCGGACATGGACGAGCAGGTTGCGCACGGCGGCGGGCCGCCCCGGTGGTGGCGGTACGGACCGCCGTGGAGGAACCGCTGGGGCGAGGAGCACCGCCCGCCCCGCTGGCCGTGGCGCTCCACCGTGCTGCTCACGGTCTTCGTGCTCGTCGGCTCCCACTGGGCGGCCCACCAGCAGGAGGGCCGGCGGGCCGCGCTGGACGCCTTCGCGCGCGTGCTGCTGCTGGCGGGCTCCGGGCTGCTGCTGTGGCGGCAGCGGTACCCGGTCCCCGTCGTGTTCGGCACCGCGGCGGCCGCGATGGTCTACCTGGGCGCCGGATATCCCTACGGGCCGGTCTTCCTCACCGTCGCGGTTGCCTGCTTCAGCGCCGTGGTCGCCGGACACCGGCGGGCCGCCTGGGGCGCCGTGGCCATGCTGTGGGCCGGGCACATGCTGGCGGCCCACTGGCTGTACCGCCGGCTGCCGCCCCCCGGGGACTCGGCACCCTCCTGGGGGCAGGAACTGTTCATCGCCGCCTGGGTGGTGGCGATCGTCGCGCTGGCGGAACTGACCCGGGCCCGGCGCGAGCAATGGAGCCGGGAACGCGCCGAGCGCGCCCAGGCGGCCCGGCGGCGCGCCGACGAGGAGCGGCTGCGGATCGCCCGCGAGCTGCACGACGTCCTCGCGCACAGCATCTCGGTGATCAACGTACAGGCGGGTGTCGGCCTCGCCCTGCTCGACACCGACCCCGAGCAGGCGCGCACCGCGCTCACCACCATCAAGGCGGCCAGCAAGGAGGCGCTCGGCGAGGTCCGTCAGGTCCTCGACACACTCCGCGCGCCGGGAGACCCGCCGCGCGCTCCGGCGCCCGGACTGGGCCGGCTGCCCGAACTCGTGGAGCAGGCGGCCGGCGCGGGTCTGACGGTGGAGGTCGAGGGGGAGCCGCCCCGGCTCGCGCCCGGCACCGACCTCGCCGCCTTCCGCATCGTGCAGGAGGCGCTGACCAACGTCGTGCGCCACTCCGGCTCGCGCCGGGCACGGGTGCGCCTGGGCCACGACGGGCAGACGCTGCGGCTGCGCGTCGACGACGACGGGCCCGCGACCGGTGCCGACGCGGGCGGCAGCGGCAACGGCCTGGCCGGAATGCGGGAGCGGGCCGCCGCGCTGGGTGGCACCATCGAGGCGGGCCCGCGCACGGACGGCGGGTTCCGGGTGCTCGCCGTTCTGCCGTTGCAGGTGAAGGCCAAGGAGGACGACCGGTGATCCGCGTACTGCTCGCCGACGACCAGTCGCTGGTGCGGGCCGGCTTCCGGGCGCTGCTGGACGCGCAGCCGGACATCGAGGTGGCCGGCGAGGCCGCCGACGGTGCGCAGGCGCTGAGCAAGGTGCGCGAACTGCGCCCGGACGTCGTCCTGATGGACATCCGCATGCCGGCGCTGGACGGGCTGGCGGCGACGCGCCGGATCACCGGCGAGGAGGAGCTGCGGAGCGTGAAGGTGGTCATGCTCACCACCTTCGAGCTCGACGAGTACGTCTTCGAGGCGATCCGCTCCGGTGCCTCCGGCTTCCTGGTCAAGGACACCGAGCCGGAGGAACTCCTGCGTGCGGTGCGGGCGGTGGTCGAGGGCGACGCGCTGCTCTCCCCCGGGGTGACCCGCCGCCTGATCGCCGAGTTCGCGGCCCGCTCCAAGGAACCCGCGGCCGCCGGCGTCCTCGGCGAACTCACCGAGCGGGAACGGGAGGTGATGGCGCTGGTCGGCATCGGCCTGTCCAACGAGGAGATCGCCCGGCGCCTGGTCGTCAGCCCTCTCACCGCGAAGACCCACGTCAGCCGTACGATGGTCAAGCTGGGCGCCCGCGACCGGGCCCAACTGGTCGTCCTCGCCTACGAGTCGGGGCTGGTCCGCCCCGGCTGGCTGGGCTGAGCGGGCCGCCGGTAACGGCGCAGAACGCTCACGACGCGGACCACGAACAGCACGGGCGCGAGCACCAGTCCGGTGTGCCGCAGCAGGTTCTCGACGAGGTGCGGCAGCCGGAAGAGGAGCGCGGGAGCGACGATCGCCCCGTAGACGACCAGGGCCGCGAACGCCGCGCTGCACAGCGCGTATCCCACCTCGACGGTGAACGCGTCCCGCTCGGCCTTGTTGCTGCGTCCCCCGCTGTCCGTCATGCCTTCCCCCGCTCTCCGTTCCCCCGTCATTTCACAGCGATACGCCCGGCGGGGCAACCAGCCCCGCCGGGCGCGCCGTCGGCGGACGCCCCTCAGTCGCGCACCCCCACGGGCTCCGCCTCCAGGGAGTCGGACCCGGCGACCACGATCGACCGCTGCGTACGGCGGGTCCGCAGGCCGGTGAGCGTGATCAGCAGCCCGGCGAGGGCGACACCGGTGACCACGATCAGCCCGGGACGGTAACTGTCCAGCACGGCCTGGGCACTCGCGTGCTCGGGGGCGTCGGCGGTCACCACCGCCGTCACGACGGCCAGGAAGATCGCGCCGCCCACCTGCACCGAGGTGTTGAGCAGACCGGAGACCATGCCCTGCTCGTGGTCCTCGACGCCGCTGGTGGCCTGGATGTTGAGCGAGGGGAAGACCAGCGCGCAGGCCGCGCCGATCAGCAGCATCGACGGCAGGACGACGGCGGCGTAGACCGGGTCGAGGTTCACCCGCAGGAACAGCGCGTAGCCGGCGACCATCAGCGCGAAACCCACGGCGATCAGCCGCTGCGTGCCGAACCGGTCGACGATCGAGCCGACCTTGGTCGAGGACACCGCCACCAGCGCGCCGGCCGGCAGGAAGGCGAGCGCGGTGTGCAGCGCCGACCAGCCCAGCAGCGACTGCATGTAGAGCGTGGTCAGGAACTGGAAGCCGACGTACGACCCGAAGAAGGCCAGCGCGCCGAGCTGGGCGCGGATCTGATTGCCGGAACGCAGCACGCCGAGCCGGATCAGCGGACCCGGCGAGCGGTGCTCCACCAGGACGAAGGCGGTCAGCAGCACCGCGACGGCCAGGAAGGACAGCAGGGTGCGGGCCGAGGCCCAGCCGGCCTGCGGGGCCTGGACGACGGTGAAGACCAGCAGCAGCATCGACGCGGTGCCGAGGACGGCGCCGGGGACGTCGTAGCCGTTGTGGTCCTTCTCGCGCTCGCTGCGCGGCAGCAGCCTCAGGCCCGCCAGCAGGGCGATCAGCGCGATGGGCGCGGGCAGCAGCATGGTCAGGCGCCAGCTGGCCTCGGTGAGCAGGCCGGAGAGGACCAGGCCCATCGAGAAGCCGGTGGCCGCGCAGGTGGTGTAGATGGAGAGGGCGCGATTGCGCAGCGGGCCCTCGGCGAAGGTCGTGGTGATGATGGACAGGCCCGCGGGCGCGGTGAAGGCTGCGCTCAGGCCCTTGACGAAACGGCTCGCGATCAGCAGCGGGCCGGAGTCGACCAGGCCGCCGAGCAGCGAGGCGAGCGCGAAGACGCCCAGCGCGACCAGGAAGACCCGGCGCCTGCCGAGCAGGTCGGCGGTGCGTCCCCCGAGCAGCAACAGGCCGCCGTAGCCCAGGATGTAGCCGCTGACGATCCATTGCAGCGCCGAGGTGGACAGGTCCAGGTCCGCGCCGATGGACGGCAGGGCGACGCCGACCATCGACACGTCGAGCGCGTCCAGGAACATCGCGGCGCAGAGCACCAGCAGGGTGCCCCACAGCCGTGGGGTCCAGCGGACCGCCGGGCCCGGGGCCGCGGAGGTGGTGAGCGGAGAGGTCATGGCGAAGAGACTACATGCGCATGCATGAAATGCAAGCGCATTTAATTCTGCTGCAATAATTTCGCCTCTCTGCTACGGTGCGTCCATGGCGGCGAAGAAGGCCGAGCGGGCCCTCGTGGACCAATGGCGGGACATCCTGGCGCTGCATGCGCGCACCCAGTGCGAACTGGACCGGGAACTGCACCGGCACGGCCTGTGCGGCAGTGACTTCGAGGTGCTGGACGTCCTGTCCGGGCAGTCGTGCGCCTACCGCGTGCAGGAGATCTCCGAGCGCGTCCATCTCAGCCAGAGCGCGCTGTCGCGGCTGGTCGCCAGACTGGAGAAGGACGGGCTCGTCGAGCGCACCATGTGCCCGGAGGACCGGCGCGGGGTCCGGGTGGCCCTGACCGGGAAGGGACGCGCGCTGCACCGCGAGGTGCTGCCGGTGCAGCGTGCGGTGCTGAGCCGGATGCTCGCGGACCCCGCCGGCCCCGAGTAGCCGGTCTCCCTCCGGCGGCCTCAGCTTCAGGTGACGGCGGACCGCTCGCGCCACAGGCCGGCGACCGCGGCGTCCCCGGTCACCCGCGGGAACGGCCGGCGGTTCCACAGTGCCAGGTACAACTCCGCCGCGGGACCGGCCACTTCGCAGTCCGTAGCGCCTTCCGCGCCCCGCGTCGCCGCCGGCGGCTCCTGGGACAGCCGTACGGTCCACACCGCGTCGTCCGTGTCCGTCGCCCGCACCCGCAGGCTCCGGGGCCCGTCGGTGCGGACCCTGCTCCTGGCGCGGGCGTGGAAGCCGAACAGCAGCTCTTCGATGCCGTCCGCCGCGAAGGCGGCGGGGATCGGGGACGGGGCCCCGCCCCGCGCCGACTCCGCGTCGAAGCGGTGCACCGCGGTCTCGTGCGCCTGCCGCCGCGCCCAGAAGGCCAGCGGCGAGGGCGCGGGCAGGAAGTGCCAGCACTCGAGGTCCGGCTCGGCGCGGGCGAGGGTGTCGACGAGATGCCGGTGCCCCTCGCGGAACCAGACCAGCAACTCCGGGCCGTCCAGGTCGGGCAGCCCGCCGTCCGGCCGGGGGGAGCTGTGCCCCTCGGCCACGAAGGCGGCCGCCCACCGGTGCACCGTCCCGGTGTGCCGCACCAGGTCGCGTACCTGCCAGCCCGGACACGTCGGAACCTTGGCGTCCGTCCCGGCCGCCTCGGCGGCCGCGGCCAGCAGTCGGCCCTCGCGGTCCAGGGTCTGCACGAACTCGGCTGTCTCCATGGGGTCGAGTCTGCCGGACGGAGTGCGGTCCGGGGAGGAGCGGGGTCCGTGCCGCCTCCCGGCCTCCGGTCCCCCGGGCACCGTGATCTCGCGGCCGCCGCGCGGCAGGGGCGCCCTCCCACGCGGCCGCTCCGGGGCCGACGGCGACGCCTTCCCGCCGGGCGTCAGCCGGGCCCGCGCCTTTGGTCGCGCACCCCGCCGGCCGTGCGCGCGCCGCCCGCCTGCCGGGGGAGCCAGACCTGGCCCGTCGCCGTGCCGGTCCGGCAGGAGCCGGTCGGGCAGTACGCGACGTACTGACGCACCGCCTCGTGGACGCGGTAGCGGGCCCGGCCGTCTTCGGTGGCTGTGTCGGCGTGGATCATCTGGCGGTCCAGGAGCTCGTCGAGGAGATCCGCCGCGAGCCCTCGCGACGGCGTCACGTGGGTCGTCATCTCCTCGACGCCGAACGCGCCGCGCACCGTCCTGAGCCGCTGCAGGGCGGCCCGGGCCGGGGCCGGCAGCACGCCGAAGCAGGCCGCCACGCTGGCCTGCAGCGACAGGTCCCCGATGTGCAGGAACCGGAGCCGGTCCTGCTCGGGCTCCAGGCGGTCCGCCAGATCGCGCAGTGAGCGGTGCGGTCGCGCCGAGAGCCAGAGCCCCGCGATGTGCAGGGCGAGCGGCAGCCGCGCGCAGGAGCGCACCACGCTCAGCGCGCAGTCCCGCTCCGCGCGGGTGCGCGCGGCTCCGAGCAGATCCTCCAGCACCTGGAAGGACTCCCACTCGCTCAGGGCGCCGATCCGCCGGCGCAACTGCCCTGTGAGCGCCGGGAGTTCCCGGCGGGCGGCCACCAGCACGGCGCTGCGGGCGCCGTCCACCAGCAGCGGCCGGACCTGTGCCTCACTGTCGACGTTGTCCAGCACGACCAGGACGCGCCGTCTGCTCAGCGCGTCCCGCAGCCGTGCGCCCGCCTCCTCCGGACGGTCCACGCCGGGCGCGGTCCCCAGGGAACGCAGCACGCGGCGGACGAGTTCGTCGGGGGTCAGCGGCGCGGCGGCGGAGCCGGGGTGGAGGTCGACGTGGACCTGCCCGTCCGGGAACCGTCCGCGCACGCCGTGCGCGGCCTCGAGGACCAGCGAGGTCTTTCCCGCGCCGGGCGGCCCGACGACGACCGCGGGCCTTCCGAGGCCGTCGGGCCGAGCGGCCGACAGGTGGGCGCGCAGGGAGCCGACGTGCGCCGCCCGGCCGGCGAGGCGCTGGCGGGGGGCCGCGGGGAGTTCGGCGGGCACGGGCCCGGGTGGTTCCCGGTGGCCGCCGGCGAGCGGGCGGCGCACCAGCCGGCCCACCTCGCCCGGCGGCAGCCCGAGGGCCCTGGCGATGAGCACCAGCGACTGCTTGCGGGGCCGCGAGGTGTGGCCGGTCTCCAGGTTGCGGATGGCCCGCACGCTGACGCCGGACCGTTCCGCGAGGTCCTCCTGGGTGAGGCAGGCCGCCTCGCGCGCGGTGATCACGGCCTCCGCGAGCGTCGCCGGCGACGTCGTCGTATCGGTCACGGCAGGCCTATCTCCGGGTCCGGGCCGGTGGCCCCTGCCCGGTCGGTCGTCCGGTCGGTCGTCCGCTCGGCAGTTCGGTCAACTGTCCTGTCGGCTGCTTTGTCGGCGTGGCCGCGGCGTGCGGGAACACCCTGTTGTGTCACGGCTTTTCCCAGGGTCGACGGTGCGGGCCGGGCCCGTGGGGCGCGGCGGTCATCGAGAGCAGAGGCGGGGACGGGACGTCCGGCGAGCCTGGGGGGAGGACTCACGTCGCCGGCCCCGGACCGCGGCACGGCCTGTCCGCGGTTCGGTCGCGCGATCGCCGGGCCGCGGTGACCGCGGCCGCCGTGAACGTGGGGGGCGCGAGGGGAGAACGGCCGTGGCCGGCCGGGGAGTCAGTCCGCCGTGGGCACCAAGGTCACCACGAACTTGTAGCGGGAGCCCCGGTACACGGAGCGGACCCACTCCACCGGCCTGCCCTGCGCGTCGAGCGAGTGGCGCGACAGCAGCATCACCGGCACGCCCACTTCCGTGGCGAGCAGCGCGGCCTGGTACGGGGTCGCGAGCGAGGTCTCGATGCCCTCCTCGGCCTCCGCGAGGCGCACGCCGTAGGCCTCGGCGAGCAGCGAGTACAGGGATCTGTGCCGGGCCAGCGACTCGCGCAGGCCGGGGAAGCGCCGTGCGGACAGGTGTGTCGTCTCGATCGCCATGGGTTCGCCGTTGGCCAGCCGCAGCCGCTCGATGCGCAGCACGCTCTCCCCGACATCGATGTCGAGCAGGCGCGAGAGCTTCCCGTCGGCCTCGACGTGGCCGACGTCCAGGACGCGCGAGGCCGGCTCGAGGCCCTGGGCCTGCATGTCCTCGGTGTGGGAGGTGAGCTGGAGCGTGCGGTAGAGCTTCGGCCGTGCAATGAACGTGCCCTTCCCCTGGATCCGGTCCAGCCGGCCCTCACCCACGAGCTCCTGCAGGGCCTGGCGGACGGTGGTGCGCGAGGTGTCGAGCAGGACGGCCAGCGACCGCTCGGCCGGCATCCGCGATCCGGGCGTCAGCGCCCGCGCGATGTCGAGGACCTGCTGCTTGACGCGGTAGTACTTCGGCACCCGCGCGAGGCCGCCGGGAAACCGGCTGCCGTACTGGGCGCTGCTGACGTCGGTGGTCATGACCTGCCTTCCGGGGCCGCCCGACACTGCTAAAAGTCTAGGCCAATCACCGTACAGGTCTACACCATTTGAAGGGGCTTGTGGAAGCGGTCTGCGGAAGCGGGCCGCGGAAGCCGCCTGTGCGGGCGGTGCGCCGGGCGGGTGTGCGGACGCCCTCGCCGCCGCGCTCAACGACCGGCAACTGACCGGCACTTGGCGGCAGCTTCGGCCGGTTCCGGTTGACATCGCGAATTGGTCCAGTCCAGTTTGAGGGAACCTCAGTTCGACCAAGGGCGACCTGGGGTTCCACTCGGCCACTCGAGCCTTGGAGTGACGCATGCCGACCCCTCCCCGCTACCTGTACCGGGCGCCGACCGAGCGCCCGTACTTCAGTGCCGACGGCGAGACCTACCTCGCGCAGACGCAACTGCGAGACATCGAGAAGTCACGACCGCTCCGGGTGCTGTCGGAGCAGGACTTCGCCTTCTGGAAGACCTACGGCTACGTCGTGGTGAGAAACGCCGTCTCACCGGGCGCGGCGAAGAGCCTGTACGAGTTCGCCTGGGAGTTCCAGGGACTCGACCCGGACCGGCCCGAGACCTGGTACCAGGAGCGCGAGTTCCGCTCCGACCTGGACCGCGACCTGCACGTGTACGGCTTCGTCGAGGCGTACCACCACCAGCTCATCTGGGACAACCGGCAGACCCGGCGGGTCCACGACGCCTTCGCCGACGTGTGGGACTGCGAGGAGCTGTGGGTCACGCTGGACCGGCTGAACCTCAACCCGCCCAACCGGGGCAGCCGTTCGCGCTCCCTCATCGAACCGACCGACGAGGGCTTCGACATCGAGCTGCACTGGGACGTCGACACCACACTGGGTGTGCTGCCGCAGCGGGTCCAGGGCATCCTGGCGCTCAACGACACCCGGCCGGAGCTCGGCGGGTTCCAGTGCGCGCCCGAACTGTTCCGGCAGTTCGAGGAGTGGCGGGTCGCCCAGCCGGCCGGCCGCGACCCCATCCGGCCGGCGATCGACCGCTCCGAGTTCCCGGTGGTGCGGCCCGACCTCCAGGCCGGGGACCTGCTCATCTTCAACGGGCTGCTGGCCCACGGCGTCGCGCCCAACGTCTCCGACAACGGTGTCCGCGCCGTGCAGTACCTGTCGATGATGCCGGCGCTGGAGGAGCACCGGGAACTGCGCCGCTCCCGCGTCGAGTCCTGGCGCACGCTCAGCACCCCGGACTGGAACGCGACGCTGCTCGGGGACGCCGAGCGGCCCGAGGCGCTGCGCTACGGCGCCGCCACGCTCAACGACCTCGGCGAGAGGCTTCTGGGGCTCACCTCCTGGAGCGGACAGGAGAGCACCACGTGAACCGAGAGACCGGCACCGACCGTATCTGCCTGGCCCTGCCCACCAACCGGGCCTGCTCCGCCGCCATCACGGGGATCGCGGAGGAGGCGGCCCACGCGGCCCGCGCCTTCCCGGTCGAGGTGCACCTGCTGATCCTCGACTCCTGCGACGAGAGCACCCGGGCCGAACACGCGCGCGTCGTGGGCGAGCTGCCCGTCACCCCGAACGTGACGGTGCACCACCTCGACGAGGCGCGGCAGCGCGACTTCCTGCGGCGTGCGATCGAGCGGTCCGGCCTCGCCGCGCAGGAGCGGATGCTCGAACTCATGCTGCCGTCCCGCCTCTCCTACGGGGCCTGCACCAACCGCGCTTTCCTGATCGCGAGCGCGCTCGGCTGCCGTTCCGTGCACCGCCGGGACTCGGACTGCACCTACCAGGTCCACGACGGCCGGCCGGTCTTCCCCATCCACCACGAGCTCGCCTCGCTGGGCAGGCCCGCCACCGAGGCGTCGGCCGTCGTGACGGAGACCGTCCTCGCCGCGGCCCACGCCCACCGGCCGGTGTCCATGGTCGGCTCCTCCTTCATCGGCGAACCGTCCGTGGACCTCGCCGAGATGGAGCGGCTCGACGCGGGCGTCCACCACGACGTCGTCAGCCTGTGGGGACCCGTGGACGGCTCGGAGGAGCAGAAGCGGCAGCTGGTCGAGGAGTCCTTCAAGGGCGCCGGCACGGCCCCCTTCACCGGCGACCACTCGACGCTCACCCTGGTCGACCCCATGCGGGTCGACATGAGCAACATCGGCTTCCACCACGAGGTCTACGAGCGGGTCCCGCTGCCACCGGCGACCGACACCATCGGCAGCGACTACTTCCTCATCCACCTGGTCCACGACGCCGCGCTGCCCGGCGTGCTCCACAACCGCAACATCGAGAACTTCTACACCCCCTTCCGCCGCACCGACGCCGGATTCCGGGCGTACCAGACGCGGTTCGTGAAGTTCCTGCTGTCCATGCTCTACCTCAACTTCGTCTACGACCGGATGGGTTCGGCCGGCTCCGCCCTGCTGGACGAGCGCGAGCACGTCCGCGGCGACACCGTCTCCGGCCTGCTGCGGCAGAGCGCGGATCTCGACCGGACGGAGAACACCTGGCGGCTGGACCGGGTGAGCACCGCCTACCGCAAACTCGGCGGCCGGTACGCGGAGTTCGCCGAGCTGATGGACGCGCGCCGCGGGCAGCTGCTCGACGAGGCCCAGCGGGACACCGAGGACTTCGCGCTGCTGATCGACGCCTGGCCCGCGCTGGTGCGCGCCGCACGGGACGCCGGCCTCGGGAGCGCGGACGGGTGAGCACGGACCTGGACACGCGGCTGGCCTCCGCCCTGGCCGCCGCGTCCGCGGACTGCGTCGTCTTCGACCTCGCGGGGATCGCGGGCCAGTACGACGCCCTGACACGTGAACTGCCCGGCGTCGCCGTCCGGTTCGCGATGAAGGCGTGCCCGGTCGACGAGGTGCTGAGCTGCCTCGCGGACCGGGGTGCCGGATGCGACGCGGCCAGCCCCGCCGAGATCGCCCAGGCGCTGCGGCTGGGCGTGCCCGCGGAGCGGATCCACTACGGCAACACCGTGAAGTCCGACGCGAGCATCGCCGAGGCCCACCGGCTCGGCGTGCGGACCTTCGCCACGGACAGCGTCCAGGACGTGGCGGCGATCGCCGCGCACGCGCCCGGCGCCCGCGTCTACTGCCGCCTCGCCACCAGCGGCGACGGGGCCCTGTGGGGGCTGAGCCGGAAGTTCGGCTGCTCGCGGGAGGACGCCGTCCGCGTGCTGACGGCGGCCCGGACCGCGGGCCTGACCCCGGCGGGACTGTCCGTGCACGTCGGCTCGCAGCAGATGACGTTCGAGGCATGGCGGCAGGCGGTCGACCTGCTGGCCGACGCACTGGTGGCGCTGCGCCGGCGGGGGATCGTCCTCGACCACGTCAACCTCGGCGGCGGCCTGCCCGCCCTGGGCTACCTCGACCGGCACGGCAGAAGGCTCGAGCCCCCGCTGGACAAGATGTTCGCCGTCCTGCGCGAGGGCATGGAACACCTGCGGGACCTCAACGGCGCGCCGCTGGACTTCGTCATGGAGCCCGGACGCCACCTGGTGGCCGACCACGGCGCCGTCCGCGCGCACGTCTACCGGCTGACCGAGCGGCGGCAGCCCGACGGCGAGCGCGCGCACTGGCTCTATCTGAGCTGCGGCAAGTTCAACGGCCTGTACGAGATGGACCAGCTCTGCCACCGGCTCGTCTTCCCCGGTCACGCGGAGGGGGAGTACGTGACGGCCGTCGTCGCGGGTCCGACCTGCGACAGCGACGACGCCTACGGCACCGCGCACCGGCTGGTGCCCAGGGCGCTGGCATCGGGCGACCCGGTCTGGATCCTGTCCGCCGGCGCCTACGCCACCAGCTACATGACCCAGGGCTTCAACGGCTTCGGCCCGCTGCCGCACACGTCCACCCACGACGGAGGCGGCCCCGCGGAGGCGGCGGCATGACGGAGACGGCAGCGGGTCGTGACACCCGCCCCGCGGCGCCCGGGGCCCGCATCCGGCCCGTGCGTGACGGCGACTGGCCGCGGATAGCCGCCCTGGAGGCCGACGCCTACGCGAGCTGCTCGCTGTCCGAAGGACAGGCGGCCCTGGAGGCCAAGGGGCGGGCCTCGCCCGGCACCTGCTTCGTGCTGGACCTCGACGGACGGGTCGCGGGATACCTGCTCGCCCTGCCCTACCCGAGGTTCCGCTACCCCGACCTGGCCCAGGAGGAGGAGCCCGTGCGCCGGGCGCGCAACCTCCATCTGCACGACGTGGTCGTCGCCGGGGACCAGCGGGGCAGGGGATGGGGCGGCAGGCTGCTGGCCCGGCTGACGGCCGCCGCGCGACCGGCGTACGACCACATCTCCCTGATAGCCGTCGGCGGCATGGCGTCCTTCTGGGCGGCGCGCGGCTACCGGGCCCATCCGGAGATCCCCCTTCCGCAGAGTTACGGCGACGACGCCGTCTACATGTCCCTCACGGTGCCCGGCAGCGGCACCGGCGTTCAGAAGGAGGTGGCCCGGTTCCCATGCCCCGTGTCCTCGACGAGTTCCGGCGTACCCAGCTGGCGATAGCGGCGCTGTTCTGCTTTCTCGGGTTCCAGTACGCCTCCTGGGCCTCCCGGCTCCCCGCCCTCAAGTCCCGGCTCGACCTGAACACGGGGGAGGTGGGCCTGCTGCTCATGGTCACCGGAGCGGGAGCGGCCGCCTCCTTCCCCCTGGTCGCGTACCTCATGAGGCGCCTGGGCGCGAGACGCCTCGCGCTCCTGTCCGGGCTCTGCCTGATCGCGATCCTGCTCGCGCTGTCCGCGGCCCCCGACTACCCGGTGGCGCTGGTGATCCTGTGCGCCGACGGCGTGGCGGTCGGCTGCCTGAACGTGGCCATGAACGCACAGGGCGCCGCCCTCGAGGCGGCCCACGGCCGTACCGCCATGACCCAGCTGCACGCCACCTTCAGCGGCGGGGCGTTCCTCGCCGCCCTGGTGTCGTCCGGCATGAACACCCTGACCTCGGGCCTCGCGCCGCACTTCGCCGTCGCGTCGGTGGTGCTCCTGCTGCTCCTGGCCTGCGCGCGGCCCCGGCTGCTGCCCGACGGCGCCGAGGACCGGCAGCCCGCCGGGCAGGCGGACGAGCGCAAGGGCGCCAAACGGCGTCGCAGGCCGGCCATGCCGTCGCGGGTCATGCTCTGGCTCGGCGTCGCGATGGCGTTCGGCGAGGTGGTCGAAGGCTCCATGAACGACTGGTCGGCGCTGTACCTGAAGGATGTCGCCGACGCCTCGTCGCAGGTCGCACCGCTGGGCATCGCGGTCATCTCGGCCACGATGGTCGTCGCGCGCCTCGTCGGCGACAGCTGGCGCAGCCGCTGGGGCGACGCCCGGGTGGTCCGGATCGGCAGCGCGGTCGCGGGCACGGGACTGGCGCTCGCGCTGCTGGCCGGGGGCGTGGTGCCCGCGCTCATCGGGTTCGCGTGCGTGGGGCTCGGCGTCTCGGCCGTGGCCCCGTGCCTCTACGTCGCGGCGGCGGCCGAAGGCCCGGAGGCGCTGTCCCTGGTCGCCTCGATGGGCACCACCGGCCTGCTGGCCGGCCCCGCGCTCATCGGTCTCGTGGCGAGCGCCGGCGGCCTGGCGTGGGGCATGGGCGTCGTCGCGGCCTCGGCGGTCGTCGTCGCGCTGTGCACCACCCGCCTGCGGTGGAGGTCCGGCGCGGCGGAACCCGGGCTGCCGGCCGCGGAGCGGGGCGCCGTGTGAATCACCGCGGCCCGGGTGTCAGCGTGCCGCCGCGTTGCGTGTCAGTACCGCGATGACGGCGGCCGTGGCCGCCAGGACCGCCACGCTCGTGAGGGCGGCGGGCAGGGAGAACCAGTCCGCCATGAACCCGATCGCGGGCGGCCCCAGCAGCATGCCGCCGTAGCCGAGGGTGGAGGCGATCGCCACTCCGTCCGGGCCGGCCAGCGCGCCGGCCCGCTCGACGGCGACCGGGAAGAGGTTGGCGAGCCCGAGCCCCGTGACCACGAAGCCGGCGAACGCCGCCCACAGGGAGGGGGCGAGCGCGCCGAGCAGCATGCCGGAGGCCGCCGTCGCGCCCCCGAACGCCATGGTGCGGGTCCGCCCCAGCCGTTCCAGCAGCCGGGTGCCGGTCAGCCGGCCGACGGTCATGGCCAGCGCGAAGCAGGAGTAGCCGACCGCCGCGGCGCCCGCCGTGGCGCCGAGGTCCTGCTGGAGGTGGAGCGCGCTCCAGTCCGCCAGCGCTCCCTCGCCGTACGCCGTGCACAGGGCGACCAGGCCGAAAGTGATCACCAGGCCCCGGGTGCGGGCGTCGAGACGGCGGGGCGCGACGGGCTCGCCGGGCGAGCTCTCGGGCGGCTCGGGCGGCCGCAGCCGCAGCAGCGCCGGGCCGGCGACGGCGGTGACGAGCAGACCGATCACGGTCAGGCCGAGCAGGTGCCACGTGGGCGTCAGCGCCCCGGCGACGAGTCCGCCCAGGCCGGCGCCGGCCATGCCACCGAGGCTGAACGCGGCGTGGAAGCTGGGCATGATGGGCCGCCGCATCGCTCTGACCAGGTCGACCGCCGCGCTGTTGAACGCCACGTTGATCCCGCCGTACGCGCTGCCGAAGACCAGCAGCACCGCGCCGAGGGCCGGGGCGGAGTGCGTGAGCGGGGGCAGCGCGACGCTGAGGGAGAGCAGTACGGCGCAGATGACGGTGACCTGGTGGCTGCCGTAGCGGCGGCAGAGGCGCCCGGTGAGCGTCATGGTGAGGACGGCGCCCGCGGAGACGCCGAGCAGCGCGAGCCCGAGGGCGCTGGCGGACGCGCCGGTCTGGTGCTTGATGGCGGGGATACGGACGACCCACCCGGCGAAGACGAAGCCGTCGAGGGCGAAGAAGGTGGTGATGACGGCGCGCAGCCGGGTGAGGTCGCTGCGCTCGTGGCCCGGCACGACACTGTGCGTTCGGGATTTGTTTATTGGCGGCACAAAAGCAGGCTAGGTGCCGTACCGAGCCGCGGCAAGGCCGCGCGGCGGGCTTGTGTCCCGGCCGCGCCGGCCCGGCCTGTGCGCCCGGCGCCGGGTGCCGGGTGCCGGATGGGCGCCTTTGTTGACCGGGGCGCTGTCCGGGCCTAGATTCTGTCTTCATATGTAGACGAGATCCTTCTACCGGGACGACCTGTCGTCGTCCCGTCCGGACTCACGAGAGCGGAACCGCCGTATGACCCAGCCCGTCGTCACCGAGTTCTCCGTGTACCCCGTCGCCGGGCGGGACTCCATGCTCCTGAACCTCTCCGGCGCGCACGCCCCGTACTTCACCCGCAACGTCCTCGTGCTGGAGGACTCCGAGGGGCGCACCGGCCTGGGCGAGGTGCCGGGCGGCGAGGACATCACGCGGACACTGCGCGACGCCGGGCCCCTCGTCACCGGCGCCCGCGTGGGCGACTACAAGCGCGTCCTGCGCACGCTCCGGGACGCCTTCGCCGGGCGCGACCAGGGCGGACGCGGCGCTCAGACCTTCGACCTGCGCACGACCGTGCACGCGGTCACCGCCGTCGAGTCGGCCCTTCTCGACCTGCTCGGCCAGCACCTGGAGGTGCCGGTCGCGGCCCTGCTCGGCGACGGCCGGCAGCGCGAGACCGTACGGGTCCTGGGCTACCTCTTCCACGTCGGCGACCCGGACCGCACCGACCTGGACTACGTCCGCGAACCCGACGCGGACGTGGAGTGGTACCGCGTCCGCCACGAGCAGGCGCTGACCCCCGAGGCGATCGTCCGCCAGGCCGAGGCCGCTCACGACCGGTACGGCTTCCGGGACTTCAAGCTCAAGGGCGGGGTCCTGCCGGGCAGCGAGGAGGTCGAGGCGGTCCGCGCGCTCAAGGAACGCTTCCCCGCGGCCCGCGTCACCCTGGACCCCAACGGCGCCTGGTCTCTGCGCGAGGCCGTCGAGCTGTGCCGTCCGCTCGTCGGCACGCTCGCCTACGCCGAGGATCCGTGCGGCGCCGAGCGCGGCTACTCGGGCCGGGAGATCCTCGCCGAGTTCCGCCGGGCCACCGGACTGCCCACGGCGACCAACATGATCGCCACCGACTGGCGCCAGCTGACCCACGCCCTCGCCCTGCAGTCGGTGTCCATCCCGCTCGCCGACCCCCACTTCTGGACGATGCAGGGATCGGTGCGGGTCGCGCAGCTGTGCCAGGCGACGGGACTGACGTGGGGCTGCCACTCCAACAACCACTTCGACATCTCCCTGGCGATGATGGCGCACTGCGGGGCGGCCGCACCGGGCGAGTACAACGCCCTCGACACGCACTGGATCTGGCAGGAGGGGCTGGAGCGGCTGACCGTGGAACCGCCGCGGATCACCGGCGGGGAGGTCGCCGTCCGGGACACACCCGGTCTCGGCGTCAGCCTGGACCGCGACCGGCTCCTCGCGGCCCACGAACTGTACGAGCGCAAGGCGCTGGGCGGCCGTGACGACTCCGTGGGGATGCGCTACCTGATCGAGGACTGGACCTTCGACGCCAAGCGTCCCTGCCTCGTGCGATGAGCCGTCCCCGGCCGGGATCACCGAAACTCCGGTGAACCCGCACACCTTTCACAGCCGGGGCGCAGCACATCCGAAGCTCCGTGAGGTTCGCGCCGCGGCCCGTCGGCCATGCCGGAAAAGCCGCCGATGGGCAGAGCGGTGGCAATGCGCGCGGGTGCAGTGCGGCGGTGAACCCTGTGAAGGAGTCGGTGGGCCCGGTCACCGCGCGCTCACGCCGGTGAAGCCGCACGTCGCAGTCGGTTCCGACGGACCCCGGCACGGGTGGCTGTGCCGTTGCGGCCATGCTTTGATCCTCCGCGTGGTGCAGCTCGCGGGAGAGGTTCTCCTTGCCGGGAATCGGGCGAACTCTGCCATTCCGTCATGGTCATTCGAAAGGAATCGCGCGTCATGAACCTTGTCCCCCAGGTCGAGACGACCGAGATGTCCGACGCCGAGCTGGAGAACGTCTCGGGCGGTCTCGGTCTCGGAGACCTCCCCCTCGGCGGCCTTCCGCTCGGTGGTCTCGCGGTCGGCGGCTCCGGCGGTCTCAGCCTGCAGACGCCGCTCGGCGAGGTCGCCGGCGGCCTCGTCGCCTCCGGGTCGCCGCAGGGCCTGACCGCGGGTGCGAGCCTGCAGACCCCGCTGTCGGCCTGACACCGGCCGCTTCGCGCCGTGGGCCCCGGATCGGCCGATCCGGGGCCCACGGCCGTGTCCGCTCAGGCGCGCCCGTGTGCCTCCTGCGAGCGGCGGGCCAGTGCGTCGATGACGACCGCGGCGAAGAGCACCCCGCCCGTGATGACGAACTGCACGGCCGTGGGGGTGTCCGTGATCGCCATGCCCGAGGAGATCGACTGGATGACCAGCATGCCGAGCACCGCCGACCAGGTCGTGCCCCGGCCCCCGAACAGGCTGGTACCGCCGATGACGGCTGCCGCGATGGCGTTGAGCAGCAGCAGGCCCGACCCGGAACTCTGGCTCACCGAGGTGATCCGCGAGGCCAGGAACAGACCGCCGACCGCGGCCATCGTCCCCGAGACCGCGAGCACTGCGGTCTGGATGGCCGTCACGTTGAGGCTGGCGCGGCGGGCCGCCTCGACGCCGCCGCCGAGCGCGTAGACCTGCCGGCCGTAGCGGGTGTGGCGCAGGACGATGTCGAGGCCGGCCACCACCACGAGGAAGATCAGCAAAGCGAGCGGCAGTCCCTGGAAGCGGTTGAGCAGGTAGGCCGACCCGAACGCGATCACCGCGAGTCCTCCGGTGCGCACCCCGATGTGACGCAGCGAGCGGTGCGGCATGCCGGCGCCCACACGGCGGCGCCGGTCCAGGTACGAGACGGTGAAGACCGCGGCCGCGCAGACCGCCGCCAGGCCGTAGGCGACCGCGTCGTCGGTGAAGTAGTAGCTGGTCAGCTCGGCGACGAGGCCGTTCTCGTCGAGGCTGACGGTGCCGTTCGTCCCGAGGACCGCGAGCATCACGCCGTTCCAGGTGAGCAGCCCCGCGAGGGTGAGGACGAAGGCCGGCACCCGGGTCTTGGCGCACGAGTACCCCTGGACGGCACCCGCCGCGGTGCCCGCGAGCACCGCGGCGACGAGGGCGATCCACTCCGGCACGCCGTTGGTCACGTTCAGGACGGCGAAGATCGCCGCGGCGAGACCGCTGACCGAGCCGACCGACAGGTCCAGCTCACCGAGGAGCAGCACGAAGACGAGGCCGACCGCGATCATGCCCGTGCCCACGATGTCGACGCTGAGGTTCGACAGGTTCCGGGGCGAGAGGAAGTTCGCGTTGAGGGACTGGAAGGTGATCCAGACCGTGGCGAGCACCAGCACGACGGGGAACGAGCCCAGCTCGCCGGCGCGGAACCTGCGCCGCAGGGCCGCGCCCCCGCTGCGCAGGGCCGGGACCACGGCGTGCCCGCGCCGCGCCGGGCGGGCCGCGGCGACCGCTTCGGCCCCTTCGGCCCGCGGGTCCTCCGCCGTGTCACGCATCGCGATCACCACCTCGTCTCGTACGAAGCCGCCCGGCGCGGCGTGTTCTCGGTGGCGCCGGTGACGGAGGCGATGATCTGCTCCTGGGACGCGGTGTTGACGTTGAAGAACCCGTTGTTGCGGCCGAGCCGCAGCACCGCGGCCCGGTCCGCGAGCGCCTTGACGTCGCCCATGTTGTGGCTGATGAGCAGCACGCCCATGCCGCGCTCCCGCACCGCGTCGACGAGGTCCAGCACTTCGTTGGTCTGCTCGAAGCCCAGTGCCGCGGTCGGTTCGTCCAGCAGCAGGACCCGGGGGTCGCCGAGGAGGGAGCGTGCGATGGCCACCGCCTGGCGCTGGCCGCTGGAGAGGGAGACGACGGGGGCGCGCAGGTCGGGCACGGCCCGGGTCAGGCGTCCGAGCAGGTCGATGGTGCGGCTCTCCATCTCCATCTCGTCGAGGAAGCCGAACCTGCGGATCTCCCGGCCGAGGAAGAGGTTGCCGACGACGTCGAGGTTCCAGCACAGCGCGAGGTCCTGGTAGACGGTGGCGATGCCGAGGTCCCGCGCGTCGTGCGGACGTCTGATCTGCACCGTCCGGCCCTCCCACTCGATGACGCCCTTGTCGGCCGGGGCCACGCCGGAGATCACTTTGACCAGGGTGGACTTGCCGGCGCCGTTGTCGCCGAGGAGGGCGACGACCTGCCCGGCGTGGATCTCCAGCTCGACGTCCTTCAGGACCTCCACCACACCGAAGCGCTTGCACACCCCGCGCAGGGCCAGCAAGGGGGGAGCCGGCACGGAAACCATCTCCTTCCCGGGCCCGGCCGGGCCGAAGCGGGCGGGTCAGGTCAGCCCGGCCCGGCCGCAGGCGGCCTCGAGCCGGGGGACGCAGATCTGCCGGACGGTGTAGAAACCGTCCTTCACCAGGGTGTCCTTGATGGTGGCGGCGGTCACGGGCACCGGCGTCAGCAGCACGGCCGGGACCGAACGGCCCTGGCTGGTCCGCACCCTTTCCCCGCCCACCTCGGCGAGCGGGGTCCGGCGGGCCGCGGCCACGGCCATGGCGGCGCCGGCGGACGCCTCCGGGCCGAACGGCTTGTAGACGGTCATGTACTGGTCGCCGGCGACGATGCGCCGCACGGCCGAGAGCTCGGCGTCCTGCCCGGTGACCGGAGGCAGCGGAGCGACCTTGTTCGCCTTCAGGGCGGAGATGCTGCCGGCGGCGAGGCCGTCGTTGGCCGCGTAGACCCCCTGGATCCGGTCGGCGCCGAGGGCGGCGATGGCGCCGGACATGTTCGTGTACGCCCGCTCGGTCCGCCACTGCAGGGTGTCGTACGCCTTGCCGATCCTCACCCGCCCCGTGAGCACGGACAGAGCCCCCTTCTTGAACGACACCGCGTTGGGGTCGCTGGGATCGCCGTTCATCATCACGATCTGCGGGTTCTTCGCACGGCTGCCCATGGCCCTCAGCAGCGCCCTGCCCTGCAGCCTGCCGACCTCCTCGCCGTCGAAGGAGACGTAGCCGGCGATCGGGCCCTCGGAGAGGCGGTCGTAGGAGATCACCGGGACGCCCGCCCGGGCCGCCCTGGCGACCGCGGTGCCCAGTGACCGGGAGTCCACGGGCACCAGCAGGATGGCGTCGACGCCCGCGGTGATCACGGAGTCCATCTGTTCCTGCTGGATCGCCACGTCGCCCCGGGCGTTGGCGTGCTGGATGGTGCAGGCGGCGCACAGCCGCATGATCTTCTTCTCCAGCAGCGGCCTGTCCTGCGTCTCCCAGCGGGCCGTGGTGGCGTCCGGCAGCAGCACGGCGATCCTCGGCGTGTTCCCGCGGCCGGGGCCGGGCGCGGCGCCGGATCCGCAGGCCGCCAGGGCGACGACCGTCGAGGCCGCCGTCATGGCGACCGCCGCGCCCCGTACGCAGGCCCTCATGCCGGGGACCTCCCTCCGGACGGAGATCCTTCTGGGACGCCCACGTGCGGGTGGCGGGACGACCTTTCGTCAGTGTGGCACCGGCCACGGTGATCTGCGAACGCGGCGGCGCACCGCCGCGACGGGGCTGTGCCGCCGGGCGATCGGCCGGTTCGCGGCCGGCTGCCGAAGGGGCCGCTGCGATACGGCCGCGTGTGCGACTCTGGGGGATAGATGCCCGATCTCAGCCGCAGCCGCGGCGCGGACGGGAGGTACTGCCGACATGCCTCACGACGGCCGGGCCCGGACGGGAGTCTCTCCGCCGCGGGCATCCGCGGCCCACGCCGCGGACCCCGGTGCGGCGCCCCCGCCGCCCGAAGCGGCGGCGGGCGACCAGGTGCTGGCCTTCGCCGGGGTGGCCGTGGCGGCCGTCTACGTGCCGGCGGCCGGCGAGGCGGAGCTGTGGCGGGCCGAGACCGTCCGCCGGCAGGTGTCGGAGTACCGGCCGCCCGAGCGCCTGCCGCTGGCCGGGGACTCACCCGCGGCGCACGCCGTCCGCACCGGCCGGCCCCTGTGGCTGGGCCCCGCGGACCTGGCCGCCCACGGGCAGCCGCACGCCGACGCGCCGCTCGGGGCGCTGCCGCTCGCCGTGGACGGCGAGCGGCTCGGCTGCCTCGTCGTCGTGGGCGCCTCCGCGAGCGGATTCTTCGAGGCGGAGCAACGGCACTTCCTGGAGCGTTACGCCGGCGCCGTCGCCCGGGTCCTGGCGGCCGGCCCCCGCGGCCCGGCACCGGCGTCGGTACTGCGGCCCGCCCTGCGGAACCTGCATGCCGGCTCCTTCGTCCTGCTGCCCGGCACGGGCGCGGTCGAGGCGGACGAGACCCTGCTCGGCCTCCTCGGCATCGCGCCGGCCGACTTCGACGGCAAGGCGGACACCCTTCTCGCGCACGCCCTGCCCGAGGACATGCACGCCCTGGTGTCGGTCCTGGAACCGGCCGCGCAGCCGTCCGCCCGGCGGGAGCTCGAGTTCCGGGTCCGCGGTCCCACGGGGGAGATGCGCTGGCTGAGCCTGAGCTGCCGGGTGGTGGCGGGCGGCGACGGCCGGCCGGAGCGGGTCCTGGGCGTGGTGACGGCGACCCGGGTCCTGCGCCGCGGCTCCGACGACGTCTCCCGGATCCAGTGGCTGACCGCCGCGCTCGACGAGGCGACGACGGTCCGCGACGTCGGCCGCGTGGTGGTCACCGCGCTGCGCGAGCCGCTGGGTGCCGACCGGGTGGCGCTGGCCGAGTTGCGGGGCGACCGGCTGATGGTCACCGTGCTCGACCCGCCGCGGCCCGGCGCCTGGCCGGAGACCTGGCGCGCCCAGTGGCGCACGGAGTGGCCCGACGCGCCCCTCAGCTCCCTGCCCACCCTGCAACTGGCGCTGCGCGACGGCCGGCTGGACCTGTGGCCCGCCGGCTCGTCCTTCGAGCCCGGGCTCGAAGGCATCGGTGACGGAGGGCTGGCCGTCCTGCCGCTGCCCGCCCGGGGACGGATCGCCGGCGTGTGCCTGCTCGGCTGGGACCGGCCGCACGCCTTCCTGCCCGACGAGCGGTCCCTGCTGACCGCCACCGCGGCGCTGGTCGGCCAGGCCCTCCAGCGCGCGCACGAGCACGACGCCGAGCAGGAACTCGCCACCATGCTCCAGCGCAGCCTGCTGCCCCGGCGGCTGCCCGAACTGCCCGGCGCGACGGCCGTGGCGCGCTATCTGCCCGCACGCCGGGGCCTGCAGGTGGGCGGTGACTGGTACGACGTCATCGCCCTGTCCGAGGACCGGGTGGCGCTGGTCATCGGCGATGTGCAGGGGCACAGCGCGGGCGCCGCGACCATCATGGGCCAGATGCGTACGGCGGTCCGGGCCTACGCAGTGGAGGGCCACCCGCCCGACGTGGTCGTCTCGCACGCCAACCGCCTCCTCGTCGGCATGGAGACCGACCTGTTCGCGACCTGCTGCTACGCCGAACTGGACCTGGAGGAGGGCAACATCCTCCTGGTCCGGGCCGGTCACCTCGCGCCGCTGGTGCGGCATCCCGGCGGCGGCACCGAGGAGATAGAGGTCGAGGGCGGACTGCCGCTGGGCGTCCTCGCGGAGGCGGACTTTCCCATGACCGCCGTCGAACTGACCCCCGGCACCGTGCTCGCCCTGCTCACCGACGGCCTGGTGGAGGCGGCCGACCTCCCCGTCGACGAGGGCATGCGCACAACGCGCACGGCACTCGCCGCCGCCGATCCGGGCGATCTGGGGCTCATGGCCGACCGCCTGCTCGGTGACGACGGCCGCCGCGAGGACGACGTGGCGCTGCTGCTGCTGCGCTACGACGGCATGCCGACCCGCCCGATCCGGGCCGGCTGGGTGGTGTGGCGGTTGCCGGACGCCGTGATGCACGCCCGCCGCTTCACCGCGCGCACGCTGCGCGGGTGGCAGGTCGGGGAGGTGGCCGACCCGGTGCTGCTGGTGGTGTCGGAGCTGGTCACCAACGCGCTGGTGCACACCCAGGGCCCGGTCCGCCTCGATCTCATGCTCCGCGGGGACCGGGTGCGGGTCTCCGTCAGCGACTCCTCGCCGCGTGCGCCCGCCAAGCCGGTGATCGTGGACTGGGAGTCGACCGGCGGCCGGGGACTGCTGCTGGTCGAGGCGATGTCGGAGGCCTTCGGCTCCATGCCGGTGGCCGGCGGCAAGCAGGTCTGGAGCGAGATCGCCGTGCCGCGGCGCGAGCGGCCGCCGGAGGATCCCGGACCCCGGACGTGACAGGGGGCCCCGCGCCGGACCGGCGCCGGAAACGCAGCTGGGTCCTGCCCGGCGACCCTCGCCTGCCCGACGTCCCCGCCTGTCCGACGTCCTCCTCGCCTGTCCGACGTCCCCGCCTGTCCGGCGGGGGGACGACGGGAATCGTCGGACAGGACCGGTGAGCCGTGTCCGCCGTGCCGCCGCGCTCGGCTCCGGCGGCGGTGCGAGGTGGTGCGCTCAGGCCTCGAACCGGGCGGCGTACGCGGCCAGGCAGTGGCCCCAGCCCTGCGGGGACTCCACGGCGCCGCGCACCGAGGGCGCGCCGGCCCCGTGCCGCTCGAAGTGCCGGTGCTCGAGCTCGACCCGGGTGCGCCCCTCGCCGTCCGCGACGAACCGCACCTCCACCTCGCTGGCGTGCGCCGGGTCCGGGTCGTAGCGCCACTCGCCGTTGAGGTGCCAGGCCAGTACGAGCCGGTCCGGCGGCTCGTAGGCCAGCACCCGCCCGGTCTCGCACTCGGAGCCGTCGACCCCGAGCTCGTACCAGCGGCCGCCGGCCCGCGGCTCGACGACGAAGTCGGCCATGTCCGCCTCGCCGATGGAGTACTCCTTCGGCCACCAGCTGCCGAACTGCTCGGTGAACACCTTGAACGCGCGCTCCCGTGGGGCGGCCACGGTGATCTGTTTGCGTACGGAGTCCTGTGTCCGCGTGGGCTCGCTCATGATTCCGGTCCTTCCTGCTCCCTGTCCGCTTCCGCTTCGCTGTCCTGCTCCACCGCTGCCGCGAACGCGGTCAGCGCGTCGCCCCACATCCGGTCCAGGTACTCGCGTATCGCCGCTATCCCGGCGGGCCGGACGCGGTACACCCGCCGGGTGCCGTCCGCGTGATCGGCCACCAGTCCGGCCTCCTTGAGCACCTTCAGATGCTGGGAGACGGCCGGGCGGCTGACGGGCAGCAGGCGCGCCAGCTCGCCCACCGGCCGGGGCGCGGCCACGAGGCTCTCGAAGATGGCGCGCCGGGTCGGATCGCCCAGTGCCTCCAGCGCACGCCCGCCGGCCAGTTGGTAAGTCTCCACTAACGGTAAGCTATCACTTACCGAGATGCCGCGCCACCGCCGGGGCGGACCGGGCGAGCCGGATCATCGGGTACTGCACACCGTCCGCAGAGCCGCCCGCCCGGTGTCCCTCGTCGACACGTCCTGCACCTGCTGCACGTCCCGCAGCAGGCCCCTGACATCGGGATCCTTTCCCGGTTTCGCCGCGACTCTGGCGATGGTCAGCAGGACCGCCTCGTAGAAGGCGTCCCGTACGGCCGGTGCCATCACGTCCGAGGCGTCCAGGCAGCGGGGGCCCTTCAGGAGCCGCTGGGCGATCTGGTGCTCGACCACCTCGTCCTTGGGGATCACCTCGCGGTTCGCCGAGAAGACGCCCGCCACTTCCGCCCACTTCTGCTGGGCCTTCCTCGAGGACAGCCGGCGGATCAGCTCACGGGCACGGGAGCTGTTGCTGAACAGTGCCGCGAAGTCGCCGGTCACCTCATGGGCGCGGACCCGGGTGCCGCCGCCGGGCAGCAGCGGGGCGGAGTCCATCAGACGCGCGTGCTCCGTGTCCTTCTTCCCGTAGAAGGAGCGTGCGAAGGAGCCCTGGTGCTCCAGGGAGCAGCCGGCCGCGCCGCCGCCGAACAGCAGGCCGTGGCCGCCCGGGGCGCCGCGGTGATCGGTGAGCAGAGCCGTCCTGGCCGCCCGTGGGTCCTGCCTGAGCAGATCCGCCCATGCCGTCCAGGCGGTGCGCACCGGATCGCTCGTCCACCACTTCTTCGCCGGACCGCCCGTGTTCAGCGCCCACTTCGTGTAGACGCCGGGGCCCGACCGCTGCAGGACCAGGTCCTCGATCCAGTCGGTGCCGGGCCAGCCGGAGGCGCCGTCGTCGCCCATGCCGATGCACCAACTCCTCATCGGTGCGGGCGAGTCGGCGGGCCGGTGGCCCTCGCGGTACCAGACGATGCTCTTCAGGTCCGCCTTGACCGGGACCCAGTACACATGGCCGGAGGCCGTGCCCGCCGCGTTCCACGGCGCGCCGTACTGCTTCGGGTCGTAGAGGCCGTCCAGCGGTTTGAGGCGGCCGTGGTGCTCGTACTCGGCGAGTTCGCCGATGCCCGGCATGATCACGACGTCCGGCGGCTCTCCCGACTGCACCTTGGAGAGCAGCACCTCACGCTGGGCGGCGGTGCCCTGGTAGCGGAACGGGATGCCCAGGCCCCGCAGCACCGTCTTGAACTGCTCCTCCTGCCGGCCGGTCCACGTCCCGAGGATGGTCACCGGCTCCTCGTCGTCGTGCTGCGTCCAGACCACCACCACGCCGGCGGCGGCGATCAGCAGCATGACCACGAGAAGGACCAGCAGTTTCAGCCGTCGGGTCACCGTCGCCTCCAGTAGTCGCCGTCGAGCCGGAGACCGAGCCCCAGGGCGGGCAGGACGACGATCAGCAGACCGCCGACGAAGGTGCCCTGGTACACCCGGTCGGCCCAGGCGTCGGTGGCCAGCCGCTGCCGGACCTGCTCCGACGTCTGGGTGACCTGCTGCTGTGCGTCGACCAGTTCCGAACCGCGGCGGGGCACCTCGGTGATCTGCTGGGACACCGTGGTGATCCGCCGGGACACGGTGGTGATCTGCCGCAGGTCCTTCAGCGCCCCGTCGAGGTGGTCCTCGGTGGCGGACGTCGTCAGCAGCGGGACCACCGCGAGCAGCACGGTCAGGGCGAAGGCCGCGAGCAGGTAGGGGTTCCAGTCGCGGCCGCAGCGGTCGCGCAGCACGAAGAGCGCGGACAGCAGGGTCGACGCGAGGGCGCCCAGGGCGAGTTCGGCGATCCACCAGCCCGCGCGCTGCCGGTCTCCCATGGTGGCCGTGGCCTCCGCGTGCCTCATCTGGACGGCCTGGAGCTCGTCCAGCCGGGAGGTGAGTCCCACCTTGTCGCGGACGAGCAGCGATCTCGCCTCGACGAACTTCTGCTGCTGCATGAGGGGCTGGTCCCGGTACACGGACATGCCCAGGTCGAGGGAGTTGCCGTAGCTGGCGAGCAGGCCGTCGACGGTGCCGAGGTCCTGGTCCGTGCGGTCGGCGATGCGGGACAGGCCCTGGTCGGCGGCCGAGAGCTGCGAGCGGTAGGTCTCACCCGAGCCCGCGACGTCGACGAGGCCGTCCTTCACGAGAGCGCCGGCCTCCTCGTACGAGCGCAGCGCCGCGAGCCGGGTGCCGGCGAGCCCCTGCACGGCCGGCGCCTCGCGGGAGGCGAGTGCCACGGCGCCGCGCTGGGTCTGACGGTAGGAGAAGAACAGGGCGGTCGCCGCCACGGCCGCGCACAGCAAGAGGAGCAGCAGGTGCGCCTCCAGCAGCCGGCGGGTGCGCCACGGGCTCAGCCGCCCGCGCCACGCGGCGGCCGGGGAGCGGGGGCGCCAGGGAACGGTGTGACCGGTCGTCACCGCAGCTCCTTTCCACAGCTGATGCAGTAACGGGCCTCGCTCCCGGCCGGGGTGCCGCACACCTGGCAGTGCGGCCCCGGCCGCGCCCCGACGGCCTCGGTCAGCGGTCCGCCGGGCCGGGATCCGGCACGCAGGATCATCGGGCCCAGCGTGCCGGCGTCGACGCTGCGCAGCCGGATCCGGCCCGCGGTGGCGTCCTCGATGTCGGCGACCGTGCGGATCTCGTCCAGCACCCATTCCTTGCCGAGCTGCGCCGCCAGGCGGGCGGCCTGCCCCAGGCAGTCCTCGGCGGTGTCCCGCCGGTGGGCGTCGAGCGCGACGAGCCCCTGCCGCAGGGCACTGCGCATCCGGGCGGTGACGTTGAGGCTGCGCACGCTGTCGGCGCCCGCCGGGGCGTGCGGCGGCGACCGGTCGGGAAGGTGCCAGCGGGCGACGACGGGGGCGTGGACCTCGCCGACGGAGACCATGGCGAACTGCAGCTCGGTCTCCAGCGGGTCGGCGTCGGCGTCGGCGACCAGGGTGAGCAGGTAGTCGCGCCGGCCCTGCTCCCACTGGTAGGTGGGGAAGCTCCAGCGGTGCGGCCGGCCGGGCCGCGGCAGCCCGCCGAGGCGGTGCGGCCGGGGTGCCTTCTCGCTCAGCGAGACCTGGCGGACCGAGGGCCGCACGGTCACCTCGATCGGCAGCTGGGGCGTGTGCACCCGGCGCAGCCGCTGGATGGCGCCGGTGATCGCCTGGGTGAGGGTGCCGTCGACGAACTCGGCGGTCCCGTGCAGCCGTTCGGCGAGGGTGAGCAGGGGGTCGGGGGGCCAGTCCGTGCCCACGGCGAACACGTCGCAGGTGAACTGCCCGGCGCAGGCCTGCAGTTCCTCCTCCAGCCGGCTCTCGCCGGCGGCGCTGCTGCCGTCGGTGATCAGCACCAGATGCTGTACGGACAGCGGGCGGCCGGCGAGCAGGGCGCGCGCGGCGGCCGCCCAGGCGGCGTACCCGGCGGGACGCGGCCGGTCCCGGTGCAGCGGCAGCGAGCCGGCGACGAAGGCGGCCCGGCGCCGCTCGTGCTGGCCGGCGACGGCCCAGTCGTCCGCGCCGCGCGGATAGCACCGGGCCGGCTCCGGGCCGCTGCCGAGCAGGCTGAAGGAGATACCGTCCGGCAGGGCGCGCAGCGCGGCGGCCAGACCGTCGATCGCCGCCCGGTTGGACTCGGCGACGTCCACCGCGACGATCACCGCGAGTTCGACCGCGGGCAGGTCGGTGGGGGCCCCGTCGGCGGCCACGTCGACCTGCAGGTGCGCCTCGATCTTCACATTGCGGCGCGGGCGCAGATCGCCGTCGAGATCGACACGCAGTCGGATGCCCGGCTGCGGCCGGGTGTGGCTGCTCATCTCCCGCTCATCTCCCGCGTCACCGCTCCTTTCCCCTTCGTCCTCGTCCCGTCCTCGTCGCCGCACCGCGCCGGTGCCGTGCCGACCGTCGTGCGGCTCTGCCGTGCGGTCAGAACACGGTCTGGGGCCGCACCGCGTGCAGCAGGTCCACGAGGTGCTCGTGGGCGGCGGCCGACTCCCGGTGGCGTGCCGCCAGTTGCCGGTAGCGGGACTCCAGCCGCCGGCGCAGTTCACGCTCCGGGCCGCTCAGCCGTCGCAGCCGCCGGGCGTCGAGCCGCCCGGCGCCTCCCGCCGGGCCGGGCCGGTCCTCGAGACTGTGCAGCGCGTCCAGCTTCCACTCGTGCAACTCGGTGCCCAGGCGCAGCGCCTCGTCCTCGGACAGGCTCGGTTCGCCGGCGCCCGGGCTGCGGCCGACGAGGCCGTGCATCTCCGCCAGTGCCGCGTCGACCTCGCCGGGCGCGGGCAGCGGAGCACCGTCCCCGGGCAGCCGGGCCGCCCGGACGCGCACCGAGGCGATACGGGCCACGGTGTGGTCCAGGGTGCCGGGCCCGACCCGGGCCAGCACGTCGAGGGCCGCCCGGCGATCACCCGCGCGAAGCGCCAGCCTGGCCAGGCCGAGCGCGGCGCCGCCGTGCGCGGGATTGCGGGCGAACACGGCCTCGTACAGCTCCTTGGCGGTGGGTCCGGCCGCGTCGTCGCCGAGCAGTTCCCCGCAGTAGGCCAGGGCCAGCTTGGGGGCGTACTCACCGGGCAGTTCGAAGTGGACCTGCATGAAGTGCTGCCTGGCCTGCACCACATGGTGATGGGCCCCGGCCGCCTGCCGCGGGTCGTCCGCGAGGCCGGCGCCGCGCAGCGCGAGCAGGGCGCGGTGCCACTCCAGCCGCCAGCGCCGCACGGCCGACGGCCCGGGGATGGAGTCGGCGATGTCCAGCTCCTCCTGGGCCCGTTCCAGGTCCGCGAGCGTGTTCCGGCGCAGCAGGACGCGTACGTTGTGCAGGCAGATCTCCACCGAGCGCGGCTTCTCGTCCTGCTGGTCGAGGAGTTGGCCCGGGTCGTAGCCGCTGCTCACCTCGAACCGCGCGGTCTGCGGGTCGCCCGGGAACCGCCTCGGCACCGGCAGGCAGCCGGCGATCTCGGTGGGCGTGGGGGTGCCGAGATCGAGGGCGGGGGCCACGGGCGGCTCGTACCGGTCGCGGCGCGGGCGCGCCAGCCAGTGCCCGATGTCCGGCACCGTGCCGAGCCGGGCGCCGAGCAGCTGAGCGGAGGGCCGGAAGTAGTCGGAGGGTTCGGGCGGGTCGCTCTTGCCGCGCAGGGCACGGATCTCCCGCAGGGCACCGCGCAGTTGACCGGCCATCTCCCTCGCGTCGGCGAAGCGCCGGCCCGGATCGGTCCGCACGGCGCGCTCGATGACCCGCCAGAAGGAGGCGCTGCCGAGTCCCGGCACCTCGTCGACGGCCCAGCGGGCGAGTTCGCGCAGCGTGACACCCACGGTGTGCAGGTCGTGTGCGACGGTCGGCATGGGCGAGGAGCCGGTCTCGGGCGCCATGTAGTCGGGCGTGACATGGGCGGGCGGCTGGCTCTGTCCCTCCTCGCGCATGCCGCCGAGGTCGATGACCTTCACCCCGTCGCCGTGGTGCACGACGTTCGAGGGCTTCATGTCCCCGTAGACGAAGACGCGTTCGCTGCCGTCGTGCAGATGGACGAAGGCCTCGAGGATCTGGCAGCCGTACGCGGCGACGTGCTCGATGTCGAGGACGCGTTCGCCGCGCCGGGTCTCCTCGACGACCTTGGCGAGGGTGCCGTCGCCGACGTCGTCCATGACGATGTAGCCGCCGGTGACCTCGCCGCCGTCGTCCCGGCGGGCGACGAAGTCGCGGATCTGGACGATGCGGGGATGGCGGATGGCGACGAGGTTGCGCCGTTCGACGTCGGCGAGCCGGGCGCCGTCGTGCTCGTAGCGGTTGAGCAGCCCCTTGACGGCGACGACGTCACCGAGGTGGGTGTCCTCGGCGAGGTAGACCCAGCCCTGGCCACCGTGCGCGATGGGGCCCATGATCCTGTACTGGTCGCGCAGCAGGTCGCCCTCGGCCAGTTCGGGCTCGTACGAGTAGCGCCGCCCGCACGCCGGGCAGAAGCCCTTCACCGGCACCGGGCCCTCGGTGTAGGGCGGGGCCAAGGGCCTGCCGCACGTGTCGGAGGAGCAGACCATGCGGATGCGCAGGGCCCCCTCGGGACGGATGAGGCGTTCCTCGGCGGGCCGCGGCGCGCGCTCGGGGAGGCCGAGCAGTTCGCGGGGCCCGCGTTGGCGCGGGTCGTCCGGCAGGGCGGGCAGCCCGGTTCCGTCCTGTGCGCGGCCGCACACGGCGCAGTGGCCGGTGGGCAGCACCGTGCCGCCGCAGGCGGCTCCGTCGAAGTGCCGGTGCGGGCAGGTGGTCATCCTCCGGTCGTCCTCCTCCCTCGCCCGGACCGGGCCGGGCACGTCGTCACGTCTCTGTGTGCCGGCTCAGGTCGGTGCGCAGGGTCCTGATCAGCTTGCGCAGCCGGCTCAGTTGCTGGTGGGGGTCCTTCACGCCGTCGATCCGGCGGCGCTCGGCCCGGCGCAGGTCGGCCCTCTCCGTCACGGAGCCGAGCGAGGCGCTGTCGACGACGTCACGGCGGACCGCGCTGCTGAACTCCGCCCGCTCCAGCCGGTCGATCAGCGTGTCCGCGTGGCCGAGCAGCGCGGGCAGCAGCAGTCTGTCGCGCGCCGCGCTCCAGCCGGTACCGCCCTCCCGACGGAAGACGAGCAGCAGACGGAACCTCAGCACCCGTAGCCTGAGCAGGAGTTCGATCAGCGGGCCGGGCTGGGGCTCGTCGTCCAGGCCGTCGACGAGGACCGTCGCCGGCCGGGCGGGGGCGCGGTCGGCCGCGTGCGCGGGCGGCGGCTTGGCGCCGCGCAGCCAGTCCCAGTACGCCAGGTACTCACCGGCCGTGCGGTCGATGTGGTCCAGCGCGTGGTCGGCCAGGTCCGGCCGGCTGCCCCCGCCGCGGTGGACGACATGGGCGCGGTGCAGCAGATGGCGCAGCGAGCGGTCCTTGCCGCTGTCCGGAGGCACCACGGTGATCTTCACCGGGTCCTCGTCCGGGTCGTCGAACCACCGGATCAGACGCTCCTCGAAGTCGTGGTCCCAGGCGCTCGGGCTGCTCAACTCCTTGATCACCGGCGAGAGTTCCGCGATGCGGTCGATGGGGAGCAGGTAGGAGAACGCGACCCGGCTGTCCTCGGGCAGGGGCCGGTTCGTGTCGCCGCGCCAGCTGACCACGATGCCGACCACGCGGGTGGGCCGGTCGTCGCGCGGCGGGGTG
Source organism: Streptomyces sediminimaris (assembly GCF_047049295.1). Classification (NCBI taxonomy): domain Bacteria; kingdom Bacillati; phylum Actinomycetota; class Actinomycetes; order Kitasatosporales; family Streptomycetaceae; genus Streptomyces; species Streptomyces sediminimaris. The sequence goes on along the minus strand of NZ_JBJWOT010000001.1, from coordinate 941,821 downwards.
CACACCGCCGCGCCGCTGAAGCCGGCGCGGACCACCTCCGTCTTCGCGACGGCGTCGAACTGCACGGGCGTGCCGCTGGCGCCGCTGACGCGGCCCCACAGGGTCATGCCCTCGTCGAAGCCCTCGGCGTAGCCGGTCGTGAACACCTCCATGCCGGGCCGCAGTTCATGATGCAGCGGGGCGGGGCGCGCCTGCGGCCGCGGACTGTCCAGGCTCAGCACGGCGACGTCCTCGTCGCTCCCGCCGTCGCGCAGCCGCCCGCCGGGCATGACGCGTGCGGCCACCGGCTCCAGGCCGTCGTTCTCGGCGAACTCCAGCCACATGACGGCGTTCGGGTCATCGCCCACCACGTGTGCGCAGGTCAGCGCCGTGTGCTGGTCGACGAGCACGCCCGCGCCGCAGATGGGACCCTGAGCGCCCCCGCGCCGCAGCCTGAGCCTCCAGTCCGCACGCAGTTCCCCCATGCCGCCTCACACTACGCGCGGAGCATGGCGGGTCCCTAGACTTATGACCAGGATTGATCGGCCAATTTACGGTATTCGGCGGTGTGTTGACATGGGGGATACGGAACCTGTCGGTCTCGCGGAGGCCATCGGCACGGTGCGCGCGGAGCTGGCGCGGGCCCAGGCCGAAGGCGCCGAGAGCGACTGGCGGTTCAGCGTGGAGCAGGTCAGCCTCGAGTTCTCGGTGCAGTTCCACCGGGCCGGCGAGGGCGGCGCGGGACTGCGCCTCGGCGTGGTCGAGGCCCGGCTCGGCGGCTCGGTGAGCCGCGACAGCACGCACCGCGTCCAGGTGGACCTCAAACCGTTGCCGGGCCCCGACGGCCGGCACCACGAGGTCAGCCGCGAGAGCGGCACGGCCCGGGAGGGAGCGGCGCCGAACGACCACGGCGTCTCGCGTTAGGCGCGGCGGCGAACGGGAGGACGGCCGCGCGCCCGGCGACGGCGCACATGGCGCGGGGCGCCCGTACCGCGGCAGGAGCGGTGTGCCGTGCGGGCGCGCGTCGTGTCCTGCGCGTGTGTTGCGTCCCGTGCGTGCGTTGCGTCCCTTCGGGCACCCTGTGCCCTGCTCGCGCCCTCGCGTTCCGCGTGCGCCCCGCGTCCTGCGCGCGGCGCCGGGCGAAGGCGAAGGTCCTCAACCGCGCAGCGCGGTCGTCCGGTCCGTGCCGACGGTGCGCAGCGCGCGCTCGACGGTCTTCATCGACGTCACCACCGGGGCGGGCGTCGTGACGAAGGCTTCCAGACCGTCCTTGCGGCACCGGTTGATCAGCGCGGAGGCGATGAAGCTGTCGAGCTCGTTGAACCCGTCGAAGGTCACGACGGCTACCTGCATGGCGACTCCTCACGGCGCGGGAGCCGCAGCCTCTCAGCCGGGCCGGGTGCGTGTCGCGGGCCAATCCGCGGCCGGTGGCCCGTTCACGGGGAGGTCAGCCGGTAGCGCAGGACACCGCCCTCGCTGACGAAGCCGGCGGGAAGGAAGGGCGAGCCGACGGGGCGGCCGTCGAGGGTCAGCGAGCGTACGCGGGTGTGGGTCGCCGACGCGTCCGGGGCGAGGACGGTGAGGGTGACGCCGTTGCCGCGGCGCACCGTGACCGCGGGGAACAGCGGGCTGGCCAGGGCGAGCCGGGGGCTGCCGGGGACCTGCGGATACATGCCCAGAGCGGCCCAGACGGCCCAGGAGGACATCGCGCCCAGGTCGTCGTTGCCGACGAGGCCGTCGGGGCGGTCGGTGAACAGCGTGGTGAGGGCGCGCCGCACGGTGTCCTGGGTGCGGTCGGGGCGGCCCGCGGAGTCGTAGGCCCAGGGGGTGCCGAAGGACGGCTCGTTGCCGAGGTAGGCGTACGGCTTGTCGGAGCCCGCGTTGAGTTCGGTGAAGAAGGCGTCCAGGCGCGAGGTGACGGCGGCGTCGCCGCCCATGGCGGCGAACAGGGCGGGCAGGTCGTGCGGGACCATCCAGGTGTACTGGGCCGCGTTGCCCTCGACGTAGTCGGTGTGCTGGGCGGGCGTGAAGGCCGGCCAGGTCCCGTCGGCGGCGCGGGGCTGGAGGTAGCCGCTCGCCGGGTTGAACAGGTGGCGCCAGTTGCCGGCGGCGCGGGTGAGCGCCGCCCGGGTGCCGGTGTCACCGAGGCGTCCGGCCAGGCGGGCGAGCGCGCCGTCGGCGACCGCGTACTCCAGCGTGGTGGCAGCGCCGCCCCAGACGCCCTTGGTCCCGGCCGGGATGTAGCCCAGGGTGTCGTAGAGCTCGTGCCCCGGCCGCTGCCGGTCGTCGTCCCGGTCCGCCACGGCCGTGCGCAGCAGCGCCTCGGCGTCGAAGTCCGTGCCGCCGAAGGCGTGGATCGAGGCGGCGATGGCCGGCAGCGGGTCGCCGACCATGACGCGGGTGCCGCCGTTCGCCAGCGTCCAGCGGTCGAAGTACCCGGCCTGGCGGCCCTGTTCGAGGATGGACCGGGCGACGTCGGAGGCCTCGTGCGGAGCGAGCAGGGCGAGCAGCTGGACCTGGCAGCGGTAGACGTCCCAGCCGGAGAAGTCCGCGTACTGCACATGCCCGGCCCGGGTGTGGTGCACCCGGCCGTCCATGCCCCGGTAGCGGCCGTCGCTGTCGCTGAAGGCGCTGGGGTGCAGCAGGGCGTGGTAGAGCGCGGTGTAGAAGACCCGGCGCTGGCGGTCGGTGCCGCCGGTGACGGCGATCCGGCCCAGCCACGCGTTCCAGCGGTCGCGGGCGGCCTGCCGCAGGGCGTCGTAGGATCTCCCGCCCTGCTCCACGGCGGCGTTGCGGCGGGCGCCGTCGAGGTCGACGAAGGACACTCCCACCCGGGCGGTCACCGTACGGGTGCCGGGGGCGAAGGAGACGTAGGCTCCGGACGCCTTGCCGTCCAGGTGCTCGGCGTGGGCGAAGGGCCGGTCGAAGACGGCGTGGAAGTAGAGGCGGTAGCGGTTGGTGGAACCGCAGAAGGCGCCGCCGTCGGTGTGACCGGACAGGGTGCGGGTGCCGATGGTGATGTCTCCGGTGGCCTTGTTGAACGCCCGTCCGGCGTCCACCGTCAGCCCGGCGGGGCGCGCCTCGCCCGCGGGATAGGTGAAGCGGGCGATGCCGGAGCGCTGGGTGACCGCGATCCGCGTACGGATGCCGTTGTGGAACCTCACCCCGTAACTGCCGGGCGAGGCCCGCTCGTCGGCGTGGGAGAAGGTGGCGTACCGGGCCGCGGTGTCCGGGGCCGGGCGGCCGGTGAGCGGCATGAACGGCACGTTGCCGTAGTCGTCGCAGCCGGCCCCGGAGATGTGGGTGAGGCTGAAGCCGCGGATCCGGTCGTCCTGGTAGGCGTAACCGCCGTGCTGGTGCGTCACGGTGTCGGGGCTCCACTGGATCCCGCCCAGAGCCGCCGAGGCGCCGGGAAAGGTGTTCCCGGCGCCTCCGCCGTGACCGAAGTCGGTACCGCCCGGCGCCGTACCGACGAACGGATCGACGTAGGCGGCGGGATCGGTCACCGCGCGCGCGGCCCCGGCGGCCGGGGCGGTGGAGGACTCGGCCCGGACCGGCGAGGCCAGCAGGACGGACGAGGCCAGGGCGGCCGCGACGGGTTGCAGGCGCACGAAGCTCTCCTCACGACGGTGGGCCGCCGCCCTGCGTCGGGCGGCGGACTGCCCACCTTCCCGACCGGACCGCGTGGCGGTGCGGCGCCTTGCCGTGGGACGGGCCGCGGATCAGGCTCACGGGCGAACGCGCGGGAACGGAGGAGGAGGCTTCGCTGATGTCCCGGGGGCGCGGGTGCGGCCCGCTCACACCTCGCGGTGGTCGATGCCGAGCAGGCTCGCCGCGGCCCGGAAGTCGGCCCCGTGCCCGCCGACCGCGAGGGACCAGTGGTGGCCCACGCCCGTGGCGCTCCACGCGTCGACCCACTCGCCGGGGTCCCGGCCGAAGTCGACCCGGCTGGTGGTGTTGCCGATCTCCAGCAGGGGCCCGGGCACGACGGTGCCCTCGGACGTGACGAACGACAGACCGCCGTCGGCGTCCTGGCCCAGCCCGAGGAGGGTGACCGGGCCGTGCCGGACGTCGAGCTCCACGCTGACGCCCCAGCCGCGCTTGCCGTGGTAGACGCCCAGCCCGCGCAGCAGCGGGTCGCGGGCGCCGACGGCCAGATGAGCCGGCCCGTCGTGGCCCATCTCCACGACGCCGTCCTCGAAGTTCAGGGCCTGGATCTCGGTGAAGGACCCGCCGGCGCCGACGCTCTGCGAGGCCAGCTGGGCGACGCTGGTGCGCAGTTCGTACTCGCCGGCCGCGGGCACGCCCCGCGCCGTGAGCAGGGAGGCGCCCAGGATCATGCCCGCGCCGAGCCGCTCGTGCAGTTCGCCGTCGAGTCCGCGGTGGTAGTAGGCGAGCGTGTCGAGCCCGAAGTCCGCCACGAGCCGGTCCAGGGCGACGGAGACGGTCGCCCCCCAGGCGAAGTCCTCGTCGGCCACGCTGTCGTCGAGGCTGAAGACCTGGCGGGCGAGCGCCATGCGCTCGCGCGTCTCCGCCTCGGTCACCCGCTCCACCCGGTGGCGCAGGTCGTCGAACTCCAGCACCTCCACGTGCGAGCCGAACGTCGCGGGCAGCAGTGTCAGGTCGGTCGAGACGTCGAGCATGCCGGGATAGAGGTGCCCCATCAGACCGTGCCGGGCGTGCCTGAGCGCGGCGCGGACGTGCGCGGCGCGGATCCACTGCTCGATGCGCCGCCAGGCGCTCTCCTGGCGCAGCCAGCCCGAGACCGACCGGAAGGGGATGCCGGCCCGGCGGAAGACATTGCCGACCTCGGGCACGGGGCACTGGCCGCAGTAGGCCAGCCAGGCTCCGGTGTCGAAGGAGGCGTGGTCCATCCGCTCGGACGGCTGGAGGTCGATGACCAGCACGGGGGTGTGCGAGCGGCGGGCGATCGGCAGCACCATCGACGAGGTCAGATACGTCGTCAGGAACAGCACGATCAGATCGCAGTCGGCCTTGCGCAGCTCCTCGGCGGCGGCCGCCCCCTCCTCGGCGTCGGAGACGAATCCGGCGTCCGTCACCTCCGCGTCCATGCCTGCCAGCCGCTCGGCGACGTAGCGGGCCGACTCCCGCAACTGCGGCAGCAGCGCCGGGAACTGCGGCCAGTACGTCCCGAGTCCGCCGGCGACCAGACCGATCCGCGTGCGACGGCGGCGCACCGGCGGCAACAGGTCACCGAGAGGGGCGCGGTGTTCGGCGGTTGTCATGATGGGTGCTCCTAGTCGGTGCTCCTGGAGGTGCGCTCGGTTTCAGGTCGGGGCCACCCGCAGGTCCGTCGGGGTGTGCGGGGCGCCGAGGGTGCGCCGGACGAGGACGCGGACGATGTAGACGCCCGCGACCGCCGACGCCGCCATGCAGGCGGTGATCGACCAGAGCAGGGCGGACGCGCTGTACTCCATCAGGGCCGGCGTGACGAACGCGACGCCCGCGAAGACCCCGCGCGAGAGGGCGTAGGTGAGGCCCTGTGTGGTGCCACGGGTGTCGGGGGGCAGCGTGAGCTGCGACCACACCTTGTAACTGGCCTCTCCCGCGAAGGGGTTGGAGATCTGGTAGAGCACGAAGAAGACGAGCATGCCGACGAGCGCGCCGGCCGTGAGGGAGGCGATGCAGAAGGCGGCGATCTGCACGACGGTGAAGACGTAGAAGAGCCGGTCGCGCCAGGGGGTGTCGGCGATCCGGACGAAGACGAAGGTCAGCACCAGGGCGATCGGCAGGAAGGCCAGGTTGATCCCGGTGGCCAGGCTCTGCGAGGCGCCGCTGACCGTGACCAGCAGATAGGTGCCGAACTGGCCGAAGGTGTTGGCGCCGATGCCCCAGGTGACGTAGTAGGCGAAGGTCGCGGCCATCGGCAGCAGGGCGGCACGGTTCCACACGTTCTTCAGTTCGATGCCGCGGGGCGCGTCGAGGGCGGCCGCCTCCTGGGCCACCTCCGTGTCCGGCGGCTCGTCGGTCAGGTCCAGGCGCGAGCGCAGCTGCCAGGTGACCAGCGCGGCGACGGCCAGATGGCCGGTGATGACGCGCGCCCCGGTCATGCCGGTGTCCGACAGGAGGTAGCCGAGGAAGATGACGACGACGATGCCCGCCACCCACATGACCTGGGTGAAGGAGACCAGACGCGCCCGGCCTTCGGCGGGTGCGGCGTCCGAGACGACGGCCAGGGAGGTCGGCAGGTCGGCACCGGCCGCCAGCCCCGCCACGAGCACGCCGGTGAAGAGCACGACGTCGTTGGGCGCCAGGGTGATGACGACCGCGCCCAGCGCGAAGCAGAAGATGTCCCAGTTGTAGACGCGGCGGCGCCCGAACAGGTCTGCCAGCCGGCCGCCGACGAGGGAGCCGACGGCGATGCAGCCCGTGACGATCGCGCTGATCGCACCGGCCATCCACACGCCCATGTGGTAACTGTCGCGGTAGATGGCCAGGTTGACGGCGATGCTGACGATGAGGGCGGCGTCGAGGTAGGAGGCCATGCCCGACAGGGCCGCGACCTTCCACAACCGCCAGGGGATGGGCTGTCCGGAGCGTTCGGGAGCAGTCGGGATTCGGACCATGATGCGACTCCGTCGTCTGGGGAGGGGCCGAGCGGAGGGGGACGTCGTGGCGCTGGGGCCGGTGCGCAGTGAATATAGGGTCGGAAAAACGTTCCAACAACCCCTCATGCGGCCATTTGCAGGAAGCCGTGACAGCCTCCTTCCCGCCCCCGTGATCCGGTGCCAACATGCCAGGTGGTCGATGTTCCGGCTGGTGTAAAACGTTTTTGATCCGCGAGCGTGCCTCAGCCGTACCCGGAAGGACCGTATCCGTGATCTCCTCCGCGCTGCAGCAGCTGTTCGACGACCCGCCCCGCGACTTCGGCCCCACTCCGCTGTGGTGGTGGTCGGGCGCGAGGGTCACCCGCGAGCGGCTCGCCTGGCAGATGGCCCGGTTCGCCGAGGGCGGCGTGCACAACCTCGTGGTGATCAACCTGGCGCCCGCCGGGCCCGGTTTCGGCGCCCGGGCCGACGAACCGGCGTGGTTCGGTGAGGAGTGGTGGGCACGGTTCACCGATGCCTGCGAGATCGCCCGGGACCTCGGCACCCGCCTGTGGTTCTACGACCAGATCGGCTTCTCCGGCGCCAACGTCCAGGGCGGCGTCACCCGCCGGCATCCCGAGGCGACCGGACTGGCCCTGCGCTCCCGCCGGGTGACGCTCCCCGGTGGCGCGCTCCGGCCGGGGAGCGGGGAGGCCCTGGTCGGCGCCTACGCGGCGGACGGCCGGCGCCTGCCCGTCTCCGGCACGCGGATCGAGGCCGCCGACGGCAGCGAGGTCCAGCTCGTCACCGCCGTCCCCACGGCCTTCGACTACCTCGACCCGCGGGCCGTCGGCCTGCTGATGGACGCCGTCCACCACGAGTTCGACCGCCGCGTCCCCCAGTACCTGGGCAACGTCGTCGCGGGCAGCTTCCAGGACGAACTGCCCGGCACCAACGCCTTCGGCCGCGGCTTTTCCGAGGCCTTCCGCGCCCGTCGCGGCTACGACCTCCTGGACCACCTGCCGGCGCTCTTCCAGGGGGCCGCCGGGGCCGTGGACGGCGCTCGGTCGGCGAAGATCCGCGCCGACTACTACGCGGTCCGCGCCGAACTCACCGAGGAGGCCCTCTTCCGGCCCCTGGCCGCCTGGCACGAGGAACGCGGCATGCTCCTGGGCTGCGACCAGAGCCACCCGGCGCGCTCCGGCCACCCGGCCCAGTCCACGCAGATCTACTCGGACTACTTCCGCACCCACCGCTGGTACGGCGCCGCGGGCAGCGACCACCACGGCGACTCCAAGGTGCACTCCTCCATGGCCCACCTCTACGGGCACGAGCGGGTCTGGATCGAGGCGTTCCACTCCTCCGGCTGGGACGGCACCCTGGAGGACACCTACGACTGGCTCCTGCCCTTCCTGCGCAGCGGCGCCAACCTCTACAACCCGCACGCCAGTTACTTCGGCACCGCGGGCGGCTGGTTCGAGTGGGCGCCGCCCTCCACCGACTGGCGCCAGCCCTACTGGCGGCAGTACCCGGCCTTCTCCCGGGCCGTCGCCCGGATCTGCTCCCTGATGTCCTGGGGCACCTACAGCGCCGACGTCGCGGTCCTGCACCCCACGGCCACCATGCAGGCGCTCATCCCGCTGGACGCCCCGGTCAGGCACTTCGGCGACGGCCGCCTCGGCGACGGCCACGCCGAGGCCGACGAGACGCAGCGGCACTACCTGGACCTGTGCGGCACCGACAACTGGCTGCGGCCGCACGCCGGCGCCCTGGACCGGCACCGGATCTCCTTCGACGTCGTCGACGACGCCTCGGTGCAGCGGGGCACGGCCGCGGACGGCGCCCTGCGGATCGGGGACCTGGCCTACACCGCCGTCCTGCTGCCCTCGGCGAGCGTGCTGGAGGAGGACACCGCGCGCCGGCTGACCGAACTGCTCGACGCCGGTGGCCGCGTGGTCGCCGTGGGCCGTCCGCCCGCCACCGCGGCCGGACTCGCCGGTGACGACTCGGCCGTGGCGGCGCTGCGCGCCCATCCGGGACTGGAGCGGGCCGGCGACGCCGAGGCCGGGGCGGCCGCGGTGGCCGATGCCGCCGGGCACGCCACCGGCGACGTGCCGCTGCTGGTGAGGCGGCGGGGCGAGAACGGGATCGCCCTGGTGACGGGTGCCTATCCCGACGCCCGTACGCATCCGCCCGGGGGCCGCCACGACGTCGATCCCGCGCGCTACGCCCGCGCCAGGTCCGTCACCGTGCGCGCCCCGGTGGCCGAGGCGGAGGTCTGGGACCCGGCCACCGGCAGCCGGCGCCCGGCGCCCGTCACCGTGGCCGACGGCGTGTCGACGCTCGAGGTGCCGCTGGACGGCGCCCCCGCCGTCCTCCTCGTCTGGCGTGAGGGCGCCCCGCCGCCCCCGGCGACCGCACCACCGGCCGAGCCGGTCCGCACGCTCGACCTGTCGACCGGCTGGCAGGGCCGCCTCGTCCCCACCATGGACAACACCTGGGGCGACCTCGCGCTGCCCGCCGGGACGTCCGTCGAGGAGCCGCAGATCTGGACCATGCGGTGGACCGAGTCCGGCGCCCCCCACGCGCCCTGGGAGCAGGCGCGCGCCACCTACGGCAACCGGGTGCGCGTCCTGCCTCCGGTGCCCGCCGCGAAGGCCCCCGACCCGCTGGACCCCGCGTCCGCCGCACGCGTCCTGGCCGGCGAGCTGCCCCTCGTCCCCGGCGGCGAGGGCTGGGGCGTGGCGCTGTTCTCGTCGAGCCGCGGCACCCCCCGGCCCGAAGGGCTGCTGGGCAACAAGGGCCTGGTGAACGAGGAGTTCGTCCGCTCCCCGGTCCCCGGTCCCGGAGCCGTCGTCCGGGTCCGCACCGTCGTCGAGACGGACCACCGCGGACCCGCCGACCTGCACGTCGGCGCGGAGGCGGCCAAGCGCGTGTGGTGGAACGGCGAGCGGCGGACCACCGGCACCGGCCACCTGGCGACCGCCCGGGTGGAGGTGGAGCGCCGGCGCAACGTCCTGGAGTACGAGCTGTCCGACGCCGAGGACCGCCCGTCCGCCATCTCGGCCGAGGCCCACACCCCGCTGGGCAGTTGGTTCTGCCTGACCCTCCCGGACCGGTTCGTACCCCGCCCCCGCCCCATGTGCCTGCCCGAGGGCGTACGGCCGGACGGCCGCGTGACCTACCGGGGCAGGCTGAGCCTCGCCGCCGACGCGCGGGCGGTGCTCGTGGTCGGTGCCGCGGCCGGGGTCACCGTGCTGCTGGACGATGCCGTCGTGGCACGGCAGGAGAAGACCGAGTACTACGAGTCCGACTGGGGCGCGGTGCCGATGTTCTTCCGGCACGAACCGGCCCTCCCGGCCGGCGAGCACGTGCTCGCCGTCGTGGCCGACGGCGTCCGCGCCCGGGACGCGGTGTTCGTCGACCTCGTAGCCGTCACGGCGTCGGGGGCGACCGCGCTCGTCAGCGGAGCCGGCTGGCAGGCCGAGACGGGTGGATGGCGCGGACGCACGGCCGAACACCGTGGCAGGTGGGGGGAGTTGCAGCACTGCCACGCCGCCGTACGGCCGCACCCGCTGCCGGACACCGAATGGCTCACCGGCGCCCCGGTGCTCGGCGGCCGCGTCCTGCCGCTGCGCTGCACCGACGACGTCCGCGAGAGCGCGCAGCGCTTCCGCTTCACCGTCCCGCCCGGCACCGTCTCGCTCGACCTGCCGCTGGAGCCGCCCGCGCGGGTGCGGATCGCGGGCGGAGCCGAACGGCGGCTGGACGAACCGGTGCTGACGCTCGATGAGCCCCTGCCGGAGCCGGCGGAGATCGAGGTCGTCACCGGTCCCACGGCCGTGCTGCGGGGAGGTTCCGCCTGGCGCGGACCGGCGCGGGTGCGCACCGTGCCGGCGCCGCTGGCGCTCGGGGAGTGGCGGTCACAGGGGCTGGGCGGCTGGAGCGGCGCCGTCACCTACACGCGCGAGGTGGAGGTGCCCGGCGGACCCGACCCGGTGCTCGACCTGGGGCGGGTGCGCGGCAGCGTCACGGTCGCCGCGGACGGCGCACCCGTGGGGGAGGCGTTCTGCGCGCCGTACCGTTTCCCGCTGCCGGGTGCCGCCGGGCGCACCGTGCGGATCGAGGTGACCGTCCACAACACCCTGGCCCCCTACCTCGCCGAAGCCACCCCGACCGCCTGGGCGCTGCCCCACCGGCCCGCCGCCGGGCTGCTGGGACCGGTGACGCTCCGGGTGCCGGGCTCAGGCGACGGGCAGTGACCCGGTGGAGTCCCGCACCACCAGGTCGGGCGCGAACACCCTGGTCTCATGGGTGTGTTCGGCGTGTGCCTCCACCTCGTCGAGCAGCATCTGCACGGCGGCCCGGCCGAGATCCTCGACCGGCTGCCGGACCGTCGTGAGGGTCGTGCCGACGAAACTCGCGATGTCCAGGTCGCCGTAGCCCACCACCTGCACGTCCTCGGGGACCTTCACCCCCCGCTCGGCCAGGCCGCGGCACAGCCCCGCGGCGAGGAAGTCGTTGGTGCAGAACACCCCGTCGGGCAGCCCGTCGAGACCGCGGGCGATCCGCAGGCCGTACGCCACCGTCATCTCCTCGGCGACCACCTGGCCCAGCCGTGCCGCACGCCGGCTGCGCACCGCCTGCCGGGCGCCCTGGTAGCGGTCGGCGCACTGCCGTATGGAGCGGTCGCCGTTGACCACGAGGATGTCGCACGCCCCGCGGTCCAGCAGGTGCTGCACGGCGGTGCGGCCGCCGCCGATGTCGTCGACGGAGACCGAGCAGCCCTCCTGGGCCGGCAGCGCGCGGTCGGCCAGGACCAGCGGGATGCCGCGCTCCCGCAGCCGGGTCAGCCGGGTGGGGTCGGCGCTGAGCGGGACGACGACGGCGCCGACGGCCCGCTGCTCGACCAGCATGGTGAAGTAGCCCTGCTCGCGCTCCGGCGCGTCCCCGCTGTGGCACAGCACGAGTGCGTAGCCGTGCTCGTAGGCGGCGTCGGCGGCACCCCGCGCGATGCGCGCGTAGAAGGAGTTGGTGACGTCGGGCAGCACCAGGCCGATCGACGACGAGTGCCCGGTGCGCAGTCCGGCGGCGCCCGGATGGGGCACGTAGTCGAGCGCGGCCACCGCGTCGCGGACCCGCTCGGCGGTGCGCGCGTTGACACGCTCGGGACGGTTGAGCACGTTCGACACCGTCGACACCGAGACGCCGGCGGCGGCCGCGACGTCCTGGATGCGGGCGGGGCGAGCCGGAATGGCGTCCACCCCCCTCGCTGTGGCAGCCGTGCGACCAGGCACGACGTGGTCCTCAAAGGCGAGGTCAGTCTACCCCGGCTGCGCCTGCAACGTTTTTCGCGCCGGTGCCGCGGCGGGCTCAGCGGGCGAGCAGGTGCCTGAGCTCCCCGGCGACCCGCTCGGGGGCCTCCTCGGCCATGAAGTGGCCGAAGCCGACGGTGCGGTGGACCAGTCGCGGCGCCCAGCCGGACCACAGGTCACGGGCGTCGAAGCCGAGGGCCGCGCCCCAGTCCTGCTGGAGCACCGTCACCGGCATCCCCAGCACCCTGCCCGCCTCCCGGTCGGCCCGGTCGTGCTCCAGGTCGGGGCCGGCGGAGGCCCGGTAGTCGGCCACGATCGACGGCACCGCAGCCCGGCAGGCGTCCAGGTACGCGGTGCGGACGCCGTCCGGAATCGCCCCGGGGTCACGGGCCCACAGATCCAGGAAGTGGCCGAAGAAGAGGTCCGGATCGGCGGCGATCATCCGCTCGGGCAGACCCGGCGGCTGGGCCATCAGGTAGAGGTGGAACCCCACGGCCGCGTCCGCGCCGCGCATCACCTGCCACATGTCCAGCGTCGGCAGCACGTCCAGGCAGGCCAGGTGGGTGACGGCGGCCGGGTGGTCGACCCCGGCCCGGAAGGCGACCAGGGCCCCGCGGTCGTGCCCGGCCAGCGCGAACCGCTCGTGGCCGAGCGCGCGGGCCAGCCGCACCACGTCGGCGGCCATGGTGCGCTTGCTGTAGGCCGTGCCGTCGGTGTCGGCGGGCTTGTCGCTGGCGCCGTAGCCGCGCAGGTCGGGGCAGATCACGGTGTGGTCGGCCGCGAGGTCGGCGGCGACGTGCCGCCACATCAGGTGCGTCTGCGGGAAGCCGTGCAGGAGCACGATCGGGCTGCCCGAGCCCCCGACGGCGGTGTGGAGGGCGACGCCGTCGGCGACCTGGACGCGATGGTGCTCGAAGCCGGGGAGGGTGGGGGCCGCGGTGTGCCGGGCGGGCGGCACGGCCGGCCCGGCGCAGGTCTCGGTCCGCCCGCTGGACGGCACGGTGTGCTGGCTGGAGGTCACGGTCGCTGCTTTCGTCGGTGCTGAGGGTGTCCGCAGGTCTGCGGACACGACGAGCGTCCCGCGCGCGGATCAGCATCCGGTCAGCACGTACTGTGGCGGTGGAGCGGGCACGGGAGGTGAGGATGGAACCGGTCACCTTCGGTGTGCTCGGACCGGTGGCGGCCTGGGACGGCGCCGGTGGCCCGCTGCCGCTGAAGGGCCCACGGCACCGGGCGGTGCTGGCCCGGCTGCTCGTGGCGCGCCGGCGGGTGGTCCCGGTCGCCCGCCTCGTCACGGACCTGTGGGACGAGCCCGGGGCGGGCTCCGCCGGGGCCGTGCGGACCTTCGTCGCCGACCTGCGCCGCGCCCTGGAGCCGCAGCGCCCGGCCCGCGCACCGGCCCGGCTGCTGGTGACCGAGGGCCCCGGATACGCCCTGCGCGCCGCGCCCAACGGCGTCGACGCGTGGCGGTTCGAGGCGGCCCTCACCGACGCGGCCGGGCTGCCGCCCGCGCGGGCGCTCCAGCGGCTCGACGCCGCGCTGGAGTTGTGGCGCGGCCCCGCCTACGCCGAGTTCGCCGACGAGGACTGGGCCCGCGGCGAGCGTTCCCGGCTGGCCGAGCTGCGCCTCGGCGCGGTGGAGCGCCGGGCCAGGACCCGGCTGGAGCTGGGGCAGGCGGCCGAGGCGGTACCCGACCTGCACGCCCACGTGGCCGAGCACCCCTGGCGGGAGGAGGGCTGGCGGCTGCTGGCCCTCGGGCTGTACCGCACCGGCCGCCAGGCGGACGCGCTCGCCGTGCTGCGCCGCGCCCGGACCATGCTGGCCGAGCAGCTGGGCGTGGACCCCGGGCCGGGGCTGCGGCGCCTGGAGAGGGACATCCTCACGCAGGACCCGGGCCTCACCGTCCCGGCCGCACCTCCCACGGCCGCGGCCCGGCTGTGGACCCGGGTGGCCACGGACTACGACCGTACGGTCGCGGCGGACGCCAGAGCACGGCTGGAGTCCACCGTCCAGCTGGTCCGCAACCTCGCGGTGACCGGGGGCGGCGGCCTGCGGGCGGCCCAGGAGCACCGCCTCGCGGCCGTCACCGCGGCCGAGGAGTTCGGCGACCCGGCCCTGACCGCACGGGTGATCGGCGCCTACGACGTCCCCGCGATCTGGACCCGCAGCGACGACCCCGAGCAGGCCCGGCGGATCGTCGCGGCCGCCGAGCGCACCCTGGCCGCGCTGCCGGAGGACGGCACCCACACGGCGGCGCGCGGCAGGCTGCTGGCCACCGTCGCCCTGGAGATGCGCGGCACCCGTTCCCCGCGCGGTCCGCGGGCCGCGCGTGAGGCGCAGGACCTGGCCCGCCGGCTGGACGACCCCACCCTGCTGGCGTTCGCCCTCAACGGCGCGTTCATGCAGTCCTGCACCCGCGCCGGGCTCGCGGCGCGGCGCGACGCCCTCGGCGCGCGACTGGTCGGCCTGGCCGCACGCCACGGCCTGGAGGACTTCGAGGTGCTCGGCCGGCTGATCCGCCTGCAGGCCCGCGGCGCGCTCGGCGACTTCGCGGCGGCGGACGGCCACGCCGCCGCCGCGGACCGGCTGGCCGAGCGCCACGAGCGGCCCCTGGTGGGCGTCTTCACCCGGTGGTACGGCGCACTGCGCCTCGCCGCCGCCGGGCGGACGCCCGAGGCCGAGGACGCCTACGAGGCCGCCGCGGTGCGGCTGCGGGGCTGCGGCATGCCGGGCCTGGAGCACGGTCTGGTGCCGCTGACCCGGCTCTGTCTGCGCCTGGCGGACGGCCGCGCCTGCGCCCGGCAGGCCGCCGCGCACGTCGACCCGGACGACGACTGGGGCCCGTACCGCCCGTGGATCGAGCCCTTCGTCCCGCTGCGCGAGGGCGACCCGAAGGAGGCCGCGGAGCTGCTGCGCGCCGCGCCGGAACCACCGGCCGACCTGCTCTACGAGGCACTGTGCTGCCTCCAGGCGGCACTCGCGCTGGAACTGGACGACCGCCCGGTGCTGGCCCGGCTGCACACCCGCCTGGCCCCGGCCGCGGGCGAGCTCGCGGGAGCGGGCAGCGGGTTGCTCACCCTCGGCCCGGTCGGCCACTGGCTCACCGCGATCGGTGAGCGGCTCGGTCACGGAGGGCTGTGAGCACGCGCCCGGCACGGCGGCCGTGAACGCCGTGGCGGACCGGCCGGGGCGGCGTCGGCACGGTGGGGCGCCGACTGTGCGGGAACCGTACGACGTGCGACTCTGGGACCGGAGGTGTCCGCCGAGGGGACTCGGGAGGGCCCATGGGACGTGACGTACCCGCCCTGGTGTTCACGCGGGAGGACCGCCGCCGGTACCGGGAGAAGATGCACACCTGCCTGGACGTGCTGGCGCGGATGCTGCGCGAGTCGGGATTCGAGAGCGAGCGTCCGCGGGTCGGGCTGGAGATCGAGCTCAACCTGGTCGACGGCGACGGGCGGCCGGCGATGCGGAACGCCGAGGTCCTCCAGGCGATCGCCGACCCCGCCTGGTCGAGCGAGCTGGGCCGCTTCAACCTGGAGATCGACATTCCGCCGCGGCAGCTGACCGCGGGCGGCCCCGGAGCGTGGGAGCAGGCGATCCGCGACGCCCTCAACCACGCCGAGGAGCGCGCGGCGGCGCTGGGCACGCACTTGATCATGATCGGCATCCTGCCGACCCTGGGCGAGGAGGACGTGGGGGAGGCCGCCCTGTCCGGCGATCCGCGCTACCGGCTGCTCAACGAGCAGATCTTCGCGGCACGCGGCGAGGACCTGCGTATCCGGGTGGACGGCGTGGAGCGGCTGTCGATGTACGCCGATGCCATCACCCCGGAGGCCGCCTGCACCAGCACCCAGTTCCATCTCCAGGTCGAGCCGAAGGAGTTCGCGGACTACTGGAACGCGGCCCAGGCCGTCGCGGGCGTCCAGACCGCCCTGGCCGCCAACTCCCCCTTCCTCTTCGGCAGGGAGCTGTGGCGCGAGACCCGCGTCCCCCTCTTCGAGCAGGCCACCGACACCCGCCCGCAGGAGATCAAGGCCCAGGGCGTACGGCCCCGCGTGTGGTTCGGGGAGCGGTGGATCACCAGTGTCTTCGACCTCTTCGAGGAGAACGTGCGCTACTTCCCGGCGCTGCTGCCGCTGTGCGACGACGAGGACCCGCAGCGCGCCCTCGACGCCGGCGGCGTTCCGGAGCTGGGCGAACTCACCCTGCACAACGGCACGATCTACCGCTGGAACCGGCCCGTCTACGCCGTCACCGGCAGCGGACCGCACCTGCGCATCGAGAACCGGGTGCTGCCCGCCGGCCCCACCGTCGCCGACATCATCGCCAACGGCGCCTTCTACTACGGCCTGACGCGCGCCCTGGTCGACGACGACCGGCCGGTGTGGACGCGGATGTCGTTCGCCGTCGCCGAGGAGAACCTGCACGCCGCGGCCCGCGACGGCATCGACGCCCGGCTCTACTGGCCCGGCAGCGGCGAAGTGCCGGTCACCGAGCTCGTGCTGCGGCGCCTGCTGCCCCTGGCCCACCGGGGCCTGGAACTCGCCGGCATGGACGCGGCCTGGCGCGAACCCCTGCTGGGCATCGTCGAGCAGCGCTGCGTCACCGCCCGCAACGGCGCCCTGTGGCAGGCCGAGACCGTCCATCACCTGCAGGACTCCGCCGGCTGCGACCGCCGGGAGGCCCTGCGGCGGATGACCACGACGTACATGGACTACATGCACCTGAACGCGCCCGCGCACACCTGGCCCGTGGACTGAGGGGCGCCCGGGCCCGCACCTTCGACCACGGCAGGCGGACACGCGACGTCTTCACCTCACTCGCCGTGGACCGTACCGGCCACCTCTCCGGGGCCTGCCCCTGCTGTGCGGACTGCTCGCCGTCACGGCGGCGGGCCTCGGGCTCGTACGCCGGACACGTGCTGCTCGAAGTGGGCGTTCCCAGGTCCGTCCCCCAGGTCCAGCCCCTCGATCCGTCCGTCTCACGTTGACCCCTCCGTGCGCCTGCCGCACGCTTGAGACATGGGTGCGCACGACGGCCCCACGCTGATCACGTCGGTCCAGCGGGCCTTCCGGCTGCTGGAGGCGGTGAGCGCGCACGAGAACGGCGCGCCGGCGAAACAGCTGGCACGTGAGACGGGCCTGCCCCTGGCCACGGCCTACCATCTGCTGCGGACCCTGGTCCACGACGGATACCTGCGCAAGCTCGGTGACGGCGGGTTCGTCCTCGGGGACCGGATACAGACGCTGCGGGCCACGGGCCGCGGTCAGACGCTGCTCAGCCGGGTCCGCCCCGCGCTGGCCGCGCTGCGGGACGAACTCGCGAGCGCCGCCTACCTCACGTTCTACGAGGACGGCGAGATCCGTGTCGCCGAGATCGTCGACAGCCCCCGGGCGCCCCGCGTCGACCTCTGGGTGGGTTTCGAGGACGCCGGCCACGCCACCGCCCTCGGCAAGTCCGTGCTCCGGGAGCTGGACGAGGAGGCCCGCATGGACTATCTCTCCCGCCACCCCCTGGCCGACCTCACCCCGCGGACGGTCACCAGCCTGCCCGAACTCCTGCGGCGGCTGGACTCCTCGTCCGAGGCACCGGCCGTCACGGACCTGGAGGAGTACAGCCTGGGCACCGTCTGCGTCGCCGTGCCCGTCCGCAGCGGGGAGACACTCGGCTCCCTCGGCGTCTCGCTGCCGGTGCAGCGGCTCGCCCGGGTGCCGGGGATCCGGGACCGGCTGATCCCGGCCGCGGGGCGCCTGACCCGGGCGCTGTCGCTCACTATCTGAAAATCCTCTTCTTGTGGGGCCCGGGGCGAGGCCGTTTCCTGGGGGAAACAGACATTCCGCCGCCGCGCCCCCAGCCCTTGTGCGCCCTACACGGAACAGGACAGCGAAGAGCACATGAGCCAGGTCCGCCAGCCCGACGACGGCCGTCGGCCCACAGGGGCGCACGGATACCGAGCCGCCGGTCGCGGGGCCTCGGCCCGCAGACGTGCCCTCGCGCAGCTGACGTCGACGGCGCCCGTCCTGCCCGCGCTGGTCGTCACCGTGGTCGTGCTCGCCGATCTGGCGGGCGGAGCGGGAATGTACTGGCTGCCGCTGCTGGCCGCCGGGCCCGCGCTGGCCGCGACCACCAACGGGCCGCGTGGTGTCCTGTGCGTCGGGCTGCTCGCCGTGGCGCTGGGCGCGTCCCTCGGCGCCTGGGACGGCTATCCGCGCAGGGAGCTGGTGGCCGTGCTGTCCGCCCTGGTGGCGGTCACCCTGGCGAGCGCCCTGGCCAGCGGGCTGCGGGCCGGCCGCGAACGGGTGCTCGCCGCCGTGCGCTCGGTGGCGGAGACGGCCCAGCACGCACTGCTCAAGCCCGTACCGGCGACCGTCGGCCCCTTCCAGGTGGCCGTCCGCTACAGCGCGGCGGCGGCCGAGGCCCGGATCGGCGGTGACCTGTACGCGCTGATCCCCACGCCGTACGGGGTCCGGCTGATCGTCGGTGACGTGCGCGGCAAGGGGCTGCCCGCCGTGGGCACCGCCGCGCTGGTCCTCGGCGTCTTCCGCGAGGCCGCCTGGGACGAGCCCGATCTCCTCGCCGTCGTGGACCGGATCGAGCGCAGCCTCGCGCGCAACCTCGGCAGCGACGACTTCGTCACCGCCGTGATCGCCGGTCACCCTGGTGAGGGGCGCCTGGAGATGGTCAACTGCGGGCACGCGCCACCGCTGCTGGTGCGCGCGTCCGGAGACGTGGAGGCCGTGGAGCCCCCGCAGCCGGCCCCGCCCCTCGGGCTGCGCGGCCTCACCGATCACGCCCCCGGCCTCCAGGTGCTGCCCTTCACCGACGGGGACCAGCTGCTGCTGTACACGGACGGGGTCACCGAGGCCCGGGACGGCGGCCGCGCGTTCTACCCGCTCGACGAGGGACTGGCCCGCCACGTCTGCCACGACCCGGACCGCACCCTCGACGCGCTCCACGGCGAACTGCTGGAGCACGTGGGCGGGCGGCTCGACGACGACGCGGCGCTGCTCCTCGTCCGCAAGCCCACCGCCGCCGAGGCGGCGGCGCCCGCCGGGGCGGACGGAAGGGACGTGGCCGCTGAAGCCGCGTGAGTGCCTTTCCGGTGGTGGTGAGCGGGGCGGGGGAGGACGGAGAGGGCGGGGCCGGCCGTGGTGCGGGGGTTCGTCGCGTCGTGCTGCTCAGCGTGGTGCGGGGCGGGCCCGAGCCCGCCACCTCCCGGCGGGCGTGAGCGGGACGGCGGCGGGCCGCGGTGCCGTCGTCGTCAGCTCGATCCGTCGCCCCTCGGCCGACGAGCGCAGCAGGGCGGTCATCGCCTCCAGCACGTGCAGGGCGAGATCACCGCTCGCCCGCGGCGCCCGCAGCCCGTCGGCGGTGACGAAGTCGAGCAGGCCGACACCTCGTGCGCCCTCGGCGTACCCGGCCGACGGCGGGAGCGTGCGCCACCCGGTGCCGCCGAGCGCGAAGAGCCGTACCTCGCCGTCGAAGTGGTTCGGGTCCGGCACCGAGAGCGTCCCCGCGTCACCGTGGACCTCGATCGGCGCGGCGGTGGTGGCCGCGCCGTCGAAGCTCGTCGTGATCGTCGTCAGGGCTCCGCCCGCGTGCTCCAGCACACCGGAGACGTGACTGTCCACCTCCACCGGTATCCGCTCGCCCGCGCGCGGCCCGGAACCGATGACGCGCTCGGTGCGCAGCCTGCTGGACGCCCCGGTCACGGAACGCACCGGACCCAGCAGGTGGACCAGGGACGCGAGGTAGTACGGCCCCATGTCGAGCAGGGGGCCGCCGCCGGGGGCGTAGTAGAAGTCGGGCTGGGGATGCCAGCGCTCGTGTCCGGGTGTGACCATCACGGCCGTGGCGAACTGCGGACGCCCGATGGTCCCCGCCTCCACGGCCGCCCGCGCCGTCTGGATCCCGGTGCCCAGGACGGTGTCCGGCGCGCACCCCACACCGACGCCCGCCGCCGCGGCCGCCGAGAGGACGGCACGGGCGTCGTCGACCGTGGTGGCCAGCGGTTTCTCCCCGTACACGTGCTTGCCGCGGGTCACGGCGCCGAGGGCGATCCCGGCATGGGCCGCCGGGATCGTGAGGTTCAGCACCGTGTCCACGTCCGGGCTGCTCAGCAACTCCTCCACGGTGAGCGCCCGCGCGCCGGGCAGCCCGGCGGCGACGGAGGCCGACCGGCCGGCGTCGAGATCGGCGACCGCGGTGACGCGCACGCCGGGATGCCCGGCGAGGGTGTCCAGGTACGCCCGGGAGATGACGCCGAGCCCTACGACGCCGATGCGGTGCGCGTCGCCCACAGCATGCCCCTCTCGATGACCGTGCGGACGCTCGGGTCCGCCAGGACGTCCAGGCTGTGCCCCGGGGTCGTCACCACGATCCGGCCGGCGCCCCACCGGCGGGTCCAGATCGCGGGAACGGTGACGGGCCGGTGCCACGGCTGCCACGGCCGGGCCGGGTGGGTGGTGGTGGCCAGAACCTCGATCAGGTCGTCGTGCAGCACCCAGTACTGCTCGGTGCACAGCTCGAAGTCCCCGATGCCCGCGGTGACGGGGTGCTCACGGCCCAGTTCGGTGATGCTGACGACGTACGGCAGGAAGTAGTCCTCACCCTCGCCCCGCCGCTCGCACGGTTCCTTGCCCGGATGGGTCGCGAACTGCCCGCCCACCAGGTGGAGATAGTCGGAGGAGGCGCGGAAGGAGTCGACGATGCCGCCGTGCCAGCCGGTGAGGCCCGTGCCGGCCGCGACCGCCGAGGCCAGCCCCGACACCTGCGCGCCGGTGATCTCGCTCATCGAGACGCACTGCACCACGAGGTCCGTGCCGGCCATCTCGTCGGCGTCGGCGTACACCTCCGTCGACTCCTCGATCCGCACCGTGAAGCCGCTCTTGTCGAGGAAGGGCAGGAACATCTCCGTCGCCTCGACCGGCCGGTGCCCCTCCCATCCGCCGCGAACGATCAGAGCCTTCTTGCGCGTCATCTTGTTCCTCACCCCGGACAGCGGAGTCCTCACTATGCGCCAGGCGCCCGCGCCGGGGGAAGGGTGCCTGGATCAACGAAAGATTTCGAGGCCGGAGCCCGCTCGGCGGCCGGACGCGCCTGCGCCGCTCACCTGCCGGCGAGCGCGGACGAGGCCCGGGCGTCGATGACCCAGCAGGCCGCGGTGAACCGGATGTCCGGGCCCTGTACGAAGGTGTCGAAGGCGGCGCGGACCTTCTCGACGACCCGGCGGCGCGTCGGTCCGTCCAGTTCGCCCATGACCTGGCTCAGCGGGCCCAGCCGGGTGAAGTAGCGTTCCAGCGCCGCCTCGGGCAGGACGCACTCCACGTCGGCGGGCCGGATGCCGATCCCGGACCAGCCGCTCTCCGCCAGGATGCGGTGGACCCGGTCGGCGTCCGCGAAGGCGAACTGGCCCGGCCCGCCGGGGCTGCGGGGCGGAAGGTCCGGCAGCAGCGGCGCGGCGGCGCGTTCGGCCGTCGTCATGAACGGATTCTCCTCGGAGCCGCGCCAGGCGACGAGCCGCAGCCGGGCGTCGTCCGTCGCGGCCCGCCGGAGGTTGGCGAAGGCCCGGACGGGGTCGCTGAAGAACATGACGCCGAATCGTGAGACGACGGCGTCGAAGACGGCGGGTTCGAAGGGGTGGTCCTGTGCGTCGGCGCGGATGAACGACGCCGGCGTGCCCTCCCGTTCGGCGCGCTCGCGGGCGGCCGTGACCAGCGGCTCGGAGATGTCGACGCCGACGCAGCTGCCCGCGGGGCCGAGCCGCCCGGCGACGGCCAGCGTGACGCCGCCGGTGCCGCAGCCGACGTCGAGCACGCGGCCGGGCCGTTCGGCGGACACGGCATCGACGAGCAGGGCCTCGAGACGGCGGAACATTCCGTCCAGCACCGGCTGCAACTCGACCCAGGCGTGACCGCCGGGCCCGTTCCAGCGGTCGCCGTAGGTCTCAGGTGTGGCGTCCATGCCCGTCTCCCTCTCCTCGCGGTCGTCCGGTCCTCCCCGCGCTCGACCGGCCTGGATGACACCGTGCCACTCCCGGCGCACCCGGGTACAGAGAATGACAGAACTGGGCATATCCGACGTGTCGCGGTCCACGAACACGCGATCATGCACGGACGCGCGATCACGGACATGCGATCACGCCGGGTCGGCGTCGTACTCCCGCCGGGCCCGCTCGACCCTGTCGAGGTTCTCGGTGGCCCACTCCGAGAGCTGCGCGAACAGCGGAGCGAGGCTGCGGCCGAGTTCGCTGATCTCGTACTCGACCCGGGGAGGCACCTCCGGGTGATACGTGCGCACGACGAGACCGTCCCGCTCCAGCTGCCTCAGCCGCTGGGTGAGCACCTTCGGCGTGATCCTCGCGATGCGCCGCTCCAGCTCGACGAAGCGCTGCCGGCCGTAGGTGTGGAGACTCCACAGGATGGGTGTCGTCCACCGGCTGAAGACGATGTCCACGACCGGACTGATCGGGCAGGCGACTTCCGGATCGGCCCCGGTGGCCGTCGACCGGGCCCCTGTGTCGGACACACGCTCCCCCTCGGGATAGCCACTTTCCTGTAGGTACCTACTATACCGGCGGTGTTAGCGTCCACGAGGCGCCCGGACGGCAGGTCCTCGCGGCGCTCTCCGCCCCCTTGGGGTACCGACGACAGCACGCCGAGACAGGGGAGTTCTTCATGATCGTAGTGACGGGGGCGACCGGCAACGTGGGCCGATCGCTCGTGCGGACGCTCGCGGCAGCCGGCGAGCGGGTGACCGCGACCTCCCGCGGCGTCTCGGCCGCCGACGTGCCGCGGGGAACGCGCCATCACCGGGCGGACCTGACCGAGCCGGAGACCCTCCGCCCCGCTTTCGACGGCGCGGACGCGCTGTTCCTCCAGAACGGCGGACCCAGCGCCCTTCTGCTCGACCCGCACGCCATCCTCGGCCTCGCGAAGGCCGGCGGCATCACCCGCGTCGTGCTGCTCTCCTCCCAGGGGGCGGCGACCCGGCCCGAGTCCGCCTCCCACGGAGGCACGGTTCGCGCCATCGAGGACGCCGTGCGGCAGTCGGGCCTGGACTGGACGATCCTGCGCCCCGGCGGCTTCCACTCCAACGCCTACGCCTGGGCCGAGTCCGTCCGCACCCGGCGCGTCGTCGCCGCGCCCTTCGCCGACGTCGGTCTGCCCATGATCGACCCGGCCGACGTCGCCGACGCCGCCGCCGCGACCCTGCGCCGGGACGGCCACACCGGGCGGATCTACGACCTCACCGGTCCCGCCCTCGTCACGCCCCGCCGGGCGGCCCGGGAGATCGGCGACGCCCTGGGCGAACCCGTCCGCCTCGAGGAGCTGAGCCGCGCCGAGGCCCGCGCCCTGATGACGCGCTTCATGCCCGAGCCCGTGGCCGACACGACCCTCGACATCCTCGGCTCGCCGACCCCGGCCGAGCGGCGCGTCAGCCCCGACGCCGAGCGGCTGCTCGGCCGCGAGCCGGCCACGTTCGCCGACTGGGCGCACCGCCACGCCGCCGCGTTCCGGTAGGCGCCGCGCACCCGCCGCCCTCCGTGATGCGCCGCGGTGGCGGCGCGTGCCCGGCGGGCTTCGCCGGCCCTTGCCCGGCGAAGCCCGCCCGGCCGCGGAAGGGCGGTGTCACGCGGTGTGCAGCGTCAGCCCGTAGCGGTTGAGGATCTCGTTGATCGGCTGGTACCAGGTCTCGCCGCCGGAGCTGCAGTCGCCCCAGCCGCCCGAGGTGACGCCCTGCGCCTGGTCGCCGCTGATGAAGGAGCCGCCGGAGTCACCGGGTTCGGCGCAGACGTTCGTCTTCGTCATCTGGTGGACGGCGCCCTGGCTGTAGTTGACCGTCTCGTTCTTGGCCAGGACCGTGCCGCAGTGCCAGTGCGAGGTGGAACCGGAGCGGCAGATGGACGCGCCGACGGGGGCTTCGTTGGAGCCGCGGACGAGCTGGTCGGACACCGTGCCCCAGCCGAGCACCACCGGCACGGTCCACCAGCCGCTGCCGACGTTGACCCAGGAGTAGTCGTTGTCCGGGAACGACGACCCCTGGAAGTTGCCGATGTAGGAGTGGTCCCAGCCGTACACCGCGCCGGTGTGCTGGTCGCAGTGCCCGGCGGAGACGAAGCCGCCGTACACCGAGAAGCCGATGGAGCAGCGGACGTTGCCGGTGTAGTACGGGTCGCCGCCCACGGTGCCGGCCGCGAGGGTCCGCGGTGTGTGGGCCGTCTGCTGCACGGTGACCGGGCCCGCCTTGCGCGCCCGCGTCAGGAAGGCCCGGACATCGTTGTCATCACGGTGTGCGGTGACGACGTCCACGACGACCTTGTTCGCCTTGGTGTCGACGTACCAGTTGCTGACGCCCGCGGGTGCGGACAGGGCGTCGATGCGCGCCTTCACGGCGTCGAGCTGCCGTGCGCTGTGCCGCACGAGGCGCACGGTCGCGCCGGTCGCCCGTACGGCGCTGGTGTCGGCGCCGCGGGTGACGGCCACGGTCAGCCTGCCGCTCGAGGCGTCGAACCAGGAGCCGCCGTAGGAGGCCCCGGCGGCGCGCTTCGCCTTGCGTTCGACGGCCGTGGCCGTCTTCTCGGCGGCCAGGCGCGCCTCGGCCTGGCTCTTCGTCAGGCCGAAGTCGTGCTGCATCGCGGACAGGAGCGAGGCGGAGGCGGGGGCTTCGGCGGCGGGTGCGGGAGAGCCGGCGGCGGAGGCCGACCGGGCGCCTGCGGTCGCCCAGGTGCCCAGCAGGAGGAGTGCGGACAGGGCTGTGCGCGTCGCTGTTGTGCGTCTCAAGGCGGTGCCCCTTCGTTGTTCCGGCAGAGGTGGGGGTGGAACAGCAGGATCATGAGAGCGCTCTCAGGCGTGCTCGCCCGAGCATAGCGGGGGATCATGGACAGGTCCATGCCAATGGAGACCCTTGATGCCTGCCGGTGAACGTCCTTGGCGGACGCCGCCCGATCGCGTCCCCGGGGTGTCGTCGACCGCGTCAGGAGGGTGGGCGGTGACGGCGGGAAAGCCGTCCGCTGTGCGCCCCCGGGAGGCGTGATGTGCCCCCGACCTGCTCCGTCGGCTCCCGGAACTTGCCGCAGGGGGGTTGTCCTGACATGCACCCGCACCTAGGGTCGCTCCGAGTGCAAGCGCTTTCTCGCTTGACCGTTCGCCGTATGCCCGAGGAGCGCCCCGTATGCCCCAACGCCCCCATCGCCGCTCAGTCGCCGTCGTCGGCACCGGCGCCATCGTCAGCGGCAGTCACCTGTCCGCGCTGAGGGCCCACGCGGACCGGGTGGAGCTGGTCGCCGCCGTCGACGTGGACGAAGGCCGGCTGGAGGCCTTCCGGCAGCTGGCGGGCGGCGAGGTCGCCGGGTACACCTCGATGGACGCGATGCTGGACGCCGTACGGCCGGAGCTCGTTCTCATCGGTACGCCGCCGTCCCTGCACCGGGAGCAGACGACCGCGGCGCTCAAGTCGGGCGCCTGGGTGCTGTGCGAGAAGCCGCTGTGCCTGTCGCTGGCCGAGTACGACGAGATCGCGGCGGCCGAGGAGTCGTCGGGCGCCTACGCCTCGGTCGTCTTCCAGCACCGCTACGGCTCCGGCGCCGTGCACGCGCGCGAGCTGATCGCCGGCGGCCGGGTGGGCGCGCCGCTGGTCGCGCACTGCCAGACCACCTGGCACCGTGACGCCGCCTACTACGCGGTGCCGTGGCGCGGGCGCTGGGCCACCGAGGGCGGCGGCCCGACCATGGGCCACGGCATCCACCAGTACGACCTGCTGCTGCACCTGCTCGGCCCCTGGGCGGAGGTGCGGGCCATGGCGGCGCGGCTGGTCCACGACACCGAGAGCGAGGACGTCTCGACGGCCCTGGTCCGGTTCGGCAGCGGCGCCCTCGCCACCGTCGTCAACAGCGTGCTCTCCCCGGACGAGGTGAGCCGCATCCGCATCGACTGCGCCGACGCGACGATCGAGCTCACCCACCTGTACGGCCACCGCAACGACGACTGGGTCTACACCCCCGCCCCGCACGTCGCCGCCGGGTACGCCGCGGCCTGGCACCCGCCCGCCGCGGACGTCCCCAGCTCGCACGCCGCCCAGCTCGGCGCCCTCCTCGACGCCTACGACAGCGGCGTACGGCCGCCGGGCAGCGGCCCGGACGCACGCGCCACGCTGGAGTTCGCGGCCGCCCTCTACAAGTCCGCCTTCACCGGACCGCCCGTGCTCGCGGGCGAGATCGGCCCGGGGGACCCGTTCTACCCGGCCATGCACGGCGACCACCCCGACTGGGCCCCGAAGGAGCGCGCATGAGCATCCGCGTCAGTCACGCGTACGGCGACCACATCGCGGTGGCGGCGGCGGACGGCACCGAGATCCTCCGCTACGTCTACCGTCCCGACCCCGACGCCTTCGAGTCGCGCAAGCCCTACGCCCACCCCGTGCGCACCCTCGCGGGACGCACGGTGACCGGATACCGCCCGAGCGACCACCGCTGGCACAAGGGCCTGCAGATGACGGCGAGCCATCTGTCCGGGCAGAACTTCTGGGGCGGTAACTGCTACGTCCACGGCGAGGGCTATCTGCGGCTGCCCGAGCGGATCGGCTCGATGCGGCACGACGGCTTCCCCGCGTTCACGGCCGAGGACGACCGGCTCGCCTTCACCGAGGCGCTGACCTGGGTGGAGAACGGCGGTGCGGAGTGGGCGCGCGAGAGGCGCACGATCACCGTCCACTCGGTCGACGAGGGGGCCGGAGCCTGGGCCCTGGACTGGTCGATCGAGCTCACCAACCTCCGCGACCGGCCGCTGGCCTTCGGCTCGCCCACCACCCACGGGCGCGAGCTGGCCGGCTACACCGGACTGCAGTGGCGCGGCCCCCGCGACTTCACCGGCGGCACCGCCTTCGGCCCCGACATCGACGGGGGAGCGGGCCCGGACGCGGGCAAGCTGATGGGCACCCAGGGCCCCTGGCTGGCCTTCACCACCGAGCACGACGAGGTCGACGCGCACTCCACGCTCGTCTTCGCGCACGCGCCCGAGAACCTCGACGAGTCGGCGGCGGTCCACGCCTCGCACTGGTTCGTGCGCTCCGAGCCGATCCCCACGGTCGCCTTCTCCTGGGCCTTCTTCGAGGAGTTCGAGCTGGCGCCCGGCGCGTCCTTCGGCTACCGCTACCGGGTCGTCGTCGCCGACGGGGCCTGGGACCGCGACCGCGTCACCACCCACCTGGCGGGCCTGCCGTGGTGAGCGCCCCCGGCCCTGCCCTGCCCCACCCGCTGCCCGGCGCGGTCGGACTGTCCCACCTCAGTGCCTACGACTGGGAGGCCGCCGACGGCGTGTGCGGCGGCAGCCCGCACCTGCACCTGGTGTGCACGGAGGCGTACGTCGTCACCGGCGGCCGGGGAGCCGTGCAGACGCTGAGCCCCGACGGTTACCGGGACATCCCGCTCCGGCCGGGCTCGGTCGCCTGGTTCACGCCGGGCACCGTGCACCGCATGGTGCAGGGCGGCGGCCTGCGGATCACCGTGCTGATGCAGAACAGCGGCCTGCCCGAGGCCGGGGACGCCGTCTTCACCTTCCCGCCCGAGGTGCTCGCCGACCCCCGCACGTACGAGGCCGCGGCCACACTGCCGCCCGGTGGGGGAGCCGGGACGGAGGCGGCCGCGCTCCGCCGCAGGGACCTCGCCGTGGAGGGCTACCTTCTGCTGCGTCAGGCGCTGGTCGCCGGGGACGCCGGACCGCTCCGGGAGTTCCAGCGGGCGGCCGCCCGGCTGGTGCGCGAGAAGGTACCGCGCTGGCGGGAGTTGTGGCGGTGCGGAGCGCTGGCCGCCGCCGAACGCACCGGCGCCCAGCTCGACGCGCTCGCGGCGGGCGGGGACGACTACCTCGCCGACGCGACCGCGCACCGGAGCGAACCCACCCGGCTCGGAGGTTTCGGCATGTGCGGCCGCCGTGACGAGTACGCGCTGCCGGGGGCCACACTGCCGTACGAGGACCGGTAGCCCGCGACGCGAAGCAGCCGCCCGGGCAGCCTGCCGGGCCGCGGCGGCGCGCGGCCCGGCCGTCCGAGAGCGGCCGGCGGCGGTCGGCCGGATCGTCCCCGACCGCCCCGGACGCCCCGTCCGGCGGTGCTCAGCGCGGCTCCCCGGCGTACGTGCCGAAGTACCACCGGTTGCCCTCCGGGTCGCGGGCCGTGAAGTCGCGCGAGCCGTAGTCGGTGACGTGGAGGTCCGTGATGATCTCGGCACCGGTGGCCTTGGCCCGGGCGTGCACGGCGTCCGGGTCGGCGGTGACGACATAGGCGCTGAAGGCCCCGGGGGGCGTCGGGCCGGTGCCCGGCCGCGTGCCCCCGCGTTCGGAGCCCAGCATGACGCCGCCGCCCTCGGGCCAGTTGAGCTGGGCGTGTTCGACCAGGTCGCCGTCGCCGTACACCACGCTCTCCTCGAAGCCGAAGGCGTCGACGAGGAAGCGGATCAGCGCCCGGGCGTCGTGGGCGCGCAGGGTGGGCCACACCTGCGGGGCAGTCGGCTGCTCGGCGTTGTCGGGCGTGGTGGTCATGGTGATGAGCCTCCGTGTCGCGGATGGTCGCCCGGTCCGGGCGGTTGCCCGGTTCGGGCGGTTGACGTCACCAGCCTCACGCGGGCGGGTAGTGCCCGGATTGGATGTTTCGGAACTCCTGCGCCAGCCAGTCGCTGGGCGTGCAGGCGGCCAGCGCGGCGAACTCGCGGTCCAGATGGGACTGGTCGGCGTAGCCGCAGTCGGCGGCCAGGCCCGCGAGGTCCGGGGCGCCGGGGTGGCCGGCCAGGCGGCGGCGTGCCAGGTCGAAGCGGATGACCCGGGCGGCCGCCTTGGGGGTGAGGCCGATCTCCGCGCGGAAGCGGTTGCGCAGGTGCCGTTCGCTGACCGCGGTCTCGGCCGCGAGCCGGTCGACGCGCAGGCGCCCGCCGGCCGACAGCAGCCGCTGCCAGGCACCCGCCACCGGGGCGGCGCAGGCGGTGCGCGCGCCGTCGTGGCGGGCCGTGCGGCGCAGCAGCCAGTCGTCCACGGCGGCGAAGCGGGCGTTCCAGCCGGACGCCTCACGCACCTTGTCGTGGACCTCGCGGACGTCCGCGCCCAGCACGTCGTCGGCATGGACGTCGGTCCCGGCGAGCTCGCCCGCGGGCAGTCCCAGCAGCACGCGCGCGCCGAGCGGGCTGATCGCGACCTGGATGCCGGACTGCCGCCCGGGCATGTCGATGAGGGCGGGGGCGAGGTGCAGGCCGCCGAGCAGCGTCGGGTAGTCGCCGGGGGGCGCGCCCGGATCGGGGTGGGCGGCGACGCTCAGCGGCTCGTGGAGGGTGATGATCAGCGTCAGCCACGGGGACGGCAGCCCCCGGTGCCGGCTGGGCGGGACCCCGCGCTGGCGGTAGCCGGAGTACCAGCCGACCAGCCCCCGCAGAGCGGGCGCGGGCGCCACCCGCACCGCCTCGTCCACGCTGTCACCCGCCATACGGTTCATTGTCCCGCGGGCGGGACGGACGGCACCATGGGCGGCCGGGTCGGTCCGGCCGGTCCGGCCCGGACCAGCACCGCAGCGCCGGTCTCCGGAGGGGGCCGCGACGCCCGTGGAGTGCGCCGCCGCGGGACGGATGCCCGGCGGGCGATCCCGTGGCCGGCCGCCACCCCCGCCGGAGCGGCCGCCACCCCCGCCGGAGCGGCCGCCACCCCCGCCGGGGCGGCGGCCGGCCACGGGAAGTGCGCCGCCCCGGTCAGGCGCCGATGTACTTCGCGAGGTGCCGGGCGGTGAGCGTGGTGCGGGCGGCGACGAGGTCGGCGGGGGTGCCCTCGAAGACGACGCGGCCACCGTCGTGGCCGGCCCCGGGCCCCAGGTCGATGATCCAGTCGGCGTGCGCCATGACCGCCTGGTGGTGCTCGATGACGATCACGGACTTGCCGGAGTCGACCAACCGGTCGAGCAGGCCGAGGAGTTGCTCCACGTCGGCCAGGTGCAGACCCGTCGTCGGCTCGTCGAGGACGTAGACGCCGCCCTTGTCCGCCATGTGCGTGGCCAGCTTCAGGCGCTGGCGTTCGCCGCCGGAGAGGGTGGTGAGGGGCTGGCCGAGGGTGAGGTAGCCGAGGCCGACGTCCGCGAGGCGCTCGAGGACCCGGTGCGCGGCCGGCGTGCGCGCCTCGCCCTCGGCGAAGAAGTCCAGGGCCTGCGCGACGGGCATGGCGAGGACCTCGGAGATGTCCCGACCGCCGAGGCGGTATTCGAGGACCGAGGCGTCGAACCGCTTGCCCTCGCAGTCCTCGCAGGTGCTGGCGACCCCGGCCATCATCGCCAGGTCGGTGTAGATGACGCCGGCGCCGTTGCAGGTCGGGCAGGCGCCTTCGGAGTTGGCGCTGAACAGGGCGGGCTTGACGCCGTTGGCCTTGGCGAACGCCTTGCGGATCGGCTCGAGGAGACCGGTGTACGTCGCCGGGTTGCTGCGCCGCGAACCCCGGATCGGGCTCTGGTCGACCGAGACGACCCCGAGGTCCTGCGGGATCGACCGGTGCACCAGCGAGCTCTTGCCGGACCCCGCGACACCGGTGACCACGGTGAGCACGCCGAGCGGGACGTCCACGTCGACGTCCCGGAGGTTGTTCGCCGAGGCGCCGCGGATCGGAAGGACCCCGGTGGACGCGCGCACCGCGTCCTTGAGCGTGGCGCGGTCGTCGAGGTGGTGTCCGGTGACGGTGCCGCTGCCGCGCAGTCCGCCGACGGTGCCCTCGAAGCAGACGGTGCCGCCCGCCGTACCGGCGCCGGGTCCCAGGTCGACGACGTGGTCGGCGATCTCGATGACCTCCGGCTTGTGCTCCACCACCAGCACCGTGTTGCCCTTGTCCCGCAGCCGCAGGAGCAGGTCGT
Source organism: Streptomyces sediminimaris (assembly GCF_047049295.1). Lineage (NCBI taxonomy): Bacteria > Bacillati > Actinomycetota > Actinomycetes > Kitasatosporales > Streptomycetaceae > Streptomyces > Streptomyces sediminimaris. The sequence goes on along the minus strand of NZ_JBJWOT010000001.1, from coordinate 911,109 downwards.
TCATCCGCTGGATGTCGTGCGGGTGCAGGCCCGCGGTCGGCTCGTCGAAGACGTACGTGACGTCGGTGAGCGAGGAGCCGAGGTGGCGGATCATCTTGACGCGCTGCGCCTCGCCGCCGGACAGCGTGCCCGCGGCCCGGTCGAGGGAGAGGTAGCCGAGGCCGATCTCCACGAAGGAGTCGAGGGTCCGGCGCAGCGCGGTCAGCAGGGGCGCCACGGACGGCTCGGCGAGGGCGCGCACCCAGTCGGCCAGGTCCCTGATCTCCATGCGGCAGGCGTCCGCGATGGAGATCTCGTCGATCTTCGAGGTGCGGGCGTGCTCGGCCAGCCGGGTACCGTCGCAGTCCGGGCAGGTGGCGAAGGTGACGGCGCGTTCCACGAACGCCCGCACGTGCGGCTGCATCGCCTCCTTGTCCTTGGACAGCATCGACTTCTGGATGCGCGGGATCAGACCCTCGTAGGTCATGTTGATGCCCGCGATCTTCATTCGGGTGGGCTCGTGGTGCAGCAGGTCGTGCAGTTCCTTCTCGGTGAACTCGCCGATCGGCTTGTCCGGGTCGAAGAAGCCGGACTCGGCGTACAGACGGGAGTTCCAGCCGCCGCCGGTGTAGCCGGGGATGGTGAAGGCGCCCTCGTTGATGGACCTGCCGGCGTCGTAGAGCTGGGACAGGTCGAGGTCGGAGACCGTGCCGCGGCCCTCGCAGCGCGGGCACATGCCGCCGACCTTGTTGAAGGTGACCTTCTCCGCCTTCTCGGCGTTCCCCACCTTGATCGCGCCGGCCGCCGAGACCGAGGGCACGTTGAAGGCGAAGGCCCCGGGCGGGCCGACGTGGGGCGTGCCGAGCCGGCTGAAGAGGATCCGCAGCATGGCGTTGGCGTCGGTGGCGGTGCCGACCGTGGAGCGCGGGTCGGCGCCCATCCGCTGCTGGTCGACGCTGATGGCGGTGGTCAGGCCGTCGAGTACGTCGACCTCGGGCCGCGACAGGTTCGGCATGAAGCCCTGCACGAAGGCGCTGTAGGTCTCGTTGATCAGCCGCTGCGACTCCGCGGCGATCGTGTCGAACACCAGGGAGCTCTTGCCCGAGCCGGAGACGCCGGTGAACACGGTCAGCCGCCGCTTCGGGATCTCGATGCTGACGTCCTTGAGGTTGTTCTCGCGCGCGCCGTGCACGCGGATCAGGTCGTGGCTGTCGGCGGCGTGCTGCGCGGACGACTGCGAGTCCGTCCTCTGGGCCGTGGTCATCGTCTCTCCATCTGTCGGGCCGGGCGGGAGCGTGGCGCCGGTGGCCGGCGGGTGGTCGTGCGGCCACGTTAGCCGTGGCGTGCGGGCTGGGGCTTCTCGATTCCTGACGGGTCGCGGTGCCGGTTGCCGCGGCGGGCCGCCAGGAGCAGGGCCGCGAGCGTGCCCAGTGCCGCGGTGGCCAGTCCGGAGCCGCCGATCGTGGCCCGGGGGCCCAGCGCGGCGGTGAGCGGGCCGCCGAGCGCCGTGCCGAGCGGCGACGCCGTGAGCAGCACCGCGTTGTCGGCGGCGAGCATCACGACCAGGTGCCGCGGCGGGGACTTCGCCTGCATCAGCGTCACCGACAGGGCGACGAAGGGACCGTAGATCACGCCGCCGAGGGTGAGGCACGCGACGGTGACGGCGGTCGGCGCGCCCAGTCCGAACGGCAGCAGCGACAGCCCCCAGGCGATCACGATGCCGACCGTCACCGGCCACAGCGGCAGCTGCCGCAGCGCGCCGACGGCCAGCGAACCGAGCACCGCGCCGACGCCGAACAGCCCCCAGTACAGGCCCAGCAGCGTGCCCGGTGCGTGCAGGTCGTCGGTCACGTGCAGCGGCAGGGCGACCTCGAGGGGGCCGTAGAGGAAGTTGAAGAACCAGGTGAGGGTGAGCAGCCCGAGCAGTTCGGGGCGGGAGCGCAGCAGGGCGAGTCCGCCGCGGGTGGCCGCCTGGTCCACGGGGTCCACGGGGTCGGCGCGGGAGGCGGCCGCCGGTTCCGGCAGCCGGGTGCGCGCGACGAGCACCGCGAGGAACACGTAGGTCAGGGCGTCCAGGGCGAGGACCAGGGCGGAACTCGCGTACGTCACCAGCACACCGGCGGCGGCGGGTCCGGCGATCGTGGCGGCGAAGTTCAGCGAGCCGACGAAGGTGTTCGCGGCCAGCCGCTGCTCCTCGGGCAGCAGCTGGGCGAGCAGGGTGTACTTGCCCGCGCCGCCCCACGCGTGCAGCAGCGACGAGACGGCGAGCAGCACCACGTACAGGGGCGGCGTGAGCAGCCCGGCGAGCCAGGCCAGGGGCACGGCGCCGAGGAACACACCGCGTACCACGCTGTCCGCCACCAGCAGCCGCCTGGCCGGCACGCGGCGCAGCCGGCGTCCGAGGACCAGCGCGCCGGCCACGCCCGGCAGGGTGTACGCGGCGACCGCGCCGCCGACCCACAGCCCCCGCGCCGACTCGGGCGCGAGCTCGACGGCGAGCCAGGCCACGGCGACGAAGCTCATGCCGTCGCCGAGGCCCGAGACCCCGAGGCCGAGGACGAGCCGCCGGAAGACCCGGTTGGCGAGGACGGGCCGGTAGGCGGAGGGCAGGAGACGTCGGATCACGCGGATCACGCTAAGGGCGGCGCGGGGCCCGGCGCTTCTCCATTACTGACCTCTGCCACCGACCTCCGGGCAGCCGTGGTGTTCCCGGTCGGGGCCGCACGACGGAGGGCGCCCCGAACCGGACCGGGACACCCGGTGAGTACAGCGCGCTGACCGGCGCACCCGTCATCGGCGGCAGACCGGCCGCGGTGATCAACTCGCCGTCCAGGGACAGGAGTTCGGCCCGGTGCAGTGGCCAGGGGGCGGGTGGTCGTTGGGCAGGTGCGCCGTGCGGCCGTGCCACGGGACGTGCATGCCCCACCGGGCGGTGAGGAAGTGCTCCAGCGGCGTGGGCCGCTCCGAGCAGGTGGGTCACGGCCCTGCGGGCGCCGTCGGCCTGGTCGGGGTCCACCACCGGGTAGCGGTCGCCGGCGTCGGAATCCACGACGACGACGTGCACGCCGGGCGGCAGCCGCAGCGTGCCGGTGTCGAGCGGATGGACCTCCATGATGACGATGACGGCGTCCACGGCCGACTCGCCCATGCGCGTGAAGGCGCCCAGGACGTTGTCCTGGGCCGGGACGCCGATGGGGATCAGGGTGATCGCGTAGCCCTCGGCCGCGGCGTGCGTGGCGATCGCCTCCACGGTGCGGCTGCTGCCTGTCGGGGCGAGGCTGAAGAGGATCACGCCGATGGTGTTGAACCGGCCGTGACGCAGGGCGCGCGCCGGGCGACGCCGCGCGCCCCTGGCCGGCCACCACCAACCGGTCCGGCGCCGACCGCCTCGCCCGGGCCTGGGGCCGCGGCAGGCCCGTGCGGCACTGAGGCCGGTGCCCCGCCCCGGCCGGCCCGGGGCGCCGCTCCCCTGCGGGACCGGCGCCCTGCGGCACCCCCTGCCGCCGCACCGTTACGGCTTGATGCCCACGCCGGTCCACAGGCTGACCTCGGCGTCCGTGGCGTCGGACTCGGCGTCCGGGCGCCAGCGGTGGCCGACCGAGATACCGGGGTCGAGCAGATCGAGGCCGGTGAAGAACCGGGCCACGTCCTGCCGCGAGCGGAACTGCACCGGCGTGCCGGCGTTGTTGTAGATGTCGGTGACCTTCTGCCAGGTGGCCGGGTCGAAGTCGGGCGTGCAGTGGCTCAGGGCCAGGGCGCTGCCCGAGGGGAGGACGGCCAGCAGACGCTCCACGATGCCGTACGGGTCCTGCGCGTCCGTCACGAAGTGCATCAGGGCGTTCAGCGACAGGGCCACGGGCCGGTCCAGGTCCAGGACCTCGGCCAGTTCCGCGGAGTCCAGCAGCGTGGACGGGTCGTTGACGTCCGCCTCGATGTACGTGGTGCGGCCCTGGGTGGTGCTGCGCATCAGGCGCTCGGCGTACTTGAGGACCAGCGGGTCGTTGTCGGCGTAGACCACCCGCGCCTCGGGGACCACGGACTGGGCCACCTGGTGCAGGTTCGGCTCGGTGGGAATGCCGGTGCCGATGTCCAGCCACTGGCGGATGCCGTGCTCCCGGGCGAGGACCCGGGTGGCGCGGTGCATGAACGCCCGGTTCTCGCGGGCGCACACGAAGATGGCCGGGTAGGCCTCGGCGACCGTCTCCGCGGCCTGCTTGTCGACCTCGAAGTGGTCCTTGCCGCCGAGGTAGTAGTCGTACATCCGGGCGGAGTGCGGCCTGCTGGTGTCGATCTCCCGCGCGGCGTGCGAGTTGGTCATCCTGTCCCTTTCGGTGGTGTGCGTGTGGGGGTGCCGGGCAGGGACGGCCGGGGTGGGCCCGGGTTCCTCCCGCCGGTTCGGTGGCGTCAGCCGGCCGTCAGATGATCGGCGAGGCCTCGTTTGACTCCCGCGACGAACGCGGTGATCTCCTCGGGGGTGTAGATCAGCGCGGGTCCGGCGGGGTCGGTCGACTGCCTCAGCGCCACACGGCCGTCGGCGAGTTGCTTGGTCTGCACGCACTGGCCCCCGTTGGGCCCGCTCCACGGAGACTCCCAGCCCTGATCACCGAGGTCCGACGCCGGCATTCCGTTGTAGACGTGGCAGACACGGCCGCCGGTAGCGGTCATGAGTACTCCTTTCGCATCCGGTTCAGGAGCGCCTTGCTGTCCGCGTCCGAGGTCAGCAGGGACATGCGGTTGTGCGCTTCCAGGTGGGCCGCCACGTCCGAACGCTGGTCCAGGTACATGGAGCCGGTGAGAACCTCGCTGTAGACGACGTCGGGCAGTTCCGGCTCCTCGAACCGGAAGTAGGTGAAGGGCGCGCAGGCCCCGACGTGGGCGCCCGCCGTGAAGGGCACGACGTCGACGCTGACGTGCTCCAGGTCCGAGACCTCCAGGAGCCGGTCGATCTGCTCCCGCATCACCTCGGGGCCGCCCACCACCCGGTGCAGCACGGCTTCTTCCATCACCACCCACAGCGTGGGGGCGTCCTTCTTCTCCAGCAGGCTCTGCCGGCGCAGCCGCACGTCCACCCGCCGGTCCAGGTCCTCCTCGCTGCCGTTGGGCAGTCCGCCGCGCAGCACGGCACGCGCGTACCGAGGGGTCTGTAACAGACCGGTCACGTAGTGCGGCTCGTACGTACGCAGCGTCGTCGCGCCGGTCTCCAGGCTGACGTAGGCGCTGAACCAGCTGGGCAGCGCGTCGCGGTACAGGTGCCACCAGCCGGGCTCGTTGGCCCGCTCGGCGAGGGGGACGAACTCGTCGATCTCCTGCCGGTCGGCGCCGTAGGTCTGCAGCAGCTTCTCCACGTAGAGCGGCTTGAGCGCGACCTCCGCCTTCTCCAGCCGGCGGATGGTCAGGGACGTCACCCGCAGCGCCCTGGCCGCGTCGTCCAGGGAGAAACCCGCGTCCTGGCGCCGCTCCTGCAGCCGTCGGCCGAGGATCATGCGGAGAACGGTGGGAGCACTGGGGCTGTTGTTGCCCGCGCCCGACCGGCCTTCGTTCACGCCCTACCTCCTGAGGAACCGTCACCGGCACGGATGCGCAAGCGACTTGATGAAGCCACCAGAACGATACCGGCTAAATGAAAATAACAGGCAGCTGGTTGCAGGTTGAACTCGCCTGTGAGCATAGTTACTTGCGCACCTCCTTGCGACGATCACAGCGCGCCCGCTCTCCCCCGGAAGGCAACTGCCGTGTCCCCCCACATGACTTCCTCCCCGCAGCTGTTAGACGCTGCGAGCCAGGAACGAACGCACTGGCTCGAACTGCCGCCGCACCGCTCCAGCATCAAGATCGCCCGCCGCTCGGTGACCGCGCGGCTGGGTGCCTGGCGGGTACCCGCCGACCTGTGCGCCGACGCCGTCCTGCTCGTGTCCGAGCTCGCCACCAACGCCCTGCGGCACACCCTCAGCGCGCGGATCCTGTGCGGCATCGGGCTCGTCAGCGACGACTGCCTCCGCCTCGAGGTGCACGATCACGACCGCACGGGGCGCGGACTGCCCCGCTGCGAGCCGGGCCCCGACGACGAGGGCGGCCGCGGACTGCTGCTGGTGGAGGCGATCGCGGACATCTGGGGGGTCGACCGGTCCCGGCTCACCGGCGGCAACGCCGTCTGGGCCACCCTGACGGTCTGAGGCCGTCCGGCACGGGGAGTTCAGTCCTTCCCGGGCGTCAGCTCGGCGAGCAGCAGCGTGCGGTCGTCCGCGCCCGCGGCGGCGGACGGGGCGCGCAGCAGCCGTCCGCACAGGGACTGCAGCCGGTCCTGGTCGTCGGCCGCCGCGGGCTCGAGTGCCGCGGTGTCCAGGGCGAGGGCGAGGCGGGTGATCTCCTGGTCGATGTCGGCGTCGCGGGACTCGACCAGGCCGTCGCTGTAGAGCACGAGCAAGGACGGTTCGTCCACGGTCAGCACGGTGGCCTCGTAGCTGCCCGTGCCCAGCCCGAGGGGCAGGCCGGGACTGGCCAGCGTCACCGGCGCGGTCCGGCCGCCGGGGCCGCGCAGCAGTGGGGGAGGGTGGCCCGCGCCCACCAGGGTGCAGGTGTGTCCGTGTGCGTCCCACTCGGCGTAGATGCAGGTCGCGAAGGAGGCGCCCGGGGTGTCGCAGGCGAGCGCGTCGAGCCGCCGTACGAGCTCCGCGGCGGGGATGTCCAGGCCCGCCAGCGTGCGCAGCGCCGTGCGCAGCTGGATCATGGCCACGGCCGACTCCGGGCCGTGCCCCATGGCGTCCCCGACCACCAGGCCGGCCCGGTCGCCCGGCCGTTCGAGCACGTCGAACCAGTCGCCGCCGATGATGTTGCCCTGCCCGGCCGGCAGGCAGCCGTGCGCGATGCGGCACCCCTCGAACTCCCGCGCGGAGCCGGGCAGCAGGCTGTTGCGGATGGCCAGGGCGGTGCGGCGCTCGCGTTCGTAGCGGCGCGCGTTGTCCAGGGCCGTCGCGGCCCGTGCGGCCAGCGCCGTCACGGCCGCGACCTCGCCGGCCCCGAAAGGGGCCTGGTCCGGGCCGCGGGTGCAGGCGATGAAACCGACCGCGGTGCCGCGCAGGTGGAGCGGGACGACGAGGAAGGCCGACGCGCGCAGCAGCGCCTGGATCCGCGCGTCGCCGCCCCCGGAGGCGGTCAGCCGCTCGGCGGTGTGGGAGTCCACCGCGTCGAGCAGCTGTGCGTGCCCGTCGGCCAGGGCGCGCGCGTACGGCGTCTCGCGCGGGAAGACGATCACCTCGCCGTCCGGCAGCAGGCCCGCCCAGTCCTCCACCGCGTCCGTGCCCACCCGCAGGGCCAGCCGGCGCGCTTCTATCTGGGGCGGGTCCGCGGCCGGGTAGACGTTCTCCTCGCGCAGCCAGCGCTCCAGCAGATAGACCGAGGCCGCGTCGCAGAATCCGGGCGTGAGCGCGTGCACGACGTGGGTGCCGGTCAGCCGCAGGTCCAGCTCCGAGCCGATGACGTCGGCGGCGGGGGAGAAGGCCGAACGCCGGGGCGGGGGCTGGGCGGCGGGGGCGTCGTCGATGCGGCTGCGCGGTTCGTTCCGCAGGGGTCGTGCCTTTCCGGGTGGGGTGGTCCGGGCGCACGGCGATGAGGGTGGCTCGCCGGTCGTCGTCGGCAACTATATGATGTCGCGTCAAGGCCCCTGGTCGAAGAGGGAGTTGACGTGCCGGACAACGCTGGAACGCCGCCGGGGACCGATCCCGGCAAGGCGAGTGTCGCCCGTATGTACGACGCCATGCTGGGTGGGCGTCACAACTTCGCCATCGACCGCGAGGCCCTGGCGGCCTTCACCGCCATCGACCCCCAGGTGCGCACCCTGGCCCGGGCCAACCGCGCCTTCCTCGGCCGCGCCGTGCGCTTCCTGGTCGAGTCCGGGGTACGGCAGTTCATCGATCTCGGCTCGGGCATCCCCACCCAGGGCAACGTCCACGAGGTGGCGCAGGCGGCCAGCCCCGGAGCCCGGGTCGTCTACGTCGACAACGACCCGGTGGCCGTGGCCCACAGCGCCTCCCTGCTCGCCGACAACCCGGACGCGGACATCGTCGACGGCGACATCCGGCGGCCGGCCGACGTGCTGGCCGCCCCGCAGGTGCGCAAGCTGATCGACTTCGACCGGCCCGTCGCCGTACTGATGATCACGATCCTGCACTTCGTCTCGCCGGAGGAGAACCCGGCGGCCATCGTGGCCGCCTTCCGCGACGCCCTGCCCGACGGCGGCTGGCTGGCCCTGACCCACGCCACCAACGAGGACCGCCCGGACACGGCCGACGCCGTCGGCAAGCTCTACCGCTCCCGCGCCACGTCACCCGTGACCGCCCGCTCCCACGACGAGATCCTCGGCCTCTTCGACGGCTTCGACCTGGTGGACCCCGGCCTGGTCTACGTACCCCTCTGGCGCCCCGAGAGCGGCGACCGGATCCCCGACAACCCCTCCGAGTACTGGGTGTACGCGGGAGTCGGCCGCAAGGGCCGGTAGCCTCCACGCGCGCGCCGGCGATGCCGGGTCCGTGATGCCCGGGTGCCCGGCCCGGCGATTTCCGGTCAACCGGCCGACCGGGATCGATCCGGCCGGATCCGGGACCTCGTCACAGTGCCGTCTCCGATGCGGCGGGCACTCTTGACAACATGCGTACTGTTTCGCGAGCTTTGATCCGCGGCGGACAGCGCGCCGCGGGGGGACATCACGGGGGGAGCGGTCGCCGATGCGATCGATGTACAGGGGCCACACGCTCTGCCGGCCCGCGCCGCGGTCGGGACGTCCCTCGCGGAGCCTGCGGAAGGGCGGATGATCTGACGTGGACGTCACGATCCACAGAGCCGACGAGCTGACCGCCGCACTGCGCGCGGCGTGGCACACGGCGATGGACCAGTCCCCGGAGTACGCCAATCCTTTTCTGGCGCCGGAGTTCGCGGCCGGGGTCGGCAGATACCGCGCCGGGACGCGGATCGCCGTCCTGCGCGAGGGCGGCGAGCCGGTCGGCTTCTTCCCGTACGAGCGCAACGCCTTCGGTGTCGGCCGCGCCGTCGGCCTCGGCCTCTCCGACTGCCAGGCGCTCGTGCACCGCCCCGGCCTCACCTGGGACGCGCAGGAACTGCTGAAGGCCAGCGGGCTGTCCGTCTTCGAGTTCGACCATCTCGTGGCGGAGCAGAAGCCGTTCGGCCGGTACGTCACGGGCCTGTTCGCCTCCCCGGTGATCGATCTCAAGCCCGACGAGAGCGGATACGCCCCGTGGCTGCGCGGCGCCTATCCCGGCCTGGCCAAGACCACGCTGAAGAAGGAGCGCCGCCTCGGGCGCGACGTGGGCGAGGTGCGCTTCGAGTTCGACGAGCGCGATCCGCGGATGCTGCGCCGGCTCATGCGCTGGAAGTCCGCCCAGTACCGCAGAACGGGCCGGATGGACCGGTTCGCACGTCCGTGGATCGTCGATCTCGTGCACCATCTGCACCAGGTCCGCGAGGAGTACTTCACCGGTGTGCTGTCGGTGCTCTACGCCGGTGACCGCCCCGTGGCAGCGCACTTCGGCCCCCGCTCGCGCACCGTGCTGGCCGCGTGGTTCACCGCCTACGACCCCGAGTTCCACCGCTACTCGCCCGGGCTGATGATGCACCTGCGCACCGCCGAGGCCGCGGCCCGGCACGGCGTGACGCTGCTGGACCTGGGGCGCGGCGACAAGGAGTACAAGGACTGGCTGAAGACCCGTGAGCTGCGTGTCGCGGAGGGATTCGCCAGCCGGCCCCACCCGGTCGCGGCGGCCCACCAGCTCTGGCGCAGACCCGTGCGGGGCCTGCGGAACACGGTGAACGCCCATCCCGAGCTGCGCGCACCCGCCGACCGGCTGCTGAAGACGGTCGGCACGCTGCGGACGTCGAGACGGCCGGACACCGGTACCGGAGAGCCCCGGGCCCGCTGAACGCGCATCGGCGTCCGCCCGCAGCGAAGTCCCCGCCGCCTGTCCGCGCAAGGGTGTAAGCATGTAATGCACGCCCTTGGGCAAGCGGAAAGGTCGACTCGTGGCCACCACACTCTCCGGGCCCGACCGCTCCGGCAGGGAGCAGGCCGCGCTCGACGCCTACTCGCGGATCGTCACTGCCGTCGCCGCCGAACTCACGCCGAAGGTGGCGGCGCTGAACGTCGCGCACCGCCGCTCCGGGGGGCGATTCGTCAGGGGAACCGGCTCCGCGGTGGTCTTCACCGACGACGGTTTCCTGCTCACGAACGCCCATGTCGTCGGTCACTCCGACGCCGGTACGGCCTCCTTCGCCGACGGCACGACCACCCCCTTCCACGTCATCGGCGCCGACCCGCTCTCCGATCTCGCCGTGGTCCGCGCCGACGGACCCACTCCGCCGCCTGCCACGCTCGGCGAGGCCGACACGCTGCGGGTGGGCCAGCTGGTCGTGGCGGTCGGCAACCCGCTGGGACTGACCGGCAGCGTCACCGCCGGTGTGGTGAGCGCGCTGGGCCGCTCGCTGCCGGCGAGCGCGGGCCGGGCGACGCGCGTCATCGACGACGTCGTCCAGACCGACGCCACCCTCCACCCGGGCAGCTCGGGCGGGGCGCTCGCCACGGCGGACGGCAGGGTGGTCGGCATCAACACCGCCATCGCCGATGTCGGCCTGGGTCTGGCCGTCCCGGTGAACGGCACCAGCCGTCAGATCATCACGACCCTGCTCTCCGAGGGCCGGGTCCGCCGCGCCTACCTCGGACTCGCCGGCATCCCCGCGCCGCTGCCGCCACCGCTGCGGGCCCGCACCGAGCGGTCCACGGGCCTGAGGATCATCGAGGTCGTGCCCGCCTCGCCCGCCGACCGCGCGGGCCTCAGGGACGGCGACCTGCTGCTCACCGCCGGCGGCGCCCCGGTGACCGGCGCGCAGGCACTGCAGCGCTTGATGCTCGAGGACGCCATAGGGCGGCCGCTGCCCCTGACGGCTCTGCGCGGCGACGCGCTCGTGGACGTCATCGCCGTGCCGGTGGAGCTGGTCGCGGACGAGTGAGGCCGAAGGGGCCCACGCGGGCCCGGGCGCACCGGTGCGCGCCGTGCTCCCGCGGGACGAGGCCCGCCGTGCCGACGGCCGCACGGCGCCCGGGAACACCGATCGCTCATGCGCCCACCGCGGCCTCGCCGGCCCGCCCACGCCCCGCCCTCGGCCCGGGCGGAGTCGCGCCGGGGAGCGCGGCCATTCCGCCCCGGATGGTGTGGCGGGGCTGGTTCGGACCGTGGAGCGTGGTGATGGCCGGATCCTGTCCCTTTTTCCGGAGCGGCGGGCCTCGTCTCCCGGAGCGGTGGACCTCGTCTCCCGGAGCGGCCGACAACGTCTCCCGGACCGGCGGACATCGCCGGACCCGCCGCGTCGGTCACGTCGCGGACCCGGCCGGGAGCGCGGGGGTCACCCGGGCGGGAGGCGCCCCCTTCGGACGGCGCCCGCGCCGCTGTCAGACCGCGGTCACCCTCAGGCCCGCCTCCTCGAAGCGGCGCACCTCGTCCGGCGCCGCCGCCGCGTCGGTCACGAGGGTGTCCACCGCGTCCGCCCCGCAGATCCGCGCGAACGCGCGCTGCCCCAGCTTGCTGGAGTCCGCGGCGACGACCACGCGCTCGGCCCGCTCGCACAGCAGCCGGTTGATCGCGGCCTCCGCCTCGTCGTGCGCGGCGGCTCCGTGCGTGGCGTCGAAGGCGACCACGCCGAGCACGGCCACGTCGAGGGTGATCTGGCCGAGCACGCCGTCCGCGAGCGGCCCGATGAGCTCGTACGACTGCGGGCGTGCCACCCCGCCGGTCACCACGATCTTGAACTGGGGCCGTACGGCGAGCTCGTTGGCGATGTTGAGCGCGTTCGTGACGACGGTGAGCGCGGGTGAGCCGGAGGCGAGATCGCCGCGCACGGCCAGGGCGCGGGCCACTTCGGTGGTGGTCGTGCCGCCGGTCAGCCCCACCGCCTCGCCGGGCGCGACGAGGCCGGCCACCGCCTCGGCGATCCGCTGCTTCTCGGAGGCGTGCCGGGCCGTCTTGTAGCGCAGCGGCAGCTCGTACGACACCCCGTGCACCACCGCGCCGCCCCGGGTGCGTACGAGCATCTGCTGCTCGGCGAGCTGGTCGAAGTCGCGCCGGATCGTCGCCGCGGAGACCTCCAGTTCGGCGGCCGCCTCCTCGACGTCCAGCCGGCCGCGCTCGACGAGCAGTTCCAGCAGCGCCTTCCAGCGGGCGTCCCGCGACATGCGCGCCTCCGATCCTCGATCTCCCGGCGACCCTAACGCACACGCTCGCTGCCGGAATGCTTGAAGATGCTCGAAACCGCGCTGTATCTTGCAGGAAAGAGCAAATGGTCGGGAACGCAAGCGATGCAGGGAGGGACCGGCATGACCCATGTGGAGGACGAGCTGACCAGCCAGCCGGAGTGCTGGGCACGGGCCGCGGCGGAGGCGGAGCGGCACCGCGGGGCGCTGCCGGAGCCGGGCGAGCGGGTCGCGGTCGTCGGGTGCGGCACCTCGTACTTCATGGCACAGGCGGCCGCCGTGCTGCGCGAGGGCGCGGGGCAGGGCGAGACGGACGCCTTCGCCGCCTCCGAGTTCCCCCACGGCCGCGGCTACGACCGCGTGGTGGCCCTCACCCGGTCCGGCACGACCACCGAAGTCCTCGATCTGCTCGGGCAGGTCAAGGGACGCACCCGCACGGTCGCGATCACCGCCGACCCGGACACACCCGTCATGCGGGCGGCCGACGACGTCGTCGTGCTCGACTTCGCGGACGAACGGTCCGTCGTGCAGACGCGGTTCGCCACCACCGCCCTCACCCTGCTCCGCGCCCACGCCGGCCTGCACACCGACGCCGCCGTCGACGACGCCCGCACCGCGCTCGCCACCCCGCTGCCCGAAGGGCTCGTCGACTGCACGCAGTTCACCTTCCTGGGCCGGGGCTGGACGGTGGGCCTGGCCAACGAGGCGGGCCTGAAGATGCGCGAGGCCGCGCTCGCCTGGACGGAGTCCTACCCGGCGATGGAGTACCGGCACGGCCCGATCAGCGTCACCACCGAGGGCACGGCGGCCTGGATGCTCGGCGACGCCCCCGAGGGCCTGGCCGAGCAGGTGCGCGCCACCGGCGGACGGTGGATCGCGGGCGGGCTCGACCCGCTCGCCGAACTGGTCCGTGTCCACCGTCTCGCGGTCGCCGTCGCCGCGTCCCGCGGCCTCGACCCCGACCGGCCCCGCCACCTCACCCGCTCGGTGATCCTCGCGCCCTGACGCGTCCCGACGCGCCCTTCCGAAGGGAGAAGCCGTGCCCCTCGTCACCACCGGCGAGCTCGTCACCCGGGCCGCCGCCGAGCGCTCCGCCGTCGCCGCCTTCAACATCATCACCCTGGAGCACGTCGAGGCGGTCGTCGCGGGGGCCGAGTCGGCGCGGGCCCCCGTCGTCCTCCAGGTCAGCCAGAACGCGGTGAAGTTCCGCCTCGGACGGCTGCTGCCGCTCGCCCGCGCGGCCGTCGCCGCCGCCGAACGCGCCGCCGTCCCCGTCGCGTTGCACCTCGACCACGTCCACAGCGACGACCTGCTGCGCCAGGCCGCGGACGCCGGCTTCAGCTCCGTGATGTACGACGCGGCCCGCCTGCCCTACGAGCAGAACCTCGCCGCCACCCGGACCGCCGCCGACTGGGCGCACTCCCAGGGCCTGTGGATCGAGGCCGAGTTGGGGCAGGTCGGCGGCAAGGCCGGCCAACCCGCGCTGGACGCCCACGCCCCCGGCGCCCGCACCGACCCCGCCGAGGCCCGCGCCTTCGTCGGCGACTCCGGAGTGGACGCCCTCGCGGTCGCCATCGGCACCGCACACGCCATGACCACCCGCACCGCCACCCTCGATCACGACCTGCTCAAACGGCTCGCCGCCGGCCTGGACGTGCCGCTCGTCCTGCACGGCTCCTCGGGAGTGCCGGACGGCGAACTCGCCGCGGCGGTCGCGGGCGGCATCGCCAAGGTGAACGTCGGCACCGCCCTCAACATGGCCATGACCGGCGCGATCCGGGAGTTCCTGGCCGCCGATCCCGAGGTGGTCGACTCGCGTGCGTACCTGGGCGCGGCAAGGGAGGCGATGGCGCGCGCGGTGACCGGGATCATCAGGACACTCGCCCGGCCCGCCGACGTAGTCTGAGCCGCTCGGGCGAACCGCGGTCCGCCGGCGCCCGTAAGGGGCGCGGCGCGACGGCCACGAGGGCCGCAGGAGCGGGCCGCACGCGGCCGGCCACGGCGCCACCGCAGCCGGCGGCCGGCGCGCCGCGGCACTTCAGGCGTCGCGGCGGCACGCTCCTTCCGGCGTCGCGACGGCACGCTCCGGCGCGGGACGCTCAGCGCTTGACGGCCTTCAGCACCACGAACTTCGGGCCGCCGGCGATCAGTTCGCTGTCACCGAAGACCTTGCGCAGCTTCACGTGGTGGCCCAGGTGCCGGTTGCCGATCACCCACAGCTCGCCCCCGGGGCGCAGCACGCGCCGCGCCCCGGTGAACATCCGCCACGCGGTCGCGTCGGTCGTCGCCTGGTGCGAGTGGAACGGCGGGTTGTTCAGGACCAGGTCGGCGCTCCCGGCCGGCACCCCCGCCAGCCCGTCGCCGACCCGGAACTCCGCGCGCCCCGGCATCCCGTTGGCCCGGTACGTCGCCTCCGCCGAGGCCACCGCCTGGAACGACTCGTCCACGAACAGCACCTCCGCCGCCGGGTCGGCCAGCGCCGCCGCCGTACCGACCACGCCGTTGCCGCAGCCCAGGTCCACCACGCGCGCGCCGGTGCGCCCGGCCGGAAGGTGCTGGAGGAAGAAGCGGGTGCCGATGTCGAGCCGGTCCGCGCAGAAGACGCCCGCGTGGCCCACGACCGTGCGTCCCGAGACCGCGCCGATGCCGTCGGGAAGCGCGTAGCTGCGGGGCCACGGATTCGCGGGCCGGTCGGGCGCCGGCCGAGGCGTGCAGAAGATCAGCCGGGCCTTCTTCTCGGCGAGCGAGGTGCGCGTCGGTCCCAGGATCCGCTCGAAGAGCCGGAGCGTGGAGGTGTGGATCTCCTTCACCATGCCCGTGCCCACGACCACCGTGCCCTCGTGCACCGCCGGCGCCAGCCGCAGCAGCTGGTCCTCCAGCAGCGCCAGGCTCTTGGGCACCCGGACGAGAAGGACGTCGACGCGCTCGGGCGGCGGGTCCTGCGTGGTGAGCAGGCGCACGGCACCGGTCTCGGCCCCGGCCCGCGCCAGATTCGCCCGGGTCGCCTGCTGTGTGAGGAAGGAGTCGGTGATCTGCGTGGGCCGGTGCGCCGCGAGCGCCGTGACCAGCGCGCCCCAGCGGTCCCCGAGGACGACGACCGTGCCGGACGGCGGGACGTCCTGCGCCGCGAGATGGCGCAGCAGGTACTCGTCGGAGGCGTCCCAGGCGCGCAGCCGGTCGCGCGGGTCCTCGGGGAAGCGGGTGAGCGCGAACTCGCCCCACGGCGTCGTCATACGGTCGTTCATCGTGTGCCAAGGCTAGCCGAGCCGCAGCTCACGGCCGGTGGGGGAGGACGGCAGGCATGGGCGCCGAGCCCTTTCCCGCGAGCCCACAGAGAGCGCGCCGGGCACGGTGCACGTGCCCTGCCGGTCGTCCGCCGGGAGCCGGCGCGACCTGCCGGACCGCCGGGCCTGCCGGTGGAGCCCCTCCGGGGGAGGACCGGTCCACCGGTCGGCCTCCTGCGCACGGTCCGCCCCTGCGGCGGCAGGACGAGCGCCCGGGAGGTCTGCCTCGACCGGCAGCGGGAACATGTCCCCGTAGGCCCGTAGGCCCGTAGGCCCGTAGGCCCGTAGGCCCGTAGGCCCGTAGGCCCGTAGGCCCGTACGCCCGTACGCCCGTACGCCCGTACGCCCGGCGACCGGCCGGCGCCGCACGGACGTGGAACCGCTCGGCGGCGACCTGTTCGTCCCCGGCGGCCCTCCGTGGCCCGCCCACCACCGCGGGCCGAGGGCGTGGCCAGCCCGGCGCCGCGCCGCCCGAGCCGGGCCTGACGGGACGTCCGGACGTCACGCTCCGAGTCGGCGGCCGGTAGCCGGCGCACCCGCGGATCATGGGAGACTCGCCCTCATGAGCGGCAAGGCGGACCCCCGGACGGCGGGGGAAGGGACCACCTCGAGGACGCGGCTGGACCGCGGGCGCGGAGCGCTCGGGCCCGCGTTGGAGCTCGTGCACACCGGGCGCGCGCCCACCCGGGCCGTACTGACGGCCGAACTCGGGGTGACCCGGGCGACCGCCGGCGCGGTCGCCGCCGAACTGGAGGCGCTCGGGCTGATCCAGGTCGACGCCCGGCCCGGCGCGGCGGCAGGCTCGCAGGGCAGGCCCTCGCACCGGCTGGCGGTCGCGGAGGACGGGCCGGTCGTCCTGGCGGCCCAGGTGCACGCCGACGGCTTCCGCGCGGCGCTCGTCGGCCTCGGCGGCCGGATCGTCGCCACCGCGCCGGGCTGCGAGACCGTCGACGCCGACCCGGCGAAGGTCCTCGGCTCGGTCGTGGAGGCGGGCGCTGAGCTGCTGCGCTCGACGGGACGGCGCTGCGTGGGCGCGGGACTCGCCGTGCCCTCGGCGGTCGCCGAACCCGACGGCCTGGCCCTCAACCCGCTGCACCTGGCGTGGCCGGTGGGCGCGCCGGTCCGCCGGCTCTTCGCGGAGTGCGTCCGTGGCGCGGGGATCGGCGGGCCCGCCTTCGCGGCCAACGACGTCAACCTCGCCGCCCTCGCCGAGCACCGGCACGGGGCCGGGCGCGGCGCCCGGGACCTGCTGTGCGTGGCCACCGGGCACCGCGGCGTGGGCGGTGCGCTCGTACTGGACGGCCGCCTGCACACCGGGAGTTCGGGCCTGGCCCTGGAGGTCGGCCACCTCACCGTCAACCCCGAGGGCCGGCCCTGCCACTGCGGCAGCCGCGGCTGCCTGGACGTCGAGGCCGACCCGCTGGCCCTGCTCAGGGCGGCAGGCCGTGACCCCGGTCCCGAGGTCTCCCTCCTTCAGCAGGCCATCGACCTGATCCGCAGCCACTACGACGACCCGGCCGTCCGTACCGCCACCGAGGCGCTCATCGACCGCCTCGGCCTCGGCCTCGCGGGCCTGGTCAATATCCTCAACCCCGACCGCATCATCCTCGGCGGCCTCCACCGCACCCTTCTGGACGCGGACCCCGAACGCCTGCGCGCCGTCGTCGCCGACCGCAGCCTGTGGGGCCAGAGCGGCGGCGTCCCCATCCTGGCCTGCACCCTCGACCACAACAGCCTGGTGGGCGCCGCGGAGCTGGCGTGGCAGCCGGTGCTGGACGATCCGCTGGGCGCGCTCACCTGACCCCCGGCCGAGAGGCGGTCCCGCTCTGGGGGGCGGGCGCCGAGCGGCGTTAGTCTGCGAGGCATGCGGATCTCCGTCTCCTCCGACATGGACGAACCCGTGGCGCGCCTGCTCGTCGCGGAGCTGCGCAGGCGCGGCCACGAGGTCGTGCCCCACGGGGCGCTGAGCCCCGGCGACGACCCCCGGTGGGCCGCGTGCTCGGAGGCGGCCGCCCGCGAGGTCGCCGAGGGCGCCGCGGACCAGGCGGTCGTCTGCTGCTGGACCGGTACGGGGGCGTCCATCGCGGCGAACAAGGTGCCCGGCGTGCGGGCGGCCCTGTGCACGGACGCCTACACGGCGGACGGCGCCCGCCGCTGGAACGACGCGAACGCGCTGGCGCTGAGCCTGCGCCTGACCTCCGAGCCGTTGCTGAAGGAGATCCTGGACGCGTGGTTCGCGGCGGCGGCCGGCGACGACGCCGAGGACCGGGAGAACGTGGAGCGGGTGGGGCGGCTGGACGCCGCGAGGGGCGCGGGCTGACGGCCCCGTCCCGGGCGCGACGCCGCCGACCACCTCTTGCTTACTCCGATAAAGCCCCTTTAGTTTGGTCGGCATGATGCTGACCCAGCGGGAGCGCGAGATCATCGCGTTGCTGCGCCGCGACCCGCTGGCGGGCCCGCAGGCGATCGCCGACGCGCTCGGCAGCACCCGGGCAGCGGTGAACGTGCACCTGTCCAACCTGGGCAAGAAGGGCGCCATCCTCGGCCGCGGCTACATCCTCCGCGAGGAGAACGCGGTCGTGGTCGTCGGCGGGGCCAACACCGACGTCAAGGTGCGCAGCCTGGCGCCCGTACGGCAGCGGACGAGCAACCCCGGCCGGGCCGGCACCACCGCGGGCGGCGTCGGCCGCAACATCGCCGAGAACCTCGCACGGCTGGGCACCCCGACGCACCTCGTCGCCGCCGTCGGCCGGGACGCCGCGGGCGAGCGGCTGCTCGCCGAGACCGCCGCGGCCGGGGTCCGCCTGGACCACGTGCACCGCAGCGCGCACCCGACAGGGACGTACACCGCCGTCCTCGACGCCGACGGAGACCTGGTCGTGGCGGTCGCGGACATGGCCGCCACCGAGGCGCTGGCGCCGGCGGACCTGCACCCGGCCCGCGAACTCATCGCCCACGCCGACACGCTGGTCCTGGACGGCAACCTGCCGGCCGCCGTGCTGGCGCACGCGATGGACGTCGCGCACCCCGCCGGCGTACCGGTGGTCATCGACCCGGTCAGCGCCCCCAAGGCGGCCCTCCTCGCCCCGCTGCTCACCCCACGGCGCCCGGTCTTCGCCCTGACCCCCAATCTCGACGAGCTGCGGGCCCTCGCCGGTGATGCCCTCGGCGACGGCGAGGCCGGCGTCCTGGCGGCGGCCGACGCGCTGCACGCCCGGGGGGTGCGCCATGTGTGGGTCCGGCTCGGCGCCCGGGGCAGTGTGCTGAGCTCCCCGGGTGCGGACGCGCGGTTCCTGACCGCCCCGGACGCGGAGGTCGCCGATGTCACCGGCGCCGGAGACGCGATGCTCGCCGCCTTCGTCCACGCGCTGCTGGCCGGCGGCGACCCGGTGGACGCCGCGCGCTACGGCCACGCCGCCGCGGCTCTGACGGTCGCGAGCGCGGCGACCGTCAGGCCCGACCTGACGCCGCGCCTGATCGAGGACGTGCTGAACCGCGGCGCGGCCGCGACGAACGCCTGACCCGCCCGCTTGCCCGAACCACCGGATCCGGAGCCCGACATGACCACCCCCGCCCCCGCCCCGCACCCGCGCCTGGTGCTGACCGACGAGGTCCGCGAGGCGCTGCGCGACGGGCGTCCCGTCGTGGCGCTGGAGTCGACGATCATCAGCCACGGCATGCCGTACCCGCAGAACGTGGAGATGGCCGTCGAGGTCGAGCAGATCATCCGCGAGGGCGGTGCCGTCCCCGCGACCATCGCCGTGCTGGACGGCCGGCCCCGCATCGGGCTGACCCCCGCGGACCTGGAACTCCTCGCGACCGCGCCGGACGTCACCAAGGCCAGCGTCCGCGACCTCGCCTACGTCGTCGCGCGTGGTGCCCACGGCGCGACGACCGTGGCCGCGACCATGCGGCTGGCCGCCCTCGCGGGCATCCGCACCTTCGTCACCGGCGGCATCGGCGGGGTGCACCGCGGCGCGCCGACGACGTTCGACATCAGCGCCGACCTGACCGAACTGGCCACGACCGGCGTCGCGGTGATCAGCGCGGGCGTCAAGAGCATCCTCGACATCGGTCTGACCCTGGAGACCCTGGAGACCCTGGGCGTGCCGGTCCTCACCTACGGCACCGAGGAGTTCCCGGCGTTCTACTCGCGCCGCAGCGGCTTCACCTCGCCCCTGCGCGTGGACTCGGCCGCCGAGATCGCCGCGGTGATGCACGCCCGCTGGGACCTCGGCATCCCCGGCGGCCTCAGCATCGCCAACCCCGTGCCCGAGGACGAGGAGGTCCCGGCCGAGCGCATGGACGGCGTCATCGCCCGGGCCCTGGCCGAGATGGACCGGGCCGGGATCACCGGCAAGGACACCACGCCCTACCTCCTCGGCCGGATCGTCGAACTCACCGGGGGCGAGAGCCTGCGGACCAACATCGCCCTGGTCAAGAACAACGCCCGGCTCGGCGCACGGATCGCGGTCGCCTACGCCGAGCTCGGCTGACCGCCGCACGACGACAGCGGCCGAGTCCGTGCGGGGGCGGCCCCGCCGGGCCGCTCGACGCGGTCCCGTCGCTCGGACCACGTGCGCACCGGCCCGCCGCCCCGTCGCGTACGCCGTCCACCGCGCGCCACCACCGCCACCCGCCGCACGGAACGCTTTCCGGCACGGCACGGCACGGCACGGCACCGCACGGCACGCGCGGCGGCGTCATCGCGAGGCCGGCCGGGCAGGTGCGGGCCGCCGGTGACGAGGCGATCGTGTGCGTCGCACCCGGCCAGGTCCCCGGGCCGCACGTCGCGCCGGGACCGTGCGGGCGCCGCTCACCACTGCCTCCCGCGCGGCAGCCGGTCGCGCCCCGGCGCCGACATGTGCAGGACCTCGAACACGTCGCCGTCGGCCTTGGGCGTGCCGTGCCCCCAGAGCGAGAAGTGGACCAGCTCCCAGCGGCCGGTGTCCACGGCGGCGGCCGACAGCACGGCCCCGTCCTCGCCGGCCAGCCGCCGGACCTCGCCGACCGCGTCCGCCATCACCTCGGCCAACCGCACGCCCTCCGGAACGGGCCGGCGCCGCCGTACGGCCGTCCGCGCCGGCGACCCCGCGGCGCCGCCCTCCTCGTGGGCGAGGCTGCTCCACTGCCGGACCGACGGCCGCCCGAAGTCGTCGGCGAGCCCCTGGAAGGCACCGCCCCACAGGAAGGCGTTCATGCCCTCCACGGTGTTCCAGAGGTAGAAGGGCGCGTACTGGTTGACCGGCGAGCCGTTCACCCCGCGCTCGCGCATCAGGTACGCCTTGAGGCCGAGGCCGTCCCAGTCGTCCAGCAGGTGCCCGACCCGGGCGACGCGGCCTCGGACGATGCCCATGTCGTAGTCGGCGGGCAGAGTCAATTCGTACTGCATGGCGTGCACAGGTGCCTCCTCGGGGCGGGCGTGTCCGGCGCACCGGCCGGAGCCCGCGGCCGCGACGGGCCGCGGGTGTGGTGGTCCCGGCGGGCCGTACCCGGCCGGAGAAGCAGCGCTCCGCGCGCGCCTGCCGCAGGCCGGGACGGCGCCTCGCGGCCTGCGCGTGTGTGCTCCTATCGCGGGGCGAGAAGGGACGACAGCCCCCGGACGCCGGCGTCGAAGGCGGCGGGGGAGCCGGAGGCGCGGGCGAGGACGTAACCGCCCTGGACGGTCGCGAGAACGGTCGCGGCGATCTCCTCGCCGTCCAGCGAGGGCGCGAACTGACCCTGTTCCTTGCCCTCCTCGACGATTCCGGCGATCAGCTCGCGGATGGCGTCGAGCGTCTCGTCGACCGGCGCCCGCAGTTCGTCGCTGGCGATGACGTCGGGGTCCATCGTCAGCCGCCCGACCGGGCAGCCGCGCAGCACGTCGCGCTCACGCCGCAGATACGCCTCGATCCGCTCGTACGGCGTCCCCGGCCCGCGCAGCACTCCCTCCGCGGCGACCCGCAGCTCCTCGGCCGTCCGCCGGATCGCGGCCAGCGCGAGATCGGGCTTGCCCTTGAAGTGGTGGTACATGCTGCCCTGCCCGGCACCCGAGCGCTCCAGGATCGCCTTGGGGCTGGTGCCCACGTACCCGCGCTCCCACAGCAGTTCGCGGGTGGATTCGATCAACCGCTCCGACGTGCTTTCCGAGGTGCCCATGAGCCCACTGTACATACTGGTAGTTACAGAAGTCGAGGCGGTCGGGAGCAGTGCGGACACCGGCGCGTACTCCCGGGGAGGTACGCGCGGTGCCGCTGGCCGTACGACGACCCGGACCCCGGTCCGGCGGGAGTCTCGAGACAACACCGAAACGCTCTCAGGGAGATGACTCGAGATGCAGACACTCGCACACTGGGACGGCGGGCCCGGCCCCTGGATCCTCTTCTTCCCGCTGATCTGGGCGGCCGTGGTGGTCGGCGCCGTCACCCTGCTGCGCCGCGGCGCGTGGCGCGGCCGCGGCGGTCCGTGGCGTGCCATGGGGGACGGCCGTCCCACCGGCGACTCGCCCATCGCCGTGCTCGGCCGCCGCTTCGCCTCCGGCGAGATCGACGAGGACGAGTACTGGCGCCGGCTGTCCGTGCTGGACGAGCAGTTCGGCCGTACGAAGGGCGGTGCGGCGTGACGACCGCGACCGCCCTCCGCACGGCCGCCCGGGTCGTCGACGCCGTGAAGGTCTACGGCAGCGGCGACACCGAGGTGAGGGCCCTGGACGGGGTGAGCGTCGACTTCCCGGCCGGCCGCTTCACCGCGATCATGGGGCCCTCGGGCTCCGGCAAGTCCACCCTGATGCACTGCGCGGCCGGACTCGACACGCTCACCTCGGGCGCCGCCCACATCGGCGACACCGACCTGCGCGGCCTCGACGACCGCCGCCTCACCCTGCTGCGCCGCGACCGCGTCGGTTTCGTCTTCCAGGCGTTCAACCTGGTGCCGACGCTCACGGTCGCCGAGAACATCACGCTGCCGCTGGACCTGGCGGGCGGGGAGGGCGACCCGGAGTGGATCGAGGCGCTGATCGACGTCGTCGGCCTGCGCGACCGCCTGCACCACCGGCCCACCGAACTCTCCGGCGGCCAGCAGCAACGGGTCGCCGTGGCCAGGGCGTTCGCCGGGCGGCCGGACGTCGTCTTCGCCGACGAGCCGACCGGCAACCTCGACTCCCGCTCCGGCGGGGAGGTCCTGGGCCTGCTCGGCCGGGCGGTGCGCCAGACCTCCCGCACGGTCGTCATGGTCACGCACGACCCGGTGGCGGCGGCCCACGCCGACGAGGTCGTCTTCCTCGCCGACGGGCGCCTGGTGGACCGTATGCGGGCGCCGACCGCGGAGAAGGTCCTGGACCGCATGAAAGCCCTCGAGGTGCCCTCGTGAACGCCGCCGTACGCCTGAGCGTGTCCTCCCTGCGCGCCCACAAGCGGCGCTTCGCCGGAACCTTCCTCGCCGTGTTCCTCGGCGTGGCCTTCCTCGGCGGCACCCTCGTCATGGGTGACACGCTGCGGGCCGGCTTCGACTCGATGTTCGGCAGCGCGGCCGCCGGCACGGACGCCGTGGTGCGCGGCGCCGACGTGATCACCACGCCCGGCGACAGCCAGGGCGTGCGCCGGCCCGTTCCCACCGCCCTGGTGGGCACGGTCGAGGGCGTGCCGGGCGTGGCGGCCGCCGCGCCGGACATCGAGGGCGCCGGCCAGCTCGTCGGCAGCGACGGCAAGCCCATCGGCGGCCAGGGCCCGCCCACCCTCGCCGGCAACTGGATCACCGACGCCGGGCTCAACCCGTACCGGCTCGCCGAGGGCCGTGCCCCGCGCAGGTCCGGGGAGGTCGTCGTCAACCGCGGCGCCGCGAAGAAGGGCGGTCTGAAGATCGGTGACACGACCACGCTGCGCACCCCCGACCCGGTCAGGGTGACCGTCGTCGGCCTGGCGACCTTCGGCGGCGAGGACGGCATGGCACAGGTGACCTTCACCGGCATGACCCGCGCCGACGCCGAGAAGTACCTCACGGCCAGGCCCGGCGAGGCGGCGAGCATCAAGGTCCGCGCCGGACCCGGCGTGAGCGAGAGGGAACTCGTCGGCCGGCTGACCCCGGTGCTGCCCAAGGGGGTCGAGGCCGTCACCGGTCAGGAGTCGGCGCGGGAGAACACCGACATGATCTCCAGTCAGTTCCTCACCGTCTTCACCACCTTCCTGCTGGTGTTCTCCGGCATCGCCCTGCTGGTCGCGACGTTCTCCATCCACAACACCTTCGCGATCGTCGTGGCCCAGCGCACCCGTGACAACGCCCTGTTGCGGGCCCTGGGCGCCTCCCGGCGGCAGATCACCGCCACCACTCTGATCGAGGCCACCGTCGTCGCCGTGACCGCCTCCGCGGCCGGTCTCGCCGGGGGTATCGGTATCGCCGCGGGCCTGCAGGCGCTGTTCCCGGCGATCGGGTTCCCCTTCCCCGACGGCGACCTGGTGATCGGCGCGCTGTCCCTGGTGGTGCCGCTCGTGGTCGGCGTCGTCGTCTGCCTCGGCTCCGCGCTGCTGCCCGCCGCCCGCGCCGGCCGTACGGCCCCGCTGGCCGCCCTGCGCGAGACGGCCGTCGACGCCTCCGGTGCGTCCCGCGCGCGTGCCGTCCCCGGCCTGGGCCTCGCCGCCCTGGCCGTCTCCGCCACGCTCGGCGGGGTCCTGGTGTCGTCGTCCCTGTGGCTGGCGGGCCTCGGTGCCGTGCTGGCGCTGGCGTCCTTCGTGGTCCTGGGCCCGGTCGCCTCGAACCGGGCCGTGCGCGTCCTCGGCGGCCCGCTCGACAGGCTCCGCGGCGTCTCCGGCGGCCTGGCCCGGCGCAACGCCCTGCGCAGCCCGAGGCGGACCGCCGCCACCGCGAGCGCCCTGATGATCGGCGTGGCCGTCGTCTCGCTGTTCACCGTCTTCGGCGCCTCGCTGAAGGCGACCATGGACCAGACCGTGTCCCGGTCCTTCGCCGGCGACATCGCCGTCAGCACCCCGTCGTTCGGCGCGGGCGGCAGCGGCCTGAGTCCTCGCCTGGCCGGCGCGATCCAGCGGCTTCCCCAGGTCGACACGGCCGTGGGGCTCGGCCGGGGGGTCGCCGAAGTGGACGGCGCGGGACGGGCGCTGACGGTCACCGATCCCGTGGCCCTGGAGCGCACCTTCGACCTGGGCAGGGTCGACGGCTCCCTCCGCGACCTCGGCACCGACGGAATCGCCGTCACCAGGGCGGAGGCCCGCAGGCAGCACCTCGCCACCGGCGGGAAGGCGCACCTCACCTTCACCGACGGCGAGAAGGAGACCTTCACCGTCCGCGCGGTCTACGGCCGGTCCGAACTCGCCGGTGACTACGTCATCACCCGCGCCGCCTGGGCCCCGCACCGCACCCAGGACTCCGACACCCTGGTCGCCGTCTCCCTCGAGGACGGCGTGGGCACGGACGCGGGCAAGGCGGCCGTGCGGAAGGTCACCGTCCATTACGGCGACCCGCAGGTGCAGACCCGCGAGGAGTACGCGCAGTCCTCGGCCGGCGGCATCGACATGATGCTGACCCTCGTCTACGCCCTGCTCGCCCTCGCGGTCCTCATCGCCCTGCTGGGCATCGCCAACACCCTGACGCTGGCGATCCACGAGCGTACCCGCGAACTGGGCCTGCTCCGGGCGGTCGGCCAGACCCGTTCGCAGCTCAGGGCCATGGTCCGCTGGGAGTCGGTGCTCGTCGCCGCCTTCGGCACGGTCGGCGGCCTCGGCCTCGGCGCCTTCCTCGGCTGGGTGCTGGTCAAGGCCTCGGACGGCGCGAGCGACAGTGCGTTCGCCTTCGCGCTCCCGCCCGTACAGCTGCTGATCGTGGCCCTGGTGGGTCTCGGGGCGGGCGCCCTGGCGGGCCTGCGCCCGGCCCGGCGGGCGGCGCGGCTGGACGTGCTGCGCGCCATCGCCACGGAGTGAGCTGCGGCCACCGGGCGGAGGCTTCCGCGGCCGACCGAGCCGACGGCAGGGGCCCTTCGCGCCGAGTACGGGGGCCGGCGCGCCGGCCGGGGGAGCCGTGGAGGGCCCGGCGGCCGGGGGGACCAGGAGCGCGCCGGGGCCCGGAGGGCGGACGCGCGAAGGCGCCGGGCGCTGAGCGCGACCGTCCTCCCGGTGCCGGCCGGTGCGTCCGCGGGCGTACGGCCCTCCCCTACGGTCACCGCCCGGTCAGCCGGCAACGGCGGACCGGGCGGGAGCGTGTGCGGACCTGTGGCCGTCGACCGCGTGCTCGACCTCCGTGAACCGGCGGGCGGGTTTCTCGGCCGTACGGCAGGGACGGGCGGGCGGCGTCACCGGCGCCGGGGCGGTCGGCAGCGTGAACCAGACGACCTTGCCCGAGTCGCCGTCCGGGCGCACGCCCCAGCTCTCGCTCACCGCGGCCACCATGGCGAGCCCGCGCCCGGTGGTCGCGGACGTCTCCACGTCGCGGACCTCGGGCAGCCGCGGGTCGTGGTCGCGCACCGAGACCATGAGCCGGTCCAGCAGCAGCTCTATCTCCACGGTGCACAGCTTGTCGGGCTGGGCGTGCAGGTGCACGTTGGTCAGCAGCTCCGTCACACCGAGCGCGGCCCGGTCGATGAGCGAGTCCATATGCCAGTAGCGCAACTGCGCAGAGACGATTCTGCGGACCTGGCCGATCCGCGACGGCAGGGCTTGGAGCTCTACCGTGCAGTGCCTGCTTGGGTGACTGATCACGGCTGCGACTCCCCGACTGAAGAGGTCCGGAAGAACACGGAAGACGGATCCAGCAGGGCCCGAGTGCAACGGCTGCCTGCTGTCGTGCCCGGCGGCTGGTTCGCAGCGTTATCGCCGGTAAACCCAGAGTGACGTGAGACCAGCGTGACGCAGGGGGCGAGGTGGCGCAACTCGCCGTCGGCCGAGCCGATCGGAGGGTGCGCGCCGCCGCCGTGCTGCCGGGCGGCCGTCAGGCCCTGCCCCCGGCCGCCTTCCGCACGGCCTCGATGAACCGGCGAGCCGCGGGCGGCCCGGGCTCGCCGGGTGCCGGGTCGTGGTCGCCCAGGGTCAGCAGATAGCGTTTGCCGTTGAGGTCGGCGAGCGCCCGGCCCTCCGCCGCGAACCAGGGTTTGGAGGCGCGCACGGCCTGCACCGGCGCACTGTCGATCTCGGTGCCGTAGCTGGTGAGCAACGCGAGCCTGCCGTCGCTGATCCGGACCTGCCCGGCCCGGGTGAGCGAACGCAGCCGTTTGTCGATCCGCACCCCCGTGGCCGTGAACTCCGGCTCCGCCATGCCGCCGCCCCCTTGTGCGCGATCGGTGCGCTGGACCGTGTTCCCGCGCGGGTCATGATCCAGCTCGTGTCGAGGTCCTGTGTGCCCCCGTTCGGTGCGGTCTGCCCGCGCCCGCGGTGCAGTCTGCCCGCACCCGGCGTCGAGCACCAGTACGCACGACACCCTCGGGCGGAGCGCACGGAGCACTCGCGCGAATGCGCCCCCCTCACCCGCCGTACCGGGCCCCCAGGCGCTCCTTTGGGGCGCCCAAAGCTGCGTTTATGCAGGTGAGAAGCGTGTGAAAGGTGCTTATGATCGGTGCGCCGGCCGTGCGGGACCCCGTCGGCGCCCAGCGTAAGGAGCACTCCGTCGTGAGCACCCCCCAGCAGACCCGGTCCGGCGAGACCCTCGACGCCGACCGCAGCGACGCGGCCTACCGCGACTGGCTGAAAGAGGCGGTCCGCAAGGTGCAGGCCGACGCCAACCGCTCGGCCGACACCCACCTCCTGCGCTTCCCGCTGCCCGAGAAGTGGGGGATCGACCTGTACCTCAAGGACGAGTCGACGCACCCGACCGGCAGCCTCAAGCACCGCCTCGCCCGCTCGCTCTTCCTATACGGCCTCTGCAACGGCTGGATCCGGCCGGGCCGTCCGGTGATCGAGGCGTCCAGCGGCTCGACCGCCGTCTCCGAGGCGTACTTCGCGGGGCTGATCGGCGTGCCCTTCATCGCCGTGATGCCGCGCACGACGAGTGCCGAGAAGATCCGCCTGATCGAGTTCCACGGCGGGCGGTGCCACTTCGTGGACGACTCACGCAGGATGTACGAGGAGTCGGCGCGTCTGGCGGCGGAGAGCGGCGGCCACTACATGGACCAGTTCACCTACGCGGAACGGGCCACGGACTGGCGCGGCAACAACAACATCGCCGAGTCCATCTTCCGCCAGCTGGAACTCGAGCGGTTCCCCGAGCCGGCGTGGATCGTGGCGACGGCCGGCACCGGCGGCACCTCGGCGACCCTGGCGCGCTACGTCCACTACACCCAGCGCGACACCCGCATCTGTGTCGCCGACCCCGAGAACTCCTGTTTCTACGAGGGCTGGACCTCCGGCGATCCGGACGTCACCTGCGACTGCGGCTCCCGTATCGAGGGCATCGGCCGGCCCCGCATGGAGCCCAGCTTCGTGCCCGGCGCCATCGACCGGATGATGAAGGTGCCCGACGCGGCGAGCGTCGCCGCCGTACGGGCGCTGGAGCGGGCCATCGGGCGCAAGGCGGGCGGCTCGACGGGTACCGGCCTGTGGAGCGCGCTGAAGATCGTCGCCGAGATGGTGGCCCGGGGGGAGCGGGGGAGCGTGGTGACGCTGCTGTGCGACCCGGGCGACCGGTACCTGGACAAGTACTACTCCGACGCCTGGCTCGCCGCACAGGGCATGGACATCGGACCGTACGCGACGGCGATCCAGTCGCTGCTGGCAACGGGCGTCTGGCCCGATTGAGGGCGTACCGTCGGGCTACCGGGAGGCCAGGCGCCGGTCCAGCGAGGTCACCGCGTCCCGGAAGGACCGGCCCAGGCCCGCACGAGCCGCCTTCAGGACGAGCCGCGACGGCGCCGCCCCGTCGGCGGCGAAGGTCCACCTCACCCGCGTGCCGGTGCCGGCCGGCGCGAGGCGCCACTCCTCGGCGAGGGCCCGCAGGCCGGGCACGTTGGCCACGTCGACGCGGTAGGCGTACAGCTCCGCCTCCTTCGCCGCGAGCACCGTCTCCTCGAACCGTGTGCCGCCCCTGAGCCGCACCTCGCGCCGGGTGCCGCCGTCGAGGGGCCGGGCCAGCGTGATCGCCGCGAACCACTGGGCCCAGCCCGGTACGTCCTCGGCCAGCGCGCGGAAGACGGCGTCGGGTGCGGCCGCGGTGTCGTGCGTGAAGGTGAGTCGCACGGGCGCGGTCTCGACGAAGCCGAGTCCGACGGGGCGCAGTCGGCGGGCCATGGGCACGGACTCCTCGGGCGGGAGGGCGAGCGATCGGCACCGTCACGGTAACTGACGGGCCGTCAGTTGTCTGCCCCGCGGCCGGGATCAGCTCTCCGGCTCGCCCGCCACCACCAGCTGGGGCAGATGCTCGGAGATCTCCTCACGGGCGTCCGACGGCAGTCCCGCGTCCGTCACCAGGGTGTCGACCTGCTCCAGCGCCGCGAACGAACTGAGGCCCACCACACCCCACTTGGTGTGGTCGGCGACCACCACGACCCGCCGCGCCGACTGCACCAGACGCCGGTTGGTCTCGGCCTCCGCGAGGTTCGGCGTCGACAGGCCGGCCTCGACCGATATGCCGTGCACACCGAGGAAGAGCACGTCGAAGTGGAGCGCCGCGATCGCCTGGTCGGCCACGGGCCCCACCAGCGAGTCGGACGGGGTGCGCACCCCGCCCGTCAGCACCACCGTGGCCGCACCCTGCCGGGGGCCGGAGGTGCGCTGCGCAGCGTGGAAGACGTCCGCCACCCGCACCGAGTTGGTCACGACCGTCAGGTCCGGCACGTCCACCAGCTGATGCGCGAGCGCGTACGTCGTCGTACCGCCCGAGAGCGCTATCGCGGTCCCCGGAGCCACCAGCTGCGCCGCCGAGCGTGCGATGTCCTCCTTGGCCGTCAGTTCCAGGCCCGACTTGGCCTCGAAACCGGGCTCGTGCGTGCTCGCCTCGACCACCGGGACCGCGCCGCCGTGCACCTTCTCCAGGACGCCCTGGCGGGCCAGCGCGTCGAGGTCGCGGCGCACGGTCATGTCCGACACGCCGAGCTTGCGGGTCAGCTCGTTGACCCGGACCCCGCCGCGGCGCCGGACCTCCTCCAGGATCAGGGAGCGCCGCTGCTCCGCGAGGAGGTTCTGATTCTCACTCACGTACGCTCCGGTCCTTTCGCCTCAAGCCGTCCGACACGCCGCGCACACCTGCTCCGACAAGGACGTTCTCCGTGCCCCGGTGTGCGGACGTCCCATCCTCGCACGGCTGGGTACCCATCACGCCACCCACCCGACGCGCCCAGGTCACCCTGGCCACATCTGTTCCCCCGTTGTCACCCGGATCGGGGAGATTCCGCGGGCATGGGTGTAAGCCCTGCTCGGAGCGGAGATCATGCCCGCACGCACACAGCCGACGGCGCGTCACGGGGGAAGTGCGAACAGTGGAACGTGCGCAGGAACGCAGCCCGGCCGACGGTCCCGCCGCGGGTGCCGACGCATCCGCGACCGCCCTGGAACTGCTGGTCCACGGCGTGGGCGGCACGACGCCCCAGGAGATGCTGAACGATCCGTCCACGGTGCGCGTCACCGGCGACGACACGGCGGCCGTCTTCCGGCGCGCCGAGGACGTCGACGCCGAGAGCCGGCCCGAGGACTACCGGAACAGGCCGGTGCCGGAGGCGTACGTCTGGTGCAACCTCACCTCCGGCGACAGCGCACGCGCCCTGTGGCTGTTGCTGCTGCCGTTCATGGTCGTCAACCTCGCCCACTGGATGCGCCCCGACGCCCGCGGCCACCGGCGGACGGTCCGCCTGTACGGGCTGCTGGTGCGGCTCGCCGGGCTGACCCTGACGGTGCTGCTGGTCGCGGCCGCCTGCGAGGTCGCCCTGGACCTGGTCGCCTGGCAGTGCGCGGGCACGCGCGCGTGCGCCGAGCGCCACTCCTGGCTGGGCTTTCTCTCGCCCGACGGGTCGCACGACGGCTGGTGGAGCGGGCCGGGCCGCCGCCTCGCCCTGGCGGCCATGGTGCCCGCCGGGCTCACCGGCCTGCTGTGGTACCTCTCGCGCCGCACCTGGAGCGCGTACGAGTCGGTGCGGCCGATGCCCCAGCAGGCCGGACCGGACGAGGACGCCGGCCGCGGCGGCCTGGGCAGCCCCGGCTTCTGGTACGGCCGCCGCCCGGTCGCCCGCCTGCGCGCCGCCCACACCGCGGCCGGCCTGCTCACCGTCGCCTCGGCCGTCGGATGGTCCGCGGCCCGCCGCGACCGGGTGCCCGGCGGACCGGCCGCGCTCGACACCCTGGGCCGGCTGCTCCTCGCGGCGATCCTCGCCACCGCCCTCGTGGCGCTGTGGGCGGTCTGCCGCAGCGGCCGCGGCGAGAACCGCCTCGACCAGGAGCCCGACGAGCACCTCGTGCGGCGGCTGCCGCTCGCCGCGCTCGTCCTGCTGCTGCTCGCCGCGCTGTACGGCGGATGGGAGCGGCCGGGGTGGCACTCCGCGGGCCGGCTGCCCGGCGGCGGCTTCACCTTCGGCGGCATCGCCCTGGTGCAGGGCGCCCTCGTCGTCGCCCTCGCGGTGGTCGCCGGCCTGCTCCACCGCACCCGCCCCGACCGGCGAGCCGCCCTGCGCGGCCTGGCCGGCCCGGCCGTCGCCACGCTCGCCTGCGCCCTGGGCGGCGTGATGTCCGGTGGTGTCGCCCAGCGCGTATCGGACTGGCTGGACGGCACCGGCTCCTTCCTCGACGGCCCGCCCGTCCTGCTGACCTGGCAGGCCTCCGTGATCCCCGTCCTGCTGGTCGTGCTGCTCGCGTTCTGCGGCGGGGCGGCACGGCGGGCCTGGCTGCTGCGCCGCACCGAGCTGGGCGAGGTACGGCTGGACTACGCGTCGGAACCCAGGGACGCCGCCCGCACCGCCCGGATCGCCACCACGCGCGCGCTGGCCACGCTCACCGACCGCGCCCCCCTGCTCGTCGCCGTCGTCGCGGGCACCACCCTGCTCCTGGGCGCCGGGGCGATCGCCGGCGCCCAGGCGACCGACGAGGCCCCGGGCCCGGCCGCCCGGAACGCGTACGCCTTCGTGCACGGCGTCGCGCAGACCTCGCAGGCCCTGGGATCGTGGCTGATCGGCCTGGGCTTCATACTCTTCGTCACCTGGGGCAGGCGCGCCTACAAGGACGCCTCCGCGCGGCGCACCATCGGCATCCTCTGGGACGTCGGCACCTTCTGGCCGCGCGCCGCCCATCCCTTCGCCCCGCCCTGCTACGCCGAACGCGCCGTCCCCGACCTCACCTGGCGGATGGCGACCTGGACCCGCGCCACCGGCGGCCGCCTCGTCATCTCCGGACACTCCCAGGGCAGCGTGCTCGCGGCCGCCGCGGCCTGGCAGCTGGCACCCTCCGACCGCAAGCGGGTCGCCCTGCTCACCTACGGCTCCCCGCTCGAGCGCCTCTACGGCCGCTGGTTCCCGGCCCATTTCGGCCCCGCCGCGCTCGTCTCGCTGCACCACGACGTCGACTGCTGGCGCAACCTCTACCGGCTCACCGATCCCATCGGCGGCCCGGTCCGCCTGCCCGGCGACTGCGGTCTTGAGGTGGACCGCGCCCCGCTGAAGGACCCGCTCGCCTACGGCCGCACCGCGGCGCACCCCCTGCCGGCGCCGATCCTCGGCCACTCCGACTACCAGGCCGACCCGGTCTTCGCCGAGGAGCGCCGGCGGCTGCTGGCCCGCCTGCGGCCGGAGGTGCCGGCTCCGCGCCCCGTCACCGGTGCTCAGGAGGACCCGGGCAGATCCTCCGCGTAGAGCAGGGTCAGGTCGTCCTTGGTGGGCTCCGTGAACTGGGCGACCCGGCTCGCGTGCCGCTCCACCATCGCCTCGAA
This sequence comes from Streptomyces sediminimaris, assembly GCF_047049295.1. Classification (NCBI taxonomy): domain Bacteria; kingdom Bacillati; phylum Actinomycetota; class Actinomycetes; order Kitasatosporales; family Streptomycetaceae; genus Streptomyces; species Streptomyces sediminimaris. The sequence goes on along the minus strand of NZ_JBJWOT010000001.1, from coordinate 878,781 downwards.
GGTCTGGCGGGCCGTGCGGCCGTTGCCGAACGCCGGGCCCTTGGGGATCGCCGTGAAGTACTTCAGCAGGGCCTCGGCGGTGCCCGGCGCCAGCCGGTACTCGTGCTCGTCGGCCTGCTGCTCGACGATCCGCAGCAGCTCCTCCGGGTCGTAGTCGCTGAAGGTGATGGTCCGTGAGAAACGGGACGCCACACCGGGGTTGACCGAAAGGAACCGTTCCATCTCCGCCGTGTAACCCGCGACGATCACCACGACCGCGTCGCGGTGGTCCTCCATCAGCTTCACCAGCGTGTCGATGGCCTCCCGGCCGAAGTCCCGGCCCGAGTCCTCCGGCGAGAGCGCGTAGGCCTCGTCGATGAACAGCACACCGCCGCGCGCCCGGTCGAAGGCCTCCTGGGTGCGGATCGCCGTCGAGCCGATGTGCTCGCCGACCAGGTCGACCCGGGAGACCTCGACGAGATGGCCCTTCTCCAGCACCCCGAGCGAGGCGAGGATCTCGCCGTAGAGCCGGGCCACGGTCGTCTTGCCGGTGCCGGGGGAGCCCGTGAAGACCAGATGCCGCTTGACCGAGGCCGCCTTCAGACCCGCCTGCCGGCGGCGCCGGCCCACCTCGATCATGTCGGTCAGCGCCCGGACCTCGCGCTTGACGCTCTCCAGGCCCACCAGCGCGTCGAGTTCACCCAGCACCGCCGTCGGCGTCCGCGCCGGCTGCTCGGGCTGCGCGGCGGTGAGCAGCGGCTCCTGCTCCGTGGTGCGCTGCCCGGGGATGGCGCCCAGCAGCCCGGGCGAGCGGTCGGCCGTCTCCACCGCGGTCTCCCGGGCCGGGGGCGGCGTGAGGCCCGCGCTCTCGTCGCTGGTGCACTCCTCGGCGACCGGGCCGGTGCCGGGTGCCGCGTCGCCGCCCTCCGCGAACTCGTAACCGCCGCGCGCGCACCGCTCCGTACGGCACTTCCTCAGCGTCGTACGGCTGCCGTCGATGACGTGGAAGCCGTAGCCGCCGCTGCCGGTCACGCGGCAGCCGAGGAAGCTGCCGCGGCCACCCGCCGACACGTAGAACCCGGCCTCCGCGGGGGAGTCGACCGTGCAGCGCTCGAGGGTGGGGTCGGCGCCCTTGGTGACGATCACGCCGGTCTGCGTGCCGTCGATGGTGCAGCCGCTGAGGGTGCCGCCGCTGCCGTGGTCGCGGAACCAGGCGCCCGTCGCGGCGTCCCGGATGCGGCAGTCGTCGAGCTGCGCGGTGGCGCCGTCGCTCACCGACACGGCCGTGTTGCGCACCTGGGACAGATCGCTGTCGACGACGTCCGCGCGCGAGCCGCGGTCGAGCACGAACAGGGCGTCCGGCACGTCGTGCACCCGGCAGGAGTCGAGCACGGCCGTGGCGCCGTCGCTGACCCACACCGCCGGGTAGTCGCCCGTGCTGTCGAAGATCTCGCACTGGTTGGCGTCCACGCGGGTGCCCGGGTCCCACACCGACAGCCCGTTGCGCCCGAACTGACGCACCGTCGTGCGGGTCAGCGTGAGCACCGAGCGCGAACGCAGGTCGACCGCGTTCTCCGGGACGTCGTGGATACGGCAGTCGGCCAGCGTGAGCACCGCGTCCGTGTCGAGGGTGACACCGTCCCCGGTGGTGCGGTGCACATCGCTGTCCGTGAGGTGGGCGGTGGCCCGGCCGGTGATCTGCACACCGCTTCCCCGGACCTCGTAGATCTCACAACCCAGCGCCTCCACGGCGGTGTTCTCACCGGTCGCGGTCAGACCCGCCCCGGCGGTGTGGTGGATCCGGCAGCGCTCCAGGCGCGGGTGCGCGCCCCCGCGGACGGCGACGCCCGCCTGGCCGGCGGCCACCACCTCGCACTCCTCGAACACCCCGCCTCCGCCGTCGAGTACGGCCACCCCTATGCCCGCCGGGTTGTCGACGGTGCAGCGCCGCACGGTCGGGCGCGCGCCGGCACGCACCTCGATCCCCGCCGCGGAGCGGGTGACGACCCGGATGTCCAGCAGCTCCGGCGTGCCCTCCTCCACCAGCAGGGCGGGCGCCGCCGCGTCCTGCGCCTCCACGTGCAGGTCCTGGACCACGGCCGAGGCGCGCACGGTCAGCGGCACCCCGTCCACGGGCGCGATCCGCACCGAACCGGGGGAGCCCTCGGGCCCGCGCAGCGTCACCGCCCGCTGCACCACGAGGTTCTCCCGGTAGGTGCCGGGGGCGACGGTGAGAACGTCACCGTCCGCGGCGGCCTCCAGGGCGGCGGCGAGCGATGCGTACTCACCCGTGCGGCGCCGCCACCGCGATGTGCCGGTGTGCGTCACCTGGACCGTGCCCTGTGCCATGGCGCTGCTGTGCCCCCCACCTCGTGATACGCGGGTTGATGCCGAAGGGTTCGGCCCGCTCCACCGTAGCGTGCGCGCGGGTGGTGGGTTGACCAGAGCCGGAAGGCCGTCAGCTGCCGGCGCCGGTCCTGCCCCAGTCCGGGCCCGCCTTGTCCCAGGCCTGGTCCAGGCGGGCGTACCGGCGGCGGACCATGCGCCGGACGATCAGGCGGCGGCCCCCCTCGACGGCGCCCGCGGCGAGCATGGCGGCACCGAACCCGGCGAGCACCGCGTGCGTCGTCGCGGTCGCGGGGTCCAGCGGGCGGGCCACGAGCCGGCCGTGCCGGTCGGTCCATATCCGGAAGTGGTCGCCGCGGTGCGGGGACTTGAGGTCCGCCAGGACCGCGCCGTGGTGACCGGAGCCGTCCGGCGCGGTCCAGCCGGCGAACACGCGGCTGCGCAGGTCGCCCGCCGAGGTCGCCTCCGGGTCGGTGTCCAGCGCGGAGCGGTCCAGCTTGCGCACCACCGTGGCGGTCACCAGGTGGCGGGCCGCACGCTGGTCCCGGACGGACCGCTGGAGGGCGCCCTGGGCGAGACCGCCCACGAGGGAACCGACGACGGGCGCGGCGACGACGATCAGCAGCAACGCCACCAGGGCCAGCCAGGCTTCGACCAGATCGCTCGTGCGGCGCAGCGGATTGTGCCGCCAGCGCCAGAGCCCGCTGATGGTGCGCACCGTCCCGCACCCCCTTCCCGCTCCACCTTGACCCCGGGTGAGCAGTCCAGGGGCCGACCAGGTCGAAGAGAGAGGGAAATCACCCGCTCCCACGGCCTCTCATGAACTTCTCACGCGAACTCAACGCACGGGCACCCGGCCTTGGTTCCCGCGACGGGACCGGGCACCGATCTTCCGGCGCGGTCCGCTGCAGGACCGTTCGGCGGACCGTCCGACACGCACCGCCGGCAACCGGCGGCTACGCGAGAACCGTCACCGCGTCGCCGACCCGGATCACACCGGTGGACAGGGGCACCAGGTTCTGGCCGAAGGCCGGTTTGCCGCCGATACGGCGGTGGCGGACCAGCGTGGCGAGCGGTTCCCTGCCCCGTGCCGCGGTGTCCTGGTCGGTGGTGGTCACCACGCACCGCCCGCACATTCCGGTGACACGGAACGTGACCTCCCCGATGGCCACGCGGGACCAGTCGTCCTCGGCCCAGGCCTCGGTGCCGCGCACCACCACGTTCGGCCGGAAGCGGTTCATGGGCAGCGGTCCCTCGGCCGGGCGAGCGCCCCCTGCGATCAAGGAGTTGAGGGCGTCGAGAGAGGCGCTGGTGGTCAGCAGCAGCGGGTAGCCGTCGGCGAAGCTCACCGTCTCGCCCGGTCGTGCGTACGCGGGGTCGACGGGCCTGCGCGTGGCCGGATCGTCCATGTGGACCAGGCGCACGCCGGTGCCGAGATAGTCGCTGCACCATGCGTGAGCGGCCGCGGCCTCGGCGGGAACCCCTTCGACCTTGTCGCCGAAGACGTCCACCGGTACGGTTCCGGCCGGCCGCGGAACGGGCACGGTCAGCGAGGCCGTGCCCGGCGCGGACAGGCGGACACCGCCGCCGGGCAGCAGCTCGGCGGCGGCGAGCGCGAGGCGCGGCTGCTGACGTTGTGTGACGACCTTTCCCCCGTCGTCGATCAGCGTCCAGCGCCGGTCCCCGGCCAGCCCCCAGGGCTCCACGGCGGCCTCCCGGGGCGCGAAGCCCCGGAACGCCTTCACCGGGTGGATGTGTATCGACTGCAGCAGCGCACTCCCCATGCGGCCATCGTGTCAGGTGACAACGATGGCCGGGAGGGGCCGACGGACGGCTCAGTAACCGCCGCGGTACTGCTGCTGGCCGTTGTACGGCTCCTGGTACTGAGCCGGGGCCGGCCGGGGGGCGGCGGGGCGCATCGCCTCGTAGCCCATGCCGGAGGCCATCGGCCGTTGCGGCTGCTGCTGACCGGGGTATCCGCGCGGAGCGCCGGCCTGCTGCGGGATGTACGCCGCGGGCGCCTGCTGCAGCGGAGCCGGCTGCTGCGCCTGCGGATAGCCGTAGGAGGACTGGGCGGACTGGACGGAGGGACCCGCCGGGAGGGCGGGGAGGGCCGACGGCAGGGCCGGCAGATAGCTGCCCGGCGCGTCGTACGCGGCGGGAACCCGGATCGGAGCGATCTGAGGGGTGCCCCGCTCGGCGACCAGCCGGTCGTAGATCGGGGTGTCCGGGAAGGCGGAGTAGTAACCGCCGCCAAAGGTGGAGCGGGGGGAGGTCATGGCTCATAAGTTAAGCCCTCGATGTGCTAGTTGGGGAGACCGATAAGAGGGTTGTTTTCCGTGTCCGCAGTGACGCGGGATCCCCAATGCGAGCGAACTTGGCAAAAAGGGGCGCCGCTCGGCGCCTGAATTCTGTAAAGGCCAGTTCGCGGATGGTTACCGGCGGGTCGGCGGCCGGTCCTCCCGTGCCGCAGTGGGAGTTCGCCGTCCTACCGAATAGGTTGGGCGGGTAGACGGCCCGAAGGGCTGCCGGGACACCGGCCGGCACGGTGAGACGCGATGGGGGCGGACATGTCAATGTCGAAAGGTTCGAATACGCCGGTGCCGACGACGGCACTGCGGGTGGAATTGGGCTGGCGCTCCGGCCCCGGCGTGCCGGACGCGGACGCCTCGGCGCTGCTGCTCGTGAACGGCAAGGTGCGCTCCGACGGCGACTTCGTCTTCTACAACCAGGCGGCGCACCCCTCCGGCGCGGTCCGGCACGAGGGCAAGCGGGACGGCGGCGGCCGTGTCGTCGACACCCTCCTCGTCGACCTCGCGCGGGTAGAGCCCGCGATCGAGACCGTCGTGCTCGTGGCCTCCTCGGACGGCGGCGGTTTCGGGCAGGTCCCCGGCCTCTACATCGAGGTCCGCGACGCCGCCCGCGACGACGTGGTGGCCCGCTTCGACAGCACGGGCGCCACCGTCGAGACCGCGTTCGTGCTCGGTGAGTTCTACCGCCGCCAGGGCGCCTGGAAGTTCCGTGCCGTCGGCCAGGGGTACAGCAGCGGACTCGAGGGCCTGGCCACGGACTTCGGGATCACGGTGGACGAGCCGCAGCACGCCGCGCCCCCGGTCCCGCCCGCCCCCGCGGCGCCCGCGCCGCCGCCCGCCGCGCCCCCGGTGACGATGCCGCCCCCGGTCACGCCGCCCGCGCACGTGGCCCCGCCGGTCACGCCCCCGGCCGCCGTCCAGCCGCCCCCACCGCAGGCACCTCCCGCGCAGCCGGTGCGGCTGAGCAAGGTGACGCTCACCAAGGCGGCCCCCTCGGTCTCGCTGGCCAAGCAGGGCGGCACCTCGGGCGCCATGCGCGTGAACCTCAACTGGCAGGTGCGCAAGCAGTTCTCCGGCTGGGGCAGCAAGCGCGGCCGCGCGGTCGCCATGCACCGGGACCTCGACCTGGACCTGTGCGCCCTGTACGAGCTCGGCGACGGCAGGAAGGGCGTCATCCAGGCCCTCGGCAACGCCTTCGGGGCGCTGCACCAGCCGCCGTACATCCACCTCGACGGCGACGACCGCACCGGTGCCGTCGAGAGCGGCGAGAACCTCACCATCAACCTCGACCACCAGCGGGACTTCCGGCGCATCCTCGTCTTCGTGACCATCTACGAAGGCGCGCGTTCCTTCGCGGACCTGCACGCGACGGTCACCCTCCAGCCGCAGTACGGCGCCCCGATCGACTTCTCGCTCGACGAGTGCACCGTGCCCTCGACGGTGTGCGCCCTCGCCCTGATCACCAACACGGGCGGTGACCTGATGGTCCAGCGCGAGGCCCGCTACCTGGTGCCCGAGCGGGGCGTGAGCCCCCAGCGGACCATCGACCGCGCCTACGGGTGGGGCATGAACTGGACCCCCGGCAGGAAGTGAGCACCTCTGGACGCCCCTGGACGGCATCTAGAGGGGCTGCTCGTCCGTGACGGTGTCCGGGCGTGCGTAGGTGCGGCCCTTCCAGGCCGCGCCGCGCCCCCGGTAGTGCTGTACCGCGGAGTCGACCGTCATGAGGAGATAGAGCGACGCGGTGAACGGCAGCAGGGGAGCGAGCCACGGCGGCTGCCGGTAGTGGCGGAGCATCGGGAGGTACGTTCCCGCCATCACCAGCCAGGCCAGAGCGCCGAGGACCCAGGCCGCCGTGTCCCCGCAGACCAGGCCCACGACCAGGGCCACGGGCGGCACCAGGTACACCAGGGCCAGCCCGATCACCGTCCCGAGCAGCACCACGGGGTTGTGCCGCAGCTGCGCGTACGCGCTGCGTGACACCATCCGCCACAGGTCGTGCAAGCGCGGATAGGGCCGCACGCTGTCCACCCGCTCGGCCAGCCCCAGCCAGATCCGGCCGCCGCCGCCCTTGACCGCGCGCGCCAGCGCCACGTCGTCGATGACGGCGTGCCGGATGGCGTCCGGGATCCGCGCCCGTTCGGCGGCGTCGGCGCGCAGCAGCACGCAGCCGCCCGCCGCGGCCGCCGTCCGCGTGCCCTTCGCGCCGATCCGGCGGAACGGGTACAGCTGCGCGAAGAAGTAGACGAAGGCCGGCACCACGAGCCGCTCCCACAGGCTCTCCACCCGCAGCCGGGCCATCTGCGAGACGACGTCGAAGCCGCCGCCGTGCGCGGCGGCGACCAGCTCGCGCAGGCTGTCCGGAGCGTGCGCGATGTCCGCGTCCGTCAGGAGCAGGTACCCGGGCTCACGCGCGCGTGCCAGGGCGATGCCGTGCCGCACCGCCCACAGCTTGCCCGTCCAGCCGGCGGGCGGTTCGCCGGGGGATGCGACGGTCAGGGGCAGACCGCCGTGCGCGTCCGCCAGCTCGCGGGCGAGCGCCCCGGTGCCGTCCGAGCTGCCGTCGTCGACGAGGAAGATCTCCGCCGGGCCCGGATACTCCTGGGCGAGCAGGGACGGCAGGCTCGAGGGCAGCACGGCCGCCTCGTCACGCGCGGGCACGACGACGCAGACCGGCGGCCACACGGCCGGCTCCCGCCGGGGCGGCAGCCGGATGTCCGTACGCCAGAAGAAGCCCTGACAGAGCAACAGCCACAGCCAGGCGGCGAGTGATACGGCAGCGATCCACACATTGGCGCTCACCTGGGCAGTGTGCCCCACTCCACCGGCCGGCAACGGGGCATCGTCTATCGTGGCCGGGTGAAGATCGCGCTCATGGACTCCGGAATCGGTCTGCTCCCCGCCGCAGCGGCGGTACGGCGTCTGCGGCCGGACGCCGATCTCGTGCTGTCGTGGGACCCCGACGGAATGCCCTGGGGGCCGCGCACCCCCGAGGACATCACCGAGCGGGCGCTGGACGTGGCCGGTGCCGCCGCGGCGCACGGCCCCGACGTCCTGATCGTCGCGTGCAACACCGCGTCCGTCCATTCCCTGCCCCAGCTGCGGGCCCGTTTCGAGCCCGGTCTGCCGGTCATCGGGACGGTCCCGGCGATCAAGCCGGCCGCGGCCGGCGGCGGGCCGGTGGCGATCTGGGCGACGCCCGCCACCACCGGCAGCCCCTACCAGCGGAACCTGATCGCCGAGTTCGCCCACGGCGTGGACGTCACCGAGGTGCCCTGCCCGGGTCTCGCGGACGCCGTGCACCACGCCGACGAGGCCGCGATCGAGGCCGCGGTCACCGCGGCCGCCGCGCTCACCCCCGGCGACGTGTCGACGGTCGTGCTCGGCTGCACCAACTACGAGCTCGTCGCCGAGCGCATCAGGACGGCCGTGCGGCAGCCGGGCCGGCCGCCGCTGATCCTGCACGGATCCGCCGGGGCGGTCGCCGCTCAGTCGCTGCGCCGGATCGGCGCGCAGCCCGCCCCGGACGCCCGCGCGGAGGGCACGCTGACCGTGCTGCTCAGCGGGCGCGAGGCGGAGCTGCCCGCGACCGCCCTGTCGTACGCGGAGGGCCGGCTGCTGCAGGCGGTCAGCTCCACGCGCTGACCGGGGGCCGCGGATCGTGCGGTCGCGGTCCGGGGCGGCCCGCCCGGCCCGGTCACGCTGAGCGATCCGGTGCCCGCGCAGCGGAACATGAGTAACCTCGTAGCCATGAGGGACCATTCCCACGGCGAGAAGGCCAGGCAACCCGAGGTCTGGACCGGGCGCGCCACCAACCGGGTCCAGTGGCTGCTGGCGCTCGGCGGTGCGGCCTTCATGGCGCTCGGCGTCGAGCTGGCGGTCGACTCCGCCTGGACGTCCGGCGTCGCCCCGCTCGTCATGTCCGTCGTCGGCTGCATCGCCGCCGGACTGCTGGTCCTCTTCGGCACGCTCGCCTTCGTGCACGTCGACATGAAGCTCGACAAGGAGTGCGTCGAGGTGCGCTGCGGGCACATCGGCGTGCCGCGCCGCCGCATTCCCCTCTCGCACGTCGCGGGCGCCGAGTTCGCCGAGCACGTCACTCCGCGCCAGTGGGGCGGCTGGGGCTACCGCTGGCGTCCGGAGAAGGGCACCGCGGTGGTCGTGCGGCGCGGTGAGGGCGTCGTCCTGCGCCTGTGGGACGGCCATACGTTCACCATCACCGTGGACAACGCCGAGACGGCCGTACGGGTCATCAGGGACCGGCTGCGTCCGGGCGGGCCCCGCTGAGCAGCGGCTCAGGGGGCCGGCCGGTCATCAGGCGGGCGCGCGGCCCCGTCCGGCCGCGGTGACTCGCCGGGCAGCGGCCGAGCCGTGGCGACACCCGCCACAAGACCCGCCCCGACCGATACGGCCGTGAAGCTCAGCGCGTTGCCGACCGAGGCGATCACCGCCAGCGCCGTCAGGGCCGCTCCCGCGGTGAGCACGACCGGCGTGGGACGCGGTGAGCGCCACAGCGCGTGCAGCACCCAGCAGAAGGACGCCCCCAGCAGGATCACGCCGAGGACACCCTGCTCCGCCGCCTGCTGCAACAGAGCCGAGTGGGGCTTGCCGTCCGACAGCAGGGTCCGGTTCGCCGTCGAGCTCAGTTCACCGAAACGCTCCGGGCCCACACCGAGGGCGGCGTTGCGGTGGGCCTCGTGCAGCGCGTCCCGCCACAGCTCGATCCGGTGCGGGGTGAGCCGGCCCTCCAGGGAGGTGGTGAGCCCGTCGGGCAGGGCGTCGCCGGCGACGGCCCAGGTCAGGCCGGCCACCAGGAGGGCGGTCAGCGCGAGGCCGGTGATGCCCGGGCCGCGGTGGGTCATCCGGCCGGCGGCCAGGGAGCACAGCAGGACGGCGGTGCAGGCCACGAAGCCGCTGGTGGAGCCCAGGACGGCCGCGGACACCGTGATGGCCACCGCCAGCGCGACCAGGACGTAACGCAGACTCGCCGACTCGGCGGACCAGGCCGCACAGCACGCCGCCCCGGCGCACAGGGCCAGCAGCGCGGCCGTGGCACCGGCGTGCCCGAGCGGCGCGAGGATCTGGGGCCCCGGCGCGAGCTGCGGAACGGCCACGGCCAGGCCGAGCCCGGCCAGCGCCCCCGCGCCCGGCGTCGCCACCGGCAGCAGCGCCCCGCAGATCCGTCCGGCGGCATAGCCGGCGGCCACGGCGAGCACCGCGAGCAGCACGCCCTCCGGGCGGCCCTCGTGCGCGGTCGCCGTGACCAGCGCCCAGGTGGCACAGGCCCCGAGCACGGCCACGCCCGCCGCATCAGAAACGTTTCGTCTTTCGCTGATCTCCCCAGGACCGGCGTCAGACGTCATCCCCGTGGAACCCACCCCGCCCCCAGACCCCGACCGAAAGGCCCCCCGACCTCGTGCGACCCGGGCCGCCGAGGCCGTGACCGGCCGGGCGACTCGCTGGGCACACCGTAACGGCTGATGGCCGGTTTGTGGATGAGTTGGGCCGAGTCACGCAGGAACGATGCGACGCCCGGGCCGGCCGGTGCGTGAGCGCCTGCCGTCCGGCCCGAGGTGTCCGTCGCGAAGTCACCGGCCTTAGACTCCCGGAGTGACCGTCACCGCAACCTCCGTGGACGAGTCGGACCAGTTGCAGCCGCAGTCCGCGCCCGCAGCCCGCGCGGCGCGCCTCGTACGCCTCGTTCCGGCCCTCGCCGCAGCGCTCTCCGGAGTGCTGCTCTACGTCAGTTTCCCGCCACGCACCCTGTGGTGGCTGGCCGTGCCGGCCTTCGCCGGCTTCGGCTGGGCGCTGCGCGGCCGCGGCTGGAAGGCGGGCCTGGGCCTCGGCTACCTCTTCGGCCTCGGCTTCCTGCTGCCCCTGCTGGTGTGGACCGGCGTGGAGGTCGGCCCGGGACCCTGGCTGGCGCTGGTGGCGATCGAGGCGATCTTCATCGCCCTGGTCGGCGCGGGAGTCGCGGTGGTCTCGAAGCTTCCGGCGTGGCCGCTGTGGGCGGCCGCCGTGTGGATCGCGGGCGAGGCGGCACGCGCGCGCGTGCCGTTCAACGGCTTCCCCTGGGGCAAGGTCGCCTTCGGCCAGGCGGACGGCGTCTTCCTGCCGCTGGCCGCGGTGGGCGGCACGCCGGTGCTCGGTTTCGCGGTCGCGCTGTGCGGCTTCGGCCTCTACGAGGTCCTGCGCCTGGTCCGCGAAGGACGCCGGACCCGGGCCGTGCGGCGCTCGGCGGCGGCCGCGGCCCTGCTCAGCGTGGCCGTCCCGGTGGTGGGCGCGGTGGCCGCGCGGTCGCTGGTGAGCGACCAGGCCGAGAACGGCAAGGCCACCGTCGCGGTCATCCAGGGCAACGTGCCCCGCTCCGGACTGGAGTTCAACGCCCAGCGGCGGGCCGTGCTCGATTACCACGCGCGCGAGACGCTGCGGCTGGCCGCCGAGGTCAAGGCCGGCAGGACGCCGAGGCCCGACTTCGTACTGTGGCCGGAGAACTCCTCCGACGTCGACCCCTTCGCCAACGCCGACGCGTACGCCGTGATCGACGGCGCCGCCAAGGCGATCGGTGTGCCGATCTCGGTCGGCGCGGTCGTCGAGCGGCACGGCAGGCTCTACAACGAGCAGATCCTGTGGGACCCGAAGAAGGGCCCCGTCGACACCTACGACAAGCGGCAGATCCAGCCCTTCGGTGAGTACCTGCCGCTGCGCTCGCTCATCGGCGCCGTCAACAGCGACTGGACGTCCATGGTCCGCCAGGACTTCAGCCGGGGCACCGAGCCGGGCGTCTTCACCATGGACCACGCCAAGGTCGGCCTGGTCACCTGCTACGAGGCCGCCTTCGACTGGGCGGTGCGCTCCGAGGTCACCGACGGCGCGCAGATGATCTCCGTGCCCAGCAACAACGCGACCTTCGACCGCAGCGAGATGACCTACCAGCAGCTCGCGATGTCCCGTGTCCGCGCCGTCGAGCACAGCCGGACCGTCACGGTGCCGGTGACCAGCGGTGTGAGCGCGATCATCATGCCGGACGGGAAGATCACTCAGAAGACCGGCATGTTCGTCGCCGGCCACCTGGTGCAGAAGGTGCCGCTGCGGTCGTCCGAGACGCCCGCCACGCGGCTGGGCATCCTGCCGGAGATGGCCCTGGTGCTGGTCGCCGCGGGCGGTCTGGGCTGGGCGATCGGCGCCGGAATGCGCCGGCGGCGCGCCCAGGACCTGTAGCCGTACGCCGGGCGTAAGGCTCGCGGAGCGCGCCGGGAGCGGGGCACCGGCCGTTTAAGGTCGGTGTCATGCCGACTCCTGACTTCATCCGTGACATCCGGGCCACCGCCGGCCACCAGCTGCTCTGGCTTCCCGGTGTCAGCGCCGTCGTCTTCGACGACGAGGGCAGAGTGCTGCTGGGGCAGCGCGCGGACAATCACAAGTGGGCGTTGATCTCCGGCATCCCGGACCCGGGCGAGCAGCCCGCCGCGGCCGTGGTGCGGGAGGTGCGGGAGGAGACGGGCGTCGAGTGCGTCGTCGAGCGCCTGGTCGCGGTGCGCTCCGGACGGCAGGTCACCTACCCCAACGGTGACGTCTGCCAGTTCATGGACATCTGCTTCCGCGCCCGGGCCGTGGGCGGCGAGGCCTGTGTCAACGACGACGAGTCCCTGGAGGTCGGCTGGTTCGCGCTGGACGCGCTGCCCGCCATGACCGAGTTCCACCACTTCCGCATCAAGCAGGCACTGTCCGACGAACCCGCGTGGTTCGAGCCCCTGACGTCCGACTGAAGTACGGGCGGCAAGCACCTGCCGGCCCGCCGGTCTCCTTGGTCCCCTTGCGGCCGCACCGCCTCACTCGTGCCCGGCCGGCGGCCGGCCCGCGCACCGACACCCTCCGGGCCGGAGCGGACGCGAGTTGTCCACAGGCCTGACGGGGCGGGCGTGGGATGAGGAATCCTGTGAGCATGTCCCGTGATCGTGTGCAGTCCGCCGAACGCGCCGGTGCCGAAGCGGCCGGTGCGGCGCTCCCCGGTGCCGAGGCGCCGTTCCTGGAGCTGCTGGCCAGGGACGCGTCCGCGGACGCCTACGAGCAGCCGGTGCCGCTGGCCCGGGCCGAGGGGCGGCCGGCCGGGGAGATCGCCGCGCTCGAGCACGCCAAGCTGCTCGCGCTGCGCGTACGCGCGGAGCTGGAGGGGCGGCGGCGCCGGGAGGCCGAGCTGTCCGCGCTCTTCGAGACGGCACACGACCTCGCCGGACTGCGCGACCTGGACTCCGTGCTGCAGGCGATCGTGCAGCGCGCCCGGTCCCTGCTGGGCACGGACGTCGCCTACCTCAGCCTGAACGACCCGGACCGCGGCGACACCTACATGCGGGTGACCGAGGGCTCCGTCGCCGCCCGCTTCCAGCAGCTGCGACTGGGCATGGGGGAGGGCCTGGGCGGCCTCGTCGCCCAGACCGCCCGGCCGTACGTCACCGACGACTACTTCAAGGACGGCCGCTTCCAGCACACCAACGCCATCGACACCGGCGTACGGGACGAGGGCCTGGTCGCCATCCTCGGCGTACCCCTGAAGCTGGGCCGGCACGTCATCGGCGTCCTCTTCGCGGCCGACCGGCGCGCCCGGGTCTTCGAACGGGAGCAGATCGCGCTGCTCGGCTCGTTCGCCGCGCTCGCCGCGGCCGCCATCGACTCGGCGAACCTGCTCGCCGAGACCCGCTCGGCCCTCGCCGACCTGGAGCGGGCCAACGAGATCATCCGCGACCGCAGCGCCGTCATCGAGCGCGCCTCCGACGTCCACGACCGGCTCGCGGAGCTCGTGCTGCGCGGCGGGGGAGTCCACGACGTGGCCGCCGCCGTCTCCCACGTCCTCGACGGCACCGTCGAGTTCACCGAAACCGCCGACGCGCCCCCGGCTGCCCTGGAGACGTCCCGCGCCGAAGGACACGCGGTACGGCACGAGGACGACTGGATCGCCGCCGTGACGGCCGGCGGCGAACTGCTCGGCGCGCTCGTGCTGCGCGGCCACCCCGGGCTCGACCCCGTCGACCAGCTCACCCTGGAGCGTGCCGCGATGGTCACCTCGCTGCTGCTGCTCGCCAGACGCTCCGCCGCCGAGGCCGAACGGCGCGTCCGCGGCGAACTGCTGGACGACCTCCTCGACGCCCGGGACCGCGACCCGCGTCTGCTGCGCGAGCGCGCCTCCCGGCTGCACGCCGACCTCGACGCCACGCACGTCGTACTCGCCGCCCGGCTCGACGTCCCCGCTCCCGACGCCGACGAGGAGGCGGACGCCCGCCGCCGCCTGTGGTCCGCCGCCTCGCACCTCGCCGCCACGCGGCACGGCCTGGCCGCCGCCCGTGACGGCGGCACCGTCCTGGTGCTGCCCCTGGCCGAGGGCGACACCGCCACCGGCCTGGCCCGCCGCACCGCCCGCCAGCTGGGCACGGCCGTCCACGAAGCGGTCACGGTGGGCGCCTCCGGGCCCGTCCGGGACCTCGCCGCCCGCCCCGACACCGTGGCCGCCGCCTATGCGGAGGGCCGGCGCTGCCTGGAGGCCCTGCGCCTGCTCGGCCGCTCGGGCGACGGGGCCGCGGCCGAGGACTTCGGCTTCCTCGGCCTGCTGCTGGCCGGGGACCGGGACGTCGCCGGATTCGTGGACCGCACGATCGGCGAGGTCATCGCCTACGACGAACGACGCGGCACCGACCTGCTGCGCACCCTCGACGCCTACTTCACCTGCGGTATGAGCCCGGCGCGCACCAAGGACGCGCTGCACGTCCACGTCAACACCGTGGCGCAGCGTCTGGAGCGCGTCGCCCGCCTCCTGGGCGACGACTGGCAGAGCCCCGCGCGGGCCCTGGAGATCCAGCTCGCCCTGCGGCTGCACCGGCTCTCGGCGCACGACTGACCCCGGCGCGTGCGGGAGCCGGCTGCGCCAGGGGCCGGCGGGCGCGCGCCGCGCGCGGGGCCGGCGCGGGTCGCTGCCGCACGGGGCGTCCCGCCCGTAGGGCGTCATCCGCAGGCGTCATCACGACCGTACCGGCGGGCGCCTTCGCCATCTGCCGCCGGCAGGGCCGACCCCGGCGGCGGGCCGCCGCCTGCGCCGCGTCGCGGGACCGGTGGTCAGCGCACCGGGAAGCCGAAGGAGTACCCCTGCTGCTTCAGCCACGGCAGGCACTCGCGCAGGGCGGCCACGGTCTGCGAACGGTCCCCGCCGGCGTCGTGGAAGAGGATCGTCGGACCGTTGGACACCTCCCTCTTGAGGGTGGCGACGATGGTCTCGGTGCCGGGGCGCTCGAAGTCCTTGGTGTCCACGTTCCAGCCCAGCGGCCGCATCCCCTGCGAGGCGGCGAGATGCCTGCTGTACGGCGTGAACGCACCGCCCGGGGCCCGGTAGTACATCGGCCGGACGCCCCCGGACGCCTTGGTGATCATGCCGGCGGCGTCCAGGATCTCCTTCGACTGGTAGGAGTCGGCCTTCTTGTCCATGGTCGTGTCGTGCGACACCGAGTGGTCGCACAGCCGGTGCCCGGCCGCCACCACCGCCTTGACCAGGTCGGGGTGCTCCTGCGCCTGCGTGCCGACCATGCAGAAGGTGGCCTTCACGCCGTTCTCCTTCAGCACCCGCAGCACCTGCGGCGTCCAGACCGGGTCCGGTCCGTCGTCGATGGTGATGTTGACGCCCCGGGGGCCCTTGTCCGAGGCGTGGACGATGCTGATCGCCACCGGGGCCCGGCCGGGGCCGGCGGCCGCGGAGGGCTTCGACACCTCCGGACGCCGCCCGTCGACGGGACCGGCCTGCGCGGTCCACACCGAGGCCGCCGCCGCCACCGCCGTCACTCCGACCGCCGCCGCGAGTACCCGGCCGTACCATCCCCGCCCGCCATGCCGCGCCATGTCCGCCCCGCCCCTTGTCGTTCCGTGCCGCTCGTGCACCTGTCAGGACGGGATAACGGCGGGGCGGGATCCGTCTGTTACGGATCACGGACAATTCCGCGGGGGTTCCGGGACGACCGGCGGCGCGATCCGGGGCCCGGGCGCCGGGTGACGGGTGAGCGCGCGGGGCGCGCGGGTCAGGCTGCCGGCCTGATCAGCCCGGACTCGTAGGCGAAGGTCACCGCCTGGACGCGGGCGCGGGCGCCGATCTTGGTGAGGATGTGGCTGACGTGGGACTTGACGGTGGTCGGTGCGATCGCCAGGCGTAGCGCGATCTCGCTGTTGGACCAGCCCGAGGCGACGGCGGTGAGGACGTCGCGCTCGCGCCGGGTGAGGGTGTCGAGTCCGGCGCCCGGCTGGAGGCGGCGGGCGGTCGGCTCCGCCCGGACGGTGTCGATGAGGGTGCGGGTCAGGGCGGGAGTGATCACGGCGTCCCCGGCGGCCACGATCCGTACGGCCGCGGTCAGTTCCTCCGGGGAGGCGTCGGTGAGGAGGAAGCCGTCGGCCCCGGCGCGCAGGGCGGCGTGGGCGTGGCCCTCGTCGAGGGCCGACGTGAGGACGAGGACGCGGGGAGCGGTCTGGCCGGCGCCGGACTCGGCGGCCGGGCGGATGCGCGCGGGCCGGGCGATGCGCCGCACGGCCTCGATGCCGGACGCGTCGGCGAGGCGGACGTCCATCAGGACGACGTCCGGGCGCAGCGCCGCGATCAGGCCGGCCGCTTCCGCTCCGCTCGCCGCTTCGCCGACGACGGTCAGGTCGGGCTCCGCGGTCAGCAGCATGCGCAGGCCGAGACGCTGCAGCGACTGGTCGTTGACGAGGAGTACGGAGACCATGTCAGTCCTTCCGCCCACTCTGAACGAAACTGTTTCGTTCACCTGGTGGCCAGACTACGCCCAGGGCTATCGAAACGACATCGTTCCCCTTATGGCTTCGCTCACATCGGCGTACAACGGCCTGGGGCGTCTCCTTCTTCCCCGGCGTCCGTCACGATTCGCGGTGCTCGTGCGCGGCCCGCTCGAGTTCGACCGCCTCGTCCTCCGCCAGCCGCTGCTCGGCCGCCACGTCGACGGAGCGGGTCAGCAGCCAGTAGAGGGCCGCGGAGACCGGCAGCCCGATGAAGAGGGAGATGTCGGCGCCGTCGAGCGCGTCGGCGAAGGGCCCGGTGTAGAGCGTGCCGACGGAGAAGAAGGGGATCATCACGGCGAAGCCCACCAGGTAGGCGACGATGCCGTGCCAGCCCCAGCGCCCGTAGATGCCACGGGGGTTGAAGATCTCGGCGATGGCGTAGTGACCACGGCGCACGACGTAGTAGTCCATGAGGTTGACCGCGGTCCACGGAATGAACAGATAGAGCACCAGCAGCAGGAAGTTGTTGAAGTTCTCGAGGAAGTTGGAGGTCGCGGCGAGAGCACCGACCAGGGAGAGCGCGGCCGTGAGGCCGACGGTCACCAGCCGCGCGCCGAACGTCGGCCGCACCCTCTTGACGGAGTCGACGGCACTGATCAATGTGAGCGAACCGCCGTACATGTTGAGCGCGGTGACGGACACCAGCCCCAGGACGGCGAAGAGCAGCACGATCGCGCCGAAGCCGCTGAACACCCTGTCGCCGGCCGCGTTGATCGACTTGATCGTGTCGAAGTCCTTGCCGGCCCAGGCGGCGAGCAGCGACCCGAGCGTCATGAGCCAGATGCCGCCGAGCGCCGAGCCGAAGTAGGTCCAGTAGAAGGTCTTGCGGACGGTCACGTCCGGCGGGAGGTAGCGCGAGTAGTCCGAGACGTAGATGGCCCAGCTGATCTGGTAGCCGGCGACCACGCCGAACTGCGCCAGGAACGGCGTGGCCTGGAAGGCGCCGAGGTCGAAGGAGCCGGCCGGGTAGTGCAGGGTGACCAGGGCGCCCACGGTGAAGACCCCGAAGACGACGAGGAAGGTGTACGTCAGGAACTGCTCGGCCCTGTGGATGACGTCGTAGCCCACCAGCGCGATGACGAGGGCGACCAGGGTGACCACGACGACCCAGAGCTTGACGCCTCCGTGAACGGTGGTGTGCATCGCCTCACCGGCGAGGATGGTGTTGAAGACGTTGAAGCCCGCGTACTGCACATATGCGAACAGCCAGACCAGCAGAGCGCCGACGTAGCCGAACTGGGGTCGCGACTGGATCATCTGGGGCAGCCCGAGCTGGGGCCCCTGGGCCGAGTGGAACGCCATGAAGAACGTGCCGATGACGGTGCCCGCGACGATCGCGATGAGCGACCAGATGAGGTTGCCGCCCTCGGTGATGCTGATCAGGCCCACGGCCAGGGTGGCTATCTGGGCGTTCGACATGAACCACAGGGGGCCGAGATGCCAGAGCTTGCCGTGCCGTTCGTCCAGGGGCACGTAGTCGATGGAGCGGGTCTCCATCCCCGACACGCGCGGTTTCGACGATGTGCTCACGGTGCCTCCAGAGTGCCGGCCCACCCCTGTGGCGACATTTCTGCCCGCGAGCGGCCCGATCAAGCCGTCATTGCCGACCCTTGACCGACGGACCGGGGAGGTCGGGCGGCCGGGGCGGATTCCTCCCCGCGCGGGCCGTGTGCCCGCCCGGCGGCCCGGCGGCGGGGATCTCTGCGGTGGTACCGCTCATGCCGGCCCTCCCCGCCGCCGGAGGGCTCCTGGACACGGGGCGCGCGAACGGCGCGGGCCGCCACCCGGATCCCGGACGGCGGCCCTCGGCGCGCTGCCCCCAGCGGGACGGTGTCAGGCGGCCGGCCCGGGGAACGTCGGGTACTCCACCCCGGACACGTACTGCACGACGCGGATCACCTGGCAGGAGTAGCCGAACTCGTTGTCGTACCAGAGGTAGAGGATGGCGTTGTCGCCCTCCACCTTCGTGGCGCCGGCGTCGACGATCGAGGCGTGGCGGGAGCCGATGAAGTCGCTGGAGACGGCGTCGGGAGCCGTGGTGAAGTCGATCTGGCGCCTGAGCGGGGAGGTCAGTGAGACGTCGCGCAGGTGGTCGAGGACCTCCTCGCGGGACGTCTCGCGCGACAGCTGCAGGTTGAGGATCGCGATGGAGACGTCCGGTACGGGGACCCGGATCGAGCTGCCGGTGATGCGTGCCCTGAGGTCGGGCAGCGCCTTGGCGACCGCGGAGGCGGCGCCGGTCTCGGTGATGACCATGTTGAGCGGCGCGGAACGGCCGCGGCGCTCGGCCTTGTGGTAGTTGTCCAGCAGGTTCTGGTCGTTGGTGAAGGAGTGGACGGTCTCCACGTGGCCGCGCTCGACACCGAACGCGTCGTCCATCGCCTTCAGGGGCGGCACGATCGCGTTGGTGGTGCAGGACGCGCAGGACAGGATCCGCTCGTCCGGTTTGACGGTGTCGTGATTGACGCCGTGCACGATGTTCGGGACGTCGCCCTTGCCCGGCGCGGTCAGCACGACCTTGTCGACACCGGGGCGCAGGTGCTGCGAAAGCCCCTCGCGGTCACGCCACTTGCCGGTGTTGTCGATGAGGATGGCGTTGTCGATGCCGTACGCCGTGTAGTCGACCTCGGACGGGTCGTTCGCGTGGATCACCTTGATGGCGTTGCCGTTGGCGAAGATCGTGCTGGTCGCCTCGTCCACGGTGATGGTGCCCTGGAACTGGCCGTGGATGGAGTCCCGGCGCAGCAGCGAGGCGCGCTTGACGATGTCCTTCGCGGATTCCGCGGACTGCCCGCCGCCCCCGCGCACGACGATCGCGCGCAGCCGCAGGCCGTTGCCGGAGCCGGCCTTCTCGATCAGCAGCCGGGCCACCAGGCGGCCGATGCGGCCGAAGCCGTAGAGGACGACGTCGCGGCCCTCGCCGCGCTCGATCTTGTTGGCGCCCGTGGCACCCGCGACGGCCCCGGCGGTGAACGCCTCCACGCTCAGGCCCCGGTCGTCGCTCTTGTACGTCGCCGCGAGCATGCCGATGTCGATCTGCGAGGGGCCGAGGTCCAGCGTGGTGAGCGCCCGCAGGAACGGCAGGGTCTCGGTGACCGAGAGCTCCTCACCGGCGATCTGCCGGGCGAAGCGGTGCGTCTTGAGGATGCTGACCACCGACTTGTTCACCAGGGAGCGGCTGTGCAGCAGGACCGTGACGTCCCGCTCGCGGTGCAGCTTCCCGATGATCGGGATCATCGACTCCGCGATCTCCTCGCGGGTCTTCCAGTTGGTGAACGAGTCGTCGTTGACAGTCACAGGTCCATCTTTCGAGCTAGGCGGCGCTCATATGTTAAACCCTGTTTGATCGATCGTCCGGGCGGGGTTCCTCACACCGTCCCCGCGCCGTCCCTCCGCCGCCATCGAGACGATCCGGCCGCCCGTCCGTACCTGACGGTCATGGGACCCCGCAGCGGGACCGCCGCCGGACGGATCGAGGACGTACACCATGAACGCAACCGCAGCCATCGGCGTGACCGGCCTGGGCGTGATGGGCCGCAACCTGGCGCGCAACTTCGCCCGCCACGGCTACACCGTCGCGGTCCACAACCGCACGGCGGGCCGCACGCGCGCGCTCATGGAGGTGTACGGCGACGAGGGCGCGTTCGTCGCCGCCGAGACGGCCGAGGAGTTCGTGGCGGCGCTCCGGCGTCCCCGCCGCCTGATGATCATGGTGCAGGCGGGGCCCGCCACCGACGCGGTCATCGGGGAGTTCGCCGCGCTGCTCGAGCCCGGCGACATGATCATCGACGGTGGCAACGCCCACTTCGCCGACACCCGCCGCCGCGAGGCCGCCCTGCGCGAACTCGGACTCCACTTCGTCGGCACCGGCATCTCCGGCGGCGAGGAGGGCGCCCTCGAAGGCCCCTCGATCATGGTCGGCGGCTCGGCGGAGTCCTACGACGTCCTCGGCCCGATGTTCGAGCGGATCAGCGCCAAGGTCGGCGGCGAGCCGTGCGCCGCCCACGTCGGCAGCGACGGCGCCGGGCACTTCGTGAAGATGGTCCACAACGGCATCGAGTACGCCGACATGCAGCTCATCGCCGAGGCCTACGACCTGCTGCGCCAGGTCGGCGGCTACACCCCCGCCGAGATCGCGGGCGTCTTCCGCCACTGGAACGAGGGCCGGCTCGGCTCCTACCTGGTCGAGATCACCGCCGAGGTGCTGGCCCACACCGACCCGGACACCGGTGCCCCCTTCGTCGACGTCGTCCAGGACGCCGCGGGCCAGAAGGGCACCGGCCGCTGGACCGTGCAGACCGCGCTGGACCTGGCCTCCCCGGTCACCGCCATCGCCCAGGCCACCTTCGCCCGCGCCGCCTCCGGCCAGCGCGACCTGCGCGCCGCCTACGCGGGCCTGCCCGGCGGCACCCGGCCCCTGCTCAGCCGCACCGAGGCCGAACGCTTCGCCTCGCAGGTCGAGCACGCCCTGTACGCGTCGAAGGTCATCGCCTACGACCAGGGCTGGAAGATGATCCAGGACGCGGCCGCCGAGTACGGCTGGAAGATCGACCTGGGCACGGTCGCCCGGATCTGGCGCGGCGGCTGCATCATCCGCGCCTCCTTCCTCGACCGCATCCGCGCCGCCTGCTTCGCCGACCACGACCTGGTGAGCCTGCTCGGCGAGATGGAGTTCGCCATGGAGATCACCGACGCGCAGGTGCCCTGGCGGGAGACGGTCGCCTCCGCCGCCCGCCGCGGCATCCCCGTGCCCGCCTTCTCCGCCGCCCTCGCGCACTACGACACGCTGCGCGCCGGCCGGCTTCCCGCCGCCCTGCTCCAGGGCCAGCGCGACTACTTCGGCGCCCACACCTACCGCCGTACCGACCGCCCCGGCGTCTTCCACACCCAGTGGAACGCCCCGGACCGCCAGGAGACGAGTGCCTGACAGCTGTCCGTCTCGTGCCCGGTCGAGGGTCCCTTTCCGTACCGGGCCGGCGCCGCCCGGACGGACGCGGCGCCGTGACCGTCTGCGCGGACTCCTCCTTCTTGACGCTCCGACCGGCGCGCACCAGGCTTCAGGCCTCGGGCTTCGGCGGAAGGCGGCTGGACAGGCAGGTCGACGATGGCAGAGTCACCGGACACCCCCGGCAGCACATCAGCGGGACGTCAGCTGCAGGTGGAGAAGCACGGTATCGACGTCATCTCCGACGCCGAACGCAAGGGCGGCCCGCGGACGCTGTTCTGGCCCTGGTTCGGTGCCAACGTGTCGGTCCTCGGCCTGAGTTACGGTTCCTTCGCGCTCGGCTTCAACACCTCCTTCGGGCAGTCGCTGACCGCCGGCGTCATCGGCATCGTCTTCTCGTTCCTGCTCTGCGGCTTCGTCGCGGTGGCCGGCAAACGCGGCTCGGCGCCGACGATGGTCCTCAGCCGCGCCGCGTACGGCGTGCGCGGCAACCGTCTGCCCTCGGTCATCTCCTGGGTGCTCACCGTCGGCTGGGAGACGGTGCTGTGCGCGCTCGCCACCATGGCCACCGCGACCGTCTTCGGGCGGCTCGGCTGGGGCGGCGGCACCGGGACCAAGGTCGTCGCCCTCGTCCTGGTCGGCGCGCTGACCGTGGTCGGCGGGGTGATGGGCTTCGACCTGATCATGCGGCTGCAGACCGTGATCACGGTGGTCACCGGCGTGCTCACCGTCGTCTACGTCGTGCTGGTCGCCGACCACATCCACTGGAGCACCGTCAGCGCCCTTCCGTCGGGCTCCGCCCAGGAGTTCATCGGCGCGGTGGTGTTCATGATGACCGGCTTCGGCCTCGGCTGGGTCAACGCCGCCGCCGACTACTCCCGTTACCTGCCGCGCGGTTCCTCCAGCCGGGGCGTGATCGGCTGGACCACCTTCGGCGCGTCCCTGGCCCCGCTGCTCCTCCTGGTCTTCGGCCTGCTGCTGGCCGACTCCTCGACCTCACTCGGTGCGGGCGTCGCCGCCGATCCGATCGGCGCTCTCGCCACCCTCCTGCCGACCTGGTTCCTGGTCCCCTTCGCCGTGGTCGCCGTGCTGGGGCTGGTCGGCGGCGCGGTCCTCGACATCTACTCCTCCGGGCTCGCCCTGCTGTCGGCGGGCATCCGGGTGCCGCGTCACGTCGCGGCGCTCGCCGACGGCGTGCTGATGCTCGCGGGCTCGGTCTGCATCGTCTTCCTCGCCGACGACTTCCTGGGCCAGTTCATGGGCTTCCTGACCACGCTCGGCGTGCCCATCGCGGCCTGGTGCGGCATCATGCTCGCCGACCTGGCCCTGCGCCGCCGCGACTACGACGAGGGCGACCTGTACCGTCCGGCCGGCCGCTACGGCGACGTACCGGCCACCCCGCTGCTGCTCACCGTCGGCGCCATCGTCCTCGGCTGGGGCCTGGTCACCAACTCGGCGGCGGGCTGGCTCGACTGGCAGGGCTACCTCCTCGGCCCGGTCGGCCTCGGCGGCACGTCCGGGGCCTGGGCCTTTGCCAACCTCGGCGTCCTCGCCGCCCTCGCCGTCGGCTTCCTCGGCACCCTGGCGCTGACCCGCGCCCGGGTCCGCGCGCAGGAGGCCCGGGCACCGAGTCCCACCGGCGCGGGAGCGGCCGTATGACCGCCGGCCTGCTCGCCGTCATCGACATGCAGCACGTCTTCGCCGACCGCGAGAGCCCTTGGTGCGCCCCTCGCTTCGCCGAAGCGGCGGCCGGCGTACGACGCCTGCTGCCGGCCTTCGGCGACCGGGTCGCCTTCACCCGCTTCCTGGCCCCCGGGAGACCCGAGGGCGCCTGGCGCGCGTACTACGAGCGGTGGCCGTTCGCCCTGCAGTCGCCCGGCGCGCGGCTGTGGTCCCTGACCGACGAGTTCTCGCGGCACGGCGGGTGTGCGGTCGACGCGGCGACCTTCGGCAAGCGGACCCCGGAACTGGCCCGCCTCGTCGGTCCCGGCAACCGCCTGGTCCTGGCGGGCGTCAGCACGGACTGCTGCGTCCTGTCCACGGCGCCGGCCACCGCCGACGCGGGAGTCGGGGTGTCGGTCGCGGCGGACGCGTGCGCGGGGGCGGACGACGACTCGCATGCGAAGGCCCTGCACATCATGGACCTGTACCGGCCTCTGATCCGTGTCACGGGCGTGGCGGAACTGCTGCGCGAGGCGGAGTGAGCGCGCGCAGTGCCTCGGGGACGCGGCGACGGGCCGGACGGACGCGACGGCGCGTCGGCGCACCGGCCACACGCCGGCGCGAGCACGGCCGAGCCCCTGGCCCGCCGGGCGCCGGGCGCCGCCCAATGATCCGCCGCGGGGACGCCTCTCGCGTGAGTCTCCTGGAAAGCGGGGAATGAGATCGGCCCGATCGGGTACGCGAGCAGGACCGTGCCCGGGGCGATCTTGACCCGGGCGGTCCGTACCACCGCCGCTACCAGGGGATCTGTCATGGAGACACCCGCCAACGACCACAACGCCACACCGGCCCGGCAGGCGCTGGACGCGCTGGCCGTGAACACCGAGGACACCAGCGCGCTGGACACGCTCGCCGGCAGCGAGGTGCTCGTCCCCGTCCCGGACGACGCGAACCAGGAGGACGCCGCGGACCCGGGCGCGGTGGCGCTGCCGGTCCTGGAGCAGCCCGGCGGCGACCCGGTGGTGCCCGTGTTCACCTCGGAGGGCGAGATGGCCGGGCTGCTGCCGTTCGTCTCCCGTTACCGCCTGGTGCCCCTGGGCGCGCTCGCCTCGCAGTGGCCGGCCGACGACCTGTCGCTGACCATAGACGCCGGTTCCGAGCACCCGCTGACGCTGACGTCCGAAGGCGTACGGACGCTGCTGGCCCGGCCCTGAGCCCACCCGTCGGGGAATGCGCCGCGGGCCCGGGAAGGGGGCGGGCGTCTCCCGCTCCCGCCCCCGGCTCTCGCGCGGCACGAGGATGAACGGCGCCGACCCCGCTCGTCCGCGCGCCCACGGTCGCCGCGCCCGAGGATAGGTCCGCCGCCGTCCTCGCGTCCCACCTCGCGGCATGGCGGATCGTGGCATTCCCCCGGGAGGCCGTGGTGATCACCGCCCGGCCCGCGCCCGCTGCGTGCTCCGCCACGCCCGCCGGGTACTGCAGCCCCGCGACATCTCCGGTGCCCAGCGCCTGTCCTGTGACCCCCGCCCGCAACCGGAAGCCCGGGTCCGGGCCCAGGCCCGTACCCGGTTCGGCCGCGTCGCCTTCGGCTCGGCGGGGCAGCGGTCCGCGAGGCAGGTGACGGCGGGGCGGAGCGCGCCGGGCGGGCGTCGGTACGACAGGCGCCCGCCGGGGAGGAATCCTCACGCGGCCGTGAGCGGCAGCGGGCGGGGAAAGGTGACGCCGGTCAGCTCCTCGGAGACCGTCCACAGGCGGCGGGCGGTGGCGGGGTCGCTGGCCGCCCGCGAGCGGCCGACCAGGGTCGGTGCGCCGCGCATCTCGCCGCGGCCGTCCGGTCCGACGTAGCCCGCGCCGGGCAGGTCCTGCACGGCGGCGTACAGGGTCGGCAGCGCGCCGGCCTTGTCGTCCTGCGCCACGAGACGGTTGCCGACCTTCATGACCGCGCGCCGCAGAGGGCTGCCGTCGTGGCTCTGGAGGTTGGTGGCGGCCCAGCCCGGGTGTGCCGCCAGGGCGCGGACGGAGGAGCCCGACTCGGTGAGCCGGCGCTGCAGTTCGAGGGTGAAGAGCAGGTTGGCGAGCTTGGACTGGCTGTAGGCCCTGATGGGCGCGTACTCACCGGTGAGGTTGAGGTTGTCGAAGTGGATGCGGGGGCTGCCCGGCATCTTGTGCGCGCCGGAGGACACGGTCACCACCCGGTCGGTGATGTGGGGCAGCAGCAGGTTCGTGAGGGCGAAATGCCCCAGGTGGTTGGTGCCGAACTGGGTCTCGAAGCCGTTCTTGGTGGCGGACTCCGGGATGTTCATGACGCCGGCGTTGTTGATGAGCAGATCGAGGCCGCCGTGCCAGGCCGCGGCGAACTCGCGCACGGAGGCGAGATCGGCGAGGTCGAGCCGGCGCACCTCCACGCTGCCACGGACCCCCGAGGCGGCGGCCTCGCCGCGTCGGGGGTCGCGCACGGCGAGCACCACGTGCGCGCCCGCGCCCGCCAGTGCCTCCACCGTGGCCAGGCCGAGCCCGCTGTTGGCGCCGGTCACGACGGCGGTGCGGCCGGTCTGGTCGGGGATGTCGGTGACGTTCCACTTGCTGGTTCGCGTAGTCATGCCGGCAAATGTAGGCGGCGCCAACAATGCTGTCAATGACAACAATAGTGACGGCGACAACAATGATGGCGCTGTCAACAATGTAGTCGCCACAAACATGACCGATACACTGAAGTCCATGCACACCCGCACTCGCAGCTACCACCACGGAGACCTGCGCGCCGCCCTGCTCGCCCGGGCCGAGGAGACGCTCCGCGAGAGAGGGCCGGCCGCGCTGTCGTTGCGCGAACTCGCCCGTGACCTCGGTGTCAGCCATGCCGCGCCGAGCCGGCACTTCAGGGACAAGCAGGCCCTGCTGGACGCGCTGGCGCTGAACGGATTCGAGCGGCTGACGGCCGTTCTCGGGGCCTCGCAGGACGGGGTCGCGGAGAAGATCGCCGACCAGGTCGACGCGGTGGTCCGCGCCTACATGGGCTTCGCCGGGGACAACGCCGCACTGCTCGACCTCATGTACTCGATCAAGCACGACCCGGCGGCGTCCGACTCCCTGCTCGAGGCCACCCAGCGGTGGTCGGACCTGATCCTGCGGCTGCTCGCCGAGGGCCAGGCCAGGGGAGAGGTGCGCCAGGGGCCGCCGGAGCAGGTCGCCCTCCCCGTCTTCGCGACCCTGCACGGCTACGCCGACCTGACGGTGTCCGGCATGGTGCCCCCGGAGGCGGGCGAGCACGGCCTCGACGACGTGGTCGCGTTCATCCTGCGGGGCATACGGCCGTGACCGCCGACCACGAGGCCGATCGGCGGAAAAGGAGTTGGGCGGGACGAGGGCCGACCGGTAACGTGCGCCACGCCGTGACACCGACCGAGGAGGTGAGACCCATGAACGCTGAAGCCGTGTGGGTGCTCCCCCCGGAGATCACGGTCGGCGACTGACGCAGGCGTCGCCGGGAGCGCCTCGACGAAGGTCCTCCCGAAAGGCAACTACCTGTGCATATTGTGCAGTTCACCGCAGAGACGTCGAAGAACGGCGTTCGCGAACGCGACTTCGTCCTGGGTGAGGTCACCGGCGTGCTCTGGTCGCCGGAATCCGGCCCCGACCGCGCGCCCCTGGTGCTGATGGGACACGGCGGCGGCACCCACAAGAAGTGGCCCGCCATGGTGGGTCGCGCCGAGCGCCTGGTGCACGACGGCGGTTTCCACGTCGCCGTCATCGACGCACCCGGCCACGGCGGCCGGCCCCGCACGCCCTACGACGAGCAGGAGATCGCCGCGCTGTACGAGGCGAGGGCGGCGGGCGAGCCGGAGGGCCCGATCGTGGTCCGCTACAACGCCCGGCTGGCCGAGCGCGCCGTACCCGAGTGGCGGGCGACCCTCGACGCCCTCCAGGGGCTGCCGGAGATCGGCGCCGACGGGCCGGTCGGCTACTACGGCCTGAACATGGCCACCGCGATCGGGGTACCGCTGGTGGCGGCCGAGCCGAGGATCACGGCGGCGGTCTTCGGTCTGCACTGGCCCGACGCCCTGGCCGGGACGGCGAAGGCCGTCACCGTCCCGATCGAGTTCGACATGCAGTGGGACGACGAGCACATCCCCCGCGAGTCCGCTCTCGCGCTCTTCGACGCCTTCGCCTCGGCGGAGAAGACGCTGCACGTCAACGCGGGCAGGCACAAGGAACTGCCCAGGTTCGAGGCCGACAGCGCGGTCCGGTTCTTCGTGCGCCACCTACGGCGGACCGGGGCGGCGCCGGCCTGAGCGGACGGTGACGTCACCACCGTCCCGATGTGACGGGTGCCGGCGTCCGGTGCGCCACCGGGCGCCGGCACCGCGCGGTTCTCAGTGCCCGGACGGGTCCGCGGACCGCTCGCCCAGCAGCCGGGCCAGCACCTCGCGCTGCAGCGGCCGCACCTCGTTGTGCAGGGCACGTCCCTTGCCGGTCAGCGCGACCCACACCCCGCGCCGGTCCTCCACGCAGACGGAGCGCTCCACCAGGCCGTCCTTCTCCAGCCGGCCGATGAGCCGGGACAGCGCGCTCTGGCTGAGATGGACCCGCCCGACGAGGTTCTGCACCCGGCAGTGCTCGCCCTCGCCGAGGGACTCGGACGCGAGGATGTCGAGCACCTCGAAGTCGCTCGCGCCCAGGCCGTGGGGGTGGAGCACACGATCGATCTCGCACATGGTGCGCGCGTGCACCGAGAGGATGTCCCGCCACTTCTCCTCGAGCCGGGCGTCGGCCGTTTTCACTGCCATACCCGCACGGTAACACCGAATCAGCCAATTGTTGACGGCGCAACCAATGCGGGTGCATGCAGCTCCGCCGGCGGTGTCAGGCGGCCGGGTCCTGGAGCAGTCCGACGAGGTTGCCGTCCGCGTCCTTGACGAAGGCGATCAGCCGGCCGCCGCCGACGTCCTGCACGTCCTGCATCAGCTCGGCGCCCGCGTCCACCAGCGCGGCCAGCCGCCCCCGGATGTCCGACACGTGCCAGTACGGCACCGGGCCGGTCATGCCCTTGGCGTGCCCGTTGGGGTCGAGCCCGACGTCCTGCCCGGCGTCCTTGAAGCCGACGTAGTACGGCTCGTCCGCATACGGCTCCACTTCGAGCAGGGCGCTGAACAGGGCCTTCGCCCGGGCGAGGTCCTTGACGGGGTAGATGACGGTCTTGAGGCCGGCGGTCATGGCGGGCTCCTCGGCAGAAGGTGAACCGACGGATTCGGTCGGTGTGTTCACGCTAAGCCGGGGGAGCGGTGTGCGGCTTCTTCGATCCTGACCGTTCGGGCGCGACCACACGGCCGTGACCGGCGGGCGGTGGCCGCCACCGACGCCGTCGCGCGCGAACGGGCCGGCCTCACCGGCGCGCGGCCGGCCGGCCGATCGCGGCCCCCGCGCGGCGCGCGCCTGCGCGGGGGCCGCCGCCCGAGCAGGCGTGCCGCGCCGCCGGGGCCGTACGTTCCCGGTCAAGACCGCTCGAACGCCGTACGCGGCGGCCCGGAGCGCGGGACAGTCGGGGCAGTGCGGAGACACGGAGTGCGACGGTCCGTCCGGAAGGGGGACGCGATGGTGAGGTCCTCCACCGGCCGGTCGCGTCCGGCCGGCAGGCGCCGACGCCCGTGACCGACGCCCGCACCCCGCCAGGAACGCATGGCCGCCGGCCCCGGGCCGCGGTCCGACGTGCGCGCTCCCGTGCCGCGGTCCGACGTGCGCGCTTCCGTGCCGCGGTCCGTCGGCCCCCGGTGGTCCTCTCCGCGGTCGGCCGGTTCCCGGGCCTCCCCCTCCGGCGGATCACCGGGACCGTCGACGTGCCCGAGCCACTCGCACACCAGCCGGCCCAGCAGCGCACCGCCGTAGACGACGAACCCGACGCCGACCAGCCAGGACTCCACCACCAGGACCGTGCCGACCGGGCCGTAGCTGATGGCGTTGGTGACCAGGAGCGGGGTGAACACCAGATACGAGAAGCCGCGCAGGCCGACCAGGCCCGCCATCGTCGCGAGCGCGCCGGGCAGCAGGTACCTCCACGGCACCTGGCGGCTGAGCAGGAAGTGCGGCCCCCACCAGAAGAACAGCACGCCGACGCCCATGCTGAGCAGGATGCGGGGCGTGCCCTCCAGCACGTGACGGGTCTGCACCTGGGCGTACAGGTAGACCATCAGCATGGCCAGCCACACCACCTGCCGCCAGATCCGGTGCCAGGGAACGGAGCGCGGCTTCCAGATCCGCTCGTAGCCGTTCTGCACACTGGAGGCGAAGGACACGCCGAACAGCGCGAGCAGCGCCATGCTCAGCGCGCTGGTGGTGCTGATGACGTTGCGGGTCGGGCCGAAGACGTGGGCGAGTGCGTCGGCGGACTTGCCGGACAGCGCCATGCCGTCCACCAGCCACAGCGCGAACCCGCCGTGCCCGAACGGATCCGCCGCCGCGACCACGATCAGCAGCGGCGCCAGCGTGACCAGGGCGAGTGTCGCGAACCCCATCGCCCGGTGCAGCAACTCCAGCTCGGCGCCCCGTCGGTGCAGCTCCGCGAGCCCCAGCCGGTGCCACGCGGACCACCGCGACATCAGGACCACCCCTTCCTCCGGCCCGGAGCCACCCGTGGTGGTGTGCTGGGTGGCCAGGAATGTCTCCAGGTAAACCTGAACGAGTGACGCGGCGCCGGGCAGCAGCCCCCGCACATGCCAGCATGAACCGTCCCGACCTCGACGAGGAGGTTTTCATGGACCGTCCCAGTGAACTCGTCCCGC
The DNA here is from genome assembly GCF_047049295.1 of Streptomyces sediminimaris. NCBI lineage: Bacteria > Bacillati > Actinomycetota > Actinomycetes > Kitasatosporales > Streptomycetaceae > Streptomyces > Streptomyces sediminimaris. Next base: position 848,941 of record NZ_JBJWOT010000001.1, on the reverse strand, counting down.
TCCGGTACGTGGCCATCGGCGGCCGCGGCCCCGAGGACGTCGTCGCGGACTCCCGCGGCCGTGTCCTGACCGGCGTGGAGGACGGCCGGATCCTGCGCGTCGACGGTCTGGCGGAGCCCTCCGCCGCCCGCGTCGAGGTGCTCGCGGAGACCGGTGGCCGCCCGCTCGGCCTGGAACTCCTCACGGACGACGCCCTGTTGGTGTGCGACGCCGAACTGGGTCTGCTCCGCGTCGACCTGCGCCAGGGCATCGTCCGCATCCTCGCGGACTCGGTGGCGGGACAGCGGCTGCGGTTCTGCAGCAACGCGGTCGCCCTGTCCGACGGGAGCGTCTGCTTCACCGTCTCCAGCCGGGCCTACCCCCTCGGGCAGTGGATCGGCGACATCGTCGAACACACCGGGACCGGCCGTCTGCTGCGCCTGGCCCCCGGCAGCGAGTCCCCGGAAGTCCTGCTGGAGGGACTGCAGTTCGCCAACGGCCTCGCCCTGAGCGGCGACGAGTCCTTCCTGATCGTCGCCGAGTCGGGCGCCCGCCGGCTCACCCGCTACTGGCTCACCGGGCCCGGGGCCGGGCACGGCGAGCCCTTCGTGGAGGACCTGCCCGGCATGCCGGACAACATCTGGCGCGGCACGCCGGACGGCCCCGTCTGGGTGTCCCTGGCCGGCCCCCGCGTCCCCCCGCTCGAGCTGCTGCACCGCGCCGCCCCCGCCGTCCGCGGCGCCGCGGCCCGGATCGCCGTCCGCGCCCCCTACCGCCCCACCGGCATGGCCGGCGTCCTCGCCGTCGACGACCGGGGGGAGACCGTCCACCACCTCGCCCGCCGCCGCTCCGGCTACCGCATGGTGACCAGCGTCTGCGAGGCGGCCGGCCACCTGGTCCTGGGCAGCCTGTGGGAGCGGGGCATCGCGGTGTGCGCGTCACCGGTCCCGAAGTGACCCGGGCGCGGGCCGGGCGTTACCCTGTTCCCCGGCCGCGATCACCTCTCGCGGCGCGGCGGTGGGGCCCGCCGTACCCGAACCGCGGCACCGGTGCCGCCAACGGTCCCTACTTGCTATGGAACGGCGCCCGCCTGTTCACGGGCCCCGGCGAGTAGGAGACGTACGACCATGACAGCCCAGGAGGCCGAGAGCGTCCGCGCCCGGACCCGCACCCCGCGGCCGCCCGCCTGGCGGGGCCAGGCTCCCGTCGTCGCGGTGGTGGCGCTCGGCGGAGCCCTCGGCGCCACCGCGCGCCACGCCCTCGCCCTGTGGTGGCCCGCCGCACCCGGCGGTTTCCCGTGGGCGACCTTGTGGACCAACGTCGCCGGCTGTGCCGTGATCGGCGTGTTCATGGTGGTCATCACCGACGTGTGGGCCGCGCACCGGCTGGTGCGGCCGTTCTTCGGCACCGGCGTGCTCGGCGGCTTCACCACCTTCTCCACCTACGCCGTCGACATCCAGAAGCTCGTCGACGCCGGCCATCCCCGTACCGGACTGGCCTACCTCGCCGCGACCCTGCTCGCGGCCCTCACGGCGGTCTGGCTCGCGATGACCGCGGCCCGCCGCGTCCTGAAGTGGAGGCAGCCATGACGAGGCCGACCGGCAGCGCGCTGCGCCTGACCGTCTTCATCGGCGAGAACGAGACCTGGCACCACAAGCCGCTCTACTCCGAGATCGTGCACCGCGCACACGCGGCCGGACTGGCCGGTGCCAGCGTCTTCCGCGGCATCGAGGGCTTCGGCGCCTCCTCGCTGATCCACACCTCCCGGCTGCTGTCCCTGAGCGAGGACCTGCCGGTCGCCGTCGTCGTCGTCGACACCGAGGAGCGCGTCCGCGCCTTCCTGCCGCTCCTCGACGAGCTGGTCGGCTCGGGTCTCGTCGTCCTGGACGAGTGCGAGGTCGTCCGCCCCCAGTCGCCGCCTCGTCCGACCGGGGGCGCCCCCGGCCCCGGCCGGGAGGGCGGCCCCGGCCCCGCGGACCCGAAGGGTGAGAAGCCGTCGTGAACTGGCTGCTGGTCGTCGCGGGTGCCATGGTCGGCGCCCCGCTGCGTTACCTCACGGACCGCGCGGTGCAGTCCCGGCACGACTCGGTCTTCCCCTGGGGCACCTTCGTGGTGAACGTCTGCGGCTGCCTGGCGCTCGGCCTGCTGACCGGTGCCGCGTCCGCCGGGGCGGCAGGCCCCCATCTCCGGCTGCTGATCGGCACCGGCCTGTGCGGGGCCCTGTCGACCTACTCGACCTTCTCCTACGAGACCCTGCGGCTGACCGAGACGGGTGCGGGGCTCTACGCTGCCGCCAACGTCGTCGCGAGTGTCGCGGCGGGCCTCGGCGCGGCATTCGCCGGGGTGTCGGCCGCACAGGCCCTGTGGGGGTAGGCGGCCGTCCCGCCTTCCGCCCGTAGTAAGACTGTCCACAACACTGTCGACCCAACTCCTCAGAACTGGATCACATGAGCGTCATTAGCGTCGGTCAGGCCGTCGTCCTCGGTGTCGTCGAGGGGGTGACCGAGTTCCTGCCGGTCTCCTCGACCGGACATCTGAAGATCACTGAGGGGCTGATGAACATCCCCGTCGACGACGATGCCGTCGTCGGGTTCTCCGCCGTCATCCAGGTCGGCGCGATCGCCGCCGTGCTCGTGTACTTCTTCAAGGACATCGTGCGGATCGTCTCCGCCTGGGGGCGTGGCATCGCCAACAAGGAGGAGCGGTACCACCACGACTACAAGTTCGCCTGGTGGGTCATCTACGCCACCATCCCGATCGTGATCGTGGGCCTGGCCGCCAAGCCGCTCATCGAGGGGCCGCTGGCCTCGCTGTGGGTGGTGGCCGGCTCACTGATCGCCGGCAGCGGCGTGATGTGGGCGGCGGACCAGATGGGCCGGCACAAGCGCGGCGAGGACGACACCACGCTCAAGGACGCCATGCTGGTGGGCACCTCACAGATCCTGGCGCTGCTCTTCCCCGGCTTCTCGCGCTCGGGCGCCACGATGTCCACCGCGCTGATCCTGGACCTGGACCGGGTGGCGGCCACCCGTCTGTCGTTCTTCCTCGGCATTCCCGCCCTGACCGGCGCCGGCCTGTACGAGCTGAAGGACGCCCTGGGCACGGGGGTGGGCGCCGCCCCGCTGGCCGTCGGCACCATCGTCTCCTTCGTCGTCGCCTACGCCTCGATCGCCTGGCTGCTGAGGTTCGTCGCCAAGCACTCGTTCAACGCCTTCGTGGTCTACCGGATCCTCGTCGGCGTGCTGCTGCTGGGCCTGCTGAGTACTGGCACGCTCAGCAGCTGACGGCGGCCGCTCGGCCGCCTCGGGGCGTGAGGTCCGTTCCCGGACTTCACGCCCCTTGCGCGTACCCGTGGGCCGCGGCGCTTGACAGCTCCGGCCCGCCACCCGCAGGATCGCTCCCGTGAACCTGTCAGACAGCCAGACAGCCGGTCGGGGCCCGCGGCGCGTCAGCGCGATGGAGGCGGTGCTCGGGCACCTGCGTGCCGCCATCGAGCGCGGCCAGTACGCGGTGGGCGACAAGCTGCCCTCCGAGGCCGAGCTCTGCCGCACCCTCGAGGTCAGCCGGCCCGTGCTGCGCGAGGCCCTCAGGGCGCTGCAGACGATGGGCCTGACCGTCTCCCGGACGGGCAAGGGCACCTTCGTCGTCGCCGGCACCGTGGAGGACCCCACTTTCGGTGACTACGCGGCCAGCGATCTGCTGGAGGTGCGCCGGCACGTCGAGATCCCGGTGGCGGGCTACGCGGCCTCCCGCCGCACCGCGGAGGACCTCGACCACCTGGCGCACCTGCTGGAGCGCATGGAGCGGGAGACCGACACCACCTCCTGGGTCGCCCTCGACACGCTCTTCCACCTGGCCGTCGCCCAGGCCTCGCAGAACCCGGTCTTCCGCCGGGTGATCGAGGAGATCCGGGACGCACTGGCGCGCCAGTCGGCCTTCCTCAACGAACTGGGCGGACGCCGCGAGCAGTCCAACCGCGAGCACCGGGCGATCGTCGAGGCGCTGACGGACGGCTGCGCGGCCGACGCCGAGGAGGCCATGGCCCACCACCTCGACCGCGTCAGGTCGACGCTCTCCGACATCGTGCGCCCCGGGCGCGCGGACAGTCCCACGGAAGGCGGACCCGAGGCATGAGCGAGCAGCACCTCGAAGACGAGACACGCACCCCCGCCGCACACGTCGACGCGCGCGACGCAGGCCGATCGCCGGCACCCGGGCCGGCGGACGGCGCGGCATCCGCCGGCCGGATCGCCCGCCCGTCCACCGGCAACCGACCCACGACCGGGGCGGACGCGTGACCCGCGTGCCGCTCCCCGACAAGAGGCAGTGATGTACAGCACTTCCGTCGCGGACGCACCCCTGATCCGCGAGCCCCTCCACGCCCCCGTCGCCCACCTGATACGCGGCGGGGTCGTCGAGGGCCTCCACTACGGGTCCGTCGTCGTCCTGGACGCCGGCGGCACGGTCCGGCTCCAGATCGGAGACATCGAGGCCGCCTTCTACCCCCGCTCGGCCCTCAAGCCCGTCCAGGCGGTCGCCATGGTGCGGGCCGGGCTCCCGCTCGAGGGGGAACTCCTCTCCCTCGCCGCGGCCAGTCACTCGGGCGAGGAACGCCACCTCGCCGGCGCCCGGCGCATCCTCGAACGCGCCGGTCTCCGCGAGGACCACCTGCGCAACGTGCCGGACATGCCGCTCGACCCGGCCGTCCGGGACACCTGGGTACGGGAGGGCCGCGCACCCTCCCGGCTCGCCCAGAACTGCTCGGGCAAGCACGCGGCGATGCTCTACACCTGCACGCTCAACGGCTGGCCGCTGGACGACTACCTCGATCCCGGGCACCCCCTCCAGCAGGCGATCGCCGAGATCGCCGAGGACCTCACCGGACAGCGCGTCGCGAAGGTCTCCGTCGACGGATGCGGCGCGCCGCTGTTCTCGGTGTCCCTGCACGGGCTCGCGCGCGCGGCCGCCCGTATCACCACCGCGGCGGCCGGTACGCCCGAGGCACGGGTCGCCGACGCGATGCGTGACCACGCCGAGATGGCGTCCGGCGCCGGCCGGGACGTGGCCGCGCTGATGCGTGCCGTGCCGGGCCTGCTGGCGAAGGACGGCTACGAGGGCGTCCAGGTCGCCGCGCTTCCCGACGGGCGGGCCGTCGCGGTGAAGATCGCCGACGGGGCCGGCCGGGCGCGGATTCCGGTGACTGCGGCGGCGCTCGCGCGCGCGGGCGTGGACTCGGGGCTGCTCACCGGGTTCGCGGGGGAGCCGCTGCTGGGCGGAGGCGAGCCGGTGGGGTGCGTGCGCCCGGTACGTGCCCTGGACCCGGCTCCGTTGACCGCCTGCGCGTAGTTCCTCCGCGTTCCGGAGGGAACCGCGAAGCGGTGCGGGCCGGTTCCGGTACGCGGGCCGGCGCGCCCGGCTCCCGCGCGTCCAGGACCAGGGTCGTTGTGACCTCCGCGGCTCAGGAATCCGTACCTCACGAATCCGTACCCCAGGAACCCATACCGCAGGAATCCGTACCCCGGGAAGAGGACCCTCGCCCTCACGACCGCCGCCGCCGTGCGCAGCGAACGTGGCCGAACCCGTCCCGGAGAAGGGCCTGTTGCCCGCCGAGAAGCTCGCCGCCCTGCTGCGGCCCGAGGTCGTCGCGGGCAGCGGGCCGGCGCCTGCCCGGCCCCGGTGACCACTCCCTTCGGCACATGCGGGAACGCACCGGACCGGAGCGGCGGCACAATGGTGATCATGACAGCGACGTCGTCCCCTTCCTACGAGCCGGTCCTGGCGCGCATCGCCGAGGAGATCGGCCGGACCCCCGGCCGCGGCCGGCCCGCCGACTACATCCCGGCGCTCGCGGCCCGTGACCCGCGCAGCTTCGGCATGGCGGTCGCGGAGCTCGACGGCACGGTTCACGGCGTCGGGGACTGGCGGGAGCCGTTCTCCACGCAGTCCATCACCAAGGTCTTCACCCTCGCCCTCGACCTGGCCCGCGAGGGCGACCAGCTCTGGGAGCACGTGGGCCGCGAGCCCTCCGGCAATCCCTTCAACTCCCTGGTCCAGCTGGAGTACGAGGACGGCATCCCGCGCAATCCGTTCATCAACGCCGGCGCCCTCGTCGTCACCGACCGCCTGCAGACCCGTACCGGGGACGCCTCGGGCGAACTGCTGGACTTCCTGCGGTCCGAGAGCGGCAACCCGGCCCTGGACTTCGACAAGGACGTCGCCGCCTCCGAGACCGCGCACGGCGACCGCAACGCCGCCCTCGCCCACTTCATGGCGTCGTACGGCAACATCGACAACCCGGTGCCGGTGCTGCTGGAGCAGTACTTCCGCCAGTGCTCCGTCACGGCGTCCTGCGCCGACCTGGCGCTGGCCACCGGCTTCCTGGCCCGCCACGGCATACGCGCCGACGGCGGCCGGCTGCTCACCCGGAGCCAGGCCAAGCAGGTCAACGCGGTGATGCTGACCTGCGGGACGTACGACGCGGCCGGCGACTTCGCCTACCGCGTCGGCCTACCGGGCAAGAGCGGCGTCGGTGGCGGCATCATCGCGGTCGTCCCCGGCCGCTGCACGCTGTGCGTGTGGAGCCCGGGGCTCGACGAACGCGGCAACTCGGTGGCGGGCGTCGCGGCCCTGGACCGCTTCACGACGCTGACCGGCCTGTCGGTGTTCTGAGGCCGCCCGCGGCCCGGATCCCGCCGCAGCCACTGCCCGTACCGCGCCTGCACGCGTGCCCGCCCGGACGAAGCCGGGCCGCCCGCGGCCGGAGCGTCGACGGCCGGAGCGTCGGCGCGCCCGGTCCCCGCAGGCCGGCGACAGCGCGACCGCGGCGGGGCGGTGGGCCGCCGGGGCCCTGCCGGGCAGGTCCCGCGAGCGCTCGGGAGGCGGTGCCCCTGCCGTGTGGGCGCGGGCCGTGTCCGCGCCGCACCGGCGGGATCACACGCCGGTCACCCGCACGCCCCCGCCCGGCAGGCGGCGCGTCGATGTCCGGCCACCCGGCGTTGACACGCTTGCCGGGTGTTGGCCATGGCTCTTCCCGTCGATCTCCGCCGCTGCCAGGTGCTGGGCCTGGCCGGCACCGCCTCCCTCGCACTGGGCGGTGAGACGGCCGGCGCCCTGCCCGTACGGGACCTGCCGGCCCCGGCCGACGTCCACGCCGCCCTGGGCCTGGTCGGCGTCTACTTCGGCCTGGTGCTGCTGATAGCGGCCTGGGTGCTGCTCGGGCGGCTGGTGCGCGGCGCCGAGCCGCCCACCCCGCGCGAGCTGCTGCTCGTGCTCGCCGTCTGGGCGGCCCCGCTGCTGCTGGCCCCGCCGCTGTTCAGCCGCGACGTCTACAGCTACCTCGCCCAGGGCGCCATGGTCGACGCGCACATGGACGTCTACGTCCAGGGACCCGCCCGGCTCGGTGGCCCGCTCGCCGACGAGGTGGCCCCGCTGTGGCAGCACACCGGCGCCCCGTACGGCCCCGTCTTCCTCGCCGCCGCCTCCGCACTGTCCGCGCTGACCCGCGGCGAGCTCCCCGCCGGGCTCCTCGGGATGCGCGCGCTCGCCCTGATCGGCGTGGCACTGATGGCCCTCGTACTGCCGCGGCTGGCCCGGCACAGCGGCGCCGACCCGGCCGCCGCCCTCTGGCTCGGCGCCCTCAACCCGCTGGTGCTGCTGCACCTGGTCGCGGGCGCCCACAACGACTCCGTCATGCTCGGCCTGCTCGGCGCCGGCCTGGTCGCCGCCCTCGGCCGCCACCCCTTGCCGGGCGCCGTCCTCGTCACGCTCGCCGCGCTGGTCAAGGCCCCCGCCGTCCTGGGGCTCGCCGCGGTCGTCGTCCTCCAGGTGCGCTCCGGGCGGCACCCGGCGAAGGCCCTCGCCACGACGGTGCCGGCGGCCGTGGCCACGACGGTCGCCGCGACCGCCGCCGCCGGTACCGGATACGGCTGGATCGGAGCCCTCGAGACCCCCGTCTCCCCGCACAACTGGGCACTGTCCAGCCTCCTCGGCCGCGCCACCGGCGCCGTGCTGGCGCGCTTCGGCAGCGACCTGGCGCCCCTGGCGCTGCCGGCCTGGCACCTGTTCGGTCTCGCGGGCGCGGCGGCGGCCGTGGCGGCCATATGGTGGCGGCTGCGTCCCGGCCCGGTCTACGCGCTCGGCCTGAGCCTCGCCGCGGTGGCCGCGTTCGGCCCGGCGATCCGCCCCTGGTACGCCCTGTGGGGTCTGTTCCTGATCGCCGCCGCAGCGCCCAGCACCTCGGTACGGCAGCGGGTGGTGGCCGTGACGGCGGTGCTCGCGCTCGCCACCCTGCCCAGCGGCGGCGCGGTCGACGGCGGGCAGTTGATGCTGGCCGTCTCCGGCGGCGCGCTCGCCGTGGTCGTCCTGTGGCAGGCCCACCAGGCGGCGGGGGCACCCGCCCTGGAAAGGACGGCATGAGCCCGCCCCGCACCGACCGCGGCCGGCTGCTCCTGGTCCTCGTCCTCGCCGCCGCCACCGCCGCCTTCACCGCGACCGTCCCGCTGCTGCGCGACTGGTTCGACCTGCGCGTCTACTACGGAGCGGTCAACACCTGGATCCACCACGGCGGACGGCTCTACGACTACCGGGTGCCGGGCACGGCGTACGGATTCACCTACCCGCCGTTCGCGGCCGTCAGCATGCTGCCCATGACCCTCGTCGGCCTGCGTACGGCGATCGTGGGCTCGGTCCTGCTCAACCTCGCCGCCCTGGCGCTGATCCTGCACGTCCTGACCGAGGGGGCGTGGCGCCGGTACGGCTGGTTCGGGTGCGCCCTGGGCGCCTGCCTGCTCGCCCTGTTCGAACCGCTGCGGGACACCTTCAGTTTCGGGCAGGTCAACCTCCTGCTGCTGGCGCTGGTGCTCACCGACGCATGGCTGCTGACCACCGGCCGTGAACGCCGGGCGGGTGCCGGCATCGGCCTGGCCGCCGCGATCAAGCTCACGCCCGCGCTCTTCATCGGCCTGCTGCTCCTGGCCCGCCGGTGGCGGCCCGCCGCCGTCGCGGGCGCGGTCACCGCCGCGGCGACCGCGCTCGCCGCCCTGGTGGCTCCCGGTGCCTCCCGTTTCTACTGGACCGAGGCCCTGTGGGACACGAGCCGGGTGGGCCGCCTCGGCTACGTCTCCAACCAGTCCCTCCAGGGCATCCTGGCCCGGCTCGGGGACACCCACCGCACGGCCTGGGCCGCGGCCGTACTGGTGGTGCTCGGTGTCTGGGCGTGGCGCACCCGCCGCGCGCTCGCCGCGGGTGACTGGCCGGCCGCCTTCGCGCTCACCGGTGCGACGGCCTGTCTCGTCAGCCCCATCACCTGGGTGCACCACCTGGTGTGGCTGCTGCCGGCCTTCGCCGTGCTCGTGCGGACGGGGCACCCACGGGTGGCGGGCGCCCTGTACGCCGTGCTGTGCACCAGCGTGGTCTGGCTGTGGTTCCACGACGCCTCCGGCGTCGACGGCTTCCTCGGCAGCAACACCTACACCTGGATCACGCTGGGCCTGCTGCTGTGGCTGCCGGCCGGTCAACTCCGCGCCGGCCGCCTGCCCCTGCGCCGCAGCAGCAGCGCCACGGCCCCCGCGCCGAGCACGGCGGCACCGCAGACGGCGCCCGCCACCGGCCATTCCCGCCCGCGGTCGGGGGCGGCGGCCACCGGTGCGGGGTGCGCCGCCGCGCGCGTGGCGTGCGGTCCCGGCCGGGGCCTGAACCGCAGCGCGTCCAGCGAGCCCACCGGTTCCACCCGCCCCGCCGCCTCGAACCCCCAGTCGAGCAGCCGGCGGGCCTCCTCGTAGATGGCGAACCCGCCGCCTTCCTGAGGGTTCATCACGGTGACCACGAGCGTGCGCCCGTCCCGGCGCGCCGCCGCGATGAGCGTGTTGCCGGCGTTGCTGGTGTAGCCGTTCTTGACGCCGATCAGCCCCGGGTACGGCTCCACGCCGTTCGCCCCGGTCAGCAGCCGGTTGGTGTTGCGGATGCCGTACGACCACCCGCTCCCGCTCGGGAACATCGCCTCGGCGGTGCCGCAGTACCGGGCGAAGTCCGCGTTGCGCAGTCCCTCCCGGCCGAACACCGCCAGGTCGTAGGCCGACGACACCTGGCCCGGCATGTCGTAGCCGTCGGGCGAGCGCACCCGGGTGTCGAGGGCGCCCAGCGTGCGGGCCTTGGCCTGCATCTGCTCGGCCGTCCGGTGCCAGCCGCCGTTCATCGAGGCCAGCACGTCCACGGCGTCGTTGCCGGAGTTGAGGAAGACCCCGCGCCACAGGTCGGAGACCCGGTACGTGTGCCCCTCGACCAGCCCGACCCTGCTGCTGCCCGGGCCGATGTCCGACATCTCGTCCTGGCCGACGGTGTGCCGCAGGTCCGCCGGCAGCGTCGGCAGCACGGTCAGGGCGAACAGGGTCTTCAGCGTGCTGGCGGGCGGAAGCCGGCGGTGCGCGTCGTGCGCGGCCAGCACCTCGCCGGTACGGGCGTCGGCCACCAGCCAGGACAGCGCGGAGACCTCGGGCAGCTTCGGCGCCGCGCGGTGCGGGCGGACCTGAGTCCCCCCGCGATACAGGTACGACGACTGGGGCACCGCCGCCCGCGGTGCGGCGGGCGGCGTGGGCTCCGCGCCGGCCGCGACCGCGACGGGCGCGAACGCCATGACCGCAGCGGCGCAGAAGGCGCAGGTGGTGACGGCCGCCCGGGATGGAAAATCAGTGATCATATGATCAAAGTAGGAATTAACCGGGCATACGGGACGGTGACCGGGCCGGAGACGGCCGGCCGGCACCCGGATGCCGCAGCGCGGGTGCGCGCGTCGCGGGCGTACGGACCTCGCGCGGCGCGGTCACCCCGCGGGCAGCGTCGGCTGGATGCGGCGTACGAACGCCGCGTTGTCGGGGGTGTCCCGCAGGCGTTCCAGCAGGGTCTCCAGACCGGCCTGGCCCTCCCTGTTCTGCAGGGCGCGGCGCAGACCCCGTGCGGCGGTCAACTCGGCCGGGGAGAGCAGGAGTTCCTCGCGGCGGGTGCCGGAGGGGTTGATGTCGACGGCCGGGAACACCCGGCGGGCGGCCATCTCGCGGTTGAGGCGGAGCTCCATGTTGCCGGTGCTCTTCAGCTCCTCGAAGAAGTAGTCGTCGGCGCGGGAGCCGGTCTCCACCAGCGCGGTCGCGAGGATCGTGAGCGAGCCGCCCTCCTCGGCCGACCGGGCGGCGCCGAAGAACCGCTTCGGCCCGAGCAGCGCGGTCGCGTCGACGCCGCCGCTCAAGGTGCGGCCACCGGCGGCGGCCGCGTTGTTGTGGGCCCGGCACAGCCGGGTCAGCGAGTCGAGCAGGATGACGACGTCCTCGCCGGCTTCGACGAGCCGCTTGGCCCGCTCGACGACGAGTTCGGCCAGCGCGATGTGCTGCTTGGCGGACCGGTCGAAGGTCGAGGCGTACACCTCGCCGCGCACGGAGCGCCGCATGTCGGTGACCTCCTCGGGCCGCTCGTCGAGCAGCACCACCATCAGGCGGCACTCGGGGTGGTTGCCGGCCACGGCGGCGGCGATCTGCTGCAGCAGTACGGTCTTGCCGGTCTTGGGCGGGGCGACGAGCAGGCCGCGCTGGCCCTTGCCGACGGGCGCGAGCAGGTCGACGACGCGTCCGGTCAGGCCGGCCGCGGGGTGCTCGACGCGCAGCCGGTCGCGCGGGTGCAGCGGTGTCAGATCGTGGAAGTGGCGGCGTCCGCGCACTTCCCGGGGGGTGCGTCCGTCGATCCGTACGACGTCGGTCAGGGCGCGCCGGCCGTCGCGCACGCCTTCGACGAGGTCGCCCTTGCGCAGGCCGTGACGGCGGATGAGGGCGGGGGAGACGGCGGGGTCGGAGGCCGCTGGCAGCAGGCCCTCGGCGCGCAGGTGCCCCTTCCCGCTCGCGTCGATGTCGAGGACACCGGTGACGACCTGGGTCTGGGGTTCGTGCCGGACAGGGGGGTGTTCGAGAGTGGTGGTCATGGTGGTCGGTCCTTTCGCGGACACGTGACAGCAGGGATGTGCGCAGGGAGGGGAACGCCGCGGAGGGAAGGCGGACAGAGCGCGCCTTCGGCGGCAGGAACAGCACCTCGGGTACGGCAACGCCGGTCGCGAGGCGGTGCTGGAAAGCCGGTGCGCCGACCGGGAAGAGGCGGCGATTCGGCGAACTGATGAGGAACTGGCACCGGCGCCCTCACGTGGGGCGTACACAAGTGCTAGTGGGACCGTACCACAGCGACTGCGGCGTCAAACCGCTCAGCGGGTGGCGAGCAGGCCGTAGAGGAGCGGGATCCGCGGCTGCGGCAGGCGCCACCAGCCGGACGGGGTCCGGACCATCTGCGGCCAGCGTGGCCAGGGCAGCTCCTCGCTCTCCCGGAGGCTCCGGATGGTCAGTCCTGCCCCGGTCAACGCGTTGACGACCTCGCCTATTCCGTGCGTCCACTCGTAGCTGTCGGTGGCGCCCTCGACGGCCGGGCCGTCGGTGTAGGTGTGTGTGGCGTCCCGGCGCACGGCGCCGTCGCCGGCCAGGTAGTCGTGACGCAGCACGAGCTCCGGTCCTTCGCCCGGGCCGGCCTTCGGGCCGAGGGAGTTGAGCAGGGGGTGGAACTCGACGACGTACACCATCCCGCCGGGCCGCAGGAGCCGGGAGAGGACGGCCGCCCAGCGGTCCAGGTCGGGCAGGTAGCACAGGGCGCCCTTGCCGGTGTAGACGACGTCGAACCGCCGCCCGCCCAGGGCCTGTTCGGCGTCGTACACGTTCGCCTGCACGTAGTCGACGTCCAGGCCCGCCCGCGCCGCGATGTCCCGCGCCGCGGCCACCGAGGCCGCGGAGAAGTCGAGACCGGTGGTCCGCGCGCCGCGCTCGGCGAACGCGAGGGTCTCGGTCCCGAGGTGGCACTGCAGGTGCAGTACGTCCCGCCCGGCCGGCTCGCCGAGGTCCTCCCACTCGAACGGGGCGAACCAGCGGGCCGGGTCCAGGCCCTGGCCCAGCCCGTAGAACCGGCTGGCGAGGTGGACGGGGGTCCGGGCGTCCCAGTTCGCCTGGTTGGCCCGCATGAGCCGCGCGTGCTCGTCGGTGGTCATGGGGCCATCCAATCGCGAACGGGCTCCCCGTGGCGGGAGGAAATCCGGACCCGGTCCGGCGGGAGAGCGGCAGGAGGGGCCGCGAGGGGTGGACGTGGCCGGTACGGCCCCGGCGTGTGCCGACCGGCGTGTCCCGCCGCACCGTCACCACCGTGCGCCGCGCGCGGTCACCGGCGACGCCGTCACCGCGTCCCGGGTACGACGCGAGTGCGCGAGGGTGCCTCCGCAGGCGCTCAGGGCCCCGGCGTGTCCAGCATCGACAAGGCTTCGAGCAGCCCGCCGGGACGCAGCAGACCAGGGTGCTGGGTACGCCTCCAGCCGGGTCCGCACAGGAGCACGCGACTGCGCGTGCGCGCGCCGCGGACACCCCAGCGGGTCTCGGCGACGTGCTGGGCCAGGGGCGTGCTCGCGGTGGCGGCCGACTGCGACCAGAGGACCACGGCACTCGGGCCGACGCGCTGCACCGCGGCCAGCAGAGCCTCCACCGGGACGGCACTGCCCAGCATCAGGGTGGCGACGCCTCGCTGTGCCAGTGCCGCGTTGAGCGCCTCGAGGGCGAGGGTGTGCTGCTCCTGCGGAAGGCACGCCAGCACCACCGGGGAGGAGGGCGACACTCTCCGGGTCAGCGCGGCGGACACGTAGACGTGCCGGATCGTCGCCGAGACGTGCCAGGACAGCAGATGCTCCACCTCCACGTAGCGGTCTCCGGCCGACTGCCACTTGCGCCCGACGGCCTGCAGGGCCGGGCTCAGGATCTCCTCCCAGGTGAGGACCAGCCCGTGGACGCGGAGGGACGCGGTGAGCAGTTCCTGGACGGCGACGGAGTCCAGCCGGACGGCGGCACGCGCGAGCCCCCTGCACTCCTGCCGCACGTTGCCCAGCGGCAGGCCGCTGCCCGACCGTGAGGCGCTCGCGCGCGAGGAGGCGGCCGGCACGGCGAGGGCGCCGCCGCCCGCGGGCGGAGGGGGCGGCGTCAGCGTGGCGTGCGCGCTGTGCTCGCCGGCGTGTTCCCTGGCCGCCCTCGCCGCCTCCGCCGGGGGGATGCCCGCGGCCGTCAGCCGGCACATCTCGACCACCATGGCGACGTCACGCGGCGTCCATCTGCGGTGGTGGCCCGCCGGTCTGGTCGCCGGGCCCAGTCCGTACCTGCGGTCCCAGGAGCGCAGCGTCGTGGGCGACACGCCCACGCGTCTGGCGAGGAAACCGGTGCTCACCCCGGCCTCGGGGGCGATGTCCGCGTCCGGTGCCCTCACGTCCATGGGGCGGTCCACGCGGGACGGGCCGACCGGGCGCGAGCACGGTGGAGGAGACGGACGCCCCGGGGCGTGGGGAGCGCGAGGGATGCCGTCCGCCTCGTCACCGCAGGCCCCCGCCCGCTGACGGCGGAACGCCCAGAGCGTGGTCGACGGCCCGGGGCAGATGTTCGGCGACCTCGTCACCGAGCCGCTCGAACTCCCGCCTCAGCAGGGGAGTGAGCAGACGGGCCGGACCGTGGAAGTCGACGCGCGCCCGGTAGGTCAGCCGCGTTCGTGCTCCGTCCTCCTCGAAGCGCAGGTCGTCGGTGGAGGTGGCGGTGCCGTTGCGTCCCACGAAGGTCAGGTGGCCGGGGTCGAACCGGATCATCCGGTAGCGCAGTTCGGTGCGGCGTCCCCGGAACCGCGACACGTTGTGCCACTCCGCGCCCACCGACGGCGCTCCGCCGCCGATCCGGTCGCAGGAGACGGTTCCCGGGTCCCACAACGCCGCGTTCGAGAAGTCCGCGAGAAAGCCCACGACGTCGGGCAGTGGATGGGCCAGTGTCATGACGCGCTCGACCTCGACCACGAGTGCCTCCGTTCCTCGGCCTTGCGACTACGGCTCCCGGCACCTTCTGTTCCGCATCCGTGCTGCGCGCGGATGCACACGGAGCGGGCGGTGTCGCGCGGCCCGTATCGCGTTTTTTCGATGCACAGACGATGCGAGTTGTCCACGGTGCATCGAATCCGCAGAGTGGGACTCCGGCGGTCGCACCGAGCGACCACCAGGCCCGGCCGAGGAGTTGCGATGACGAGCGCACAGCACACCCGCGCGGATGCCGCCGAGGACACCGCGCTCCGACCGCGGACGTCCGGGATACCGGACCCGGACTTCGACGAGGCCGAGGTCGTGGACGGCTTCCTCGCCGGTGACGAGGCATGCCTCGAGGCCGCCCACCGTCGCTGGGGGCCGCTCGTCCACGCCCTCGCACGGCGCTCGCTGGGGGACGCCAGGGAGGCCGAGGACGTCACGCAGGTGGTGTTCCTCGCCGCGTGGCGGGGCCGCGCCGGGTTCGCCCCCGACCGCGGCACCCTGTCCGGATGGCTCGTGGGCATCACCCGCCGGAAGATCGCCGACGCGCTGTCCGCCCGCACCCGGCGGAGCGAGCTCGTCGCGGCCGCGGGTGCCCGGATGATGCTCCAGGTGACCGACGACGCCGCCGGGGTGGAGGCCAGCATCGACCGTGTCCTGCTCGCCGACGAGCTCTCCCGCCTTCCCGCACCGCAGCGCCAGGTGCTCAACCTCGCCTTCTACGACGATCTGACGCAGACCCAGATCGCCGAGCTGACCGGCTGGCCGCTGGGGACCGTCAAGAGCCACGCCCGCCGGGGGCTGCGCCGTCTCGCGGGCCGGCTGAAGGAGGGCGGCGCGCTCGAATGCGCCGTGTGACACCGCCGTACGGCCGTGTGGTGACGCCGTAGGTCCCCGTGTCGCACCGTCGTGTACGCCCGTGTGACACCGGCGTGTACGCCCGTGTGACACCGCTGTGCGAACGACGCGCGCACCCGTCACGCCGTGGGAACTCGCCGTGGCCGTCGGCGCGCTCCTGCCCCGAGCCTCCGGGTCTCATGTCGAGACCGACTGGGCTGGGGGCGAATCCGCCGCCTTGACGATCTCGTCGAACCGCGCGCCCATCTCCGCCGCCAGTGCCTGCGCTCCCGACAACGGCCGCACCATGACCATGAGTTCGGCGATCAGGCCGTCCTCGTTCACTCGGATGAAGTCGCAGCCCGTCAGCTCGCGGTCGCCGACCCGCGCGGTGAACACCAGCGCGTGGTCACGGCCGTCGGCCCCGGCGAGCTCACGCTCGTACCGGAAGTCCTGGAAGACCTCCGAGACCGCCCGCAGCACCGCTGCGGTGATCGCCTTTCCCGTATACGGCTTGAAGACGACGGGGCTGCTGAAGACGACGTCCTCGGCCAGCAGCGCCTCGACGGCGTCCATGTCCACGGCCTCGACCGCCTCGCGGAACGCTCGCACGGGATCACCTTCTCTTTCGGGTAATCAATTAGTGGAGTATGTGTCTATGAGACTAATCAGCGTTCGACGTGGTGTCCACCGCCGGATGCCGCCGCGCTGACTAAGCTGACGGCGATGTTCAGCCCCGAAGGCCCCAGCCTGCGCGAGCTCGCCGTCCAGGCCCTGTCGTCCGTCGAGCACGGCTACGACCTGCTCGCCCCGAAGTTCGACCACACCCCTTTCCGGACGCCGGGCCCGGTGCTCGACGCCGTCGCCTCGGCGCTGGCCCGCACCGGTTCCTTCGACGCCGGGCTGGACCTGTGCTGCGGCACGGGAGCGGGAGTCGACGTGCTGGCGCGGGTGTGCCGGCACGGTGTCACCGGGATCGACTTCAGCGCGGGCATGCTCGACGTGGCGCGGCACACCGTACGCCCGCCGGGGCCCGCGGTCTCCTGGGTCCGCGGTGACGTCCGCGCGCTCCCCTTCGCGTCCGGGGCCTTCGACCTGGTCGTGAGCTTCGGGGCGTTCGGGCACTTCCTGCCCCGCGAACTGCCGGGCCTGTTCGCGCAGGTCCACTCCGTGCTCCGGCCGGGCGGCAGCTTCGCCTTCCCGGTGCTCGCCCCGCCCCGGCCGACGACCCCCGCGTTCTGGATGCTGCTCGGCTTCGACGCGGTCATGCGGGTGCGCAACGCCGTGTGGCGCCCCTCGTTCGTCATGTACTACCGCTCCTTCCGCCTCGGCGACGTACGACGGGAGCTGGAGCGCGCCGGGTTCCGGGTGCGCCTCGAGGCACTGCCGGAGTTCGGGCGGCGCGCCGACGGCAGCCCGCGCGTGCGGATGGTCGTGGCCGTCACCGAGGGGACCGGGCCGGCTGCCGCCTGATCCGGTCCGTGGCGGGCCCGCGTGATCCGGCCTGATGCGACTCGTCCAGAAACGGACCTGGGACGTCCGGCCCGGGTGCGCCCCGGCCGGATCCGTTCCCGCGCGCGGTCCGGCTGCCCGTCGATCGCCCGTCCGATCCGACTGCCGGCCGACCGCCCCCGTCCGATGCGGCTGCTCGCGGCCCGCCCCCGCCCCGGCCCGGCTGCTCGCGCACCGCCACTGTCCCGCCCCGTCCCGTCCCGACTGCTCGCGG
Source organism: Streptomyces sediminimaris (assembly GCF_047049295.1). NCBI lineage: Bacteria > Bacillati > Actinomycetota > Actinomycetes > Kitasatosporales > Streptomycetaceae > Streptomyces > Streptomyces sediminimaris. The sequence continues at coordinate 831,512 of NZ_JBJWOT010000001.1, read as the reverse complement.
CCCGCCCTTTCCCGCCCCGCCCGATCCGTACCGGGTCCGTGCCCGGTCAGACCTCGAACCCCTCCAGTGCCCCGCCCAGCGCCAGCTCGACCGCCTCCTCGGGCCCCAGCATCCCTCCCGCCCGCACCGCTTCGAGGAAGCGTGCCTCCCCGAGCGAGGTGCGTAATCGGCGCTCGTACTCGCGGTGGAAGACCGTCCGGTCCGGCCGGCCGAGCTGCGGCAGTCCCGCCGTGTGCCACAGGCGTCTGCTGACGCCCAGCAGACGTGCGGCGAGCTCGTCCTCGCCCCGTGCGGCATGCGCGACGACCAGGAGGTCGGTGACCGCGGCCGCGCCGATGCGGTCGTGCACCCGCCACTTGGCGGTCAGCGCCTCGCGGGCCGAGCGCACCGCGTCGTCGGGGTGGCCGAGGCCGGCCCTGGCGAGCGACACGAAGAAGTCGCCCCAGGCCCGCATCCACAGCTCACCGCGCTCGGCGCACTCGGCCCGCAGCCGCTCGGCCACCGCCGCGCACCGCTCGAACGCGGCCTGGCCCGCCAGCAGATACGCCTGCAGGGCGAGCGTCAGCAGCTGGAAGAACTCGGCGCCGCCGTCCTCGGCCGGCGCCTGCCCGACGCTGCCGTAGAGCACCGCGGAGCGCGCGGACTCACCCCGTACGGCGAGGCTCGCGCCGGTCAGCGGCAGCGCCGGCACGGGCAGCCGGCGCTCCTCGGCGAGCCAGACATAGGCGGCGCTCACCGACTCCGCGGCCTCCAGGTCGTCGGGGACGACGGTGACCAGCCGGTGGGCCCAGACGGCGAGGGCGTGCTCGGGCCCGTTGTCCCCGGGGGCGTGACGCAGCGCCCGTTCCAGGTAGGTGCGGCCCTCCTCGGCGAAGCCGCACGCGAACCAGAAGAACCACAGCGAGCCGGTGAGTTCCAGCGCCGTCCCGGGCTCGGGTGCGGTCAGGCACTCCTCGATCGCCAGCCGCAGGTTGGCGTGTTCCAGACTCAGCCGCTCGGCCCACATCCGCTGGCCGGGCCCGAGCCACTCGGCCTCGCCCTGGCGGGCGATCCAGCGGAAGTAGTCGCGGTGGCGGCGCCGGACCGCCTCCACTTCCCCGAGACCGGTCAGCCACTCGGCGCCGAAGGAGCGGACGGTGTCCAGCATCCGGTAGCGCACCGCCGTGCCTCCGCCGTCCCGGGCGATGATGGACTTCTCGCCGAGCGAGCCGAGCAGGGCGTGGATCTCCTCGGGGGCCAAGGGGCCGCCGTGGCACACGAATTCGGCCGCCTCGACGTCCCAGCCGCCCGCGAACACCGACAGCCGGGCCCACAGCAGCCGCTCCGGCGGGGTGCACAGCTCATGGCTCCAGCCGATCGCGGTGCGCAGCGTCTGGTGCCGGGCCGGACGTGGCCGGGCGGGCGAGACGAGCAGGTCGAAACGGGAGCCGAGGCCCTCCAGGAGCCGGTGCAGAGGCAGTCCGCGCAGCCGTACGGCGGCCAGTTCCAGGGCGAGCGGGATTCCGTCCAGCCGGGTGCAGACGGCGGCCACGTCGGCCCGGTTGGCATCGGTGAGCGTGAACGCCGGCAGTGCCGCCGCGGCCCGTGCCGCGAACAGGGCCACGGCGTCGTCCCGTTCGCCCAGCGGCAGGGGCGCCACGGTCAGCAGCTGCTCGCCCGGCACGCCCAGCGGCTGCCGGCTGGTGGCCAGGACCCGCAGTTCCGGAACGCCGGCGAGGAGTTCCCGCACCACGCGCGCGCATGCGTCCAGAACATGCTCACAGGTGTCCAGAACCAGCAGTACGGGCGCCCCCGCGAGGTGTTCGCACAGCGCCTGCAGGAGGGGCCGCAGGGTCTGCTCGGTCAGCCGGGTCGCCTGGGCCACGACGTTCGTCAGCAGGTCCGGGTCCCTCAGGTCCGACAGCTCCACCAGCCATGTGCCGCCCGGGAACCCGGCCGTGACGGCGTGCGCGGCCCGCAGCGCCAGCCGGGACTTGCCGACCCCTCCCGGCCCCGTCAGTGTCACCAGTCGCTCGGCCCCCAACAGGCCCGCGATGTCGGCCAGTTCACGTCGGCGGCCGACGAACGCGTTCGCCTCGGCGGGAAGGTTGCCGATCCTGCCGCCCTGGACAGAGGCCGCCATCGCGTCCCCCCTCACCGGAACCGATGGCGCACACGATAACCCCTCACGGCAGGGCCCTCCCGGGCGTAGCGTGGAAGCGGTCGGTCCACCGAGGGAGGCAGGAGGATGGCCGTCGTACCCACCCGGAAAACCGTGGGGCAGATGCGTCAGGGAGACCACTTCCTCCTCGGCTACGACACGGACGAAGAGCGGGAGACCGTCCTCGCCGCGTTCCTGCTGGACGGGCTGGCCAGCGGACAGCGAGGGCTCGTGCTGCCGCCCGCCGACATCCCGGGCCCGGTGGCCCTGTCGTTCCTGGAGCCGCACGGCTGCCGTCTCGACGAGGAACTGGCGCGGGGTCGGTTGTGCGTCGACCCGCACCTCGCCGCCCCCGAGGGGCTGTGGGACCTGGACGAGGTCGTCCGGCGTGAGACCCGGCGCGCCGTGGGCGACGGCTTCCTGGGCCTGCGCGTGTGCACGGAGACCCTGCGCGCGCGGACGGGCGGGCAGTTCAAGATGCTGCACGACAGCGAGCTGCTGCTGGACCCCGTGTTCTCCTCGCTGCCCGTGCTCGGCATCTGCCAGTACGACCGCCGCCTCTTCGACGACACCGAACTCACCCCGCTCACCGGGCTGCACCACGGCCGGGTCGGCGCCGACGACGTGTGGCGCGACGAGATCCTGGTCATCAGCCGCACCTTCGCACCGCAGGGCCTCGCCCTGGCCGGTGAGGTCGACGACACGAACGTCACCGCCGTCGCCCGCGCCCTGCGCGCCGAGACCGACCGCGCCAGGGCGCGCACCGGGAGGCGCACCCGTCTCGACCTGCGTGGCCTGCGCTTCGTGGACGTCGGCGCGCTGCGCCTGCTGGTGTTCACGGCGCTGGGTCTGTACACCGCGGGCGGCACCCTCGAACTGGCGGGCGTGGCCCCGCACGTACGCCGGATGATGCGGGTGACCGGCTGGGACCGGGTCCCTGGCCTGCGGCTGGAGCCGGCCGGGGCGCACGGACTGAACGGACTGAACGGACTGAAGGAACCGAACGGACTGGACGGACCGGGCGGACTGAACGGTGTGGGACCGTGACGTGCTTCGCCCATCAGGCTCCGCGCCGGGCCCGGACGGCGGCCGGGTCCCCGCCGCTGCCGCTGCCGCCGCCTTCGTCCGGGCGGGGCGCCTCGCGCGTCCGGACGGGCGCCGTACGCCGGGCCCCGACGGCGTACGCCCGCCGCCCGGTCTGTGCGGGCGGCGGGCGTACGACCCGGTGGCGGCGGTGCACGAGACGGCTGCCGACGCCCTGCGGTACGGCGGTGGGCAGGGTGCGGTACCCCGGCGCGGCGACCGTGACCGGGTGATCCGCGAGACCTCCGGCGTCGGCGGGTGCCTCCCGGTCGAGGCAGGTGGCGGGCGCGGCGGTCGAGCGATCGGGGCCGACGACGGCCTCGGCTCCCCCCGGGTTCCCCCGCACGGCCCTGCCCTGCCCCCGCGCCCGGGGCGCGTTCAGCCCGCCGCGGGCAGCGTGAACTCGTAGACCAGGGCGTCCGGCTGGGCGTCCACCACCAGGTCGGTGATCTCCAGCGGGCGGGCGTACTGGTCGTGCACGCGCCGGGTCACCCGTACCGAGGGCGTGTCCGGGAGCGGGGTGATGGTGTCCCGGTGGTGCAGCGTCAGGCCCGCCCTGCGCATCCAGTCGTAGGCGCGGCGCAGCTGGGCCGAGCAGGCGCCGTCGGCGCGGCCGCGGTAGCGGCGCAGTTCCTCGACCTCGCAGAGGGCCACCGCGGAGAACGACGTCATGGCCGTGCGGCGGCCACGGCCGTCGGCGCCCGCCGACTCGTAGCGGTGCACCAGGGTAGGGCGGTGCGGGGCGAGCCCCAGGGCCTCGGCGTGCTCCGGCGGCGGCGTCTCCCAGGTGACCCTGGCCCGGTCGAGGGCGCCCGGGTCCGCGGCCCGGGCGCCGACGGGGAAGGCCAGCGAGGACGGGCTCTGCACCGCAGGCCCGGGCAGGGTGGCGTGGCTGCCCCGCCGGTCGGTGGCGACCACGCCGTCCCGGCGCAGCACCTCCAGCGCCTGCCGGATGGTCTCCCTGCTGACGTCGAAGTGCTCGGCGAGATGCCGCTCGGCCGGCAGCCGTTCACCGGGCGGGATGCCGCCGTCGCGCAGCTCGCCGCGCAACCGTGTCGCGACGCGCCAGTACAGCGGCTCCTTCTCGGGCAGGGGAGGGTCGTGCGGGGTGGTGCGGGCCATGCCGCGCCTCCTGTTGGTGACATGCCGTAGCCGTGCGGACTCAGTGCGCCACCAGATCTAGCATTGGTCTAAACCAAGAAGGAAGAGCAGTCCGCCGGTTCGGCCGAAACCGGCCCGCGCGCACCGCCGCTCAGAGGGCGCTGTAGACGGCGTCGACCAGTGCCATCTTCCGCGGGTCGTCGGCGATATGAGGCCCCATCCGGTTCATCACATAGCCCAGGGACACGCCCGCCTCCGGGTCGGCGAGACCGCAGGAGCCGCCGAAGCCGTCGTGTCCGAAAGCGCGCGGGTTGGGGCCGTAGGAGCCGTTGGTGCCGCTGAGCCACAGTCCGAGCCCGGCCTCCGTCTCGCCCTCGAACCCGGCGCCGAGCACCAGGTCCCGGCAGCTGCCCTGCCCCTCGCGCACCCGCTCGGCCGCCTCGGGCGACAGGACGCGATGGCCGTCGCAGGACCCCCGGTCCGCGAAGACGCCGTAGAGCGCGGCGACCGCCCGTGCCGTGCCGTGCCCGTTCGCGGCCGGGATCTCGGCGGCCCGCCACCCGGGCGTGTTGGCCTCGTCGGCGCCGACCGGCGGGTTGGTCAGTGCGGCCAGGGCCGCGGGCGTCAACCGGCTGAAGACCGCAGCCTGTTCGCTGCTGGGCGCGGCCGGCGGACGCACCAGCTCGGCGGCCCGCCCGAACTCCTTCTCCGGCAGCCCGATGCGGAAGTCGATGCCCAGCGGACCGGTCACCTCCCGCTCCAGGAAGGCGCCCGGCCGCAGCCCCGAGACGCGCCGCACGACCTCCCCGACCAGGAAGCCGTAGGTGAGGGCGTGGTATCCGGAGCGTGTCCCGGGCTCCCACCAGGGCTCGGTCGCGGCGAGCCGCCGGGTGGTCAGCTCCCAGTCGTAGAGCTGCTCGAGCGAGTGCGGCTCCCGCAGGCCGGACAGCCCCGCGCGGTGGGACAGCAGATGCCGTACGAGGACCTTCTCCTTGCCCGCGGCGGCGAACTCGGGCCAGTAGGCGGCCACCGGCGCGTCGAAGTCGAGCAGTCCCCGGTCGGCGAGGATGTGCGCGCACAGCGCGACCGGTCCCTTCGTCGTCGACCAGACGTTGACCAGGGTGTCGTGTTCCCAGGGCCGGGTGCGGGCCGCGTCGGCCCAGCCGCCCCACAGGTCCACCACCGCCTCGCCGCCGACTCTGACGGTGACCGCGGCGCCGAGCTCGGCGCGGTCCCGGAAGTTCTCCTCCAGTGCCGTCCGTACCGCCGTGAACCGCTCGTCGCAGTAACCGTGCACCTGTGGCTCACGCTCCGCCATGGGGTCCTCCGTCGTCCGCCGGGAACCCGGGCCGCGACCCTGCGGCCCGGGCTGATGGAGAACGTACCGACTGGTCGGACTGGAGGGAAGGTCACAACAGGAAGAGCTTCTCCGTTGGCTCGCGGTGACCGTCGGCCAGATGCCAGTAGTCCCGGGTCTCGACGGCCAGGCCGGTGTCGTCGAAGCGTGCGAACACGCAGCCCGCGAGGGCGGACGCGACCCCGTCCTCCTCGGCGAGCACCCGGAACTCGGCCACGGCGAGACCGCCCGGACCGACGAGCGGTGGCGAGAACCGCACGTCCGTCACCCGCTCCTGCGTGAACGACCGGCGCAGATAGGCGGCCAGTTCGTCCCGCCCGCGGTGCGGTTCCCGGAACGGCATCGAGCGATGCACGCAGTTCTCGGCGTACAGCTCCAGCAGCGCCGCCACGTCGTGCACGGCCCAGGCCCGCTCCCAGACCCGGACGAAGCGCTCGGCGGCCTCACGTGTGCGCATGTCCCGGCGCCCTCAGACGTACGACCGCAGCCACTGGAGCTTTGCCGCGACCTGGTAGGGCCCGCCGCCCTCATGGTCGTTGAAGTCGTAGACCTCGATCTTTCTGTCCTTGTGCGCCCAGGCGTTGAAGGCGGCGAAGACGGTGGAGGGCGGGCAGGTCTGGTCCTCCAGGGCCGCCGAGAACAGGGCGGGGCAGCTGCCTCGGGAGGCGAAGTGGACGCCGTCGAAGTAGGACAGGGTGCGCAGGGTGTCGTCGGTGCGGCCGCGGTGGGTCTTGAGGAAGAGGCCGATCTCACGGTAGGGGTGGCGGTCCGTCAGCGTCGCGGCGCGCGGGTAGTCGCACAGGAACGGCACGTCCGGCGCGACCGCGGTCAGGTCCGGGACCAGGCCCCCCACCGCGATGGTGATGCCGCCGCCCTGGCTGGCGCCCAGGGCGACCGTGCGGGAGGCGTCGGTCAGCGGGTGCGAGCGGGCCGCCTCCACGGCGCGCACCGCGTCCGTGAAGACCCGGCGGTAGTAGTAGTTCTCGGGCGCGTCGATGCCGCGGGTCATGAAACCGGGGTAGGCGGGGGCGCCGCCCACCGGGTCGGGGGTGCCGCCGCCCCCGCCCCACGCGCTGCCCTGCCCGCGCGTGTCCATCACGAAGTGCGCCCGGCCGGTGGAAGCCCACAGCAGGTGCTCGTGCGGCAGGCCGCGCCCGCCGCCGTAGCCGATGAACTCGACGACCAGCGGCAGCGGCTCCGTCGCCGCCGAGGGCAGCGTCAGCCAGCCCTTGACCGGGTGCCCGCCGAAGCCCGCGAAGGTCACGTCGTACACCTGGACCGTCGTCAGGCCCGTGTCGACCGGTTCGAAGCGGGCGTCCAGGTCGTGCTCACGGGCCTCCTGGAGGGTCTTGGACCAGAGGGCGTCGAAGTCCTCGGGCTCGGCGGAGGCGCTGCGGTACTCGCGGAGCTCGTCGAGCGGTAGGTCGAACAGGGCCATGGAGGACCGCCTTTGTGGAGGGACAGTGCCGGTGATCACACCGTACGTGGGTGGTGCAGCCACCCGCCAGGCCCCTCCGGGACGCCCGTGTCACCGCCGGGGCCCGGTCACGCGCGGCGCCGCGTCCACTCCGGCTCGGTCCGTGCCCACTCCCGCTCCCATTCGGCCAGCCGGTGGCGGGTGGACACGCGGCGGACGACGGCGTTGGCCAGGAGCACCGCGGCGGCCGTGCCGCCCGCGGCGGCCACGCCGAGGGTCACCGTGTGCTGCCAGATCGCGGTGCTGCCGGGCGGCGGGGGGACGCTGCGCCCCTTGGCGTCGAACCAGACGACCACCTTGTCGCCGTGCCGGGTGCCCGCCGGTACCCGGGCCGTCGTGGTGTGCGTCCCGGTGGCCGGATCCGTCCAGCGCACCTGCGCGCGGTACGAGTGCTGCCGGCCGCCCTGCGCGGTGGGCAGCCGGTCGGGCGTCCTGCCGACGACCTCGGCCCGCACCCGGTGCCGGTCGGCGCGCTGCGCCGCGGCGACGGCCCGCGCCTCGTCGTGCGCCCACCAGCCGGTGAGCGCTCCCGCCAGCGGCGCGCCCATCAGCAGCAGGACGGCGAAGACCAGCGCCGTCCACGCCTCGATCACGTCCGACCGGCGCCGCAGCGGATTGCGCCGCCAGCGCCAGCCGCGCATCCGGGTCCGCATGTCGACCTCCTCGCCGTCACGGAAGCCGGAGGGGCCGTTTCCTGCCTGGTTCGTATTGTCCCTCCGTATCGCGTATGCGCGCGAGTGCCCTCAGGAGAGGGGGTACCCCCCGGGACGCGGTTCGGTCACCCGGGGGCCGCCGCGAGGCAGTGGTTTGCGCCACGTCACCCGAAGCGTTCGATACGGATCCGGTCCACCGGCTGGCCGGCCTCGACCAGCAGCCGTGAGGCGTGCTCGGCGAAGGCGTTGGAGCCGCAGACATAGGCCTCCCACCCACCCGGCGGCCGCTCGGCCAGGAGCGGCCCCACATGTGCGGCGGCCATACGCCCTACCGGCACCCCCGCCGGGGCACTCCGTGTGAAGACCGGCGTCGTCTCCGCGCCGAACTCCCGCGCGTAGATGAGCTCCTCGGGGCTGCGCGCGGAGACCAGCAGCCGCAGCGGTACGCCCAGGGCACGCGCCCGGTGGTGCCGCACCATCGACATCAGCGGCACGACCCCGGAGCCGGCCCCGAGCAGCAGCGCGGCCCGGTCGCCCGGCCAGGCGAAGAAACCGCTCAGCGGGCCGCGCACCTCGATCCGGTCGCCGGGCTCGGCCACCGTGTGGAACCAGCCCGAGACCTCGCCGTCCGCCACCTGGTCCAGGGTCAGCTCCACATGCCCGGAGTCGTCGGGGGCCGACGCGATGGAATAGTGGCGCTGGGCCACGTAACCGTCCTCGGCGGTCAGCCGCAGCATCAGGTGCTGGCCGGGCAGGTGCCCGCCCCAGCCGGGTACCGCGAACCGGAAGGTGGCCGCCCGCGGCGTCTCGCGGCGGATCTCGGTGAGCGTGGCCGTGTGCCACACCGAGGCGGCGCGGTCGTCGACGGCGATGCGGCCGGGCACCGCGAAACGGGTCGGCGGGGCGGCGGACGTGGGGGTCGTCTCAGTCACCGGAGTACCGCTGCTCCCGCCAGGGGTTGCCGCGCGTGTGGTAGCCGTTCTGCTCCCAGAAGCCCGGCTCGTCGTGGTCGAGCAGCCTCAGGCCGGCGACCCACTTGGCGCTCTTCCAGAAGTACAGATGGGGGACCAGCAGCCGGGCGGGCCCCCCGTGCTCCGGGGCGAGCGGCTCTCCGCCGTACTCCCAGGCGATCCAGGCCCGCCCGCCGGTCACGTCCGCGAGCGGGAGGCTGGAGGTGTATCCGGTGTGGGAGTACGCGACGGCATGGGTGGCCGACCGGTGGGGCCGCACCACATCGAGGAAGGCGTCCAGGGACACGCCCCCGAACCGCACCCCGAACTTCGACCAGCCGGTCACGCAGTGGATGTCGCCCTCGTACGCCGACGCCGGCAGCGCGTGTGCCTGCTCCCAGTCCCAGGTGCGCGGCCTCTCCACGAGTCCGTCGACGCGGAAGGTCCAGTCGGTGGGCGCCAGTTCGGGCGTGACCTCGGCGGACAGGACGGGCCAGTCGTCGCCCGCGTCGTACTGGCCGGGCGGCAGGCCCGGGAGGTGGGCGCGGGGGCGTCCGGTGAAGCCTCGGGTGACGTTCATGCGGATCCAGCGGGACGGGGGCGAGCGTTCACGTGGTCAACCGTACGTGCTCTCCGGCCGTGCTCCTGTTCGGGGCCCGCGATCTCCGCGGCCGTGCGGAACCCCTGCTCCCCGGCCGTCGTCGTGCGGTCTGCGGTCTGCGGTCTGCGGCCCGCCGTTCGCCGTTGGCGCCGGTCAGGCGTCGCTCTCGGGGCGCGTCCACGCGTTGTAGCGCGCGAGATAGCCGGCGAACCGCTCCAGGTCCTCCTTCGGCCAGTCCGCCAGCCGCTCCCGGAAGGCCGCCCGGCGGCTGTCGGTGACCCGCGCCAGGATCCGGGTGCCCGTCTCGGTCAGGTGCAGGACCTGGACGCGGTGGTCGTCCGGGTCCACGCGACGCTCGATGAGGCGGGCCCGCTCGAGCGCGGCCACCTGGCGGCTGACGGTCGACTTGTCGAGGGCGTAGTGCTCCGCCAGATCGGTGGCGCGGCAGCCGCCGCTCTCCTCCAGATGCCCGAGCAGCGTGTACGAGACCAACGACAGCTCGGGGTGCATCCGGCCCGCCGACGCACGGGCGCGGCGGGCGAAGGCCGTCATCTCGCGCTGGATCGTCTCCACGGCCTCGTCCGCTTCCACCGGACCTCCCTCACCCACGCGACTCACCCCGGCCCCGGAACGCCCCGCGGTCTCTTGGTTGCAGAGTACAACTCGGGCCCGGTGGTTGGGGTAATGTGTCGGTCCGGCCCGGGAACGTCCCGGCCCCCGGAGACAGGGGAGGTGAGACCCATTTCCGCAGTGCGCAGGTCGGGTGCTCTCCCCTCGGAACACGTGCGTCGCCGCCCGTAGGCGGCCGCGGGAGCGCCCTTCGACTCACCGAAAGGCTCTCGGCTTCCATGCCACCACTGTCTTCCTCCTCCCCGCCGTCGCCCTCCACCCGTGACTCCGTCGTGGCCGCCCTGCGCGCCGCGGGCTGTGTCTTCGCCGAGGAGGAGGCCGAGTTGATCCTCGCCGCCGCCCGTACGCCGGGGGAACTGGCCGTCCTGGTCGACCGCCGGGCCGGCGGGCTGCCCCTCGAACTCGTCGTCGGCTGGGCGGAGTTCCGCGGGCTGCGCATCGTCGTGGAACCCGGCGTCTTCGTGCCCCGCCGCCGTACCGGGTTCCTCGTCGAACAGGCCCTCGTCCAGGTCCCGGACGCCTCCGTCGTGGTCGACCTGTGCTGCGGTTCGGGCGCGGTGGGCGCGGCGCTCGCCTCCGCCCTCGGCCCCGTGGAACTGCACGCCGCCGACCTCGACCCGGCCGCGGTGCGCTGCGCCCGCCGCAACGTCGGCGGCCAGGTCCACCAGGGCGACCTGTTCACGGCGCTGCCGGACGACCTGCGCGGCCGGATCGACATCCTCGCGGCCAACGTCCCCTACGTCCCCACGGACGAGGTCGGCCTCCTGCCCGCGGAGGCCCGCGACCACGAGCCCCGCACCGCGCTGGACGGCGGCGCCGACGGCCTCGACGTCCTGCGCCGCGTCGCCACCGAGGCCCCCGCCTGGCTCGCGCCCGGCGGCTGCGTCCTGGTCGAGACGAGCGAACGCCAGGCCGCTGCGGCCCTGGAGACCTTCGCGGCGAGCGGTCTGGCACCACGCCTCGCGGTCTCGGAAGAGCTGTACGCCAACGTCGTGATCGGCGTCAGGGAGTAGCGCCGGGTGCCGCGCCGGCGGCGGGGCCGGGCGCCGCGCCGGGTGCGTGCCGCGTCGTGCAGCCGGCGGGGCGGGGCCGTGGCGCCGCTGCCCGGACCGGAGGGCCCGGGACGGCGCGGAAACGGGCCGGTGGGGCCTTGAGGTGCCCGGCTGCCGGCGCCCGCACGTGTCCGGCACGGCCGCGGACGCCGGCGCCAGGGCGTGGTGCCGCCCGCTGCCCGGCGTGCCTGCCGAGGGCGTTCGGCGGCGGCCGCCGTTGCGCGCGCCGCCTGCGGCTGCCGGCACGGCTGCGGACGGCCGGCGCCAGGGCGTGGTGCCGCTGCCCGGCGTGCCTGCCGAGGGCGTTCGGCGGTGGCCGCCGTTGCGCGCGCCGCCTGCGGCTGCCGGCAGCTGCGGACGGCCGGCGCCAGGGCGTGGTGCCGCTGCCCGGCGTGCCCGGCGAGGGCGTTCGGCGGTGGCCGCCGTTGCGCGCGCCGCCTGCGGCTGCCGGCAGCTGCGGACGGCCGGCGCCAGGGCGTGATGCCGCTGCCCGGCGTGCCCGGCGAGGGCGTTCGGCGGCGGCCGCCGTTGTGCGCGCCTGCGGCCGCCGGTGCGGTGGGCGGCCGGTGTCAGGTCGTGGCGCCGTCGCCCGACGGGGTCCCGAGCGGGGCGGGCATGCGCCAGTTCCGGTGGCCGGGGAACATGCCGTGACGGTCGCCGCCGGGGCCCCTGTCCCAGGTGCCCTGCAGGGCGTGGGTCGCGGTCCTGGTGCCGTCTCCGGCGCGGGTGCCGATGAGGAAGGCGGTGTCGCCCTTCTTGAGGGCGCCGGCGCCGGAGCCCTTCGTGCCGTCGTGCAGGACGGTGGTGCCGGAGTTCACGGTCCAGGTCCACGAGGCGCCGTCGTCGCTCTTGACGGTGACCTGGTCGCCGTCGATCTTCTCGACGGTGCCGCGCTGCCAGGTCCGTACGATCCACTTGCCGGTGTCCTGGTCCTTGACGGTCGCCTCGCCGTGCACGCCCATGCCGCCCGCGCCGAACCAGCGGCCGCCGCCGTGGCGGTCGCCGGGTCCGCCGGGTGAGGGGGATCCGGACGCGGAGGGCACGGCCCCCTGACCCGAGCCGCCCGACGTGGCGGCGTAGGCGACGCTGCCGCCGAGGGCCAGGACGACGACCGTGGCCGCCGCGGTCACGGCACGCGCGCGGCGCGACCGCGGACGCCACGGCCGCCGCTCGCGGTCCGCCCCGCCCGGGCCGGTCATCACTTCCATGTCCGCGGTGGGTTCCTGGTCCGGCTCGTGCATCACGGCTCGCTCCCATCGGCCACGGCCACGGCTTCGACTGCCACGCCTACCGGTGATTGTCCGACGAGGCCGATAAGGAACGGGTAATCAGTACCTGTGAACCCCGCTGATCAGCACGTCTTCTGCACGCGGGCGATGAGCAGCGCCACGTCGTCGGAGTTGTCCGGCTGGTGCAGGGTACGCAGCAGCAGGTCCGCGACCTCCTCCAGCGGACGGTCGGGCCCTTCGAGGAGGGCCAGGAGCGCGTCCAGGCGCTCGTCGAGCGGATGCTGCCGGGTCTCGACCAGGCCGTCGGTGTAGAACACCAGCCGGTCGCCGGGCCCCAGGTCGACGGTGGTGGTGGAGAAGGCCACCCCGCCCACGCCCAGCGGTACCCCGGTGGGCAGGTCGAGCAGCTCAGGGGCGCGCCCGGCGCGCAGCCGGGCCGGCGGCAGGTGGCCCGCGTTGGCGATCCGGCACTGCCGCAGCCCGGGGTCGTGGACGGCGTAGACACAGGTGGCGATGGAGTGGTCCAGGTCCTGGGTGATCCGGTCGAGGTGTTCCAGGAGCCGGGCCGGGTCGAGGTCGAGGGAGGCGAGGGTGTTGGTCGCGGTGCGCAGCCGGCCCATGGTGGCGGCGGCGCTGATGCCGCTGCCCATCACGTCGCCCACGACCAGCGCCGTCTTGCCGCCCTCCAGCGGGATCACGTCGAACCAGTCGCCGCCGACCTCGGTGGTGGCGCCCGCGGGCTGGTAGCGGGAGGCGACCTCCAGGCCGCCCGTCACCGACGGGTGGCTGGGCAGCAGACTGCGCTGGAGGGTGAGGGCCGTGTCGCGGGCGTTCTGGTACCAGCGGGCGTTGTCGATCTGCACGGCCGCGCGGGCCGCCAGCTCACGGGCGAGCAGCAGGTCGTCCTCGCTGAACGGCAGCGGGTTGTTCGTGCGCTTGAGGTCGAGCGCGCCGAGCACCTCCCCGCGCGCGATCAGCGGCACCGCGAGATAGGAGTGGACGCCCGCGCGGGCCAGCAGCTCCGCCGCCTCGGGCGAGCGGGCGATGCGGGGCAGGTGCGCGGCCGCCACCCGTCGCACCAGGACCGGACGGCCGGTGCGCACGCACTCGGTGACGAGGCGGTCGGGGCCGTACCGGGCCACCTGCCCGGGCGGGTCGGCGGCCCGCAGCGCCTCGGGCGCCTCCTCCGCCTGCACGGCGAGCGCGCGGATCACCGCGGACTCCGCGGGGCCCAGGCTGCTGCGTCTGCCCAGCACCACCGCGTCGAGCAGGTCCACGGCCGCTATGTCGGCGAGCTCCGGCACGGCCACGTCGGCCAGCTCGTGGGCGGTGCGCTCCAGCTCCAGGGTGGTGCCGATCCGGGCCGAGGCGTCCGCGATCACCTGCAGCCGCCGCCGGGCGGCCTCCGCCTCGACGGCCGCCCGGTGCTGCTCGGTGACGTCCACCACCGAGGCGGCCAGTCCGAGCACGGTGCCGACCGCGTCGTCCAGCCGGTACAGCGAGATCGACCAGGCCCGGTCCTCCTCGGGCTCGGCCGGGGTCCGCCCGGTGGTCTGCCGGTCCACCAGCGGGCGTCCGGTCTCCAGCACCTGGCGCGCCGCCGCCTCGATCGCGTCGACGTCGAGGTGCGGCAGGACCTCGCGGATGGAGCGGCCGACGTGGTCCTCGGCCGGCCTGCCGTTGATCTCCTCCAGCGCCGGATTGACCGAGACGTAGCGCAGATCGGTGTCCAGGACGGCCAGGCCGATGGGGGACTGGGCGATCATGCGGGTGGACAGCGCCACGTCCCGTTCCAGCCGCCGTACGGTGGTCCGGTCGGCGCACAGGCCCAGCGCGTAGACGTCGCCGTGGTCGTCCAGCAGGCGCATGTTGCGGAACTCCACCAGACGCGTGCTGCCATCCTTGCGCCGGATGGGGAAGGCCCCGGCCCAGCTCTGGCCGGTGAGCATGACGTCGGCGAAGAGCTTGATCACCAGGTCGAGGTGCTGCTCGTGCACCATGATCCGGGCCGCGTACTGGCCGAGGGCCTCGTGGGCCGGATAGCCGAACAGCTCCTCCGCCTGCGGGCTCCAGAGCACGACGCGGCCCTCGGCGTCCAGGACGACCGAGGCCATGCCCAGCACGTCGAGCAGCCCGCTCGGCCGTGCCGACTCCTCGCCGCCGGCCACCGGAAAACCAGGTGCACTCATTCCACGCACCGCCTTCGCCCGCTCACGCGGCACGTCGTTCCCCCGTGCCGACTCCCCAAGTTCTACCGCGCTCAACCGTCGCTGTGACGCCCCTCTCGCCCACCTCCACCATCCCTCGACACGATCAGGGCCGTCCCCCGAGCGGTGACGACACTACCCGCCACGCAGCGTCGCCGACCCGAAAGGCTCCGTTACCGGGCTGGTCTGTACATGACCACCTGGCCGGGCCAGACTGTCCGCCGAGCCGGCCCCACCCCCTACGAAGGAGTCCGCCCATGCCCCTGCGCGCCCGGCAACGTTGTCATGCCGCCGTGACCGCGGTGCTCGCCCTCGCGACCGCCGCCGTGCTGTCCGCCGCCCCGCCCGCGTCGGCCGCCGGCACCTGGAACGAGGTGGGCTCCGACCGCGCCGACCCGCTGACCGAGAGCCAGGGACTCGCCTCCGTCGAGGTGCCCGCCGGCAGCCCCAACCACTACACCGGCATCGGCACCATCCCCATCGGCGTGCGCAGCCGGGGCTGGAACCACGTCGGTGACCCCGACGCCTCCTACGACGGCCACGTCGTCGAGCCGTACCAGGCCGACTCGGGCGACGCGAAGATGTACCGCGTCCAGGCGCCCGACGGCGGCTGGTCGGAGTACGTGCACAAGCTCGCCCCGGGCGAGGCGCTCAACAACTCCTGGGTCGCGATCTCGCCGGACGGGCAGTGGATGCTGTCGGGGGAGTACGGCACGATGAGCCGCTTCCTGGTCTTCCCGACGCCGGGCGTCAACGCCGCCACCTCGCCCTCGGCCGACCTCCCGCAGGTCTCGACGGTCCACCTCGACCACGCCGTACGGGATGTGCAGGGCTGCGACTTCTCCGGCCCCACGACCCTGCTGTGCTCCTCCGACGACCCGGACGGCTCGCTGTTCGGCCTGACCAAGCCGCTGCTCCAGGTCGGCCTGTCGGCCGCGCCGAACGGCACCTCGGACGTCTCCGGCCACGTCACGGCCCTGCGGCAGCTGCCGTTGCGCAGCGCCTGCTCCGGCTCCTTCGAGGCGGAGGGCATCGACTACGACCGCCGCAGCGGCACCCTGCGCGTGATCGTCGTGTCGCCCGGGTTCTGTGTGCTGACGGACAGCAGGACCTACCGCTTCACACAGGGCTGAGGCGCGCGCTGGTCGGGTCCGGACAGGGGTGCTTTTCTGGGGGTGTGGCGTGGTTCGCGGGGAACTCGCGGCGCCGCGCCACCCCCGCGAGAGGAGCGATCACGATGGACCGTGTGCGAGCGCACGAGGAGCCCGTATCCCTCGAGATCAGTGGATGCAGCAAGGAGGACGCCCGGATCGTCTTCGACGCGCTGTGCACCTGCTTCGAGTCCGACCGGGCTCCCGGTGAGGTGCCGAAGCAGCTCCACGAGACCCGCCCGATGGTCTGGCTCGGCACCTTCGAGGTCACCGACGCCCACGACTGTCCCCCGCCCGCTCCGCTGTCCTCCTCCGTGGAGGTGGACGCCCAGGGCGGCTACTGGGCGATCGAACGCCTGCGCTCCACGCTCGATCCGCTCTTCACCGTCCGCGATCTCGCCTCGGCCTCCGGCGACCAGGAGCGCGAACTCCACGTGCGTCTCGAGAGCCGGTGACGCCGTAGGGCGCGCCCGGGTTCAGGCCGGCGGACCGGGCACCGCCCGCCGGCCCCGTTGACCACCGGCAGGACCTCCGGGCGGGCGCGCCCGTCCGGGCCGTGCAACCCCTCACGGCGTACGCCGGAGCCCGCCGTGGCCGGGGTGCCCTCCGCCGCGAGCGGGCCGCCGCTGCCCGGCGCCCCCGCGGTCCTGGCCCGGACCGTCGGACCATCCGCACCCGCCGCACCCGCCGCACCCGCCGCGGCCGGCAGCGACCGGGCGGACGGCGGTCGCCGAGCCAGTGCTCGAGGCAGCTCAGGGCAGGCTCGCAGTCGTCCGTCCCGGACCGGCTCGGGCGGCGGATCGGCTGCCGGGCGAGGGCGACCACCTCGGCGCCTTCGGGGCTCACGGGGCCTCGGCGCGCCGGGGTGGCCCGGATCACCCCTCCCCGCTTATGCAACTAGTTGCAAAACCTCTCCGGAGCCTCTAGAACAGTGGGCACGACACCGCGCACGGAGGGGCCCGATGAGCCGTTACCCGCACCTGCTGAGCCCGCTGGACCTGGGCTTCACCACGCTGCCCAACCGCGTCCTCATGGGCTCCATGCACGTGGGCCTGGAGGAGGCGGAACGCGGCTTCGAGCGCATGGCGGCCTTCTACGCCGCCCGGGCGCGCGGGGGAGTGGGCCTGATCGTCACCGGTGGCATCGCCCCCAACGACGAGGGCCGCCCGTACGAGGGCGGCGCCCGGCTCACCACCGAAGCGGAGGCCGAGCAGCACCGCGAGATCACCGGGGCCGTGCACCGCGAGGGCGGCCGGATCGCGATGCAGATCCTGCACTTCGGGCGCTACGCCTACCACCGGGACCTGGTCGCCCCGAGCCCGCTGCAGGCCCCGATCAGCCCCTTCCCGCCCCGCGAGCTCACCGACGCCGACGTCGAGCGCACCATCGACGACTACGCCCGCGCCGCCCGCCTGGCCCGGCAGGCCGGCTACGACGGCGTCGAGATCATGGGTTCCGAGGGCTACCTCATCAACGAGTTCACCGCCGCGGGCACCAACCACCGCACCGACCGGTGGGGCGGCTCCTACGACAACCGCATGCGCTTCCCGGTCGAGATCGTCCGGCGCGTGCGCGAGGCCGTCGGCGAGGACTTCATCGTCATCTACCGCCTGTCCATGCTGGACCTGGTCCCGGGCGGCTCCACGCTGGACGAGGTGATCACCCTCGCCAGGGCCGTCGAGGCCGCCGGGGCGACGATCATCAACACCGGCATCGGCTGGCACGAGGCCCGCATCCCCACCATCGCCACCTCCGTGCCGCGCGGCGCCTACACCTGGGTCACCGAGAAGCTCATGGGCGAGGTGTCCCTCCCGCTGGTGACCACCAACCGCATCAACACCCCCGAGTTGGCCGAGGAGTTGCTCGCCACGGGCCGCGCGGACATGGTCTCCATGGCCCGCCCGATGCTCGCCGACCCCGACTTCGTCGCCAAGGCCGCGGCGGGCACGCCGGAGGCCATCAACACCTGCATCGGCTGCAACCAGGCCTGCCTCGACCACACCTTCAGCGGGAAGATCACCTCCTGCCTGGTCAACCCGCGCGCCTGCCACGAGACCGAACTCGTCCTCGCCCCGACCCGGACGAGGAAGCGCGTCGCCGTCGTCGGCGCCGGACCGGCCGGACTCGCCTGCGCCGTGTCGGCGGCCGAGCGCGGCCACGCGGTCACGCTCTACGACGCCGCGAGCGAGGTCGGCGGCCAGCTCAACGTCGCCCGCAAGGTGCCGGGCAAGCAGGAGTTCGACGAGACCCTGCGCTACTTCCGCCACCGGCTCGGCGCCCACGGCGTGGACGTGCGCCTCGACACCCGGGTCGGCTCCGGTGACCTGGCGGGCTACGACGAGGTCGTCGTCGCCACCGGAGTCACCCCGCGCACCCCCGACATCCCCGGCGTCGACCACCCGAGCGTCGTCGGCTACCTCGACGTGCTGCGCGACGAGGTGCACGTCGGCGACCGCGTCGCGATCCTCGGCGCGGGCGGCATCGGCTTCGACGTCGCCGAGTACCTGACCGACGGCGGGGACAAGGCGAGCGAGGACCCGGAGACCTACTTCCGTCGGTGGGGCGTCGACATGGACTACCGCCGCCCCGGCGGGCTCGGCGCCCCCGAGCGTCCCGTCCCGCCCCGCACCGTCCACCTGCTCCAGCGCAAGCCCACCAAGGTCGGCGCGGGTCTCGGCAGGACCACCGGCTGGATCCACCGCACCGAGCTCAGGCACCGCGGCGTCACCATGGTCCCGGGCGTGCGCTACGACCGCATCGACGACGCCGGGCTGCACCTCACCGTCGGTGAGGAGAGCACCGTCCTGCCCGTCGACACCATTGTGCTGTGCACCGGACAGGAGCCGCGCCGCGACCTGTACGAGGAACTGCTCGCGGCCGGCCGCAGCGTGCACCTGATCGGCGGCGCGGACGTGGCCGCCGAGCTCGACGCCAAGCGGGCCGTCAAGCAGGGCACGGAGCTGGCCGCGGCCCTCTAGGGGCCTCCAAGGGCCATCGGGCCGTCCTTAGGATGACTCCATGTCACTCCCGCACGCGATCCTGACCGCCCTGCTGGAAAAGCCGTCCTCCGGGCTGGAGCTGACCCGCCGGTTCGACAGGTCCATCGGTTACTTCTGGTCGGCGACGCATCAGCAGATCTATCGCGAGCTGGGAAGACTGGAGGCCGAGGGGCACATCCGGGCACTGCCGTCGAAGCAGCCCGCCCGCGGGCAGAAGAAGAGCTACGAGGTGCTGCCCGCGGGCCGCGCCGAACTGGCCCGCTGGACCGCCGCCTCCCAGGACCCCAAGCCGCACCGCGACCCGCTGCTGCTGCGGCTGCGCGCGGCGGCCGTGGTGGGCACGTTCGGGCTCGAGGCCGACCTGCGCCGCCATCTGGAGCTGCACAGACGCCAGTTGGCCGAGTACGAGGAGATCGAGCGGCGCGACTTCCCGCCCGGCAGGGACACCGCGCACGACCGGCTCCAGCACCTCGTGCTGCGCGCCGGGATCGACCTGGAGACCTTCTGGACGCGGTGGCTCACGCACGCCCTGGAGGAGTTCGCCGAGCTGCCCCGCCCCGGGACGGCCTGAGCGCGAGGCCGTCACAGGCGGTGCGGCCTGGCGCGCTTGCGCAGGTACCACCCCGTGGCGATGACGCCCGTGCCCACCAGGGCCGCGCCGACCCCGAGCGTGACCGGCCCGTAGTCCTTGATCGCGCCGCCCAGGCCGCCCGCCACGCCGAGCGAGGGCGTGGGCGTGGGCGAGGCCGAATGCCTGGCCGTCGCCGAGATGCTGGGCTTGGAAGCGGGGGAGACGACGATCGACTGGGTGCCCGCGGTGCTGTTGGTGGCCGAGCACTGGACGATCACGGTGTACGTGCCGGGGCTCACGTTCGACCAGGCCGCCGACTGCAGGGCGGTGGTGCCCGACAGCGACACCTGACGCCCCTGGGCGAAGCTCGACTGGGTGCTGGTGAGCAGGGAGGCGGTGCCCCAGCTGCCGCTGCTGCTGGTCCGGGAGCACTGGGTGGTCGTCACCGACACCGTGGACCCGCTGGAGCTCACCGAGATGCCCGAGCCCTGCGCCACGGCCGGAGTGGCGGCCAGGGCGAGCGGCAGCGCGGCGGCCGCTGCGGCGGTCAGGGCCGAGCGGGCGAGTGGCTGGGAGTTGCGCATGGGTCTGCCCTCCGACGGCACGGTTGGCGGTACATCCCTTGCGCCGCCGGGGGTCGGGAAACGCCCGTGCTGTCTCAGGGGCAGCCAACGTCCCCGCGGCAGGTCCCGCACGCGCACCGCCCCCGGGCAGGTGACGGATTCCTTCGTCCGGCCCATGCCACGGTCCCGTCAGGGCCGGCCGCCCCGGCCGTCCCCGTCCGCCGCGCCGACCGGCCGCCCCGGGCGCCGTTCGGGCAGCCGGGCCCGGATCCGCTCGCGGTGGTCTCACGCCCGCCTTGCAGTCGGCGGGGGAGGAGCGCGAGGCTCTCGCGCGGTGCGCTCCCGCCGTACACCCGGGAGCCGGCCGCCCGAGGGCCGAGGCGGATCCGGCCGGTGGGGGCCGTGCCGCCGCCGCCGGCGGGAGCGGCGGCGCCGCGCTCGTGTCGGCGGGTGTGTTGGTGGCCGGCCGGAGGAGTTACGTATGCTGAACCACCTCACGGCTGAACTCTCCATGAGGGCTGGTGAGTTGTGCCGGTGGCGCGGACCGCTGTCGTCGCTGTTCCCGCGCCCGACGCGGGTGGCCGGGTGGCCGGAGCCGACGCAGGTTCGGGTGCCCGGCCCCCGCCGCTCGTCCGCACGCGCCACGCCGTGCGTCGCCTGAAGCCCGTGTGCCGGTCCGGCCCGCCTACGGTGGCCGCATCATCGCATCGGCACAAAACGGGCATATAGGCCGTCAGTGCTCCTTCAGGAAAGGGCTCTTCATCGTGCGTGTCCAGTCGCTGACCCTGGCCGTGGCCGGCGTCGCCCTGCTCGCCCCCTCGATGGCGGCCGTCGCCGAACCCCGTGTCCCGGTGGAGCTGACCGCCCGGCGCGAGGGCGACGTCCGCGCCGCCGACCTGCTGGCCAGGGTGCGTGAGTGCACCCGGATCTCGCACGGGCGCTTCCGCAGCGACCACGGCAAGCGGGCGAGCGTCGCGGTCTGCGGCACCCGGCACGCCGTCTTCTGGAAGGCCGACATGGACATCGACTGCGACGGACAGCCCGGACCGCACTGCAACCGCCGCAGCGATCCGCTGTTCTCGGCCTCCACCGCCTACCGGCAGTCCGACGGACGGTCGCTGAACGCCGAACGCCTCCCGTACGTCGTCGTGCCGGCCGCCGGCTCCGCCTGGGACCCCGCCGACGACGGCGTCCGCGGCGGTTCCGTCGCCGCCGTCGTCTACCGCGGCCGGGTGCAGTACGCGGTGGTGGGCGACATCGGCCCGCGCGGCCTCATCGGTGAGGCGTCCTACGCCACCGCCCGGGCCCTGGGCATCGACCCGGACCCGCGCCGCGGCGGCGTGTCCTCGGGCGTGACCTACATCGTCTTCAAGAACTCGCAGGCCAGGCCGATCGAGAGCCATGCCGCCGCCGTCGCGGCGGGGCGGCGGCTGGCACGACGCTTCGTCCAGGGCGAGTAGCCTCCCGGCGGCAGCCGGGAGGCGCCGTGATCGCGGGGGCACTCCGGATGACCGGCCGCCGCCCACCCGTCGCCGGCCGGACGGAGCACACCGTCGGCGTTCCCGCCGGGTGCTCGTCAGACCTTCCGGTAGGTGTACGCCTCCGCGGCCGCCGCCTCCACCGCGGCGAGGTCCGCGCCCGCCGCCGCGGTGACCACCGCGGCCACCGCCCCTTCCACGAACGGGGCGTCCACCAGCCGGGTGTTGCCGGGAAGCTCGTCGCCCTCGGCGAGCAGCGCCTTCACCGTGAGCACGGCGCTGCCGAGATCGGTGAGCACGGCGACCCCGGCGCCCCGGTCGACGGAGGCGGCCGCGGCGGCGATCAGCTCCGAGCTGGTGCCGAGGCCGCCGCCCTCGGTGCCGCCCGCCGGGGCGACGGGCACCGAGACCCCGCCGCCCGCGAGCCCCTTGGCCAGCTCGGCCACGGACGCGGCCACCTCGGCGCTGTGCGACACCAGCACGATCCCGACCTGCTTGTCGTCACTCACCGTCGGCCTCCGCGAGAGCGGCGACGAGCAGCGACGACGAGGTGGCGCCCGGATCCTGGTGACCGATGCTGCGCTCGCCGAGATAGCTGGCACGGCCCTTGCGGGCCAGCATCGGCGTCGTCGCGAGCGCGCCCTCCTCCGCGGCGGCCCGGGCCGCCGCGAAGTCCCCGTCACCGAGCGCCTCCACGGCCGGCACCAGGGCGTCGATCATGGTCTTGTCGCCCGGCGCGGCCCCGCCGAGCGTCATGACCGCGTCCACCCCGGCCCGCAGTGCCTCGGTGAGCTGCGCCTCGCCGACCTCGGAGGCGTCCCCGAGCGCCTTGCCCGTGCGGCGCAGCAGCGTGCCGTACAGCGGCCCCGACGCGCCGCCGACGGTCGAGATCAGCTGCCGCCCGGCGAGCACCAGGACCGCCCCGGGCGTCTGCGGCGCCTCCTTCTCCAGCGCCGCCGCCACGGCCCGGAACCCGCGCTGCAGATTGCTGCCGTGGTCGGCGTCCCCGATGGGCGAGTCGAGAGCGGTGAGGCGTTCCGCCTCGCGGTCCACGGACGCGGTGGTCGCCGTCATCCAACGGCGGAAGAAATCGGCGTCGAGCACTGGATCTCCTTGCGTGGTAGGTACGTTGACACCCCGGCCCGCCGGTCTACATGCCCCAGCGCAGCCCCGGCGTCCTCACCGGCGCGTCCCACAGGCGCAGCAGGTCCTCGTCGACCTGGCACAGGGTGACGGAGGCGCCGGCCATGTCGAGCGAGGTGACGTAGTTGCCCACCAGCGTGCGGGCGACGGCGACGCCGCGCGCGGCGAGCACCCGCTGCACCTCGGCGTTGAAGCCGTACAGCTCCAGCAGCGGCGTCGCGCCCATGCCGTTGACCAGGACGAGGACGGGGTTGCGCGGGGGCATGTCCTCGACGATCGCGTCCACCGCGAACGCGGCGATCTCCCCCGAGGTCATCATCGCCCGCCGTTCCCGGCCGGGCTCCCCGTGGATGCCGACGCCCAGCTCCAGCTCGCCGGCCGGCAGGTCGAAGGTGGGCGTGCCCTTGGCCGGCGTGGTGCAGGCGCTGAGCGCCACGCCGAAGCTGCGGGAGTTCTCGTTGACCTGCCGGGCGATCGCCTCCACGCGCTCCAGCGGCTGCCCCTCCTCCGCCGCCGCGCCCGCGATCTTCTCCACGAACAGCGTCGCCCCGGTGCCCCGGCGCCCGGCGGTGTAGAGGCTGTCGGTGACCGCCACGTCGTCGTTGACGAGCACCTTGGCGACCTGGACGCCCTCGTCCTCGGCGAGCTCGGCGGCCATGTCGAAGTTGAGCACGTCACCGGTGTAGTTCTTCACGATGAACAGCACGCCCGCACCGCTGTCCACGGCGGCCGCGGCGCGCACCATCTGGTCCGGGACCGGCGAGGTGAACACCTCGCCCGGGCAGGCACCCGTCAGCATCCCGGGGCCCACGAATCCGCCGTGCAGCGGCTCGTGCCCCGAGCCGCCGCCCGAGACCAGGGCGACCTTTCCGGCCACGGGGGCGTCCCGCCGCACGATCACCCGGTTCTCCACGTCCACGGCCAGTTCCGGATGGGCGGCCGCCATGCCGCGCAGCGCGTCCGCGACCACGGTTTCCGGAACATTGATCAACATCTTCACGGGATCCTCCTGGTGAGACGCGTTCGATCTGGCATCCGTACAGCCACATTCGGCAGTATCGGTGCTTCTGCGCCGCTGGTCACGTGTACGGCGGATCCGGGCGTGCTGCCGGGCGGCGCGGCGCGCGGTGACGGCCTCTTCCGTCACCGCGCGCCTGCGGCACCCCGGCCGCGGTCAGCCGGTCTTGTGTCCCCACTTCGGGCCGACCATGGCCCATTCCCTGCCCCACCGGCGGGCGCGCCGCCGGTCGAGCCGCAGCCGGGCCAGGCCGCCGGCGCCGAGCACCAGACCGGTCACGCCGAGCGCGGCGCCGGTCCCCAGCACGGCCGCTTCCACGTCCCCGGCCGACCGGCTCGGCGGCCGGGTGGCCAGCTCACCGCGCGCATCGGTGTAGACCACGACGTGCGATCCCGCCTTCAGCCCGGTGTCGACCAGGGTGTTCCCGGTCCGGCTGGAGCCGTCCGGAAGGGTCCAGCGGACCTCGGCCAGGGCCCGGTAGTAGTTCTTGGCTCCGGACTGCGTCGTGTCCGAGACGAGGACGGCCGCCACGGGTACGCGCTCGGCGCGCTGCTGTGCGAAGACGTCGTCGGCGGCGTGCGCGGTGACCACACCGGCGAGCGTCCCGCCCACGGCGATGATCGCCCACACGGCCAGCACGAGCCAGGCCTCGAGAACGTCCTCGCGACGGCGCAGCGGGTTCGACCGCCACCGCCACAGCCACTTCGTCGTTCGCCTGCCTGCAGGCATCGCTCTGCACCTCCTCGTCGTCTCGATGAGCCCAACGTGACAGTCCGCAGCGCGGCGCGGGATGGGCCGGACAGGGGAGAAGGCGGGGCCGACCGGGACCGGGTCGGCGGCGGGGATGGGCCGTTCAGCCCCCGGCGGACCGGGGAAGCCGGCGCTCTCCCGCCGCCGTGGCCGCCGGCAGAGACCTGTAGGGCCACCGAGGAGGGACCATCGGCCTCTGACCCGAACGCCGCCGCGAGTCCACCCTCGAAGCACACCAGCTGCTGTCCGGAGACCGTACGGGAGGAGGCCAGCATGCGATCCGCGCCTCTCGACGCCGAGACCCTGGAAGCCTGCGTCGCCGCGGCCGTGGCCGCGCCCTCGTTCTTCAACACCCAGCCGTGGCGTTTCCGGCTGGACCCCGGCAACGTCGCCTTCGAGGTGCGTGCGGATCCGGAGCGCAGCCTGCGCCACGCGGATCCGGTGGGCCGCGCCCTGCACCTGTCGGTGGGCGCCTCCGTGTTCAACCTGCGGGTCGCCGTCTCCCACTTCGGCTGGGTCCCGGTGGTACGGCTGCTTCCGCGCCCCGAGGAGCCCGGTCTGCTCGCGACCGTGCGGCTGACGGGCAGCACCGGACGGCACAACGGGGAGCACCGCGACGACCTGTACGGGGCGATCTGGCGCCGGCACAGCAGCCGTCTGCCCTTCTCCGAGCGGCCGGTACCGTCGCAGGCGCGCGCCGAGCTGGCCGAGTCCGCCCACCGGGAGGGCGCCTCGCTGAGCTTCGTCGAGGCGGCCGAGACGGCGCGGCTGCTCCGGGTGACCGCGGAGGCCGAGCACCGCAACCGCCTCGACGCCGCCCGCGGCACGGAGAGCCGCCGCTGGGTGCACCGGGACCCGGACGATCCGCACGACACGGGTCTGCCGCGGGCCGCACTCGGCCCGCAGGACGCCAGGGAGGGCCTTCCCATGCGGGACTTCACCGCCGCACGGCACCCCGAACGGCTGTCGTCCCAGGACTTCGAGACCGCCCCGCTCATCGCCCTGCTGAAGACGGTGCACGACCGGCGCACGGACTGGCTGCGGGCGGGGGAGGCCCTCGAACACGTGCTGCTGGTGGCCACGGCCCTCGGCCTGCGCGCCTCCCTGCTGCACCAGCCGATGGAGTGGCCCGACCTGCGCCGCAGCCTGAGCCCGGACCCGGACCTCACCGGCCACGCCCAGATGCTGATCCGTTTCGGCTACGGCCCGGAGGGCCCCGCGACCCCGCGGCGCACCGCGCACGCCGTGCTCGACACCGATCCGCGGCACCGGTAGCGGTAGGTACGGTCGGCGCACCCGCGTGCCTGTGTGTCCGCCAGAGCGGCCGCCGCAGGCCGAAACGCCGCGGCGGTCGCGCTACCCCGGCGCAGGCGTGCCGCGCCGGCGGCCCGGGGCCGCGCGGCGCGGACGGCCCGGGTCAGCCCGCCGCGGCGGAGACGGGGACGTCCTCCTGCCGGAGTGAGCCGAACAGCGCCGTGGGCAGGTCCGGGTGGATCTCGAAGACGCCTGCCAGACGCACGGCGCGCAGGAGGCGCAGGAAGCCGCCGTCGCGGGTGACCAGCCGGAGCCGGCCCCGCCGGGCCAGCACCCGGTTCCTCGTCCGGCACAGCAGCCGCAGCCCGCTGCAGTCGATGAAGGCCACGGGGCGCAGGTCCAGCACCACGTCCGGGCGCCCGAGCGCGGTCAGGGTGTCGAGGCGCGCCGAGAGCGGCGCGGCCGTGAGCAGGTCGATCTCGCCGCGGACCTCCACCACGGTCGTGCCGCCGACGACGCGTTCCGTGTGGCAGGGCGCGAGCCCGGTGTGGTGTGTGTCCATGTGCAGAGCAAAGCCGTGCGCCAGGACGCGGCGGAAGGGCCGGTCGGCCCTGTGGGCGAGGCCGCCGGGACCGATCGGCCCTGTGCCCGCCGTGCCACACGGCGGGCAGGGCCGCTCGCGGGCCGGGAAGGGACCGATGGCCCCCTTCCCCGCGCGGCCGCCGGCCGGAATCTGAGAGGTGGGCCCGTGCCG
Organism: Streptomyces sediminimaris; assembly: GCF_047049295.1. Lineage (NCBI taxonomy): Bacteria > Bacillati > Actinomycetota > Actinomycetes > Kitasatosporales > Streptomycetaceae > Streptomyces > Streptomyces sediminimaris. Next base: position 805,351 of record NZ_JBJWOT010000001.1, on the reverse strand, counting down.
GGCCGCTCGGTGCGGAGGGGCCGTACGGAGACAGAGAAGGGAATCCCGCCATGACATCCCAGCACGTGGCCGTCGGAGTGGACGGCTCGCTGACCGCCGTACGCGCCCTGGACTGGGCGGCGCAGGAGGCGGTGCACCGCGGCGCCGGCCTGCACATCGTCCACGCCGTCGCCGACCTGGACGAGGCGGGACCCGTCCTCGCGTCGGCCGTCTCACGCATCGAAGAGCACCATCCGCTGCTGCCCGTGACCGCGGAGCCGGTCGTGGGCGGTGCGGTGGAGGTGCTGCTCCGCGCGAGCGAGGACGCGGTCCTCACCGTCGTCGGCAACCGCGGACTCGGCGGGATCACCGGAGCGCTGTTCGGTTCCGTGAGCGTCCGTCTGGCCGCGCACGCGCACGGACCCGTGCTGGTGGTGCGCGGCGACCACCGCTGCGACGAGGGCCGCGAGGTGCTGCTGGGCCTGGGCGGCGACGCCGACGCCGACGCGGCGGCCTACGCCTTCGAGGAGGCGGAGCGGCGCGGCGTCCCACTGCGCGTCCTGCACGCCTGGTCCCACCGCCACGTCGGTCCCGAACTGCCGTCGGTGATCCCCGCGACGAGTCCCGGACAGCGTGAACTCGCCCGGCGGGACGCCGCGGAGGAGGCCGTGGCGCGCTTCAGCATGGCCGAGCTGCGGCAGAAACACCCCGGTGTCGGCGTCGAGTCGCACACGGTACGGGCGGCGGCCGGGCACGTCCTGCTGGAGGCCACCCGTGACGCCGGTCTCGTCGTCGTCGGTGTCCACCGGCACGCGGACCGGCACGTCACGCGGCCGGGTTCGGTCGTCCACACCCTGCTGCACCGTTCGCACTGCCCCGTGGCCATCGTGCCGACCGGCTGAACGGGCCCGTGCGGCAAGGACGTTCGGCCCTGCACCACGGGCCGCGCAGCCCCTCCGGCATCCGCTGCCGGAGCGGGACATTGAAGGCGCAACAACAGACGTCAACCACCCGAGCGTCACCCCGAGAGAGGGATGAGCACCATGGCAGTCCACGAACACCCGCACCGGAACGTCCGGTTCCACCTCCCGTCCATGCGCCGGTCCGCGACGGCCGCGCGCCCGGCCGGCGAGACGAGCACCGTCGTCCTGACGGCGACCGCCGCGCATGTCCTCGCCGGGCTCCGTGTGCTGATCGGGTTCGTCTTCCTGTGGGCCTTCCTGGACAAGACCTTCGGCTTCGGCTACGCCACGGCGTCCGGCAAGGGCTGGATCGACGGCGGGTCGCCGACCAAGGGCTTCCTCAGTTCGGTCGCCGCCGGCCCGATGGAGTCCACGTTCCACGACTGGGCCGGGGCCGGCTGGGCGGACTGGCTGTTCATGCTCGGCCTGCTGGGCATCGGCCTCGCCTTCGTCACGGGCGTCGGCCTGCGGCTCGGGGCCGTCGCCGGCACCGCCCTGATGGCGCTGATGTGGATGGCCGAATGGCCGCCCGCCAAGCACCTGTCCGACGGGTCGCCGAGCATGTCGACCAACCCGTTCGCCGACTACCACCTCATCTACGCCGTCGCTCTCATCGCCCTCGCGGCCGCGGGCGCCGGCGCCACCTGGGGCCTGGGCAAGGTCTGGGCGCGGCTGCCCTTCGTCAGCCGCAACCGCTGGCTGCTCTGACCCGACGGTCGCCGGCCGTGCAACGGTTCCCGACCGTCCCGCACCGGGGCACCGCCGCAGCACCGCGGCGGTGCCCCGGCCTGTGTGTGACCGCGGCCGGGAGCGCAGGACGCGGTTCCGGTTCCGGCCGGCGGTGGAGTGGGGGCCGACCGGCTCAAGCGCACACCGCCCGAACCGGGACAAGCTGAAAACGAGGGGTGATCCCGGCCCCGGGCGCACACCCGGTCGGACGAGAGGAAGTGAGGGGCCATGACGGAGCAGGCACCGTCCCGAGCGGTGGAAGAGCACGCGCTGGGCGACCTCGGCCGCCGTCTCGCGGCACGGCGCACCGAACTCGGGCTGACCAGGGCGGAGACGGCCGCCCGGGCCCACATGGCGCCCGGCTACCTCCAGTACCTCGAGGAGTATCCCGGCGCCGCACCCGGCTCCGGTGTCCTGCTGAGGCTGGCCGAAGTCCTCAAGACCACGGTGCGGGACCTCACCGGCGGCGACACCGATCTGCCGCACGGGCTGGGACGGCCCGCCCGCGGCGCCCGGCTGGTCGAGCTGAGCGTCCCGGAGTGCCGTGCCCTGCTCGGCACGCGCGGGGTGGGCCGCATCGCGGTGCCCACCGCCTCCGGACCCGTCGTCGTGCCCGTCAACTACAGCCTCGTCGACGGCGCGATCGTCTTCCGCACCGAGCCCGGCAGCACACCCGCCCAGGCCTCCGGCTGCCAGGTCGCCTTCGAGGTCGACCGCATCGACGACGCGTTCAGCAGGGGCTGGAGCGTGCTGGTGCGCGGCCACGCCCGGACCGTGACGGACCCCGGCGAGACACGCGCGCTGGCCGAGCGTGCCCGCGGCGCTCCCTGGGCCGGCGGACCGCGCGACACCTGGGTGCGCGTCGATCCGACGGTGATCACCGGTCGCCGTATCACGGTGTGAGGCGGGACGTTCTCCGACCCGGCCGGGACCGATGGTCCCTCACCGCCGGCCCCCGTCCCGCGGAGGATTGAGGGAACGCTCCGGCGCCGCATCCACGTAAGAGACGGACTGGCCATGTATCCGAACGACGGTTTCCGCGAACTCGACCGGCAGGAGTGCCTGCGCCTTCTGGCGAAGGTCCCGGTCGGCCGCATCGTCCACACCCGCCAGGCCCTGCCGGCGGTGCTGCCCGTCAACTTCGGTGTCGACATCGACGGCGCGGTCGTGCTGCGGACGTCGACGGCCTCGGAGCTGGCCCGCGCGGTCGACGGTGTGGTGGTCGCCTTCGAGGCCGACGAGATCGACGCGGCCACCCACTCCGGCTGGAGCGTCGTCGTCACCGGGCCGGCCGAGGTGGTGACCGACCGCGGCGAGCACGAGCGCCTGACGCGGACCGGACCGCGTTCCTGGGTGCCGTCGCCCATGGAGGTGTTCGTGCGCATCGAGCCCGAACTGGTCACCGGCCGCGAACTGGTGGGCGGGCGCAGCCTGTACGGGGTGAACCTGTCGACCTGAGCCCACGGGCCCCCGTTCCGGACGGCAGGGCGGCGGCAGGCAGCGGGCGCCCGGGTCCCGGTGACCCCGGAAGAAGGCCGCCCGGCCCCGACCGGCGCCGGACGCCACGAGAGAACTCTTCGCGACAGCACCCGCGACCGCGTGCCGGGGAGAGAGCGCCGGTCCCGTCCTCGGGACGGAACGGACGGCTCCCGCGCGGACGGCGCGCCGAGACGTACGGAGCGGACGATGGTGAAAGCCGCACGCGCACCGGTCGTGGTCGGCGTCGAGCCCGGCCCGGCCCACCGCCCGGTCCTCGCCTGGGGCGCCGACGAGGCGGACAGGCGCCGGGTGCCCCTGCACCTGGTGCACGCCGAGGGCAGACCCGCCGACGGGGGCACGCCCCGTCACCTCTACCGGGGCGGGTGCACCCAGGAGCGGCGCGACCTGGCGGAACGCGCCCTGCTCGACGCGGTCGCCTTCGTCGCCGACCGCCACCCGCGGCTGGAGGTCTCCACGCTGCTCGCCGCGGACGACCCCGTGCCGCTCCTGCGCAGGCACGCACGCACCGCCGCGGCCGTGGTGCTCGGCCCGCACCGGCTGAGCACGCTGGAAGGAGTGTTCACCCCGGCGTCCGTCACGCTGCCGGTGATCGCCCGCGCCGGCTGCCCCGTGGTGGTCGTGCGCGCCCCCGGGCAGGCGTCCGCCCGGCCGGCGCACTTCGTCGTCGGGGTGGACGTCGGCGTGGACGGCCGCAGCCACTCCGTGGCCGCACTCGATCACGCCTTCGCCGCAGCGGCCCTGCACCGCGTGGCGTTGCGGGTGCTGTACGTCTGGCACCCGCCCCTGCTCGGCGTCCTGGACGAGCACGCCGCCCTGCGCGAGTGCCGCACTCTCCTGCGGGAGCTGGTGGACGGCCGCCGGCCCGCCCACCCGGACGTGGACGTGCGTCACGAAGTGCTCCGCGGCCGGCCGGCGCGGGTCCTGGCCCGGGAGTCCGCGCACGCGCTCGGGCTCGTCGTGGGCATCCGCGGCAACGGCGGCCCCACCGGCATACTGCTCGGCTCGGTCGTGCGGGACGTGCTCGCCCGCGCCCGCTGCCCGGTCGTGGCCGTCCCCCGGTGCGCCGGGCAGCCGCCTCCGTACGGCCGTCTGCACGTCGGCCGTACGGCTCGCCGTGCGCAGCGCGCCGCGGGCCGCCGCGCCCGGCGGCTCACCGCCGTCACCCGTGCCGGGGCGGGGATGGCCCACAGGGGCCGCCGGGCCTGGATCCGGCACGGCGGACCGGTGCGCAGGGGGCTGGCGCCGCGGCGGTGGCGCCGGCGGGCGGGCCTGCGATGGTGAGTAGGCCGCCCGGGCCCGGCCCGGCGCGCCCCCGCGGGAAGGCGGGCGCCGTCACCCCGCCGTGAGGACCGCCTCCACCGGCCGCCGCGGGGTCGCGCGGTCGCGGGCGCAATGGCCGAGCCGCAGGATCATCTGCGGGAACTCGCCGCGCGTGATCGCCGTGCGCACCTGCTCACGCAGCCAGGGCACTTCGAGGGGCTGGGTGTGGAAGGCCGCCGCGGTCCAGCGCACGGTCGCGTGCAGCAGGACGCGCTGCAAAGCCAGCCCGGCGCGCAGCCAGTCCTCCGGTGTGTCGCCCGGGGTGGTCAGCACGACGACCAGTCCCGCGCCGGGAGACCGGCGGACCGGTTCGGCGGGCACCGCGCGGCACAGACCGGTGAAGTCACGGCCGGTCAGACCCGTGCCGTCCGGACGGCCGGCGCAGGAGCCGACGGGGACGCCGTCCGGACGGCCGTCCCGGCCGGGCCGACTCCAGTGGGCCAGTTCGGCGCGGTACCCGGGGTCGTGGCGGTGGGCGGCCTCGGCGGTGCGGACCAGTTCCCCGAGATGGCGGAGCGCGTGCGGGGCCCGCACCGTGTACAGCTCGGCACCCTCGGCCCGTGCGTGCTCGCGCAGTTCCGCGGTCAGCGGCGGCGGCAGCGGGGAGGGGCGGAAGGCGCCGCGGTGCGTGTGCCGTTGCCACAGCGCCCGGTACATCAGGTTCACGTCGGCGGCCGGCCGGGCGTACGCGCCCCAGCCGACCCGCGCGAGCCGAGCCGGGTCGCACGGATCGGGGAGCAGCCGGACGACGGGCCGGTGGCCCAGGCGGCGCATGGCCAGACGGACGTTCAACAGGGCCGCCCCACAGCTGATGAGCTGCTCGCGCCCGTCGGCGTCGCAGAGCGGGAGCCGGCGCCCGCCGTCCGCGTACAGGTCCAGCCCGTCCTCGCCGTGGCTGAACAGCCAGGGCTGGGTGTTGTGGACCGAGGGCGCGGTGACGGCCGCGCGGACCAGGTGGCCGGCCGCGTGGTCGACCCGGGGGAGCGCCGCGTCCATGGCGGACCGCCGTTCGCCGTCGCCTTCTCCTCGCGCGGGCTCAGTCATGCGGCACGACGGCGACGGGGCAGCGCGCGTGGTGGATCACGGTGCGGGTGACCGGTCCGGTGTGCGGGCCGATGTGGCTCTCGCGGGCACGGCGGCCGACGACGAGCAGTCCGGCACCCGAGCCGGCGCGGACCAGGTGGGTTCCGGCGCCGCCCTTGACGACGGTCTCCACGACGTCGACGTCCGGGTACTTGTCGCGCCAGTTGTGCAGCACCATGGTCAGCAGGCCGCGCCATTCCTCCTCGGGGGCCGGGCCCTCGCCGACGGCCGGCTCACCGGGACCGAGCGCGACGGAGTCCGTGTCGCTCCAGGCGTGCAGGGCGTGCAGCCGCGCACCGCGCGACCGGGCCGCCTCGAAGGCGAAGTCGATCACGTCGTCGCACGCCGCGCCCAGGTCGATGCCCACGACGACGTCACGGTACGGCGTGCGGAGCGAGGAGTTGCCGTCCTCGTCCGGCAGGTGCTCGTCCTCGGCCCGCTCCCCGGCCTCGACCAGGACGACCGGCCCCGGCGCACGCGCGGCCAGCGTCTGAGCCACCGATCCGATGAGGAACCCGGTGAAGCCGCTCAGTCCGCGCGAGCCGACGACCAGCAGCTCGGCCCGCCGCGCGGCGTTCGACAGGGCCGTGACGGCCAGGTCCTCGACCTGTTCGTCGGTGATCCACATGTCGGGGCAGAAGCGTGCGATGCGGTCCTTGGCCCGGCGCAGGACACCCTGGCCCACATGACGCCGCACCACGCCCGCCGCCTGCGAGGACGCCCGCTCGGGGCTCCACTCGCTGGCGTGCACCAGATGCAGGGGGAGATCGCGGCGCACCGCCTCCCGTGCCGCCCACTCGGCGGCGGCCAGGCTCTCGGGGGATCCGTCGACCCCGACGACGATCGGTCGTGACATGGCGGCCACCTCCGTAATCCGCGCACTCGGCCGTCGCGGCCCAGTTCCCATGCTCGTGCGGAGACCGGCCGCGCCGGAGGGGCCGGCGGTCCCGTCCTCAGGTCCTTACGGCCCCTGCGCGGCGGGCGCCCTCGCCGGTGGGGCTATCCGACGTCCCGGTGGCGGAAGCCCGCCAGGCCGGCCGCGAGCAGGGCGGCGGCGATCGCCGTGACGGCGGCAGGTGCGCCGAACGCCGCCCGGGCGGCCGGAAGTTGGGGAAGATGCTGGAACGGGGAGAGGTCGAGCAGCCAGTCCGGCAGGCCGAGGACGTCACCGAGCACGCCGGTGACCAGGCACAGACCCAGGACGGCCCACGCCGCGCCCACGGCGCGCGGCGCCAGCCCGGTCAGGGCGGTCGCCACCGCGGCGAGGGTCCACAGGGCGGGCGCGTAGACCAGGGCGGCACCGACCAGGCGGGGGACCTGCCCGGCGTCGTGGCTGACGAGCGCGTAGCTGAGGCCGGTGCCCAGGCCCGCCGCGCCGAGCACCACCACGCTGCCGAGGACCGCGACGGTGAGGTGGCCGCCGGCCCAGCGGAGCCGCGAGACGGGGGCGGCCAGGACGGGTTCGGCGCGCAGCGCGCTCTCCTCGCCCCGCGGGCGCAGGGCGGCCTGGACGGCGAAGCCCGCGCCGACCAGGGCGACGGTCAGCAGGGAGCGGGTGAGATAGGCGTCGGTGATGCTCGTCTCGCCGAAACCGGCGATCACCTTGCGCATGGTGTCGTTGTCGCCGATGAGGTCCTGCACGTCGTCCGCGACCCAGCCGTAGGCGATCCCGGTGAGGAACACGGCGCAGCTCCAGCCGATCAGGCTGCCGCGCTGCAGGCGCAGGGCGAGCCCGAGGGGCCGGCCGAGGCGCGGCGCCGCCCGCGGCGGACCCGGGCGCGGCGGCACGAGGCCGGCGCCGAGGTCGCGCCGGGCCGCGAGGGCGGAGGCGAGGGCGAGGGCGCCGGCCACGCCACCGGCCGCCAGGAGCAGCGGCCACCAGCGTTCGCCGGCGTAGGGGCGCGTCTTCTGCACCCAGCCGATGGGGGAGAGCCAGGACAGCCTGCCGTCGCCGACGTCCCCGACGGCGCGCAGCACGAACGTGAGGCCCAGCACGGCGCCCGTGCCGCCGTGCACCACCCGTGTGTTCTCGCTGACCTGGGCGGCCACGGTGGTGAACGCGGCGAAGACCAGTCCGACGGCGAGGAAGGACAGCCCGAGGGCGACCGAGCCCGCCGCCGGCAGGCGCAGCGCGAGCAGACCGAGCGTCACCGCGGCGGCGACCACGACGTTCATGGCGCCGACCACGAGGAGCGCGGCGGCGACCGACGCGTGCCGCCCGGTCGGCAGGGCACGCACCAGCTCGGCGCGGCCGGCCTCCTCCTCGCCGCGGGTCTGCCGCCCGACCGTGAAGACGCTCATCAGGGCGACCACGACGAGCCCGACCGTGCCGGTCTGGAAGGCGACCTGCCCGCCCATGGTGTCGAGCGCGAGGGGCGGCCCGTTGAAGGCGATGGCCGCGGCGTTGCCCTCGCTGCCCCGGGCCGCCACGTCGAGGTCGTGCTGCGTGGGGTAGAGCCCCTTGACGCCGGCGGCGGTCAGCAGCACCAGCAGCGGGATGCCCACGATCCACAGGGCGATGCGGACCCGCTCGCGGCGCACCAGGAACCGGGTGAGGGTGACGGTCCCGGTCAGCTCCACCGCCCTGCCGCTCATGGCCGCCCGCCGTGGTGTCCGGCCGCGCCCAGGTGACCGTCCGACATCCTCCGCTCCCCGGCCAGTTCGTCGCCGTAGTGGCGCAGGAACAGCTCCTCCAGGGTGGGCGGCCGGCTGGTGAGGGTGCGGATGCCGAAGCCGGTGAGGTGGCGTACGGCCTCGTCGAGGTGGTCGGTGTCGACGTCGAAGCGGGCGCGGTCGCCCTCCGTGCGCAGACCGTGCACACCGGGGAGGGCGCCGAGACCGGTCGCCGGGCGGGCGGTGTGCACGTCGACGGAGGTACGGGTCAGATGGCGCAGCTCGGCCAGGGTGCCGCTCTCCACGGTGCGCCCGGCCCGGATGATGTCGACCCGGTCGCACAGGGCCTCCACCTCGGCCAGGATGTGGCTGGACAGCAGCACGGTGCGGCCCTCTGCCTTGACCTCGCGGATGCAGTCCTGGAAGACGGTCTCCATCAGCGGGTCGAGGCCGGAGGTCGGCTCGTCGAGGACCAGCAGCTCGGCGCGGGAGGCCAGGGCGGCGACCAGACCGACCTTCTGCCGGTTGCCCTTGGAGTAGGTGCGGGCCTTCTTGGCCGGATCGAGTTCGAACCGCTGGAGCAGCTCGTCCCGGCGGGCGGCGTCGAGGTCGCCGCGCAGCCGCCCGAAGACGTCGATGATCTCGCCGCCGGTCAGCTTCGGCCACAGGCTCACGTCGCCCGGCACGTAGGCCAGCCTGCGGTGCAGGGCGACCGCGTCCCGCCAGGGATCACCGCCGAGCAGGACGGCCTCGCCGGCGTCGGGCCGCAGCAGGCCCAGCAGCACCCGGATGGTGGTGGTCTTGCCCGCGCCGTTGGGCCCGAGGAAGCCGTGCACCTCCCCGGTGGCCACGGTCAGGTCGAGGCCGTCCAGGGCCCGGGTCGCGCCGAACGTCTTCACCAGGCCGCAGACGCGGACCGCGGCGTCCTGCCCGCCCGGGGCGGGGGCCGCGGCGGCGGTGGACGGGGAGGTCACGTCCGGCTCCCGTCCTGCGGCAGCGGCCGGTCGGGCAGCACGCGGAACACGGGGACGTGCTCGGCGATCCGCTCGAACTCCTCCAGGGGAGCGTGCCGGTCCACGCGCAGGTGCGGCCGGGCTCCCGGGGCCAGCGCGAGATAACGGCGCAGCACGGGCGCGCGGTCGCCGACGCCGACCTCCTCCAGGCGTACGGCCTCGCGCCGGCCGTGCCGCAGCACCGCGTGTCCGCCGGCCGCGCGGACGTTGCGCACCCAGTTCGCGTCCGGGCCGAGCATCGCCACCAGGTAGCGCTCGCCCTCGTGGTCGGCGACCACCAGCGGCAGCGAGACACGGCGTCCGGTACGGCGCCCGGTCACCTCCAGCGTGACCAGGCGCCGCGGTCCCAGTCCGGCCGAGGCCGCGAGCACGGTCTGCCGGTTCATGACGCGGGCCAGCCGGTTGGGCCGCCCCCGGCGGTACATCCACCGGTCGAACCGGTGCAGTAGGCGTGCCGATCCGTCACGTCCCATCTCTCACACCCGCCTCGGCATGCGATCGGGCCCCGGGCGGCCGCTGTCGCCGTCCACCCGTGGCGACATCCTGATCCACGCCTGCGCCGAGCCGGTGAACACCCCGCGCGGGCAGGGCGGTTCGCCCGCTCGGCCCAGGCTCACCTTCCAGCATCGACGCACGCGGCCGTGTCCCGCAGGGGCCGAACGGCTCTGTCCCGGTGCCATTGGGCCGGCGACACGCCGGGCCGACCGTCCTTTGCCCCGGGCCCGGCCGTCGCCGCGGACGAACGGGAGCGGGGCGGCGCGTTCGGGCCGTCGACGAGAACGAGGGGCACCGGATCCGTGCAGGCCACCGTCCGGCAGGGCGTGACCGATGCCGGCCCTGGGCACCTTCGGATCCAGGCGCCGTGATCGTCGGCCGAAGCACCGGACGCGACACGACACGGTGCGACAGGACACGGTGCGACAGGACATGGCGCGGCCCGGTGCCGTCCGGGCCGCGCCGTTCGCCGCGCTCGTCCCGCGGCGCACGCCGTCGCTCCCACGACCAGGGCCGGGTCCGCGGCGGCGAGGGCGATCGCCTCGTCCCGGCCGCCGCAGAACCGGCCGCTCCGGAAGCCCGGCCGCCTCGGATCCCGGCCGCTTCCGAAGCCGGGTCGCCACCGGAGCCAGGTCGCCACCGGAGCCGGGTCGGCCCGCGGAACCAGCCCGGCCGGCGGGCCGTCGGTCACCCGCGGGGCCCGGACGACCGGGTCGGCGCGGCGGGAGGGCGCGCACACGGCGGGGCCCGGCCGGTGGGTGTCACCGACCGGGCCCGGCCCCGACCAGGGCTACGCGGAGCGCTGAGCGCCACCCCGCCAGGGCGGTGCGGTCGTGCGGTGACCGTCGTCCCAGGCGTGGGCGGCCCGGTCGAGCCGGCGGCGCAGCCGGGCCTGGAGCTGGTCGACGACCTCGCGGCCGCTGGCCTCCTCGGCGTTGACGGTCACCGGCCGGCCGCCGATGTGCAGGTCGGCCGAGGCCGCCCAGGGCAGGTCGGCGTGGGCGGCCGCCCGCACGATGCGCACCTCGCCCGTGACGGCGGGCAGCCCGGACCGCCCGATGACGGCGTCGATCTTCGTGCGCGCGTAGGCGAGGGTCGCCTCGTCCACCGCGCCGTCGCGGCGCAGCCGCACCGCGGGCGTGGCCTGGGTGTTGTCGCTGGTCATGGTGACCCCTTTCGGAAAGGTGCGTCGGCGGTCAGGCGGCGGTGCCCGGCAGCCACAGATCGGGCCCGAAGACCTCGTAGCGGATGCGCCGGGCGGGCACCCCCGCGCCGAGCAGCTGTGCGCGGACGTCGCGCATGAAGGGCAGCGGGCCGCACAGGAACACCGTCGCCCCGTCGGGGAGTGCGACACCGCAGAGGTCCATCCGGCCCTCGTGCGCGGCGGGTTCCTCCGGACCGGGGCGCTCGTACCAGAACTCCGCGTCGGCACCCGGGAGTTGCTCGACGAGCTCACGCGTCTCGGCGCGCAGCGCGTGCTCGGCGGGGGAGTCGTCGGCGTGCAGGACCAGCACCCGGCGGGGCGAGGCGTTGGCCTCGAGGTGGGCCAGGATGCCCGTCATGGGGGTGCAGCCGATGCCCGCCGAGATCAGCACCAGCGGCCCGGCGGCGCCGCCCCGGTCGTCGAGGAAGACGTCACCGAAGGGCGCGGAGAGCGTCAGCCGGTCGCCCTCGTGGACCTGGCTGTGCAGCAGGTTGGAGACCTCGCCGTGTGGTGCGGCGGCCGTGCCGGTCACCCGCTTCACGGTGATGCGCCGCAGCTCCCTGCCCGGGTCCGAGGACAGGCTGTACTGGCGCAGCTGGTGCACCCCGTCGGGCATGCGGACCCGCACGCTCACGTACTGGCCCGCCCGCGCCCGCGGTGCCGGCCGGCCGTCGGCCGGGCGGAGCAGGAAGGACACCACGTCCGGGGTCTCCGCGCGCCGTTCCACGACCGTCCACCGCCGCCAGCCCTGCCCCGGTTCGACGCCCGCCTCGTGGTAGAGGCGCGCCTCCCGGCCGATCAGCGCACCGGCCATCAGCCAGTACACCTCGTCCCAGGCCGCGGCCACCTCCGGGGTGACGGCGTCGCCGAGCGTCTCGGCGATCGCGGCGAACAGGTACTTGTGCACGACGGTGTACTGGTCGTCGGTGACGCCGACCGCCGCGTGCTTGTGGGCTATGCGGTCCAGCAGGGCGTCGGGCCGGGTGTCCGGATGGTCCAGCAGCGCGGTCGCGAACCCGGCGATCGAGCCGGCCAGGGCGCGCCGTTGCTCCCCGCTGGCCTGGTTGCCGCGGTTGAACATGCCGTCCAGGAGCTCCGGACGGTCCCGGAACATCGCCCCGTAGAAGCGGGTCGTGATCTCGTCGAGCGCTCCGGCCACCGCGGGCAGGGTGGCGCGGACCACGGTGGCGGACTCTGCGGACAGCATGGGGCCTCCCGGGCCGGGGAATCGGGGATGCGAACCGCGTCGGCTGCGCGGCGACCTTCTGTCTAGCAGGGGCGCGACCATGGTTCGGCGCCCTTTCCGGGCCGTGGCCCCACCTGGGGACCTACGGCCCAACGACTCGGGCACATCGGCCCAACGGCCCTGCCGCGGCCCGGGGCCCTACGGCACTTCCGCGCTTCCCGCCCGGCCCTGGCCGGGCCCGGGGGACGGCCGGCCGGCCGCACGGGGAGCGCGGTCGGGACGGGGGGCGTGCCCGTGCGGAACGGACCGCCCGGGCACGCGGCCGACGACCCACGTACGGCCACGGCCCTTCGCGGGGCCGTCCCCCTGGGCGGGGCGCCGTGTCCGGTAGGGACGGGGGGAGCCCCTCGGATGCCGTGCGCGGCGTCCCCGCCTGATTCAAGGTTCACTCCGTGGCCGTCCGCCCGGCAGGGGTGACCGGACCCGACTGCGGGCCGTTCGGTCCTTGCGCACGGGGCGCGTGTGCCGCCCGCAGCTGAAGCGACGTCATGGGCTGCGTGCGCGAGGGCCGTTCGGCCCCGGGCGGGGGACGCCAGGCACCTGCTGCTGCGCCCGTGCAGCACGGAGACTGGCGTGACATCCCGAGGAGGTTGGCACATGTCCACGATCACCGTCGGTCTCGACGGCTCCCCGCAGAGCCTCGCCGCCGCGGACTGGGCGGCCCGCGAGGCGGAGCGACGCGCGTCCGGGCTGCGGCTCGTGCACGGCTGGGAACAGCCGCCGTACGTGTATCCGCCGCTCGGCGGCATCCCGGCGCCCGGTGCGATCGACACGCAGGGCAGCTGGGCCGAGGACCTGTTGCGGCAGACGCGCGCCCGGCTCGCCGACCGCCACCCGGCGCTGCGGATCGAGACCGCGCGGAGCGCGGACCACCCCGTCTCCGCCCTGCTGGCCGCCGCCGAGGACTCCGACCTGCTGGTCCTCGGCTCCCGCGGGCTCGGCACGGTCGCCGGGTTCCTCGTCGGATCGGTCGCCCTCGCCGTCGTGGCCCGCGCGGAGCGGCCGGTGGTTCTCGTACGGGCCGGTGAGCGCGCCGAGGACGAGCATCTGCCGGACGCGGCGGGCACGGAGTCCACCAGCACTCCCCCCCGCGACGTCGTGCTGGGGCTGGACCTGGAGAATCCCGGCGAGGCCGTCATCCGGTTCGCCTTCGAATCGGCACAGCGCCGCGGGGCCCGGCTGAAGGTGGTCCACGGCTGGAGCCTGCCGGGCTCCCACGGCTACGGCGCCGCCATGGACGTGGGGCTCGGCGAGGAACTGGCCGAGCGGATCCGGCAGCGGCTGGCCGAGGTCCTGCGGCCGTGGCGGGAGAAGTTCCCCGGCGTCGACGTGCGGGAGCAGGCCGTGGTCGGCAGCCCGGGCCGCCATCTCGTGCACGCCTCGCACGACGCGGCGCTGGTCGTCGTCGGACGCACCAACCGCCGCGCGGCGGTCGGCAGCCACATCGGACCGGTGACCCACGCGGCGCTGCAGCACGCCGTCGCGCCGGTGGCGGTGGTGCCGCACGACTGACCCGGCGACCCGGCGACCCGGGCGGCCGGCGCACGCGGACGCGGGTGCCGGTGACGTCGGTGTCCGCGGCCGGTGTCAGTAGAGGGAGGCGGGCCAGGTGCAGGCGACCGCGGCGATGACGCCCAGGTCCAGCAGCACGCCCACGCTCAGCCACGGATCGAACCAGACCCCCTTCAGCACCAGTCCGCTCGACGCGGCGACGAGCGCGGCCGTGGGCCACCATCCGGCGCCCGCCAGGACTCCGGCGCCGGCGACCACGTACACGACAGCCGTGTACCAGGCCAGGGCGAGCGCCGCCGCCCGGGCCGCCGCGGCGGAGACACCGGCGGACGCCAGCAGCCACGAGTGCCCGGGCGCGAAGGGTGCCGGCGCGCCGCCGGACTGCTGCTGCGGCGCCGTCCACACACCGGGGTGCAGCAGCCCGTGCACGACCAGGAAGGCCGCCACCAGCAGCGTGATCATGCCCGGTCCTCCGGCTCACAGGGCTCGGTTCCGCCCATGTCGAGGCGGAAGGGCGGGTAGACGTCCGTCATCAGGCCGGCGTAGGCGGCCACCCGCAGCACCCACCTGTTGAGGCCGAGGATCAGGTCGAACAGGCTCCGCGGGTACTTCTGGGTGAAGGCCAGCGTCACGCCCGCGATCACCGCCAGCACGGCGACCAGACCGCCGTCCCACCAGCCGAGGTGGTAGCCGCCGAGGAAGAACCCGATGATGATGTAGTGCGGGATGGCCAGCAGCCACCACTTCACCAGCACCAGCCCGCGGGAGAGCCGCTCGGGGTAGGCGACGTCCAGCCGCGCGGGGTAGTCGGGCTCCTCGCCCAGGCTGAACGGCGGATAGCGGTCGGTGCCCAGCGCGCCGTACGAGTAGTAGGCGACCCGCCAGCTCCAGCGCAGCACGCCCAGGTTGAAGTCGAACAGGGCCCGGGGGTAGCGCTCGGTGAACAGGATGCTGACGAACGCGACCATGCTGACCAGGGTGAAGGCGATCCAGAGGAAGAACAGCACCACGTAGTGGGGGATCACCAGGATCCACTTCACCAGCCACAGCCAGCGGGACAGCTGCGGGTCGAGCACCGCGGTCACGCGTACGGGACGGTTCGGCGCACTCGCCAGGGTCGTCATGGCGATCAACTCCTTCGGCCCGTGGCGCCCCGGCGGCGACCCGGGCCCAAGTCCAGCGTGGCCGCGGCACGCCGCGCCGGGCGAGGGCCGTTGGGGCCGCTCCCGGGCCCATCGGTCCCGGCGGGGGCAGTGCCCCGCTCAGCCGCCGTCGGACCGGCCCGCGTCCGCGTCCGTGAGGCGGACGCCGGTGACCAGGTCGGGCCGGATGCGCACGGCGTAGTCCATGGTCTGCTGCACCCAGGGCCGCAGCAGCCGCTGGAAGCGGGCGAGCTCCCGCGGGTCGGTCACCAGGTGGGCGTAGCCCGTGGCCACGACGCTCCAGCCGAGGTGCGTGGCCGGGTCGATGGCGTCGGCCTCGTAGGCGACGACCACGCCCGCGGTGGCGGGCTCACGCGTGTGGGAGGTCAGCGCCGCGCCCTCGTGGGTGCGGATGATGATGTCACCGCCGTCCACGACGTGGTTGACCGGCCGGATGGTCGGCAGGGCGTGCCGGGTGAAGACGACACGGCCCAGGGACACGCTGCCGAGCAGACGCATCGCCTCGCTCCTGTCGAGCTCGATGCTGCGGCGCGGTCCCACGGGGGCCGGGTGGGTAGGGCGCATGGCGGTCATTCCGTAGGGTTCGGCGGCTCACGTGTGCCGATCATTGGAGCGCAGCGCGCCACACCCCGCCAGGGCCGTTCGGCCCCAGTCCGCGACCGGTCGGCCCTGGCGGTATCCGCGCGGCGCGGGCGTGAGGGAGCCCGGGGCGGGTAGCGGAAGAAGGACGCACGAGGACGCGGGAAGAACGACGCCCGAGGACAAGGCCGGACGCACGAGGATCAGGGCCGACCGGCCCTGGCCCGTCCCGCCGCGAGCGGGAAGTATCCCGACACCGGCGCCGGCTCGCAGGAGACACCGGCGCGGAGCGCAGGAGCAGAAGAAGGAGCAACCGATGGCGGACGGCGAGCGGCCGGGCCCGGAGAACCCGATCCGGGTCTTCCTGCTGGACGACCACGAGGTCGTGCGGCGGGGGGTGCACGACCTCCTCGACGACGAGCCGGACATCACTGTGGTCGGCGAGGCCTCCACGGCCGGACAGGCGATGGTCCGCGTCCCGGCGCTGCGCCCGCAGGTCGCGGTCCTCGACGTCCGGCTGCCCGACGGCGACGGCGTCACCGTCTGCCGCGAGCTGCGCTCGAGCATGCCCGACCTGGCCTGCCTCATGCTGACCTCCTTCGACGACGAGGAGGCCCTGCTGGACTCGATCATGGCGGGGGCCTCCGGCTACGTCCTGAAGCAGATCCAGGGCTCCGACCTGGTGTCGGCCGTGCGCACGGTCGCCTCGGGCCAGTCGCTGCTCGACCCCAGCGCCACCACCCGGCTGATGGCCCGGCTGCGCGGCGGGCAGGAGCAGGAGGAGGAACACGACGCGCTGCCCGGTCTGACCGACCGGGAGCGCGAGATCCTCGCGCTGATCGGGGAGGGCCTGACCAACCGGCAGATCGGCCGGCGGCTGTTCCTCGCCGAGAAGACGGTGAAGAACCACATCTCCCGGCTGCTGGCCAAGCTCGGGGTGGAGCGGCGCATCCAGGCCGCCGTGATCGCCACCCAGGCCCAGGACCGGCTGCGGCACGACGGCCGCTGACACCCGGGCCGAACGGCCCCGGATCACCCCCCGTCCGGCCCAAGCCCCGCACCCCCCGCCGTCCGCAGGCTGGCGGCAGGCCCCGGACAGATGCCGGGCGACTACCGGGAGGACGACGGACATGACCGTACGCGTGGGCATCAACGGCTTCGGCCGCATCGGACGCAACTACCTGCGCTGCGTGCTGGAGCGGGCGGAGAACGGCACCGGAACACCGGTCGAGGTCGTGGCGGTCAACGACATCACCTCCCCGGCGACCCTGGCCCATCTGCTGGAGTTCGACTCGACCTACGGACGGCTGCACCGCAGCGTCGAGCACGACGAGGACTCCCTCACGGTCGACGGCCACCGCATCGCCGTGACGGCCGAACGCGACCCGGCCGCCCTCGCCTGGGGCGAGCACGGCGTGGACGTCGTCATCGAGTCCACCGGCCGCTTCCGCACCCGCGAGCAGGCCGGAGCGCACCTGAAGGCGGGCGCCCGCAAGGTGCTGCTGTCGGTGCCCGGCAAGGACGTCGACGCCACCCTCGTCATGGGCGTCAACGAGACCACCTACGACCCGGTCGGCGACCACGTCGTCTCCAACGCCTCCTGCACGACCAACTGCGTGGCCCCCATGGTGAAGGTGCTCCACGAGCGCTTCGGCATCGTCAAGGGCCTGATGACCACCATCCACGGCTACACCAACGACCAGGTGGTCCTCGACGGCCCGCACAAGGACCTGCGCCGCGGCCGCAGCGCCGCCGTCAACATCATCCCCACCAGCACGGGCGCCGCCCGCGCGGTCGGCCTCGTCCTGCCGGAACTGGCCGGGACGCTCGACGGCATCGCGGTGCGGGTGCCCGTGGAGGACGGTTCGCTGACCGACCTCGGCGTGGTCCTGCGGCGGCCCGTCACCGCCGACGAGGTCAACGCCGCCTACCGCGAGGCCGCCGAGGGGCCCCTGAAGGGTGTGCTGCGGGTCTCCGACGCCCCGATCGTCTCCCGCGACGTCGTCGGCGACCCCGCCTCCTGCGTCCTGGACGCACCGCTGACACAGGCCAGCGGCGAGCTGGTCAAGGTCTTCGGCTGGTACGACAACGAGTGGGGCTACACCAACCGGCTGCTCGACCTCACGGAGTACGTCGCCGCCCGCCTCCCGCGCGGCTGACCGGCACGGCGGCGGCCGGTTCCTCCCCGGTCCCGTACCGTCCTGCGCCCCGGACGGTTACCGTGGCACATGACCGACACGGTCGGCCGTCGGCGGTGTCGGGAGTTGGAGGAACACCGGTGGGAAGCCCTGAGGAGTCCCAGGATGCGCGCGTCAAGCTGCCGCAGCTGAGGCTCGACGAGCTGCTGGAGGAGCTGCAGGCCCGTCTCGACGCCGCCCGCGGCACCCGCGACCGGGTGCACAGCCTGCTGGAGGCCGTGCTCTCGGTCGGCCGCGAGCTCGACCTCGAACAGGCCCTGCACAGCATCGTGGAGGCCGCGGCGGCACTCGTCGACGCCGAGTACGCCGCCCTCGGCGTGATCGGGCCGGACGGCAAGCGGCTGTCCGCCTTTCACACGATCGGCGTCAGCGAGGAGACGATCGCCCGGATCGGCCCCTATCCCGAGGGCCACGGCATCCTCGGGGAACTCATCCGCCACCCCGAACCGCTGCGGCTGGCCAAGATCTCCCAGCACCCGGCGTCGTACGGCTTCCCGGCCCACCATCCGCCGATGAACAGCTTCCTCGGTGTTCCGATCCGGGTCCGCGACGAGGTGTTCGGCAATCTGTACCTGACCGAGAAGCGCGGCGGGGTGCAGTTCGACGAGGACGACGAGTCGGTCCTGGCCACGCTGGCGGTGGCGGCCGGTGTCGCGATCGACAACGCCCGCCTGTACGAGGAGTCCCGGCTGCGCGAACGCTGGCTGCAGGCCAACACGGAGATCAGCCACCGGCTGATGTCCGGCGGTCCGGGCGCCGACGTGCTCCGGCTGATCGCCGAGCGGGCCGGCGAGATCACCGGCTCGGCCCTGGCGGCGGTCGCGCTGCCCATGGAGGGCACCGGCAGGCTGTCGGTGGAGATCGCCGTCGGGGTGGACTCCGAGGCGCACCGGGGCCTCGTGCTGCCCATGGACCGGAGCCTGATGGGCCTGGCCTTCTCCGGGGCCGTCCCGGTCACCAGCGAGGACGCCGCCCACGACGAGCGGATCTCCCAGGAGCCGCCGCGCTTCGAGGGACTCGGCCCCGCCGTCGCCGTGCCCATCGGCAGCGCCGGGACGGGGGCGCGAGGCGTGGTCCTGCTGGCGCGCAGGGCCGGCCAGCCGGTGTACCAGGCGGCGGAGACCGAGCCGCTGCAGGCCTTCGCCGCACAGGCCGCCATCGCGATGGAGCTCGCGGAACGACGGATGGACGCCGAGGAGGTCGCGGTGCTCAAGGACCGCGACCGGATCGCCCGTGACCTGCACGACCTGGCGATCCAGCGGCTGTTCGCCACCGGTATGACGCTGCAGAGCGCGGGCCGCTTCATAGAGCACGAGGAGGCCGCCGGCCGGGTGGCGCGGGCGGTCGACGACCTGGACGAGACGATCAAGATCATCCGGTCGACGATCTTCGGTCTGCGCGCGCGTGAGGACGGCGCCGGAACGGGCCTGCGGGCCCGTGTCGTGCGGGCGGTCGGCGAGGCGACCCAGGTGCTCGGCTTCGCGCCCAGCCTGCGGATGGAGGGCCTGCTGGACACCGATGTGCCGCGGGAGGTCGCCGACCACGTCGTGGCCGTCCTGTCCGAGGCCCTGACCAATGTCGCCCGGCACGCCAAGGCCGGCCGTACCGACGTCGTCCTGGAGATGGACGGCCGGGAGATCCGGCTGACGGTTGCGGACGACGGAGTGGGCATCCCGCCCGACGGCCGCCGCAGCGGCCTGCGCAACATGGCCGAGCGGGCCGAGCAGCTGGGCGGGGCACTGGAGCTCGGCGGCGGGCCCGCCGGCGGTGCGGTGCTGGCCTGGCACGCACCGGTGAGCCCTCAGTAGACCGGGGCGCCGCGCCGCACCCGGCGCGGTCCCTCCGGCCCGAGACCACAGGCCCTGCCGCAGGGCCGTTCGGCCTCTGCAGCCGGCCCGCCCACGCGGGTGAGGCTGGTGGTGCCGTCCCGAGGCAACGGGCCGGCATGCGGGTGGAGCACGGCCAGAACCGGACGAGCCGGTGGGCGCACCCCTGCATCGGCCCCGCAGAGGAGCAGAACATGAAGGCAGCGGTCGTCACCGACTTCGGAAAGCCCCTGGAGATCCAGGACCTGCCCGTCCCCGAGCCCGGTCCCGGGCAGGTGCTGGTGAAGATGGAGGCCTCCGGGCTCTGCCACACCGACATCCACGCCGCGCACGGCGACTGGCCCGTCAAGCCGCGGCCCCCGTTCATCCCCGGCCACGAGGGCATCGGCCCCGTGCGGGCCGTGGGCCAGGGCGTCTCCGCCGACCTGATCGGCAAGCGGGTCGCCGTCCCGTGGCTCGGATCGTCCTGCGGCACCTGCCGCTACTGCCTGTCCGGCCGGGAGACCCTGTGCGAGTCGCAGGTCAACTCCGGCTACTCCGTGGACGGCTGCTACGCCGAGTACACCGTCGCGAACGCCGGCGCCGTCGTCCGGGTGCCCGACGGCGTGTCCTCCTTCGACGCCGCACCGCTGACCTGCGCGGGCGTCACCACGTACAAGGCGGTCAAGGTGGCCCGGGTGGTACCGGCCGAGCGGGTGGCGATCTTCGGCGTCGGCGGCCTGGGCCACCTCGCGCTGCAGTACGCCCGTCTCATGGGCGGCCTGGTCACCGCCGTCGACCTGGAGCCGGACAAGCTCGGCCTGGCGCACCGGCTGGGCGCGGACGAGATCGTCAACGCCCGCTCCCACGACCCCGTCGAGGAGATCGAGAAGGCCGGCGGGGCGGACGTCGCCGTCGTGCTCGCCGCCGCGCCCAAGGCGTTCGAGCAGGCGTACCGGTGCCTCAACCGCGGCGGACGTCTGGTCATGGTCGGCCTGCCCGCGGACAATGCGTCCATCCAGGTGCCCATCTTCGACACCGTCCTCGGCGGCATCTCCGTCCTCGGCTCCATCGTGGGCACCCGCCAGGACCTGGCCGAGGTCTTCGCGCTGCACGCCGCGGGACGCACCCAGGTCATCGCCGAGACACGGCGCCTGGAGCAGGTGAACGACTCCTTCGACGAGGTCCTCGGCGGACGGGCCGAGGCCCGGCTCGTCTTCGAGTTCTGAGGCCCGGGGACCCCGGGCCCCAGGGAGAGGCAGCAGATCATGGCCACCGTCACCGTAGGTGCCCTGCGGGAGCGGGCGCCCGGCGAGCGCCGCGTCGCCCTCGTTCCCGAGACCGTCACCCTCCTGCGCCGGATCGGACTCGACGTCCTGATCGAGTCCGGGGCCGGATCCGGCGCCTGGTTCACGGACGCCGACTACACCGACGCCGGCGCGGAGGTCGTGTCCGCGGACGAGCTGTACACACGCGCGGACGTCGTGCTGTGCGTCGGCCCGCCGGACACGGAGACCGCGCGGGCGCTGCGCGGCGCGCAGACCCTCGTCGGCCTGCTCGAAGTGCTGCGCCACCCCGCCCTCGTGCGGGAACTGCACGGGCGCGGGGTGCGCACGGTGAGCCTCGACCTGCTGCCGCGCACCCTCAGCCGCGCCCAGTCCATGGACGCGCTGACCTCGCAGGCGAGCGTCGCCGGCTACAAGGCGGCGGTGCTGGCGGCCGACTCCTACGACCGCTTCTTCCCGATGCTGACCACCGCGGCGGGCACCATGCGCCCGGCCCAGGTCCTCGTCCTCGGCGCCGGAGTGGCCGGACTGCAGGCGATCGCCACCGCCCGCCGCCTCGGCGCCCTCGTCACGGCGTACGACGTACGCCCCGAGTCACGGGAGGAGGTGGAGTCGCTCGGCGCCCGGTTCCTGGACATCCAGAGTCCGCCGGGCACCGGATCGGGCGCCGGGCAGGGCGGGTACGCGCGGGAGCTGTCCGAGGCGGAGCAGGCGGCCCAGCGGGAGGCGCTGGACGCCCACCTCGCCCGTACGGACATCGTCATCACCACCGCCCAGGTCCCGGGCCGCAAGCCGCCGTTGCTGGTCACGGCCGCCGCCGTCGGGGCCATGAAGCCCGGTTCGGTCGTCGTGGACCTCGCGGCCAGCGAGCTCGGCGGCAACGTCGAGGGCTCCGAACCCGACAAGACCGTCGTGCTGGACAACGGCGTCACCGTGATCGGCGCCGGGCACCTGCCGTCCGCGATGGCCACCGCCGCCTCCACGGCCTACGCCCGCAACCTCGTGGCGGTCCTGCGCCACCTCGTGCACGACGGTCGGCTGGTCTTCGACCCGGCCGACGAGATCACGGCCGCGCTCACCCAAGGAGCCCCCTCATGAACGACCTCGATCTCCTCACCGCGATCACCGTCTTCGTCCTGAGCGTCCTGGTCGGCGTCGAGGTCATCAGCAAGGTCCCCGCGACCCTGCACACGCCCCTGATGTCCGGCTCGAACTCGGTGCACGGCATCGTCGTGATCGGCGCCATGCTGATCGCCGCGGAGTCGCACACCGCGCTCGGCTACGTCCTCGCCTTCGTGGCCATGGTGTTCGGGGCGATGAACGTCGTCGGCGGTTACGTCGTCACCGACCGGATGCTGGAGATGTTCAGGGCGAGGCCGCGCGGCGGCGGCAAGGCCGACAGGGCCGACAGGGCCGACAGGGCCGGGGTGTGAGCGCCATGGACACCGTCTCCAACACCGTCCACTACGTCTTCCTCGCCTCGGCCGCCTGCTTCGTCCTCGGCCTGCACCTGATGAACCACCCCCGCACCGCCCGCCGCGGCAACGCCGTCTCCGCCGGAGCCATGGCCGTCGCGATCGCGGCCACGGTGTGGCTGGTGGTCCACCAGGGCACGATCACCACGACCGGCTGGCTCGTGCTCGTCTCGGGCGGCCTGGTCGGCGCCGCGCTCGGCCTGTACGCCGCGCGCGAGGTCAAGATGACCGCCATGCCGCAACTCGTCAGCCTCTTCAACGCGGTGGGCGGCGGGGCGGCCGCGCTCATCGCGGTCAACGACCTGCTGCAGGCCGGCCACCCGGCCGCGCTGGGTGCCCGGGTCTCGCTCCCGGGCGCACTGGACATCGTCATCGGCGCGGTCACCTTCTCCGGATCGCTGATCGCCGCGGGCAAGCTCCAGGGCGTCGTCTCCGGTGCGCCGCTGGTGTTCCCGGGCGCGCGGCTGCTGAACGTCGCGCTGCCGCTGTCCTTCGTCGCCGGCACGGTCTGGCTGGTGCTGGAGCCGGGCTCGCGCACCGCCCTGTACGGACTCGCGGCCGTCGCCCTGGCCTTCGGCGTGACGATGGTCCTGCCGATCGGCGGCGCGGACATGCCGGTCGTGATCGCCCTGCTCAACGCGTTCACCGGATCGGCGGTCGCGATGGCGGGCTTCGTCCTGAACGAGACCGCGCTGATCATCGCGGGAATGCTGGTCAGCTCCTCGGGTGGCATCCTCACCAAGCTGATGGCCGACGCCATGAACCGGTCGATCGCGGGCATCGTGGTCGGCGGCTTCGGCACCGGGGACAGCGCGCCGGTCGCGGCCGGGGGAGCGCCGGTGCAGGTGCGCTCCGTCTCCGCGGACGACGTGGCGATCCAGCTGGCGTACGCGAGCAAGGTCATCTTCGTCCCGGGCTACGGCCTCGCCGCCGCCCAGGCCCAGCACGAACTCGGCGACCTGGCCCAGCTGCTGACCGACAACGGGATCGAGGTCAGCTACGCCATCCACCCGGTCGCGGGCCGGATGCCGGGGCACATGAACGTGCTGCTGGCGGAGGCCGACGTGCCCTACCCCCAGCTGAAGGAGATGGACGAGGTCAACCCGGAGTTCCCGCAGGCCGACGTCGCCCTCGTCATCGGCGCCAACGACGTCACCAACCCCATCGCCCGGCGCCCCGGGAACGCCATCTCCGGCATGCCGATCCTCGACGTCGACAAGGCCAAGAGCGTCGTGGTCATCAAGCGCTCCATGGGCCACGGCTACGCCGGAGTCGACAACGAGCTCTACACCGATCCCAAGACCGGGATGTTCTTCACCGACGCCAAGAAGGGACTGGCCGACCTCAAGGCGGCCATCGGCGAGTTCGTCGGCTGAACCGGCCGGACCGCACGCACGAGGGGGCGCCCCCCGCCGGAGCCGGCGGGGGGCGCCCCCTCGTGCGCGTCGCTCACTCCTCGGGCACCATGTCGATCGCCCCGCACGGGCACTCCGCGGCGCACAGCCCGCAGCCCTTGCAGTAGTCCAGATCGATCGCGAACCCCTTGCCCGGCCCCAGCTTGGTGATGGCGTTGTCCGGGCAGACGCCGTAGCAGTTGTCGCACTCGAAGCAGTTCCCGCACGACATGCAGCGCCGGGCCTCGAACAGGGCGGTGGACTCGTCGAGCCCCTGCACCACCTCGTCGAACGTCGAGACCCGCCGGGCCGTCTCCAGCCGCGGCCGCACGGAGGCGGGCGCGTCGGAGTAGTACCAGGTGTTGAGCCGGTCGGCGGAGGCGAGGCCGTGCTTGGGACCCGGATCGTGGACCGTGCCGCGCAGATACGCGTCGATGTGCCGGGCCGCCTTCTTGCCGTGTCCCACGGCCACCGTGACCGTGCGGTCGGCGGGCACCATGTCGCCGCCGGCGAAGATGCCGTCGTGTCCGGTCATCAGCCCCTCGGCCACCCGCACCGTGCCGTGGTCCACCGCCAGGTCCGGCACGTCCCTCAGCAGCGAGAGGTCGGAGTCCTGACCGAGCGCCAGCACCACGCTGTCCGCCTCGAGCTCCTCGAACTCGCCGGTGGGCTGCGGGAAGCCGGTCTCGTCCAGCTCCATCCGCTCGATGGTGAGACGGCCCCCGTCGGCGTGCTTGATGGTCGACAGCCACTTCATCCGCACGCCCTCCTCCAGCGCCTCCTCGACCTCGACGTCGTGGGCGGGCATGCGGTCGCGGGTGCGCCGGTAGACCACCACGGCTTCGGTCGCGCCGAGCCTGCGGGCGGTGCGGGCCGCGTCCATGGCGGTGTTGCCGCCGCCGTAGACGGCGACCCTGCGGCCCAGCAGGGGCGGCCCCTCTCCCTCCATGCTGCCCAGCAGCGCCACCGCGTCGAGGATGCGGGCGCTGTCACCGGCCGGGATGTAGGCCCGTTTGCCGATACCGGCGCCCACGGCCAGGAACACGGCGTCGAAGCCGCCGTCCCGCTGCGCGGCCAGCACGTCCTCGACGCGCGTGCCGGCCTCGAAGACGACGCCGAGGGCGCGGATGCGGTCGATCTCCGCGTCCAGCACCTCACGCGGCAGGCGGTAGCGCGGGATGCCGTAGCGCATCATCCCGCCGAGCCGGTCCTGCGCCTCGCGCACCGTCACCTCGTGGCCGAGCAGCCGCAGGTGGTACGCGGCCGACAGGCCGGCCGGACCGGAGCCGACGACCAGCACCCGCTTGCCGGAGGACGTCGCCGGCGCGGGCACGGTCCAGCCCCGCTTGACGGCTTCGTCGCCCAGGAAGCGCTCGATCGCGTTGATGCCGACCGCGTTGTCCACCTGGACGCGGTTGCAGGCCGTCTCGCACGGGTGGTAGCAGACCCGGCCCATGATCGCGGGCAGCGGGTTGTCGCGCATCAGCTGCCGCCAGGCGGCCTCGTAGTCGCCGCTCTCCGCGTGGTACAGCCACTGCTGGATGTTCTCGCCGGCGGGGCACGCCTGGTTGCACGGCGGCAACCGGTCGACGTAGAGCGGCCGTTCGGTGCGCCAGGCGCCGGTGTGGTTGGCCAGGCTGGAGCCGACGTTCAAAGTGATCGCGAACGGTTCGTCCTTCACAGCGATGCCTCCTCCTGCTGCCCCGGCCTCCGGCCGGGGGCGTCCCCGAGCAGCCCGAAGCGGGCGATGTTGCGGTCGGCCGTCCGTTGCAGCCGGGCGATGACGTCGGTCTGCGGCTCCGGTTTGAACAGGTGCGCGTACCGCTTCTGCGGGCGCAGGTACTCCTCCACCGGCAGCCTGCGCCGGATCGGTGTGACGTCGGTGACCTCCCCGTCCACGGCCTCGAAGACCGGGAAGAGGCCCGTCTGTTCGGCCAGCCGGGCGATGCGCACGGTGTCGTGGGAGGCCGTCCCCCAGCCCAGCGGGCAGGGCACCAGCACATGCAGATAGCGGGCACCGCGCAGGCCCATCGCCCGGTGCACCTTCGCCTCCAGGTCGCGCAGGCCCGCGACGGTGGCCGTGGCGACGTAGGGGATCTCGTGGGCCATCGCGATCAGCGGCAGGTTCTTGCCCTGCCCGAAGGGGGCGCCGGGCTGCTCGCCGACCGCCTGCGTGGTCGCCGTGCGCGCGGTCGGAGGAGTGGCCCCGGAGCGCTGCACGCCGGTGTTCATGTAGGCCTCGTTGTCGTAGCAGACGTACAGGACGTCGTCGTTGCGCTCGAACATGCCGGACAGGCAGCCGAGGCCGATGTCGACGGTGCCGCCGTCGCCGCCCTGCCCGACCACCCGCACGTCCGTGCGGCCCTTGGCGCGCAGGGCCGCGGCCACCCCGGCGGCGACCGCGGGCGCGTTGCCGAACACGGAGTGCAGCCAGGGCAGTTGCCACGACGTCTCCGGATACGGCGTGGAGAACACCTCCAGGCACCCGGTGGCGTTGACGGCGATCACCTTGCCGCCGGAGGCCCGCTGGGCGGCGTCCAGGATGTAGCGGGCGCCGAGCGCCTCGCCGCAGCCCTGGCAGGCGCGGTGGCCGCAGGTGAGCGCGTTGGAGCGGCCCGCGTCCGCCTGGTCGGACTGCAGCTCGGGCCCCAGCAGCCGGTTTCCGGCGGCGAAGCTGCCCACCTGGTAGAACTTGACCTGCTGTGCGGCACTCATCGGTTGCTCCCCACGTCCCGCAGGATGTTCTCCGCGGAGGGGCCGGACCGCCTGGTCCGCGCCATCCGCGCCAACTCCCGCTCCACCAGTCCGGTGTCGAGGTCCAGGAAGGTCAGCTGACCCAGCCGCCCGGCGAGCGCGTCGTCGAACAGCCGGTGCAGCGACGCCTTGGTGATCGCCCGGCCGCCGAGGCCGGCGACGACGGTGTGGCCGTCCAGCTGGATGCCGGACAGCGCGGTGCGCACGTTCGCCGACACGATCCCGCCGATGCCGACCGCCAGCGCCCGCTCCAGGACGACGACCCGGCGGGCCCCGCCCAGCACCGCACGCACCGCATCCAGCGGGAAGGGCCGGAACGACGTGATCGCCAGAGCGCCGATCCGCACCCCGCGCTCGCGCATCTCGTCGACGACGTCGCACACCGTGCCGAAAACCGACCCCAGCGCCACGACGACCGTCTCGGCGTCCTCGCAGGCGTAGGGATGCACCAGACCGCCGGATTCGCGCCCGAACACCTCCCGGAACTCCCCGGCGATCCGGGGGATCGCCGCCAGCGCCTGCATCTGCTTGGCGTGCGCCAGATAGCGCACCTCGGTGAAGGCCTCCGGCCCGACCATCGCGCCGATCGACACGGGGTCCTCGGGGTCCAGCACCTGCCGTGGCTCGTACGGCGGCAGGAACGCGTCCACCTGGGCCTGCTCCGGCACCTCGACGCGCTCCCAGGCGTGGGTGAGCACGAAGCCGTCCATGCACACCATCACCGGCAGCGACAGCTCCTCCGCCAGCCGGAAGGCCTGCGGATGCAGGTCGGCGGCCTCCTGGTTGTCGCGGGCGTACAGCTGGATCCAGCCGGAGTCGCGCTGCGACATGGTGTCGCTGTGGTCGTTCCAGATGTTGATCGGCGCGCCGATGGCCCGGTTGGCGACCGTCATCACGATCGGCAGCCCGAGGCCGGAGGCGTTGTAGAGGGCCTCCACCATGTACAGCAGGCCCTGGCTAGCCGTCGCCGTGTAGGCACGGGCGCCCGCGGCCGAGGCCCCGATGCACATCGACATCGCGGCGAACTCCGACTCGACGTTGACGTACTCGCACGGCTGCAACTCCCCGGCCTTCACCAGGCGGCTGAGCTCCTCGACGATGTGCGTCTGCGGCGAGATCGGATACGCGGCGATCACCTCGGGCCGGCAGCAGGCGACGGTCTCGGCCACCGCGCGCGACCCCTCAGTTTGCTTGAGCATGCGCCCGCTCCTCCCGCTGGGCTGTGCTGACGTGGTCGTAGGCCTCCCGGGCGGCGGCCGCGTTGGCCCGCCCCAGGTCGCCCGGGAAGCGTTCGAGGACGGCGGCGGTCAGCGAGTCGATGCCCACACAGCCGGTGAGGGCCGCCAGGCCGCCGAGCAGGACGGCGTTCGGCACCGGACGGCCGAAGTGGCGCACGGCCAGCGCGGTGGCCGGCACGGTCAGGGCGTGACCCGGGTACTCGGCCAGGCCCAGCTCCGCGACGGAGCGCGGAGAGTTGATCAGGACGGCGCCGTCCGGGCGCAGTCCCTCGAAGACGTTCACCTGGTGCAGCAGCGTCGGATCCTGGACGACCAGGGCGTCGGGCCGCATGACGGGCTCACGCACCCGGATCGGCCGGTCGTCGATCCGGCAGAACGCCACCACCGGCGCTCCCGTCCGCTCCGATCCGAAGCTCGGGAACGCCTGTGCGTGGCGGTCCTCCATGAACGCCGCCACCGACAGCAACTCGGCGGCCGTGACGGCGCCCTGGCCGCCACGGCCGTGGATACGAACCTGGAACACGGCAACTTTTCCCTTCCGGCTGCTTGGTGCGGACGCTTCACTCGTGCGGGACGACCGCCACCGGGCAGCGGGCCCGGTGCATCGCCGCGTGCGCGACGGGCCCGGTGTGCGTGCCGAGCCGGGTCGGGCGGATCCTGCGGCCGACGACCAGCAGGCAGGCGTCCCGCGCGGCCTGCGGCAGGTGCTGCGCCGGGCGGGCGTCCGCCACCACCGTCCGCACCCGCACGTTCGGGAACTTCTCGTGCCACGGCCGCAGTGCGTCGGCCAGCGCGCGCTCGGCGGCCCCTCGCGCGGCGGCACCCGTCGTGGCCGCGGCCGGCGGCGGCGCGAAGGGCGCGTGCCAGGCGTGCACCACCCGCAGCGGGGCGTTGCGCAGCGCCGCGCTCTCGAAGGAGAACGCGAGCAGTTCCTCGCACGGACGCGAGACGTCCACGCCGGCCACCACGTCCCGGTACGGGGCGCGCCGCGAGGGCAGGCCGGCCGCGTCGGGCAGGTGCTCGTCCTCGGGTGTGCGGTCGGCCCGTACGAGGACGACCGGCCGCGTGGCCCGGGCCACCGTCGCAAGCGCCACGGAGCCGGCCAGGTAACCGCCGAACCCGCCGAACGCCCGGCTGCCCAGCACCAGCAGCTCCGCCTCGGCGGCGGCCTCGACCAGGGCCTGGACCGCGGGCAGCGCGATCTGCTCGGCGCTCGTCCGCACCTGCGGGTGACGCTCCTCCAGGGCCTGGACCGCGGGCAGCGCGATCTGCTCGGCGCTCGTCCGCACCTGCGGGTGACGCTCCTCGACCTGGTCCAGGGCCGTGCGCAGGATGCGCCGCGCCCAGTGACGAGGCGCCTCCAGCTCCGGCAGCCGCGACGCCTCGGGGGACAGCCCCACCCAGGCGTGCACCAGCCGCAGCGGCAGACCGCGCCGCAAGGCCTCCCCGGCCGCCCAGTCGGCGGCGGCGAGGCTCTCCCGTGAGCCGTCCAGGCCCACGACAACGGGGCGAAGCACGGCCGCCACCACCTCTCCGGGTCCTCGCCCGTCCCCTGCACGGCGGGCCTTCGTACCACCAGCGTCCTGGCCGGGCGTGCCGCCGGGCAGGGGCTGCGTGGCCCCCGCAACGGGCCGAACGGCCCTCTGCCCTGCGGCGGGAGAGTGACCGACGCTGAAAGTACGGGGCGAGGCGAGCACGCCGCGGACACGAGCACCCGGGAGGACGCCATGCACGGCACTCCGCACATCGTCAGCGATGTGATGACCCGTACCGTCGTCGCCCTCGGCCGCGGAGCGACGTTCAAGGAGATCGTGAAGACCATGCAGCAGTGGCGGGTCAGCGCCATGCCCGTGGTGGAGGGCGAGACCCGGGTCGTCGGGATCGTCTCGGAAGCCGATCTGCTGCCCAAGGAGGAGTTCCGGGACGGGGACCCGGACCGGCACACCCAGCTGCGCCGCCTCGCCGACCTGCTCAAGGCCGGTGCCGTGACCGCCGAGGAGCTGATGAGCGCCCCGGTCGTCACCGTGCCGGAGGACGCCACCCTCGCCCAGGCCGCCCGGATCATGGCTCTGAGGAAGGTGAAACGGCTGCCCGTGGTCGACGACGCGGGCGTGCTCAGGGGGATCGTCAGCAGGGCCGACCTGCTCAAGGTCTTCCTGCGTAGCGACGAGGACATCGCCGCGGAGGTGCGCGAGACGGTCGTCGCCGACCTGTTCCCCACCCGGCCCGAACCGATCCGCGTGGAGGTGCGCGAGGGCGTCGTGCGGCTGACCGGGAGGATCGCGGACACCGCCCTGGTGCCCGTCGCCGCACGGCTGGTGCGGGCCGTCGAGGGCGTCGTCGACGTGGAGTGCGCGCTCACCGGGCCGCGCCGCCGCCCGGACCTCGACCCCGACCTGCCGGACGCCGCGTCCGCCGCACCGCCGTCGGAGGTCACGGGCACCGCGTGAGCCGGCGCCCCGACCGCGACCGCCCGGGGAGCGACGGGGCGCCAGGGCCGGTCGGACCCCACAGGGGCCCGACCGGCTCACGCGCGTCCCCCGGAGGCGCGCGACGCTGGAAGCGGCGAAGAAGAGGAGGGAGACATGGCTGGCATGATCGAGCGGCTGCCGGGCTGGCCGACCCTGCCCGACCTGTTCGGCTGGGTGGAGTCCGGCTTCCCCGGGGCGCACACGGTCCCCGGACTGCACGGCATCCGCATCGAGGAGTTCCTGGCGGACGGGAAGTACGTGCTGCGGGCGGAGCTCCCCGGCATCGACCCCGCCAAGGA
The DNA here is from genome assembly GCF_047049295.1 of Streptomyces sediminimaris. Classification (NCBI taxonomy): domain Bacteria; kingdom Bacillati; phylum Actinomycetota; class Actinomycetes; order Kitasatosporales; family Streptomycetaceae; genus Streptomyces; species Streptomyces sediminimaris. The sequence continues at coordinate 775,033 of NZ_JBJWOT010000001.1, read as the reverse complement.
TGTCGAGATCACCGTCGCGGAGGGCGTTCTGACCCTGCGGGCCGAGCGCAGTGAGGAGACGACGAAGAAGCACCGCACGGAGTTCCACTACGGCACCTTCGCCCGCTCCGTCCGGCTGCCGGCCGGGGCCAAGGGCGACGAGGCCGCCGCCGAGTACAAGGACGGTGTCCTGACCGTCACGGTCCCGGTGCCCGAGACCAAGACGGCCACGAAGACCATCCCCGTGCGGCAGGTCTGAGCGCGCGAGGGCGCTCGACCGTGAACCGCGGTGCGCGGCCGGTACGCCGGCCGCGCACCCGGCTGTCCGGGCCGGTCACGGGTGCGGGCCGCCCGGAAGCCGGGTGCGCGGGCCCTTCGGCCCGGTGACCGCGATTCCCCGTGACCGGCGGTCCCGGTGACCGCACCACGTCGTTCCACCGACCGCGGAGCTGCGCACGGCGGCACCGCGGTGGAGGGAGAGGAACCATGGCTGTTGCCACCCGTGTCGCGATCATCGCGATCGGCGATCCGGACCGGCACGACGACGGCGTCGCCCGCGCGGTGCTCGACCGGCTGCGGGAACGTGCCGCCGGGCGGCCCCTGCCGCCGGGCACACTCCTGGCGGAGTGCGACCTCGACCCGGCCCGGCTGATCCGGCTGTGGGAGAACGCCGAACTGGCCGTCCTGCTGCAGCCCTCCCATGCCCGCCAGGGGCGTCCCGGCCGCGTCCGCCGTCTCGAACTGGACGCCGCGCGGCTGTGGCGGCCGGGCACGATGGGCCCGCAGGGCCTCGGTGCGGCCGTCGACGTGGCCCGCGCGCTGGGCCGGCTGCCCGGCCGCCTGGTGGCGTACGCCGTCGACGGCGCGGACACCTCGGTCGGCCGCGGCCTGTCCCCGCGGGTCGCCGCCGCGGTGGACGACCTGACCGGGTACGTCGAGGACGAGATCGTCCGCCGACGCGCCGCCCCGGCGCGGCAGACGGCCGCCCGGACGCGGGCATGAACGGCGGGAAGGGCTCCACCCGCTTCTCGCGGATCCTGATCGCGCGGTGCGCGGCTGCCGGCCGCTTCTCCGCGTCTCCTACGGGCCCTTCCCGTCACCTCCAGCACAACACGCGGCCACCGGGGACAACAGGGCCACTCGGCCCTGAATCCCGGTCGGGACCCACGAGAAGAGACACACCATGACCGTGAACGAACCGCGCCCGGCCGACACCCCACCGGCGCGCCCGCGGGCCGCACTGCTGACCTTCCTGGGCGGCGTGGGAACGGTCACCGGCAGCAAGTTCCTCGTCGAGAGCGACCACGCCCGCGTCCTCGTCGACTGCGGGCTCTTCCAGGGCCTGGCCGACCTGCGCAGGCTCAACTGGCGCCGCCTGACCTGCGACGCGGAGGACATCGAGGCGGTGGTGGTCACCCACGCGCACCTCGACCACTGCGGATACCTGCCCCGGCTGGTGCGTCACGGGTTCCGGGGGCGGATCGTGACGACGCCGTACACGGCACGGCTGATGGAGATCGTGCTGCGCGACAGCGCCAAGCTCCAGCTCGAGGCCGCCCGGCACGCCAACGAGCACGGCTGGTCCAGACACCGGCCCGCTCAGCCCCTGTACGACGACGCGGACGTCGACCGGACCCTCAAACTCGTCGACGCCGTCCCCGTGGGCACATCCGCCGGCATCGCGGCCGGTACCACCGTGACGCTGCACTCCGCCGGCCACATCCTCGGATCCGCCTGGGCCCGGCTCACCCTGGAGGACGGGCGCACCCTCGCCGTCAGCGGCGACCTGGGCCGCCCGGGCCACCCGCTGCTGCGCCCCGCCGAGCCGTTCTCCGGGGCCGACGTGCTGCTGGTGGAGTCGACCTACGGCAACCGGCGCCACGAGGAGGAGGCGGGCCGCACCCGCTTCGCGGACGTGCTGACCCGCACCCTCGCCCGCGGCGGCACCGTCGTCATCCCCGCCTTCGCCCTCGACCGCACCGAGACCGTCCTGCACGAGCTCGCCGCGCTGCGCCACCAGGGCCGCCTGCCCGCAGCGGTGCCGGTGTACGTGGACAGCCCGATGGCCCTCGCGGCCCTCGACGTCTACCGCGACGCCGTCCGGGCGGGGGCACCGGAACTGCGTGCGGAGGTCACGGCCGCGGGCACCGCCGCGCTCAGTCCCGAGCCGTTCCGGCCGGCCCGTTCCGTGCAGGAGTCGGCCGGCATCGCCGAGGCGGGAGGACCGGCCGTCATCGTCTCCGCGTCCGGCATGGCCACCGGCGGCCGTGTGCTGCACCATCTCAGGCGCCTGCTGCCGGACCCGCGCAACGCCGTCGTCGTGGTGGGCTTCGCCGCCCTGGGCACCCGCGCCCGCGACCTCGTCGACGGGGCCAGGGCCCTGAAGATGTTCGGCGAGTACGTCCCGGTGCGCGCCCAGGTCGCCGACGTGCCGCACTTCTCGGCGCACGCCGACGCCGTGCAGATCGTCGACTGGCTGCGCGGCGCCGCCCCGCCGTGCACCACCTACCTGGTACACGGCGAGCCCGACGCGGCCGCCGCGCTGCGCGACCGCATCGACCGCACGCTGGGCTGGACGGCCGTCGTGCCCCGCTCCGGGGAGCGCGTGCTGGTCCGGTGATCGGGGCCGACCGGCCCCGTGCGGATCGCGTGCGTACCGGTCAAGCTGGAGCTGTGGGTTGCTCCCCGCAACCGCACGAGCCCGCTGATCAAGAGGGTGAGGTCGGACATGAGAGGCTACGTGTTCCACGGCCCAGGACAGGGCGCCTGGGAAGAGGTCGCGGACCCGGGGCTGCAGGAGGCCACGGACGCGATCGTGCGGGTCGACGCCGTCACCATCTGCGGGACGGACCTGCACATCCTCAAGGGCGACGTGCCCGAGGTGCGACCGGGCACCGTGCTGGGACACGAGGCGGTCGGCGAGATCGTCGAGGTCGGCAGCGACGTGCGCGGCGTACGGCCCGGGGACCGGGTCCTGGTCTCCTGCATCACCGCCTGCGGACGCTGCCGGTACTGCCGCGAGGCCATGTACGGCCAGTGCCGGGGCGGCGGAGGCTGGATCCTCGGCCACACGATCAACGGCACCCAGGCCGAATACGTCCGCGTCCCGCACGCCGACCTCTCCGTGCACGCGCTGCCCGGCTCGGTGGGCAACGAGGACGCCGTACTGCTGGCCGACATCTTCCCGACGGCCTACGAGGTGGGGGTGCTCAACGGGCACGTGCGTCCCGGTGACACGGTCGTCGTGGTGGGGGCGGGGCCCATCGGCCTGGCCGCGATCGCCACGGCCCGGCTGTTCGCGCCCGAGCGCGTCGTCGCCGTGGACCTCGCCGCCTCGCGTCTGGAGGCGGCCAGGAAGCTGGGCGCCGAGGTGGTCGCGGAAGCGGGTGAGGCGCCCGAGCAGCTGGTCGCCGACCTCACCGACGGGCTCGGCGCCGACGTCGTCATCGAGGCGGTCGGCGTGCCGGAGAGCTTCGAGCTGTGCACGCGCATGGTGCGCCCCGGCGGGCACGTGGCCAACGTCGGCGTGCACGGCAGGCCCGCGACCCTGCACCTGGAAGACCTGTGGATCAAGAACGTGACGATCACCACGGGTCTGGTCGACACGCACTCCACGCCCACCCTGCTGCGGATGGCGGCGGCCGGGCGGCTGCCGACCTCCCAGCTGGTCACCCACGGCTTCCCGCTCGAGCGCATGGAGGAGGCCTACGAGGTCTTCTCCCGGGCCGGTGAGACCGGTGCGCTCAAGGTCGTGCTCGGCGGGCCGCAGCGCGAGGTCGTGCCGGTGCCCACGGCGTGAACGGCGTGGACACAGCTCCGGCCGGGGCGGCGGCCCCGGCCGGAGCGGCACCGCTCAGGCGCGGTAGTGCCGGTGGTGCTGGGGATCACCGATGAAGTGCTTCTCGATGATCGTTTCGCCCTCACCGGGCCTCCGGACCGCACCGGACGTGCCCATGAAGACGATCAGGCCCAGGATTCCGGCGGACAGCAGGATGAAGCCGACGACGAACGAGCTGGAACCGAAGATCAGGCTCGCGCCCCACACGGCCGCACCGATCAGGATGAGAGGGACCATGGCTGCCTTCCTCGGGTCGGTGGTGCATCTCGGGCCGGGACCGACAGGGACGGTCCGGTCACTCTCAGTGTCCGCAGGCCCCGGTGACCGGCCCAGATGCCGAGCGGGCACGAGTCCGGGCCGAGCGGCCCCGGTTCGGGGCCGAACCACCCCTGCTGAACCCGGTCCGCCAGTGCCACGGTGAGGTGGGGTGCCATGACGGGCTCCCGCGGAGACCGACGAAGGCGGTGAGGACGATGGAGCTGCCCCTGGTCGTGGGTGTCGACGGATCGGACGGGAGCCTCGCGGCGGTCGACTGGGCCGCGGACGAGGCGGCCCGGCACGGCCTGCCGTTGCGGCTGGTGTACGCCTCGCTGTGGGAACGCTACGAAGGCGGCATGCCGTCCGCGGGCCGCGACCGCTCCGCGGAGCGGGTGCTGGCGGAGCACATCGTCGCCTCCGCCGCGGACCGTGCCCAGCGGCGCGACCCGGATGTGAAGGTCACCGCCGAGGTGATCCCCGCGGAGGCCGTCTCCGCGCTGCTGAGCGAAGGCCGCAACGCCTCCGCCCTGGTGACCGGTTCCCGCGGCCGCGGGGAGCTGGCGGGTCTGCTGCTCGGCTCGGTCGGGCTCGCCGTGGCCGCCCGGGCGCACGGTCCGGTGATCGTGGTCCGCGGTGACAGGGCCGGCCTGGCGGGCACCCACGAGCGCGTCCTGCTCGGCGCCGGGGATCCGGCGAGCGGCCGGGAGGCCGTGCGGTTCGCCTTCCGGGAGGCCGGGGCCCGCGGGTGCGCCCTGGACGTCGTGCGCGCCTGGCGCTGCCCCGCCCACGAGAGCGCCGGCGACTCCGAGCCGGCCGCGGACCCGGCGCACCGGCACGAGGAGCAGGCGTCCGCGCTGCTCGACCACCTGATCGAGGACGCGGTCGCGGACCACCCGGAGGTCCGGGTGCGCCGGATCACCGTGGAGGGGCCGGCCCGCAGGGTGCTGCTGCACCGCTCGGCCGGCGCGGACCTGCTGATCGTCGGGGCGCGGCGGCGCACCGGCCACTTCGGCCTCCAGCTCGGCCGGGTGGCACACACGCTGCTGCACCACGCCGACTGCCCGGTGGCGATCGTGCCGCAGCAGGCGTGACCACGCGCCGACCCGCATCCCCGTACCGAAGGAGAACGGACGTGACGGGCTGGACCTGGGAGTACGAAGGCTACGAGCCCGCCGACGCGCGTCTGCGGGAGGCGCTGTGCACACTGGGCAACGGCTATTTCGCCACGCGGGGAGCCCTGCCCGAGTGCGCCGCCGACGAGGTGCACTACCCCGGGACGTACGTGGCGGGCTGTTACAACCGGCTCACTTCCGAGGTCTCCGGCCGCCGGGTCGAGAACGAGGACATGGTCAATGTGCCGAACTGGCTGCCGCTGCGCTTCCGCCTCGCCGGCGGGACGTGGCTCACCCCCGACACCGCGGCGGTGCTCGACCACCGGGAGGTCCTGCGCCTGTCCGCGGGGCTGATGGAGCGGCTGACCCGGTTCGGCCTCGGCGAGGGGCGCGTGCTGACCGTGCGCCAGCAGCGGCTGGTGCACATGGCCGACCCCCATCTCGCCGCCCTGCGCACCGAGTTCACCGCGGAGGGCTTCTCCGGCCGGCTCGACGTCGAGGCGGCCCTGGACGCCTCCGTGAGCAACGCCGGGGTGCCCCGCTACCGCGAACTGGACGGTCACCACCTCACCCACGTGCACACCGGAACCTCCGACCGGGACACCGTGTGGCTGCGCTGCCGCACCCGCACCTCCGACATCCGCATCGGCATGGCGGCGCGCCTCGGCGCCGGCGTCCCGGCCACGATCGCCCACGAGGAGCCGCGCGCCGTACAGCGGCTGGGCCTGGACCTGGTGCCCGGGCGTGCCGTCACCGTCGACAAGATCGTCGCCCTGCACACCTCGCGCGACCCGGCGATCAGCGACCCGCTGTTCGCCGCGGTCGAGCGGGTGACCCGGGCGCCGGGCTTCGACGAACTGCTGGAGTCGCACCTCACGGCCTGGGACCAGCTCTGGCGCCGGGCCGACCTGGAGGTGGACGGCCAGGCGGGCCGCATCCTGCGGCTGCACCTGTTCCACGTCCTGCAGACGCTCTCCCCGCACACCGCCGACCTGGACGTCGGGGTGCCGGCCCGCGGCCTGCACGGCGAGGCCTACCGGGGTCACATCTTCTGGGACGAGCTGTTCGTACTGCCCTATCTCAACCTGCACTTCCCCGAGGTCTCCCGGGCCCTGCTGCGCTACCGTCACCGGCGCCTGGAACAGGCCTGCACCGCCGCGCGCGCGGTGGGCCGGCGGGGGGCGATGTACCCCTGGCAGAGCGGCAGCGACGGCCGTGAGGAGACCCAGCAGCTGCACCTCAACCCGCACTCGGGACGGTGGCTGCCCGACCACTCCCGGCTGCAGCACCATGTCGGCTCGGCGATCGCGTACAACGTCTGGCAGTACTGCGAGGCGAGCGGCGACGCCGAGTTCCGGCACACCAAGGGCGCCGAGATGCTGCTGCAGATCGCCCGCTTCTGGGCCGACTCGGCCGTCTACGACGACCGGCTCGGCCGCCACCGGATCAGGGGAGTGGTCGGTCCCGACGAGTACCACGACGCCTATCCCGGTGCGGCACGGCCCGGTCTCGACGACAACGCGTACACGAACGTCACGGCCGCCTGGGTGCTCGCCCGCACCCTGGAGCTGCTGGAGTCGCTCCCCGAGCCGCGGCGGCGCGAACTCGTCGAGCGCACCGGCCTGGACGGCGGCGAGCTCGAACAGTGGGAGGACGTCTCCCGCAGCCTCCACGTGCCCTTCCACGAGGGCGTCATCAGCCAGTTCGAGGGCTACGGCGAGCTCGCCGAGCTCGACTGGGACGGCTACCGCAAGCGGTACGACGACATCCGCCGCCTGGACCGGATCCTGGAGGCGGAGGGCGACACCGTCAACCGCTACCGGGCCTCCAAGCAGGCCGACGTCCTGATGCTCGGCTATCTCTTCGGACCGGCCGAGCTGCAGGGCCTGTTCCGGCGGCTGGGGCTGCGGCTGGAGGAGGAGACCTGGCGGCGCACCGTCGACCACTACCTCCAGCGCACGAGCCACGGCTCCACGCTCAGCGGCCTGGTCCACGGCTGGGTGCTGGCCCGCGCCCGGCGGGCCGAGGCGTGGGAGTTCTGCCTGGAGGCCCTGCGGGGTGACGTCGCCGACGTCCAGGGCGGCACCACCGGCGAGGGCATCCACCTCGGCGCGATGGCCGGCACCCTCGACCTCGTGCAGCGCGGGCTGACCGGCCTGGAGACCAGGGACGGGGCGCTGTGGCTGGACCCGGTGCCGCTGCCGGAGCTGTCCTCCTACGGTTTCGCGCTGCGCTACCAGGAGCACTGGGGCGTGCGGCTGAGGCTGGAGCGCGGGCTGCTGGAGATCGCGGTGCCGTCGTCCGACGGCTCACCGATCGACGTGCGGCTGCCGGGCCGGGCCGTGTGCCTGCAGCCGGGCGACACCGGGCGGCTGGTGCTGGGGGAGTAGCGCCGACCAGGGCCGCATGGTCCCGGGCCGAGACCGGACGGCCCATCCCCGCTGGTCGTGCCGGGTGCCAGGCTGTCGGTGAGGGAAAGCCCGCGCGCACGGTCCGGCGTACGGGGTGAGCGAAGGGAGCGGGGCCTTGATGTACTGGAACGGACACGACATGAACGGCTGGGGCTGGTTCACCATGTCGTTCGGCACGGTCCTGCTGTGGGCCCTGCTCATCACCGTGGGCGTCCTGCTCTACCGGAGCCTGCACGCCCCGTCGAAGCCGCAGCCCCCCGCCTCCGGCACGGCCGAGCAGTTGCTGGCCGAGCGCTTCGCCCGCGGGGAGATCGACGAGGAGCAGTACCGGCGCGGCCTGGCCGTGCTGCGGGGGGACGGTCCCACCCTGACCAAGCACTGATCCCCGCGCCGTACCGCCTGTCCGAGGGAGGTGCGTCCCATGCCGGCGCAGCCACTCGACACGAGGAACGTCAAGGCCCTGGTGGCCGCCGCCACGGCCGCGCCCTCCATGCACAACGCGCAGCCCTGGCGCTTCCGTCACGAGCCCGCCGGCGGCACCCTGGAACTGCGCGCCGACCTCGGTCGGGCCATGCCGCACACGGACCCCGACAACCGCGCCCTGCACCTCGGCTGCGGCGCCGCGCTGCTCAACCTCCGCGTCGCCGCGGCCCACAGCGGGCTGCGCACGGACCTGGTCCTCTTCCCCGGGCCTGCCGACCGCGAGCTGCTCGCCGCGGTGCGCCTCAGCGGCACCGACCGCCCCGACGGCGACCTGGCACGACTGTTCCCGGCGATCGCCCGCCGGCACACCAGCCGCCACCCCTTCGAGGACCGGCCCGTCCCGGCCGCCGTCCAGGAGGCGCTGAGCGAGGCCGCCCGGCGCGAGGGCGCGGAGCTGGTCTTCCCCGGCGTGTGGCACGTGGCGGCCCTGCTGGAGCACGTCCGCGACGCCGAGGGGCGCGACAGCATGGACCCGGAGCGGTTCGAGGACATCCGGCGGTGGACCCGCACGGGGGAGCAGGCCGCCGTCGACGGCATCCCCGAGAGCGCGTTCGGACCCCGCAAGGCGGGCGGCCGTGCCCCGGTCCGCGACTTCGCCGGCCGCCGTGCGCTGCCCGGCCGTCCCGCGGCCGTCTTCGAGGCCGCGCCGCACCTGGCCGTGCTGGGCACCGCCCAGGACCGGCCGGAGGACTGGCTGCGGGCCGGGCAGGCCCTGGAGCGCGTCCTGCTGCTGGCCACGCTCAGCGGACTGGCCACCTCCCTGACCTCGCACTCCCTGGAACGGAAGGACCTGCGGGAGCTGGCCCGCGACCCGCGCTCTGACCTCGGCTTCGTGCACATGGTGCTCCGCCTCGGCTACGGCCCCGCGGGCACCGCCACGCCCCGCCGTCCCGTGGACGAGGTGCTGGAGATCCGCTGACCCCTCAGGGGCCTCACCTTTTGATCCACTCGGGTACGCCTGGTCCGCTGCGGACCCGTCCGGCCTGCTCGGATCTCCTCTGCCCCGATGCCGACCGGCTCATGCGGCCCGGGACGGGTGCCCTGCCGTGTGCGAGGTACCCGTGGAACGGTTCCCAGGGCCTCCCCGGCCCCCCGGAATACCCCCCGGGGTACTCATGTTATCGTCGGTGACATACCCCCAGGGGTAATTCATCGCGAGAAGGGAGTACCGCGTGTTCTTCGTCGACACCATCGAGATGTCGGGGCTCGGCAACCGCAGTTATCTGGCGGGCGGCGAGCGGACGGCCGTGGCGGTGGATCCGCCCCGGGACATCGAGCAGGTGATCGCGGCAGCGGCGCGGCGCGGGGTACGGATCTCGCACGTGGTCGAGACGCACGTGCACAACGACTACGTCACCGGCGGCCTGGAGCTCGCGCGGGTCACCGGTGCCGCCTACCTGGTCCCCGCCGGGGCCCGCGTCTCCTTCGACCGGGTGCCGGTCGCCGACGGCGACCGTGCGGAGATCGCCGCCGCCGAGGGACTGGTCCTGCGCGCGGTCGCGACGCCGGGCCACACCCCGCACCACACCTCCTACGTGCTGGAGCAGGACGGATCGGCGGTCGCGGTGTTCACCGGCGGTTCGCTGCTGATCGGCACGGTCGGCCGTCCCGATCTGGTCGATCCGCGGCTGACCGAGCGCCTGGCCCGTGACCAGCACGCCTCCGCGCACCGGCTGGCCGCCGAACTGCCCGACGAGACGGCGGTGCTGCCCACGCACGGCTTCGGCAGCTTCTGCTCCTCGTCCCAGGCCGAGGGCAGCGACACGACCATCGGCAAGGAGAAGGAGTCCAACGCGGCGCTGCTGCGGGACGTGGACACCTTCGTCGCCGAGCTGCTGGCCGGCCTGGACGACATCCCCGCCTACTACACGCACATGGGCCCGGCCAACGCCGCCGGACCCGCGCCCGTGGACCTGACCCCGCCCGCCGTCGCCGACGCCGACGAGATCGCGCAGCGGCTCGCGGCGGGGGAGTGGGTGGTGGACCTGCGCAACCGGGTCGCCTTCGCCCAGGGACATGTCGCCGGCTCGTTCAACTTCGAGGCCGAGGGGCAGCTCGCCACGTATCTGGCGTGGCTGATCCCGTGGGGCAAGCCGGTCACCCTGCTCGCCGAGTCCGCCGAGCAGCTCGCCGCCGCCCAGCGTGAGCTGGTGCGGGTGGGCATCGACCGGCCGGCCGCCGGGGCCACGGGCGATCCGTCCGGCTGGGTGCGTGCGGGCGAGGCCCAGGCCTCCTTCCCGCGTGCCACCTTCGCCGACCTCGCGGGCCGCAGCCGGGACGGCGTCGTCGTCCTCGACGTGCGCCGCACGTCGGAGCGGGCGGCCGGCTTCATCGAGGGCTCGGTGAACATCCCGATCCACACCCTGCACGGCCGCCTCGGCGAGGTGCCCGAGGGCGAGGTGTGGGTGCACTGCGCGGGCGGCATGCGCGCGGCGATCGCGGCCTCCCTGCTGGACGCCGTGGGCCGCGACGTCGTCGCCGTGGACGACTCCTTCGACACCGCCGAGAAGGCCGGGCTCACCGTCCGGACCCCCTGACGGCGCCGCACGCCGCAGGGCCTCACCGATCTTCCGTACCGATCCGGGGAAACAGGAGCGACAGACCGACATGAGTATCTTCCGACGGAGCCAGGGCGCACCGGGCCGCGTGAGTGTGCAGGAAGCGGCCGCGCGCACCGGGCACGGCACGTCCGCAGGCGGCGGTGACGCCGTGCTGCTGGACGTGCGTGAGCCGCAGGAATGGCGGGCGGGACGTGCGCCGTGGGCGGTGCACCTGCCGTTGTCCGCGCTGGCGGCCGGCGCGGGGCTGCCCGCCGAGGTGCAGGCGCGGCCCCTGGTCGTGATCTGCCGCTCCGGCAACCGGTCCCGGCAGGCCGCGGAACTCCTCGTGGCCCGTGGCGCGCACGCGGTGGATGTCGTCGGCGGCATGCGCGAGTGGGCCGGAGCGGGTCTGCCGGTGGTGGACGCGCGCGGCGGGAACGGCGCGGTCGCGTGAGTGCGGTGATACTCGCCCTGGTCGCCGGGGCGGTGGTCGGTCTGGCGCTGGGCGCGCTGGGCGGCGGCGGCAGTGTGCTGGCGGTGCCGGCGCTGATCTATCTGCTGGGTTTCAGTCCGGTCGGGGCGACGACGGCGAGTCTGGTCATCGTCACCCTGACGTCGGTCACGGCGCTGGTGGCGCATGCCCGGGACGGTCAAGTGCGGTGGCGGACCGGAACACTGTTCGCGGCGGCCGGGATCGTGCCGGCGATGGTGGGCGGAGCGCTGGCGTCCCGCATCCCGGCGGCGGCGCTGACGGCGGCGTTCGCGGTGGTGGCGGCCATCGCGGCGGCGCGCATGCTGCGCTCGCGGCAGGCCGCGGAAGGCACGGTGACGGTGCGGCCGGGACGCGCGGCGGCGGCCGGTGCCGGGCTCGGCGCCGTGACCGGCGTGCTCGGCGTCGGCGGCGGCTTCCTGGCGGTACCGGCGCTGGTGGGGGTGCTCGGCCTGCGGATGCGGGCGGCCGTCGGCACCAGTCTGCTGGTCATCACCGTCAACTCGGTCGCCGCGCTGGCCACCCGGGCGGGTACGGTGGAGACGCTGGACTGGGCGGTGGTCGGCCCGTTCATCGCGGCCGCGGTGCTGGGAGCCTGGGACGGCAAGCGGCTGGCCACGAAGATCTCCGGGCACACGCTGCAGCGGATCTTCGCCCTGGTGCTGCTGGCGGTGGCCGCCTTCATGCTCGTCGACGCGGTCATGTGAGGTCCACGCGTCCCGATCGGGCCAGTCAGGCCAGAAAGAGGAACAGCTTCTCCAGGCGGGCGCGGACGGCCTGCGGATCCTCGCCGTCGGTGCCCGTCGTGCGGGCGGAGTCGATGCCGCTCACGCACTGCCGCAGACCGGTGGCGACCATGGTGAAGCCGGCGCGGTCCGGCGCCCGGGAGGCGGCGGCGAGCTGGGTGACGACATCCTCGCAGTCGCGTCCTTCCTCGGTCATCCGGATCACCCCGGAGATCCGGCCCTGGGCGCGGCGCAACCGGTTCAGCACGGCCTTCAGCTCGCGCCCGCACGTTCGATGTCCACGTCCATTCCTCGTCACCATACCCCTAGGGGTACTGTACGTCCCGCTTCGGGACGCCGTCGATCAGTAAGGATCACATCTGTCATGACAGCCCCTGTCACGTTCGCCGTCGATCAGGCCCGTACCCGGCTGCACGAGCTGACCGTCATCGACGTGCGCACACCCGCCGAGTACGCCTCCGGGCATCTGCCCGGCGCGCTGAACATCCCCCTGGACCACCTCCAGCGGGCGCTGCCGGAGATACGGCACGCCGCCGGGCGCGGGGAGGTGCTGGTGGTGTGCGCCTCCGGCGCCCGTTCGCAGAACGCCTGCAAGCTCCTGGCCGAGCAGGGCATAGCCACCGCCACCCTGGCCGGCGGCACCGGCGCCTGGACCGCCGGCGGCCACGACCTGCACACCCCGGTGGCCTGCGACACCCGGGCCGGCTGGAGCATGGAGCGCCAGGTGCGCTTCACGGCCGGCAGCGTCGTCCTGCTCGGCATCGTGCTGGGCCTGCTGGTGCATCCGGCGCTGCTGGCGCTGTCGGCCGCGATCGCGGGCGGCCTGGTCTACTCCGCCCTCACCGACACCTGCGGCATGGCGGCCGTGCTGGGCAAGCTGCCGCACAACCGCCCCCGCGGCGCCGACCTGGACGCCGCCCTCGCCGCCCTGCGCGACCGCTGACCCGCACGGCCCCGGGGCACCCGCGCCACGGCGGGTGCCCCGGGGCCGTTGCCTCATCCGCCCCGCCCACCCCGTAAGCCGGTAAGGAGGACGAACGGCCCCTGCCGACAGCAGACGGGTGTGGCGCACGGTGGGGGAAGGAGGCGGTGCCCGCGAGTGCACCGCCCGGGAGGCAGGACACGCGCATGAACGCCCGGAGCACGGCCCTGGACGAGGGTGCCGACGACCACCTGGCCGAGCGGTTCGGACCGGCCGAACGGCCGACGCGGATCCGGGCGGTGCTGCACCGGCGCCCGGCGGGCCCCGAGGCGGTACGGCACGGCCCGCCCGCCCTCGGCCCGCGCACCCGGCAGGTCGCGGTCGACGGGCGAACGCCGGCGCCGGCGCCGGCACCCGGGCGGTTCGGCATCCTGGAGCGCCTGGCCGCCGGCCCGGGCCGGGTGGTGAGCCGGCGGCACGTCCTGGAGCGGTCGTGAGCCGCCGGGTCACCTGGACCCTCCTGGTCCTCACCTCGCTGCTGCTGGTGCTGGCGGTCGTACCGCTGGCGGCGATGATGACGGCCCGCGAGCGCGTGGCCTACCGCGACAGCCAGCGCGCGGCCACCCGGGTGATCGCCGCGGCGGCCGAGGAGCACCTGTCCGACCACAAACCGGCCGCCGCCATGCGCCAGGAACTGCGGGCCGCCGCCCGGGCGGGGGACTGCGCGGCGGTGTACGACGCCTCCGCGCGCCTGGTGGCCAGTACGCCCTGCGGGGCGGCCCAGGGCGAGGAGGCGCTGGAGCTGGTGGCGGGGGTGCTGGCCGGGCACGAGCCGGAGCCGCCGGAGAACGAGGGCCGGCTGCTGGCCGCGGAACCGGCCGGCGAGGTGCGCAGGCCCGCCGGAGCGGTCGTCCTGGCCCGCTCCGCCGGCCCGCTCGACGCCCGCGTCGCGGCGATCTGGGGCTGGTCCGCCGCGATCGGCGCCGCGGGGCTGGCCGCCACCGTGGTGCTCTCCGTCCGCCTCGCCCGCTGGGTCAGCCGCCCGCTGTCGACGCTCGACGCCTCCGCCCGGCGGCTGGGCGAGGGCGCGCTCGACGAACGGGCCGACGTCGCGGCCGGCCCGCCGGAGGTGCGCCGGCTGGCCGCCACCTTCAACACCATGGCCGCCCGCACGGAGGCCCTCGTGCACGGCCACCGGGCCGTGATCGCGGATGTGTCCCATCAGCTGCGCACCCCGCTGGCCGCGCTGCGGCTGCGGCTCGACGTCCTGGCCGCCGGCGCCGAGACCGGCACCGCGGCCGAACTGGCCGCCGCCCAGGAGGAGATCGCCCGGCTGTCCCGGCTGGTCGACGGGCTGCTGGCGGTGGCCCGTGCCGAGCAGGCGACGCCCCGCCCGAGCGCGGTGCGGGTCGACGAGGTGGTCGCCGAGCGGGTGGCCGCCTGGACGCCCGTGGCCGGGGAACGCGGTCTCCGGCTGACCGCCGGGTCGGGGGAGCCCGGCCTCACCGTCGCCGCGGGCGCGGGCCACCTGGAGCAGATCCTCGACAACCTGATCGCCAACGCGGTGGACGCCGTGCCGGAGGGCGGCAGCGTCACCGTCGACCACCGCGCGGCAGGGGACCGGGCGAGGCTGCGGGTGCGGGACGACGGCCCCGGCATGTCCGAGCGGGCGAAGGCGGTGGCGTTCCGCCGGTTCGGCAACCCCGAGGCCAGGGGCACCGGTCTGGGGCTGGCCATCGTCCACCGGCTGGCCACGGTCAACGGCGGAACGGCGCGGCTGGAGGACACTCCGGGCGGCGGGCTGACCGTCGTGCTGGACCTGCCGCTGTGGCCGGCCGCCGGGCGGAGCGGCGGATCGCGATCGTCACCGGTTGTGAAGGAGACGTGAGCGGGTTCCCGGGTGCCGTCACCGCCGTCCGGTCCGCCGCTCGTACGTGATCGCGGGCTGCCCCGCAGCCCTTCCCCGGCGAGCAGGGCCGGCCCTGGACGGTCCGGGGCGCGGGTCGGGGCCGGCCGGCACCCGGCGCCGCCTCCGGTCACCTCCGTGCGGGGGCGGTCGTCAGCGCACGGGGCGCTCCTCCGGCTCCGGCTGGTCCAGATGCGTGGCGAGCACCGCGGCCTGGACGCGGCGCTGGACCCCCAGCTTCGCCAGCAGCCGGGAGATGTGGTTCTTGACCGTCTTCTCGGACAGGTAGAGCCGCTTGCCGATCTCGCGGTTGGTGAGGCCGTCCCCGATCAGCGCGAGGATCTCCCGCTCGCGCGGGGACAGGCCCGCGAGTTCCGGCGCGACGGCCGGCGTCTCGGCCGGCTCCGCCCGCAGGGAACGCATCAGCCGGGCCGTCGTGGCGGGGTCGAGCATCGACTGACCCGAGGCGACCGTGCGCACCGCGGCGACCAGGTCCGAGCCGCGGATCTGCTTCAGGACGTAGCCCGAGGCACCGGCCATGATCGCGTCGAGCAGCGCCTCCTCGTCGTCGAACGACGTCAGCATCAGCACGGCCAGCTCCGGCATCCGGCTGCGCAGGTCGCGGCAGACGGAGATGCCGTCCCCGTCGGGCAGGCGCACGTCCAGGACGGCGACGTGCGGACGCACCGCGGGCGCCCGGACCAGCGCGTGCTCCATGTTCGCGGCGTCTCCGACGACGGAGATGTCCGGCTCGGCGTCCAGCAGGTCCGCCAGGCCGCGCCGGACGACCTCGTGGTCGTCGAGCAGGAAGACACGGATCGGGTCCTGCGCGGAGAAGGTGCGTGCTTCGGTCATGTCGGCCCCTTGATCCCGGGAGGTGTGGCGCACGGACTGCGGGCCGTCCGCCAGCCGATCATCACGCGCCGGGGCCGGTCGCACTAGGGCCGACCGGCCCCACTCCCCGGTTCGGGCGGCCGGCGCGCGGCCACCCCCTCCCGCCGACGGTGATCCGGTGAGACCGTTTGAGTGTGTTCCTCCTCAGTGTCCTCCCGTGACGTGCGGCAAGGAGGTGCGACCGATGCGGAAGGCCAGACGCACGACGGTGCTCGGATGGCGGTGGCGCCGCAATCCGCTGCGGCGGCGCAGCGACGTGCTGGAGGCGTGGATCGTGCTGGCCGCCTGGACGCTGGCGGCCGTGGCGTCGGTCGCCGCCGGAATCGTCGGGGCACGGGTCGCGCAACACGTGGTGGACGCGGGCCGGGCGGGCCGCAGCCCGGTGACGGCGGTGCTGGTGCGGATCGTGCCGGGCAGCGGACGGGACGTCGTCACCGGGGTCAGGTACGACCGGGTGGTGGCGACGGTGCGCTGGAGCGACGTCCGCGACGGCAGGGCGGTCACCCGCACCGGGCTCATGAACGTGAGGCCCACCGCGCGGCCGGGCAGCACGGTGCGGACCTGGACGGACGGGCACGGCCACCTGGTGGCGCCGCCCGTGGGCGCCACCGAGGCCACCGTCCGCGTGCTGCTCGCCGGTACCGGAGCCGCGCCGGCCGCCGGGGCGACGGTGCTCGGCACCGGGTACCTGGCCCGGCTGCGCGTGCAACGGCGCGCCACCGAGAAGTGGGGCGCCGAGTGGGAGCGGGCCGGACGGCACCGGGGGCACACCACCGGCTGAGGCGGCCCGGACGCGGCGCGGCTCACGCGGTGGACCGGCGGTCCGGCCCGTCGAGCGCGAACTCCACGTCCACGACCCCCTCCACCGCCCGCACCAGACGCGCGGCCACCGGCACGAGCGAGGTGTCGTGGACCCGGCCGGCGAGCGTGGCGACCCCGTCCCGGACCTCGACCACGACCGAGGACTCCGGGGCGGAGAAGAGGTAGGAGACGACCTCCCGCCGGATCTCCTCGGCGATCTCCTCGTCGTCGCGCAGGAAGACCTTCAGCAGGTCCGCCCGGCTGACGATGCCCTCCACCCGCCCGTCGGCGTCGACCACCGGCAGCCGCTTGACCCGCGCGCGGGCCATCTCCCGCGCGGCCTGCGCGAGGGTGGCGTCCGCCCGGACGGTGAGGGCGGGGGAGGTCATCAGGTCCTCCGCGGTGAGCGAGCCGGCCTTGGCCAGGTCGGACAGCCGCCGCAGCTGGGTGCGGCGGTCGGGGTCGCTGTCGCGGAACTCCTCCTTGGGCAGCATGTCGGCCTCGGAGACGATCCCCAGGACCCGGTTGCCGCCGTCCACCACGGGCACCGCGCTGACCCTGCGGTCCTGCATGATCCGCACGATGTCCTTGAAGGCCGCCGCACGGTCGACGGTGGCGACGGCCCGGGTCATCACATCGCTGACGATGTGCGGGGAGCCCTGCATGACGCCTCCCTGAAGGCTCGCCCTCACCGCGCGCTCCCGCTGCCGTAGGGCCCGTACAGATCCAGCAGCCGGATGCGGGCCGCCTGCAGCCGGTGCGCCACGACCATGCCCACCCACTCGGCCACGTTCCGCCCGAACTCCGGGTCCTCCGCGCAGATCGTCCGCACCGTGGTGGCGTCGAACTCGTACGCCCGCACCGGGGAGGACGCCTCGGCGCCGAGGTGCCAGGAGTGCGGCGGGAACAGCCAGGACCAGCCGAGGAGTTCGTTGTGCCCGATGGACTCGATGACGGCGGCCCTGCGGCCGGGCACCCGCATGTCGAGGTCGACCGTGCCGGTGCGGATGATCCAGAACCGGTCGGCCCGGCCGCCCTCCTCGAACAGCCGGGTGCCCAGGGGGAACGACACCTCCCGGGCGAGCCGCATCAGCCGCTGCCGGTGCTCGGCGGACAGCGCCCGCGGCATGCTCATGGTTGCGGGAGCGTTCATGGCGTGCCTCCAGTAAGGCGTACGGGACTTCCACCCCCAGCCTGGGCCCGGCGGCCCGCGGACGGCCAGGGGCCACCCGGCCCCACGAACGGGCCGTCCGGCGGCCCGCGCCACCCCGATGGCACCCTGTGCCGAAGGGCGCCCGGCGGTTCGATGAGGGTGAGAGCTCCACCCGGCGCAGCCTGTAAGGGGGAAACGATCATGGGTACGAGCCTGACGCCGGAGTTCTGGCGGCTGTGCGCCGTCCTCCTGGTGATCGCCATGGCCGTCACCTTCGTGCTCAGCGCGGCACTGGACGCGCTGTACCTGCGCCGGCAGCAGCGGCGCGCCGCGCTGTACTCGGGCACCGCGACGACCGGCGCGACGCCGGATCGCCCGCCCCGGGCCGCCGGCCGCCCGCTGGTGAAGAGCTGACCCGGCCGACCCGCTGAGGGGCGGGGTCCTCAGCGCTTGCGGCCCCACTCGCGGTACGCGGCCACGGCGGTGGGCAGCGTGGGAAAGATCAGGTCCCTGCCCACCGCCTCGGCGAGGCCGTACGCCTCCAGCTGTTCCAGCAGGTCCTGTTTCACCCGGGCCAGGGCGAAGACGATCCCGCGTCCGTCGAGTTCCCGGCGCAGCCGGTCCACCGCGTCGAGGGCGGTGATGTCCACCTCGACGTTCGCCTCGGTGTTGAGCAGGAACCAGCGCACCGGCTCGGTCTGCTCGTCCACCGAGGCCAGGGCCCGGCGGTGGAAGTCCTGGGCGTTGGCGAAGAACAGCGGCGAGTCGTAGCGGTACACCAGCAGGCCCGGGACCGTGCGGGCCTGCGGGTAGTCGTCGACGTCGTGCATCCCCGCCATGCCGGGCACCAGCCCCTCGACGGCGTCGTGCGGGCGGGCCACCCGGCTCAGCAGCTCGGCCACCGACATGCCGACGGCGACCAGGACCCCGTAGAGGATGTCCAGGGCCAGCACCCCGGCCAGGCAGCCGAGGGCCAGCAGCAGTTCGCGCCGCCGGAAGGAGGCCAGCCGGCGAAAGCCCGCGAGGTCGATCATCCGCACGGCCGCGAACACGACGATCGCGCCCAGCACGGCCGACGGCGTCCGCGCCAGCAGGGGGCTGAGGAACAGCAGGACCGCGACCACCGCGAGACCGGCCACCAGCGAGTAGACCTGGCTCCGCGCTCCCGCCGTGGAGGCGAGCGCGGTACGGCTGGCGCTGCTGCTCACCGGGAAGCCGTGCAGACAGGCGGCCCCCAGATTGGCCGCGCCGAGGGCCAGGAACTCCTGGTCGGCGTCCAGCTCCGGGGCGTCGTCGTCGGGTGAGGTGAAGCCGCGGGCCGTGAGGATGAAGTCGGTGTACGCGACCAGGAGCACACCGAGGGCGGGCAGCACCAGGTCCGGCAGTGCGGTGAGGTCCGGAAGCGCGAAGGAGGGCAGGCCCGCGGGGACGTCGCCGATCACCTTGATGCCGTGCGCGCCGTCCAGGTCGAAGACCGTCACGGCCGCCGTGCCCAGCAGCACGAGCAGCAGCGGTCCGGGCACCAGACGCCATCGGGCGACCGAGAACAGGAAGGCCACGGCGACGGACGAGAACACCACGGTGGCCGGATCGGCCTGCCCCAGGTGCCGCAGGAAGGACCACAGCTGCGGGAAGAACCTCGAGCCCGCCGTCGGCACTCCGGTCAGCTTGGTGAGCTGGTCCACCACCATGATCAGGGCGACGCCGGACAGATAGCCGATCAGCACCGGCCGCGACAGCAGGTCGGCGACGAAGCCCAGCCGCAGGACCCGCGCGGCCAGGCAGAGCAGACCGACGGCCGCCGCGAGCGTGGTGGCCAGCGTGGCGTAGCGGGCCGGGTCCGAGCCGGCGAGGGGAGCCACCACGGTCGCCGTCATCAGCGCGGCCGTCGTCTCGGGGCCGACCGACAGCAGCCGCGACGTGCCGAACAGGGCGTACAGCGCGAGCGAGGGCAGGATCGCCCACAGTCCGGCGACCGGCGGCAGCCCGGCCACGCCCGCGTACGCCATCACCTGCGGCACCAGGTACGCGGCCACCGTCAGGCCCGCCAGCAGGTCCCCGCGCAGCCAGGAGCGACGGTAACCGGCCGGCAGGCCGGCACCGGGCACCGTACGGCGCCACCACGGGACGCGGGACATGCGTCTCCTCTCGCCGCCGGCCTCGAAGGAACCACCGCCAAAGAAACCACCGCCCGCCGCCGGCCGCGAGAGGTGCCGCGCCGGTGATCCGGCCCGGCGCCTCGAAGGGGCCGTTCAGCCCATGGAGATCGCCGGCCCGGCACGCGAGTGTGGGGCCGGTCGGGTCCCGGCCAGGGACCTGCGGCCCCCTGCGGCTACCACCCCCGACGACCCACGCTGGAGACAGGTACCGATCAGGAGGCGAACCATGGTGCGCAGCGTTGTCGCAGGTCTGGACGGCTCGGCCGAGAGCCGTGCCGCGGTGGAGTGGGCGGCGCGTGAGGCGGAACTGCGTGACCTGCCGCTGAAGATCGTTCATGTCCGGGAGCCGGTCCCGGAGCCCATGGCGCAGGCCCCGCTGGTCGGTGGCGAGACGATGCAGGACTGGACCGAACGCATCCCGCGCGAGAGCGCCGAGGGCGTCCGGCTGCGCCACCCCGGCCTGCGGGTGACCACCCGGCAGCCGAGCGGCCGGCCCGCCGAGGTGCTGGCCGAGGAGGCCCAGGACGCCGAACTGCTCGTCCTCGGCTCTCGCGCGATGGGCGGCGTCAGCGGCTTCATGGTCGGCTCCGTCGGCCTCTCCGTCGTCGCGCACGCCGCGCGTCCCGTGGTGCTGGTCCGGGCCGGCGAACAGGCCGCCGACGAGCACGAGCCGGACCCGGCGGGCGTTCCCTCGGCCGCCGCGCCCTTCCGGCCCGTCCTCCTCGCCCTCGACACCAGGCACCCCGACGAGACGCTGCTGGAGTTCGCCTTCGACGCCGCCGTCCGCCGCGGGACCTCCCTGCGGGTGGTCCACGGCTGGAACCCGCCCCCCTACTACGCTTACGGCATGTCGGGCGACCTGGCGGCGCACAACTCGGTCTCGCAGCGCGAGACCACCGCCCTGACCGAGGCGCTGCGCCCCTGGCGGCAGAAGTACCCGGACATCGAGGTCACCGAGGAATCCCGGTTCGGCAGCCCCGCCGTGCACGTCGTCAACGCCTCCGTCGCGGCCTCGCTGGTCGTCGTGGGCCGCCGGGTGCGCCACAGCCCCCTCGGCACCCACATCGGGCACGTCACGCACGCCGTCCTGCACCACGCCGCCGCGCCCGTCGCGGTCGTCGCCCACCACTGACACCGCGCTTCGAGGAGGAGGACCGATGATGGAAGCCCCTCTGGTCGTGGGCGTGGACGGCTCCGAGCCGAGCCTGCGGGCCGTCGACTGGGCGGCCGACGAGGCCGTGCTGCGCGGGGTGCCGCTGCGCGTGGTGTACGCCTCGCTGTGGGAGCGCTACGAGGGCGGCTCGCTCGCCGCGGACCTCGGCAAGCCGTCCGAGGAGGTGCTCGCCCAGGACGTCGTCGACCACGCCGCCCGGCGGGCGCTCGCCCGCCACCCGGATCTGCGGGTGAGCGTCACGGTGCTGCCGGAGGAGCCCGAGTACGCCTTGGTGCACGAGGGGCACACGGCCTCCGCGCTCGTGGTGGGCAGCCGGGGCCGCAGCGGCATCGCCGAGTTCCTGCTGGGCTCCGTCGGCCTCAGCGTGGCCGCGCACGCCGACTGCCCGGTCATCGTGCTGCGCGGCAGCCACGACAAGCAGGCGGTGCCGGGGGTCCACGGGCGGATCCTCCTCGGTGTGGGGGAGGACGTGAAGGACGCGCCGGCCGTGCGCTTCGCCGTCGACGAGGCGCGCCGCCGCGGGGTGGCCCTGGAGGCCGTACGGGCCTGGCGGTGCCCCGCGCACGAGACCACCGACCACCCGCTGATGTCCGGCGAGCCCGCCCGGATGCACGAGGAACAGGCCGCGGAGGCGCTCGAAGCGGCGCTCGAGGATGTCCCGGAGGACGTCGACGTGCACCGCCGCACCGTCGAGGGCCATGCCCGCAGGGTGCTGGCGGACCTCTCGCACGAGGCCGACCTCCTGGTCGTCGGGGCCAGGCGCCCGGAGGGGCACTTCGGGCTCCAGCTGGGCCGGGTCGCCCACGCGGTGCTGCACCACTCCGCCTGCCCGGTCGCCGTGGTGCCCCGGAAGGTGCGGGCGCGGTGAGGCGCTTACAGGCTTGCCGTGTGGTCAGGAACGTAATTCTGGAGGTCGCGCGGCGTGCGCAGGTAGCCGGTCGGCGCCGGCCGGTCCGGCAGCTTCAGCACCGGCGGCGGCACGTCGTGGTAGGGAACCGTGCTCAGCAGATGGGCGATCATGTTCAGCCGCGCCCGGCGCTTGTCGTCGCTCTCCACGACGAACCACGGCGCCTCTCTGATGTCCGTGTGCACCAGCATCTCGTCCTTCGCCCGGGAGTACGCCTCCCAGCGGGTGATCGACTCCAGGTCCATCGGCGACAGCTTCCAGCGCCGCAGCGGGTCCTGGAGCCGGCGCCGGAAGCGCTCCTGCTGCTCGGTGTCGCTCACCGAGAACCAGTACTTGCGCAGCAGGACCCCGTCCTCCACCAGCATCCGCTCGAAGATGGGGCACTGGCGCAGGAAGAGCTGGTGCTCCTCCTTGGTGCAGAAGCCCATCACGCGCTCGACGCCGGCCCGGTTGTACCAGGACCGGTCGAACAGCACGATCTCCCCCGCGGCCGGCAGATGCTCCACGTAGCGCTGGAAGTACCACTGGGTGCGCTCGCGCTCGGTCGGCCTGGGCAGCGCCGCGATCCGCGCCACCCGGGGGTTGAGGTGCTCCGCCACCCGCTTGATGGTGCCGCCCTTGCCTGCCGCGTCCCGCCCCTCGAAGACGACCACGAGGCGGGCACCCTCGGCCCGCACCCACTCCTGCAGCCTCACCAACTCGGTCTGCAGGCGCAGCAGTTCCCTCTCATATGCCTTGCGCGGCAGCGCCGCCTCTTTCCTGCCGGCCATGCCGCCTCCATCACCCGTTGCCCACGTCGATGACTTACGGAGTCCCTGATGCCCAAGGTCCACCACCAGGACAGCAGCACGGTACTGACCGAAGAAGAGCTGCGCACCCTGGATCTGCACTGGCGCGCCGCCAACTACCTGGCCGCCGGACAGATCTACCTCATGGCCAACCCGCTGCTGCGTGAACCCCTCAAGCCGGAGCACATCAAGCCGCGCCTGCTCGGTCACTGGGGCACCTCGCCCGGTCTGAACCTCGTCTACACCCACCTCAACCGGGTCATCAAGGCCCGCGGCCTCGACGCCCTGTGCATCTGGGGGCCCGGCCACGGCGGCCCCTCCGTGCTGGCGAACTCCTGGCTGGAGGGCACCTACAGCGAGACCTACCCGGACATCGGCCGGGACGAGGCCGGCATGGAGCGGCTGTTCCGCCAGTTCTCCTTCCCCGGCGGGGTGCCGAGCCATGTGGCGCCGGAGACGCCCGGCTCCATCCACGAGGGCGGAGAGCTCGGCTACTCGCTCTCGCACGCCTACGGGGCCGCCTTCGACAACCCGAACCTGCTGGTCGCCTGTGTGATCGGCGACGGCGAGGCGGAGACCGGGCCGCTGGCCGCCTCCTGGCACTCCAACAAGTTCCTCGACCCGGTGCACGACGGCGCCGTCCTGCCGATCCTGCACCTCAACGGCTACAAGATCGCCAACCCGACGGTGCTGTCCCGGCTGCCCGAGCACGAGCTCGACGAACTGCTGCGCGGCTACGGGCACTCGCCCATCCACGTCAGCGGCGACGACCCGGCCACCGTGCACCGGGCGATGGCCCAGGCGATGGACAGCGCGCTGGAACGCATCGAGCTGCTGCAGCGGTCGGCCCGCGAGGACGGCGTCGCCGAGCGCTCGCACTGGCCCGTGATCGTACTGCGCACCCCGAAGGGCTGGACCGGCCCCGCCGAGGTGGACGGCCTGCCGGTCGAGGGCACCTGGCGGGCCCACCAGGTCCCGCTGGCCGGCGTGCGCGAGAACCCCGAGCACCTGCGGCAGCTGGAGCAGTGGCTGCGCTCCTACCGTCCGCAGGAGCTCTTCGACGCCGCGGGCCGCCCGGTCGCCGGCGCGCTCGCCTGCGTGCCCGAGGGCGCCCGCCGGCTCGGTGCCACCCCGCACGCCAACGGCGGCCTGCTCGTGCGTGACCTGCCCGTCCGCTCCCTCGACCGGTTCGCCGTACCGGTCGACAAGCCCGGCACGACCCTGCACGAGCCCACCCGCGTCCTCGGCAACCTCCTCGAGAAGGTCATGGAGGACACCGCCGCCCGCCGCGACTTCCGCGTCGTGGGCCCCGACGAGACCGCCTCCAACCGGCTGCAGGCCGTCTTCGACGCCAGCGGCAAGGCCTGGCAGGCCGAGCACCTGCCGGTGGACGAACACCTCGACCGGCACGGCCGGGTGATGGAGATCCTCTCCGAGCACACCGTCCAGGGCTGGCTGGAGGGCTACCTCCTCACCGGCCGGCACGGGCTGTTCTCCTGCTACGAGGCCTTCGTGCACATCGTCGACTCCATGGTCAACCAGCACATCAAGTGGCTGAAGACGTCGCGGCAGCTGCCCTGGCGTGCCCCGATCGCCTCCCTCAACTACCTGCTGACCTCGCACGTGTGGCGCCAGGACCACAACGGCTTCTCCCACCAGGACCCCGGCTTCGTCGACCACGTCCTCAACAAGAGCCCCGAGGTCGTACGGGTCTACCTGCCGCCGGACGCCAACACCCTGCTCTCGGTCGCCGACCACGCGCTGCACAGCCGGGACTACGTCAACGTGATCGTGGCCGGCAAGCAGCCCACCTTCGACTGGCTGTCCATGGACCAGGCCCGCGCCCACTGCGCCCGAGGGGCCGGCATCTGGGAGTGGGCGGGCAGTGAGAACGGCGGCGAGCCGGACGTGGTCCTCGCCTGCGCGGGCGACGTGCCCACGCTGGAGGTGCTGGCCGCCGCCCAGCTGCTGCGCCGCCACCTGCCCGACCTCGCGGTCCGCGTGGTCAACGTCGTCGACATGGCCCGGCTGATGCCGCGCGAGGAGCACCCGCACGGGATGACCGACTTCGAGTACGACGGACTGTTCACCGCCGACAAGCCGGTGATCTTCGCGTACCACGGCTACCCGTGGCTGATCCACCGCCTCGCCTACCGCCGCACCGGCCACCGCCACCTGCACGTGCGCGGCTACAAGGAGTCCGGCACCACGACCACGCCGTTCGACATGGTCGTCCGCAACGACCTGGACCGCTACCGGCTGGTCATGGACGTGATCGACCGGGTGCCCGGTCTGGCGGTGCGTGCCGCGGCCGTGCGCCAGCGCATGGAGGACGCCCGGCTGCGCCACCACGACTGGATCCGCGCCCACGGCACGGACCTGCCGGAGGTCGCCGACTGGACCTGGAACGGCTGACCCGCGCCGGAGGGAGCCCCGCGGAGGCTGACGCCGCCTCCCGCGGGGCCCCCTCGGCCCTCGCGACGGGGACCGGTCGGCCCATGTGGTGCCCCCGGCCGTGCCCGACGCTGAAGGCAGGCGACGTCCCCGGGACGACCGCCGTGCCGGACGGGCGCAACAGGAGGCGCAGCCATGACCACCGCGATCACACCCCGCACGACCAGGAAGCTTCCCGCCGTCTACCGGGGCAGGCTCATGAGCATGGCGCACGACGTGCGCTATCCGCCGGACACCCGCCTGTTCACGGAGGGCGGCCGGGCCGATCACTTCTGGATCGTCGAGTCGGGCACCGTCGCCCTCGACACGCGGGTGCCCGGCCGCCGCGCGGCCGTCATCGACACCGTGGAGTCCGGTGAGCTCCTCGGCTGCTCCTGGCTCTACCAGCCGTACCGGTGGCGGTTCGGTGCCCGGACGGTGGGCCCGGTGCGGGCCCGCGAGTTCGACGCGGGGGCCGTGCGGCGGATGTGCGACGCCGATCCCGAGATGGGGCGCTGGATCGCCCTGTGGGTCGGCGAGGTCGTCCACCGCAGGCTGAGCGCGGCACGCACCCGGCTGCTCGATCTGTACGCGCCCTACGGCAGCGGAGCCCGCGGCTGAGACGCGCCGCGCGACGGCGCTCCGGTGGCGCGAAACACGGCGTTGACAAGAAACCGTCACTCTCAGAAGAACCTCAGAAATTGCTGTGCCAGGCTGGCGCGCGAGTGATCGAAAAGTCATGCGCCCCCCTGCTGAAGGAGTCTTATGAGCCTGGTCAACGGCCTGCCCGCGCACGTCCTGCTCGTGCATTTCGTCGTCGTGCTCGTACCGCTGACCGCGTTGGCACTCGTCGTCTGCGCGGTCTGGCCGGCGGCGGCACGGCGCCTGGGCATCGTGCTGCCGCTGCTCGCCCTGGTCACGCTCGCGAGTGTTCCGCTCACCACGCAGGCGGGGGAGTGGCTGGAGGCGCACGTCAACAGCAACTCACTGATACGCCGGCACGCCGAACTCGGTGACGGGCTGCTCCCGTGGGCGGGCGGTCTGCTGGTGCTGGCCGTCGTCGTCTGGTGGGCGGCCCGCCGCACCGCCGCGTCCGGGGACGCGGGCACGTCGGGCACGACGAGTACGACACGCTGGTCGACCACCCCCGTACGCGTCGCGGCCGCCGTGCTGTCGGTCGTGATCGCCGCGGGAGCCGTCGTGGACGTCTACCGCATCGGGGACTCGGGGGCGAAGGCCGCCTGGCAGGGCGGCTTCTCCAAGTCCGCCTCGGGCGGAGAGGGCGACGGCGACTGAGTCCGGCCCGCCCCACGGCCCGGTGGGCCGCCGCGCCCGCGGCGGCTCACTGGAAGACGGCGTGCACCTCGCTCTGGTCGGCGGTGTGGGAGACCACCAGGATCTCGTCGCCCTCCCGCAGCTCCAGGTCCGGCGCGGGCGCCAGCGGATCTCCGCCGCGGACCACGGTGGCCACCACGATGCCGTGCGGCACGGCGATGTCCGCGAGCGTGTGGCCGGCGGCGCGGGACCGGGGACCGATGGTCGTCTCGATCACGTTGACGCCCGCCTTGCTCAGCCGCAGCAGCGCGACCGTGTCGCTGGAGCTGGTCGCCTCCTCGACGAGGGAGACGAGGGGCGCTGCGGCCGGCACGGCGGTGTCGACGCCCCAGTGCCGGGTGAACAGCCAGGCGTTCTCGTCGTCGTTGATCCGGGCGATGACCCGGGGGACCCGGAACTGGCGCTTGGCGAGCAGGCTGACGACCAGATTGTCCTCGTCCTCGCCGGTGGTGGCGACGACCAGGTCGGCGGCGTGGGCGCCCGCGGCCTCCAGCACGGCCGGCTCGCAGGCGTCACCGAGGCACAGCTCGGCGGGCACCCGGCCCTCCAGCGCGGCGACCCGGCCCTCGTCCTGGTCCACGAGCGTGACCTGGTTGCGGGCGGCGCCCAGGACCTGGGCGATCTGGGTGCCGAGGCGCCCGGCCCCGGCGACGACGACCTTCATGTGCCGAGCTCCTTGTCCAGAAAGCCGCGCAGCCGGCCGAGCGCGTCGGCGGCGACGGCGAACGTGACCAGGTCGTCCGCCTCGGCGGGGGTGTGGGACGTGGGCAGGAACGACCGTCCGCCGCGGGTCACCTCGACGACCCGGATCTCGCCGTCCACCTCCAGCGCGCCGAGCCGCCGGCCGGTGAGGTAGGCGGGCAGCCGGGACCGCACCAGCATCGTCTCGCCGTTGCCGAAGTCGAGCTCCGGGGTGAGGTGGCGGTGCAGCAGCATCTGGTGCAGCTGGTGCACCGTCCAGCGCACGCTGGCGATCGTCGGGATGCCCAGGTCGCGGTAGATGTCGGCGCGCCGCGGATCGTAGATGCGGGCCAGCACGATCGGTACCCGGTAGGTCTCCTTCGCCGTGCGGGCGCTGACGATGTTGGTGTTGTCGCCGGAGGTGACGGCGACGAACGCGTCGGCGAGCGCGATGCCGGCGGACTCCAGCAGGGTGCGGCTGAAGCCGTTGCCGTGCAGGACCCGGCCGGAGAACCCGGGGGGCAGCAGCCGCCGGGTCCTCGGGTCGCGGTCGATGACGCGCACGTCGTGGCCCTCGTTGACCAGCTGGGCGGCGAGCTGGGAACCGACCCGGCCGCAGCCCACCACGATGACCCTCATGGCGCGCTCTCCTTTCCGGACGGGGTGCGGGCGGACCTGCGGCGCACCCACCACTTGCGGGCCTCCTCCGCGGCCAGCAGCAGGACGCCGAAGCCGACGAGCACGGCCCAGTCGACGGCGCTCAGGGCCGCGGTGCCGAACACGTCCTGCAGCGCCGGCACATAGCTGATCGCCGCCATCAGCCCGATGCCGAAACAACCCGCCGCGATCAGGCGGGGATTGGACAGCAGCCCGACACCGAACACGCTCTGCCGGTCGGTGCGCACGGCCAGGGCGTTGAAGAACTGGCTCACCACGATCGCCGCCTGGGTGAGCGTGATGGCCTTGCGGTAGGCGGGGTCGTCGCTGGTGAAGTCCGCGTACGGGATCCCCGAGGCGTGCACCTGCCAGAAGAACACCGTGCACACGCCGATCGACTGCACGGCGCCCAGGAAGAGGAACCTGCGCACGAGTTCGGCGGAGAACAGGCGCTCACGGCGGGAGCGGGGCGGGCGGTCCATGGTGTCCCGCTCGGGTGGCTCGGCTCCCAGCGCCAGGGCCGGCAGCACGTCCGAGCCGAGGTCGATGGCCAGGATCTGCACGGCGGTCAGGGGCACCAGCGGGAAACCGGCGAACGCCGCGGCGAGAATCGGCACGAGCTCGGCGATGTTGTGGCTGAAGAGGTAGGCGAGGAACTTGCGGATGTTGCGGTAGACGGACCGCCCGAGTTCCACGGCCGCCGTGATGGAGGCGAAGGAGTCGTCCAGCAGCACCATCTCGGACGCCTCGCGGGCGACGTCGGTGCCGGTGGCGCCCATGGACACACCGATGTCGGCGTGCTTGAGGGCGGGGGCGTCGTTGGCCCCGTCGCCGGTGACCGCGACCACCTCGCCGCGCGCCTGCAGCGCCGCCACCACCCGCATCTTGTGCTCCGGGCTGACCCGGCACAGCAGCAACTGCCCCGGTGCCGCGAGCAGTTCGTCGAGCGCGGCCGCGTCCATGGCGTCCAGGCCGGGACCGGTCACGACGGTGGGCGCCGGGCCCGTCACGATGCCGACGCGGCGGGCGATCGCCTCCGCCGTCAGCGGGTGGTCCCCGGTCACCATCACGATCCTTATCCCGGCCCGGCGGCAGGCCCGTACCGACTCGGCGACCTCGGGCCTGGGCGGATCGAGCATGCCGATCAGGCCCAGGAAGGTCAGCTCCGACTCGGCCTCCCGCGCCGTGCCCGGCGGCTCGTCCACCGGGCGGACGGCCACCGCCAGCACCCGCAGCCCCCGCGCCGCCATCGTGTCGTCGGCGGCGGTCACCTCCTCCCGCAGCCGGGCGTCGAGCTCGTGCTCGGTGGCGCCCAGGCGGATGCGACGGCACCGCGCGAGCAGTTCCTGCGGCGCGCCCTTGACGCACAGCAGGTCGCCCTCGGGCGTCCGGTGGACGGTGCTCATCAGCTTGCGCACGGGATCGAAGGGGAACTCGCCGACGCGCGGCGCCGCCTCCTTCTCCGCCTCCGGCTGCAGACCCGCCTTGGCCGCCGCGACGAGGATCGCGCCCTCCGTGGTGTCACCGAGCACCCGCCAGCCCTCGGCGCCCGCCGGGGGCACCAGCCGGGCGTCCGTGCACAGCGCCGCACAGCGCAGCAGCTCGCCCAGGTCCCCGGCGTCGGACACCTCGCCGGCCGGGGCGTATCCCACGCCTGACACCTCGTGCCAGCTCCCGTCGCCCCAGATCCGGGTGACCGTCATCTCGGCCTGGGTCAGGGTGCCGGTCTTGTCCGTGCAGACGACGGTGGTGGAGCCCAGCGCCTCCACCGCCAGCAGCTTCTTGACCAGAGCCCGGCGGCGGGCCATCCGCCGTACCCCGATGGCCAGCGACACCGACAGCGTCGCGGGCAGCCCCTCGGGCACCAGGGCGACCATCACCCCGAGCGCGAACACGAAGGCCGACACCAGGGGCTGCCCGGTCTGCAGGCGCAGCGCGAACATGCCCGCGCCGATCGCCACGGCCAGCGCCGCCACCCGCCGCGCCATGACGGCGACCTCACGCTGCAGGGGTGTCTTCTGCCGCGGGGCCTCGTCGGTGAGGCGGAAGATCCTGCCGAACTCCGTGGCCGCACCGATCGCGTAGACGACCGCCTTGCCCGATCCGGCCACCACCGTGGTGCCCATGAAGACGCAGTTGCGGGAGTTCAGGGCGGTGTCCGCCGCGGTCGGCTCGCCGACCCTGCCGACCGCGGAACTCTCCCCGGTCAGCGGCGCGTTGTTCACCGACAGGCCGTGCGCCTCGACGACCCGGCAGTCTGCGGAGACCGCGTCGCCCGCCTCCAGTACGACGAGATCGCCCGGCACCAGCCCGGCGGACGGCAGCTCCAGGCGCTCGCCGTCGCGCAGCACCCGGCAGGCGTGCGGCACCATGGCCTGCAGCGTCTGGGCGGTCCGCTCGGCCGAGTACTCCTGGGCGAAGCCGATCACCGCGTTCAGCACCACCACGCCCAGGATCGCGAAGGCCAGCTGCAGGTTCCCGACGTCGCGGGGATCCTGCAGCGCGTAGGCGAGGAACGTCAGCGCCGACGCCGTGATCAGCACCAGCGCGAAGAGATCGGTGAACTGGGCGAGGAAGCGCCGCCACACGCCCTTGCGGCGTGGGCGGGGCAGCTCGTTGGGCCCGTACGTCTCCTGCCGTGTGCGCGCCGCACCGGCGGACAGCCCGCGCGGCGAGCCGCCGAACGCCGTGAACACCTCGTCGGCGCGCAGCCGCTGCACCGGCGGGGCCGACGCGTCGAGCGGAGACACCGCGCCCGCCGGCCGTGGGCCGCGGGCGGCGGGGAGACTCGCTGTGAGACGGCTCGGCACCGGACCCCCAGGCGCTCGTAGGACGACTCTCGCGCCGACGCCTCGGCACGGGAGCCGGGGCCGGGCCACCCGGTCCGTACGCGGGACGGACCCGCTCCGGGAACACCCCGCGGACACGGCGAAACCTGCGAGGTGGGCTCCCTTCGCCGGCATGGTCCGGATCAGGTACTGGAGGTCGCCGTCCGGTTCATGGACCTTCCGGCCTCTCAGCCCGTCCGTCGATGGCGTCTGCTGACAGGGGCGGTGACTCCCTTGTCGAGACGGCCGTTGCGGACGGGCTCCCTCGCTCGCCCCGCAGGCTGCTTTCAGCGTATGTCCGCGGCTCGGCGGTCGCATGGGCCGTTCGGCCCCGTTGCGCCGACGACCGGCCCGTCATGGCGCCCGCGCCCGGCGCGCTCACGGCGCCAGCCCGATGTCGATCCGCGGCGGCAGACACAGCGTGTTGCGCACGGTGCAGTGCGCCTCCACGGCCGCGAGCAGGGCCTCATGGCGCTGGGCGGGCAGCGCGGGCGGGGGAGAGACGGTGACCCGCAGCGCGTCGACGCGGGCCGGCGGGTCGGCGGCCATCGTGAACTCCGCGTGCACCCGCAGCCCACCGCGGGGCAGGCCGTGCCGCTTGAGGTAGCGGCCCGCGTAGAAGGCCACGCAGGTGGCCAGGGACGCGGCGAACAGCTCGACCGGGGTGGGCGCCACGTCCGTGCCGCCCGCCTCGGTGGGCTGGTCGACCAGGAGCCGGTGGCCGCGGATGTCGACGTCGTACGCGTCGCCGTGGACGTGGGTGACGTCGAGGCGGTACGCGTCCGGGGCGTTCCCCCGCGGGTCGACGGTCTGCGGTGCCGTATGGGTCATGGCCGGACCTCCCTGGTCGGCGTGGGCTGCCTGTGTGCCGTGAAGGGCGCGCCCGCGGCCTCAGACCGCCGTGAGGTGGTCCTCCACCTCGAGCACGTCGGGGATGCGCGCCACCGCGTCGGTCAGCCGCGGCACGAGGTCCGCGGCCAGTGAACCGCTGAGGGTGACGACGCCGTAGCGGACCTGCACCCGCACGTCCTTGGGGTCGACCCCCAGCTCGTCCCGCAGGACGTGGGAGACGATCTCCGCGCGGAGGGCGGCATCGTCCCGGACGAGGGCGTGCAGCAGTTCGCTGCGGCTGACGACGCCCACCAGACGGCCCTTGAAATCGGTCACGTACACCTGACGGATCCGCGAGCGGGCCGCCATGCGGGCCGCTTCGACGACCGGGGTCCAGGGGCGGACGGTGAGGGCCGGCGTGGACATCAGGGCGGCGGCCGTGACACCGGCGCCCAGTCCCCGCGACCGGCGCCCGAGCAGCTTGCCCAGCGCGCCGGTCTGTTCGTCCGTGGCGGCCAGGGTGGCCGCCCGGGCCAGCAGGTCGGACTCCGCGACCACGCCGACGACGCGGCGGGAGTCGTCCACCACGGGAACGGCTCCCAGCTGCTCGCGGGCGAGCATGCGGGCGATCTCCGCGAACGGCGTGCCGGGGGCGACCCCGGTCGCGGACCGCCTGACGATGTGGCTGATCTGAAGGTCCGCGATCGTCGCCGGACGCGGAACGGCGCGCCGGGCCGTGCGGAGCACGGTGTGCGCGGGAGCGAACGGTTCTTCGGCGGCGTGCGCGTCGTGCGAGGCCATGGCCTGCAGGTAGCGCACCATGATGTTCTGACGGAACTCCTCGGCGGGC
This sequence comes from Streptomyces sediminimaris, assembly GCF_047049295.1. NCBI lineage: Bacteria > Bacillati > Actinomycetota > Actinomycetes > Kitasatosporales > Streptomycetaceae > Streptomyces > Streptomyces sediminimaris. The sequence goes on along the minus strand of NZ_JBJWOT010000001.1, from coordinate 742,857 downwards.
TTGCGGGCCATGGAGGGCACCGAACGGCGTGCCTCCAACGCTGCCGCGCCTGCTTCCCGGGCCTCACGGTCGTTCATGGCAACCTCCCGTGGTCCGCGCGCGCAACGCGCCTCCTACGCTCACCATCCCGCCCGCGCCGCCGGCGGCACAGGGCCGCCCGGCCCCTTCCGCAGGTCACTCGGCCCCTGTGGGCCGCCTCGCGCCCTTCGTAGCGTGAAAGCAGGCCACCGGCGGACGCCGTGGCCGGGCTCGGAGGTCTTCATGCCTGGGTTCCGCGAGTTCCTCGCGCGCTTCCGGCCGGCCGGCTCACCCGGCCCCGCCGTGGGAGGCGCCGTCCCCGCCGACCGCTCCGCCGAACTCGCGGCCGAACTGGAGCCCCCGCTCGCCCTCCTGGACGACGCCGCCGCCGAGGCCACCGCGATACGCGAGGCCGCGTCGCGGGAGGCCGCGGCACGCCGGCGCGCCGCGACCCGGCAGGCCGAGCGCATCGTGCGGACGGCGCGGGAACGCGCCCCCGAGGTCAGGCGCGCGACCGCGGCCCGGCTCGGCGAGCAGGACTGCGCCGCGGCGGCCCGCGCCGACGCCGCCGCCGAGCAGGCCCTGCGCGAGACGCGGGAGCGCGCGCTCCCGCGCACCCGTGACCTGGCCGCGCGCCTGACGGCACAGGCCGTCCGCGAACTGACCCGTCCGCCCGGCTCCGGGCCGGACGAACCGCACCGGGGAACGCCATGGGCGCCGGATGGGTCGCCGGGGTGACCCGGGCCGGGGCCATGGCCGCCGCCCGCGCCGGGCCCGCGACGGCGCGGGCCCTGGCCACGGCACCCGGCCTGCCGGACGCCCTGCGGGCGCTGGCCGCCACCCCCTACCGCCGCGGGACCGACGCCGAGGCGGGCATCGCCGAGGCCCAGCGGACGGTCACCGAGGCCCTGCTGTGGCAGCTGCGCGTACTGGCCGGCTGGCAGCCACGGCCCGGCTCCGCCGCCGTACGCCTGCTCGCGTCGCACTTCGAGATCGCGAACACCCGGAGCCTGCTGCGCGCCATGGCGGGCACGCCGCAGCCACCGCCCTACCGGCTGGGGGCGCTGTCGACGGTCTGGCCCCGGCTGGCCCGGGCCGGCGACCCCGCTCGGCTGCGGGCCGAACTGGCCGCCTCCCCCTGGGGCGACCCCGGATCCGAGTCGCCCGCGGCGGTCATCACCGCCATGCGGTGGTCGGCGGCCGCCCGGACCGCGGCGAACCTCCCGCCGGCCGCCCGCTGGGCGGCGGGCGAGGCGGCTCTGCTGTGGGCCCGCGAGACCTTCGTGGCCGGCCGCCGGCCGGTCACCCGGCACGCGACCCGCCTGCTCGGCACGGCGGCCGTGCGGGCGACCGGCTTCGACGAGTACCGCGCTCGCCTGTCGCCGGCCGCCACGTGGGCGCTGGAGGGCGTCGAGCGGCCCGGCGACCTGTGGCGGGCGGAGGCCCGCTGGTGGAGCGAGGTCGAACGGGACGGGCTGCGGCTGCTGCACGGCGCGCGATACGACATGACGCCCGTCGTGGGCGCGGTCGCGGTGCTGGGCACCGACGCCTGGCGCGTCCGCGCGGGCCTGGAGTGCGCCGCCCACGGCGGCCGGGCGCTGGAGGCCTTCGATGAGCTCATGGGCTGAGTCCCTGACGCCGGCGCGCATGCGGCGGGTGGCCGTCGTCGCCCCCCACGCCCTGCTGCGGGAGGCCCTGGTGTGCGTGGCCGACGCGGGCTGCGTCGAACTCGACGGAGCGGACGAGCCCGGCCACGGCACGCCGGGACCGGCCGCCCGCCGCCTCCAGGCGCTCGGCTCCGGCCCCGTCCGCCCCCTGCTGTCCGCCACGGCCCCGGACCTCGACGCACTCCGGGCCGCGGGCCGGGCCGACCTGCTCGCGGGCGAGGCCCAGCTCGAGGCCCGCCGCGAGGCGGCGGTAGCGCACGGCGCCGTCGCCGCCCTGGCCGGCTGGTGCCCCGCGGCCGACGTGCCGCGGCTGTCCGCCCGGCTGGCGCACGCCGGAGCCGCCCTGGTGCCGCTGCGCCCCCCACCCGGCATCGACCCGCCGACCCGGCTCGACGACGCCGGCACGGTACGGCGCTCCCTGGTCCCGCTGGTGCGCACCTACGGCACCGTCCCGTACGCCGACGTCGACCCCACCGTGCCCGCCGGCATCGCCTACGTCGCCATGTTCGGCATGATGTTCGGCGACACCGGCCACGGGCTCCTGCTGCTGCTCGGCGCCCTGCTGCTGCGGGCCGGCCGGCCGCGGCGCCTGGCCTCCCTGCGGCCCGTGTGGCCGTTCCTGGCCGGGGCCGGCGTGACGAGCGCCCTCGCCGGACTCGCCTACGGCGAGTTCTTCGGCCCCACCGGTGTGCTGCCGGTGCTGTGGCTCGACCCCCTCGGCGAACCCCTGCGGCTGCTCGGCGCCGCGATCGCCGTCGGCGCGGTCCTGCTCGCCCTCGCCTACGCGGCGGGCATCGCCAACCGCTGGCGCGAGGGCGGCCCGGGCCGTGCCCTGTACGCCGCGTCCGGCATCGCCGGAGCCGCGGTCTTCCTCGGCCTCGCGGTCCTCGCGGCGGGCGTCCTCACCCACGCGCCCGTCCTCCTGGTGAGCGGCTCGCTGCTCGCGCTCGCCGGGCTGGCGCTGGCCGGCACCGGGCTGTTCGCGGCCTCCGGCGGCGGCGCCGCGGGCGCCCTGCAGACGGGTGTCCAGCTCTTCGACGTGGTCGTCCGCATCGGCTCCAACACGGTGTCCTTCGCCCGGCTCGCGGCCTTCGGCCTCACCCATGCCGCCCTGGGCGCCATCGTCTGGCAGGGCACCACGGCCCTGGCCGGATCCGGGCCCGCGGGCGTCGTCGCCGGGTGTGCCGTCCTCGTCCTCGGCAACGCGCTCGCCTTCGCCCTGGAGGCGCTCGTCGCGGGCGTCCAGGCCCTGCGGCTGGAGTTCTACGAGCTGTTCTCCCGGGTCTTCGACGCCGAGGGCCGGCCCTTCCGCCCCTGGCACGTGCCCACCGAGACACCGTCCGCACCACCACCCACCCCACACGCCCTGGAGGTGACCACATGATCGCCTGGCTGATCGCACTTCCCGTGCTCGTCGCGGCGTTCGCCGGCACCCGTCGCCTGCTGCGCCGTCGCGAGAAGGCGGTGCTGCGGTGGATTCTCGCGGCGGACGCGGTGCTGTTCTCCGGAGCCCTCGCGCTCCTGCTCGTCGCCCTCAGCGGCGGCCCGGCACAGGCGCACACCGCCACGGCCGCCGCGGCGCAGAGCTCCGGCTCGGGCTCGGCGGCCCTGATCGGCGCCGCCATCGCGGTCGCCGGGGCATCGATCGGCGCCGCGATCGCCGTCGCGTACACGGGGGCCGCGGCGCTGGCCGCACTCAGCGAACGGCCCGAGCTGTTCGGCCGGGCCATGGTCATCGTCGGCCTCGCCGAAGGGATCGCCATCTACGGTCTCGTCGTCGCCATCATCCTGATCGGAAAGGCCTGACCATGACGCACGTGGCAGCGATCGGCGAGCGCCGGCGCGTGATCGGGCTGGCGACGGCGGGTGTCGTCGTTCTCCCGGCGGAGGACCCGGAGGCGGTGCGGGCCGCCTGGCGCGGGCTCCCGGCGGACGTGGGCCTGGTGATCCTCACCCCCGCCGCGGCCACCGCGCTCGGACCCGGTCCGCTCGAGGCCCGGGAGCCGCTCACCGCGGTGATGCCGCCATGAGGACCGCCCCGCTGCCCGCCGGGGCCCCGGCGGCACTGGAACCGGTACGGGCCCGGCTCCTGCGGGACGCCGCGGCGGACGCCGACGCCCTGCTGGCCGCCGCCGCCGAGGACGCCCGCGCCACCGTCCGGGAGGCCGGGGCACGGGCGTCCGCCGTCCTCGCCGAGGCCCGGAGCCAGGGCGCGCGCGACGCCCGGCGGACCGGCGCCGCCGCCCGCGGCCGGGTCCGCCGCGCAGCCCGGGCCAGGGAGCTCGCCGCCCGCCGGGAGATCTGGGAGGACCTGTGCCGGCGGGTCGTCGACGGCGTCGAGGCACTGCGCGGCACCGACGCGTACCCGGCCGTGCGCCGCCGCCTGACCGCCCACGTACGGCAGGCGCTGGGACCTGACGCGCGCATCACCGAGGCACCCGGGGGAGGCGTCGTCGGCGAGGCCCCGGGGCGCCGGATCGACTGCGGCCTGGCCGCGTTCGCGCAGCGGGCGCTCGACCGGTCGGGCGGAGAGGTGGAGCAGCTGTGGGCACCGTGACATCCACGCGGAACGGCACCGGGCGCATCCTCCGGGTCGCCGGTCCGCTGGTGGAGGCCGAGCACGTCGGCGGCACCGCCATGCACGACCTCGTCGCGCTGGGCGAGGGGGAGCTGCCCGGCGAGGTGGTCGCCATCCGCGACACGGTGGACACGATCCAGGCGTACGAGTACACGGGCGGCCTCGCCCCCGGGATGCCGTGCCGCCCCCTGGGCCGGCCGCTGTCCGCGGCGCTCGGCCCCGGCCTGCTCGGCGGCATCTTCGACGGGCTGCTGCGTCCCCTGAAGGCGGCCGGAACCTGGCTCGGACCCGGGGCCGCCGGCCGCGGCGGCGACGAGGAGCCCGGCTGGTCGTTCACGCCCCGGGCCGCCGAGGGCGAACGGGTGGGACCGGGGGACGTCCTCGGAGAGATCCACGACGCCGGGCCCCTGCCGCTCCCGGTCCTCGTACCGCCCGGCTGTGCGGGAGCGGTGGAGCGGATCGCCGCACCGGGCCGCCTCACCGCCGACGACGCCGTCGCCACGGTGGCCGGCACCGTGATCCCGCTGACGGCCCGGTGGCCCGTGCGCACGCCCCGGCCGGTCCGTGAACGCCTGCACACCGCCGGGGCGCTCAACACCGGCCAGCGCGCCATCGACCTGCTCTTCCCGGTGGCGCTGGGCAGCACCGTCGCCGTACCCGGCGGCTTCGGCACCGGCAAGACGGTGCTGCTGCAGCAGATCGCCAAGTGGTGCGACGCGGACGTCATCGTCTACGTCGGCTGCGGCGAGCGCGGCAACGAGATGGCGGATGTCATCCAGGAGTTCGGGGCGCTGAGCGACCCGCGCACCGGCGGGCGGCTGGCCGACCGGACCGTGATCGTCGCCAACACATCCAACATGCCGATGATGGCCCGGGAGGCCAGCGTCCACACGGGGGTGACGGTCGCCGAGTACTTCCGCGACATGGGCCTGCACGTCGTCGTCATCGCCGACTCCACCTCCCGCTGGGCGGAGGCGCTGCGCGAGTTCGCCTCCCGCACCGGCGCGCTGCCCGCCGAGGAGGGCTACCCGGCGGGCCTCGCCTCGGCCATCGCGGCGTTCTACGAGCGGGCCGGCGCCGTGACCACCCTCGGCGGCCGCACCGGCTCCGTCACCGTGATCGGCGCGGTCTCCCCGCCCGGCGGCGACATGGCCGAGCCGGTCACCGCCCACACCCAGCGCTTCGTCCGCTGCCTGTGGACCCTCGACCGCGAACTGGCCTACGCCCGCCACTACCCGGCCGTCTCCTGGGCCGAGTCCTTCTCCCGGGACACCGAGGCGCTCGACGCCCACCACGCGACGACCGACGACCCGGACCGGCCCGCCCGCAGGGCCCGTGTCGCCGCGCTGCTCGCCGAGGCGGACCGGCTCGCCGACCTGGTCGACCTGCTCGGCATCACCGCCCTGCCCGCCCGTGAACGCGTCAGCGTCCTGGGCGGCCGGCTGGTGCGCGAGGGCGTGCTCCAGCAGAGCGCGCTGTCCGAACGGGACGCCTACAGCGGTACCGAGAAGACGGCCGCGCTGGCCGAGGCGGTGCTGGCCGTCGTCGCCCGCTGCCACGAGCTGGCGGACGCGGGCGTGCCGGCCGCACATATCGAGGAGGTCGATTTCTCGCCCGTCCTGCGCGCCCGCGAGGAGGCGGGTCCGCACGACGCGGCGACCGTGGACGCCCTGCGCGCGACCATGCTCGCCCGGCTCGGGGAGGTGTCGTGAACGGTATGCCCGACCGGGGCCGCATCGAGTTCACCTCGGTGCGTGAGCTGAGCGGCCCGCTCGCCGTCATCGACAAGGTCGAGGGGGTCGGCTGGGACGAGTTCGTCCTGTTCACCGTCGGGCCGGGGGAGCGGCGCCACGGCGTCGTGCTGGAGGTGGACCGGGGCACGGCCGTGGTCCAGGTGCTCGAGGACACGGCGGGCATGGACCCGGCGCGTGTCGGCGCCGTCTTCACCGGCTCGCCCCTGCGCATCCCCGTCGGTCCCGGCTGGCTGGGCCGGGTGTGCAACGGCCGCGGGGAGCCGCTGGACGGCGGCCCGCCCGTCTTCGGGACCACCGCCTCGGCGGTCGCCGGCCGCCCGGTCAACCCCCTGCTCCGCGAGCCTCCCGCCGAGCCGGTGCTGACCGGCGTCAGCGCCGTCGACGCGCTCACCACGCTGGTGCGGGGGCAGAAGCTCCCGGTCTTCTCGGTGGCCGGTCTGCCCCATCTCGAACTGGCGACCCAGATCGCCGCGCAGTCGACGGCCGGAGGACAGCCGTTCTGCGTGGTCTTCGCCGCCATGGGCGTGACGCACCCGGACGCCGACTTCGTACGGGACGCGCTGGAGGAGCGGTCCGCCGCCGGCGAGCTGGTGCTGCTCCTCAACACGGCCGACGACCCCGTGATCGAGCGCATCCTCACCCCGCGCATCGCGCTCACCGTCGCCGAGGAGCTGGCGTTCACCGGGGGACGCCACGTCCTGGTGGTCATGACGGACATGACGAGCTACGCCGAGGCGCTGCGGGAGGTGTCCGCCGCCCGCGGCGAGACCCCGGCCCGCCGGGCCTACCCCGGCTACCTCTACAGCGACCTGGCCTCCCTCTACGAGCGCTGCGGCCGCGTCCGGGGCCTGCCGGGGTCGGTGACCGTGCTGCCGGTGCTCACCATGCCGGCCGGTGACATCACCCACCCCGTGCCGGACCTCACCGGGTACATCACGGAGGGACAGATCGTCCTGTCCCGGCAGATGCACGCCCGGGGCGTCTATCCGCCGGTCGACGCGCTGTCCTCGCTGTCCCGGCTGATGCGCAAGGGCGCGGGGCCCGGCCGTACCCGCGAGGACCATCTCGACGTCGCCGCCCAGCTGCTGTCCGCCCTGGCCCGCGCCCGTCAGGTCAGGGAACTGGCCGACCTCGTCGGCGAAGGGTCGCTCGGCCCCGCCGACCGGAGCCACCTGGACTTCGACGAGGCGTTCGCCCACGGTCTCGTGCACCAGGGGCGGGACGAACTGCGCACGCTCCAGCAGACCCTGGACCGCGCCTGGCAGGTGCTGCTGACCCTGCCGCGCAGCCAGCTGGCGATGCTCCCGGCGAAGTTCCTCGACGCCCACGGCGCGCGGGAAGGCGGGTGACCCGATGGCCGAACCGCGCGTGCCTCCCGGCCGGGCCGGCCGGCTGCGCCTGCGCCGCAGCCTCGACGTCGCCCGGCGCGGGGCGGACCTGCTCGACCAGAAACTGCGCGTCCTGCGCACCCGCCACGAGGAACTGCTGCGCACCGAGCGGGACGCCCGCGAGCGCTGGCACGAGCAGCTGGCGCGGGCCGAGCGATGGCTGCGGCGCGGGCTGCTGCTGGGCGGTGAGGAGGCCATGGAGACGGCGGACGAGGCCCGGCTCGCCGAACTGTCGGTCTCCTGGACCGCCACGATGGGCGTACGGCACCCGGACACCGCGGCGTGCACGCCGCCGCGGCGGCGGCCGGAGGACCCCGCGCCCGCGAACACCGCCCTCGCCCACGCGGAGGCCGCCTACGCCGAGGCCCTGCGGGCGGCGGCCGCGTACGCCGTCGCCCGGTCCGCCTCCCGGGCCGTCGGCGAGGAGGCCGTCCGCACCCGGCGCAGGCTGCGGGCCCTGCGCCGGCACTGGGTGCCGCGCCTGGAGACGGCCCTCGCCGCCGCGGACCGCGCGCTCGAACAGAGCGAGCACGAGGACGCGGTCCGCAGACGGTGGGCGGCGGGAACCGTGGACGGCCGGCCACATGCCCGGTGAGTCACGCCTGCCGCGCCTGCCACGCGACGCGCGAGCGCCACGCCCCGGGCAATTCGCGGTCCACGGTTCGACCACGTTTTGGACAACGTGTGCCGATATCGTCGACCGACGGCGGCACGACACGGCACACTGAGCCGCGGAGGGGGACGGGTGCGACGGGCCTGCGCCGGACGCGCCATCCCGGATGTCGCGCCGCTTTGGGGAAAGCGGCGTCGGGACCAGTGGGGGGATGCATGACGCAGTCGCTTCCGGGGCAGCGCCCCGTCGGCGAGCAGGCGTCGACCGGGCGCGGGGGGCTTCCGGTCGTCATCGTGGGTGCGGGGCCGTACGGCCTCTCGGTGGCCGCGCACCTGCGGGCCGCGGGCGTGCCGGTGCGCATCTTCGGCGAGGTGCTGGGCAGTTGGCGGCACGCCATGGCCACCGGGATGTTCCTGAAATCGACCCCGGACGCCACCGACCTCTCGGCGCCGGAGCCGGGCGGGCGGCTGGCGGACTTCCGCCGCGTCCACGGCGAGCCGGAGCTGACCGAACTGACGCCGATCCCGTGCGACGTCTTCGTGCGCTACGGGATGTGGTTCCAGAAACAGTACGTCGGGGAGGTGGAGCCGGCCCGGGTGGCCGCCGTCGACCGGCCGGGGCCCGGCCCGGCCTTCCTCGTCCGCCTCGACGACGGGCAGGAGATCGCGGCGGCGGCCGTCGTGGCCGCCACCGGCCTGAACGGTCTCGCCCACATCCCCGGCCAGCTGCGGCGCCTCGCCCCGGAAGGCCCGGGCCGCGGCGCCCTGGTGTCCCACACCAGCCACCACACCGACCTCTCCTGCTACGCAGGCCGGCGCGTCGCCGTCATCGGGGGAGGGCAGTCGGCGCTGGAGAGCGCCGCCCTGCTGCACGAGGCCGGAGCCGAGGCCCAGGTCCTGGTCCGCGAGCCGCGCGTGCTGTGGGGGATGAAGCCGGACCTGTCCCGGCCCTGGACCGAGCGCCTGGCCAAACCCGCCTCGCCGCTCGGCACGGGCTGGATCCTCGCGGCGGTCTGCCGGTCTCCGGGCGGGGTACGGCGGATGCCCGCGGCGGCCCGCCTGCTGCTGTTCCGCCGGGCGCTGGGACCGTCGGGCGGTTGGTGGCTGCGGGACCGGGTCGAGGGCATCGTCCCGGTACGCACGTCCTGCCGTGTCACAGGGGCCGAAGCCGTCCGCGCCGGAGTGCGTCTGGAGCTCGACGGGCCGGGCGGCCCCGAGGCCATGACGGTGGATCACGTACTGGCGGCCACCGGCTACCGGCTCGACCTGCGCGCGGTGCCGTTCCTGTCGCCCGCGGTCCGTGACGCCGTGGTGTGCGTGCGCGGTTCGAGGGCGCCGCATCTCTCGGCGGCCCTGGAATCGTCGGTGCCGGGCCTGTACTTCACCGGATCTCTCGCCGCGCCCATGTTCGGCCCGATGATGCGGTTCGTCGCCGGCACCGAGTTCGCCGCCACACGCATCGCCCGGCATCTCTCCCGTACGGCCGCGCCGGGCTGAGGAGCCGGCCCCGAACCGGCCGGGCACGGGCTCAGGACGTTCCGCCCGCGGTGACGGCGTGGCGTACGCCGTAGGCAGCGGCTCCCAGGAGCAGCACGGCCGCCCCCCAGGCCACCGACGAGACGGGCAGGGTGAAGGCGAGGACGAGACAGCCGGCCAGCCCGACGGCGGGGACGGCGCGCGGCGGCCGGTTCTCCTGCTCGGTCAGGGTCCACGCGGAGGCGTTGGCCACGGCGTAGTAGGCGAGCACGCCGAAGGAGGAGAAGCCGATCGCGCCGCGTACGTCGGTGGTGGCGGCCAGGACGGTCACCACCGCGCCGACGAGAAGTTCGGCGCGGTGCGGGACCTTGTGGCGGGGATGCACGGCGGACAGGGCACGGGGCAGGTGGCGGTCCCGGGCCATGGCCAGCGTGGTGCGCGAGACGCCGAGGATCAGGGCGAGCAGCGACCCGAGGGCGGCCACCGCCGCTCCCGCCCGTACGACCGGGACCAGACCGGGTACGCCGGCCCGCCGTACCGCTTCGGCCAGCGGCGCGCTCTCGCCCGCCAGCCCGCCGGGGCCGAGGACGACGAGCACGGAGACGGCGACCGCCGCGTACACCACGAGGGTGAGGCCCAGGGCGAGGGGGATCGCCCGCGGAATCGTGCGCGCGGGATCGCGTACCTCCTCGCCCAGGGTGGCGATGCGCGCGTACCCGGCGAAGGCGAAGAACAGCAGGCCGGCGGCGCGCAGCACGCCGCCGGCGGAGGTGTCCGAGCCGATGCCGAGCCGTCCGGCGCGGGCGTCGGCGGAGGTCAGACAGGCGACGACGACCGCGGCCAGCACCGCCAGGACCACCGCCACGATCACCCGCGTCAGCCAGGCCGCCTTCCGCACGCCCAGGTAGTCGACCGCCGTGAGGACCACGACCGCGGCCACCGCGACGGCGTGCGCCCGCTCGGGCCACACGTACGCGCCCACGGTCAGCGCCATCGCCGCGCACGACGCGGTCTTGCCCACCACGAATCCCCAGCCGGCCAGGTACCCCCAGAACGCGCCCAGCCGTTCCCGGCCGTACACGTACGTCCCGCCCGAGCGCGGGTAGCGGGCGGCGAGCCGTGCCGAGGACGTGGCGTTGCAGTACGCCACCACCGCCGCGATCGCCAGTCCCACCAGCAGCCCCGACCCCGCGGCCCGCGCGGCCGGTGCCAGGGCGGCGAAGACGCCCGCGCCGATCATCGATCCGAGCCCGACGACCACGGCGTCGAACACGCCGAGCCGCCGCTCCAGCTCAGCCGTCGTGCCGCCCCGCGACGCCTGGCTCATGCCCCACCCGTCCTCTGTCACCGTCCGATGCCGCCCGACGATATACAGCGGGGGTGAACGCGAGGTGGCCGGTGAACCAGTCGCGGGCCAGTCCCGCGACCGCCGGCAGGGTGCCGGGCTCCTCGAAGAGGTGGCCGGCGCCGGGCACGACGGCGATCCGGTGGTCGCAGTGCATCCAGTCGGCGGCCAGCCGGTTCAGGCTCAGCACCCGTGCGTCGAGCGAGCCGACGACGAACAGGGTGGGGGCCCGCACGTGCGCCAGCGCGGCCGGTGAGGCCAGGTCGGGGCGGCCGCCGCGGGAGACGACCGCGCGGACGTCGGCGTCCACGGCGGCGGCCTCCAGGGCGGCGGCCGCCCCGGTGCTGGCCCCGAAGTAGGCGACGGGCAGAGCGGTTTCGCGGCGCACCCAGTCGGCGGCGGCGCGCAGCCGCCGGGCGAGCAGGACGATGTCGAAGACGTTGTGCCGGTTGTCCTCCTCGTCCTCGGTGAGCAGGTCCAGCAGCAGCGTGCCCAGGCCCGCCCCGTTCAGGACGTCGGCGACGTAGCGGTTGCGCGGGCTGTGGCGGCTGCTGCCGCTGCCGTGCGCGAACGCCACGACGGCCGGCGCCCCCTCGGGCAGGACGAACCGTGCGGCCAGCCGCACGTGCCGGGTGGGAATCCCGATCTCCCGGTCCGCGGGCGGCACTTCGGCGGCCGGCGAGGACGGGGCGGGCGCTGCCGGGCGGGCGGCCCGCTGCAGCAGGTCGGTCACCCGCGCGTCGGCGACCTGCGTGAAGTCCTGGTACCAGGCGCCGACCGAGCCGAAGAAGCGCGGGGAGTGCAGACAGACCACCTCGTCGGCGCAGCGGCGCAGGCGCAGCACGGTCCGCTCCGCCCCGACCGGCACGGCGAGCACGACCCGGGCCGCCCCCAGGGTGCGCACGACACGGCACGCGGCCTCCGCGGTGGCTCCGGTGGCCAGCCCGTCGTCGACGACCACGGCGGTCCGCCCGGCCACGGACACGGGGGGACGCGCGCGGCGATAGCGCTCCGACTGCCGTGCCACCTCGGCGCGCCGGGCCAGCTCCAGACTCCGCCGCTCGTCCGGACCCGGCCCCGCCTCACCGATCACGTCCTCGTTGAGCACGAGGACGCCGTGCTCTCCCACGGCGCCGAAGGCCAGCTCGGGCTGCCGGGGCACGCCCAGCTTGCGCACCACGAGGACATCCAGCGCGGCGCCGAGTTCCCGCGCCACCTCGAAGGCCACGGGCATCCCGCCCCTGGGCAGGCCGAGGACGACGACGTCCTGGCCGCGCAGGTGCGCCAGCAGGGGCGCCAGCCGGCGTCCCGCGTCCGTACGGTCCACGAATCGCATGGTCACCGCCTCGTTCACGCTCAGTCGCTCAGTAGGGCAGCGGCCGCCCCGACGGCGTGCGCAGGTCCGGGGGCTCCGGCTGCCGCGGAATTCCGGGGCGACGGGTCTGCTGTATGCGCTTCATGGTCGCCGCCTCCTCGCCGAGCGGTGTGCGCGGTGCCGGTGACTCCGGCACCCCCGCACCGATCAGCCTTGTCCGCGGCGGGGCTCCCCGCATGAGGCCATCGACCCCGGATCATGGGCCGGTCCGCGACCACGACCGGGACCGAACGGCCCACCCGCGCCCGGCGGGTGCGAGCCGTCCCGGACCGGCGATCCGGCCGCGACCGCCTGCCCGCGTGGGGCCGCGGGGCTCCGTCAGCGCGCCAGGTCCTCGGCGATCCGGCTGGTCCAGGCGTCCACGGCGGCCCAGTCGCGGTAGTCGCCGAACCGGCCACCGACCAGGTGGAACATCAGGCGCCCGGTGAGCGGCAGCTGCTGCCGGGCGATCACACCCGAGAAGAGGCGGTGGTCACGGTAGGGCAGCCCGCCGGGCAGGCTCTCCACGATCACCGGTTCCTCCTTGGGGCCCAGCCGCTTCCAGGGGCCGCGCAGCGCGGCCGGCATCCCGACGCTGAAGATCCACACCGGGCGGGAGCCGAGGATGTCGGCGTTCTCGCGCAGGAAGGCCCTGGCCGGCTCGAGCCAGGTCTGCCCGTGCACGGCGCTGCCGAGGACGAAGGCGGCGTAGGCGTCGGCGTCGTCCACCGTCCCCAGGTCCCTCGCCTCGACCTTCAGCCCCGCCTTGTCCAGTCCGGCCGCCACACGGTCGGCGATCTCGCGTGTCGAGCCGTGGGCGGTCGCGTATCCGACCAGGACGTCCATGGTCATCACCTCGTTGAGTTCGCGCGCTCCTCCGCGTCTCCGGGAGGCGGCCTCCTGGCGAGGCGCCCGCTAGCCGGCGACGCGGTGGAGGCGGCGCGGTACGTCGGTGGCCGCCGGGGCCCCGGTCCGGCCGGACGCGGGCACCATGACGACGGGCACGGTGGAGTGGCGCAGGCACTCCCGGCCCACGGGGCCCACCACCGGCAGCTCCCACCGCTCGCGGGGCCCGCGGCCCAGGGCGAGCAGCAGTGCACCGCGTGCCTGCCGGAGCAGGACGTGAGCGGGCGGGCCCTCCGCGAGCACGGCACGTATGCCGGGCCCGACGTGCGGGCCGAAGACGTCGCGCACGCTGGTGGCGAGCACCTCGGCGGCCCGTTCGCGCTGCTCCGCCGGAGTGGGGCGCGCGGAGACGGGCGCGTAGGGGGCGAAGGCCCTGACGGGCTCCCAGGCGTGCACGGCGACGACCTCCGTGTCGAGGGCGTGCGCCTGCTCCACGGCCCAGCGCAGCGCGGCGCGCGAGGCCGCGGAACCGTCGACGCCCACGATGATCCCCTTGCCGTCTGCGCATCCGGACACGGCTGCCTCCCCTGAAGGATCTCCCGCTGAAAGGTCTCCGATCCCACCGTGCCCCGCGCCCGGACGCCGTCGCGCGGGCCGAAGGGCACCGGGTGGGTGTCCAAGGGGCCCTGTCCGGCGCCGCGTCACGTCCGCGGGCGGGTCGTCGCCGTCAGCCAGCTCACGGCCCGGCTGACGTCGGCGAGGGTGACGATGCCGACGAGGTGCTCGCCGTCCAGGACGAGGGCCCGGCGCTCCCGGCTCGCCTCCAGACGCGGCAGCAGGTCCACGACCGCCTCGTCGGGCGACGCGGTCGCGACGTCCGCGAGGGGGCGCATCACGTCGGCGACGGTGGTCGCCGAACGGGCCTGCACGGGGACTTCGTTGACGAGCCGCACCGTGACCAGTCCGGCCGGCGCGCCGTCCGCCGCGAGCACCGGGAACGCGGAGTGACGGTAGGCGCCGAAGGGGCCCTCGGCCAGGAAGGCGGCGACCGTCACCGTGGCGCGCACGGTGACGGGGTCGCGGGTCATCACCCGGCGGACGGGCAGCCCGGCCAGGACCGCGCCCAGTTCGGCGTGGCGGGCCTCCTCGGTGGCGGCGGTGATCAGGAACCAGCCGATCAGCGCGGACCACAGGCCCGACAGGTTGCCCTCGAAGAGCACCATGGCGAAGCCGAGGACGACCAGGAACCAGCCCAGGGCCCGTCCCGCCGCCGAGGCACCGCGGGTGGCGCGGACCGGATCGCCGGTGCGGTGCCACAGGTACGCCCGCAGCAGCCGCCCGCCGTCCAGCGGAGCGGCGGGAACGGCGTTGAACACCGCCAGGACCACGTTGATCGCGGCCAGCCAGGCGACCGCCTCCACGACCAGGCCCGAGACGCCGATCGCGTCCAGCCACAGGGCCAGGCCCGTGAACGCGGCGCCGAGCACCGCACTGGTCAGCGGTCCCACGCCGGCGATGCGCAGCTCCGCCGCCGGGGTGGGCGCCTCACTGCGCAGCCGTGCCACCCCGCCGAGCATCCACAAGGTGATGCCGTCGACCTGGACGCCGTTGCGCTGGGCGACCACGGCGTGCGCCAGTTCGTGGACCAGCAGCGAGGCGAGGAAGACGAGCGCCGTCAGCAGCGCCAGGACGGTGTAGGCCCAGGAGGAGTGGTGCGGGTGGGCGTCCGGGAACCGTCCGCCCGCGAGCATCACGGTCACCAGTGCGACGATGACCAGCACGCTCCAGTGCAGTCCGACCCGGACACCGGCGATCCGCCCCAGCGGAAGGCTCTCCTTCATGGCGCCGCCTCGGTCAGTCGGGAGCGTCAAGACACTGCGCGGCCAGCTCCCGCATCCGCAGTTCCTTGGCGCGCAGCCGCCGGCCCTCCGCCTGCCAGCGGCGCCGGGCCCAGGGGTGCAGGCGGTGGGGCTCGCGCCGCTCCCAGTCGCGCAGCGCGATCACGGTGCAGGTGTCCTCCACCACCAGCACCATCACACTGGGCAGCCGCAGCGCCGCCTCCAGGCCCACGGTGCGCCGGGCACAGGGCAGGTGCACCACGGCCTTCGGGCGCCCGGACGACCGCCGTGAGGGAACCGTGCTCATGGGGTCACCTCCGAGACCTCGGGTGTACCGCCGCCCTCTGCCGCAGAGCGCGGGCACACCGTCATCCTGCGCGGTCCGCGTCCGTCCCGGGATGGGCCGACCGGTCCTTCGCACGGCCGACCGGGCCCTGTCCGGTCAGGTGCCGGCGCGGATACCGGAGATCAGCCGCGACCCGAGGTCGGACTGGATCATCAGATGCGTGCGGTGGGTGCGGTTGCCGGGGTCCTGCCAGGTGAGCGTGACCCTGGTCCAGCAGTGGCCCATCCCGCTGTCGTTGTAGACGACCCGCCAGGCGACCGGCGTGCCCTTGGCGCGCAGCACGCCGTCCTTGTGGTGGGCGGCCTCCCACCGCGCCAGGTCCGCCCGCAGTCCCGCGGTCAGGTAGTGGGCGCGCAGTGAGTTCGCCAGGCCGTTGCGGCCGGAGTCGTACTGGACGTCGATGTAGGCGCCGTAGAAGTCGGCGACCCTGTCGACCGTGGAGCGCGGCGTGCCCTCGCGGGCCGGCGCGGGGGTCGTGGCCACGGCGGACCCTTCGTGCGTGGGCGGGCCTGCCGCGGCCGCCGGTGCGGTGACCGCGAGAGCCGGCACCACGGCGCCGAGCGCGAGACGGCGCACGGCACGAGGTGTCATCATGTCCTTCCCCTTCCCTGCAGACGGTGCGGAAACCTCGTCAACTCCAGTACAGCCCGGCACAGTTGCCGCGATCGCGGGCCGACAGGCCCGACCCGGTGGGCCGGTCGGTCACACTCCGGCGGGCGGGCGCTCACAGGGCGAGGGAGAAGTAGCTCTCCTCCTCCTGCACGAAGTGCAGGCGCAGCACGGTGTGCAGGCCGTAGAGGCAGGCCCGCAGGTCGTCCAGTTGCTCCGGGGACGGCGATCCGTCGGCGCCGGTCAGTGTGAGGTGGGTGGCGATGCGGCGGGCGAGCCGTTCGATCTCCGCGTGCGCGCGGCTCATGGTGGCCGTCGCCTCGGGGCCGCCGAGGGTCGGGGCGAGCGCGGGATACAGCTCGTGCTCCTCGGCGTACTCGTGCGGCAGCAGCCGCTCGGTGAGCAGCCGGTGCACCTCGCGCACCGCGGCCAGGGAATCCTCCCCCGCGCCGTCCGACAGCCGGTCGGCGGCGTCGCGCACGGCCTCCAGCACGTCCTGCAGGTCGTCGTGCTCCGCGGCGAAGCGGCGGATGAGGGCCTCCGTCGAGGGCGGCAGCACCGGCCGTCCCTGCCGGTCGTCACGCAGCACCCGCAGGGCGTTGAGGATCACCGCCACGTCGATGCCCTCCTGCAGCAGCGCGCCGGCGGCCGGCGGGAGCAGGCCGAAGGCGGCCGCGGCCATGGCGGCCAGCGACAGCGCCATACCGCCGAGCGCGCTCTGCACGGCGATGCGCCGGGCCCGTACGGCGATCGCCCCGGCGTCGGCCAGCCGGTCGACCCGGTCGGTGGTCAGGACGATGTCGGCCGCCTCGGAGGAGGCCGTGGAACCCCGCGCACCCATCGCCACGCCGATGTCCGCGGCCGCGAGGGCGGGGGCGTCGTTGACGCCGTCACCCACCATGACGGTGACCGCGTGCTCCCGTTCGGCGCGGACCTCGGCGACCTTGCCGGCCGGGGTGAGGCCGGCCCGCACGTCGTCGAGGCCGAGGACCGCGCCCACCTCGCGCGCGGAGGCGGCGCGGTCGCCGGTGAGCATCACCAGCCGCCGGATGCCGGAGGCGCGCAGCCGGCGCAGGGTGCGCGGCGCGTCCGGACGCAGCGGATCGCGCAGCAGCACCGCCCCGACCGGGGCGCCGTCCACGGACAGCCAGGCCACCGCCGCCCCGTCCAGCAGCGCCCGGTTCTCCACCGACCGTCCCCAGTCCGGCAGTTCGGCGTCCTCGGCACGCCGGCCGATCGTCATACGGCGCCCGGCCACCGTGCCGGACGCACCCCGGCCGGGCTCCTCCGACACCTGCAAGGGCTCCGAGAGGTGCAGGCCCCGCTCCCGGGCCGCGTCGACCACGGCCCGCGCCAGGACGTGCGGGGAGTACTGGTCGAGCGAGGCCGCCAGCCGCAGCACCTGGGCCGACTGCCAGCGCGGCGCCGCGACCACGTCCAGGACGCGGGGCCGGCCGCCGGTGAGCGTGCCCGTCTTGTCCAGCAGCAGCGTCCTGGCCCGGCCGAGGTTCTCCAGCGCCCCTCCGTCGCGGACCACCACCCCGAGCCGGGAGGCCCGGGACAGCCCGGAGACGACGGCCACCGGCGCCGCCAGCAGCAGCGGACAGGGCGTCGCCACCACCAGGACCGCCACCGCCCGCACGGCGGAGCCGCTGACCAGCCAGGCCAGCCCGGCGACCGCCAGGGACAGGGGCAGGAACCAGGCCGCGTACCGGTCGGCCAGCCGCACCACCGGGGCCGACTCCGCGCCCGCCTGCCGGGCCAGCCGTACGATCCCGGCGTAGGTGCTGTCCTCCTCGGTCGCGGTGGCGCGCAGTTCGAAGGCGCCGCCCGCGTTGAGCACCCCGCTGCGCACCGGCTCGCCCGGCCCTCTCCGCACGGTCAGCGGCTCGCCGGTCAGCGCCGACTCGTCCAGCGCGGCGGGCGCCGCGGCCACCCGGCCGTCCACCGGCACGACTTCACCGGGGCCCACCACCAGCAGGTCGCCGACGGCGACCTCGGACGAGGGGATCTCGTGCACTCCGGCCCCGGTGCGCACCCGCGCGGTGCGGGGCGCGCGTTCCAGGAGGGCCCGCAGATCGTGCGAGGCGCGGCGCTGCGCCGCCGCCTCGAGGGTGCGGCCGGAGGCGAGCATCAGCGCGATGAGCGCCCCGGCCAGGTACTCGTGCACGGCCAGGGTGCCGCCGAGGGCGAGAACGGCGATCAGGTCGACCCCGGCGCGGCCGTGCCTGAGGGCGTCGAGCACCCAGCCGATCGACGGGATCACGGCGGCGACCGTGCCCAGGCCCCAGCACAGGTCGGCGAGCCCGGGGGCGCCGGCGAGCCGGCAGACGCCGCCGGCGACGAGCGCGGCGGTGGTCACCAGCAGCAGGAGGGACTCGGGCGTCGGCGGCAGGAACAGGGCCGTGAACAACCGGCGCGGCTGTTTCCTCGAGGTGGCGGTGGCCATGACGGGCTCTCTCGTCCGGGCGGATCAGTCGTGCGGAATGACGGCGACGGGGCAGGGCGCGTGGTGCAGGGCCGCGTGCGCGACGGGGCCGAGCTTCCACGTCAGCGGTGACGGGTGACGCCGGCGGCCGAGGACGGTGAGCATGCCGTGGGCGGAGGCGCTGAGCAGCACCTGTGCGGCGGTCCCGCGGGCGACATGGTCCACGACGTCGATGTCGGGGAACTTCTGCCGCCACGGCGCCAGCGCGGCGCCCAGCCGCCCGTGTTCGTCCGTCTCGTAGCCCTCCTCGGAGCGGCCGATGTGCGGATGCGTCACCAAGGACGACACCGGCAGCGCGCGTACCGCGCGCACCCGGGCCCCGTGCAGGTCCGCGGAGGTGAAGGCGAACTCCAGCAGCGCGTCGGCGGCGGGCCCGGCTTCCTGGACGCCGACGACGATCTCCCGCCGGTCGGCCGCGGCCGGGTGCTCCCAGCCGGTCTCCACGGCGGGATCGTCCGCCCGTACGGTCACGGCGGGGCACCGGGCCAGCCCCAGCACGTGCAGGCTGATGGAACCCAGCACGAAGCCGGCCACCGAACCGTGTCCGCGGGAGCCGAGCACCAGCAGCGAGGCGTTGCCGCTCGCCTCCAGCAGGGCCTGCGCCGCCGGGACCGAGACCAGTTCCGTCACCAGGTCGAGCTCTCCGTGACGGTGCAGCAGTTCGGCCTCCATCCGCTGCAGCACCTGGCCCCCGTACCGCTGCTTGCTCAGCGCCTCCTGCGCGATCGGCGCGTCGAGCGGCTGGGTGGTCCAGGAGTGCAGCAGGACGACGGGCAGCCGGCGGACCACGGCCTCGCGCACCGCCCACCACGCGGCCGTCACACTCGCGGGGGAGCCGTCGAGTCCGACGACGACGGGTCCGGTCATGGCACACCTCCACTGTCGGCGCGGCACGTGCCGCGCAATGTGCCTCCCAGCTCCAGAGTGGCCGCCGCGGGAGCGCCGAGGCAGGGCCGGACGGTGCGCCATTGGGCCCGTACGGCCCACTGCGGCCCGGAGACCGCGGCACGGACGCTGGGTTCCGTCAGGGAAGGCGGGGGCCGGCCCGCCGGCAGGGCGGGCACGGTCCCCGCCGCACGATGCCGCTTCGGCCGCGCCGCACACAGAGGCCGGCCCGGAGCGGGCCGGTGGCGGGAGGGCTGCCATGAAGGGTCCGGTTGTGGTGGGCGTCGACGGATCGCCGTCGAGCCTGGTGGCGGTGGAGGCCGCGGCGCTGGAGGCCGAACGGCGTGGTACGGGACTGCGCCTGGCGCACGCCCTGGCCTGGTCGCCGGCCCGCGTACGGCCCGGTGTGCCGCCCTGGGACCCGGACGGCGCCGCACTGCGCGACAGCGTCAACGGCCGCCTGGGCGAGGCCGAGCGGCGCGCCCGGAAAGTCGCGCCGCGGGTGGCGATCACCAGTGACGTCCTGATCGGCGATCCGCTCGAGGTGCTGCAGAGCGAGGCGCGCACCGCGTCGCTCACCGTGGTGGACGGCCGGCGGGCGGCCGGCCGCCCGGGCCGGCTGACGCCCCGCGGGCGCTGCCCGCTGCTGGTGGTGCGCGGCCGCACCGAGCGGCACGGCCCCGTGGTGCTGGCGGACGGCGCCAGCGCCGCCGCCGCCGAATTCGCCTTCGCGGAGGCCGCGGAGCGCGGCGCGGACCTGCTCGTCCTGCGCACCCGGGCGGACGCCGCACGACGGCCGCTGACCTCGTTGCGCAAGCGGTACCCGGGCGTCGGCGTCCAGGACCGGCGCACCCGGCGCCGTAGCGGACGAGCACTCGTCCGGGCGAGCGCCGGCGCCCAGCTGGTGGTGATCGCGGCCCGCCACGGGGCCCTGGAGATGGTGCCGGGCTCGGCCGGCCGGACCCTCGTGGGCCGCGCCCACTGCCCCGTCGCCGTGGTGCCGGGCGGGAAGGCGTAACCGTGGACGGACCGGCGGCGGCCGAGGCCGAACGCACCGTGCGGGACCGGGAGATCGACCGGTCGTCCCCCGCGCAGGTGGCGGCCCGCCTCGCCGTCGATCCCGGCACGGGACTCGGCGCCCGCCAGGTCGCCGAACGCGCGGCCGCCCACGGGCCCAACCGGCTGGCCGAACCGGCCCGCCGGCCCGAGTGGCTGAAGTTCCTGGACCAGTTCCGCAACTGGCTGATCGGCATCCTGCTGATCGCCGCCGTCGTCGCCGCGGTCATCGGGGACGTCAAGGACGCCGTGGTGATCACGGTGGTGCTGCAGATCAACGCGGTCCTCGGCTACCTCCAGGAACGGCGCGCCGAGCGCAGCCTGGAGGCGCTGCGCCGGATGCTCGTGCCGACCGCCAGGGTCCGCCGCGACGGTACCGAGAAGGTCGTGGCGGCGGACGCTCTGGTGCCCGGGGACGTGGTCCTGCTGGAGGCGGGCGACCGTGTGCCCGCCGACGGGAGGCTGCTCGTCGCGCAGGCGGTGGAGGTCGCCGAGGCCGCCCTCACCGGCGAGTCGCAGCCGGTCGCCAAGTCCGCCGCGGCGCTCGCACCGGCCGGCGACGCTCCGGTGCCGCTCGCCGAGCGCACCGGCATGCTGTTCATGAACACCGCGCTGACCCGCGGCCGTGCCGAGATGGTCGTCACGGCCACCGGCATGCGCACCGAACTCGGCGCGATCGCCGAGGCGTTGCGCGCGGACACCGAGCCGCCCAGCCCGCTGCAGATCCAACTCGACAGCCTGGGGCGGCGGTTGGCGCTGCTGAGCGGCATCGCCGTCCTGGTGTACGCCCTCGCGGCGCTGGCACACGGCGAGTCGCTGTCGGGCCTCGGGCTGCGCGCCGTCGCCCTGGCCGTCGCCGCCATCCCCGAGGGCCTGCCCGCCGTCATGGCGCTGACGCTGGCGCTCGGCGTGTACCGCATGGCCCGCAGCGGTGCCATCGTCAAGCGCCTGGCCTCGGTGGAGTCGCTGGGCGCGGCGACCGTGGTGTGCAGCGACAAGACCGGCACCCTCACCCTGAACGAGATGACCGTACGGGCCCTGTGGACCGCCGGCCGGCTCCACGACGTCACCGGCGAGGGCTACGCCCCGCACGGCCGCGTCGGTGACGGCACCGCCCGCCCCGGCCAACTGCGGGAGGCGGTCACGCCGTTCGCGCTGTGCAACGACGCCCGCCTGACCGAAGAAGGCTTCGTCGGCGACCCCACCGAGGCCGCGCTGGTGGTGCTGGCGGCCAAGGCAGGCGTCGACGCCGACCGCCTGCGCGCCGAGCGGCCCCGCCGCGGTGAACTGCCCTTCGACGCCGCCACCAAGTACATGGCCACCTTCCACACCGAACCCGGAGGCCGCACCCGGGTGCACGTCAAGGGCGCGGTCGACGTCCTGCTCGACCGGTGCGCGGACGTGCTCACCGCCGAGGGCGTGCGCCCGCTCGACGAACGGCGCAGGAGCGAGGTCCGGTCCGTCACGGCGACGCTGGGCGCGTCGGGGCTGCGGGTCCTGGGCGCGGCGACGGCCGTGACGGACCACCCCGTGGACGATCCCGGGCTCACGGGGCTGACCCTGGTGTCGGTGGCCGGCATCGCCGATCCGCCGCGGCCGCAGGCCCACGAGGCGATGGCGGTGTGCCGCACGGCGGGAGTCTCCGTCAAGATGATCACCGGTGACCACGCCGACACGGCGGCGGCCGTCGCGCGTGAGGTCGGCATCGGCGGCGAGGTGGTGACCGGCGCCGAGCTGGACCGGATGCCCGCGGACGAACTCGCCGCGCGCATCGACGGCATCGGCGTGCTGGCCCGCGTCGCACCCGAGCACAAGGTCGCGGTCGTACGGGCGCTGTCGAGCCGCGGCCACGTCGTCGCCATGACGGGCGACGGCGTGAACGACGCGGCGGCGCTGCGGGCCGCCCACATCGGGGTGGCCATGGGCCGCACCGGCACCGACGTGGCCAAGGAAGCCGCCGACATGGTCCTCACCGACGACGACTTCTCGACGATCGTGCGCGCGGTGCGCGAGGGCCGCGCCATCTACGCCAACATCGTCAAGTTCGTCCGCTTCCAGCTGGCGACCAACATCGGCGCCATCCTCACCCTGCTGGGGGCTTCGCTGGCCGGGCTGCCCGCGCCGCTGACGGCGGCCCAGCTGCTGTGGGTGAACATCATCATGGACGGCCCGCCCGCGATGGCCCTGGCCGTCGACCCCGCCCGCGACGACGTCATGCGGCACCCGCCGCGCGACCCGGGCGAACGCATCCTGGACGCCCGCAGGCTGGCCGCCATCGGCCGGGCCGGCGCGGTCATGGCCGCGGGCACCGTGGCCGTCCTCGCCCTGGCCCGGCCCCGCACCGGCACGGACGTCGCCCTGACCATGGCGTTCACCACGTTCGTCCTCTATCAGCTGTTCAACTCCCTGGTCGCCCGCGCCGACGACGGCCCCCTGCTCGGGCGCCACCAGCTGCGCAACCGGACGCTGTGGCTGTGCCTGGCCGGCGTCCTGGTGGTGCAGATCGCCGCCGTCCACCTGCCCTGGGCCCGCGGCGTCTTCGGCACCGTGCCGCTCGACCTCGCCCAGTGGCTGGTCTGCCTGGCGACCGCGGCCACGGTGCTCCTCGCCGAACTGACCGTGCGCGCGGCACGGGCCGTGGCCGCCGGGACCGTTCACCGGCATCCGCGGTGAGGACGTGAGCGTGCGCCGGGATCTGCGGTGGGGGCGTGGGCGTGCGTGGGGTCTTCGGCGGGGGCTGGGGCGTGGGTCGGTTCTGCGGTGGGGCGTAGGCGTGTGGTGCCTGCGGTGGGGGGTGTGGGCGTGTGGTGCCTGCGGTGGGGGGTGTGGGCGTGTGTGGTGCCTGCGGTGATGGCTGGGTCGTGCGTCGGTGTCCGCGGCGGCGGTTCGGGCTGCGTGCCGGTGTCTGCGATGAGTGCCGCGCTGCGTGCCGGGGCCCGCGGGGAGGGGCTGGGCTGTGCGCCGCTGTCTGCGGTGGGGGGCGTGGGCGTGCGTGGTGTCCGCGGCGAGGGGCCGGGCCGTACCGGTGTCCGCGGTGGAGGGCCGGGCCACAGCGGTGTCCGCGGTGGAGGGCCGGGCCGCACCGGTGTCCGCGGTGGAGGGCCGGGCCGCGTGCCGGTAGCCGCGGTGGGCGGGGGCGCGCTCGGCGTCCGTGTGGACCGAGGGCCGTCCGGCCCTCAAGCCACCGCCGGTCAGCCCATGGGACGCCGCACCGTTCCGCTGGACGCTCGAAGTGAACAGACACCTGGAGGAGATCCGCGATGACGGACGACAAGCCCAGTGGCCCCCCGGTCCATGCCCTGCTCGCGGACGGCACCACCGTCTGCATCCGTCCTGTGGCATCCGGTGATCACGCCCAACTGCAGGGGCTCTACGAGGAGATGTCCCCGGAGAACCTGCGGCTGAGGTTCTTCGGCGTGAGCCGGCGTTCGGCCGAGATGGCCGCCGACCGCGCCTGCGCCGCCCCGCACCCCGGATACCGGGCGCTGTTGGCCGAACGGTCGGGCCAGGTGATCGGTCTCGCCGAGTACGACACCGGCGGCACCGGAACCGAGGCCGACATCTCCATCGCGGTCGCCGACGGGCTGCACCACCGTGGTGTCGGCACGCTCCTCGTCGAGCACCTCGTCTCCTCCGCGCGCGCGGAGGGCATCACCGCCTTCACCGCCGACGCGCTGAGCGAGAACCGCGAGGTGCTCCGCCTCTTCGCCGACCTCGGCCTGCGCACCGCCCGCCGCTTCGAGGGGCCGGAGGTGCGCTGCACCATCGAACTCACCCAGGACGACACCTACCTCTCCGCGGTGGAGGAGCGCGGCCGGGCCGCCGACGTGGCCAGCCTCGAGCCGCTGCTGCGGCCGAAGACCGTCGCCGTCGTCGGCGCCGGACGCAAACCGGGCTCGGTGGGCCGGGCGATCCTGCACCACCTGAAGGCAGCCGGTTACACCCGGCGCGTGTTCGCGGTGAACCCCGCCGCCACCTCCATCCTCGGCGTGCCCTCCCATCCCTCCGTCAGCGCCCTGCCCACCATCCCCGACCTCGCGGTCGTCGCCGTGCCCGCCGCGGGCGTGGCCCCGGTGGCCGAGGAGTGCGGCAAGGCCGGCGTACGCGCCGTGCTCGTGGTCACCGCCGGACTCGACGCCGACCAGGCGCAGGCGCTCATGGCCGCCTGCCGCACCTACGGCATGCGCATGGTCGGGCCGAACTGCCTCGGCGTGTCCAACACCGACCCCGATCTCCGCCTGGACGCGACCTTCGCCGCCAGCCACCCGCGCCCCGGCACGGCCGGTGTCGCGGTGCAGTCCGGCGGTGTCGGCATCGCCCTGCTGGACGGGCTGTCCCGGCTCGGCATCGGCGTCTCCACGTTCGCGTCGCTGGGCGACAAGTACGACGTCAGCGGCAACGACATGCTCCAGTGGTGGGAGAGCGACTGCCGCACCGACCTGGCCCTGCTGCACCTCGAGTCGTTCGGCAACCCGCGCGCCTTCTCGCACACCGCCCGCCGCGTGGCGCGCCGCATACCCGTGCTGACCGTCGACGCCGGCCGCACCGACGCGGGCCGGCGTGCGGCCGCCTCGCACACCGCCGCGGCCGCCACCCGCACCATGACCCGCGGCGCGCTGTTCACACAGGCCGGCATCACCGCCACCCGCTCGGTCGGCGAACTCCTGGAGACCGCGGCCCTGCTGCACTCCCAGCCGCTGCCCGCGGGCGGGCGCGTCGCGATCGTCACCAACGCCGGCGGAGCCGGCGTGCTCGCGGCGGACGCCTGCGCCGAGGCCGGACTGACCCTGCCGGTGTTCACGCCGCAGCTGATCGACGAGGTGCTCGCCGGGCTGCCCGACGGCGCCGCTGTCGGCAACCCCGTCGACGCGAGCGCGGCCGTCACGGAGGAAGAACTCGCGAGCTGCGTGGACCTGATCATGCGGCACGGCGGCGTCGACGCCGTCCTGGTGGCCCTCGTCCCCACCGCGGTCGCCGCCGCCACGGGCGACGACCTGGTCCGGGCCCTCACCCGCGCCCCCGCGCGACGGACCAAGCCCGTCGCCCTGATCCGGCTCGAACAGGCGCTGCCGGTCGAACTGCTGCCGGCCGACGGCGGCAGCGTCCCGTCGTACGCCGAACCCCACGCGGCGGCACGGGCCCTGGCCCACGCCGTGCAGCGTGCCGACTGGCTGGCCCGGCCCGCAGGGAGCGTCCCCGCCCTCGACGGCGTCGAGACGGAGCGCGCCCACGCCGTCGTCGAGACCTACCTCGACGCGTACCCGGACGGCGGCTGGCTCGACCCGCGCACCTGCGCCGACCTCCTGAGCTGCTACGGCATCCGGCAGTCACCGTGGGCGTGGGCCGAGACCGAGGACGACGCCGCCCTCGCCGCCGATCGGCTGCGCGGCGCCGACGGCCGCGTGGTGATGAAGGGGCACTGGCCCGGACTGCTGCACAAGACCGCCGAGCACGCCGTCCACCTCGACCTGCGCGGCGAGTCCCAGGTGCGGGCCGCCTTCCGGGACCTGCAGACCCGCTTCGCCGGGCTGCTCACCGGAGTGGTCCTGCAGCCGCTCGCCGACCGCGGCACCGAACTGTTCGCCGGCGTGGTCCAGGACCAGGTCTTCGGCCCGCTGGTGCTGTTCGGTCTCGGCGGCACCGCGACCGAGGTGCTCGCCGATCACGCCGCGCGGCTCGCCCCCCTCACCGACCACGACGTGCACGACCTGATCACGGCCCCGCGCTGCGCTCCGCTGCTGTTCGGAGCGGACGGCGCGCGGCCCGTCGACCTCGAGGAGCTCGAACAGCTGCTGCTGCGTCTGTCGCGGATGGCGAGCGACCTGCCGCAGCTGGCCGAGGCCGACTTCAACCCCGTTCTCGCGGCACCCGGCTCAGTCACCGTGCTGGACGCACGGGTGCGCCTGGTGCCGCGCAGGCCCCACGATCCGTATCTGCGGCGACTCCGCTGAGGAGGGACACTCATGAAGCACAACAAGGTCGGCTCCGTGATGACCACGGAGGTCGTCCGCGCCGAGTACGGCACCCCGTTCAAGGAGGTGGCACGCCGGCTCGGCGAGCACCGCATCAGCGGACTGCCGGTGGTCGACGAGGACGACAAGGTCATCGGAGTCATCTCCGAGACCGACCTGATGGCCCGCCAGGCGGAGACCCCGGATCCCTTCGAGCCGAAGAAGCGGTCCCGGCTGGCCGGCCTGACCTCGAAGGCCAGGAGGCGCGCCGCGAAGGCCGGGGCACGCACCGCCGGACAGCTGATGACCACACCGCCCGTCACGGTGCACGCGGACGACACCATCGTCGAGGCGGCACGGACCATGGCCCAGCACCGCATCGAGCGGCTGCCCGTCCTCGACGAAGCGGACCGGCTCGTGGGCATCGTCACCCGCCGCGACCTGCTGACGGTCTTCCTGCGGCCGGACGCGGAGATCCGCACCGAGGTGGTCGAGGAGGTGCTGGTACGCGCGTTGTGGCTGCCGGCGCGCAGCGTCGACGTCTCCGTGACCGAAGGCGTGGTCACGCTCAGCGGTCACCTGGAGCGCAAGAGCGAGAAGGAGATCGCCCTGTCCATGACGCGGCAGGTCGACGGGGTCGTCGCCGTCGTCGACAAGCTCACCTACCGGCTGGACGACGCCAAGATCCAGCCCCAGGAGCAGGCCCTGCACGGCGTGGCCGACGACTGGCTGCGCAGGCTGTGAGAGGAGGCGGAGTGCCATGCCCGCCCATGTTCTGGTCGCCTACGGGACGACGAACGGATCCACCGCGCAGATCGCCGAGGCCGTGGCCCAGGTCCTGGCCAAGGAGGGGCTGACCGCCGAGGCGCTCCCGGCCGGCTCCGTCGGTGACGTGACGCGCTACGACGCGGTCGTCGTCGGCGGCGCGCTGTACGCCGGACGCTGGCACAAGGACGCCCGCCGGTTCGTGCGCCGCAACCGCCGCGCGCTCGCCGGCCGTCCGCTGTGGCTGTTCAGCAGCGGTCCGCTGGACGCCTCGGCGTCCGAGAAGGACATCCCGCCCGTGCCCGGCGTGCGGCGTGCCATGAACCGGCTCGACGTCCGGGAGCACGTCACCTTCGGCGGCAGCCTGCAGGAGGGCGCCAAGGGACGCATGGCGCGGATGCTCGTGCGCAACGGAAAGGGCGGCGACTACCGCGACTTCCCCGCCATCGAGGCGTGGGCGGCGCGGATCGCCGGCCGGCTGATCGAGGAGCGGGGCAAGGACTGACGCCCCGGCACACCCTCCCGGAGGGAGGCACGTCATGAACATCCGTCAGGTCCCCACCATCACGGCCGAGGCGGTGCTGTACCTGATCGCCGCGGTCCTGGCGGTCTTCTGCCTCGGACTGATCGCCTCGGTGATCGGCCTGCCACTGGTTCCGCTGGTGGTCCCGGTCGTCGTCGCGCTGGTCCTGCTGGCCCGTCGCCTGAGCCGCGGTCACCACCCTCCCACCGCCGGGGCGTAGCCCGCCGGGCCGTGGACCCGCCGGGCGTCAAGAGCCCGGCGGTCCCGCGGTCCCGCGGGGCCCCGTAGGCGAAGGCCCGTGGGCAAGGTCTCGTGGCCAAAGACCCGTAGCCAAGGGTCTGTGGGCATCTGTGGGCAATGGACGACCCCGGCGCGGTTCTCGCGCCGGGGTTCTCGTGTCGGCGGCCGGTGTCAGCGGTTCACGGTCAGCGGCACGGTGTCGACGGTCACGGGCCGGCCGTCCTTCGGTGACAGGAAGTACGCCTTGAGCAGGCCCGGTCCGGTGCGGGTGGCCTTGTAGGGGAAGGTCACGTCGAAGGTGCCGCGGGTGCCCGTGCCCGACGTCGCCCTGACCTGGACGTCGGCGGCGGTGCGCCCGCCGGCGTCGGTGACCTTCAGCCGGAACACGGCCTCGAAGGTGTTGGCGCTGCCCCAGACCCGCACCGGGGTGCGGACGGCATCGCCGATCAGCGGGGACTCCACCAGGACGGCGGGGGACACGTTCTCGAAGTCGGCCCGGCCGACCGGGCCGTTGAGCACGATGCCCTCGCCCCCGAAGGCGCGCACGGGCTTGCCGTCGATCTCGAAGGCGACCTTGTGCACGGTGGGGAACCGGGTGACGGTGAACACGACCTGGGCCAGCCGTGCGCTCATCGACAGGCTGCCGCCCCCGTCGTCGTACCGGCCCGAGAGGTCGACGGTGGCGACGTGGTCGCGGATGACGAGTGAGCGCAGCCGCGTGCCGGACGGGACGGCGGTGGTGCGCCCGTGCCGGGCCTCGTAGCCGCTGGGTCCGGCGAGCAGCGCCCGTACGGCCGCGGTGGCGGTCGCGGGTGCGGTCACGGAGCGCGGGGCGGGCGAGACGTACTCGCCGTGCAGGAAGTAGACGGCCGTGCGGACGGTCTTCGCCGCGGTGCCGCCGGACCCGCTCGTCCGGGGCGCCGAGGGCGTGGTCGCGCGCGGTGCGGACGCGGAGGTTCCGGGGGCGCCCGAGGTGCCGCCCGAAGTGCCTTCCGAGGTGCCTGGGCCGGCCGGTGAACCGGAGGGACGGCCGGTGCCGGCCGGGGTGCCGGGAGCGGCGCTGTCCGTGCCGCAGGCGGTGAGGGCGAGGGCCGGGAGTGCCAGCGCCGTGGTGAACAGCACGGCGTGGCGGTGCCGGCGGGAGCGAGCGACGGACCATGGCTGGCGGGACATGGCAACCTCCTCCGACACTTCCAGCGAACCCCTCCCCGCCCGCCGCCTGAAGTGCCGTACGGCCCGTACCGAGGGGCCGAACGGCCGCGCGTGCCGCCGCACGCCCGCGTCCTGCGCGCCCGCGGCCAAGCAGGGCCGCTGAGGCCGGGTGGGCGGGACGGACGGCCCATGTGCCCGGGAGCGGCCGGCGCGGACGCTGGAGGTGGACGCTTCGGGAAAGGCGGGATGCATCATGTCGGTCACCTACGACAAGCGAGGCCGCGCGGCCCTTCACCTGGCTCGCGCAGCCTCGCTCGCGCCCTCGCCGCACAACAGCCAGCCCTGGTACTTCGTCGAGGAGGGGTACGACCACGGCTTCGAGGTGCACCTGGACGGCGGCCGGCGCATGGTGCTGACCGACCCGCTCGGCAGGGAGGCCGTCATCGCCTGCGGGGCGGCGCTGTTCAACGTGCGGATGGCCGTACGGCAGCTCGGGTTCCGGCCGGTCGTCGACCTCCTGCCGGAACCCGGTGACTCCCACCACCTGGCCCGCGTCGGCTACGCGGCCCACGCCCCGAGCACCCCCGAGGAGAGGCTGCTGGCCGAGGGGATGCTGCGCCGGTACACCCACCGGGGCCGCTTCGGCGCCGAACCGGTCGCGGACCCGGTCCTCGAGGAGCTGCACGAACAGGCCCGGGTCGAGGGCGCCGGCCTTCAGGTCGTCGACGACCCCGACCAGCTGGCGCTGCTCGCCGGCCTGGTGCGCACCGCGGAGGAGCTGCACCGGTCGGACTTCGGGCACGCCACCGAACTGGCGCGCTGCGTCGGCCCGTACGGGATACCCGTCGAGGCCTGCCGCCACCACCCGGACGCGACCCTGCTGGCCGGACGCGACTACCTGTTCCGCGCGCGCCGGTACCACGTCTCGTCCCGCAACCACGGCAAGGGCGCCGGCACCGTCGTCATACTCACCACGCCCCACGACCACCGCCCGGACTGGCTGCGCTCGGGGCAGGCGCTGCAGCGCGTGCTGCTGCACGCGGCGGCCCACGACGTCATGGCCGCGTTCCACACCCAGCCCCTCGAACTGCCCGTGCTGCGCGCCCGGCTGCGGACGGACATCACCGCCGGCCGGTACCCGCAGGTGATCCTGCGCCTGGGCCATGTGCCGCAGCGGCCGACGTGGTGCATGCCCCGGCGCTCGCCCGTACAGGTCCTCTTCCGCGACGACGCTCCGGCACGGTGGTGACCATGACACGGAACAGGAGCCGACGGCAGGGCCGGGTGCGGTGGTGGCGTCTGCGCCGCAACCCGCTCAGGCGCCGCAGCTACCTCGTCGAGGCCTGGCTGCTGTTCGCGACCGGGGTCCTCGCACTGGGCGGCGCGATCGTGGCCGGCGTACTGACCGCCCACGGCGTCGAACGCGACCTCGACGGGCTGAGGGCCGAGCGGCATGCGGTGCCCGCGGTGGTCACCGAGGACGCGCGGCGGGCCCCCGGCACCGAGGGCACGGACGGCGACCGCGTATGGGCCCAGGTCCGCTGGAAGGCGGCGGACGGCACGACCCGGACGGGTGCGACCCGGGTCGACTCCGCGAGGGCCGGGGCCGGCAGCGCGACCCGGGTGTGGCTGGACGCGAAGGGCAACCTCGTGCCCGAACCCGCGACGGCCGACGAGGCGGAGTTCCAGGGGGCCGTGATGGGCGCGGTGGCCGCCCTGAGCGCGGGCACGGCGGTGGCCCTCGCCGGCTGCTTCGCCCGCGCCCGTCTGGACCGCCGCCGCCAGGACCAGTGGGACACGGAGTGGGCCGTGATCGACCCGGGCTGGGGCCGCAGGACCGGCTGAGACGAACGCGCAGGGCCGGCGCCGCGGCGCTCGTACCCCCGCTGCCGTGGCGCCCGTATCCCCCACTTCCGTGACGCTCGTACCCCCGGCTGCCGCGGGGCCGGCCCCCGAACCGGCCAAGCGCCACCGCGCGGGGCGTGCCCCTGTGCTGGGCATGCGTGCTTGCCGTGCTCCCGCGCTTGACGCGCCGGCCGCCCCCGCGCCGGCCGCGTCCCGGTCCCCGCCCCACCTGCGGTCCCCGCCCCACCTGCGGTACCGGCGGCCCCGCGTCCGCTGCCTTCGGATGTTCCGATGCCGCCGGATGTCCGGCAGACCTCAGCAGATGCGCGGCAGTTGCTCGCCCAGCGGCATCTCCACGATCCGCCGCGCGCCGACCAGCGTCCGGAGCATGACCCGGCCCCGCGGCCCCTGCGGCAGCACCTCGCCGATGCGTGCCGCCTGTGCCCCCTCGGGGAGCGAACGCAGGGCGGCCAGTGCCGCGTCGGCCACGCCGGGGTCCACGAAGGCGACCAGGCAGCCCTCGTTGGCGACGACCATGGGATCCAGCCCGAGCAGGTCGCAGGCGGAGGCCACCGCCTGCGGCACGGGCACGGCGCCTTCCTCGATCTCCACGGCGACGGACGAGTCCCGGGCGATCTCGTTGAGCGCGGCGGCCAGTCCGCCCCGGGTCGGGTCGCGCAGGACGTGCATCCTCTCGCCCAGCGGGACCAGGGCGCGCACCAGCCGGTGCAGCGGCCGGGTGTCCGAGGCGATGTCGCTCTCGAAACCGAGCCCCTCCCGGGTGCTCAGCACGGTCGTGCCGTGCAGACCGATCGGCCCGGACAGCAGTACGGCGTCCCCCGGCCGGGCCAACGCGGCCGACGGACACAGGAGTTCGTGCCGCTGCCCGATGCCGGTGGTGTTGATGAAGAGCCGGTCGGCGGCACCACGCCCGACGACCTTGGTGTCCCCGGTGATCACGGGCACGCCCACGTCCTGGGCGGCCTTGCCCAACGAGGCCATGACGGAGCGCAGTTCGGCCAGCGGCAGCCCCTCCTCGACGATCAGGGACACGGACAGCGCCAGCGGCCACGCGCCGCGCATGGCGAGGTCGTTGACCGTGCCGTGCACGGCGAGGGACCCGATGTCCCCGCCCGGGAAGAACAGCGGGCTGACGACGAAGCTGTCGGTGCTCATCACCAGACCCGGATGGGCGGGCAGCAGCGCGGCGTCCTCCAGCGGTCCCGTGCCGCCGCCGACGGCGGGCAGCACCAGGCTGTCGAGCAGCTCCGCGGTGAGGCGCCCGCCGGCACCGTGGCCCAGCAGGACCACCTCGTCCTCGTGGTTCGGGTTGGGGCATTGGATGCTCATGGCGTGCTCCTCGTGGGAGTGCGTCCGGCCGCGTGGAAGGCGGCGCAGGTGCCCTCGGACGACACCATCGGCGCGCCCAGCGGGTGGCGGGGTGTGCAGCGGGTACCGTACGCGGCGCAGTCCGTGGGCAGTTTGGCCCCGGTGAGGATGGCGCCCGCGATGCACGCCGCGTCCTCGACGGGCCGCAGACCGCCCACGTCGAAGCGGTGGGCCGCGTCGAACTCCCGGAACCGCGGGGTCAGTTCCAGCCCGCTGTCCGGCAGCTGCCCGATGCCGCGCCAGGCCCGGTCGGCGACCCGGAAGACCCGGCGGACGGAGTCCTGGGCGTCGGTGTTGCCGGACCGGCGCACGGCCCGCGCGTACTGGTTCTCCACCTCCGCCCGCCCGGCCTCCAGCTGCCGTACGGCCATCAGGATGCCCTCCAGCAGGTCCAGCGGCTCGAAGCCGGTGACCACGATGGGGACCCGGTAGCGGGCGGCGATCGGCTCGTACTCGGTCCAGCCCATCACCGCGCACACGTGCCCGGCCGCCAGGAAGGCCTGCACCTCGCAGTCGGGGTCGTCGAGCAGGGCCGTCATGGCGGGCGGCACGAGGACGTGGCTGACCAGCATGGAGAAGTTCGTCAGGCCGAGCCGGGCCGCGTGCAGCACGGCCGTGGCGTTGGCCGGCGCGGTTGTCTCGAAGCCGACGGCGAGGAAGACCACCTCACGGTCGGGGTTCTCGGCGGCCAGGCGCACGGCGTCCATCGGGGCGTACACCACGCGCACGTCGGCGCCGCGCGCCCGCAGCGACAGCAGGTCGGTGTCCGTGCCGGGCACCCGCAGCATGTCGCCGAAGCTGGTGAGGATCACACCGGGCCGGGCGGCGATCGCCATGGCCCGGTCCAGGGTCTCCAGCGGGGTGACGCAGACCGGGCAGCCGGGACCGTGGATCATCCGCATCCCGGCGGGCAGCAGCTCGTCGATGCCCTGGCGGACCAGGGTGTGGGTCTGCCCGCCGCACACCTCCATGATCCGCCAGGGACGCGTGGCGGTCCGCCGCAGCTCGTCCAGGAGCCGCCGGGCGAGGACGGGATCGCGGTACTCGTCGAGGTACTTCATCGGTGCGTGAGATCGAGGCGGACGTCCACGACCCCCTCCACCGCCCGCACCGCGCGCGCCACCACGGGCACGAGCGTCCGGTCGGGCATGACACCGCCCAGCGTGACCACGCCCTCGGACACGCTGACGTTGACCGGGGTGACGACCGGGAGCTGGCTCAGCACGCTGCGCCGGATCTCCGCGGCGATCTCCTCGTCGTCCCGCAGGAAGACCTTGAGCAGGTCGCTGCGGCTGACCACGCCCTGGAGCAGGCCGACGCCGTCCACGACGGGCAGCCGCTTGACGTGCCGGCGGGCCATGATGCGGGCGGCCTCGGCCAGCGACGCGTCGGCGTGCACGGTCACGGCGGGGGCGCTCATCAGCTGGCCCGCGGTCACCGCGCCCGCCTTCCTCCGGTCGGCCGGGTCCCCCTCCTCGGTGTCCCTGAACTCCTCCTTGGCCATCAGGTCGGCCTCGGAGACCACCCCGACGACCCGGCCCTCGCCCGCCAGGACCGGCAGGGCGCTGACCTTCCACTGGTCGAGCAGCTCGACGATCTCCTTGAAGGACGCCTCGCTGCCGACGGCGACGACGGTGTGCGTCATCACGTCGCTCACGGTGTACGGGGATTCAGACATCGCAGCCTCCCGGGGTGTCTCCCGAGGTACGGACGACCGTCAGGTCGAGGAAGTGGGTGGAGCACGAGATGCACGGGTCGTGGTTGCGGATCGCCCGCTCGCACAGGGCCGTCAACTCGGCCTCGTCCGGGTCGCGTTCGCCGATCGCGTGCTGCGTCAGGCGGCGCAGGTCGTCCTCGATCGCGCCCTGGTTCTGCGCCGTCGGCGGCACCAGCAGGGCACTGGTCACGATGCCGTCGGCGTCGAGTTCGTAGCGGTGGTACAGCAGCCCGCGGGGCGCCTCGGTGGCGCCGTGACCGGTGCCCGCGACCGGGGGCACCTCGGCGTAGGGGCGCGCGGGCGGCTCGTAGCCGTCGATGATCCGCAGCGCCTCCGCGACGGCGTACACCGTCTCCACGGCCCGCACCAGGATCGACCGGAACGGATTGCGGCACACGGCGCCCTCGCGTGGATCGCCCAGCCCCGCCTCCACGGCGGCCTGCAGCGCCACCGGCGACAACCGCGCGCCGCTGATCGCGAACCGGGCGAGCGAGCCGGTGAGATGCGTCCGTCCGTCCAGCCGCGAGTGCAGCGCGGTGGAGTGCTCCACGTGCGTCTCGGCGACGTGCCCGGTGAACTCCCGCACCGGGAAGGAGAGGGTGGAGCCGTCCGGGCGCAGCACGGTCGGGGTGCCGCCCTCGATGGCGTACGTGTCCGGTTCGGCCAGCGCCAGCAGGTCGGCCTCGACGCGGGCGTCCGGGAACTCGAAGCCGGCCACCCAGCGCACGGTCTCCCACGCGTCGTCCAGCGACTGCGTCAACTGCTCCCGCAGCGGGCGCAGTTCCTCACGGGTCGGCACCCGGTGGAAGCCGCCCAGCCGGACGTTCACGGGGTGCACGGCCCGTCCGCCGAGCAGCTCCATCAGGGCGTTGCCGGCCTTCTTCAGCCTGAGCCCCCGCTCCACCTCCGCGCGATGGGTGCGGGCCAGCTCGATGGCGCTCGCCCGGCCCAGGAAGTCCGGCGCGTGCAGCAGGTAGATGTGCAGGACCTGGCTCTCGATCCACTCGCCGCAGTACAGCAGCCGGCGCAGGTCCCGGATCGCCGGGTCGACCGTCACCCCGCACGCGTCCTCCAGCGCCGCGCACGCGCTCATCTGGTACGCCACCGGGCAGATCCCGCACACCCGCGCCGTGATGTCCGGGGGCTCGGTGTAGGAACGGCCGCGCAGGAACGCCTCGAAGAAGCGCGGCGGCTCGTAGATCTCCAGCCGCGCCTCGGTGACCGTGCCGTCGTGCACGCGCAGGCGCAGCGCGCCCTCGCCCTCGACCCGGGACAGCGAGCCGACGTGCAGCACTCGGGATCCGCGATGCGTCACTTGCCCAACTCCTTGTCGAAGGCGGTGGCGTTGAAGGTGTGCAGGAACCGCTCCACGTCGTCCTCGCCGAGGCCGTCGCGGCGCAGCAGCGGGATCAGCGCGGGCAGGTTCACCGACCCGGACGGGCCGAAGCAGCCGAAGCAGCCGCGGTGGTAGGCGGGGCACAGGGCCCCGCACCCGGCGTGGGTGATCGGCCCGAGGCAGGGGGTGCCGTGGGCGACCGTGACGCAGACCGTGCCGCGCCGCTTGCACTCGAAGCACACGCTGTGGTTCGGCACGTCCGGCTTCCGGCCGGCGAGGAAGGCGGTGATCACCTCGATGAGCTGGCGGCGGTCGACCGGGCAGCCGCGCAGCTCGAAGTCGACGTCCACATGGGCCGACACGGGCGTGGAGGTGGCGAGCGTGGAGATGTACTCGGGGTGCGCGTACACGGTGCGCCGGAACTCCGCCACGTCCGCGAAGTTCCTCAGCGCCTGGATGCCGCCGGCCGTGGCGCACGCCCCGATGGTCACCAGGTGGCGCGAGGCGGCGCGGATCGCCCGGATCCGCTCGGCGTCCGCGGCCGTGGTGATCGAGCCCTCGACCAGGGAGAGGTCGTACGGGCCGGGCTCCACCGCGCTGGAGGCCTCGAGGAAGTGCGAGATGTCCACCTCGCCCGCGAGCGCGAGGAGTTCGTCCTCGCAGTCGAGCAGCGTCAGCTGGCAGCCGTCGCAGGAGGCCAGCTTGAACACGGCGAGCCTGGGCCTGGTCCTGGTGTCGGCCATCTCACAACTCCCTCACCGAAAGCAGGGGTTCGGCGCGCGCCCAGTCCACGACCGGGCCCACCTGGCACAGCAGCAGCGGGCCGAGCTGGCAGTGTCCGCAGTGCCCGGTCGCGCAGCGCATGTTGCGTTCCAGCGAGACCTGGACGCGGTCGCCGGGCACCCCGCGCTGGACGAGGTCGCGGGCGGTGGCCCGGATCATGGGCTCGGGGCCGCACACGAACGCCGTCGTCCCGGGGGGCTCGAACCGCGCCCGCCCGAGCAGCTGGGTGACCACGCCGACGTCCCCGCGCCAGTCCACCTCGGGCTGGTCCACCGTCACGCCGGTGTACGCCGTGGCCCAGCTCGCCACCTCCGCGCGGGCGATCAGGTCGCCCGGGGTGCGCGCGCCGATCAGCACGTTCACGCGCCCGTACGCGGCCGGCTCGGCCAGCACGGCGAGGATCAGCGGCCGCAGCGGGGCGAAACCGATGCCGCCCGCCACGATCACGACGTCCCGGCCGTGCGCCCGCTCGGCCGCCCAGCCGGTGCCGTAGGGGCCGCGGATGCCGACGACGTCGCCGACCCCGGCCGCGCACACCCCGGAGGAGACCGCGCCCACGGAGCGGACGGTGTGCGCGAGACCGCCGGTGGCCTGGACGGAGCTGACGGACACGGGGATCTCGCCCCGCCCGAAGGCGTGCACCATGGCGAACTGACCGGGCGCGAAGTCGGGCAGCGCCGGGCCGACCGGTTCGAACCGGAGCGTGACCGTGTCCGCGGTCTCCGCCCGGCGGGCGACCACACGGTGGGGTACCGGCAGCGCGGTCATCGCCGGCCCTCCGTCTCGTAGACGCCGTAGAGGTCCACCAGCCGGGCGCGGGCCGCGTTCAGCCGGTGGGCCAGCACCCGCCCGACCCAGTGCTCCACGGCCCGCCCGAACTCGGCGTCGTCGAGACACATCAGCCGTACGGCGACGGCGTCGAACTGGTAGGCCCGCAACGGGGTCACGGCCACCGCGCCGAGCTGCCACACATACGGCTCGTACAGCCACGACCAGCCGAGCAGGTCGCCGACGCCGAGCGTCTCGATGACCGGCGGGCGGCGGCCGGGCACATGCATGTCGAGGGCGGCCGTGCCGTCGCGCAGGATCCAGAACCGGTTCGCGTGCCCGCCCTCCTCGAACAGCCGGGTGCCCTGGGCCAGGTCGACCTGGCGGCCGACCCGCAGCAGCCGTTCACGGTGTTCGGCGGGCAGCGCGTGGTTCATGCGCAGGGCTATCGAGGGGGCCATCAGTCCGACTCCGTTCCGTGTTCGTTCTCCAGGGCCGCCACTTCCTCCGTGATGTCGATGCCGGCCGGGCACCAGGCGATGCAGCGCCCGCAGCCGACGCAACCGGAGGTGCCGAACTGGTCGTGCCAGGTGGAGAGTTTGTGGGTCAGCCACTGCCGGTAGCGGCTGCGGGCCGAGCGGCGCACCGAGCCTCCGTGCAGATACGAGAAGTCCAGGTCGAAGCAGGAGTCCCAGCGCTGCCAGCGCTCGGTGTGGTCACCGGTCAGGTCGGTGACCTCCTCCGTGGTGGTGCAGAAGCAGGTGGGGCAGACCATGGTGCAGTTGCCGCAGGTCAGACAGCGCTCGGCCACGTCGTTCCAGCGCTCGGCGTCCAGACTCGACCCCATCAGGGCGCGCAGGTCGACCGGGGGCAGCGAGCGGCCCATCCGCTCACGGGCCGCGTCGACCGCGCCGCGGGCGGCGGCCTCGGTGACCGTGTCGGCGGGACGGTGCGGCAGTTGCTTCAGCAGCCGGGCGCCCTCCTCGCTGCCCACCCGCACCAGGAACCGGTGCCCGTCCTCGTCCACCACCTCGGTCAGCGCCAGGTCGTAGCCGGGATCGGCGGCCGGCCCGCCGCCCGTGGAGACGCAGAAGCAGGTGGCACCGGGCTCGGTGCACTCGGCGGCGATCAGCAGCGCACGCCGGCGCCGCCTGCCGTAGCCGCCGTCCTCGTACCGGCCGCCGCTCAGCACCCGGTCCTGGATGGCGATGGCCCGCAGATCACAGGGCCGGACCCCGAGGAAGGCGTACGACGGCGCCCCCGGCTCGTGCGCGGTGAACGACACCTCGCCCTCCGGCGTCCGGTGGGCGCTCCACAGCAGCTCCCGCGAAGGGTGCAGGAAGTTCTTCCAGGACTGCGGTCCCGCGCTGTGCGCGAAGGCCGCCCCGTCCTCGCGGGGCACCAGCCGGTAGCGCCCGGCCTCCAGCTCGACACCCCAGCCGTACGGCAGCGCGTCCGCCGAGGTCAGCTCGGACAGCACGACCGCCCCGTCCCGCACGGTCGGACCCACAACGGTCCGCCCGTCCGTCACGAGTACCCTGACCAGGTCACTGAGCCCGTCCCGATCGAGCACGGCCGGGGCTTCGTTCATGACGCTCCTCCTCGTCGCTCGTCCACTCCCAGCGTCCGGCCGCGCGGACCCTCCGGGGCAGGGGCCAACAGGCCCGGCGGCCGAGCCGACCGGACCCCGAGGTCCCGTCCGGGACACGGGCGGCCGCGCGGCGCGATCAGCTCCCCGCCGCCCGCGCACCTGCCCGGCCGCCGCCGCCCGACGCCGCTGCCGACGGCCGGCGGGCCTACGGCAGCGGCTCACCCAGTTCGCCCTCCACCGCGCCCGCCATCGCCCGCAGCACGTCGAGAGTCCGCCGGGCCTCCGCCTCGTCCACCTCGGTGATCGCGAACCCCACGTGCACGATCACGTAGGAGCCCACGTCCGCGTCAGGCGTGCAGTCGAGGCACACCTCGCGCCGGACCCCGCCGAAATCCACCGTCCCCATCCGCAGCCCCACGTCGTCGTGGACCTCCATGACCCGCCCCGGGATGCCCAGGCACATCCGCGTTCACTCCTTCCGGGCCAGCCGCGCGGCGGCGACCGCGGCCTGGCCGTAACTGATGCCGCCGTCCCCGACCGGGACCTGGCCGCCGACCAGCACCCGCAGCCCCTGCGCGTGCAGCCGCCGCTTCACCTCCGTCAGCAGCCGCCGGTTGACGAAGCAGCCTCCGCCGAGACAGACCGTCCGCGGCGCGCCGTCGTCCACCGCCCGGGCCACGAGCTCCGCGGTCACCATCCCGAGCGTCAGGTGGAAGGCCGCCGCCAGGCGGGACACCGGTTCGCCGTCCAGCCGGCGGCGCAGGATGTCCGCCAGGGTCGGGGTGGAGTCGTACACCCACAGCCCCCGTACCCGCACCACCCGCCGGTCGAGCGCCGCGGCGTGCTCCGCCCCGGCCACGGCTTCCAGCAGCACGGCCGCCTCGCCCTCGTAACCGGCCCGGTCGCACACGCCCAGCAGCGCGGCGACCGCGTCGAAGAGCCGGCCGGCGCTCGACGCGCGCGGGCAGTTGACGTCACGCGCGACCATGGCGCGCACGGCGGCGACCTCGGCCGGATCGAGCCGGTCGGTGAAGTGCCGGGTGAGCCACGGATACGGGTGCGGCGAGCCCAGCGTCTCGGCACCGAACAGATGGCCCAGAGCCGTACGGGAGGGGTGGCGCACCGCCGCGTCGCCGCCGGGCAGGGGCGCGGTCGCGAACCTGCCCACGCGGCGGTAGCCGCTCAGATCCGCGACGAGGATCTCACCGCCCCACAGGGTGCCGTCGTCACCCAGCCCGAGACCGTCGTAGGCCACGCCCGTGAACGGCCCGTGCACCCCGTGCTCGGCGGCGCAGGCGGCCACGTGGGCGTGGTGGTGCTGCACCGGAATCCGGCGCAACTCCTGCGCCCGGGCCCACTGGGTGGACAGGTAGCCGGGGTGCAGGTCGTGGGCGAGGGCCACCGGCTCGATGCCGGTGAGGTGCTTGAGGTGTGCGTACGAGGCCAGGAACGCGTCATGGGCCGGTGCGTCGGCCAGGTCCCCGAGGTGCGGTCCGAGGTGGGCGCGGCCCTCGGCGGCCAGCGTGAACGTGTGCTTGAGCTGGGCCCCGGCCCCGGCGACCGGAGCGGACACGGCGAGCGGCAGCGGGGCGGGCGCGAGTCCGCGGGCGCGCCGGACGGTGATCCGCGTCCGCCCGGCGAACTGCACCACGGAGTCGTCGTAGCGGGACCGGACGGGCCGGTCGTGGGTGAGGAAGCCGTCGGCCACTCCCGCCAGCGCACGGCGGGCCTCGGCGTCGTCGATCGCGATGGGTTCGTTCGTGAGGTTGCCGCTGGTGACCACGAGGGGGCGGGCCAGTTCGTCGAGGAGGAGGTGGTGCAGTCCGGTGGTCGGCAGGAACAGGCCCACGGTGGCCAGGCCGGGGTGCACCTCCCGGGCGAGGGGATCGGCGCCGTGCGCGCGGCGGCGCGCGAGCAGCACCACCGGGCGTTCCAGGGAGGTCAGGGCGCGCTCCTCGCCGGCGCCGATCCGGGCCAGCCGGGCGGCCGCGGGCAGGTCGCGGACCATGACGGCGAACGGCTTGGCCGGCCGGTGCTTGCGCCGCCGCAGCCGTGAGACGGCGGCCGGATCGCCCGCGTCGCAGACGAGCTGGTAGCCGCCCATCCCCTTCAGCGCGACGATCCCGCCCGCCGCGACAGCCTTGACGGCCGCCTGCAGGGCCTCCTCCCCGCGCAGGTCCTCCCAGGCGAGCCGCGGTCCGCAGTCGGGACAGGCGACGGGTTCGGCGTGGAAGCGCCGGTCCGCGGGATCGGCGTACTCGGCCGCGCACCGCGGGCAGAGCGGGAAGCGGCGCATGGTGGTGCGGATCCGGTCGTAGGGCAGGTCCTCGATGATCGTGGCGCGTGGCCCGCAGTCCGTGCAGTTGATGAACGGGTAGCGGTGGCGGCGGTCGCGGGGATCACGCAGCTCGGCCAGGCAGGCGCCGCAGATCGCGGCGTCGGGCGGGATCTCGCGCGGCGCCGCGCCCGCCTTCTCGGGCGCGCTGTGCCGTACCCGGAAGCCCCGGCCGTACGCGGGCCGTGCCTCGGCGCCGGTCAGCCGGACCCGGCGTACCCGGGCGAGGAGCGGCGCGTCGGCGCGCAGGCGGACGGCGAACTCGTCGATCGCCTGCGGTGGCCCGGCGACCTCGCCCTCCACGTGCCCGTTGACGTTGGCCACCCAGCCCTCCAGACCCAGGGCGGACGCCGTGCGGTACACGAACGGCCGGAAGCCGACCCCCTGGACGATCCCCTCCACCCGGAAGCGCCGCACGGTCATGCCGGCCTCCCCGCGCTCCGCCCGTACCGGGCGATCTCCCCCTCGACGGCCCGCACGAGCGGTTCCAGGGCCGCCTCGACGGCGGGGGAGAGGCCGGTGCCCAGTGCGCCGTCGGCGCCCTCCACGGCGTAGACGACGAGGCGTCCGGGCAGCTTGCCGAGCGCGCGGGCGAGTTCCACGGCCTCGCCGAGGCCGAGGCCGTGCGAGCTGGTCGTCGGTGGGCCCGCCAGGTCCTCGCCGTCGAGCTCCAGGCGGTGCACCCGGCCGGGCGTGCCCGGGTGCGCGTGCGCCGCGTCCACGACCACCGCGAGGTCCGCGTCCTCCCACAGCCCGATCAGCCGCCCCGGATCGCCGTCGCAGGTGGCGGGCACGGTGCCGGGCGGCAGCGGCCGCCGCGCGGCGCGCTCGCGCAGCCGGGCGAGCACCGCCCAGCCCACGCCGTCGTCACGCCGGAACTCGTTGCCGACGCCGATGACGGTGATCCGTACAGGTGTCCCCATGGCCCTCACGGTGCGCCGGCGCGCCCGGGCCCCGCATGGGCCGAACGACCCCACGGCCGGGCCGACCCGCCCGGATCAGGAGGGCACCACGGCGACCGGGCAGCGGAAGTGGCCCATCAGCTCCCGCAGTGTGGAGCCCGCGCCCGAATGCCGTCCGAGCACCATGAGTTCGGCGCCCTCCGAGGCATGGGCGAGGGCTTCGGCGGGGGTGAACAGCAGGACGTCCTCCAGCACGTCGACGTCCGGGTTCTTCCTGCGCCAGGGCCGCAGGGCGTCCGACAGCAGCTGCACCTCGTTGTCCTCCCAGGTGGCGCGGTCCTCCTCCAGCAGCGGCAGCGGTGCGGCGGGGGTGCGCGCGGGCAGCTTCCAGGCGTGCACCGCGTGCAGGCGCGCGCCGCGCAGCCGGGCCTCCTCGAAGGCGAAGTCGAGCGCGGCGGCCGACGGGTCGCGGACGTCGACGCCGACGGTCACGCCGGCCGGCCGCCACGGGGGAACCTCACCGGGCGCCGCACCCGGGACCAGGACCACCGGACCGGCCGCGGCCGCCGCCACGGCGGCCGCGGTCGAGCCCACGGAGATCCCGGCCTGGCCCCCCTCGCCGCGCAGGCCGAGCACGAGCAGCGGCGCGCCCCGGCCGGCTTCGCGCAGCACCGGGGCCGGTGCGCCGATCTCGCTCGCGGCCCGTGCCCGCAACGCCGGGTGGCGCCCGGCGAGTTCGGCCACCACATGGTCGGCCACCGCCTCGGGGTGGTACGGCCACTGCTCCACGGGATCCATGGGGGCCGGCGGCACCACGTGCACCACCCGCAGCGGCAGTCCGCGCAGCAGCGCCTCCCTGGCCGCCCAGTCGGCGGCGGCACGGCTGCGCGCCGACCGGTCGACGCCGACGATGATCTCCTGCTGCATGGTGCGCCGCCTTTCGGACCGTGTGCCCTCCAGATTTCCCCCCGCGTCCCGCCGCCACGCAGGGGCCGAACGGTCCAGGTTGAAGACCTGGCGGCCCATACCTGCCAGCGGGCCCCGGCACGACGCTGGTGGCGAGGAGCAGACCGAGCGCTGGAGGTGCGCATCATGGTGTTGCCCGTCATCGCCGGGGTCGACGGATCCGCCGAGAGCCTGGCAGCCGCTCAGTGGGCCGCCCGCGAGGCGCTGCGCCGCGACCGGCCCCTGCAGCTCTTCCACGCCTGGAACTGGCACCCCCGCCAGGAGGACGGCGAAGAGGCCATGGCCGCCCGGCGCCACCTCGCCAGGCGGTCGCTGCGCGAGGCGGAGGACCACATCCGCCGCACCTGTCCCGACGTCCGCCTGACCCCCGACGTCCAGGTCGAGGGCCCGGCCACCGCCGCCCTGGTCAAGGCCGGTGAGGAGACCGATCTGCTGGTGCTGGGCTCGCGCGGTCTGAGCGGCTTCACCGGCTTCCTGGTCGGTTCGGTCGCACAGGGCGTGGTGGCCCGCGCCGCCCGGCCCGTCGTGCTGGTCCGGGCCGGCGAGGAGGCCGCCGACGAGCACCTTCCGGACCGTGACGGGAACGCGTCCACGCGCACCCCGTACCGGGACGTCGTCCTCGGCGTCGACGTCGGCAACCCGTGCGACGAGGTGATCGAGTTCGCCTTCGAGGAGGCCCGGCTGCGCGGCGCGCGCCTGCACGTGGTGCACGCCTGGCAGCAGCCCTCCGCGGTCGCGCTCGGCCCCGGCGACCTCGGCCTGATCGACGCCTCGGAACGGGCCGGGGAGTGGCTCGGCTATCTGACCGCCGTCCTGCGGGTGTGGCGTGACAAGTACCCCGAGGTCGAGGTCACCGAGACCGTGACCGAGGGCCGCCCGCAGTCCGTGCTGGTCCGGGCCGCCTCCGGAGCGAGCCTGCTCGTCGTCGGCCGCCGGGTCGCCGAACGGTCCGCGGGCCCGCGCACCGGCCCCGTCACCCATGCCGCCATCCACCACGTCGGCTGCCCCGTGGCCGTCGTGCCCCACGTCTGAGAGGGATCATGACCAAGCCGACGAAGTATGTGTACGCCTTCGCCGAGGGCAGCCGCGACATGGCCGACCTGCTGGGCGGCAAGGGCGCCGGACTCGCCGAGATGACCAGGATCGGCCTGCCCGTCCCGCCCGGGTTCACCGTCACCACCGAGGCGTGCAAGGTCTATCTGGCCACCGGGCAGGAGCCGCCCGAACTCGGCGTCGAGGCGGCCCGGGCGCTGGCCGGCCTGGAGAGCGCCATGGGCCGCACCCTGGGGGCGCCCGACGATCCGCTCCTGGTGTCCGTCCGCTCGGGTGCCCGCTTCTCGATGCCCGGCATGATGGACACCATCCTCGACATCGGCCTCAACGACGAGTCCGTCACCGGGCTCGCCAAGGCCTCGGGGCAGGAGCGGTTCGCCTGGGACTCCTACCGCAGGCTCATCCAGATGTTCGGGCACACCGTGCTGGGTGTGGACGGCGACCTGTTCGAGCAGGCCATCGCCGCGCACAAGGCCCGGCGCGCGGTCGCCGACGACCACCTGCTCGACACCTCCGAACTCGTCCTGCTCACCGAGGACTTCAAGGCGATCATCCGCCGGGAGACCGGCGAGGACTTCCCGCAGGACCCGGCCGACCAGCTCGCCCGCGCCATCCGCGCGGTCTTCGACTCCTGGAACACCGAGCGGGCCCGCGTCTACCGCCACCGCGAACACATCCCCGAGGACCTCGGCACGGCCGTCAACGTCCAGGCGATGGTGTTCGGCAACCTCGGCCCCGACTCCGGGACCGGCGTCGCCTTCACCCGCGACCCCGCCACCGGTGAACAGGGCGTCTACGGCGACTACCTCCCCGACGCACAGGGCGAGGACGTCGTCGCCGGCGTGCGCGACGCGCTGCCGCTGAGCGAGCTCGGCACCCTCGACCCCCGCTCCTACGCCGAACTCGGCGACCACCTGCGCACCCTGGAGAACCACTACCGCGACCTGTGCGACG
The DNA here is from genome assembly GCF_047049295.1 of Streptomyces sediminimaris. Taxonomy (NCBI): domain Bacteria; kingdom Bacillati; phylum Actinomycetota; class Actinomycetes; order Kitasatosporales; family Streptomycetaceae; genus Streptomyces; species Streptomyces sediminimaris. Next base: position 698,327 of record NZ_JBJWOT010000001.1, on the reverse strand, counting down.
TCGAGTTCACCGTCGAACGCGGCAAGCTGTGGGTGCTGCAGACCCGGGTCGGCAAGCGCACCGCGGAGGCCGCCTTCCGTATCGCCCACGACCTGCGCGAGGAACACGCGATCACGGCCGACGAGGCCCTCATCCGCGTCGACGGGGCCGAACTGACCCGCCTGATGTTCCCCCGCTTCGACCTCAAGGCCACCGACCAGCCCCTGGCCCACGGCGTGCCCGCCTCACCGGGAGCGGCGGTCGGCGCCGTCGTGTTCGACTCCGCCGAGGCCGTACGCCGTGCCGCGGCCGGCGAGCAGGTGGTGCTGGTCCGCCGGGAGACCACCCCCGACGACCTGCCCGGCATGATCGCCGCCCAGGCGGTACTGACCAGCCGGGGCGGCAAGACCAGCCACGCCGCCGTGGTCGCCCGCGGCATGGGCAAGGTGTGCGTGTGCGGTGCCGAGGAGCTGGCCGTGGACACGGCCGCCCGGCAGTTCGCCGCGCCGTCCGGTGCCGTCGTCCGCGAGGGCGACGTCGTCTCCGTGGACGGCACCGCGGGCACCGTGCACCTCGGTGCCCTGCCGCTCACCGACTCCGACGTCGGTCGCGCGCTGGAGACGGGCACCGCCACGGACACGCTCACCGACGCGGTCCTGGGTGCCCTGACCCACGCCGACTCCGTACGCCGTCTTCAGGTGCGGGCCAACGCCGACACACCCGAGGACGCCGTGCGCGCCCGTGCGCTGGGTGCGCAGGGCATCGGTCTGTGCCGTACCGAGCACATGTTCCTCGGCGAGCGCAGGGCACTCGTCGAGGCGATGATCCTGGCCCGCGACGACGCCGCGCGCGAACGGGCGCTCGACGCCCTGCTGCCGCTGCAGCGGGCCGACTTCACCGCCATCCTGGAGGCGATGGACGGGCTGCCGGTGACGATCCGGCTGATCGACCCGCCGCTGCACGAGTTCCTGCCCGACCGCACGGAACTCGCCGTCCGCCTCGCCCGCACCGCGGACCCCGACCCGCACGAGCGTGAACTGCTGGCGGCCGTCGAGCGGATGCACGAGCAGAACCCGATGCTGGGCCTGCGCGGCGTCCGGCTGGGGCTGGCCGTGCCGGGCCTGATGGCCATGCAGGTCAGGGCGGTCGGCGAGGCCGTCGCCCAGCGGCTGCGCGACGGCGGCGCACCGCGCGCCGAGATCATGATCCCGCTCGTCGGCACGGTCGAGGAGCTGCGGCTGGCCCGCGCCGAGACGGAGCTCGTGCTCGGCGAGGTGGAGACCGAGACCGGCCTGAGCCTGGACTGCCCGATCGGCACGATGATCGAGCTGCCGCGGGCCGCGCTCACCGCGGGCCGTATCGCCGAGGCGGCCGACTTCTTCTCCTTCGGCACCAACGACCTCACCCAGACCACCTGGGGGCTGTCCCGCGACGACGCGGAGGCGTCCTTCTTCCCGCTCTACATCGACAAGGGCGTGTTCTCCGTGTCGCCGTTCGAGACGATCGACCAGGAGGGCGTCGGCCGGCTGGTGGAGCTGGGCGTCCAGGCGGGCCGCGCCGTCAACCCCGGGCTGGAGACGGGCGTGTGCGGCGAGCACGGCGGCGACCCGGAGTCCATCCACTTCTTCCACCGGGCGGGACTGGACTACGTCTCCTGCTCGCCCTTCCGCATCCCGGCGGCCCGGCTGGAGGCGGGACGCGCGGCGCTCACCGAGACCACCGGCACGAGCGACACCAGGTGAGCGCGTCCGGGTGGATCAGGGCGCCGCACGGCTGTGCCGGCGGCGCCCTCGCCCGGTGACCGGCCCGGGAAACGGCACCCCGACCGGCACGGAGACGGCAGACTGCGACCATGCAGAAGCTCTCGATCGACGCCCGTATCCGCGAACACCTCGAACGCGCCGCCGCGTCCTCCACCGGCCGCAGCGCCGAGACCGTCTACGGCGGTCACGAACACGTCCTGCGCCAGACCCTCATCACCCTGTGCGCCGGTACCGAGCTGGCCGAACACGAGAATCCCGGCGAGGCGACACTGCTGGTACTGCGCGGCCGGGTGCGCCTGCGCAGCGGTGCGGAGTCGTGGGAGGGCAGGAGCGGGGACCTGCTCCTGCTGCCCGCCGCCCGCCACGGCGTGGAGGCCCTCGAGGACGCCGCCGCGCTCCTGACGGTGGCCAAGACCGGCTGACTGCGCGCGCCCTTCCCTCCCGCCGCCGGAGGGCAGGACCGATACGGGGGAAGGGCGTAGCTCAGAGGGAAGGGCGCAGCTCGACGGACGGCGCAGCTCGACGGACGGCCGGCCTCCCCGGGGCCGGCCGCGCGCCCGGGCAGTGAACCGTCAGGTCCGGTTCCCCTTCGGCTTGCCCCGCTGGTCGGGGGTGCCGTGCGGCGGCGGGCTGAAGGGCGGTGAGGAGGTGGCCGGCGACACGGGTGAGCCCGCGCGGCTGCCGTGCTGTTCGGGGCGCAGGGCGCCGGGGTCGCCGGTGGTCGGTTCGGCACCCGGAGCCAGCTGCTCCAGGCGGGCCGACAGCAGGTCGACCGCCGGGACCCGGTCGGCGTGCGAGCGCTCGTAGGCCAGCAGTTCCTCGACCTCCTCGCTGCTCAGCGACCGGATGCGGCTCTCCAGCCCGCCGATCGGCAGGTGGTCGTAGTCGGGCAGCGGCAGGGCGTTGCGGGCGGGGTCGGTCATGGGTCTCACTTCCTCCGGTCGACAGCCGGTGGCAGCCGGACGGCGGCGCGTGCGGCGGCGCGGTGCACGGCGCCCGGGGCGGAGCGGTGTACGGCGCGTGCGGCCGGGGCGTCAGCCGCCCGGTCCGCCGCTGCCGAACGAACCGCTGTTGCCCTCGCGCCAGCGGCGCCGGCCCTTCTGCGAGCCGGTCCGGGTCGGCGAGTTGCCGAGGTTGGGCAGCTCGTGCGGCGTCAGCCGCCGGTCACCGCGGGGGATCTCGTCCGGCTCGCGGTTCTCCAGCACCTCGCGGACCGGGCCTCCGTCCGGAGTGCGGGGCTGCTCCTCCGGTCGCGGCGGGGCGGGCTCGCGGCGCCGGATGCGGGCACCCATCCAGAAGGCGCCGAGCAGAACCAGCACGAGCACCACTCCGGCCGCGGTGAGCCCCATGGCGGCGGCGCTGCTTGCGGCGATGTCCATCGATGCGCTGTTCATGGCACGCGAGTACCCCGCGCCCCCACGGCGAACCGACTCGCCCCGGCGAATCGGCCGCCGCCGAATGCGGAGGTCCGGTCCTCCCGGGCGCGACGGCCCGGAAGGAGCCCGCCCCCGTGTTTGACGGCATGGACGGCGGCAACCCGACCGGGGTGACTTCGACGACGCAGCAGGAACTCTTCCAATTCCTGGAGGACCGCTTCGCCTGCGCCCAGGCCTGCACCGAGTGCGCCCGCGCGTGTGCGCTGCGTGCGAGCCTGGTGGACACAGACGGCACGGAGGAGCAGGAACTCGTACGGCGCAAGGGCATCATGTGCGCGGAGGTGTGCGACGCGACGTGCCGGGTGCTGTCCGAGCAGAACCGCCTGGACGAGTCCGGCATGCGCATCCAGGTCGAGTGGTGCCGCACGGTGTGCCTGGAGTGCGCGCACGTCTTCGACCGGCACCCCGGCGCGGAGGACGGGGCGAAGGCCGCCCGGGACTGCGCCCGGGCCTGCACGGAATTCCTCGCCACGCTCGACTGACGCGCACGGCCGTCCCGGACCGCGCAGGCCGGCCCCAGTGTGACCCGCCCGGGTGCGGCATGCTCGCGGCACACACCGCGCGCCGTCCGCGCCCGCGCTCCCGCCCGGCGGCGCGAGCCGTGCGCGGGGCCGGCGCGGACCCTTCTTCTTTTCGGACTGCCTTCCCAGTCCCCGCCCGCCGGGTGCTCCCGCCGAAGTCCGCACCCATCGCCATTCCCAATTTCTGAAACACGTTCTACGGTGTGCGCCGTCAGGACCGGCCTGCGAAGCCTGGAGGCGCCGTGCACCTCGAATACTCGCCCGAGCAGCAGCGGCTGCGTACCGAACTGCGCACGTACTTCGCCGGGTTGGTGCCGGACCACGCCTACGCCCGGCACGCCGACCCGGCCGCGCAGAAGCGCTTCTACCGCGAGACGGTCCGGCGCCTCGGCGCGGACGGCTGGCTCGGCGTGGGCTGGCCGAAGGAGTACGGCGGGCGCGGGCTGAGCGCGATGGAGCAGTTCATCTTCTTCGACGAGGCCGCCCAGGCCGGCGTACCGCTGCCGCTGATGGCGCTCAACACCGTCGGGCCGACGATCATGCAGTTCGGCACGGACGAGCAGAAGGCCCACTTCCTGCCGAAGATCCTCTCCGGCGAGATCGACTTCGCCATCGGCTACAGCGAGCCCGACGCCGGCACGGACCTGGCCTCGCTCAGGACGCGCGCGGTGCGCGAGGGCGACGAGTACGTCGTCAACGGGCAGAAGATCTGGACCACCAACGGCGACACGGCGGACTGGGTCTGGCTCGCCACCCGCACCGACCCCGACGCCCCGCCGCACAAGGGCATCACCATGCTGCTGGTGCCGACCACCGACCCCGGCTACTCCTGCACCCTCATCAACACCCTCGCCTCCCACGACACCACCGCCAGCCACTACGAGAACGTCCGCGTCCCCGTCTCCCGCCGCGTCGGCGCGGAGAACCAGGGCTGGCGGCTGATCACCAACCAGCTCAACCACGAGCGCGTCACCCTCGCCGCCCACGGCACCATGGCCATCCGCGCCCTGCACGACGTGCAGCGCTGGGCGATGGAGACCAAACTCGCCGACGGCCGCCGCGTCGTCGACCTGCCCTGGGTGCGCAGCCGGCTCGCCCGGACCCACACCAGGCTCGACGCCATGAAACTCCTCAACTGGCGCATGGTCGGCGCCGTCCAGGACGGCACGCTCACCCCCCAGGACGCCTCCGCCGTCAAGGTCTACGGCTCCGAGGCCCGCCGGGACGCCTACGCCTGGCTGATGGAGATCGTCGGCACCGCGGGCGAGCTGAAGGAGGGCTCGGCGGGCGCGGTGCTGCACGGCGAACTCGAACGCGGCTACCGCTCCGCCGTGATCTTCACCTTCGGCGGCGGCAACAACGAGATCCAGCGCGAGATCATCTCGTGGATCGGGCTGGGGATGCCCAGGGTGCGGCGTTAGCCTGCGGGGATGACGGGTTTCGAGACAGGTGACCCCGGGCTGTTCGGGCCGTCGTCGGTGACCTGGCGGATGCACGGCGACCCGATGATGTGGGTCGCCGGCATCCGCGCGCTCTACCTGCAGGCCCTGCACCCGCGCGCGGTGCGCGGCGTCATGCAGAACTCCGACTTCCGCAAGGACGCCTGGGGCCGGCTGATGCGCACCGCCGACTTCGTCGGGACCACCACCTACGGCACCACCGAGGCCGCCGAGCGGGCCGGGGCCCGGGTGCGCAGGATCCACCGCATGCTGTCGGCGACCGACCCGGACACGGGGGAGCGGTACGGCGTCGACGAGCCGGAGCTGCTGCTGTGGGTGCACTGCGCGGAGATCGACTCGTATCTGAGCGTCGTACGGCGATCCGGCTTCCGGCTCACCGGTGATCAGGCCGACCGCTATGTCGCCGAACACCGCGTCAGCGCACGCCTGGTGGGCCTCGACCCCGGCGAGGTGCCCGCGAACCGGGCCGAACTGGCGGCCTACTTCGAGAAGGTGCGTCCCGGACTCGCCGCCGGAGCCGAGGCACGCGCGGTGGACGACTTCCTGCTCCGCCCGCCGACGCACCCCCTCCTGCTCCCGGCGCGCGAGGTGCTGTGGCGGCGCGTGGCACAGCTGGCCTACGCCGCCCTGCCGCCGTACGCCCACGATTTGTACGGCAGACCGGCGCCGCGACCCGCCACCGTCGCCCGGCGACTGCGTGCCACCGGCACCCTGCTGCGCTGCGTCCCCGCACGTGTGCGGTGGCAACTCCCGCCCAAACACATCCTGCGCGCCATGGCCCGGCTCGGCCCCGGCTCCCGGCCGCGACCGTACAAACTCGGGCGATAGGTCGCCATACTGGACGGGCCAGGGGTGGGCGGAACGGACCGTTACGGGGGCGATCGCGGCAGATGGGGGACAGCAGGCTGATCCAGGGCCGGTACCGGCTGCTCGACCTGATCGGGCGGGGCGGTATGGGCGAGGTGTGGCGTGCGCGCGACGAGTCGCTCGGCCGGCATGTCGCGGTGAAGTGCCTCAAGCCCCTCGGCCCGCACCACGACCAGTCCTTCACCCGGGTCCTCAGGGAACGCTTCCGCCGGGAGGCCCGCGTGGCCGCCGCCCTGCAGCACCGGGGCGTGACCGTCGTGCACGACTTCGGCGAGTCCGACGGCGTCCTCTACCTGGTCATGGAACTCCTGGACGGCCGCAACCTGTCCCAGCTGCTGGAGGAGAACGGACAGCACCCGCTGCCGGTCGGCGACATCGTGGACATCGCCGACCAGGTCGCCGCCGCCCTCGCCTACACCCACCGGCAGGGCATCGTGCACCGGGACCTGAAGCCGGCGAACATCATGCGCCTCGAGGACGGCACGGTGAAGATCTGCGACTTCGGCATCGCCCGCCTCGGCCACGACATCGGCTTCACCTCCCGGCTCACCGGCACCGGCATCGCCATGGGCACCCCGCACTACATGTCCCCGGAGCAGATCGGCGGCTCGGAGGTCGACCGGCGCAGCGACCTGTACTCGCTGGGGTGCGTCCTGTACGAGATCGCCACCGGGGTGCCGCCCTTCGACCTCGACGACGCGTGGGCGATCCTCGTCGGCCACCGCGACACCCCGCCCGAGCCGCCGCGCAGCAGGCGGGCCGAGCTTCCCGGGTACCTCGAGAAGCTCATCCTGGACCTGCTGGCCAAGCGCCCCGAGCAACGCCCGCACGACGCGCGCGAGGTGGGCCGCCGGATCACCCTCGGCCGTACGACACCGGCGTACGTGCCCACCGTCGTCACTCCGCGGCCCGTCCCGCGCCCGCCCGGGCAGACGCCCGCCCGCGAGGCCCGGCTGCCCTCCTGGACCCGGGGCATGACCACCGGCCACAAGGCCACCGGTGCCCGGCTCTCCAGTACGCCCCCGGACCCCGGGGCCGGGCTCACCGGCGAGTGGATCCCGCGTCCGCCGGGCGGCCGGACGGACGAGCCGGCCCCCGGGCAGCCGTCCGCCCCCACCCCGGAGCAGATCGCCGCGCTCGCCGGGCGGCACAACGCCGGGCTCAGCCTGGGACGGCTCGGCCGCTGGGCGGAGGCCGGCGAGGTGCACCGCGCGGTGGCCGCCGAACGCACCCACCTGCTCGGCCCCGACCACCCCGACACCCTCGCCAGCCGCTACGAGGTCGCCTTCACCCTCAGCCGCACCGGCCGCGCCGCCGACGCCCTGCGGGAGTACAAGCACGTGGCCGCCGCCAGGACGCGCGCGCTGGGCCCCGACCACCCCGACACGCTCGCCGCCCGCCAGGAGATGGCCTACGTGCTCGGCCGGCTGGGCCGCCACTTCGACGCCCACCAGGTCTACGTCTCCGTGCTCGCCGCCCGCGAACGCGAGCAGGGCCCTGACCACCCGGACAGCCTGCGCTGCCGCCACAACCTCGCCTTCAACCTCAGCAGACTCGGCCGTCTGGAGGACTCCTACCGCATGGCCGGCCAGGTGGCCGCCGCCCGCGCCCGCGTCCTGGGCCCCGACCACCCCGACACCCTGGTCACCCGCTACGAGGTCGCCTACGCGCTCGGCCAGCTGGGCCGCTGGCCCGAGGCCCTGCAGACCTACCAGGAGGTCGCCGAGGCCCGTGCCCGCGCCCTCGGCCCCGACCACGCCGACACCCTCGCCGCCCGATACGAGGTCGGCATCAGCCTGGGCCGCCTCGGCCGCAGCGCGGAGGCGCTCACCCTCTATCGCGACCTGATCGAGGACCGCACCCGCGTCCAGGGCCCCACCCACCCCGAGACGCTCCGCGCCCGCCACGGCCTGGGCGTCAACCTCGGCCGTCTGGGGCGCTGGGAGGAGGCCCTCGCCGAGTCCCGCGACGTCTGCGCCATCCGCGAGCGCGTGCTCGGCCCCGACCACCCCGACACCCTGGTCAGCCGGCGCGAGGTCGCCGTCGGCCTCGGCTGGCTGGGCCGCTGGCACGACGCGCTGGCCGAGTACCGCCGCGTCGCCGCCGCCCGCGAGCGCGTGCTGGGCCCCGACCACCCCGACACCCTCGCCAGCCGCAACGACGAGGCCCACTGCCTGGAACAGCTCGGCCGCGGCGCGGAGGCGGTCGAGCTCTACCGCAGGGTGGCGGTGCTGCGGCAGCAGCGGGCGGCCGGCGGGCGCTGACCCCGGTCACCGCGGGCCGCCAGGACACCGCGGCCGACCGTGCGCCGCCCGTCGCCGTGCACCCCTGGCCGCCCGCGATCATCGCGTGTTACCAAGAACCATGGCTGCAGACGAGGGACACCGGACATACGACGCCGTGATCGTCGGCGGGGGCCACAACGGCCTGGTCGCCGCCGCCTACCTGGCCCGGGCCGGGCGGTCGGTGCTGGTGCTGGAGCGGCTGGAGCGCACCGGGGGCGCCGCCGTCTCCACCCGGCCGTTCGCCGGGGTCGACGCCCGGCTGTCGCGGTACTCCTACCTGGTCAGCCTGCTGCCGCGGAAGATCGTGCGGGACCTCGGCCTGGAGTTCCGGCTGAGCACCCGCACCATCTCCTCGTACACGCCCGTGGAGCGGGCGGGCCGGCCGACCGGCCTCCTGGTCGGAGGCGGCGAGGGGCGCACCCGCGAGGCCTTCGCCCGCCTCACCGGCTCCGACCGCGAGTACGAGGCCTGGCAGCGCTTCTACGGCATGACCGGCCGCGTCGCCGAACGCGTCTTCCCGACCCTCACCGAACCACTGCCCACCCGGGAGGAGCTGCGCCGCCGTGTCGACGACGAAGAGGCCTGGCGGGCGCTGTTCGAGGACCCGATCGGCGTCGCGATCGAGGACCGCTTCGCCGACGACCTGGTCCGCGGCGTCGTCCTCACCGACGCCCTCATCGGCACCTTCGCCGACGCCCACGACCCGTCCCTGCCGCAGAACCGCTGCTTCCTCTACCACGTGATCGGCGGCGGCACCGGCGCCTGGGACGTGCCCGTCGGCGGCATGGGCGCCCTGACCAACGCCCTGGCCGGCGCAGCCCGGACCGCGGGCGTCGTCATCGCCACCGGCCACGAGGCGGTACGCGTCGACACGGACGGCCGGACCGCCGAGGTCCGCTACCGCACGCCCGGCGGCGAGGGCGTCGCCGCGGCACGCCACGTCCTGGTCAACGCCTCCCCGCAGGCCCTGGCCGAGCTGACCGGCGGCACCCCGCCGGAGGCCGCGGAGGGCGCCCAGCTGAAGGTGAACATGCTGCTCAAAAGGCTGCCCAGGCTGCGCGACACGTCGGTGGACCCGCGCGAGGCGTTCTCCGGCACCTGCCACATCGCCGAGGGCTACCGGCAGCTCGCCACCGCCCACGCCCAGGCCGCCGCCGGTGAACTCCCCACCGCGCCTCCGTCGGAGATCTACTGCCACTCGCTCACCGACCCGACGATCCTCGGCCCGGACCTCGTCGAGCGGGGCTACCAGACCCTGACCCTCTTCGGCCTGCACGCACCCGCCCGGCTCTTCGACCGGGACAACGACGCCGCACGCGGGGAACTGCTGAAGTCGACCCTCGCCCAGCTCGACGCCCACCTCGCCGAGCCGCTGGCCGGCTGTCTGGCGACCGACGCGGACGGCCGCCCGTGCATCGAGGCGAAGACCCCGCTCGACCTGGAGCGCGACCTGCGCCTGCCCGGCGGCAACATCTTCCACCGCGCCCTGTCCTGGCCCTACGCCCAGGAGGGCACGGGCCGTTGGGGAGTGGAGACCGGACAGGCGAACGTGCTGCTGTGCGGGGCGGGCGCGGTGCGCGGCGGGGGCGTGAGCGGAGTGCCCGGGCACAACGCGGCGATGGCGGTCCTGGAGGCGACGGGCGAGTGACGCACTCACCACGCGACTTCTACGACTCGCTCGCCGCCGACTACCACCGCATCTTCCCCGACTGGGAGGCGAGCATCGCCCGCCAGGCCGCCGTGCTGGACGGCCTGCTGCACCGTGGACTCAGCGGCCCTGGCCCGTACCGCCTCCTGGACTGCGCCTGCGGCATCGGCACCCAGGCGATCGGCCTCGCGCGCGCCGGACACCGGGTCGTCGGCAGCGACCTGAGCCCGGTGGCGGCCGCGCGGGCCGCCGCGGAGGCCGCGGCCCGGGGTGTGGACCTGTCCACGGCGGCGGGGGACATGCGCCGACTGCCGTTCCGGCAGGGCGTGTTCGAGGCCGTCGTATGCGCCGACAACTCGATCGCGCACCTGCTGACGGGGGAGGACCTCGAGGCGGCTCTCCGCGACATGCGCCGGGTCCTGAAGGACGGCGGGCTGCTCCTGCTCACCCTCCGCGACTACGACGAGGCCCGCCGGACCCGCCCCGCGTCCGTGCCTCCCCAGGTCTCGCAGGGCTCCGACGGCCGGTCGATCACCTTCCAGCTGTGGCACTGGCACGAGGACGGGGAGCACTACGACCAGGAGTACTTCCAGCTCCTCCCGGACGCGCAGGGCCGGCAGGTACGTGTCCGCCATGCCACCTCCCGGGCACTGACCCGACGCGAGGTGACGGACGCCGCGACCGCGTCCGGCTTCACCGGACCGGTGTGGCACAGTCCGGCCGACACCGGCTTCCACCAGCCCGTACTGGTGGCGAGAGCGGCCTGACGGGGTGAGTGAGATCTCGTTGTACGGCAACGGCCGCCACGCGCAGTAGCGGTCCGGTGGCGGATCGCGGGCGAGTGCGCCTGATCGGCCGACGCGCTCCACCCCGTCGCCACGGTCCGCGCCGCGTCCGCCCGGCGGGCCTCGTCGAAGAGGACGCCTCGCCCGGCCCGGACGCGCGGTCCGTCCACGTACCCCCCGCGGCCGACGCAGCGCCTGTCCGCCGAGCAGTGCCGGCGCAGGACCAGCCGGGGGTGCGCGGGGAGAGGGGCCGGCAGCCGGTGCCGGACCCGGCGGGTGCTCCCGCGGGTCCTCGCCGGGGCGGTGCGCGGTGAACGGCAGCGACGGCGCGTGTCAGGTTCTCGCCGGCGGCCGCCCGCGGCGCGAAGCCGGTAGCGCCAGGTGCGCACCGGGTGCACCGAGTCGCCGACGAGGCGTGCGGGTGGCGCCGCACGGCCAGGAATCTGACGGAGCATCAGAAAAACTCTTCCGTCGGCCGGAGGACTGCGGCATCCTGCGGCCATGCAGACGGAGCTGAGCAAGAAACTGGGAGTCGAGCACGCCGTTTTCGGCTTCACGCCGTTCCCCGCCGTCGCCGCGGCCATCAGCCGGGCCGGCGGCTTCGGAGTGCTCGGCGCGGTCCGCTACACCGCCCCCGACGAGCTCAGGCGCGACCTCGACTGGCTCCAGGCCCATGTCGACGGACGGCCCTACGGCCTGGACGTGGTCATGCCCGCCAAGAAGGTGGAGGGCGTCACCGAGGCCGACGTGGAGGCGATGATCCCCCCGGCGCACCGGCAGTTCGTCCAGGACACCCTCGCCAAGTACGGCGTGCCCGAGCTCGCCGAGGGAGAGGCCGCCGGCTGGCGCATCACCGGCTGGATGGAGCAGGTCGCCCGCAACCAGCTCGACGTCGCCTTCGACTACCCGATCCGCCTCCTCGCCAACGCCCTCGGCTCCCCGCCCGCCGACGTGGTGGCCCGCGCCCACGAACACGACGTCCTCGTCGCCGCGCTCGCGGGCAGCGCCCGGCACGCGCTCAAGCACAAGGACGCGGGCATCGACATCGTCGTCGCGCAGGGCTACGAGGCCGGCGGGCACACCGGCGAGATCGCCTCCATGGTGCTCACCCCGGAGGTGGTCGACGCCGTGGACCCGCTGCCCGTGCTGGCGGCGGGCGGCATCGGCAGCGGCCGGCAGGTGGCCGCCGCCCTCGCCCTCGGCGCCCAGGGCGTCTGGCTCGGCTCCATCTGGCTGACCTGCACGGAGGCCGAGCTCACCTCGCCCGCGGTGACACGGAAACTGCTCGCCGCCGGCTCCGGCGACACCGTCCGCTCCCGCGCCCTGACCGGGAAGCCCGCACGGCAGCTCCGTACCGAGTGGACCGACGCCTGGGACGACCCGGCCGGGCCCGGCGCCCTCCCCATGCCCCTGCAGGGCCTTCTGGTCGCCGACGCCCTCACCCGCATCCAGAAGTACGAGGTCGAGCCCCTGCTCGGCACGCCGGTCGGCCAGATCGTCGGCCGCATGAACAGCGAACGCAGTGTCCAGGCCGTCTTCGACGACCTCACCCGCGGCTTCGAGGAGGCCGTCGACCGCATGATCCGTATCGCCGGAAGGAGCGGCACGTGACGAGTACACCCCCCGCCGGGTTCTGGGCCCAGGCCGCCGCCGATCCCGACCGCCAGGTCCTCGTCGCACCGGACGGCGAGCGGTGGACCGCCGGCCGCCTGCACGCCGACGTCAACCGCCTCGTGCACGGCCTGCGGGCCGCCGGGCTGGAGCGCGGGGACGCCTTCGCGGTCGTGCTGCCCAACGGCGTCGAGTTCCTCACCGCCTATCTGGCCGCCAGCCAGGCCGGTTTCTACCTGGTCCCCGTCAACCACCACTTCGTCGGCCCGGAGATCGGCTGGATCGTCGCCGACTCCGGTGCCAAGGTGCTGATCGCGCACGAGCGGTTCGCGCGCCCGGCCCGCCACGCGGCCGAGGAGACCGGGCTCCCGGACACCCACCGGTACGCCGTCGGTGCTGTCGAGGGCTTCCGGCCGTACGCCGAACTGCTGGACGGACAGCCGGAGTCGGTGCCCGCGAACCGCGAGCTCGGCTGGGTCATGAACTACACCTCGGGCACCACCGGCCGCCCGCGCGGCATCCGCCGCCCGCTGCCCGGCAGGAGCCCGGAGGAGGCCTACCTCGGCGGCTTCCTCGGCATCTTCGGGATCAAGCCGTTCGACGGCAACGTGCACCTCGTCTGCTCGCCGCTCTACCACACCGCCGTGCTGCAGTTCGCGGGCGCGTCCCTGCACATCGGTCACCGGCTGGTGATGATGGACAAGTGGACGCCCGAGGAGATGCTCCGGCTGATCGACCGGGAGAAGTGCACGCACACCCATATGGTCCCGACCCAGTTCCACCGCCTGCTCGCCCTGCCGGAGGAGGTCCGGCGCCGCTACGACGTCTCGTCCATGCGGCACGCCATCCACGGCGCCGCGCCCTGCCCGGACCACGTGAAGCGGGCGATGATCGACTGGTGGGGCGAGTCGGTGGAGGAGTACTACGCGGCCAGCGAGGGCGGCGGCGCCTTCGCCACCGCCGAGGACTGGCTGAAGAAGCCCGGCACCGTCGGCAAGGCCTGGCCCATCAGCGAACTCGCCGTCTTCGACGACGACGGCGACCGGCTGCCGCCCGGCGAACTCGGCACCGTCTACATGAAGATGAACACCGGCGGCTTCACCTACCACAAGGACGAGGCCAAGACGCAGAAGAACCGCATCGGCGACTTCTTCACCGTCGGCGACCTCGGCCACCTCGACGAGGACGGCTACCTCTTCCTCAGGGACCGCAAGATCGACATGATCATCTCGGGCGGCGTCAACATCTACCCCGCCGAGATCGAGTCGGTCCTGCTCGCCCACCCGGCCGTCGCCGACGCCGCCGTCTTCGGCATCCCGCACGACGACTGGGGCGAGGAGGTCAAGGCGGTCGTCGAGCCGGCCCCCGGCCGGGAGCCCGGTCCCGAACTGGCCGCCTCGGTCCTGGAGCACTGCGCCGAGCGGCTCGCGGGGTACAAGCGGCCCAGGACCGTCGACTTCATCGCCGAGATGCCCCGCGACCCCAACGGCAAGCTGTACAAGCGGCGGCTGCGCGATCCGTACTGGGAGGGCCGGACGCGCGCCGTGTGAGGGGCGTCAGCCCCGCACGGCCCGGCCCACCACATGAGGGACGATCAGGTGGTGGAAGGGTGCACCCACTCGGGTGTGCCGGTGAACACCATCCTGGTGAACGCGACGGCGTCGGTGCCCGGTGGCAGGTCCACGGCCACCGCGTCCGCGTGGTCGCACCCGCCGAGGTCGGCCACCGCCCCGTCGAGCACCGGCTCGGCGTGCCGGCGGACCCGTGTGCCGGTCATGACCCCCACTCCCCGTGACCGGCTCGCCCCGAGGCTGCCACATGCTTGACCCCGCCCGGTGACGGACCGAGGATCATCAGTCATGACGCAGGGACAGGGCAGCACGGTTGACGGGGTGCTGCGGCGCAGCGCCCGGCGCACCCCCGCGCGCGTCGCGGTCGAGTACCGCGACCGCTCCTGGACGTACGCCGAACTCGACGAGGCCGTCTCCCGCGCGGCGAGCGTGCTGCTCGCGCGGGGCCTCGCCCCCGGCGACCGGGTCGGTGCCTACGGCCACAACTCGGACGCCTATCTGATCGGCTTCCTCGCCTGCGCCCGCGCCGGCCTGGTCCATGTGCCGGTCAACCAGAACCTGACGGGCGATGACCTGGCCTACATCGTCGGCCAGTCCGGCTGCGCGCTGGTCATGACCGATCCCGCTCTCGCCGGCCGGCTCCCGGAGGGCGTGGCGGTGCTGCCGCTGCGCGACGCCGACGACTGCCTGCTCGCGCGCCAGGCGGCGGCCCCCGCCCACGACGGATCCGAGCCGCGCGCCGAGGACCTGGTGCAGCTGCTGTACACGTCCGGCACCACGGCCCTGCCCAAGGGCGCGATGATGACGCACCGGGCGCTGGTCCACGAGTACCTGAGCGCGATCACCGCCCTCGACCTCGGCGCAGGCGACCGGCCCGTGCACTCCCTGCCGCTGTACCACTCGGCGCAGATGCACGTGTTCCTGCTGCCGTACCTCGCCGTCGGCGCCACGAACATCATCCTCGACGCCCCCGACGGCGACCGGCTCTTCGACCTCATCGAAGCCGGCCGGGTGGACAGCCTGTTCGCCCCGCCCACGGTCTGGATCGGCCTGTCCAACCGCCCGGACTTCGCGACCCGCGACCTGTCCGGGCTGCGCAAGGCGTACTACGGCGCGTCGATCATGCCGGTGCCGGTCCTGGAGCGCCTGCGCGAACGGCTTCCCGGACTCGGCTTCTTCAACTGCTTCGGCCAGAGCGAGATCGGCCCGCTGGCCACCGTCCTGGCCCCCGACGAGCACCAGGGCCGCATGGACTCCTGCGGCCGGCCCGTCCTCTTCGTCGACGCGCGCGTGGTCGACGAGGACGGCAAGGACGTCCCCGACGGCACACCCGGTGAAATCGTCTACCGCTCACCGCAGTTGTGCGAGGGCTACTGGGACAAGCCTGAGGAGACGGCCGCCGCCTTCCGCGACGGCTGGTTCCGCTCCGGCGACCTCGCGGTGCGTGACGCGGACGGCTACTACACCATCGTCGACCGGGTGAAGGACGTGATCAACTCCGGTGGTGTGCTCGTCGCTTCCCGCCAGGTCGAGGACGCCCTCTACACCCACGAGCGGGTGGCCGAGGTCGCGGTGGTCGGCCTGCCCGACGAACGGTGGATCGAGGCGGTCACCGCGGTCGTCGTCCCGCGCGGCGAGGTGACCGAGGAGGAGCTGATCGCCCACGTCCGGGAGAAGCTCGCCCACTTCAAGGCACCGAAGCGGGTGGAGTTCGTGGACGAACTCCCGCGCAACGCGAGCGGAAAGATCCTCAAGAGGGAGCTGCGCAGCCGTCTTGCCACGTGACGAGATGCACAAGAAGTCTCATTTCATACCTGGTAGGGCCACCAGTACCATGGATCGTGTATACGGCAGGAGGGCACATACCAGCCATGAGATGCTGCTTCTCCGCTCCTCTCGCCGCCCTCGCCGGAGTTCCCGGCCCCTGTGAGGTACTGCGCTCCGGAGCCCTGCTCGCCCCGGCCCTGCTCAGGGCCGCGTCCGCGGCCCGCTCCCGGCTGCCCCGCCCGCACACGGTCGCGGCCGTCCACCTGGAACTGGTCACCCTGACCGAGGACCGCGCCGTCATCACCTGGTACACCGGGGTGCCCGGCACCGACGACGGTTTCGGGCACATGCTCCCCGCCGTCACGGAGGGCGAGGTCGTCTACGGCACCCACCCCGGCCACCTGAACCGCGTCGCCGGCGAGAACCGGCTCACGGCACACCACTACGTGGAGATCACCGGCCTGGAGCCGGGACAGACGTACTACTACCAGGCCCGCTCCCGCGGCGTGGCCGCACGGCCCACCACGCTGCACCTGATCAGCGGCAACGCGGCGGGCACCTCACGGCACGGCCTGGGCTCGCACGGCGGCCCGTACGCCTTCACCACGCCGCAGCCGCCGCCCGGCCGCCACCTGATGACCCTCGCGCTCTGCAACGACCTGCACCTCGGCGAGACCATCGCCGGGCTCGTGACCGGCATCCCCCTGCTGCGCGGCGTGTCGCAGCAGCCGGGGCTGGAGCCCTATCCGGAGATCATGGGCCGGGCCCTGGTGGAGGAGGCCCGCCGGCGCGGTGCGGACCTGCTGCTGGCCGCCGGAGACATCTCGGCCGGCGGCGGGGCCCAGGACCTGGCCGAGGCCCGGCGGATCCTGGACGGCTTCGGCGACCTGGGGCGGGACTACCTCGTCGTCCGGGGAAACCACGACCGCCCCGGCTCCGGCGACGGCCAGGAACTCGACGGCGACAGCTTCCTCCGGGGCTTCGGCGCGGAGGGTGCGCCGGGCTACTTCGCGCACGACCTCGGCGGGCTGCGGATCATCGGCCTCGACACCTACGAGAAGCGGGGCAACGGCGCCGACTCGGGCGGACTGGGCGCCGAGCAGCTCTCCTGGTTCCGCAGCCGGTTGCGTGAGAACAGGGAACAGCCCACCGTCGTCTTCGGCCACCATCCGCTGACCGTGCGCGACTCGCTGTTCCCGGTCAGCGCCGGTCAGCGCATGGGGCGCCGCCAGGCCCGCGCCATCGTCGAGGCCTACGCCGCCACACCGGGCGTGTTCCTGCACCACGCGGGCCACACCCACCGCAACAAGCGCACCCTGCTGCCGCTCGCCCCGCACGTGGCCCTGCAGGAGGTCGGCGCCGCCAAGGAGTACCCCGGCGGCTTCGGCCTGCTGCGGATCCACTCCGGCGGCTACGCCCTGAACTTCTACAAGGCGCCGGGCGCGGAGGCCCTTGAGTGGGGCGAGCGCAGCCGCCGGATGGCCGGCGGGCTGTGGCCCCATCACGCGCTGGGACGTTCGGTCACCGACCGCAACAGCGTGGTCTTCCGCGACCTGTCCGGGATCACCCGGCCGGTGCTGCCGTCCCTGGCCGCGGCCGGACCCGAGGGGTGACGGGCCGGCGCCCCTGACCGGCCGCCGCGGCCCGCCGCCGCACCCCGGGTGCGGCCGCCGCCTCACCCCCCGTGCGGCCCGTACGCCGCCATGAAGCGGTCGCGGAACTTGTTCATGGTCCACTCCGGTGCGTTGTCCGCGGGCTTGAGGCCCTCCGTCCAGCCCCAGTTCGAGACGCGGGCCAGCACCTTCGGGTCATGGGCGACGATCGTGACGGGCACGTCCCGGCTGGCGCTGCCCCCGGTGACCGTCGGGACGGGCTGGTGGTCGCCGAGGAAGACCAGGACGGTGTTCTTGTCGCCGTAGCGCTGGACCCACTGGGTCAGGCTGTCCAGCGAGTACTGGATGGCCTTGCGGTACTCGGTCCGCACGCGCTTGGAGCTCTTCCAGACCTGCGTGGGGTTGGTGCCCTCCTTCTTGATCTTGTAGAAGACCTTGCCGTTCCCGAGGTCCTTCCAGTCGATCATGCGGGCGATGGGGGACCAGGGGTCGTGGCTGGAGGCGAGGATGATCTCCGCCATGATCGGTTCGCGGTTCTTCTTGCCGTGCTCCAGCCGCTGGAAGGCCTCCAGGCTGAACTGGTCGGGCACCGGCGTCCAGCTGAAGTACGGCCCCTGGTAGCCGAGGTGTGTGGAGTCGTAGATGTGGTCGAGGCCGAAGTACTTGCCCTCGGGCCAGTCCTTGCGCACCCCGGGCATGATGCCGACCGTGCGCCAGGCGCCGGTCTTGCGGAAGTAGCTGGTGAGGGTGGCGCGGTCGCTGGTGGTCAGGGCCCGGTACCGCTGCTGGTTCTTGACCCACAGACCGGACAGGAACGTCGAGTGGGCGAGCCAGCTGCCGGCGCCGGTCACCGGCGACCTGAGCCAGCCGCTGCGGGCCGAGAAGCCGGCCGACCTCAGCCGGGCGTCGCCCGCCCTGAGCGTCGCGTCGACCTCCGGTGCCATCGCCGGGTCGTCGATGGCCACCCGGCCGTAGCTCTCGACGAAGGTGAGCATCACGTCCTTGCCGCGCAGACCGGTCAGCAGCTGACCGGGCGGGGTCTTGGCGTAGGCGTCGACCGCCAGCTGCTTCTTGAAGACATCGGCGTCGCCGAGGCCCTCGCGGACGTACTGCACTCGGTTGGCCAGGTACTGGGCGTAGCCCTCGGTGGCGAAGGTGACGCCGCCGAACTGGGCACCCAGGGTGAAGCAGATGATCCACGCGACGCCGAGGGCCAGCGTGGTGCGTACGGCCGCGGGGCGGTGGCGGCCCAGCACGTTCGCCACGCGCAGCAGCGCGAGCGCGCTCACCGCGAGCACGGCGACCGTCAGGACGATCACCCCGATCACCGCGAGCAGTTCACCGGAGCGTCCGAAGGAGTCCTTCATCCAGTCGGCCGCGTCGCTCAGCAGGACCCAGTCGAAGACCAGGTCGAACGGCCGGGCGAGGGTCTGCCTGAAGCCCATGTCGAGGCATTTGAGGACGGTGGACAGCCCGAGGAACACCCCCAGCGCCCCGGCCGTGATCCTGCGCGGCTTCGGTGGCAGCACGAGCAGGAGCCCCGCGAGGACGATCGCCTCCACGGGCAGCCGGAGGAAGGCCTGGACGTCGATCCGGTCGAGGCGGTTGGGCACCAGCACCGCGACGAACACCAGCACGGCGGCCAGGACACTCGTGACCACGCGGACGGTACGCGCGGTACGGGGGAAGCGGCGACGCCAGCCGAACCAGCCGGGGCGGCCCGCCGGGGTGGGCCCGGCCGCTCCCGCGGGCACGGTGGCGGCCGTCGCCGCCGCTTCGGTGCCGGGATCGGGAGCAGGCTCCCCCGTGCCGTCGGCGGACCGGGCGGTCTCGGGGCCGGGTGCCGGCTCTTCCTCCGGGCCCGCCGCCCGCTCGCGGGCAGCCTCCGCAGGGGCGGCCGTCGGTCCGGTCGCCGGTTCAGCCGCCTGCTGCGGGTCCGGGTCCGGTTCTGGTGTGTCCGTCGGGCCGGCTGCCGGCTGCCTCGCGTCCGGGACCGCCGGACCCGTCGACGCCTTTGCGGAGGGCACGTCCACGGACCCGGCGCTCTCGTCCGTCCGTTCCGCCTCGGTGTCTGCCTGCGCCTTCGCCTGTGCGGTGGCGGCCGTCCCGCCGGCGCTCACCGGTGCGGCCGGCTCCGGCCGTCCCCCCTCGGCCGTATCGCCCGGTGCCGCGGCGGCATCAGGCCGTCCGGGCGTGTCAGGGTCGGGGCCCGCTTCGATGTCCGGCAGTTGACGAGGGGGCGTGAGGTGCGACACCCGTAGGTCCTTCCGTGCGAAGCCCGGTGATGGGACGGCGGACCGGGCTCGCGGGACCGGGCCGCCAACCTCCGTACGGTCCGGCTTCACTCCCTGTTCAAGGCCCCGGGTCAACCGCGCGCAAAGACTACGCCGGTGGCCGTCACCCGGTGCCTACACGGAGGAGGCGTCCGCCGCCACCGCCACCTCCCGGGCCCAGCGGTAGTCCGCCTTTCCGCTGGGCGAGCGCCGTATGTCCTCGGTGATCACCAGCTGCCGCGGGATCTTGTACCCGGCGAGGTGGGTGCGGCAGTACGACTGGACGTCCTCCAGCGAGGGGTGCGGCGCCCCCGCCCGCAGCTGTACGACCGCCGCCACATGCTGGCCCCACCTCGCGTCCGGCACCCCGGCCACCAGCGCGTCGTACACGTCCGGATGGGACTTCAGCGCCTGCTCGACCTCCTCCGGGTACACCTTCTCGCCGCCGGTGTTGATGCACTGCGAGCCCCGGCCGAGGACGGTGACCACGCCCTCCCCGTCCACGGTCGCCATGTCGCCGAGCAGCACCCAGCGCCGGCCGTCCTTCTCGAAGAACGTCTCGGCGGTCTTGCGCGGGTCGTTGTAGTAGCCCAGGGGCACGCTGCCGGACTGGGCGACACGGCCCACCTCACCCGGCGCCACCGGCTCGTGGGTGACCGGGTCGACCACCCGGGTACGGGAGTTGACCCGGATGCGGAAGCTCTGCCCGGCTCCGGAGTCGGCCGTCGCCGTGCCGTTGAACCCGGACTCCGACGAGCCGTAGTTGTTCAGCAGCATGGCGTTCGGCAGCAGGTCCTGGAACTGCCGGCGGACCGTCTCGGACATGACCGCGCCGGAGGAGGACACACTGAACAACGAGGAGCAGTCGGTGCCCTTCATGGGCCCGCCGAGGGCGTCGATCAGCGGCCGCAGCATCGCGTCGCCGACCAGCGAGACGCTGGTGACCTGCTCCTTCTCGATCGTACGCAGCACCTCCTCCGGCACGAACTTGCGGTGGATCACCACGCGCTGACCGAAGTTGAAGCCGATCAGGGAGGTCAGGGTGGAGGTGCCGTGCATCAGCGGGGGAGTGGGGAAGAAGGTGATCCCGCTGCCGCCGGCCGCGACCCGTTCGGCCAGCTCCTCCGGCCTGCGCACCGGCTCACCGGTCGGCGCGCCGCCGCCGAGGCCCGCGAAGAACAGGTCCTCCTGGCGCCACATCACGCCCTTGGGCATCCCGGTGGTGCCGCCGGTGTAGATGATGAACTGGTCGTCGCCCGAACGCGCCGGGAATCCGCGCTCCGGTACGCCGTCCGCCTCCGCCGCCGCGAAGGACACGGCGGGGGACCGCCCGCCGTCCCCGGCCCGTACGAGGTGGCGCACCGCGGGGCACCTCGGCAGCGCCGCCGCCACCCGGTCGTCGAACTCCGCGTCGAAGACCAGCGCCACGAGGTCGGCATCGCGGTAGAGGTACACCAACTCGTCTTCCACGTAGCGGTAGTTGACGTTGACCGGGACGATCCGCGCCTTGAGGCAGGCGATCAGTGTCTGCAGGTACTCGACGCCGTTGTAGAGGTGCAGCCCGAGGTGTTCGCCGGGGCGGACCCCGGCGCCGATCAGGTGATGGCCGATGCGGTTGGCCGCCGCGTCCAGCTCCGCGTAGGTCAGACGGCGTTCGGCGCCCGTGCCCGGGTGGTCGACGTACACCAGGGCCTCGCGGTCGGGCACCACGTCGACGACCGACTCGAACAGGTCCGCAAGGTTGTACTCCACCGCTCCTCCTGACCGTTCCCTCGCTCGGGGCGAGCCTGGCAGCTGTCGGTTCGCGGTCATCAGAGCAAAGGGGGCGGCAACTGTGAAGAGTTCGGGCCAAGAAATCTGACTACCTGTCAGAAAACTCTTGAAGTGCCTTCCGGGGTACTGCAACCTGTTCTCGTTCCTGGAGAGGGGAGACGGCGATGGGTGGTACCGAACACCTCACCGTGCAGCGCGAAGGCGCCACACTGGTGCTCACGCTCAACAGGCCGGAGGCCAAGAACGCGCTCTCGCTGCCGATGCTCGTCGGGCTCTACGACGGCTGGCTCGAGGCCGACGAGGACGACGCCGTCCGCTCGGTGGTGCTGACCGGCGCCGGCGGCGCGTTCTGCGCCGGCATGGACCTCAAGGCCCTCGCGGGACGGGGCATGGCGGGAGAGCACCACCGGGACCGCCTCAAGGCCGACCCCGACCTGCACTGGAAGGCGATGCTGCGCCACCACCGCCCCCGCAAGCCGGTGATCGCCGCCGTCGAGGGGCACTGCGTGGCGGGCGGCACCGAGATCCTGCAGGGCACCGACATCAGGGTCGCGGGCGAGTCGGCGACCTTCGGCCTCTTCGAGGTCAGGCGCGGACTGTTCCCGATCGGCGGCTCCACCGTCCGGCTGCAGCGCCAGATCCCGCGCACCCACGCCCTGGAGATGCTGCTCACCGGCCGGCCCTACAGCGCCCGTGAGGCCGCGGACGTCGGCCTGATCGGCCATGTCGTGCCCGACGGCACCGCCCTCGCCAAGGCCCTGGAGATCGCCGGACTGATCAACGCCTGCGGCCCGCTCGCCGTGGAGGCCGTCAAGGCGTCGGTCTACGAGAGCGCGGAGATGACCGAGGCCGACGGACTCGCCGCCGAACTCGAGCGCGGCTGGCCGATCTTCGACACCGCCGACGCGAAGGAGGGTGCCCGGGCCTTCGCGGAGAAACGACCGCCCGTCTACAAGCGTGCCTAGTGCCGCAACAGGCAACGTTCGCCCCGTCGCGACGCCCGGCACGCACCGGACGCCGCTCCTTGACGGGCAAACGTTGCCTGCCGCGGCACCAGCACCGCGCCGGCCTCGCCCGGTCCGGGCCTCGAGGGCCCGATGCGGCCGGTCGCGCGGTTCCCCCGCGCCCCTGCAGGGCGCGTCCCCTCACTGCCCACCTCTCAAGGAGGCGGCCCCGATGCCCGAAGTCCTCAAAGCAGCCCTCACCGTCGAGTTCCCCTTCACCCGCTCCCTCGGCCCGGTCCAGAGCGCCTTCCTGACCGGGCTGCGCGAGCGCGTCGTCCTCGGGGTG
This sequence comes from Streptomyces sediminimaris, assembly GCF_047049295.1. NCBI lineage: Bacteria > Bacillati > Actinomycetota > Actinomycetes > Kitasatosporales > Streptomycetaceae > Streptomyces > Streptomyces sediminimaris. Next base: position 675,685 of record NZ_JBJWOT010000001.1, on the reverse strand, counting down.
CGCACCGGTGACGGCCGTACCCTCGTGCCACCCGTCGAGTACGACCCCGTCACCGCCGAGGAGATCCGCGACCTGGTCGAGGTCGCCCCCACCGGCACGGTCACCACCTGGGCCTGGAACCACCGGCCGCGCCGGGGCCAGCCCCTGGACACCCCCTTCGCCTGGGTCCTGGTCCGCCTCGACGGCGCCGACACCGCCCTGCTGCACGCCCTCGACGCCCCCGGCCCCGACGCCGTGCACACCGGCATGCGCGTCCGCGTGCGCTGGGCCGGCACGCGCGAGGGCGCCATCACGGACATCGCCTGCTTCGAGCCGTACGACGGCGGACCGGTACAACCCACGGGCCACAGCGGCGAGTTCGCGGATGCGATCACCGGCATCGTCGCCCCCGCCCGCCTCGACTACACCTACTCGCCCGGCCGCGCGCAGTCCGCCTACATCCACGCCCTCGCCGAGCGGCGCACGGTCGGCGAACGCTGCCCCTCCTGCCGCAAGGTGTACGTCCCGCCGCGCGGCGCCTGCCCCACCTGCGGCGTCGCCACCTCGGAGCAGGTCGAGGTGGGACCGCGCGGCACGGTCACCACCTACTGCATCGTCAACATCAAGGCGAAGAACCTGGACATCGAGGTGCCGTACGTCTACGCCCACATCGCCCTCGACGGCGCCGACCTCGCGCTGCACGGCCGTATCGGCGGCATCCCCTACGACCAGGTGCGCATGGGCCTGCGCGTCGAGGCGGTGTGGACCGAGGGCGCCCGCTACCCCGACCACTACCGGCCCACCGGGGAGCCCGACGCGGACTACGACGCCTACAAGGAGCTGCTGTGACGCGTGACATAGCACTGGTCGCCTTCGCCCAGAGCGACCACCGCCGCACCAGCGACGAGCTCTCCGAGGTCGAGATGCTCATGCCGGTGCTGCACGACGTCCTCGGGCAGACCGGCCTGAAGACCGCCGACATCGGCTTCACCTGCTCCGGTTCCAGCGACTACCTGGCCGGCCGTCCCTTCTCCTTCACCCTCGCCCTCGACGGCGTGGGCGCCTGGCCGCCGATCTCCGAGTCGCACGTGGAGATGGACGGCGCCTGGGCCCTGTACGAGGCGTGGACGAAACTGCTGACCGGGGACGCGGACACCGCGCTCGTCTACGCGTACGGCAAGTCCTCACCGGGGTCCGTGCGCGACGTCCTGACCCGGCAGCTCGACCCGTACTACCTGGCGCCCCTGTGGCCCGACCCGGTCGCCCTGGCCGCCCTGCAGGCGCAGGCCCTCATCGACGCGGGCGAGACCGACGAGCCCGCGCTCGCGGCCGTCGCCGCCCGAAGCCGCGCGGACGCCGAGGCCAACTCCCACGCCCAGCTGAGGGGTTCGGTGCCCCAGGGGGACTACCTGGTACGGCCGCTGCGCACCGGGGACTGCCCGCCCATCGGCGACGGGGCCGCCGCCGTGATCCTCGCGGCCGGGGAGCGGGCCCGCCGGCTGTGCGAGCGGCCCGCCTGGATCCGTGGCATCGACCACCGCATCGAGGCCCACGGCCTGGGAGTCCGGGACCTGACCGACTCGCCCTCCACTCGCCTGGCCGCCGAGAAGGCGGGCGCCTTCGAACGCCCCGTCGACACCGCCGAGCTGCACGCGCCCTTCACCTCCCAGGAGGTCGTCCTGCGCAGGGCGCTGCGGCTCGGCGACGGCGTACGGGTGAACCCGTCCGGCGGTGCCCTCGCCGCCAACCCGATCATGGCCGCGGGGCTCGTCCGGCTCGGTGAGGCCGCCGCCGCCATTCACCGGGGCGGGTCGGACCGGGCGCTCGCCCACGCCACCTCCGGCCCCTGTCTGCAGCAGAACCTGGTCGCCGTACTCGAAGGGGATCCGCGATGAGCAAGGAACCCGTGGCCGTCGTAGGCGTCGGCCAGACCAAGCACGTGGCGGCGCGGCGGGACGTGTCGATCGCCGGGCTCGTCCGGGAGGCGGCCGGACGGGCCCTGGAGGACGCGGAACTGGCCTGGGCGGACATCGACGCCGTCGTCATCGGCAAGGCGCCCGACTTCTTCGAGGGCGTGATGATGCCCGAGCTGTACCTCGCCGACGCGCTCGGCGCGGTGGGCAAGCCCATGCTGCGGGTGCACACGGCGGGCTCGGTGGGCGGCTCCACCGCGCTCGTGGCCGCGAACCTGGTGGCGGCCGGCGTCCACGGCACCGTGCTGACGCTGGCCTTCGAGAAGCAGTCCGAGTCCAACGCCATGTGGGGCCTGTCCCTGCCGATCCCCTTCCAGCAGCCGCTGCTCGCCGGCGCGGGCGGCTTCTTCGCCCCGCACGTGCGTGCCTACATGCGCCGCACCGGCGCGCCCGACACCGTCGGCTCACTCGTCGCCTACAAGGACCGGCGCAACGCCCTGAAGAACCCCTACGCCCACCTCCACGAGCACGACATCACCCTGGAGAAGGTCCAGGCCTCGCCCATGCTGTGGGATCCGATCCGCTACTCGGAGACCTGCCCGTCCTCCGACGGCGCCTGCGCGATGGTGCTGACGGACCGGGCCGGGGCCGCGCGCGCCCCGCGGCCGCCGGCCTGGATGCACGGCGGCGCCATGCGCAGCGAACCGACCCTCTTCGCCGGCAAGGACTTCGTCTCGCCGCAGGCCGGCAAGGACTGCGCGGCCGACGTGTACCGGCAGGCCGGGATCGCGGACCCGCGCCGGGACATCGACGCCGTCGAGATGTACGTGCCGTTCTCCTGGTACGAGCCCATGTGGCTGGAGAACCTCGGCTTCGCCGAGGAGGGCGAGGGCTGGAAGCTCACCGAGTCGGGGGTGACCGAGCTGGACGGGGACCTGCCCGTCAACATGTCGGGCGGCGTCCTGTCCACCAACCCCATCGGCGCCTCCGGCATGATCCGCTTCGCGGAGGCGGCCCTGCAGGTGCGCGGACTCGCCGGAGAACACCAGGTGGAGGGCGCGCGGCGGGCCCTCGGGCACGCCTACGGCGGCGGATCGCAGTTCTTCTCCATGTGGCTCGTGGGCAGCGAACGCCCGGACTCCTGACGGCCCCGGGAAAGGTCCCCCTCACGTGGCCTGTCGGCATCAGAAACCGATCGCTAGGCTGGCCGCGGACGACGAATCGGGAGGAGCACCGACGTGGCCGAGAGCACCATCCAGCAGCACCCGCTTGCCGGCTGGGAGAAGCCGGAGCTGGACCTCAGCAACGCCGACTGGCGCTCGAGCAGCCGCGGCCTGGGGGATGTCCAGATCGCCTTTGTCGAGGGTTTCATCGCGATGCGCAACAGCGGCCGCCCGGAAAGCCCTTCCCTGATCTTCACACCCGCGGAATGGGGCGCGTTCGTGTCAGGGGCGCGGGAGGGGGAGTTCGACCTGACGTGAGCCGATGCCGCGGGCCGATCGGGGTGTTCCGCCGTTTTTCCGGACACGCGACGTGGTGACCCTCCCGGGCCGGACGCCTGAGCCAGGCTGGTCCCGGAAGGCAAGGCCGTCTTTCCGGAGATGAGGAACCCCATGAGCAGCAGCCTGCCGGTCATCGCGGCGGTCGACGGGTCGGACGGCAGCCTGGCCGCGCTGGACCGGGCCGTCGACGCCGCGCGCAGGCGCGGGGCGCCGCTGCGGGTGGTCCATGTGCGGCAGTACGCGCCCTGGGTGCGGCCCGGCGTGCTGCCCGAGGGCCCACCGGACCCCGAGGACGATCCGGTGCTCGCGGGGGTGCGCGGCCGGTTCGCGGGCCGGGCCGACCTGCCGGTCGTGGAGTACCGGGCGCTGGAGGGCGCACCGGGCGCGGTGCTGTCCGGACTGGGCTCCGCCGCCCAGCTGCTGGTGCTCGGCTCCCGCGGGCGCGGGGGCTTCGCCGGCCTGCTGCTCGGCTCCAACAGCATGGCCGCCGCTCGTGACGCCGAGTGCCCGGTGCTCGTGGTGCCCCGGCCGGGGCACGGTGAGCGGACCGCCGATGCCTCCGAGGCGGTGCGGGCGCACGCCGGCACGGCCGCCGGACCCGGCCCGCGCGTGGTCGTCGGCCTGAACGTCGACAGCCCCGACGAGACGGCGCTGGCCTTCGCCTTCCTGGAGGCCGAACTGCGCGGTGCCCGCCTCCAGGCGATCGCCGCCTACGGCTGGCCGCCGCAGACCTGGGCGTCCCCCGGTGAACTCGTCCCGCCGATGATCGACCAGAGTGCCGTGGAGAACGAGGTCTGGGCCCTGGCCGAAGGGCTTCTCGCGCCGTACCGCTCACGGCATCCCGACGTCCGGGCCGACGCCCACGCGATGCCGGGCGACGCGGCGGGCCTCCTGGTCGCCGCATCCAAGGACGCCGGCCTGGTCGTCGTGGGCCGCCATCGCCGCCGACCGCTGTCCCCGGCCCGCATGATCGGCTCGGTCACCCAGGCCGTCCTGCTGCACGCGCCGGCCCCGGTGGCGGTGGTGCCACCGGCGGCATCGCAGGCGAGCGTCTAGCGCCCGCCGGCGGGCGCGGGTGCGGGCGCGGCTGCTCGTGCGGGTGCGGTGGTGCCTGGCTCGCGCGACCCCGCGCATCGCGTTCCCCGTAGCGGCGCCTTCGGGCGTGGGGCCTTCGGCGCGGTCCAGGGCCGAGCGGTCCCCGGTGGGGCCCGACCGACCCCGTCCCTCTCGGGCAGCCGTGCCCTTTCGGCTTCTGGCGGCACCGGCGTCCCGGGCGTTTGCATGGAGGGACCGAAGCCCTCGCCGACCCGACCGAGGAGGCGACCGTGGAACGCAACCGCCCCGCGGATCGGCCGGGCACGGCCGAGGGTGACGGCTGATGCCCGGGCGGCAGGCGTCCGCGGCGGAAGCCCACGCCGGGTGGGAGACGGGGCGTCCCGCGCGGCCGGGAGCGCTGTGGTGGCTGGCGGCCGTGCTCCTCGCGGCGGCCGTCGTCCTGGTCGCCGTCCTGCGGCGGCGTGAGCTGGCCCAGGCGTACCACCTCATCGCCGGGGTGCACCCGCTGCCGGTGGCGGTCGCCGTGGGATGCGAGGCGCTGTCGTTCCTGTGCTTCGCGGGCGTGTACCGGTGGTTGCTGGCGGCGGGCGGAATGCGCTGGAGCCTGCGCCGCACGACGGCGGTCGTGGTGGCCGCCAACTCGGTGGCCGGCGCGCTGCCCGGCGGGGCGGCCTTCTCGGCCGCCTGGGTCTACCGCCAGCTGCGCCGCCGGGGCACGGAGCAGGTGCTCGCGGCCGCGGTGCTGGTCATGGCCGGCGTGCTGTCGGTCCTGAGCCTGGCCGTCGTGTTCCTGGTCGGCGTGGCCGCCGCAGGGCCGGCGGGGCTGCGCACCGTACTGCTTCCCCTCGTGGGCCTGCTGCCGGTCGCGGGGATCGCCCTGGCGGTGTTCGGCGCGTCCCGCTTCGCGGGCTTCCGGGCGGCGGCGGAGAGGACGTGGCAGCGCGCCGGAGCGCGCTCACCGCGCATCCGGACGGGACAGCAGGCCCTGGTCCGTCTCATCGACCAGGCTCGCGCGCTCCAGCCCGGCCTGCGGCCGTGGCTGCGACCGTTCACGCTGGCTCTGCTGAACTGGGGTCTCGACGTGGCGGGACTGGCCGCCGCCCTCTGGGCCCTGGGCATCGGTGTGCCCTGGCACGGGCTGCTGCTCGCCTACGTCCTCACCCAGATCCCGGGCAGCCTGCGGCTGACCCCCGGCAGCCTCGGCGTGGTGGAGACGAGCCTGTCCGCGCTCCTCGTGCTGTACGGCCTGCCGTCGGCATCCGCGATCGCCGCCACGCTCCTGTACCGGGCCGTCAGCTTCTGGGCACTGCAGCCGATCGGCTGGGCGTGCTGGCTCGCCGTCACCCTCCATGCCCGTCCGCCCCGGCGCCCCGGCTGACCGGCCCCGGCTCGGCCGTCCGGACAGGGCCGCCAGCTCCCCGCGCCACCAGGCCGCTTGCGGGACGGCGCCGCGAGCGGGAGACTGTTAACGCAAGGATGACTGCGTTTGTGGGAGGCGAGAGGCATGCTGCTCCCCGAGGGCTTCTGGATGTCGTTCACCTTCATCGTGGTGGCCGGCCTGGCGGCCACGGCCGTCGTGGCGGCGCTGATCGCGGCGCTCGCCTCCGGGCGCACCGCGGCCCACCCGCACGAGAGCCCCCACCTCGCCGGGGCGCCGCGCACCCCCGTGGTGCGGTCCCTGCACACGAAGCGGCGCGGACCGGCGCAGGCACCTTCCCGGCGAGCGGGCTGATCGCTTCCCTCACGGGGGTGAAGCGGCCGCGCCCGTGCGTTACGTTGGCACGGTGCCGGTCACCGATCAGCCACGCGTACGCCGACCCGGCGGCCGCAGCGCCAGGGTCCGCGCCGCGGTGTTGTCGGCGACGGTGGACGTGCTGCTGGACGGCGGCATGGAGGCGTTGTCCATCGGCGAGGTCGCCCGGCGCGCGGGGGTGCACGAGACGTCGGTCTACCGGCGCTGGGGGAACAGGGCCAATCTTGCTCTGGACGCGGTGCTCGACCGGACGCGGACGGAGGTGCCGATCCCGGACACGGGCTCCCTGCGGTCGGATCTGAGCGCGTTGCTGCACCATGCCGCGTCGTTCGCCCGCACACCGCTCGGCGCGTTGCTGCTGCGGATGGCGGTGCGCGAGGACCTGGCCGAGTACGAGGAGACCCGCGAACGGTTCTGGCACCACCGATTCGCGGCCGGGTCGGCCGTGCTCGGCCGCGCCGAACAACGGGGAGAGGTGCGCGCGGGCGTCGATCACCGGCTGGCGTTCGAGACGCTCATGGGGCCGCTCCACATGCGGCTCCTGCTGACCCGGGAGCCGCTGGACGACGACTTCCTGGACGGCGTGGTCGATCTGGTCCTGGCGGGCATCGGCGCCCGGGAATCCTCGCGGGCCGAGCCATCGTCCTGAGCCGTCAGTCATCGTCCTCAGCCGCCCAGCCGCCCAGCCGCCCAGCCGCCCGGCCGCCCGGCCGCCCGGCCGCCCGGCCGCCCAGCCGTCAGCTGTCAGCCCTCAGCCGTCCCGCTCGGACCGGTCGTGTGGCGCGTCCTGCTCGGACCGGTCGTGCGGCGCGTCCCGCTCGGACCGGTCGGGCGACGGGCGTGAGGGCAGCGCGGCGAGCGCCAGTACGGCTCCGCCCGCGGTGACCGCCGCCCCGACGGTCAGGCCGAGGCCCATGCCGCTGACGAACGCCGATCGCGCCAACTGCGCGAGGAGCCGTCCGGAGGTACCGCCCACCCGTTCGGCCAGGCCGAGCGCGCCGCCGAGGGACCCGAGCACGCTGTCCGACACCTCGCGCGGCAGCCGGTACGGGGCCAGCGGCGGTCGCATGCGGTCCTGGTACCGGGTGCTCAGCAGGCTCCCGACGATCGCGACCCCGAGCGCACCGCCCATCTGCACGGAGACGCCGTTGGTCGCCGAGCCCACCCCGGTGTCCCCCGGGGGCAGCGTGCCCATCAGCGAGTCCAGGGCGGCCGGGACGACCAGCCCGGCGCCCAGCCCGAGCAGCAGCATGCCGCCGACCACATCGCCGTAGGTGGAGCGCACATCGGCGCCGGACAGCTGCCACAGCCCGCCCGCGACGGCCACGAGCCCCGCCGTCACCACGGCCTTGGTGCCCGCCACGCGTACCAGCACCGGCGACAACGGGGCGATGACCGCGAGCAGCCCGGCCACCGGCAGTACGCGGACCCCGGTGGCCAGGGCGGTGTAGCCGAGGCTGAACTGCAGATACTGGGTCAGCACGAACAGCGCGCCGAACAGCCCGAACATCGCCAGCGCGACCGAGGACGTGGCGACCGAGAACCGGCGCTCGCGGAAGAAGCCGAGATTGAGCATGGGATGGGAACTGGCCCGCTCCCACAGCGCGAAGCACACCAGCACCGCCAGCCCGGCGCCGCCCGCCGTCAGCACGACCGCCGACGTCCAGCCGTGGACGGGTGCCTCGATGATCGCCCACAGCAGGAGCCCGAGGCCCGCGATCGACAGTACCGATCCCATGGGGTCGGGGCGCAGTGCGGCGGGGTTGCGGGACTCCGGCACCAGCACACGCGCGGACAGCACACCGGCTACCGCGAAGGGGATGTTGACCCAGAAGACCGACCCCCACCAGAAGTGCTCCAGCAGCAGTCCGCCCGCCACGGGACCGATGGCTATCCCCAGGCCGCTGGTGGCCGCCCACACGCCGATGGCCCGCCGCCGCTCGCCGGGATCGCGGAACACGTCGGTGATGATCGACAGGGTGGCCGGCATCATCATCGCCGCGCCCACGCCCATGCCCGCCCGCGCGGCGACGAGCATCCCGACGGAGCCGGAGTAGGCCGCCCACGCCGAGGCGGCGCCGAACACCACGAGACCGCCGGTGAACACCCTCCGGCGGCCGAACCGGTCCGCGCTGCTGCCCGCGACCAGCATCAGCCCGGCGAACGCCAGCGCGTAGGCGTCCACGATCCACTGCAACTGGGTCGTCGTCGCGCCGAGTTCCCTCACCAGGGTGGGAAGCGCGACGTTCAGGATCGTGTTGTCCAGCGTCACGATCAGCAGCGACACACACAGCACCACCAGGGCGGCCCAGCGGCCGCCCGCACCGCCGGCGCGCGGCTCGGCGGCCGCCGGCGGCATCTCATCTGCCTTCGTCATGACTCCATGCAGCGCCCCGGACGTCTGCCCGGGCAGGTGCCGAACGTCCTCCGGAAGGGCCGCCCGGCCGTTGCCGCGGGAAGCCCGCCGGCCGGTTGCCGGCCACGCCGCCCGTGCCGCACGGTGCCGCGGGGGCCGCCGCACGGTGCCGCATGGGCCGGGTAGCCCCCGTGGACGGGGACGGTGGGCCCCTGTGGCAGGGGGCCCGGGGCCGTGACAGTGGAGGTGTGACCCACGCCGCCCGTCCTCGCAGCGCGTGGCCCCGGTGTCACCGACGCGTGTCCCGACCGTGGAGGCCGACGTGAGCATCCGCCGTCACAACCATCACCGGCACGGCAATCCGGAGACGGTCACGGATCCGGTGTGCGGCCTGCTGCTGAGCAAGTACGGCACCACCGTGCGCCGCGAGGCGGACGGAACGACCTACCACTTCTGCTCGGCCCGCTGTGGCTGCGCGTTCGACGCCGACCCGGCTCGCTACGCCGTCTCCACCCGGTGGCCCGGTACCGGGGACGCAGGGAGAACGCCATGACCAAGCAGGCCCAGCCGCCGCCTCCCGGGGACCGGCCCGCCCCCACCGCACCGCCGCCCCCGCCCGCCTGGCGGCACTGGCTGTGGCCGATCGCGATCGTGCTCGCCGTCGGCCTGTGGACGCTGCTGCCCGGGATGCAGCCCTCGGCGCCGCAGAAGGAGAACCTGACGTACTCGACGTTCCTCACCGACGTCGACGCCGGGAAGGTCAAGTCGGTCACCATCAGCACCGACGGTGACACGAACGGCACGCTCACCGACGGGCGCCGCTTCACCACCGTCGTCCCCGTCCAGCTCGCCGGCGACCAGCTGCTCGGCCGGCTGGAGAAGAAGCACGTGGAGGTGACGGCGTCCCAGCCGTCCACCTCGCCCTCCTTCGGCTCCCAGATCCTGGCCTGGGTCCTGCTGCTGGGGCCGATCGTGCTGATCTTCTGGTTCTGGCGGCGGCTGTCGAAGGGCGGCGCCGCGCAGATGACCGGGGCCCTGGGCGGGGTCGGCAAGTCCCGGGTCAAGGTGTTCGACGCGGAACGGCCCGAGACCACGTTCGCCGACGTCGCCGGGTACGCGGGCGCCAAGTCCGAGATCGCCGAGGTGGTCGACTTCCTGCGGCGGCCCGAGCGCTACCGCCGCGCCGGGGCGATGGCACCGCGCGGTGTGCTGATGGTCGGCCCGCCCGGCACCGGCAAGACGCTGCTCGCGCGTGCCGTGGCCGGGGAGGCCGAGGTGCCGTTCCTGTCCGTGGTCGGCTCGAGCTTCGTGGAGATGTTCGTCGGCGTGGGCGCCGCCCGGGTGCGGGACCTGTTCGCCGAGGCGCGCAAGCGGGCGCCGGTCATCGTGTTCGTCGACGAGATCGACGCGCTCGGCGGCCGCCGGGGAGCGGCGGGCGGGGTCGTCTCCAACGACGAGCGGGAGCAGACGCTCAACCAGCTCCTCGCCGAGATGGACGGGTTCGAGGCCGCCGAGGGCATCGTCGTGCTGGCCGCCACCAACCGGCCCGAGCTCCTGGACCCGGCCCTGCTGCGCCCCGGGCGCTTCGACCGGCAGGTCACCATCCCGCTGCCCACCCTGGCCGAACGCGCCGCCATCCTGTCCGTGCACTGCCAGGACAAGCGCCTGGGCAAGGACGTCGACCTGGAGACGGTGGCGCGCGGCACGCCCGGCTTCTCCGGCGCGGACCTGGCCAACCTGGCCAACGAGGCCGCCATCGTCGCCGTGCGCGAGGACCGCGAGGAAGTGTCCGCGGACGACTTCGACACGGCCCGCGACCGGATCCTGCTCGGCCGCCGCGAGGGTTCGAACGTGCTGCTGCCCGCGGAGAAGGAGGCCGTCGCCGTGCACGAGGCCGGGCACGCGCTGGTCGCCGCGCTGTCCCCGAGTGCCGACCCGGTGGCCAAGGTCACCATTCTGCCCGCCGGTCAGGCCCTCGGCGTCACCGAGCAGCTCCCGCTCGTCGAGCGCCACTTGTACGGTGAGGACTACCTCACCCAGACGCTGGCCGTACGGCTCGGCGGACGCGCCGCCGAACTGGTCGTTCTCGGGCAGGGCTCCACGGGCGCGGCCAACGACCTCGCGGGCGCCACCGAACTCGCGACCAAGATGATCCGGGAGTTCGGGCTGTCGCCCGCGCTGGGACCGGTGGGCTATCCGCAGGGCGGCTCGGTGTTCCTGGGCGGCGGGGCCCCGATGAGCAGCCGCCCCTTCGCGGAGGCCACCCAGGCCGCCATCGACGCCGAGGTCGCCCGCCTGCTGCGCGAGGCCGAACAGCGCGCCACCGAACTGCTCACACGGCACCGCGCACAACTGGAGGCACTGGCCGGTCTCCTGCTCAGCCACGAGACCGTGGACGCCACGGTGGTGTACGGCCTGCTGGGCGCGGAACCCCCGAGCGTACGCCCCACCGGGGAGACCATCGCACCGCGCCGCGTCTCGGTCACCAAGAAGCCCGCCGCCCACCGGAGCACCGGTCACGAGCCCGCGACGCCCGCTCCCCTGCCCGCCCGGGGCGGGACCGGGACACCCCGGGAGCGGGAACCCTGAGACGTGTCCGCATGCGTGCGCGCCCGCCCCGGTACGCGTACCGCACCCGCGGGCCGACGCGAGTCCCATGCCCGTCCCCGTCCTCGGCCCCATCCGTGTCCTCGCCCCTGGCCGCATCCGCCGTCGCCGGGACAGCTCGCACGGAGCCTCGCGCTCGGGGCCAGGGCGCCGGGCCGGCCGGGGGCGAGGGACGTTCGGGCCCTGGCCAAGGCCCGTGGGACCCATGCGGCGCCGGCGAGGCCGCGGAAGCGTGGAGACCGGGGCACCCCACCGTGTCATGTGAAACCGGCCGGCAGCCGGACGAGGAGGCACTGTCGTGATCATGCGGATTCTCGGTGAGGGTCAGTACGAGATCGCCGACGCCCACCTGGGCAGGCTGGGTGAGCTGGGCGCCGCGCTGCAGTCGGCGGCCGGGTGCGGGGACGACGAGGAGTGTGCGGCCGGGTTCCAGGCGCTGCTGCAGGCGGTACGCGATCTGGGCACGCCGCTGCCGGACGACGTGCCCGCGCCGTTGGACCTCATCCTTCCCGACGAGGGCACCAGCCGGCGTCATCTGCGCGAGATGCGGGGCCTGCTGGCCGATGAGGGTCTCATCCCCGCGTGACGGCGGTGCGTACCCGCCCGGACCGGCCGGGCGGCCGGTGAGTCCGGGGCCGCTTCCGGCAGTTCGTTCCCGAGGAGGCTGCGGAGGCCGCGGATCGGCCACGGATGCCGCGCCCGCGGCCGCTCTCCGTCGTAGTCTTCGCTCTGGGCCGGCGGGTGAGCTGCCCCGGGTCCGGCTGCGAGAGAGTGGGGATCGGTGATCAGCGACGGCATGGCCGAGGTGCTGCGGTCTCTCGGCCGCCGGCCCGGCGACGAGGTGATGCGCCGGAGCGCCGAGGTGCTGGCCGCCGACGGCGTCGCCGTGTCGCTGCTGGTGGGCAAGGGCGGGCTCGCGGAGCCGCTGTGGTGGACGCCGGGCGTGAGCGCGCGGTTCGAGGAACTGCAGTACACCCTCGGAGAGGGACCCGGTCCCGAGGCGATCCGTACCCGGGCACATGTGCTGGAGCCGGATCTGGAGGGGGTCCGCCCGGGACGGTGGCCCGATCTGGTTCCCGCGGCCCGCAAGACGGGCGTGCACGGGGTGTGCTGCTTCTTCCTGGGGGTGGGCGGCATCCGGCTGGGGGTGCTGACGGTGCTGTGCTCACAGGACCGCAAGCTGACCGAGCAGCAGTACCAGGACGCCGTCGCGCTGGCCACCGGGCTGACCGCCGCCCTGCTGGGCCGGAATCCGCCGGAGACCTGGCCCGGCGAGGGCGAGGTCCCCCAGGGACGGACGATGTGGGCGTCGGACGGTATGCACCGGCCCGTGGTCCACCAGGCCACCGGCATGGTCAGCGTGCAGCTCGACGTCTCGCTCGCCGAGGCGCTCGCGCGCCTGCGCGCCCACGCCTACGCCAGTGGACGGCCGCTGGGCGAGGTGGCGCAGGACGTGGTGGCCAGGAGACTCAGTTTCAGCAGTGATACCAACGGGCCGTACACGGCCGACGGCGGAAAGGGATGATCGGCATGGCCCGCGAGCAGCGTCTCGCCGAGATCTTCGTGGAGCTGGCGGACTCCCTCGTCGATGACTTCGACATCATCGACTTCCTGCAGCGGCTGTCCTCCCTCTGCGTGGAGCTGCTGGACGTCCGGGCGGCCGGCATCATGCTGGCCGACGGTCAGGACGGCCTGCAGGTCGTCGCCGCCTCCGCCGAACGGACCCGGCTGCTGGAGCTCTTCGCCCTGCAGCACGACCAGGGCCCCTGCGCGGAGTGTCTCCGCAGTCGCGAGCCGAGGATCAACATCGATCTGACCGACGCGGAGACGACGGCCGGCTGGCCGGACTTCGCCGCGCGGGCACGGGACGCCGGCTACACCGTCACCCACGCCCTGCCGCTGCGGCTGCGGCAGCGGATCGTGGGCGCCCTCAACCTCTTCCAGCCCGGCCCGCACGTGCTCGGGCAGGGGGACATCGCTCTCGCTCAGGCGATGGCCGACGTGGCCACGGTCGCCATCCTCCAGCAGCGCTCGCCGGAACAGCCGCACGTCGAGCACAGCCGGGTCCAGACGGTGCTCACCAGCCGTGTGCTCATCGAACAGGTCAAGGGTGTGCTCGCCGAGCGCTGGGGGACCACGGTCGACCAGGCCTTCGACGCGCTCCGCGCCCAGGCGCGACAGGACGGCGTGGGCGTGGCCGAGCTGGCCCGGCAGATCATCGACGGCAGCCGCAGCACGGCGGCCATCCCGCCACCGGCGGCACCGGCCCGGGACGGCGGCCCGAGCTAGTGTGCTGCGCAGCGGATCCGTCGGCGGTGTCGGGCGAGGGACCTCGGCGCAGGACACCGGGAAGGACCACCGCTGTCCGTCGGCGGCCGTCCGTCAGCCGAGTTCGACCGTGACCTCGGGCGGGGCGTGCAGGGTGTTGTGGACGGCGCAGCGGCCGACGACCGCGTGCAGGCCCTCTGCCAGGGCCGGGGTGACAGGCGCCGGCAGCAGGATGCGGACGCGGATGGCGGTGATGTGCGGCGCCGGGTCGTCGGCCAGGGCGAAGTCCGTCTTGACCCGCAGGTGTTCGTAGGGCTGGTCCAGCAACTGCAGGAAGCGGACCGCGTCCGAGGCGACACAGGAGGCGAGGGAGGCGACGAACAGCTCCACCGGGGTGGGGCCGTCGTTGTCGCCGCCGGCCTCCAGGGGCTGGTCGACGGTGAGTTCGTGGTCGCGTACGAAGAGCGCGAACGCCCGGTCCGCGACGTGCGTGACCTCGATCTGTCCGGGTGGCTCGGCGATGCCGCGACGCGGCCGAAGGCTGCGGGTGTCGCGGGCTGGTGACACTGTCTGCACGTGACGCCTCCTCGGGGCACGTGGTGCGTGGGAACGGATGTCAGGTCCGGGGCGGTGCGCTCGTGGCGAGCCGGGACAGAGCGGCCCGGTGCCCTCGGGGGGCGTGCGGGCGCGACCATGGTCCTCGTCCCGGATGCCGTACGTGGTCGAACGCTTCGGCGGCGCGCCGGGCGCGCAGCACGCCGTCCGCGGGCGCCGCGATGCCCGCGCCTTCGCAGCCGTAGCAGCCCACAGCGCATCTCCCCGCCTCAGGTGCCGCGCTCTCATCGTCCGGCGGGGAGGACGGCGGCGAGTTGGGCCACTCGGCTCCTGTCGAGGGCCGACCGGACGCAATCACGGTCCGCGGACGCGGTCGGCACGGCTCGCCGGATCACCCGGGCCCCGGCCCGTTCCGCCGGTTGTGCCGACATACCGATACGACGACACGGCGACATGCCGACTCGCGTGCCGGCGCCGGCGGCCATGGGCCGGTCGGAACGGGCTGTGTCCCATTGGGCCCGTGCGGCGCGCGGGGCTCGGGGCAAGGCTGGGCAGTGGAAGGGGAGTTGCGCACGCCGCGCGGACGGAAGGAGGAAGGGGACGGCGATGAGGTACCGCAGGATCAAGGACGTCATGACCCACGATGTCGTACGGGCCGGTCGTGAGACGCCGTTCAAGCAGGTCGCCCGGCTGCTGTCGGAACACGGCATCAGCGGGCTGCCCGTCGTCGACGACGGGCGGAAGGTCCTCGGGGTGATCTCCGAGACGGACCTGCTGCAGCATCAGGTACAGCGGCAGGAGGGCCGCGGGCGCAGGCGCCTCCGTCTGCCGAAGCCGACCCGCACCGCCCGTGCGGCCGCGGCCAAGGCCCGCGCCAGGACCGCGGAGCACCTCATGACCCGGCCCGTGCTCACCGCCACTCCGGAGGAGTACGTCACCGAGGCCGCCCGGACCATGTGGGAGCACCGGGTGGAGCGACTGCCCGTGGTGGACGACGAGGGACGCCTGGTCGGGATCGTCACCCGGGGCGACCTGCTGCGGGTCTTCCTGCGGACCGACCAGGAGGTACGGCGCGACGTGATCGAACAGGTGACCAGGGGCCTCGGCCTTCCCCGCCACGCCGTCGACGTCGTCGTCGACGCGGGAGTGGTGACCCTGAGGGGACACCTGGAGCGGCGCGCCGACGCCGAGCTCGCGGCGCTGATCGCCGCTCACGTGGACGGAGTCGTGGCGGTCACCGACCGTCTCACCCACCGCCCGGCCCCCGCCCGGCCACCCCGGGCCGGCGGGCTCTCCAGCCTGTCCGGCCACATGTAGCCGCTCGTTCCCGGGCCGTGCGGCGGTCTGTTCGGCCCTGGTGCGCGAGTCGCGGCGCGCCTGTAGTGGAGGGGAGGGGTGTACGGCATCCGGGCGCGGTCCGCGCGCCCGGTGACCGGCGGTGAGCGGCCGCGTGAGGCACGACGGTGAACGAAGAAGGAGCGAGCGATGAGCATCACCGGAGACTGGTACAACGAGTTCGGTTCGCACATGCGGATCACGGCCGATCCCACCGGCTCCATCCGGGGCACCTATGTCTCCGGCGCGGGCCACGCGGTGGGTGCCTACCCGCTGGTCGGACGCTATGAGACGGCTGCCTGCGCGGGCCACGGGACCCCGCTCGGCTGGACGGTGGCCTGGCGCAACGGGACGACCGACGCCTGCTCGGTGACCAGCTGGAACGGCCAGTACTACGCGGACGGCGAGGAGCGGCTCTGCGTCACCTGGCTGCTCACGGCGTCGGCGACCGAGGCCAACACCTGGGAGGCCACGGCCGTCGGACAGGACGTCTTCACCCGCGAACCGCCCACCCGGGAAGAGGTCGAGCGGCGTCTGCGGCACACCGGGGCCACCTCTCACCCCCGGCCCGTCGGCCTCGACGAGGTGACGCCGGTGTGAGGTGCGGGCGGCCGCGGCGGGCCGCCGGCGGACGCGGGAACGCGGGCCCGGTTCCTTCGGGGACCGGGCCCGCGTGCGGGTTCTCGCCGTGCCCGCCTCAGGCGATCGTGACGTCGCCGTCCAGGTAGACGTCCTGCACGGCGTGCAGCAGTTCGACGCCTTCCCGGGTCGGCCGCTGGAACGCCTTGCGGCCGGTGATGAGGCCGGTGCCGCCGGCGCGCTTGTTGATGACGGCCGTCCTCACGGCCTGGGCGAGGTCGTCCTGACCGGCGGAGGCGCCACCGCTGTTGATCAGTCCGACCCGGCCCATGTAGCAGCTGGCCACCTGCCAGCGCGTGAGGTCGATCGGGTGGTCGGTGGTCAGCTCGCTGTACAGCAGCGGGTGGGTCTTGCCGAACTCCAGCGCCCGGTAGCCGCCGTTGTTCTCCGGCTGCTTCTGCTTGACGATGTCGGCCTCGATGGTCACGCCGAGGTGGTTGGCCTGGCCGGTGAGGTCGGCCGACACGGCGTAGTCCTGGCCGTCCTTCGTGAACGCGGGGTTGCGCAGGTAGCACCACAGCACGGTGAACATGCCCAGTTCGTGGGCCCGGGCGAAGGCCTCGCTGACCTCCCGCAGCTGGCGGTCCGACTGTTCGGAGCCGAAGTAGACGGTGGCGCCGACGCCCGCCGCGCCGAGGTCGAAGCACTGCTGGACGTCGCCGAACATGACCTGGTCGTAGTGGTTCGGGTAGGTCAGCAGCTCGTTGTGGTTGAGCTTCACGATGAAGGGGATGCGGTGCGCGTAGCGCCGTGAGACGGCACCGAGCACCCCCAGCGTGCTGGCGACCGCGTTGCAGCCGCCCTCCAGGGCGAGTTCGACGATGTTCTTCGGGTCGAGGTAGCGCGGGTTGGGCGCGAACGCGGATGCTGCGGAGTGCTCGATGCCCTGGTCGACCGGCAGGATCGACACGTAGCCCGTGCCGGCCAGGCGGCCGTGGTCGAAGAGGGACTGCAGGTTGCGCAGCACCCGGGGTGAGCGGTCGGTCGCCGACACGACCCGGTCGACGAAGTCGGGACCCGGCAGCACCAGGTCCTGACTGGGGATCCCCCGGGCGGTGTGGGTCAGCAGGTCCTTGGCGTCGTCGCCCAGCAGCGCGTGGATGTCGGTCATCGTTCCTCCCGAGAAGGCGCGGTGGCGGGCCGTGCCGCACACCGGCCGACGATGAAGATGAAGCGGATCAGCCGTAGAACACCTCGAACTCGTCGTACAGCGACGGGTCCACGACCTTCGTCCTGCCCGTGGTCTCGTCCAGCGGGACGCGGACGATCTCGGTACCGCGCAGGGCCACCATCGTGCCGAAGTCGCCGTCCCTGACCGCGTCGACGGCGTGCAGTCCGAAGCGGGTGGCCAGCCACCGGTCGAAGGGGCTCGGCGTGCCGCCGCGCTGGATGTGGCCGAGCACCGTGGTGCGGGCGTCCGTGCCGGTGCGCCGCGCGATCTCCTGGGCCAGCCACTCGCCGATGCCGGACAGGTGCACATGGCCGTACTCGTCCACCGTGCGGTCCTTGAGGACCATCTGTCCCTCCTTGGGGACCGCTCCCTCGGCGGCGACGACGATCGGCGCGTAGTTGATCCGGAAGCGGCTCTTCACCCAGGCACAGACCTGGTCGATGTCGAACGGCCGCTCCGGGATGAGGATCACGTTGGCACCGCCCGCGATGCCGGCGTGCAGGGCGATCCACCCGGAGTGCCGGCCCATGACCTCCACCACGAGGGTGCGCATGTGCGACTCGGCGGTGGTGTGGAGACGGTCGATGGCCTCCGTGGCGATGCCGACCGCGGTGTCGAAGCCGAAGGTGTAGTCGGTGCCGGCCACGTCGTTGTCGATGGTCTTCGGCACGCCGACCAGCCGGACGCCCTGACGGCTCAGTTCGGCGGCCGCCCCGAGGGTGTCCTCGCCGCCGATCGCGACGAGCGCGTCGATGCCGTGCGCGGCGAGCGTGTCCTTGACGCGCCGCACTCCGTCCTCGTGCTTGAGGGGGTTGGTGCGGGAGGAGCCGAGGATCGTTCCGCCGCGCGGCAGGATGCCCCGCACCGCGGCGATGTCCAGCGGCACCACCCGGTCCCGGAGCGCGCCGAGCCAGCCGTCCCGGAGACCGACGAACTCGAAGCCGTACTCCTGGGTGCCTTTGCGGACGACGCTGCGGATCACGGCGTTGAGGCCGGGGCAGTCTCCGCCACCGGTCAGCACTCCGATCTTCATGGCTGCCTCCCGACCGAGGGGAACGTGGAGAGCCGAGGTGCCTCTCCCCCCTCATCATGGGCGCCGGTGCTCGCGGCGGCGACCCGCCTTGGGCCCGTGATCGGGGACCTTCGGCCCCATGACCGCGGTGCCGCGGACGTCCGACCATGGCTGCGCCCGTGGGGCGGGTGTGACGAACACCGCGGACGGGGGGCCTCGCCCTCACCCCTTCGGGGGAAGGCGTCGGCGGAGGACGGGCGGCTGCGCCACCACCGTGCGGCGGGGATCCGTGGCGGCCCCCGGCCGGCCCGTGCGCGGGGCGCGGGGCCGGGCGAGGGCCCGTGGGCGCCGGCCGGCGCGCGGTGCTCAGGCCGTGGCGGACGGCGTCCGGGAGGTGCCTGTCCGGTGTCCCAGGTGTGCGTGGACCGAGATCACGCCGTCGACGTCCCGGCACAGCCGTTCGATGATCGGGACCAGGCTGGGGACCTGGACGCTCCCCCTGAGCGTGACCTGCCCCTCGCGCACCTCGACGCTCACGTCCGAGGGGGCGAGGTGCAGGGTCCGCTGCAGCACGTCACGGACGATCTCGTCGCGGATGGCGTCGTCCCGGCGCAGGAAGATCCGCAGCAGGTCACCGCGGCTGACGATGCCCCTCAGCCGGTCCGCCTCGTCCACGACGGGCAGCCGCTTGATGTTCCGCAGCGCCATGAGGCGGGCCGCCTCGGCCACGGTCCACTCCGCACGCGCGCACACCGCGGGAGCCGACATCAGCTCCTCGGCGCGGCAGCCCTCGGCCCTGGCCCGCTCCCAGGCCTCAGGACGGGGAACCGGGGTCGCGCCGGACGGATCCGCCCGGGCGGAGCACTTGCGCAGCAGGTCCGCCTCGGACACCACGCCCAGCGGGTGGTCCAGTTCGTCCACCACGGGCAGGGCGGTGATGTCGTGCTCGGTCAGCAGCTCGACCAGCTCCTTGAACGGTGTGTCGCGCCGGGCCCGGACGACATCGCGGGTCATCAGATCGGCGACGGTACGGTGCTGCATGTCGCGCCTCCTTTCCCCGGGTGGGACGGCCGCAGCGCGGCACGCACCGGCCGGCGGCCCCCACCTTTCAAGCGTGTCAGCGATCGGCCCCTCGGCGCAGAGCCCCCCAGCACTTCTTGAGGGCCGGACGGCCCTGCGGGCGGGCCGTCCGGCCCCCTCGGATCAGGGTTCTCGACCCAAGCGGGCGGCGCGCCGGGCGTGCGACGTTGAGTACAGGAGCAGTCCGAGGAAGCGGGTGGAGATCATGCGAGCCCACATCGGTGACGTACTGGTTGTCGAAAGCCCGACCACCGGCATCACGAGGCGCGACGGCGAGATCGTCGGCCTGCGACACGAGGACGGAACACCTCCCTACGAGGTGCGCTGGTCGGACACGCACGAGGTGACACTCGTGTTCCCCGGCCCTGACGCGCATGTCCGTCATGCCGAACAGCTCCCCGGCACCCCGGTCGCCGAGCGGCGCACGACCGGCACGGCCTGAGACCGCGGGACGTCACGCCGTCCCCGCCCGGGCTGCGCGGCCCGCGCGGGGACGGCGTGACTCACCGGCTCACCGGGTCGTGTCCTGCGGCAGCCGCACCCGGACCGAGGTCGTCTCCCGCACCTCGTCGAACCGCTCGCCGGTCACGGCGGAGAAGCAGTGGACGGCCTCCGGGCGTACGGCGACGCGCAGGTGCGCGCCCTTGCCCTGGGTGGGCCGTCCCGGAAGGCGGACGACCACCGGGGTGATCTCCTGGCCGACCTTTCCGCTGGTGTGCAGATAGGCGACGGCGCCGGTGTCCTCGACCGCGTCGACCACGAGTTCCAGCCCGGGGGTCTCCAGGTCCTCGGGCGCGAGGACGTCGAACCGCTCCGGGCGGATGCCGAGCGTGATCTCCGTGGCACCCTCGGCACCGGCGGCCCGCAGCGTGTCGCGGGGCAACGGCACGAGCAGTGCGCCCAGCAGAGCCCCGTCCGCGGTGAGCGGAAGCCGGAAGAGGTTCATCGCGGGCGACCCGATGAACCCGCCGACGAAGGTGTTGGCCGGGCGTTCGAAGACGTCCTTGGGCGTGCCCACCTGCTGCAGCACCCCGTCCTTGAGCACGGCCAGCCGGTCTCCCATGGTCATGGCCTCGACCTGGTCGTGGGTGACGTAGACGGTGGTGGTGCCCAGGCGGCGCTGCAGCACGGCGATCTGGGTCCGCGTCTGCACCCGCAGCTTGGCGTCCAGGTTGGACAGCGGCTCGTCCATCAGGAACACCCGCGGTTCACGGACGATGGCCCGGCCCATGGCGACACGCTGCCGCTGACCGCCCGAGAGGGACTTGGGCTTGCGGTCCAGGTAGTCCGCGAGGTCCAGGATGGCGGCCGCCTCCTCGACCCGCTGCCGGACGCGCGGCTTCGGCATACCGGCGATCTTCAGGGCGAAGCCCATGTTGTCGGCCGTCGTCATGTGCGGGTACAGCGCGTAGTTCTGGAAGACCATCGCGATGTCGCGGTCCTTGGGCGGCAGGTGGGTGACGTCCCGGTCGCCGATGCGGATCGCCCCGGAGTCGACCTCCTCGAGCCCGGCGAGCATCCGCAGGCTGGTCGATTTGCCGCAGCCGGACGGTCCGACCAGCACCATGAACTCGCCGTCGGCGATCCTGAGATCGAGTTCGCCGACGGCCGGCCGGTCCATGCCGGTGAAGCGGCGGGTTGCCTTGTCGAAGGTCACGGACGCCATGGCCTACCCCTCCCCGATACATCTCCTGCTCCCAAGCTGGAGCGGCCGGCGTGCCGCCGGGAGGACCCGATCGACCCGCATTGCGTGCCGCTCGGCCCTTGGACGATCCCGGGTCCCGGTGGAAGCTGAAAGGGACGAAAGGCCGCGAAGGGGGCATCATGCTTCGTCCGCATCTGAAGCTGCCCCGGCCCGGGCATCCGGGCGGTGACGAGGCGAACACCGACACAGTGCGCTTGATCCCACCGGAGGCGGCACCTCCCGCCGGGGGAGAGGCGGAACGCGGGCCCGTCTTCGTCGACACCAGCGGGCGCCGCGGCCTGCGCATGCGACGACTGGCCTACACGGCGGGCGCGCTGTGCGCCGCGTACACCGGCGTGCTGGTGCTCAGCTTCCTGGGCGCGACGCCGTTCGCCCCGCGGACCGTGCTGCCCGTGCCGGGCCTGCCCTCCCAGAAGCCCGGCAGCGTCCAGGAGCCGCCGGGCGAGCAGCCCGCCACGTCCGTCGGACCGGAGTCCGGCGGCGCGTCCCTGTCGCCCTCCGGCATCCCCGGGCGGTCCGGCTCGCCGACCGCCCCCGCCACATCCGGCGGAGATCCCTCCGAGCCCGCGCAGGACTCCGTGGTGCCCCCCGCACCCACGAACGGCACCACGGTGCCCGCCTCGCCGACCGCCTCTCCCGGCACCGGCCCGGCCTCCAGCCCGCCGGCCTCCGACAGCCCGTCCGCGGACTCCACGCCGCCGGCCACCCCCTCCGGGGTCCTGTCCAGCCCGGTCCCGCAGGCCACCGGCAGCACGCCGGGCTCCGCGCCGTCCGCCGCCGCACCGTCCGCCACCACCAGCAGCGTCCCGCCGGGAAGCTGATCATGTGCGCCCAGCCGTCGAGGCGCTCCACGAGACCCCGGCGCACCCGCCGCGGCACCGCCTCGCGTCCCCGGATCGTCTCCCTCCTCGTCGTCCTGGTCATGGTCGCGGGGGTCCTGCTGCTGCACGGCTACACGCACGGGGAGTTCGCCGCCGACCACCGCGTCCACCCGCCGGTGTCGGCCGACCACGTACCGCGGGAGGTGCTGAACGGCGGTCCGGTGATCGACGCCACCGGGTCCCGGACGCGCAGCCACCGCATCCCCGACCGGACCCTCGCGCTGACCTTCGACGACGGCCCCGACCCGACATGGACCCCGCGGGTCCTCGACGTGCTCGACCGCCACGGCGTCAAGGCCACCTTCTTCGTCATCGGCGCCTCGGTCTCCCGGCACCCCGGTCTTCTGCGGCGCACCGTCGACTCGGGGCACGAGATCGGCGTGCACACCTTCACCCACCCCGACCTGGCGTACCAGTCGGGGTTCCGGGCGGACCGCGAACTGGCCCAGGCCCAGCTGGCCCTGGCCGGGGCGGCCGGCATCCACAGTTCGCTGGTGCGCCCGCCCTACTCGTCCCACGCCGCGGACCTGGACGACGTGTCCTGGCCGGTGATCCAGCGGCTCGGGCGGAAGGGGTACATCACCGCGCTCGTCGACATCGACACCGAGGACTGGAAGCGCCCCGACGCGGCCGCCGTCGCCGCGCACGTCACCCGGGAGCTGACCGGCCAGGGAGCCGTGGTGCTGTTCCACGACGCCGGCGGCGACCGCTCCCGCACCGTGCGCGCCCTGGACATGCTGATCCCGGAACTGCGCGCCCGCGGCTACCGGTTCACCACGGTCACCGACGCGCTCGGCGCCCCCAGCGCCCACCACCCGGTCTCCGGAGCCGAGTTGTGGAGCGGCCGGGTCTTCGTGGCCGCCGTGGCCGTCGGCGACCGGCTCGTACCCGCCCTGGCCGTGCTGATGGTCGCGGTCGGCGTACTGATGCTGCTGCGCTTCGCGGCGATGCTGGTGCTCGCCCACCGCCACGCCCGAGCGCGCCGGGACCGTGACTTCTCCTGGGGGCCGGAGGTCACCGAGCCCGTCAGCGTGGTGATCCCTGCCTACAACGAGGCCAAGTGCGTCACCCAGACCGTGCTCTCCGTCGCCAGGAGCGAGCATCCGGTCGAGACGATCGTGGTGGACGACGGCTCCACCGACGGCACGGCCGACGTCGTCCGGTCGCTCGCGCTGCCCGGCGTCACCGTCCTGCGCCAGCCCAACCGCGGCAAGGCGGCCGCCCTCAACAACGGTGTCGCGCACGCCTCGCACCGGCTCGTCGTGACGATGGACGGCGACACGGTCTTCGAACCGGACACCGTCCACCAGCTGGTGCAGCCCTTCGCCGACCGGCGCGTGGGCGCGGTGGCGGGCAACACCAAGGTCGGCAACCGCGGCCGTCTGCTCGGCACCTGGCAGCACCTCGAGTACGTGATGGGCCTCAACCTCGACCGCCGCATGTACGACGTCCTCGGCTGCATCCCCACCGTGCCCGGAGCCGTCGGCGCCTACCGCCGCACCGCGCTGCGGCACGTCGGCGGGGTGAGCGACGACACCCTCGCCGAGGACACCGACCTCACCATGGCCCTGCACCGGGCGGGCTGGCGGGTGGTGTACGAGGAGCGGGCCCGCGCCTGGACCGAGGCGCCGGCCACCGTCGGGCAGCTGTGGCGGCAGCGGTACCGATGGAGCTACGGCACGCTCCAGGCGATGTGGAAACACCGCCACGCCGTCGTCGAGCGGGGCCACGGCGGGCACTTCGGCCGCTACGGCCTGGCCCTGGTGGTGCTGTTCACCGTCCTCGTCCCGCTGCTGGCCCCGCTCATCGATCTGTTCCTGCTCTACGGGCTGATGTTCCAGGACCCGGCCCGCACCGCGGCCGCCTGGGGCGCGCTGGTCGTCGTCCAGCTGCTGTGCGCCTCCTACGCGCTGCGGCTGGACGGCGAGAAGCAGAGGGCGCTGTGGGCGCTGCCGCTGCAGCAGCTGTTCTACCGCCAGCTCCTGTACACGGTGCTGCTCCAGTCCTGCACCACCGCGCTCACCGGCGCCCGGCTGCGCTGGCACAAGCTGCGCCGGACCGGCCGGGTGGCCGCGCCGGTGCCGCCCGCCCCGTCGCTCGCGCCCGCGGCTGTGCCCGGACCCGCGACCGTCCCCGGACCCGCGACCGTCCCCGAACCAGCAACTGTGCCCGAACCCGCGCCGGCGCCCGCGCCGGTGCGGGGCGCCGCCCGGCCCGCCGCGTCGCCCGCCCGGAGCGGACGCAACCTCTACCTGGACTTCCTGCGTGCCGTCGCCCTGGTCCGCGTGGTGACGTACCACACCTTCGACTGGGCCTGGCTCACCCTCGCCTTCCCCGCGATGGGCGTGATGTTCGCGCTGGCCGGCTCGCTGATGGCCCGTTCCCTCGACCGCGGCGACCGCTCCGCCGCGGCGGTGGTGCGCGCCCGGCTGCGCCGGCTGCTGCCCCCGGTGTGGCTGTTCGGCCTGGTCGTCGTCATCGCCATGCTGCTCACGGGCTGGCGTCCGGACGAGGGCGGCGGTTCGAAGGCGGCCGCGTGGGCGCGGATGGCGCTGTGGATCGTGCCGGTCAGCGAGCCGCCGTTCGCTCACACCGACTGGGCCTGGCAGATCGTCGCGCCGCTCTGGTACATCCGCGCCTACCTGCTGTTCGTGATCGTCTCGCCGCTGCTGCTGCGCGGGTTCCGCCGGGCACCGTGGGTGGCGGTGGCCTCCTTCCTCGCCCTGGCCGCGCCGGCGCAGAGCGAACTGCTGCCGCTGCCGGACCGGGTGGCGGAGCCGATCACCGATTTCGTCACCTTCGGAGCCTGCTGGCTGCTGGGATTCGCCCACCGCGACGGGCTGGTGCGGCGGCTGCCGGCGGCCCGCGTGACGGCGCTCGCCGCGGCGCTGATGGCCGGGGGCGGGGCGTTCGCCCTGACCCACCCGACCGAGGAGGGCTACGACCTCGGGGCGATCCCGCTCGGCCAGGCCCTGTGGTCCTTCGGCTTCGTGCTCCTGCTGCTGCGGTTCGGGCCGGACGGGGACCGCTGGGTGCGCCGCCACCGGCCGGTGCACGCCGGTGTGGTCCTGTTCAACGCCCGTGCCGTGACGGTCTATCTGTGGCACGAGGTCGCGCTGGTCCTCGGCGTGCTGCTCATCGACCAGATGTGGCGGGTGCCCGCGCTGGAGAACTCCCTGCCGCTGGGCGCGAACTGGTTCCTGTACCTGCTGGTCTGGCCGCTCCTCGCGCTCGCGGTCGTCCTGGTGGGCTGGTGCGAGGACAAGGCGGCCCGGCGCCCGGTACGACTGTGGCCGGGGCCGGGCCGCCCTCTCGGGTCAGCCGGTTCAGGCGGTTTCGGCGCATCCGGCCCGTGAGGGCCCGGCGCGTCACCGCTCGAGCGGACCGGCCAGCTGGACGATGTCGTCGGCGGCGACGTCGTGCAACCGGACGGCCAGGTCCTCCAGGGCACGGCTGACGGCGAGTTCGTCACCGATCTCGGGGATGGGGCGGTCGATCGGGTTGCGCCGGGAGACCCCCTTGCCCGTGACGGTCGACGTGTCCCGCGTGGTCAGCACGGCACGCGCGTGCGTCTCGTCGTCGTTCTCGGTGAGGTAGATCTGCACAGTCCACTGCTTGGCTTCCATCGTGATCACTTCCGCGGGGAGCAGGAAGCGGGGCGGCTTCCCTACTCATCAGCGTGTGCCGGTCGCCGGGGGCCGTACAGAGTCGAACGGCCCATCCGAACGGTTCGGCGTCCCTGCCGTCCGCCCGGCGCGCGACGGGCGGCGTGCGCGGCCGCGCCGCCGGTCGGTGGGGCCGTTCGTCCCGCGGGTCGAGCCGCTCGGCCCCTGCGCGCGGGCCGCCCGCGGTGCCAGGGTGAGAAATGAGCCCGTGAGGCGCGGAGGCGGCGGATGCCTCTTTCGGAGGCCCGGTCGCCGCCGGCTCGTTCGGACCGGTCAGGGTGGCGGCCCGAGCAGAGCGGAGCGCGCCTCACGGGTGGGTGCCGGTGTGGGGGCCGGCGCCTGCGGGAAGGGGACGGGCCGACGGCCCGCCCGGATGCCGGGCCCGCACCGGGCCGACGCGGGACGACGTCGTCGTCGGGGAGGCCGCGCGGCTCCATGGGCCCGGCATCTCGCTCGTCAGCCGTGCGGGCCGGCACACCGGCCGGTGTGCCGGCCCGCCTCCGGCAGCCCACGAGGAGGCGGAGGAGCATGACCGTCACGATCGCTCTGGCCGGGGACACCATGCTGGGCCGCGGGGTCGCGGAGGCGCTCGGACACCGCAGGCCGCCGCCCCTGTTCACGCCCGCGGTGCACCAGGCCGTCGCGGCCGCCGACCTGTTCCTGCTGAACCTCGAATGCTGCGTCTCGGACCGCGGTGAGCCCGTCGACGTGCCCGGCAAGCCGTTCTTCTTCCGTGCCCCGCCCCGGGCGGCCGGGGTGCTGGCCGACCTCGGCGTGGACACGGTGTTCCTGGCCAACAACCACGCCCTCGACCACGGCCCGGACGCCCTCCTCGACACCATCGCTCACCTGGCCCGGGCGGGCATCGGCAGTGTGGGTGCCGGCGCGTCGGCCGCGGCGGCCCGCGCCCCGCTCCTGCTGGAGGCGGGCGGGCTGCGTCTCGGGGTCCTGGCGGTGACCGACCACCCGGCCGAGTACGCGGCGGGCGCCGACCGGCCGGGCGTGGCGTACGCGGACCTCCGGCAGGCACAGGCGCCGCGGTGGCTCACCGACTCGATCGGCGCGTTGTCCGAGCAAGCCGATCTCGTCCTGGTGAGCGTGCACTGGGGCCCGAACATGACGCCCCGCCCCGTGCCCCACGTACGGCGCGCCGCCGCCGAACTCACGGCCGCCGGAGCCGACCTGGTCGTCGGGCACTCCGCCCACGTCTTCCACGGCTTCACCCGCCAGGTCCTCTTCGACCTGGGCGACTTCGTCGACGACTACGCCGTGCACCCGGCCCTGCGCAACGATCTGGGCCTGCTCTGGCTGGTCACCCTGGACCGGTCCGGCGTCCGGCACACCGAGGCGGTGCCCATCGCCCTGGACTACTGCCACACCCGCCTCGCCGACCGGGCCGAGTACGCCTGGACCGCCGACCGGCTCACCCGCGCCTGTGCCGAACTCGGTACCCGCGTCGTGGACGACGGCGACCGGCTGACCGTCCGGTGGCCCCACCGGACGGCACGCGCGAGCTGACGGGCGAACCGCTCCGCAGGAGCGGCGGTCCGCCCACCGGCCCGCGTCCGCGGTGCCGGGACCGCTCCGGTCGACGACGGCGAGAGCGATCCACGGCCCCCGCCGGGCAGCCCGTCGGGGCAGCCGCTACGACGCCGTCGTCCCGCCCCGGCTCCGCGCGCCCCGGCCGAGGGCGGCCCTCCGGGCCGGCCGCGAGCGGCCGGCGGCGCACCCGGCGGCCCGGGGCCGGGAGCAGGCGCGGGCCGGGCGCCGAGGAGCGAGCGCCCGTGCGCCCGGCCCGCGGTCCACCGCGGGACGGGCACGGACACCACCGGCCCGGCCGTGCCGCCGGGACCTGGCTGACCTCGCCCGCGCCACCGCCTCCGGTCCCATTACCATGGGCGACATGTCGTTCCTCCGCCGCCGCAGCGCGACTCCCGCCGGCCCAGACTTCGACGTACTGGCCATGGACCCGGGCGACTGGCCCGGCAACCTCGGCGCGGGCCTGCTGCCCGCTCCCGACGGCAGCTGCCAGGGCGTCTTCCTGCGCTACGACCTCTTCGGCGGTCGCGGCCCCGCGATGATCATCGGCAATCTGCCGGAGGGCTCCCCGGCCCGCGAGGTCGCCGAGGGCGAGATCCCCTTCGAGGTCGGCCAGCTCCTGCTCGCGCTGGAGAACGACGAGGAGGTGAGCGTCGTCGGCGTCGACGACATGCCGGTGATGCAGGGCGACAACCTCATGATCGTGCGCCGTCTGAAGCTCTCCGAGAGCCGGATCTCCTGCGTCCAGTTCGACCGCAGCGACCATGTCCTGGTGACCATCGCGGCCTGGGACCGCCCCATCACGGACGACCTGTACGCCCTTCTCAAGCCCCTGCCCGCGGAGCTGTTCCAGCAGGGCTGAGCGCAGGCCCGTACGGCGCACGGCGGGAGGCAGGCGGTCGCCACCACCATGAGCAGGGGCTGCCTGCGCGGCAGTGGGGGAGCCGGAGGAACTGTTCGCTCCCGAGCCGCCGGAGACGGCGCACCGGCCGGCGGGAGGAGCGCACGCCCCTCCCGTCGGCCGGTGCCGTGCCCGGGCCGGCCGCTAGCCCTTCGACGGCATCACCGTCACGTCCGCCGCCCGCACGAACTCCACCCGGTGGCCGTACTGGATCTCGTAGTAGAGGTCCTTGCCCCGTACCACCCGGTGCGAGTCGGTGGTGAAGGTGACCGCGTAGTAGTACTCGCCCGGCACCACGTCACCGACCACGTACTTCTGCCCCTTGGGCAGGGTGTACGGCAGCGGGGAGACCGACTGGACCGGCACCCCCGCCGGATAGGCCGACGCCTCCGGATAGGCGCGCCCGTACACCGGGACGCTGTCCACGCCGGGCTTGGGGGTCACCACGAAGCCGGACGCGGGCACCGCGGTCGGGTCCTTCCCCGGGTTCTTGAACCACGCCTTCTGGCCGAGGTACCAGATCGCCGTCCAGTCGCGGTAGTGACCGGCGACCGCGTACTGCTGACCGGTGGAGGCCCGCGCGGCGACGTCGTTGACGTCGATCGTCGAGGCGCCGGTGCCGTGCAGGCCGACATCCCTGACCAGCGGGGAGCTCTCGTCGTGGTCGGAGTACAGCCGCACCTCACTGCTGCCGTGCGCCGCGCAGGGTTCGTTCCTGGTGACGCAGCCGGTGTACACCGGCCGGTTGGACGCGTAGTCCGGCAGGATGGTCACCAGCCCGCCGCTCCGGCCGGCGGTGCGCCGGAACGGGTGGCCCAGCAGGTCGAAGTAGTGCCGCCAGTCCCAGTACGGGCCGGGGTCGGTGTGCATGCCGGGGACGGTCGAGGCCGTCGGTCCCGGCACGTTCTCGTGGCCGAGGATGTGCTGGCGGTCCAGCGGGATGCGGTACTTCGCGGCCAGGTAGCGCACCAGCCGCGCCGAGGCCCGGTACATCGCCTCCGTGTACCAGGCGTCCGGCGAGGCGAGGAAGCCCTCGTGCTCCAGGCCGATCGACTTGGCGTTGACGTACCAGTTGCCCGCGTGCCAGGCGACGTCCTTGGCCTTCACATGCTGGGCGATGAGCCCGTCCGTGGAGCGCAGGGTGTAGTTCCACGACACATAGGTCGGGTCCTTGATCAGATTGAGCACGCCGTCCCAGGCGCCCTCGGTGTCGTGGATGACGATGTACTTGATGCTCTGCGACGCCGGGCGGTCGCCCAGGTCGTGATTGCCGTAGTCGTTGTCCCCGAACTCCTCGTACGGTGCCGGGATCCACTCGCAGGACACCGACTTCGGGCACTCCGTGCCCTGGTCGGAGACGGTGCGCAGACCGGTCTCCCCGATCTGTGCGGTGTCGGGGGTGAGGTGCGGCCGGGCGGCGAGGGCCACCTGCTGCCCCGCGTCCGTGACGCGCTGGGCGCCGGTGCGGATCACGTCGTAGACGTCGTTGGCGTACGCCGCCGCCGTGGCCGTGTCGTCGGCGCCCGAGAAACGCGCCACCGCGCCGTACCAGTCCGCCGGGTCCGCGCTCAGCGGCTCGCCCAGTGACTTCTGCGCGGCGGCCAGCAGGGCGGCGCCGCCCGCCACGTTCGCCGCGGGATCACTGCGCAGCCGCTCGTCGCTCAGCCCTGTCAGGCGCGCCGCCTTCGGCAGGGTCTTCAGGCGGGCCGGGAGCCGGGAGTTCTCCGGCACCTCCGGGGCCGGGTGCAGGGCGGGGCGGGCCGAGTCGCCGCGTGCGTCCTCCGTGCCCTCGCTGTGGTGCGAGGCGGTGGCGAGCGCGGTGCGGGCGTCGGTGAGATGCATCGGGCCGTAGCCGCCGGAGACGCTCGGCGCGCCCGCGTGCGTGTCCCAGCGGGACTGCAGATAGGAGACGCCCAGCAGCACGCTCTGCGGTACGTGGTACCTGGCGGACGCCGAGGCGAAGGCCGACTGCAGCCGGTCCGTGGCGGACTGGGCGTCGGAGGGGGCCGCGCCGAGCAGCGGCAGCAGCAGAGCCGCCGTGGCGAGGGCGCCGGCGGTGGTGCGGGTGCGTCTGTGGCCGGACGCGGACGTGGGGTCGGTGGCGGATCCTCGCAATGCAGCCTCCTGGGACGGACGAGCGTGGCGGGGCGTGCAGGGCCGGGCGGTGGGTCAGTGGTACCGGCTGGCCGACGATCCGTCAATCATGCCCAGAGGCGGAGGATTTCCCATGTCAACACGAGGGTGGAGGAGTTTCGCGGCGGAGACTTGCGGGCCTGCGGGGCGTCAGTGGCGTACACCAATGGCCCCTTGTGAAAGTTCTTGCCGGAGGTTGCCGCCGCTCACGTGCGGCCCGGGGGCCCGCACACGAAAGGTCCGCGGTGGCCTCCCTCCGGGCGCACCGCGGACCGTCCGTCCCCGTCAGCGAGTGCCGACCGCCGCGCGCACGGCCCGGCGGGCCAGCTGGCAGTCGTCGTGCAGCCGCCTGAGCAGCAGCCGTTGTTCCTCGCCGGACGGCGCAGCACCCGGGTGGGCCGTGCCCGGTGCCGCCGGGGCCGTGTCGTGCATCGAACGCTGCACGGCCGTCTCGTAGGTGCGGATCTCCCGTGTGAGCACCAGCATCAGGTTGACCAGGAACGCGTCACGCGAGGCCGGGCCCGCCGACTGCGCGATCTGGCTGATCTGACGGCGGGCCACCGGCGCGTCCCCGAGCACCGACCACAGCGTGGCCAGGTCGTAGCCCGGCAGGTACCAGCCCGCGTGTTCCCAGTCCACCAGCACTGGACCGGCCGGTGAGAGCAGGATGTTGGACAGCAGGGCGTCGCCGTGGCAGAACTGGCCCATGCCCTGCCGGCCCGCCGAGTGCGCGATGCCGTGCAGCAGCTTCTGCAGGTCGCCCATGTCGCGGTCGGTGAGCAGGCCCAGTTCGTGGTAGCGGGAGATCCGGGCCGCGTAGTCGAGCGGGGCGTCGAAGGTGCCGGCCGGCGGCCGCCAGGCGTTCAGCCGGCAGATCGCGCCGAGGGCCATCCTGATGTCCGCGCGGGGCGGTGCCTCGGCCGGATGCCGCTGGAGCGCCGCCACCCGCCCCGGCATCCGCTCGACGACCAGGGTGCAGTTGTCCGGGTCCGCCGCGATCAGCCTCGGTACCCGCACAGGAGGGCGGTGCCGGACGAACGAGCGGTACGCCGCTATTTCGTGGCGGATCCGCTCGGCCCACGCGGGGGACTGGTCCAGTAAACACTTGGCGACGGCCGTGCTGCGCCCGGTCGTGCCGACCAGGAGCACGGACCGGCCGCTGCGGCGCAGCACCTGGACCGGGGCGAACTCCGGGCAGATCCGGTGCACCGACGCGATCGCCGTACGCAGCTGGGCGCCCTGAGGGCCGGACAGGTCCAGTCTCCCGCTGAGCGGCTGGGTGGCGGTGCCCGGTGCGCGCCGCGGCCGGCCGGCGCCGAGCGCGGGGGCCGCGGGACGGGCTGAGGGGTCGAGGTAGGGGCCGCTGCCGGCCGGGCGGGGGCGCAGCGGCCGGGGCGGGGCGGACACGGAGGACGATGCTGCGTACATGGGCGAAACAGATCCCTTCGTGTGCCTGCGACGACAGTGCGCTACCCGGCCCGGCCCCGTGGGTGCACCCTGGGGAATGCACCCCTTCTTTCGAAGCGGCAACCGGGTCGGGGTGGCGCATTCCTACCTGACACCCGTGGACCAGTGGCACACCATCTGGCGCACCCTGGCGAACCCTGGCGAATAGTCGCCCGGCAACTTGCGGCGGGCTACTGTCAACTCAGCCGAGAACCTGGGGGCTTGACGTGAGCGGACAACCCAACACCCGCCTTGCGGACCTGTTCGGCCTGGCCGGCTGGTCCAAGGGTGAACTCGCGAGGCTGGTCAACCGGCAGGCGGCGGCCATGGGCCACCCCCAGCTGTCGACCGACACCTCCCGGGTACGGCGTTGGATCGACATGGGGGAGATCCCACGCGATCCGGTGCCGAGGGTGCTGGCGACGCTGTTCACCGAGCGTCTCGGCCGTGTCGTGACCATCGAGGACCTCGGTCTGGTCCGGCACGGGCGTACGGGGAAACGGCAGGACGCCGGGAGCGCAGAACATCCCGACGGTGTGCCGTGGGCGCCCGAGCGGACCGCGGCGGTCCTCACCGAATTCACGGGAATGGACCTCATGCTCAACCGACGCGGCTTGGTGGGCGCGGGCGTCGCGCTCACCGCAGGATCCGCACTCAGCAGCGCCATGTACGAGTGGCTGCACACCGACCCGACACTCTCCGCCGACGCTCCCTACCACGACAACCCCCTGCACGCCGACCCCGCTGGGTTCGACCGCTTCGAGGCCGCCCCCATCGGGTCGCAGGAGATCGAGGAACTGGAACGCTCGGTCGAGGTGTTCCGCGCCTGGGACGCGGCCCGCGGCGGCGGGCTGCAGCGCAAGGCGGTCGTGGGCCAGCTCAACGAGGTGGGCGGCATGCTCGCCTACCGCCACCCCGACCATCTCCAGCGGCGCCTGTGGGGCGTCGCCGCCAACCTCGCCGTCCTCGCGGGCTGGATGTCGCACGACGTCGGCCTGGAGCCCACGGCCCAGAAGTACTTCGTCATCGCCGCCCACGCGGCCCGGGAGGGCGGCGACCGGCCGCGCGCCGGGGAGGCGCTGTCCAGAGCGGCTCGCCAGATGGTGCACCTCGGCCGGCCCGACGACGCGCTGGACCTGATGAAGCTCGCCCAGTCGGGCTCCGGCGAAGAGGTGCTGCCGCGCACCAGGGCGATGCTCTACACGATCGAGGCCTGGGCCCAGGCCTCGATGGGCAAGGGCCAGGCCATGCGCCGCACCCTCGGCCGGGCGGAGGACCTCTTCGTCTCCGACAAGGGTGACGTGCCGTCGCCGAGCTGGATGCAGATGTTCAAGGAGGAGGACCTCTACGGCATGCAGGCCCTGGCCTACCGCACACTGGCCGAGCACGAGCCGGGAGCGGCCGCGCAGGCCCAGCACTACGCGGAGAAGGCGCTGGCCCTGAGGGTCGACGGACGGCAGCGGTCGAAGATCTTCGACTTCCTGTCCATGGCCTCCGCCTGCTTCATCGCGGACGATCCCGAACAGGCGGACCGGTACGCGCGCCTGGCCCTGATGTCGATGGGGACCAACTCCTCCCACCGCACCTGGGACCGGCTGCGGCAGATGTACCGGCTCACCGCGGAGTACTCCAGCTACCCGAAGATCCACGAGCTGCGGGAGGAGATCAAGCTGGCGCTGCCGAAGTCGGCGGCGAAGGGCGGCGGCAGCGTACGGATATAGGAGCCCCTGCGGCTGCGGCCGGTGCACCGCACCGGGCGTGTGCCGTCCGGTGGTTCACATCACCCTGGCGAACAGTACGCAGGCGTCGTCCTCGCGTTCGGTCTCGCCGAACTCCTTCACGACCGTCCGTACGCAGTCCTGCGCGGTGCCGACCCCGGCGAAGCCGGGGGCCAGGTCCAGAAGGCGGTTCACGGTCTGGGCGACGTCGTGCCCGGGCACCAGCCCGTCGGTGTGCAGCAGGAGCAGATCGCCCGGCCGGAGGGTCTCTTCGGCCTGCTCGTAACGGGCACCGGAGGTCGCGCCGAGCAGGACGCCGCCCGGCGTGCGCAGCCTGCGCCCCGCCCCGTCGCGGTACAGCAGCGGGGCGGGGTGTCCGGCCTGCGCCCAGGTGAGCGTGCGGGTGGCGGGGTGGTAGCGGCAGCAGACGGCGCTGCCGAGGGCCGGCTGCACGGTGGCGTCGAGTAGCTGGTTCAGCCAGGACATCAGCTGCCCGGGCTCGGTGCCCGCCATCGCCATGCCGCGCACCGCACCCAGCAGCGTCGCCATGCCCGAGGCGACGGCGACACCGTGTCCGGTGAGGTCGCCGACGCTCAGGAGCGTCTCGCCGTCGGGCAGTTCCAGCGCGTCGTACCAGTCGCCGCCGATCAGCGTGCTGGTCGACGAGGGCAGGTGGTGCGCCGCCAGATCCAGCGTCCTGGGGCCCTGGTGGGGGAGCCGCAGCAGGCCGCGCCACGGCGGCAGCACGGCCTCCTGCAGTTCGATCGCGAGCCGGTGCTCGCTCTGCGCGCGGTGCTGGTGGCGCTGGAGCGAGTCACGGGTCTCGCTCACCGCCTTCTGGCTGCGGCGCAGTTCACTGACGTCGCGCAGCACGGCCCACATCGAGGAGGTGCTGCCGTCGGCGTCGAGCACGGGCTCGCCCATCATGTGCACCGCGCGCACCTCGCCGTCCGGGCGCACCACGCGGAACTCACCGTCGATGTGCCGCGCGTCGACGAGGCAGTCCGTGACCATCGCCGTCAGCTTCGCGCGGTCCTCGTCCACCACCACCGACGGCAGTTCGTCGAGGCTGAGCGGGGGAGCGGCGGGGTCACGGCCCAGTATCCGGTAGAGCTCCGCGGACCAGCTCGCCTCGTCCGTCAGCAGGTTCCACTCGGCGCTGCCGACGCGGCTGAGCAGCGAGCCGGGCCGCGGGTCGGTCGGCGCGGATCTGGTCCCGGGGGCCGGCGGCAGCGCTGCCGGACCGTCCCGTAACTGCCCCAAGTGGGCGTCGAGATCGGTGAGCTGGTGCAGCGCCAGGTCGCACAGCGCGCGCTGCCAGCGCCCCTGGGGGTCCGAACCGTCGCCGTGCGCCTCCCGCCGTACGGCGTCCACCTCGCCCTTGAGCCGCCGCGCCTGCGAGATCAGCGCGTCGACCGAGCCGCGTCCTGGTGGCTGGGCGGCTGAGCGATCCGCGGAGAGGTGGGACGGCATGGAGCACTCCGAGGCGGGGAGGATGCGACCGGGAAGGACGGATCTGGGGACCGGTTACGACTGTTGCACAGCCCGCGACGCCCTGTAAGGGATTTGGCGACACCCGATGCGGTGGTGCAGCTGGCATATGCCAGCGTCTTCCCGGGCCGACCGGGCGGCGCTGCGGTGAGTCCGGCAGGCTCGCCCGCGACCGGACCGGCCCTGCCGGTCGAGTGACGTAGTTCACACAAATTGGGAAGCGCTTCGATGTAATGCAAACGCGGTCTGCGGGGTCGTACAAGAACACGGCAATCCGGCCGACCCGACGACCGCAGTGGAGAGCGACCATGGACATCACCCTCGAGCAGCCCGCCCGCGGCCGTCTGATCACCGCCGACGAGCAGGAGTTCGCCGTCCCCCTCACGTTGCGCTACGTCTCCACGGACCCGCTGGCCATGCATCTCGACTTCCCGCCCGAGGTCTCCCTGGACGGCACGGACGTCACCTGGACCTTCGGCAGGGCGCTGCTGGACGAGGGGCTGCGCGGGCCCGCGGGCGACGGCGACGTGCACCTCTGGCCGTGCGGAGCGGAGCGTACGGCCATGGAACTCCACTCGCCCTACGGCATGGCCCTGCTCCGTTTCGACACGCCCGCCCTGCGCCGGTTCCTGCTGCGCACCTACGCGGTGGTGCCGGCCGGGCAGGAGGACGTCGGCGCCTCCGTCGAGCAGGGCCTGAGCGCGCTGTTCGGCAACGTGTGAGTCAGTACCGCAGGACGCCCGCGATGCCGGACGCGTCCCCCAGGGTGCCGTCCGGCACGAACCGGACGTCGGCACCCGTCTCCAGGCACTGCTCGACGATCTCGTCCACGATGTCCTCGCGGGCGTCGAGATCGCCGACGCCGGCTGGCGCGAGGTGCTCACCGAGGGCGTCGCGCACCGTCATACGGTAGTTCTCCTCGACCGCGAGCAGCCGTACGCGGCCCTCGCGGGCGCTCTGCCAGACCTCGTCGACACCGGCCGCGAACGCCTTCTGGCCGCGGGCCGTTTCGAGTTCCCGGGCCACGGCCTCGGTGCTCCTGCGCGTCTCGGCGGCGAGCGTGGGCCGCAGCGCCTGCCACACGGCGTCCGGAGTGCCGTGCGCGAGACCGCCGCGCGGCACGTGCACCGCCTCCTTGGCGATGCCGCCCAACTCGTCCAGCAGGGACAGGGCGGCCGGCTCAGCGGTGACGTAGAGCGGCCGGGGCTCCTCGCGCAGGACCATGCCCATCGCGGCGTCGGCCTCGCGCAGGAAGTGCCGGGTGTCCTCGTCGCGGAAGGTGCTCGGCACGTCGCCGATCCGTTCCTTGCGCTCGACGTCGAAGTTCTCCGGGCGCCGGGTGCGGGGGAAGCCGCCGCTGTGGTCCTCCACGACGCGATCCGTCCCGCCGCTCCACAGCGTGACCCGGTCGGCGGAGACCGACAGCACCCAGAACGGCCGTTCCGCGGCGTGCGCGGAGACGAGGTTGCGGGTCAGGAAGGTGTCGGAGAGCACCACGCGCTCCGGGACGGTGCGGGCGAGCGACCACACCTGGTGCTCGCCCGGAGCGGCGAAGATCACCAGACCGTCCTCGGCGTGCGCCAGGTCCACCTCCGTGAGGGCCTGGTCGAGTTGGCGGACCACGTCCAGACGCCGCTCCCGGCTCACGGCGGGATCGGCCTCCAGCTGCCTCCTGGCCTCGGCCACCACATTGCGCAGCCGGACCGGATCCTGGGTTTTCTCGGGCTCCCGGCGGTGTGTCGGCGTCAGCACGGACACGGCCGGATAGGCGCGCGGGCGCCGGAGCTCGGACAAGGTTGAGGGACTCAGGTCGTGCTCCATATCAGCACGATAGGACCGTTTCGCCGATCAGGCACCAGGGGCGGTCGGGCGGAGCGGACGGCCGGAGCCAGGGCCGCCACCGGGGCCGCGGCCCCGGTGGCGGACCCCGTACGGCAGGCCGGTCGCCGGAAGCCCTGCCGCCGGCCGGCTCACCGCCTCTCGCCGACGGGTTCGATCACCGCGATGTCGCCCTGCGCCACCGCGCACAGCGTCCGCGCGCCGTCGGCGTCGATCGTTGCGACCTCGCAGCGGGAGACCACACGGGTGCGCCCGGCCCGCACCACCCGGCCGTGCGCGCGCAGCACCGTGCCTGTGGCCGGGCGCAGGTAGTCGATGGTGAACCCGGACGTGATCAGTCCCGGACCGGCCACGGTCCCGGCCGCGAGCGTGAGCGTGTTGTCGGCCGCGTAGGAGAGCACCCCGCCGTGGACGAAGCCGTACTGCTGCAGCAGCTCCTCACGGATGTCCAGCTCGAGCGTGGCCTCCCCGCCGCCGAAGGCCGTCACCCGGGCGCCCAGCAGTCTGCTGAAGGGCTGCTCGGCCAGGACCTTCCGGGCCGGCTCCAGATCCATCGTCCCGCTCATGTTCCCTCCAGCCCTCCGGTTCACTTCACTGGTGAAGTGAGAGTGGCGCGAGCCCCCGCCGTCTGTCAACATCGGCCCATGCCCGAGCCTGATCAGCGTCTTTTCTTCCTGCTGCAGCGGGCGGCGCACCGGCTGCGCACCACGGCCGACCGGCGCTGCCTGGCCGCCGCGGGCGTGACCACCGCCCAGCTCGGCGCGCTGTTCGCCGTACAGGACCGCCCCGGGATCACCCAGCAGGAGCTGGCCCGCGCCCTCGGCCTCCGGGAATCCGCCGTCACCGCCCTCGTCGGCCGTCTCACCGCGGCCGATCTGCTGCTGAAGCGGGCGCACCCGAGTGAACACCGGGCCGTCGTGCTGGAGTTGACCGAGCCGGGGGCCGCGGCCCTGCGCGCCGCCCGGCCGGAGGTCGACCGCGTCAACGCGGAGCTGCGCGAGCTGCTCGGCGACGAGGGGTTCGTGCGGACGGCGGGGGCGCTGCACCGGCTCGCCCACTGGGAGAGGTGAGCCGCCCCGGTCTCACCTCTCCTAGTCCTCCGGCCCGCACGAACTGCCGCTCGGGGGCAGGGTCCCGTAGAGCAGGAAGGTGTCGACCTTGCCGTGCACGCACTTGGAGGAGGCGTAACCGGTGTGCCCCTCGCCCCTGTTGTCGAGCACCACGGCCGAGGAGCCGAGCCGCTTCGCCGTCTCCACGGTCCAGCGGTACGGCGTCGCCGGGTCGCCCCGGGTGCCGACGAGCAGCATCTTCGGGGTGCGGACGTCGCGCACGTCCTCGCGGATGTAGTCGGTGCCCTTGGGGCGGCCGTAGCACATCAGCAGCTGGGTGAGGCGGTAGCGGCCGAACACCGGTGAGGCCTGCTCGTACTCGGCGCGCAGCCTGCCGAGTTCGCCGACGAGCCGGTCGGCGCCGGGGCGGTCGGGGTCGTCGGCGCAGTCGATCGCCATCAGCGCCGCCGGCAGGTTGTCGAGCGGCACGTCGTTCTCGTCGACGAGGCCGCCGTTTGCGCGCTGCCGGACGGGCAGGCCGGCCCCGCCGGTCGCGAAGCCCAACACCCCGCGGGTGTCGCCGTCCTCGACGAGTTCGGCGATCGCGCGCTCCAGCGAGGGCCACAACTGCTTGCTGTAGAGCGCCTGGCCGATGGCGCCGACGAGGTCCTGCCCGGTGAAGTCCTGCCCGAAGTCCGTGGGCACCGGATCCTCGTCCAGCGAGTGGACGAGCCGGACGACCTGCTCGCGGGCGTCGCGCGCGTCCTGCCCGAAGGGGCAGGCGACGTCCTCGGCGCACCAGTCGGTGAAGTCGTCCAGCGCCGTCTGCTGTCCCTCGGCGCCCGCGACCCCCTGCTCGGACATCGGTTCGGTCAGTGTGTCCACCCCGTCGAGCACGAACCTGCCGACCTTGCCGGGGAACTGGGCCGCGTAGACCGCGCCGAGCCGGGTCCCGTAGGAGAAGCCGAGGTAGTTGAGCTTCTTGTCGCCGAGCGCGGCGCGGATCACGTCCAGGTCGCGCGCGGAGTTCACCGTGCCGATGTGGGGGAGCACCGGGCCCGCGTTCTCGGCGCACTCGTCGGCCGCCTTCTTCACCTGGGCGAGCACGGCCCGCGGATCTTCGCTCCGCGTGCTCGCGCCGGTCCCGGACGAGGTCCCGAACGCCCCGTCGCCGCAGCTGACCGGGGAGGACCTGCCGACGCCGCGCGGGTCGAAGGACACCACGTCGTAGTTGTCGGTGAGATCCATGAAGTCGTGCCCGCCGGCGGCGAGTTCGCTGACACCCGGGGCGCCCGGGCCACCGAAGTTCAGCACGACCGAGCCGTGTTTGCGGCCCGTCGACCGGTAGCGGGCGAGGGCCAGGTCGAGCGTGCCGGACCCGGGCCGGGCGTAGTCGAGGGGGACGGTGACCCTGCCGCACTGCAGGTCCTTGGGCATGTCCTCGCCCGTGCACTTCGAGAAGGTGACCTTCTGCCGGTAGAACCGCGTCAGGTCGGCGCCGGTGCCGTCCCGGGCCGCCGCGGGCAGGCCCGCGCCCACCAGGGCCAGGGCCGTGGCACCGGTGGCGGCGCAACGTCGGACGACAGCGGGCCGCGTGGACAACTTGGCCAGCATGAATGCCTCCAGGGACGCCCGCCGGGGACCGGGAGAGCAGCGTCCCCGATCACGATAGGCGGGCGTCGCGGGGCCCGCCTCCGGGCCAGCGGGACCGCCCGTGGTGCCCTACCCTGTGCCCCTCTCCGTGCCCGTACGGCAGCTTTGCTGCCAGTTCGATAACCGTGCCGCTCGATGGGGTGAAAGACCGATAAGCCATAACCAGGATGGTTCACCCGCGTTTTATCCGGTGCGGGCACGGGCCCGCTTCTCCGGCGCGGGGTACGTGCCCGCGACCATGTCTGGAAGGCAGGGAACCCATGAGAAGGGCTACCCGAAACGGTGTGTTCGCCGTCGCCGCCGCCTCCGGCGCGATGGCTCTGGCGCTGCCGGTGGGCTCCGCCCACGCGGCCGGCGGTGCCGCCGCGGACGGTGCCGCGGCCGACTCGGCCGGTGTGCTCTCCGGCAACACCGTGCAGCTCCCGGTGCACGTCCCGGTGAACGTGTGCGGCAACACCGTGAACGTGGCGGGGCTGTTGAACCCGGCCGCCGGCAACGGCTGCGCCAACGAGAGCGCCGACGAGAGCGCGGACGACGAACACGCGGCGGACGGCTCCGGCTCGGACGGCAGCGACGCCCAGGGCGCGAGCACGGACTCGCCGGGCGTGCTCGCCGGCAACACCGTCCAGCTCCCGGTGCATCTCCCGGTGAACCTCACCGGGAACAGCGCGAACGTGGTCGGTGTCGGCAACGCGACCACCGGCAACCACTCCACGAACACCTCGGGCCACCACTGCACCGAGCAGACGCCGAACCCCACCACCCCGGCCAAGGCGCACCCGCGACCGGTGACCGCCCGGCACGTGGCCCCTCCACGGGGCGAGGCCGCTCTGGCGCACACCGGGAGCGACGGCACGCTGCCCGCCGCCGCGGCGAGTGCCGCCCTGATCCTGGGCGGAGCCGTACTCCACCGGAGGTTCGGACGACGAGCGACGCGCTGAGGGCGCGCCGAGCCCCGGGGCCGGACGCCGGCTCCTGCCGTGCCCCCGCGCCGGACGGAAGGCGCTGCCGCTCGTCCGGCAGGACCTTCCGGCGGCGCTGCGGGCCGGCAGGCCAACGGCTGCGGACCGGCCGGGCAACGGCTCAAACACGCCGTGACGCGTATTCCAAGATCCGCGAGGATGCTGTGGGCGCGGTCGATCACCGCGCGCCGAGTCCGCCGTACCCCCACGAAACGGAGCGCAGGCATGACCGCCGCGGCCTTCGAAGACCTCGTCGTCACCCAGGCCGGCCCCGACGACTGGCCGGTCATCAGCGGTTGGGCCGCGAACGAGGGATGGAACCCGGGGGCCGCCGACGGGCCGGCGTTCTTCGCGCAGGACCCCGAGGGCTTCTTCCTCGGCCGGATCGACGGCGAACCGGTCTCGGCGATCTCCGTCGTCAACCACGGCCCCGACTACGCCTTCCTGGGCTGCTACCTCGTCCGCCCCGACCTGCGCGGCCGCGGCCACGGCCGCACCACGTGGAAGACCGGGCTGGCCCACGCGGGCAGCCGCACGGTCGGCCTCGACGGGGTGGTGGCCCAGCAGGACAATTACCGCCGCTCCGGCTTCCGGTTCGCCCACCGCACCGTCCGGTACACCGGCACCGCGCCCGCGGCCGAGCCACCGGCGGACGTCCGCGCCGTCCGCGACGCCGACCGCGCCGACATCAGCGCCTACGACAGCCGCTGCCATCCGGCCGACCGCCCCCGTTTCCTGGCCCACTGGCTCACCGCCCCCGGACACCGCGCGGTCGTGCGCCGCACCGGCGGGCGCGTCACCGGATACGGGGTGATACGGCCCGCCCACGACTCCCTCCGCGTCGGGCCCCTCTTCGCCGACACCCCCGAGGACGCGCAGGCCGTCCTCGCCGCACTGACCGCCGGGGCGGAGGGCCGCGAGGTCGCCCTGGACGTGCCCGAGGCGAACCCGGCGGGCATCGCCCTGGCGGAGCGCGCGGGCCTCGCTCCCTCCTTCGAGACGGCACGTATGTATACGGGCCCGGTGCGGGCCCACGCAGGCGAGCGCGTCTTCGGCGTGACGACGCTGGAGCTCGGCTGAGGGCGTCGGCCCGGCCCCGGGCGTCGCCGGGTCCGGCCGGGCGGCGGTGCGCAAAACCCTTTGCCCCGGTCAGCGCCGGATGCTGGAGTGAGGCCATGGATCACGCCGCGGTGCTCGCCCTCTACGACCGGGACATGCGCGAAGGCGCGCGGCCGGACGGTCCCGGCACGCGTGTCGAGCGGACCGGCGGCGTCGTCCGCCAGGTCTCCTCCCCGCGCGGCTGGAACGGCGTCGTCTGGTCCGGGCCGGACGGGACGGACGCGGACGCCGCGATCGCCGGGCAGATCGCCCACTTCTCCCGTCTCGGCCGCACGTTCGAGTGGAAGCTGTACGGGCACGACCGGCCGGTGGACCTGGGACAGCGGCTGCGCGCCGCCGGTTTCGTGCCCGAGCCCGAGGAGACGCTGATGATCGCCGAGGTCGCGGTCCTCGACCTCGACGCCGAGCCGCCCGAGGGCGTCCGCCTCGTGCCCGTCACCGACGCGGCGGGCGCCGGTCTGGTGGCGGACGTGCACGGGCGGGCCTTCGGCGCGGACGCCTCCCGGATGCGCGAGCAGTTGCTCGCCCGCCTCACCCGGGACCCGGACACGGTCGTCGCCGCCGTCGCCCTCGCCGGTGACGTACCGGTGAGCGCGGCCCGCATGGAACTCGTGCCCGGCACCCGGTTCGCCGGGCTCTGGGGCGGGGGCACGATCGAGGGTTGGCGCGGCCGCGGCGTGTACCGCGCTCTGGTCGCCCACCGCGCCCGCGCCGCCCTGGACCGCGGCTACCGCTACCTCCAGGCCGACGCTTCCGAGCAGAGCCGCCCGATCCTGGAGCGCCTCGGCTTCGAGCCGCTGACCACGACGACGCCGTACGTGTACCGGGTGTAGTCGCCGTCGGCGGGGCGGGTCCGGACGGCCGGCGGTCCGCACACCTCGCCTCCACCGGGCGTGGCGCCCGGCGGCCGCTCCGGCGGCGGATCAGTCCAGCCCGAAGGCGTCCGCCAGCGCGTCGATCTGCGCCCTGAGCAGGGTGCCACCGTCGTGCCCCATGCCCGCGAACTGGCCCGAGACCTCCAGGCCGATCGCCCCGTGCATGTGGGACCAGGCGAGCACGGCGCCGGCCAGCGCGACCCCCGCCGAGGAGCCGGACGCCCGCGCCCACCGGGAGACAGCCGCGTCCGTCTCCGCCCAGGCCGTCATCTGCCGGACCACGGGCCGCACCGCTGCCGAGGGCTCGGCGCCCTCGAACGCCTGCAGGAACGGTCCGAGCACCGCCCGGGCGCTGTCCAGGGTGTCGGGGGGCGCGGTGTACCCCGGTACCGGGGTGCCCTCGATGAGCAGGTAGCGGTGCGGCTGGGCGACGGCCCACTCCCGGCAGGCGCCCGCGAGCGCCCGCGCCCTGGCCCGCGGTGACGTCTTTGGCGGGAGGGCGTCCGCGGCCGCGGAGACGGCTGCGGCCAGGTCGGCGTAGGCGTCCCGGATCAGGTCCGTCAGCAGG
Source organism: Streptomyces sediminimaris (assembly GCF_047049295.1). Classification (NCBI taxonomy): domain Bacteria; kingdom Bacillati; phylum Actinomycetota; class Actinomycetes; order Kitasatosporales; family Streptomycetaceae; genus Streptomyces; species Streptomyces sediminimaris. The sequence goes on along the minus strand of NZ_JBJWOT010000001.1, from coordinate 632,915 downwards.
GCGTCGCGGCTGTCGAAGTAGCGGTAGAGCGCCGGCCCGGACAGGCCGACCTCCTTGGCGATCCGGGTGAGCGCCACGGCCGGCGTACCGCCCTCGGCGAGCTGCCGCAGCGCGATCTCCTTGATCTCCGCACGCGTCTGCTCGCGGTAACGCGCCCTGGGGGTCTGTGCGGTGCCGGCCACGGACGGCCTCCTCTCCGGTTTAGGTGACACACCTTAACGATGGGCTGAACACTCAGCTATTGTTAGCTCCCATCGAAACAGTTATGGTGTCTAACAGAAGTTAAGGCTAGTAGCTATTCACGGTCGGTAACCAACCAGGGAGTCCACCATGACCGGCACCACCGCCCGCACCCGCGCCCAGCACACCGTTCTCGGCTCCGGACCCGCCGGTACCGCCCTCGCCGCGGAACTCGTGCGCAGGGGACACTCCGTGCGTCTGGTCGACCGCAAGGGCGACGGCCCCGACCTGGCAGGCGTCGAGCGGTTCGCGGCCGACGTCAGCACCCCGGAAGGCGCCCACGCCGCCGTCGTGGGCGCCGACGTGGTGTACCACTGCGTCAACGTGGCCTATCACCTGCAGGTCGAGGTCATGCCCCGGGTCCAGGAGGCGGTCCTCGCCGCGGCCGAGGCCGTCGGCGCCCGCCTGGTGGTGCTCGACACGCTGTACCCGTACGGCGAGACCGGGGGAGCGGTCATGACCGAGGACACCCCGTGGAAGGCGACCAGCCGCAAGGGCCGGATGCGCGCCGAACTCGACGAGAGGTACCTCGCGGCCCACCGTGCGGGCCGCGTCCGGGTCGTGCTCGGCCGCTCCGCCGACTTCGTCGGCCCCGGCGTGCTCAACTCCACCCTCGGGGCGACCGTGTTCCCCGGCGCGCTCACCGGCGGTGAGGTCCTGGGCTTCGGCGACATCGACCTGCCGCACAGCTACACCGACATCGAGGACGTGGCCGCCGGTCTCGCCACGCTCGGCGAGCACCCCGAGGGCGACGGCCGGGTCTGGCACCTGCCGACGGCGCCGGCCGTCAGCACCCGGGAGATCCACAAGATGATCGAGGAGCGGGCCGGCCGGCCGCTGAACGTCGTCGTCCTGCCGCAGCCGCGCCCCGCGGGACCGTTCGACGAGCAGTTCATGGCCGAGTACGCGGAGATGTTCTACCAGCACACCGAGCCCCAGATCATGGACTCCTCGGCGTTCGAGCGGGCCTTCGGCGTGGCACCGACCACCCTGGGGCGGACCCTGGACGCCACCCTGGCCTGGTACGGGCAGTGGCTCGCGCGGCGCTGACCGGGCTGACCGGGCTCACCGCCGCCGGGATGTCACATCCGGGGCCGCCCGATCCGTCGCAGGGTCATGACGACGCACCGGAAGAACCAGAGCATCCTCCTCGCGGGCGCGAGCGGCGTCCTCGGCGGTCACATCACCCGTGCCCTGACCGAGGCCGGCCACAAGGTCACCGGCCTCGGGCGGGGCGAGGCGGCCGGCGTCCGGGCCGACCTCATGGACCGTGACGCACTGCTGAGGGCGGTCGACGGCCGGCACTTCGACACCGTCGTCCACGCCGCGACCGCCCTGCGCAAGCCCCCCACGCGTCACCGTGACATGTACGCCACCGACGCGCTGCGCACCGACGGCACCGCCCACCTCATCGAGGCCGCCCGGGCCACCGGCGCCCGTCGCTTCGTGTCGGAGTCGATGGTCTTCGGCTACGGCTACGGCGACTTCGGCGACCAAGTCCTCACCGAGGAGGACCCCTACGGCCCCCGTGGCAGCACGGTGGAGCTGGAGAAGCATCTCGAGGGCATGCGCGTGAAGGAGCAACTCACCTTCGAAGCGACCGGATTGGAAGGTGTCGCGCTCCGCTTCGGCCTCTTCTACGGCCCCGGCGGCACCGACGCGCTCCTGCCCATGCTGCGCAAGCGGCAGCTGCCCCTCCCCGCCGACCACGGCCGGGTCCTGCCGTGGGTGGAGCTGACCGACGCGGGACGCGCGGTGGCCGCCGCGGTCGAACGCGGACGCCCCGGGCAGGCGTACAACGTCGCGGACCGCACACCGCTGGGATTCCGCGCCCATGTCCTGTGCGTGGCCGGGGAGTTCGGGGTGCCGAAGCCCATGACCGTGCCGCTGTGGCTCACCCGCCCGATGCCCTACGCGCACACGGTGATGTCGTCGAGCATGCGGGTGTCGTCGGCGAAGGCGGAGCGGGAACTCGGCTGGACGCCACGCTACGCCTCCTGCCGGGAGGGTCTCGCCGCCCTTGCGGCCCGGCGGCGATGAGCACCCGGCCACCGGCGGCCCGGAGGCGGCTCTCCCGCGTGTGGCCACCGCAGCCCCGGGGGCGGCGCGGCGGAATGCGGGATCCGGCTACCGTGCGCGGGGCGCCGAGCAGCCATGACCGGGGCCGGGCCAGGCGCTCGCGCGCCTCACCCGGCCCGAGACGGCCGCCGTGCCGGCGGGCCGCCGTCTCAGCGATGTGCCGTCGAGCGGTCCAGCGCGGCGACGCCGAGCGCGGCGAGACCGATCTGGATGAGCCACTCGATCCAGTCGATGCCGTTGGTGTCGGCCACGTCGAACGCGTTGGCGATCGCCGAGCCGATCAGTGCGGCCACGATACCGACGAGGATCGTCAGCAGGATGCCGATGTGCTGCCGTCCGGGGACGACGAGCCGGCCCAGCACGCCGATGACGATGCCGATCACGATGGCACTGATGATGCCTGCGATTTCCATCTCCGCCCCTCTTTGTCAAGACCCCCGCACTCTGCAGATGCCCGCTGTGGGCGCGGACACTCCGCCCGGCGCCGACCTCAGGGTTCAATCAGGGGTCAACGCCGGGTCAATCTCCGGCCGGTGGGGCGGTGGCGCCTGTTCAGGGCCCCTCATGCCATGTACCGTTCAACCGTTCCGCCGCCCCCCAGTGATACGGCGAAACGTCTACGCGCGCAGACGGCCTGCCTCTACGCGCGTAGGTCCGGCTTCGCACCGCACGGCCCCCGCTCTTCCCCGACCCCACACGGAGGTACGCCGGATGCTCGGACTCACCCGTTCCCGTCACAGACTCACCACCGTCCTGGCCGCGTTCGGCCTGGTCGCCGCGGGCGCCGCCGCCCAGGCCACGGTCGCCGCCACGCCCGCGCGCGCGGCCACCACGCACCGCGTCCTGTTCGACAACGCCCATGCCGAGACGGCGGGCAACGCCGACTGGATCATCTCCACCAGCCAGCCCGACCCGCTCTCGCAGGACTCCTCGCCGTCCGCCGAGACGGACTGGACCGGCGCGCTGTCCTCCTGGGGCGTCGCGCTGCAGAAGACCGGCGGCTACAGCCTGAAGACGCTGCCTTCGGGCTCCAGCCTCAGCTACGGCGGCTCCTCGGGCACCGACCTGTCGAACTTCGACACGCTGGTGCTTCCGGAGCCCAACACCCTCTTCACCACCGCCGAGAAGACAGCGATCATGAACTTCGTCAAGAACGGCGGCGGCCTGTTCATGATCTCCGACCACACCGGCGCCGACCGCAACAACGACGGCGAGGACGCGGTCGAGATCCTCAACGACCTGATGAGCAACAACAGCGTCGACTCCACCGATCCGTTCGGCTTCTCCATCGACTCGCTCAGCATCGGCTCCGATCACCCCTCCGCCATCAGCGACAGCGGCGACCCGGTGCTGCACGGCTCCTTCGGCACGGTCACCAAGAGCCTGATCGCGAGCGGCACCACCGCGACCCTCAAGCCCTCGGACAACCCGAACGTCAAGGGCCTGCTCTACCGGACGGGTTACTCGGGCAACACCGGCGCCTTCTTCCTCACCAGCACCTTCGGCAACGGGCGCGTCGCCTTCTGGGGCGACAGCTCACCCATCGACGACGGCACCGGCCAGTCCGGCAACACCCTCTACGACGGCTGGAACGACAGCACCGCCACCAACGCCGCCCTCGCCCTCAACGCCACCGCCTGGCTCGCCGGCGACGGGACCGGCACAGGGGGCGGCGGTGGCTCCGGCACCTGCGCCGCCGCCCAGCTGCTCGGCAACAGCGGCTTCGAGTCGGGCGCGACCACGTGGAGTGCCACCAGCGGCGTCATCACCGACTCCACCGGTGAGCCGGCCCGTTCGGGCTCGTACTACGCCTGGCTGGACGGCTACGGCAGCGCCACCACCGACACGCTCTCGCAGTCGGTGACCGTCCCTGCCGGCTGCACCACCGCCGCCCTGAGCTTCTACCTGCACGTCGACACGGCGGAGACCACCACCAGCACGGCCTACGACACCCTCAAGGTCCAGGTCCTCAGCAGTTCCGGCGCGGTCCTGGACACCCTCGCCACCTACTCCAACCTCGACGCGTCCGGCGGCTACACCAAGCGCGCCTTCAGCCTGGCACGGTACGCCGGCCAGACGGTCACCCTGAAGTTCACCGGCACCGAAGGCTCCAAGCTGCAGACCTCGTTCGTCGTCGACGACACCGCGCTGAACGTCGGCTGACACCCGTGGGGCCCGGTCGCGCCGGGCCCCACGGGCTCATCTCCCCGGCACCGTCCGCGTGGGCGTGTCCCCGCCGGACACCCGGTCGAACATCCGGTGGACGGCCCCGCCGGGAGCTACGAGGGAACGGCGTCCATCACCGCGCCCGGCACGGAAGCCGATCACCGCACGGCCGACCGGCGCTCGAACACCACGTCACGCGCGGCCCCGAGGGCCGTGGCCACGGCGCCCAGCAGCACCGCGTCCTCGCCGAGCCGGCTCGGCACGACCTTGGTCCGCAAGGGGGTCAGCGCCCGCAGGTTCTCGCGCACCGGATGCAGCAGCAGGTCCACGCTGTGGCCCACCCCGCCGCCGAGGACCACCAGGTCGGGGTCGAGCACGGCCGCGGCCGCCGCCACGGTGTGCGCGATGCGCTCGCCCTCCAGCCGCACCGCCTCGACCGCGGCGTCGTCGCCCTGCCGGGCCGCGTCGAACACGGCCTTCGCGGTGAGCTGCCCGCTCATCCCGAACCGGCGCGCCGCCTGCACGACGGCCACCCCCGACACGGCGTCCTCCAGCCGGTCCGGCTTCTGCCGTCCCGGCCACGGCAGGAACCCGATCTCCCCGGCCAGCCCGTGCGCGCCGGTGAACAGCCGTCCCTCGCTGACCACGCCCATCCCGAGGCCGGTGCCGATCAGGATGTAGGCGAACAGCCGGCTGCCCGCGCCGATGCCATAGGTGTACTCGCCGAGCGCGGCGAGGTTGGCGTCGTTGTGCATCTCCAGCGGAACGCCCAGCTCCTCGCGCATCCGGTCGAACAGCCCGGCGCGTCCCCACCCCGGCAGATGCATCGCGTAGCGCACCCGGCGCTGCTTCTCGTCGTAGACCCCGGGGGTGCCCACCACGGCGTGCACCACCTCGTCCTGGCCGACGCCCGACCCCGCGACCACCTGCCGGGCCGTGGTCACCACCAGCTCGGCCATGGCGCCCGAGCTGCGGGCCCGGTTGCGCACGTCGGAGCGGGCGACGACGGTGCCGTCCAGGTCGGCGACGGCGACCCGCAGCCAGCTGCGGCCCACGTCGATGCCGAGGACGTGGCCGGCCGCCGGGTCCGGGGCGTACAGGACGGCGGTACGGCCGCGCCCGGGCGCGAGGGTGCCGACCTGGTGGACCAGCCCGGCGGCCTCCAGGGCCGCCAGCGCGCTGGAGACCGTCGGCTTGGACAGCCCGCTCTCCCGGGCCAGCTGGGCGCGCGACGCGGCGCCGCCGGTGCGCAGGCGGTCGAGCAGCAGGCGCTCGTTGGTGCTGCGCAGCCGTCGGCGGTTCCAGGGCCGTTCCTGCTGGTCCACTGCGTCACTGGCGGGCATCGCACCATTCTCACGTATCCGCGGGGGCCTCTTGACGCTTCTAGTAAGGCTCCTTAACTTTATCGGCCAAGAGCCTTGCCGGGCGAGCCGTGGGCAGCCCAGCGCCCGGTGTCCGAGGAGACCCCCATGTCCGGTAGCCCGCCACCCAGCGGTGGCTTCGTCCGTCGCGTCGGCCTCTTCCAGGCCACCACCATCAACATGAGTCAGATGTGCGGCATCGGACCGTTCGTCACGATCCCGCTGATGGTCGCCGCGTTCGGCGGTCCGCAGGCCGTGATCGGCTTCGTCGCCGGCGCGCTGCTCGCGCTCGCCGACGGGCTGGTGTGGGCCGAGCTGGGCGCCGCGATGCCCGGCTCCGGTGGCAGTTACGTCTATCTGCGCCAGGCCTTCCAGTACCGCACGGGCCGGCTGATGCCGTTCCTGTTCGTCTGGACGGCGATGCTGTTCATCCCGCTGATCATGTCGACCGGCGTGGTGGGCTTCGTCCAGTACCTCGGCTATCTCGCCCCCGGCCTGGGCCAGACCGCGGGCGACCTGATCGGCCTCGGTGTGATCGCCCTGGTCGTCCTCCTGCTGTGGCGGGGCATCGAGCACATCGCCCGGCTCACCGCCGTGATGTGGACGGTCATGATCACCTCCGTGCTGCTGGTCATCCTCGCCGCCGCCTCCGACTTCAGCGCCCACCTCGCCTTCACCTACCCCGCGCACGCCTTCGACCTGGGCGGCAACCACTTCTGGATCGGCTTCGCGGGCGGCCTGACCATCGGTATCTACGACTACCTCGGCTACAACACGACGGCCTACATGGGCGCCGAGATCAAGGATCCCGGGCGCGTCCTGCCGCGCTCGATCATCTTCTCCATCCTCGGCATCATGGCGATCTACCTGCTGCTGCAGATCGGCACGCTCGGCGTGATCGACTGGCACCGCATGACGCACGCCGACGACATCGCCTCCACCTCGGTGGCGTCGGCCGTGCTGGAGAAGACCTGGGGCAAGGGGGCCGCCGACACGGTCACCGTCCTCATCCTGATCACCGCGTTCGCCTCGGTCTTCACCGGTCTGCTGGGCGGTTCCCGGGTGCCGTACGACGCGGCCCGCGAGCGGGTCTTCTTCCGGCCCTACGCCAGGCTGCACCCCCGCCACCGCTTCCCGATGCTGGGCCTCGCGACCATGGGCGTGATCACGGCCGCCGGCTTCCTGATCGGCCGGCACACGGACCTCGCGACGCTCATCCAGCTGCTGACGACGGTGATGGTCATCGTCCAGGCGCTGGCCCAGATCGTCGCGCTGACGGTGCTGCGCAAGCGGCAGCCGGCGCTGCGCCGGCCGTACCGGATGTGGCTCTACCCGGTACCGAGCGCCGTCGCCTTCGTCGGCTGGTGCGTGATCTACGGCTACGCGGACAAGAACTCGCCGGGCCGCCACCCCATCGAATGGTCCCTGGCGTGGCTGGCCCTGGGCTGCCTGGCGTTCGTGCTCTGGGCGCGGCTGGAGAAGGTCTGGCCGTTCGGCCCGAAGGAGATCGCGGAGGAGTATCTGACGCCGGCCGAGCCGGATCCGTCGCCCGCGCAGGCGTGATCCGCCCCCGCGGTCACCGTGCCTCCGCTAGGGTGTGGTCATCCGTGAAGCCTCTCCGGGCGGACGCTGGTCCGCCCGGAGAGGCTTTTCTGGTGCCTGCCGACCGACCGTCCGGCAACCCGGCGGATCACTCGCGAAGGAGAGCCCCCGTGTCCGACCTGTCCGTCCGCCCCGCGACCGTCCAGGACCGCCCCACCGTCGAGCGGTTGTGGCTGATGTTCCGTCATGACCTCTCGGGTTTCATGGGCGTACTGCCGGGCCCCGACGGGACGTTCCGCGGCGAGCGGGTCGACTCGGCCTTCACGGAGGCCGGTTGGGCGCCGTACCTCTTCCGCCGCGCGGACCGGCCCGTCGGCTTCGCGTTCGTCCGCGGCCTCGACGGGCCGGCCCGCGTGCTGAACAGCTTCTTCGTGGTCCGCGGCGCACGCCGCGAGGGCATCGGCGGCACCGCGGTGCGCGAGGTCGTCCTGCGCCACCCCGGCCGGTGGGAGGTGGCCTTCCAGTACGCCAACGAGCCCGCCGTCCGCTTCTGGCGCCACGTCGCCGCCCGACTCGCCCCGGACGCCTGGTCGGAGGAGACGCGGCCGGTGCCGGGGCGGCCCGACCTGGCGCCGGACGCGTGGATCTCGTTCGTGAGCTGAGCGTGCGCCCCGGGCGCGTGCGGTCGCCGGGGACGCCCGGCCGGGGTCCGCACTCCTTGACATGCAAGTAATTGGCTGCATAACTTTGGGTGTGCGATCAGAGAGTGACCCGGGAATGGACAAGGTCTTCAGGGCGCTGGCCGACGACACGCGCAGGCGGCTGCTGGACCGGCTGCGCGAGAGCAACGGGCAGACCCTGGGCGAGCTGTGCGAGCGCATCGACATGACCCGCCAGTCGGTGACCCAGCACCTGGCCGTCCTGGAGGCCGCCAACCTGGTCAGCACGGTGCGGCGGGGGCGGGAGAAGCTGCACTACCTCAATCCGGTCCCGCTCCACGAGATGCAGGAGCGCTGGATCGACAGGTTCGAGCGGCCGCGTCTGAGCGCGCTCAGCGCCGTGAAACGACAAGCCGAGGAAGCCATGGCCGACAAACCGACATTCGTGTACGTCACCTACATCCACAGCACACCCGAGAAGGTCTGGGACGCCCTCACCGACGCCGGCCTGACCGCCGCCTACTGGGGCCACAGCAACGTCTCGGACTGGCGGCCGGGGTCCCGCTGGGAACACGTCCGCACCGACGGATCCGGCATCGCCGACGTGGTCGGCGAGGTCGTCGAGAGCGATCGCCCGACCCGTCTGGTCACCACCTGGGCCGCGCCGGACAGCGAGGGGCAGCAGGACGGCCGCTCCCGCGTGACCTTCGACATCCGGCCGCACGAGGACATCGTCCGCCTCACCGTGACCCACGAGGACCTCAGGGACGAGGGCGAGCTCTCCGCCGCCGCCGACGGCTGGTCGGCCGTCCTGTCCAACCTCAAGTCGCTCCTGGAGACCGGCAGTCCGCTGCCCCAGGAGCCGTGGTCGGTACCCGGCCACTGAGCCGGCGGAAAGAGCCCGCCGCCCCCACCCGGCGAAACGCCGCGCCCCCGGCCAATCCGCGCGCGCCCCGGCCTCGGATTACCCGCGACATCAGTGATCGACGTCGCGGGAGGAGAGGCGATGGCGGCCGCAACGGCATCGGGCAGTCCGGGGGACGCGGCGGAGGGGGGCGGCGGCCGGCGGCGCGCCGCCGTCGTCGGCAGCGGCGTGGCGGGGCTGACCGCCGCGCACATCCTGCGCCGCACCCATCACGTCACCCTGTACGAGGCCGACGACCGGCTCGGCGGGCACGCCCACACCCACGAGCTGGCCTCGTCCGACGGGCGGACCCACCGGGTGGACTCCGGCTTCATCGTGCACAACCGCCGCACCTACCCCAACCTCCTGCGGCTCTTCGGCGAACTCGGCGTCGCCACACAGGAGTCGGAGATGAGCATGTCGGTGCGGTGCGAGGGCTGCGGTCTCGAGTACGCCGGAGCCCGCGGCCCCGCCGGACTGCTGGCCCGGCCCCGCAACGCCGCGCGCGGCGCCTATCTGCGGATGCTCGCCGAAGTCCCCGTCTTCCACCGGGCCGCCCGGCGCCTGCTCGCCCGGGAGCCCGACGCCACCCTCACCCTCGGTGAGTTCCTCCGGCGCGAGGGCTTCACGCCCTACTTCCGCACCCACTTCATCACCCCGCTCGTGTCGGCCGTCTGGTCCTGCGACACGGCGACCGCCCGGCGCCACCCCGCCGCCTACCTGTTCCGGTTCATGGCGCACCACGGCATGCTCTCGGTCGGCGGCTCGCCCACCTGGCGCACCGTGACCGGCGGCTCGCGCAGCTACGTCGACCGGGTCGCCGAGCGGCTCGACGCCGTGCGCACCGCGACGCCCGTGCACACCGTCACCCGGCACGCCGACGGCGCCGTCCTGACCACGGCCGGCACCACCGACTCCTACGACGCGGTGGTCGTCGCCGTCCACCCCGACCAGGCGCTGCGGCTGCTGGCCGACGCGACCCCGGAGGAGAAGGAGGTCCTCGGGGCGTTCCGGTACTCCCGCAACCACACCCTGCTGCACACGGACACCAGCCTGCTGCCCCGCGCCCGAGGAGCCCGCGCCTGCTGGAACTACCTCATGCCCTCCTGCACGGCGGGTGCGGACCGGGTGCGCGTCAGCTACGACATGAACCGGCTCCAGCGCCTGGACGCCCCCGAGACGTTCGTCGTCACCCTCGGCGGCGAGGACCGCGTCGACCCGGCTCGGGCCCGGGCGCGGATGGTCTACGAACACCCCGTGCACACACCGGAGTCGGTCGCCGCGCAGCGGCGGCTGCCCGAACTGAACACGCCCGTCACCGCGTTCGCGGGCGCCTACCACGGCTGGGGGTTCCACGAGGACGGCTGCCGCTCCGGCGTGCTGGCCGCCGCGGCCCTGGGAGCGCGCTGGTGACGTCCGCTCCCGCCCTCTACCCGTGCACGATCACCCACGTGCGCACCGCACCCCTGCGGTACGCGCTGCGCCACCGCACCTACCTGTGGCTGATCGACCCCGACCGGCCGCCCCGGCTGCCGCGGCCCCTGCGGGCGCTGGCGCGCTTCGACGCCCGCGACCACTTCACCGGCCGGGAGCCCTCCCTCCGCGCCGGACTGGAGTCCTTCCTCGCCGGCAAGGGCGTGCACCTCGACGGCGGACCCGTCCTGATGCTCACCCACGCGCGCGTGCTCGGCCACGTCTTCAACCCGCTCACCCTCTACTGGTGCCACGACCGCGACGGCGCGCCGCGCTGCGTGGTCGCCGAGGTCCACAACACCTACGGCGGGCGCCACTGCTACCTGCTGCACCCCGGCACCACCCATACCGCCGAGGCGGCCAAGGAGTTCTACGTCTCGCCGTTCTTCCCCGTCGACGGGCGCTACCGCATGCGCCTGCCCGAGCCGGGCGAGCGGCTCCACCTGACCGTGCACCTCGAGCGCGAGGCCGGGCGGCCGTTCACCGCGACCGTCCGGGGCGTCCGTACCGGGCTGACGGCGGGCCGGCTGGTGCGGCTGGCTCTGCGCCACCCCTGGTCCACGGCCCGGGTGTCCGCGGCGATCCGGCTGCACGGCATCCGGCTGTACCTGCGGGGACTGCCCGTCCAGCCCCGACCCGACCACCGCATCCCGGAGCGTATGAAGTGAGCACGACCAACACCCGCGCCGATGTGCGGCGGACCGACGGCGCCGTGCCCGCGGACGCCGGGCACTGGCCCGACGTGGCCGCCCGCCCGCACGCCTCCTGGCCGCGGACCGCCATGACCCGGGCGGTGCTGCGCCGGGCCCTCGACCGGCTGCCCCTGCGGGCACGCTTCGCCGGGGGCGACACCGCCGGCCGGGGCGGCCCGCTGCTGGACGTACACGACCCGCGGGCCTTCTACGCCCGCATCGGCACCCAGGGCCTGATCGGCTTCGGGGAGTCCTACATGGCCGGCGAGTGGGACGCCCCCGACCCGGTCGGCGCCCTGACCGTCCTCGCCGCCCACGCCGCACAGCTCCTCCCGGCCCCGCTGCAGCGCCTGCGCGGCCTGTGGGCCCCGCGCCGGCCCGCCCACCAGCGCAACACGCCCGACGGCGCCCGCGACAACATCAGCCGCCACTACGACCTGTCCAACGACCTCTTCGCCCTCTTCCTCGACGACACCCTCACCTACTCCTCGGCCGTCTTCCGGGGCTTCCCCGCCACCTGGGACCTGCTCGCCGCCGCCCAGCACCGCAAGATCGACCGCCTGCTGGACCTCGCAGGCGTCCGCGAGGGCACCCGGCTGCTCGAGATCGGCACCGGCTGGGGAGAACTCGCCGTACGTGCGGCCGCCCGAGGCGCCCACGTCACCTCGCTCACCCTCTCCGCCGAGCAGCGCGGCCTGGCCCGCGCACGCGTCCGGCAGGCGGGTCTGGCCGACCGGGTGCGCATCGAGCTGTGCGACTACCGCGAGGCCCGCGGCCGTTACGACGCCGTCGTCAGCGTCGAGATGGTCGAAGCGGTCGGCGAGGAGTTCTGGCCGGTCTACTTCCGCACCCTCGACGACCGTCTGGTGCCCGGCGGCAGGGCGGCCCTGCAGGCCATCACCATGCCGCACGAACGGATGCTGGCCACCCGGCACACGTACACCTGGATCCAGAAGTACATCTTCCCCGGCGGACTGCTGCCGTCCGTCGAGGCCGTGGACGAGACGGTGCGCGAGCACACCCGGCTGACCGTGACCCGCCGGGACGCCTTCGGACCGCACTACGCCGAGACGCTGCGGCTGTGGCGGGAGCGGTTCACCGAGCGCGCCGGCGCCGTGGCCGCGCTCGGCTTCGACGAGACCTTCCGCCGCATGTGGACCTTCTACCTCGCCTACTGCGAGGCCGGCTTCCGCTCCGGCTACCTCGACGTCCAGCAGTACCTGTTCACCAAGGAGGACACCGCACGATGACCATGGCCCGCACCACCAGGCCGGGCGCCGCCCACCGGCTCGCCGCGCTCGCCGAGGAGGCGCTCGGCGGCGCCCTCCCGGTACGGCTGCGCGCGTGGGACGGCAGCGAGGCCGGACCCGCCGACGGCCCCGTGCTCGTCGTACGGTCCCGCAGAGCCCTGCGCCGGCTGCTGTGGGAACCGGGGGAGCTGGGGCTCGCCCAGGCCTACGTCACCGGCGAGCTCGACGTCGAGGGCGACCTCGCCGAGGGGCTGCGCGCGATGTGGGCGGCGGCCCGCGAGCGCGGCCTGCACCCGCCGCGCACCGCCCTCGCCGGCCGGGCCCGCGCCCTCGGCACGGCCGCACGGCTCGGCGTCCTCGGTCCGCGCCCGGCCGCTCCCGCCGCCCAGGCCCGGCTGCGCGGCGGCCTGCACAGCAAGACCCGCGACCGGGCGGCCATCAGCCACCACTACGACCTGTCCAACGCCTTCTACGCCCTGCTCCTCGACGAGACGATGGCCTACTCGTGCGGTTACTGGGCGAGCGAGGACCCGTCCTTCACCGCCGCCGACGCACAGCGCGCCAAGCTCGAGCTCGTCTGCCGCAAGCTGGCCCTCGAACCCGGCGCCCGGCTGCTGGACATCGGCTGCGGCTGGGGCTCGCTCACCCTGTACGCCGCCGAGCGCCACAAGGCCCAGGTCACCGCCGTCACACTGGCCGCGGAACAGGCGGCGTACGTCCGCGAGCAGGTGCGCGAGCGCGGGCTGTCGCACCGCGTCGACGTCGTCTGCCAGGACTACCGCGACATCGACGGCGGCGCCTACGACGCCGTCGCCACCGTCGAGATGGGCGAGCACGTCGGCGACGCGCAGTACCCGGCGTTCGCCGCCTGCCTGCACCGGCTTCTGCGCCCGCGGGGGCGGGTGCTGGTGCAGCAGATGTCCCGGGGGCGCCGGGCGCCCGGAGGCGGTGCCTTCATCGAGGCGTACATCGCGCCGGACATGCACATGAGGCCGCTGGGCGAGACCGTGACGCTGCTGGAGGAGGCCGGCCTCGAGGTGCGGTCCGTGGAGTCGCTGCGCGAACACTACGTGCGCACCGTGTCCGCCTGGCACCGCACCCTGGAGGACCGCTGGGACGACGTGGTGCGACTCGTCGGCGCGGAGACGGCGCGGGTGTGGCGGCTGTACCTCGCGGGCGGCGCCCTCGCCTTCGAGGAGGGGCGGATGGGCGTCGACCAGATCCTGAGCGTGAAGCCCACCGCGCGCGGCGCCGCCTGCCTGCCCCCGACCCCCGCCGCCTGGTACCGCGGACCGGAGCTGTCGTGAACGGCTTGTCCTGGGGCGGCTTCGCGCTCAACCTCGCGTGGGCGGCCGCGACGGCGCTGGCCGTCATGCTCGCCACCTTCGCGGTGGCCGTCCGCGGCGGCGTGCACCGGATCGTGGACGTCGCCTGGGGGCTCGCCTTCGCCGCCGTCGCCGTCGTGAGCTGCGCGGCGTCGGCCGGTGAGGGCGACACCGGGCGGCGCGTCCTGGTCACGGCCCTGACCGCGGTCTGGGGCCTGCGGCTCGCCGCGCACATCGCGCGGCGCGGCCGGGGCCACGGCGAGGACCCGCGCTACGAGAACCTGCTCGCCAGGGCCCCGGGCAGCCGGAACCTGTACGCCCTGCGCAAGGTCTACCTCCTGCAGGCCGCGCTGGTGTGGCTGGTGTCGCTGCCCGTGCAGGCCGCGCAGTACATCCCCGCCCCGATGACGGGCTTCGCCGCCGCGGGTGGCGTCCTCTGGGCCGTGGGGCTGTTCTTCGAGGCGGGCGGCGACGCGCAGCTGGCCCGCTTCAAGGCCGACCCCGCCAACAAGGGGCGGCTGATGACGCGCGGGCTGTGGAGCTGGACCCGGCACCCCAACTACTTCGGCGACTTCTGCGTGTGGTGGGGCCTGTTCCTGATCAGCTGCGACTCCGCCGCGGCGGCCGCGGCCTGCGTCGTGTCCCCCCTGGTGATGACCCTGCTGCTGACCCGGGGCAGCGGAAAGGCGCTGCTGGAGCGGCACATGAGCGAGCGGCCCGGCTATGCCGACTACGCCGCCCGCACGAGCGGGTTCTTCCCCAGGCCGCCACGCGAGCGCAGGTGAGCGGTGTGTGCCCGCGGACGGCACGCGCCCGGCGCCCCGCAGGGTGCCGCCGCCGGTCGGTGGGCCACCGCGGGGCGCGGGCCCCGGCCGGGGTGTGCGTGACGGCGGCGGTCACCGCTCCGCGCCCAGGCAGTCGCGCAGCCGGATGAGACCGTCGCGCAACCGGGTCTTGACCGTGCCCAGTGGCAGCGCCAGGTTCTCCGCGATCTCGCGATGGGTCAGCCCGCCGTAGTAGGCCAGCGTGACGGACTGCCGCTGGACGTCCGTCAGCGTGCGCAGGCACCGGCGGACCTGCTCGCGCTCCAGCCGGGCCTCCACCTGCTCGGTGACGTGGTCGTAGTCGGGCGACCGGTCCAGCCGGGCCGCCCGCTGCTCCCGCGCCGCGGACGCCTGCGCCCATCTGACGCGGTCCACGGCGCGCTGGTGGGCCAGGGTGAGGACCCAGTTGACCGCCGAGCCGCGCTCCGGCCGGAACCGGGGTGCCGTCCGCCACACCTCCACCAGCGCGTCCTGGGCGACCTCCTCCGACTGCGCCGCGTCCCGCACCACGGCCCGCACCACCCCGAGCACCGGACCGGCGACGGCGTCGTAGAGCGCGGCGAAGGCGTCGTGGTCGCCCAGGGCCACCCCCCGCAGCAACTCCTCCAGGTCCGGCTCCGGTGACGGGCTCGTGCCGACGTACACGGCTTCTTTCACGGGGAGTCCTTAGTCACGGGGGAGTCCTTCCGGCGCGCACAGGGCCGCGTGCACAGGGCCGCGCGCACAGGGCCGGGAGTGGCCTCCGGGGAGAGCCGACACTCCCCGGAGGCCGCCGGGGCGAGGAGGCCCCCGGCCGGAGGCGGCCCGTCAACCGCCTCCGCCACACACCTCTTCTTCCGGCGCCGACGAAGAGGCGGATGCGGTCCCGCGCCGGAACCTCCGCCACAGACACGCGAGCACGAGGAGCCCGGCCCCGACCGCCGGGAGGCGTACGGCGGCCGGGACGGCGGCGGCCCGCCCGGCCTCCGGACGCGGCAGGAGGCCGGTGCGCTCACGCGTCCGCCCGACCGCTCCGCCGTGGGCCGGGCATGTGCCGCCCTTCCTGCCGCAGAGGGTGCGCGGCGTGATGCGCACCGTTTGTGCGTCGAATGAAGGTGCGAATCCGGGCCGGGCCTCTCAGGCGCCCTCCTCCGGCCGGAGGGAGCGGCGCAAGCGGTGCAGGCCGCGGCGGGCGTGGCTCTTGACCGTGCCGAGCGGCCAGCCGGTGCGCTCCGCGATCTGCGCCTGCGTGAGGTCCTCGTAGAAGGCCAGCCGCAGCACCCGCTGCTGGGCGGCGGGCAGCTTGGCCAGTTCGTGCAGGACGAGGACGCGGTCCAGGGCGGCCGTGTCGGGCTGCCGGAGGGCGGGGTCGGACAGCGCCGGCGAGGTACCGGCGGAGGCGACCACGGCCATCCGCCGGGTGCGGGCGGAGAGCGCGTCCGCGATCTTCCGCCTGGTGATGCCGACGATCCAGCCGCCCATCGAGCCGCGATCGGGACGGAAGGCCCCGCGCCCGCGCCAGACCCCGAGGAACACCTGCTGGGTGACGTCCTCCGCCTCCCGCGCGTCGCCCAGGGAGCGCCAGGCCAGCGTGTGCACCAGGCCCGACCAGCGGTGATACGCCGCCTCCAGGCACTCCTCGTCGCCCGCCGCGAGACCCCGGGCGAGGTCCTCCTCGGCGAGCGCCTCCGCCACCGGCGCCGGCCCGGGTGCCCGCGGCGCCCGTTCGGGCCGTGGCACCGCGGGGGCCGGGGCGATGGCACTGCGCTGCGGGCTCATGACGACGACTCCTCACGTCGACGGCTTCCGCGCCGGGTGTCCGGTGCCGGGCGGGGCGACCGGTCGCAGGCCGGTGCGGGACGGCTTCCGGGGCGCGTCCCCGTGCGGCCCATGCTCCGAGCCGGGAGGCAAGGTCATCAACTTGCGTCGTTTCTGCGTCGTCTGCCCGTCGTATAGTCCCCGCATGAGCCGCTCGACCACGCCCGAGGACCCCACGACGGGCGTGCCCCTGACCACCGGCGGCCTCGCCCGCCGGCTGGGGGTCTCGCCCACCACGCTGCGTTCCTGGGACCGCCGCTACGGCATCGGGCCCGCCGTCCGCGCCGACGGACGCCACCGCCGCTGGACCCCGCGGGACGTGGCGATGCTCGAGGCGATGTGCCGGCTGACTTCCTCGGGAGTTCCGCCCGCGGAGGCGGCGCGCGCCGCGAAGGAGATGGCCGGGGTCCTCCCCGCCGGGGGCGAGGAGCCCGAGGAGGCGCCGCGACAGGGCCGTTCGAGGGCCCCCGGCACGCTGCCGCTCGGGGACGTGCGCCAGGAGTGCCGGGGGCTGGCCCGCGCCGCCGTGCGCCTGGACTCCCCGGCCGTCGAGGAGCAACTGGCCGCCGCCGTGCGGCAGTACGGCATCACCGTCGCCTGGCAGGAGGTGATGGTGCCGACCCTGCACGCGGTGGGCCGCAAATGGGCCTCGTCCGGCGACCGTTACGTCGAGGTCGAGCACCTGCTGTCCTGGCACGTGTCCACCGCCCTGCGCCGCGGCACCCCGCACCTCTCGGCGCAGCGCGACGCGTCGGCGGCCGGTCCCGCCGTCCTGGCCTGCGTGCCGGGGGAGCAGCACACGCTGCCGATCGAGGCGCTCAACGCCGCCCTGGCGGAACGCCGGCTGCCCGCGCGGATGTTCGGCGCGGCCGTACCGGCGGAGGCGCTCGCCGCGGCGGTGCAGCGGCTGGGTCCCCCGGCCGTGGTGCTGTGGGCGCAGGCGCGCTCCACGGCGAGCCTGGCGCTGGCCCGGCACGTCGCGGGCACCCAGTGGGGGGTGAAGGGCGCCCGCCGCCGGCCCCTGGTCGTGCTGGGCGGGCCGGGCTGGTCCGGTCCGCAGGCGCGCGGGATGCACCGGCCACCGACGCTGCGGGACGCTCTCGACGTCCTCTCCGACGTGCTCACCGTGCCGGGCGGCGACGAGGCGTCCGGCGAACGGCCCTGACGGTTCGCCCGGTGGGTGGACGCGGCACCGCCCGGCGCATCCGGACGGCGCGCACCACGGGAAGTGATCCACATACGCGTGCGCCACCGCGCACGGCCACCGCCGGCCGGGAGGTGTCCGGACGGCCCGAGACCGGAGGGGCCGCCATGCCCGCGCCCGCCCGCACCCCCGACGTCCTGGTGATCGGAGCAGGCGTCGCCGGACTCGCCTGCGCGCACGACCTCCTCGCGGCGGGACTCGACGTCCGCGTCGCCGAATCCTGCGACCAGGTGGGCGGACGGATGCGCTCCGACCGGGTCGAGGGCTTCGTCGTCGACCGCGGCTTCCAGGTCTTCAACACCTCCTACCCCCAGATCCGGCGTCGGCTGACCCTCCGAGACCTCGGACTGCGGCCGTTCACACCGGGCTTCCTCGCCCACACCAGCCGGGGCAGGCTCCGTCTCAGCGACCCCACGCGACGCCCGGGCAGCCTGCCCGACCTGCTTCCCGGGCGGATCGCCGGTCCCCGCGATCTGGCGGCCCTGGGCATCCTCTGCGCCCGGGACATGCTGGCCCCCGTGAGCCTGGTGAAGCGGTCGCAGGACCGCACCACCCGCACCGCGCTGGCCGACGCCGGCTTCTCCGACGCCTTCGTCGAACGCTTCTTCCGGCCGTTCCTGTCCGGCGTGTTCCTGGAGGACGAACTGGAGACCTCCGGCCGCTTCTTCCACCTCGTCTGGCGCAGCATGCTGCGCGGCACCCTGTGCCTGCCGACCGCGGGGATCCGCGCGGTGCCCGGCGCGCTGGCGGCCGCGCTGCCGGCCGGGACCGTGCACCTGGAAACCGCCGTGACCGCCCTGACCGGCGAAGGAGCCGTCACCGCCGCCGGCACCGAACTGCCCGCGCGCGCCGTGGTGGTGGCCACCGGGCCGGGCCCGGCCGCCGGCCTGCTGCCCGGCCTGCGCCCGCCCGCCCACCGGACGGTCACGACGTACTACCACGTGGCCCCGCGCTCCCCGCTGGGCGAGCCCACGCTGCTCGTCGACGAGCGCCGCCGCTTCGCCAACACCTGCGTCCTGAGCGACGTGGTCCCCCAGTACGCCCCGGCCGGCTCGGCGCTCGTCGCGACCTCCGTCCTCGGCGCCGGCGGCGAGGACGGCGAGCCGGCGCTGCGTGCGGCGATGGCGGAGGCGTACGGCACCGACACCGCGGGCTGGGACCTGCTGACCGTGCGCACGGTCGCGGACGCCCTGCCCGCCATGCCGCCCCCGCAGCCGCTCAGCCGCACCACCCGCGTCGCCCGCGGCCGGTACGTGTGCGGCGACCACCGCGCCACCGGCTCGGTCCAGGGCGCGCTGGCCTCCGGTGCGCGCGCCGCCCGTGAGGTGCTGCGGGATCTGCACCGGGGCGGGCCGGCGCACGGCTCACGGCGGGCCGTCACGCCGTAGCGCCCGCTCGCGGAGCAGGGCGTCGAAGAGGTGGGGTGATGGGCCGTCAGGGGACCGTCGCCCACGGCGCGGCGGAGCCCTTCGCGGTAGGTCTCGGCCCGCACGTACCGCACCCGGTCGCCGAGCTCGGCCGCCCGGTGCCGCACCGCGGACAGCACGAGATGGGCCTTGGCGCGGTGGAAGCGGCGGCGACGGAAGACCGACCGGGCCTCGATCATCACCACCGGTGCGCCGCGGGCGGGGCCGCCGTCGCCCGGAGCCAGGAAGTGCGGGCCGAGCTGGTCGCCGAACAGCCAGTGCGGGACGGTCATCCGGGCCGCCTCAGTCCCGGCCGCGGGCGTGCTTGAAACGGGCGAGGCCCTCGGAGAGCTCGACGATCGGGTCGGGGTAGTCGTCGATCGCGGCGCGCTCCAGCCCCCGCAGCTTCCACGGCTCGTGGACCGACGGGGCGCCGACTCCGGCGAGTTCGGGGACCCAGCGGCGGACGTACGTGCCGTCGGGGTCGTAGCGCTTGGCCTGGGTGACGGGGTTGAGGACCCGGTTGGGGCGGGTGTCGGTCCCGGTGCCCGCCATCCACTGCCAGTTCATCTGGTTGTTGGCGAGGTCGCCGTCGACCAGCAGCTCCAGGAAGTGGCGGGCGCCCACCCGCCAGTCGACGTACAGGGTCTTGGTGAGGAAGCTCGCGGCCAGCAGCCGGCCCCGGTTGTGCATCCAGCCCTCGTGGGCCAGCTGGCGCATCGCCGCGTCGACGATCGGGTAGCCGGTGCGGCCCTCCTTCCACGCCTGGATGTCGTCGTGGGCCTGGCGCTGCGAGCGCCAGCGGTCGCGCTTCGTACGGTAGTCGCGGGCGGCGGCCGCCGGCCGGGCGGCCAGCACCTGGCGGTGGAAGTCGCGCCAGGCGATCTGCCGCACGAACGCCTCGGCGCCGGGGCCGCCCGCCTTGCGCGCCCGGTGCACGAGTTCGACGGGGGAGAGCGTGCCGAAGTGCAGATGCGGTGAGAAACGCGAGGTGGCGTCACCCGCCAGGTCGTCGTGACGGTCCTCGTACCCGGAGATCCCGCCGCGCAGCCAGGCGGACAGACGCCTGCGGCCCTCGGCCTCGCCGCCCGCGGCCAGGCCCTCGGACAGGCCGGAGAGGCCGGAACGGGAGGGGAGCGCCTCGGATCCGACGCCGTCCGGGACCCGCACGGCGCGCGGCGCGGCCAGGGTGTCGCGCAGGTGCACCTGGGACCACTGCCGGAAGTAGGGGGTGAAGACGGCGAAGTGGTCCGAGGAGGCCGGGGTGAGCTCGCCGGGCGTGACCGCCGTGGTGACCGTGTCGTGGACGTGCAGCCGCCGCCCCCGTGCCTCCAGGGCGCGGCGCAGCCGCCGCTCGCGCAGATGCGCGTAGGCGCTGACGTCGCCCGCCATGTGCACCTCGTCGGCGTCGGTCTCGGCGACCACCCTGCACACCTCGTCGACGACGTCGCCGGAGCGCACCACCAGCCGGCCGCCCCGCTCCCGCAGCCCGCCGTCGAGGTCGCGCAGGCAGTCGGCGAGGAACGCGAGCCGGTTGGGAGCGGCGAACCCCGCCTCCGCGACGCCCCGGTCGCGCACGAACAGGGGCACCACCTCGCCGGCCTCGTTCGCGGCCCGCAGCGGTGGATGGTCGTGCAGACGCAGGTCCGCGGTGAACAGGGCGACCGAGACGTTCATGGCGATTCTCCGGAGAAGGCGGGTGAGGGGCGGCCGACGAAGTGCTTCGGGTCCGCCGGGCGCGGCGGATGCGGCCGTCAGCCGCCGGACACGTCCTGTCGTGCCGGCGCGGCCGGGTCCCGGGCCGCGGCGAGCGCGATGTTGCGGGCCATGCCGCCGAACACGGCGGCGTGGAAGGGGGAGACGCTCCACCAGTAGGCGTGGCCCAGCAGCCCGTGCGGGTGGAACAGGGCCCGCTGGCGGTAGCGGGTGCGGCCGCCGTCGTCCTCCGCGTACATCTCCAGCCAGGCCAGGCCCGGCAGCCGCATCTCCGCGCGCAGCCGCAGCAGCCGGCCGGGCTCGATCTCCTCCACCCGCCAGAAGTCCAGTGAGTCGCCGACCCGCAGACGCGCCGCGTCACGCCGGCCCCGGCGCAGCCCCACGCCGCCCACCAGCCGGTCCAGCCGGCCCCGCACCGCCCAGGCCAGCGGGCAGGAGTACCAGCCGTTCTCCCCGCCGATCCCCTCGATCACCCGCCACAGGGCCCCGCGCGAGGCGTCGACCGGCAGTTCACGTTCGTCGGTGTACAGGCTGCCGCCGGCCCAGTCGGGGTCGGTGGGCAGCGGGTCGCTGGGCGCGCCGGGCACCGCGGCCGACGACCAGCGGGTGGTGACCTTCGCGTCGCGGACGCGCTGCAGGGCCAGCCGGACGGCCTCGTCGAAGCCGATCGGCTGCCGGTCGGTGTCGGGGACGTGCCGGGCGATGTCGTGCTCCCGGCAGACGACCTCGTGCCGCAGCGACTCCGCCAGCGGCCGTGCGATCGACGCGGGCACCGGGGTGACCAGGCCGACCCAGTGGCTCGACAGGCCGGGCGTGAGCACGGGCACGGGGACGATGACCCGCCGGGGCAGCCCCGCGACCGCCGCGTAGCGCAGCATCATGTCCCGGTACGTCAGCACGTCCGGACCGCCGATGTCGAAGGCGCGGCTGACGCCGGCCGGCATCCCGGCGCTGCCGACGAGATAGCGCAGCACGTCCCGCACCGCCACGGGCTGCAGGCGGGTGCGCACCCAGCTCGGGGTGATCATCACCGGCAGGCGCTCGGTGAGATAGCGCAGCATCTCGAAGGACGCCGAGCCCGAGCCGATGACCACCGCCGCGCGCAGCACGGTGGTGGGCACGCCCGAGTCCAGCAGGATCCGCCCCACCTCGGCCCGTGAGCGAAGGTGCGGCGACAGCTCGCGCTCCGGCACCCCCGCGGGGGTCAGGCCGCCGAGGTAGACGATGCGCCCCACCCCGGCGGCCCGGGCCGCCTCGCCGAAGACACGCGCCGCCCTGCGGTCGGTCTCCTCGAAGCTGTCGCCGGTGCCCAGGGCGTGCACCAGGTAGTAGGCCACGTCGACGCCGCGCATCGCCTCGGCGACCGAGCCGGCGTCCGTGACGTCGCCCTTGACCACCTCCGCCCGCCCGGACCAGGGGTGGTCGCGCAGCTTGCCGGGGGAGCGGGCCAGGCAGCGCACGCGGTGGCCCGCGTCCAGGAGCTCCGGCACCAGCCGGCCGCCGATGTATCCCGTCGCCCCGGTCACCAGGCAGCGCGGCCCGGGGCCGTCCTCGTCAGCGTTCATCAGCTCCGGGTCCTTCGTGTCGATGTACCACTGTGATCACTTCCAGGGGCGGCGGCGCATCGGATGCGGGCGCTTCTATAGGCTGATCGCGTGGCCACAGCAGACGACCGGCACGAGCCGGCAGCCGCCGCGTCGGCACCCGACCAGGTACCCCCTGCCGGAGCCGGACTGCACGCCCTCGCCGTGCAGCTGCGCCGGATGAACGGCGAGATCAACCGTCTGGTCCACGGATTCGCCGGAGACCAGGGGCTGCACGCCACCGATGTCCAGGCCCTCGCGGCGATCCTGGACGCCGAGGAGCCGATGACCCCCAAGCGGCTGCGTGAGCACCTGGGCCTGACCTCGGGCGCCGTGACCGCCTGCATCGACCGGCTGGAACGCGCCGGGCACATCCGGCGGGTCCGGGAGAACGCCGATCGCCGGGTGGTGCACCTGTACTACGCCGCCGACGCCAGGGCGGCGGCCCGCACCTACTTCCGCCCGCTGGCGAAGGCGGCGGACGCGGCGCGCTCGCGGTTCACCGAGGAGGAGCTGTCGGTCGTGCTGCGCTTCCTCGCCGCCATGAACGACGAACTCGCCCCGCTCAGGTCGGCCGGCGCCTGAGCGCCCGGAGTCGTGAACGGCACGCCGGCCGCATCCGCGGCGGGCCGGGCGGCGGAAGTCCAGGTGCCGCCCACGATCGGCGGGCACCCGTATAACTCAATCATTGAGATTGTTTGTGATTGAGTTACCTAGCCGCCAAGCCTGGAGAACCATGTCCCTCACCCCGCGCCGGGGCCGCGTCCTCGTGCCCCTGCTCCTGCTCGTCGTCTGGCTCGGCATCGGCGGGGTCCTCGGCCCGTTCGCCGGCCGGCTCGGCGAGGTCGCGACCAACGACCAGGCGGCCTTCCTGCCGCGCAGCGCCGAGTCCACCCAGGTCATCGCGGCGCAGCGGGCCTTCCAGCAGGACGAGACGCTGCCCGCCGTGGTCGTGTGGACCGATGACGGCGGCGGCCCGGTACGCGACCGGCAGGCAGCGGCCGGACGCGTGCTCTCCTCCGTCACGGACGTGCCGGGCGTGGTCGGCGACGTGTCCCCCGCACTGCTGTCCAAGGACGGCAAGGCCCTGGAGGGAGTCGTACAGTTGCGGCCCGACCTGGGCGAACGGCTGGGTGACAGCCTCGACCGGATCCGCGCCGCCGCCGAACGGGTCCCCGGCACCACCGCCCAGCTGGCCGGACCGGCCGCCGGGCAGGCGGACCTGTCCGACGCCTTCGCGGGGATCGACGGCCTGCTGCTGGCGGTCGCCCTGGTGACCGTCCTGGTGATCCTGCTGCTGGTCTACCGCAGCGTGCTGCTGCCACTGGTGATCATCGTGGGGGCCGTCTTCGCCCTGGGTCTCGCCTGCGCGGTCGTCTACGCGCTCGCCGACCACGACCTCGTACGCGTCGACGGGCAGGTGCAGGGCATCCTCTCCATCCTCGTCATCGGCGCCGCCACCGACTACGCCCTGCTGATCACCGCCCGCTACCGCGAGGAACTGGCCGAGCACACCGACCGGTTCGCCGCCGCGCGGGCCGCCCTGCGGCAGTCGTGGGGCGCCGTCGTCGCCAGCGCGGCGACCGTCGCGCTGGGCCTGCTCGCCCTGCTGCTCAGCGACCTGACCAACAACAGGGCGCTCGGGCCGGTCGGCGCGATCGGCATCGTCTGCGCCGTCGTCAGCTCGCTGACGTTCCTGCCGGCCGTGCTGGTCCTGCTGGGCCGCGCCGCCTACTGGCCGGCCACCCCGCGCCCCGCCGCCGACGCCCATGGAGTGTGGCGTCGCGTCGCCGCGCTGGTCGACCGGGCGCCGCGCAAGGTCTGGGCCGTGTCGCTGGCCGTACTGCTGGCCTGCGCCGCCTTCGCCCCCACCCTGGTCGCCAAGGGCGTCCCGCTCGACGAGACCTTCGTCGGCGACGCCCCGTCCGTGACCGCGCAGCGCACCCTCGCCGAGCACTTCCCGGGCGGCTCCGGCAACCCCACCGTCGTCATCGCCGATGCCGGCCGGCTCGACCGGGTCGTCGCGACGGCCCGCGCCACCGAGGGCGTCGCGTCCGCGGCCGGTGTCACCGGCTCCGGACGGCCCGGCGGCACCCCGGCGGTCGTCGACGGACGGGTGCGGGTGGACGTCACCCTGGACTCCGCCGCCGACAGCGACGCCGCCAAGGACACCGTCGCCCGGCTGCGGTCATCCTTGCACGACGTGCCCGGTGCGCATGCCCTCGTGGGCGGATACACCGCCCAGCGGTACGACACCCTGCGGACCGCCGAGCGGGACCGCACCCTCATCGTCCCCGTGGTCCTCGCCATCATCTTCGTCATCCTGACCGTGCTGCTGCGCTCCCTGCTGGCACCCGCGCTGCTGGTGGCGACGGTGGCGCTCAACTTCCTCGCCACACTGGGGGTTTCGTCCCTGGTCTTCCAGCACGTCTTCGGCTTCACCGGCAGCGATCCCTCGGTGCCGCTGTACGGCTTCGTCTTCCTGGTGGCCCTGGGCGTCGACTACAACATCTTCCTGATGTCCCGGGTGCGGGGGGAGTCCCTGCGGCACGGGGTGCGCCAGGGCGTGCTGCGCGGACTGGTCGGCACCGGCGGCGTGATCACCTCGGCGGGCGTGGTGCTCGCCGCGACCTTCGCCGCCCTCGGAGTCATCCCGCTCGCCTTCCTGGTCCAGATCGCCTTCATCGTCGCCTTCGGCGTCCTGCTCGACACGCTCGTGGTGCGGTCGCTGCTGGTGCCCGCGCTCGTACGCGACCTGGGCCCCGTGGCGTGGTGGCCCGGACGGCTGTGGCGTGGGGCACCCGAGCGGACGGGACGCGGGTGACCCCCCTCGTCCCCGTCCCCCTCGTCCCCCTCCCCGGCAGGTCCGTCCGGGCCGGCGCACATGCCGGCGCCGATCGCGGGCAGCCGAACCGTGGGAAGGCAGCCGAGTGGAGCACGAGGAACACACAACTGGAGGTGTCGGCCGCTATGGGCGCGAAGGTGTTGGAGCGGTTCCCCGCCGGATCTCCCCGCGGGTCGTGGCCGGCGGAGGAGTACGCCGCGAAGCGCCGCGCCGAGGGACAGTCCGCGACCGTCGTCATGGACCTCAAGTCGGACGCGTTCCTCGTGGTGGTCCCCACGCGAGAGGACGACTGACGGACGCGGACGACTGACGGAAACGCGGACGACTGGCGGGACGCGGACACGCGGGTGCGGCGGCACCCCGTCCGGCGTCCCCACGGCATCACACCTTGCCGCCGAAGAAGACCTGCACCTCGTGGATGAGACCGTCCCGGACGGTGATCGCCTCGACGTTGCGGTGCCGGTCGCCGGTCGTGAGCTCGTACTCGTAGTGGACGAGTACGAGCTCCTCGTCGGCCGGCACGACGTGCAGCATCCGCTGCTCCCCGAACCGGTCGGCGGTCGGGAAACACCGCTCGAAGAAGGCCGCCTTGTCGATGTGGTCGTCCTGCGGGCTGGTGAAGGTGAAGTCGTCGGCGTAGAGCGGGAGGGCCGCCGCACGGTCCTGTGACCGGTAGTGCCGGAACGCCGCTTCGACGACCTCGGTCGGGCTGTCGGTCATTCGGGCTCCTCACGGGGACGGCCGGCCTGCCCCGCCACCGTAGGCCGCGCGGGGCGGCGCTCGCATCGGGTCCGCTCGGCTCCCCGACCGTCCCGGTCGCCCCGGGCCGCAGGTGCGGCGCGGTGGTCGTGGAAGGGATTCTCCCTGCGCCGTCGGAGAAGTTCTCCCCGTGCCGCCGTGCGCGGTGTCGATCCGGACGGGCGCCGTTCGTGTAGGAGGTGAGACAACAGCCGGACACCTTGACACCGTGGAGGATGCCATGACGCACTACCTGCTCAGCGTGGTCCAGCCGGCCGGCGGGCAGCCGCCGTCGGAGGCCGAGCTCGGCGAGATCATGCGCAACGTGGAGGCGTTCAACCAGGAGCTGCGCGACGCCGGGGCCTGGGTGTTCGCCGGCGGGCTGCACGGCCCGGAGACGGCCACCATGCTGCGCCCCTCGGGAAGCGACGTGCTGATCACCGACGGGCCCTACGCCGAGGGCAAGGAGTACCTGGGCGGGATCTGCCTGATCGAGGCCCCCGATCTGGACGCGGCGCTGGAGTGGGGCAGGAAGGCGGTTCGCGCCACCACTCTGCCGATCGAGGTGCGGCCCTTCACGGACCAGCACTGATGCCAGGCGCCCCCGACGTCGAGGCCGTCTTCCGCGCGGAGTACGGGCGCGCGGTCTCGGTCCTCGTCCGCTTCCTCGGCGACATCGACCTCGCCGAGGAAGCGGTGCAGGACGCCTTCGCCACGGCCCTGCACAAGTGGCCGGAGACCGGTGTCCCGCCGAGCCCGGCCGGCTGGATCATCACCACCGCACGCAACCGCGCGATCGACCGGCTGCGCCGGGATGCCGCCCGCGAGGCCCGCCACGCCGAGGCCGCCCTGCTGCACAGCCCCGACGCACCGGCCGAGGAGGGCCCCGTGCGCGACGACCGGCTCCGCCTGATCTTCACCTGCTGCCACCCCGCGCTCGCGCCCCAGGCACAGGTCGCCCTCACCCTGCGTCTGATCGGCGGGCTCACCACCCCGCAGATCGCCCGCGCGTTCCTGGTGCCCGAGCCGACGATGGCCCAGCGCCTGGTCCGCGCCAAGGCGAAGATCCGCGACGCCCGGATCCCCTACCGCGTGCCCCGCGACGCCGATCTCCCGGACCGGCTGAGGGGTGTCCTGGCGGTCGTCTACCTGATCTTCAACCAGGGGTACGCGGGCACGCCCGAGCTGAGCGCCGAAGCCGTACGGCTCGGCCGCCTGCTGACCGATCTGATGCCGGACGAGCCCGAGGCCGTCGGTCTGCTCGCGCTCCTGCTGCTCGTCGACTCGCGCAGGGACGCTCGCCGGGACGAGAACGGGGCGCTGGTGCCGCTGCCCGAGCAGGACCGCGCCCGCTGGAACGGCGAGCTCGTCGCCGAGGGCCGGGCGCTGGTCCGCCGCTGCCTGCGCCGCAACCGCCCCGGCCCGTACCAGATCCAGGCCGCCATCCAGGCCGTGCACAGCGACGCGCGCACCGCGGCCGCCACCGACTGGGGCCAGATCCGGCAGCTGTACGACCAGCTCATGGCCCTCGCGCCGAGTCCGGTCGTGGCGCTGAACCGGGCGGTCGCCGTGGCCGAGACGGAGGGTCCCCGCGCGGCCCTGGACCTCGTCGACGCGCTCGACCTCGACGGCTACCACGTCTTCCACGCCGTCCGCGCCGACCTGCTGCGCCGCCTGGGGCGCGGTACCGAGGCGGTAGGGGCCTACGAGGAGGCCATCGCGCACAGCGACAGCGCGGCGGAGCGCGGTTACCTGGAACGCCGGAGGCGGGAGCTGCTCCGGCGGTGACACGGAGAGGCGGAGACCGGGGGAGGGGCGCCGGCCTCCCGGGTGCCGACCGCCCCGAATATCGAGCGCTGCTTATATAAGGGATGGCTGATACATTGAGCGCATGCACGCCTTCGATGTGCTCGGTGATCCGGTGCGGCGACGGATCCTGGAGCTGCTGGCCGACGGGGAGATGACCTCCGGCGCGGTCTGCGACGTCATAGGGGAGGAGTTCGGGATCTCGCAGCCCGGGGTGTCGCAGCACCTCAAGGTGCTCCGGGAGAACGGGTTCGCGACCGTGCGCCCCGAAGGAACCCGGCGGCTCTACGCGGTCGACGCCGGCCCGTTGCGGGACATAGACGCCTGGCTCGACCGCTTCCGCCGCTTCTGGAGCCCGCATCTGGACGCCCTGGCCACCGAGCTGGCCCGCGGCCGGCGCGCACGCCGGCTCGGCGGCGCCGACGACCCCCCGAGGAGGACCCCGTGACGGACGTGACCCATGACATCAACGACGTACGCCGCCAGGTCGGCAGGCGCGCCTTCGAGGCGGGCGAGGCGCGCGTGGTGACCGTGAGCCGGTCCTACGACGCCCCGCTCGAGGACGTGTGGGACGCCTGCACCAACCCCGAGCGCATCCCGCGCTGGCTGCTGCCGGTGTCGGGGGAGCTGCGGCTGGGCGGGCGCTACCAGCTTCAGGGCAACGCCGGTGGCCTGGTCGAGCGGTGCGAGCCGCCCCACGGCTTCGCCGCGACCTGGGAGTACGGCGGAGAGGTCAGCTGGATCGAGCTCAGCCTGACCGCGGACGGGGCGGGCACGCGCTTCGAGCTGGAGCACATCGCCCACGTCGACGACACCAAGTGGGCGGAGTTCGGACCCGGCGCGGTCGGGGTCGGGTGGGACCTGATGGTCAGGGGCCTGTCCCTGCACCTCGGCAGTGGCGGCGCCACCGTGGACCCGGAGGAGTTCACGGCCTGGATGGGCTCGGACGAGGGCCGCCGGTTCATGACGGACAGCAGCGAGGCCTGGTGCGCCGCCAACATCGCCGGCGGTGAGGACGAGAAGACGGCGCGCGAGTCCGCCGCCCGCACCACCGCCGCGTACACGGCGCCGGGCGAGTGCGCGGACCCCGGCCAGGGCGACGCCGGCTGACAACGGCTCCCGCCCGGGCGGCACTTGTGTGCGTTCCGGAGCGGGGAGCGGTGATTGACTGGTCTACACCCTTGACTGGTACAGACCAACACGGTTGAGTGAGGCTCCACACCCCCCACCGCGGCCGTACCCCTCGCCGGGTGCGGCCGTGCTCCGCCCCGGCCGCGGTGCTCGCCGCCGCGGTCGCCGGTCCCCGGCCGAGGCCGGGGTCGAGGCCGAAGCCGCCGTTCCGGCAGCGGCCGACCCCGCCGTGCCGGCACCGGACGACTGCTGCCACCCGGTGGCGCGGTCGAGGCTGCGACCGCGGCCTCGACCCGGACGGGCGACTCGCCGACGGGACACGGCGGTTCCGTCGGCCGGTCGCATGCGGGAAGTCCGACTCGCCGACCGCGCGTGGCACGCCCGACTTGCCGCCCGTCCGTGGCACGCCGGGCTTCCCGGCCGTCCGTGGCACGGGCGGCTTCCCGGCCGTGGAACGTCACGGCGTCGGCGGTCCGGCCGCAGCCGTGAACAGCCTGAACCCCGGCAGCCGTCCGTGCGCCGCGTGGTCGGCCGAGGACCGCACGTGTGCGAGACTCCGCCGATGACCACCGAAACGATCACCGCGGACGCCGCGGGCACCTGGGGACTCGGCGACCTCACCGTCAACCGCGTCGGCTTCGGAGCGATGCGGCTGACGGGCAGCGCCGCCTTCCACCTCGGCACCCCCGGCGACCGCGAGCGCTCGATCGCCGTGCTGCACAGAGCGATCGAGCTCGGCGTCAACCACATCGACACCGCCGCCTTCTACTTCTCGCAGACCCGGTCCGCCAACGAACTCATCAACAGCGCCCTGGCCCCGTACCCGGACGACCTCCTCATCGCCACCAAGGTCGGCCCCTACCGCGACTACCACGGCGACTGGGGCACTTCGGCCCGGCCCGACCAGCTGCGCGGGCACGTCGAGGAGAACCTGCGCCAGCTCGGCCGTGACCACCTGGACCTGGTGTATCTGCGCCGCATGCGCCAGGAGTCCGTCGCCGAGCACTTCGGCGCCCTGGCCGAGCTGCGCGAGGCCGGCCTGGTCCGGTACCTCGGCCTCTCCGACGTCGAGCCCCGCCACCTCGCCGAGGCGCGGGCGATCGCCCCGGTGGTGTCCGTGGAGAACCGTTACGGCCTGGACTCCCGCGACCCCGCCACCGAGGAACTCCTGCGCGTCTGCGGCGAACAGGGCATCGCCTTCGTCCCGTTCTACGCCGTCGCCGGCGCGCGGGGGCCGCGGGCCGCCGCCACCGGCGGCGACGACGAGGCGGTGCGCGCGGTCGCCCGCGCCCATGACGCGAGCCCCACCCAGGTCCGCATCGCGTGGACCCTCCACCAGGGCCCGCACGTCCTCGCCATCCCCGGCACCGGCAACCCCGACCACCTCGCCGAGAACGTCGCGGCGGGCGCCCTGCGGCTGACGGACGAGGAGCTGCGCCGACTGGACGGAGCGCGCGGGGCGGCGGGCTGAGGTGCCCTCACACGCCGACGGTCAGAAGGGCAGGTCGATCCACTCGCCGTTGTCCGCGGTGCGCAGGCACGGGGAGAGCCCGGCCTCGTCGAAGGCACGGCGGACGTCGCCCAGGTCCTCGCTGAAGTGCGCCCAGCCGTCGCAGTGGGCCGGGACCACGATCGGCGCGCGCAGCACGGAGGCGGCGGCGCTCGCCCGCTGCGCGGTCAGGGTCAGCGGACGCCCGCGTTCCTTGGCCGGCACCCGGGCCGCTCCCACGAACAGGACGGCGACGTCGATCCGCGGCATCCGGCGGGAGATCTCGGCGACGATGCCGACGGAGGCGTTGTCGCCGCTGACGTAGACGGTCGGCAGGCCGTCGCCGGTCAGCACGAACCCGGTCACCTCGCAGTTCACGTGACCGTCCTGGTCGCGGTCCCCGTCGTCGGGACCGTGCTGGGCCGGCACGGCGCACACCTCCACGACCCCGCCGCCCGGACGGTCGAGGCGGGCGGTCTCCCACGCCGCGAGCCCGCGCGCCGGTCCGCCCAGCCGCCCCGCCGTGACGGGTCCGGTGAGCAGCAGTGGAGCCTTCAGGGCGAACACCCGGCCCCGGGTGTCCAGGTTGTCGGGGTGCAGATCATGGCTGACCAGCACGGCGTCGACGTCCCCGACGTCCGCCTCCCTCGCCGCGGGAGCGGCGGTCTTCGTCAGGTAGCCGTGGTTCCCGGCGTCGTCGAACGTCGGATCGCACACCAGCCGGAGCCCGCCGATGTCGAGGACCGCGGTGGGCCCTCCGAGCACCGAGACGGCACACGGCCGGCGTTCAGGACTGATCGTGTCGCTCATGACCGCACCCCAGGTGAGTTGGACCGGAAGGAAACCGTACGTCGGCCGAGCGGTCCGCCGGTCCGCCGGGTCCGTCTTTCGGCGCGCGCGGCGGCCGGGGAACTCGTCTGCCGGCCGAGGAGCATCCCGCCGTCTTTCCGGGAGAACGCAGATGAGCACCTATCGCGTCGCCCAGGTCGCCGGCGCGGGCGAAACCTTCCATATCACCGAGCGTGAAGTACCCCGGCCTGGTCCGCGTCATGTGCGGATCGCCGTGGAGGCCTGCGGGATCTGCCACAGCGACGCCCTCTTCGTGAACGCCCTGGTGCCGGGGGTCCGCTTCCCGCTCGTGCCCGGCCATGAGAACGCCGGGCGCATCGCGGAACTCGGCGAGGGCGCGGTCGACATGGGCTGGCAGGTGGGCGACCGGGTGGCCGTGGGCTGGTTCGGCGGCAGCTGCGGCCACTGCACGCAGCGCCGGCAGGGCGACTTCATCGTCTGCGCCGGCCTGAAGGTGCCCGGATGGGCCTACGACATCGGCGCCGACACCCAGCCACTGGGGATCAACCCCGACCAGCTGCTGATGAGCGGCCGGGTCCTGCGCGGCCAACCGTTCGGGACGGCGCAGGACGTGCAGGACGTGCAGTACACCATGGCCTTCAGCGCTCTGCACGGCATCCGTCCCATGGCGGAGACGGTGCCCCTGGACCAGGCCGACGCCGCCGACCGGAAGATGCTCTCCGGAGCCGCCCGCTTCCGGATGGTTCTCACCAGCCGCTGACGGACCCGCGCGGGCGGCCGCCTCCACGACAGGGGCGGCCGCCTCACGTCAGCCAGGCACCGTCCCTCATGAGGTGCCGTCCGGACAGCTCGTGCTGCTCGTGCCAGGCCTGCACCGCGCGCGGGCGCACCCGGAAGAAGGCGTACGACGCGCTGTCGCGCCGCGGGTCCCAGCCCGTCTTGGCGAGGAACGCCTCGGCGGCCGCGGCCGGTGCGTCGGGCGCGGCCCAGGTCTCGACGTCACCGTCGATGAGCACGAC
This sequence comes from Streptomyces sediminimaris, assembly GCF_047049295.1. Lineage (NCBI taxonomy): Bacteria > Bacillati > Actinomycetota > Actinomycetes > Kitasatosporales > Streptomycetaceae > Streptomyces > Streptomyces sediminimaris. The sequence continues at coordinate 600,856 of NZ_JBJWOT010000001.1, read as the reverse complement.
GTCCCGGGTGTCCCCGAGCGCGAGCCGGGCCCGGCCTCCGTCGCGGAGATTGCGGCCGGTCGGGTTCGTCGTACGGGTGGCCAGCCACACGGACTCCCCGTGCCACACGAACCAGAGCGGGACCAGGCACGGCAGCCCGCCGGAGTCCGCCGAGGCGACCCAGATGTCAGTCTCCCCCTCCAGCCGGCGCAGGACGTCCTGCCTGCGCCGGCGCGGCTCGCGCGGCGGCGTGTCGATCTTCATGTCCGGGACGCTATCCGGCCGGGGCGGAGCCGCGCGTCGGCCGCGGGTCCGACTCCGGCTCCTGCGCGGGTCCTAGGCCCCGGCCGACGGTTCCCGCCCGTCCGGCGACGACTGGCGCCCCGGGGGTTTTACGTATAACCTCTCCCGTCGACCGCTCCTCCCGGAAGGCCCCGATGAGACACGTCGCCCTGGTCACCCTCGTCGTCGACGACTACGACGAGGCGATCGGCTTCTACACCGGAGCCCTCGGCTTCCGGCTGGCCGAGGACACGCCGCGCCCCGACGGCTCCCGCTGGGTCGTCGTCACGCCCGGCGGCCAGGGCACGGACGACCGGAGCACGTCACTGCTGCTCGCCCGGGCCAAGGGCGACGAGCAGCGGGCCAGGGTCGGGGACCAGACCGGCGGGCGCGTCGGGTTCTTCCTGCACACCGACGACTTCGCCCGCGACCACGCCCGTATGCTCGCCGCGGGCGTGACCTTCCTGGAGGAACCGCGCCACGAGCCCTACGGCTCGGTCGCCGTCTTCCAGGACCTGTACGGCAACCGCTGGGACCTGCTCCAGCCCGCCGGCTGACCGCCGGCCCGCCGGCCCGTTCGCCCGTCGCGCCGACCGGTCGACCGGGCTCCTCCCGCCGCTTCGGACCACCCCGCTCGACGAAAGACCCACCATGACTGCTACGCGCGTAGACGCCGATGTGATCCGCCGCCTCCCCAAGGCCGTCCTGCACGACCACCTCGACGGCGGCCTGCGCCCCGCGACCCTGGTGGAGCTCGCGGCGGACGTCGGTCACAGCCTGCCCACGACCGACCCGGAGGAGCTGGCCGCCTGGTACGTCGAGGCCGCCGACTCCGGCGACCTGGTGCGCTACATAGGCACCTTCGAGCACACCCTCGCCGTGATGCAGACCCGGGAGGGCCTGCTGCGCACCGCCGAGGAGTATGTGCTCGACCTGGCCGCGGACGGCGTGGTGTACGGCGAGGTGCGCTACGCACCGGAGCTGATGCTCAAGGGGGGCCTGACCCTGCCCGAGGTCGTCGAGACCGTACAGGAGGGGCTCGCGGCGGGCATGGCGAAGGCGGCGGCCGCGGGCACGCCGGTCCGCGTCGGAACCCTGCTGTGCGGCATGCGGATGTTCGACCGCACCCGGGAGACCGCCGAGCTTGCCGTCGCGTTCCGTGACGCCGGAGTCGTCGGCTTCGACATCGCGGGCGCCGAGGACGGCTTCCCGGCCGCCGACCACCTCGACGCCTTCCGGCACCTGCGCGCCGAGAGCGTGCCGTTCACCGTCCACGCCGGCGAGGCGTACGGCCTGCCCAGCATCCACCAGGCCCTGCAGGTGTGCGGCGCCCAGCGCATCGGCCACGGTGTCCGCATCACCGAGGACATCGTCGACGGCAAGCTCGGCCGGCTCGCGGCCTGGGTCCGCGACCGCCGTGTCGCCCTGGAGATGTGCCCGACCTCCAACCTCCAGACGGGCGCGGCGACCTCGATCGCCGGGCACCCGATCACGGAGCTGAAGGACCTCGGCTTCCGGGTCACCCTCAACACCGACAACCGTCTGGTGTCGGGCACGACGATGACCCGCGAGATGTCCCTGCTGGTGGAGCAGGCCGGCTGGTCGGCGGAGGACCTGCGCACCGTCACGGTGAACGCCGTCAAGAGCGCGTTCATCCCGTTCGACGAGCGCAGGGCCCTCCTGGAGGACGTCGTCCTGCCGGGCTACGAGGGCGTGCTCTGAACCAGCCCGCGTACGTAGGCGGCCTGCCCGACGTGCTGGAGATCGTCGGACAGGACGCTGGTCAGCCGTACGCCCAGGGTGACCGGCGGATCCCAGCGTTCGTCGACGACCCGCTCCAGATCCGCGGCGGCCAGGCCGCGCAGGGCGCCGAGGGTCTGCTCGTGGACGGCGTCGTAGTAACCGGTCAGCAGGTCGCCGGAGTCGACCCGCACCTTGGCGACCTGGGTGGAGCTGTGCCCGTAGCCGGTGTCCCTGGGCGGCAGGTCGAGGCCGAAGCGCTTGTGCCAGTCCTGCGTCTGCCAGACCTGGTCGAGCCCGAAGGCGTCGGCGATGTGGTCGTCCTGGACGCGGGTGAGGTGCCAGACCAGCCAGGCGATGGAGTTGGCGTCGTGGGAGGGCCGGGCGCCGAGCACGTCCGGGTCGAGTCCCTCGACGGTGGCGTGGACTTCTTCCCGGATGCGGTTGTACGCGTCGATGAGGATGTCCTTGGCATGCATGCCTCCACCATCGCGCATCACGGCTCCTCGTGCGTCCCCTGTTCCAGAAGGGCCATCAGCGCCCGGGCCGCCGGACTGGTCGCCTGCTGCGGCGGCAGCAGTGCCACGGTCTCGTAGACCGTCTCGCCGGTGCCCTTCACGGGCAGGGCGGTGAGCGCCTCGCGCTTGTGCCGGAAGTGCCGCGGCACGACGGCGATGCCGAGGTTCTCGTCCACCAGGTCCAGCAGGCTGTGCACGTCGTTGACCTCCAGCGCGACGGTGCGCCGCACGCCGGCCGCGGTGAAGGCGGCGTCGGTGGTGCGGCGGGGCCCCCAGTCGGGGTGGAAGTCGACGAACACCTCAGGGCCGAGATCGTCCGGCGTGACCGCCGCGCCGCCGGTGGCCAGGTGGTGGGTGGGATGGCACAGCACGGTCATCGGCTCGCCGGTCAGGGACACCGAGCGCAGCTGGTCGGTGTCGGCCTGGGTGCGGTAGGCGAAGGCCAGGTCCAGGCGCCCGGCCGCGACCTCCTCCGCCAGCACGCCCGAGCCCGCCTGCCGCAGCCGGATCTCCACGTCCGGGTGGCACCGCCGGAACGCGGCGAGCAGCCCGGCGACGTGCACTCCCGCGATGCACTGCTCGGTCCCCAGCGAGAGCGTGCCGCGCAGCACGCCCTGCACGGCGGCGACCGCCTCGTGCGCCGACCGCACCTGCGCCAGGATCCGCTCCGCCTCGCCCAGCAGTGCCCGCCCGGCCTCGGTGAGCGTGACCCGGCGGGTCGTGCGCACGAACAAGGGAGTCTGCAACTCCCGCTCCAGCGCCCGGATCGAGGCCGACAGGCCCGACTGGGACACCATCAGCCGTTCCGCTGCCCGGGTGAAGTGCTGGTCCTCGGCGACCGCGACGAAGTGCTGGAGATGGCGGAGTTCCATGATTGAGAAGCCTAACCGCTGAGTTCCATCGCATTCTCCTGTTGGACCACTGGTCGCGGGTCGCGACAGAGTGGGTGGCGACTTCCCGCAGTTCCCGGAAACCGGACCTCATGTGCCAACCCCCTCTGGAGTCGCGTTGTACACCGCCCACCCCGACCGTTATGCGGACATGCCCTACCGGCGCACCGGACGCAGCGGACTGAAGCTCCCCGCGATCTCGCTCGGTCTCTGGCACAACTTCGGGCCCGACCGCCCGGCCGGGACCCAGCGGGCCATCCTGCGCCGGGCCTTCGACCTCGGCGTCACCCACTTCGACCTCGCCAACAACTACGGCCCGCCGCCCGGCGCCGCCGAGTCCGCCCTCGGTGAGGCGCTCAGGGCGGACTTCACCGCCCATCGCGACGAGCTGATCATCTCCACCAAGGCCGGCTACCTGATGTGGCCCGGCCCCTACGGCGAGTTCGGCTCGCGCAAGTACCTGCTGTCCTCGCTGGACCAGAGCCTGAAGCGGATGGGTCTGGACTACGTCGACATCTTCTACTCGCACCGCCCGGACCCGGAGACTCCGCTGGAGGAGACGATGGGTGCCCTGCACTCGGCGGTCCAGCAGGGCAAGGCGCTCTACGCCGGCATCTCCAACTACTCGGCGGAGCAGACCCGCGAGGCGGCTCGCATCCTCGGCGAGCTGGGCACCCCGCTGCTGATCCACCAGCCGCGCTACTCGATGCTCGACCGCCGCCCCGAGGACGAGGGCCTGCTGGACGCCCTGGACGAGCTCCAGGTCGGCTCCATCGTCTTCTCCCCGCTGGAGCAGGGCCTGCTCACCGCCCGTTACCTCGACGGCATCCCGGAGGACTCGCGGGCGGCGAGCGACAGCCCGTTCCTGAGCTCGGACGCGGTCACCGAGGAACTGGTGGGCCGGCTGCGCTCCCTGGACGCGATCGCCAAGGGCCGCGGCCAGACCCTGGCCCAGCTGGCCCTGGCCTGGGTACTGCGCGGCGGCCGGGTGACCTCCGCGCTGGTCGGTGCGAGCAGCCCGCAGCAGATCGAGGACAGCGTCGCGGCCACCCGCAACCTGGACTTCGCCCCCGAGGAACTGACCCGCATCGACGCGATCCTCAGGCCCTGACCGGCTGCCCGGTCCCGGCTTCCGGTCCGGCTGCCCGGGTCTGGACCCCGGACGGCTGCCTGGCCCCGGCTTCCGGACCGGTTGCCGGGACCGGGCTCCCGGACCGGGTGCCGCCTCGTGCGGTGACCGGCCTTGGCACGGACCGCGACCCGGTATCGGCGCGGACGCGAGCGGATGCCGGCGCGGGCCGTGACCGGGCCTTCGCACGGGCCGTGTCCTGACCGGCGCCTGCCATGACCGGGCCTTCGCACGGGCTGTGATCGGGTCGGCGCCTGGCGTGTCCGGGACGGCGTCTGCCGTGACCCGGCGTCGGCTCAGCCTGTCGCTGTCGCTGTCGCTGTCGCTGTCGTCGCCGCCGCTGTCAGCCCGGACCCCGGCCCCGGCGTCCGCGGTGTCGTCCGCCGAACGCCTGGACCGGGAGGAGCCGGAGCCGGGGCCCGCCGGGGCCGGCGATGGTGGCCGGATGCGCGGCGAGGGCCGCGGCACCCGGTCCCGGCCGCGCCTGCTGAGCCCTGCCGCGAGGGGCGCGTCGGCCGTCTCCGGTCGGCCGTGTACGTGCCGTCCGTCCCCGACGGCCCCGGGAGGGCCGGGGAAGGGTGCCTGCCGACCGTGCCGCACGCCCCGGGTTGCGCCGCTCGCGGTGGCCGGGCACCGAAAGAGACCGAAGCCGGAAGAGGCCCGGGAGAAGCCACCGCGAGCGCCGGGACCGCGCGCGTCGCTCAGGCCCCGGTGGGCACCCGGTCGAGAAAGCCGAGCACGGCCCGGATCCGGCCGTCCTCGTCGAGCGTGATCACGTCGGAGCCGGCCACCGGCGCCGAGCCGTCCTCGGCGACCAGCTCCCAGGAGAAGCGCGCCGTGTCGTGGTGGCCGTCCACGGCACCGCTCGGCCGGAAGGCGAAACCCGGGAACTGCTCGTGGGCCGCTGCGATCACGGCCGCGATCTGCTCGTGCCCGGAGACGTCGGCGAGCGGGTCGGTATAGCCGCCGTCGACGGCCCAGGCGGCGGCCACCGCCTTCGTCAGCTCCTCGGGCTCGGCCGCGTTCCAGGCCTCGAAGTAGCGGGCGACGGCGTTCTCGTAACGGTCGGTGTTCACGGACATGGCGGATCAGCCTCCATCGAGGTGGTCTTCGCTGGTCAGGATCCGGATGCGCGCTCCGGCGACCCGGTACGGCAACCATGCCCGCGCCGCCGCGCGCCGTCGATTACTCCGCGGGTAATGGCGGTGCTCGCAGGATTTCGGCCAACTGCCCCTGTGAATATGCCAGGAGACTGGCCGGAAAGTCGTGGTGACTCTGTTTCAGCAGTGAACATACTCAACAGTCGAGGGACTTCACGGCGAGCGAAGGCGCGATCACGCACCGCACATGATCGCGGCCACCGCACACGAGCCGCACCGAAAGCGAGGACGGCCGACCGGCACACGAGCCACGGGGGAGCGGACGTGCACGACGAGTTCTTATGCCACGTAACGGCGTACGGCACCTGCGGAGGCCAGCGGATCGGTGTGCCGCTGGGCTCCTACCGGGCCCCGACCCTGGCCCTCGCCCTGTGGTGGCTGCGCGAGCGTGCGAACTGGATCGCCGACCGGCTCGACCCCCTGCCCGAGGCCGGGCACTTCCCGCCGAGCTCGCTCGTGCCGGTCGCCGACACCGTGCCCGACGTGCCGGCGGTCCTGCGCTCCTGGTGCGCCGACGACGCCCAACAGGAACTGGTCGCGGAGCAGTTGGCCGCCGGACGGCTCGTGCGGATCGCCACGAACGACGACACCACCGAGTACGAACTGCTGGCGGAGTCCGTCGACGCCCTCCGTATGCAGCGCACCATCCCCGCACTCGTCCTGCCGGTCGGCTGACCGCCCGCGACGCCCGCCGCGCCGGGCGCACAGAGGGGTGAATCGGTAGAATCCTGCCCATGGCAGAGCGGCCCGTCGCGCCGACTGCGCCCGAACTCGTCCTGGAGACCGAGGCGGGCTCCACCGTGATGAGCCCGGCCCGCGACTACCACGTGGGACGCGACCCGCTGAGCGACATCGTCATCGACGACATACGCGTCTCGTGGCACCACGCGGTGCTGCGCGCCGACTCCGACCACTGGATCATCGAGGACGAGAACAGCACCAACGGCACCTTCACCGACGGCCGCCGCATCCACGCGTGGGGCGTGGGCCCCGGCAGCGTGATCCACTTCGGCAACCCCGCCGACGGCCCGCGCGCCGTGCTGATCAGCCGGTCGGTCAGCCCCCCCGAGCGCCCCTCGGCGGTCTCCATGCCCGGCCTGACCGCCACCTACCGCCGCCCCACCAGCGTCCGCCCGCTGCCCACCCGCACCGTCCGCATCGGGCGCGCCGCCGACAACGACCTGGTCGTCGACGACCTGATCGTCTCGCGCCGGCACGCCGAACTGCGCGCCCTGCCGGACGGCACGTACCAGATCGCCGACCTGGGCAGCCACAACGGCACGTTCCTCAACGGCGCCCCCGTCACCGCCGCCACCGTCGGCCCCGGCGACATCGTCGGCATCGGCCACTCGGCGTTCTGCCTCGTCGGCGACCAGCTCCAGGAGTACGTCGACACCGGCGAGGTCTCCCTCGACGTGCAGGACCTCACGGTGACCGTCGACCGCGGCCACAAGACCCTGCTCGACCACGTGTCGTTCCCGGTGGGCGAGAAGTGCCTGCTCGCGGTCGTCGGCCCCAGCGGCGCGGGCAAGTCCACACTGCTGAACGCCCTCACCGGCCAGCGGCCCGCCGACCGCGGCACCGTGCTCTACGACGGCCGCGACCTCTACCGCGACTACGCCGAGCTGCGCCAGCGCATCGGACTCGTGCCGCAGGACGACATCCTGCACGCCCAGCTGACCGTCCGCAGCGCCCTGTCCTTCGCCGCCGAACTGCGCTTCCCGCAGGACACCGGGAAGGCCGAGCGCCGGGCCCGGGTGGAGGAGGTCATCCGAGAACTCGGCCTGGAACAGCGGGCCGGCCAGCCCGTGCACAGCCTCTCCGGAGGGCAGCGCAAGCGGGTCAGCGTGGCCCTGGAGCTGCTGACCAAGCCCTCGCTGCTCTTCCTCGACGAACCGACCTCGGGCCTCGACCCCGGGATGGACCGCTCGGTGATGCACATGCTGCGCGGTCTCGCCGACGACGGCCGTACGGTCGTCGTGGTCACCCACAGCGTGCTCAGCCTCGACGTGTGCGACCGGCTGCTCGTGCTCGCGCCCGGCGGCACCATCGCCTACTACGGGCCGCCCGACGAAGCCCTCGGCTTCTTCGGCTTCGCGCACTGGCCGGAGGCCTTCGAGGCCTTCGAACGGGACCGCGACCGCGACTGGGCGGGCGACTTCCGCAGCTCGCCCGCCCACCGGCGCTACGTCAGCGACGCCACCGCACAGCCCCGCGTGCCCCGTTCGGGCCCGGTCGTCGTCACCCCGCCGCCCCGGCCGCGCAGCCGCGGTGCCCAGCTCGGCACGCTGGTGCGCCGCTACACCGCCGCGCTCGGGGCCGACCGCACCTTCCTCGCCATCATGATCGCCCTGCCGTTCGTGATGGGCGCCATGGCCCGCGCCCTGGCCGGCAGCAGGCTGACGCAGGCGACGGCCATGAACGCCCTGCTCATCCTGTGCGTCGGCGGCGTCCTCACCGGCGCGGCCAACGCCGTGCGCGAACTGGTCAAGGAGCGCACCATCTACCAGCGCGAACGAGCCGTCGGCCTGTCCAGGTCGGCGTATCTGATGTCGAAGGTCGTCGTCCTCGGCGCGATCACCGTCCTGCAGGCCGTGGTGCTCACCCTCGTCGCCCTCCTGGGCGTCGACCTCAACGCCCCCGGCGGCGAAGGCGTACTGCTGCCGCCCCTGGCCGAGATCACCGTGGCCGTGGCGCTGCTGGCCTTCACGGCGATGATGCTCGGCCTGCTCGTCTCCGCGCTGGTGCGCAAGGAGGAGGTGACGATGCCGCTGCTGGTCCTGCTGGCCATCGTCCAGGTCGTCTTCTGCGGAGCCCTGCTGAAGCTCCACGGCGTTCCGGGCCTGGAGCAGCTGGCGTGGCTGGTGCCCTCGCGGTGGGCGCTCGGCGCGATGGCGGGCACGGTGGGACTGGCCCGGATCGTGCCGGGCGACCTGACCGGCGATCCGCTGTTCCGGCACGCGGCCGGAACCTGGCTGCTCGACATCGCCATGCTGGTGGTGCTCTCGGCGCTCTTCGGGTTCCTGGTCTCCCGGCTGCTGCGCCGGCACGAGCCCGTCGTGATGCGGAAGTAGGCACCGCGATGACGAACCCCGGCTTCCGCCCCACCCATGTCGTCCCCCAGCACGGCATGCCCGCCTGGGAGACCCCCGATCCGGACCGTCCCACCGTCCCCCTCGACCCCCTGCTGCCCGTGCAGCTCGCCGAGCGGCGCGGCGAGTGGGCGCACGTGGTCTGCTCCAACGGCTGGTCGGCCTGGGTCGACGGCCGCCGGCTGGTCGCGGTGCCGCAGGACCCGCCCGCCACCGGCGGCCCGCGGGCCCGAACCGCCGACCCGCGCCCGCTGCTCGCCCGCACCGAGCGGAACCTGGCCCGCTACCGCGCCGCGGTGGAGGAACGCGCACGCGGCGGCCTCGACGGCGAGTCCTTCCGCGGCCGTACGCGGGGACTGCGCGTCGGGATCGTCGTCGACGGCGAGAACGTCTGGCTGTACGACACCGAGCAGAGCCGCTGGGTCTACGGCGACGGAACGTGCCTGAGCACCTTCACCACCGACGACGCACCGCGGGCCACCGACGACGCACCGCGGGCCACCGACGACGCACCGCGGGCCACCGGCGACGCACCGCGCGCCACCGGCGACGCACCGCCCGCCGGCGACGCACCGGCCGCCGCGCCGGACGGCGGGCACGCGCCCACGCAGGTCGTGACACCCGATGGTCCGTGACGCGAGCGTCTTCGCGGGCCGGCCCTCCGACCTGATCGGCCGGCGGATCGCGGGCTACCGCATCGAGCGCGAGATCGGCCGCGGCGGCATGGCCGTCGTCTACCGCGCCCGGGACCTGCGCCTGGAGCGGACGGTCGCCCTCAAGCTGCTCGCCCCGGAACTCGCCCGCAACGACACCTTCCGCCTCCGCTTCACCCACGAGTCCCGGGCTGCCGCCGCGATCGACCACCCGCACATCGTGCCGGTCTACGAGGCGGGCGAGACGGACGGCGTCCTCTACATCGCCATGCGCTACGTCGAGGGCAGCGACCTGCGCCACCTCCTCGACCGGCGGGGTCCCCTCGACCCCGCCACCGCGCTGCGCGTCGCCGCGCAGATCGCCTCCGCGCTCGACGCGGCCCACGAGCACGGGCTGGTCCACCGGGACGTGAAGCCCGGCAACATCCTCGTCGCCCGCGGCACCGACAGCGACCATCCCGAGCACGCCTACCTCACCGACTTCGGCCTGACCAAGAAGTCCCTGTCGCTGACCGGGTTCACCTCCGTCGGCCAGTTCGTCGGCACCCTCGACTACGTGGCCCCGGAGCAGATCTCCGGACGGCCCGTCGACGGACGCTGCGACGTCTACGGCTTCGCCTGCGTCGTCTACGAATCCCTGGCCGGCCGCCCGCCCTTCCGGCGCGACGACGACATGGCCCTGCTCTGGGCCCACCAGTACGACCAGCCGCCCCCGCTCACGGAGTTCCGCCCCGGCCTCACCCCGGAGGCCGACGCCGTGTTCGCCCGGGCCCTGGCCAAGAGCCCCGGCGACCGCCACGACTCCTGCCGCTCCTTCGTCACCGCCCTGCGCACCGCCACGACGGGCACCCCGCCGGCCGGCCACCCGCCGACGGCGACTGCCCCGCGGCCTCCGCACGCGAGCGGAAGCCGGCCCGAACCGCCGCCGCGCTGGGCCGAGCCCGTGTTCCGGGAACCCGTCTAGAAGGCTGCTGAAAATCTCGGGTTCTGGCCCCGGCTCGGTGGAGTTGGGGCCAGTCTTGTAGGCATGCAGGGGGAGTGGGCCGGGGAGATGGTCGGGCCGGATGTGTGGGAGACCTGCCGGGAGTTGATCCCGGCGGGCAGTGTGTTCGCGTTCCTGGCCGAGCACCGGGAGGTGCTGTTCCCGCCGGGGATGTTTGCGGATATGTACCCCTCGTCCAACGGCCGTCCGAGTCTGCCGCCGCAGGTGCTGGCCGCCACGGTGGTGCTGCAGAGCCTGCACGGGCTGTCGGACTTCGAGACGGTTCAGGAACTGCGGTGTGACCTGCGCTGGAAGGCGGCCTGCGGGCTCGGCCTGTACGACACCGCGTTCGATCCCTCGCTGCTGACGTACTTCCGGCGCCGTTTGCGTCACTCGGCCGATCCGACGCGGATCTTCACCAAGGTCAAGGAGGTCGTGGCCGCGACCGGGGTACTCAAAGGCAAGCAGCGGCGAGCGCTGGATTCGACTGTGCTGGACGACGCGGTGGCCACCCAGGACACCGTCACCCAGATCATCTCCGCGATCCGCCGGGTGATCCGCGAGGTCCCCAGGGGCGGGGAGACCGCGGCGCGGTGGTGCCACGCGCACGATTACACCGACCCGGGCAAGCCGAGGATTGCCTGGGACGACGAGGCCGCCCGTGCCACGCTGGTCGACGCGCTGGTCACCGACGCGGTCAACCTGCTCGGGCACCTGCCCGAGCAGGAACTGGGCGAGAGAGCGGCGAACGCGGTGGGCCTGCTGGCCCTGGTCGCGGGCCAGGACGTGGAGCCGGCCGAGGACTCCGACGGGCGCGACGGACGCTGGCGCATCGCCCGGCGCACGGTGGCGGACCGGACCGTGTCCACCGTCGATGCGGACGCACGCCACATCCACAAGAACCGCACCCGCCATCAGGACGGCTTCAAAGGGCATGCGTCCTTCGAGCCGGAGAGCGGGCTGTTCACCGCGGTTGCCCTCACCAGCGGCTATGGCCCTGACAGCCACGAGGCCGCTGTCGCCTGCGATCTGCTGGCCGAGGAGGACGAGGGCCAGGAGTTAACCGTGCTCGGCGATTCCGCCTACGGAACCGGCGACCTGCGCGCCCGGTTGCAGGCAGATGGCCACACTCTGGTGATCAAGCCGCCACCGCTGCGGCAGGCCGTCCCCGGCGGCTTCACCATCGATGACTTCCTCATCGACTCGGCCGCCGGCACCGCGACCTGCCCCGCCGGACACACCGCCCACCTCGGACAGGTCAAAGCGGACGGCGCCCGCACCGCCCAGTTCAAGCGCGTGTGCAGCGACTGCCCCCTGCGCGGACGCTGCACCACCTCCAAGACCGGACGCACCCTCAACGTCCACGCCCGGCACGAACTGCTCACCGCAGCCCGTCACCAGGCTGCCACCGACCCCGCCTGGCAGGACGAATACCGCCGATGGCGGCCCCCGGTCGAACGCGCCATCGCCTGGCTGGTCGCCAAGGGCAACCGGCGAGTCCCCTACCGCGGCGCCATCGCCAACAACCTCTGGCTCCACCACCGCGCAGCCGCCCTCAACCTCCGCCGACTGATCAACCTCGGACTCGCCCGGGCCAACGGCAGCTGGCACCTCACCCCGGCCACCGCATAACCAAGAAGGGCCGCCCAGCCCACGGCCGGACAGCCCCACAACAAGATTTTCAGCAGCCTTCTAGTGCTGACCTAGGGTTGGTCCAGGGCCGGCCGGCGGCCTCACGCGCCGCCGTCGCGCTTCGCGGCCTCGCCCGGCCGGCGCACCGGTCCGGCCGGCAGGGCGCCGAGGAAGCCGGTCACCAGGCCCCACAGCACGGCGAGTCCCAGTGCGCCCCACACCCGCGGCTTCAGGAACAGTTCACCGGACAGGCCGCCGCCCAGGTCTCCGATGCCGAGCAGCGACAGCCCGTAGTGCGCGGAGATGCGGCCCACCAGGCAGATCATGAGGACGGTCGCGGCGAGGGCGAGCGCCATGCGCAGGGCGTGCCGCCAGGCCGGTACGCGGGCGGGGGAGCGGGCCGCCATCGAGAACGCCGCGGCCAGGATCAGTACCGCGTCGACCGCCACGAGCCACCACACCCGTCCGTCGTAGTGGGACAGCGTGGACACGTTGAGGGTGGAGACGTCCTCGGCCCGCAGCACCTCGTCGAGGACGTGCGGCATGGGCAGTCCGAAGGGGCCCTGCACCCGGCCCGTCCAGGTGGCGCCGAGTCCGAGCGTGAGCGCGAGCCAGGCCACGTTCGGCAGGCCCAGCAGGATCACCGCGAAGGTCTCCGCGGCGTGCCCGCGGGTCGCCGCGACGACCAGTGCGATCACGAGGCCCACGGCGACGAACGCGAGCAGCAGGACGACCATGGCGTACGCCGCCGGCCGTACCGACGCCTCGAAGCGCAGCAGCCGCCCCGGCAGCGGCGCCGCACGCGAGACCAGCAGAGCCAGCACCAGCACACCGGCCAGCCACAGGACGCCGAAGAGCACGGTCAGCGGCACGTCGGTGGTGAACCCCACCTCCGGCGACAGGCCGAACACGTCGCCGAGGTCGCTGAGGGCGCCGGTGCCGAGCGACACCGCGAACGTCTGACGGGCGGCGAAGGCCATGCCGAGCAGCGCGGCCACCCACAGCACCGCGATCCGGGCCGCCCAGCCGGCGAGTTCCGCGGCGCCCGCGACCGCCCGGTGCCGCAGCGGGCGCAGGAACCCCGCGGCGAGGACGAGCGCCCCGACCAGCGTGACGGACAACGGCATCACCGTGATCCCGGCCGCGGACTCCGCCAGCGCACCGGCGTTCCCGGACAGCTCGACGGTGCCGCCGACGGCCGTGACCACCGTCGCCGTGACGACCCGCGGGAACGCGCCGTCCGGCAGACCTCCCGCTCCGGCCGCCAGCAACCCCAGGGCGGCGACTCCCCACATGGCGATCAGCGTGACCAGCACCGCGGCGAGCGCCCGCGTCCAGCCGTGGCGGGCGGCATCCGGGGCGGAGAGGTTTCGCGGGCTCACGTCCGCCACGCTAAGCAGCACCCGCGCGCCCCGCCCGCCGGGAGGTCCGTCCGCGTCGGCTTGCGGGCGGCGGGGGACCGGGACACACAATGGGTTCGGCAGGTAAGAAAGCGGCACATCTCGGGGCGGGCCGCACGAAAGCCGCGTCGGGAGAGAGCTCGTGAGCGTCGAACCGCCGTCCTCCGGCCGCCCCACAGGACCACCCTCCGGTCCGCTCTCGGGCCCCTCCGAGCCCCCCTCGGGCCCGCCCGCGCAGCCACCGGGCGGCAGCGGCGGCGTTGGCGGGGGCAGCGGGGGCGGCGGAGGCGGTACCCCGCCGCGCCGGCCGTGGTGGAGGTCCGTGCCCCGCCTCGCGGTGCTCGCCACCGCGGTGGTAGCCGCCGTGATCCTGGCGGTCGTCCTCACCCGGCCCGGCGGCTCAGGGCACGGCGGTGGGGAGCTGTTCCTCCAGGCCGCGGGCAAGTCCGGCCCCGAGCCGTTCACGCAGTCCACCGCCGAGGACAGCTCGGCCCCGCCCGTCTCCGCCTCCCCGGCCACCGGATCGGCGCCCGCGAACGCGGTACGGCAGGTCGACGGCGGGTCGCCCGGCCTCTACGGCGGCACCCGCAACGTCTCCAGCTGCGACGTCGAACAGCAGATCAAGGCGCTGGGAGCGGACCAGGCGAAGAACAGGGCCTTCGCCTCGGTCGAGGGCGTCGCCCCGGCCGGGGTGCCCTCCTACCTGCGCTCCCTGACCCCCGTACAGCTGCGGACGGACACCCGCGTCACCAACCACGGCTACCGCAACGGCGCCGCCACCAGCTACCAGGCGGTCCTGCAGGCGGGCACGGCCGTCCTCGTCGACGGCCGCGGCGTGCCCCGGGTGCGCTGCGCCTGCGGCAACCCGCTGACCCCGCCCGTCGCCCTGCGCAGCACACCCGCGCCCACCGGCGACACCTGGCCGGGATACCGCTCCTCGAACGTGGTGGTGGTCATCCCCGCGCCGCGGACCATCGACGTCTTCGTCCTCTACGACCCCGAGCACGGCGAGTGGATCGCCCGGCACCGAGGTGATATCGGCCACCACGACCGCAGGACGCAACCGCCCGCGAAGCCCTCCCCGTCGGTCAGCGTGTCCACGCCGTCGGCGCCCCCGTCATCGTCGTCCCCGTCCGGGTGCGCCTCCTCGCCGGGCACGGACCACGGCTCGACTCCCTGTCCGCCGACGTCGGCCGCCCCTTCCGGGTCCCCCTCCGCCCCGAGTTCCGAGCCGGCCTCCTCCGAGCCCGCCGGCAGCCCACCGGACACGTCCGCAACCCCTGCCGCACCGCCTGCGTCCTGAGTCCAGGGGGACACAACGGCCGGAAGGGGGGACTGCGAAACGCGTCTCGGGGTACGAGCATGGAGCAGCAGTGTGTTTCCGGCCTGGCCGGCTTCCGAGAGAGAAACGCATGATCGAGCACGTGGGCGGGGCAGTGATACCGACTGGTTTCGACGTGCCCGTCGAGCCGCTGCGGCGGGCGGCGCACTACACCGGCGAGCAGGGGTGCATCGCCGAGGCACGTTCCTTCACCGCGCACTTCGTGGACCAGCTCAGGACCGAGTGGTGTGCCCGGATCGAGGACCGTACCCTCGAGGAGGTCCTGCTGGTCGTGAGCGAGCTGGTCACCAACGCCGACCGGCACAGCAACGGCCCGTACATCCTCGAACTCGAAGGCACGGACGCCTCGCTGAGCATCTGGGTCTACGACAGCAGCTCGGCGCTCCCGCGCCGCTTCCCGCGCGACCCCGAGCGTGTCGGGCGGCACGGACTGGAGATCGTCCACGCCCTGGCCGAACGCGTCGCCGTGGAACGGGTTCCGGTGGGCAAGCGGGTGTGCGCGGTGGTGAGACTGGTCCGCGCCTGAGGCCGGTTTGCCCGCGGCACCGCCCTCAGGCACAGCCGAGTTCGCCCAGCATTCCCTCGCGCAGCCGCGTGATGATCCGCTTGATCAGCCGCGACACGTGCATCTGTGAGCAGCCGAGGCATTCGCCTATCTCGGCCTGCGTGGCTTCCTCCACGAAGCGCATGTGGATGATCTGCCGGTCCCGCTCGTCGAGTTCCGCCATGAGCGGGGCGAGCGAGTGGAAGTCCTCGACCAGCCGCAGCCCGTCCTCCTCCACGCCGATGAAGTCGGCGAGCACCGCCTCGCCGTTCTCCGGTCCGTCGCCGGTGAGCGCGGCGTCGAGGGAGGAGGAGTTGTAGCCGTTGGAGGCGATCTGCGCCTCGACGACCTCGTTCTCGGAGATGTTCATCAAGGTGGCCAGTTCGGGCACCGTGGGGTCACGGTCCAGTCGGCTGGCCAGTTCCTCGCGCGCCTTGGCCAGTTCCACCCGCAGCTCCTGCAGCCGGCGCGGCACGTGCACGGCCCAGGTGGTGTCGCGGAAGAAGCGCTTGATCTCGCCGACGATGTACGGCAGCGCGAACGACGTGAACTCGACCTCGCGGGACAGCTCGAAACGGTCGATCGCCTTGATCAGGCCGATCATCCCGGTCTGGACGACGTCCTCCATGTCGTCGCCGCGCCCCCGGAAGCGTCCGGCGGCGAACCGCACGAGTGACATGTTCATCTCGATCAGGGTGTTGCGCGCGTACTGGTACTCGTGCGTGCCCTCTTCGACTTCCGTCAGGCGCTGGAAGAACTGACGGGACAGTTCCCGTGCGTCCCGGGGAGCGACCGCCCGGGGCTCTTCGATCCCCGGCAGTGGTCGCTCACCCGTGCTGGTCCCGGCGGCCCCCACGGCCTTTGCCTCCGACCGTTCCACGGCGGTGTCCATTTCCTCTCCCACGAAGTCACGGTGTCGACGTCTGTGTCCGTCCGTCTTCATCTGTTCTTCGCAGGGGCGGGTACCCGGCAACCGAAGAACCATGCCCTCCGGAAGCCGCAGCGACTCGATTCGGGCCGTGCTGCGGAGTGCCGGTCACGATCAGTTCATGGAGGTAGCGCTTGGTGACGCTCCCGCCGTGCCGTGTCTCGATCAACCGGCGCAGGCACGCCAGCAGACCCCGCCGTGACCTCTCGTCCAGGGCGCGGTGGCCCGAGTAGGTCAGCAGTACGTCGATGTACTCGTCGGTGGTGTAGGTGATGTCCTGGGTGTAGCGGGTGGCGGCCACCCGGCCGAAGAGCGGGGAGCGCTCCAGCTCGCCGGTGCCCGCCGGGATCTCGGAGGCCGGCTGCGGGCGCAGACCGGGCGGTGTGGCCGGATCCCAGTGCTCGTAGCAGCGCTGGGCCCGCGCGAAGAAGTCCTCGGTGCCGCCCGCCACGTGCTCCGTGACGACGAGGGCGAGGCGCCCGCCGGGGCGCAGCGCCCGCGCCGCCTTGACCAGCCGTACCGCGGGGTCGATCCAGTGGAAGGCGGTGGCACTCACCACCAGGTCGAACGGCTCGGGGGGCAGGTCCCAGCTCTCGAACTCGGCGACCCGCACGTCCACGTGCGGGAACGCGGCCAGCCGCCGCCGGGCCACGGCGGCCAGCGCGTCGCCCAGCTCCACCGCGGTGATACGGCAGCCCGACTCGGCCAGCGGACGGGTCAGCTGGCCGGTGCCCGGGCCGATCTCCAGCACGCGGCTGTGCGGGCCCAGGTCCGCCGCGCGGGCCAGCTCCTCGACCAGGGTGCGGGGATACCGCGGCCGGGCCCGGTCGTACCGCTCGGCGTCCTCGTTGAACGTCTCCCGCAGCGCCGTCACCGCACCCTCCGTCCTCCGCGATTCCACCCAGGGCAGAATGCCGATCTCTTCCCATCGGGGCGAGGGAATTTAGGCTGGGAAGGTGAGCAGCCAAGCGCCGGACGAAGCCCGGGTCCTCGAACTGCGCCCCCCGCGGGGCGCACGTCCCCTCGCCCCTCCTCCCGCCGGCCCGCCGCCCAGGGAGCCCCTCTGGCGTGACCTGGTCGGCGACGTCCTGCGGCGCGAACGCCTCGCTCAGGAGCGCACCCTGAAGGACGTGGCCGACGAGGCCCGTATCTCCATGCCGTACCTCTCCGAGGTGGAACGGGGCCGCAAGGAGGCCTCGTCGGAGGTCCTCGCGGCCGCCGCCCACGCCCTGGGCCTCGGGCTGGCCGACCTGCTCTCCCTGGCCCAGGGCGAGCTCGTCCGCGCCACCGGCCGCCGGCCCGGCCGCGGCCGGACGACGTCCGCCTCGCCGCGCAACGGCCTCTGCCTGGCCGCCTGACGGGCAGGCGAACCGGCGCCCGCGACACCGTGTCGAGGCGCCGGTAGGCGACGTGGCCGCAGCCGCGGACCCTCGAAAGGGTGCGCCGGAGCAGTGGTTCACGCCGGGCGGTGCCGCCCGGGCGCTGCCGTCAACCGGTGGCCGCCTGACGGCGGCGCGTCGGGGGCGGGTCTCAGGCCATCACCAGGCGGCGGCTCAGCACCTCGTCCGCCAGGCCGTACGCCACCGCCTCCGGCGCGGTGAAGACCTTGTCGCGGTCCATGTCCGCGCGCAGGGTCGCGATGTCGTGGTGGGTGTGGCGGGAGAGGACCTCCTCGACCTGGGAGCGGATCCGGACCATCTCCTTGGCCTGCAGGGTGAGGTCGGAGACGGTGCCCTGCCGTCCGCCGCTGGCCGGCTGGCCGAGCAGCACGCGCGCGTGTTCCAGCACGAAGCGCCGGCCGGGATCCCCGCCCGCCAGCAGGACGGCCGCCGTGGAGGCCGCCTGGCCGACGCAGAACGTCGAGATCGGGGCCTGCACGAAGGTCATCGTGTCGTAGATCGCCATCAGTGAGGTGAACGATCCGCCGGGGGAGTTGAGGTAGATCGCGATCTCGTTCTCCGGAGCCGCCGACTCCAGGTGCAGGAGCTGTGCGATGACGACGTTGGCGACGCCGTCGTCGATCTCGGTGCCGAGGAAGATGATCCGCTCGGACAGCAGGCGGCTGAAGACGTCCGAGGAGCGCTCGCCGTGCGCGGTCCGCTCGACGACGTACGGAATCGTGTAGTTCCCCATGTCACAGCCCCATCCGTCGCTTCGAGGCGGTCGGGCGGACGTCCGCGAGGGACTCCACGACCCGGTCCACCATGCCGTACTCCCGGGCCTCCTCGGCCGTGAACCAGCGGTCGCGGTCGCCGTCGCGCGAGATGGTCTCCGCGCTCTGCCCGGTGTGCTCGGCGGTGATCCGCTCGATGGTCCGCTTGGTGTGCTCCAGGTTCTCCGCCTGGATCTCGATGTCCGCGGTGGTGCCGCCGATCCCGGCCGACGGCTGGTGCATCATGATCCGCGCGTTCGGCAGGGCGTACCGCTTGCCCGCCGTGCCGACGCTGAGCAGGAACTGCCCCATGCTCGCCGCGAAGCCCATGGCGAGGGTGGAGACGTCGTTCGGGATCAGCCGCATGGTGTCGTAGATCGCCAGGCCCGCGTGCACCGAGCCGCCCGGGCTGTTGACGTACAGGCTGATGTCGGTGCGCGGATCCTCCGCGGACAGCAGGAGCAGCTGTGCGCAGACCCGGTTGGCGGAGACCTCGTCCACCTGGGTGCCGAGGAACACGATGCGCTGGCCGAGGAGTTGGGCCGCGAGATGGTCGTCGAACCTGCTGGGCGCGGTGTCGCCCTCCTCCGCGCGGGGCGCGAAGGCACTGAGTGCGGTCATGGTCTCTCCTGTCGAGCGGTGATGCCGTCGACTCCACTCTCGGCCCGGCCGCGCGCGCCGCCGCGGTTTCTCTGCCCGCGGCAGATTCGCCGCGGGCAGAGCCCGCCGTCACCCCTTCCTCCTCCCGCCCGCGGAAGCGGTGCCGGCCCTGGTCAGCCCTTCTCCCGCAGCTGCCGGAAGAACGCCCGTACGTCCCCCACCAGCAGATCCGGTTCCTCCATCGCCGCGAAGTGCCCGCCCCGGTCGAACTCCGTCCACCGCACCAGGTTCTCGGTCCGCTCCGCCTTGTGCCGCAGCGGGAGCTGCGGCTCGGCCGGGAAGAGGGCGAGCGCGGTGGGCGCCGCCGACGGCTCGTCGGGCCGGGCCGCACGGCCCGTGGCGTGCGCGCGCTCGTAGTAGACGCGGGCGGCGGAACCGGCCGTCCCGGTCAGCCAGTACAGCATCACGTTGGTGAGCATGCGGTCCCGGTCGACGGCCTCCTCGGGCAGCAGCCGCGAGTCCGTCCACTCCTGGAACTTCTCCACGATCCAGGCGAGTTGGCCCACGGGCGAGTCGGCCAGCGCGTAGGCCACGGTCTGCGGCCGGGTGGACTGCAGGACCGCGTAGCCGGTCCCCTCGCGCGACCACTCGCTCCACCGCCGCCAGGACAGCAGCGTCCGCTCCTGCTCCTCCGTGCCGAGCTCGTCCAGCTCGTCCGGCGTCGGCTCGGTGAGCTGCTGCCCGCCCGGCAGCAGGTTGAGGTGCACGCCGATCACCCGGTCGGGATGGGCACGGCCCAGCTCGCGGGAGATCGCGGCCCCCCAGTCGCCGCCCTGCGCGCCGAACCGCTCGTAGCCGAGCCGCCGCATCAGCTCGGCCCACGCGTCGGCGATCCGGCCCGCCTCCCAGCCGGTGTCCGCGGGGGGCCCGGACAGCCCGAACCCCGGGATGCTCGGTACCACGACGTGGAAGGCGTCGGCCGGGTCGCCGCCGTACGCCGCGGGGTCGGCCAGCGGACCGACCACGTCCAGGAACTCCACCACGGACCCCGGCCAGCCGTGCGTGACGATCAGCGGGGTGGCGTCCGGCTCGGGGGAGCGGACGTGCGCGAAGTGGACGTTCGAGCCGTCGACGGTGGTCGTGAACTGCGGCCACCGGTTGAGCCGCGCCTCGGCGGCCCGCCAGTCGTAGGAGTGGCGCCAGTACCCGGCGAGCTCGCGCAGGTAGCCGGCGGGCACGCCGTAGGCCCATCCGGTGCCGGGCAGCTCGTCCGGCCAGCGGGTGCGGTCGAGGCGGTGGTGCAGGTCGTCCAGGGCGCTCTGCGGGATGTCGAGACGGAAGGGCCGGATGCCGGCGGAGTGCTCGTGGTTGTCCGCCGTGCCGGCGGGCGATGACGTCATGCACGGAGCGTAGGTGCGGACGGTGCCGCCGCCATCCGGATTTCTCCGCCGTCCCACCGATGAGTTCCACGGCGGGAACCGGTCGGTACAGGTGACCGCGTTCCACGCCCCAGGAGGAGAACCCATGACCACCGACGGATTCACCACGTGTCTCTGGTTCGACGGCCAGGCCGAGGAGGCCGCCCACTACTACGTCTCGGTCTTCAAGAACTCCAGCATCGGCAGGGTGTCCCACTACACCGAGGGCGCGATGCAGCCGGCCGGCACGGTGCTGACCGTCGAGTTCACGGTCAACGGCCACCGGTTCGTCGCCCTGAACGGCGGCCCGCAGTTCAAGTTCACCGAGGCGATCTCCTTCCAGATGTTCTGCGAGAACCAGGAGGAGATCGACTACTACTGGGCCAAGCTGACCGAGGGCGGCGGCGAGCCCGGCCCCTGCGGCTGGCTCAAGGACCGCTACGGAGTGTCCTGGCAGGTCATCCCCGAGAGCCTGGACGGGATGATCAGCGACCCGGACCCGGCGAAGTCGGCGCGCGCGATGCAGGCGATGCTGTCGATGGGCAAGCTCGACATCGCCGCGCTGGAGAAGGCCTACGCGGGCGAGTGACCGCCGGGCCGCCGTCCTTCCGCGCGAGGGCCGGTCCGCGCTCAGCGCCACGGGCGGACCGGCCGCGGCCACACCGGTGGCGCCCCGGCCGGCTCACCGGGCGCGCGCTCGTTCCGCGACCGTCCGGCTGATCGCGCGGGCGATCCGCAGGATGCCGGGGGAGCGCACCGGGCACGGCTTCGGCGCGGCGGTGGTGGGCGCCAGGCAGAAGTGCAGGTAGTCCCGGTCGAGGTGGAGAGCGGTGCGGTCGCGGCCCGGTTCGGTGCAGTAGCCGTCGTGCTGGTGCTCGTAGGCGGTGCACGGCAGGTACTGGCTCCAGGTGTAGCGGGCCCCGGCCGGGCTGACCGCGGCGCCCGCGTCGGCGACGAGGTCGCCCGAGGCGGCGGCCTGCCGCTCGTACATCTCGTTCACGCGCCGCACCCGGTCGGGCGTGACCGGGTCCGGGCCCTGGAGCACCCACACGATCGCCGGGCGGCGGGCGCCGCCCGCGCCGGCGATCTGTTCGGTGAGCCGGCGCAGGTCGGCGCGGTAGCGCGTGAAGTACCGCTGCGGTGCGGCGTCGTAGGTGATCCCGTCCATGCACCAGGTGTAGCCCCAGGCGTTGCCCCAGAACTGCAGCACCACATAGTCGGGATGCCGGGCGCGCACCAGTGCGGCCGCCTTGTCCGCGTCCGGCACGAGCGAGCGCTCCTGCGTGCCCTCGAGGTAGTCGCACGGGGTGGTCCCGGAGTACGGGACGCTGGTGTACGCCGCCTCCAGGTCCGCGCGGAGCCGGTCGCCGAGGACGTTCTGGGCCTCCATGGCGAGCGAGTCCCCGAGATACAGCACCCGTGGCTTCACCGCCGGCCTGTTCGGGGTGGCGGGGGCCCGCTGATGGGTCGTCGTGGCGGACACCTGCGGCAGTGCGGGGGAGGCCGGCACCTCCACCGGCCCCGACGGGTCGCCGCAGGCGCCCAGCAGCAGGACTCCGGCCAGCAGTGATCCCACGATCCACGGCTTGCGCATACGGCGACTCCTGCACCGGCGACCGAGAACGGCTCACCAGGCAAGCACAGTCGGGTTCAACGAGGAAGGGCCGGCGTCGAGTTGAACCCCTCATGCCCCCTCGCCCGGACGGCTCCGGCACGGGCCCGTACCCGGCCCGTGCCGGAACGCGCCACCCCCGCGGCGCCGACGCGCCGCGGGGGTGACGGGGGCGGATCAGACCCGGTCGGCGACGATCAGCAGGTACTGGAAGCTGCCGTCCCGGTACGCCGTGAGGAACGTGTCCTCGATGCCCGTGACCAGGTGGTCGGCCTGCCGGCGCAACTCCCAGTAGGGGATGGCGTCGGCGGTGAGGTCCTGGACGTGGACGGGGACGAGCCGGTTGCGGGCCATCGCCCGGAAGTACTCCGAGCGCGGATGGATGTCGCAGATGTAGTGGGCGTTGATCAGGGACACCTCGCGGGACGCCCGGCCGTAGGCGTCGTTGTAGCAACCGGTGATCACCACATAGCGCCCGCCGCGGCGCAGCAGCCGGGCGTGCTCGGCGAACAGCAGCTCCAGCTCGACGTACATGGTCGACTCGTTGTTCCACGAGGCGGCGTATGCACCGGTCTCGAAACCGGTGTCGAGCATGTTGCGGTGGTGGTAGCGGACCTGGCCGTCGATGCCCCGCTTGCGGGCCTGCTCGGCCGCGAAGGCGGCCTGCTTGGCCGAGATCGTCACGCCGTCCGCCTGGCAGCCGTGGCGCAGATGGGCCACGACGCTGCCGCCGCCGCGCCCGCAGCCCGCGTCGAAGACGCGGTCGGCGGGGGAGAGCGGACCGAGGTGGCCGGCGAGGAGTTCGGCCTGGGCGTGTTCCAGACGGTGCAGCTCGGCCGTGATCCGCTCCCGTCGCCGTGCGGGGTCGGCCTCCTCGAGCACGGAGCGGTCCGCCTCGCCGATGCCGTAGTGGTGGTGGTAGAGGTCGTCGATCCTGCCGAGTTCGAGGTTGACCGGGTTCTCCTCGGCGTTCCAGTAGTCGGCGACGCGGTTCTGGTACCGGGACTGGGTCGGTACCGGTGCCGCCGTGGTGCCGGCGTCGGGGGCGATGGTCAACAGATGACTCCTCGTGGTGCGTCTGACGTCACGTCAGCAGTACGGGTATTACCAGTAGTCGGGCAGGGAGTAGCGGTGGGTGTTGGTGGCGTGCCACTCGTGGTTGCCGGCCACCCAGTCGGACAGGCCCCGGGCGTAGCGCTCCACGAGCGGTGAGGTGGCGGCCAGGAGGGCGGACTCCTCCTCGAAGGCCGCCATGATCTCGTTGTGGATCTCGACGGCCCTCAGATAGGCGGCCTTCAGGCCGCACCGCTCGTTGGCGGCGACGACCTGCGGCAGGTTCAGGTGGGTGGGGTCGCTCGCCAGCTCCTTGGTGAAGGAGTACAGGTCGTTGACGACGGTGGTGGCGTTGCAGGCCAGCGCGGTGACGCGCTGGATCTCCGGGCGGGCGTAGACCGCTTCGGGCAGTTCGTAGCCGTCCACGGCGTCGACGATCGACAGGCAGGGGCGGAAGTTGTTGAACTGCCGCATCACCAGGTACTCCCACACCTGCGGCACGTGCCGGGTCTCCGCCCATGCCGCCTCGGCGAGATAGCCGAGGTGCAGCCGGGCGATGTCGTGCACGAAACGGTCGGTCTGGCTGGGGGTGGCGAGGACGGAGTAGTCCCTCAGCGCCCGGTGGTACGCGCGCAGCGGACCGTCGGCCTGCACGCCTCGCGCCCACTGCTCCTGCAGCAGGGGCGGGCCCTGGAAGGGATCGAGCGCCGACTGGGCCAGGATCAGCCGGCCGCCGAGGCCGCGGCGGGCGCCGCCCCTGCCCTCGTCCTCCTCGCAGTAGCAGCTGTCGATGAGGTTCTCGGCCAGCAGCAGCTTTCCCGCCGTGGTCAGCCGCTCCAGGTCGGCCGCCGCGGGATGCTGCAGGACGACGGCCCGGCCGAACTGGAAGCCCGAGAAGTCCCCCGACCACGCCTTCGGGAACAGGTCGAGACCGTGGGCCCAGGTCTCCAGCCTGCGGTCGATCTCCTCGGCCTTGGCCGGGTCGGCGGGCGCGACGGGCCGGTACCGCAGGCCGGGGATCGCCCCGCCGCGGCGGCTGCGCACCGTGCGGGCCAGATCGGGCGGCCCCGGCAGCGGCGTCGGGGATGCGGGCGCACTCATCGCTCTCTCCACCCTCAGTCGGCCGTCCGGCCGAGCTGGACGTTCTCCAGGATCCCCGCGGCGTCCGGCACGAGGATGGCCAGCGAGTAGTAGGCGGTCACCAGGTAGCGGATGATCGCGGCGGTGTCGATGCCCATGAACCTCACGTTCAGGCCGGGTTGGTACTCCTCCGGGATGCCCGTCTGGTACAGGCCGATCACCCCCTGGTCGGACTCCCCGGTGCGCAGCGCGATGATGCTGCTGGTGTGCTGCGGGCTGATCGGGATCTTGTTGCAGGGAAAGATCGGAACGCCGCGCCAGGCCGGGATCTCGTGCCCCTCGACGGTGGCGGTACCCGGCACCAGGCCGCGCCGGTTGCACTGCCGGAAGAACGCGGCGATCGCCTTCGGGTGGGCGAGGAAGACCTTGGTCCTGCGGCGCATGGCGAGCAGTTCGTCCATGTCGTCCGGGGTGGGCGGCCCCGTGAAGGTGCTCACCCGCTGGCCGTAGTCGACGTTGTGCAGAAGCCCGAACTCCCGGTTGTTGACCAGCTCCCACTCCTGGCGCTCGCGGATCTCCTCGATGGTCAGGCGCAGTTGCTGCTCGGTCTGGTTCATCGGGTCGTTGTAGAGGTCGGCGACCCGGGTGTGCACCCGCAGCACCGTCTGCGTGAGCGACAACTCGTACTCGCGCGGGGTGAGTTCGTAGTTCACGAAGCCGCCGTCGAGGGTCGCCTCGCCGACGTGGCCGGCCTGTACGGGCACGTCGGCCTCGCCCTTGCGGTTCATCGGCAGCCGCTGCCGCTCGGCGAACGCCGCCAGGTGCGCGGCGAGCGAGGGCACCCGCCCGGTGAGCTCCCTGACGACGTCCCAGGGCAGCGCCAGCACCACGCCGGCGGTCTCCGCCCGCACCGAGCTCAGCCACAGCGGGTCCGGCTGGCCGATGGCCTCGTCGCCCATCTGGTCGCCGTCCGCGACGACCCCGATGATCTCCTCCTCGCCGTACTTGCCGGCGGCGTAGCGGGTGAACCTGCCGTGCACGACGAGGTAGGCCTCGGTGACCGGTTGCCCGGCCTCGAACAGCACCTGCCCGGCCCGCACCTCGCGCGCCCGGAAGCGGGTGGCGACCTCCTTGAGGACGTCGGTCTCGGAGTAGCCGCGCAGCACGGGCAGTTCGGTGAGCGTCTCCGGGATGACCTTGATGTCGTCGGCGCCGTTCTGCTCGAACTGCACGCGTCCGCGCCCGACGCGCAGTTGCAGACGCCGGTTGACCCGGTAGGTGCCGCCCTTGACGTCCACCCAGGGCAGCGTCCGCAGCAGCCAGCGTGAGCTGATGGCCTGCATCTGCGGTTCGGACTTGGTCGTCGTGGTGAGCCGGCGCGCCGCCTGCGTGCTGAGACTGGTCAGCCGCGCCTGACCTTCGGGCTCGGGCGGGACGGGTTCCTCGGTGGCGGGCCCGGAGGCGCTTTCGGGGGCGGACACATTCCCTCCCTGGGGATGCACATGGCGATGTACAGGGGTGGCAGGGGTGACGGGGGTGGGGTGACA
Source organism: Streptomyces sediminimaris (assembly GCF_047049295.1). Classification (NCBI taxonomy): domain Bacteria; kingdom Bacillati; phylum Actinomycetota; class Actinomycetes; order Kitasatosporales; family Streptomycetaceae; genus Streptomyces; species Streptomyces sediminimaris. The sequence continues at coordinate 575,123 of NZ_JBJWOT010000001.1, read as the reverse complement.
GAGCGACAGGGGTGAACGGAGCGGTCGGAGCGGAAGGCGACTTCGTGGCGGCCGGCGGACGCGAACCGCAGGTAAAAGCCAAACAGCTGTGATCGCGGGCCGGTACGGCGCGAAGGGGGCGGCTTCACGGCCCCGAGGCGCAAACGCCGCGGACGAGGCGGGGGAGCGTCGGGGAAGTGATCGCACGCCGGTGATCTTCCGTCCCCACTCCGGCGTACAGGGCGCACGACCGCCCCAGGGGCACCGCGCAGCGCGCGCTCCCCTGCAGTGCTGCCCGCGCTCAGGACACGTCGTTCACCAGCACCGCGGCTCCGTCGAAGCGCCCGTCCCTGAGGTCCAGCAGCGCCTCGTCCGCCCGCGACAGCGGATAGGTGTGCGTCGTGGCGCGCACGCCGTGCCGGGCCGCGAGGGCCAGGAACTCCCGCCCGTCGGCACGGGTGTTGGAGGTGACGCTGCGGATCTGCTTCTCGTAGAACAGCTCGCTCTCGTAGTGCAGCGGCGGGGTGTCGCTGAGATGGATGCCGGCGACCGCGAGCGTCCCGCCGCGGTCGAGGGCCCGCAGCGCGACCGGCACCAGGTCGCCGGCCGGAGCGAACAGGATCGCGCTGTCCAGCGGCTCGGGCGGCATCGCGTGGGCGTCCCGCGCGGACGCCGCGCCCAGTTCGAGCGCCAGCCTGCGCGCCGCGTCCCCGCGCGTGAGGACGTGCACCGTGGCGCCCTCGGCCAGCGCCAGCTGTGCGCACAGGTGCGCGCTGCCGCCGAATCCGTACAGGCCGAGCCGTCCGCCCCGCGGCAGCGCCGCCCGCCGCAGCGCGCGGTAGCCGATGATCCCGGCGCACAGCAGCGGCGCGAGCGCCACGTCGTCGAGGGAGCCGGGCAGCCGGTGGGCGAAGGCGGCGGGGACGGTCGTGTACTCGGCGTAGCCGCCGTCGGCGTCCCAGCCGGTGTACCGGGAGGCCGGGCACAGGTTCTCCGCCTCGCGCGAGCAGTACGCGCAGGTGCCGTCCGTGCGCCGCAGCCAGGCCACCCCGACCCGTTCACCGACCTCGAAGCCCCGTACCAGGGCCCCGAACCCGGCCACCTCGCCCACCACCTCGTGCCCCGGCGTCACGCCCGCCCGGTGCACCGGCAGGTCGCCCTCGGTGACGTGCAGATCGGTCCGGCACACCCCGCACGCGCGCACCCGCACGAGCAGTTCGTCGTCCGCGGGCCGCGGCACCGGCTTCCGGACGAACCGCAGACCGCCGTTCTCGACCGGCCCGGGTGTCTCGACCGCCCACGCCCGCATGGTCCCGTCCGTCATCGCGCACCCCGTCCCGTCGCTGCCCGTCTCCCGGCTGCCCGTCTCCCGCGCCGTGGAGGCCCGTTCCCGTGCTCCGAAGGCGCTCACCACCAGTCTGGAACGGACCTGCGCGTTCGGCGCGCGTTTCGGCGGAGGGATGGCTAGCGTGAGGAAACGGACCGGATTCCACCTATTCGGGAGAGGGCCGCGTCATGGCCGTGCAACCTGAGGGAACTCCCTGCTGGGCCGATGCGATGTTCGTCGACCTCGAGGCAGCCAAGAACTTCTACGGCGACGTCCTGGGCTGGACCTTCGGCGAGTCGTCGTCGGAGTACGGAAACTACACCCAGGCCTACGCGGACGGCAGGGCGGTGGCCGCCGTCGTACCGCCGATGCCCGGGCAGGAGGGCCACTCGCAGTGGTGCCTGTACTTCGCGTCCGCGGACGCCGCCGCCACCGCCGCCAGGATCCGTGAGAACGGCGGCGAGGTGCTGATGGAGCCGATGCAGGTCGGCGAGTTCGGCACGATGTGCCTGGCCCGCGACCCCGGGGGAGCCGTCTTCGGTGTCTGGCAGGCGGGCACCCACGAAGGGTTCGAGGCGCCGCCGCAGCAACCCGGCGCCTACTGCTGGGCCGAGGTCTTCACCCGCGAGCCGCGCGCGTGTGACGCCTTCTTCACCTCGGTCTTCGGCTACCGCGCCAAGCAGATGCAGGACGACGCGATCGACTTCCGCCTGTTCGAACTCGACGGGAACACCGTGCTCGGCCGGATGCGGATGACGGAGGACTTCCCGCCCGAGCTGCCGCCGTACATCAACGTCTACTTCACCGTCCCCGACTGCGACGACGCGGTCGCCCGGGCGGTCAAGCTCGGCGGCGTGCTGCGGTTCGGGCCGATGGACAGCCCCTTCGGCCGGTTCGCGGCGCTCAGCGACCCGCAGGGCGCCGGCTTCTCGGTCATCGATCTCACGACGACGGCCGGAGAGATGCCGCAGACCACCGACGTCTCCTGACGGCGGGCCGGGAGGCCCGCCGGTCCATGGCATGATCGGCCCATGCGTGAACGTGTTGTGGCCGCGTGCGACGGGGCTTCGAAGGGAAACCCCGGGCCGGCGGGCTGGGCCTGGGTCGTCGCCGACGAGACGGAGAGCCCGGCCCGCTGGGAGGCGGGACCGCTCGGCAGGGCGACCAACAACGTCGCGGAACTCACCGCGCTGGAACGGCTGCTGACGGCGACCGATCCGGGCGTCCCGCTCGAGGTCCGCATGGATTCGCAGTACGCGATGAAGGCGGTCACCACCTGGTTGCCCGGCTGGAAGCGCAACGGCTGGAAGACCGCCGCCGGCAAGCCGGTCGCCAACCGGGAACTGGTCGTGCGCATCGACGCGCTGCTGGAGGGCCGCTCGGTCGACTTCCGCTACGTGCCCGCCCACCAGGTCGACGGCGACCCGCTCAACGACTTCGCCGACCGTGCCGCCAGCCAGGCGGCGAAGATCCAGGAGCCCGCGGGCAGCGCCCTGGGATCCGCCGAGCCGCCCCCTTCCGAGGACACCCCGAAGTCGGGCGCCGCGAAGCCGGGCGGCGCGCGCCGCAGACCGGCCCGGCAGGGCGCGGGCGCGTCGTCGCGCACCATCAAGGCGAAGTTCCCCGGCCGCTGCCTGTGCGGCCGCTCCTACGGGGCGGGCGAGCCCATCGCCAGGAACGCGCAGGGCTGGGGGCACCCGGAGTGCCGTACCGCCGAGGCCGCGGGCCGGCCATAGCGGCCGGAGGAGGACCGGAAAAGGATCGGAAAAGCACCGGAAAAGGACCGGAGAAAAGACGGGGTGAATGGCCATTCACCGAGTGGACGAGTAAGGTGAATGGCCATTCACCCGCCTGTTCCGCATCCTCCGCTGGAGCGCCGATGGACCACCCAGGACCGATACCCCGCGCCACCGGGCCGGCGGTGCCGCTGCGCGACCGGCTCACGATCCCGGTGCTGGCCTTCGGCGGCATCCTCATGGCCGTCATGCAGACCGTGGTCGTGCCGCTGCTGCCCGATCTGCCGCGGCTGACGGGCGCCTCCGCGGGGGCGGTCTCCTGGACGGTCACGGCGACCCTGCTGTCGGGCGCCGTACTCACCCCGGTCCTCGGCCGGGCCGGCGACATGTACGGCAAGCGCAGGGTGCTGACCGCCGCGCTCGCCCTGATGACCGTCGGCTCCGTGATGTGCGCCCTGTCGTCCGACATCACCGTGCTCATCACCGCCCGCGCCCTGCAGGGCGCCGCCGCCTCAGTGGTGCCGCTGTCGATCAGCATCCTGCGCGACGAACTGCCGCCCGAGCGCCGGGGTTCGGCGGTGGCGCTGATGAGCTCCACCGTCGGCATCGGCGCCGCGCTGGGCCTGCCGCTGGCCGCGCTGGTCGTGCAGTACTACGACTGGCACACCATGTTCTGGCTGACCAGTGCCCTCGGCGTGCTCGGCGTCTGCGCCGTGTGGTGGGCGGTCAAGGAGTCGCCCGTGCGGGAGCCCGGCCGGTTCGACGTGCCGGGCGCGCTGGGCCTGGCCGCGGCGCTGGTCTGTCTCCTGCTCGGCGTGTCCCAGGGCGGGCAGTGGGGCTGGGGGAGCGCACGGGTCGTCGGGCTGTTCCTCACCGCCGTCGTGGTCCTGGCCCTGTGGTGGCGCCAGCAGCTGCGCACCGAGAAGCCGCTGGTCGACCTGCGCCTGGTCGCACGGCCCCGCGTGGGCCTCTCCCACGTGGCGGCGCTGCTGACCGGATTCGCCTTCTACGCCAACTCGCTGGTGACCGCCCAGCTGGTGCAGGCCCCGAAGGCCACCGGCTACGGCCTCGGACTGTCGATCGTGGAGACCGGCCTGTGCCTGCTCCCCGGAGGCGTCACCATGCTGCTCTTCTCGCCTCTGTCCGCGCGCATCTCCGCGGCCCGCGGCCCGCGTGTCACGCTCGCCCTCGGAGCCGCGGTCATCGCCTGCGGCTACGTCGTGCGCATCGCCGACAGCCGCGACCTCTGGATGATCATTCTGGGTGCGACGGTGGTCTCCACCGGCACCACCCTCGCCTACTCGGCGCTGCCCACCCTGATCCTGCGCGCCGTGCCGGCCGAGCAGACCGCCTCCGCCAACGGCGTCAACGTCCTGATGCGCACCATCGGCCAGGCCACCTCCAGCGCCGCCGTCGCCGCGGTGCTCGTCCACCACACCAGCCCGGTCGGCGGCGCCCCCGTGCCCACCCTGCACGGCTATCTGCTCGCCTTCGGGATGGCCTGCGCGGTCGCCCTGGCCGCGAGCGCCGCGGCCCTGAGCATCCCGGGCGACCCCGGGACGGGCGCGACACGCCGGGCCCGCGGCCGTATCCGTGACCGCCGCGACGGGGCGCTGGAGGGAGCATGAGTTCCGTGAGCACTCCTCCCCCCGCGTCCGCCCCCGCCTCCGCCCGCCGGGACGCCGAGGCGACGAAGGCGGCCATTCTCAGGGCGGCCCGCCACCTGCTGGCCCGGCACGCGCACGGCGACATCACGCTCAAGGCGGTGGCCGAACGCGCCGGTGTGAGCGCCCCGCTGATCCTGAAGTACTTCGGCAACAAGGACACCCTCTTCGCCCGCGTCATGTCCTTCGAGACCGACGCCGAGGCCCTGCTCGACGCCCCGCTGGACGAACTCGGCCGGCACATGGTCCGGCACGTGCTGGTCAGCCAGACGCGGCAGGGCGCCGACCCGTTGCTGCGGATCGTGTTCGCGCCCCTGCACGGCGCCCAGGGCGACATCCTGCGCGCCAACTTCCGCACCCAGGTCACCGACCGCCTCACCGGACGGCTGGACGGCCCCGGCGCGGGCCTGCGGGCGGAGCTGGCCGTCGCGGGCCTGCTCGGCCTCGGCGTGATGCACGGCATCGCCCGAGGCACCCACGTGCGGGGCGCCGCGCTGGAGGACATCGTGGACCGGTACGCACCCGCCGTGCAGGCGCACCTCACCCCGGCCGGTGGCGGATGAAGGATCCGGCCGGCGGATGAAAGACTGACGTCATGGACGAGCGCACTTTCGGTAGGTCTGATCAGCACGCATCCGTCATCGGTCTGGGCACCTGGCAGCTGGGCGCGGACTGGGGCGACGTCGACGACAAGCAGGCACTGTCCGTCCTGGAGGCGGCGGCCGAGGCGGGGGTGACCTTCTTCGACACCGCCGATGTCTACGGCGACGGGCGCAGCGAGCAGACCATCGCCGCCTTCCTCGCCGGACGGCCCGACCTGCACGTACTGGTCGCCACCAAGATGGGCCGCCGGGTCGAGCAGATCCCGGAGAACTACGTCCTGGACAACTTCCGCGCCTGGAACGACCGCTCCCGCCGCAACCTGGGCGTCGACCGCGTCGACCTCGTGCAGCTGCACTGCCCGCCCACCGCCGTCTACTCCACGGACGCGGTCTTCGACGCCCTGGACACCCTGGTGGAGGAGGAGCGGGTCGCCGCGTACGGAGTCAGCGTGGAGACCTGCGCGGAGGCGCTGACGGCGATCGCGCGGCCGAACGTGGCCAGCGTGCAGATCATCCTCAACCCGTTCCGCATGAAGCCGCTGCGGGAGGTCCTGCCGGCCGCGGCCGAGGCCGGCGTCGGCATCATCGCCCGCGTCCCGCTCGCCTCCGGGCTGCTGACGGGCAAGTACACCAGGGACACCGTCTTCGCCGACAACGACCACCGCAACTTCAACCGGCACGGCGAGTCCTTCGACGTCGGCGAGACCTTCTCCGGCGTGGACTACGCGACGGGCGTCGAGGCCGCGGCGGAGTTCGCCGCGCTCGCGCCCGAGGGCTGCACCCCGGCCCAGCTCGCGCTGCGCTGGATCATCGACCAGCCCGGTGTGACCACTGTGATCCCCGGCGCCCGCTCGCCCGAGCAGGCGCGCGCCAACGCGGACGCCGCCAGGCTCCCGGAGCTCGACGAGGGCACCCGGGCGGCGATCCGCGACCTCTACGACCGCCGGATCAAGGACCAGGTCGAGGCCCGCTGGTAGCCCCGCGGGCCGCTCACGGCTCCAGGAGCAGCTGCCACTCCTGCTCCTGGTCGCCGGAGGCCGAGCCCTGGTCCTGCAGGGTGAAGGCCTGGCCGAGCGCGTCGCGCGCCGTCGCCACCGCCCGGGGCGAACCCTGCACGGTCAGTGTCACCGCGCCGGACAGGTGACCGACGCCGGACTGCCCGCTGCCGGGCGTCCGGTGCGCCGGGTCGTGCGCGAACCGCGCCGTGTGGACGGTGACGTCGTCACCGGCCGGGAGGTCCTCCCGGGGGAGGCCGAAGGCGGGTTGCAGGACCCGTACGACCGCACGCGCGTCGTCGACCGTGCCGCCGCTGAAGGTGACCGTGAGCTCGGTGCCGGGCATGTCCTTCTGACTCCTCGGATGGTCGTCGTACACCATGGCGCTCCGTGTAACCCCCCGCCCCTCGCCCAAACAGCCACCGATGCGCGCACGGCCTGCTCAATCCCGCGCGAAGGGGGAACACGGTCAGGGAAGCAGTCCGGGTCCAGACGAGGCGGGAGGAACCGTGCCGGCCACGAAGAGCGGTGCAGAGGTCAACGAGTGGGGGCGGCACGAGACCGACGAGGAGAGAGCCGACCGGAAGTGGGTCGAGCTGATCCAGGAGGTCCGGGTCGCCCAGACCGGGGTGCAGATCCTGTTCGGCTTCCTGCTCACCGTGGTGTTCCAGCAGAAGTACGAGTCGCTGACGCAGACGGACAAGACCATCTACATCGTGACGGTCGTCCTCGGCGCCGCGACGACCGGCGCCCTCATCGGGCCGGTCTCCCTGCACCGCCTGGTGTCCGGGCGGCGGGTCAAGCCGCAGGCCGTCGAGTGGGCCTCCCGGCTGACCTTCGTCGGCCTGGCGCTCCTGCTCACCACCATGACCTCCTCCCTGGTGCTGATCCTGCGGGTCGCGACCCACGACGGCATCGTGCCCTGGATCGTCACGCCGATGGTCGTGTGGTACGCGCTGTGCTGGTACGGCGTTCCGCTGTGGACCCGGCGCCGCCATACGACGAAGTGAGGCCCGGCGCGGCGAGCTGCCGGTCGTGCGGACGGGCGAGCACGAGTACCGAGACCGTGGCGCCGATCAGCGCGCAGAACATGTCCCACTGGGTGTCCCACACGTCGCCCTGCGTGGCCAGGAACGCGTCCGCGGAATGGCCGCCGACCACCGCCGCCAGCCACTCCAGCATCTCGAAGACGGCGCTGAAGGCGAGGCACGCGCAGACGGTCAGCGGCGCCAGCCAGCGGCTGCCGCGCAGCGGTGAGGTGCGGCTGAGCAGCTCCCGTACCAGCACCGCGGGGACGAAGCCCTGCATGAGGTGGCCGAAGCGGTCGTAGGGGTTGCGGGACAGCCCGAAGACGTCGCGCACCCAGTCGCCCAGCGGCACCCGCGCGTAGGTGTAGTGGCCGCCCACCGCCAGCACGAGGGCGTGCGCGGCCAGCAGGCAGCACAGCAGGTTCGTCAGCGGGAAGCGCCGCCGGGTGAGCACCACCAGCGGCAGCCCTGCCAGCACCCAGACGGTCTCCAGGAACCAGGTCGTCCGGTCGCGGGCGCCCCAGGCCGACAGGGCCATGCCCGTGACCACGACGGCGACGAGCACGGCGGGCAGACGCCGTCGCGGCGCGGCGGCAGGCACAACAGCGGTCATGGGGGCTCCTTCTCGCGGCAGCCCCCATGCTGGCCGAGCGGGCGGACGGCGGCATGAGTACCGCTACTCAGTCTCCCGGCCCGGCGTCCGTCCGGTCAGGCGAAGGCCTCGCGCAGCGCCGGCAGCAGCGTCTTCTCCGACCAGTCCAGGAACGCCGGCTGCGACTCGCCGCCGACCTGCACGAGCGCGACCTCGGTGAAGCCGGCCTCGGCGTAGGGGCGTACGGCCTCGACGAAGTCGTCCGGGTTGTCGCCGCAGGGGATCGACGCGGCCACGTCGTCCGGGGTGACGAACCGGGTCGCCGCCTCGAACGCGTCGGGGTGCGGAAGCTCGGAGTTGACCTTCCAGCCGTTGCCGAACCAGCGGAACTGCGCGTGCGCGCGCTTCACGGCGGTGTCCCGGTCCGGGTCGTAGCAGACCGGCAGCTGGCCCACGCGTGGCTTGCCCTCGCCGCCGTGCCGGTCGAAGGCGTCCAGCAGCCCCGGTTCGGGCTCGGTGGCGATGACCAGGTCCGCGAGCCGGCCCGCGAGGGCGCAGGACTGCTCGCCGGAGACGGCGACACCGATCGGCGGCGGCTCGTCGGGCAGGTCCCACAGCCGGGCCGACTCCACGTCGTAGTGCTTGCCGCGGCGGTTGACGTGGCCGCCCGCGAAGAGGGCCCGGATGATCTCCACCGCCTCCTCGAGCATCTCGTGGCGTACGTCGGCCGGCGGCCAGCCGCCGCCCACCACATGCTCGTTGAGGTTCTCCCCGGCGCCGAGGCCGAGCCGGAAGCGGCCCTCGGACAGCAGCTGCATCGTCGCGGCCTTCTGGGCGACGACCGCGGGGTGGTAGCGGCGGGTCGGGCAGGTCACGTACGTCATCAGCGGGATGCGCGAGGTGGCCTGGGCCGCCGCGCCCAGCACGCTCCAGGCGTACGGCGAGTGCCCCTGCGCCCGCAGCCACGGAAAGTAGTGGTCCGAAGTCACCGAGAAGTCGTAGCCGGCCTCCTCGGCCCGCACCAGATGGCCGACGAGCTCGCGGGGGCCAGCCTGCTCGGTCATCATCGTGTATCCGATTTGCACCATGACCGCCGGGTCCCCTGCCCGGGCGGCGGAAAACGGTCTCATGCACCGCCCGCCACCGGGGCAGGATGCCCGCATGAGTGTCCGCCCGCTGCCCTCCAGCGACCCCGCAGCCCAGGGTGTCGACGCCGCCGGCGTCCACGCCTTCCTCGACGCCCTCGAGGCCGCCCCCGGCATCGAGCCGCACAGCCTGATGATCCTGCGGCACGGCCGTCTCGTGGCGTCCGGCTGGTGGGGGCCGTACACCGCCGGGCGTCCGCACCTGCTGTACTCCCTCAGCAAGAGCTTCACGGCGACGGCCGCCGCGATCGCCGCCGGTGAGGGCCTGCTGCGCCTCGACGACCCGGTGATCTCCTACTTCCCGGAGTTCGAGGCCGACATCACCGACCCGCGCGGCCGCGCGATGCTGGTACGGCACGTGGCCTCCATGTCCAGCGGACACGAGGCCGAGACCCTGTCCCGGGCGCTCGCCGCCGACCCCGCGGACATGGTGCGCGGCTTCCTGCTGCTGCCGCCGGAGCGGGATCCGGGCACGGTCTTCGCCTACAACCAGCCCACGACCTACAGCCTGGCCGCGATCGTGCAGCGCGTCACGGGCCGGCCGCTGACGGAGTACCTGCGCCCGCGCCTGCTGGACCCGCTCGGGATCGGCGAGGTGGCCTGGCTGCGTGACCGCTCCGGCCGGGAACTGGGCTACAGCGGGCTGCACGCCACCACCGACGCCGTCGCCCGGCTCGGGCAGCTCTACCTGCAGGACGGCGTGTGGGAGGGCGAGCGGCTGCTGCCCGAGGGCTGGGTGGCCGAGGCCACGCGCCCGCACATCGGCAACGGCGACGGTACGCCGGAGGGTGCCCGGTCGGACTGGCAGCAGGGCTACGGCCTGCAGTTCTGGCGCTCCCGGCACGGCTACCGCGGCGATGGCGCCTACGGCCAGTTCTGCCTGGTGCTGCCCGAGCACGACGCCGTGATCGCCACGACCGCGGCGACCGAGGAGATGCAGCTGCTGCTGGACCTGGTCTGGCGGCACCTGCTGCCGGCGTTCGGGCCGCCGGCGGACCGGCGGGACGCGGACCGGGCGCTGCGCGAACGGATGGCGGGACTCGCCCTGCCCCCGTCCCCGGGCAAGCCCGCGCCGCCGGAGAGGGCGCGGGACTGGGCGGGGGCCGCGTTCACCCCGTACGGGGGTACCTGTACGGAGCAGCCCGGGCTGACCGGGGTCACGGTGACGTCCGGCGCCGACGGCTGGACGCTGCGGCTCACCGAGGACGGGCACCGTCTCGACGTGCCGGTCGGGCAGGCCGGCTGGACCGTCACCGACGGGCCGCTGCCCACCGCGGTGAGCGGCGGCTGGGCCGACGCGGACACCCTCGCCGTGGACATCCGGTTCCTGGAGACGCCGCACCGCCTGAGCGTGACCTGTTCGCTGCCGGACGGGACGTTCACCGCGCGGTGGCCCACGACTCCGCTGCACAGTCCCCCGCTGCGGGCCATGCGCGCGCCGCGCGGCTCAGCGTGAGGGGGGCCGGAAGGTCCGCAGGAAGGTCTGCAGGGCCTGCCGGTTCGCGGCGTCGTTCCAGTCCCCGGCCGGGGTCGTCCAGCGCAGCGAGAAGCCCCGGCCGCCGCCCAGCAGGAAACCGCGCCCGAAGGTGCGCACCCGGGTGCCGCCGGCCTCGGTGAGCCACTGCATGTCGGCGGCCCGGTGGCCCTGGTACGTCGTCGCCCGGATCGCGCCGATCCGCCGGAAGCCGTCCTGCTTCTCCAGCACGGGCTGGACGTCGTCGCGCCAGACGGCGACGGGGTCGGGGCCCACGACGGTGCTGTAGGTGACCGCCAGCGCGCGGGCGTCGCCGTCCGCGCCGAAGGTCACGCGGTAGGACTTGTCGCCGGCGCGCCGGGTGTCCACCCGGCCCCAGCCTCCGGGCAGGGCTACGGAGAAGCCCTCGGGTGCCGTGTAGCGGCGGAAGCCCTGCGGCAGCGCGCCGGCCGGGGGAGAGGGCGCCGGGGGCGTGACGGGCGCGGTGGAGGCGGATGCGGACGGGGCGGCGCCCGGGCCGTCGGCCGGGCTGCCCGGCCGGGTGGAGGCCGGCGTCCGGGACGCGGCGTCGGTCCCGGACCTGCCGGTGCCGGGCAGCAGCCCGGTGGCCGCGAGCGTGGCGACCACCACCGTCGCGACGGCCAGGGCCGTCCCGGCGGCCATGGTGCGCCGGGTCCAGGCGGGGGCGGAGTGCCAGGCGGCGGTGGAGACGCCCCGCAGCCGGGGCCGGGCCGGGGCGTCGGCTCTCGCGCCGGGGTCCTCGGTGACGGCACGGGTGAGGGCCTCGCGGACCACGTGGCGGGTCAGCCGCTCCCGGGAGTTCTTGCGCAGCAGCCCCTGCACGGTCTGGGTGAGCGGGCCCGCCCGCACCGGTGCGCGCAGCGGCAGGCGGTCCACGCCCTTCAGGGTGGCCTCGGGCCGCTCCCGGTCCCTGAAGGGCGGGCGGCCCTCCAGCATCGTGTAGAGGATCGCGCCGAGCGCCCACAGATCCGCCGCGGGACCGATGCGCTCGTCGCGGGCCTGTTCCGGGGAGGCGAAGGACGGTGCGGTCAGCCGCGGTGCCAGGGTCGCGCCGGCCAGCCCGAAGCCGGTGACCACGACCGAGCCCCGCTCCCGCACGTGGACCTGCCCCGGGCTGAGCTCGCAGTGGGTGATGCCCTCGCGGTGCGCCGCCTCCAGCACGTCGAGCAGGGCCAGGCCGATCCTGGCGGCCCGCACGTGGTCGAACGTGCCCTGCTGGGCGATGAGTTCGTTGAGCGGCGTGCCGTCGATCCACTCGGTGACGACCCACAGGCTGCCGTCCTGCTCCACGGCGTCCACGACCGTCGCCACCGCACCCGGGCACATCAGCCCCATGGTCTCGGACATGCGGATGACACGGGCGGTCGCACGGGGTGCCGCCTCGCCGTCCGGGTCGTACGGAAGGGCGATCTGGGTGAGGAGATACGGCCGTTGCGCGGTGACGTCCTTGCCGTACCAGCAGACGCGGTTGGCCTCCTGGTGGACGACGTCGACGAGCCGGTACCGGCCGGCGACCAGCTCGTGCGTGAAGACATGCGCCTTGGCCATGGTCATCCCTCGTCGAAACCCCGCGCGTCACCTTTCACACAGGTACGAGAAGTACGGCGGGAAGTGTTCAAAGGATCCGCACATCTACGGCGCCCGCACCCTTTTCTTCGTGTTTCTTCATGAGCCGCCGGGTGAATTCGATGAAGCCCCTTATTGCTGACCGGAATTCAAACAACCGCATTCGGCGGGCGCCCGCAGGAAATCAGCGCAGCCCGAAGCGTTCCGCCCAGCCCATGACGTCACCGGTCGTCGCGTTCCCCCCGCACACCACCAGTCCCAGCCGCGCCCGCTCGCCGACCCGCTCCAGGACCTGCCGGGCGGCCGGCAGCAGACAGCCGGCCGCGGGCTCCGCCCAGACCTTGGCGTGGTCGGCGAGGTCGAGCGTCCCGCGCACCGCCTCCCGGTCCGGCACCACGAGCACCTCGTGGACCAGCGCGGACACATGGTCGTACGTCAGCTGCGACGCGGCGGGCGCGCAGAGCGTGGAGACCAGGGACGACAGGGGGACCGGCACCGGACCGCCCGCCGCCAGCGCCTCCGACATGGCCTGCGCGCCCTCGGTCTCCACGCCCCAGATCCGCACCCCGGGCCGCAGCGCCCGCAGCGCGGCCGCCACCCCGGCGATGAGGCCCCCGCCGCCGATGCTGACGACGACGTCGGTGAGCTCGCCCGCGTCGGCGGCGAACTCCAGCCCGACGGTGCCCTGCCCGGCGATGACCACCGGATCGTCGAAGGGGTGGACGAGCGTCAGCCCCTCGTCGCGCAACCGCGTCATGAGAGCGAACGCCCCCGCCATGTCGTCCGTCACCCGCACCGACGCACCCGCGCCCTCCGCGATCTCCACCGCGCGTGCGGGGGCCGAGCGCGGCATGACCACCGTGGCCTTCACATGGAGCGCCGCGGCCATGACCGCGAGGGCGATGCCGTGGTTGCCGCCGCTGACCGCCACGACGCCGGCCGCCCGCTCGGCCTCGCTCAGCGAGAGCAGCTTCGCCGTCGCCCCGCGCGCCTTGAACGAGCCGGTGCGCTGGAGCAGTTCGAGCTTGACCGTGACCGGGGCGCCGAGCAGCGTGGTCAGGCCCGGGCTCGGCAGCGTCGGCGTCCGCACGACGTGCCCGGCGATGACCTCGGCCGCGGCTTCGACATCAGAGATCCCGATCAAGACACTCACCCTTCCGGCGCGGGTGACGGTCCGCGCCGCTTCGCACCCTTACCCGGCCGAGGGCCGGGGGTCAAACGGTTTCGGCAGGCGGGGCGGGGGAGCGCGGCGACCCGCCGCCCCGCCTCGTCAGAGGTTCCGCCGCACCAGGTACTCCAGCAGCGCCCGCAACTCGTCCGCGGCCCCCTGCTCCAGGGGTACGTCGGCGAGAGCCGCTTCCACCGCCGCGAGGTGACGGCGGGCCTCGGTCCCGGCCGCCGACCGGCCTCCCGCGGACTCGACCAGCGCGGCCGCCTCCTCGAGGTCCTCGCCCGTGTCCAGGTGCGCGGCGAGTCGGCGGGCGGCGCGAGTGTCGCGGTCGAGCGCGGCCAGCACCGGGTACGTCTTCTTCCGCTCGCGCAGATCGCCGTGTACGGGCTTGCCGGTGACCGCGGGGTCGCCCCAGATGCCCAGGACGTCGTCGACGACCTGGAAGGCGATCCCGAGATGGCGCCCCGCGCGGTCGAGGGCGTCGGCGACCGGGGGCGCCGCACCGCCGAGCTGGGCACCGAGCGCGGCCGCGCAGCCGAGCAGCGCGCCCGTCTTGTGCCCGGCCATCGCCCGGTACTCCGCCGGCCGCACCCGGCCGGGGCCCCGCCAGGGACGCGCGGCGAACAGCAGGTCGTCCGCCTGGCCGCGCACCAGGTCGGCCAGCGCCACGGACAGCACCCGCACGGCCCGCGGCCCGCCCGGCGCGGCGGCCAGGGTCTCGACGGCGAGGGCGAACAGCGCGTCGCCCGCGAGGACCGCGGGCCCGGTGCCGTAGGCCTTCCAGACGGTGGGGCGGCGGCGCCGCGCCGCGTCCCCGTCCATGATGTCGTCGTGCAGGAGCGAGAAGGTGTGCACCAGCTCCACCGCCACCGCCGCGGGCACCCCGGCCCGCCCGGGCGCGCCCGCGGCCTCGGCCCCGAGCACGGCCAGCGCCTGCCGTACGCCCTTGCCGCCCGGTGCGGCGGCCGGCGTACCGCCCACCTCGCACCAGCCGAAGGAGTAGGCGGCCATCTCGCCCATCCACGGATGCATCCGCCCGACGGCCTCGCGCAGCGCGGGCCGCACCAGCGCTCGGCAGCGGCCGAGGACGCCCGGGACGCCGGGGACGCCGGGGACGCCGGGGACGCCGACCGGAATCCGCAGCGCCGAGGGGGCCGTGGGAGCCGGGACGGCCGAGGGAAGGGCCGTCACCGTGCCACCTCCGCGACCAGGCCGAACTCCTCCTGGGCGCGGGTCACCATCTCCCGCGCGTGCCGCAGCCCGATGCGCTCCAGCTCGGCTGCCAGGACGTCGAGTTCGGCCGCCGTCTCGGTGCGGTCGCGGCCCAGCCTGGCCAGCGACTTGGCGAGTCCGAGCCGGGCGAGTGCCTGCCCGCGCGGCTCGCTCATCGCACGGAACTCCGCGAGCGCCCGCTCGTACAGGTCGCGGGCCTCGGCGTAACGCCCGGCCCGGTACAAGACGTTGCCGCGCATCTTGTGGTTGTAGGCCAGCGCGCTGGCCAGGTTCATCGCCCGGCAGCTCGTCTCCGCCTCGGACAGCAGCCCGAGCGCCCGCTCGACGTCCCCGTCCCGTACGGACACGATGTCGGCGAGACCGCGCAGCGCCCAGGCGTGTCCCCGCCTGTCCTCGGCCCGCGCGGCTATCCCGGCCGCCTCCTCGAACAGGGCGAACGCGGTGTCGTAGGCGCCGGTGTTGCGATGGATCTGTGCGATGCCCTCCAGCGCCCACACCGTGTGCCGGGCCTCGCCGCGCCGCCGTGCCTCGGCCAGCAGTTGCTCGTGCAGCCTGCGGACGGCCTCGTAGTCGCCCTGGATCCGGCCGGTCTCGGCGAGCCCCGCCAGCGAGTAGCCGCGCACCACGACGTCACCGCTCCGCTCGCCGAGCTCGGCCGCGAGTCCCAGCAGCCGCCGCGCCAGCGGGAGGGCACCCCGCTGCCGGGCCAGGGTGCCGCCGCTCCACAGCGCCCACGCCATCGCCGCGGTGTCCCCGGCCTCCCTGGCCGCGCGGTAGCCGGCCTTCCATGCCCGGTCGGCCTGTTCGACCTGGCCCAGCCTGCGGTGCGCCTCCGCGACCGCGAGCCCGGAGCGGGCCGCCTCCCCGTGCCGTCCGGCCCGCTCCGCCGCTCGCAACTCCCGTGTTCCGGCGGCCAGTACGTCCGTCAGCGAGGAGTTCACGGAGAGTGTCGTGAGCGCGCCCTGGTATTCCGGGGCGAATGCCTTGCCGTACATGGATCCCTCTCGGTCCGTATCCACGCCGTGTATGCGCTGTGCGTATACATGATGGGTATACATCTCACGTATACATATTGTGTATACATGGCGTGTATAGTGCGTCGAAAAGAGGCCCCGGCCCGAAGGGCCAGGGCATCACCTGCTGCGGATCAAGACGCGGCGGCCGCCGGAGAGGTTGCCCGAGAGGCGCAGATCACTCCCCGGGTTCAGTGCTGCTGAGCCCGCTGGGGCGTCGCCTCGCTCGGCCGTACGACGACATATCCCTCGCCCTGCAGCATCATCTGCACCGCCTCCCCGGAGCCGCCGCGCAGCATCGATCCGATGGACTGCGAACGGTGCAGCGAGGTGTGCAGACCGGCGGTCCAGCCGACCACCGCGTCCGTGTCGACGTACACCGGGAACTGCGCCGAGACCGGGATGACCAGCGGGTTGCCCTCGCACACCAGGCCCAGCCTGCCGTGGCCGGTGAAGACGCTGTTGAACAGTCCGCCGCCGGTGATGCCCGCGCCCTTCACCGTCGAGATCCGGTACGACAACGAGGCGTCGAAACACAGGACGTTGCGGCCGTTGACGGTGAACTCGTCACCGGCGTCGACCTCGACGATGAAACAGTTCTGCGCCTCGTGCGCGAACCATGCCTCGCCCTGGCCGCGCACCGCCATCAGCGGCAGCCCCTCCCCGGTCATCGCGCGCTTGAGCATGCCGCCCACGCCCTGACCCTTGCGCTCGAACTGGAGGTTGCCGCGGAAGGCGACCATCGCGCCCTGGCGGGCGAGCATCTCGCCGTTCACCGCGTACTTGATGCATTTGGCGTTCTCGACGGTCATGCCCGCCTCGGTGGACGGCTGGACCATGTGGTCGCTGGAAAAGAGGGAACCCTTCATGCGGGCATCCTGTCCCGGAAGATTGCGTTCCGCCAAGATCCGGCGTGAAGTCGGACCAAGGGACGCCGGCCCGTGGACGGGGACCGTTCATCCGGTGGTCGGCGACCTCGGATGCGAGATGGGTCACACCCGCACGAGGCAACTCCCTTCCGCCCCGTCACATCTCCCCAGACGGCGCACGGTTGGTCACCCGCCGATCACCGAGCGGCCCGGACGTGCGGCGGATCGCCATGGATCACATGGAAACCCGTCTTTCGCTCTTTACATGTACATGTCGTATCCGGGAGGGTTCCGTCCGGGGCCCGACCAGCCCCCATGGCGGTCAACCACGCCATGTGTCAAGGCGGTTGAGGAACACCGGCCGCCTTGTGAGGAAGGACCCACATCAGTGCGTAGGCCGCACATACGCAACGTGGCCGTCGCCGTCGCCGTGACGACGGCCGCCACGAGCCTCGCGGGCACCGCCTTCGCGGCCCCCGCCCGGGGGACGGGACACGCCGTCACCGCCGACGCCTCCGCGGCGTCCGTGGTGTCCGCCGCCCGGGCCGCCGCCGTCGCCCACTCCTCGGCGACCGGCGTCCTCAGCGGCGACGAACTGCGGGCCGAGGACGTGATGATCGACCCGGAGGGCGCGAGGCACGTCCGGTTCACCCGGACCCACCGGGGCATGCCGGTGCTCGGCGGCGACCTCGTCGTCCACCTCACCCGCGAGCTGGCATACGCGGGTGTCACCCGGGCCGCCGGCCACCCGCTGAGTCCCGCTGCCGCCACCGCCGCCAGACTGTCGGCCGCCCAGGCCCGGCAGAAGGCGGCCGCGGCCGCCCACGGCGACGCCGGCACCGCCCGACTCGTCGTGGACGCCCGCGGCGGCGGGGCCGCCGTCGCCTACCAGGTCCGCGTGAGCGACGGCGGCACCGCCGGTACCGGCGGCTCCAGCACGGTCGTCGTCGACGCCGTCACCGGCACGGTGCGCAGCAACACGCCCGACAGCGACGCGTTCCTCTCGCCCGGGCTGCTCGACGCGCTGCACCGGCACGGCGAGAAGCCCGGCGCCGGCCGCGCGGTCCGGGCCGCCGCGGTCCCGGCGCAGTCCGCCGAGTCCGCCGCGGGCCCGGCGTCCTCCGCGTCCGCCGCCGCCCGTTACCCGTCCACGGCCCACGGCACCGGCAAGTCCCTCTTCGTCGGCAGGGTTGCGCTGACCACCACGCGGACGGCGCGCACCCGCTACCTCCTGAAGGACCCCACCCGCTGGGGCACCGAGACCCGCGACGCCCGGGGCGGGGAGCTGGAGAGCTTCGGCCGCGGCAGGCAGATCTCCACCCGCGGCGACGTCTTCGGCAACGGCACCACCACGAGCAGGAACAGCGCCGCCGCGGACGCACAGTACGGCATCACCGAGACCCTGGACTTCTACCGGAAGACCTTCGGGCGCAAGGGCATCGAGAACAAGCGCAAGGGTGCCCACGCCATGGTCCACTTCGGCAAGAAGGTGGCCAACGCGTTCTGGGACTCCACCTGTCACTGCATGCTCTACGGCGACGGTGACGGCGGCACGTTCACCAAGCCGCTCGTCGTCCTCGACGTCACCGGCCACGAACTGACCCACGGCGTGGTGGACGCCACCGCCGGGCTCGAGCCCACCCGAGTCGACGCGCAGGGCAACCAGTACGGCGAACCGGGCGCCCTGAACGAGTCCCTCGCCGACATCTTCGGCTCCGGTGTCGAGTTCTTCGCCCACAACGCGAGGGACACACCGGACTACCTCATCGGGGAGAAACTGGGCCTCGCCCAGAAGTTCCTGCGCCGTCTCGACCACCCGTCGCTGGACAAGCTCGAGGGCGCGGTCGACTACTGGTCGCCCCAGGTCCAGGACGCCGAGGTGCACGCCGGCTCCGGTGTCTCCTCGCACGCGTACTACCTGCTGGCCGAGGGCAGCGGCCGGAAGACGATCGGCGGGGTCAGGTACGACTCGCCGACCTACGACGGCTCCACGGTCAGGGGCATCGGCCGTACCAAGGCCACCGCCGTCTTCTACCGCGCCCTGACCCGCTACATGGTCTCCACGACCGACTTCCACGGCGCGCGCGTCGCGACGCTGAAGGCGGCCAGGGACCTCTACGGGCGGAACAGCACCGAGTACCGGACGGTCGACCGGGCCTGGTCCGCGGTCGACGTCACCGCCGCCAACACCCCGGCCACGCACCACTGACCGAACGGCCCCGCCGGCCGCCTCCGCCAACCCCCGCGGCGGAGGCGGCGGGTGGGACCGCCGGCGGCGACCGGTCGCCGGAAGTAGGGCCGGCCCGGCGCCGGGCGCGTCACCCGCGCCGCGCCCGGGAACCCGTACGGGTGCGGTTCACCGCCTTACGCACTGCGGCAGCCGTGCCGAGGTGTGACAATAGGTACGCGGCGACGGTTTCCGGCCTCCGCACGTGCCCGTACCGTCCGCGGGTGAGCCCGAAGACCGGCTGGCTGGAGGAGCGGATGTCCCCCGACGACCTCGGTTCGACCACCCACCGTCACCTCCCGCCGCCCCCAGCGTTCTTCCCCCGCGACCGCGCCCGCGACCGCCCCGGCCGGTCCGTCCCGGACGGCCTCGGCGCCGCCGCCCTGCGCACGGCGCGCGGCACGAACAGCCCCGTCCGCCAACCGGGGCCGGGCGGCGGCGACTTCCGCACCGACACCGGCCTCGGCACACCGGCGGCCGTGACCGGAACGCTCCCGCACTCCCGCCGGGGCCGTCCGCCACACCCGCCGGCGCCGCCCGGCGCCGGGGCGGCCGGCACGGGCTCGGCGGACGGCTTCGGCGCACGCCGCACGTCGCGGGGCGTCGCCCGGTGAGGGGCCGCCTCGCCCGTGCCGGCCGCCTCGGCGCCCTCCTGCTGCTGGCGGGTGCCGTCCAGTCCACCCCGGTGCACGCCTCCGCCGATCAGCCGGGGTTCGTGGTGACGGGCGCGCCCGCGGACCGCCGCGACGTCGTCACCTGGGCCGCGAGCGCCGACCGCATGGGCCAGGCGCTCGCCGACCGCGCCTACCGGCTCGTCGTGCACACCAGCGTGGGCGGCAGGGACCTGCGGATCCGGCTCTCCAACGCCTTCGGGGACCGGCCGGTGACCTTCGACAGCGTCTACGCCGGCATCCGGCGGCAGGGCGCCGAACTGGTCCACGGCAGCAACCGCCGGCTGACCTTCGACGGCGCCCGCTCGGTCACCGTCCCCGCGGGCGCCGCCGCCCTGAGCGACCCCCTGCCCGGCACGCTCCCCGCCGCGACCGACCTGGTCGTCAGCATCCACTCCCCGGACGCGGCGGGCCCCGCGACCGGACACTGGATGGCCCTGCAGACGTCCTACGCCGCCCAGGGCGACCACACCGCCGAGGAGGGCGCCGGCTCCTGGACGGAAGTGCTCGGCTCCTGGTTCTACCTGGACTCCGTCTCCGTGCGCACGCCCGCGGACACCAGAGCCGTCGCCGCCCTCGGGGACTCCATCACCGACGGCTGGGCCTCCTCCAGCGACCTCAACCGCCGCTGGCCCGACTACCTCGCCCGCCGCCTGCGGTCGGCCGGCACCGACGTGCTGGGTGTGGCGAACGAGGGCATCTCCGGCAACAAGGTCCTCTCGGACGGCGGCGGCCCGAGCGCACTGAAGCGCCTGCAGCGCGACGTGCTGTCCCAGCCGGGCGTCCGTACCGTCTTCCTGCTCGAGGGCGTCAACGACATCAAGGCCCGCTCCGGAGTCACCGCCCAGGACCTGATCGCCGGCTACCGGCAGATCGCCGAGCGGGTCCACGCGGCCGGCGAATGCGTCGTCGGCGCCACCGTCGGTCCCTACAAGGGCTGGTCGGAGTGGGACACGACCGGCGAGAACGTACGGCAGGAAGTGAACCGGTTCATCCGCACCAGCGGGGACTTCGACGCCGTCACCGACTTCGATCGCGCCCTGCGCGACCCCCAGGACCCCGAGCGCATGCTGCCCGCCCTGGACAGCGGCGACCATCTGCACCCGGGTGACGAGGGGATGCGGGCGATGGCCGACGCCGTCGACCTGCACAGCCTCGACTGCGCCCGCCGCTGAGGTCAGCCCGAAGCCGTCGGCTCCGGCGCGATCAGCCCCTGCCGGTAGGCGATCGCCACCGCCTCCGTGCGGCCGGCGGCGCCCAGCTTGGCCAGGATGTTGGAGACGTGGACGCTGGCCGTCTTGCCGGAGATGAACAGCTCCTCGCCGATCTGGCGGTTGCTGCGGCCGCGGGCGAGCAGCCGCAGCACGTCCTGCTCGCGGGCGGTCAGCGGCGAGGGGCGCTCCCCGGCCGGTGCCGGGCCGGCGAGGCGGCCGCGGCGTATCAGGCCGTCGATCCGCTCCAGGAGGGGAGCGGTGCCGAGCCGCTCGGCCACCGCTCTCGCCTCGCGCGCCTGGTCGGCCGCCTCCTCGCGCCGCTCGGCCAGCAGCAGGGCCTCGGCGAACCGGGCCCGGCCACGCGCCAGCTCGTAGACGTCCCCGTAGCCGAAGGCGGCCACCGCCTTCTCCCAGGCCGCCGCGTCCGGCCCGGACACCGCCCGCAGCCACTCCGCCTCGGCGCGGGCCAGCCAGGCCATTCCCTCCGGGCCCTGCGGGGTGCCGTCGCCGCCGCGCAGGGCCGACTCCCGGGCCAGCTCGACCAGTTCGTCCGCGGTGTCCTTCCAGCGGTGGGCCGCACCGCCGGCCGCCCGCAGCTCCATGGCCGCGTCGGCGACCGCCGACAGGGCGAGCGCCGCCAGCCGGACCGTGAGGTCGGGGCGGTGGCCGGCGTCGTCGGTGAGCGCGTCCGTCGTGGCCCGCGTCCGCTCCACGGCCGCCTCCGGCTCACCCCGCAGCACCGCGGCCTCGGTCAGCGCGATGCCCGCGACCAGCGTGGCCATCCAGTCGAAGGGGCCCTCCAGCAGGCGCCGGGCCCGCTCGACGGCGCCCAGGTCGCCGCGGGCCAGCGCCACGTACAGCGCGGGCCCCACGGTGTATCCGCCCGCCGCGGGCAGCACGGCCTCCTCGGCCGCCGCCCGCGCGCACTCGTCCCAGCGGCCCAGCGTGTACAGCACCAGCAGCCGCAGGTAGCGCATCTCCAGCGGATACGGCGACGACTGCAGCCCGGCGCGGCGGGCGCGGTCCAGCCCCTCGGTCACCCAGGGCAGACAGCCCTCCAGGTCGCCGGCCTCGAAGCAGCCGACGGCGAGGTTGAACAGCGCGCGCATCTCCACCGGCGCGTTCCCCGCCCGTCGCGCCAGCTCCCGCGCCTCCTTCAGCCGCTCCTGGCCCCGCACGCCACGCCGGCTGCCGTTCTCCAGGATGGCCAGGGAGATCAGGAGGTCGGCCTGCGCGTCCGTGACCCGCAGCCGCTCGGCGACGCGCAGGGCCTGCCGGGCGACCCGCAGCGCCGTGCCGTTCTCCCCGATGTGGCGGGCCGCGAGGACGTGCGTGGCCGCCGCCCACACCCATGTCCGGCTCGGCGGCTCGGCGGGGATCATGGCGAGCGCCTCGCTGCTGTAGGCGTACGCGGCCGTCAGGCTGTCCACGCTCATGAGGTTGCCGGCCAGCGTGTACCGCACCCGGGCGGCGAGTTCGGAGTCGGTGTCCTCGCCGGTGCTCGCGAGCGCGGCCCGGGTGAGGGACACCGCCCGGTGCGACTCACCGGCATGCGCGGCCGCCGCCGACGCGCGCAGGGTGAGCGTCACCCGGTCGACGCCGTCGCCCGAGGGCCGCGCCTCCGGCCGCACCGACGCCCACAGGTCCAGGGCGGTCTCCAGGTGCCGCAGCTCCTCGGCGGGAGCGCCCACCCGCTGGGCGTGGTCGGCCGCCTCCAGGCAGGCGGTGAGGGCCTCGGGCAGGTCGTGGCTCTCGCGGTAGTGGTGGGCGCGCTCCGCGGCGCTCTCGGCGTGCCGGCCGCGGTCGGTGAGCAGCCGGGCGAACGCGCCGTGCAGCCGGGCCCGCTCGCCCGGCAGCAGGTCCGCGTAGACCGCCTCGCGGGCCAGCGCGTGCCGGAAGGCGTACGTGTCCCCGCCCGAGGAGACCAGCAGCTGGCGGCCGATCGCCTCGCGCAGCGCCGACTCCAGCTCGTCCTCGGGGAGGCCGACGGCGTCCCGCAGCAGGTCGTGCTCCACCCGCCGCCCGGCGACCGCCGCCGTACGCAGCACCTGCTGGGCGGTCTCGGACAGCTGCTCCACACGGATGAGGAGCACGTCGGCGAGGCCGCTGGGCACGCCGCCCGCCGCCGGGTCGGTGGCGGCGAGCAGCTCCTCCGCGTAGAAGGCGTTGCCCTCGGCGCGCTCCACGATGCGGCGGACGGTGGCGTCCGGGAGCGGACGGTCCTGCAGGGACCGGACGAGCCGGGTGACGTCCGGGTCGGCCAGGGGCCGCAGTTCGAGCCGCTCCACGGCGGGCAGCCGCACCAGCTCCGCCAGCAGCGGGCGCAGCGGATGGCGGCGGTGCAGGTCGTCCGCGCGGTAGGAGGCGAGGACGGCGAGGCGGTGGGTGGGGGCGCCGCCCGCCGGCCGCTGCAGGACGCCCCTGCTGAGCAGGAAGCGCAGCAGGTCCCGGGACGACTGGTCGGCCCAGTGCAGGTCCTCCAGGACCAGCAGAAGCGGGGCGGTGTCCGCGAGGTCGGCCAGCAGCCCCGCCATGCCCTCGAACAGCCGCAGCCGCCCGCCCGCGTCCCGCGCCGCGTCGGTGCCCGAGCCGAGCAGCCGGTCCACCACGGGATGCGCGGACAGCACCGGGGCGAACCGCTCGTCACCCGCCAGCAGGCCGAGGATCTCCGTGAACGGCAGGTACGGCAGGCCCACGTCACCGAGGTCGACGCAGTGCCCGGTCAGCACGGTCATGCCCGCTGCCGCGGCGCGCCCGGCGACCTCGTCCAGCAGGCGCGTCTTGCCCACGCCGGCGTCCCCCGCCACCAGCACGGCCGCCGCCTCGCCGCCGCGGGCGCGCGCCAGCACGTCGCCGAGGCGGGCGAGGTCCTCGCGGCGGCCGACCAGCGGGGTGGTGAAGGAGGTCTCGGACACGCGTTCATCCTTCCACGGACCACTGACAGGGCCGCCGGCACCCATCACCGGGGCGGCGCGGGACCTCCCGCACCGCCCCGTTCCGCGTCCTCGCCGGTCAGGCCCTCAGGAGCGCAGTGTCCTCATCCAGTCCGCCGGTACCCGCCCGGCCGGGCCGGGCGCGGGCTGGTCCTCCGGATGGCTGGCCGGCGGCGCGAGGTCGGGCCCGGACTCGTACAGCTGCGAGCTGTCGAAGTCCCAGAACCAGTCCTCGCCCGGCTCGTAGCTCTGGATCACGGGGTGGCCGGTGGCCCGGTAGTGGGCGGTGGCGTGCCGGGCGGGGGAGTCGTCGCAGCAGCCGATGTGGCCGCACCGGGCGCACCGCCGCAGGTGGAACCACCAGCCGCCGGCCTCGTCGCACTCGACGCACCCGGCGCCGCTCGGCGGGACGGCGGGGTCGATTGCGTCGGCACTGGTCATACGGGCTCCTCGGGGGTCTCGTCGGCCGGGGCGGTGAGCGGGAGCAGGACCTGGAAGCGGGTGTCGCCGGGTTCGGACTCGACCTGGAGGGTGCCGTGGTGCTTGTTGACGACGATCCGCCAGGAGATGTCCAGCCCGAGCCCGGTGCCCTGGCCCACCGGCTTGGTGGTGAAGAAGGGGTCGAAGATACGGCCGCGGATCTCCTGGGGCACGCCGGGCCCGGTGTCGCGGAACTCGACGAGCAGCATGTCGCGCTCCAGCGCCGTGCGCACCGTCAACGTGCCTTCTGAGCCGGTGCCGTCCATGGCCGCGACCGCGTTGTCGATGAGGTTGGTCCACACCTGGTTGAGCTCCGCCGGGTAGCCCGGGATCCTCGGCAGCGTGCGGTCGTAGTCCTTGACGACCTTGATGCGCGAGCCGATCTTGCCGGAGAGCATCAGCAGGGTGCTGTCGAGGAGTTCGTGGACGTCGGCGTTCTGGTAGGGGGCGCGGTCGAGCTGCGAGTACTGCTTGGCGGCGTCGACCAGGTTGGAGATACGGCTGGTGGAGTCCTCGATCTCGTCCATCAGCAGCTCGGTCTCGACCGTGTAGTTGAGCCAGCCGATCGCCCCGGGCAGGATCTCCGCGTCGACGTCGGCCGCCACCTGGTCGAGCCAGTCGAGGTCCAGCCCGGCCTGCACGAAGGTGGGCGCGAGCCGCCAGCCGTCGGGGATGTCGTGGTCCTCGAGCCAGTCGGTCACGGCGTCCTCGCGGTCCGAGGCCTCCAGCGGGCTGAGCGCCGGTGCCTTCGCGACGAGTTCGGCGGTGCGCTCCTGGATCTCGATCAGCTTGGTGATGGCCTCGCGGGAGTACGCGCCGGAGGAGATGACGGCGAGCTTGTGCCGCATCTTGGCGACCCGCTCGCGCAGCGTCGCGGTGGCGCGCACGGCGGCCGCCGCCGGGTTGTTGAGCTCGTGCGTGAGCCCGGCGGACAACGAGCCGAGCGCCAGCAGCCGTTCCCGCTGCCCGATGGCGCGCTGGGTGTTCTTCGAGCCGAAGAACAGCCCCTCCAGCAGATGCACCGCCATCGGGAACCACTCCTGCATGATGCCCGCGAACGTGTCGGCGGGCAGCACGAAGAACCGCGTCGGCTCCGTGACGCGCATGGAGTTGTTGTAGACCTGCCGGACCCGGTCGCCGATGTAGGCCTGCATGGCCCCGGCGTACACCCCGGGCTGGGAGGTGCGGGTGACCTCGACGTCGTCGCCGCCGACCCGGCGGGAGAGCACCACGGTGCCCTCGACCATCACGTAGAAGCAGGTGGCCGGGTCGCCTTCGGTGTACACGGGCCCGGGTTCGAACCTCTCCACCCGCCCCTCGCCGCACAGCCGCCCGAGCTGCTCGGACGTGAGCTTCTCGAACAGGAACAGCGAACTGATCTCCCGCGTGTCGCAGGGCATCAACTGCCCGCTCACGACTGCTCCAGATACCGGTGGACGAGCATCACTGCCATGGCTCCCTCTCCGACGGCGGACGCGACGCGCTTGGCGGACTCGGCGCGTGCGTCGCCCGCCACGAACACGCCGGGGACGTTGGTCTCCAGGTGGTACGGCGGCCGGTCCAGCTCCCAGTCCGCGGGCGGCCGCCCGTCCGCGGTGAGGTCGGGCCCGGCCAGGATGAACCCGCGCTCGTCGCGCAGCACCGTGCCGTCGAGCCAGTCGGTCAGCGGGGCCGCGCCGATGAACACGAACATCCACTGCGCGTCGACGAGTTCGGTCCGCCCGGTGTCCATGTCGCGCAGGGTGAGCTGCTCCAGATGGCCGGAGCCGTGCGCGGACTCCACCACGGTACGGGTGCGGACCGAGATGTTGGGGGCCTCGGCGATCTGCTGGATCAGGTAGTACGACATCGACGCGGACAGGTCCGCGGCCCGCACCAGCAGCGTCACCGACTTCGCGACCCGGGACAGGTGCATGGCCGCCTGCCCGGCGGAATTGGCGCCTCCGACGATGTAGACGTCCTGCCCCTGGCAGGAGGACGCCTCCGTGAGCGCGGAGCCGTAGAACACCCCGCACCCGGTCAGGTCGTTGCAGCCCGGCGCCGCCAGCTGCCGGTAGGAGACGCCGGTCGCGAGGATCACGCTGTGCGCGGCGACCGCGGAGCCGTCGGAGAAGCGCACCGTCCGGGCGGCGCCGTTGACCTCCAGCCCGGTCACCTCGCGCGCGGTGAGGACCTCGGCGCCGAACTTCGCGGCCTGCCGCCGGGCCCGGTCGGTGAGCTGGGCTCCCGACACGCCGTCGGGGAAGCCGAGATAGTTCTCGATCCTGGAGCTCTGTC
Source organism: Streptomyces sediminimaris (assembly GCF_047049295.1). Taxonomy (NCBI): domain Bacteria; kingdom Bacillati; phylum Actinomycetota; class Actinomycetes; order Kitasatosporales; family Streptomycetaceae; genus Streptomyces; species Streptomyces sediminimaris. Next base: position 548,906 of record NZ_JBJWOT010000001.1, on the reverse strand, counting down.
CCGCCTGACCGCCGGTCGCGGACCGCTCCACGAGCACGGTCCGCAGCCCCTCCGAGGCCCCGTACACCGCGGCTCCGAGCCCGGCGGGGCCGCCCCCGATCACGACGAGGTCGTAGAAGTCCGCCGCCGGGGTCGTGGCGAGGCCCACGCGCGCGGCGAGTTCGGGCGCCTCCGGCTCCACCAGCGGCGACCCGTCCGGCGTGATCACCAGCGGCAGCCGCTGCCCGTCCTGCCCCGCCGCGGCCAGCAGCCGCTGCCCCTCGGGCTCCTCGGCCGAGTACCAGCGGTAGGGCACCTGGTTGCGCGCGAGGAACTCCCGCACGTCCGAGGAGCGCGCCGACCAGCGGTGCCCGACCACCTTGGTGCTGGGCACCGGGCGGAAGTCGCTGCACCGCCAGGCCTGGAGCAGGTCGTCCAGGACGGGGTAGAGCTTCTCCTCGGGCGGGTCCCAGGGCTTGAGCAGGTAGTGGTCGAGGTCGACGACGTTGATCGCGTCGATCGCCGCGTTGGTGTCGGCGTACGCGGTCAGCAGGACCCGCCGTGCGCCCGGGTAGACGTCGAGCGCCTGCTCCAGGAACTCGATGCCGTTCATCTGCGGCATGCGGTAGTCGGCCAGGATCACGGCCACGAGATCACCGCGCAGCTTCAGCTCGCGCAGCGCGCCCAGCGCCGACTCCCCGGACTCCGCGCGGACGATCCGGTACGACTCGCCGTAGCGGCGCCGAAGGTCACGGGCGACGGCCCGGGACACCCCGGGGTCGTCGTCCACGGTCATGATGACGGTCCGCGCTGCGTCGGACGCCTGTGCCATACGTCTCCCACCCCGAGTGGTCGGACCGACGGCGTGGCGAGCCCTGTCGCTGAGGCGGGCGCCGCGCCGGCTTGCGCCCATCGTATGTTCGATCGTCCCGCTTCGCTCCGCCGTAAGTGCGGGCGGCGGGTCAGGGGCGGCGGGAGGAGAGCACGCAGAACTCGTTCCCCTCGGGATCGGCGAGGACCACCCAGGTCACGCCGTCGCCCTGTCCGACGTCCGCGTGCCGGGCGCCGAGCCCGAGGAGCCGGGCCACCTCCGCCTCCTGGTCGTCGGGGCGGAAGTCCGAGTGGAGACGGTTCTTGACGGTCTTGCCCTCGGGGACCGGGGCGAAGAGGAGTCCCGGCAGGCGGTCCTGCGCGGGCCGGATCTCGTACTCCTCGGCCGCGTCGTTCACCACGACCCAGCCGAGCGCCTCCGCCCACCACCGCCCCAGCGCCACGGGATCGGCGGCGTCGACGTTGACTTGCTCCCATTCCAAGGCCATGACAGGAGGGTAGTGAAGACTGGTCCCCAGCGACGTGACCACGACACCGGGAGGCACCGACCATGACGCGCCCGATCACCGCGGGAGTCGACGGAACCGAGGAGAGCCTTGCCGCACTGGACTGGGCGGCCAGGGAGGCGGTCCGCCGGGGGCTCACGCTGCGGGTGGTGCAGGCCTGGCGCTTCCAGCCGTACGAGGCGATCGACGCGGCGGACCCGGACACCCAGGCGACGTGGGTGCGCGAGGGGCTCGACGGGGTGGTCCGTGGCGTCACCGCGCGCCATCCGCACCTCGACGTCGAGACCGAACTCGTGCCGGGGGACCCGGCCGAGACGCTGGTCGCGGCGGCCGCCGGGGCGGAGCTGCTGGTGCTCGGCTCGCGCGGGCACGGACCGGTCGTCGGCTTCCTGCTCGGCTCCGTCGGCCAGCAGGTGATCGCCGACGCGACCCGGCCGGTGGTGCTCGTGCGCGCCGGGGACCAGCCGGCGGCCGAGGCCGCGGGCCGGGAGATCGTCGTCGGGCAGCAGGGCGAGCCGGAGGACAGCGCCGGGACCCTGCGGTTCGCGTTCGAGACGGCGGCCGCCCGCGGTGCCGGGGTGCGCGCGGTGCGCGCCTGGTCGCTGCCGCCGGTGTTCGCCTACAGCCCGGGCTCGATGCAGCTGCTGGACGAGGCGGGGGGCCTGGAGCCGTACGAGAGGAAGGCGCTGTCCGCCGCGCTCCAGCCGTGGCGGGAGCGGTTCCCGGGCGTACCCGTCGTCGAGCACGTGGAGATGGGAAGCGCCGGCCAGGTGCTGCTGTCGGTGGCCGCGCGGGCCCAGCTGATGGTCGTCGGCCGCCGCGCGCACCGCACGGCGGTGGGGGCGCGCATCGGCTCGGTGGCGCACGGTGTGCTGCACCACGCGCCCTGCCCGGTGGCCGTGGTCCCGCACACCGCCTGAGTCACTCGCCCGACATGGGCTGCAGCGTCTCGCGGGCCTTGGGCAGGATGTTCCTGATGTAGTCCTCGACCGCCGTGTCCAGCCCGATGTCGTGCTGCGCGCGCTCGGAGAGGTACCAGCGGTGCTCGAGCAGCTCGTGGTAGATCTCCGCCGGGTCCATCGCCCCGCGCAGCCCGGCGGGTACGGCGCGCACGGTGGGCCGGAAGACGTCCCGCACCCACCGGTGCGCCAGCACCTCCGGGCGCGCGGCCAGGGGGTCGCCGGGCGCGTGGTCGTCCTGGGTGGCCATCCAGCTCTCCAGGTCGTTCAGCAGCCGGCGGGCCTGGTTCTCCTCGGCGTCGAGGCCGGTCAGGCGCAGCAGCTGGCGCTGGTGGTGGCCGGCGTCGACGACCTTGGGCACGAAGGTGACGGTGTCGCCGTGCGAGGAGTGCCCGATCTGCATCTCGGCGACGTCGAAGCCGAGGTCGTTCAGACGGCGTATCCGGCGCTCGATGTAGTGGTACTTGCCCGCCGGGTAGACCGAGGTCCGGGTCAGCTCCTCCCACAGGCCGCGGTAGCGGGCGCAGATCTCCATGCCGAACTCGATCGGGTCCACCGACGGGTGCAGCGCCCCGGACGCCTCCAGGTCCAGCAGCTCGCCGCTGATGTTCACGCGGGCCAGGTCGAGGTCGTACTCGCGCTGCCCGGTGCTGAGCCGAGGGTGCAGGTCGCCGGTCTCGGCGTCCACCAGGTAGGCGGCGTAGGCGCCGGCGTCGCGCCGGAAGAGGGTGTTGGACAGCGAGCAGTCGCCCCAGGCGAAGCCGGCCAGGTGCAGGCGCACCAGCAGGACCGCGAGGGCGTCCATGAGGCGGTGCATGGTGGCCGGCCGCATCGTCGTCTCGAACATCGAGCGGTACGGCTGCGAGCCGCGCAGGTGCCGGGTGATCAGCACCGGCTCCAGGGGCTCGCCCGCGGCGTCGGTGCGGCCGGTGACCACCGCGAGGGGGTCGACCGCGGGGATGCCGAGCCGGTCCAGGTCGCGCAGCAGCCCGTACTCGCGCAGGGCGGGCCGTTCGGCGAGTTCCTTGACGGCGATCACCTCCTCGCCGGCCCGGGCGTAGCGCACGACGTGGCGGGATATGCCGCGCGGGAGCGGGACCAGGTGCTCGTCCGGCCACTCCTCCAGGGGCAGCTGCCACGGCAGCGCCAGCAGGAGCGCGGGATGCTCCGGGTTCGTCGCGCTGATCTGCAGTGCCATGGCTCGCGTGTCCTCGCCTCGGTGATCGTCACCTCACCCTAGAGGGCACGCTCCTTGGCCTGAAGTGCCGCCTCACCCACCGGACCGCGGTGTGCCGGTCCGTGCCCGGGCAGCAGCAGACCGCCGTCGAGCGCGGCCAGGACGTCCAACGACGCCACCGCGCGGGCGCGTTCGTGGTGGAACATGTCGGGCAGCAGCTGCGGGCCCCTGATCCGCGAGGTGGGGTGGCCGCTGACCAGGGCGTCGCCGGAGACCAGCACCCCGGCGCCGGGCAGGTGGTAGGCCGCGTGCCCGTCGGTGTGGCCGGGCGTGTGCACCGGGACGGGCCGGCCGGGCAGGTCCAGCGGGCCCTCGGCGGGGAAGGGCTCCGGGGAGGCGACCGGCACTTCGGCCGTGCCGCCGGAGCGCAGGGCGTGCACCGCCCAGGGCAGCACGCCGGGCCGCCAGCCGTTCCTGAGGACCTGCCCGACGGTCACCTGGTGCAGGAACTCCCGTCGCGCGTGCGGCACTTCGGCCGGGTGGAGGTAGACCGGCGTGCCGTAGGTGCAGCGCAGGAACTCGGCGGAGCCCAGGTGGTCGTTGTGCGCGTGCGTGAGCAGCACCGCGACGACCGCCTCCGGGGCACCGCCCACCGCCTCCAGGGAGGCGAGCAGCCGCTCCCGGTCGCCGGGGTAGCCGGTGTCGATGAGGGTGATCTCGTTCCCCTCCGTGACGATCACCCAGTTGGTGTCGCTGCCGTGCACCAGGTGGATGCCGTCGGCGACTTGCCGCACGTCTGCCCGCATGATCGCCCCGTGTGGTGAGGTGGTTCCTGCCCGAAGGCACCAGCAAAGCAGACCCGGGCCGTGCCGGAGGCGGCGGGTCCGCGCCAACCTGCGAGTTCAGGGACGCGGGTCGGGCAGCGGGCGCGCCGCTCGGGCCCGGCGCACCGCGCCCCGGGAGAAGGGCTGCCTCCGGCACCGTCCGCCGGAGGCAGCCCCCTGCGCGCGGGCGAAGCGGCCGCCTCTCCGCCTCACCGCACGCCGTGCGGGCGGAACTGGACGCTGACACGCGGTCCCGCGGCGCGTGTGGTCTTCGGTACGCAGTGCTCCCAGGTCCGCTGGCAGGAGCCGCCCATCACGATGAGGTCGCCGTGGCCCAGCGGGCGCCGCACGCTCTCGCCGCCCCGTACCGGACGCAGCAGCAGGTCGCGGGGCGCGCCCACGGAGACGATGGCCACCATGGTGTCCTCGCGGGCACCCCGCCCGATCCGGTCGCCGTGCCAGGCGACGCTGTCGCGTCCGTCGCGGTAGTAGCAGAGTCCGGCGGTGGTGAACGGTTCGCCCAGTTCACGGGCGTAGTGCGCGCTCAGCGCGGAGCGGGCCTCGTCCAGCACGGGGTGCGGCAGGACGTCGCCCGCCCCGTAGAACGCCAGCAGCCGGGGTACGTCGACGACCTGGTCGTACATCGTGCGGCGCTCGGCACGCCACGGCACCTCGGCCGCCAGCTGCGCGAACAGGGCGTCCGAGCCGCCGAGCCACCCGGGCAGGACGTCGATCCAGGCGCCGAGGCCGAGCCGTGTCCGGCGGATCCCGTCGAGGGAGCCGAGGCGCAGCCGGTCGGTCTGGTCGAAGAGCGAGCCCTGGAGGTGCGTGGTCATGGGACCAGCGTACTCCCTTATTCGAAAATCTGTTCCCATTGATTCCGCTCGATCGCCGGGCCCTTTCGATACGCCGCTGTATCGGATACATTCGCGTATCGAACGGAGGGACGGGCGTCATGGCGGTCGGGGAACGCACGGAACCTCGCGTCACGCGGCGCCGGGTGCGCACCCGGGCCAGGCTCCTCGACGCCGCCTTCGCCGTGTTCGCCGCCAAGGGCTTCGGACGGGTCTCGATCGAGGAGGTCTGCGACGCCGCCGGGTACAGCAGGGGCGCCTTCTACTCCAACTTCGGCAGCCTCGACGAGCTGTTCTTCGCCCTCTACCGGCAGCGCGCCGACCTGATCGCCGACCAGGTGGCCGGGGCCCTCGCCCAGGACGGACCCGACCTCGACGTGCCGGCCGCCGTCGACCGCGTCACCGAGGTGCTCCTCCTCGACCTCGACTGGCTCCTGGTGAAGACCGACTTCCTGGTGCACGCCGCCCGCGACGCGCGGGTCGCCGGGACGCTGCTGGAGCACCGGGGGCGGCTGCGCCGGGCGATCGCCGAACGGCTCGGCCGTGCACGGGGGTTCGGCGGACTGCCCGCGGTGCTCGGTGAGGTCGACGGCGCGGCCCGTGCCGTGGTCGCGGCCTACGACGGCGTCACCACCCAACTGCTGCTGGACAAGGACGTCGAGGGCGCCCGCGCCTGGCTCAGGCAACTGCTCACGGCGCTGCTGACCGACGGCAGCTCCCCTCAACCAGACCCTCACTGAGAGAAGGAACGGTCGCCATGGACGCGGACGTCATCGTCGTCGGAGCGGGCCTCGCGGGCCTGGTCGCCGCCCACGAGCTCACCAGCCGGGGCCGGCGGGTCGCGCTGGTCGACCAGGAGAACGCCGCCAACCTGGGAGGACAGGCGTTCTGGTCCTTCGGCGGCCTGTTCCTCGTCGACACCCCGGAGCAGCGGCGCCTGGGCATCAAGGACTCCTTCGACCTGGCCTGGAACGACTGGCAGGGCAGCGCCCGCTTCGACCGCACGGACGACGAGGACTCCTGGGCGGTGCGCTGGGCGCGGGCGTACGTCGAGTGGGCGGCGGGGGAGAAGCGGTCCTGGCTCCAGGGCCACGGCATCACGCTGCTGCCGACGGTCGGCTGGGCCGAGCGCGGCGACCTCAGGGCCGACGGGCACGGCAACTCCGTGCCCCGCTTCCACATCGCCTGGGGGACCGGCACCGGAGTCGTCGAACCCTTCGTGGACCACGCCAGGAAGGCCGCGCGCGACGGACTGCTGACCTTCCACCACCGCCACCAGGTCGATGAACTCCTCATCGAGCAGGGTGCCGCGCGCGGTGTGCGCGGCACCCTGCTCGCTCCCGACACCTCCGCCCGCGGTGTCGCCTCCAACCGCGAGAGCGCCGGCGAGTTCGAGCTCACCGCGCAGGCCGTCGTCGTCACCACCGGCGGCATCGGCGCCGACCACGACATCGTCCGCCGCCACTGGCCCGAGCGCCTGGGCACTCCGCCCACCGAGATGGTCACCGGCGTTCCCGCGTACGTCGACGGCCGCATGCTCGACATCAGCGCCGAGGCGGGCGTACGGCTGGTCAACCGCGACCGCATGTGGCACTACACCGAGGGCCTGCGCAACTGGGACCCGATCTGGCCCGGCCACGGCATCCGCATCCTGCCCGGTCCCTCCCCGCTGTGGTTCGACGCTCTCGGCCGCCGGCTGCCCGACCCCTGCCTGCCGGGCTACGACACCCTCGACACGCTCAAGTACCTGCGCACCACCGAGGACATCGCCGGTTACGACCACTCCTGGTTCGTCCTCACCCAGAAGATCATCGAGAAGGAGTTCGCGCTCTCGGGCTCCGAGCAGAATCCCGACATCACCGCCAAGGACCGGGCCGCGGTACTGAAGAACCGCCTGGGCAAGGGCGCCCCGGGTCCGGTCGACGCCTTCCTGCGCAAGGGAGCCGACTTCGTGACCGCGCCGACGCTGGAGCAACTGGTCGTCAGGATGAACGAGTTGACGGACAAGCCGCTCCTGGACGCGGCCGACCTGCGCCGCCAGATCGAGGCCCGGGACCTGCAGATCGCCAACCCGTACAGCAAGGACGCACAGGTCCAGGGCATCCGCAACGCCCGCCGCTACATCGGCGACCGCCTCGGCCGCGTCGCCGCCCCGCACCGCATCCTCGACCCGGCCGCGGGCCCGCTCATCGGCGTCAAGCTGCACGTCCTGACCCGCAAGACCCTCGGCGGCATCCAGACCGACCTGGACTCCCGCGCCCTGGGCGGCGACGGCGAGCCCATCGATGGTCTGTACGCGGCGGGCGAGGTCGCCGGCTTCGGTGGCGGCGGCGTCCACGGCTACAACGCGCTGGAGGGCACCTTCCTCGGCGGCTGCCTCTTCTCCGGGCGGGCGGCCGGGCGGGCGGCGGCACGCCAGAGCGCCTGAGCGGCCGGCGGGCGACACCGCGGGGCGGCCGGGACACGTCACCGGCCGCCCCCGCTGTCTCGTACGGAACCGGGAACAAACGGATCCGCGAACAAGCGGCTGCGGCAGAGGGGTTGACCCCCGTCGGCGTCCACTGGTTCAGTGGCTCATCCACTCAGCCACTCCCCCCGCTCATCCACTCAGCCACTCATCCCACTCCTTCACTCCATCCGCCTCAGGAGGCATCCGTGGAGGCACTGCCCCGCGAGAGCATCGTGGACGTCCTCGAAGCCAGGCTGCGCGAGGACATCCTCGACGGACGCCATCCGGCCGGCAGTTACCTGCCCCCGGAACGCCGGCTCGCCGACGGATACGGCGTCACCCGCACCACCCTCAAGCACGCCTTCGGCCGTCTCGTCCAGGCCGGCCTCCTGGAGACCCGGCACGGCGTCGGCACCAAGGTGCGCGACTACGCCCGGCTGGGCGGCGCCGACCTCCTGCCGATGCTCGTACGCCATGACCCGAGGTGGGTCCGGGAGATCTTCGAAGTGCGCCGGTCCGTGGGCGCGTTGATAGCCCAGCGGGCCGCCGCGCGGGCCACCGGGAGACAGCACGCCGAACTGCGCCGCCTCACGGACGCGGTACGGGAGGCGCAGGACGCGGACGCGGTGCAGCTGGCCGACGTCGAGGTGCACCGAGCCCTCGCCCGGGCGACCGGCAACCGCGTCTACGTCCTGCTGACCAACACGCTCTTCAACGCCTACCTCCCCGTCCGCGCCGCCCTGCGCGGGCCCTTCACCGATCCGGAAGCCGCCCATCGCCGGCTCGTTCCGGTCGTGGAGGCGGTGACGTCCGGCGACGGACACCGTGCGCACGCCGCCGCGGACGCCTATCTGCGCGACACCGAGAAGATCATGCTGGAGGGACTGGCGTGAGGGGCACGGCGTTCACGGAAACCATGCTCGGCACGGTCCGGCTCGACGCCGGCGACCGCGTCCGCCGCATCCGCCTCGAACTGCGGGCCGAGTCCGACGAGGTGCTGCGGCCGCACCGGACCACCCGGGCCCGGATCGCCGGCCGGGTCCGGATCAGCGGCCTCGCCGCCGGCCCGGAGGCCACCGGCGAGCTGGAGATCTCGCCCCTCGCCCGCCGCCGTATCCGCTACCGGCTGAGCTTCACCGCCGACGGCCGCCCCTTCACCCTGGACGGCTGGAAGTCGGTGATCCCGCGCCACCCGGTGAAGTCGATGACCGTGCTGCCGTTCACGCTGTACGAGGACGGCGCGAGGGCCGGAGAGGGCACCCTCCGCTTCCCCGTCGCGACCGCTCTGGCGCCCTTCCTGCTGAGTTTCCGCTTCCCCCGGCGGGAGGACCCCGCCGGGTACGCCGCGCCGCGCTGGGACGGCACACCCGGCCGCACCGAGGTCTGGTACACCACCCTCACCGACCCCGCGACCCGCACCGGTGTCTGGCTGCACCACGAACTGGTCACGCCCACCGACGGATCGCCGCCCCTGGCGCACGGCTGGGCGGCCGTCTTCCCACCGGAGGGGGAGGTGCGCCACCACCGCTTCGGACCCGCACCCTGGAACGGGTCCGCCCACGGGTTCTCGGCCGCGGGAGTCGACGCGATGCCGGGCCGGCTGACCGGGAGCGCCGGCGGCTTCGACTGGGACCTCACCGAAAACCCCGCCTGCGCACCGCTGTTCACCTTCCCCCGCTGGTCCTGGCGGCGCCCCCTGCTCCCCGCGGCCCACATGCTCCCGGCCGCCCGGGCCACGTACGACGGAACCCTCGGCTACGGCGGGAACACCCTGACCCTGCGCGGAGCCCCCGGGGCCTCCGCCCGGATCCACGGCCACGGCAACGCCCACCGGTGGGCCTGGCTCCACGCGGACCTGGGCGGCGGCGCCGTGCTGGAGGTGGTCGCCGCGGTGTCCGCGCGCCCCGTGCTGCGCCGCCTGCCCCCGCTGGTCTTCCTGCGCCTGCGCCACCGCGGCCGCACCTGGCCGCGCCGGGCCGAGCGTTCGGCCGTGGGCCTGCTCGGGATCGGCCGGTTCCGTGCCCGGATCGGACTGCCCGTCTGGACGGTGACCGGCCGCACACTGCTGCGCCGTGTCCGCGTCGAGGTCACCCAGCCCGAGGACCGCACGCTCGCCCTGGACTACCGCGACCCGGACGGCGCCGGGGCGGTGTGCCGCAACAGCGAGAGCGCCGACGCGACGATCCTGCTGGAGCGCTGGTGGGGCCACTGGCGCAGGGAGGCCTCATGGGCGGTGCGGGGCACGGCGCACGCGGAGGTGGGGGACCGGTGACCGGGCGAGGTCTGGTGGCCGCCCTGCTCGCCGACGGCGGGGACGAGGAGTGGCTCACCCGCGTGCCCGGCAGGCTCGACGCGTTCCTGGCCGCCCTGCCGGCGCCGGTACGCGCCGGGGTACGGGCCGCCTCCACCGCCGTGGACGCGTACGCCGTCCTGCACAGCGGCCACCGGCTCGCCGCCCTCACGCCGGACGAGCGCGAGTCGGTGCTCGGCTCGCTCGCCGCCCGCCCACGGCTCGCGGCGGCCCTCGACCTCCTCAAGGTTCCCGTGCTGCTCGCCGCGGCCACCGAACGGACCCCGGCCCCACCGGCGCCGGCCGCTCCCGAGGACCCGCCGCTGGACTGCACCCCCGCCGAGCAGTGGCCCGACCGCACCACCGCCGACGCCGTCGTGGTGGGCTCCGGCGCCGGGGGAGCGGTGGCGGCACGCACCCTGGCGCGCGCCGGACTCACCGTGGTCGTGCTGGAGGAGGGCGAGCACCACACCACGGCGTCCTTCGGGCGCCGCGCGCCCCTGGACCGCTTCACCGACCTTTACCGGGACGGTGGCGCCGGTGCGGCCCTGGGCAACCCGCCCCTCCTGCTGCCGGTCGGACGCGCCGTCGGCGGCACGACCGTCGTCAACTCCGGTACCTGCTACCGCACTCCGGGCCATGTCCTGGACCGCTGGAGCAGCCGCCACGGCTTCCGCCTGGCCGAGGGACTGCCCGCCGCCCTCGACGAGATCGAACGCACGCTGCGCGTCGCCACCCAGCCGCTCGACGTCCTGGGCAGCAACGGCCTGCTCGCCCTGGCCGGTGCCGAGCGGCTCGGCTGGCGGGCCGGCCCGCTGCGCCGCAACGCGCCGGGCTGCGCGGGCTCCTGCCAGTGCGTGGTGGGCTGTCCCACCGGGGCCAAGCAGAGCGTGCAGCTCTCCGTCCTGCCCGAGGCGTGTGCCGACGGGACGCGCATCGTGACCGGCGCACGGGCGCTGCGCATCCTCGTCGACCACGACCGCCCGGGCCCGCCGCGGGCGGCCGGCGTCCTGGCGCGCCGGGCGGACGGCGGCGAGCTGGAGATCCTCAGCCCCCTCGTCGTCGCGGCCGCGGGCGCGCTGCAGACCCCGCCGCTGCTGCGCCGCTCCGGGCTCGGCGGGCATCCCCGCCTCGGCCGCAACCTCAGCGTGCACCCGGCCACCAGTGTCGCGGGCCGCTTCGCCGAACCGGTCACCTCCTGGCGGGGCGTCCTGCAGAGCGCCGGTGTCGAGGAGCTGCACGACCGCGGCATCCTCATCGAGGCGACCGCGAGCCCACCCGGCATGAGCAGCTTCGTCCTCCCCGGCCTCGGCCGCTCCCTGCGCCGGGAGCTGGAGGAGGCCGACCGGCTCGCGGTCCTCGGCGCCATGATCGCCGACCGGCCTTCCGGCCGCGTCCTCGGCCGCGACCGCACCCTGGTCCGCTACCGCCTCGACCGCAGGGACGCGGACCGGCTGACGACGGCCGTGCACGCCATGGGCCGCCTCCTGTTCGCCGCGGGCGCCCAGGAGGTCCTCACCGGCGTCCCGGGCGCGCCGCGCGCTCGTAGTCTCGACGAACTCCGGGCGCTGCTCGCCGGGATCAGCGCGCGCGATCTGCACCTGTCGGCCTTCCACCCGACCGGAACGGCCGCCGCGGGCGGCGACCCGCTGCGGGCGCCGGCCGACGCCGAGGGCCGGCTGCGCGGTGTCGACGGAGTCCTCGTCGCCGACGCCTCCGTGCTGCCGGGCTGTCCGGAGGTCAACCCCCAACTCAGCGTCATGGCGGCCTCGCTGGCCGTCACCGCGAACTACCTCGCATCCCCGGTGAGCAGCCGGGCCAGCACGGCGGCGTGACTGGTGTCCGGATCCTTGGCGGCGGTGAGCAGCGTCACGGTCCCCTGGGCGGCCAACTCCCGCACGTGGTCGAGGAGTCCGGCCGCCTCCGGCGCGTCCAGCTCCGTCTCGTACCGGTCGGAGAACTCCTCGTAGGACCCCTCGCCCGCGTGGTACCAGCGGCGCAGACCGGTCGACGGGGTGATCGCCTTGGGCCACTCGTCCACGTGTGCCGCGTCCTTCGACAGCCCACGCGGCCACAGCCGGTCGACGAGGACGCGGATGCCGTCGTCCGCCTCGGGCGATTCGTACACACGCCGCACGCGCACGCTCATGACCGGTCCTTTCCGCGGTGGCAGGTGCTGCCGAGCCTAATGCGGTGCCCTCGGGTGACGCGGTGTGACGTGATCCGAACGAGGGGCGCCCGGCCGTCGTCCGGGCGGTCGCGGAACGTCGCCACGCGGGCACCACCAGCACCGACAACGGGCTCAACTTCCTGTTCACCCCATGGATGTAGGGTCGGGGGCAGTCGAACAACCCCCCAAACCTGACGAGTTCCTCACATGTGTCGGTCACAGTCGGTCCGTGATCATGAATAGACCCCGTGGCGCCCTGGTCGCCGCCTCCCTGCTCCTCACAGGCTGCGGCGGCGGGGCCGCGGCGTCGCCGGTCCACGCGCCCGGTGGCACGCCCGCCTCGAGCGCCCCCACCGCCGGCCCTCCGGCCCCGGCCCCGCCCGCGATGTCCGCCCAGGGCGCCGCGCTGCAGCTGCCCGGCCTGGGGCCGAAGACCCTGGCCGAGGTCCCCGCCGACGCCCGGCAGGTGGTCGTCGTGACCGGGCGCGGCAGAAACTCCCCCCGGTCCACCGTCGTCCTGTACCGGCGGACCGCGGAGGGCTGGCGGGCCGGCGCCGGCTGGCCCGCGCACAACGCGCTCAACGGCTGGTCCGAGCACCACATGGGCAACGACCTGCGCTCGCCCATCGGCGTCTTCGGCCTCACCGACGCCGGTGGTCTCCTGCGCGACCCCGGCACCCGGCTCCCGTACCACCACTCCGGCGGTTTCGTCTCGCCGGGCAGGGGGTTCGAGGGCGAATCGCTCGCCGGGTCCTTCGACTACGTCGTCGCGATCAACTACAACCGCGAGCCGGGCACCTCGCCGCTCGACTGGACCCGCCCGCTGGGGCCCGCCCGCGGCGGCGGCATCTGGTTCCACGTCGACCACGGCGGCCCCACGCACGGTTGCGTGAGCATCTCCGAACGGCACATGAAGGAGCTGCTGCACACGCTCGACCCCGGCCTCCACCCCGTCGTCGTCATGGGCGACGCGTCGTCCCTGGCCCGCTGACCACCGAGGATCCACCGCGTGTGCGCACATGTTCTGGTAGCCGAGGACGACGAGATGCAGGCCGAGCTCATACGCCGCTCGCTGCTGGCGGAGGGGCACACGGCCACGGTGGTCCACGACGGGGCCGCCGCGCTGGACGCGGCCCGCAGAACGAGACCCGACCTCGTGGTCCTCGATCTGATGCTGCCCCTCGTCGACGGGTTCGGGGTGTGCCGGGTGCTGCGCGCGGGCGACGCCGCTGACGCCGGCATACCCGTGCTGATGCTCACCGCGCGCTCCGAGGAGGACGACGTCCTGCTCGGTCTGGAGCTGGGCGCCGACGACTACATGACCAAGCCGTACAGCCCGCGCGAGCTGATGGCCCGCATCCGCACGGTGCTGCGGCGCAGCGGCCGGGCCGTCGGCGTGCGGGAGGACCGGGTGGTACGGGCCGCCGGGCTGGCCGTCGATCCCGAGCGGCACGAGGTGCGCTGCGAGGGCGCGCCGGTGGAGTGCACGCCGGCCGAGTTCCAGATCCTGCTGGCCATGGCGGCGGAGCCGGAACGGGTCTTCTCCCGGCGGCAGTTGCTGCAGTGCACCCGCGGCTTCGACCGGGCCTCCACCGAGCGCGCCATAGACGTGCACATCATGAACCTGCGCCGCAAGATCGAGACCGATCCGCGGCGACCGGTGCGGCTGCTGACCGTCTTCGGGGTCGGCTACAAGCTCAGCGGCGGCCGTCCGTGAAACGCCGCATCCCGCTGCGCAAGCGGCTGCTGGTGCGGCTGCTGATCGCGTCGGCGCTCATCGCGGTGTGCTCCGTGGCGGCGACGGCCTGGCTGGCGGTGGAGACCACCACCCGGGCCCTGCGCGAGGAACAGGGACAGGACCTCGCCGACGACATGAAGATCCTCGCCGAGCTCAGCGGCTACGCCGCCACCCACCCCCGGTGGGACGGCGTCCAGCCCCTCGTGCGCTCGCTGGCCGCGCGGACCGGCCGGCGCATCGCGCTGACGACCGCCGACCGCACACCGATCGCCGACTCGGCCCGGAAGGGCACCGCCCTCCCCCTCGGCGCGGCGGCGACCGTCGACCCCCTGCACAGCGACACCTACAGCGAGTCCGGCGCGCAGCTCAGCGGCATCGACCCGCGGGCCGTGGGACCCTACCGGCTCACCGCCGGCGAACGCCGCAGGCTGCGGATGGTCGCCGAGAAGGAGCGGTCCTGCTACTCCCGGTTCGGCATCGACACGAGGATCGAGACGATGCCCGGCGGCCGCCCCGTCATCGTCGACCCGGACGGCAGCGCCGCCCCCGACTACCTGGTCCAGGACTGCGGCTACGGGGTGCTCGGCGCCCCCACCCGCACCGAGACCAAGGCGCTGGACGCGCTCACCGCGGCTGCCCGCGGCTGCCTCCAGCGCCACGGCCTGGGTTCCGACGGGCCGCTGTACCTCATGCTGAACCCCAGCGGGACGCTCACGTCGAGCCGCTACGTCATCGGCAAGTACGCCAAGATGGGCGACAGCGCGGCGATGAAGACCGCGCGGAGCTGCGCGGACGAGGCCCTGCGCGCCCAACTCGACCCCTATGTCGCCCCCGTGGCCGAGCTGTACCTCGGCGACGACGAGACCGCCCCGCCCCGTTTCGACATGTCCCCGGCCAACAAGGCGAAGATCGTGGGTGCCGCGGGTCTCGTGCTCGCCGTGACCGTCGTCGTCACGGCCGTCGTCGCCACCCGGCTCGTACGGCCCCTGCGGGCGCTCACCGAGGCGGCCCAGCAGCCGTCCGACCTGCACGTACGGGTGCCGGTGACCACGCGGGACGAGACCGGCATCCTGGCCGAGGCGTTCAACGACCTGACCGAGCGGCGCGAACGCCTGGAGGCCCAGCGCAAGGCCATGGTCAGCGACATCGCCCACGAACTGCGCAGCCCGCTGACCAACATCCGCGGCTGGCTGGAGGTCACCCGGGACGGCGTCGTGGCACCGGATCCCGGGCTGCTCGCCTCCCTGCACGAAGAGGCGCTGGTGCTCCAGCGCGTCATCGACGACCTCCAGGACCTGGCGGCCGCCGACGCCGGCACCCTGCACCTGCGCCGTGAACCGGTGCGCGCGCAGGACCTGCTGGACCAGGTCGCCGCCGCCCACCGCGTCGGCGCCGACGCGGCCGGCGTCACCGTACGCACCGAGGACGACGGCGCGCCGTGGCTCGACGCCGACCCGGTGCGCATGCGGCAGGCGCTGGGCAACCTGGTCTCCAACGCGCTGCGGCACACGCCCGCCGGCGGCACCGTCACCCTGGCGGCCCGCCGCGACGGCGAGGAGGTGGTCTTCACCGTGGCGGACACCGGCTCCGGTATCGCGCCCGAGGACCTGCCGCACGTCTTCGAACGGTTCTGGCGGGCCGAGAAGTCCCGCAGCCGCCGCACCGGCGGCAGCGGGCTCGGCCTGCCGATCGTCCGTCATCTCGTCGCCGCGCACGGCGGCAGCGTCGTCGCTGCCTGCGAGCCGGGCTCCGGTGCCGTGTTCACCCTGCGCATGCCCGGCGCCCCGGCGCCCGGGGGCTGAGCCCGTGCCCGGGTCCGGGGTGTCAGCCGCGCGCCCCGGCGCGTTGCCGCTGCCGCAGCGCGCGCCGCTCCATCTCGCTGGTCCCGCCCCAGACGCCCACGCACTCCCCGCTCTCCAGCGCCCAGCGCAGACACTGCTCCCGGACGGGGCAGCGCCGGCACACCGCCTTCGCCTGCTGGGTCTGCAGCAGGGAGGGGCCCGAGGTGCCGATCGGGAAGAAGAGGTCGGGGTCCTCGCTGCGGCACGCGGCCTGGTCTCGCCAGTCGTCCATCAATGTCACCTGCGATCGAAGTCGAACGTGCCCTCGCGGATGGCTTACCCGACTGCGGGTCACCTGTCGATGCGTGAGTGAAACTACGGAGTTCGCCGGAGGGCCGGGCCGGGCCGGTCACTGCTCGCGCATGCCCCACGGGGAGCCGTAGGCGGTCAGCAGGTCCAGGAACGGACGGGCCGGGAACGCCTCCGGGCCGAGCACGCCCGAGCCGGACCAGGTACCGCCGGCGAGGAGTTCCAGGGCGACGACCGGGTTGACGGCGGTCTGCCACACCACCGCCTGGCTGCCGTACTCCGCCATGGACCACTGGTTGTCGACCACGTGGTACAGGTACACCTCGCGCGGCGCCCCGTCCTTGACGCCGCGCACCCAGGTGCCCGCACAGGTCTTGCCGTGCATCCGCTCGCCCAGTGTCGCCGGGTCGGGCAGACAGGCGGCGACCACGTCCCGGGGCGAGACCTCGACCGGGCCCGCCGCGCTCGGCACGGTCACCGGGCCGGTGCGGTCGAGACCCAGCAGGTGCAGCGTCCTGAGCGTCTCGATGAACTCCCGCCCCAGGCCGTACTTGAACGTCACCCGCCGGGCCTTCACCCAGCGCGGGACGAGCAGCACCTCCTCGTGCTCGACGTTCACGCACTCGACCGGGCCGATGCCCTCGGGGAAGTCGAACACCTCCGGCTCGCTGAACGGCTCCGTGGTGAACCAGCCGCGGTCGGCCTCGTAGACCACCGGTGGGTTCAGGCACTCCTCGATGGTGGTCCAGATGCTGAAGGAGGGGGCGAAGTCGTAGCCGTCGACGGTGAGGTTCGCGCCGTCGCGGACGCCGATCTCCTCGATCTCGTCGAAGAGCTCGTCGGCGGCGTACCGGGCGAAGACGTCCGACAGGCCCGGCTCGACGCC
Organism: Streptomyces sediminimaris; assembly: GCF_047049295.1. Taxonomy (NCBI): domain Bacteria; kingdom Bacillati; phylum Actinomycetota; class Actinomycetes; order Kitasatosporales; family Streptomycetaceae; genus Streptomyces; species Streptomyces sediminimaris. The sequence continues at coordinate 532,153 of NZ_JBJWOT010000001.1, read as the reverse complement.
CATGCCGACCAGGGCCAGCGCGCCCGCCTCCGCCCACTCCTCGGCCTGCGCGAACTGCTCGTCGCCGAGCTTGACGCCGCAGGCCCGGTAGGGCTGCCCGGGGTGCGGGCGGGACAGCGACATCGCCATGTCGAGGTAGGTGGCACCGGCGGCGCGCGCCGCGCGGAACAGCGGCATCACGAAGCGCGGGTCGGTGGCGTTGAGCAGCACGTCGCAGGCGTGGCGGCGCAGCAGACCCGCCACCGCGGCCTCGTCGCTCGCGTCCACCCGCTCGGCCCCGAAGCGGTCGTCGTCGAGCGCCGCGACCGCCGCCTCGGCGCGTGCCGGGTCGTAGTCGGCGACCACCATCGCCTCGAAGAACGGCCGCCGGGCGGCGATCCGGGTGATGGCGGTGCCGACACCGCCGGCGCCCACGAGCAGTACACGCATGACAGATCTCCCTGTCCTGAGGATCGGTGAGGAGGGGCCCCGGCGCAGATACAACGCCGCGGTGTCACGTAAGGTCAATGGCGTTGGCATAAGGGAGGGGGGCCGGATCGTGGCCAAGCCGGTGGTGCCCGAGGAGAAGCGGCGCAGACGCCGGCCCACGAAGAGCGGCACGGTGCTGTCGGAGCGGCTGATCGTCGAGACGGCGCTGCGGATGCTGCGCGAACACGGCAGCGCCGGCCTGACCGCCCGCCGTCTGGGCCTCGCCCTCGACGCCGACCCCAGCACGCTCTACCGCTACTTCCGCGGCATGGACGACCTCACTCTCGCCATCGGCGACGCGCTCATCGGACAGGCCCTCGACGGCTGGCGCCCGACGGGCCGGTGGCGCACCGACCTGCGCGCGGTCGGCCTGCGCATCCATGCCGCCTACGTCGCGCACCCGCAGGCGGCGGTGCTGACCACGAGCCGGGTCACCGGCCGGGCCAACGAGCTGGCCGCCGACGAGGCCGTGCTGGACGTGCTGCGCTCGGCCGGCTTCCCGCTGCCGGACACGGTCCGCGTCTATCACGCGTTCATCGACCAGACCCTGGCCTTCGCCGCCCTGGACGCCGCGTCCCTGGCCCTGCCGAGCGCGGCTCTGCGCGCCGACGAGGACATGTGGCGCTCCACCTACGCCCGGCTGCCCCGCGCCACCCACCCCCGCATCGCCGAGGCGGCGCCCCTGCTGGCGGCGCGCATGGCCGACAGCGCCTATCCGACGGCACTGGAGATGCTGCTGGACAGCGCGGCGGCGCGGCTGGAGGCACTGCGCTGAGGCGCCGGACCGCCGCCCCGGGTCATCTCAGCGCCTGTGCCGCGGCGGCCAGCACCGCCTGCGCCACCACGGCCAGCGCGGGCGCGTCGAGCTTCCACTGCTGCCAGTAGAGGGGCACGTCCAGGGCCAGGTCCGGCGCGAGCAGGACGACGCGGCCGGCCTCCAGCAGCGGTTCTGCCTGCACCTCGGGCACCAGGCCCCAGCCCAGCCCCGCGGCGACGGACTGAGCGAAGCCCTCCGAGGTCGGCACGTGGTGCCGCTCGCTGCTCGCACCGATGCGGTCGTGCCGCAGCCGGCGCACGAAGACGTCCTGCACGTCGTCGCTGCGGTCGAAGGCCACGGTGGGCGCCGTGGCGAGGACCTCCCGCAGCGGTCCGTCGAGGTGCTCGCGGGCGAAGCCGGGGTGGGCGACCGGGACGTAGCGCATCTTGCCCAGCGCCCGCACGGAACAGCCCGTGACCGGCTCGGGCGACGAGGTCACCGCGGCCATCACCAGCCCCTCCCGCAGCAGGCTCGCCGTGCGGGTCTCGTCCTCGCGCCGCAGCTCGAAACAGAGCCGCGGCTCATGGCGTACGCGCGTGAGCGCCGGGAGGAACCAGGTGGCGAGTGAGTCGGCGTTGACCGCGATCGAGACCCGGGTCGGCTCCCCGGCTCCGCTCATCCCGAGCTCGGCGCGCGCGTCGCGCTCCAGCCGCGCCAGCTGGCGGGCGAACCGCACCACCACCTCACCCGACTCGGTCGCGCGCACCGGCTTGGTGCGCATGAGCAGCACCCGGCCCGTGCGCTGCTCCAGCGCCTTGATCCGCTGGCTGACCGCCGACGGCGTCACGTGCAGCGCCGCGGCCGCCGCGTCGAACGTACCCTCGTCGACCACCGCGAGCAGCGTCCGCACCTGGTCCAGGGGGAGCTCCGTCAGCTCATACTTCACGAGGGCTAATGTTACGTAAGAATCTTTAGCTGTACGTCACAAGGGCGCCTGCTTAGCGTCGACGGCATGACGAACGCCTTGACCACCGCCGCCGCCGGCTTCGGCACCGGCCTCTCCCTGATCGTCGCCATCGGTGCCCAGAACGCCTTCGTCCTGCGCCAGGGCATCCGCCGCGACGCGGTCCTCGCGGTGGTCGGCATCTGCGCCCTGTCCGACGCCGTCCTCATCGGGCTCGGGGTCGGCGGGGTCGGCGCGGTGGTGGTCGCCTACCCGGGGGCGCTCACCGCGGTCGGCTGGATCGGCGGCGCGTTCCTGCTCTGCTACGGAGTCCTCGCCGCCCGCCGGGTGCTGCGGCCGGGCGACGCCGCCCTGCGTGCGGAGGGCGAGGCCGCGGGTTCGCTCAGGCGGGCCGTGGTCACCTGCCTGGCGCTGACCTGGCTGAACCCGCACGTCTACCTCGACACCGTGTTCCTGCTCGGGTCGATCGCCGCCGACCGCGGCGCGCTGCGCTGGACGTTCGGGCTCGGAGCCGCCCTCGCCAGCCTGTGCTGGTTCGCGGCGCTCGGCTTCGGCGGCCGGGCGCTGGGCCGTCTTCTGGCCAGGCCGGCGGCCTGGCGGGTCCTGGACGGGCTGGTGGCCGCGACGATGATCACGTTCGGCACGCTGCTCGCTGTCAGGGCGTGAGCCTCCGGGCCGCCCCCGCACGTACCGAACGGCCCGCCGATGCTGCGATAGTGGACGCCGAACTGTATAGATGTAGCAAGCAACCAGGACGGTCGTGGACACCAGCGAGAGCAGTACGCAAGCGCGGACGCCGGAACCCCTGGTGGCCGATCCGCCCCGGCGCGGTTGGCGCCGCTGGGCCATGGACACCCGGCCCCTGCGCATCCCGGCCTACCGCCGCCTGTGGTCCTCGACGATCGTCACGGCCGTCGGCAGCCAGCTCACCGCGGTCGCCGTGCCCAAGCAGATCTACGACATCACCGGCTCCTCGGCGTGGGTCGGCGCCGCGAGCCTCGCCGGGCTGGTGCCGCTGATCGTGTTCGCGCTGTGGGGCGGCGCGGTCGCCGACAGCATGGACCGGCGCAAGCTGCTGCTGATCACCAACGGCGGCATCGCCGTCACCTCGCTGCTGTTCTGGCTGCAGGCGATCGCGGGCCTCGGATCGGTGGCCGTGCTCATGGTCCTGCTCGCGATGCAGCAGGCGTTCTGGGGCCTCAACGCGCCCGCCCGCACCGCCTCCATCGCCCGCCTGGTGCCCGAGGACCAGCTGCCCGCCGCCAACGCCCTCGGCTCGACCGTCATGCAGACCGGGCAGGTCGTCGGGCCGCTGCTCGCCGGTGTGCTGATACCGGTCATCGGGCTCCCGGAGCTGTACCTGATCGACGCGCTCGCCCTGTGCGTCACCGTGTGGGCCGTCTACCGGCTGCCCGCACTGCCGCCGCTCGCGGGGGGCGCCACACGCCGGGCCGGCGTCCGGGAGATCGCGGAGGGGTTCCGCTACATCTCCCTGCACAAGGTGCTGCTGCTGTCCTTCCTCGCCGATGTCGTGGCCATGGTCTTCGGCATGCCCCGCGCCCTGTTCCCGCAGCTCGCCGCCGAGACCTACCGGTCCTACGGCTCAGGGTTCGCGCTCGGTCTGCTGTTCGCGGCCATCCCCATCGGGGCGGTGCTCGGCGGACTGTTCTCCGGCACCTTCTCCCGGGCCCGCCGGCACGGCTGGATGGTGATCGGCGCGGTCGTCGCCTGGGGCGTGGCGATCACCGGCTTCGGGCTGAGCGGCGACCTGTGGATCGCGGCGGCGTTCCTGGCTCTGGCCGGACTCGCCGACATGGTCTCGATGGTCTTCCGCGGCGCGATCCTGCTCTCCGCCGCCACGGACGAGATGCGCGGCCGCATGCAGGGCGTCTTCACCGTCGTCGTCGCGGGCGGCCCCCGCCTCGCCGACGTCCTGCACGGCACGGCGGGCTCCGCCTTCGGCCCCCGCGCCGCGGTGGCGGGCGGCGGCGTCCTGGTGGTCGCGGTGATGCTGGCCCTGGCGGCGGCGGTCCCGGCGCTGCGGCGCTATCGCGTCCGACCCGCGGAGGTCGCACCCCGGCCCGGCGCGTGACCGGCGCACCCGCCCCGCCGCCCCCTACAGAACACTCCGCCCGCGGCGGGTGCTCTCCATCAGCTTGCCGCGTGTCATCTCCAGGCGGTGCGCGAGGATCTCCGCGACGCCGCGGACCAGAGCCAGGCCGAGCCGGGGGTCCTCCTCGCACAGGCGCAGCACCGCCGCCGCCTCGAACTCGTAGGCGCGCACCGGGCTGAAGGCCTCCGCGCCGAAGTCCCACTCGTGCGGGGGGAACAGCCAGGACCAGCCGAGGAGATCACCCGCGCCGAGGCTCGCCACGGTCACGCGTTGCAGCGAGTTGACCCGTTGGTCGAGCGTGACCGCGCCGGAGCGGATGACCCAGAAGCGGTCGGCCCTGCCGCCCGCCTCGAAGATCCGGGTGTCCTCGGGGAAGGAGACCTCCCGTGCCAGCGTCATCAGGCTCTGACGCTGCGGAGGGGGAAGGGCGGTCAGCAGTTTCGTCGCTTTGGTCATGACGCGGGGCTCCTCGCCGAGGTTCGGATGCGCTGCTTTCCCTACGCCCATTTCAGCGGCTGCGCGGGCCCCGGGCACCTCGGCGTACGGCGGTTCCCGCAAAAAAGCCGGCGGACATGAGAAAGCCCTGGCTGGACGGGGGAGGCCAGCCAGGGCCGTAAGCGGTGGCGGCGGAGGACGGTACGGTCGACTCCGTCACCACGTATGAGTGAACGCTAAACCATCCGCGGCCGTTTCGCGTAATCGGAAGCCGGTCACGTGACCGGTTTCACTTCCCGCCCCGGTGTCCGGCGATGATCGGCAGCCCCGCGGACCGCCCCCGGCATCGCCCGACGCCGATCCGGTGCACCCGGCGGGGACGGTGTCCCGGCCGTCAGCCGCGTGCGACGTGCTCGCCCGGCCTCAGGATCTCGTCCAGGACCCGCAGGACCGCCTCGTAGGCCAGCGTCCGTACGCCGGCCTCGCGTGCCGCCTCCGGATCGGTCGCGCGCAGCCCCTCACCGCGTTCCCGCCATGTCTCCTCCTCCTGCTGTGCGCAGGCCCGTGCCCGCTGGATACGCCTCAGCAACTCGTCCGAGTCCACGACATCGCTCATACCGTCCGCGTACCCGCGTTGCGCCCCGGGATGGCCGCGGCGCCCGCATCCGGCCAGGAGGTTTGGCGCGGCCGGGGCAGGTGAGCTGTAACACAGAGGCCTGCGGCGCTCGCGCGGCGGACGGCGGAATCGCCGCGACGAGCGGGGGAAGGCCGTGCCCGCGAGGCTTCGCCCGGACACGGCCGCCGCGGGTGTGACCCATCCGGCTTCTCTCCCCCCGCACCGGGAAGCCGGAGCCTCTTCGAGCAGGGAGCCAGGCGATGTGCGAGGAGCACACGACCCCATCCGTCTTCAAGCGACCGGGCGCGAGGCGGACCGGCCCGTCGCGGTCGTGCAAACCCGCCGACGCGAGAAAAGCCGTCGAGCGAGCGGTCACCGAACGGTGCCGCAGCACGCACACCTCCTGTGATCCGGACGCTCTGGGGGACGCTCTGCTCGTCGTCTCGGAGCTGATGACCAACGCGATCCTGCACGGCGGCGGTGTCACCGACTTCAGTGTCGACGTCGTCGACACGAACGTGAGCGTCTCGGTGTGCGACCGCAGTGACCGGCTGCCCGTCGCGAGGAACGCCGCGGACCTGCGGCGACGCCAGCGTGTCGGCGGCCACGGCTGGCCCATCGTGTGCCGGCTGGCCCATGACGTCCATGTCTGCGAGCTCCCCGCGGGCGGCAAGCGCATCACCGCTGTGGTCGCCCTGCGCTGAAAGCAATTTTCTCCGGGGCCGCCGGTGTTTGTTCGGCCGGGGCCAGGGCATACGGACGTTCGTGCTTCGGACCGGAGGCGCGCCAGCGGGAGCGGTATGGCTTCCCCGGCCCCTTCGTCGGTCCGGGCGCCGACCGTCCCGCGGCTAGTCCCTGAAACCCCCTCGTTCAGGAGCGATCCCGCATGCTCATCGACACGTCGGCAAGCACCCCCGGCACGCAGGAAGCCCGCACGGCCACCCACTCGGGGCGGCGGCACGACGACGCGCCCGACACCGCCGACCTCTTCGCCCGCCTCGCCGTCCTGGAGGACGGCCCGGAGCGGGAGGCGGTGCGCGACCAGCTAGTCACGGCCTGGCTGCCCATGGCTCACCGGATCGCCGGCCGGTTCCGCGACCGCGGGGAGTCCGTCGAGGACCTCCGTCAGGTCGCCGCACTGGGCCTGGTGAAGGCGATCGACCGGTTCGACCCGTCCCGGGGTGCTTTCGAGAGCTACGCCGTCCCCACCATCACCGGTGAGGTCAAGCGGCACTTCCGCGACCGTATGTGGGCGCTCAGGGTGCCCCGCAGGGTGCAGGAACTGCGCAACAAGGTGCGCGTGGCCCGCCGTGACCTGACCCAGACACCCGGCACTCCCGAACCCACCGTCGCCGACATCGCCGCCCACACCGGACTCACCGAGGACGAGGTGAACACCGGCCTGGAGGCCCTGGAGAGCTTCAGCACCCTGTCCCTGGACGCCGAGCTCTCCGGTGACGAGGACGGTTACAGCCTCGCGGACACCCTCGGTTCGGCGGACTCCTCCTTCGACGTCGTGATCGACCGCGAGTCCGCCAAGGAGGGCCTGCGTCACCTGCCCGAGCGCGAGCGCGCCATCCTCTACATGCGCTACTTCGAGGACATGACCCAGAGCCGGATCGCCGACCGGCTCGGCATCTCCCAGATGCACGTGTCCCGTCTGATCAGCCGCAGCTGCGCCCGGGTGCGCGCAGAGGCGATGGGGCAGCGCAACGCACGCCGCGGCGGCACCACGGCGTGAACCACCACGAGCCGACGAGGAGTGAGACAGGATGCTGATGCCACATCCCGCCGTGCTGCGCAGGCTCGTCGAGGAGTACGAGGCCGCGGTGGCCGAGGACGCCGCGGCCGGCGGCGGCCGGCCGAGCACGCGGGCGCAGGACCTGGCCTACACGCTGTGCGTGTCGACCGGCACCCGCGATGTGCGCCACGCCCTGCGGGCGGCGCACCGGATGCTGGCCGCGATGGGGGTGGCCGGACCGCGGACCACGGGCGCGCCCTCCGTCCGTCCGGGGCCGACCGAGATCGGAGTTCCCTGACGCGTGGCGGAACCCGCCGCGACGGCCGCGGGGGCGAAGCCGGGCAAGACGCGGGGAGCGCGGGCCAGGGCAGACCGCTGCGGCACCGGCGCGCGCACCACGGCCCGCTCCCGCGCTTCCCGCGGCCGCCGGCGCCGGCCCCGCGCCCGGAACCGCCAGGACACCCGGGGCCCGGTACGGCGGTTCGGGCCGCCGTACCGGGCCGGACGCTCCCCGCGCCCGGCACCGCGAGGGGCGATGCCCCGGTGACCGGCCGGCCCGTGCCGCGCCCTGGCGGCCCGCGACACCACCCGGGCCACCGGGCGGGAAGCGGGGACGGGCCGGTCTCCGGCGTGGCCCGCCCGGACGAGGACCCCGCGGCCGGCGGCAGCCCCCCTCGGCGTCCCCCTCACCACGCACCGGCCCGTTGCCCGTGCGCCGACTCCGGCCGGTGCGCCGGCGGCGGCCGGTGATTCGCGTGGCAGTACGTCCGGCACGACGCCGCGAACGCGGCGGACGCACCGCAGCGTCCGCACGTTCGCGGCGCCGTATGCGGGGCAGACGGTTGCGCAGGGCATGACAGCATTGGGGAGGCGCTGGTGAACGCGAATGTCATGGCGCGGTCGGGCCGGCTCGGGGCCGAGCGGGCGGCGCGGGGCTCGGTGACCGAGGGCGCCGCCCGGGCGGGGCTCGCCGCCCGCGGCGTCATCTACCTGCTCGTCGGCGTCCTGGCCGTCCAGGTCGCCTTCGGCGACACCGGCCGGCAGGCCGACCGCGGCGGCGCCCTCGAGGCGCTCGCCGGGAAGCCGCTCGGCGCCGTCCTGCTGTGGGCGCTCGGCGTGGGGCTGGCCGGCATGGCGGTGTGGCGGCTGTCGGAGGCGGTCTTCGGCGCGGTCGGACCCGACGGCCGCAAGGCCCGCAAGCGGTTGCTCGCCCTCGGCGGCTGCGTCTTCTACGCGTGCGTCGCGTACTCCGTGCTGAGTTTCGCGGTCGGCCCGCACAGCGGTGCCGGGTCGAGCGACCAGCAGTCCCGCGACGTCACGGCGCGGGCGCTGGGGCTGCCCGCCGGGCAGTGGCTGGTCGCCGCGGTCGGCGTCGGCATCGTCGTGGCGGGCGTCTGGAACGCCGTCCAGGCCGTACGGCGCGACTACCACGACCAGCTCAAGAGGGGCGCGATGTCCCGGTGGGCCCGGCGCCTGGTGGACGTCACCGGTGTGGGCGGCGGCGTGGCGCGCGGACTGGTGTTCGTCGCGGCGGGCGCCTTCGCCGTGCGCGCCGCGGTCGACTACCGGCCCGACCGCGCCAAGGGCATGGACGACACCCTGCGCTCCTTCGCCCACACCCCGCTCGGCCCGTCCCTCCTGGCCTGCGTCGCGGCCGGGCTGGTCCTGTTCGGGCTGTTCTCGATCGCCCTGGCCCGGTGGCGTCGCGTCTGATCCGTGCGGGACGGGGAACACGGTGCGAATGAGCGAATCCGAGTTTCAACCGGAGCACCGGCCCGTCGACCTCTACCTCGGTCTCCTGCGCGCCCGGATGGACACGGAGGACTACCGGCAACTTCTCGACGTGGTCGAACCGGTCCTGCGAGCGCTGGAGGAACACCGCCTGCCCGCCGTCGACTTCGCACTGGACGGGGAGGACGGGCAGGGCCTGTCCCAGGAGGTCCGCGACGAGGCCGCGCTGGTCATCGCCACCGCGGTCACCGGCCGCCTCGACAACGAGGTCGTCGAGATCGACCTGGAGGGAAGCGGACCGGTCCGAGTGATCACCGACGCGGACACCGCCTCCGACCCGGAGCGGCTGGGCGAGATCGCCGACTACATCCGGGAACGGCACCGGCAGGACGAGGAACTGCGCGGCATCGCCGAAGCCAGCGGTCTGCCCACCGACTTCTGACGGCGGATCACCGCTTCGGCTGCGCCACCGGCACCTTCAGCGGCCGGGCCAGGCCCACCACGGCCTCGTCCAGGCGCTGCAGATGCCTGAGCACCCGGTCGGTGATGCGGCCGTAGCGCGAACCGCCGGGCAGGTCGGCCTCCAGGAGCGCGGCGATGCTCGCGCCCGTCTGGACCTCCACGGCGGCCCGCTCGTCCGCGACGCGGGCCGCGATCGTCCCGATGTTGCCGAGGATGCGCCGTCCCGCACCCCGCAGCCGCGGATCCGCGGCTATCGAGGGATGCGTGGGCAGCAGCTCGGCCATCGCGGCCAGCGAGCGCGCGTGGTAGGCGCAGGTCTCCAGGAGCGCCACGACGTAGCGTGCCGTGTCGCGCCGCGTCCGCATCGGGGTGACCGGATGGGTGAGCGGCTGGATGGCGGCCCGCAGGTCGGCGAGCGCCTGGTCCAGATCACGCGCCCGGTCGAGCAGCTCGGCCGGGGAGCCGCCGCTGAGCTGGTCGACGGCCGCCTCGGTGACCTCGGACAGCCGGTCCAGCACGGAGACGAGGAGGTCGTTGGTACGGCTGTCCGTCTGCACCGGCAGCACGAACGCCGCCGCGATGATCCCGCAGGCCGCACCGAGCGCGGTCTCCTCCACGCGCAGCACCAGCACCGACAGGCTGTAGGTGTGCAGCAGCGTGTAGAGCACGCCCAGCGCGGCCGTGACGAAGAACGACATCAGCGTGTACGACAGCGGGGCCGTGTAGAACATCGCGAACACGCACAGCAGCACCAGCGCGAACGCCGTCCAGGTGTGCCGCCCGACCAGGTCCGCGAGCAGCAGACCGGCCACCACGCCGAGCACGGTGCCCAGCAGCCGCCGGTAGCCCTTGACCAGGATCTCGCCCGTCGAGGACGTGTTGATGAACACGATCCAGCAGGTCAGCACCGCCCAGTACCAGCGCTGGGTGGAGAGGAACTCCCCGCCGACGATGGCCAGCGAGGAGCCCACCGCGACCTGCACGGCGGCCCGGGTGGTGGGCCTCGCCAGCCCCGCCCTCGGCTCCTGCGCGGTCTGCTCGCCCGCGTCGATCGCCGCGTCCTCGGCGTCCAGTTCCTCGCGCGAGCGCGCCGTCGCCGGGCTGTCGTCGGAGTCGTCCGGCGCGGCGCCGAGCGCGATGCGCAGCCCCAGCACCGCGCGGGCGGTCTCGCCGATGCCGCGGAAGACGTCCTGGACGGCGGGGGAGGCCTTCGGCAGGTTCTCCTCGTCCCGGTAACCGAGGAGCCGGTTGCGCACCTGGGCCAGGCCGGTACCGGTGCTCGCCGAGACCGGCCGCAGGACCAGCAGGCGCAGCGCCCGGAGGTCGCGGCGCAGGGTGGCGGTCGCCTCGTCCCGTACGGGCAGCCGGCCGCCCGCCGGGACGGGCGCGCCCGGCAGGTGCAGCGTCAGGGTGTTCGTGCGCTCGGCGCTGCGGGCGTTCAGCAGCAGCAGGCCGAGGCGCTCGGCGGCGATCTCGGCGTCCGCGACGCGGCGCTGCACCAGCCGCGCCGTGGCCTCGTCGGCGGTCCCCTGCTCGAGCCGGCCCTGGATCATCATGGCCGTCTCGTGCAGGCGCGCGGTCCCCTCGCGCACGTCCTCAAGCGCCTTGTCGATCTCCTCCGGCCCCGCGTCGAGCAGATCCAGCTGTGCCGTGACCAGCTGTGCCAGCCGCGCGCGGAAGGCCTCGCGCAGCCGCTCCAGAATGCCCGCGGGCGTCTCGCGCACGACCGCGAAGCGGACCACGGCACTGCACGCGAAGGCGGCGGCGACCACGGTCCACAGCGTCGGCAGCGTCGGCAGGCCGGCGCCGACGAACAGGGACATGAAGTAGACCTGGAAGGAGATCAGCCCGAGCGCCGTGCCCCGGTCGCCGAACCTGCGGACGTAGACGGCGCAGAAGATGAGGGCGACGAAGAACAGGTCGCCGACCACCACCCGGGAGTGCAGGGCAGCGGCCACGGACACGGAGGCCAGCGCCGCCGGCAGGCCCAGCGCCAGCGTGACCGCCTGCCGGGCGCGCTGCTTCTCGCGGATGGCGAAGGTGGCGACCATGGCCGTGATGGCACCCGCCACCAGCAGCCGTACGCCGGCGCCGGACAGGGCGAGCAGGAGCAGCGTGAGGGCGATGGAGCCCACGGTTCTCAGGCCCGCGGCCAGCCTCAGCAACCCGGGATCGGACGCCGCGACGAGATCGCTCAGCCGTGCCCGGACCGACCCACCCGCTGCCCTCACGCTGCCGTACTCACTCCCGCTTCACGCCCGCCTCACGCCATGATCAGGCTCTCAGGATCGCATGACGCGTGCGGAGCGTGCGCACCGGCTAGACCTCGCCGCGGTCCGCCCCCTCGACGTGGGCGCGTACCTGGTCCGGCGTCATGTAGGCGTCGGTGAACTCGAAGTCCTTCAGCCGGGCGGGCTTGCGGGCCTGGAAACCGGTGCGCACGAAGTCGTCGCCGGCGATCGCGTTGAGCGTCCAGTTGGTCGCGACGCGGACCTTGGCGACGTTGGTGCGCAGAGCCCACCAGTGGTAGCCGCGGGCGGCGAACTGGGCCGGCAGGCCGTGCAGCTCGATGCCGAGCGGCTTGGAGACGGCGTCCGTGCCGCCGAGGTCGACGACGAGCCCCAGGTCCTTGTGGGCGTACGGGGTCATCGGCCGGTTGCGCAGCGTCGCCACGACGTTGTCGGCGACGTGCGTGCCCTGCCGCATGGCGTGCTGCGCCGTGGGCGGGCAGACGGCGCCCTCCTCGCCCTTGACCTCGTCGGGCACAGCGGCCGCGTCGCCGAGGGCGAAGACGCCGTCGTGGCCCGGCAGGCACATCTCGGCGTTCACCGCGAGCCGGCCCCGCACGGTCTCCGCGCCGAGGGTGGCGATGAGCGGGCTGGCGACGACGCCGGCGGTCCAGATCAGGGTGCGGGTGGGCACCACGCGGCCGTCGGTGAAGGTGACCTCCTCCGGGCCCGCCTTCGCGATGGAGACGCCGAGGGAGACCTCGATACCGCGCCGGCGCAGGATCTCCTGCGCGCTGCGGCCGAGTTTGTCGCCCAGCTCCGGCATCAGCTTCGGGGCGATGTCGATGAGGTGCCACCTGATCAGCCCCGGGTCGAGGCGCGGGTAGCGCCTGACCGCGGCGTGTGTCAGCTTCTGCAGGCAGGCGGCGGTCTCGGTGCCGGCGTACCCGGCGCCGACCACGACGAACTGCAGGCGTGAGGCGCGCTCCGCCGGGTCGTCGCTGGCGTCGGCGAGGTCGAGCTGGGAGATGACGTGGTCGCGGATGTAGGCGGCCTCGGCCAGGGTCTTCAAACCGTAGGCGTGCTCGGTGAGGCCGGGGATGTCGAAGGTGCGGGTGATGCTGCCGGGAGCCAGCACGATGTAGTCGTAGGGCTCGTTGACGATCTGGTCGGTGATCGTGCGGACCACGCAGACCTTGGACTTCAGGTCGACGCCGATCGCTCCGCCCGGGATGATCCGGGTGCGGTACCGCTTGCTCCGTCGCAGTGACACGGCGACCGACTGGGGGGTCAGCACGCCGGAGGCGACCTGGGGCAGCAGGGGCAGGTAGAGCTGGTAGGAGAACGGCGTCACCAGGGTGACGTCCGCCTCGTCGGGCGCGAGTCTGCGCTCCAGCCGGCGTACGCATTCCACGCCGGCGAAGCCCGCGCCTACCACCAGGATCCTGGGTCGTGTCACGGTGTCCATCCCTCTCTGCGGCTCCAGGCGGTGTGCATCCGACGCCTCTCGCATGCCCTGGATCGCTGTGCGCACCACATCGATCCCACCGCGGCCCGAGCCGTCGTGCCAGCCGGGCGCGGCAGGCAGACGAACGCGTCGAACACCACCTTGCCCGCCCGGGTACCCAAACGCACCGGGAGGAGGGGGAGGAAAAAGAAAGGAGCCCGACCGGGCCGGGCAGCGGGTCCCGGGAACTAGCCGGGGTCCGCCGCGATGTGGCAGAGCAGCAGGCAGATGTCGTCGTCGCGTTCGGAGTCGCTGAGCATCGGGTCCAGGATCCGGTCCGCCGAGCCGTCCAGGTCCCGCTCGAGCCGCTCCGGGCCGAGGGAGCCGAGCGCCCGCGCGAGGCGTTCGATGCCGGGGTCTATGCCCAGGGCGCGCCGCTCGACCAGACCGTCGGTGTAGAGCGCCAGGGTCGAGCCGGGCGGCAGCTGCATGGTGTGGTCGTGGATCTGCTGGCTGAGCGGGATGCCGAGCATGGCGCTGGGCTTCGCGTCGAGCGTGCGCACCTGCCCGTCCGGGGTGCGCAGCACCGGCGGCGGGTGGCCGGCGGCGGCCCAGGTGAGGGTGGGCTCCTCGGGGTGGAAGCGGGCGATGACGGCGGTGGCGTACAGATCCGGCTGGAGGTGGTGCAGGAAGGAGTGCAGGCGGGTCAGCAGGGTGCCGGGGCTGCCGCCGTCCACGGCGTAGGCGCGCAGCGCGGTGCGCAGCTGGCTCATCATCACGGCCGCGTGCAGCCCGTGGCCGGTGACGTCGCCGATGACCGCGATGAGGCCGCCGTCGGGCTGGCGGAAGGCGTCGTACCAGTCCCCGCCGATGTTCAGCCCGTGGGTGGCCGGCAGGTAGCGCGCGGCGAGCCGCAGACCCGGTGTCGTCGGCAGGTCGGTGAGCAGGGCGCGTTGCAGCGTCTCGGCGATGTCGCGGTTGTGCTCGAAGCGCCGGGCGTTGTCTATGGCGATGCTGGCCCGCCGGGCGATCTCGATCAGCATGACGGCGTCGTCGGGGTCCCAGCGGTCACCGGGCGGCGCCAGCGTGAGCACGCCCAGCGGGGCCCGGCGCGTCGGCAGCGGTATGCACAGCAGGGCCCGTTCGGGATCCAGCGCCGACGGCGGCTGGTCGTCGACCCCGGGCAGCCCGCCGGGGCGGTGGGCGGCGTACTGGGGGCGCCCGGTGCGGGCGGCGATGACCGCGGCGGCCGGGTGGGGCGAGGGCGGGGTCTCCTCGGCGTCACCGTCGAAGAGCCAGACGTCGACGCTGCGGGCGTACTCGGGCACGAGCAGTTCGGGCAGCCGGCGCACGATCTCGTCGTGGTTGAGCGAGGAGGTCAGCACCGCGCTCGCGTTCGCCAGGAAGGTCAGCCGCCGGCGGGCGGCCTCCGCCTCGGTACGGGCCTTGCGCTCGGCGGCGAGTGCCTCCCGCTGGGCGCGTCCGGCCGCGTCCAGCTCCGCGTGCAGGGCCACCACGCCCTGGTTGGTCTGGTGCAGCTCCTCCCGGTGGAAGGCGACCAGTTCCTCCTGGTCGGACAGCTTCTCCAGCACCAGTGCCGTGTCCTCGTCGGCGCCGAGCAGGGACTCCGCCAGCTCCGCGGCGGCGTCCGGCGGCGCGGAGCCGACCGCCGCGGAGGTCGGCTCGGTGCAGACGACCGCGGCCTGCCAGGGGGGATGGGCGGCGGACTCCGCGGGGTCGCAGGCGGCCAGCGACACGTGCAGGGCCGCCGGCCCGGCCCCGTCCGTCACGGCGTCCAGCGTGAGCCGCCAGCTGCCGCCCTTGGTCAGGCACTGGCGCAGCTGGGTGCTGAGCGCGGTGGTCAGGCGGGTGCGGTCGAGGGCGGGGACACCGTGCGCGGCGGCCAGCCGGGCGGTGGCGATACGGGCCCGGGCGGCGTCGGTGACGGTGGCGATCTCCCAGGTGCGCTTCATCGGCGGTCCCGTGGGGTCGGGGCCAGTACGGCCACGGCGGTGTCGTCCCGGACCGGCCGGGCGGCGCTGCCCGCGTCCCGCAGGGTCACCGCCGCGACGACGGCCGGGTCGCAGGACAGCACACCAGGCTCGGCCGGCGGCGTCCAGCGGCTGGGCAGGCCGTCGCTGTGCATGATGAGCACCTGCTCCGCCGTCCAGGGCATGCGGTCCTCCCGCAGGGTCCCGGGCCGGTGCACACCGACTATGCCCGGGCGGCACAGCAGGGCCCGCCAGACGTTCCCCTCCCGCAGCCGGGCCCCGATGTTGCCGATGCCGGCGAACCGGAGCAGTCCCGCGCCCCGGTCGACCTGTGCGACCGCGACGGCCGCCCCGCGGGTGCCCCGGAGCGCGGTGTCGAGGTGCCGCAGGCACTCGCCGGGTGTGAGGTGGGCCGAGCCGTGCAGCGCGTCCACCGCCGCGGTCGAGGCGCGCGCCGCTTCCGGCCCGTGCCCCAGCCCGTCGGCCAGCATGAGGGTGGCGCGGTCGCCCGACCGTGCCCAGGCCCAGGCGTCACCGGAGCTCTCCGCCCCGCCGAAGGGCACGTTGACCCCGCCGGCGCGCAGCCCGTCCGGCGCGGCGGTGCGGGGGCGGGCGCCGATCCGGGCCAGCGCCACCGTGCCCCGCCCCGGCACGCTGTGCAGCGCGAAGTCGTTCGCGACGCGCCGGCACGTGCCGAGGCCGGCGCCGAGGGAACGCGCCGTGGAGAAACCGTCGCTCAGGGCGTCCGGGACGTTGGCGATGCCGGGACCGTGGTCGATCGCCGCGATCTGCACCAGCCGCTCGGGGGAGCGGGCCTCGGCCGGGGCGGGCACGGGCACGATCTCGACCAGGAGCTGTCCGCCCCGGGCGTGCTTGACCAGGTTGGTCGCCAGTTCGGTGGCCACCAGCGAGGCGGCCGCCGTGCGCGCCGGGTCGAGCCCGGTCAGGCGCGCCGCGTCTTCCGCGGCGACCCGGGCGTCGCGCACCCGGGTCGAGTCGTGCACCGGCACGTCCCACACGCGAGGCATCACGCCTCCCCGCGCGGCCGCGGCGGGGCGGACGCCCAGGAGACCACCGTCACCACGGTGCCCTCGCCCGCGGCGCTCTCCACGGAGAACTCCTGCACCAGGCGCCTGGCCCCGCCGAGCCCCATGCCCAGCCCGTCGCTCGACGTGTAGCCGTCGCTCAGGGCGCGCTCCAGGTCCGGGATGCCGGGGCCCTTGTCGGAGAAGGTCAGCCGCAGCCCGACCGTCCGGCCGCGGGTCACCGGGGCCGACTCCATGCGTCCGCCTCCGCCGTGCACCAGGGTGTTGCGGGCCAGTTCACTGGCGGCGGTCACCACCTTCGTCTGCTCCACCAGGCTGAAGCCGAGCCGGCCGGCGGCCTGTCGCACATGCTGCCGGACCCACACCAGGTCCATGTCGGACCGGATCGGCAGGCAGGCCTCCACGCCTGCGGAGGTCGGCATCATCGAGGCTCCGCGGACGGAGGGCCGGGACGGGAGGCCCGTGCCGTGCGGGCGAGCAGGTCCATGGCCGCCTCGGTGTCCAGGGCGGTGTGCAGTCCGGGCAGCGTCAGCCCCAGCTCCACCAGCGTGATCGCGACCGCCGGCCGCATGCCGGCCACCACGGTCCGGGCCGCCAGCAGCGAGGACTGCGCCGCGATCTCCGCCAGCACGCGCCCGAGGAAGGAGTCGACGATCTCCATGCCGGAGATGTCGATGACCACGCCGGTCACCCCGCTGCCGGTGATGGCGTCTGCGATGTCCTGCTGGAGCTGGTGCGCCGTGCTGTCGTAGAGGTCTCCCTGGAGGGTGACCAGCAGGACGTCGCCCAGCCGGAGCACGGGTACGTGGACGGAGGCGTGATGGCCGAACTCGCTCACCGCGAACCCGCACCGTCCGCCGTCGGGCTGATGATGCCCGCGCCCAGCTCGTGCAGGGCGTACCGCAGGGCGTCGGCCAGGCCGGAGCGGGTGATCACGGTGCCGAGGTCCAGGCCGAGATGGACGATGGTCTGGGCGATCGCCGGGCGGATTCCGGAGACGATGCACTCGGCGCCCATCAGCCGGGCGGCCGCGACGGTCTTCATCAGGTGCTGCGCGACGAGCGAGTCGACCGTCGGCACCCCGGTGATGTCCAGGATCGCGAAGCGGGCGTGCTGCTCGACGATCGAGTCCAGCAGCGTCTCCATCACGACCTGGCTGCGCGCGCTGTCGAGGGTGCCGATCAGCGGTACGGCCACGATGCCGTCCCACAGCTTGATGACGGGGGTGGCCACCTCGAGCAGTTGGAGCTGCTGCCGTTCGATCAGGGCCTGGCCCTCCGCCAGCGCGGTGTCCAGGACGAGCAGCCGCAGCGTCCCCATCAGCACGGTGAACTCCGTCGCGCACTCCCGGGCCTGCTCGGCGGGGGCGTCCGCGAGATCGGCGAGCAACAGGTTCACCGCGGGCGGACGCAGGGCCTCGACCTCGGTCGACACCTGCGCGGTGGTGAACCCGGCGCGGGAGCGGGAGGCGCCCATGCGGGACAGCTGTTCGCGCACCACGGTGAACCCGGCGGCGTCGGTGTCGTGCATCCGCCCGGTGTCCGCGACCTCGGCCAGCGCGTCGAGGATGTGCCGGGCCGCCTCGACGGCCTCGTCCCTGGACACGGTGAACACGGTGCGGAACAGGGCCTCGTCGGCCCAGCGCTGGGCGATCTGCTCGCGGCGGCGGAGGAGGAACTCCCCGACCCGTCTGGTGGGTGATCCGTGCGTTTCCGCCGCTTCGTGCTCCGGCACCTGTTCACTCCTCGTCCGAGTCGTCCATGTCGCGTCGGGCCGCCCGCCGCAGGTCGGATGCGGGAGGAACGGCCCTTGCCGGATGACAACCTTAACCGGGCCGCGGGGCGGTCCGGGACCTCGTTCGGCCCAGTGATCTCTCCCGGCGGCCGCATCCGTGCCCCGCCTGGACCTGTCTGTGCGCAAGAACGGCGCCCGGGCGCGAGCGGCCGCGGTGCGCACGGGGCTTCCGCGGCCCGCGAGGACGGGCCCGGGCCGGTCAGGCGACGACCGGTGTCACTCCTGTTCCTGGATGATGCGGGCGAGCGCCTCCTCGACGCTCTCCGACACCGGCACGGTGATGCTCACGCCCGTGAGGTCGAGAATCCGCTGCACGGCGGGCGTGGGGGAGATGATGTGGACGCTCCCGGGCAGATCGCGGACCTCCTGATAGGCGCGCAGGATGATGCTCATCCCCGAGGAGTCCATGAACGGCACCTTCGACAGATCGAGCAGGAAGTGCCGGCGGCCGTGATGCAGCTGGTTGGCCAGGTGGTGCTGGAGCTCCGTCGCGGTGTCGACGTCCAGGTAGCCCTCCGCGGTGATCACGGCGACGTCCTGGGCGGGAAGGCTGACCTCGACGGACAGGGGGTTCTGGGCAACGGACACGGCTTCCTCCAAGACTACGAGTGCTACGGCGGCCCTGCGCGGTTACCCCCGAAGCCGCTCGTCATGCACCGGCGTCCCGTGCGGCCCTCCTGTGACAGCCGTACCGAATGCGATCGCACGAACCGGGTAACTGCTGCTGTGGGACAGGGAGCCGATCTCACTGTGGGGTGGGACCGTTCGACCGGAGCACGAAAGGCTTTGTGAGGTGGAGGAGCGGTGAGCCGGCCCGACACGACTCGGGCCAGGGGCCAGGTGACGACCGCGGCGGCGGCACGCGCCCATGCGCGGTCGGTGGTACGGGAGCAGTGGGAGACGGCGTACGGCACGGCCCACGAAGAGGATCTCATCGATCTGCTCCTCGTCGTGTCCGAACTCGTCACGAACGCGATCCGGCACGGTGACGGCCTGGCGGGATTCGAGGTCACCCCGGCGCTCGACGGCGTCCGGATCGTCGTCCGGGACAACAGCGACCTGGTGCCGGAGACGGCGTACGGATCCGGCGCCCTGCCGGTGGTGCACGAGGGCAACGGGTACGGCTGGCCGCTGATCATCCGGCTGGCGCGGGACATCACGATCGTCAGGCGCCGCGCGGGCGGCAAGGCCATCAGCATGCTGGTCCCCCTGCGTCCCGCGCACCGGAAACGGGTGTCGGACGCCGAGCAGCCGGCCTGAGGCGCCGGGAGCCCGGCCCTACCAGGGAAGGAAGACGTGGATGTCCTTCCCGCTGTCGTTCGTGGCGACGCTGATCTGCTCGCACAGGGCGTGCAGCAGGTGCCAGCCGACCCCGCCGCCCCCGCCGTCGGGATGGAACGGGCGTGGCGCCGGCGGAACCGGGCTCGTGTCGTGCATGACCACGTGGATGCCGTCGAAGGTCCTGCGCATCCTGAGCTCGAAGGGGCCCGGTGCGTACTGGATCGCGTTCGCGGCGAGTTCCGTGACCACCAGCAGTATGTCGTCCCAGTGCTCCGGCGTCGCCGGAGGCGTCACCTCCGCCAGGTCGTCGAGGAAACGCTCCGCGTCGAGGCGGGCGTCCGTCACATCGCTCAGCTCGCCGGGGAAGCGAGTGACCCTCTCCGGGATCTCCCCTGGACTGAGCGTCATGTTCCAGCGCGGCTCGGTCGGCATCTCACCTTTCCCACCCCCGTCTACAGTCCTGTCGTCATGGGTTTTCTCGTCCGGGAGTGTCCACGTTCCCAAGTCGGCGCGGGCTACGCATCCCCCGAAACACAACTGTTGTACTCGGCACGGACCGTCACGGGCGCTCACGGACACGGGCTCACCGGAACACGTCGTCCGCCTCGTCCCAGCTGGACAGCTCCTCCGGCTCGCTGTGCCGCGGAGCGTGCGCACGGGCCTGGTACATCGCGTCGATCTCGAAGGCGTAGTGCCGCACGATCGCGTCCCGGCGCAGCTTCATCGACGGCGTCATGAGCCCGCTCGCCATGTCGAACTGCGAGGGCAGCACCCGGAAGACCCGGATCGACTCCGAGCGCGAGACCGCGCTGTTGGCGGCGGCCACGGCGCGCCCGATCTCCTCCCGCAGCGCGTTCTCCTCGCGGGCCTCCCGGCTCGGAGTGTCGCTCTGCAGGGCCAGCGAACCGCGCCAGTACGCCACGAACTGGGGATCCAGCGTGATCAGCGCCCCCACACAGGGGCGGTTGTCGCCCACGACGACCGCCTGGTGGACCAGCGGATGCATCCTCAGCCGCTGCTCCAGGGCCGCCGGGGCCACGCTCTTGCCGCCGCTGGTGACGATGACGTCCTTCTTGCGGCCGGTGATCGTCAGATACCCCTCGGGGTCCAGCCGCCCCAGGTCCCCGGTGGCGAGCCAGCCACCGCGCAGCGCCGCCCGCGTCGCCGGCTCGTTGTTGACGTACCCCTGGAACACCGACGGCCCGCGCACCAGGATCTCGCCGTCGTCGGCCACCATGACGTCCGTGCCCGGCAGGGCCTGTCCCACCGTGCCCGACATCTCCCGGCCCAGCGGCTGTGCCGTGACGCCGCCGCCGGTCTCGGTGAGGCCGTACCCGTCGTTGACGTAGATCCCGATCCCCTCGAAGAACAGTGACAGTTCGCGGCTGAGGGTCGACCCCCCGGACGTCGCCCGGCACACCCGGCCGCCGAGCGCCGCGCGCAGCTTGCGGTACACCGTCCGCTCGAACAGGGCGTGCTGCAGCCGCAGATCGAAACCGGGGCCCGAGCCGCCGCCCAGCCGGTGCCGTTCGAGGGCGGCGGCGTAGTCGCGCGCCGTGTCGGCGGCCCGCTCGAACAGCGCGCCCCGGCCCGTCTCCTGAGCCGTGCGCAGGAAGTTCTTGTAGATCCTTTCGAAGAGGGAGGGCACGGCGCAGATGTAGGTGGGGCGGAAGGACTTCAGCGAGGCCGCCAGCGCCTCCTCGCTCAGGTCGGGTTCATGTCCCATCATCATGCCGCCGCGGACGCACAGGCCCTGTACGAGCAGGCCGTAGACATGGGAGAAGGGCAGGAAGGCCAGGACGGTCCCCTGCTGCTCGCCCGGCGGGATCACCGTGTGGCCCCAGCCCGCGAGCAGGGTGTCGCACGGGCTCGCCAGGTTGCGGTGGCTCAGCGCGCAGCCCAGGGGCCGCCCGGTGGTGCCCGAGGTGTAGGTGACGGCGGCGGTGGAGTCCGGCAGCACGATGCGGCGCATCGACTCCACCGTGGTGTACGGGATGAGGGCGCCGCGCTCGGCCAGCTCCCGCATCGCCCCGGAGTCCAGCTGCCAGACGTGGCGCAGCTGCGGCAGCGCCCCGCACACGGAGCCGACCGTCATCACCGCCTGCTCGTCCTCCACCACCACGGCCACGCAGGCGGAGTCCTTGAGGATGAACTCCACCTGGTCGCGCGAGGAGGTGGGATAGATCGGGACGACCTCGGCGCCCACCGCCCACAGCGCGTAGGACAGGACGGTCCACTCGTAGCGGGTGCGCGCCATGATCGCCACGCGGTGGCCCGGTGCCACACCGGACGCGATCATGCCCTTGGCCAGGTCGACCACCTGGTCGCGGACCTCTACGGCGGTCACCTCCTCCCAGGTGGTGGAGGAGGGGTCGGTACGGCGCGCGAGCAGGGGAAGGGTGGGGTTCTGGGCCGCCGTCTCGAAGATGCTGTCGGCCAGCCCGCCGGTCAGGGACGAGACGGTGGGGGGAGCGAGGGCGAAGTCGCGCATGCGCTGCTCCAGAGCTGTACGGAGGGTGACCACGCCGACGACTTCCGTTGTCGACGGTGCTCGAATCTAGCCCAGCTCAGTGCGGATGGTGACCAGAACTTGTGAAGTTGCACACCCGTGATGATCTCGGGATGTACGGGGAATGTGAACTCCCGTCAGCTCGGGGCCCACCGGGCTCGTCGCGTCACGTCTGTGTGTGCCGCGCGCACGCCTTCACGACCTCGCGCAGGCTCCCGGTCCGCTCCAGCAGCCCGCGCTGCACCCGCGCGCCCGTGCCGCCGTCGAGGAGCCGGGCGCAGCCGGCCCGGGCCCGGTCCAGGTCGCCGCTGTCGGCGAGGGCCTGCCCGGCGTGCTCCAGCAGCGCGTCCACCACCGTCCCGGCGGGCAGCCGGCGCATGGTCGCCGGGTGCAGCAGCTCCTGCGCGAGCCCGGAGCGCGCCGCCCGCCAGGCGGCCAGCCGCAGCAGGCTCACGCTGTGGTCCACCGGTTCCCGTCCGGCCCGCCACTCCCGGGCCGCCGTCTCCACCAGCCCCCGCGCGAGCAGGGCGATCAGCACGGCCGTGGAGGTGTGCAGGCACACGTCGGCCACCCGGACCTCCACCGTCGGATAGCGCTGCGACAGCCGGGCGTCGAAGTAGACCATCCCCGCGTCGAGGATCACCCCGCTCGCCACCATGTCCGCCACCCGCCGGTGATAGCGCTCGGCCGAGCCGAACACCTCGGTCGGACCGGCCGACGGCCAGCGCTGCCACACCCGGCTGCGGTAGCTGTGGTAGGAGGTGTCCTTGCCCTGCCAGTAGGGCGAGTTGGAGCTGAGCGCCGCGAGCACCGACAGCCAGGGCCGGATCCGGTCCAGGACCGCCACGCCCTCCTCGTCGGAGTCGACGGCCACATGGACGTGACAGCCGCACACCAGCGGCTCCTGGGCGGCGAGGCCGTACTGCCGTGCCATCCACTGGTAGCGGCCGCCGGTGCCGACGGACGGGCTCACCGGCAGCGGCGAGCTGGCCAGGGCCGCCACCGTGCACCCGAGCTCCCCGGCGTGCCGGGCCGCCTCCGTGCGGCAGCGGACGATCTCCTCGCTCAGGTCCGCCATGTCGGCCTGGGGATGCGTGGCGAACTCCAGCATCTGGCCGTACAGCTCCTTCTCGAACACCTCCTGGCCCGGGTCGTCCTGTTCCGCGCGGGCCAGCACCGCGCCGGACAGCGCCTTCGGCTCACCGGTCTCCGGGTCCACCAGGAGGAGTTCCTCCTCCACTCCGACGGTCCGCACGAGGCGGCCTCCCTGTGACGTCGCACCGCTACGACGCCAGCGGGTACCCCGCTGATCGTCACTGCAACGGGGTGAGCCAGACCGTGGCGAGGGGCGGCAGGGTGAGCGTCATCCGCTCCTCCGCCACCTTGATGTCGTCGGGGTTGGTGACGTCGCCGCCGCCGTAGCGGGCGGCGTCGGTGTTGAGGATCTCCCGCCAGACGGGGAAGGCGGCGGGCGCCCAGAGGCGGTAGTCGTGGCGGACGACGGGGGAGAAGTTGGAGACCGACAGCAGCGGGGAGCCGTCGGCGGCGAACCGCAGGAAGGCGAAGACGTTGTCCTCGGCGGCGTCCCCCAGCACCCACTGGAAGCCGCCCGGGTCGGTGTCCCGCTGCCACAGCGCCGGCGTGCCGCGGTAGACCGAGTTGAGATCGCGGACCAGGTCCCTGACGCCGCGGTGATCGGCCTCGGCGCCGTAACCGGGGGAGACCAGCCACCAGTCCGGCCCGTGCTCCTGGGACCATTCGGAGCCCTGGGCGAACTCCTGCCCCATGAACAGCAGTTGCTTGCCCGGGTGGGCCCACATGAAGCCCAGGTACGCGCGGTGGTCGGCCCGCCGCTGCCACCAGTCGCCGGGCATCTTCGACACCAGCGCCTGCTTGCCGTGCACCACTTCGTCGTGCGAGATCGGCAGCACGTAGTTCTCGCTGTAGGCGTACACCATCGAGAAGGTCATCTCGTTGTGGTGGTACTTGCGGTGCACCGGCTCGTGCGCGATGTAGCCGAGCGAGTCGTGCATCCAGCCCATGTTCCACTTCAGCCCGAAGCCCAGGCCGCCGCTGTCGGTGGGGCGCGTCACGCCGTCCCACGCCGTCGACTCCTCGGCGATGGTCACCACGCCGGGCGAACGGCGGTACACGGTCGCGTTCATCTCCTGCAGGAACGCCACCGCGTCCAGGTCCTCGCGCCCGCCGTGCACGTTCGGCACCCACTGGCCCGAGTCGCGCGAGTAGTCGAGGTAGAGCATGGAGGCAACGGCGTCCACCCGCAGGCCGTCGATGTGGAACTCCTCGCACCAGTACACGGCGTTCGCCACCAGGAAGTTGCGCACCTCCACGCGGCCGAAGTCGAACTCGTAGGTGCCCCAGTCCGGGTGCTCGGCCCGCCGTGAGTCCCCGGGCTCGTACAGCGGATCCCCGTCGAACCGCGCCAGCGCCCAGTCGTCCTTGGGGAAGTGGGCGGGCACCCAGTCCATGATCACGCCGATGCCGGCCCGGTGCAGGGAGTCGATCAGGTACCGGAAGTCGTCAGGGGTGCCCAGGCGCGCGGTCGGCGCGTAGTAGGAGGTGACCTGATAACCCCAGGACGGGCCGAAGGGGTGCTCGGCGAGCGGCATCAGCTCGACATGGGTGAAGCCGAGCTGCCTGACGTACTCCGGCAGCTGCTCGGCGAGCTGACGGTACGTCAAACCGGGCCGCCAGGAGGGCAGATGGACCTCGTAGACGGAGAACGGCGCCTCGTGCACCGGGGTGTCCCCGCGGTGCGCCATCCAGGCGGCGTCGCCCCACTCGTAGGCCGAGGACGTCACCACCGAGGCCGTCGCGGGCGGCTCCTCCGTACGGCGGGCCATCGGGTCGGCCTTGAGGAAGCGGCCGCCGTAGCGGGAGGTGATCTCGAACTTGTAGCGCGCGCCCTCGCCGATGCCGGGCACGAACAGCTCCCACACCCCGGACGCGCCCAGCGACCGCATCGGCAGCGCCGTCCCGTCCCAGCACGTGAACTCCCCGGCGACCCGCACCCCTTGGGCGTTCGGGGCCCACACGGTGAACCGGGTGCCCCGCACGCCGTCGTGGACCATCGGCTCGGCGCCGAGCGCCTTCCACAGCTCCTCGTGCCGGCCCTCGCGGATGAGGTGCAGGTCGAGCTCACCGAGCGCGGGCAGGAAGCGGTACGGGTCCGCCGTCTCCTGCTCGCCGTCCGCGTACCGCACGACCAGGGTGTAGCCGGGGATCGCGGCGAGCGGCAGCACACCGGAGAACAGGCCGTCGCCCTCGGACGTCAGCGCGTGCCGCTCTTCGCCGATGGCGACGGACACCGAGCGGGCGTACGGGCGCAGGGCCCGGAAGGCGATGCCGTCCGGGACCGGATGGGCGCCCAGCAGGGCGTGCGGATCGTGATGGCGGCCGGAGAGCAGGCGCTCGCGCTCGCCCGGGTCCAGGGCGGGCGCCGTCCCGCGTCCGGTGGTCGGCGGGCCGGACGGCTCGGGCAGTGAGGTGTCACGCAGGGCCACGGGTTCAGCCTCCTCTCACGGCGAGTCGCTCGATCGCCGCCATGGGTACGGGGAGCCAGTCCGGTCGGTGCCGGGCTTCGTACAGGACCTCGTAGACGGCTCGGTCGGTCTCGTAGGCGCGCAGCAGCGCGTGTTTCTTGCGCGGGTCCCAGCCGGCCCGGTCGGCATAGCCCGCGCAGTACGCCTCACGGCAGCGGCGCGCCCACTCCGGGCGCCACGGGCGGCGCTGCCGCGCCGCGTAGTCGAAGGAGCGCAGCATGCCCGCGATGTCCCGCAACGGGGACTGGGCGCTGCGCCGTTCGGCGAGGGGGCGGGACGGCTCCCCCTCGAAGTCGATGACGAACCAGTCCCGGCCCGCCCGCAGCACCTGCCCCAGGTGCAGGTCCCCGTGGATGCGCTGGGCGGGCGGCCCGGAGTCGCACGTGACCAGCGCGCCGAACGCGCCGCGCAGGCCCGGCACATAGGGCCGCAGAGCGGGCACGCAGTGCGCCGCGGAGACCAGGCGCTCGGTCATCGCCGCCGCCGTCCGCCCGTTCTCGTCGTGTGTCCCGGCGGGGAACGCGGCGGCGAGCGCGAGGTGCACGTCGGCGGTGGCCCGGCCCAGCTCCCGGGCCTGCACGGTGAAGTCGTCCCGGGCGGCGAGTGCCTGCAGCGCCAGCGCCCACCCGTCGGAGGCTCCCGGCAGGAACGGCTGCAGCACGCCGAGCGTCGCCTCCTGCGGATGTGTCGTACGGAACCACGCCACCGGCGCCGGCACCCGGCCGCAGCCCTGCGCGGCCAGCGCCTCCGGCACCTCCAGGTCGGGGTTGACGCCGGGCTGGATGCGCCGGAAGACCTTCAGGATGAACTCGTCGCCGTACACCAGCGAGGAGTTGGACTGCTCCGCCTGAAGCACCCGCGGCACCAGACCGGCGGGCACCCGCGCGGACGGGTCGGCCTCGAAGCGCAGGGGGCCGGCCGCACCGGGCCGCCGCAGCCGCTCCAGGAGCAACTGCGCCGAACGGGGGTCCTGCAGCGCGTCGTAGACCAGCAGACCGGCCAGCGGCCCCGTTCCGGCCCGGCCGATCAGGGCGCGTCCGAGCCTGGGCGAGGGGTTCTTGCGCACGCCGAGCAGCAGTTGGTAGCAGTCCCCGACGGGCGCGGCACCACTGGGCACGGGCACACCGGACTGACCGGCGTGCACCAGCAGATGCAGACAGCCCGGGAACAGCTCGGTGAAGGACAGCAGACCGAGGTCCGTGACGGGCCGGTCCTTGCCGGCGAACCAGCGCTGGCGCGGCAGCCATTCGCGCAGCAGCCCGGTGAGCGAGGGCATGGGCCCGGTGACGACGCTGCGTCTGGGGCCCAGCGATGCGGTCTTCGTCGTCATGGTGACGCGTCCTTTCCTCGGCTCGGGCTCAGGACCGGCGGCCGATGCGGGATGCGACTCGGGTGAGCCGGAACCAGTAGAAGCCGTGCCCGGCGAGGGTCAGCAGGTAGGGCAGTTCACCGATGGCCGGAAAGCGCACCCCGCCGATGAGCTCCACGGGATGGCGTCCGTCGTAGGCCCTCAGGTCCAGCTCGGTGGGCTGGGCGAAACGGGAGAAGTTGTTCACGCACAGCACCAGGTCGTCCTCGTACTCCCGCAGATAGGCCAGAACGGCCGGGTTGGAGGAGGGCAGTTCCGTGTAGGAGCCGAGGCCGAAGGCGGGGTTCTGCTTGCGGATCTCGATCATCCGGCGGGTCCAGTGCAGCAGCGAGGAGGGGGAGGACATCGACGCCTCGACGTTGGTGACCTGGTAGCCGTGGACGGGGTCCATGATGGTCGGCAGGAAGAGCCGGCCCGGGTCGCAGGAGGAGAAGCCGGCGTTGCGGTCCGGGGTCCACTGCATCGGGGTGCGGACCGCGTCGCGGTCACCGAGCCAGATGTTGTCGCCCATGCCGATCTCGTCGCCGTAGTACAGGATCGGCGAGCCGGGCAGGGACAGCAGCAGGGCGGTGAACAGCTCGATCTGGTTGCGGTCGTTGTCGAGGAGGGGGGCGAGCCGGCGCCGGATGCCGATGTTGGCGCGCATGCGCGGGTCCTTGGCGTACTCGGCCCACATGTAGTCGCGTTCCTCGTCGGTGACCATCTCCAGGGTCAGTTCGTCGTGGTTGCGCAGGAAGATGCCCCACTGGCAGCCGGAGGGGATGGCGGGGGTCTTGGCGAGGATCTCGGAGACGGGGTAGCGGGACTCCCGGCGCACGGCCATGAAGATGCGCGGCATGACGGGGAAGTGGAAGGCCATGTGGCACTCGTCGCCGCCGCTCCGGTAGTCGCCGAAGTAGTCGACGACGTCCTCCGGCCACTGGTTGGCCTCCGCCAGCAGCACCGTGTCCGGGTAGTGGGCGTCGATGTCACGGCGGACGCGCTTGAGGAAGGCGTGCGAGGCGGGCAGGTTCTCGCAGTTGGTGCCCTCGGCGGCGTACAGATAGGGCACCGCGTCCAGCCGGAAGCCGTCGATGCCCAGGTCCAGCCAGAAGCGCAGGGCCGCCAGGATCTCCTCCTGCACGGCAGGGTTCTCGTAGTTGAGGTCCGGCTGGTGGGAGAAGAAGCGGTGGAAGTAGTACTGACCCCGCACCGGGTCGAAGGTCCAGTTGGAGGCCTCGGTGTCGACGAAGATGATGCGCGCGTCCGGGTAGCCCTTGTCGTCGTCGGCCCATACGTAGTAGTCGCCGTAGGGTCCGTCGGGGTCTTTGCGGGACTCCTGGAACCACGGGTGCTGGTCGCTGGTGTGGTTCATGACGAAGTCGATGATGACGCGCATGCCGCGCTGGTGGGCGGCGTCCACGAACTCGACGAAGTCGGCGAGGTCGCCGAACTCGGGCAGCACGGCCGTGTAGTCGGAGACGTCGTAGCCGCCGTCTCTCAGCGGGGACTTGAAGAAGGGGGGCAGCCAGAGGCAGTCGACGCCCAGCCACTGCAGGTAGTCGAGCTTGGCGGTGATCCCCTTGAGGTCGCCGACGCCGTCGCCGTTGCTGTCCTGGAAGGAACGGACGAGGACCTCGTAGAAGACCGCGCGCTTGAACCAGTCCGGGTCTCGGTCCTTGGCGGGGGTGTCCTCGAACGTGTCCGGGACGGGCTGGTTGACAGTCATGGCGCTCTGACTCTCCTGTCGGTGGCTACGCGGACGACTGCTGGATGTGGAGCACGTGTGCCGGGGTCCGGCCTGGATCCAGGCGTACGTAGTTGGCCCTGCCCCAGTGATAGGTCTCACCCGTCAGTTCGTCGTGTGCGGACATGGATGCGTGCCACTCCAGGCCGAGTTGCGGCATGTCCAACGAGACCGTCGCCTCCTGGGTGTGGTGCGGGTCGAGATTGACGACGACGAGGACCGTGTCCCGGCCCGTGGTCTTGCTGTAGGCGATGACCATGTCGTTGTCGGTGCCGTGGAAGCGGAGGTTGCGCAGCCGCTGGAGCGCCGGATGGCGCCGCCGGATGGTGTTGAGCTGTGTGATCAGGGGGGTGAGGGTGCGGCCCTCGCGTTCGGCGGTGTCCCAGTCGCGCCGGCGCAGCTGGTACTTCTCGGAGTCGAGGTATTCCTCGCTGCCCTCGCGCAGGGGGGTGTTCTCGCACAGTTCGTAGCCGGAGTACACGCCCCAGGTGGGGGAGAGGGTGGCGGCCAGGACGGCGCGGACGGCGAAGGCGGGGCGGCCGCCGTGCTGGAGGTAGGCGTGGAGGATGTCGGGGGTGTTGACGAAGAAGTTGGGCCGCATGTAGGCGGCCGCCTCGCCGGCCAGTTCGGTGCAGTACTCGGTCAGCTCCTGCTTGGTGGTGCGCCAGGTGAAGTAGGTGTAGGACTGCTGGAAGCCGATCTGGGCCAGGGTGTGCATCATGGCCGGGCGGGTGAAGGCCTCGGCGAGGAAGATGACGTCGGGGTCGGTGGCGTTGATGTCGGCGATCACCCGCTGCCAGAACGCGACCGGTTTGGTGTGCGGGTTGTCCACGCGGAAGATCCGCACCCCGTGGTCCATCCACAGCCGCAGCACCCGCAGGGTCTCGGTGAGCAGGCCCTCGCCGTCGGCGTCGAAGGCGAGGGGGTAGATGTCCTGGTACTTCTTGGGCGGGTTCTCGGCGTAGGCGATGGTGCCGTCGGGGCGGTGGTGGAACCAGTCGGGGTGTTTGTGCACCCAGGGGTGGTCGGGGGAGCACTGCAGGGCGAAGTCGAGGGCGATCTCCAGGCCCAGGGCGCGGGCCCGGCGCACGAACCAGGCGAAGTCCTCCGGGGTGCCCAGCCGGGGGTGGACGGCGTCGTGGCCGCCCTCGGGGGAGCCGATCGCCCAGGGCACGCCGACGTCGTCGGGGCCGGCGGAGAGGGTGTTGTTGCGGCCCTTGCGGTAGGTGGTGCCGATGGGGTGGATGGGGGGCAGGTAGACGACGTCGAAGCCCATCGCGGCGATCGCGGGCAGCCGGCGCGCGGCGGTGCGGAAGGTGCCGTGCGGCTGCTCGGCGGTGCCCTCGGAGCGGGGGAAGAACTCGTACCAGGAGCCGTACAGCGCCCGCTCGCGTTCCACCAGCAGCTCCAGCGTCGGCGAGGCGGTGGTGAACTCCCGCAGCGGATGCCGCGCCAGCACCGCGTCCACCTCCGGCGTCAACGCCGCCGCCAGACGCGTGGCCACCGGCAGCGAGTCGTCGCGCAGCGTCCGGACCGCGTCCAGCACCGCGTTGCGCCAGGGGCCCGCGGGGACCCCGGCGGCCAGCCGCTCGTGCAGGTCGCCGCCCTCCTCCAGCACCAGCCCGGTGTCGATGCCGGCCGGGATCTTGATGCGGGCGTGCTGCCGCCAGGTGGCTACCGGGTCGCTCCAGGCCTCGACCCGGAAGGTCCAGCGGCCCTCGGAGGTGGGCGTGACCTCGGCGCCCCAGCGGTCGGAGCCGGGGGCGAGTTCCCGCATCGGGGTCCACGGGCCGTGCCGGCCCTCGGGATCGGTCAGGACCACGTTGGCCGCGACCGCGTCGTGGCCTTCTCGGAACACGGTCGCGGTGACCTGGAACGTCTCGCCCTCGACGGCCTTGGCCGGGTACCTGCCGCACTCCACCGCCGGGCGGACTTCGCGTACCGGGATGCGGCCGATGGCCGGAATGGAACTCATGGGTCTCACCTCCACCGTGCTGGAAGACCGGGCCGTCGGCCCGGCCGGGGATACACATGGGGCCGGAGAAATCATCTCTTCCGGCCTGCGCCGAAAGGATCTCCCCGGCCTGCGCCGAACGGGTCACCTCTGCCCGGGCTGTGCCGGACGGGTCACCTGTCCCCGGCGAGACGCCGATGCGCACGCGGTGGGCCGCGCCGGGCCGAGCCGTCCGTCCGGGGCCTGTCGTCCTGCTCCAGGAGATAGGCGCCGAGGGTCGAGCGCAGATAGCGCTCGGCGGCGTCCGCGGCCTCGCGGGCGCAGCGCTTGCCCATCAGCACGCACAGGGTGTAGCCCGAGTCCTCGAAAGTGGCCCGCACCGTGCGGTCGGCGGGGGACGCGAGCATGACGCGTTCCCACGCCCGGTACCGCCGCAGTTGCCGGGCCACCTCGGCTTTTGCCGGTAGCAGCATGACGCCCTTCACTTTCCGGGGCTCGATCGCACGTCTCCCGACGGTCGGGCGGCGGCCGCGCGTGGGCACGCACGGTCCGTTACGGGCATCGAGGTCTTCACACATGGTGCACGGACGACGACTCAGCGTCTTGTTGGAGCTTCAACTACCCCTGACGGCTCGTCGATCACCGGTTGTGCGCTCGTGTTGCACGAATGGCGTAGTGCTCCCACGCTTGAGGTGACTCAGAAGCGATCACCGCTCACGCTGTGCGTACGGGGCTCGTCCCACCGGGGCGAGGACAGGCGGGAGCTTCGCCGGTGAGGAGCCAACGACGATGAAGACCGCAGCACCCTGCTACTACCACCTCGACGTGGAGGTCGGTCCCGAACGGGTCGGACAGGTCCGGCGCATCCTGGCCGCACACCTCCGGCTCTGGTACCTCGAAACGCTGGTCGAGCCCGTCTGCAGCGCCGCCGAGCTGCTGCTGAGGGCCATCGACGAGCACGCGACGGACAAGCACACCTCGATCGAGATGTGGTGGAACGGACAGCATCTGATCACCGCGGTGGGGGAGAACGACTGTGAGCTGCGCCCCGACCAGGACCTGCGCGCCTGCCTGGAGCGGATCGCCGCCATGAGCGACGGCTGGGGCTGCTGCGCCACGGACACCGGCAGCAAGGTCATCTGGTTCTCCCAGCGGGCCCGGGCCGGCGAACGCGTGCCCCTGGTGCCCACGGCACCCTGGCCGCGCCTGAGCGAGGTGCTCCAGGTGCCGCGCGAGGCGCGGGCCGCGGTGCTGGCGGGCGACGCGGGCGAGTCCGGCGGCCTGCTGGAGGACGCCCGGTGACGGCGAAGCGACGCCGTACGGCAGGGGTGCCCGTCTGGAGCGGGCACCCCTACCCGTTGGGAGCCGCCTTCGACGGCAAGGGCACCAACTTCGCGCTCTTCAGCGAGGTCGCCGAACGCGTCGACCTCGTCCTCGTCGACGACGACGGCCGCCGGCGCACCGTTCCGGTGACCGAGGTCGACGGCTTCGTCTGGCACTGCTACCTGCCGGACGTCGGGCCCGGACAGCGCTACGGCTACCGGGTGCACGGGCCCTGGGACCCGGACCTGGGCCACCGCTGCAATCCGAAGAAGCTCCTGCTCGATCCCTACACCCGGGCGGTCGACGGCCAGGTGGACAACCACGCCTCCCTCTTCGAGCGCTCGGCCGCGGGCCCGTCCCGGTCCGACAGCGCCGGGCACACCATGCTCGGGGTGGTCACCGACCCCGCCTTCGACTGGGGCGACGACAGCCCGCCGCGGCAGGCCTACTCGGACAGCGTCATCTACGAGGCGCACGTACGCGGCCTGACCCGCACCCACCCCGCCGTCCCGCCCCGGCTGCGCGGCACCTACGCCGGCCTGGCGCACCCGGCCGTCGTCGAGCACCTGACCGGCCTCGGCGTGACGGCGGTGGAGCTGATGCCGGTGCACCAGTACGTGCAGGACGGCGTGCTGCAGGGCCGCGGCCTGTCCAACTACTGGGGCTACAACACCATCGGCTTCTTCGCCCCGCACAACGCCTACGCCGCCCGCGGCACCCGCGGCCGGCAGGTGACCGAGTTCAAGTCGATGGTGAAGGCCCTGCACGCGGCGGGGCTCGAGGTGATCCTGGACGTCGTCTACAACCACACGGCCGAGGGCAACGAGAAGGGCCCCACGCTGTCCTTCCGCGGCATCGACAACGCCTCGTACTACCGCCTGGTGGACGGCGACTGGAGCCACTACTACGACACCACCGGCACCGGCAACAGCCTGCTGATGCGGCATCCCTACGTCCTGCAGCTGATCATGGACTCGCTGCGCTACTGGGTCACCGAGATGCACGTCGACGGCTTCCGCTTCGACCTCGCCGCCACGCTGGCCCGGCAGTTCCACGAGGTGGACCGGCTCTCGGCGTTCTTCGACCTGATCCAGCAGGACCCGGTGATCAGCAGGGTGAAACTGATCGCGGAGCCCTGGGACGTGGGGGAGGGCGGCTACCAGGTGGGCAACTTCCCGCCGCTGTGGTCGGAGTGGAACGGCAAGTACCGCGACGCCGTGCGGGACTTCTGGCGGGGCGGCGAGCACGCGCTGGGCGAGTTCGCCTCCCGGCTGACCGGTTCCGCCGACCTGTACCAGCACAGCCGGCGGCGCCCGCGCGCCAGCGTCAACTTCGTCACCGCGCACGACGGTTTCACGCTGCGCGACCTGGTGTCGTACAACGACAAGCACAACGAGGCCAACGGCGAGGGCAACCGGGACGGCGAGAGCTTCAACCGGTCCTGGAACTGCGGCGCCGAGGGGGAGAGCGACGATCCGGCGGTGCTCGAACTGCGCGCCCGCCAGCAGCGCAACTTCCTGGCCACGCTGCTGCTGTCGCAGGGCATCCCGATGCTCAGCCACGGCGACGAACTGGGCCGCACCCAGCGCGGCAACAACAACGCCTACTGCCAGGACGGCGAGGTCTCCTGGATCGACTGGCGGCTGACCGACGAGCAGCGTGACCTCGCGGACTTCGTGCGCTACGTCATCGCCCTGCGCGCCGCCCACCCCGTGCTGCGCCGCCGCCGGTTCTTCCGCGGCGAGACCGCAACCCACCCGGGCCAGCCGCTGCCCGACCTGGTGTGGCTGGCGCCGGACGCCCGGGAGATGACGGAGGAGAAATGGCACCGCGGGCACTCCGTCGCCGCCTTCCTCAACGGCGACGCGATCGCCGAACCGGACCCCTGCGGCCGCCCCGTGGTGGACGACTCGTTCCTGCTGCTGCTCAACAGCTACTGGGAGCCGGTGGAGTTCCGGCTGCCGGACGTCACCTACGGCGAGCGCTGGACGACCCTGATCGACACCGCCGTCCCGCAGGGCGGGCCCGACGAGACGGAGCACAAGGCGGGCAGCGCGATGACCGTCGAGGCGCGCAGCCTGGTCCTGCTCACCCGCCCCGCGCGCACGGCCGGCTGAGCCCGCCGGGAACGGCCGGCCGCGGGCGGGCTCAGCGCTCGCGGACCGAGGTCACCGTGAACTGCGCGCCGTCGGCGTCGCGCAGCACGGCCTCGTCGCTGCCCTTGGACAGGACGCTGCCGCCGTGCAGTTCGGCCGCCCGGACACAGCCCGCCACGTCCTCCACCGCGAAGTGGACCTGCCAGTGGGGCCGGATGGTGGGGTCGGGTGCCGCTCCCAGGGCACCGGACTCGATACGGGCCACGACGTCGCCCTGGCTGCGCAGCACCACCTCGCCCCCCTCGTAGTGGACCTCGCAGCAGCCGGGCCGCTCGGACGCCCAGTCGAGCACCTCGCCGTAGAAGATCGCCGCGTCGAAGGCGTCGCGCGTGTGCAGGCGGATGAAGGTCGGTGCCGCCCGGCGCCACTTCTCCCAGTCGGCGATGAGCGCGCCCTCCCAGACTCCGAAGGTCGCCCCGTCGCGGTCGGCCAGCAGCGCCGCGCGCCCGGGCGGGAAGGAGATCGGCCCGACCGCGGCCGTGCCGCCGCGTTCCTGCGCCCGCGACGCGGCCTCGTCCGCACTGGGCACGGCGAAGTACGGAGTCCACGCCACCGCCATCTGCCACATGGCGGCGACGGCCGCGATGCCCGCGACGGGCACCCCGTCCGCCAGTGCCATCCGGAAGCGGTCGCCCAGCTTGGCCGGGCGCCACTCCCAGCCCAGCACGGCGGCGTAGAACTCCTCCGTGGCGTCGGCGTCGCGGCTGGTCAGGCTCACCCAGCAGGGCGCGCCGAAGACGGAGTGCGAGGAGACGACGCGGGTCGTCGCGCGCGGGCGTGAGGGGTCGTGGTTCATGGCAGTCACGTCCTGGTCCGTTCCGCCGGTGGCCACCGGTCTCCTCCCAGTGTCCGACCGGACCCGCTCCGGGTGCCTGCCGAGTACCCCGGCGATACGGCCGAAACGGGTGCCCGGCTGCCCGCCGCCCGGTGGCAGGAGGCGGGGCGGGTGCCAGTATGGAGGGCGTGGCACAGGTACCTCAGGAACCCGCGGACGAGACCGATCGCGTCTTCGCGCTGCAGGAAGAGGTCGACCAGCTGAAGGAGGCCGTCACCTCGCACGCCGTCGTGGACCAGGCGATCGGGATGGTCGTCGCGCTGGGCCGGGTGACGCCGGACGAGGGGTGGGCGGTGCTGAAGGAGGTCTCCCAGCACACGAACATCAGGCTGCGCAATGTCGCGGAACTCGTCCTCATCTGGGGGCGCTCGGGGCAGATGCCCGAGGAGATAGGCGCACAGCTGGAGGACGCCCTGGACCGCCACGGCCCCACGCAGCTGCCCGGCACCCCACCGCAGGGGTGAGGCGACGGGTGGTGCGCGCGGGGCCGTTCGGCGCGGCGGTTCAGCCTGTTTCCGCGAGCAGCTCCTCACGGAGGTGGGCGAAGCAGCCGCTGAGCAGCCGGGAGACATGCATCTGCGAGATGCCGAGCTGCTGCGCTATCCGGCTCTGCGTCATGCCCCGGAAGAAGCGCAGGTAGAGGATGGTGCGCTCACGCTCCGGAAGCGCCGCGATGCTGGGACCGACCGCGACGCGGTCGACGACCACGTCGTAGGCCGTGTCCCACGCGCCGATCGCGTCCGTCAGGGCGTACCCGTCGGAGCCGGGCAGTTCGGCGTCGAGGGACAGGGCCGAGAAGCACTCCAGCGCCTCCATGCCCGTGCGCACCTCGCTCTCGCTCAGCTGCGCGTGCCGGGCGATCTCGGGGACGGTGGGTCCGCGCCCCGGGGTCGTCTGGGACAGCTCCTTGGCGGACTGCCGCACGCGGTTGCGCAGGTCCTGGACCCGGCGCGGCACGTGCAGGGTCCACATGTGATCGCGGAAGTGCCGCTTGATCTCGCCGGTGACGGTCGGCACCGCGTACGCCTCGAAGGCGTGGCCGCGGGCCGGGTCGTAGTGGTCGACGGCCTTGACCAGGCCCAGCGCCGCGACCTGGTAGAGGTCCTCGAGGGATTCCCCGCGTCCCTTGAAGCGGACGGCGATCCGCTCGGCCATGGGCAGCCAGGCCCTGACCAGTTCGTCGCGGAGCTCTTTGCGCCGCGGCCCGTCGTCCAGCCGCGCCAGCCGCTGGAAGGCCTCGGCGGTGTCGGGGGCGTCATCGTGCGGATGGGATGTGGTCCTGCCGCTGGTGACACGCATGGTGCGCACCTCCCTGGGGCGGTGCCGAGGGGACAGTCACCATGGGGGAGGCGGACCCGGACCAGTGCAGGAGACATCCGGGAGCCGGCCGGCCCCCACAGACGTGCCTCCTGTTCCGAAGCACTCCGTTGGTGTGCCCGGAGTCGGTCTTTTCCAAACAAAACAGACATAAGGGTGACTCTCTTGGTGGGTTTGACCCTCCCTTGGGTTCCTTACCTCTGCTACAGAGGTAATCTCCGGGTGTGGAGCCGGAAACCTTCCCCGACGAGCTGACCGACGCCCTCGTGGCCGTCCACCGGCGTCTCAGGCGCCGCCTGCGCCCCCAGGTCACCCCGCGGCTGCGGGGTGCCGAGGTCGAACTGCTGCGCCTGGTCGTCGGCCGCCCCGGCATCGGCGTCTCCGAGGCCGCCAAGGAGCTGCACCTCGCGGGGAACTCGGTCTCGACCCTGGTCAACCAGTTGTCCCGGCAGGGCTACCTGGTCCGCGAGAGCGACCCCGCCGACCGGCGGGCCGCCCGGCTGACCCCGACCCCCGCCGCCGGGGACAGGCTCGAGGAGTGGCGCAAGCGGCGCTCCGAGCTCATGCGGAGCGCACTGTCCCGGCTCGACGAGGCGGACCGGGAGGCGCTGGGCGCGGCGCTGCCGGTCCTGCGCAAGCTGGCCGACCACCTGCACGAGGAAGCCGGGGAACCATGACGCGCGACGCCGACACCGAACGGGCCGGCACCGAGGGGGCCGAGGCCGTCACCTGCACCGGGCTGGCCTACGCCTTCGGCGGTACCAGAGCCGTCGACGGACTCGACCTGTCGGTCGGGCAGGGCGAGGTCTTCGGGCTGCTCGGCCCGAACGGCGCCGGGAAGACGACCGCCATCCGCTGCGTCACCACGCTGCTGCCCATCCCGGCCGGCATGGTCCGGGTCCTCGGCCGTGACGCGGCCGAGGACCCGATGGCCGTACGGCGCCTGCTGGGCTACGTGCCGCAGCAGCTGTCCGCCGACGCCGGCCTGACCGGCCGTGAGAACGTCGCCCTGTTCGCCCGCGTCTTCGACGTCCCCCGCGGCGAACGAGCCGAACGGGTGAACCAGGCCCTGGCCGCCGTCGACCTCGCCGACGCCGCCGACCGGCTCGCCAAGACCTACTCCGGTGGCATGATCCGCCGCCTGGAGCTCGCCCAGGCCCTGGTCAGCGCGCCCCGGCTGCTGATTCTCGACGAGCCGACCATCGGCCTGGACCCCATCGCCCGCACCGGCGTGTGGGAGCAGATCAACGCCGTACGGGCGGCCACCGGCATGACCGTGCTGGTCACCACCCACTACATGGAGGAGGCCGACCAGTACTGCGACCGGGTGGGCCTGATGCACCGCGGCCGCGTCCGGGCGCTCGGCACCCCCGCCGAACTCAGGCAGGGGCTGGGCGAGCGCCGGCGCGCCGAGGGCGCGGCGGACACCGCACCGCTGCCCACGCTGGAGGACGTGTTCCGCGACGTCGCCGGCAGCGGTCTCGACGACACGGCAGGAGATTTCCGTGATGTCCGAAGCACCCGCCGCACCGCCCACCGCGTCGGCTGAGCCCGTGACCGGCATCGACCTGCTGCTGCGGCCGCCCTCGCCCCGCGCCGGCTGGCGGCTGCTGCCCGCGCGCGTCGCGGCCATGTGCGCCGTCGAACTGCAGAAGCTGCGGCACGACCGCACCGAGCTCTACACCCGCGCGATCCAGCCCGCCCTGTGGCTGCTGATCTTCGGTCAGACCTTCACCAGGATCCGGTCGATCCCCACCGGCGGCATCCCCTACATCGACTACATGGCGCCCGGCATCATCGCCCAGTCCGCCATGTTCATCGCCATCTTCTACGGCATCCAGATCATCTGGGAACGCGACGCGGGCATCCTCAACAAGCTGCTGGTCACCCCGACTCCCCGCTCGGCCCTGATCACCGGCAAGGCCTTCGCGGCCGGGGTGAAGTCGCTGATCCAGGCCCTCGTCGTCGTCGTCATCGCCGCGCTGCTCGGCGTCGCGCTGACCTGGAACCCGCTGAAACTGCTCGGCGTCGGGGCCATCGTGGTCCTCGGCTCCGCGTTCTTCTCCTGCCTGTCGATGACCATCGCCGGCATCGTCATCAGCCGCGACCGCCTCATGGGCATCGGACAGGCCATCACCATGCCGCTGTTCTTCGGCTCCAACGCCCTGTACCCGCTCTCGGTCATGCCCGGCTGGCTCCAGGCGGTCAGCAGGGTCAACCCCCTCAGCTACGAGGTGGACGCCCTGCGCGGCCTGCTGATCGGCGCGCACGCGCACCTGGCGCTCGACTTCGGGGTGTTGCTGGTGGCGGCCGCGCTCGGCATCACGGCCGCCTCCTCGCTCCTCGGCCGGCTGGCCCGCTGATCACCCCCCGGAACGTGACGTGCCACACGCCGCGGCACACCCCCGTGCGGCCTGTTCGGACCGTTGTTCCTGGGCACGGCTTGATCAGTGATCAAAGCGCGCGAATGCGCTGGCCACAGCGCATTCAGCGCATTTGACAGTGCGCTGAACGCCCAGATAGGCAGGAGCCTGCGAGGTCGGAGAGGTGGACTGTGTACGAGCCGAACGTGGTCGGGGACTGGCAGGAATACGACGAGCATGCCGGTCTGCGTGTCCGCGTCCACCGTCTGGAAGCCGCCGAGCCGCCGCGCGGACGGGACGACGCCGCCGAGGGCCTCACGTACTTCAGCGTCCGCGTGACCGTCGAGAACCGGGGCGGCCGGCACTCCACCATCCACCTCGAGGACGGCCAGATCGACGTGCGGATCGGTCCCGACGGCGAGGCGGCGTTCATCGACTGGCGCAACTCGCAGTTCATCGAGGGCTTCGACGTCTACCCGCTGCGCCGGGTCACGGCCGTGCTCTACGCGGCCGGCCCGGAAGCCTCCCTCAGCCAGGTCGACGTCCAGGTCCAGCTGCGCGCCGACGACGAGTGGGCGGAGCGCCGGCTGTGGGCGGGCGGCATCGGCCTGCACGAGGAGGCCGTCGGCGCCCACCCGTGCGGTGTGAGCGACCGACTGGCCCACCAGGTGAGCAAGTTCCTGCGCGACCAGGCGGAGGAGGGCACCGCCTGATCCGCGTCCGCGTCGGTGCGCCGCGGCGTCCTCAGTGCGGGATGCCGTCGATGATCTCGCGTGCGCCCTGACGCAGCAGCGCCACGGCGACCGACGTGCCCAGGGTGGCCGGGTCGAGCCGGCCCGCCCACTCGTGGGCGTTGAGGCGGGTCTTGCCGTCGGGGGTGAACACGCAGGCCCGCAGCGACAGTTCGCCGCCGTGGTCCACGCGGGCGTACCCGGCGATCGGGCTGTTGCAGTGCCCCTGCAGCACATGCAGGAACATGCGCTCGGCGGTGGCCTCCCGATGGGTGTCCGGGTCGCCGAGAGCGCTGACCGCGTCGATGAGCCCGGTGTCGCCCTCCCGGCACTGCAGGGCGAGGATGCCCGCCCCGATGGGCGGCATCATCGTCTCGGGGGAGAGGATCTCGGTGATCACGTCCTCGCGTCCGATGCGCTCAAGGCCCGCGACCGCGAGCAGCAGCGCGTCCGCCTCGCCCGCCTGGAGCTTCGCCAGCCGCCGGTTGGCGTTGCCCCGGAACGGCACGCACTCCAGGTGCGGATGGGTGGCCGCGAGCTGGGCCACGCGCCGTACCGAGGAGGTGCCGATCCGGGTGCCGTCCGGGAGCTCGTCCAGCGTGCGGCCGCCCGGATGGATCAGGGCGTCCCGGACGTCGTCCCGCTTCAGGAAAGCGGCGAACGTCGTGCCCGCGGGCAGCGGCCGGTCGGCGGGCACGTCCTTCACGCAGTGCACCGCGAGGTCGGCCTCGCCCGCCAGCAGCGCGGCGTCCACCTCCTTGGTGAACGCCCCCTTGCCCTCGACCTTGGACAGATCGCCCATCCACTTGTCACCGGTGGTCCTCACCGGCACCACCTCGGTGCGCACACCGGGCTGCAGGGCCGCCAACTCGACGCGGACACGCTCCACTTGGGCGAGCGCCATGGGCGAGTCGCGGGAGACGATACGGATCAGTTCCGGGACGGGCATGCGGACACGATAGTCCTTGGCGAGGGGGCGTCCGTGCCGTACCGCCCCATCGGGACCCGAATCACGTCCGGCCGGCACCCGGGTGTGCGGCGCGGGCCCGGGCCTCCCGCGCCGGGCGGGGCCGCGGGCCCGCGATCAGCGCGGCTCCGGGACCGCGCGGGACAGCCGGGCCTCCGGCCCGGTCAGCACCGCGAGCGCGCCCAGGGTGAGCAGTCCGCCGGCCAGGAAGGTGCCGCGCACGCCGACGACCGGCAGCAGGCAGCCTCCGAGCAGGGCGCCGGCGGCGACGCCCACGTTGAAGGCCGCCCCATTGGCCGCCAGCGCCGACTCCGTACGGCCGGGCGCGACCCGGAGCACCTGGCTCTGCGTCGCCATGAAGACCGGAGCGACCGAGGCGCCGAGCAGCATGAGCAGCGCCACGGCGGCCACGCGGCTGCTCGCGGCCGCGTACAGGCCGAGCAGGGCAGCGGCCTGCGTGAGCACGGGCACCGTGAGCGTGGCGCGCGGGAAGCGGTCGAGGAGCGGGCCGGTGACCGCGATGCCGGCCAGGGCGGCCACTCCGAACGCGAACAGCACACCGCTCACCGCGTCCTCGCCGAATCCGCCGACGTCCTCGAGCAGCGCGGCGACGTACGTGTACCCGGTGAAGACCCCCGTCACCGACAGCGCGGTGGTCGCGACGACGATCAGGAACCGGCGGCGGTCCGGTTCGGCACCGTAGGCCGCGTGGCTCTCCTGGGGACGGGAGGTCGGCAGCACGGCGGCGATGACGACGAGGGAGACGAGCGCGAGCGCGCCGAGGACCGCGAAGGGCGCCTGCCAGCCGCCGCGGCCGCCCAGCCAGGTCCCGGCCGGAACACCCAGCACCGTGGCGAGCGAACCGCCCACGGACAGCAACCCCATGACGCGGCCGCGCCGTTCGGGCGGGAACAGCCCCACCGCGACCGGCCCCATCAGCACCCAGAACGACGCCTGCGCCAGCGCGGTGACCAGCCGTGCCGCCAGCAGCCCCCCGTACGGCAGGCCGTGCAGCGCCGACACCCAGCTGGCCGCGGCCAGCAGCCCCAGCAGCACGGTGAGCAGATACCGGCGCGGCACCGAGCCGGTGAGACGGGCGGCCGGCAGCGACACCACGGCCACCGTCAGGCCGTACCCGGTGACCAGCGCGCCCACGGCGCCGAGCGGCACCCGCAGGTCGGCCGCCATGAGCGACAGCAGGCCCACCGGCAGGTTCTCCGCGGTGTTGAAGGTGAACGCCGCCAGCATCAGCGCCGCGACGACGGCGCCCCTGCGCCACGCGGCCGGACGTACGCTGCCCATCCAGAAGTCCTCCGGGATTGTCGGGGTCGGAAACGGCCGGGCAGGCCGGGGCCAGCGTGCTGGGACCGGACCGGGACTTCCACTGTTTCGATCCAGGCCGAATCGGATCCGTCCCGTCCGGCCCGACCCGGATGTGCCGCACGCACCCAGGAGGCCGCCTTGCCGCTGACCCTGCACCTCGGCGCGGACGACCTCACGCGCTGCCGGTTCGCGATCTCGCCGCTGTGCCAGACCCACGAGGCGCTGCGCATGCTGCGCCGCCCCGCCCGGCACGGCTACCACCGGGCCTGGCTGAGCCGTCTGCGCCGTACGCTCGCCGGGCTCGACCTCTCACCCCTGTGGCTGTTCGTCCCGCGCGTCGGCGGCTACACCCCGGACTTCCTCGGCCCGCCGCCCGACGGGCCCTGCCCCCGCATCGACGACGAACTGGCCCGGATGCGCGCCACCGACCCGGACCTGGCGCGCGGGGAGATGGCCCGCTCGCTCGCCTGCACACCGGGCCTCGCGGCGTCACCGCCCGGCCGCGCCGCGCTCGACGACCCCGCCGGGACGGTCCGCCGCCTCGCCGACCTCACCGAACTGGCCTGGCACGCCCTGCTCGCCCCGGACTGGCCCCGCCATCGCGCCGTCCTGGCGGCCGACATCGCCCACCGCTCGCGGCTGGCGGCCGACGGCGGGCTCGACGCGCTCCTGACCGGACTGCACCCCGGCATCGACTGGACCGGGCACCGGCTCACCCTGCGCACGTACGGCGACCAGGCGGACGCGCAGCGCCCGGACGGGCGCGGCATCCTGCTCATGCCCAGCGTGTTCGTGTGGCCGGACGTCGTCAGCGGCTTCGCCCGGCCCTGGCAGCCGACGGTCATCTACCCCGCCCGCGGCATGGGCCGTCTGCACACCCGCCCCGCACCGGAGCCGCCCGAGGCCCTCGCCCGCCTCCTGGGGCACCAGCGCGCCGCCGTGCTGGCCGGCCTGACGGTCCCCGCCTCCACGACGGAACTCGCCGCCCGGCACGGCCTGGCCCCGTCCACGGTGTCCTCCCACCTCACGGCCCTGCGCGCGGCGGGGCTGCTCGACGCGCGCCGCCAGGGCTACTTCGTGCTGTACGAGCGGACGGCACTGGGGGACGGGCTGGTGGCCGGCGGATAGCCCGCGCGGCCGTCCGCCGGCCCGGGCCACGCACGCCCCGGGCCATGGCGCGGCGCAGCGGCAGGCATGGCGGGCGCCGGCCTGGGAACCCGCCCGGCCGTTCGTTGAGATCAGAGCGGAACCAGGGTGGGGAGTGGCACATGCGTGAGGAAGAGACCGGACCCGGCGCGTCCGCACTGCGGCGGTATGCGACGCCGTGGCTGGCGGTGGCGCGGTCCGTGATGCTGGGCGCGGCCGCCGTGGTCGTCGTGGCCGCCCTGTGGGCGACGGCCGTGGCCCGCTGAGGGCTCGGCACACGCGGGCGGCACATGAACGGGTGCGGCTCCGGGTACCCGGGCCGCAGCCCGCCCGGGGACGGCACACGTCCCCGGGCATGTCCCACCCACGGAACGGACCGACCCGTGACTGAGTACTTCCCCAACGGTGCCGCCTCCGCCGTCCAGCTGGCCCTGCGGGCGGTGGTCGCGGGCGAAGCGGACCAGACGGAACTCGACACCCTCGCCGGCAGCGAGGTCCTGATCCCGACCGGCGGCCCCGCCGGTGACCAGCCTCCCGGCACGGTGACCCTGCCCGTCTACGAGCAGCAGGACGGCACCGAGCTGGTGCCGGTGTTCACCTCGCAGGCCCGCATGCAGCAGGCGTTCCCGCGCATCACGGAGCATCGCCAGATCCAGCTCGGCGCGCTCGCCCACCGCTGGCCGTCCGAGCAGCTGGCACTCGTCATCGACGCCGGCACGCCCGAGGAGCTGGCACTGACCGCCCGGGGCGTCAAGGACCTGCTGGACCGCGCGGACGACTGACGGTGACGGCGGCCGGGGGAGCGCCGGTCACCGCCCGGCCGGCGGCCGCCCGGCGAGGGCCACCGCCGGCTGCCGGTCCAGTACGGGGTCGTGCAGGACACCGAGCAGTCGCAGCGCGCCGGCGCCCGGCGGGGCGAGGCGGCAGCCCGCGTCGCCGGTTCGCTGGGCGTGCGCGCAGGCCATCGGCGCGGCCGACTCCTCGTTGCGCGTCTGCACGAAACCCGGGTCCCCGCCGAGCGCGTCGATCAAGGCGTCCACGTCCCGTCCCGGCGTCCCGAACACCGGCTCCACGCCCCAGGCCCGCAGCCGGCCCGCCACCCTCTCGGACACGCTCGCCACAAGGACCTCCCAGGCAGCCGACGGCCGGTGACGCCACGATCCCGGCGGTTCCGGGTGGCCCCTGGGCCCGGCCGCCGAACAGCGGGGCCGCCGTCGCCCCGCACCGCCGCCGCCCCCGGACCCGCACCCGGGCCGCCGCGCCCCGACCGGCCGTTTCAGCCGCGCGGGCCGAGGGCACCCGTGCCAGGCTCGGAGGGCGGAGCACCGGAGGCGGAGTCCCGGCGCGGCGGGTGCGCGGGGCGGGCGCGGGCCGGTGCGCGCCGGTCCGGGCGAGTCCGACGGCGACGACAACCGACCTGGTGGACAAGGAGGTCGAGCCATGACCGACAGCGGCTCCGGCGAAGCGCTCCGCGCGCGGCCGCCGGACGCGGAGGGCGAGGGCCTGCTGTACGGGCCGCAGCCCGATGTGGCGGGCGTGGCCGGCCATCCGGACGCCCCGTCCCGCATGGGCTTCTTCACCGACACCTCCGTGTGCATCGGCTGCAAGGCCTGCGAGGTGGCCTGCAAGGAGTGGAACGCCATCCCCGAGGACGGCCTGCAGCTGACCGGCATGTCCTACGACAACACCGGGGGACTCGGCGCGGACACCTGGCGGCACGTGGCCTTCATCGAGCAGCGCAAACCGCTGGGCGGCCAGGAACCGGGTGTCTCCCACGAGGGCGTCGACGTCTTCGACGCGGCCCGGCAGCTGGGCAC
Source organism: Streptomyces sediminimaris (assembly GCF_047049295.1). Taxonomy (NCBI): domain Bacteria; kingdom Bacillati; phylum Actinomycetota; class Actinomycetes; order Kitasatosporales; family Streptomycetaceae; genus Streptomyces; species Streptomyces sediminimaris. Next base: position 487,980 of record NZ_JBJWOT010000001.1, on the reverse strand, counting down.
CGGCCCCTCCTCGCCCGGCCCCGGGGCCACGGCACCGGCACCGGACACCGCAACGGCGGGTGCGCCCACCGGGCAGATCTCCCCGGTCGCCGCCGACGGCCGCACCGAGCTGCGCTGGCTGATGTCCTCCGACGTCTGCAAGCACTGCACGCACGCGGCCTGTCTCGACGTGTGCCCCACCGGATCGCTCTTCCGCACCGAGTTCGGCACGGTCGTCGTCCAGGAGGACATCTGCAACGGCTGCGGCTACTGCGTGCCCGCCTGCCCCTACGGCGTCATCGACCAGCGCAAGGAGGACGGCCGGGTCTGGAAGTGCACGCTGTGCTACGACCGGCTGGGCGTCGGCATGGAACCGGCCTGCGCCAAGGCGTGTCCCACCGAGTCCATCCAGTTCGGTCCCCTGGACGAGCTGCGGGAGCGGGCATCGGCCCGCGTGGCCCAGCTGCACGCGACCGGCGTCACCGACGCGCGGCTGTACGGCGAGGACCCCGGCGACGGGGTCGGCGGCGACGGCGCGTTCTTCCTGCTGCTGGACGAACCGGAGGTCTACGGCCTGCCGCCGGACCCGGTCGTCACCACCCGGGACCTGCCGGACATGTGGCGGCACGCGGCACTGGCCGCCGCCTCGCTCGCCGCCCTGGCCGTCACCAGCTTCGTCAGGGGTTCCGTCAGGAGGCCGCGATGACCGGATCGGACGTGACACGCCAGGGCGTCGAGGGCGCGCGGCCCGGACGGGACGCGCTGACCGGGGCCGGGGCGGGACGCCGCCGGCGCCGCCGGGGGCGCGGCGAGCGGTCCATGGTGCCGGACGCGGAGTTCTCCTCGTACTACGGCACACCGGTGCTGAACAAGCCGACCTGGCAGCCCCTCGACATCGCGGGCTACCTCTACCTGGGCGGGCTCGCGGGCGGCTCCTCCCTGCTGGCGGCCGGGGCGCAGCTCACCGGGCGCCCGGGGATGGCCCGGGCGGCGAAACTGGGGGCGGCGGGCGGCGTCTCGCTGTCGCTGGCCGCGCTCGTGCACGACCTCGGCCGGCCGAGCCGCTTCCTGAACATGCTGCGCGTGTTCAAGCCGACCTCGCCGATGAGCGTCGGCTCCTGGCTGCTGGCGGCCTACGCCCCGGTGACCATGGCCGCCGCGGCGAGCGACGTGGCCGGCCGGTACCGCCTCGTCGGCTCGGCCGCGACCGTGGCGGCCGCCGCTCTCGGCCCCGCGGTCGTGACGTACACGGCCGTCCTGATCTCGGACACGGCGGTGCCCTCCTGGCACGAGGGGTACCGGGAGATGCCGTTCGTGTTCGCCGGCTCGGGCGCCACGGCGGCGGCGGGGCTGGCGCTCGCGGCGGCGCCCGTGGAGGAGACGGGGCCGGCCCGGCGGGCGGCGGTCCTGGGCGCGGTCCTGGAACTGGGCGCGTTCCAGGCGATGAAGCGGCGGATGGGCCTGTCGGCCGAGCCGCTGGAGCAGGGCCGGCCGCAGCTGCTGCTGCGCGCCGCGGACGTCCTCACCGCGGGCGGCGCGGCGCTCGCCGCGCTCGCGGGCCGGCGGCGCGACCGGGCCCTCGCGGCGGTGGCCGGAGCGGCGCTGCTGACCGGTTCGGCGGCACTGCGGTTCGGCCTCTTCCAGGCCGGGGTCGCCTCCGCCGAGGACCCGAAGTACACGGTCGTGCCGCAGCGGGAGCGGCTCGCGGAGTCCCGGGGCGAGCGGCAGGTCAGCGAGCGAGGTCGTCCACACCGGCCGCGGTGACGTCCGCCGGGCGCATCGTGGACGGATACGGCCCGGGCTCCCGCCGCACCCAGGCGGTGGCGAGACCGGCCCGGGCGGCGCCGTCGACGTCCCAGGGATGGACCGCGACCAGCATGGCCTCCGCGGCGGACACGCCCGCCGTCCGCACCGCGTGGGCGTAGGCGGCGGGCGAGGGCTTCCAGGCGCCCGCCTCCTGCACGTCCAGGTGCGCCTCGAAGCAGTCCGCGAGACCCGCCTGTCCGAGCACCGCGCGCGTGGTGCCCGCCGAACCGTTGGTCAGGGTGAGCAGGCGGTGCCCGGCCGTGTGCAGCGCCCGGACACCTTCGGGGACGTCCGGATGCACGGGCAGCCGGGGGAGTCCGTCCAGGACGTGCGCCACGGCCTCCCGCGGATCGGCCGCGGGCGCCTGCCGCGCCAGCAGCGTCCGCAGCACGTCGCCCGCGATGTCCGCGAACGTCGCCCGGCCGCCGGCCAGCGTCAGCGCCACACCGTCGCGCAGCACGCCCGCGAACCAGGCGGGCAGCACATGCCCCGGCAGCCCGATGTCCGTCAGCCGGGCGGCGAGCGGAGCCATGTCGGTCAGGGTCTCGTTGACGTCGAAGACCAGCACGCGGGGGAGAGGGGCACGGGGCAAGGGGATCACCTGTCTCACGGCGACGGTTGTGCACACCGCCCTTCAAGGTCCCCGCTGTCCGCCTCGTCGACACCTTCCCCCGGAGGAGGCCGGTTCGTTTCGGTCCGGACGGGGCGGGTACTCCGCGCTCCGGAACATCACACGCACGGAGAACACGTACGGAGAACACGTACGGAGAAGGAGGGCGGCGCCCATGCCGAGCCGGAGCCGGCTGCTGAGCCCGTCCGCGGACGGCCCGGACCTCGAAGCGGCCCCGCGCGAGGCACCCCCCGGTACCGGGACGTTCGTCGACCTCGTCGAGGAACTCGTCTCGCAGGCACGGCGGCACGTGCCGCCCGAGGATGCCGTCCTCGCCGGCCTCAGGGAGAATCTCGTGCAGGAGCAGCGGGAACGGCTGGGTGAGCGCACCGTCCGGGCGTGGTGGGCCGCGCCGGCCCGCCCGCGCCCCCGCGTTCCGCGGCAGCCGCCACCGTCGGCGGTGGCCACCGCCGGGACCGCGGCGGCGCTCTACGACCACGTGATGGACATGCTCGGCGGGCGCCCCGCCGGCCGTACGGGAACCGAACCGGAGGACTGAACCATGGGAGTCCGTACCTGGATCGACTCCTGGCCGGTCTACCGCCAGCTCACGGGCACCGACCCGCTCGGCCGCGGCGCCGCCGCGAAGAGCGGGCGCAGCGAGCGGCTGACACCCCGGGTGGCGAGCGCGGACCGCGTCGTGAAGTCGGTCTGCCCCTACTGCGCGGTGGGCTGCGGGCAGAACGTCTACGTCGAGAACGGCGAGGTCACCCAGATCGAGGGCGACCCCGACTCCCCGGTCTCCCGCGGCCGCCTGTGCCCCAAGGGTTCCGCCAGCCTTCAGCTGACCACCGGCGGTGCCCGCGAGCACCAGGTCCTCTACCGGCGCCCGCACGGCACCGAGTGGGAGCACCTGGACCTCGACACCGCGATGGACATGATCGCCGACCGGGTCATCGAGTCCCGGCGCGCCGGCTGGCAGTGGGAGGTCGACGGCACCCGCACCCGGCGCACCCTCGGCATCGCGAGCCTGGGCGGCGCCACGCTCGACAACGAGGAGAACTACCTGATCAAGAAGTTGTTCACCGCGCTCGGAGCGATCCAGATCGAGAACCAGGCGCGCGTTTGACACTCCTCCACCGTTCCCAGTCTGGGAACCTCGTTCGGACGCGGTGGCGCGACCACCTTCCAGCAGGACCTGCAGAACTCCGACTGCATCGTCATCCAGGGCTCGAACATGGCCGAGTGCCATCCGGTCGGGTTCCAGTGGGTGATGGAGGCCAAGGCCCGCGGCGCGAAGGTGATCCACGTCGACCCGCGCTTCACCCGCACCAGCGCCCTGGCCGACGTGCACGTGCCGCTGCGCGCGGGCTCGGACATCGCCTTCCTCGGCGGGATCATCAACCACGTCCTGCAGAACGACAAGTACTTCCGGGACTACGTGGTGGCCTACACCAACGCCCCCGTGATCCTGCGTGAGGACTTCCGTGACACCGAGGACCTGGAGGGCGTCTTCTCCGGCCTCGACCCCGACAGCCGCAGCTACGACAACAGCAGCTGGCAGTACGAGGGCATGGAGGTGCAGGCCGCGTCCGGCCAGCGCGACCAGGAGTACGAGGAGCGCACCGGCGGCGGCAGCTCGGTGACCGAGGCCGCGCCCGGCGAGAGCCACGGCTCCGGCGGCGCGGACATCGGCGAGGGCGAGCCCGAACGCGACGAGACGCTCACTCACCCGCGCTGCGTCTTCCAGGTCCTCAAGCGGCACTACGCCCGCTACACGCCCGAGATGGTCGAGGAGATCTGCGGTGTGCCACAGGACCTGTTCCGCCAGGTGTGCGAGCTGGTGGCGGACAACTCCGGCCGGGACCGCACGACGGCCTTCGCCTACGCGGTCGGCTGGACCCAGCACACGGTCGGCGTGCAGTACATCCGCGCCGCCGCCGTGCTGCAGGGCCTGCTGGGCAACATCGGCCGGCCGGGCGGCGGCATCCTCGCGCTGCGCGGCCACGCCTCCATCCAGGGCTCCACGGACATCCCCACCCTGTTCAACCTGCTGCCCGGCTACATCCCCATGCCGCACGCCCACAAGAACGAGGACCTGGACGCCTTCGTCGCGGGGGAGTCGGCGCGCAAGGGCTACTGGGGCAACATGCGCTCCTACCTGGTCAGTCTGCTCAAGGCGTACTGGGGAGAGGCCGCCACGGCCGACAACGACTTCTGCTTCGACTACCTGCCGCGGCTGACCGGCTCGCACTCCGCCTACGAGACGGCGATGGCCCAGATGGAGGGCGTCTGCAAGGGCTACTTCCTGTACGGCGAGAACCCGGCGGTCGGCAACGCCAACGCCAGGCTGATGCGCCGGGGGATGGCCAACCTGGACTGGCTCGTCGTACGGGACTTCTCCCTGATCGAGTCGGCCACGTGGTGGAAGGACGGCCCGGAGATCGAGACCGGCGAGATGCGCACCGAGGACATCGGCACCGAGGTGTTCTTCCTGCCGGCCGCGGCGCACACCGAGAAGGACGGGAGTTTCACCAACACCCAGCGGATGCTGCAGTGGCACCACCAGGCCGTGCAGCCGCCGGGGGAGTCCCGCAGCGATCTGTGGTTCACGTACCACCTCGGACGGATCATCCGTGAGAAGCTGGCCGCCTCCACCGACGCCATGGACGCGCCGGTGCTCGACCTGACCTGGGACTACCCGGTCGAGGGGGAACTGGCCGAACCGGACGCCGAGGCCGTGCTCGCCGAGATCAACGGCCACGACGCCGAGGGCGACCCGTTGTCCTCCTACGAGCAGCTCGAGCCCGACGGCTCCACCTCCTGCGGCTGCTGGATCTACTGCGGGGTCTACGCCGACGGCGTCAACCAGGCGGCCCGCCGCAAGCCGGGCAGGGAGCAGAACTGGGTGGCGAAGGAGTGGGCCTGGGCCTGGCCGGCCAACCGGCGCATCCTGTACAACCGCGCCTCCGCCGATCCCGACGGCAAGCCGTGGAGCGAGCGCAAGGCCCTGGTGTGGTGGGACGAGGAAGAGCAGAAGTGGGTCGGGCACGACGTCCCCGACTTCGTGCCCACCAAGTCCCCCCACTACCAGCCCCCGCCGGACGCGACGGCCGCGGACGCCCTGTCCGGCAAGGACCCGTTCATCATGCAGGCCGACGGAAAGGCATGGCTGTACACGCCCTCCGGGATCGCCGACGGCCCGCTGCCCTCGCACTACGAGCCGCAGGACTCGCCGTTCCCGAACCTGCTCTACCGCCAGCAGCGCAACCCGGTACGGCAGTTGATGCCGCCGCATCCCGGCAACCGCTACCAGCCCAGCGGCACCGAACCCGGCTCGGAGGTGTACCCGTACGTGGCCACCACCTACCGGCTCACCGAGCACCACACGGCGGGCGGCATGTCCCGCTGGCTGCCCTACCTCGCGGAGCTGCAGCCGGAGTTCTTCTGCGAGGTCTCGCCGGAGCTCGCCGCCGAGCGCGGTCTGGAGCACGCCGGCTGGGCGACGATCGTCAGCGCGCGGGGCGTCGTGGAGGCACGGGTGCTGGTCACCGACCGGATGGCCCCGCTGAGGGTGCAGGGGCGCAGGCTGCACCAGGTCGGGCTGCCCTACCACTGGGGCCCGAACGGCTACAGCACGGGCGACGCGGCCAACGAACTGCTGCACCTGTCCCTCGACCCCAACACCCACATCCAGGAGAGCAAGGCCTTCGCCGTCGACATCCGGTCCGGCCGGCGCCCGCGCGGCGAGGCCTCGCGCCAGCTGGTGCGGGCCTACCGGGTGCGGGCGGGCATCGACGAGCACACGGGCACGCAGCCCTGATGCCGCGTCAGGGGCCGGGCGGGCCCCGCGATCACTTCAGCACGATCGAGTGGGGCCCGCCCGGCAGGAGCTCGCCGATCACCGGCGCCCCCGGCACCTCCCCGGCCACCAGCAGACCGCCGGAGGTCTGCGCGTCGGCCAGCAGCAGCCGGGTGTCGGCGTCCGTGCCCCCGAAGTCGGTGTACGGCGCCACCCACTCCAGGTTGCGCCGCGTGCCGCCGCTGACGTAGCCGTCGCGGACCGCCTCCCGGGCGCCCTCCACGTACGGCACGGCGGTCGTGTCGATGACCGCCGTCACGCCGGAGGCGCGGGCCAGCTTGTGCAGATGGCCGAGCAGGCCGAAGCCGGTGACGTCGGTGGCGCACGTCACCCCGGCGGCCAGTGCCGCGGCGGAGGCCTCCCGGTTCAGCGCCGTCATCGTGGCGATCGCCTGCTCGAACCGCTCGCCGGTGGCCTTGTGCCGGTTGTTGAGCACGCCCAGGCCCAGCGGCTTGGTCAGGGACAGCGGCAGACCGGCGCGCCCGGTGTCGTTGCGCAGCAGCCGCGCCGGGTCGGCCACGCCGGTGACGGCCATGCCGTACTTGGGCTCGGGGTCGTCGACGCTGTGTCCGCCGCCGACGTGGCAGCCCGCCTCGGCGGCCACGTCGAGGCCGCCGCGCAGCACCTCACGGGCCAGGGCGAACGGCAGCCGGTCGCGGGGCCAGGCCAGCAGGTTGACGGCGACGACCGGCCGCCCGCCCATCGCGTACACGTCGGACAGGGCGTTGGCGGCGGCGATGCGGCCCCAGTCGTAGGGGTCGTCGACGACGGGGGTGAAGAAGTCCGCGGTGGACACCACGGCCGTGCCCTCCTGCCCGGGCAGCGTGACGACGGCCGCGTCGTCGCCGGTGTCGAGGCCGACCAGCAGCGGGCTGTCGGCCCCGGCCGGCGGGGCAGCCGTCAGGCCGCTGACGACCTCCTCGAGCTCTCCCGGCGGGATCTTGCACGCGCACCCGCCGCCGTGGGCGAACTGGGTCAGTCGTACGTCTTCCTGGCGAGTCGTCGGTGTCACATCGGTCTCCTGGGGAACTAGCCTTGCGGTCGGTGGAGGCGTGTGGGTGCCTGGTGGCCCTCCCGGTCTTCAAAACCGAGGTGCCCGAGGATCTCGGGCAGGCGGGTTCGATTCCCGTCCGCCTCCGCTCCCCGACCCCTGACTGCAGCGGCGCCGCTGGTCGTCCACGCGCTCGGTGTACCCCCGGGCGTCCAGGTGCTCCAGCAGCGGTACGGCGACGCGCCGGGTGGTGTCCAGCGCCTTGCGGGCCTCGCTCAGCGTGAACGGCTGCGGCAGCCGGGCCAGGACCGCGGCGGCCCGCGCGTCGGCGCCCGGCAGCAGCACGATCCCGTCGGCGACCCGCAGCAGCGCTCCGGCGCTCTCCGCGGCGGCCACCGCCTTGCGGTCGAGCCCCAGCCCGGCGAGCCGGCCGGCGTCGGGAGCGCGGAAGGGGGTGCCCGCCAGATCGCCGCGGACGGCTTCCACGGCCGCCTCGACGGCGGGCGGCAGGGCGGGACGCGCGCTGTCGGCGCCGTACAACCGGCCCTGCCGGAGGGACAGTTCGGGAGCGGAGGCGGCGAGCGCGTCGATGAGCGACCGGTCGGGCAGGCCCAGCAGGCGGCGGGCGGCCTCCGTCGGCAGGCCGGGATCCAGCGCGTGCTCCTTGGCGTGCCGCTCCACCTCGTCGACCAGACGCTCTCCCAGCCGCGCCCAGTGGGCGGGGTCGGCCAGCCAGTCCCCGGCGACCGGTGCGGCTGGCGCCGGGACGCCCATGGCCAGCAGCCGCGGGCGCCGGATCAGTCCGCGCCGCCGCAGCTCCGCCGCGGCGTCCGGGGCGCCGGTCATGGCCGTGAGCTCCGCCGCTCGGGCGCGGCCCGCGCCGCGCCGGGCCAGCCGGGGCGGACGGACGTCGAGCATGGTCGCCGCACAGGGCACCCGGCCGCCTCCCGGTTCGCGCAGCACCGCGCGGTCGCCGATGCGCAGCGGCAGTTCCCGGCTCAGGGTCAGCCGGGCCGTGTCCTCGCCCAGCGGGCGGACGGTGACCGGGACGGCGGCGGTGCCGATGTGCAGGGTGACGGTGCGCGGCAGGTCGGCGGCGGGTTCCCCGACGACCCGGACGTCGACGAGGGCGGTGCGCAGCCAGCGCTCCGGCGTCAGCAGGACGTCTCCCCGCCGCAGCGTGTCCGCGCCGGGCCCGTGCACGTTGACGGCCACCCGTGCCACGCCGCTGACGCGGTCGCGGTCCTGGTGCAGGGACTGCAGTCCGCGTATCCGCAGCACGCTCGCCCCGTCGCCGGTCACCAGCCGGTCCCCGACGCGCAGGGTGCCGGATCCGAGGGTGCCGGTGACCACGGTGCCGTGGCCGCGCACCGTGAAGGCCCGGTCCAGCCACAGCCGCACCTCGGCGTCGGCGGGCGGGGCGGGCAGCGAGGACGTCAGCAGGGCCAGCTCCGTGCGCAGCCGGTCGAGGCCCGCACCGGTCACCGAGCTGACCGCGAGGGCGGGCACGGCACCGAGCGAGGTGGCGGCCATCCGCTCGGCCGCGTCGGCCAGGACCGGCCGGGGGTCCGCCAGGTCGCTGCGGGTGACCGCGAGGACGGCGTGCCGCACGCCGAGCGCGTCGAGGATCGCCAGGTGCTCCTCGGACTGGGGCTGCCAGCCCTGGTCGGCGGCGACGACGAAGAGCACCGCGGGCACGGGTCCGACCCCGGCGAGCATGGTCGCCACGAACCGCTCGTGGCCGGGCACGTCCACGAACGCGAGCTCCTCGCCGTCCGGGCCGAGCCGGGTCCACACGAAGCCCAGGTCGAGGGTGAGCCCCCTGCGCCGCTCCTCCTCGAAGCGGTCCGGTTCCATGCCGGTCAGCGCCCGGACCAGGGCCGACTTGCCGTGGTCGACGTGACCGGCGGTGGCCACCACCCGCATCGTGTCCGCCTCCTAGCTCTGCGCGGCCGCGCGCACCGCGCGGCCCAGCCGTTCGTCGTCCTCGGGCGGCACCGCCCGCAGGTCCAGCAGGCAGCGGCCCGCCTCCAGCCGCCCGACGACCGGGTCCCGTCCGGCGCGCAGGGAGGCGGCGAACGGCTCCGGCAGGGACAGCGCGGCGCTGGGCAGCGTCACCCCGGGCGCGCCGCCGCCGCCGACGGTCGCGGCGCTCTCGACGACCCGTACGTCGGTGCCGTCCGCCCTCAGGGAGGCGGCGAGCCGGTCGGCCCGGGCGCGCAGGGCGGCGGGGTCGGCCGTCAGGCCCGCGGCGGTCGGCGTGGGCGGACCGGTGAGGGTGGCCTCCAGGGCGGCCAGCGTCAGCTTGTCCACGCGCAGGGCGCGCGCGAGGGGGTGCCGGGACAGGGCACGCACCAGGTCCGCGTCGCCCAGCAGCAGTCCGCACTGCGGTCCGCCGAGCAGCTTGTCACCGCTCGCCGTGACGAGCCGGGCGCCGGCGCGCAGCTGGGTCTCGGCGTCCGGCTCGGCCGGGAGCAGGGAATGGGGGGCGAGCAGCCCGGAGCCGATGTCGACGACGACCGGGACGTCCAGGGCGGCCAGCTCGGCGATGTCCGCCGCCCGGGTGAAGCCGGTCATGAGGAAGTTGGACGGGTGCACCTTCAGCACGAAACCCGTGTCCGGCCCGATGGCGGCGGCGTAGTCGTCGGCGGTCGTGCGGTTGGTGGTGCCGACCTCGCGCAGTCGCGCGCCGGTGGACACCAGCAGGTCCGGCAGCCGGAAGCCGTCCCCGATCTCCACCATCTCACCGCGGCTGACGACGATCTCCTTGCCTGCCGCGAGCGCGGTGGCCGCGAGGACCAGTGCGGCGGCGCCGTTGTTGACCACGTGCACGGCGGCCGCGGCCGGCACCCGGTCGTGCAGGGCCCGTAGCGCCGTACGCCCGCGACGGGCCCGTACGCCGGTGTCCAGGTCGAGTTCGACGTCGGTCGGGCCCGCGGCCCCGGCCACCGCGCGCCGGGCCGCCTTTGACAGCGGGGCCCGGCCGAGATTGGTGTGCAGCAGCACTCCGGTGGCGTTGATCACCGCGCGCAGCCCGCACGCGGTGTCCGGCAGCAGCGCGACCGCCTCCTCGGCCACGTCCCGGGGCGCGAGCCGGCCGGCCCGCGCCCGCCGCTGCGCCTCCCGGATCGCCTCCTTGACGACGGGCGCTCCGAGCCGGTCCGCGGCCTCGGCCAGCCGCGGGTCGCGGAGCAGGGCGTCGGTGCGCGGGATCAGCCGTCGCGCGTCGGCGGCCGGGCGGGGGGACGGCGACGTGAGCGCGGCACCCTCTCCGTGCCGCGCACCACCTGTCGTCGGCCTGCTGCGTGGCTCCATCCGGCTCCCGTCTCCGCCATCCGCCTCCGGCTGCCTGAGGACGTTCATCGTCTCCCAGTGCCCCGAACCGGCCGGCCGACACGCTGGAGCGGACGGGTACCGTGCCCGCCCGCCCGTCCGCGCGTGAAGCGGGGAAGGGCGGGAGATTCACCGGCGGCCGGGCGGGTACCCCCCGAACCCGGTATTCGGCCACTGCCCGAGAAGCCGGCGCCGCCGTGGCGCCGGCGCGGGGTACTCGCGCGGAAGGCACAGTTCATGGAAGCGGACACGACGGTCTCTCACAGGTTCGAGCAGGGTGTGCTCGTCATCGACGTACACCGCGATCCAGGTGCCGCGGGGCAGGCCGCCCTCGCGGCGGAGATAGGCCATCTGGTCCGTGCGCACGAGCCGGTGCCCGCCGTCGTCGTCCTGGACGAGCAGGCCGCGAGCCGCGCGGCGGTCCGCGCGGTGCTGAGCGCCCACCGTATGTGCAACCGCCTCGGCGTTCTGATGTCCGTGGCAACCCACAGCGCCCCCGCGCGGCGGCAGTTGGAGGCGAACGCCGACACCGGCGGCACCCGGCTGGTCGTCCACGCGCGCGCCGACATCGCCGTGGCGGTGGCGTTCACCGCGGCCGCGTGATCGCCGCTCGGTACGGCGCGCGGCGGACCCGGCACGGTAGAAAGGAAACATGGGGCAGAGTGACAACCGCGTCGGCGCGATGGACGACGTCGACGAGGTCACCCGGGCGGTCGTGACCGCCTCCCGTCTGCTGATGGCGGTCTCCGCCCGCTCGCTCGCCGAGGTGGAGGAGCGGGTGACGCTGCCTCAGTTCCGGATGCTGGTGGTCCTGCACGTGCGGGGCGCCACGAAGCTGGTGGCGCTGGCCGATCTGCTGGAGGTGGCCCCCTCCACCGCGACGCGCATGGTCGACCGGCTCATCGCGGCCGGACTCGCCCACCGCCAGACCAACCCCGGCAACCGCCGGGAGACCCTGCTGGGGCTCACCGGCGAGGGACGGCGCACCGTCCAGGACGTCACCAGCCGGCGCCGCGCCGAGATCGCCGGGATCGTGGCGGGGCTGGAGTCGTTGCAGCGGCGGACGCTCGTCGAGGCGCTCGAGGCGTTCAACGCCGCGGGAGGAGAGCTTCCGGTGCCCGACGAGGACCCCGGAGCGCACCCGGGCGGCTGGACCGCCGAGGGTGCGGTCTGAGCGGTCCGGGCCCAGACGACCGCGCTGCCGCGCTCAGGGCTCCGGCGGCCGGCGCCTGTGGTCGTTGTGCCAGGCGACCGCGCGCCGGATCTCCGGTTCGTGCAGCCCCGTGCGGCAGGCCAGCTGTTCCAGGGTGAGGACGCAGGGGCCGGTGGTCAGCACACGGTTGATCTTCGCCGCCCAGAGTTCCTCCTCGACGTAGGGGCGCCTCAGGTAGCGCTCCCGGACCACCTCGAGGTGGGCCTCGCTGCAGGCGGTCAGCCGCCGCAGTCCGTCGAACCAGTCGTTGCCCGGGTCGGCGGCGGAGGAGTCGGGGACGTGGCAGCTCACCGCCTCCTGTTCGGGGAAGACCTGACCGCACAGGTCGCAGAGTTCCAGGGAGAGGGCGGGCCCGGGCTTCGCGGTCTTCTTCTTGCGCTTCCACATACCGACTCCCGTCGATGATCGCAGGAAAGCGGTGCAGACGCCGTGCGGGGCGCCGACCGGTCGGCGCCCCTCCGCGTCAGCCGGCCATGAGGCTGCGCCGCAGGAACGCGCAGGACCGGTGCAGCAGCCGCGAGACGTGCATCTGGGAGATCCCCACGGCGTCCGCCACCTGGCGCTGCGTCAGGCTGTTGAAGTAGTACAGCTTCAGCACGGCGCGCTCGCGCTCCGGCAGCTTCGGCAGGACCGAGGCGAGCGCCACCACGTCGGTGACCTTCTGCAGTCCCGGGTCCTCCGCGCCGAGCGTGGCGGCGAGGGAGATGTTCCCCTCGGGGCCGCGCTGTTCGTCCATGGACACCGGGTTGCGCGCGCGGTCGGCCTGGAGCGCGAGCCTGACGCCCTCCTCGTCCAGCCCCGTGAGATCCTTCAGATCACTGACGCTGCCGCCTCGGGCATCTCCCGACCTGCGCATCTCCTCCTGCGCCAGCCGGACCCTGCGGTGCCGTTCCTGTATCCGGCGCGGCACGTGCACGTCCCAGGTGTGGTCGCGCAGGTGGCGTTTGACCTCGCCGTCGATGGTGGGCACGGCGTACGACAGGAAGGCGTGGCCGAGACGGGGGTCGTAGCGGTCGACCGCCTTGACCAGGCCGAGGCAGGCCACCTGGTAGAGATCCTCGCGGTTCTCGGCCGGGCAGCCGTAGCGGCGGGAGATCCTGCGGGCCACGGGCAGGTAGGCCCGTATGGCCTGCTCCCGCAGGGCGTCACGTTCCGGCCCCGGCGGGCAGGCGGCCATGCGGCGGACCAGTTGTTCTTCGGGTGAGGGGGGTTGGGGATGCTGCTCGCCGGGGCGTGCAGCGGGTGTGGATGAGGGGGCTGTCATAGACATGCTCGCTCTCGGAATGTACTGCGTGAGCTGCTATTTCCTCCAGGGGGCCATGGGCTCAAGCCGCCGGGTGAGGAGCGAGTGCCCCTCCTTTTTTGCTCTATGCAAATGTCTGTCCCGGAGTTTCCGGCCGGGCCGTTCGGTGCCTGGCCGAAGTCCTCTCGGCACGCTCAGTACGGCGCCGCCGAGCTTCCCCCCAGACGGGCCGCGCACTCCAGCAGCAGGGCGTGGACGAAGGCCTGGGGCGCGTTGCCGCGCAGCTGGCGCTGACGTACGTCGTACTCCTCCGCGAACAGCCCGGACGGACCGCACGCCGCCCGGGTCCGCTCGAACCAGCGGAAGGCACCGACATGGTCCCCGAGCCGGTGCGTGGCCAGCGCCATGGCGAACCCGCACAGCAGGAAGGCGCCCTCGGCCTCACCCAGGGGCGCCTCGGGGTGGTCGAAGCGGTAGAGGTAGCCGTCCCGGGCCAGCCTCTCCTCGATGAAGGTCCGGGTGACGGGGCTGCTGGGATCGTCGGCCGCGGGCCAGCCGCGGGCCATGGTCACCAGCAGCGCCGCCTCGGGACCGTCGTCGTCGGCGGCCCGGCGCCAGTGCCCGTCGGGGTGCAGGCACCGGCGGCGGGTCTCGGCGTGGATCGTCTCGGCGAGCTCGGCGCAGCGGCGGCCGTGCGCGCCGGGGAACACCGCGCCCATCCGGCGCAGGCCGCCCACCACGCACAGCCGTGAATGCGTCCACCAGCGGTCCTCCAGCTCCCACAGCCCCGCGTCGTCGCGGCGCCAGTTGCGCTCCACCGCGTCCACGGCGACCACGGCCGCGCGCTCCGCGTCCTTGGTGAGGCAGTCGTGGTGGGCCGCGGCGGCGAAGAGCTGCAGCGCCTCGCCGAAGGTGTCGAGCTGGAACTGGCGCCCCGCGTGGTTGCCGATCCGGTCGCTGCCGCCGGGGTAGCCGGGCAGGTCGAGCGTGTGTTCCGCGGGTACGGGGTCTCCGGAGACGGTGTAGGCGGGCCGGGTCCTCTCGCCGTCGGCGAGGATCCGCTCGGCGGTGAACCGGACGGCGCTGTCGAGGAGTTGGTGCGGCCCGTGCGCGGCGACCGCCAGCCCCGCATAGCACTGGTCGCGCAGCCAGGCGAAGCGGTAGTCGTAGTTGCGCCCGGCGTTCGCCCGCTCGGGCAGGGAGGTGGTGGCGGCGGCGACCATTCCGCCCGCGGAACTGGTCAGCCCGCGCAGCACGGCGTACGCGTGGCGGGCGTCGCGGGGTGCGACGAGCCCGGAGCAGTCCGGCACGGCGTCGTCCCACGTCCGCTCGGTCGCCCGCCACAACTCCCCGGCGTCGAGCCGGGGGTTGCCCCGCGCCGTCGCGAACTCCAGCACCAGATCCCGCTGCTCGCCCTCCCGCAGCCGGAACTCGCCGCGCAGCCCCTCTTCGGGCTCCCACGACGCCCCGGGCGCGCCGGCGAGGCGCAGGTACAGCCCCTCGGCCTCGGCGGTCCACACCCCGTCCTCCAGACGGGGGCGGCGCATGCGGTGCGCGCCGAAGCCGGGCCGCGCGTCCAGCCGCATCCGCAGCCGCGCCTCGCCCTTGCGCACCCGCATCCGGCGCAGCAGCACCAGCCGGTCCGGCGAGGCGGGCATGGCGAGCGCGTCCCGGCACTCGACCACGCAGTCCGCGGTCACCCACCGGCTGACCCGGATGAGGGTGCCGTCCTCGTAGGCGCCGCCCCACACGTGCCAGCGGTCCGCGGGTTCCACCGCGAAGTACCCCCCGCCGCCGATCAGCGCGGAGAACACCGCGTCGCTGTGCCAGCGGGGCGCGCACAGCCAGACGATCCTGCCTTCGGGGTCCACCAGCGCGCCCCGTTCGCCGTCGGCGAGTACGGCGTAGTCGCGCAGCGCCCAGGGCGGGCAGAGCCCGTTCGATGCCTTCGGCGTCCTTTCGGTTCTGTGTTCCATGTGCGTCGGACTTCCCACGATCAACCGGTGGAAACTGCGGGAAGCGGGTGGCGGGCGGCCGGTGGGGCGCGGGCGACGTCCCGCGGGTGTGCCGCCGGCCGGTTTCGGGGTGGCGGGCCGCGGCTCCGCCCCGGCCCCCGCCCCGCCCGGAGGGAGCATCCGAGGCCCTTCACCGCCGTGCCGTACGTCTGCCGGCCGCCGGTGACCTGGACGGTCGCCCCGGCCGCCGTGCGGTTCGCCGGCCGCCGGGCCGGCCGGTGCGCCGGGTTCGTCCGCCGCGCGCCCGGCCGCCGCCGGGTCGCGGTGGCCGTGGTGCTGCGCCGGGCGCGGCCCCGGGGAAACGGGCACGGGTGGGGCGTGGACGCAGCCGTCGTCCGGCCGGTGCGACCGGTCACCGCCGCCGGGCGCCCGGCAGCGGTGTCCCGTGCTCGCGCAGCGGGCCCACCCGGAGCCCGGCCTCCCGGCACCCCGCCACGATGTCCGGCAGCGCGCCGAGCGTGGCCCGCCAGCAGCCGGGGGCCGAGGCGTGGTCCGTGTCGTGCAGGAGCACGGTTCCCCCGCCGCGCAGATCCGCCGCGACCGCCTCGCGCACGGACGCGGGCGTGGCGTCGGCCGTCCAGTCCGTGGCCCACGCCGTCCACAGCACCGGCCGCAGACCCGCCCGGCGGGCCGCCGCCCAGCGTCCGGCGGTGAGGATGCCGTACGGCGGCCGGTACCACCGGGGCCGCTCACCGGTGAGTTCCCACAGCACGCCGGCCGCGCGGGCCACTTCCGCGGCGTCGCGCAGCGGGCCGGGCAGCCACGGACGGTCGTGCCGCCAGCCGTGGACGCCCAGTTCGTGCCCGCGCCCGGCCGCCTCCCGGATCAGCTCCGGATGTCGTGCTGCGCTCTCGCCCAGCACGAAGAACGTGGCCCGCACGTCCAGCCGGTCCAGCGCGTCGAGGAAGGCGGGCGTGGAGCCGGGGTCGGGGCCGTCGTCGAAGGTGAGGGCGACATGGTCGGGACGCCCCGCCCCGGCCAGGGCGGGGAAGCAGGGATTGCGCAGCGTGCGCAGCCAGGTCGCGGCCGGACCGATGTGCACGGCGGCGACGGCGGCGAGCGGTGCCAGCAGGGTCACCACGGTCCGGGGGCGGATACGGCCGGGCGGGACGTTCATCGGGCGGGTGCCTCCTCGCCGACGGCGATCGGGGTACGGGTCAGGGCTGCCGGGACGCCGGTCGGGGCCCGGTGCCGGTGGCGGGCGCGGCGTCCCACTCGCCGTTGACGGCGGGCGAACCGGCCAGACCGAGGCTGCCCGCTCCGACGAGGGCGACACCGAGGAGTTCGGGCAGGACGCGCAGTCCCAGGGCGATGTGTTCGTCGAACAGCGCCCAGCCCAGAGCGACGCTCGCCAGGGCGTCACCGAGGGTGAGCGTGGGCTGGGACGCCGCCAGGCTCCCGGCCCGGAACGCGCTCTGCAGCAGCAGGAAGCCGATGACTCCGGTGACGACGGTGACGTAGGGCGGCCACTGCGTCAGCAGGGTGCCCACCCCGTTCGAGAGCCGTCCCGTGACCTCCTTGATCAGGGCGGCCGTCGCCGCGAAGGCGAGGGCCGACGCCAGACCGAGCAGGGCGGCCCGCGGTGCCCCTCTGACCGGACGGGACGCGATGAGCAGGACGACCAGGGTGCCCAGCAGGATTCCGCCCACGGACAGCCAGTGGCCCGGCCGGGCGGTGTCGCGGCCCGGGGTGGGGGCGGCGGCGGTCAGAAAGAGCGCGAGGCCCACGGCCAGCGCCCCGAACGCCGCCCACGTCCGCCGGTCCGGGCCGCGGTGGAAGACGACGCTGCCCACCACGAGGGTGAACAGCAGTTCACTGGCGAGCAGCGGTTGCACGAGCGACAGACTGCCCACCGCCAGCGCGCACGCCTGCAGGATGGAGGACAGCCCCAGCAGGCCGGTGCCCGCCAGCCAGTGCGGGCGCCGCACCTGGTGGGCCAGCCAGCGCACGGCGTGGCGCGGCCCCGTGCCGCTCTCGGGTTCGTCGGTGGCGGCCCGGCGCTGCAGGACGGAGGCGGAGGCGTTGGACAGGGCTGTCAGCAGGGCGAGCACGACGGTGAGTGGGTTCACCGCGGCTCATCCGAAACGGGCGGCGAGGCGCCGGTACAGGGTCGGAGCGGCCCCGCGGATCCGGACGGGCAGCCGCAGCCAGCCGGGGACGTAGATCTCGTCCCGGCCCTCGAAGACCGCGGAGCACACGGCGTCCGCCACGCGTTCGGCCGACACCGGCTTGGGCCGGGAGCGCCGGTAGGGGGCGCCGCGGCGTTCGAAGAACGGAGTGTCCACGACACCGGGCACGACCAGGGTGACGCCCACGCCGGTGCCGAGCAACTCGTAGCGCAGGGCGTCGGCGAACGCTCCGAGCGCCGCCTTGGCGGCGGAGTAGACGGCCTCGTGGCGGACGCCGACGCTGCCCGCCAGCGAGCCGATGAGTACCACACGCCCGGAGCCCGCCTCGACCATCCGCGGCAGCAGCTGCCGTACCAGACGGATCGTGGCGAGCACGTCGACCTGGATGACCTCCTCGATGGCGGGACGCGGCATGGTGGTGAACTCGCCCGCCCACCCGATGCCGGCGCCCGCCACCAGGAGGTCGACGCGCCCGGCCTGCTCGTAGGCGAATTCGGCCAGTCGCCGGTCGGCACCCGAACGGGTGAGGTCGGCGGGGAAGACGGACGCGTCCGTCCTCCCGGCGGCCCGGTCGAGCCGGTCCGGGTCACGCCCGCTGAGCACGAGGTGCCAGCCGCCCTCGTCGGCCAGGCGGCGGGTCACCGCCGCGCCGATGCCGGAGGACGCCCCGGTCACCAGGGCCGTGCGGCGGCCGGGACGGTCGTGCGCGGGCCTGAGTGCGCCCGCCGGCACCGGCGGCGCTGTGGTCGCGGGCGGTGCGACGGCGGATCGGGCACGTGAGGGCGCGTGGAACATCACTGACCTCGGCTGGGAAGGGGGACGCCGGAGACGGCCGGGAGGGAACGCGTTCCCGGTTCCGACGAAAGGGGCGCGCACCTGAGTATCCCGTTCACGACCTCCCAAAACGCCCACCGACTGTTTCGGAAGGCGCCGCCGGGAGAGTCGGTGACCGTGCCAGAATTCTCTTCCGCCCCCGGCCAGACGACGACGCCCGTCCCCGCGGGCCCCGCCCCGTGCGGGGACCCCGAGAGCGCCCTGCGGCTGCTGATCGTCAGCGCGAGCATGGGTGCCGGACATGACACGGTGGCCGCCGAGCTGGCGCGCCGCGCCCACGCGCTGGGGCACCAGGCCCATGTCGTCGATGTCCTGCGGCTGCTGCCCTACGGCCTGGGCAGCGGGCTGCGCGGCTTCTACAAGTCGTCGGTGTGCCACTTCCCCTGGGCGTACGCGGGTCTGTACCGGGCCTTTCTGCGTCCCGGGACCGGACGGCGCCCCAGCGGTGTGCCCCTGGCCCGGCTCGCCGGCGACCGGCTCACCGAACTCGTGCGCCGTACGGGCACCGATGTGGTGGTGCCGGTCTTCCACCTGGCCGCACAGCTGACCGGTCACCTCAGGTCGCGGGGCCTGCTGCGGGTGCCGAGCGCGGTCTACCTGATCGACTTCGCCGTCCACCGGCAGTGGCTCCACCCCGGCAACGACCGCTACCTCTGCCTGACCGAGGAGTGCGCGCGGGAGGTGCGGCGCGAGATCGCCGTTCCCGCGCGGACCACGGGCCCCGTGGCCCCTCCCGCCTTCCACGCGCCGGCGCCCGGGACAGCGCACTGGCAGCGCCTGTTCGCCGGGCCGGCCCGTGGACGCCCCGCCGTCCTGCTCTCCGCGGGCGCCTGGGGAGCGGCGTCGCACCTGGCCGAGACGGCCCGTCTGCTGGCGGGCAACGGCTTTCTGCCGGTGGTGCTGTGCGGGCACAACGAGCGTCTTCGCGGCCGTCTGGCGGGTGTCCCCGGCGTGCTGCCCCTGGGCTGGACCGCCGACATGCCGGGCCTGATGGGGGCGGCCCACGCCCTCGTCGACAACGCCGCCGGCCAGACCGCGGTGCAGGCCCTGGCGGCGGGCCTGCCGGTGGTGGGGTACCGCCCGCTGCCGGGCCACGGGGAGGACGGCGTCCGGCGGATGGGCGATCTGGGGGTCGTGGAGGTCGCCGAGGACGAGTCCGCCCTGCTCACGGCGCTCACCGGGCTCACCGCGCACCCCGGCGGCCGGGTGTCCCGGCTCGAACAGCGACGGGCCCTGTTCCGCGAGGACCCCATGGTGCCGCTGACGGAACTGGCCGGGGCCGGGGTCGGCTGACCGTTTCTCCACGGTCGAGGACCTTCCGAGTTCTCGAGTTCTCCGCGGCCGAGGACCTGCCGAGCACGCCGTCCCCGCTGGGCCGCCGCGCGGGCACCGGACCTCCTCCTTCGCCTCGGACTCCTACTCGGGCTCCTTCGCCCCGGACTCCTGCCCCTCGTGCTTCTCGCCCTCGGCAGCCGGCCGCCGTGCCGACTCCAGCGCCGTCGCCACGTCCCGCGGATACGTGCGCAGGGCCACCAGGCTCAGCAGGCCCGCCGCGAGCAGCGGGACGAGGCAGACCAGGAAGGCGGCCTCCAGGCCGCCGATGCGCCCGTAGGAGCCGAACACGTGGGACGCCAGATACCCGAACAGCAGGGGCGCGCACGACTCGGCGGCGGAGCGCACCAGCGTGCGCGCCGCTTCCGACCTGCCCCACAGGCCCGGCGGGACGATGTCGAGACGGGCCGCGTCGAGCGGGGGATTGGCGGACGCGAGCACGCCGGCCCCCAGGGTGAGTACCGGGACCGCGGCCAGGGGTGAGGTCAGGACGAGGCCGACGGCGAGGATCGGGCCCACGGCGAGCAGTGCGACGGCCGGGACGAGAACACGCCCGCTCGCATGGCCCCGGCGCAGCGCGACGTCCGGGAGGCGGGCGCCCGCCATGAGCCCGGCCAGGATGCCGACGCCGACGACCAGCGTCAGACCGCTCGCCGTCGACTTGCTCACGCCGTAGTGACCGGTGACGTACAGCACGCCGAAGGAGCGCACGCCGGCGAAGAAGAAGTACGCCAGGGCCGAGGCGGCGATCATCAGCAGGATGGTGGGGATGCGCAGCACATAGCGGAAGGCACGCGGGGCCGACATCTCCCGCGGGTCCTCGCGCAGGACCCGCTCGGGGCGCGGCTCGCTCCGCGCGGTGCGCACCACGTGCCGCGCCGACGGGTTCGCCTCCTCCGCCGGTTCCTCCTCGCCGTCCCCCTGGCCGCCGCGGCGCGGCTCGGGCAGCCGCGCGAACCACCGGGCCAGGAAGAGCCCCGGCACGGCCAGCCAGGCGAAGGAGACGCGCCAGGACAGCAGTTCGGCGAGGTTGGAGGAGACCACGTAGCCGGCGCCCGTGCCGACCAGTTCGCCGGCCAGGATGTAGCCGTAGAACCGTGCCCGCTCACTCGCCGGGAAGAAGTCGCCCACCAGCGAGGCCAGCGTGGGGCCGGCGGTCGCCGTGACGGCGCCGAGGGCGACCCGGGCCACCAGCAGGAACGGGTACGACATCGCGAGCGACGCGGCGATCATCGCCAGCGACCACAGCACGATGCTCACGCTCAGCAGCCGGGTCCGGTTGACCCGGTCGGTGAGGATGCCGACGGGCAGCGTGGCGAGGGCGCCGGCGAGGGAGGTCGCCGACACCAGCAGGCCGATGCCCGTGTGCCCGATGCCGAACACCTGCTCCAGCGCGCCCGCGTTCACCGAGACCGTCGCCTTGTCCGCCCCGTCCAGGGCGATCACCAGGGCGAGGAGGAGGACCACCCGCAGTCGCCCCCGCCCGCCCACGGCACGGTCGGCGCGGCGCAGCAGGGGGTCCGAGACCCGGTGCACCGCCCGCCGGGCAGCGTGCTGCTTCCTGTCCGGCATGCCGAACCTCCCGTTCCTGTCCGGCATGCCGAACCTCCCGCCGTCGCCGCCCGCTCAGCCGCGTGAGCGGGCCGGCCTGGAGTGGACGTAGAGCTGCCGGCGGTCGCCGACGTCGACGTGCCGGGGCAGGGGCAGTTCGTGGCGCACCGGGCGCCGGTGGTCGGCGAGTTGGCGTTCGGGGTTGTAGACGCCGTTGAACTTCCACAGCATGCGGGCGAAGTTGGTCTGGCCGTGCAGCAGGTTGCGGCCCAGGATCCGGCCCGCGCCGAGCGCGGTGCGCAGCCCCAGGTGCTTGCGGTTGATCACCGCCTGGGTGCGCACGAGTTCCCGGTAGAACTCCGCCAGCGGCAGCCGGGTGGGCACCACGGCGTGCTGGATGTCGAAGAGGCGGTAGTCGCGGGTGGTCAGGCGGCGGGACTCGGTGTGCCAGATCTCGGTGCCCGGGTACGGCGTCATCACCGTCAGGTGCACGATCTCCGGCACGGACAGGGCGAACTCCCGGATGACGCGGAAGCGTTCGGCGTCCCAGTCCGGATCGACGATGAGGTTGATCGCGACGCTGATGCCGAGCGCCCGCGCCGCCTCCAGGGCGCGGAAGTTCTCGTCCGGGCTGGTCCGCTTGCGGTACCGGTCGAGTCCCTCGGCGTCGAGCGCCTCCATGCCGAGGAACATGTAGGCCAGGCCCAGCCGCCGCCAGCGCTCGAAGACCTCGGTGTGGCGGAGCAGGACGTCGCCGCGTGTCTCCAGGTAGTACTGCTTGCGGATACGGCGGCGCTCCAGTTCCGCGGCGATCGCGTCGCCGTGCTCGGGCCGGATGAAGGCGACGTCGTCGACGATGAACACGTTGGGTTCGCGGATGCCCGCCAGTTCGGCGGCGGCGGCCTCGGGGGAGGCCTTGCGGTAGCTGCGGCCGTAGAAGGTCCAGGCGGAGCAGAAGGAGCAGTCCCAGGGGCAGCCGCGGGTGAACTCGATGGAGGCGCACGGGTCCAGCTCGCCGATGAAGTACTTGTCACGGCGACGCATGAGCTCGCGCGCAGGCCGCGGGCTGTCGATGCCGGGCAGCAGCCGCGGCGCGGGCCCGCGCCCCGCGGCCGTGACGACCCCGGGCACGCCCTCCACGCCGCCGTCGCGCACCGCTTCCATGAGCGGGGCGACGGCGGGCTCGCCCTCGCCCCGCACGACGGCGTCGACCGCTCCCTCCGCCTGCTCGAGCACCTCCTCGGCGACGAAGGACACGCTGTGGCCGCCGAAGAAGACGAAGCAGCCGGGCGCCGCCGCCTTCGCCCGGTGGGCGAGCTCGATCGCCTCGGGAATGTTGGCGAGGTAGTTGAGCGAGACGCCCAGCGCCTCGGGACGGAAGGCGCGCAGTTCCCGGTCCAGATCGGCGTGCGTGAGGACCTGCAGATCCACGACGCGGACCCGGTGCCCCGCCTCGCGGGCGGCGCCGGCGACCCGTTCGAGGCCGAGCGGCTCCAGCCGGAGGAAGATCTCCGAGTACATCAGGGCGCTGGGGTGGATGAGCAACAGACGCATGGGGGGCACCTCACAGTGGGGCTGGTGCGGCCAGGGGGAGGTCCGGCGCCGTCCATCCGACTGCCGGCCGCCGTGACGGCTCGGTCTCCGCCGGCCGTCAGCGCACGCCGTACGCGATCGTCGACAGCAGGGCGTTCGCCGCCTGCCGGCTGTCGAGACGGGTGTGCTGCACGACCACCGGCACGTCGCTCACCAGGACCGACGCGTAGTCCGCGGCGGCCGGTGGCACGTCGTCCGCCGTGAGCTCGCTGAACCGCTGGTGGCGGGTGCGCCGGGCGGGCACCGTGATGCCGAACGGACCGGCGGGCTCGCGGTCTGGGAAGAAGAGGGTGATCTCGACGTGGGCGTCGGAGTCACCGGTGTTGAGGATGCACGCGGTCTCGTGGCTGGTCATCGACTCGGGACCGGTGCTCGAACCGGGGACGAATCCCTCCGGGATCGCCCAGACGTGCTTGCCGAGGTGCTCCACTGCTGACTCCTTGAGAGGGGGAACGGCACGGTCGTCGCGGCGACGGCCGGCAGGGTGGCGGACGAGCCCGGTCGGCCGGGGGCGCGGGCGCCCGCAGCGCGGGGCCCGGCGCGCCGGGGCGGACGACGGGGGAACGGGACGCGGCCCGTCCGCGTCGGCGCCCGGGGACGCCGGCGACGGCCGCGGGAACGACGACGCGGGGACGGGACGCGGTCCGCGCGGACACCCCGTCCGGTGCACGCGCCCCGCGGGAGGGAGCGCCCCGTTCGCCGCACGGCGGCTCGCGGGCGGGCGGGTCCGTCACCACCAGCCCCTCGCGGAGCCGCGCGAGGCAGCGCCGCAGGATGCGGCAGACCTGCATCTGTGAGACGCCGATGGCCTCGGCGATCTCATGCTGCGTCTGTTCCCGGTAGAAGCGCAGGTACAGCACGTACCGGTCCCGGTCCGAGAGCAGCCGCAGCTGCGCGGAGAGCGCCATCGTGTCGACGACGAGATCCAGTGCCGCGTCCTCGCCGCCGAGCAGGGACAGCAGGCAGGAGCCGTCGTCGGCGCTCACCGGCGCGTCCAGGGAGCGCGGACGGCAGTCCCGCCCCGCCCGCAGGGCGGCCAGGACGCGGTGCGGCTGCAGGCCGGTGTGCCGGGCGATCTGCTCGGGCGTCGGCGACCGCCCGCCGAGGCGCTGCTCGAGTTCCTCGGCGGCCTGGAAGATCTGCCCCTGCACCTCCTGCAGGGGCCGGGGCAGCCGTACGGCGGTGGTGCGGTCGCGCAGGTGCCGCCGTATCTCCCCCCTGATGGTCGGCAGCGCGTACGCCAGGAAGGCGTGTCCGAGGGTGTGGTCGTAGCCGTCGACGGCCTTGACGACGCCCAGCGCGGCGACCTGGACCAGGTCGTCGTAGTCCTCGCCGCGTCCGGTGAACCGGCGTGCCACCCGGCGCGCCAGCGGAAGCAGTGCCTGGATGGCCCGCTCCCGCAGGACCATGCGCCGCGGTCCCGGCGGCAGGGCAGCGAGGTCCCGCATCAGGGTGTCCAGCCGGTCGGAGGAGAGCTGTTCGTCGGCGTCGGTGTCGGCCGGCTTCCGGGTGTGGGGGGCGGAGGTGAACATGGGCCTCAACGGGGTCGGGCGGTTCGGGGGACGGGCTCCGCGGAGGCGGTGCCCGTCGGTCGTCCTGTCGAGTCACCCGGTGCGCCCGCGATGAAACGAACCCTCCGCCCGCGCCACCTTCGGCCGGGTTTCTTCCCGTCAGGGCGGTTTTGTCAGCCCCGGCCCGCTCAGTCCGCCGTTGCGTCGACGTCGCGGACCCCGGGGACGCCGACCGCTCCGGGGAAGTCGTCCCGCATGGCGTCGACGCCGTGCTGGGGGCGGGCGAGCGGGAGGAAGGAGGCTCGGGCGGAGTGCCGGGCGGAGGTGTCCAGGTCCATCGCCCGGTCCCGGTCGCGGCGCAGTTCCTCGTCGCACTCGCCGTCGCGGTCGAAGGACCACATGGGCTTCGGGCCGCCGAGGGGCAGCTCCGTGCCGGAGACGTCACCCCGGGTGTGGGTGTGCCAGGTGTGCCAGGTCTTGCCGTAGGAGTTGAGCAGGTGCTTCATGAGCGCCGTCTCGGCGGCCTCCGGCAGACCGGGAGCCGCGAGCCGGCCCGACAGCACCTCGTAGTTGTGCGGGTGCCAGGAGGGCTTCTCCGCGTCGGGTGCGCCTCCGTCTCGGGAGGGGGCTGCGGGGTCGCCGCGCCGCGTACCCCGCCCGCCGCGCTTCACCGCGCCATGCGCCGGTTCAGGGCGCCCCGGTGAGGACCTCCGCCATCGACAGCGCCCGCTGTACGAGCCCGTGGGCCACGTCCGTCAGCCGGCGGCCGCTCCGCGCCGACCAGGCGAGCAGGGCGGAGCGGGCCTCGGCAGGGGAGAGGTCGCCCTGTTCGACGAGCATGCCGATGGCGATGTCGACCGTCGCCTTGGCGGCGACCGCCCGCTGGACGCTGCTGCTGACGTCGCTGGGGCGCAGAGGGTGCGGGCTCCAGTTGACCAGGGCGACCGCGGTCACGTCGGCCAGTGCCTGGGCCAGGCCGAGATCGTGCGAGGACAGTCCGCCGGGCCTGCTGAGCAGCAGGTTGACCGCGCCGACCGTCTGGTGGTGCACCCGCAGGGGCAGGGCGTGCGCGGCCTGGAAGCCGTGCTCGACGGCGAAGGGGGCGACCTGGGGCCAGCGCCGGGCGCCGTCACGGAGGTCCGGCGCGTCGACACGCTCGCCCTTGCGGTAGCAGTCCACGCAGGGGCCTTCGTCGGTCTGGAGCTGGAAGAACTCCAGGAGGGCGGCGCGGCTGTCGGTGACGGCCATGAGACGCAGTCGTCCGCGCGGGTTGGCGACCATCACACCGACCGCGTCGGCCCCTGAGAGGTCCGCGCAACCGAGCACGAGGCGATCGAGGAGGACGACGGGGTCGATGTCGTCGGCGAGGGAGTCGGCCAGCCCGACGAGCGCCTCGGCGAGCTGCTGTTCCCGGTTCATCACCGATTGCCCTCTCGTCCGTCGTCGCCGGCGTCCCGCCGGCTCGGGTCCTCGTCGCCGTCCCCTTCGGACGCGAACCGGAGCCTGCGGGTGAGCACGTCCCGGGCCACCTCGCTGACCGTCCGGCCCTGGGAGAAGGCCCGTGCCCGCAGCCGGTCCAGGGCCTGTTCGGGGGACAGCCGCAGCTGCACCATCACCATGCCGACCGCTTGGTAGACCTCACCGTGGTCGGCCTCGGAAGCCTCCATCCACGACGCCACCCCTTCCTCTCCCGCCCGTTCGGCGGCGTCGGACCCCGCGTGCAGGCTCATCAGGGCGAAGGTGACCGCGTCCCGGGTCCACAGCGCGATCCGCAGATCACGCTCCGACAGTTCACCGGGCGTGTGCCGGTACAGGTCGAGGGTACCGATCGGTGCCCCGCCCACCCCGAGCGGCAGCGAGAACACCGCCCGCACGCCCAGCCCGATCGCCTCGTGGGCGAAGACGGGCCAGCGGCCGGAGTCCGGTGCCGTCGTGAGATCCGCGGCCAGCACGGCCGCCGCCTGGTCCAGCGCGGACTGGCAGGGGCCGTCGCCGAGCGTGTACTGGGCCTCCGCCAGGCGGGCGGCGGTCGCGTCGCTGGCGCACCAGGTGGCCCGCACGGTCGCGCCGCCGGAGATCGACACGGAGGCGCCGGTGACCGGCAGCAGGGACACACAGGCGCGGCACAGCGCCGTGGGTACGTCGCCGGGATCAAGGCCCTTGGCCGCGTCCGCCAAGGCCCGGGAGACCCGCAGCCGCTCCTCCGGCCCGGACGGGTCGCCGCCTCCGGACGGCTGCCCGGGGACCTCAGGTCGCACCGTCGATCGCCCCGCCTCCACCGGCATCAGCTGACATGATCCACCAGTATCCCCAACCGGTGGCACGGGCGGCTCCGGTGGGGTACGGGTGTCGCGACGCGGGCCGTTGCGACGGTGTCGCGCGATTCTCTCGGGCGCCTGGCACGGAAAGCTCCTCACGTGCGCCGATGACCGGATACGTGTCGTGGGGACGTGATCCGGCCGACGCCCGGTGCATGGTCCCGCGGGGGACGCGCCATCGCGTGGCACGGGCCGGTCAGTCCTCGCCCCTGACGATGTTCCACTCGGCGCTCGTGTGCGCCGCGGGCGAGGCACTGCGGTCCTCGACGGGGGCGACACACGTGCGGATGCCCTTCTTGTGGAGATGGCGGGACTTCGCCCAGCCGGTCTCGGTGACGCGCAGGGCCTGCTTCTTCGTGGTGCGCGGGGTCATGGCGCTTCAACTTCTCTCTGCCTGCCGAGCACTCGGCCGCGCCGGGCCGAGGAGCGCCGCGCCGAACGGCGCCAGGGTCTCGTTGTCGTGCCGACCGGGTTCCCGGGCGCCGTCGCCCGAAACGACGCCGCCGACCTGCGGCGGTCCTGATCGTCGCGAGGAGACGGCATGCCGCCGATGCCGCATAAGTCTGCTTTTTCGGCACAGCAAGAATCAACGTGTGAAAGCTACTGGCCCGGGAACCCCGTGCAAGTGCCGTCGAGAACACGGCGGTCACTCGGAGGAGGCTCTGCCACTCCACCCCCCGTCCCTGCGAACCACCTCTCCTGACGCACATTCCCCGTCCTTCGGCGCACGCCCCGCGAACTGCGCCGGACGGTGTTCCGCCCGGGTACCGGACCCCCGTGCGCCCTGACGCGAACGAAGGACTCCCCCCATGACTGATGACACCCCACGCATTCCCTGGCGGCGTGCCGCGGTGACCGGCGGCGCCGGATTCCTCGGCAGCCATCTCTGCGAACGCCTGCTGGATGCAGAGGTCGAAGTCGACTGCGTCGACAACCTGCTGTCCGGATCGCGCGAGAACGTCGCGCACCTCGAAGGCCGTCCCGGATTCCGGTACGTCGAGCAGGACGTCAGCGCCCCCGGCGCCCGCGACGTACTGGCCGGCCCCTACGACCTGGTCCTGCACTTCGCCTGTCCGGCCTCGCCCGTCGACTACCTGCGGCATCCGCTGGAGACACTCGACGCCGGAAGCCTCGGCACCCGCAACATGCTGGCCGTCGCCGAACGCGACGGCGCCAGGTTCCTGCTGGCCTCGACGTCCGAGGTGTACGGCGACCCCCTCGTGCACCCGCAGCGCGAGGACTACTGGGGCAACGTCAACCCGGTCGGTCCGCGCAGCGTGTACGACGAGTCCAAGCGGTTCGCCGAGGCACTGGTCACGGCGCACGTGAGCACCCGCGACGCCGACGCCGGCATCGTCCGGCTGTTCAACACCTACGGGCCGCGCATGCGCGCCATGGACGGCCGCGCCGTGCCCACCTTCGTCTGCCAGGCCCTGGCCGGCGAGCCGCTCACGGTGGCCGGTGACGGCAGCCAGACCCGGTCGCTGTGCTACGTCGACGACACCGTCGACGGGATCCTGCGGGTGGCCGCCAGCCGCTCGGTGCGGCCCGTCAACATCGGCGGCACCGACGAGGTCACCGTCGAAGAGATCGCCCGCCGCATCGTCGGCCTGACCGGATCCGCCTCCCGCATCGAGTTCGTCGAGCGCCCCGCCGACGACCCGCAGCGACGCCGGCCCGACACGACGCTGGCCCGGGAACTGCTGGGCTGGACGCCCCATGTGCCCTGGGAGGAAGGCGTCAAGCAGACCATCGCCTACTTCGCCGCGGCCCGGCCCGCCCTCGAGCGGGCGCCGCGCACCTGACACGCCCCCACACGGAGGAACCGCATGCGCGTCCTGGGAATCAACGCCCTCTTCCACGATCCGGCCGCCGCCCTCGTCGCCGACGGCCGTATCGTGGCGGCGGCCGAGGAGGAGCGCTTCAGCCGGCGCAAGCACGGCAAGCGGCCGGTCCCCTTCTCCGCCTGGGAACTGCCGGAGCTGTCCGCCCGGTGGTGCCTGGAGCAGGCCGGGCTGGCCCCGTCCGACCTCGACGCCGTCGCCTACTCCTACGACCCCGAACTGGCCCTGCCCGCGGACCAGCTGGGCCTGCACGACCCCTGGGACCACCTGCGCCAGCAGTACGCCCGCGAAGCCCCCGGCTTCCTGGCCGAGGCACTGCCCGGACTCGACCCGGACAAGGTCCGCTTCGTCGCCCACCACGTCGCCCACGCCGCCTCCGCAGGCCAGGCCTCCCCGTACCCCGACTGCGCGGTCCTGGTGCTGGACGGCCGCGGCGAATGCGGCTCCCACCTGGCCGGCCGCTACCTCAACCGGGAACTCGAGGTGTTCGCCGCGCAGTCCCTGCCCGACTCGCTGGGCCTGTTCTACGAGGACCTCACCCAGCACCTCGGATTCCTGCGCAGCAGCGACGAGTTCAAGGTGATGGCGCTCGCCTCGTACGGCACGCCCCGGTACCTCGACGCGCTGCGCGAGTACGTCGGCCCGGACGGCCCGGGGCGCTTCCGGGCCCGTCCCGTCCCCTGGGCGTCGCTGGTCCCGCCCCGCCCCGCGGACGCCGGCTGGACGCAGGACCACGCCGACCTCGCCGCCAGCGCGCAGGCCTGCCTGGAGGAGGTCCTGCTCGCCCTGGCGGGCCGGCTGCACGAGAACACCGGCGAGGACGTGCTGACCCTGGCCGGCGGGGTGGCCCTGAACTGCGTCGCCAACTCCCGGCTGCAGCGCGAGAGCCCGTTCCGCACCGTCTGGGTGCAGCCCGCTGCGGGAGACGCCGGCACCGCCCTGGGCGCCGCCCTGCACGTGGCCCACCAGAAGGAGACGGTGGAGGCGATGCCGACCGCCGCCCTGGGACGCGGCTGGAGCGACGCCGAGCTGCGCGCCTGGCTGGAACGGGCGCGCATCCCCTACGAGGAGCCCGAGGACATCGCCGAGACCGTCGCCGCCGAACTGGCCCGCGACGGCGTCGTCGCCTGGTTCCAGGGACGCAGCGAGTACGGCCCCCGGGCGCTCGGCCACCGCTCCCTGCTGGCCCACCCCGGCCGCGCCGCCAACCTCGAGCGGCTGAACGCCGTGAAGGGGCGCGAGGAGTTCCGGCCGGTCGCCCCCATGGTCCTCGCCGAACGCGCCGCGGAGCTCTTCGACGGGCCGCTGCCCAGCCCCTACATGCTCTTCGTCCACGACGTCGCCGAGGCCTGGCGCGCCCGCATCCCGGCGGTCGTCCACGTCGACGGCACCGCGCGCATCCAGACCGTCGAGCGCGCCGAGGAGCCCCTGGTGGCCCGGATGATCGACGCCTTCGAGCGCCGCACCGGCCTGCCCGTGGTGGTCAACACCAGCCTCAACACCGCGGGGCGCCCCATGGTCGACGATCCGCGCGACGCCCTGGAGTGCTTCGGCTCCGCCCCCGTCGACCTGCTCGCCCTCGGCCCGTTCGCCGTACGGCGCGGAAAGGTCTTCGCATGACCCCCACCGCCCCCGCCTACAGCGTCGTCGTCCCGACGATCGGCCGGGCCTGTCTCGCCGAGTGCCTGCGCGCCCTCGCCGCGTCCGACGGGCACCCGCCCGAGGAGGTCGTCGTCGTCGACGACCGTCCGGAGCCGACCGAACCGCTGCCGCTGACCGCCGCCGGCGTCCTGCGCGAGCGCGTGCGCACACTGCGCACGCACGGCCGCGGCCCCGCCGCCGCGCGCAACGCCGGCTGGCGAACGGTCGGCACGCCCTGGACCGTCTTCCTCGACGACGACGTCCGGGTGCTGCCCGGCTGGTCCCGCCTCCTCGCGGAGGACCTCGCCCGGGCGTCGGCCGACACCGGCGGGATCCAGGGCCGCCTGATCGTGCCGCTCCCGGCCGACCGCAGGCCCACCGACTTCGAGCGCGGCACCGCCGGCCTGACCCAGGCGGCCTGGGCCACCGCCGACATGGCCTACCGGACGGCGGCGCTGGCCGACGTCGGCGGCTTCGACGAGCGCTTCCGCCGGGCCTTCCGCGAGGACGCCGACCTGGCGCTGCGGGTCCTGGCGGCGGGCTGGGCGCTGCACCGCGGGCGCCGCACCACCAGCCACCCGGTGCGCGCGGCCGACCGCTGGGTGTCGGTGCGCGCCCAGCGCGGCAACGCCGACGACGTGCTGATGAACCGTCTGCACGGCCGCGACTGGTGGCACCGCGCCCAGGCCCCCCGCGGACGGCTGCCCCGGCACGCCCTCGTGACCGCCGCCGCCCTCGCCGCGCCCCTGTTCGCCCTGGCCGGCCGGCGCCGCGCCGCCCGCGCGGCCTGCGCCCTGTGGGCGGCCGGCACCACCGAGTTCGCCCTCGCCCGCATCGTGCCCGGCCCCTGCACCGCGCGGGAGACCGCGACCATGACCGCCACCAGCGTCCTCATCCCGCCCCTCGCCGTCGGCCACTGGCTGACCGGACAGATCCGGTACCGCCGGGCCGCACCCCTGCGGAGCACGCCGTGACCGCCCCGGCCCCCGCACCCGTCACCGCCGTCCTCTTCGACCGCGACGGCACCCTCGTCGAGGACGTCCCCTACAACGGCGACCCCGACCGGGTCCGGCTGCTGCCCGGAGCCCGTGACGCCGTGCGGCTGCTGCGCGCCGCGGGCGTCGCGACCGGCGTGGTCAGCAACCAGTCGGGCGTCGGCCGCGGCCTGATCACCCATGGCGACGTGCGGCGCGTCAACGCCCGGGTGGACGAACTGCTCGGCGGGCTCGGCACCTGGGCCTACTGCCCGCACCTGCCCGAGGCCGGCTGCGACTGCCGCAAACCGCGCCCGGGACTGGTGCTGCGGGCCGCCCGCGATCTCGGACGGCTGCCGCGGGAATGCGCGGTCGTCGGCGACATCGGCGCCGACGTCCAGGCCGCACGGGCCGCCGGCGCCCGCGGCGTGCTGGTCCCCACGGCGGTCACCCGGCCCGAGGAGATCGCCGGGGCCGCCGACACCGCGACGGACCTGCTGTCGGCCGTCCGGCTGCTGCTCACCGGCTCGGGGGGTGAGCGGTCATGAAGGCCCTGGTGGTACGCCTCGACAGTTTCGGCGACGTCCTGCTGGCCGGGCCCGCCGTCCGCGCGGTCGCCGCGCACGCCTCGCACGTCACCTTGGTCTGCGGGCCGCGCGGGGCGCCCGCCGCGCGGCTGCTGCCCGGCGTCGACGACGTGCTGGTGTGGCGGGCGCCGTGGGAGGGCTTCGACGCGCCCGCCGTGGACGAGGCGGACGTCGACGGACTGATCCGGTCCCTGCGGGCCGGGTCGTTCGACACCGCGCTCGTCCTGACCTCCTTCCACCAGAGCCCGCTGCCCACCGCGCTGCTGCTGCGGATGGCCGGTGTCCGGCGGATCGGCGCCGAGAGCGCCGACCACCCGGGCCGGCTGCTGGACGTACGGCACCGCCGGCTCCCCGGCCGCCACGAGGCCGAGGCCGCGCTCGACACCGCGGCAGCCATGGGATTCGCGCTGCCCCCCGCGGACGAGGGGCGGCTGCGGGTGCTGCCGCCGCCCGACACCACGGCCATGACCGGCAACGGTCCCTACGTCGTCGTCCACCCGGGAGCCAGCGCGCCGGCCCGGGCCTGGCCCCCCGCCCGCTGCGCGGAGGCCGTCGCGCAACTGGCCGCCGCCGGGCACCGGGTCGTGGTCACCGGCGGCCCCGACGAGAGGGCACTCACCCGTCAGGCGAGCGGCGACGCGGCCGTCGACCTCGGCGGCCGCACCGACCCGCGCACACTGGCGGGCGTCCTGCACATGGCCGACGTGGTGGTGTGCGGCAACACCGGTCCCGCCCATCTCGCGGCCGCCGTCGGCACTCCGGTCGTCTCGCTCTTCGCGCCGGTGGTCCCGGCGGAGCGGTGGGCCCCCTACGGCGTGCCGTGCGTGCTGCTCGGCGACCAGGACGCGCCCTGTGCGGACAGCAGGGCCCGGCACTGCCCGGTGCCCGGGCACCCGTGCCTGAACGAGGTGACGGCCGAGGAGGTGGTCACCGCGGTGCACAAGCTCCTGTGAACGGCGCCCGACGAGAAAGAACCCCCCATGAACATCCTGATATGGCACGTGCACGGTTCCTGGCTGACGTCGTTCGTGCAAGGCCCGCACACCTGCCTCGTGCCGGTGACACCGGACCGCGGTCCCGACGGGCTCGGCCGGGCGCGCACCTGGCGATGGCCGGAGAACGTACGGGAACTGACGCCCGATCAGCTGCGAGAGGCCGACATCGACCTGATGGTGCTCCAGCGGCCGCACGAACTCGAACTCGCCCGGCGCTGGACGGGCCGCCGGCCCGGCGTCGACGTGCCGGCCGTGTACGTCGAGCACAACAGCCCGCACGACTCGCCCGTGGACGACCGCCACCCGCTCGCCGACCGGTCGGACATCACGCTCGTCCACGTCACCCACTTCAACCACCTGATGTGGGACAACGGCCGGGCACCGACCGAGGTGATCGAGCACGGCATCATCGACCCGGGCCATCTGTGGACGGGCGAGGAGCCGCGCGCCGCGGTCGTCGTGAACGAGCCGGTGCGGCGCGGGCGTACGACGGGCACGGACCTGCTGCCCCGCTTCGCCGAGTGGGCGCCGCTGGACGTCTTCGGCATGGGCACCCGCGGCCTCGCCGGCCGTCTCGGCCTGCCGCCCGAACGCTGCCGCAGCCGCGACCTGGCCCAGAGCGAACTGCACCCGGCGATGGCCCGCCGCCGCCTGTACCTGCACCCCGTGCGCTGGACCTCGCTGGGACTGTCCCTGCTGGAGGCCATGTTCCTCGGCATGCCGGTGGTCGCGCTGGCCACCACCGAGGTCCGCGAGGCCGTGCCCGAGGGGGCCGGAGTCGTCTCCAACCGCATGGACGTCCTCCGGTGCGCCGTACGCGGACTGCTCGCGGATCCCGCCCACGCGCGCCGGACAGGGGAGGCCGCCCGGGCCGCGGCTCAGGCCCGATACGGAGAACGGCGCTTCCTGGACGACTGGGAACGCCTGATCAAGGAGGTCACCCGATGAGCCACAGCTACCCTTCGGCCGGCCGCGTCGCCATGGTCTCCGAGCACGCCAGCCCGCTGGCCGAGCTCGGCGGACCCGACGCCGGCGGACAGAACGTGTACGTGGCCCAGCTCGCCGGACTGCTCGCCCGCCGCGGACACGAGGTCACCGTCTACACACGCCGCGACGAGCGCCGGTTGCCGGACCGGGTCACCACACCCGACGGCGTACAGGTCGTGCACGTCCCCGCGGGGCCGGCCGCCCCCATACCCAAGGACGAACTCCCGCCCTACATGGCGCAGTTCGGAGCCTGGCTGGCCCGGGAGTGGGCGGCGCAGCCACCGGACGTCGTGCACGCCCACTTCTGGATGTCCGGGACGGCCGCCCTGACCGGGGCGCGTGACCTCGGCCTGCCCGTGGTGCAGACGTACCACGCGCTGGGCACGGTCAAGAAGCGCTACCAGGGCACGGCCGACACCAGCCCGCCCGAGCGCATCGAGACCGAGAAGGCCGTGGGCCGCGGGAGCAGCGCGATCATCGCCACCTGCGAGGACGAGGTGGCCGAACTCGTGGCCATGGGACTGCCCCGGCGGACCATCACCGTCGTGCCCTGCGGAGTGGACGCCGAGCAGTTCGCCCCCGGCCCGGCGGACCGGCGCGCCCGGTCCGGGCCGCGACGGCTGCTGACCGTCGGCCGGTTCGTGCCCCGCAAGGGCTTCGACCGGGCCATCCGCGCCCTGGCCCACGTGCCCGGCGCCGAACTCGTCGTCGCCGGCGGGCCGGAATCCGCCCTGCTCTACGCCGAACCCGAGGCCGAACGGCTCCTGGCCATCGCCGACGCGTGCGGGGTGGGCGACCGCGTGACGTTCCTCGGCGGCGTCGGCCGCAGCCGGATGCCGCAGCTGATGTCCGAGGCCGACCTGGTGCTCTCCCTGCCGCGCTACGAGCCCTTCGGCATCGTCCCCGTCGAGGCCATGGCCTGCGGCACACCCGTCGTCGCCACCGCCGTCGGCGGCCAGCTCGACACCGTCGAGGACGGCCGCACCGGCGTCCTGGTCCCGCCCGGGGAGGGCGACGAGCAGCGCGTCGGTGCCACCATCCGCCGCCTGCTCGACGACCCGGACCTGCTGGAACGCTACGGCGCCCAGGGGCGGCAGCGGGTCCTGGAGCGCTACACCTGGGACCGCGTGGCCGACGGAGTCACCCGTGTCTACAGCGCCGTCTCGTCCCTGCCCTCGCTCTCGGGAGTCGTCCGATGAAACTCGTCACCGACACCGCGCACTGCGACGACCTGATGGAGGCGCTCGCCCGGTTCCGCCACGACGTCTCCCGCATCGAGCGGTGGGGCGCCGCCCTGGCCGGCCGGCTCGCCGGCGGCGCGCGGCTCCTCGTGGCGGGCAACGGCGGCAGCGCCGCCCAGGCCCAGCACCTGACCGCCGAACTGGTGGGCCGCTACCGCGACGACCGCCCGCCCTTCTCCGCGCTGGCCCTGCACGCCGACACCTCCTCCACCACCGCCATCGCCAACGACTACGGCGTGCAGGAGATCTTCGCCCGCCAGGTCGCCGCGCACGGCCGCGCCGGGGACGTCCTGATGCTGCTGTCCACCAGCGGCGCCAGCGCCAACCTGCTCTCCGCCGCCACCGAGGCCCACCGCCTGGGCCTGAGCGTCTGGGCCGTCACCGGCCCCGCGCCCAACCCGCTGCAGGCCACCGCAGACGACGCCCTGTGCGTGGACGCGGCCACCTCCGCCACCGTGCAGGAACTGCACCTGGTGGCCGTGCACATGCTCTGCGAGTCCTTCGACCGCGCGGTCGGCCACCAGCGGCACCCTCGGCACGGGCGGGAGTCCGGCCCGCGCTGGGCGGTGGCGGGAAAGGAGCACCCATGAGCACGCCGGCCCCGCTG
The DNA here is from genome assembly GCF_047049295.1 of Streptomyces sediminimaris. NCBI lineage: Bacteria > Bacillati > Actinomycetota > Actinomycetes > Kitasatosporales > Streptomycetaceae > Streptomyces > Streptomyces sediminimaris. The sequence continues at coordinate 452,784 of NZ_JBJWOT010000001.1, read as the reverse complement.
CTCGTCGTGGGCGACGCCCTGCTCGACCAGGACGTGACCGGGCGCGTCGAACGGCTCGCGCCCGACGCGCCCGTGCCCGTCGTCAGCGACGCCCGGCACGCGAGCCGGCCCGGGGGAGCGGCCCTGGCTGCCTGCCTCGCCGCGGCCGACGGCCGGGAGGTCACCCTGATCACCGCACTCGGCGACGACCCGGCCAGCGCGTCCGTACGGGAGATGCTGCACGGCCGCGTCCGGCTGGTGGCGCTGCCCCTGACCGGGACCCTGTCCAGCAAGACCCGCGTCCTCGCCGAGGGCCGCCCGCTGCTGCGCCTGGACGACGGCGAGGGCCGGGCCCGGGAATCGACCCGCGAGGCGCGCCGGGTGATCGCCGGGGCGGCCGCCGTCCTGGTGTCCGACTACGGCCGCGGCAGCGCCGAGACCCTGCGCGAGGCACTGGCCGAAGCGGCGGGGCGGGCGCCCGTCGTCTGGGATCCGCACCCCCGGGGGCAGCCGCCGGTGCCGGGCGTCCGCGTCGCCACCCCCTCCGTGGCCGAGGCCCGCGCCTTCGCCCGCCGGGTGGACAAGGACCGGCAGCCGGGCCCCGCGGGCGAGTTGCGCGTCGCGGCGCGGGACGCCGCCACGCTGGTCCAGGCGTGGCGCACCGCGTCCGTGGCCGTGACGCTGGGCGGGCGCGGCGCGCTGCTGTCGCACGGCGGGACGCCGCTGATGGTGCCCTCGCCGGAGCGCGCGCAGGGCGACCCCTGCGGCGCCGGCGACCGGTTCGCGGCCACCACGGCCAGGCTCCTGGCGGACGGCGAGCTCACCGAGGACGCCGTGCGCGGCGCCGTGCACGCCGCCACCCGCTACGTCGCCGAGGGCGGCGTACGCTCACTCGCCGCCGAGCCCGCGCCCCCGGCCACGGGCGACCCCACCGACGAGGCGCTGGGCGCGGCCGCCCGGGTCCGCGCGGCCGGCGGCACCGTCGTCGCGGCCGGCGGCTGCTTCGACCTGCTGCACGCCGGTCACGTGGGCCTGCTGCAGGCGGCCCGGCGCAGCGGCGACTGCCTGGTGGTGTGCGTCAACTCGGACGCGTCCGTACGCCGGCGCAAGGGCGACGGCCGGCCGCTGGTGCCGCTCGCGGACCGGATCAGGGTGCTGCGCGCCCTGGAGTGCGTGGACGCGGTCGCCGTGTTCGACGAGGACACGCCCGAGCGGCTGCTGGGCGAACTGCGCCCGCACATCTGGGCCAAGGGCGGCGACTACGCGCGCACCCCGATGCCGGAGGCCGCGCTCGTGGCGAGCTGGGGCGGACAGGTCGTCCTCTTCCCCTACCTGGACGGCCGTTCCACCACCGGTATCGCCGAACGCGCCGCCCTCACCCCGTCCGCGGCCGGCCTGACCCCCGCGGGCCCGCGCGGAGGGCGGCGGTGACGCCGGCGGCGCGGCGGCCCACCCTGCTGGTGCTGCGCGCGCTGGGACTGGGCGACCTGCTCGCCGGAGTGCCCGCACTGCGCGGCCTCAGGCGCGCCTTCCCCGGCCACCGCGTGGTGCTGGCCCTGCCCGCCGCCCTCACCGAGGCCGCGCTCGCCACGGCAGCCGTCGACGAGGTGTTTCCGGCCGAGGCGCCCGGACGGGGCGTGCCGTCGCTGACGCACTGGCCCGGACCGCCCCCGGACCTCGCCGTCGACCTGCACGGCAACGGACCCGAGAGCCGCGACGTCCTGGCCGCCCTCCACCCCCGGCGGCTGCTCGCCCACGCCGGCCACCGGCCGTCCCTGTGGCGGGCGGACGAACACGAGCGCGAACGCTGGTGCCGCTTCCTGCGGGCGCACGGCATCGCCGCCGAACCGGACGACGTACGGCTGCCGCCCCCGCCCGTCCCCTCCCCGGCGCCGGGAGCCGTCGTCGTCCACCCCGGCGCGGACGCGCCGGCCCGCCGCTGGCCGGCCGAGCGCTACGGCGGCCTGGCCAGGCGCCTGCGCGCCGCCGGCCACCGCGTGGTCGTCAGCGGCGGCCCCGGCGAGGACGCGCTCGTGCGGGCCGTCGCCGAGCGCGCCGGACTCGCGCCCCGGGACCTGCTGCCCGGCGGTCTCGCCTTCGGCGAGCTGTCCGCGCTGGTCGCCCGCGCCGCGCTCGTCGTCAGCGGCGACACCGGCCTCGCCCACCTCGCCGTCGCCCACGCCACCCCGTCCGTCACGCTCTTCGGACCCGTGTCGCCCCGGCTGTGGGGCCCGCCCCGCGACGTCCGGCACACGGCCCTGTGGGAACCGGGCCCGCCAGGGGACCCGCACGGCGCCGTCCCCGATCCCCGCCTGCTGCGGATCGGCGTCGGAGAGGCCACCGCCGCGGCGCTGGAACAGCTGCGCCACCACTCGGCAACCAGCCCGCAACGGAAGGGAATTGATGCTCGTGCCGCCGCCCGTCCACGGTGACCGGCCGCCCGGAGACGCCGACGCCCCGGACGACCGGGTCACGGTCGCGGTGATCACCCGCGACCGCCGCGACAGCCTCCTGCACACCCTCGACGAACTCGGCACCCTGCCCGAGCGGCCCCCGGTCATCGTCGTCGACAACGGCTCCGACGACACCACCGCGCGGGCCCTGCGCCACCACCCGTCCGGCGCCCGTGTCCTGCGACCCGGCGAGAACACCGGCGCGCTGGGCCGCAACCTCGCCGTGCGCCGGGCGGCCACGCCCTACGTCGCCTTCAGCGACGACGACTCCTGGTGGTCGCCCGGGGCGCTGCGGCGCGCCGCCGACCTGCTCGACGCGCATCCCCGGCTGGGCCTGCTGGCGGCGCGCACCCTGCTCAGCCCCGGCGGCGCCGAGGACCCCCTGAACGCCGTACTCGCCGAATCCCCCCTGCCCGCGGAGGCGGACCTGCCGGGACGGCCGGTGCTCGGCTTCCTGGCCTGCGCCTGCGTGGTGCGCCGGGAGGCCTTCCTCGCCGCTGGCGGCTTCCATCCGGTGCTGTTCTTCGGCGCGGAGGAGACGCTGCTCGCCTACGACCTCACGGCCGGCGGCTGGGGCGTCGCCTACGAGCCCTCGCTGACGGCCTGGCACGCTCCCGCCCCCGGCGGCCGCCACGGCCGCAGCCCGGTGATCCGCCGCAACGAGGTGCTGACCCTGTGGCTGCGCCGGCCGGTGGGCCTCGCCCTGCGGGCCAGCGCCCGCCTCGCCGCCGCCGCCGTCGCCGACCGCCCCGGCGCCCGCCGCGCCCTGCGCGAGCTCCTGGAACGGCTGCCCGCGGCCCTCGCCCGGCGCCGACGGCTTCCCGCGCGGGTCGAGCGGGCGGCCGGACTGCTGGAGACCGGGGCGGAGCACCCGCCGCCAGGACCCGAGGAGGCCGAGCGCCATGGCCGTTGACGCCACCGCACCCGACGGACGGGTGACCGTCGTGGTCATCACGCACAACCGCCGCGACGAACTGCTGCGCACCCTCGGTGAGCTGGACGGGCTGCCGGAGCGGCCGGAAGTGATCGTCACCGACAACGCTTCCTGCGACGGCACCGCGGAAGCCGTCCGGCGGGACTTCCCCCGCGTCCGCCTGCTGCGGCCGGAGCGCAACCTGGGCGCCGTGGGCCGCAACCTCGCCGTGCGCCGGGTGCGCACGCCGTACGTCGCCTTCTGCGACGACGACAGCTGGTGGGAGCCGGGCAGCCTGAGCCGCGCGGCCGACGTGCTCGACGCGCGGCCGGGGCTCGCCGCCGTCACCGCCCGCATCGTCGTGGAGCCGTCCGGGGCCGAGGATCCCGTCGTACCGGAACTGCGCGACTCACCGCTGACCGGCCCCGACTGGCTGCCCGGTCCGGCGCTCGGCTCCTTCCTCGCCGCCGCCACCGTCCTGCGCACCGAGGCGTTCCGCGGCGCGGGCGGCTTCCATCCGGGTCTGTGGCTCGGCGGCGAGGAGGAACTGCTGGCCACCGATCTGCTGCGGCAGGGCTGGTGGCTGGCCTACCTCGACGACCTGCTGGTCCACCACGCGGCGTCGGAGCGGCGGGACAGCACCCGGCGCCGGATCCTCGGGCTGCGCAACACGCTGTGGTTCACCTGGCTGCGCCGCCCGGTGCTGCCCGCGCTGCGCCGCACGGCCGCGCTGCTGGCCGGCGTGCCGCGGGACGCCGCCTCCGTCCGCGCCGTGGCCCACGCGCTGGCCGGCCTGCCCTGGGTGCTGCGGCAGCGCGACCCCGTGGGCCCGGAGGTCGAGGGCGTGCTGGCGACCCTGCAGCGGGCGCGGCGCGGGTCGGCGGCCCGCAAGTACGTGGGCTGACCGCCGGCCGGGTGCGTGGGCCGGCGGCCGGCCGCCTCAGGCGTCCCCGTCGGCCGGCTCCTGCCGGGCGGACGACTCCAGATGTCCGGCCAGCCGCTGCGCCTGCAGCAGCAGAGTGCCGTACGCCGACGCCTCCTGGGGCTCGGACCGCAGGCCGTCCGGCATCCGCTCGTGCAGGCCGTCCACCGTGGCCCGCATCTTCTTGGCGGCCTGCTGCAGGTCCTCCTGGCGCTCCGCGCCGAAGCCGCTCTCCGCGTACAGCCGCATCACCTCCGCCGCCTCGGTCAGGAAGTCGGCGTAACCGCGGATCAGGGGCAGCCGGGACCACCGTTCCTGGCGGCCCTCGGCCGCCGCCTCGAGCAGGGTGCGGGTGAGTTCCGTGGTGTGCACGGCGGCGTATTCCAGGACCAGGATCACGGCGTCGTAGTCCTTGCCCGGGAACGACCGGGCGAGCGTGCGCCGGCGCACGTTGCCCCAGAGGCTCTCCCGGCTCCAGCCGACGGCCGACCGGGACTCCGCCACGAGATGCTTCAGGTGCAGGGCCCGCCGGTGCCAGCCGTTCGCCTCCTCCTCGCCCCACTCCCCGTCGGCCAGGCACGACGCCGGTGCCTCGAGGATCCCGGCCGTCTCCTGGGCGGCCTCGCTCAGCGAGGCACGGGCGTTGCGCAGGTAGACGGGCGGCCGGATCAGCGCGTTGACGGCGATGCCGACTGCGGCTCCGAAGGCGGCCTCGGCGATGCGGAACCCTGACGTCGCCACGCTGACCTTCTGGTCGGTGAGGACGAAGAGGGCGCCGGTCGCCGTGTAGATCCCTTGGCGTCCCAGGCGTGACCAGGAACTGAGGAGCACCACGATGGGCAGGACGAGACCCATGGTGCCGATCCTGTTGTGCATCAGCAGGATCAGGCCCGTGGCCATGGCCGTGCCCGCGGCGATGGCCACCAGCTGCTGCAGCGCGTGGGCGACCGACTGATAGACGGTCGACTCCACGAGCAGGATCGCCATCCAGGGTGCCATGTAGGCCACGGGAGCGTGCAGCCACCAGCCGGCCACCGCCCAGGACAGCCAGGCCGCGAGCGCGGCCTTCAGCGCTTGCGCGGCGAGATCCCGCTCCCTGCACGGTCCCTGGCATGCGCGCTGAACGGCCTGCGCCACCCCCGACAGCCTCGTGGCCACGGCCCGAGTCGCGTCCGACGTCCATGTCATTTCGGTTTTTTCCCCGCATTCTCCGCATGGTGCAAAGGGGGTGGGTTCCCCAGGCCGGCGGGCCGAAGCAACGAGCCTCGGGTGCGAAAGCCCACGCCGGAGCGGGACACGGAGCGGGGCGTGCGGCAGGGACGCCGCGAAGGGCACCGGGGCCATGCCGCCCGAGCCCCCCTCGCGCCGATCCGGCCTCAGCGAAACGCCACCGGCGAAGCCGCGGGGGCTCAGGCGAAGTCGGTCTCCCCGGCCGTCACGATCCGGGCGCCCATGTTGCGTTCCATCATCTCCAGCGCGGCGGACCCGAGGCGGGGATGGATGCAGGCGACGGCGTCCCTGGGCACGGTGACGTCCAGATGGCGGATGTGCGCGTCCAGGGCGGAGTACAGGACGCACTGTTCGGTGACCTGACCGCTGAGGACGACGTGGTCGACACCCAGGCGCCACAGCAGGTAGGACATCGGCGTCTCGTAGAAGACGGAGTGCCGCGCCTTCAGCACGAAGAGCGCGTCGTCGTCGGGCCGCAGCGGCTCGACGAGATCGCGGTGCGGCGTGGACAGCGCCTTCTCCACGATCTCTCCCTGGTGGGAGCGCCACGACCCGAAGTTGTCGTTCGCGTAGACCACCGGCGCGCCCGCCTCCCGGGCCCGGCCGATGAGGCCGGCCACGACGGGCACCACGCGCTCGGCGGAGGGCACGAGCAGGTCGGCGTCCTCGTGATCGTAGGTGTTGATCATGTCGATCACGATGAGTGCGTGCACCGTGCCTCCAGCGGGGCGCTGCCGTGGTCGTCGCGACGGTTCCGGGGAACGCGCGTGAGAGCGCGCTGGCGAGTACCCGGCCGAGGAGCGAAGCTAACGGGAAGGGCGCGAGTGGCACGCCGTCCCTCTGCTTCTTCCGGGTCCGCCGGGGAACCCGGTGCCCCGGCAGTCCCCCTCAGCGCGCCAGGAGGCGTTGTGAGCCAGAACCGGGCCACGACGGACGTCGCACCGGAGCCGGCCGACACCCTGCTGCTGGACGTCGTCCGGGACTGCGGCGCGTCCAGGGGGCTGCTCTACGTGCTGCCGCGGGACGGTGACGCCCTGTGGCTGGTGGCGCTGACCGGGACTCCCCGTGAAATGGCCGTTCCGTGGACCCGGGTGGGGCTCGCCGACGCGGTACCGGTGGCCGACGCGGTACGGGCCGGCCGCCTGATCTGGGTCGGCGACATGGAGGAGATGGCCCGCCGCTATCCGCGCACGTCCCTGGTGCTGCCGTACGCCTTCGCGCTGGCCGCCGCCCCGCTCACCGCACGGCACTCCGCCGTCGGCGGTCTGGTGCTGCTGTGGCCCGCCGCCCATCCGGCGCGGCTCAGCGGGGCCGAGCGCGCGGTCATCGACGCCGGCTGCCGCCGGCTGGGCCGGCTGCTGCAGGACACCGGCGTCCGCGACAGCCCGCGCCCGCCGGGTGGACCACGCATCCTGCCCCACCCCTCGCGCGCCGGTGCCGCACCGGCCGAGGGGGGCGAGGCTGCCGCGTTCATCGCCCGGCTGCCCGGAGGGGCCTGCGCGCTGGACGACGCCGGACGGTTCACCTTCGTCACACCGGAGGCGGCACGGCTCCTCGGCGCCGACGCGGGCTCCCTGCTGGGCACGCTGCCGTGGGAGGCACTGCCGTGGATGGACGTCGCCGAGATCGAGGACCACTACCGGGCGGCGGTGGTGAGCGAGCGGCCCACCACCTTCACGGCGGTGCGCCCTCCGGACACCCCGCTCGCCTTCGCCCTCTACCCGGACGCGTCCGGCATGAGCGTACGGATCACCCGCGGCGACCCGCGCGACGAACTGCCGCCGGGCCCGGTGGCGTCGCCCGCCGGCGCCGCCGGAACGGCCGACCCCGCCGCCGGCGGAGCGAGCCGGGCCGGCTTCCTCTACCACCTCATGCACCTGGCCGCGACGCTCACCGAGGCCGTCGGCGTCCAGGACGTGGTGGACCAGGCCGCCGACCAGCTCATGCCCGCCCTCGGCGCGACCGCCATGGCCGTCAACGCGCCGCGGGAGGGCAGACTGCGCATCCTCGGCTACCGGGGCTACGACCCCGGACTCATGGAACGCTTCGACGACCTGCCCCTCACGGCCGACACCCCGGCCCTGCACGTGATGGAGAGCGGCAGCCCGCAGTTCTTCACCGGGTTCGACGAACTCCGGCGGTCCTACCCCCGCGCCGTCCGCCTGGACGACAAGACGTCCTGGGCGTTCCTGCCGCTGATCGCGTCCGGCCGGCCCGTCGGCTCCCTCGTCCTGTCCTACGACCGGCCCCGGCACTTCCCGCCCCCCGAGCGCGCGGCGCTCATGGCGCTGGCCGGTCTCATCGGCCAGGCCCTCGAACGAGGCCGCCTCTACGACACCCAGTACGCCGTCGCCCATCAGCTCCAGGCCGCCCTGCTGCCGAGGCATCTGCCGTCCCTCCCCGGGCTGCGGGTCACCGCCCGTTACCAGCCGGCCGGGCAAGGAGTGGAGGTGGGCGGGGACTTCTACGACCTCATCCGGCTGACCGACAGCACCGTCGCCGCCGCGATCGGCGACGTCCAGGGACACGACATCGACGCGGCGGCCCTCATGGGGCAGGTCCGCACCGCCGTGCACGGCCACGCCACCGCCGGCGCCTCCCCGGGCGGCGTCCTCGCCCGGACCAACCGCCTGCTCGTCGACCTGGAACCGGACCGGTTCGCCAGCTGTCTCTACATGCACCTCGACCTCGCCCGCCATGCGGCGTGCCTGGCGAGCGCCGGCCACCCGCCCGCCCTGCTGCGCCACGCCGACGGCCGCACCGACGTGCTGCGCGCGTCCCCCGGGCTGCTGCTCGGCATCGAGCGCGAGGCCGGCTACCCGGCCGTCGAGTTCCCGCTGGAGCCCGGCTGCACCCTCGTGCTCTACACGGACGGACTCGTCGAGCGGCCCGGCGTCGACGTCGACGACGCCATCGCCGCGCTCGCCGCACTGGTCGCACGCACCGACCCCGCGGACCCGGACGCCATGGCCGACGCCTTGATCCGGCACGCCTCCGACTGCGCCGACGATCTGGCCCTGCTGATCCTTCACGTCACGGCCCGGGAGGCGGCCGGCGGGTGAACGTGCCCGGTCGTGTCGGGCACATGGCGCGGGGTACCCGGTGCGCGCAAGAGCACGACGGCGGCATCGGGAGCGTGCGCCCCGCCCCGGGCGCGGCATCGCGAAGGGAGCGTTCATGGTGTACGACGCCCACGGCGCGGACCGCTCCGGCGACTCGGGCCCCGCCGGCCTGCACGTCGCGCCGGAGGAGCCCGCTCCCGCGGCACCGGCGCGGCGGGACCTGCCCGTGGACCGCACCCAGGCGATCCTGGAGGCGGCCAAGCGGGTGGGCGCGCTGCTGAAGGAGAAGGGGCACCGGTTCGCACTGGCCGGGAGCGTCGCCGTCTACGCCCACGGCGGCGGCGGGCGGCTCCAGCACGACGTCGACTTCTGCGTCCTGCGCGAGGACGCCGACGCGGTGGCGGCCACGCTGCGCGAAGGCGGGCTCACCGTGCGCTCGGCACCGGAGGACTGGCTGCTGAAGGCCACCTGCTTCGGTCAGCTGGTCGACATCATCTTCGAACTCTCCCACCGCCCCGTGACACCGGAGCTGCTCGCGCGCGCGGGTGAACTCCCGGTCGACTCCGTGCAGATGCCGGTGCTGTCGCCGACGGACGTGATGGTGAGCCTGCTCAACGCCTTCTCGGAACACCACTGCGACTTCGGAGCCGTGCTCCCGGCCGCGCGCACTCTGCGGGAGAAGGTCGACTGGGAGGACGTACGGCGCAGCTGCGGTGACGAGCCCATGCCGGCGGCGTTCCTGTACCTCCTGGAGCGGCTGAACGTCATAGCTCCCGGGGCGGCGACGCCAGCCAAGGCGGCGGGAATCGAGGCCGCCGAGGCCGAGGCCGCCGGTCCCCACGTCGCCGATCTCCACGTCACGGATTCCCACGTCACGGATTCCCGGCGGGAGGCCGAGTCCGCCCCGTCCCCGAAGGGAGCGTCATGAGCGGGACTCCCGGGTCCGCCGAGTACCGAGTCGCCCACCTGACCGAGCGCTTCGCCACGGGAGGCTGCGGCGCATTGGGCGTGCGAGCCGAGATGCGCGGCGAGGCCGTCCTGCTGACCGGCACGGTCCCCTCGGACCGGTGCCGCGACGACATCCTGCGGCTCACCCGCGAGGAGTTCCCGGACGCCACGGTGCGCTGCGACCTCGTCACGGCGCGCACGGCTCCGCCCGACGACGCGGAGGACCTCTCGTGATCCGGGTGGCGGCCGTGGGCGACATCCACATGGGGCCGGAGAGCAACGGCCTGCTCAGGCCCGCGTTCGAGACCCTGTCCGACTGCGCCGACCTGCTGCTCCTGGCCGGCGACCTCACCCGCCACGGCACGGTGGACGAGGCCCGGGTCGTCGCACAGGAGGTCGAGGACCTTCCGGTGCCGGTCGTCGCGGTCCTCGGCAACCACGACCACCACGGCGACCGCCCGGACGAGATCACCACCCTCCTCGAGAAATCCGGCGTGCGGATGCTGGAGGGCGGGTCCACCGTCGTGGCCGCGGGCGGCGCCCGCGTCGGAGTCGCGGGCACGAAGGGGTTCGGAGGCGGGTTCGCGGGGCGCTGCGCGGGGGAGTTCGGCGAGAGCGTCATGAAGGAGTTCGTCCGCCACTCCCGCGCGTGCGCGGACGGCCTGCGGACCGCGCTCGACGAGCTCTCCCGGACGGACTGCGACGTACGCATCGCCCTCACCCACTTCTCGCCCGTACCGGACACGCTGGCGGGTGAGCCGCTGGAGATCTATCCGTTCCTCGGCAGCTACCTGCTGGCCGAGGCGATCGACGCCGCGGGCGCCGACCTCGCCGTCCACGGGCACGCCCACTCCGGCACGGAGCACGGCATGACCAGCGGTGGCGTACAGGTGCGGAACGTGGCGCAGCCCGTCATCGGACGGGCCTTCCACGTCTACAACCTCGGCGGCTGAGCCCGGCCGCACCGCCGTTCGGACGCCGCGCGGTCAGGTGTCGCGCGATCCGATGTCGCGTCGCTCCAGCGGCCGCACGGCGGGCCCCTGGAGAATGCTGCCGTCCGGCGCGAAGCGCGAGCCGTGGCACGGGCACTCCCACGCCTGTTCCGCACGGTTGAACGCCACCAGGCAGCCGAGGTGGGTGCAGCGCGCCGACACCGCGCGCAGTTCGCCCTTCTCGTCCCGGTGCACGGCGCAGTGCCGTGCGCCCACGCGCACCACGGCACCTTCGCCCCGGGGAACGTCCTCCGGCGTGAGGGGCCGGGTCACCGACGACAGCCGGTCGCCGAGGAAGTGCCGTCCCACCTTGGCCTGGTTCTTCAGGAACGTCGCGCCCTCGCGGACCACCGTGCCCAGACGGCGGGGATCGTAGAGGCCGGCCCACTCGACCTCGCGACCGTGGACGAGGTCACTGATCAGGCGGCCCGCCATGATGCCGCCGCTCAGTCCCCAGCCGCCGAACCCGGTGGCCACGTACGTGTGGTCGCTGCCGGCGCGCATCGGCCCGACGAGGGGCACGGAGTCGGTGGAGTCGTTGTCCTGCGTGGCCCAGCGGTGGGTGACCGTGAAGCCCTCGAACCGGTCGCCGGCCCAGGCGGACAGCCGGGCGAAGCGCTCTTCGACGTCGGCGGTACCGGGGGTGATGTGCTCGCCGGTGACGACCAGCAGGCGTGTGCCGTCCCGGTACGGCGCGCTGCGCACCGAGCGGGTGGACTGCTCGGGAGTGATGTGCATGTCCCGCGGGGCCCGCTCCTCCTCGATGGTCCCGGCCACGACCAGTTCGCGGCGCGGCGAGAGCCGGGTGAAGAGAAGAGCCCGGTCGAACACGGGGTAGTGCGTGGCCACCACCACCTCGTCGGCGCGCACCGACACGCCCGCGTCGGTCCTCAGCACGCAGGGTTCACCCTCGGAGAGGCCGACCACACGCGTGCCCTCGTACACGGCGCCGCCGCGTCGGCGCAGATCGCCGGCGAGCGCCAGCAGGTACTTGCAGGGGTGGAACTGGACCTGGTTCGTCACCCGGACCGCCCCGGCGATCGGGAAGGGCAGCTCCGACTCGGTGACGAAGTCGGCCGGCAGGCCCGCCTCGCGCGCGGCCTCCGCCTCCGCGCGCAGTTCTCCCACGCGCCGGCGGTCCTCGGCGTAGGTGAAGGCCGACGCCTCCTCCCACTCGCAGTCGATGCCGAGCTCGTCGACGATCCCGGCGGCGTGCTCGATCGCCGCCGTCTGCGAGCGCGCGTAGAGCCGCGCCCCCTCCGGTCCGCGGGTGCGGCGCAGGTGGTCGTAGACCAGCGTGTGCTGAGCGCTGAGCTTGGCGGTGGTGTGTCCGGTGACCCCCGCGGCGATGCGGTCCGCCTCGAGCACCGCCACCTCCCGCCCCTGCCGGACCAGCTCCCAGGCCGTGCTCAGCCCCGCGATCCCGCCGCCGATCACGGCGACCTCGACGGTGATGTCTCCGGACGGCTGCGGGGCGGGCTCGCCCCGCGGCGCGGTCTGGAGCCAGTACGATCCCTGCGTCCTCGTCTCAGCGTTCATGAGCGCCGGGTTCCCCCCTCGCGGTCGGGCACGCGGAGCCGGGCCGGAAGCCCACGCCGAGCCAGAAGGCCCTCACCCATTTCAAGATCACACGTCAGTGATCGCTGTCACCAACCTCCGTGGACAGAACACCTAGGCCAGAAGCCGGAGCACGGCCTCTTCGACCGGACCCTGCGTGGCGGGCTCACCGAACCGGACTCCCGCGCCCAGACGGTCCAGGTCCGGCGCGATGGTCCGGCCCTCCTCGAAGAGCTCGATGACCCTCGGATTGATGTACGAGGCGCGGCAGACCGCGGGTGTGTTGCCCAGATAGCGGGCCACCTCGCGCACGGCGCGGGCCTCGGCGCGCTTGCGGGCCGTGCGTGACTCCGCGGCGACGGGCGCCGCCACGGCGAGCGCCACGGCCGCGAGCACGGTGGCGTGCCAGGTCCGGAAGTCCTTCGCGGTGAGGCGGGTGCCCGTGCGTTCCTGGAGGTAGGCGTTGAGATCGTCCGCGTGGATGTTGTGCCAGGAACGGCTCTCCCAGTAGGCGAAGAGGCGCTCGCTGTCGTCCCCGCGGCGCAGCAGTGCCCGCAGGACGCGGCACACGGACTCCTCGGACAGCGCCAGGGACACTTCCTTGGCGCCCTTGCCCGGGTAGGTGAAGCGGACTTCGCCACGGCGGTGGGTGACATGCCGGCGCAGCAGCGTGGTGAGGCCGTGCGACTCGTTGTCCCGGCGGTAGGCGTCGTTGCCGACGCGGAAGAAACCCAGGTCGAGCAGGCGTGCCGCACAGGCCAGCACACGGTCCCGGCACAGGCCCCGGGCGTCGAGGTCGTCCGCGGTGTGTTTGCGCAACCGGGGCAGGGCCGGGGCCACTTCCAGCACGTGCTCGTGCTTGGCCGCCTCCTGCCGCTCACGGAAGCGCGGGTGGTACAGGTACTGACGGCGCCCGGCGGCGTCGGTGCCCACCGCCTGGATGTGCCCGTCGGCGGCGGGGCAGATCCACACGTCCTGCCAGGCCGGCGGTATCACCAGCGCGCGCAGCCGCTCCTTCTCGGCCGCGTCGGCGATCGGGCGGCCGTCGGGCCCGACGTAGCGGAAGCCCTTGCCGCAGCGGAGTCTGGTGATGCCCGGCCTGTGCGGGTCGCTGGTGCGCAGGCGGGCCCCGCGCAGCACATCACCGGACCGCTCCGGCGCATTCACAGCCACGACGTGATGCGTTCCCCGGCACTGCTGACCCGGCACAGCAGCCGGAAGGCCTGGAACAGGGTGAGGGGCCACAGCGCGGCGAAGGTCCATATCACGGCCGGGTCGGAGGTGCGGATCCCGATCACGGCGAGGGCCAGCGAGGCGCACACCAGGACCGCCACCGTGAGCGCGAGCCGGCGCCGCGGGCGTGGGGGGCGTGTCTGGCCCATACGCCGGACAAGGCGTCGGTCGCCGCTGAGTTCGGCCTCGATGTGCCGCAGGGCGACCCTCTCGTGCGGTGACAGCACGATGTCGTTGGGCTTGTCACGGTCGTTCACGATCAGCACCTCATTCCACCCGGGCCCGCGACACCGGACCACTGGGCCCGCCCCGCCTCGTGCGGCGTGGGGGCCCGAGCGCCCGGTGATGCCCCGTCGAGTGCCCCGGAACGGCCGTCCGACGCCTCTCGCGGGCCAAGTTCCGGCGCTCCGGCCGTACGTACGGTCCGCGGTTCGGGCGAGCGGGCGACGGTGCGGTGGCTCCACATGCTCGACGGCACGCGGGCACGCGGGCACGCGTCGCCGGCCGCGCGGCGCGGCCGGCTCGAGGCAGAGCGGACCGGCCGGTCCGAGCGGGCGGACGACGCGCGCACCTGCGCGGAACTCACGGCGATGGAGGCCGAGTCGGGCGGCGCCGCCGGGGCGGCAGCGGACACGCCGGGTCCGGGCCGGCGGAGCGGGCCAGGGGCCGTCTGCGCCGCTTCGAGGACCGGTGCGGCGGGCGAGGGCGGTGACACCGCCGGCCGACGGGGGCGCATCCGGCCGGACGACCCGGGTACGCTCCTCCGGGCACTCCGAGCGCTCTGCGCGCCACGGCCGCCCCGGTCACACGCCGGCGAGCAGACCCTCCAGCGGCGCCGGTACCCGGTCGGCGTCGAGGGCTTCGACCAGGACACGGCCGTAGTGGATCTTGCGTCCCTTCTTCGTGCCGAGGAAGCGCCGCAACTGCTGTTGCGGGGAGCGGCCCCGCTGTGCCGGCTGGTGCAGGAAGGTCCGCAGGGCGCGCAGCTCGCCCTCCTCCCGGACGAGTTCGCGCACCCGCGGCACGCCCAGCGCGCGGATCAGCTCGTCCTCCAGGTCGGCCGCGCAGACGAAGAACCCCTGCCGTGAGCTCCCTGCGTCGAGGGCGCGGGCGTAGTGGGCACGCTCCCGCTCGTCGCACAGCCCCGTGAGGCGGAGGCCGAGGCCGGGCGGACCGAGGAGGCGGACGAAGCGCCCGACGCTCATCGCGCCGCCCACCGGCAGGACGCACACCCCCTCGTCCGCGAGGTTCCGGCCGCGCCGCACGGCCAGCGCGCCGACCGCGGCGACGTCGCTCGGCCCTTCGAGCAGCACGGCCGCCCGGACGTCCAGCCGCGCGGCGAGGTCACGAGCGGGAGCGCCGGGTCCACCCGCCGCCCAGGCGACGACCGCCTCCCGGAACGACCCCATGTCGGTCATGGCACGAGTCTCCGCTCCTCGCCCGCCTCCACGCCAGCGGTTTTCCGTCGGCGGCTGCGGCGGCCCCCTCCCCACCGGTCGGCTGAATCCGCAGGCCGGGCGGCGTGTCCGGGCACGCGGGGCGGCCGGTCCGGCGCACGGTGATCGAAACCGCCGTCGCCGAGGAGGAACCGTGAAGCGTCGTGTCGTCGCCGTCCTGGCCGCCGCCGTCGCCGGTCTGGTGCTGTTCGCGGCACCGGCCGTCCCCCATGACGGCCGCGGCGACGTCGAGAGCAACGACTGGAACTTCCCGCTCACCAACATCGGCCTGCTGTAGCCGGTGAGCGGGGCGGCCCGGCCCTCCGCGGCCGGGCGGTCACCGAGGATGCCCGAGGCGGTGGGCCTGCAGAGATGACGGACTGTTCGAGGCGGCGGACCCTGCGGCGCGCATCGGCTGCACCAGGACCGAGGCCGCGGGTCTCGCCCGGTTCCGGACGTCGTGGAAGCCGCGACGCGCCGTCCCGTCCGCCGCGTCCCGCAGGCGGCCGCAGCCCCTACCCGGCGTCGGCCGCCGTCGAGTGATCCGCTCCGGTGTCCTGCGAGGAGCGCAGCGCGTCGAGTGCGCGGGCCGACTCCGAGCCGGGCTCGGCGTGGTAGATCGCCAGGATCTGGCCGCCGGAGTCGGCGATCGGGAGCTTCTCGCGGCCCAGTTCCAGCAGGCCGAGCCGCGGGTGGCGCAGCCGCAGCGAGCCTCCGGCCAGCGCGGTGACGTCGTGCCGGGCCCACAGCCGCCGGAACCTGTCGCTGCCCAGGGACAGTTCGCCGACCAGTTGCACGATCCGTGGATCGTCGACATCGCTGCCCACGGACGCGCGGAACCCCGCGACCAGCCCGCCGGCCGTCTTCTCCCAGTCCGGGTGGAGCTCCTGTTCGGCGGGGTCGAGGAAGATCGCACGCAGCCGGTTGACCCCCGGCCGGAGGTTCGGTGAGACGGCTGTGGCCAGCCGGTTCGCGGCGAGCACCTCGAACGTCCGGCTCTCCACGAACGCCGGCAGGTTGATCACGTCCAGCAGTCGGAGGATCCCGGCGGGCACCACCTCGCGGCGCGGCCGCCGGCGCGCGGCGGGACGCGCGGTGCTCAGGCTCAGCAGATGTTCCGTGGCGATCGGGTCCAGCCGGAACACCCGTGCCAGGGCCCGCAGCACCTGCGGGGACGGATTGCGGTCGCGGCCCTGCTCCAGGCGGAGGTAGTAGTCGGCGCTGATGCCCGCCAGCATGGCGACTTCCTCACGGCGCAGCCCGGGGGTGCGGCGCACGCCCACCACCGGCAGTCCCGCGTCGGCCGGATCGGTCAGCTCACGGCGGGCCCGAAGGTACTCTCCGAGCGCGTTCGGCCTGCTCATGCCCTCGATCCTACGAGCCGGGCCAGGGCCGTGCCTGGTCCTGCCACCCCCAGGATGACCGGGGCACAGGCTGGGTCCGCGGCTGCTCCGTACGGTCGGATCCAGCTCCCGGAGACGCCGGCGAGCGGAAGGGAAACATGACAGACAACGAGCTGCCCGGCGGCACCTACCGCGTGGGCGACCTCAGCCTCACCCGGTTCGGCTACGGCGCCATGCAGCTGGCGGGGCCGGGCGTGTTCGGCCCGCCCGAGGACCGCGACGCCGCGATCGCCGTCCTGCGCACGGCCGTCGAACTCGGCATCCGGCACATCGACACGGCCGACTTCTACGGTCCGCACGTCACCAACGAGATCATCCGCGAGGCGCTCGCGCCCTACCCGGACGGCCTGCACATCGTCACCAAGGTCGGCGCCCGCCGTGACGAGCGGGGCGGCTGGCCGCACGCCCGCACCCCGGCCGAGCTGGTGCAGCAGGTCCACGACAACCTGCGGCGCCTCGGTCTCGAAGCGCTCGACGTGGTCAACCTGCGCGTCGGCGGTTTCGACTCGCCCGAACCGGGCTCCGTGGCCGAGCAGTTCGGCGCCCTCGCCGAGCTGCGTGAGCAGGGCCTGATCCGGCACCTGGGACTCAGCACGGTCAGCGCGGACCAGCTCGCCGAGGCCCGGTCGATCGCCCCGGTCGTGTGCGTGCAGAACTTCTACAACATCGCCAACCGCCGGGACGACGACCTGATCGACCTGACCGCGCGGCAGGGCATCGCGTACGTGCCGTACTGGCCCCTGGGCGGGATGTCCCCGCTCCAGTCGGACATCCTGGCGAAGGTCGCCGAGCGGCTGGAGTCCACCCCCATGTCCGTGGCCCTCGCCTGGCTCCTGCACCGCTCACCCAACGTGCTGCTGATCCCCGGCACGTCCTCCGTGGACCACCTGCGCGCGAACATCACGGGCGCGGCCCTGGACCTGCCCGCCGACGCGCTCACCGACCTGGACGCCATCGGCGGCGGGGAACGAACCGGGCAGAGGCCCGCGCGGTAGCGGCCGGCGCCGACTCCACGGACACGTCCGATCCTCCGCGGGAGCCGGCGCCGGGTCCCTGCGGCCCGCCGGTACCGGGCCTCGTCCCCGCGGGTACCCGCGGGTGGCGGCCTGCCCCGTGTGCGACGTCCGGAGCCGGAAATCACGTGCCGCCGGCGGTCGACTGCGGCATCTTTGCTCCCATGAGTCGCGGTGGAAGGGGGACTCGTGCGCACGGCAGGGGCAGCGAGACCCGGAGCGAGGGGACATGACGGACGACGTCGACGCGTTCATGAGCCGGCTGGACCCGGAGATGTGTGTGGTCACCGCCGTGGCGGGCACGGAGCGGTCGGGGTGCCTGGTCGGCTTCTCGAGCCAGTGCTCCATCCACCCGGTGCGGTACGTGGTGTGGATCTCCAGGGCCAACCACACCTACCGCGTCGCGTCCGCCGCCGACTGCCTGGCCGTCCATCTGCTGACCCGCGAGCAGCACCGGCTGGCGGCCCTGTTCGGCGGGCGGACGGGGGACCGGACCGACAAGTTCGCGGAGGTGCCCTGGCGGGCGGGGCCCGGCGGCTCGGCGATCCTGGAGGAGGCGGCGGCCTGGTTCGTGGGCACCGTCGAGGAGCGCGTCGACGGCGGCGACCACGTCGGCTTCGTCCTGCGCCCCGTGGACTGGGGCGAGCGCACACGCGGCCCGCTGCTGCGGCTCGACGACGCCCTGGACATCACGCCCGGCCATCCGGCGTGACGTGGTGTCCAGGGCTCTCGTACGCCCGGGGGAGGCGATGAGCCGGGGTCCGCCACGCGATGTACGGGACCACCCTGAGCGTTCCTTTTCAAGGTCACTACCATCTGACCGAAGACAACCGTTCGACCGGTACGTGCGGTGCGTGCCGGTCGGGGTCGCCGATGCCAGGGTCCGCTCCCCGGGCTGCGGTGATCTTCCTGCCCAGGAGGACCTTCCGCATGTTCCGACGAATTGGCACCACTGTCGTCCGACATCCCGTCTGGACGATCGTGGCATGGCTGATCGCCGCGGTGGCGATCGTCGCCACCGCTCCGAGCCTGCCCTCGAACAGCGACGAGAGCAGTTTCCTTCCCAAGAGTTACGAGTCCATCGAAGCGGCCGATCTCCAGGCGAAGGCGTTCCCCAGCGCCTTCACCCCGTCCGCGATCGTGCTGTACCAGCGCACCGACGGCGGAAAGCTGACCGCCCAGGACAAGAAGGACGTCGCCCGGATCACCGACGAACTGGGTGACAAGCACATCGACCAGGTGCAGAAGGTGGTCCCCGGCCGGCCGTCCAAGGACGGCCGGTACACCATGACCCTGGTCCAGATGGACAGCAAGAACGCCGGCCAGCCCAAACAGGCCGACGCCGCCAAGGTGCTGCGTGAGGACGCCAAGCAGCTGGCCAAGGGCACCGATCTGCAGGCCAGGCTCGGCGGGTCGGCCGCGCAGGCTCTGGACCAGCAGGATTCGTCCAAGCGCGGTCAGGCGCTGATCGGCATCGGCACCTTTGTGATCATCCTGGTCACGCTGCTGATCATCTTCCGGGCGCCGATCCTGGCCGTGCTGCCACTGCTCCTGATCGGCGTGGTGTCGGCGATCGCCAACGGGCTGATCGCGTACGCCACCAAGCTGTTCGACCTCCAGGCCAACAGCTCGATCTCGTCGATCCTCATCGTCGTGCTGTTCGGCGTGGGGACGGACTACTTCCTGTTCCTGATGTTCCGGTATCGCGAGCGTCTGCGTGCCGGTGACGAGTCCAAGCAGGCCATGGTCAACGCGGTCGGCCGGGTCGGGGAGGCCATCGCCTCCGCCGCCGGCGCGGTCATCATCGCCTTCCTCGCCCTGACGCTGTCCACGCTGGGCTTCCTCAAGCAGATGGGCCCGGCGCTGGCCATCGCGGTCACCGTCACCCTGATCGCGGGGCTGACGCTGATCCCGGCCGTGG
Organism: Streptomyces sediminimaris; assembly: GCF_047049295.1. Classification (NCBI taxonomy): domain Bacteria; kingdom Bacillati; phylum Actinomycetota; class Actinomycetes; order Kitasatosporales; family Streptomycetaceae; genus Streptomyces; species Streptomyces sediminimaris. Next base: position 433,722 of record NZ_JBJWOT010000001.1, on the reverse strand, counting down.
TCTCGCTGATCGGTCCCAAGGTGTTCTGGCCGTCCAAGACCTGGCAGCGCGAGCCGGACAATGCCCGCTTCGCCGCCTTCGGCCGCGGGGTGCAGCGGCGTCCCGCCCTGACCGCGGGGCTGTCGGGCCTGGTCCTGGTCGCGCTCTCGCTGGGCATCTTCGGCTACCACGCCACCTTCGACCTGGCCTCGGGCTCGATGCCCAAGACCAAGGAGTCGATGGTCGTCCAGACCAAGATGCAGAAGGCGTACTCGGCGGGCGCGGCCGCGCCCACCGACGTCTACCTCTCCAGCGCCGACGGCAAGCCGCTCGACAGGTCCGCCTTCGGCGCCTACGCGCGGAAGCTCGGGGCGGTGGACGGAGTCGCGAACGCCCGTATGGCGCAGGTCAACAAGGCGGGCACCACCGCGGACTTCACCGTCACGCTCAAGTACGAGGCGTCCACGGACAAGGCGATCGAGGCCGTCGGCCGGGTGCGCGACGTCGCGCACGCCGACGCCCCGGACGGCACCGAGGCCCTCGTCGGGGGCATGTCCTCGATCTACAAGGACATCGACACCGCGGTCAACCACGACTACCGGACCGTCTTCCCCGTCGCCGCCGTACTGATCATGGTGATCCTGGGACTGCTGCTGCGCAGCGTGGTCGCTCCCTGGTACCTGATCGCCTCGGTGGGCCTCGGCTTCGGAGCCACCCTCGGCGCGACCGTGCTGATCTTCCAGAAGGGGCAGGGGCACTCGGGCCTGATGTTCATGCTCCCGGTGATCATGTATCTGTTCGTGGTCGCCATCGGCACCGACTACAACATCCTCATGATCGCCCGGTTGCGCGAGGAGGCCCGGGAGGGCCGCGAACCGAGGGAGGCGGCCGGCATGGCCCTGCGGCACGCCGGTCCCACCGTGGCCGCGGCCGGCTTCATCCTGGCGGCCACCTTCGCCACGATGATGCTGGCCGGCAACGCGCTGCTGACGGAGATGGGCTTCGCCGTCTCCTTCGGCATCGCGGTCGCCGCCTTCGTCATGGCGATGTTCTTCACGCCCAGCCTCACCGCCCTCATCGGCCACGCGGCCTGGTGGCCGGGGCACGCCGACCGGTCACAGGCACCGGTCGGCGCGGGCGCAGGAGCGGGCGCCACCGCTCCGGTCTCCGGGGGCGGCGACCCCGACCCGGTCGCCCACGATCCGGCGGCACGCCGCCGCTAGCCACGGCGTGGCACGACAGGTCTGCCGGGCCGCCCGGCAGACCTGTTCGCGTCGTGCGGGCCACGGCGGCGGCACGCCGGTAGCCCGGGGCACGGGCGGGCGCGGCGGGATGGGTCCCCGCCGTCAGGCGTTCGGGTCGAAACCGATCCCGGACGGCTTCACCGAGGACAGGTGGGAGGCGAAGCCGGCGTCCACCAGCCGTTGTCGCACTTGTGGCGCGAGCAGCTGTTGGTGTTGTCCAGGTCGGAGGCGTCGTGGCACTGCCCGTTCAGCGCGCCCGTCGGCTTCAGAGCGCCGTTGACGGTGGCGTCGGGGCCGAGCGCGGGAGTGCCGGTGGCAGCCGTCCCCTCCCGCGCCAGGAGATGACAGGCGTACCACTGGTGAGTCCCGGCCCCACGGTCGGTCGTGACGGCCCGTCAGCCGAGCTCGTCGGGCAGGTCGGCCGCGGAGTCCTCCGGTGCGAGGTCGGGCCGCAGCCGCAGCCAGGAAGGCTGGCGCAGCATCCCGGCCCGGGTACGGGTGCTGTAGCGGACCTCCCCGACCAGCCGGGGCAGCACCCAGTGCGCGCCGGCGACCGCGGGCGGGGGGTCGAAGGGGCACTCCGCCGTGGCCGCCGCCCGCAGCAGTCCGGCGAGACGGGTCCGCTCGGACTCGCTCCAGCCGGTGCCCACCCCGCCGACGTACCTCAGCCGTCCGGCCGCCCGCTGCCCGACCAGGACGGCGCCGGGCAGACCCGACAACCGGCCCTTGCCGGGCAGCCAGCCGCCCACGATCACGTCCTCGCTCCGCATGTTGCGGATCTTGATCCAGGCCCGGGAACGCACCCCCGGTTCGTAGACCGAGTCCAGCCGCTTGCAGACCAGGCCCTCCAGCCCGTGTTCCACGGTGGCCCGCAGCGCCTGTTCGCCGTGGCCGACCAGTGCGGAGGGCGTCGACCAGAACGGCCCGTCGAGACCGAGTTCCTCCAGCCGCCGGCGCCGGCGGAGGTAGGGGAGACCGGTGAGCCTCCGTCCCCCCAGGTGCATCACGTCGAACAGCACCAGGTGGACGGGTACCTTCGCCGCCTGTCGTGCGGCCTTGGCGGGGGAGTGGGCGAGACCCATGCGGGACTGCAGCAACTGGAAGTCGGCGCGGCCCTGTTCGTCCAGCGCCAGGACCTCCCCGTCCAGCACGGCCGGTGCCGCGCCGAGTGCCGTGCCCAGCGGCCGCAGTTCGGGATACGCGGCCGTGATGTCCTCCCCCGACCGCGCCCGCAGCCGGAGGCCGCCGTCCCCTTCGAGGTAGGCCACCACACGCTGGCCGTCCTGCTTGGTCTCATAGGCCCAGCGGGCGTCCTGCGCGGCCGGCGGCAGGGTCCCGGGTGTGGCCAGTATCGGCGGGATCAGGGGGAGCGTCACGGGGTGAGGTCTCGACGCCCCGGCCCGCAGCCATTCACCCCGCCCGCCGGTTTCCCCTGAACGGCGCTGCCTACAGGCTGCTCACCGGGGCCAGCAGGTCCTCCAGCCCGACCCGGCGGAAGAACTCCACCCGTATCCGGTCGGCCACGGCCGAGACGACCTCGCTGCCGTCCCGGCCGGGGTCCACATGGATCCTGAACGGCCGCTTGCCGGGCGGCAGTTCGACCGTCCGCACGATTGCCCTCGCCACGTCGGCGACGTCGGCGTCCGGCGGCATCAGCCCGGCCAGCCGCTGGTTCACCTCGGCCGTCAGCGCCCGGTACTTCGTGTCGTAGACGGCGGCACGCCCGGTGTCGGCCGGTGCGCCGGCGTGGGCGAAGTGGTTCGTGCCCGAGGTGAAGGCACCCGGCACGACGATCGAGGTGTCGATGCCGAACCGTATGAGCTCCGCCGCGTAGCTCACCGCGAGCGCGTCCATGGCGGCCTTCGCCGCGAAGTACGGCGCGAGGAAGGGCGGGGTACCGCCGCGCGTGCTGGAGGAGCCGATCCACACGAGGTGTCCCTGCCCCTGGCCGCGCAGCTGGGGCAGGGCCGCCCGGTTGACGCGCTGGGTGCCGAGCACGTTGGTGTCGTAGACGTCCGCCAGCTGCTCGGGGGTGAAGGCCTCGGCGGGGCCCAGCACCATGTGCCCGGCGTTGTGGATCAGGACGTCGAGGCGCCCCCGCTCGTCGACGACGCGGGCGACCGCCGCGTCCGCGCTGTCCTGCCGGGTCACGTCCAGCTCCACCGCGCGCAGGTCGGCCCCGTGCTCGGAGGCGTGGGCGGCCAGATCGGCGGCGGCGCGGGCGTTGCGCGTGGCGAGGGCCCGCATGCCCGCGTAGACGGTGTGTCCGCGTTCGGCGAGCGCGCGGACGGTGAGGGCGCCGAAACCGCTGGAGGCGCCGGTGACGAGAATGACCTTGCTGTCGCTCATGACTGCTCCTCGGTGCCGTTCGATCTCTCGATCTCTCGGCCTGTCGATATCTCGGCCTGTCGGTCTGTGGATGTGCCGGTCGCCCGGAGGACGGCGCGGGGCCGTCAGATGATGCCGCCGTTGGCCCGCAGGACCTGTCCGTTCACCCAGCGGCCCTCGGGGCCGGCGAGGAAGGACACCACACCGGCGATGTCTTCCGGCGTACCCAGGCGCTCCAGCGGCGGCTGTGCGGCCAGGCGGGCGACGGTCTCCTCGTCCTTGCCGTGGAGGAAGAGGTCGGTGGCGGTGGGGCCGGGCGCGACGGCGTTCACGGTCACGTCACGGCCGCGCAGCTCGCGCGCGAGGATCAGGGTCAGCGCCTCGACGGCTCCCTTGCTCGCGGCGTAGCCGCCGTAGCCGGGGAAGGCCAGGCCGACCACCGACGAGGAGAAGTTGACGAGTGCTCCGCCCCGGCGCAGCCGACGGGCGGCCTGCTGGCCGACGGCGAACGTGCCGCGGACGTTGGTGCGGTACAGCGAGTCGAGCTCGCCGAGGTCGAGCTCGGCGACGGGGGACAGCAGCATCCGCCCGGCCGCGTGCACCACCGTGTCCACGCCGCCGTACACCGCCTCCGCCCGGTCGAAGAGGGCGGCCACCTCGGTCTCGTCGCCGACGTCCGCACGGGCGGCGAAGGCGGTGCCGCCGGCCGTCTCGATGGCGCGGACGACGTCCTCGGCGGCGTCCTTGCCGCCCGCGTATCCGACGACGACGGCGAAACCGTCGGCGGCGAGCCGCTGGGCGACCTGCCGTCCGATGCCTCGCGATCCGCCGGTCACGATCGCGACGCGCCGGTCCGTCCGGAACTGAGTGGTCATGAGGGCATCCTTTGCTCGATTGCTTCGTAGCGTCGTTAACGCGATTGCGTAGCGACGGTAACACGGCTTCGTAGCGTTGGTAAAGACGAATTCGTATCGGCGCTACGGATGGCGTACCGTGGAGCCATGGATGCGAGGGAGAAGATCCTGGAAGCGGCCGCGAAGCTGCTGGCGGAGGCGCCGGTGGCGGACGTCTCGACGCGTGCGGTGTGCGAGGCGGCCGGGGTGGGGGCACCGATGCTGTACCGGCTCTTCGGCGACAAGGCCGGGCTGCTGGCCGCCGTCGTCGACCGCGGCTTCGAGGAGTACCTCGCCTCCAAGCGGGCGGCCCGGCCCAGCGACGATCCCGTCGCCGACCTCAGGAGCGGCTGGGACAACCACATGCGCTTCGCGCTGGAGCACCCCAACCACTACCGGCTGATGTACTCGCCGGAGCTGACCGCCCCGCCCGCGGCCGCCCGGGAGGCGCATGCCCTGCTGCACGGCATCCTCGAACGCTGCGCCGCCGCGGGCAGGCTCGGTGTCCCGCCCGCCCTCGCCACCCGGATGATCATGTCCGCCAACGTCGGAGCGGCCCTGTCGATGCTGACCAGGCCGGAGCAGTACGCGGACCCGGGCTTCTCCGAGCGGCTGCGCGACACCGTGCTGGACGCCCTGACCCGTCCGGGGGACGCCGGCGGAGCACCCGAGGGGGACCGCGCCGTCCCGGTGGCGGCCGCGACCCTCGCCGCGCGCCTGCGCGCCGAGCCCGCCCCGCGCCTCACGCCGGCGGAGTCGGCCCTGCTGGAGCAGTGGCTGGACGAGCTCTCTGCGGGCTGAGCGCTCAGCGCTCGGTGGACGGCCGCGCCAGGAGCGCCCCGGACCGGTGGGCCAGGACGACGAGTTGGGCGCGGTCACGGGCGCCCAGCTCGGTCATGATGCGGCGGACGCGAGTGCGCACCGTGAGCGGGCTGACGCCGAGGCGGGCCGCGATCTCCGCGTTGGAGCGGCCCTGGGCGACCCGGGTGGCGATCTCGCGGTCGCGGCCGGTGAGCGCGGCCAGGCGCTCGCTCGCGCCCGGCGGCGCGTCCGCGGCGGGGGCGCCCGGGAAACGCGTGATCAGCGCGCGGGTGGCGAGCGGGGAGAGCAGCGCGTCGCCCGCGACGACGGTCCGGATGCCGTCGAGCAGTACGTCCGCGGTCGCGTCCTTGCCGAGGAAGCCGCTCGCGCCGGCCCGCAGCGCTCCTGCGACGGAGGCGTCGATCTCGTGCGTGGTGAGGATCAGTACGCGCGTGTCCGACAGGCCGGGATCGGCGCAGATCGCCGTCGTCGCCGTCAGGCTGTCCGTGCCGGGCACCCGGATGTCCAGCAGGACGACGTCGGGGCGGTGCACGCGCGCCAGGGCGACGGCTTCGCCGCCGCAGGTGGCCTCGGCGACCAGCTCCATGTCGTCGCAGGAGTCGAGCACGACGCGTAACGCGGCGCGCAGGAGGGCCTGGTCGTCGGCGAGCAGTACGCGGATGGTCATGGTGTGGGTCCGTTCCTGTCGTCTCAGGGTCCCTGTCCTGGAAGCCATGATCGGCGATGACCGGCGGGAACGTCGGGCGAGGGACGCCCCTGCCCGGCGGCGCGGGGGTCCGTCGCGGGGGAAGGCACGAGGTCAGACACGGGCGGACGGCCGTTCGACCCGCGCGGCCGCTTCCCGGGCGGCGCGGGGCCTTGCGGGTGAGGACGGGTCTCTCGGCGGCGACGACCGGCAGCCGTCCAGGACGTGGTGCGCACGCCGGCCTCGGAGTCCGCGCGGGCCGGGACCGGGCCGTGGGCCGCTCACGGCGCGCCGTTGCGTAGGCTTCCGGAGCTGGAACCCGCCGCGACGCCGGCGGACCCGCGACGGTTGGAGGGACTGGCCGTCGGGAGGAGTGAGGGAAGTCCCGGTGCGGTGGTGAGCATGGCCGGCAGGACAGTGCGCGCGGAACGGGCCGACGCGACCCGTGAGCTGATCCTCACGGCCGCCGAGCGGCTGTTCGCCGAGCGCGGCGTGAACTCGGTGTCCAACCGGCAGGTCGGCGAGGCCGCCGGGCAGGGCAACAACACCGCCGTCGGCTACCACTTCGGCACCAAGGCCGACCTGGTGCGGGCGATCGTACGCAGGCACGCGGGGCACACCGAGGAGATCCGCTGCCGCCTGCTGGCGGAGATCGGCGACTCCACCGACGTGCGTGACTGGGTGGACTGCCTGGTGCGCCCGCTGCCCGAGCATCTCGGGAGCCTGGGTGGTCCCACCTGGTTCGCGCGGTTCTGCGCGCAGGTGATGACCGACCCGGCGCTCCACCGGATCGTGCTGGAGGAGTCCTTCGCCTCCCCGTCCCTGCGGCAGTGCGTCGACGGGCTGAACCGGTGCCTGCCCGATCTGCCCGCGGAGGTCCGGGCCGAGCGCGGCGAGATGGCTCGCCACCTCATCGTGCACATGCCCGCCGAGCGGGAGCGTGCGGTCGCCGAGAACCGGGCCACACCCCGCTCCAACTGGGACGACGCCGCCACCGGTCTCGCGGACGCGGTCGTCGGACTGTGGCTGGCGCCGGTGACACCCTGAGAGCGGGGGAGCGCCGGGAACCCGCCGCCAGGCAATTTACTTGAGTTACGCAACTATATGCTACCGTGGGTGCATGCCCGCACCGCCGCCGCCCGAGCTCCCCGGACCCCCCGCGCCCGACGAGGTGACCGAGATCGAGCGGGCCCTCGCCCGCATCACCTACCTGAGCACGCGCGCCCGGCAGCACGAGCGGCTGATGGCCCTGGCCGGTGTGCCGCTGGACCGGGCGGCGGTGGCACTGCTGCGGCAGGTCGCCGACGCGGACCCGCTGCGCCCCGGGGAACTCGCGAACCGGCTGGGGGTGGAGGCCTCCCACGTCACGCGCACCGTGCAGCAACTGGAGAAGTGCGGCTACGTCACCCGCGTCCCCGACCCCGACGACCGCCGGGCTCAGCGCATCCGGCTCACCGAGGCCGGACGGCAGGCTGTGGAGCGGGTGCGCGAGGCCGGGGTCCGCGGCATGCGGCAGGCCCTGTCCGGCTGGAAGCCGGAGGAACTGCGGCAGCTGGCCACCCTCTTCCACCGCATGGTCGACGACTTCCTCTCCCACTCCGGCGAGGAGGACGCCGGGGAGCCGGCGGACGGGCGGACGGGCACCGTCTGACGCCGAGGCGGTTCGCCCACCGGCACCGGACCTTCCCGAGGTGGCGCACGCGGTCGTGCCCAGGCGCGAGCGCCGTGTCCGGGGCCCGCCCGGGAGGGGAACGGCTGCCTGAGGGGCCCGTCCTACCCTCGGGTAACATCCGGGTGCAGGTCATCAGAGGAGGAACCGTGTCACGGTCCGAACGCTCGCCCCTGCTGCTCGCCGGCCTGTTGGCCGCCGCGGGCGTCACACACTTCGCCAGACCACGCCCGTACGACGAGATCGTCCCACGGGCGCTGCCGGGCAGCCCCAGGACGTGGACGTACGCGAGCGGCGCCGTCGAACTCGCCCTCGCCGCCGGGGTCGCCCTGCCGCGCACGCGCAGAGCCGCCGCCCTCGCCACGGCCGCCTTCTTCGTCGGTGTGTTCCCCGCCAACGTGAAGATGGCCGTCGACTGGCGGGACCGGCCGGCGCCGCAGAAGGCCGCCGCGATCGGACGGCTGCCGGTGCAACTGCCCCTGGTCCTGTGGGCCCGCAGCGTCGCGAGGGCCGGGGAGGGCCGGGCGTGAGCGCGCGCGTGAACGTCGGCGACACCGTCGACGACTTCGAACTGCCGGACGAGACCGGCGCCAGCCGCAAGCTGTCCGAGCTGCTGGCCGACGGTCCCGTCGTGCTCTTCTTCTACCCCGCCGCCCTGACCGCCGGCTGCACCGCGGAGGCCTGCCACTTCCGTGACCTCGCCGCCGAGTTCGCGGCCGTCGGCGCCCGGCCCGTGGGCATCAGTGGCGACACCGTGGACAGGCAGCAGGAGTTCGCCGGCCGGCACCACCTGGGCATGCCGCTGCTGTCCGACGCCGACGGCGCGGTCCGCGAACGCTTCGGCGTCAGGCGGGGGTTCGCCCTCGCGCCCACCAAACGGGTCACGTTCGTCATCGCCCCGGACCGCACCGTCCTCGAGGCGGTCCACAGCGAACTGCGCATGAACACGCACGCGGACCGGGCACTCGCCGCGCTGCGCGCACACCGCGGGTGACACCCTCGGCCCGGGGTCCCTGGCGTCCCGGGGCCTCCGGCCGCGGGGCGATCAGCAGCCGGCGGGCGGCCCGGAGCCGGCGCGGCCCTCCGGTACGGCGAGCCGCCCGGCCAACGCTCAGCCGGCCGCCCGCTCCCGTACGACGTCCCCGGGCTTCTTGTCGTCCCTGAGCCCCAGGTACCGCGGATGGCGCAGCATTCCGTCCCGCGTCCACTCGGTGAAGTCGACCTGCGCGACCAGTTCGGGCCGCACCCACCGCGCGCCCGGCTCCGCCACCCGGCCGCCGAACGGCTGGTCGGGTACGCGCAGTCCGTCCAGCCGGGCCCGCAGGGAGAGCAGGCTCCGCCGGTCGAAGCCGGTCCCCACCTTGCCCGCGTACCGCAGCTGCCCGCCCTGGTGGTAGCCGATGAGCAGCGCGCCGAGCCCGACCCGGCTGCCCGCCGGTTCGGTGAACCCGCCCACGACGAACTCCTGCCCCCGCGAGCACTTGAGCTTCAGCCAGTCCCGGGACCTGCGCGGCTGGTAGTCGGCGTCCGCCCGCTTGGCGATCAGGCCCTCCCAGCCGCGGTCGCAGGAGGCGGCCAGCAGCTCCGCACCGCCCTCGTTGCGATGCGGCGTCATCCGCAGCGGAGGACGGTAGGTCAGCGCCCGGCGCAGCAGGGACTTGCGGGTTCGCAACGGCAGCCGGGTGAGGTCCGCTCCCTCCAGCCTGAGCAGGTCGAACACGTAGTACGTCACGGCGACGCCGGCCGCCTCGATGTCCTCGGGACGCGTCAGGCCCATGCGCTGCTGGAGCCGGCCGAAGTCGGTGCGGCCCCGCCGGAACGCCACGACCTCCCCGTCGACGGTGAAGTCCGTGCGGGGCTGGTCGGCGAGGGCCCGCACGATCTCCGGATAGGTGTCGTCGAGACGGCGCCCGGAGCGGGAGAACACGGTGGCCCGCTCGCCGTCGCGGACCGCGAGCAGGCGCACGCCGTCCAGCTTGCGCTCGAACACCCAGTCGTCGTCGCCGGAGAAGTCCCGGCGGTCACTGAGCGTGGCCAGCATCGGGCGGGCGGCGAGCTCCGCACCGGGACGCGCCGTACGCAGCAGCCGGCGCTGCTCGCCGGGGAGCGAGTCCAGGAGACCGCCCACCGCCGCTCACCGCTCCCCGCTGTCCGCGGCGACCTGGGCGAGCGTACGGCCGCTGGTGACCGAGCGGGCCCTGCGCGGGTCGGGCGTCCCGTGCCCCTGCGCCTTCCCGCCCGCCTTGACCAGCAGCCACGCCTCCTCGCCGCCGTCGCCGCCGTCGCGGAACCGGGTGAGCGCGTACTCGCCGCGCAGCTTCGAGCCCTTGAGCCGGAAGCGGGCGTGCCCGCGGTCCAGGGACTCCCCGAAGTCGACGGACCGTCCCGTGCGGTCGTGGCTCAGCGGCTCGTAGACGCCGTGGTCCCACACGATCACCGTGCCGCCGCCGTACTCGCCCCGCGGGATCACGCCCTCGAAATCCTCGTACTCCAGCGGATGGTCCTCCGTGGGCACGGCGAGCCGCTTGTCGTGCGGATCGCCCGAGGGGCCCTTGGGCACGGACCACGACTTCAGTACGTCGCCGACCTGCAGCCGGAAGTCGAAGTGCAGGGTGCCGGCGTCGTGGATCTGTACGACGAACCGGGGTTCCTGGCCCGCGGCGGCCCCCCGGCCCCGCGGTTCCGCGGTCCGCCCGAAATCGCGCTTGCGGTGGTAGTCCCGCAGCCTCTCCTGCTCGGCCACCTCCGGCCCCTTCCGTACGGTCCTGCCGCGACGGCCCTGTCACGGGGTGACCGGGTACCCGGCCGATGTCTCAGAACTCCTCGTGCACCTCAGGGTCCCCGCCGACGCGCCGGTGGGCACGGTCCGCGACCGCGCCGAGCTGGGAGGGGTCCAGCTCGAAGCCGAAGACGTCGAGGTTCTCGCGCTGCCGCTCGGGGTTCGACGACTTCGGGATGGGCACCGCGCCCAGCTGGGTGTGCCAGCGCAGGACGACCTGCCCGGGCGTGACGCCCAGCGCCTCGGCGACGGCCGCGACGACGGGGTCGCGCAGCAGGCCGGTGCCGCGGCCGAGCGGGCTCCAGCTCTCGGTGAGGATGCCCCTGGCCGCGTGGAAGGCGCGCAGCTCCTCCTGCGGGAAGAACGGGTGCAGCTCGATCTGGTTGACGGACGGCAGCACCCCGGTCTCCTTCTCCAGGCGCTCGATGTGCCCGGCGGTGAAGTTGGAGACGCCGATGGAGCGGATCAGACCGTCCTCGCGCAGCTTGATCATGGCCCGCCAGGAGTCGACGTACCTGCCGACGCGGGGCAGCGGCCAGTGGATCAGATACAGGTCGACGTACTCCACGCCCAGGCGGCCGCGGGACTCCTCGAAGGAGGCGAGGGTCTCCTCGTAGCCGTGGTGCCGGCCCGGGAGCTTCGTCGTCACCACGATCTCCTCGCGGGGGACGCCGCTGCGGGCGACCCCGCGGCCCACGCCGGACTCGTTGCGGTAGTTGGTGGCCGTGTCGAGCAGGCGGTAGCCCTGCTGCAGGGCCTCGGACACGGCGCGTTCCGCCTCCTCGTCGCTCATCGGCCAGGTGCCCAGGCCGAGAGCGGGGAGCGTCGTGCCGTCGTTGAGCCGGTGTGCCGGGATGCTGGTCACCGTGGAACCCTTCCGTCGACTGTGCCTGTCTCCAGCCTCGCGGATGGGGCGAGCCGTGATCAACCGGACGCGTGGGCGACGGGGGCGGGCGGGATCCGGTCGTGGCGGGGCGTTTCGTGGCCGCCCCGGCCGTCCCGCGGCCGGGTTCCCTGCGAAGATCGGATAGCCGCGGCCCGGCGACGACGCGTATCTGCGCCATCTGCTGGACCACCAGGTCGCCTCGGTGCACCCGCTGGTGCCGGTGCATCCGGAGACGGGGGAGCGGGTGCTGTTCGTCAACGGCTACTACCTCGAGCAGATCACCGGCGTCTCCCGCCCGGAGAGCCGGGCCCTGATCGACATGCTGCTGGAGCAGGCGGTGCGGCCCGAGTACACGGTGCGGTTCCGCTGGGAGCCGGGCAGCGTCGCCTTCCGGGACAACCGGGCCACGATCCACCTCGCTCCCGGCGACAGCGCCCACCTCGGCTTCCCCCGGATCATGCACCGGGTGATGCTGGGCGGCGATGTCCCGGTCGGGGTGGACGGCAGGCCGTCGGAGCCGGTCGTCGGGAGCGAACCCGGGCGCTGGTGAGGCCGGTCGCCCGGCCCGCCCGGGCCCGGCAACCGCGGCTCAGGCCAGTGGGATGGTCACCTCGTCCTCGACCGGCGGATCGATCTCCTGGGCGCGGTTGCCGGTGGCGGCGAAGCAGCGCAGCCGGACGGCCTCGGGGGTGACGTCCAGGCGCAGGAAGCTCTTGAAGAAGGGCGGGCTGTACGTCGCCGAGCCCGGCGAGAACAGCCGCGTGTAGATCCTGTGCACGGGGAGGCGGATGCGCGAGGTGCGGCCGGGGCGTCCGCCGGCGCCGAGCAGTGCGGCCACGACACGGGCACGGCGGGTGACGCGCACCGGTCCGCCCGGGGCGCGGGTCGGCGGGATGCCCAGCCGTTCGGCGATCACGGCCGTGGCCTCGTCCTCGGAGAGGGTGAACAGGCGGCGCAGCCGCAGCCGGCGGCCGTAGAGCCCGCTGTAGAAGGCCAGGGAGTCGCCGCGCAGCGGATAGCAGCGGAAGTCCTCCTCGGTGACGTCGGCGACGCCGACGCGGGGGATGGTGTGGGTGGCGTGCATGAACGCGCCCCCGCCGCCCGAGACGACGTACTGGATCGTGCGGCCGCCCACCCGGACCGGGTAGCGCTGGTAGTTGTGGATGTCGCCGCCTATGGCCGCCACGTAGTGGTGGCGGGGGTCGCGGACGATGTCGTCGACGGTGCCGTGGCCGCCCTCGATGGCGCAGGGATGGTGCTCCCCGTCGACGTAGAGGGGCGATCCGGTGACGAGGATCTTCGGGCGCGGGCCCTGGGACACCTCGCGCAGCCAGGCGCCCTGTTCGGCGTCGATGGTGCCGAGCAGGCCGGTGTCGATGCCTATGATCCGCAGCGGCCCGGCGTCGATGGCCCAGTACGGGCCCGGCTGGACGGCCTGTTGGGCCGGCGCGGAGCGCAACGCGCGGTCCCGGTCCAGGTGCTGACCGTCCTTCGCGCGCGGCCGGTGCCACAGCAGGCCGCGCACCCAGGCTCTGCTCAGGGGGCGCGGCGCCGGTTCCGGGTCGAGGGGCGGGGCGTCGTCGCAGAAGACGCGCATGAATCCGTGCAGACCCTCGTACCAGTCGTGGTTGCCGGGTATCGCGTAGATGGGCGCGGGGTAGTCCCGGTAGGGGCGGAAGAACTTCGTGCCGTAGCCGTCCGCGCTGCCCACGGGATAGATGACGTCGCTGGTGATCACGGCGAAGTCCGTGCCCTGACCGGCCCTCAGAAGGCCCGGCACCACCGCGTACTGAGGGTCGTCGCCCTCCCCGGTGTCCCCGATGACCAGGAAGGAGAACCGGTCCGCGTCCGTACGCCGGATCACCTTGTCGGCGGGCGCGCCGGCGGCTCGGCGCTGGGCCACCCACCTGGCGCGGGTGCGGCCGGTGGGGTCACCGAACCAGGAGGCCAGTACGCCGTTGCGGGCGGCCCACAGCGTCCTGGGGCTGAGCCAGGAGAGCTTCTCGACCCTGGCCGGCATCAGTTGCTTGTACTCGCCGCGCTCGGCGACGCCCCAGCCGGCGCCTTCGGCGGTATCGCGTGAAGAGTCAGACACCGGTGAACCGTAACAACGGTCAAGTGGGGGAGCGCAGGGGGTACGGGTCGCCGGCGGGTGACCGCGGGTCACCACTCGTCGCTGGTGGGCGGCGGGGCCCACCGGGGCGTGGCGGGCGAGGCCGCTCCGTGGTCCGCCCGCCGGGGGCGGGCGGCGGCGACGGGGCCCTGGAAGCGCGCGGTGCCGTGTTCCGGAGCGGGCTCCGGTGGTGCGCCGGCCGCGGAAGGCCGGCGGGACGCCGCTGCGGGCCCCGGCCGCGGAGCCGGGGCGGAGCCGCTCCACTCGCCGGCACCCAGCACCAGCAGCGGGTCGAACATGACCACCACGCCCGCCAGCAGCAGGAAGACGGCCGGACCCAGGAGCATGGGGAGCAGCAGCGAGGAGGGCGAGTCGCCGGACCAGGTGCCGGCGCCGTTTCCGTGCACCTGGACGCTGACGGCGGCCATGGCCGTGTAGTGCATGCCGGACACCGCCACGCCCATGACCAGACTGGCGCCGAGGCTCGTCATGAAGCCGCGGACGGTGACGGCCGCCCAGAGCGCGGCGGTCGCCGCGACGACCGCGATGACGACGGACAGGACGACGGGCAGTGTGGCGTACCGGATGTCTCCGTTCATCCGCATCGCCGCCATGCCGAGGTAGTGCATCACGGCGACCCCGGTGCCGGTGATCACACCGGCGACGGCCAGCGTGACCTTGCCGGAGCCCCGGTAGCCGACGATGAACACGCCGATGCCGACCACGACGATCGCCACGGCGAGGCTCACCAGCGTGAGCCCCCTGTCGTAGCGGATCCCGGTCTCCGCGACCTGGAAGCCGAGCATGGCGATGAAGTGCATCGTCCAGATGCCGCTGCCGATCGACGCGGCGCCCAGTGCCAGCCAACCCGCCTTCCAGGACTGTTCGTCGAGCATGGACCGGACGATGCAGCGCAGCCCCAGGGCCCCTCCCAGGCATGCCGTCAGATAGGCCGCCACCGGGGTCACCGCACCGTAGCGGAACCCGTCAATCGTGCCTTGCATGCGACAACTCCCCCCAGAGCCCCGGCAGATGGTGGAGCAAGGTCTACGGGTAAGGGTGACGTAAAGGCAAGAGATTACCAGCGGTAACTGAATAGTTCTCCATTACTGGTGGTCAACGGCGGTCACATATGCGTGAGTTCCGGCCATGGGCCGTTTCCGGACGTCTCCTCTCCGACGGCACCGACGGCACCGACGGCACCGACGGCACCGACGGCACCGACGGCACCGGCGGCGTCGAGGCGGGCGGCGGCCGGGCTCGCTCAGCGGGTCAGGAGATCGACGGCGGTCCTCAGCCGTTCGAGGAAGAACTCCCGTGACGGTGCCTGGTGCTTGAGGCCGATCGAGGCGCTGATCATCGTCCGGGCGACGGCACGCGCCCTCTCGTGTCCGTTCTCCGCGGCGATCGCGTCGGTGATGAGTTCCTCGAAGCGCCGCGGCGCGGTCTCGGCCACCTCGCCGAGCAGACCGGGGTTGGCCTCGATGACCTCCGTGACCTCGCGCGCCAGCGGGCCGATGTAGCGGCCGGCCCACCGGTCGAAGGCTTCGACGAGCCGCTCCGGCAGCGGCCGTCCGGTGTCGCCCAGTACGTCTTCGACCGCCGCGATGTCGCGCTCCAGGACCTGGGTGACCGCGGCACGGAAGAGAAGCTCTTTCGAGGAGAAGAGGAAGTAGAGCCCCGGCCGGGAGATGTCGGCCGCCCGTGCCACCGCCTCCATCGAGGTCTTCCGGTAACCGAATCGCGCGAACGTGGTCATGGCGGCGTCCAGGACCGTCGTCCGCCGGCTGGTGTCGGCGCTTGCCGACGGCGGGTGGCCGGCATCAGGGCTGCTCATGGGCCGAGCATACGAGGAGTAGCCGAACTATACAATCCAAGTCTACTGTGTATAGTCCTCGCCATGGCTGAGACCGAGCTCATCTCCACACCCTTCACCGCCGCCAGCACCGCGGACGACGTGCTGCGGGGCCTCGACCTGACCGGCGTCCGCGCCATCGTGACGGGGGCTTCCTCCGGGATCGGGCTCGAGACCGCCCGCGCGCTGACCGCCGCCGGGGCGGAGGTCACCCTCGCCGTCCGGAACACGGCCGCGGGCGCCCGTGCCGCTGAGGCGATCGCGAGGTCGACCGGAAGAAGCCGGCCCCCGGTGGCCCGGCTCGACCTCGCCGACACGACGGCCGTCGCGCGGTTCGTGGACGCGTGGCGTGGCCCGCTGCACCTCCTGATCAACAACGCGGGCGTGGTCACCGGTGGCCTCGAACGGACCCGCGAGGGCTGGGAGCTGCAATTCGTGACCAACCATCTGGGCCACTTCGCCCTGGCCGTCGGCCTGCACGGCGCGCTGGCCCGGGGAGCGTCCGACCGCGCCGGCGCCCGGATCGTCTCGGTGAGTTCCACCGCGCACATGCGTTCGGGCATCGACTTCGACGACCTTCACTTCGAGCGCCGCCCCTACGATCCGCAGATCGCCTACGCCCGGTCCAAGACCGCGAACTCCCTCTTCGCCGTGGCGGCCACCCGCCGGTGGGCGGTGGACGGGATCGTCGCCAACGCCGTGAACCCCGGCGGTGTCGCGACGGGGCTGCAACGGAACTTCACGCCACAGCAGAGGCGGTCGCTCGACGCGGCCGAGGCGGCCGGCGTCTTCACCTACAAGACGGTGGAGCAGGGGGCCGCGACCGGCGTCGTCGCGGCCGTCCACCCGGCCTTCGCGCACTCCGGCGGCCATTACCTCGACGACGCGACAGAGGCCTACACCGTGCCGGACGACGCCGACCTCGCGCAGCACCCCCACGGCGTCAAGGAATGGGCGCTCGATCCCAGGGCAGCCGAGCGCCTCTGGAGAGTGTCGGCCGATCTGCTGCGTGACGGTGCTCCCGGGGTGTCGGTGCCCGGTGAGGGGTGCACCCGGTGAACACGGCAGCGGCCCGAGCGGCACGCTCCGCCGGTGACGGAACCCACGCCTGAGGAGGCCCCATGTCCAAGCCGCCCCTGCCCGCCGAGGCCCAGGACCTGCTGAGCCGGGCCAACCCGGCCGTCATGGCCACTCTGCGCCCGGACGGCGCGCCGGTCTCCACGCCCACCTGGTACCTGTGGGAGGACGGCCGGGCTCTGGTCAACCTGGACGAGGGGCGTGTCCGGCTGCGGCATCTGCGCCGCGACGCCCGCGTGACGCTCACCGTCCTCGACGGCGGCGACTGGTACACACACGTCACCCTCGTCGGCCGGGTCGTCGAGATGTACGACGACGAGGGCCTGGCCGACATCGACCGCATCGCCGCCCACTACACCGGCAAGCCCTATCCCGAACGGGCCCGCGCCCGCGTCAGCGCCTGGATCGAGGCCGAGCGCTGGCACGGCTGGGGCGCGCACCGCGACAGCGGCCGGTCCTCGGCCTGAGGGTCGGGGCGGTCCGGCACCGCCGGTGCCGGACCGCACGGCCGGCGGCGACCAGGCAGGCGGTCGATCCCCCGGCATGCGCCATCACTCGACACGCGGGTCAGCGCACCCGCACAGAGGGATAACCCTAGATTGCGTCCGGTGGGACCCTAGATTGCCCGCGCGTTGATGACATGCCACGGTCAACGCTGTCATTCTCCATTCAACTGCCACCCACCCCCCACGTTCTTCTCATCCGGCAGTGACGGCCCACCCCGCACGGCCCGTCTCGTCCCGGTCAGTACACCCGTCTGTCCGGTCTGTCATGGCCGCCCCACGCGGCCGCAGCAGTAGGAGAACGAGTGAGACGCATCCCCCGCAAGCGCACCGCTCTCGGAGCCCTGGCCTCCACCGCGGCTCTTCTCGCCGTCGGCATCCAGTCGGTCCCGGCAAGCGCTCAGTCCGCCGCTCCCCACCCCAGCCCCCTGCGCGCCGGGGGCCTGGAAGCGAAGCTGAGTCCGTCACAGCACAGCGCCCTGATCAAGAGCGCGCAGGCGAAGACCTCGGCGACCGCTCGCACCCTGGGCCTCGGCGCCAAGGAGAAGCTGGTCGTCAAGGACGTCGTCAAGGACAACGACGGCACCGTGCACACCCGTTACGAGCGCACCTACGCGGGCCTGCCCGTCCTCGGCGGCGACCTCGTGGTGCACACCCCGCCCGCCTCCCTGGCCAAGGGCACGGTGAGCACGACCTTCAACAACAAGCACACCATCAAGGTCGCCTCCACCACCGCGACCTTCGGCAAGGCGGCCGCCCGGACGAAGGCCCTCAAGACCGCCAAGGCCCTGCACGCCGAGCGGCCCACCGCCGACAGCGCCCGCAAGGTGATCTGGGCGGGCACCGGCACCCCGAAGCTCGCCTGGGAGACGGTGGTCGGCGGCCTGCAGGACGACGGCACGCCGAGCCGGCTGCACGTCGTCACCGACGCCGTCACCGGCAGGGAGCTCGGCCGGTTCCAGGACATCAAGACGGGCACGGGCAACACGCAGTACAGCGGCACGGTCACGCTGAACACCACGCTCTCCGGGTCGACGTACCAGCTCTACGACACCACGCGCGGCGGCCACAAGACGTACAGCCTCAACGGCGGCACCTCGGGCACCGGCACCCTGATGACGGACTCCGACGACGTCTGGGGGACGGGCTCGGGCTCCAACTCGCAGACGGCGGGCGCGGACGCCGCCTACGGCGCGCAGGAGACCTGGGACTTCTACAAGAACACCTTCGGGCGCAGCGGCATCAGGAACGACGGTGCGGCGGCCTACTCCCGCGTCCACTACAGCAGTGGCTACGTCAACGCCTTCTGGGACGACAGCTGCTTCTGCATGACCTACGGCGACGGCTCCGGCAACACCCACGCGCTGACCTCGCTGGACGTGGCCGGGCACGAGATGAGCCACGGCGTCACCTCGAACACCGCGGGCCTGAACTACAGCGGTGAGTCGGGCGGGCTGAACGAGGCGACCTCCGACATCTTCGGCACCGGCGTGGAGTTCTACGCCAACAACAGCAGCGACGTCGGCGACTACCTCATCGGCGAGAAGATCGACATCAACGGTGACGGCTCCCCGCTGCGCTACATGGACAAGCCGAGCAAGGACGGCGGCTCCGCGGACAGCTGGTACTCCGGCGTCGGCAACCTCGACGTGCACTACTCCTCGGGCCCGGCGAACCACATGTTCTACCTGCTCTCCGAGGGCAGCGGCACCAAGACCATCAACGGCGTGACCTACAACAGCCCGACCTCCGACGGCGTCGCCGTCACCGGCATCGGCCGGGCCGCGGCGCTGCAGATCTGGTACAAGGCGCTGACGACGTACATGACGTCCAGCACCAACTACGCCGGAGCCCGCACCGCCGCCCTGAACGCGGCCGCCGCGCTGTACGGGACCAACTCCACGCAGTACGCCGGGGTCGGCAACGCCTTCGCCGGCATCAACGTCGGCAGCCACATCACCCCGCCCTCGTCGGGCGTGACGGTCACCAACCCGGGCAGCCAGTCATCCACCGTCGGCACGGCGGTGAGCCTGCAGATCTCGGCCAGCAGCACCAACGGCGGCTCCCTGAGCTATTCCGCGAGCGGACTGCCCACGGGCCTGTCGATCAACAGCTCCACCGGCGTGATCTCCGGTACGCCGACGACGGCCGGCACCTACAGCACCACCGTCACCGCGAAGGACAGCACCGGCGCCACCGGCACCGCCTCGTTCAGCTGGACGGTCAGCACCTCGGGCGGCGGCACCTGCACCGCGGCGCAGCTGCTCGCCGACCCCGGCTTCGAGTCGGGCGGCACCGGCTGGAGCGCGACCAGCGGCGTCATCACCAACGACACCGGTGAGGCCGCCCACGGCGGTTCGTACTACGCCTGGCTCGACGGCTACGGCACCACCCACACCGACACCCTCTCGCAGTCGGTGACCGTCCCGGCCGGCTGCACGGCCACCCTCACCTTCTACCTGCACATCGACTCCTCGGAGACCACCAGCAGCACCGCCTACGACAAGCTGACGGTCACCGCCGGATCCAAGACCCTGGCGACGTACTCCAACCTCGACGCCGCCTCCGGCTACACCCACAAGTCCTTCGACCTGTCCTCGTACGCGGGCTCGACCGTCACCCTGAAGTTCAGCGGTGCCGAGGACTCCTCCCTGCAGACCAGCTTCGTCGTCGACGACACCGCCGTCACGACCGGCTGACCACCGTCCCACCCGGCAAGGGCCTCACCCCGCGGCGCGCGGGGTGAGGCCCTTCGGCGTCCGCCGGGGCGGGAGACCAGCGGGGTGGTGCGGACGAAGCCGGCGCACGGGGTGCGTGAAAGGGGGCCGCGCCGAAGGCTGCTCGAGGCAGGAAGCGGTTCAGAAGGTCCGCTGCAGAAGGTCGAGCAGGGCCGCCCAGTGCCGTTCGTCGGCCTCCTTGTCGTAGGCGGCCGTGTCCGCCTGCGTGTACCCGTGCTGCGCGCCCGGGTAGACCTCGCAGCGGTGGCGGACGCCCGCCGCCGTCAGGGTCTCCTCCAGCAGCCGCTGCTGCTCGGGCGGCATGGAGCCGTCCTGGTCGGCATGTGCGAAGTACAGCTCCGCGGTGACGTCCTTCGCCACCAGGTGCGGGCTGTCCGGCGCGTCCGTGGCGAGCCGGCCGCCGTGGAAGCCGGCCGCGGCGGCGACCCGGTCCGGGTAGGTGCCGGCGGTGAACAGGGCGAGCCGCGCTCCCATGCAGTAGCCGGTCACCGCGACCGGGCCGTCCGCCGCCGAGGGGGAGCCGGCCAGCCACTGCAGGTACGCGCCCGCGTCCCGCACGGCGAGGTCGGGGGTGAACGACCGCATCACCGGGGCGATCTGCTCCCAGATCTGCGGCCGCGCCGCGGGGTCGATGAACTCGGGCAGGTCGAAGACCGGGGTACGGCCGTGCCGGTAGAAGACGTTCGGCACCAGCACCGTGTAACCGGCCCCGGCCAGCCGGTCGGCCATCGACCTCAGATGCGGTCGCAGCCCGAACGCGTCCTGGTAGAGCAGCACGGCGGGGTGCGGGAGGCCGTCGGCGGGATGGGCGAGATAGGCGTCGGCGACGCCGTCCGCGGTGGTGATGTCAACGGCTGTTCCCTGTACGGAGGTCATGGGGGGACCACCTCTCTGCGCACGTTCGGCAAGCGGCTGTCGCGGGCCCGGCGGGCCGGGCCCGGCCAATCGTTGCACGTGCCACACACCGGGCCGCCGTGGCCCCTGCCTCCGTCGCGACCGCTCACTCGAAGCGCGTGACGTCCCCGGCCCCCCGCCGTACGACCTCGGCCTCGCCGCCGGAGAAGTCGATGACGGTCGTCGGTTCGGTGCCGCAGTCGCCGGAGTCCACCACCGCGTCCAGCACGTGGTCGAGGCGGTCCTTGATCTCCCAGCCCTGGGTCATCGGCTCCTCCTCGTCCGGCAGCAGCAGGGTGCTCGACAGCAGGGGCTCCCCGAGCTCGGTGAGCAGGGCCTGGGTGACGACGTGGTCGGGGATGCGCACCCCGACCGTCTTCTTCCTGGGGTGCTGCAGCATGCGCGGCACCTCCCTCGTCGCCGGCAGGATGAAGGTGTAACTGCCGGGCGTCGAGGCCTTGATCGCGCGGAAGACGTCGTTGTCGACCCGTACGAACTGACCGAGCTGTGCGAAGTCCTGGCACACGAGGGTGAAGTGGTGCCGACTGTCCAGCCGGCGGATGGACCGGATCCGCTCGATGCCGTCCCGGCTGCCCAGCCGGCAGCCCAGTGCGTAACAGGAGTCCGTGGGGTACGCGATGAGGGCGCCCGCGCGGATGCTCTGCGCGATCTGGGAGATGGCACGAGGCTGGGGGTTGTCGGGGTGCACGTCGAAGTACTTCGCCATCCGCCGAGCTTATGCGGTCCCGACCTTGGCGACGAACGCGTCGACGTTCGCCACGGTCCGCCGGATCTTCTCCTCCAGGGTGATCGTCTCGTGCAGCCGCGCCCCCACGCCCGCGTCCCGCTTGCCCCGCACGTACAGCGAGCAGGCGAGGTCGGCGCAGATGTAGACGCCGACCGAGTTGCCCTGCTGGCCGGCCCGGCCCGCCTTCGGCGCGACCATCAGGCGGACGCCGCCGGAGTGGGTGGTCAGGCACATCGAGCACATGCTGCGCCGCTGCTGCCCGACGGCGGAGGCCGAGGCGCGCAGCACGACGGCCTTCGGACGGCCGTCGTGCCCCGGGGTGACGAGATAGGCGCGGTCGGGCGCCTGTGGATCGCGCCAGCCGAGGTAGTCCAGGTCCTCCCAGGGCCGGTCGGCCAGGTCGCGCGGCACGGACAGGCGCTTGGCCTCGCCCTTGGAGCAGTTGATGAAGGCGGCGCGGATCTCACGCTCGGTCAGTGGTTCCATAAGCCCACGCTAATTTGCCTAAACTCTTTAGGCAAACCAATAATGGCTTCTGGTGACGGAGAGGGAGGTCGTGGTGCGCGCAGGGCTGACCACGCAGCGGGTCGTGCGGGCGGGTGCGGAGCTGGCGGACGAGATGGGCTTCGAGCAGGTGACCGTCTCCGAGCTCGCCCGGCGCTTCGACGTGAAGGTGGCGAGTCTGTACTCGCACGTGCAGGGCTCCCGGGACCTCAGGACCAGGATCGCGCTGTTCGCCCTGGAGGAACTCGCCGGCCGCGCCGCCGACGCCCTCGCGGGCCGGGCCGGCCGGGACGCCCTGACCGCCTACGCCGATGCCTACCGCGACTACGCCCGGGAACACCCCGGCCGCGCGGCCGCGGCCCGGATGCGGCTCGACCCCGAGACCGCGGCCGCCAGCGCGGGCGTCCGGCACGCGCAGATGGTCCGCGCCGTCCTGCGCGGCTACGACCTGGCGGAACCGGACCAGACACACGCCGTGCGGCTGCTGGGCAGCGTCTTCCACGGCTTCGTCAGTCTCGAGGAGAGCGGCGGCTTCAGCCACAGTGCCCCCGGCTCCGAGGAGAGCTGGAGACGCGTCCTGGACGCCCTCGACGCCCTGCTGCGCAACTGGCCCGCCGACCCCACCCGCTGAACAGGAGGCAGGAGGAACATGCCCACCACGTACGACTGGATCACCACGCCCATCACCGCGGGCCTGCTGCGCGGCGCCCTCGACGCGGAGCACACCGAGCGCGGCGTGCTGCCGCACCGGCTCCCGCCCTGGGCCCGCGCCCAGTGCCACGATCCCCAGCTGGCGATGGCGGAGTCGCAGCCCTCCGGGGTACGGCTCGTCCTCCGTACCCGCGCGACGGCCCTCGAACTGGACACCCTGCCCACCAAGCGCCTCTACGTCGGCGCCCCGCCCCGTCCCGACGGCGTGTACGAACTCCTCGTCGACGGCCGCCCGGCGGGCCGGGGCAGTGTCAGCGGCGGCGACACCGTGACCGTCGACATGACGGCCGGAACCGCCGAACTCCGCTCCGGTCCCGTGGGCACCCTGCGCTTCACCGGCCTGCCCGAGGGGGAGAAGGACGTCGAGATCTGGCTGCCGCACGACGAGACCACCGAGCTGGTCGCCCTGCGCGCCGACGCGCCCGTGGAGCCCGCCCCGCCGGGCGACCGCAAGGTGTGGCTGCACCACGGCAGCTCGATCAGCCACGGTTCCGACGCCGCGGGCCCCACCGCCACCTGGCCCGCGCTCGCCGCCTCCCTCGGCGGCGTGGAACTGATCAACCTGGGGCTGGCCGGCAGCGCCCTGCTCGATCCGTTCACCGCCCGCACCCTGCGCGACACGCCCGCCGACCTGATCAGCGTCAAGATCGGCATCAACCTCGTCAACACCGACCTCATGCGGCTGCGCGCCTTCACGCCCGCCGTCCACGGCTTCCTCGACACCGTCCGCGAAGGCCATCCCACCACACCGCTGCTGGTCGTCTCGCCCATCCTGTGCCCCATGCACGAGGACACGCCCGGTCCGACCGTCCTGGATTTCAGCACCCTGAGCGACGGCCGGCTGCGGTTCCACGCCATGGGCGACCCGGCCGAACGGGCCGACGGAAAACTGACCCTGGGCGTGATCCGGGACGAGCTGGAGCGCATCGTGGCACAGCGGGCGGCCGACGACCCGAACCTGCACCACCTCGACGGCCGCGACCTGTACGGCGAATCCGACGCCGCCGAGCTGCCGCTGCCCGACGGCCTCCACCCGGACGCCGCCACCCACCTGCGCATCGGCGAGCGCTTCGCCGGGCGGGTCTTCACCCCGGAGGGCGCCTTCGGCGATCCGGGCAGCTGAGACGTTCGCGGCGTCCCGCCCCTCGCCGTACGAAAGCCGTACTCGTGTCACCCCGGGCAGACGTGAGGTAACGTCCCCGACCGACGTGCCGAGGTCGGTGCGACGGATCGCGATGGACGAGGAGAAGGCCGAGATGGCTGGCCGAGAGGACGGGGGCCGCGCCGCGCGGGTGACGGACGCCGAAGGCCCGGGGTGGGAGCTGGAGCTGCTCGACCACCTGCGGCCGACCGGGCGGGACGTGCGCCGGGTCGTCACCTGGCTCGCCCGGGCGGTGGACGGGACGGCCTGCCTCCGGGACGACACCGGCCGGGTCCTCGCCGGTACGCCGGCGCCGCTGGACGACGGCCTCGTCGCGGACCTCGCCTCCGGCCGCATCGCCTCCGCGGCCTGGCACGACGCGGGGCTGCACGTGCGGCTGGTCGGAGTGCGGCTGCCGCGACCCGCCGCGGCCGGAGTGCTGTCCGTCTCCCGCACGGCCCCCTTCGACCGGCGGGCCTCCGACATCGTGACCCACACCGCGCAGGTGGTCGAACTCCTGCTCAGCGCACGCGAGTCGACGGCGGCCGGTCGGCGGCTGCGGCGCGCGACGTCCGATCTCCGCCTGGCCATCCTGCAACTGCTGATGGTCGAGGACACCGTCTCCGCCCGCCGCGTCGCCGCGGGCCTGTGGCCCGGTCTGCTCGACACCGACACCGCCTGCGTCTACGTCCTGGAGGGCAGCGCCGAGGAACGTGACCGCATCGCCGAGGAGTGCCTGACCGCGACGGCCGAGCAGGCGCTGGTCGTGCGCTGCCCCGCGGTGGACGCCCACGTCATCGTCGTCGCCCCCCGCGACGGGGCGGCCACCGCGCTCAGGCTGGTGGTCGGCCGCCGTCCGGACACCTTCCTGGGCGGCAGCGCCCCGCAGAGCCTCGTCCGCACCGCGACCGCGTACGGGCAGGCCGTCAGCGCACTCGCCGTCGCCCGCTTCCGGCCCGACCAGCAGGCCGTCTACGCCGAGCGCACCCATCCCGAGCGTCTGATGGACCCGGCCGAGCTGCGGGCCTGGACGGCCAACGTGCTGCGCCCGCTCGACGCCCTGGCGCACCACACGCGCGCCGAACTGCTCGCCACCACCCGGCTGGGCCTGGAGTTCACCGCGGTGAACACGGCCAAGGTCCTCGGCGTCAGCCGCAACACCGTACGTGCCCGCATGGAACGCGTGGAGAGCCTGCTGCACGCGGACTTCTCCGACCTCACCGCACGCGCCGTCGTCCACCTGGCGCTCAACTCGCGGGTCGGCCTGGCGGAGGAGGAACCCGCGACCCGTCCCGCCGGGACGGCCGGTTCCGGCCTCACCGGCCTGCTGGCCGGCCCGGCCCTGCGCACCTGGGCCCGTGACCTGCTCGGCCGCCTGGAGACGGACGCCCGCCATCTGCGCCGCTCCCTGCGCACCTGGATCGCCGCCGGAGGCAACGCGGAGCGTGCGGCGCAGCTTCTGGGCGTCCACGCGCAGACGGTGCGCGAACACGTGCGCAGCGCGGAGCCCGTCCTCGAGCGCCAGCTGCTCGCCTCCGGAAGCGATCTGTACGAGGTCGTCCTCGCTCATCTGGCCCTCGGCGAACTCGACCGGCCCGCGTTCGACCGGACGAACTAGGACCTTCCGGACTCACTTGTGCACAGGTGAGCCCCGGGGGCGCCGCAGCGGGCATGGACGCGGTTCACAAGGCATCCGCTCGGCACGTAAGTTCGACGGGCCGCGGGGGCACGACCGGAACGGGGGACCGGTCGCGCCCCCTTGCGGTTCTACGCCCGTAGCCGCACGGGCACCGCGCCCGCCGGCCGCGCACGACGAACGACGGCATCTGCCGCGACTCGTCCACGCCGACCGCCGCTCTGACCGGCCGCGGCCCGTGGCCACCGCTCGGAGCACAGTACATACCGTCGTCGGCCCTCCGCGTACGACTGAGCGAGATCTCGGCGTGAAACCGCCCCCGGCCCGCGGCCGCTGGCGCGACGCCGGCCGAATGCGCGGCGTGGGACGGGTACCCGGGCAGTCCCCGGAACCACTACCGCCTGAAGGAGGCACGGATGACCAGCAGCTCGGAGACCGGAGGCGTGACCGGTACGAAGGACAAGGACTACAACCTCATCTGGTACGTGGAGGCGTGCCTGAACAACGCCCTGCGCCTGGAGAGCTACATCCAGGACGCGGAGCGTGAGAAGGACACCGAGGTGGCCGATCTCTTCCGCAAGGCCCAGGCGGACAGCCGCAAGGGTGCGGAACTGGGCAAGGAGCTCCTGCGCGCGCGGATGAACGGCGGCTGACACCGGACCGCCCCCGAGGCCCGGGCCCCCTGCGTGACGCACGGGGCCCGGCGTGATGCAGGGGGCCGGACGTGACGCACGGAGCCCGGCGCAATGCACGGGGCCGGTCGCCCGTAGGCCGCCGTAGGCCGCGGGAGGGTCACCTGACGGACGTGCCGACGCCCGGACGCGCACGCGCACGGCCGGACCGCCGCGCTCGACCGGCTCCCGGCCGCGGCCGGCGGGTGAGGCCCTCGCGGAGCCCGTCGGTCAGCGGCTCATCCTGGCCCTGACGCCGCCGGCCGCCGCGGCGGGGCGTGCCGTGGCCCGCACGGACCGGCGCACCAGACGCGCCTCGCGCCGCAGGTCGTGCGCGGCATGCCGGCTCCGCCACGCGAGCGAGGGTGCGCCGCCGGTGTCGTCGGCGGCGATCAGCAGACCGCCGAGCATCGACAGGTTCTTCAGGAAGTGGATCTTCTGCTGGGCGCGCTCGTCGGGATCCTCCACCTCCCAGAACCGGTGCGCCGCGACGGTGGTCGGCACGAGCGTGGCCGCCATGGCCAGGGCGGCCGGCCGCGGCAGCCGCCCGCCGGCCAGCAGCAGACCCGCCACCACCTGTACGGCCCCGCTGAGCCGTACGGCCTGCTCGGTGCTGTCCGGCAGCGGGCCGACCCGCTCGGTGACCGGCTGCACGACCGGCTCCGCCACGGGGGCGACCTGGCCGGGAGCGCGCACCGAGTTGATTCCGCCGGCGACGAACATGGAAGCCAGCATCGGCCGGCCGACGAGTCGCAGGAGACTCATGACCCTCTCCTCGGGTGTGGGGTGTGTGCGGGAACCCACCGGGTTCCCGGGGCGCTG
Source organism: Streptomyces sediminimaris (assembly GCF_047049295.1). Taxonomy (NCBI): domain Bacteria; kingdom Bacillati; phylum Actinomycetota; class Actinomycetes; order Kitasatosporales; family Streptomycetaceae; genus Streptomyces; species Streptomyces sediminimaris. The sequence continues at coordinate 407,024 of NZ_JBJWOT010000001.1, read as the reverse complement.
TGGTCGATGCCACGTCGTCCGGCGAGGTGAGGGCATGTTCCTCGGCCGGGCCGGGAGCTACCGTCGGTGCGCAGTCCCTGTTCACTCTCACGCGGTACGGACGACCTCGCAGTGCTCTCAGACCTCTCCCCGCTCATCGCGGCGACCGCCCGATGGCTGACGTGCGCCTACCCCCCGGCCGGTGGAGCCCTGGCCTCCGCCCTGTGCGACGTGCAGGCCCGCCAGGCCGTCACCGTCGCGGCCTGGCTGCGCTACCCGACGCAGGTGGACGCGGCCCTCGTCGGCATCGCCGGGCCCGGAGGGTCCGCCCGGCTCGACTGGGTCGCGGGCCTCGACGACCCCGCCCACCGGGACGCGGACGCCCACGCCTGGCGCACCTGGGTCGACGAGGTCGTGGCGAGCTGGGCCGCCTGTCTGCTGACCGACCCGGAGCTGGCCGCCCTCGCCGTGGCAGCGGTCGGCGGGAGCGATCACTCGGCCGGCACGCCCGTCGCGTTCCGGCGCCTGGTCGCGCCGGACGACACCGACCGGCGGGCGGCGGCGCTGCTGCGCCACCCCGACCTGCTGGCCCCCGTGACCGCGCTGCACCAGGACCAGCTCGTGATGCTGCTCGGGACAGGACCGGCGCTCACCGCCTGACGCGGCGCGGAGCGGCCGCCCGTGGGGGCTGGAGGAAGCCGCCCCGCCGGGGGTGACCCCCGGCCCTCCACAGGCCCGCACGGACTCCCGTCGTCCTCTCGCCGTCCTGTCCGCGGTCAGTCGTGCTTGCCGCGCCCGCTGAGCGCGTCGCGCATCCGGTCGACCATTCCCGCTCCCGGCGCCAGCAGCTTGTTGGCCGGAGGCTGGTCGGGAGCGGAGGGGTGCGGCCGGGTCGGCGCCGTCTTCTTGGCCTGGCGGACCTTGTCGCCCAGGCTGTCGAGCGCCTCCGGCGTGCACGCCGCACGCAACTGGGGGAAGAGGCTGCCCTCCTCGTCGGCCACATGCGAGCGGATCTCGGTCATCAGCCGGCCCATGAGCCGGTCGAACTCGGCGTCGCCCGCCTCGCAGCCCTCCAGATCCTTCATGATCTGCTCGGCCTTGGAGTGGTCCTCGATCTCCCTGTCCGCGATGGCGTCGCCGTCGGCCAGGTGCTCCCGGACCGCCGGGTACAGGTACTGCTCCTCGGCCACCGAGTGCCGGACCAGCTCGATCGTGGCCTGGTCGGCGTACACCTTGCGGTCCTGGTGGCCGGGCGGCAGCGCCTCGATGCGACCGAAGAGCTCCTCGACCTCCCGATGGTCGGTCGTGAGCTCGTCGATGACGTTCCCACCGTGTCCCATGCCTTTCACCTCCAGGCAGAAAGTGGCGGTTCCCGGTCCGGATCCGCCGCGGGCCCCCGAGTGCCCCCGCGGCCCGCGGGCTAACGCTCCTCCGGCCGGAGTACGGCTGCTCGTGACGGGTGTGGGACGCCGCCTTGTTGGAACTCGGCGCAACAGCACCGCCGTACGGGGCAGCTCGTGGGCGGCAGGACGGAGTGACAGCTCGGGAGGCCGGTGTGGCAGACGCGGTGGATGAGGCGGTCGCGAGCGTGGGCGCCGAGGTGGCCCTCCGGGCGGAACGGCTGTGGCAGGTCGCTCAGGCCCTGCACCGCGATCCCGAGTACGCCTTCGAGGAGCACCGGGCGGTGCGGCTGCTGACCGGGGAGCTCGAACGCGAGGGGTTCACCGTCGAGCGCGACCTCGCGGGCATGCCGACGGCCTTCGCCGCGCGCGCGGGAGCCGTGGCCCGGCCCGCGGTGGCCCTTCTGCTGGAGTACGACGCCCTGCCCGGCCTCGGCCACGCCTGCGGCCACAACCTGATCGCCGCGGCCGGTCTCGGCGCCGCGCTCGCGGCGCGGGCCGTGCTGGGGGAGGGCGCGGGGGCCGTCTGGGCCGTCGGGACACCCGCCGAGGAGGGCGGCGGGGGCAAGGTCGCCGAGACCGAGGCGGGCGTCTTCGACGACGTCGACGCCGCGCTGATGTTCCATCCCGGGGTGCACAACTGGCGCTGGGCGCCCCTGACCGCACAGACGCAGTACTGCGTCGGCTTCCACGGCCGCGCCGCGCACCCCACCGGCAACCCCGCCGACGGCATCGACGCCCTCGCGGCCCTCATCCAGCTGTTCAACACCCTCGCCGTCGTCGGCCGCCGCCTGCCGGAGGCCTCGCACATCCAGGGCATCGTCTCCGAGGGCGGCCGGGCGACGAACGTCGTCCCCGAGTACGCGGAAGGGGTCTTCGGCCTGCGCGCCCTGACGACCGACGCCCTCGAGGAACTGGCACAGGAGCTGCTGACCTGTGCGCACGGGGTGGCCCGGGCCACCGGCACCACCGTCACCTTCGGCCGCGCCACCCCGCGCTACGAGCACTTCCGCGACAACGACGTGCTGTCCGGACGGTTCGCCCACCACCTGGAGCGCGCCGGCATCCACCTGACGCCCCCGGCACCGGGCGTCTACCTCGGCTCCTCCGACATCGGCAACGTCAGCGGACGCGTCCCCGCCATCCACCCCTTCGTCGCGATCATGGACCCGCACGGCTCCGACCACACCACGGAGTTCGCCGCGGCGGCCTCCTCGGACCGCGCCCGGGAGGTGCTGCTCGCGTCGACGCGGGCGCTCGCGTGCACGGCGGTCGAACTGGTGCTGTCGGCGCGTCTGCGCGAGCACGCCTGGCAGGAGCACGGGGGCGGGGTGCGGGCCGGGGTGTGGTGACGGCGGGACCCGAGGGGCGCGCCGCTCCGGCGGCCGTGCCCCGGTCAGGGCCGGGGCACGGCCGCCGGCTCCTGCTCAGGGCGGGTCCGCGAAGGCGCTGTTCGCGCACGTCCGAGGGCGGCACCGGCGTCCCGGGCGGCCAGGTGGCGTCCGGGGGTACGGGAAAGGGCCCGCGCGGCGCGCGGACCCTTCACCGGGTGCGGCGATCGGGCTCACGAACGGGGCCGCTCGAAGGTGAGCAGCAGGCCCTCCACCGCCCCGGGACCGACACGGCCCTTGACGTCGGCCGAGGTGATCGCCTTCAGGCCCCAGCCGTCCTCGGCGTGCTTGTTGAGGACCTTCTCCAGCTTGTCGCTGTCCAGTGCGTCACCGATCAGCGACTCCCTGAACGTGACCACCTTGTACTCGTACATGACTGCGGTGTCCTCCTGTGCGATGGGCCGGAACGGGCGGCGGTGCGAGGAACAGCCAACCACGGCACCGGGGCCGCCGACACACCGGCGGTGGGTCAGCAGGCGCTGCTCCCGGTCGTCCGCTCGCCGCCGGACCCGGTCGGGGCCGACGGCCATTGCGCCAGCGACAGCATCCGCGTCACACGGTGGATGAGGTAGCCGGCCAGCGGCAACTCGACGAACAGCGCGAGCGCCGCGGACAGCCAGACCTCCGGGGTGCCGAAGGCGAGCGACACGTCGAACCAGGCGTCGCCGATCAGCAGCACCGCCGTCGCGAGTCCGGACAGGATGACCGCTCGGTGCCGCAGCCAGCCGAAGAGCGTGGTCGCGGCCATCGCGACCAGCAGCAGGACGTCGAAGCCCACCCAGGCGACGCGCCAGTGGTGGACCTTGTAGCCGGAGGGCAGCGACAGTGCGAGCAGGACGGTCCACGGTACGAGGGCGACGGCGCAGACCGTCAGCACCTCCAGGGTGTGCCTGCGGTGCCGGCGTATGCGCTCCAGCAGCTCGGGCGGCGGAGCCGGTGCGGCCTCTTCGAGCTCGTCGACCTGCGTGTCGCTCACGTCGCCTGCTCCGTTCTCGTCCGTGAAGGGGCGTCTCAGGCCCCGGTTCCCCGTTCCCTTAGTGACAAGCCTTCGGCCGCCGGCATTCCCGGCGGTGCGCTCACCGCGGCCGTCCCGCGGGGCGGCGGCTCCGGGATCCTGGGCGCGGGCGGGGGACACGGGGCCCGGAAGGGGCGGTCCACCTCGCCGTTCGTGCCGGTCATGGCGGACCTGGCGGCTCCGGCGCCCGTGCCGGCGGCCGGCGGGATCACGGACGGCCGCGGGGTGGCCGCCGCCCTGGCGCCGTCCGCCGCCGGAGCGCTTCTCGGCACCCGCTTCCAGGCCACGCGTGAGGCACTGGTCGACCCCGCGGCCGCCGAGGCGAGCGTCGCCGCGGGCAGGACACGGAACGCGGCCCCGTGCTGGACATCGCCCGGGAATCCCGGTGGCCGCCGCGCCGCGCCGCGCCGCACGGCACGCACGCTCCCGCATCCCTTCCCCGACGGGTGGAGGGGGCCCGGAGGCCGTATTCGCCGCCGGCCCCGTGCCCGGCGGGACTACCGCGAGGGTGTGGCGAGCGGCGACCTCCCGTCGCTTCCGGTGCGGGCGGGGGAGGGCGCCGGCCTCACCGACGACCTGCCGTACGCCGCCGGTCTCGTCGGCGTGCTCCCGGAACGGGCGGCGCGGGCGCCGGCGCGGGCCGGTTGGCAGTGACCGGGCGGCGCGGCCGGACCGGTGACGCCAGCGGGCCCCGCGTCCCGTACCTCGCCATCGGCGAGGGGGCGGGACGCGGGGCCCGGGTGCCGCTCCTGCCTGCGCGGAGACGGCGAAGTGGTCGAAGGGAAGGGGGAGCCGGGGCTCAGCCCGGTCCGCCGCCGGTCAACCGTGGCAGATCAGGACGATGAGGCCGTCGCAGTCGTCGCCGTCGTCGTCCCAGTCGCCGTGACCGCGGTGAGCGGCGCGGTCGTCGTGGCCGCGGGCGTGGGTCCGGGCCGTGGCGTCGTGCGGGGAGGGCGGCGCGGCCATCGCGGGCGCCGCGGTAACCGCGAGTGCCGCGCAGGCGAGGCTCAGGGCGGCACCCGCCGCGAATATTCGGGGCATGCGGGAGCCGGTCTTCTCGGAGGGGCGGGGGCAGCTGGAGTCGAGCTGTGCAGTGTTCATGCAGTCACCGTGCCTGCCCCGGCGGCCGATTTCGCGCCGAGCGGAGCCGACCGGGTGAGAGGCCCGCGACCCGCCGATCGCCTGATCGGCCCCTGCCGGGGGCCGGGCCGACGGCGGGTCAGAGGCCCGGATCGGCGGCCCGGTTGTCCCGGTTCCCCGAGTGCGTCCTCACGATGCCGCGTTGCCGCGGGGCTGCGCCTTGTCGCGGACGTCACCGGCCGGGGCCGGCCGGTCCTGGTGCGGATCCTCGTGCGCGGCCCGGTGGCTGCCGCGCAGGGCCGAGGCGACCGCGGAGATCAGCGCCATGCCGGCGGCCACGCCGAACACGATGGCCAGGCCGTGGTGGAACGGCCCGGACACCAGCCGCGGGAAGAACGTGTGGCCGGTCAGCGCCGCCCGCTGGGCCGCGCTCACGTGGTGCAGGGCACCGTCGGACGCCAGCAGGTGCTCGATGGGGTTGTTGCCGAGGAACGTGGCGAACAGCGTGCTCACCGGCGGCAGCGAGGCGGCGTGCTCGGCCGCGCCGGCCGGCACGCCGTGTGCCTGGAGCCCGCTGCTCAGCGTCCCGGGCAGCGAGGAGGCGAGCCCGGAGACCATCAGCGAGAAGAACACGCCGATGGACAGGGCGGTACCGGAGTTCTGGAACGTCGAGCGCATGCCCGACGCGACGCCCCGGTACCCGGGCCGCACGCTTCCCATGATCGAGGACGTGTTGGGCGCGGAGAACATGCCCTGCCCCAGCCCGTTGAGCAGCAGCAGGGCCGCGAAGAGGCCGTAGCCGAAGTCGACCGGCAGGGCGAGCAGGCCCAGGAACGAGGCCGCCACGACCACCAGTCCGGCCGTGGAGAACAGACGGGCGCCGAACCGGTCCGACAGGAAGCCCGAGACGGGGCCCGCGATCAGGAAGCCGACCGTGAGCGGCAGCATGAAGACGCCGGCCCACAGCGGGGTGTCCTCGAACGCGTAGCCGTGCAGCGGCAGCCAGATGCCCTGGAGCCAGATGATGAGCATGAACTGCAGGCCGCCGCGCGCGATCGCGGTCAGCAGCGCGGCCAGGTTGCCCGCGGCGAAGGCGCGCACCTTGAACAGCGCGAGGTTGAACATGGGCTCGGCGACGCGTGTCTCGACGTAGCAGAAGAGCAGCAGCAGGCCGGCGCCGCCGAACAGGCCGGTGAGGACCCAGGGGTTGCCCCAGCCGGTGGCGCTGCCGCCGTAGGGCTGGATGCCGTAGGTGATACCCGCCAGCAGGACGCCGGCGCCCACCGCGAAGGTGAGGTTGCCCAGCCAGTCGACGCGGCCGGGCCGGCCCGCCGCGGTCTCGCGGAGGCTGAGGTAGGACCAGATCGTGCCGGTGACGCTGATCGGGACGCTGACCCAGAAGACGGCGCGCCAGTCGACCACTGCGAGCAGACCGCCCGCGAGCAGGCCGAGGAACTGGCCGGCGAGCGCGGTGATCTGATTGATGCCCAGCGCCATGCCGCGCTGCCGGGCGGGGAAGGCGTCGGTGAGGATGGCGGCGGAGTTGGCGGTCAGCATCGAGCCGCCGAAGGCCTGCACGATGCGCCAGACGATCAGCCACAGGGCCCCCGCGCCCGCCCGGAAGGGGTCCAGGGACAGGGCGACGGAGGCACACGCGAAGATCAGGAAGCCGAGGTTGTAGATCCGCACCCGGCCGAACATGTCGCCGAGCCGGCCGAGGACGACGACCAGCACGGCCGAGACCAGCAGATAGCCCAGGATCATCCAGAGCAGATAGCCGATGTTGCCCGGGGCGAGCGGGTCGAGGCCGATGCCGCGGAAGATCGCGGGCAGCGAGATGATCACGATGGAGGCGTCCATCGTGGCTATCAGCACCCCGAGCGTCGTGTTCGACAGCGCGACCCACTTGTAGCCCGGCCCGACCGGGGTGTCCTTCCCGCGGGCCGGGCGCAGGGCGCTGAACGCGAACGGCCCGGTCACAGCCGCTCCGCCAGCCGGTCCAGCAGCGGAAGGGCCGCCGCGAGCGCGGCGCGCTCGGCCGCGGTGAACTCCTCGAGGACGGCCCCGAGCCGGTGGACCGACTCCGAGCGGCGTTCGGCGAGCATGGCGCGCCCTTCGTCGGTGACCGCCACGATGCTGCGCCGCCGGTCCGCCGGGTCGGGGCTGCGGCGGACGAGTCCGCGCTGTTCCAGCAGCGTCAGCGTGCTCGCCATCGCCTGCGGGCGGACCCGCTCCGTCTCGGCGAGCGACGTGGGCGTGTCGGGGCCCTCGCCGCTGAGGCGGGCGAGCACCGACACACCGGAGAGGGACACGTCCCCCACGGCGTGGGCCTGGCGGAGCCGCCTCGTGACGCGGCCCATCGCGAGCCTCAGGTCCGACGCGAGTCGCGTGGTGTCGCCCGGGTCGCCGGTCTCGGCGCGGCCTGTGCCGCTGTGCACCTTCATGGGTGCTCAGTCTAGGTTTATCAGTTGGGACTGCTCAATCAATTGTTAGTAAACGCGCCGGCCGACGGCTCGCCCGGCCCGGGTGCCGGGCGGGCCCGCGGGGGCCCACCGGCCCCGTTCCGGTGGGCCCCGGCGGCCGGCCGCACCGAGCGGCGCCTGCGTCGCAAGGCGCCGCCGCAAGCGGAGCGCGGCCTTGATCAGTTCGCGCGGACGCGCCGTCCCAGCAGCGCCACACCGGCCAGCAGGACGAGCACCACCGCCGTGAACCAGGTCATCGCCCCGGCCGTCGAGGTGTACCGGCTGGCGACGCCGAGGCCGACGGGCAGCAGCGCCAGGCCGAGGTAGGAGACCAGGAAGAGGCCGGCGAGCGCCTCGCCGCGGCGGGCCGGGGCCGCCATGGCCGCGACGGAGCCCACGGCGGACTTGAAGAGCATCCCGGCACCGGCGCCGGCGACGACACCGGCGAGCACGAACACGGCGAGGCTCGCGGTGCGCACGCCCGCAGCGAGCACGGCCACTCCGGCGGCCTGGGCGAGCAGCCCGGCGTTGCGGCGTGAGCGGGGGGTCAGCCGGCCGGTCAGCACCTGCGCCGCCGCGGCCGCGCCGAACACCACGAAGACGATCAGTCCGGCCAGGGCCCGGGACGGGTGGTGCAGGGTGCCGCCGACGAAGCCGGGGACCAGGGAGGTGAACAGGCCGAAGACCGCCAGCGAGGCGAAGCCGGCGGCACTCGCGGCGAGGTACCCGGCCCGGTCGCCGTGGTCGGTGCTCACCCGCTGCGGCCGGTAGGCGGGCCGGGTGGCGGGCTTGTGGACCGTCTCCGGGGTCAGCGCGACCGCGGCCACACCGAGCAGCAGCGCCACGCCGACGACCGCGTAGGGCAGGCGCAGCGGCGCGCCGAGGTACTGGGCCAGCAGGCCGGCCACCAGCGGGCCGAGGCCGAGGCCGCCGATGTTCGCCGCCGTCGAGACGATCTCGAAGCGCTGCGGCGAGCCGTCCGGCCGGTGCGCGCTGTGCAGGTCGTGCAGATGCGCGGTGGCGGTCGCGGTGAGCATCCCGACACCGAGCCCGGTGACCAGTCGCGCGACGAGCAGCACCGGCAGCGACGGCACGGCCAGGAACAGCGCGGCGGCGACGAGCTCAAGCACCAGCGCCGCGGTCAGTACCTTCTTGCGGCCGAGCCAGTCCGAGACGTGCCCGGCGAGCAGCAGGCTGGCGAGGACGCCGACCGCGTAGACCGCGAACACGACCGTCACGGTGAATGTCGAGAAGCCGTCGTGCGCCTGGTAGAGCGGGTACAGGGGGGTCGGCACCGTGGAGAACGCCATGGCCGTGACGAACACCGCCGCGATCGTCCAGAATCCGGCCCCGTGGGCGCGCCCCGAGCGGCGGGTGGCCGGCCCGGCACCGGCGTCGCCGCGTGCGTGGCGGGTGGCCGAGGACATCGACATCTGAGCACTCCGATCGGTGGACGCTGACTCCGGCGGCTCCAGGGCCGCGTACCCCTTGCAACCGGTGCCCGTGGTGTCTGCTTCCCCTTCGACGGAGATGATCGAAGATGACGGTAATCTCTGTGAGAGATGATCGGCGGGAGGGTGGACGCATGGAGCTGCGGCAGATGGCGGTCGTCGTCGCGGTCGCCGAGGAGGGCGGGTTCACCGCGGCGGCGCGGCGGCTGCACGTGGTGCAGTCCGCGGTCTCCGGGACGGTGCGCGCGCTGGAGCACGAACTGGGCGCGCGGCTGTTCCTGCGCACCACGCACCGGGTGACGCTCACCGCTGCGGGGCGTGCCTTCCTGGCGTCCGCCCGTACGGCTCTGCGGGCCGCCGAGGAGGCACGTGCGGCCGTCGCCCTGGTCCAGGAGGAACTGCGCGGGGAGATCACCGTCGGCGTGATGCAGGGGCTCTACGCCGGTCTCGCCCCGGGGCTGGCCGCCTTCCACCGGGAGCATCCGGGTGTCGTGGTGAAGCTGAGGCAGGCGCCGGCGGAGGACATTCCGCGGGACCTGCGGGACGGCACCGTCGACCTGGCCGTCGTGGCCCTCGACTCCGCGCGGCTGCGGGGGCTCGCCACCAGATCCCTGGCGCGGGAGGAGATGGTCCTGGTGGCCGCTCCGGGGGAGGCCCGTCTGCCCCAGCGGCCGGTGACCCCGGCCGAGGCGGTCGCGCTGCCGCTGGTGGACTTCCCGCCGGGCTGGGCGATCCGCGCCTCGGTCGACCGGGCCCTGCGGACCGCCGGCGTCGAGCGCGCCACCACCTTCGAGGTGAACGACGTCCTCGGCGCCACCGACCTGGTGCGGCACGGCCTCGGCGTCTGCGTCCTGCCCGCCTCCCTGGCCGCCCGCTTCCCCGACCTGTCGGTGCGCCGCTTCGCCGCGCACGCACCGACCTGGCGGATGCGGGTCGTGCACCCCAGAGGGGAACTGCCGCCCGCCGTGGCCGAACTGCTGCGCCACATCGGGTAGCCGACGCCGGACGTCAGGCGTTCGGGTGGCCACGCGGCTGATCGTGCCGGTCCCGCCGAGGGAGACGGTCACCATGTCGGTGAAGCGGACGCCCGCGCGGTTTCGGCGCCTCGATGGCGTGCGCGGCGACCACAGGGGGCGGCGCTGAAGCAGCAGCAGCCGCCGAGCCCGGACGCCTGGTGGCCGGTGACCGAGTCGGCGACCTTGCCGGCGGCGCAGCCCCGGGTGGAGCCGTTCATCCAGGGGAAGGGCGTTGCGGTGACGTCCCCGATCGCCCCGGCAGCCCGATCCTTCATCCGTCCGCCGGCGGGGCGTGCCGGCGGCGCCCACCGGCCGGGCGCGGGCCCGGGGTGAGGCGCCGCGGGCGGCCCGGCGGTCGAGGACGCCGAGACCGCCGGGCACGCCGCAGGCGCAACGAGGAACGTGCCGCGCTCAGCGCGCCGCTGCGATCCGGAGCCTGATCGTGCGGGCTTCGGGGCGCAGGGCGAACTCGGGCCACACATCGGGTCCGCAGGCCCGTGAGCCGAGTCCGTGCTGAGCCGCGTCGATGAACAGGTGACTCGTCGACGAGCGGGGCAGTTCGAAGGGATGGCCGGCCGCCGCGATCTGCTGCGGCGTGTGGCGGCTGAGGGTGAAGCCGGGGCGGCGTCCGCGGGTGTCGGGCAGGGCCGCGAAGGTCAGGACCTCGGTGTCGCCGCTCGCCAGCGTCAGCCGGCGCAGGGCGGAGCGGTGTCCTGTCTCCTGCGGGCGGGCGTACTCCACCGACAGGTCGCGGACGGTGGAGGTGAATCGGCCCGTGCGCGCCGCCCGGAGGTTGTCGGGGTAGGACTCCAGGGGGCCCAGGCCGAACCACTCGGCGCGGTCCACGGGCGCCGTGCCGTCGGGCAGGTCGAAGCGGACTCCGATCCGCGGCCACACCGTCCGCCAGCCGCGCGAGGGCTGGATCTCCACGCGCAGTTCCAGTTCGCCGTCGTCGAGCGACCAGACGGACTCCACCAGCACCGACAGGGCCGAGTTCGCCGCGGAGACCTTGTCGACGGTGCGCAGGGCGTCCGGGGCCCGTTCGACGCCGAGGCGCCGCGCGGTCAGCCGGTGCAGACCGTCGAGCCGCCACAGGTCGGCACTGGACACGCCGACGACACTGTCGTCGCTCCCCTCGAGCCGGTCGGACGCGCCTTCGTCGTTGTCGGTCGGCGCGCGGAACAACTCCAGCCGGGGCCCGGTGACGGCGCGGCCGGCGAGGCGGACGAGCGAGCCGCCGACGAACTCGGCGATGCCGAGGCTCAGCGTCCCGGTGTCCGGCTGCCACGCCCCCCGGGGCCGGACGGCGGGGACGGGGAGGCGGACCGAGCGGTCCAGTTGGGCACTCGCCACCACATGCCCCTCGGGCGCCCACGCGGTCTTCTGGGCCAGCACCGCGTCGACGGTCAGCCATGTCTCGGCGTCCGGGGACACCGCCACCGGCGGCAGGGGCACTCGACGCGAGGCGCCCGCCGCCACGACGGGAACGTCCAGGTCCCCCGATTCCACGAGCACCCCGTCGTGCTCGACCCGCCGGCGGAAGCGCAGGTCCGAGGTGTCGGCCGAGTGGCGCAGATTGGTGACGGTGAGCCCGTCGCCGTCGAAGGTGAGGCTGACCGGCTGGACGACCGCCTTGAACTCGTGCAGGCCCGGCGTCGGCACGTCGTTGCTCAGCACCATGCCGTCCATCACGAAGTTGCCGTCGTGCACCACCTCGTGGAAGTCGCCGCCGTAGGCGTAGTACGGCGTTCCGTCCTCAGCGGTGGCGAGGATGCCGTGGTCGCGCCACTCCCAGACGAACCCGCCGTGCAGCCGCGGGTATTGGTGCACCAGGGCCTCGTACTGGTCCAGCGCGCCCGGCCCGTTGCCCATCGCGTGGGCGTACTCGCACAGCAGGAAGGGCTTGGTGCGCTGCCGGGCGCCCTGCGCGGGGGTGCAGCCGAGCAGCGGGGCGCGGGAGCCGTCGGTGCCGATCTGCTCGGTCTCCAGGACCGAGGGATACATGCGGGAGTAGACGTCGGTGTAGTCGCCGGTGTAGTCGCCCTCGTAGTGCACGGGGCGGCCGGCGTCGCGGGCGTGCACCCATGCCGACATGGCGGCGAGGTTGCTGCCGGTCCCGGCCTCGTTGCCCAGCGACCAGATCACGACGCTGGGGTGGTTCTTGTCCCGCTCGACGGTCCGCTGGATGCGGTCCAGGCAGGCCGCCCGCCACGCGGGGTCGTCGCTCGGGTTCCCGGCCCAGCCGACCTTCTCGAAGCCATGGGTCTCCAGGTCGCACTCCAGCACGACCCAGAAGCCGAGTTCGTCCGCGAGGTCGAGCAGCCGGGGGTGCGGCGGGTAGTGGCTGGTGCGGATGGCGTTGACGTTGAACCGCTTCATGCGGGCCAGGTCCTCGCGGGCGTGCTCCTCGTCGAAGACGCGGCCGCGCTCCGGATGGGTCTCGTGCCGGTTCACCCCGTGGAAGACGACGCGGCGGCCGTTGACCAGGAACCGGTCGCCGCGGATCTCGACCGTGCGGAAGCCCACGCGCAGGGCGACGCTCTCCGCGGCCGAGGACACCGTGGCGTCGTACAGGCGGGGCCGCTCGGCGGACCAGGGCTCGACGCCGGGGACGTCGATCGGGGCCACGTCGGCCGCCGAGGCCCAGACCTGCTCGACGCCGAGCTCGGGGATGCGCAGGGTGACCGGGAAGGCCGCCGGGCCGGCGGCGACCTCCGGGTCGACGCGCCCGCGCCCGTTGTCGTACCCGGTGCGCAGCCAGACGTCCTCGATGCCGGCGGCCGGCCGGGCGAGCAGGGTGACCTCGCGGAAGATGCCCGGCAGCCACCACTGGTCCTGGTCCTCCAGGTAGCTGGCCGCCGACCACTGGTGCACCCGTACGGCCACGACGTTGCCGCCCGGGCGCACCGCGGACGTCACGTCGAACTCGTGGGCCAGCCGGCTGCCGCCGGCACTGCCGATCTCGGCACCGTTGACCCACACCCGGAAGAGCGACTCGACGCCGTCGAACCGCAGCACGACGCGGTCGGCGGCCGGCCAGTCGGCGGGCAGGTCGAAGTGGCGGCGGTAGTCGCCGGTGGGGTTCTCGTCCGGCACGTGCGGCGGGTCGATCGGGAAGGGGTACTGGACGTTCGTGTAGATCGGCCGTCCGTAGGCGCCGTCACCCTGGAGCACCCAGTGCGAGGGCACCGCGATGCTGTCCCAGCCGTGGTCGTCGAAGTCCGCGGCCGCGAAGTCCTCCGCCACCGACGCCGTGGGTGACAGACGGAACCGCCAGGGCCCGTTCAGCGGGAGCGAGGGGGCGTCGGAGCGCAGCCAGGAGCGCGCCGGCCGCAGCGCGCCGCGCCCGGGCGCGGTGTCCGAAACATGTGCGGAGAGCTCGGAAGGCAAGAGGTCACAACTTTCTGGACGGCGACGGACGCCGCTTGCGGGGGAGCGGTCGCCGGGTGGCTTGGAGGCAGGGCCCGTGAGCGGTAACGTGAGCGCTCACGGAGCGGGCGATTCGGAGTCTGCGCCGATCAGCGGACGGGTGTCAAGGTTCCGGAGCCGCGGCCGACCGGACGGAGGTGGACGATGGCGTCGTCGGGGACCGGCCCGCGCCGGGTGACGATCGACGACGTGGCGCGGGCCGTCGGAGTGTCCCGGCAGACCGTGTCGCGGGCGCTCAACGACAAGGGCGAGATCGGCGCCTCCACCAAGCAGCGCGTCCTCGACGCCGCCCTCGAACTGGGCTACCGGCCCAGCCGGTTCGCCAGGGGACTGGTGCGGCAGGACACGGTGAGCGTCGGCCTGGTCGTCCCCGACCTGCTCAACCCCTTCTTCACCGAGGTGGCCGCCGCCGCTCTGGAGGCGGCGCGCTCGCGGGGCTGGCACGTCGTCGTCTACGACACCGGCGGCCGGGTCGCGGAGGAGCGCGGCACGCTCGAGGTCGTCGCCTCGCAGGTGGACGCCGTCGTGGGGTACCTGACCCTGCCGGAGGAGGAGATCGACAAGCTGACCCGGGGACTTCCCGTGGTCTTCATCGACCGGGAGCCGCGCGCCGGGCGGTTCAGCGCCATCCGGATCGACGGCGAGGCGGGCGTCCACGACGCGGTCCGGCACCTGGTGGACGCGGGGCACCGGCGGATCGGCATGATCGACTACGCGGCCCGGGCCGAACCGAGCCTGCGCCACCGCTGGTTCGACGCCGCCATGGCCGCCCGCGGACGGGACTCCGGCACGGTCGGTCGCGCCGACCAGAGTATCGAGGGCGGCGAGCGGGCACTGGAGGAACTCCTCGCCGGACACCCCGACGTCACCGCCGTGTTCACCTTCAACGACATCATCGCCGTCGGAGCCCTGCGCGCCGCGCGCCGGCTCGGGCGGCGGGTCCCGGAAGACCTCGCCGTGATCGGCTTCGACGGCCTGCGGCTCGGCACGCTCGTCGAACCGCCGCTGACCACCGTGGCCCTGGACACGCGGGCACTCGGCGCGCTCAGCGTGGAGCAGGCCGCCCGGCTGCTGGCCGGGAGCGGCCCGCTCAGCGGTGCCGAGGCGGCCGTCAGGGCCCGGCTGCGGCCGGGCGGATCGGCGTAGCCGCACGGTCCGGGCCCTGTTCGTTCTCGGGCCGGCGCAGCTCCAGCAGCAGTGCCTGGCCGGGGTTGAGATTCGGCATGGGCAGGCCGGCCACGGTCAGCACCGAGCCCGGCAGCGTGAGCCGGCCGCCGCCGAGCGCCGCGGACAGCCAGGCGGGGCCGGAGACCTGGTGGAAGGACGGCAGCCCCAGCTCGGTGCGCACACGCACCTGATACGTCGCCTCCGGCGCCAGGCCGGGCAGCCGCACCCGCCCGTACTGCCCCTCGGGCGACGTGGCCAGCCGGGCCCAGCAGTAGAACGCGGCGGAGCCGTCGTGCGCGACGACGCCGTGCAGCAGCGTCGCCTCGTCGGCGAGGTCGGCACGGACCGTGCGCCCGCCGTGGAGCAGCGGGCGCAGCTCGCGGTGGAGCGCGGTCCAGGCGGCGAGCCGGGCGAGTTCCCCGGCGGAGCAGCGGGTGAGGTCCTGTTCGATGCCCGCGTGCCCGAACAGGGCGGTGACCAGCCGCAGCGTGTCGGAGCCGACGCGGGCGGTGGTGTGGCTGGTGCCCGGGCCGACGTGGGTGCCGACCAGTTCGGGCGGCAGCAGTTGCCCGGTCCAGCGCTGGACGGCCTGCCGCTCCACCGGGTCGTTGCAGTCCGAGGCCCACACCCGGTCGGCGCGTTCCAGGATGCCCAGGTCGACGCGTCCGCCCCCGGCCGCGCAGCTCTCGATCTCCAGCGCGGGGTGGCGCTCCCTGAGCGCGTCCATCAGCCGGTAGAGGGCCGGCACCTGGGCGTGCCCGGCCGGCCGGTCGGCCGGGCCGCGGA
This sequence comes from Streptomyces sediminimaris, assembly GCF_047049295.1. Taxonomy (NCBI): domain Bacteria; kingdom Bacillati; phylum Actinomycetota; class Actinomycetes; order Kitasatosporales; family Streptomycetaceae; genus Streptomyces; species Streptomyces sediminimaris. The sequence continues at coordinate 391,848 of NZ_JBJWOT010000001.1, read as the reverse complement.
CGCTCTCGTGGAGCTCCCGGTTGTGGTCCCACTTCAGACAGGCGATGCCGTACTTCTCCACCAGGGCGTCCAGCGCATCCAGCAGGTGGTGCCAGACCCGGGTGTCGGACAGGTCCAGGACGTGCTGGTGGCGGGCGGACGGTCCGAGCCCGCGGGCCGGTCCGAGGATCCACTCCGGGTGCTCGCGGGCCAGGTCGGAGTCGAGGCTGACCATCTCCGGCTCGACCCACAGCCCGAACTCCATGCCCAGCGACCGCACATGGTCCACCAGCGGCGTCAGCCCCCCGGGCCACACCGCGGGGTCGACGCTCCAGTCGCCCAGTCCGGCGTCGTCCGAGCGGCGTCCGCGGAACCAGCCGTCGTCCAGCACGAACCGCTCGACACCCACCTCGGCGGCCTTGTCCGCCAGCCGCAGCAGCCGGTCCAGGTCGTGGTCGAAGTACACCGCCTCCCAGCTGTTGAGGGTCACCGGGCGGGGGCGGCGCGGATGGCCGGGGCGGGCCCGCAGGAAGGTGTGGAAGCGGTCGGCGAGCCCGTCGAGCCCCTGGTCGGACCAGGCGAAGTGGCAGACCGGAGCGGTGTACGACTGGCCGGGTGCGAGCCGGATCTCCCCGGCCCGCAGCAGGTCGCCGCCGCCCAGCACCGCGGCGTGGACGCCCGCGCCCTCCGGTACCTGTTCGACCAGGTAGCGCTGATCGCCGCTCCAGGCGACGTGCACGGCCCAGACCTCCCCGCCGCGGAAACCGAACCCCGGCACGCCGACCGTCACCTGGTACGGCGAGTCGAGACCGGGCTTGCCGCGCCGCACCTCCCGGACGTGGCTGCCGAAGCCCAGCGGGCGCCGCTGCGGGGAGCGCTCCCGGCTCCACTTGCCGGTGAAGTCCAGGATCTCCGCGGCCCGTCGGGGCAGCGGCAGGAGCGTGGTGACCCGCACCACGTCGTACGGTGCGGGATCCGCGTCGGCCCGCCGGGTGAGCGTCGTCCGCACGCCCAGGACCCCCGAGGGCTCCAGCCGGTAGGTGAGGGTGGCGTCGAGTCCGGCCCCCGCGTCGGTGAGTTGCAGGGTCAGCTCCCCGCCGCCCGCGGTCCGGGGACGGTGGCGGCTGCCGGTCAGCGTCAGCCTCGGTGCGGCGAACGTCCCGGCCAGATGGCCCTCGTGGGCCGGGGTGCCGGACCAGCCGTCGGCCTCGGTGGGCCAGACGGTGAACCGGCGTGGCAGGTCGATGGAGTTGTTGAGCACGGCGGGCTCGCCGGTCAGGGCGAGTGCCGCCAGTGCGTCCGGCGGCAGCTCGCCCGGATCGGCCCCCCAGTGCAGGACTCTGGGCACGGGCTCGGTGAGCTCCACGATCAGTGCGGTGCCTGCCGCGCGCAGGGTGTGGATTCGCGCGGTGGTGTCCGGCATGCGTGGTCCTGCCTTTCGGGGGTGGGGGGCCGCTTCGCTACTTCGCGAGCAGCTGCTTGCTCTTCTTCTGCATCTCGGGGAAGACCGAGTCGTCCTTCTGGCCGGCGAAGTACGCCTGGAACAGCGGCTGGAGTGCGTCCTGCAGGGCCGCGCCGTTGCCGTAGACGGGGGAGGGGTGGAGCACCTTGTCCCGCATCATGTCGGTGAAGACGGACAGGTCCACGCCCTTGGCGGCCAGCGCCTTGGCCGAGGCGTCCATCGACGCCGGTATCGACGGGAAGAAGGTGCCGGTCAGCGAGGCCTTGGACTGGCACGCCTCGCTGCCCATGTAGGAGACCCACTTCCAGGCCAGGTCGGCGTTCTTCGTACCGGCCCAGATGTTGTTGCCGTTGGAGTTGCTCAGCACGGCCCGGGTCCTGCCGTCGGGGCCGTAGGGAGTGGGCGCGATACCGACCTTGAGGCCGGGGATCTTCACGAAGGTCGACGCCTCCCAGGAACCGGCACTCTCCATGGCGACCTTGCCGGAGGAGAGCAGGTCGACGTCGCTGATGCTGTCGGTGAACTGGCCGATCCTGGGCGCGTAGCCCTTGTCGGTCAGGGAGCGGATCCAGTCCATGGTCTTCACGAACCGCGGATCGCCGTAGTCGAACACCGTCGGCCAGGTGGCCTTGTCGCCCAGGCGCCAGCCGGTGGTGTCGACCAGCGGGCTCCAGGTGACCTGTCCGATGAAGTCCTTGGCGGCGACCTCGCCGTAGCCGTAGGTCTTGACGTGGGACTTGTCGAAGCCCTTCTGGTCGCCGCGGCGTCCCTTCTCGTCGACCGTCAGGTGGGCGATCATCTTGCCGAGCGTGCCGCCGTCGTCGGGGTTCCAGTTCAGCGAGTCGACGTCCTTCTCGCCGTATCCGGCCTTCCTCAGGGCGTCCCGGTCGTAGTAGATGCCGGTCGCCGCCCAGTCCAGGGGCAGGGCGTACTGCTTGCCGTCGGTGAACTTCCAGGCGTCCACGCCGACCGAGAAGCGGGACAGGTCGAAATCGTCCCTGGCGATGAAGCGGTCGAGCGGCATCAACTGGTGCTGGGAGGCGTACGCCTGGAAGAACTGGACGCTGTTCTGGAAGGCGTCGGGCGCGGTGCCGGCCACGAACCCCGCGGTGAGCTTGGTGAAGTAGTCGTCGACGTTGTACTTGGTGATCTTCACCTTGACGCCGGGGTTGGCCTGCTCGAAGTCCGTGGCGCACGTCCGGTACGCGGCGGCCTGCTTGTCGTCCCAGGTCCACCAGTTGACGGTCTTGGAGCCGCCGGCGGAGGAGGAGCCGCCGGAGCAGGCGGACAGGATCGCCGCCAGGGTGAGCGTGGCGCCCAGCGCGACGGTCTTTCGAACTGCCGTGGAGCGTTTCATCGGTCCTTCTTTCACGGTGACACGGAGGGCGCGGGGGACGGCCGCACCGGCGGACGGGACGACGTCTTCAGCAGCGCGCGGAACGCGCCGAGGGCGATGGCCAGGTCCTCGGGACCCCCGGCGTCGTGGCCGTTGAACTCCCACAGGCGCAGCTGCTTGGGCCCGGCGTAGGCGTGATGGGCGGCGATGGTGGTGACCGGCGGGCACACCCGGTCGCGCAGCCCGGCGGAGAACCAGGCCGGGGCGGTGGCGCGGCGGGCGAAGGCGAGCCCGTCGAAGTAGCTCAGCGTCTCGAAGGTCTGCTCCACCCGGTCCCGGCGGGCGCCGAGGTAGCCGACGATCTCGGCGTAGGGGTCTGCGTCGGTGAGCCGGGTGGCCTGCCGGATGTCGCAGAGGAAGGGCGCCTGGAAGTGGGCGGCCGAAAGGCCGGGGACGAGCCCGGCGACCGCGAGGGCGATGCCGCCGCCCTGGCTGGCGCCGACCACGGCGATTCTCGCCGGGTCGACGAGGTCGCCACGACCGCGCAGGGCCTCGACCGCGCGAACGGCGTCGGTGAAGACCCGCCGGTAGACGTACGTGTCCTTGTCCTCGATGCCGCGGGTGAGGAAGCCGGGGTGGGCGGGGCCGCTGCCGACCGGGTCGGGCGTCGCACCGCCGCCCGCCCAGGCACCGCCCTGGCCGCGGGCGTCCACCAGCAGGTGGGCGTACCCGGCGGACGCCCACAGCAGGTCCTCCACGGGGGCCCCGCGCCCGCTGCCGTAGCCGTGGAACTGCACGACCGCGGGGAGCGGCCCGGTGCGGTGCCGGGGCATGCGCAGCCAGCCGCGGACCGGGTGGCCGCCGAACCCGGGGAAGACGGCGTCGAGGACGTCGACCGTCTCCAGGCCGGTCTCGACGGCCGTCAGCTCCAGCGACGCCTCCCGCTCGGCGCGGGCGTGCGCGAGGGTGTGCCCCCAGAAGGCGTCGAAGTCGGCGGGCTCGCGGTAGCAGCTGCGGTAGGCGAACAGCTCGGGGACGTCCCGCTCGCTCAGCACGGCACCGGCTCCTCCCGCACCCGCAGGCCGGCGTCGAGGTCGATCCGGTCGCCGGTGGCCAGGCGTATCTCCGCGGTCCGGCCCCGGTGGCGGATCCGGACCGGTTCCGCCGCGTCGCCGGCCAGGCGGCGCACGGTGACCGTGGTCGGGACGCCGTCGGCCCAGCCGACGTCGACCGCGAGGCCGCCCCGGCAGCGCAGGCCGGTGGCCCGGCCCTCGGGCCACTGCGCGGGCAGGGCGGGCAGCAGGTGCAGGACGCCGGTGTGGCTCTGCAGCACCATCTCGGTGATGGCGGCCATGAAGCCGTAGTTGCCGTCGATCTGGAACGGCGGGTGGGTGGAGAACAGGTTGGGCAGCAGGCCGCCCCACCGGGAGCCGTCGGCCGGGGCGTCGACCGCGCAGTCGCCGTCGAGCGGGCGGCTCGCCTCCAGCAGCAGTGAGCGTGCGGCCGCGCCGTCGCGCAGGCGCGCCCGCAGAGCGGTCTTCCAGGCCCAGGACCACCCCATGGCGCCGGGACCACGCCGGTCCAGCGTCCTGCGGGCCGCGTCGGCCAGTTCGGGGGTGGTGTCGGGGTCGATCCGGCCCAGCGGGTGCAGGGCGATCAGGTGGGAGAGGTGACGGTGGTGGGGATCGGCCTCGGTCAGGTCCTCGGCCCACTCCTGCAGCCGGCCCTCCGGCGAGATCCGCGGCGGACGCAGACGGGGCAGCGCGGCGCGTATCTCGCCGGACAGGGGCGTGTCGAGGCCCAGCAGCTCCGCTGTGGCGAGCGTGCGTTCGAAGGTGGCCCGGATCAACGCCAGGTCCATCGCCGAGGAACGGGTGAGGGACCTCGGAGCGCCGTCCACGAGGAAGAGGTTCTCCGGAGAGGTCGACGGGAGCGTGTCCAGGCAGCCCGCTCCGTCGTCGAGGAGCCAGTCGAGCAGGAACTCCGCGCAGCCGCTGAGCAGCGGCCACGCCCGCTCGCGCAGGAAGCCGGGATCGCGGGTGAAGTCGTAGTGGTCCCAGGCGTGCTGGGCGAGCCAGGCCCCGCCCATCGGCCACAGCGCCCACGAAGGGTCGCCGTGGCCCATGCCGACCGGCAGCGCCCAGCCCCACATGTCGGTGTTGTGGTGCGCCACCCAGCCGCGCGCGCCGTACAACTGCCGTGCCACCGGCCTGCCCTGGGCGGCCATACGGTCCAGCAGGTCGAACAGCGGCTCGTGGCAGGCGGCGAGGCCGGCCGCTTCCGCGCCCCAGTAGTTCATCTGCGTGTTGATGTTGATGGTGTAGTTGGACGACCAAGGGGGGCGCGGGTCCGTGTTCCAGATGCCCTGGAGGTTGGCCGGGGGGCCGGTGTGCGGGCGGGAGGCGGTGGCCAGCAGGTAGCGGCCGAGCTGGAACAGCACGGTGGCGGTGAGGAGTTCGTCGTCCCCGCTGAGGATGTCGCGGGCGACGTCGTGGGCGCCGCGGCGGCGCGGGCCGATGCGCAGGGCGGTGCCGCCGAGGAGGCCGCGGATGTCCGACTCGTGGTTCTCGAGCAGCCGGCCGGCGCCCCGCGCGAGGGCCCGGGCGGCGGTGTCGTGCGCACTGGCCAGGTGGGTCGCGCGGCCGGCGGGTTCCTCCCCGTGCCAGTGCCGGGCGGCGGCCGTGGAGCTGGTGAGGGTGATCAGGACGTGGGAGGCGCCGGCGACGAGGAGGTTGCCGTGGGCCACGGTCACCTCGCCGTCGGTGTGCAGGGCGAGGGCGAGCGCCCCGAAGGGGTCGTAGCCGTCGACCGGGCCGGCGGCGTACCGCAGGGGCTCGGCGACCTGCGGTTCGTGGGCGGGGGCGCCGTCCACGGGTATCTCCACGCCGAGCGTGAGGCCGCCCGTCGTGGCGCGGCGGTGCACCTCGCGCAGGGGGGTCGACAGGTCGACCGAGAGGTCCACGGTGCCGCATTCCGCGTCCAGGGTCGTGCACAGGGCGCCGGTGACGGCGTCGGCCCAGACCCGGCGGCGGACGGTGACCGCGTCGAGGTCGAAGCCGTCCTCGGCCACCGCGGTGTCGAGGTTGAGGCTCCTGCCGCGGTAGGCGGCCCGCTCGCCGCCCGCGACGGTCAGATGCAGGTCGGCGTAGGGAAGGTACTCCTGGCTGTAGGGCCCCTCGAAGGTCATCAGCAGTGTCTCGGCCCGGTCCTGGTCTCCGGCGCGGAGGGCGGCGCGGACCTCTTCGAGGCGCCGCGGGCCGGCGCCCCCCGCGAGGACCGCGGCGAGGGCGGTGGCCGGGCCGCCGGGGGAGCCGGACCACACCGTGGAGTCGTTGATCTGGATGCGGGCCCGGTGGGTGCCGCCGAAGACCATCGCGCCCAGCCGGCCGTTGCCGACGGGGGCTGCCTCGGTCCATGCGGCCGCCGGGGCGGGCCACGTCAGCACCAGGTCGCTGGGGAGCATGGCGGTGATCTCCGATCGCGGGGTGCGGCCGGTCATTTGAGGCCGGAGAAGCCGATGGAGTTGACGATGCGCCTGCCGAAGGCGACGAAGAGCAGCAGCATCGGCAGCGCCGCGATGAGGGCGGCGGCCATCAGCCCCGCCCAGTCGGGGGCGGCCTGCGGGGAGGACTGCTTGAAGACCCCGAGAGCGAGGGTGAGGGGCTGCACGTCCTGGCTGTTGGTGATGAGCAGCGGCCAGAAGTAGTCGTTCCAGGCGTTGACGAACATCAGCAGGGACACGGTGGCGATCGGCGCGGACGACATCGGCAGGATGATCCGGAAGAAGATCCGCAGCGGGCCCGCGCCGTCGATGACGGCCGCCTCCTCGACCTCGTCGCTCAGGCCCAGCATGAACTGCCGCAGGAAGAACAGGGTGAAGGCCTGGAACAGCGCGCCGGACAGGATCAGGCCGCCGAAGGTGTCGGACAGGCCGAGGTCTTTGACGAGCACGAAGTTGGGCAGGAGCGTGAACACGCTGGGCACCATCAGCGCGGCGATGAGGATGTTGAAGACCAGGTTGCGGCCGCGCCAGTGCAGCCGGGAGAAGGCGTACGCGGCGCTCGCGGAGAACAGCACGATCAGCGCCGTCTGGGTGGTCGCGTAGATCAGTGAGTTGCGCAGGTAGAGCGCGATGTCGAGGGAGGCGCCGGAGCCGCCCTGGGCCTGGGCCTGCGCGGTGGAGGCGATGCCCAGCACGCGCTCGAACGCGCCCCAGGTGAAGCCGACCGGCAGCGGCGAGGAGGGGTCGGTGGCCAGTTCGTAGTTGTCGGACAGCGCGGTGCGCAGGATCCAGTAGAAGGGGAAGAGCGTGACCAGGACGATGACGCCGAGGTAGGTCCAGGCCGCGATCCTGCCGGGGGAGAGGCGGCGGGAGCCCTTCCCGGTGGAGCGGTGCGCGGGGGCCGTCCGGCCGGGTGCGAGGGCGACTGCCATGACGGGCTCCTTCAGCTCAGGTCGGATTCGCCTGCGCGGGCGAGCCGCAGCTGGGTGAAGGTGACCGTGATGAGCAGGGCGAACAGGGCCAGCGAGAGGGTGGCGGCGTAGCCGAAGTCGAACTGGCGGAAAGCCTTGTCGTAGATGTACATCTGCAGCACGTTCGAGGCGTTGGCCGGTCCGCCCCGGGTGGTGACCTGCACGATGTCGAAGACCTGGAAGGAGTTGATGACGGTCAGGACGACCACCATGACCAGGATCGGGCGCAGCAGGGGGATGGTGAGGCGGCGGAACATCTGGATCTCACCGGCGCCGTCGACGCGTCCCGCCTCGTAGATGGTGGGCGGGATCGTCTGCAGGCCGGCGAAGATCAGCAGGGCGTAGTAACCCATCCACTTCCACACGCTGATGGCGGCGAGGGAGGGGATGGCCCAGCCGCCGCTGCCGAAGAAGAGGACGGAGTGGCCGGTCAGGTCCTTCAGGACGCTGTTGATGATGCCGAGGCTGGGATCGAGCATCCACTGCCAGACCAGGGCGGCGATGACGTTGGAGATGAGGAAGGGCAGCAGGATGACGCCGCGCAGCAGCGAGGAGCGGGTCACCCGGTGCAGCACCACGGCCGTCACCAGGGAGACCAGGGTGCCGAAGGAGACGGACAGGGCGACGAAGTAGACGGTGACGAGGAGGGAGTGCCAGAAGACGTCGTCGCCGGCCATTTCGTGGAAGTTGGCCAGTCCCACCCAGTGCGGCGGGGTGAGGACGTGGAAGTCGGTGAAGCTGAGGTAGATGCCGCGGAGGGTCGGGTAGGCGAAGAAGACCGCGAACCCGGCCACGGCGGGGAGGATGAGCAGGAGGGCGGCCGGCAGGTCGCGGCGGCGGGCCGCCGCGGACCTGGCCGGTGTGGAGCGGCGCGGCCCGCGGACGCCACGGGCCGTGCGGACGAGGGGAATCCGGCCGGAGGCGGTGGCCGTGGTGGTCACCGCGGCGGGCGGCGGTGCGGACGGCGGTGTGAGCTTGCCCTGTGATGTGACCACCACGGCACTCTCCTCGGGTGTCAGGCGGGTGGAACGCCGGCCGGGGGCGGACGGCGGGTCAGAGGGTGATCCGGTCGATGTCGGAGGCGTAGTCCGAGGGGTTGCCGAAGCCGATCGTGTTCTCGCCGGCCTTCAGCGGGACGGTGACGGTGACCGACTGCGGTGTGCCCCAGTCGTTGTCGTTGCTGCCGGGCAGCGGCACCTGGAAGGACGTGTCACCCGTGGTGACGACGATCGTGCGGCCGGAGGAGCCGTCGGTGTAGTCGATCCTCATCAGGTAGGTGACGTCCCTGGGCGCGGTGACGTGGTTGACGGTCACCGAGCCGCTGCCGCCGAGGTTGCCGACCTTCTTGCCGCCGGAGCACGCGGAGCAGTCCGCGACGGAGGCGTTGCCGCTGAGGGTGTTGCCGGGGGCCTCGGCCTCGTGGCCGACCGGTCCGCCGGCTGCCGGTGTGGTGAGGAGGACGGCCTTGCCGGGCGCGGACGTCCGGCCCCTGGCGTCGTGGGCGGCCACGGTGAAGGAGTAGCCGGTGCCGGCCTCGAGCCCGCTCACGGTGGCGGAGGTGCCGGCGACGGTGGCCGCCTTCGAGCCGTTCACGTAGACGTCGTAACCGGTGGCCGGCGTACCGGAGTTCACCGCGTCCCAGGCGAGCGAGACGCTGGTGGCGGTCGACCTCGTGCCGTGCACGGCGAGCGGGACGCCGGGGTGGTGGCCGTCGCGGCGCGGGGTGATCCGCAGCAGGCGCGAGCCGTGCGGTGGCAGGTTGTCGGTGAAGTGGCCGCTCACCGAGCCGAGGTTCCTGCGGCGCCACAGGTCGCGGACCGCGGCCTTGCCGCTGATGCCGAGGTCGCTGAAGTCGGCCGTCACGTCGGAGTAGCCCTTGCCGAGGTTGAACAGGGCCACGGTGTAGCTGCCGTCGGCGTTACGGGCGTACCAGACCTGTTCGGGGGTCTTCTGGCTGACCGGCTTGGCCGGGTTGCCCGCCTGGTCGACCGCGATGACCTCGTCGTTGGTGAGCAGCTTCAGCCCGTAGGAGTCCAGCTTGGTGAGGTCGTCACCGATGTACAGGGGCGCGGACTCGATGGCCCACAGCGTCATGTAGCTCTGCCGCTCGACGTTGTTGATGCCGTCCATGACGCCGGAGCCGACGTCGAGGGAGTCGAGGTTGTTCCAGTGCCCGGGGCCGGCGTCGTCGATCCACGGCACGACGTCGTTCCAGCGCGCCTTCACGGAGTTGTTCCAGGTCACCAGTGTGTCGCAGTAGCACTCGACGTCGGTGTCGACCCGCCAGCCGTTGGAGTTGGCCTTCCAGACGTCGGCCTGGTTGTGGCTGAGCGACCAGGACAGCACGAACTGGATGGGGCGGCCGGTGTTCCGCAGCGCGGTGTGCCAGGCCTTGATGTCGGGGACGTTGTCGTGGGCCGCGTCGCCCTGGTTGGAGCCGGGGCCCACGCCGTCGATCTTGAGGAAGTCCACGCCCCAGGAGGCGAGTTCGTCGGCGACGGACTGGATGTACTTGGTGGTGCAGGGGCTGGAGAAGTTCAGCTGGTAGGAGACGTTGTCCCAGCCGCTGGTCCTGCGCAGGTCGGGGTAGACGATGTCCTTGGTGGTGCAGCCGGGGGCGTGGTAGATCGGCGTCCTGCCGTCGTTGTAGTAGTCCTGGTAGAGGCCGACCGCCAGGTAGAGGCCGAACTTCAGCCCTTTGTGGTGCAGTTGGTCGCCGATGTACTTCATGCCGTGCGGGAACTTCTTGAGGTCCGCACTCGGGCGGGCGTAGCCGTCACCGACGTTCCTGCCGTGGTCGACGTTCCAGCCGGCGTCCACGTTCACGTAGTCGTAGCCGTGCGACTTCAGCTTCGCGGCCAGGACGTCGGCCTGTCCCAGGACGTTGGACTCGGTGAGCCAGTTCTCCCCGCCGTAGCCGGGGAAGTTGGTGGACTCCAGGCTCCAGGTGCTGTAGCCCATGTACGGCTTGGCCGCCACGGCGGGCGCGGTGGTGGTGCCGGGCGCCGTCCGGGCCACGGGGGAGCCGGCGGGGGCGGCGGCCCGCGCGGCGGCGGGCACGGCGAGGGCCACCGCGAGCGCGGTGACGGCGGTCAGGGTTCTCAGACGTGCGGGTCGAGCTGGACGAGACATGGAGGTACTCCGTCAGGGCGCGACTGCAGGCGGTGGTCCGCCTCTGGCATCGGGGAAGCGATGGAGCGGGGAGAACCTCTCGGCGGTGGTCGTCCCGGAACACCACCGAGGGGATCGCTGAGACCGGCTCAGGCAAACAGGGCCGTGGGTGGGGGCCACGCTCCTCCACGGCGCGGGACCGTCCCGTCCGCTCCGGTGAGGAGTGCGGCGAATGTAGGCCGGGTTTCCTTCCAGCGTCAACATAGTCGGCCCCGATAAATATCCGATGTCTGTGCTCCTGTGATGGGGTTCCTTGCCGTCGCGTTCCAAGTGACCTGGGGTTTTGTGAAGCGAAGGTAGGGTGAATCGGGGCTTGTTTTAGTTTCCAATGGAAAGGTATGGTCGCCGCATGACCCTCGCCGACCAGCCCCCAGCGGCCGCTCTGGTCTTCCAGGCCCTGCTTCAGCACGGTCCGCTGAGCCGCGCCGAGATCGGGCGGCGGACCGGGCTGACGCCGGGAGCCGTGACCAAGGTGGCGACCCCGCTGATGGCCGACGGCTGGATCACCGAGCTGGGCCGGTCCGCGGCGGAACGGGCCGGCGGCCGCCCGGGGACCCTGATCGCCGTACGGGCCGAACGCGCCCTGTTCGCGGGGGTGAAGGTCACCGGGGAGGAACTCATCGGCGTGCTCGCCGACCTCACCACCCGGCCCCTCGCCTCCCGGCGGGTCAGGCTCGACTCACGGGACGTGGGCACCGTGGTGCTGGCCATCGCGCGGCTGGTGGAGGAGCTGCGGGGCGCGGCGGGAGTGGCCGGCGACCGCGCGCTGCACGGCATCGGCGTCACCATCTCGGGCGACGTGGACGGCCGGCTGGGCACGGTCCAGTACTCGCCCTTCCTCGACTGGCGGCGCGTGCCGCTCGCCCAGCTGGTCGAGACGGCGGCCGGAACCCCGGCGGTCGTCGAGAACGACGTACGCGCCCTGACCGTGGCCGAGCAGTGGTTCGGGGCGGGCGCGGGACTGTCGACCTTCGCCCTGGTCACCGTCGGCGCCGGTATCGGCGCGGGCCTGTCCATCGGCGGCCGCGTGGTCTCCGGGGCGCACGGCGTGGCCGGCGAGGTCGGGCACCTTCCGGTGGGCGGCGCCGACCGCGTCTGCACCTGCGGCAACACCGGCTGCGTCGAGGCGGTCGCCTCCACCCACGCGATCACCGAGCAGGCCCGGCAGGCGACCGGCGACCCGCGGTTGACCATGGACGACGCGGTGCGCCTCGCACACGCCGGAGACCCCGGCGTCCGGGCGGTGTTCGCCCGCGCCGGACGCGCCGTGGGCCTGGCACTGGCCTGCGTCGCCAACCTCATCGGCCCGGAACGGATCATCATCTCCGGCGAGGGCGTGGCCTCCTACGACCTGTTCGCCGACCACATCCGCCGGAGCTTCCTCGGCCACGCGTTCGGCGCCGCAGCGGACTGCGACCTCGTCGTCCGGCCGCTGCCGTTCGAGGAGTGGGCGCGGGGCGGGGCAGCGATCGCGGCGCAGCGCGTCTTCGCCCCTGCCAAGTAGGCGTCCGGCAGGCGCCGGTCAGCGCGTGCCGATGCCCTGGCCGACGAGCTCGAGGAGCTGCCGGGCGGTGCCGGCCGGGTCCACGATCTGGTGGAGGTGCTCGCCGGGCAGGTGCGCCACACGCCAGCCGCGCTCGCGCGCCTCGGCGGCGAGACCGTCGTACGGGGGCCCGAACAGCAGGTAGGAGCAGGGGTGGTCGTCCCATCCGCCGGGGACCGGGACGCGCTGCTCGTAGTAGGACAGCGGCAGGGCGGGCTGCTCCGCCACGACCGTGCGGCGCACCGCTCGGTCCGGGAACATGGGGGCGACGTCCGCCTCGTCCCACCAGTCGGTCCAGCGCGGCAGCCTGCCGTCGACGGTCTTGGGGCGCAGGAATTCCAGGAACTCGGGCGCGGCGACGGGCGTGGTACCGGACCGGGCCGGCAGCGCGGCGTCGACGAAGACCGAGGCGGCCACCGGGTGATCGAGGCCGGAGCGGATCAGCGGGACGAACAGGCCCGCGTTGCTGTGCGCGACCAGCGCGACCGGGTTGCCGGACGGCACCTGGCGCAGATCGTCGCGCACGGCGTCGACGACCCGGGGCGCGTAGGGCGGGCCGCCCGCGCCGATGTGCAGCAGGGACGGCACCCTGACCCGGCATCCCGCGGCCTTGAGACGGTCGGCCACGGGATGCCAGGTCGAGGGGCCCACGGACGGGCTGTGCACGAGCACGAAGACAGGTGGCATACGGCGATCCTGCCGCCCGGGCCGGGCGCGGCGCGACCGGCTCGGCCGACAGCAGAACGCCGCACCGGGCCGTGCGCGTTCAGCCGCTGTGCGAGACGGTCAGCCCGTAGAAGGCGACCCGTGCGCCCTTGGTGGTGCTGTCGGAGGACGACTGGTTGTACGACCCGGCCTTGAAGTACTGCTTGTAGGGGAAGAAGGACGACGGGATCGGGTAGTGGGTGGTGCTGCCGTTGACCGTCAGGTCGATGGTGTCGCCGCCGGAGACGGCGATGGTGTACGTCCAGGTCCTGCCGATGGGGACGTGGCCGACGGGGTGCGGGGTCTGGCCGCCGGAGGGGGAGTTCTCGGTGCCGAGGACGATGTCGCCGTTCGAGTGGTAGTACAGCTCCAGCAGGGGCTTGGTGGAGGAGCCGCCGCTGCCGAGGTGGATCTGCCCGACGCACACGTTCTTCGTCACCGACACCACCCGCAGCGTGGCCTTCAGCCGGTGGTTCCCGCGGAGGGACCAGTCGGCGGCGCCCCCGCCGCGGTTCATCTCCCGCAGCTCGGAGCGGGCGTAGCGGGAGTGGGGTGTCGTGACGCCCTTCTCCGGCGCCCAGAAGGTCATCGCCCCGTCGCGCTGGTCCGTGTAGAAGTACGCGTCCTGGTAGCCGTTCGCGCCCCGAAGGCGCGAGGAGGGGACGGTCGTCGGGGAGCCGGGCGAGCCGACGGGCTCCTGGAGCTGCCACACGGACAGGTCGAAGTTGCCGCCGGGGGCCTTGCCCGGGTCCGCGGCGGTGGCACTGCCGGTGCCCGTCACCGCGAGGACGCCGACGGCGGCCGCGACACTGACGCCGGCCAGGACTTTCGAACGGATCATGGCGTGCCCTGCTTTCTTGGGTGGGGGGTGAGCGGGGGTGAGCACGTTCCGGAACCCGGTGTTCATGCGTTCACGTGACTGAACATTATGCTTGTCCGTGAACTGCCGAGGTGGGGCAGAACCTAAAGGTCTGCACCAGCACCGTCAAGGGGTGAAGCGGGAGGGGCTTCCGGGGCGGGTGTCGCCTCGCCTCGTCCTCGGGGTGCTCCTCGAAGCGTCCGGCCGGACCGGTCGGGCGGAAGGAGTGGCAGGTCCAAGTGGCTTTTCCCTAGGATGTGTTGTCTGCCGGTCCGGTCGGCCCGGCGCGGCTTGGAGCTGGGGGAAGACGATGGAGTCCGGGAAGCAGCTGTCCACCAAGATCGATGCCACGGTTCCCACGGCCGCGCGCATGTACGACCACTACCTGGGCGGCAAGGACAACTACGCCGTCGACCGGGCCGCCTGCGAGGAACTGGACAAGGTCGTGCCCAGCACGCGGGCGCTGGCCCTGAACAACCGGCGCTTCCTCCAGCGGGTGGTCCGCACCCTGGCGCAGGAGTACGGCCTGCGGCAGTTCCTCGACCACGGGTCGGGGCTGCCCACACAGGACAACGTGCACCAGGTGGCGCAGCGGATCGCCCCCGACTCGCGGGTGGTGTACGTCGACAACGACCCGATGGTCCTGGTGCACGGCCGCGCCCTGCTGGACCAGAACGACCGCACCGCCGTCATCCAGGCCGACCTGCGCGAGACGGACGCGATCTTCTCCCATCCCGACACCGAGCGCCTGATCGACTTCTCGCAGCCGGTGGCCGTGCTGTTCAACTCCGTCTTCCACTGCATTCCGGACAGCGAGACCGACGGACCCCTCGCGGTCGTCGAGCGGGTGCTCGAACGGCTCGCGCCCGGCAGCTGCCTGCTGATGTGTCAGCTGGTCAGCGAGGATCCGGAGGTGCGGGCGTTCGTGACCGACTTCATGGACCAGGCGACGCAGGGACACTGGGGCCGGGTGCGTCAGGAGAAGGACGTGGCGCAGCTGTTCGAGGGGCTGGAGATCCTCGAGCCGGGCCTGGTGGAGGTGTCCACCTGGCGCCCCGACAACGACGTGGCGCCGCGTCAGCTCACCCAGGAGTGGATCGAGTTCGGCGGGGTCGGCCGGCTGCCGTAGCGGGCCGGCGCCCGGTCACTCGGCGCCGTACCGCTGCCGGGCCGTCTCGCGCAGGCGGGCCAGGGAGTCGCGCGGGCTGAGAGCGTCGTCGGCCAACTGGTCCAGGGCCACCCGGTACTGCTCCGTCTCGTCCCGGTCCTCCAGGAACGTGGCGCTCCTGATGTGCTCCAGGTAGACGATGTCGGGCAGGTCCAGGCCGCCGAAGCGCAGGTAGGTGACGGGGATGGCCGGCGCTGAGGCGTCGGTCACGTCCAGCGGGACGACCTGCACCGTCACATGCGGCAGCCGGGCCATCTCGATCAGATGCTCCAACTGCTCACGCATGATGTCGCGGCTGCCCAGGACGCGCAGCAGCACCGACTCGTCGACGATCGCCCAGAGCTGCGGCGCGTCCGCGCGCTGCAGCAGCCGGCCTCGCCTGCTGCGCAGTTCCACCCGGCGGTTGACCTCGCGGGCCGGGGCGGAGGGCAGGCCGCGCTCCACCACGGCGCGGGTGTAGGCCGGGGTCTGCAGCAGGCCGGGAACGTACTGGATCTCGAAGGTACGGATGGAGTCGGCCGCTTCCTGCAGTCCGACCAGCCGGTCGAACCACTCCGGGACCAGCCGCTTGTCGAAGCGCTGCCACCACCCCGCTTCCCCGGCCCGCCGCAGCAGTTGCAGCAGGACGGAAGCCTCGTGGTCCTCCGTCTTGTAGAACTCCAGCAGGGCCCGGACGTCGCTCTCGGTGGGTGGCCGGCGGCCCTTTCCCGCCTCGATGCGGGAGAGCTTCGCCGGGCTGAACCCGACAGCGCGCGCGGCCTGTTCCTGGGCGAGCCCCGCGTCCTCGCGGATGCCCGCGAGCTGCACCCCGACCAGCATCTTCAGCAAAGTCGGCGCGGGCTCGGTGCGATGCAGATACGGTTCCAGGCGGGAGACGCGCGGCGACTCGGAGGGCATCCTGACTCCCGGTGGGCAGGGGGCAACAGGCCGCATTATCGCACTGCTCGACCTCCCGGCGCATGCGCGTGCCGAAGCGGAACGACGGCGCCCGGCCGGGCGGCTCGGCGGGTACGCGGCCGGGCGCCGGCGCGGGTGCCCGGCAGGGCGTCACAGCAGGTCGTCGAACTGGCCCTCCTTCGCGGCCGCCAGGAAGTCGGCGACCTCGGCGGAGGTGTAGATCAGCGCCGGGCCGTGCGGGTCGCGGGAGTTGCGCATCGCCACGCCTCCTCCGGCCAGCGCGGCGACCTCCACGCAGTTGCCCTCGGCGTTGCTGTGCCGGCTCTTGACCCAGCGGACGCCCAGCGAACTCGCTCGTACCCCGTTCGAAACTGATGGCACTGCGGCCTCCTTGCGCGGGACTGGCTCGAACTGAACGCGCAATTTCCCGTGAAATTGCACGGACAGGCTGTCGGGGTGGATAATAACCAAGGCACCAACGTCCGTGTCAGCGCCCCGTCCTGACGCCACCGCAGGAGATGCCGTGTCGCTGCCCGTGCAACCAGCACCCTGGTCCGGCCCAGGTCCGCTCCCGGCCCGTACCACCTCGGCCGGTGCCTTGCCCGGCGCCGGCCGCGGGACCGCCGGCCTGCGCCTGACCGGCGGTCCCGCCGCCTGCGGCCGGGCACGCGAGTTCACCGAGCGGGTCCTCGACGACTGGGAGCTGGACCAGGTCCGTGACGACGCCTTGGTGGTGGTCTCCGAACTGGTCGCCAACGCGGTGCTGCACGGCCTGCGGGACGACGCGGGTGAGGGGGCCGAGTCCGAGGTACTGCTGCGGCTCAAGCGCCGTGCGGCGCATCTGATGTGCGCCGTCACCGACCGGAGCGAGACGCTCCCCAGCCCGGCACGCGGCGGCGCGTCCCTCGACGAGGGCGGCCGCGGCCTGATCATCGTCGAGGGGCTGTCCCGGCACTGGGGCTGGACCCGGTGCGTCCCCACGGGCAAGACCGTCTGGGCCATGCTGCCCACCGAGGCGCGCGTCCCCCGATGACGTCACGACCCGAAGTGTGCGGCGGTGAGCCTCCGGTGACGGACCGGACACCGGGCGCCGCTCTCCAGGACGTCGGACTGGTCCCCTGGCACGACATCGAGGACTCCTCGGGTTCGGCCGCGGCCATCCCGTTCCTGCTCGCCGCCGTCGCCTCGGGTGACGCGGCCGCCGCCCAGAACGCCCTGGACCGGCTGCGGCACCGCATCTGCCGCTACGGCTTCGTCGTCGGTCAGGCGACGGCCGTGACGGTGCCCTTCCTGTGGGACCTCGCCCAGCGCCCGCAGACGGCCTGCCGGGTGCAGATCCTCCAGCTGCTGCGGGACATCGCCGACGCCCGGCAGTGGGAGATCACCGCCGCCGCCTACCCGAAGTTCCGCCGCCACCACGGCGATTACGTCGAGTGGGAGTCCGCGGCCCGCCATGCGGTACGCGCCCAGCGCGGCGCCCTCACCCGCCTGCTGGCCGAGCAGGACACCGCACTCGTCCACGCCACCGAGGCACTCGCCTCCACCCTGACCGACTGACGGCACGGGCCGGTGAAGCCACGGGCCCGCGTGGGCACGGGCTCAGACGACGCGGGCTCAGACGACGCGGGCGACTCCCGCGTAGATACCGCTGTCCTCCGGCTCGGGCAGCCGGCCGGGCGCGCCCCACTCCGTCGCCGTCACCAGGCCGGGCGGAACCAGGTCGAGACCGTCGAAGAAGCGCTCGACCTCCGCGCGGGTGCGGAAGCCGAGCTCGATGCCGCCCTTCGCGTACTCGGCCGTGACCTGCGCGGAGAGGTCCGGGAACAGGTCGGAGGAGGCGTGCGACAGCACCAGGTAGCTGCCCTTCGGCAGCGTGGTGACCAGACCGCGGACGATGCCGTGGGCGTCCTGCGCGTCCGGGACGAAGTGCATCAGCGCGATCAGCGACAGCGCGATCGGACGGTCGAAGTCCAGTATGTGCCGGGCGTGTTCGACGATGGAGTCCGGCCGGCGCACATCGGCCTCGATGTAGTCGGTGGCTCCCTGGGGGTTGCTGACCAGCAGCGCCTCGGCGTGGCGGAGCACGATCGGGTCGTTGTCGGCGTAGACGATCTTCGCCGTCGGTACGACGCCCTGGACGATCTGATGGAGATTGGGCTCCGTGGGGATGCCCGTGCCGATGTCCAGGAACTGGTCGATGCCCTGCGCGGCGAGCCAGGCCGCCGCACGGTTCATGAACTCCCGGTTCTGCCGGGCCGCGTCCCTGGCCTCGGGCGGCAGCTGTTCGCCCACGGCCTCGTCGACGGGGTAGTTGTCCTTGCCGCCGAGCAGGTAGTCGTAGACCCGCGCGGGATGGGCCTTGCTGGTGTCGATCCGAAGGGACGGCTCCGGGCCGGTCGTCATCGCAACTCCATCACGCCGTTGAATCAAAAACAGATCGAATACGCGATCATCGTACTCGGGTGGTGCCCGCGGCAGTCCCGGGATTCCGTGCGGACCGTGCGGCGCTCGCGCGGGCGCGCGGTCAGCGCGTACGAGACGTGCGCCGAGGGGCCGGATCCGGCGCACGGACACCTGAAGGCCCCGCGTCGCGCGGTGGTGGCGTGGTCATGGAGAAGGCTGCCGGTCGGACGCCGGCCATACGTAGGGCAGGTCGTCCGGCACTCCCGGGAACCGGGCCGCGTACACCTCCCGGTCCTTGCGCACCAGCGCCGACCGGTGGCTGAGGTGGAACGCCTCGTCCCCCAGCCACGGCGGCAGTTCACCGGCTGCCGCCAGGTCCGCCTGAGCGCGCGGGACCGTACCGGGACGGGCCGCGGCGAGGTCGGCCACCAGAGTGGCCGCGCAGCTGTCCTGATGACCCTGCTCGCGCCACACCCGGCAGACCTCCAGCCCGTAGCGGACCAGCGCTTCCTCGTACCCGGTCCACATGCGCACGGCCGGGTGGCGGCGCCAGCCGTATCCGGGCACGGTCAGCCCGCGCAGCACCTGCAGGGCCTCGACCCGCTGCTTGCCCAGTCTGCGCCGGTCGAGGTCGAGCGCGGACTCCCGGAAGCCGGGGTGGGGCAGGAAGGTCTGCATGGGCGGCTTCCGTTCCGTTCCGGAAGGGGCGGGGCGCTCTGTCTCCCGTCCGACGCTGCGTGAGGTGACGCCCGCGCGCAACCCGTGACCGCGGACAGCCGTGCTCACCCCGGTGGCCGTCGCCCGGCCGTTCGTCTCCGGCGCGACCGGCGGGCGGGCGGTTGGTAGCGTGCCCGCATGACCGAACGCGAGCACCGTGTCGTCGTCGAGGGCTCCCGGATCACCACGCCCCGGCTGGTCCTGCGGCCCTGGAGGGCGGCGGACGCGGAGGCGGCCCTGCGCGTCTACGGCGCCGCGAACGTCGCCCAGTGGCTGGCCCCGGCGATGGAGCGGGTGACGGACCCGGCGGCCATGCGGGCCGTTCTGGAGGAGTGGGTGACGGGCGCCGGGGAGCTGGAGGCGCCGGCGGGGCGATGGGCGATCGAGCTCCGCGACGGCGGAGCGGTGGTGGGCGGTGTCGTCCTGCTGCCGCTGCCTTCGCAGGAGCAGGACCTCGAGATCGGCTGGCAACTCGCCCCCGACGCCTGGGGACAGGGCCTGGCGGCGGAGGCCGGCCACGCCGTGGCGCACTACGCCTTCGAGTCGGGCGTGGAGGAGCTGTTCGCGGTCGTGCGGCCGCGCAACCAGCGGGGCGCGGCCACGGCCCGGCGGGTGGGGATGGAATGGGTGGGGGAGACGGACAAGTACTACGGCCTGCGGTTGCAGGTCTTCCGTCTGCGGCCGGGCGATCTCGACGTGCCGGTCCTGCGGGCGGAGCAGTGGCCCGCCTCGTGAGCCGATCCCCCGGGGGGAGCCGATCCGGTGCGAGGGCTGATATCCGCCATGTGAGCCGATCCGTCACGTGAGCCGATCCGCCACCTGAGCCCGACCGGCCCGGGCCGCACGCCCGGGCTTTGCGGTGTTGCGGGGCGGGAAGCGCCGTAGAGCACCAATTGCCGCGCCTCAACGGTGTCGCGCCGTATGTCAGTTGTGGCGGCGGGAGCACACCGGTTCCGGGCGGGCCGTGCGCGCGACTTGCCCACCCTTTGACGATCCGTTCCTTGACCGTTAAGCCACTCGTCTGTGTCCGGGGTGTGTGTCGTCCTTATGGTCCCTGCGTATTTCGAAAGAAGGGGCTATGGACACACTCCACGCGGTCAGGGCTCGTGGGATCGCCAAGAGCTTCGGTGAGGTCGTCGCGCTCGACGGCGTCGACCTGGATGTGACACCAGGTCGGATTCACGGCCTGGTCGGGCCGAACGGCGCGGGCAAGACGACACTGCTCGGCCTTCTGCTGGGCCTCGCCGTCGCCGACGGCGGTCACCTGGAGATCCTGGGTACGCCGGTCGGGCGGGCACTGGCCGCTCCCGACGGCGTCGCCGGATTCGTGGACGGGCCCGGGCTCTATCCCTCGCTCACCGCCCGGCAGAACCTGTCCGCGCTGGCCGCGCTGCGCGGCCACGGCGCGCGGACGGCGGGCGTCGAGGAGGCACTCGACCAGGTCGGGCTGACCGACGTCGCCGACGACAAGGCGCGTGGCTTCTCCCTCGGCATGCGCCAACGGCTCGGGCTCGCCGCCGCGTTGCTGACCAGACCCCGCCTGCTCGTCCTCGACGAACCCTCCAACGGCCTCGACCCGGCCGGCAAGAGACACGTCCACGGCGTCCTGCACCGGCTCGCCGCGGACGGCACCGCCGTGGTGCTCTCCAGCCACCGTATGGACGACCTCGAAGCGCTCTGCGCGGAGGTCACCATCCTCGCCGCCGGACGGGTGGTGTTCTCCGGCCCGCCCGGCAAGCTGGCGACGGAGAACCGCGAGCTGGACTACCGGTTGGTCACCTCCGACCCGCGGGCGGCCCGCCAGGTGGCGGCCGGCGCGAACGGGATCCGCGTCCTCGACGACGCGCGGGTCCGCCAGGACGCCGACGTGCTCGTGGTGCGCGCGCTCCTGCCCGCCCTGGACGAGCTGGTGGTCCGACTCGTTCGGGCGGGAGTGGCGTTGCGTGAGCTCACCCCCGTCGTTTCACCCCTCGAGGCCGCGTTCCTCGCCCTCACCGAGCAGCAGGAGACCGCCGGATGACCGCGACCGCCGTCGACGACCGCGCCGTTGCCCCCGGTCGCGTCCCGGTCTCACGGGGCTACCGCTTCGAGCTGGTCAAGCTGGTCTCACAGTGGCGTGTCCGGCTGCTGGTCCTCGCCTGCTGGATCGCGCCGGCGGTCTTCGTGCTGGGGGTGGGGCAGCAGAGCACACTGCCCACCGACACCCTCTTCGGCCGCTGGATGCTCGCCACGGGATGGGCCGCGCCCCTGGTGACGCTCGGCTTCGCGGGCACCTGGGCCCTGCCGCTGCTGACCTCCGTGGTCGCCGGTGACGTGTTCGCCTCCGAGGACCGGCTCGGCACCTGGCGCCATCTGCTCGTGGCGGTGCGCTCACCCCGGCGGATCTTCGCGGCGAAGGCGCTCGCCGGACTCACCGTCATCCTGCTGCTGGTGGCCGGGCTGGCGTGTTCCAGTGCCGTGGGCGGGCTCCTGGCCGTCGGCGACCGGCCGCTGGTCGGGCTCGACGGCCATCTGCTGGCGCCGTCCGACGCCGCCGGGAAGGTCTTCCTCGCCTGGGCCTGCGTGCTGGCCCCGACGCTGGCGCTCGCCGCGATCGGACTGCTCGGCTCGATCGCGCTGGGACGCTCCCCGATGGGCCTGCTGCTGCCCGCGCTGGTGGCGCTCGTGATGCAGCTCGCCCAGATGCTGCCGCTGCCCGTCGCCGTGCGCCTCGCCCTGCCCGGCTACGCCTTCATCGCCTGGAACGGCCTGTTCACCAGCCCCGTGCAGACCGGCCCGCTGCTGATCGGCACCGCCGTCAGCCTCCTCTGGGCGGCGCTCGCGACCGCGCTGGCCCTGCTGCTCTTCCTGCGGCGTGACTTCACCAATCCGGCCTACGACGGCTCCGGGAGCCGCGCGGTCACCGCCGGGCTGCTGCCGCTGGCGGGACTGCTCGCCCTCACTGTCGCCGTCGTCGCCGCGTCGACCGGCTCCACGGGGTCGGGAATCCGGCAGGACAAGGTGCAGAGATCGCTCGCCACGGCCTTCGCGCACCTCTACCGCCTGCAGACCGAGCAGCTTCACCGCCCCGCCGTCACCGAGGCGCAGCTGCGGGCGTCGGCGGACTGCGACAAGGGCGGCGGCCGGCTCTCCGCGCAGGGACCGGGCAACGACTGGCGCTGCGTCGTCACATGGCACCTGCCCGGCGTCAAGGCCACCGGACAGGCCGTCTACCAGCTCGACTTCACCGCGGACGGGCGGTTCGTCGCCGACGGCGACGGGCCGAAGGAAGTGAACGGCTACTTCCTGGTGCGCACCCCGACCGGGGACGCACCGAACCCGCTCTGGCAGTTCGACGGCAACGTCGAACTGCTCGACACCACCCTGAAGGGATGACTCCATGCAGGTAATACGGCAGCGCCGCGTGAACGAGAAGGAGCAGATCAGCCTGTTCGGCAGACGCATCGGTCGCCGGACCGTGCTGGTGACGACGGGCATCGCCGTCGCCCTCGCCGTGACCGGCACGGCGGCCGCCTCGACGTACCGGTTCGGTACCCAGCAGGTCGGCCAGGTCACCGCGGACGGCCAGGTCGTCTCCGCCGACCAGCACATCGCACCCTACGGCGACCGCACCGTCATCAACGACGGCAAGATCATGTCCTCCTCGGTCAGCCCGGACGGCAGCCACCTCGCGGCCGCGATGGCCGACGGCGACGCCTCGCTCGTGATCATGGACCTGGGGACCGGGCAGGTGAAGCAGAAGGTCGGCACCAACGCGGCGGACGACCTGCGCATCAAGAGCGGCTCCGTCGGCCAGGAAGGCCCGGCGTACTCGCCCGACGGCAAGCAGCTGTGGCTGGGCCAGAGCGACGGGTACACCAGGTTCACCGTCAACGCGGACGGCACCCTCGCCGACCCGACGACCGTCTCCATCCCGGCCGACGGCTCCAAGCGCGCGCTCGTGGGCGCCGCGGTCTTCTCCGCCGACGGCTCCACCGTGTACTCGGCGGTCAACGGCCAGAACCGGGTGGTCGCCATCGACGCGGCGACCGGAACGATCGAGCGGAGCTGGGCCGTCGGCAACGCCCCGCGCGGACTGGCCCTGGTCGGCGGAAAGCTGTACGTCAGCAACGAGGGCGGGCGTCCGGCGAAGCCCGGCGACACCACGATCAACTCCTACGGCACCCAGGTGGTGGCGGACCCGGACACCGGTGCGAGCACCACCGGCACGGTCAGCGTCATCGACACGGCCGACCCGTCGGCCCCCGTGGGGAGCATCGACGTCGGTCTGCACCCGACCGCGGTGTACGCCAGGAAGGGCGCGGTCTTCGTCACCAACACCGCCGACAACAACGTGTCGGTCATCAGCACCGCCAACGACAAGGTCGTGCAGACCATCTCCACCCAGCCGTGGCCGGAGGCGTCGGTCGGCTACGAGCCCAACGCGGTGACCCTCACCGACGACGGCCGCCTGCTGGTGACGCTGGGCCGCGCCAACGCGGTCGCGGTCTACCGGTACAAGTCCCCGCAGGAACCCGCCAGTTACGTCGGACTGCTGCCCACGGACTACTTCCCCTCCCAGATCACCACCGTGGGCAGGAACGTCGTCGTCTCCAACACCCGTGGCATCGACGCCCGCCGGCCCACCACCAGCGGCGGCCACGGCACCCACGACACCACCTCCAGCCTGACGCGGTTCACCCTGCCGGACGACCACGTCGTCAGGTCCCAGACGGTGAAGGTCTTCAGGCAGAACGGCTGGACGCCCGGCTCGGTCAGGACGTCCCAGGGCAGGCACCACCCGCGGCCCGTTCCGGTCCCGCTGCGGCTCGGCGACCCCTCGACGATCAAGCACGTCTTCCTGCTCGTCAAGGAGAACCGGACCTACGACCAGGTCTTCGGCGACATGCCCCAGGGCGACGGCGACCCGGCGTTCACGCAGTTCGGCGAGAACGTGACGCCCAACCAGCACGCGCTGGCCCGGCAGTTCGGGCTCTACGACAACTTCTACGACATCGGCACCAACTCCGCCGAGGGCCACAACTGGCTGATGCAGTCGGACAACCCGGAGTACACCGAGTCGTCGGCCGGTGAGTACACGCGCAGCTACGACACCGAGAACGACGCCCTCGGCCACCAGAAGAGCGGCTTCATCTGGTCCGGCGCGCAGGCGGCCGGCAAGTCGGTCAAGGACTACGGCGAGTTCCAGTCCATCGAGAGCAAGCCGGCGGGCGCGACCTGGCAGAACCTGTACTGCGACGCCAAGAACATGGAGGCGACCGGGGCGAAGACCGCGTACCCGATCCAGACCGGCTCGGCGATCCCGTCGCTGAACAAGGTGTCGGTGCCCGGCTTCCCGCTGTTCGACCTCAGCGTGCCGGACGTCTACAAGTACCAGATCTGGAAGCAGGACTTCGAGAAGAACGGCCCGGCGAACCTGAACATGTTCTGGTTCTCCAACGACCACACCGGTGGCCCGCCGAGCCCCGCGGCCGAGGTGGCCGACAACGACCTCGCGGTCGGCAGGATGGTCGACGAGATCACCCACAGCAAGTACTGGAAGGACTCGGCGATCTTCGTCGTCGAGGACGACTCCCAGGCCGGCCTCGACCATGTCGACGGCCACCGCGCGCCGGTCCAGATCATCAGCCCCTGGTCCCGGCACGGCAAGGTCGACAGCCACTACTACTCGCAGATCATGATGATCCGCACCATCGAGCAGATCCTCGGGATCCACCCGATGAACCAGAAGGACAGCGCGGCGACCCCGATGTACGGGGCGTTCAGCCACAGGCCCGACGACACTCCGTTCACGGCGCTGCCCAACCGGACCTCGCTGACCGACGGTCTCAGCACCCTGCCTCCCTGCGGCGCGGACACCCCGGCACCGCAGGACGCCAAGGCGGCACCCGCGCCGACCGCGGGCAAGGTGCCGGCGGGCAAGCAGAAGCTCGCGGTGCAGTGGAAGACCTGGGAGTCGCACCAGCGGCTGACCGGTCCGCACGCCGTGCCCGACTACGCCAACCCCGCGCAGATGAACCGCCTGACCTGGTACGAGACGCACAACTGGAGCAAGCCGTACCCCGGTGACGGCAAGGTCTACGCGCCCGATGACGTCCCGGGCGCCTACCTCCCGTCGCCGGAGAACGACGGCTGACGCGACCTCCGGCCCCGAGTGACCCCCGGCCGGCTGCGGCACCCGCAGGACGCGGCGTGTCCGCGGTGGTGCGGGACCGGACGAGGAGCGGCGCGGCGCGGACCCGCACGGCGTTCGCGCCGTGCGGGTCCTGTACCCCGGTCGCGGTCGGCGTCCCGTCGGAACGCCCGCCGCGACTCCCTCAGTTGGCCTCAGTAGGAGGCGTAGTCCTCCCGCTTGACCACGCACAGGGCCCAGATGATGAAGCCGGAGAAGGCGATCACCACGACGGACCAGACGGGGTAGTACGGCAGCGAGAGGAAGTTGGCGATGATGATCAGCCCGGCGATCGCCACGCCGGAGACGCGCGCCCACGTGGCCGCCTGGAACAGCCCGAAGCTGACTCCGACGGCGACCGCGCCCAGGATGAGGTGGACCCAGCCCCATCCGGTGAGGTCGAACTGGAAGACGTAGTTGGGCGTCGTGACGAAGACGTCGTCCTTGGCGATCGCCATGATGCCGCGGAAGATGCCCAGCAGCCCGGCGATCGTCAGCATCACGGCGCCGAAGATCGTCAGGCCGGAGGCCCACTGCTGCTTCGCGGATTCCCGGTGGGTGGGCTGTGTGGGCTGAGTGGGGTGTGTGGCGGTCATCCTCAGTACCTCGATTCGATCGGCCCGGTGTACTTCAGTGCCCGGACGCGGTGGCCGCGCCGGTGGGCGTTCCGGCGCCGTGGCCGTTCAGGACCAGGTCCTTCGCCCTGGCGAACTCCTCGTCGGTGATGTCGCCGCGGGCGCGGATCTCGGACAGCCTGGCGAGCTCGTCGACGCTGCCGGCCGCGCCGGATCCCTTGGCGGTCTCGCGGATGTAGGAGTCGAAGGCGCGCTGCTGCGCCTGTGCCTCCGCCACCTCGCGGTGGCCCATGTTCTTCCCGCGCGCGATCACGTAGACGAAGACCCCCAGGAAGGGCAGGAGGATGACGAACGCCAGCCAGCCCGCCTTGCCCCAGCCGCTCATGGCGTCGTCACGGAAGATGTCGACGATGATCCGGAAGAGCAGGACGAACCACATGATCCACAGGAAGAACACCAGCATGGACCAGAAGATGCTCAGCATCGGGTAGTCGTACGCGAGGTACGTGGGCGTGCTCATGTCTCTCCCTCCGTTCCGGGCGATCCGCCCGGCGGCCTTCTTCTGCACTTCTCAGCGTGCGCACGGCAAGCCCCGGGCGGCTTCACCCGGCGCGGGTGAGCGGCCGGACGGCCGGATCGCTCCCGCCTGGGGCCGCCGGAGGCGACGGTGTGCCGGAACCAGGCGCTGGTGGCGACGGCCTCGCCCAGGGCCATGCCCGAGACGGCGACGACGAAGACGCCGATCAGCCAGGACAGCAGCGTGAACGCCGGTCCGAGCGGGCCGAACTCGTCGAGACTGCGCTGCATGGCGTCGGACAGCAGCAGATGGCCGGCCCAGCTCAGGGTGATCGTTCCCGCTCCCGCCAGGAGCGCTCCCGGCAGCAGGCTCCACCAGCCGATCCTGCCGCCCAGCAGCAGGTGCTGGGACCACCACCACAGCAGGACGGACCCTGTCAGGGACAGCGCCAGGCCGGTGGCCGGGCCGACGCCGAAGCCCCGCCGCAGGGGGGCCTGGACGAACATGAAGGCCAGCCACACCACCAGCCAGATCAGCCAGCGCCAGGCCGCCGCCCGCACCGGCGCCCGGGGCAGGTGCCAGCAGCGTTCGCACACCGCCTGCAGGGCCCGGCTGAACGCGGTGGCCGACGCCAGCGTCAGGAGCGCGCCCAGGGCGCCGACGGACTGGCGCGCCGCGTCGTCGGCGGCGTAGGTGCGTTTGACCTCGTCGAGCGTTTCGCCGCGTACGCCCAGAACCGAGCTCAGGGAGTCGACGAGCAGCTGCCTCATTCCCGGCGGCGCGAACGCGGCCACCGTCATCAGCAGGGGCAGCGCCGCCAGGAAGGCCTGCGCGGCCAGCCGCATGGCACCTTCCACGAGGTTGAGCGCGGCCAGCCGGGGCAGCAGCCGGCCCACCGGGCCGGCCCGGAGGCTCGCCGCCGCCCGGACCGCGCGCTCCCTGAGGGTGGTGGGCGGTGCGGTCTCCCTGGCCATGGCTCACGTGACCGCGTGTCCCGGTTTCTCGGTGGTGTCGGAGGCGGGACCCGCGGCCGCGAGCACGGCGGCGATCGCCAGCACGGCCAGGACCAGCACGAGGACGAGGACGACGGCGCCGACGGTGGGATGGTTCCACAGGACGAGCGCCAGGGCCCCGGCTCCGATCGTGACACCGACCGTCCAGGACTGGTGGTCCGACAGCCAGCGTCCCGTCAGGCCGGTGTTCAGCCCGATGCGGCGCAGGCCGCCTCCGGCGGCCGCGGCCCCCCGCCCGGCCAGGCCGCGCACACCGCGGGCCGCCCGGCCGGGTCCGTAGAGGTAGGCGGTGAGCGCCGCGAGCAGGGAGACGACGAGCAGGGTGCGGGTGCTCGCGCGCAGGAAGCGCACGAAGGTGTCGAAGATGGCCGCGGCGGCGTCGGGCGGCAGCGTCGCCGAGGGGACGGAGTCGAGGTAGACCCGTCGCGCGACGGCCAGGGCGACCAGCAGCAGCACCGCCATCACGGCCACACCGACGCCGACGACGATCACCATCAGCCGGTGGCTCGGAGCGACCCAGATGGTGAGGGCCGCGAAGGCCAGGGTCAGCACGGGCAGCCAGATGCCGACGATGTTCAGCAGCCGCATCCCGTCCTGCGCCTTGCTCAGCTGGTCGGTCCTGAACAGCGTGACCGTGCGGTCGACGTTCGGGATGGCGGCGGCCTTCTGGAAGCCCGCGTCGACGAGGCGCTGGCGTACCTGGTCGACGACGACTCCGACGTCCAGCTGCACCGCGTCGCCGTTGGCCTGCAGGGCGCCCTCGCGTGATCCCGTGAGCATGTTCACCACGGCGGCGTGCGCCCGGCGGTTGGCGCCCGTCCAGGCCTGCTGGAAGGCGTCGCTGGTGACCACGCGGCTGACGTTGCGCTCCACGACGGTGCGCACCGCGGAGCGCAGCGGACCGGTGAGGGACTCGGAGCCCTGCACCACGCGCGGTGGCGCGCCGTTCTTCTTCAGCGTGTTGGTGAGGGCGGCCGTCACCGCCTCCACGTCCACGTTGGCCACGACCCGGTCGGTCAGCCGGTTGACGAGGACCTTCTGCACGGCCGGCTCGGAGGCCAGCGGCGCTACGGTCTGTACGTACCGGTCGGTGTCGGCGACCTCGTCGTGCACCCAGGCGGCGACGAGCGCGAGCGGTGCGAGCACCAGCGTCAGCACCAGCAGGACGACGGCGCCGGCCCGGCGGGTCCGCCGGTGGCGCAGCGTCGCGGCGCGCCGCAGCCGCAGGTACTCCTCGTGTTCCGCGGCGGACATCACGCGCGAGGCCTCCGCGGTCGCGCCGGAGCCCGGCGTCACAGAGGTCGAAGGGGGAATCATGCGGGCCTCCCTCGTCTTTTCCGCGCCCGGCGGTGGTTGTGGTCAGTCGCTGAGGGGCATGGGTGTGGCGCCGTCGGCCGCGGAGAGGCCCGTGCCGCCGCGCAGGCCCGACCTGCGCAGCGCGGCCCGCCAGGCGAGGGCCAGCACCGTCTCGGCCAGTCCGAGCAGCACGAGCCACAGTCCGAGCAGCCGGGTCAGCGCGCGGGCCGACTCGGTCGGCAGGGCCAGGACGACGATCCCGGCCACGACGCCGATCACCGCGGACCCCACCACGAAGCCGCGGTGCGGCAGGTTTTCGGCGGCGATCGCCGTGTAGAGGGTGAGGATCCCGGTCACCAGCCAGACCACGCCGACGATCAGTGAGAGAGCGGCGATGGTCTGCAGCGGATTGCGCAGGCACAGCACTCCGGCCAGGACGTACAGCACGGACATGGCCAGCGAGACGATCCGCTCGACGAGCCCGGCGCCCGCGAAGACGGAGACGAACCTGAACGCCCCGTTCACCAGCAGGTACAGCCCGATCAGCACGGCCAGGACGTGCAGGGTCTCCTCCGGCCAGACCAGCACCAGGACGCCCGGCACGAGCGTCATGACCGCGGACGCAAGCACCCACGTCCAGGAGCGGCCGAGCTGTTCCAGCGCCCGAGCGGCGCCGTCGGCCTGCCCGGGTTCCCGGCCGGGCGCCACCCGGTCGGGGCTGTGCTCCGGACCGGTGCGCGGTGCCGGACCACGGGGAACGGTCATGGCTCCTCCTCGCTTGACGAGCGGGCCGTATGCGGAACGCCGCCGGATGGTGAGCGGGGATCTCACGGGTCAGCGTCTCCCCTGGCCGCGGTGGCCGGGTCACCCGTCCCGGGTGATCCGCCGGCTCCGCCCTGCCGCTGGGCTGGGGACCGCACACGTTGCGACCGGCGAGGCGGCACGAGCGGTCTCAGGGCCACTGCCGCACCGGACCCAGGAGGCTGAGCCATGACCGTCCCGAACTCCTTCACCGCGGCCCTGTCTCCCGCCGAGCGCGCGGGCATCGGCCGTGACGCCCGCTCCCGTGCGTCGCGTTCGTGCCACGGCTGGTTCGAGGCGGGCCAGGACCGGTTCGACCCGGTCGGGGTGATAGAGCGTCAGTCGGCGGCGCGGGTGGCCGAACTCGTGCCCATCCGCTACGGGCGCATGCTCGAGTCACCGTTCCGCTTCTACCGCGGCGCGGCGGCGATCATGGCCGCGGACCTGGGCCCCACCCCCAACTCCGGGCTGCGGGTGCAGCTGTGCGGGGACGCCCACCTGCTGAACTTCCGGCTGCTGGCCTCTCCGGAGCGGCAGCTCGTCTTCGACATCAACGACTTCGACGAGACCCTGCCCGGGCCGTTCGAATGGGACGTGAAACGGCTGACGGCCAGCTTCGCGATCGCGGGCCGGGCGAACGGCTTCTCCCGCAAGCAGCAGGACGCCGCCGTACGGACCTGTGTGCGGGCCTACCGGGAGCGGATGCGCGAGTTCGCCGGTATGCGGACCCTGGACATCTGGTACGCCCAGGACAACGTCGAGCGGCTGCGGGAGTTCATGGCCTCGTCGATGGACAAGGAGGCCCAGCGCCGCACCGCCCGCGCCACCGCGAAGGCCCGCACCCGCACCGGCATGCAGGCGTTCGAGAAGCTCACCCGCACCACCGCCGAGGGCCGGCGGATCACCCCCGACCCGCCGCTGATCATTCCGCTCAGGGACCTGTTGTCCGGTTCCGCGGAGGAGGAGAAGGCGCTGCAGAGCGTGCTGGACGGCTACGCGCCGACCCTGTCGTCCGAGCGCCGGCACCTGCTGCGCCACTACCACGTGGTCGACATGGCCCGGAAGGTGGTCGGCGTCGGCAGTGTCGGCACCCGCTGCTGGATCGTGCTCCTGCGCGGCCGGGACGACGAGGACCCGCTGCTGCTCCAGGCCAAGGAGGCCCAGGAGTCGGTGCTGTCCGCGCAGACCGGCGGTGACCGGTACGACAACCAGGGCCGCCGGGTGGTGGCCGGGCAGCGCCTGATCCAGACCACCAGCGACATCTTCCTGGGCTGGACCCATGTGCTGGGCTTCGACGGCAAGGAGCGTGACTTCTACGTACGGCAGCTGCGCGACTGGAAGGGCATCGTGCGGCCGGAGACCATGGGGCCGGATCTGCTGTGCATGTTCGCCCAGCTGTGCGGCGCCTCGCTGGCCCGGGCCCACGCCCGTTCCGGCGACCCGATCGCCATCGCCGCCTACCTGGGCGGCAGCGACCGCTTCGACCGCGCCCTCACGGAGTTCGCGCAGTCCTACGCCGACCAGAACGAGCGCGACTTCGAGGCCCTGGCCGCCGCCGTCCGTACCGGCCGGGTCAGCGCCCAGGCCGGGTGACCCGGGCTCACTCCGGCAGCTGCCGCATCTCCCGGATGTGCAGCCCCAGGGACTGCAGGCGGGCCAGGAGCCCGTACAGGTGCGCCTCGTCGACGACCGGGCCGTACAGGACCGTCTGGCCGGACATCAGCACGTGCTCGAGCTCCGGGAACGCTTTGGCCAGCGTCTCGGACATGTGTCCGTCGACTCGGATCTCGTAGCGCATGGGCTCTACTCCCGCGAATCCTGGGGAAGCGGTCCGCGCCCCTCTCCGCGATCGTGCGCCCGGACGGCCCGCCGGGCCTCACCCCGTACGTGTGACCCCGGTCGCGGAGGCCGGCCGGCGCCCCGCACGTCACGTGGTGCCGCCGCTCACCGCAGGGTGCCGCGGACCGGCCGCGCCCACCGCCGGGACGGCGCAGGGGTGCCTCATCCGTCCCGGACGAGGTCCGCCGAGCGCAGCAGCCGCATGTCCCGGGCGCGGTGCACGGCGTCGCTGCGGCGGTTCACCCCCAGCTTCCGGTACAGGCTCTTCAGGTGCGTCTTCACCGTGTTCACCGACACGAACAGGTCCGCGGCGATCTCCTGCGTCGACATCATCTGGGCCAGGCGCTCGAGGACGTCGCGCTCGCGGGAGCTGAGTTCCTCCACGACCACCGGCCAGGGCGGTGTCCCGATCCCGGCCCGGACGCCGTGCGCCGTGGCGGCGGGCGCGAGCCACCCCGCCGCCAGCTGGTTCAGCGGCGGCGTCAGCAGCAGGGGCTTGAGCCACCGTCCGGCTTCGAGGAAGGGACGCCGCAGCAGCAGGTGCCGCGCCTCCTGGAGGGCCTGCGCGACCAGCCTGCGGGCGGCCGGGGTGTCGCCGGACGCCTCCGCGGCCTGCGCACGCACCAGTGTGGCCCGCACGGTCACCGCCGGTCCGGCCCGCTGCGCGGCGGGCACGCTGTCGAGGAGGTCGATCGCGGCGTCCGCATGGCCCGCGGCGAGCTGGATCCGGGCGGCCTCCACGGCCCACGCCGGCTGGTCCTCGCCCAGCCGGTCCAGCACCTCGGCGGCCGCCTGGGACCGGCCTTCGGCCAGGTGGGCGGCCGACGTCACCAGTGTCTCGTGGCTGTCCGCCCACGGGCAGTCCACGGCGGCGGTGACGTCCGGGTCCGCCGCCCGGACCGCGGCCCGCGGGTTGCCCCGGGCCAGCTGGAGCCGGGCGGTCACGAGGGCCCGTGCGGCGGCGGGCACGGGGTCCTGGGGGGCGGCGGGCGCGTCGGCCGCCTCGTCGAGGATGGCCTGCGCCCGGGCCAGCTCGTTGCGCTCCACGGCGACGGCGGCCAGGACCGTACGCCCGATCCCGGAGCCGGACGGCCCGGAGAGGCTGAAGCGCTCCGTCTCGTTCGCCGCCTCCAGGGCCTTGTGCTCCGCCCGGCCCGTCCAGCCGTCGAGGTAGTCGATCAGGGCGAGGTGGCCCATCGACTCCTCGCGGGCGAGCACGGTGGCGGCCCGGCCGGGCGAGCCGGTCGCCTTGGACAGGGCGTCGCGCGCCTCCTCGAACCGCCCGGCCCACACGTGTGCGGAGCCCACGTGGGTCCGCAGCAGGGCGGGGAGTTCGGGATGCTCCTCCAGCAGATGCGCGGGGACCTCCGGCTGCACCTCGTCGGCCGTCTCGGCGGCCCGCCGCGCGCGGGCCGGGGAGCCGGTCAGGCGGGCGGCCAGCGCCTCCAGCAGCGCGCAGCTCAGCCGGGCGGCAGCCGGGTCGGCCGCCCGTGCGGGCAGCTCCGCCTCGGCCTGGCGCAGATGGGTCAGGCCGCGGTCGAGGTCGCTGTGGGACAGGTCGCAGGCCGCTCGTACGAGGTCCGTGGCGGGGCCGGTGGCGTCGGGGTCCATCCGGGAGAACAGCTCGGTCAGGTGCTCGGAGCGCAGCCCCGTGAAGAACTGCCCGATCGCCAGGTCGTCGACGACGGCACCGGCGGTGAAGTCCCAGTCGCCCGCGGCCGCGCCGTGGCTGAGCGTCTCCTGGAGCGAGCCGGCCCGCCGCAGCCACCGGGCGGCCCGCCGGTGCAGCTCGGGTTCCAGGCCGGGGAGGCGTACGCGCAGATGGGTGCGGAGTATCTCCCCGAACAGCGGGTGCAGGCGGTACCAGGACTGCCCGAGCTGTTCGACGAACGCGTTCTCCCGGCACAGCTCGCCCAGGATGCGCGCGGCGTCGCTCCGGCCGGTCAGCGCGTCGGCCAGGTCGGGGCAGAAACGTTCCAGCACGCTGACGCGCAGCAGCAGGTCCTGGGTCTGCCGGCTCTGCCGTTTGAGCACCTCGGTCAGCAGGAAGTCGGCGACGGTGCTCCGGCCCGCCTCGAACTCCTTGAGGTAGGTCTCCGGGTCCGGGCTCTCCTGCGCCGCCAGGGCGCACAGCCGCAGACCGGCGGCCCAGCCGCGGGTGCGGTCCACCAGAGCGCGCGCGGTGTCGACGGGCAGCCGCAGTCCGTGCCGCCTGAGCAGGGCCGCGGCCTCCTCGGGCGTGAAGGCCAGCTCCGCGCCGCGGATCTCCGTCAGTGCGCCGGCGGCCCGGTAGCGGTGCAGCGACAGCATCGGCTCGGTGCGGGTGACGACCACCAGATGCAGTCCCCGGCCCGCGTGCCGCAGCACGAAGTCCAGCTGCTCCGCGACCTCCGGCTCGGTCACCCGGTCGTACTCGTCGAGTACGACGGTCAGGGCCGGCCTGCGCCCCTCCAGCTCCCCGGCGATCGCCGAGAGCACGCCGCGGTTGACGTGGTTGGCGTCGGCCGGCCAGCCGACCTGCTCGGACAGCGGGCTGCCGGACGCGCGCAGGGCGTGCAGGAAGTACGCCCAGAACATTCCGGGCCGCGCCTCCTCGGCCTCGACGGTGAGCCAGGCCAGGGGCTGCGCCACACTGGCGGCCCATTCGGCGACCAGCAGGGTCTTCCCCGCCCCCGCCGGCCCGTTGACCATCGTCAGCGGGGTGCGCAGGGCCTGGTCGAGGTGTTTGGTCAGCCGTGGCCTGGACAGGAACGTGGCGGGCCTCGTCGGCAGGGCGAAGCGCGTACGCAGAAACGGGTCCCCGAGCGGATCGACACGGTGCTCGGCCGGCACCGGATGCCCCTCATGATCGGCCACGGTACTCACCACCACTGTGGGTCAGGTCATGGGCAGCGCTCCCCTTCGCTCAGCGTCCCATTCTTCGCGTGGAGGCGCCCGGCACACCTGGTCCGATGGTCCCTTCACTCGACCGAACGGCCCTGATGAGGGAGACCGGCGAGCCCATCGGTCCTACGCACCGACCTGGTCGGCCCTGTCCGTCAGGTGGCCGAGGCGGACGGCGGCGGTGACCGGCGTGAGGGGTGTGAGGACCCGCGGGAGCCGTCGGGCCGCTCCTCGCGCAGGGTGGACTGCCGGACTGCCGGACTGCCGGACTGCCGGACTGCCGGTCGCCGGTGCCCCGCCGAACCGGGGTGCCCGCCGCCTGTAGCATCTGCCTGCGTCGGGCCGGACACTTGTGCGGGTCCGGCGATCCCCGCCGGATGAGGAGACGAAGGTGCCGGAGAGCAATCCCGGGTTCGGGACGCACCGGGCTCATGGCGTCGAGCAGCCCGGGGCCGCGCCCCGTCGGCCCGGCGCGCCCGCCGGCCTCGTCGCCACCCCGGACACGGCGCGGTGTGGTCCGCTCGCCCGGCCGCACCGCCCCACGCCGCCCGGGCACGCGCGCGAGGCGGCCCGCCGCTCCGGCCGCACCGTCACCGGCCGCACGCTCGCGGCACGGCCGGATTCCCGGAGCACCCCGTCGCGGAGGAACCCGCGGACCGCCCGGGCGGCGCACCACGCCGCAGGCCGCCACGACGTCTCCCGCCGCCCGCCCGCCTCGACCGCGTAGGCGGCCGCACCCGATGTCCGATCCAGCCGCGACCGGGAACCGACGACATTGAACACAAGCCGTACGACGACTGAGGCGCGGCCCGGCGCCGCCGGACCGGCGGTGCGGTCGGCGCGCGCCCTGGCTCGGCTCGCGCTGCTGTGCCTCGCCGGAGCCGTGGCCTGCGTGGTGGCCGGAGCCGGCCAGTGGCTGATCCTGCTGCTCGGACTCGCCGGACTCGCCATCGCCGGCGCGGGACTGTGGTGGGCCCTGGCGCACCGCGGAGCCGCCCGTCTCCTCGGTGCCCTGCTGGCGATCGCCGCGCCCGTGGGCGTCCTGGTGCTGTACGCGGTCTCGGGCCTGTGGGTGGTGGCGGCCGCGGCCCTGGCCTGCTGGACCGTCGCGCTCGCCTGCGCGCGGAGCGCCCTGCGCCATCTGCGCAAGCCGCGCGGCATGCGCCATCGCGGCACCCGCGCCCCGCGCCGCGCCGTGGTGATCATGAACCCTCGGTCGGGCGGCGGAAAGGTCGGCCGGTACAAACTGGTGGAGCGGGCCGAGGCACTGGGCGCCCGGGTGATCCTGCTCGACCTGGACGAGGACCCGGACCCGGCCGCCCTGGCCCGGCAGGCCGTGGCCGAGGGCGCGGACCTGCTCGGCGTGGCCGGTGGTGACGGGACCCAGGCCCTGGTGGCGGCCGTGGCCGCCGAGCTCCGTCTGCCCTTCATGGTCGTGGCGGCCGGCACCCGCAACCACTTCGCCATGGACCTCGGCCTGGACCGCGACGACCCCGCCAAGGGCCTGGACGCCCTCTCGGACGGCGTGGAACTCCGCGTCGACCTGGGAGACGTGGCCGGCCGGCCCTTCGTCAACACGGCCTCGTTCGGCACCTACGCACATATCGTGCAGAGCCCCGACTACCGCGAGGCCAAGGCGAGCACGGCGCTCGACCAGCTGCCCGACCTGCTGACGGGCGAGGCGGGCGCCACCCTGACGGCCCGCGCCGACGACGAGGTCCTTCAGTCCCCGCAGGCCGTGCTGGTCAGCAACAACCCCTACGCGCGCGCCGACCCCCTGACCGGCGGACGCCGGCCGCGGCTCGACACGGGCAGGCTCGGAGTGATCTCGGTCCGGGTCGAGGGCGCCGCCCGGGCCGCCGAACTGGCGCTGCTCGGGGAACGGGCGAGCGGCATCACGACCCTGACGGCCCGCCGCGTGGTCGTCGAGGCGGACGAGGAGGCCATCCCGGTGGCCCTCGACGGCGAGGCGCTCACCCTGCCCACGCCGGTCGTGTGCACGGTGAGGCCGGGTGTGCTCCGGGTGCGGGTACCCAGACACCGTCCCGGCGCCCCGTACGTCGCACCGTCGGTCGACTGGCGGCGCGTCGTCCGGCTCGCCCTCGGCCGAGCACCCCGCCCGCACGAGAAGCACGAGAAGCACGAGAAGCACGAGAAGCACGAGAAGCACGAGAAGCACGAGGAGCAGAGCGATGGCTGACCGCCGCCCGCGGCAACGACAGGTCCCGCAAGGACTCATGCACGATCTCGCCGCCCTCGACCAGGCGCTGTACGAGGCCGTGACGGTCACTCGGACGCCCACGCTGGACGCGGCCCTGCGCCGGCTGTCCGCCGCGTCCGACCATTCCAAGATCTCCTTCCTGATCGCCGGGGCGCTCGCGGCACGCCCGGGACACTCACGCCGCGCCGCCGCCCTCGGGGTCGCGGCGATCGGCGTCGCCTCGGCCACCGCCAACCTGCTCGGCAAGCGCCTCGTGCGACGGTCCCGGCCGCACCGCGCCGAGGACTCGCCCTTCCCGGGACGCCACGTGCCCATGCCCGCGTCCGCGTCCTTCCCCTCGGGCCACACGGCCTCGGCCGTCGCCTTCGCCGCCGCCGTCGGCCCCGCGCTGCCGGCCGCCACGCTGCCGCTCGGCCTGCTCGCCTGCGCCGTCGGCTACTCGCGCGTCCACACGGGCGTGCACTATCCGGGCGACGTCATCGCCGGCGCCGTGCTCGGAACCGGCGCGGCGGCGACCGTCCTCGCCGCCGCGAGCCGGGACGGCCTGAGAGCGCGGGCCTTCCGCCGCCCGTAGCGGCACCCGGCCCACCGTGCCGGCAGGACGCCCGGATTCCGTTCCCCGGCGGATCATGAAGATTCCGTGCGCGAAACCTGTCTAAGATCTGGAGCTTGTACGGAGAGGGGAAACGTGTGAGCGATTTAGCAGGTCCCGGCTGCCCCGAATGCGGCCGGCTCCGGGCAGCGGACGGGACCCCGACCTGCTCGTGCACCCGCCGCGCCGCGGAAGCCCGCCGGGAGACCCGCACGGCGGAGGCGGCGGCCGCGGAGGACTTCGACCCGGTGCGGATACGGCCGTTCGTGGCCATCGACGACGGCTCCGCCGCACAGGAGGCAGCCTCCGGCGAAGCGGCACAACCGGCGGACGGCACCGGGCCGTCGGACGGCACATCCACGTTCGCCGCCTCTCCGGACCTCGACGGACTGCCCGCGCCGACCCCGTCCGACGACGCCCCGAGCCGTCGGCGCCGTCCCCGGTCCCTGCTGGTCGCCGGTGGCGGAGCCGCCGTTGCGGTCCTTGTCACCGGGGGAGTGATAGGGGGCGTCTTCTGGTACGAAAGCCCCGCGCGGGACGACTCCGCGTCCAGCGGTGTCCGGGCGGGCCTGCCCGCGCAGCGGTCGTCGGAGCAGACCTCTTCGTCGGCGAGCCCCTCCCGGGCGGCCACCTCGGCGGCCTCGTCCACGGCCTCGGCATCCTCCGCGCCGAGAGCCACCCCGTCGGCCCGCGGTACCACCCCGGCCGCTCCAGGCCACCCGAGCGCGACCGCCCCCACGGCCACCGCCACGGCGACGGGCACGCCCGCGCCGAGCGAGCCGGGCGGCGGGGCCCCCGTCCTGCGCTACGGCGACACGGGGCCGGAAGTCGTCGAACTCCAGCTCCGGCTCGCGCAGATCGGCTTCTACGACGGGGCGGCCGACGGCGACTTCGACCGGCAGGTCCAGAACGCCGTCGGCTCCTACCAGCTCACCCGCGTCATCCTCAAGGACCCCTCCGGCGTCTACGGCGCGGCGACCCGCGCGTCGCTGGAAGCCGAGACCAAGGAGCCGTGACGCACACCGGGAGTGAGACGGCCGCGGGCGTACGGCCGCTCGGCGCGGCCCGGTCTCACGCCTTGGCGGCGAGGGGGCGCCAGGTGTTCCAGGTGTCGAGTCGCTGCCGGTAGACGGCTTCGACGACCGGGTAGGGGTACTCGCCGAGGAAGAGCCGCAGGGGTGGTGCGTCGAGGTCGACCAGCTCCAGCAGGACGTCCGCGGTGGCCTGGGGGTCCTGGGGCGCGCGGGCGGTGGCGCCGGCCCGGCGGGCCTCGCGGACCGGCTCGTAGGCGGCGATGGGGCGGGTGTGGACCGCGGAGTCGCCGGACCAGTCGGTGCCGTAGGGACCAGGCTCGACGACGGTGACGTGGATGCCGAGGGGGCCGACCTCCTGTGCCAGGGCTTCGCTCATGCCTTCCAGCGCCCACTTGGAGGCGTTGTAGAGCCCGAGGGTGGGGAAGGCGGCCAGGCCGCCGAGGCTGGAGACCTGCACGATGTGCCCGCGCTGCTGGGCGCGCAGGATCGGCAGGGCCGCCTGGGTCACCCACAGCGGGCCGAACAGGTTGGTGTCGATCTGGGCGCGGGCCTGTTCCTCGGTGGTCTCCTCGACCATGCCGAAGAGGCCGTAGCCCGCGTTGTTGACGACGACGTCGAGGCGGCCGAACGTCTCGGCGGCCTCCTGCACGGCGGCGGTGACGGCGGCACGGTCGGTGACGTCGAGACGCAGCGGGAGGACCCTGTCGCCGTAGGTGCCGACGAGGGGTTGCAGTGACTCGGGGCGGCGTGCCGTCGCGGCGACGCGGTCCCCGCGGGACAGGGCGGCGGCGGCCCAGATCCGGCCGAAGCCGCGGGACGCGCCGGTGATGAACCAGGTCTTCATGTCCTCGACCCTCCGCGATCGGCGGATCCGCAGCCAGCACCCCGGCAGGGTTACCCTGCACCGCATGGTGACCGACAACGCCCTGGGGGAGTTCCTGAAGGCCCGGCGGGGCCGGGTGCCGGCGTCCCGCGCGGATCTGCCCGCTCCCGGACGGCGACGGGTTCCGGGCCTGCGCCGGGAGGAGCTGGCCCGGCTGGCGGGCATCAGCGAGCCGTACCTGACCCGCCTGGAACAGGGTGTCGACCGGCATCCGTCAGCACAGGTCCTGACCGCGCTCGCACGGGCCCTGGAGCTGGACGCCGACGCGTCGGCGCACCTGTTCGCGCTCGCCGCGCCGGATCCCGCCGGGCCGTCGCGGACCGAGGTCACCGCGGACGTGCACCAGCTCCTCGACGCGTGGGTGGGCACCCCGGCGTACGTCCGCGACCGGCGCTTCGACGTCCTGGCGGCGAACAAGTGGGCCCGCGCGCTGGCCCCGATGTACGAGGCGGGGCGCAACCTGGCCCGGGAGATGTTCCTCGGTTCCGAGGCCCGCCGCCTCTTCCCTGACTGGCCGGAGATCGCCACCCAGACCGCCGCGGCCCTGCGCGCCGAGGCCGACCCGCGCGATCCGGCCACCGCGCGGCTCGTCGCGGAGCTCGGGTCGGACGACGACTTCCGGGCCCTGTGGGCACGGCACGAGGTACGTCCCTCCCGTGACGAGCTCAAACGGTTCGTGCATCCGGTCGTCGGCGAACTCGCCCTGCGGCGGCAGGCGTTGACGGTCGGTGGCGCGGAGCAGCAGGTGATCATCGCGTATCAGGCGGTGCCGGGGAGTCCCTCCGCGGCCGCCCTGGACCGGCTGCTCTGACGGCTCCTGCCGCATCGCGGGTCCATTACCTCCGGGGTCATCGACCGGTGACCGGGGGCAGTGTGATGATCGTCCGCGTAACGAGCCGGATCCGCCCGAAGGGACGTCATGTCTGCCTACGCGATAGCTCACCTGCAGGAAGCCGCTCCGCACCCCGAGATCGCCGAGTACATCGAGCGCATCACGGCGACCTTCGCGCCGTACGGCGGGCGTTTCCTGGTGCACGGCGCGCAGCACGAGGTGAAGGAGGGCTCGTGGCCCGGGCACGTCGTGGTGATCGGTTTCCCGTCGATGCGGGAGGCACGGGCCTGGTGGGAGTCGGCCGCCTACCGGGAGATCGCGCCGCTGCGCTCACGGCACATCGCGGGGGACATCATCCTGGTGCCGGGTGTCGGGGAGGACTACGACGCGGCGGCGACCGCGCAGGCGATGAGGGCGGCGCTTGAGGGCTGACGGGCCACGTCCGACCCGCGGCCGCGTCGGGCCGCGGTGTGCGTCCTGGGGGCACCGGCGAGGCTCCCGTGGCGCCCGGGGGGTTCGAGGGGCGTGGTCATTCGGTGGTGCCGGACTGCGGCTCGGCGTCGCCGGACCGGTCCGTGTCGGGCGCGGTGTAGTACACGGAGCTGCCCTGCTTGGTCCGCTGGGCCAGGCCCTTGGCCACGAGACCTTCGACCGTCGTGCGTACGACGGTGTTCTTGACGGGGCGGTCGG
This sequence comes from Streptomyces sediminimaris, assembly GCF_047049295.1. Taxonomy (NCBI): domain Bacteria; kingdom Bacillati; phylum Actinomycetota; class Actinomycetes; order Kitasatosporales; family Streptomycetaceae; genus Streptomyces; species Streptomyces sediminimaris. The sequence goes on along the minus strand of NZ_JBJWOT010000001.1, from coordinate 351,787 downwards.
GGTGCTCCTGGCTGAGGGCGGCGGCGATCTCGGAGGTGGAGCGGGGCTCGCGCTGTTCGGCGAGGTGGCCGCGGACCAGGTCGACCAGCGTGGGCCGAGCCGGTGGCTCGGCCGCGGGGCGGGCCTTCTTGGCGGAGGCGCGGGTCGCGGTGCGGCGGCGGGAGGAGGTGCCGGCCTTCCTGGACCGGGGCTTGGTGCGCGGGGAGGCGGCCGGCTCGGCGGCGGGCTCCACGGCCGGTTCGGCCGCCGGTTCGGCGGGCGCGGGAGTGATGCCGAGAACCTGCTGCATGTTCAGCAGCACGCTGTGGTCGTGTTGCAGCGCGGCCAGCTGCGCCTGCAACTCGGCGATCTCGGCGCCGATGCGGTCCTGCTCCTTGACGTTGCGTTCGAGGTCGCCGCTGACTTGTGCGGCGTACTGGGAGGTGAGTTCGCTGGAGGCGGAGGGCTGGGACATGGAGTTGACCTTTCTCGACGCCACGGCCGACCGGTCGGGCGAGAGACCGCGGCGGGCCGGGCAGCGGGCTCGCGGACACGGCGGACGCCGTGGACCGCACCCATCATGCCGAACGAGTGCGGCGTAGAGATACTACGGACGCCCGACGCCGCCTGTTCCGTGCGGAAGCCGTGTTTTTCGTCGGCCCGCGCGCGGGTGCGGGTCCTGCGCGCACCGCCGGTCCGGTACGCGTGGGGACGCAGCGGTGGCGGACGCCGTTCGCGGCGTACGGTTCTACTGGCTGTGGCCTTCGCGTTGGTAACCCCCGTCATGGCGTCGCGCCTCCTCCAGGGTCACCTGTCGCGGAAGCTTCGTCATCCGCGGTGCGACCGGGTGGGAGAGCGGCCGGGACACCCCCTCGAAGCGGCTGGGGAAGGGGTACTTCCGCTCCAGGAAGCGGTGGATGGCGGAGCGGGCCGCCGCCCGCGACTCCGCGGCCGTGTCCACGTCGTTGAGACAGAAGAAGTCGATGTCCTCGCCGGCGGCGAGGCGGGCCAGGCGGCGCCCCATGTCCGGCGTGCCCAACTGGACGTAGCGGAAGCGGTAGTGGGCCGGGACGGCCCGTCCCGTCGCGATCGCCCAGTGGTGGTGGAGTGTGGACGCCGGGGCGACGTCGGAGACGGAGCGGAAGCGCGAGAACGCGGTGTGCTCCAGCTCCTCGATTCCGAGGTCCTCCATCTCCCGCATGACGGCGAGCAGTTGTGGGTGGGGAGTGTGCAGCGACTTGTGGGTGGCGTATCGGCCGTGGAAGCGCCTGATCACCTCGCGGGCGTTCTTGCCGGCGGAGTTGGGCGCCGGTTCCAGCGGGTGCGGGGAGCCCACGCCGAGCTTGAGCGGCGACAGCGGGATGCGGGCGATGCCGTTGCCGTGGAAGAAGTGCTCCGCCCGCACCGGGCGGTTGATGAAGACGTCGTCGTTGAAGTACAGGTAGCGGTCCGACAGGCCCGGTATGCGGTGCAGGCTGCTCTCTATCGCGTGCGAGTTGAAGACGGGGAGGGCCTGCGCCGGGAGGATGTCGTGGTGGTCGACGACCGTCAGGCCCTCCGCCTCCGGGTTCAGCCAGTCGGGGATCTGGGAGTCGGTCACGAGATAGACGTGCCGGACGAACCCGGCGTACATGTCCAGCGACCGCAGCGCGTACCTGAGTTCGTCATGGCTGGTGTAGCGGGACGCCCCGGTCTCGCGCGGTGCGATGACGTCGCCGGAGAGCCGCTGGTAGGCGTGGCGCTTCGCGGACAGCGCGGGGTCGTCCCCGTCGACCCAGGTGTAGACGGCGTCGACGGGGAAGCGGACCTCGTCGACGCCCGTCCCGGCGAAGGCCGCGAACGTCGGCAGCCTGCGGTGCGGACCCGCCACGGTGGCGGGTGTCTGCGCCGACGCGGGCAGGACCTCCGAGACGGCGTTGCGGCGCGGGGCGACGAGCGCCGGGCCGTAGGCGTCCCCCAACTGGGCCCCCGGCACGGTGAGCCAGGAGGGGTCGGAGCCCGCGGCGGTGCCCAGGTCCCGGCCGCGGCGCCAGAACTCGATGTCGCAGCCCGCCTCCAGGCCGCTGAGCACCTGCCCCTGGGGGCCGAGGCGCAGCACGCCGGTGCGGAGCACGGTCGCCCGCTCCAGAGCCCGGGGCACCTTGCCGTCGGCCCACAGCGCCGCGGACGTCACGGTTCCGTGCGGGCCGACAGCGCCGACGTACTGCGCGGTGTGCGCGAAGCACTGTGCCGCGCGGGCGAGGACCGCCTCGCGGTGGGCCGCCTCGACGCCGACCACCGGCCGGGACGCGCCGCCGTCGTGGTCGGAGGGGACCAGGAAGTAGGGGACGCCGATCGACTCCAGCAGGGTGCACACCCGTTCGAGGTCGGCCTCGGCGGCGTCCGCGGCCGTGTAGGCGGCGACCACGGGCCCGTGGAGCCGTATGGGCCCGAGGGTGATCCGGCGCAGCTTCGGGACGGTGGAGCGCAGGCGGCGCCGGGCCCCCGCCGTGCGCAGCGTCCACAGCCGGGACGAGAGCCCGAGCCGGAGGCGCACCAGGAGCTCCCTGACGAATCGCAGGGCCGGGGGCGCGGGGTGGTGGTGGCGGATGTCCATGTCCGCGGCCCCGTCAGTTCCGCTTCTCGAAGGGGCTGGGGAAGGGGAAGTAGTGTTCGAGGAACTCGCCCATGCGGAGGCCGACTTGTTCGCGTTCCTCGGGCGGCACGTCGACGTCGTTGAGGCAGAAGAAGTCGAAGCGGCGGTTGCGGCGCAGATCGTCCAGGCGTGCCTCGGCGTCCGGGCGGCTGATGTTGACGTAGCGGAAACTGAAGGTGCCCGGTACGCCGCGGCCGGTCATCAGTGCGTACTGGTAGAGCAGCGGCGCCGTCATGGCGACGTCCTGGGGGGAGCGGAAACGGGAGGCCGTGGTGCGCCGGACGTCCTCGGCGAACAGTTCCTCCAGCGCCCGCAGGGTCTCGCGCTGCTGCGGCAGCGGGGTGTGCATGAAGTTGTTCGTCGTCATCCGCCCGAACTTCTCCATCAGCAGCCGCCGGACGTTCTTGCTGGCGGAGTTGGTGGCGGTCTCCTCGGCGTGCGGTTTGCCGACGCCGATCTTGAGGGGGGAGACCGGGATCTTCATGAGCCCGCTGCCGTGGAAGAAGTGCTCCGCGGTGACCCGGCGGCCGACGAACACGTCGTCGTTGAAGTACAGGTAGTGCTCGGAGAGGCCCTCGATGTGGTGCAGGCGCGTCTCGATGGCGTGGGAGTTGAACACCGGCAGCACGTCCGGCGGGAAGATGTCGCGGTGGTCGACGACGGTGACGCCCGCGGCCCGGTCGTCGAGCCAGTGCGGTTTCTGGCCGTCGGTGACGATGTAGACGTGGCGCACGAAGTCGGCGTACATCGCGAGCGAGCGCAGCGAGTACTTCAGCTCGTCGTGGCTGGTGTAGCGGGAGGCGTTGGTCTCCTTGGCCAGGATCTCGGCCGTGCCCCGGCCCTGGTACCGGGCCCGCTTCGCGCGCATCTGCGGTTCCTCGCCGTCGACCCAGGTGTAGACGACGTCGACGGGGAAGGTCACGTCGTTCACGGTGGGCCGGGTGAACGGCAGGAAACTCGGCAGCTCCCGGTCGCCGACCTGCACGGTGGCCGGTCTCTGCTCGGATGCCGGCAGCACGTCGGTGACCGGGTTGCCGCGCGGCGCGACCAGGGACTCGGCGAATACGTCCTCGGACGCCTGCGGCTGGATCCTGGCCAGCCGGCGGGGGCCCTCGTCGGAGGCGAGGAGCTGCGCGCCGTCCTCCCAGAACTCGACGTCGCAGGCGAGTTCCGGCCCCGCGAGCAGCTGGCCCCCGGGCCCGAGGTGGTTCTCACCGATCCGCAGGGTGGGGGCGGTGCGCAGCGGCGTCGGCAGTACGCCGTCCATGAACAGCGCGGGGTGGCGCAGCTGGCCCCCGGGCAGCGGTCTGCCGATGAACACCGCCTTGCCCGCGTTCTGCGTCTCGAGCGCGGCGAGGAACCGCTCCCGGTCGACGGCGTTCACCCCGACGGTGTAGCGGGTGCGCGCGGCCGGCAGCAGGAAGTAGGGGATGCCTTCCTGCTCCAGGGCGGCCACGACCAGACCGAGGTTGCAGGCGGCCGCCTCGGCGGCGGTGAAGGCGGTCACGACCCGTCCGTAGAGCTGCTGGCCGCGCACGGCCACGGGGCGCAGCACCGGGTCGGTGACCGCGGCCTGCCGGCGCCGCCGCATGGTGCGCAGCTGCCACACCCGCTCGGCGGCCTTCCGTTCGACCCGGGGCCGCATCCGTCGGGCAAAAGAGCGCACGGTCACGTTCTGAGCTCCTCTTCACCAACCTCTACACGCACTTGCGTTAACGAGACCCACGCGTGTGGCGAAAGGTTGTACGAGATATCTCCGAAAGTTAACGCGGCTCACATCGGATTCTTTACTTGCCATGGTAGGCAGCCGTCACCACCAGCTTCCCCGTGGCTTCGTCGTTCTCCATGCACCGGTGGGCCGCGGCGATCTCCTCCAGGCCGAACACCCGGTCCACGTTCGGCCGGTGCACGCCCGCCTCGACCTGCCGCACGATCCGCTGCAGCACGGCCGCTCCCGCGCCGCCCTTGCAGTCGTCGCTGTGGAAGGCCGTGAGCCTGGTGCCGGAGGGGATCATCGCGATCGGCTCGAAGTCCGGTATCACCCACCCACTGAGCGAGCCGGACACACACACCGTCCCGCCGCGACGGACCAGGCGCAGCGAGTCCGCCGCGGTGCGCGCGCCGACCAGGTCCAGGACATGGTCGGGACCCTCGGGCCAGATCTCGTGCAGGCGGGCCCCTAGCGGCCCGCCGTCGTCGACGAGCACGTGCTCGACGCCGGCCGCGGCCAGCGCGGCCGCCTTGTCCGCCCGGCGCGTCGTGGCCGCGGTCGTGAGGCCGTAGCCGCCCGCGATGGTTGCGGCCGCCATCCCGACCGAGGACGTCCCGCCCCGGATCAGCAGCCGCCCCTGGCCGCCCGGCACGATCCCCAGCGCGTCCAGCGAGCCCTGCGCGGTCAGGTGGCTCTCGGGCAGTGCGGCCAGCACGGGCCACGGCAGCGTGGTGGTGAGCGGCATCAGCAGCGGGTTGGGCAGCAACGCGTACTCGGCGTAGCCGCCGTCGAACTCCCGGCCCATCCCGCCCATCACCGCCGCCACGGTCGTCCCCTCCGGCAGCAGCGGGTCGGTGGAGGCGGCCACGGTTCCCACGCACTCGATCCCGAGCACACGCGGGAACCGCACGCCGGGGGAGTGCCCTTGCCGGGTCCGCAGCTCCGAGCGGTTCAGGCCCGCGGCCATCACCCGCACCAGGCTCCAGCCCTCCCGGACCGCGGGCACGGGCCGCTCATGGATCTCCAGCACCTCCGGGCCGCCCGCCCCGACACAGACCGCCGCGCGCATCGTCGTCGTCATGCGTTCACTGTCACCGGCGCGCGGCGTGGCCTGCCACCGCTACGATGCCACGTCATGCCCCTTGGCCGCCAACTTCCCGAATCCGGTGGGACGTCACGGATCTGGCCGTCAGGCGGTGCGCATCAGTGGCCCTCGGGCGGAACGAGCCCGGTGCACTCGCATCCGCGCGGTCACCTGGTGTACGCGGCGCGGGGCGTGCTGTCCCTCCACACGGACCGCAAGACATCGATCGTTCCCACCAACCGGGTCGGGTGGATCCCGGCCGGCTTCACGCACCACCACCGCGCGCACGGCGGCACCGACATGCGGATCCTCTTCCTGCCCGCCTCCCTGGCCCGGTCGGTGCCGGCTCGTCCCGCCGTGTTCACGGCCTCCGACCTCGTCCGCGAACTGCTGCTCACCCTCACCGGCCCGCGCTACCACGACGGCGCCGGGCGCGGCCCCGGCCGCGCGGCGCACGCGCGCCTGCGCCGCGTCCTCGTCGACGAACTCCACGAAGCGCGGGAGCAGCCCCTGCACCTGCCGGAGCCCCGTGACGACCGCCTGCGGGCCGTCGCGCGCAGGCTGCGCGCCCACCCCTCGGACAACTCCTCACTCGCCGAACTCGGCCGGGCGGCCGGAGCCGGCGCCCGCACCCTCAGCCGCCTCTTCCACGACGAACTCGGCATGACCTTCTACCAGTGGCGCACGCAACTCCGCGTCTACCACGCGCTGGTCCTCCTCGCCGACGGCCACGACACGACCCGCGTGGCCCACGCCTGCGGATGGGCGAACCCCAGCGGCTTCATCGCGGCCTTCACCCGGATCGTCGGCACCACACCCGGCCGCTACCGCAACGGCCCCGGGCACGAGCGATGAGTTCCGGCGGCGGGCGGAGTCCACCCCTGGCCGACCGCACTCCGTCCACGAGTCTCTGTGAGGGACCATGACCGACCACGCCCTGCCGCCCGTCGTCGACGCCGAGACCTGGGAGCGCCGCCTCCGGGCGCTGCGAGCCCGGGAGAAGGCCGCGACGCGGGAGCTCGACGCCATCGCCGCCGAGCGCCGCCGCCTGCCGATGGTGAAGATGCCCGATTACGTCCTCGAGGGCGAGGAGGGCCCCGTCCGGCTGGCGGACGTCTTCGCAGGCGCCTCGCAGCTGATCGTCTACCACCACATGTGGTTCCCGGGCGAGGAATGGCAGTGCCCGGGCTGCACCGGGTTCACCTCGCAGTACACCCGCCTGGAGTTCCTGGAGAACTACGACGCCCGGTTCGTCGTCGTCACCCAGGGCCCGATCGGGGAGGCGCTCGCCTACCGGCGGCGCGTCGGGAACAGGATGACCTGGTACTCGACCGCCGGCAGCTCCTTCGGCGCCGACGTCGGCGCACCGCCCGGCGGCGGGTTCGCGGTCAACGTGTTCCTGCGCGACGGCGAGACGGTCCACCGCACCTGGCACACCGACGGCCGGGGCACCGAGCAGCTCGGCCACTCCTTCGCCCTCATCGACCTCCTGCCGTACGGCCGCCAGGAGGAATGGCAGGACTCACCCGAGGGCTGGCCCCAGTCGCCCACGTACAGCCGGTGGGCGACGTCCCGGGACCTCGCCGCGCTCTACGGCCCCGGGGGTGGTGAGTGAGCCGGCGGCCGGTGCCCGGGATCAGCCTGCGGCGAAGGGCGTGAAGTGCGCGGGCGGATGGTCGATGGGCAGGTCCGGACGCCAGTGGGCGAGGATCTGGGCGCTGCACTCGAAGAGGTCCCGCCGGGGAAGCCGCTCCAGCGGCCACCACTCCCATCCGCCCACGCTCTCCTCCGGCCGCGTGACGGGCTGCCCCTCGCAGGAGCGGACGACGGCACCGACGGTGATCCGGACGACGTCACCGACGTGATCGACGAGCGTCCCCAGGAGCGTGACGTCCTCGGTCCGGGCCACCAGAGCGGTCTCCTCGGCGAGTTCCCGCACGACGGTCTCCTCGAAGGAGGCGTCGTACGGCTCCACGGTGCCGCCCGGCAGCTCCAGCGTCCCGAGCCGGTGCCGGCCCAGCAGCAGGCGCTCCTGCCGGACCACGATCACCCCGACACCGACCGCCGCCTGCGGTGCCGGCGGGCGGGTGGTGCGGGGCCGGCTCGTGATGCGGCCGCCTTCGGCGTCGAGTGGGTGTGTGTGCAACGCGCTGCCCTTTCGTAGGGTGTCGAGTCCGTACGGTCCCGCATCCGTATCCCCTTGCGGGATGGAGCCCGCGTTCCAGTGTGGAGGGCGTGTGCGGGAGTGGCTGGAGGGGGCTGAGAGACTGGGTGGCATGGACATCGTTCGCAGGAACAGCGTCACCGTCACGGGCGGGCAGGGGCCGGCCGCGGGCCTGGCGCCGGAGCGGATCGGCGCGATCCACGCCCTCACCGGCCTGCTGGACACCTTCGGCGATGGCCTCGACGACGATACGGCCCTGCTCGCCCTCGGAGTACCTGCTCCCGACACCCACACGGAAACCGGATGATGAGCCCACTGAAGATCACCACCCGAGACGCCGCGACCGGTCCCGTTCTGGAGATCTACGGCGAGCTCGACTACACGAGCGCCACCGAACTGCGCGAAACGGTCGCCGCGACCGAACTGCGGCCCGGCCAGCGCCTCGTCCTCGACCTGGCCGGCCTGACCTTCTGCGACTCCAGCGGCATCACCGCCTTCATCGCGGCCCGGCACCACGCCCACACCGCCGATGCGGAGATCGCGCTCGCCGCCGTCCCCGCCAACACGCTGCGCGTGCTGAGCATGGTGGGCCTGGACCAGCTCTTCCCGCTGCACCCCGACAGCGAGGTCGCCACCCGCTCCTGAGGCCGCCGTCCGTCTCTGGGACCGCGGGCCGACGGCACACCGCGGCGGGCCCCCGGCGGGCCGTTCAGTCGTCGACCGGAGCGGCCGTCTCGACGTCGATCACACCGTCGTTCTCGAAGAGCTCCGCGGTCAGGGCGGCGGAGTCGCCGGTGCCCTCCAGTTCGAGCAGTACGCGGGCGGCCGAGTCGGTCCGGCCGGGCAGGCGGTCGACCTTGACCTGGAGGATGCGGAAGCCGCGCCGGGTGCACGTCTCCATCAGCTGCGGCAGCAGCGCCGTGCCGGTGCGGTAGGTCATGCGCAGTTCGAAGGCCGAGGCGGACGAGCCGGGGACCAGGCGCTCGGTGAACAGGGGAAACCCGCGTACGACGACGAAGTGCAGCGCCGTGACCGCGCCCGCCAGGACGGGCAGACCACCGCCGCAGGCCATGCCGACCGCGCAGGTCAGCCAGATCGTCGCGGCCGTCGTCAGACCGCGTACCGCGTCTCGGCGTACGAAGATCAGCCCCCCACCGATGAACCCGATGCCCGACACGATCTGGGCGGCCACCCGGGACGGGTCGAAGGAGACGTTGTCCAGGCCGAGCACGTTGGTGAAGCCGTGCTGCGACACCTCCATCATCAGCGCGCTCGCGATGCCCACGAGGGTGTGGGTGCGCAGGCCCGCGCTCTTCTGCTGGGCCGCCCGCTCCCAGCCGATCAGGCTCGACAGCAGCAGTGCGAGACCCAGTTCGGACAGCTGCCGCAGACCCTGTCCGTTGCCCACGTCCCACAGGGGGACCGCCAGTCCGGTCACCTGCACCTCCCGTACCACCAGGACGACTACCCCGGCGGCGGCACCCCAGTGGGGAAAGGGCGGCTCATCCTTGCCGCAGACACTGCGTCCTTGCCACAGACGCGTCCTTGCCGCAGACGCGACGGCAGACACCCGACCGGCCCCGGTTCCGGCGGTGGCCGCTTCCTCCGGGTGCCGGTGCCGCGCCCGGCGGGCAGCGGAACGGTGGCGCGACGCGTAGCGCAACGGCGGCGCGACGCGTGCGCCGGCCCTCGCCGGCCCCCGCGCTCGGGGCCGCCCCTCGTCCGGCCGCGTCCCGCCCGCCGCCGGAGAGGCACCCGCCGGGACGGCCGTGGGTGTGCCGCTCACGGCCTCGCCGCGGCGGGGGACCGTGTCACCGCCGGCGTTCGTCCTTGATCCGGCGGAGTTTGCCGAGGGAGCGCTCCAGGGTCTCGGGCTCCACGATGGCGACCTCCACGCTCACGCCGACGCCGTCCTTGACGCCCTTGGCGATCGCCTCGGCCGCCGTCGCGCGCTGCTCCGGACCGGCGCCGGTCTCCGCCTCGACGCGCACGGTCATATGGTCCATCCGGCCGCGGGTGCTGAGCTGGATCTGGAAGTGCGGGGCGACACCGGGCGTGCGCAGCACGACCTCCTCGATCTGTGTCGGGAAGAGGTTGACACCACGCAGGATGATCATGTCGTCGCAGCGTCCGGTGATCTTCTCGATGCGGCGGAAGCCGCCCCGGGCCGTGCCGGGCAGCAGCCGGGTCAGGTCCCTCGTGCGGTAACGGATGACGGGCAGCGCCTCCTTGGTGAGCGAGGTGAAGACGAGTTCACCGCTCTCGCCGTCGGCGAGGACCTCGTCCGTGATCGGGTCGACGACCTCGGGCAGGAAGTGGTCCTCCCACACGTGCAGGCCGTCCTTGGTCTCCACGCACTCCTGGGCGACGCCGGGACCCATCACCTCGGACAGGCCGTAGATGTCGACCGCGTGGATGTCCATGCGCTCCTCGATCTCGCGGCGCATCTCCTCCGTCCACGGCTCGGCGCCGAAGATGCCCACCTTCAGGGAGGTCGTGCGCGGATCGACGCCCTGCCGCTCGAACTCGTCGAGCAGGGTGAGCATGTAGGACGGCGTCACCATGATGATGTCGGGCTCGAAGTCCCGGATGATCTGCACCTGGCGCGCCGTCATGCCGCCCGAGGCGGGGATCACCGTGCAGCCGGCCCGCTCGGCGCCGTAGTGGGCGCCGAGACCGCCGGTGAACAGGCCGTAGCCGTAGCTGATGTGGACCTTGTGGCCCGGGCGTCCGCCGGCGGCGCGAATGGAGCGGGCGACGAGGTCCGCCCAGGTCGACAGGTCGTTCTCGGTGTATCCGACCACGGTGGGGCGCCCGGTGGTCCCGCTGGAGGCGTGGATACGGCGCACCTCGGACATGGGGACGGCGAACATCCCGAACGGGTAGGTCTCGCGCAGGTCCGCCTTGGTGGTGAAGGGGAAGCGCGCCAGGTCCTCCAGCGTCCGGCAGTCCTCGGGCCGCACGCCGGCCCGGTCGAACTTCCGGCGGTACGGCTCGACGTTGTCGTAGGCGTACTGAAGCGTCTGCCGCAGGCGCTTGAGCTGGAGGTCTCTCACCTCCTGCCGCGGCATCCGCTCGGCGGCGTCCAGCAGATCCGCAGGCAGGGGCTCACCGCGGCGGGCCGGACCGGCCGCCGACGTCTTCGTCTCGCTGATCAATTCGGCTCCTCGGGTGGCGTGTTGCGGACGCTGCGGCTGCGGCCGCGGAAGACCGCGATCACCGCCTCACCGCGCCTCACGATCACGTCGTAGATGCCGCTGCGGCCGAAGCGGGTGACTTCCCCGGCGGTGGCCGTGAGGACGTCGCCCTCGTACGCCGGGGCGACGAAGGTGACGTCCGCCCCGGAGGCGACGGTGACGGGGCCGTGGCTGTTGCACGCGCAGGCGAAGGCGGAGTCGGCGAGCAGGAAGACGTATCCGCCGTGGGCGATCCCGTGGCCGTTGACCATGGACGCCGTCACCGTCATGCGCAGCACGGCGGTCCCCTCGCCCTGCTCGAGCAGTTCGACGCCGAGCCGTCGCGAGGCCTCGTCCGCGGCGAACATGCGCTCCACGGGCGCCGGAGCCGATCGCGTGGCTTCCGTCATGGTTCACACCACCTTGTTTACCGACCGAACATTCGGTTAGCGTGCGGCACGGTCAAGTAATCAAGCCGCCCCGTCGCCTGTCAAGAGGTGAGCCCATGCCGAACGGAGCCCCCGAGGTGCCCGACTTCCGCACCCGCCATCGTGACCTGCTGGAACGGGCCGTGACCACGCCCCGGGAGCACCGGACGCCGTATCCGGAGTCGCCCGGCAGGACGGTGTACGGCGAGGACGCCGCCGGGTCCGGTGAGGCGACGTTCCGCGAGCAGGCCGGCCGCTTGGCCGTGCCGCAGTTCCGGCGCCCCGTTTCCGCCCCCGCCGAGGAGTCCGCCTGATGCCCGAGGACGTCTATCTGATCGACGGCGCCCGCACCCCGCAGGGCCGCTACGGCGGCGCCCTGGCCTCGGTGCGACCGGACGACCTCGCGGCCCTCGTCGTCGGCGAGGCCGTGCGCCGCGCCGGCGTCCCGGCCGAGGCCGTGGACGAGGTGATCCTGGGCGCCGCGAACCAGGCGGGCGAGGACAACCGGGACGTGGCCCGCATGGCCGTGCTGCTGGCCGGCCTGCCGCACACGGTGCCCGGTTACACGGTCAACCGGCTGTGCGCCTCCGGGCTGACCGCCGTCGCCTCGGCCGCCCACACGATCCGCTCAGGCGAGGCCGACCTGGTCGTCGCGGGCGGCGTGGAGTCCATGACCCGCGCCCCGTGGGTGATGGAGAAGCCCGGCACCCCGTGGGCCAAGCCGAAAGAGGTGTACGACACCTCGCTCGGCTGGCGCTTCACCAACCCCCGCTTCGCGTCCGCCGACCGTGCCGTGCCCGAGGGTGCCGGACCCGGGACGGTCAAGCTCACGCTGTCGATGGGGGAGACGGCCGAGGAGGTCGCCGCCCTGGACGGCATCACCCGCGCCGACTCCGACGCCTTCGCGCTGCGCAGCCATCGGCGGGCGGTCGCCGCCCAGGAGGCGGGCCGCTTCGACCGCGAGATCACGGCGGTCCCGGTACGCGACGGCGACGTCACCCGGGACGAGGGCCCGCGCCCCTCCACCACGCTGGAGAAGCTCGGCACCCTGCGCACCATCTTCCGCGAGGACGGCATCGTCACCGCCGGTTCCTCCTCGCCCCTCTCCGACGGCGCCGCGGCGCTGGTCGTGGCGAGCGGGTCGGCGGTCGAACGGTACGGGCTCACCCCGCGGGCCCGGATCGTCACCTCCGCCTCGGCCGGCGTCCAGCCACACCTGATGGGCCTCGGACCGGTGCCCGCCACCGAGAAGGCCCTCGCCCGGGCCGGATGGCAGACGGCCGACCTGGACGCGGTGGAGCTCAACGAGGCCTTCGCCGCACAGGCCCTGGCCGTGATCCGCCGCCTGAAGCTGGACGACTCTGGTGCGTAATTCGGTTGTCAGCCTGCGAGTTGGTAGTTGAGCTGGGTGAGGCGGCTGCTGCGGGTGCGGTCGAGCGGGTGCCCGCTCCAGTAGGCGTCGAGCCGGACGATGTTGATCGCGGTGGCGGAGAAGGCGTGCTGGAGGCGGACCTTGGGCAGGCCGCGGTAGCGGGCGCGGCGGATCCCGGTGACATCAAGGGCCTGATTGATCGTGGCTTCCACCCCGGCCCGTAGCTTGTACCGCTCCTTGAAGTCGTCGCTCTTCTGTGCGGTGCGGGCTGTCTCGAGGGTCTCGTGCAGTTCGCGGGGGCGCAGGGTGAGCATGCGGACGCCGCGCCGGGAGGCGGTGCACTGCTGCTGGACCGGGCAGGCGTGGCAGCAGGCGCGGGAGAACTGGACGACGATGGCGTCCTTGCCATGCTGGGTGACCGGGAACCAGCCGTCGCTCGTCTGCCCGGTCGGGCAGCGGACCTGCCGCATGTTCCAGTCGACGGTGAAGGCGCTCTTGGCGAAGCCGGCCTTCGCCTTGGCCTGCGGCGAGTGATCGAGCAGGGCGGGAGTGACCATGGTGATGCCCTGCCCGGCGGCCTCGTGGATCAGGTCGGCGGAGGGGTAGCCGGAGTCCAGGTAGTGCTCGCCGGGCTTGACCCGGCGGTCTGCCAGCCGTTTCTGGATGGGGGCGGTGGCCTTCACGTCCGGCACCGCGGCGTGCGTGGTCATCACATCCGTGATCAGGTTCGGCATCACTGCGTCCGCCGCCGTGTCCACGGCTTCGGCTTCGGCTGGAGCATGGCAGGTCTCCGTCAGGTGGACCTTGTACCCCAGCCAGAACAGGTCCTCGCCCTTGGCTGCCCAGCGGGCGTCCGCGTCGTAGGGGGAGGCCAGGCGGATACTGCCGGGCGGGACGCCGTCCGTCTCGGCCTCCCGCTTGCTGACCACCTCCTTCCCGCGACTGGTGGTGTGCACGTAGAACGTTTGCACCAGGACCTGCCGCAGCAGCGCCACCGCCTCGATCTCGCGGATCCACGGCGGGGCGTCATCCGCCCAGGCGGCCCGGCACAGGGCGAGCGCGTCCTGGCCGAAGACCAGCGCGAGCCGGTCGCGTTTGGTCTTGGACGAAGGCATCGTCCATCCGTTGACGCGTTCGCCGTAGCGGTGGGCGAACTCGGCCACGTTCACACTCCGGGCCAGCCAGGTGGGTGCGGCGACGGCCAGGGCTTCCAGGGCCGCGCGGACGCTCTCCCCGGCCAGCTCGGTGCGGTTCAGGTCGCGCACCGCGCTGATGACATGGGTTGCGTCGGTCCGCTGCTTGCCGCCGGCCGCGACCAGTCCGGCCTGGCGGCAGTGCTCCAGCAGCCGGTCGAAGACGGTGCGTTCCAGGCCGTGCTCGCTCAGGCGCGCGCGGAAGCGGGACAGCACGGTGTGGTCGAATCCGGTGTCGCCGAGCTCCATCCCGAGGCCGTATTTCCAGTCGATGGCGCGGACCGCCATCGCCGCGGCCTGCCGGTCGGTCAGGTTCTCGGCGAACTGCAGCACCGTCACCAGCGCCAAGGCCCCCGGCGAGGTCCCGGGTGCCCCGCGCACCCCGAACGCCTCCGCGAACGGCGCATCCGCGAAGACCTCAGCGAGCTGGTCCCGCACCCGTATCGCCAGGCTGCCGTGCGGGAACGCGGCGCGGGCCACCGCCGCGGTCTGCTCAGGAACCGGCGGCAACCCCTTGGACTGCATCGACATCTGCATCCTCCCCGACGGACGCACGGAGAGGAAACGACCGCCGAGCCGATCATCCCCCACCGAACCGATGACGCATCAGAAATTGCGCACCAGAGTCCTGGACGAGGACAAGGTCAACGCCGACGGCGGCGCCATCGCCCTGGGTCACCCGCTCGGCTGCTCCGGCGCCCGCATCCTGCTGGCCCTGCTCGGCCGGCTGGAGCGCGAGGACGCGGCGCGCGGCCTGGCCACCCTGTGCGTCGGCGTCGGCCAGGGCGTGGCGATGCTGGTGGAACGGGTGTGACCAGGAGGCCACGGCACCCGCGCACGCCGACGGGACCCGCCCCGGGCAGGCCCCCGCTGTGGTGCGGCAGGAGCACACCTCGCCGGTGCGGCAGGGGGACGCCTCGCCGGTGACGCGGGGCGCGCCCCGCCGCGGCCGGTCGTCGTGGCCGCGGCGGGCGACCACCTGCCACGGTCCGCCGCCGGGCCCGCGGCGGGCCGATCCCCGGGCGGCGGCCGGGCGCCCGACCGGCGGCCCGCGGCCCCGCGTGCGCCACCCCGCGTACGCCGCGCCGCGGGCCGCGACGGGCGCCGGCCTGCCCGCACCGTTGGAACCGATCAGGTTCCGGCACTTGCCGAAACCCGGGATTCACCGCATATCATGTACCGAACGAACGGTCGGTTGGGATTGGTGGTACGGATGACGGCACAGCAGGCCGACGCCCCGGCGCTCGACGGCGCGCCGCCCGCGCTGCGGGAGCACTTCGAGGCGACGATCGAGCGCGACCAGCGGATCGAGCCGCGGGACTGGATGCCCGAGGGCTACCGCAAGACGCTGATCCGGCAGGTCGCGCAGCACGCGCACTCGGAGATCATCGGCATGCAGCCGGAAGGCGAGTGGATCACACGGGCGCCGTCGCTGCGCCGCAAGGCGATCCTGTTCGCCAAGGTCCAGGACGAGGCGGGACACGGCCTGTACCTGTACTCGGCGGCCGAGACCCTCGGCGCCGACCGCGCCGAGCTCACCGAGCGGCTCATCGAGGGGCGGCAGAAGTACTCGTCGATCTTCAACTACCCGACGCTGAGCTTCGCGGACGTCGGCGTGATCGGCTGGTTCGTGGACGGCGCCGCCATCTGCAACCAGGTGCCGCTGTGCCGTTCCTCCTACGGCCCGTACGCCCGCGCCATGGTGCGGATCTGCAAGGAGGAGTCCTTCCACCAGCGGCAGGGCTACGAGCTGCTGATGACGATGATGCGCGGCACCCGGGCCCAGCGGGAGATGGTGCAGGACGCGGTGGACCGCTGGTGGTGGCCGTCGCTGATGATGTTCGGCCCGCCCGACGACGCCTCGCCCAACTCCGCGCAGTCGATGGCCTGGAAGATCAAGCGGCACAGCAACGACGAACTCCGCCAGCGGTTCGTCGACATGACCGTCCCGCAGGCCGAGAAGCTCGGGGTCACCCTGCCCGACCCGGAGCTGCGCTGGAACGAGGAGCGCGGCCGGCACGACTTCGGCACGCCGGACTGGGACGAGCTCATGCGGGTCATCAAGGGCGACGGCCCCTGCAACACCGAACGCATCGAGCGGCGCCGGACCGCTCACGAAGAAGGCGCCTGGGTGCGCGAAGCGGCCATGGCGCACGCCGCCAAGCAGGCGGCCCGCGCCGCGAAGGGAGCGGTGGCATGACCTCCGACCGGCACGGCTGGCCCCTGTACGAGGTCTTCGTGCGCGGCAAGCGCGGCCTCAACCACGTCCACGTCGGCTCCCTGCACGCCGCGGACGACGCGATGGCGCTCACGCACGCACGTGACCTGTACACCCGCCGCAACGAGGGCGTGAGCATCTGGGTGGTGCGCTCCGAGCACATCGCCGCCTCCACCCGCGACGAGAAGGACCCCTTCTTCGCCCCCAGCGCGGACAAGGTGTACCGCCACCCCACCTTCTACGACATCCCCGACGACGTCCCCCACATCTAGGAGCAGGGCATGAGCGACGACCACGTCTACATGACCCTCGCCGAGGGACAGGACGACGGCGACGCGCGCTGGGCCTTCGGGACCGGTTTCGAGGACCCGCTGCACGGCGTGCCCACGGCCGTTCCCGAGGGCGTCGACCGGGAGGAGCTGGCCGCGACCTGCCTGACACTGGGCGACGACGCCCTCGTCACCGCCCAGCGGCTGGCCGAGTGGACCACACGCGCACCGGAGCTGGAGGAGGAGGTCGCCCTCGCCAACATCGGCCTCGACTTCCTCGGCCAGGCCCGGCTGCTGTACGCCCGCTGCGGCCAGGCCGACGGCACGCGGCGCGGCGAGGACGCCTACGCCTACTTCCGCGACGCCGACGCCTTCCGCAACGTGACCCTGGCCGAACTGCCCAACGGGGACTTCGCGTTCTCCGTCGCCCGGCTGCTGGTCCTCTCCAGCTGGCGCCTGGCCCACTTCGAGCAGCTCGCCACCACCGGCGACCCGGTGCTCGCCGCCATCGCCGCCAAGGGTGCCAAGGAACTCACCTACCACCGGCAGTACGCGGCCGAGTGGGCCGTCCGGCTCGGCGACGGGACGGCCGAGTCCCACCGGCGCATGCAGAACGGTCTCGACCAGGTGACCGCGCACCTGGGCGAGCTGTTCGCGGCCCACGACGCCCGCGGCGCCGTGCTCGCGGTGCTGGAACAGGTCACCGGGGCCGCGGGCCTGAGCCTGACCGAGGTGCCCGGGCCGGCCGTAGGCGGCGGCGGACGCGAGGGCGACCACACCGAGCACCTCGCCCCGCTGCTGGCGGAGCTGCAGGGGGTGGCCCGCGCCCACCCGGAGGCGACATGGTGACCACACTCACCGACCCCCGGCGCGCCCGGCACATCGCCGAGCAGGTGCCGGACCCCGAACTGCCCATGCTCACCCTCGCCGACCTCGGCGTGCTGCGGGACGTCAGCGTGGCCGCCGACGGCACGGTCGTCGCCTCCCTCACGCCGACGTACTCGGGCTGCCCGGCCATGGCCGAGATGCGGGCCGGTGTCGCGGCGAGGCTCCGGGGCGCCGGCTACCGGCACGTGGAGGTCCGTACGGTCCTGGACCCGCCGTGGTCCACCGACTGGATCACCGCCGAGGGCCGCCGCAAGCTCGCCGAGCACGGCATCGCGCCGCCCGGACCGGCGCCGCGCCCGTCGTCCGGCCCGGTGCCGCTCCTGCTGTCCCCGACCCGGCGGGTGGTGGCCTGCCCGCGCTGCGGTGCCCGGGACACCGAGGAGACCTCCCGCTTCGGCGCCACCTCCTGCAAGGCGCTGTGGCGCTGCCGCGCCTGCCGGGAACCGTTCGAGTACGTCAAGGAGATCTGATGGAGGACCTGTTGGCCACCGACGCCGCCGTTCCCCCGCGGGCGCGGCGTGCCCGCCGCCGTCCGGCCTTCCACACCCTGCGGGTCGCGGACGTCCAGCGCCTGTGCGAGGACGCCGCCGCGGTGAGCTTCGACGTGCCCGAGGAGCTGGCAGAGGAGTTCGCCTTCGAACCCGGGCAGTCGCTCACCCTGCGCCGCGAGATCGAGGGGCGCGAGGAGCGGCGCTCGTACTCGATCTGCTCCCCGGCGGGCTCCCGGCCCCGGATCGGTGTCCGCGTGGTGCCCGGCGGCCTGTTCTCCTCCTGGCTGGTGAACGAGGTCGAGCCCGGCGACACCGTCGAGGTGATGGGCCCGGTGGGTGTCTTCACCCCCGACCTCACCACGCCCGGGCACCACGTGCTCATCGCGGCCGGCTCGGGCATCACCCCCATGGTCTCCATCGCCGAGTCGGTCCTCGCCGCCGACGAGGGCTCGCGCGTCACCCTCTTCTACGGCAACCGCCGCACCGGCTCGGTGATGTTCGCCGAGGAACTGGCCGACCTGAAGGACCTCTACCCGGCCCGGTTCCAGCTCGCCCACGTGCTGTCGCGCGAACCGCGTGAGGCCGAGCTGCTGACCGGCCGCCTCGACGCGGACCGCCTCGCGGCGCTCGTCGACGGCCTGGTCGACGTCGCCGAGGCCGACCACTGGTGGCTGTGCGGCCCGCACGGCATGGTCCGCGACGCCCAGAAGGTCCTCACCGGGCTGGGCGTGCCCGAGGACCGGGTGCACCAGGAACTCTTCTTCGCGGGCGAGGAGCCGTTCGCCCCGGTGCGGCACGAGGAGAGCCGGGCCGACGGCCCGCTCAGCGAGGTCACGGTCGTCCTGGACGGCCGCACCACCACCTCCGCGCTCTCCCGCGGGTCATCCCTCCTGGACTCCGCCTCCCGCGTACGCCCCGACCTGCCCTTCGCCTGCAAGGGCGGCGTCTGCGGCACCTGCCGCGCCCGGATCACCGAGGGCGAGGCGGAGATGCGCCGCAACTACGCGCTCGAGCGGGCCGAGGTCGACGCCGGCTATGTGCTCACCTGCCAGAGCTTCCCCCGCTCCGACGCCCTGACGGTCGACTACGACTCCTGAGGCCGCACCTGCCGCGCGGCCGTCTCCCGCGCGGCCGGGGCCGGCGGGGAGACGGCCGCGGGGAGCACGGGCCGCCCGGGGACTCCCGGCCCAGGTGTTCAGGATGCGTTCAGGACGGCGCTGCCAGGCTCACGGGTGGCGATCGCCGGTCCGCGGTCGTCCAGCTCGGAGCGCCCGCCCCGTCACGGGGCCGGGCGCCCTGCCGCACGACCACCCGAGGAGCCCCCCACCTTGCGACAGCCGCACGTGCTCACCGACCTCGACGCCGCGGGCGCGCGGAAGCCGGTGACGAAGAAACTGCCCGAGGTCACCCTGGCCTTCTGGATCATGAAGATCGCCGCGACGACGCTGGGCGAGACCGCCGGAGACCTCTTCTCCCAGACCCTCGGACTGGGCTACTTCCTCACCACGGTCGCCCTGTTCCTGATCTTCGTGGTGACGCTGGTCCTCCAGTTGCGCTCCGGCCGCTACGACCCGTTCCTGTACTGGGCGGTGATCCTGTCGACCAGCATGGCCGGCACCACCATGTCCGACTTCATGAACCGCGACGCCGACGCCCGGTACCTCCCCCACGGTGCCACGTCGCTGGGCTGGGGCCCGCAGGGACTGGGCCTCGGCTATCCGGCCGGCGCGGCCATCCTGGTATCGGGCCTTCTGGCCATCTTCGCCCTGTGGAGACTGAGCGGGATGACGTTCCGGATCCGCGACATCGTCACCTTCCGCGGCGAGGCCCTGTTCTGGTCGGCGATCCTCGTCTCCAACACGCTGGGCACCTCCATGGGCGACTTCCTGTCCGACAGCTCCGGCCTCGGCTACGCGGGCGGCGCGCTGCTCGTGACCGGGGCGCTCGCGGCGCTGGTCGTGCTGATGAAGGTGCCCGCCGTGCCGAACACGCTGCTGTTCTGGATCGCCTTCGTGCTGACCCGCCCGCTGGGTGCCACCGCCGGCGACTTCCTGACCAAGCCGGTCGGCACGGGCGGCATGGACCTCGGGACGGCGGGCTCGTCGGCCGTCCTGCTCACCGTGCTGCTCGGTCTGATGGCCCACGCGCGGATCCGGCAGCGCCAGGCCCCGGCCGGTCTGTGACGGAGCGCGGACCGCTCACCGGCCGTACCCGGCGGGCAGCGCGCGCCGCGTCCCGGCCGGCCCTCAGCCGGCCGGCAGATCGGCGGTGAAGCGCGCCCCTGAGGTGTGGCCGCGATCGTGGGACACCTCGCCCCCGACGGAGCGGGCCAGGCGTCGCGCCAGCGGCAGCCCGAGGCCCGCGCCGTCGTGTCCGTCGTCGTGGTCGGCGCGGCGTCCGGGCTGGAAGAGGTCGTCGAGGAACGTCTCCGGCACGCCGGGACCGTCGTCCGTGACGTCGATCCGCACCCCTCCGGGAACCTGCCGCGCGGAGACGGTCAGGCCGGAGCGGGCGTAGCGGAAGGCGTTGGCGAGCAACGGGCTGACGATGCGCTCGAGCAGCGCGGGTGCCACACCCGCCTCCAGGGCCGGATCGGGTACGTCGACGACTGCCGTCACCCGCCTCCCGGCGCCGGGCGCGCCGAGCGTGTCGACAAGTCGGCACAGGACGGGTGCGACGGCGGCGGCGCCTGGGGCACCGGGGGCCGCGGCGGTGCTCCGCGCGGTCGCACGGGCGTCGTTCAGCAGTGTGTCGCAGATGGTGCGCATGGACTGGGCGGCCTCGGCGATCGCGTCGAGCGTGGCGTGCGTCTCGGCGGCGCGGCGGGGACGCGAACGCCACCAGTCCAGCTCGACGACGATGCGGGTGAGCGGGGTGCGCAGCTCGTGGGACAGCTCGCACGTGAGCTGCCGTTCATGGCGCAGCACGGCGCGGATGCGGTCCAGGAGGGCGTCCAGCGAACTGCCCAGGCGGGCCAGTTCGGCCGGATGGCTCCCGTCGCCGAAGCGCGCGTCGGAGCCGACCGCGCTCCACCGGATGGCCTGGTCGGTCATGGTGCGCACCGGCCGCAGGGCCCGCCCGACGGCCAGGCGGGTCAGCGCGTACGTGCACGCCAGCATGACGCCGTCCAGGATCAGCGAGCCCAGCAGCAGGCTGTCCGCCGAGTCGCGGTAGGGGTCAAGGTCCAGGGCCGTGACGACCGTGGCGCCGCCGCCGGGACGACCGGGCACCGGCCGGGAGCAGAGCCGTACCGGATCCGGGCCCCGCGGGTCGACGGTCGCACACGCCCCGCGGCGCTGTGCGGCGAGCCGGCCGGCGGCCCGGGTCACCCGGCTGCCGCCGGTGGTCGCGGGCGGCCTCTCCAGCAGGTGTCTCCCGGCGTAGATCCACACGTTCGCGTCGAGGAGGCCGTCGTTGCCGGACTCCACGACCCGCACCCGGGGGCCGCTGGTGTCGACGGTGGCCGAGACCGCGGCCGCGCGGTCGCGCAGTTCCGCGTCCGCCTGATGCCGCAGATGGCGGTCGATCACGGCGTTGAAGACGAGGGTCAGGGCCGCCGTCACCAGTGCGGCGGTGGCCAGCGCCACGAGCGAGAGCCTGCCTCGCAGGGTCCGGGGCGCCGGACGGCGCAGCAGACGGTTCACGACAGTCGGTGCCCGATCCCGCGCGCCGTGTTCAGGGCGAGGCCGCTGCCCGCCGCGCGCAGCTTGCGGCGCAGCCGGCTCAGGTACTGGTCCAGGGTGTTGTCGCTGACCTGGGCGCCGTACGGCCACGCCGCCCGGACGAGGTCGCGGCGGCGCACCAGGGCGCCGTTGGCCGCCATCAGCGTGGCCAGCAGCCGGAACTCCGTGGGGGAGAGGCCGAAGTCGGCGCCGCCGACACTGGCCCGGTGTCGGCTCGCGTCCAGCGACAGGTCGCCGCTCGTGGTCACGGCCGGGGGCGCGGCGCGCTTGAGCGTGGCGCGTAACCGGGCGATCAGCTCGGCGAGGTGGAAGGGCTTGGGAAGGTAGTCGTCGCCGCCCGCGGAGAATCCCGACAGCCGGTCGGTGAGCTGGTGGCGGGCCGAGAGGAAGATGACCGGGGCGGCGAAACCGCCCGCGCGCAGCGCGTGGCAGACGTCTCGGCCGTCCGCGTCGGGCAGGCCGATGTCCAGGACGACGGCGGCGATGTCGCCGGCGCCCAGCCGGAGGGCGGTGGCGCCGTCGACGGCCAGTACGGGCGTGAAGCCCTCCTCCGACAGGCCGCGGCGCAGCACGTCGCGCAGAGCGTGATCGTCCTCAACGACCAGGATCTTGTGGCGCATGGTCCTCCGCCGGGGCGTCGGTCGTGAGCGGTGTGCCGGGAAGCGTTCCTGCCGGAAGCCACCGGGCCATGGCCCACAGGCACACGGCCAGCCAGCCGGTGGCGAACAGCCAGCCCCCGAGGACGTCGGTGAGCCAGTGCACGCCGAGGTAGATGCGGGAGAGGCCGACCGCCAGGGCCCAGCAGCCGATGGTGATTCTCAGCAGGGGGGTGCCGCGCGGGGCGCGCAGTGCTATCGCGAGGACCAGCAGTCCGGCGGTCATGGCGGAGGTGGTGGTGTGCCCCGACGGGAACGACCAGCCGCTCGCGTGCGTGGCCCAGTCGGCGCCGGCCGGGCGGGGCCGGTGGATGAGCGTCATCACCCCGTAGCGCAGCGCCTGGCCCACCGCCAGACAGGCGAGGCCCAGCAGGGCGGTCACGAGACGCTGTCTGGCGGTTCGCCCCACCGCCAGACCGCACAGCAGGATCAGCAGGTAGGGAATGACGCCGGTCCCGGTGTCGGTCACCCCCCGGGCCACGGCCTGGGCCACCACCGGGCGATGGCCGACCGACCAGTGCAGGAGCCCGCTGTCCGGCCGCAGCGGGACGCCGTGCCGGCCCACCACCACCGCGGCGAGCACGGCGAACGCCGCCCAGGCGCCCAGAGCGACGCTGCCGGCCGTTCCTGCGGTGTCACGCCGATTCATGCGGCCCAGGCCCCTTCGTCGGGAACGGTGCGACGGCGGCGAACGCACGGAGACGGACGTCCACAGCGGTGTAGGAGGTCTACAGGGAAGTAGACCGTCTACAGAACTGTAGACGACCGACGGGGGCGCGGTGTTCCCCGAGGCGCGCGGCTGAGCCCCGCGAGATGCGGCGGTTCGGGGCCCGAAGCCCGAAAGATACCTCCTACAACCGGTAGAAGGTGCGGGGTAACCTGTGCGGTGAGGATGCGAAGGAAGGCGGACGGTGGAGTACCGAGAGGACGAGGAAGTCCGCGGGGCCTCCGGCAGAAGGGCGCGCGGCGAACTGGAGAGCGATGTGCTCGCCGCGCTCTGGGCGGTCGGCGGACCGCAGACCGCTCGCGAGGTCCGGGACCGGCTGCCGGGCGATCTCGCCTACACGACCGTCCTGACCATCCTGTCCCGGCTGCACGACAAGGGCACGCTCGTCAGGCGCCGCGAGGGCCGCGGCTACGCCTACGAGCCGATCCGGGACGAGGCGTCCCACACCGCCCAGCGCATGCACTCCCTGCTGCAGGGCGGCTCCGACCGCGAGGCGGTCCTGGCCCGCTTCGTCTCCGAACTGTCCGAGCAGGACGAGCACGTGCTCCAGCAGCTGCTGACCGGGCACGACGCCCCGGACGAGAGCGAGCGCGACCGCGGGAAGCGGTGAACCAGTGCTGATCAGCGTCTACGTCCCCTTCCTCGTCACGGCGGTGCTCGCGGTCCTCGCGCCCGCCGTGGCACGCCGGCTGCCGCCCCGCCCCGCTGCCTGGGCCCTGGCCTGCGTCGCCCTCGTGACCGCGGCGGGCTGGGCCGGCGCCCTCGCCCTGCTGGCCTTCACCGGAGTGGCCCAGATCCCGGAGATCGCGCAGGAGGGCCGCTGGTCCGTGGCCGTGCTCCAGGCCGAGGACCCGGTCTCCTTCGCCGTCGCGGCGGGCAGCGCCCTGGTGCTGACCGCGGGCGTCGTCGCCCTGGCGGTGGCCGCCGTACGGCAGGTCCGGCACGTGCTGTGGGCGCGGCGGGAGTGCGCCCGGCTGCCCGGCGACCTGGAGGTGGCCGTGGTCGACGACGACGCTCCCATCGCCTTCGCGCTCCCGGGGGCGCCGGGACGCGTCGTCGTCTCGCGGGGCATGCTGCGCTGCCTCGGCGACGTCGAGCGTGACGCCCTGTTCGCGCACGAGCGGGCGCATCTGCGGGGCCGCCACCACCTCTTCCAGGCGCTGTGGCGGCTCACGGCGGCGCTGAATCCACTGCTGCGGCCGCTGGCCACCGCGGGCGGCTTCGTCCTGGAGCGCTGGGCCGACGAGGAGGCCGCGCGGCGCGTCGGTGACCGCAGGGCCGTCGCTCACGCCGTCGGACGGGCCGCTCTGGCGTCCGCCGCTCCCGCTCGTCCCGTACTGGCCGCGACCGGCGGAGCGGTACCGCAGCGTGTGCGGGCGCTGATGGGCCCGCCTCCCGCCCGCCGCAGCCTGCCGTTCGTGGCGGGCGGCCTGCTGCTGGCGGTGTGCTGCGCGAGCCTGGTCAACGCTGCCTCCGACAGCGACCAGATGCTGGACCGGGCCCAGTCGGCCCACTGCGCGGCGCACGCGCCCACCGTCGGCGCGCTACCGTTGAAACCCCACCCGAGCGGCGCGGGCCGGCCGGCCAACTGACCGACCGGCCGACCGGCCAAGTGGCTGACCGGCCGACACGCGCGTGGTACACGGACGTGTGACGGCCCGGGTCAAGCTACTACAGCATGTAGAGTGGCTGTGTCTCTACGTCTTGCGGTAGGTGAGGCCAGGTCGATGACCGGGACCCGGTACATGGTGCCGCCGCGCTCCACCCGCCCGCCGGGCGGAGCCGCGCGGTGGAAGTGGGGAGGCGAGCCCTGGCTCGCGGCGGTGGCGGTCGTCTTCACGGCCGCCCAGCTGGTCCTCGTACGGCCCGCCCTGGGCCTCGGCTGGGACGAGACGGTCTACGTCAGCCAGGTCAGCGGACATGCCCCGGCCGCCTTCTTCAGCGCGCCACGCGCCCGCGGCGTCCCCCTGCTGGTGGCTCCGATCGCCTCCTGGTCGTCCTCCACGACGCTCCTGAGGGTGTACCTCGCCCTGCTGTCCGGCCTCGGCATGTACCTGGCACTGCGCGCCTGGCGCGGGCTGCTCCCGGTCCGGGTGCTGGCGCTGGGCGGGGCGCTGTTCGCCTCCCTGTGGGTGACGCTGTTCTACGGCCCCCAGGCGATGCCCAACCTCTGGGTGGCATTCGCCGCTCTCGTGGCGGTGGGCTGCTTCCTGCGGGCGCAGGCCGACCGCACCCGGCCGGGACCCGTATGGGGACTGGCGGCGAGCGCGGCCGTGATGGCGCTGATGCGGCCGACCGACGCGGTCTGGGTGACGCTTCCACTGCTCGTGGCCCTCGTCGCCCTGCCGCGTTGGCGGCACGGGCGGCTGCTGCTCGCGCTGGCCGGAGGGCTGGCGGCGGGCGCCGTCGAATGGGTCGTGGAGGCGTACGCCGACTTCGGCGGCCTGGCCCAGCGGCTGTCCGACGGCTCGCGCATCGAGGGCGGTCTCGGCGCGAACAACGCCATCGGTGACCAGCTCCGCAGCCTCGGCGGCCGCACCCTGTGCCGCCCGTGCACGGGGGCGATGCCCCATCCGGCCGTGATGCTGTGGTGGTTCGCACTGCCCGTCCTGGCCGCGCTCGGGCTGGTGGTCGCCCTGCGGGCGCACCGCGCCGCGTCCACCGCGCTGCCCTTCGCCTGCGGCGTGTCGGCCGCTGTCCCGTACCTGTTCCTGATCGGCTACGCGGCACCCCGCTTCCTGCTCCCCGCCTACGCACTGCTCTCGCTGCCCGTCGCCGGCGCGCTGCTGTACCTGGTGACCGCACCGCGGGGCCGCCTGCGCCCTGTCGTCGTGGCCGCGGTGACGATCGGCCTCCTCGGGCATCTGGCGATCCAGGCGATCGTGCTGGGGCACGTGGTCGACCGTACGACGGCGAACCACGAGCGCTGGGCGCGCGTCGCTGACGGACTGCACCGCCACGGCGTACGGCCGCCCTGCCTCATCACCGGGAACCCCGCGTCCGCGCCCGCCATCCCGATCGCGTTCTACGCGGGCTGTGCGTCCGCCGACACCGGTGGCCACAACGAGAACACCACCGCTGCCGCCTTGGTGCGCACCGCTCGCGCGCAGCCGGTCGCCGTCCTGACCGCCGAGGGCGGCAGGCCGCCCGCCTACGCCCGCGACTGGCACCCGGTCCACCTGGCCGCAGGGGTGGACGCCTACCTCGCCCCCGGTTCCGGGAAGGGGCCGGCCGGATGAGCGCCTCCTCCCTGGCACCCCGGCGGACGAGCCGGCGCACCTATGTGCACACAGCCGTCTCCTCGCTGGTGCTGCTCATCGGGGCGGTGCTGGCCGTGCGCCACCGGCAGGTCCTCGACAACGGCACGGACCACCTGGTCGTCGCGGACCGCGGCTGGCTGCTGCTGGCCGTCACGGCCGCGTCCGCGACCTGGCTGTGCGCGGCCCTGATCCAGCAGGGCGCGGTGGCCGTGCCGCTGCCGAGGACCCGGCTGGTGGCGGCGCAGTTCGCGGCCTCCGCCGCCAACCACGTCATGCCCGCGGGGCTCGGCGCGACCACGGTCAACTGGCGCTTTCTGACCCGCTGCGGCCTCACCCCGACCGCCACGGCGACGGCCCTGGCCCTGAAGGCGACCGCGAACACCCTCACGCGGGCCGTGCTGACAGCCGCACTGGTCCTGGCCGGCCCCGGCCTCATCCGCCTTCCGCACCTCCCCGCGGCGACCGCCCTCCTCGCGCCGCTGCCCCTCGTCCTGCTGCTTCCGCCGCTGCGCAGGCGCGTCGGCCCGCTGCTGCGCGGCGCGGCGGCGGAGGCCCGCGCGGTGCACGCCCGCCCCGGACGGGCAGGGGCGCTGTGGGGTGGCACCATCGCCTTCGCGGCCTCGCACGCGCTCACCGTCTACGCCGTCGCACACGCCCTGGAACTGCCGCTCCCCGCGGCCAAGGTCGCGCTGGCCTACCTCGTGGCGAGCGGCGCAGCCGTACTGCTGCCCACACCGGGCGGCCTCGGCTCACTGGACGCCGCACTCGCCTTCGCCCTGGTCGGCGTGGGAGCGCCGGGCTCCATGGCCGTCTCCGTCGTCCTCGGCTACCGGCTGCTGACGACCTGGCTGCCACTGGTACCGGGTCTCGTGGTGCTGGCGGTCCTGGCGCGCCGCAAGGCGGTGTGAGCCGGCCACGGCGGTCCGGCCGGCCTGCCCCGGGCGGGGCGTGACAGAAGTCACCCGAAAGCGTGACTCGATCTTGGAATGCCCGGTCTCCCGCCACTGCTGCACCGTTGGTGGGCCTGCCCTGTTCGGGGGTGCGCTGGGCAACGGTGCTCGTCGCGGCCGGCCGTGGCCTCCAGCGGGAGCTGGACGGCCCCGGCCTCTGCTCCCCTGTCCGTGGACCGCGTCCGTCGAAAGGTTCCCCCGCACCATGCCTCTGGCTCTGCTGGCCCTGGCTGTCGTCGCCTTCGGCATCGGCACGACCGAGTTCGCCACCATGGGGCTGCTGCCCCAGATCGCCGACGGGGTCGGGGTGTCGGTGCCCCATGCCGGCAACCTCGTCTCGGCCTATGCGCTCGGTGTGGTGGTCGGTGCCCCGGTCCTGACCGGCATCGGCGCACGCGTACCGCACAAGCGGCTGCTGCTGCTCCTGTCGGGGCTGTTCGTGGTCGGCAACGTCGCGTCCGCGCTCGCGCCCGACTTCGGTCTGCTGTTCGCCGCGCGTTTCCTGGCGGGGCTGCCGCACGGGGCGCTGTTCGGCGTCGGCGCCGTCGTCGCCTCCCGGCTGGTCGCACCCGAACGGGCGGCGCGCGCCGTCTCCAGGATGTTCCTCGGGCTGACCGTCGCGAACATCGTCGGCGTCCCCGCCGGCACCGCCCTCGGCCAGCACCTGGGCTGGCGTTCCGCCTACGGCGCCGTCGCCGTCATCGGTGTCGTCGCGCTCGCCGCACTCGCCCTCTTCGTGCCCCACCAGCCGCGCGGCAGGCAGTCCGGCATCCGGCACGAGCTGCGGGCCATGGGCAACAGGCAGGTGGCCCTCGGCCTGGCCACGGCGGTCGTCGGCTTCGGTGGCTTCTTCGCCGTCTACAGCTACCTGGTGCCCATGCTGACGCGTCTGACGGGCATCTCCGACTCCTCGACCACCCTCGTCCTCGCGCTCTACGGCGTCGGCATGACGCTCGGCACGCTGATCGCGGGCCCGCTCACGGACCGCGCCCTGCGGCCGACGCTCTACGCGGGGCTCGCCCTGCTCGCGGCGGGCCTGGTGACCTTCTACTTCGCCGTCCACAGCACCGTCCCGGCCCTGCTGACGATCACCTTCATCGGCGCGATGGGCTCGCTCATCACCACGCCCGTGCAGATGTTGCTCATGGCCAAGGCCAGGAACGCCCCGACCATGGCCGCCGCCTCCAACCACTCGGCCTTCAACCTGGCCAACGCGGGCGGTGCCTGGCTGGGCGGCCTGGCCATCTCCGCGGGCTGGGGCTGGGCGTCGCCCGACCTCGTCGGCGCCGCCCTCGCCGTGGCGGGCCTCGGCCTCGCCTTCACGGGCGGCCTCATGGACCGGGACGGCCACCGCTCCGAGGTGATCACGTCGTCCTCCGCGGGGGCATCGGCGCATACGGGAAGCGAAGAGCCGCTGCGGCGGCCGTGACGCCACGTGAGGGGCGCCGGCTTCGACCGGGCCCATGCGGGGCGGACCGGCCCTTCCACCGGGGCCGGCGTCCGCGGCGCCGGGCCCGTGCGCGCCTGCGAGCCCTGTCCGGCCCCGGCCATGACGCACCTGGTGCCGGTGGTCGCCGGTCCACTTGGGTGTTCGTCGGCTTGAGCGGGGGCCGACGGGTTACCCGGCAGATATGGCGAAGCTGCATCTTCCAGGGCGCAAAGTTCAGGACGACCGTGACCGGGACCCGGCTCCCAGGGTGCCGTCGCCGGAGGAGGCCGGGCCGGACCCGGAGGTCGAGGAGGCCGCCCCGGACACGCCGACCGAGCTGCCCAGGAGCGCATGGGTCGCCGTCTTCAAAGGCAGTCTGAAGGAGTTCAAGGACGACGAGCTGACGGACCGGGCCGCGGCACTGACCTATTACGGGGTGCTGTCCCTGTTCCCGGCCCTGCTGGTGCTGGTCTCCCTGCTGGGCATCACCGGCAAGGCCGCCACCGACAAGGTGCTGCAGAACGTCCAGAAGCTCACTCCCGGCGCGGCGCGCGACATCATCACGCGGGCCGTCGAGCAGCTTCAGAACAACTCCGGGACCGGCTCGGTGATGGCCGTCATCGGCGTCGTGCTGGCCGTGTGGTCGGCGTCCGGATACGTGGCCGCCTTCATTCGCGCCGCGAACGCCGTCTACGACATCCCGGAGGGGCGGCCGGTGTGGAAGGTCCTGCCGGTGCGGGTCGGCGTGACGGTGGTGCTGATGGTGATGGCGGTCGTCAGCGCGCTGATCGTCGTCTTCACCGGCGGCCTCGCCCGCCAGACCGGGCAGACGCTGGGGATCGGGGACACGGCGCTGACCGTGTGGGCCATCGCCAAGTGGCCCGTCCTGGTCCTGCTGGTCACGGTGATGATCGCGATCCTGTACTGGGCCACCCCGAACG
This sequence comes from Streptomyces sediminimaris, assembly GCF_047049295.1. NCBI lineage: Bacteria > Bacillati > Actinomycetota > Actinomycetes > Kitasatosporales > Streptomycetaceae > Streptomyces > Streptomyces sediminimaris. Next base: position 322,533 of record NZ_JBJWOT010000001.1, on the reverse strand, counting down.
CCAAGGTCAAGGGTTTCAGGTGGATCACCCCCGGCAGCCTGCTGGCCCTGTTCATCTGGCTGATCGCCTCCGGCGGGTTCGCCGTCTACGTCGCCAACTTCTCCTCGTACAACAAGACCTACGGCACCATGGCCGGCGTCATCGTCTTCCTCGTCTGGCTGTGGATCAGCAACCTCGCGATCCTGCTGGGCCTGGAGTTCGACGCGGAGACCGTCCGGCAGCGGGCCATCGCGGGTGGCCTCCCGCCCGAGACCGAGCCCTACACCCAGCCCCGGGACACCCGCACCTGGGACGAGGAGGACGTCCGCCGCCTGGACGACGACGTCTGACCGGGTGAGGCGTGGACGCGGAGGACCGAGTGGGGCCGCAGACGCGCGGAGGGGCGCCGGCCGTCGCCGGCGCCCCTTTCGTGTCGGGTTCCGGGGTCGTGCGTATTCGGGTCTCGGGCTGTGAGTATGCGTGACCGCTCGGCTGCTGTGGCGGTCAGCGCGCCACGCGGTGCCTGCGTCCGCCGCGGCGGAAGCGCACGGCGGCGTAGACGAGGTCGATGAGCAGCACGGCGGCGCCGATGATCAGCAGGTAGAACAGGCCGTGCGCGGCGACCCCGATGATGCCCAGGACGACGGCCACGAGGACGAGGAACAGGAACAGGCTCATGGGCTCTCCCAGCGGCTTCGCCGCGTCGGCGGCGTCGGCGGTTCAGCGGCGGCCGAGACGGCGTTCGCCGCCGGCGCCCGGCGCGTAGTCGAGTTCGTAGTGCGCGAAGATCCCCGGCTCGTCCGAGGCGGGCAGCTCCCCGTCGACATCGATCGAGGGGGCCTTCTTGACCACGTCCTTGGACTGAGCGATCTTGAGATAGCCCGGTCCGACGGTCGCCCCGGTGAGCGGAGCGAAGACCAGGCGCCGGCGGGTGGGGAGCCCCACGGTCACCGTCGCGAAGAAGGGCTGGTCGGTCGCGGTGTCGACGTAGATCGCCTCCAGCGCTCCGATCTTGTGACCGCGCGAGTCGACCACGTCGTGCCCGCGCCATTCACGGATGTCGCCTGCCTCGAACATCAGAAACCTCCACAAGAGGGGTACCCCTGCTCACGGTACTGATGTCTGGGGGAGGCTGCCCTGAACAGGCGGGGCGGGCGCGCATGTGTCGCGGGCGGCCGGCACCTCGTCGTGGGGCGAGTCCCCGCCGCAGGCGAGGGATCGGAGGCCGACGTGGCCGGGACGACGCCGGAGGGGACGGCGGCCGCCGAGGCGATGGCCGAGCCGGCCGTCATCGAGGCTTCCGCGGACCTGCTTCCGCCGTCCGGGGATCCGCCGCGGCGGCGAACTCCTCTTCCGGAGCGCCTTGCTCCTCCAGGACTGACCGCACCGGTGTCGACCGGTCGGCACGCTGGTCGACCGGTCGGCGCCCTGCCGGCCGGCGCCACAGGCCGCTTACGGGAAACCGGGAGACCGCCGTGCGTCAGGGCGACTACGTCGTCTGCTTCGTCGATCTGTAGTTTTCTACGACAGGACGCGACGCCGGGTGCGGCGGACCCCGTCTGGCCTGGGACCGAGCCCGGTCCGCACAGCCGACCGGGGCCGCCTCGGGCGCCGAGGGCCGAATCGCGGGGTGTCGCCGGGCAGCCGCGTCGTTCTAGGCTGCCGGAAGTGAGGAATCCACACCTCCCTGAGCCCCCAGTCCCCGGGCAGCGAGCAGCGTCCCGCAACGTCGGGTGGCCGGAGCCCACCTCGCCCCGCGCTGGTGTCCTCCCGCGGGTCCCCGGCCTTCGTCCTCGCGGCTGTTTTCGAGCTGGGGCTCATTCCCGCAGGCCCCGGAGCCGTAGGGACGTTCCCGCGCGGGGTCCTCGCGCCAGGGGACGGCGCGAGCCCTCGCGCACGGCGGCCGCCGCCATCGCCGACTTCAGGCGGCGGCCGCTGCCCGGCCTTCCCGCCGGGCAGGGCCGTGGGCACACGCGCCGTCGAGCGAACGCAGCGCGCGACACCCCGTGCGCGCGGGACACGCCACAGGGGTGCCGCGGGGCCGCTCGTGCCGCGCCGGCGGCCGCCTCCTGATCAGTGCCGCTCCGGATCGAACTCCAGTACCTGTGTGAGCCGGATGTTGTTGCCCGACGGGTCCCGGAAGGAGGTGTCGATGCCGTACGGCTGTGTCGTCGGCGGGTCGTTGAACTCGACGCCACGGGCAGACAGTTCGTCGTAGGCGGCCTTGCAGTCGTCAGTCTCCAGGAACAGTGTGCCGCCCGCGCCCTTGGCCACCAGGTCCGACAGCTGCGCACTGCTCGCCTCGTCCAGCATCGGCTCTCCCGGCACCGGCATCAGCACCAGCGCCGGGCCGTCCCCGGGCGGGGCGACGCACAGCCAGCGGAAGCTCCATGCCTCCATCGTCACGTCGGCCCTGACCTCCCAGCCGAGCTTGGTGGTGTAGAAGGCGAGCGCCTCGTCCTGGTCGTGCACCCAGAACTGCGCGTTGGCGATCTTGATGGTGGTCATGGCCGCTCCTCGGTCGGTTGCCTGGGAACGACGCTAGGCAGCGGACGATGGCGTGTCTTCTCGAAACGTGCGGTTCCGCGGCCGCGCGTAGGCCATCGCCACGCACCGGGGGACGCGCACGTGCCGGGCGGCCGGCGGATGCGCCGCCCGGTAGGCCTGCGGCGTCACCCCGTACATCCGCCGGAAGCTCGTCGTGAACGAGCCGATGCTCAGCGCGCCGACCGCGACCCCGATCGAGGCGACCGTCCAGTCGGTCGCCAGCAGCAGGGCCGCGGCCCGCTCCAGGCGGCGGGTCAGCAGGTACTGGTGCGGGGACTCGCCGAACGCGGCCTTGAAACTCCGGCTGAAGTGGGCCGGCGACAGCGCGGCGGCCGCGGCCATGTCGGCCACGGTGAGTGCCTCGCCGTAGCGGGCGTCCGCGAGATCCTTGGCACGGAGCAGATGACGGGCGATCGGAACCTGGGCCACGGATCCATTGTGCGGTCGGCGGTGGCGCCGTGCCGTCCTCGCGAGGAGGCCCGGGACCGAACCGCCTGCCGGCGGCCTGGCCCGCACCGTGTACGGCGATGCCGGACATCGGCACGTCCGGCGGTTTGATCCCCGCGATCGGGTACAGGCGATATGTATGGCCCAGTCGATACAGGAAACAGAACGCAAGTACGCGGCGCCTGCGGCCGACGACATCTCCTGGCTGTCCGACCTGGCGGGCGTGGACCCGGTCGTGTCGCTGGCCGACCGGGGAGTCCACGAGCTGGACGCCGTCTACTACGACACCGAGGACCTGCGCCTGACGAGCGGCAGCGCGAGTCTGCGGCGCAGAACCGGCGGGACGGACGAGGGATGGCACCTCAAACTTCCGCTGCCCGGCGACAGCCGGGAGGAGATCCGCCTCCCGCTGTCCGAGGAGGTGCCGGACGAACTGCGCGAACTGACCCTGTCGCGCACCCGTGGAGCGGACCTGCGGCCGGTGGTGCGCATCCGTTCCACCCGCTCGGTGCGCGACCTCCTCGACGCCGAGGGCTCCGCCGTGGCCGAGCTCAGCCTCGACTCGGTGCGGGCGGACTCCCGGCTCGTGCCCGGTCTGCACGCCATGTGGACGGAGATGGAGGTCGAGCTCGCCGAGGGCGCCGACCCCAAGCTTCTGAAGCACCTCGAGAAGGTGCTGCGGAAGAACGGCGTCGAGCGGGCGTCCAGCCCCTCCAAGGTCGCCCGCGCACTGCAGGAGACGACGCCGGCTCCCCGCGGAGGCGCGGGCGCGGAGGTCGAGCCCGGCTCGGCCGGCGCGCACGTACAGGCCTACCTCGAACGGCTGGTGCGCGCCCTGATCGACCTCGACCCGGCCGTACGGCGCGATCGGCCGGACGCGGTGCACAGGATGCGCACCACGATCCGCCGGCTGCGCGGCTGTCTGCGGTCCTGTCGTTCCGTCCTCGACCGCGAGGTCACCGATCCGGTCCGGGCGGAGCTGAAGTGGCTGGCCGGAGAACTGGCTCCGGAACGCGACCACGAGGTGCTGCGGGACCGGCTGACGGCGGGCGTGCGGGCACTGCCCGGCGAGCTGGTCCTCGGCCCGGTCGGGGCGCGGTTGCAGGCGTGGGACGCGGCGGAGCAGGCCGAGGCCCGCCGCCGCACCCTCGAGGCGCTGGCCTCGCCCCGCTATCTGCGGCTGCTGGAGTCGCTGACCCGGCTGCTCGAGGACCCGCCCCTGCGGGCGAAGGCGTCGGGCAGGCCCGAGAAGGTCCTGGCCAAGGCGGTCGTCAAGGAACACCGGCGGCTGCGCACGCGCATGGACCGGGCGCTGGCGATGCCCGCGGGTTCCGAGCGCGACGCGGCCATCCACCATGCCCGCAAGGCGGCGAAGCGCGTCCGTTACGCCACGGAGACGGCCCGCCCGGCCCTCGGCAAGCCCGCCAAGCGCCTCGGCAAGCGGGTCAGGACCGTACAGCGGATCAGCGGCGACCAGCACGACGGCGTCGTGGCCCGCGAGGTGCTGCGCCGCCTGGCCATCGCGGCCCACGCCGCGGGCGAGCCCGGCTTCACCTGGGGCGTGCTGCACGGCCAGGAGAGGGCCGCCGGACAGGCACGGACACGCCGGCTGCCCAGGGCCTGGGAACGCGCCAGGAAACCGCACCTCGGGTAGTGCGGGCGGCCGCCGACGGCCGCCCGCCGCGCGCGGGGAAGCGACGGCGGCCCCGCGCGGCGCCCGGCCCTCGCCGTCACAGCAGCAGAAGCGCCGCCACCGCACTCACGCAGGCGACCAGAGTCAGTGCCGATGCCACGCAGCGCCGCCGCAGCAGGCAGTAGCGGCTCTCGTATTCCGCGCGCAGGGAGTGGCACCGAGCGGCGACCCGCTCGAGATCCGTCCGGCTGCGCTGGAGGCTGTCGGCCACGTACTGCTGCTCGATCTCGGTTCGCCGAGCGCCGGTCAGCCACGGCAGCCGCTCGGTGAATTCCCGGGCACGGTCCTCCGCTTCGGCGATCCGGGCCCGCCACAGCAGGTAGCCCTCCACCTGGTTGACCATGTCGGCGGCCGTACGCACGTCCCCGCCGGCTCTGTGTGCTGGTCCGGTCATGCGGGCAGCCTGTGGCTCTCGTCCATGTCCGTCTTCGCGATGTGCGGGTGGTGCAGGTCGAACGCCGGGGATTCGCTGCGGATCCGCGGCAGGGTGAGGAAGTTGTGCCGCGGCGGCGGGCAGGACGTCGCCCACTCCAGCGAACGGCCGTAGCCCCACGGGTCGTCGACGCCGACCGGCTTGCCGTACTTGGCCGTCTTCCACACGTTGTACAGGAACGGCAGGACCGACAGGCCGAGCAGGAACGAACCGATCGTGGAGACCGTGTTGAGGGCGGTGAAGCCGTCGGCGGCCAGATAGTCGGCGTACCGGCGCGGCATGCCCTCGGCGCCCAGCCAGTGCTGCACCAGGAACGTGGTGTGGAAGCCGACGAACAGCGTCCAGAAGGTGATCTTGCCGAGCCGCTCGTCGAGCATCTTGCCCGTCCACTTCGGCCACCAGAAGTGGAAGCCGGCGAACATCGCGAAGACGACCGTGCCGAAGACGACGTAGTGGAAGTGCGCCACCACGAAGTACGAGTCCGAGACGTGGAAGTCCATCGGCGGCGAGGCAAGCAGGACGCCGGTCAGGCCGCCGAAGAGAAAGGTCACCAGGAAGCCGGCGGACCACAGCATGGGCGTCTCGAAGCTCAGCGAGCCCTTCCACATCGTTCCGAGCCAGTTGAAGAACTTCACCCCGGTCGGGACCGCGATCAGGAACGACATGAAGGAGAAGAACGGCAGCAGTACGCCGCCGGTGACGAACATGTGGTGCGCCCACACCGAGACCGACAGACCGGAGATCGCGATCGTCGCGCCGACCAGGCCCAGGTAGCCGAAGATCGGTTTGCGGGAGAAGACGGGGATGATCTCGGAGACGATGCCGAAGAACGGCAGGGCGATGATGTACACCTCCGGGTGGCCGAAGAACCAGAAGAGGTGCTGCCACAGCAGGGCGCCGCCGTTGGCCGCCTCGAAGACGTGCGCCCCGAACTTGCGGTCCACCTCCAGCGCGAGCAGGGCGGCGGCCAGCACGGGGAAGGCGAACAGCACCAGGATGCTGGTGAGCATCACGTTCCACACGAAGATCGGCAGGCGGAACATGGTCATTCCCGGCGCGCGCATGCAGGTGATGGTGGTGATGAAGTTGACCGCGCCGAGGATCGTGCCGAAACCGGACAGGGCCAGGCCCATGATCCACATGTCCGGCCCGATGGGCGGCGAGTGAACCGCGTCGTTGAGCGGCGCGTAGGCGAACCAGCCGAAGTCGGCCGCTCCCTGCGGGGTGAGGAAGCTGCCCAGCGCGATGAGCGAGCCCAGCAGGTACAGCCAGTAGGCGAACATGTTCAGCCGAGGGAAGGCCACGTCAGGGGCGCCGATCTGCAGCGGCATGATCCAGTTGGTGAATCCGGCGAACAGCGGTGTGGCGAAGATCAGCAGCATGATCGTGCCGTGCATGGTGAAGGCCTGGTTGTACTGCTCGTTGGAGAGGATCTGGATGCCCGGGCGCGCCAGCTCGGCGCGCATCACCAGCGCCATCACCCCACCGATCAGGAAGAACGCGAACGACGTGCTCAGGTACAACGTGCCGATCGTCTTGTGGTCGGTGGTCGTCAGCCACTTGACCACGACGTTCCCGGGCCGTTTGCGGCGCAGCGGCAGCTCGTCGGTGTAGTGACCACCGGGTGCCGCGGCGCCCTGAGGCTCGTTGAGGATGCTCACAGGTCGTCCGTCTCCTGAAACTCGCCCTGCCCTGCCGATCGCCTGCCATCCTCGTGGCGCCGGGGCAGCCCTCGACGCCCCGGGGAACCGACACGCCACCCGCCGCCCCCGGGTCTCACACGATCGGAGCAACCGGGGCGCCGGGGCACCCGGCCCGTGATCCCGGATACGGGCGTTCTCGCATATCGCCGGTCTGCCGGGTACTCGCGGACCATGGCTACACACGACCAGAAACCCGAGGGCGACATCGAGAAGGCGGAGGAGGAGCGGGCCGCCTCCCGGCCGTTCAGCTATCCGTATCCCGAGCGTCGCTCCAACGTCCGTGCCACCCGGCACATCTCTCGCGAGGAGGCCGAAGCGGACAGCGTGCCCGGTGTGCCGGGCGGCTACGGGACCTCCGGCGGCGGGCAGCCGGGCAGGACGAGCAGCGGCGCCGACGAGGCCGACCCCGACCAGCACTGACAACTGCGCCCGCAGCGGAAGGAGTCACCATGACGGTGCCCGAGGAGAACCGGCCGAAGACGACCACGACCGACGAGGTGGTCGCCGGCGAAGGCAACGAGGCCGCGAAGGACACGTCGAAGGACAGCTCGCCGGGAGCGACCGGCCGCACCGTGCGCGAAGCGCTGGAGGAGGCCGGGGTGAGCCCGGAGGACTTCGAGGAGTCGTGAGCCCCGGTCGCGGCTGCCGCCACGTCCCGGTCGCCTCCCGGGCCCCGGCCGTCCGCGGCTTCAGCCGCCGGGCCCCGGGTCCGGGTGCACGGCAGACTTGATGCCGGCGCGCGCCGCCTCCAGTTGGGCGGCGAAGGCGATGCCGAGGAAGAGGGCGACGCCGGTGACGTTGGCCCACAGCAGCAGGGCGACGAAGGCGGTCAGGGGCCCGTAGACGGCCCCGAACGAGCTGCTCCTGCTCACGTACAGCGCCAGCAGCCACGTCGCCGCGACCCACAGGACGAGGTGGACCGCGCTGCCGAAGGCGAGCCAGGTGTAGCCCGGCTGCCTGCGGCGCGGTGACCACCGGAAGATCACGGCGGAGGCGATCCAGGCGAGCGCCAGCCCGACGGGGACCTCGAGCGCGGCCCACCAACGGTCCGTGCCGCCGTGGGAGCCCAGCGTCGTGGCGATGGCGTCGCCGACCGCCTCTCCGGCCACGAGCACCACGAACCCGAGGACCATCGGCAGGCCGGCCGCCATCGCCAGCAGCAGGGCACGCCCGTATTTGCGCGGGAAGGGCCGGTCCCGTTCGATGCCGTAGATACGGTTGGCGCCCCGCTCGATCTGGCCCATGGCGGAGGCGAGGTTGAGCACGGCGAAGCCGAGGCCCAGCCAGAGGGCGAGTGTGCTCCAGATGTCGCCGTGTGCGCTCTGCCGGGAGCGGGCGAACGCCTCCTTGAGGACCCCGGCACCGGTGCCGGGCACGATGTCGCCGAGGGACCGTTCGACGATGCGGCCCGCCGCGTCGGTGTGCACGGACGTGGCGAGGCCGACGAGAGCCAGGGTCAGCGGTACCAGGCCGACCACGATCTGGAAGCCGAGGGCCCGCGCGTGGGAGAAGCCGTCGCCGTAGCGGAACCGGGCGAAGGAGTCGACCAGCAGCCGTACGCCGCCGTAGCGCCGCAGCGCGGTCAGCGCCTCGTCTCCGGAGAGTTCCTCCCCGATCATGTCCCTGGTCTGCGGGACGTGCACGGCCGTTCCCATCGCGGACAGGCTCCCTCCTGCGAACCGGGGCCCTCGCCCCGGCCTCTGCCTGGTGCATGCCAGTTCCGACTGCCCCGGAACGGCCGGTTCAACGGGGGGCGGCAGGCGCGCGGCCCCGGATGCGGCCGCGGGGTGCCTGCCGGCGGTGCCCAAACGGCCCGGGGACCGGCCGGTCGTGTGCCCGCCCGGTGCCGCGGCGTCCGTCCGCCGGCCGGTCAGCCGGGGAAACCGGCGGTCAGCCGGGGAACCGGCCGGTGGAGCGCAGGAGCCAGCGGCGTTCCGCGTAGGCCAGGTCGTCGCGCCACAGGCGTCCGGCCGTCGAGGCCATGAGCCGGCGCAGAACGGGTGCCGCCGTGCGTGCGGCGGCGAAGCCGGGGCGCTCGGAAGAGGCCACCACCGCTTCGACGACGGTGGTGCGGGGCCGGCCCCGTTCGTCCGTGCCGAGGGGGGTGGCGTGGGTCTCGACGACGGAACCCCGGCCCTCGCCCCCGGTGATGCGCATGACGATCGTGCGTGGTTCGGGGCTGGTGAAGACCGCCCGCACCGGTACCACGAGCCGCCCGGCGACCTTGAAGGAGACGTCGACGACGAACCCGTCGTCGTCCGCCTCGTCCGCCTCGTCCGCCTCGTCCGCCTCCTCCGCCTCGTCCGGGGAGCCGGCGTGGTGCGGGTCCTCCGCGCCCGGTGTGCGGACGACGGTCAGGTCGACGAAGGAGTACGGGTGGAACCAGGCTCCGTGCCAGGGGTCCAGCCGGTTGGCCACCACGTCCTCGGGTTCGCAGGTCCCCACGCCCGTGTAGACGGCGGAGACCGACCGCGACAACGGCGGGCGGGGCGGTACGACCGGTGCGCGCAGCGGCGGTTCGCCGCCGACCGCGTCCAGGCGCACCCAGACCAGGACCCCGTCGTCGTGCACGGGGAACGGGTCCCAGCCGGCGAACGGCGCGCCGTCCAGGGCCAGTCCGTGCCAGTGGCACACGAGCGTGCCGCACCGGACGGGGCTGTCCGCCAGCGGCGCCCCCAGGTGCGGGCAGACGCCGGGGCCCGCCGCGAGCCGCCCGTGCGCGGTGCGCCACACCACGATGTCCTGACCCGCCACCGTGCCGGACAGGGGCCGGTCGTCGCGTACGTCACGGCTCGCGCCGACGACGTACCAGTTGCCGGACGGACGGGCCTGGGCCCGCTTCAGCGCCTCGGCGATGGTGCCCGGCCGGGCCTGGCGCCAGGTGGGCTGCTGCTTCTCCCAGCGCACCGGGTGGCGCCGCAGTGAGAGGGGAAGACGGCCGGAGCGCCTGCGGGGTGTCATGCGAACCTCCGGTGCATCGGCTCGGGGGCGGACGCGGGCGCCGGTCCTTCCGGCACCGCGGGCGCCGGCTCCCGTGGGGTACGGGGCGGTCGGTGGCGGAGCCTGGCCGCGGCCACGCGCGCCAGGCCGTCGAGGGCCACGGCGGCGCGGCGGCGCCGTGGGACCGCGGCGCGCCGCTGCACCGAGCGGTAGCCGTCCTCGGCGACCGCGTCCAGGATGCCGCCGTAGAGGACGAACGCCGTACGGATGCAGGGGCGGGAGAGGGGATGGAGCATGGCGAGTCCCGGGGCCGCCTCGCGGTACAGCTCGCGGGTCAGCCGTTCGAAGTCCCGGAGCGCGGCGGTGATGCGGCGGTCCGCTCGTGCGGTCCTCCGGCTCCACAGCAGCAGCTGCCGGTCCACGCCGTGCGCGGCCAGCAGGTCGGCGGGCAGGTAGACGCGGCCGCGGTCGAGATCCTCGCCGACATCCCGCAGGAAGTTGGTGAGCTGGAAGGCCACGCCCAGTGCCGCGGCGTGCGGCGCCGCTTCCTCGCGGGGGACGACCGTGCCGAGCACCGGCAGCATCTGCAGGCCGATCACCTCGGCCGAACCGTAGGTGTAGCGGCGCAGGTCGGTGTAGGTGGCGTAGTCCGTGACGTCGAGGTCGGCGCGCATCGCGGTCATGAAGTCGGTGAAGTGCCGGTGGTCGATGGCGTACCGGTGGGCGGTGTCGGCCAGGGCGCGGACGACCGGCTCGGTGCTGTCGCCCTCGCGCAGGCCCGTCCGCAGGTCCCGTTGCAGCCGGGCCAGCCGGGCGGAGCGCTCCAGGGCGGTGGTCGCGGGGTCGAGTGTGTCGACGATGTCGTCGGCCCAGCGGGCGAATCCGTACAGGGCGTGCACCGCCGGCCGGTGCTGCACCGGCAGCAGGCGGGTGGCGAGGAAGTACGTCTTGCCGTGCCGGGCGTTGAGCCGCCGGCAGCGGGCGTACGCCTGGCGCAGCCCGGGGTCGGTGATGCCCGCGGCGTCGAGTTCGCGGTCGCTCACGCCGGCCTCCTCTCCCGTCGGCCGCGTGACCCCGACAGCGCGCCCGCGCGGTGCGGGCGCGGGCCGCCCGTGATGCGTGCCGCGGCCAGCTTGCCGGACAGCAGGACGGTCGGCACGCCGACGCCGGGCGTGGTGCCGCAGCCGGCGAGGACGGCGTTGGCCGTCCCCCGCGGCAGGTTGCGCGGCCGGAAGGGCCCGGTCTGCGCGAAGGTGTGGGCGGCGGAGAAGGGGGAGCCCGCCGCGTGTCCCTGCGCCTGCCAGTCGGCCGGGGTGACCAGGCACTGTTCCTGGATGGCGGAGGCGATGCCGTCGAGGCCGCGCCGGTCCAGTTCGGCGAGGAGACTGTGCCGGTAGCGGGGGGCCAGGTCGCCCCACTCGGCCGCGCTGGGGCCGAGCCGGGTGTTGGGGCAGGGCGCCAGGATGTAGTGCAGGTGGCGGCCGGGCGGGGCGAGCGTGGGGTCGGTGGTGGTCGGGCGGGTGACGAGCAGGGACGGATCGCTCATCAGCCGGCCCGTCTCGGTGAGCTCGCGGAAGGTCTGCCGCCAGGCCGCGCCGAAGGAGAGGGTGTGGTGGGCCAGCCACGGCCAGGTGCGGTCGGTGCCGGCGTGCAGGATCACGGCGGAGGGGGAGAAGCGCAGCGGTACCGGGCGCTTGGGCGCATGGCCGAGCAGGCGGTAGGCGACGGGCAGGTCGGGGGTGAGGACCACGGCGTCGCAGGGGATCCGGTCGTGCGCGGTGACGACGGCCGTGACGCGGTCGCCGGAGCGCTCCAGCCGGCTGACCGGCTCCGAGAAGCGCAGGTCGGCACCGGCCGCCGCGGCGGCGTCCGCCATGGCCCGGGGCAGGGCGTGCATGCCGCCGCGCGGGAAGAACACGCCCGCGACGGTGTCCATGTAGGCGATGACGGCGTACGCGGCCAGCGCGTCGGCCGGTGCCACGCCCGCGTACAGGGACTGGAAGGAGAAGATCCGCTTGAGCCGTTCGTCGTGCAGGAAGCGGCCGATCCGCGCGTCCAGCCGGCCGAAGCCGCCGAGCGCGGCCAGCCGCGCCAGGTCGGGGGCGAGCAGTTGCGCGGGGGAGTCGAAGTTGGCGTCGATGAAGTGCCGCATCTGCGCCCGGTAGAGCCTCTCCAGCCAGGCGCGCAGCCTGCGGTAACCGGCGGCCTCCCGCGGCCCGGCGAAGCCCTCGACCTCCGCCTCCATGGCCTCCGCGTCGGTGTGGACGTCCAGGAGGCTGCCGTCCGCGAACCGCGCCCGGTACGCCGGGAGCAGCGGCACGAGGTCGACCCGTTCGCGCAGGCTCTCGCCGACGGCGGCGAAGGCCTCGTCGGCGAGGTGGGGCATGGTCAGCACGGTGGGACCGGTGTCGATGTGGTAGCCGTGGCGCGTCAGGCGTCCGGCGCGGCCCCCGGGTGAGGCGTCGCGCTCGACGACGGTGACCCGGCGTCCGGCGCCGAGCAGGTGCAGCGCGGCCGCCAGCCCGGACAGACCGGCGCCGACGACCACGACGTGGTCGGTGCGCCCGGGAACGGTGCGGGTCATCGGCATCCCTCTTCCTCGGCGGTGGTCGGCAGCAGGGACACGGCGACCTGGTCGCCGGGCGCGCCGCCCTCGGTGTCCGCCGGCGTGCCGGCCGCGGAGCGCAGCAGCTCGCCCAGCCGGCTCGCGGCGTGCGGTGCGAGCGGGACGCTGTCGAGGCGGCGCAGGCCCTGGGCCGTCAGCCGTTCGATCCTGGTCTCGACGGTGGCCCGTGCCCCGGTGGCCTCGAACACGTCGCGCACCGTGGCCAGCTCCGCGTCGGAGGCGTCGGCCCGGCCGAGCGTGCCGTGCAGTACGGCGAGGGCGCGCCGGTCGCCCGCGGTCTCGGCCCGCGCCTGCGCCACGGCGGCGAGATACGTGGGCTTGCCGCTGCGGACGTCTCCGCCCGAGGGCTTGCCGGTGTCGTGCGGGTCGCCGAAGGCGTCGAGGAGGTCGTCGCGCAGCTGGAAGGCGAGGCCGATGCTGCGGCCCACCGAGCACAGGGCGCGGGTCGTGGCGGCGGCGGCACCGGCCAGCGCGGCCCCCAGCCCCAGCGGGCGCTCCACGGAGTACAGGGCGCTCTTGAGGCAGGCGGCGCGGACCGCGCGGGCGAGGGAACGCGCCGAGGTGGCCTCGCCCTGGACGTCCAGGTACTGCCCGGCCACCATCTCCATGCGCATGGTGCTCCACAGGTCCCTGACCCGCCGGGCGGTGGCGGAGGGCAGGTCGGTGTCGGCCACCACGTCGTCCGCCCACACCAGGGCCAGGTCACCGGCCAGGATCGCGGCCGCCTGCCCCAGGCGTGCGCCGCGCGGCCCGGTGACCGTGCCGCCGTACTGACCGGCGACGTCGGCATGGAGCGAGGGCCGCCCGCGGCGCACCGGTGCGGCGTCCATCACGTCGTCGTGGACGAGGGCACAGGTCTGGATCAGTTCCAGGGCGGCCGCGATCCGCAGGGTCGCCCACGTCACGGACGATCCGCCGCCGCAGGCACGCATCGCCCACCACACGAACCGGGAGCGGGTGAGCTTGCCGCCGTCCTGCGTGAACTCCGCGACGCGTGCGGCCAGGTCCTCGGCGAAGAGCGGGTCCACGGCCTCGGCCGCGCTCATCCGCTGGGCGAGTGACTCGGCGAGCACACCGCGCACGGCGCCGGTGACGTCGGCGTCCACGGCGCGGGGATCGTGGGGGCCGCTCCGGTGCGCGGCGGGCGCGGTGCCGGGTGGGCGGTTCTCGTGCGAGTGGCCCCAGGGTTCGGCGGGGTTCCGCGCGAGGGCGGGAAAGTCCTGCCCCGAGGACGGCTGTGCCCCCGGGCAGGGGGCGGGGCGGTGATCCTGTGCCGCGGTGGGGCTCGTGCCGGGTCCCGTCATCGAGTTCCTCGCGATCAGAGCTGATTTCGTCGTCCTTGCTTCGGTTCGGGCTGCGGCGACGGATGCGGAGCGGTACGAAAAACGGCGGAGACATGAGCGCGCCGTGTCGGGGCGCGGCCGGGGCGGCCGCGGCCGGTGCGCACCGGCCGGGGAGCCGCCCTCGCTCCGAGCGGCCGCCCGGCGAGACGGAGTGCCCAGACCGGTCGCGACCCAAACGGGCGCGCCTGTCGCGGAGGCGCGGCCACCGGCGGGTGACGATCGCATCCGAAGGGGTACCGCACCCGGAATGGTGTCGGCAGGCGGACAGCCGACGGACGGGCGGACGGCTCGGAAGGAGTGAGGTGATCGTGCTCGAGGCGGACGTCGCCATCATCGGGGCCGGAGCGGCCGGTCTGTCCCTGGCCCACCGGCTGTCCCGTCCCGCACCCGGCCCCCGCTGCCTGTCGGTGGTGCTGCTGGACGCCCCGCCCGGCCCGTTGCGCCCGCCCCGGCGCACCTGGTGCTTCTGGGAAGCCGGCCGCGGACGCTACGACGCCGCCGTCACCGCCTCCTGGCGCCGCCTGCGCGTGCACCCGCCCACGGGGCGGCCGATCGAGGACGACATCTCGCCGTTGCGGTACAAGATGATCCGCTCGCAGGACTACGAGTTCCTCATCGCCCGCGACCTCGCGCGGGACACCGGGGTACGGCGGGTGGAGGCGACGGTCGAGAGCGTGGAAGGCCGTCAGGAGGGCGCGGTGATCCACGCCCGTGCGGCGGACGGGCAGGCCCGTTCGGTGCGGGCGCGCTGGGTGTTCGACTCCCGTCCGGCGGGCAGCCTGCCTGCGGCCCGGACGACGCTGCTGCAGCACTTCCGCGGCTGGTTCGTGCGCACCGGCCGTCCGGTCTTCGATCCGGCACGGGCCGACCTGATGGATTTCCGCACGCCGCAGCCCGCCGAAGGGCTGTCCTTCGGCTACGTACTGCCGACCGGTGCACGACAGGCCCTGGTCGAGTACACCGAGTTCTCCCCGTCCGTACTGTCCACCGAGGCCTACGACGCGGCACTGGACCACTACACCGGCGCCGTGCTGGGCCTGAAGGACCTCGAGATCGTCGGGACCGAGACCGGTGTCATCCCCATGACCGACGCCCGTTTCCCACGGCAGACGGCGCCGTCCGTCTTCCGCATCGGCGCGGCGGGAGGAGCCACCCGCCCCTCGACCGGCTACACCTTCGCCGCCGTGCAGCGGCAGACCGCGGCCGTCGCGGCCGCCCTGCGGCAGGGGCGCCGGCCGGTGCCCCCGCCGCCCCACTCCGCGCGCTCGCGGGCCATGGACGCCGTACTGCTGCACGCGCTCGACAGCGGCCTGGTGGACGGCCCCGCCTTCTTCTCGGGCCTGTTCGCGCGCGTGCCCATGAACCGGCTGCTGCGCTTCCTGGACGGCGGGACCCGGCCGTACGAAGACCTCGGCATCGGCCTGCGCACCCCCGTCCTGCCCATGCTCCGCGCCGCCGCGGAGGTCCCGCGGCTGCCCCGGCGCCCCTTTCCCGACCTGTGACACAGCGACGCACCCCGCCCACTTCCCGAGGAGACGGCATGACCGTGCTGCGCGACGGAGATCTCTCCGCCGCCTTCGACCACGCGGCCCGCACCTACGACACGCTGGTCGCCGCCAACCCCGGCTACCACGCCCACTTGCGCCGCTCGGCCCGCAGACTCGGCCTGTCCTCTCCCGCCGGCGCCCCGCCGCGGGTGCTGGACCTCGGCTGCGGCACCGGCGCCTCCACCGCCGCGCTGTGCGCCGCCCTGCCGGGCGCCGACATCACGGCCGTGGACGCCTCCGCCGGGATGCTGCAGCGGGCCCGGGCCAAACGCTGGCCCGGGACGGTCAGGTTCGTGTGCGCCCCGGCGGAAGGCCTGGAGCAGGCCGGTGTGCACGGGCCGTTCGACGCGGTGTTCGCCGCCTACCTCTTGCGGAACGTGGCCGACCCCGACGCCGTGCTCGGCACCGTCCACGACCTGCTCGCCCCGCACGGCCGGCTGGCCGTGCACGAGTACACGCTCAGCGGGCGCCCGGTGCACCGCGCGGTGTGGACGGCCGTGTGCCGCGGCCTCGTGCTGCCCGTCGCGAGCGCACTGGGCGACGGCGACCTCTACCGGCACCTGTGGCGCAGCGTCGTCGACTTCGACACCGTCGACGTCTTCGCCGACCGCGTCCGCGCCCGCGGATTCGAGCGGGTGCGGGCCCTGCCGCTGCCCGGCTGGCAGACGGGCATCACCCACACGATCCTGGGCCGCCGCGCCGGCTCCGCTCCCCGGACGCCACGGTGACCGGGACCGTCCGCCCCGGCCGGGACCGCCGCGCCGTCTTCCTGCCCGCGCCGCCGGGCACACCCCGGCTGAGCGGGCCGCCGCGCACCACCGCCGTCGTCGGCGCGGGCATCGCGGGCCTGACCGCCGCGACGGCCCTGACCGAACGCGGCACCGACGTCACGCTGTACGAACGCGAGGCATACCTCGGCGGCCGGGTGGGCGGCTGGCCGATCGAGCTGTCCGACGGCTCGCCCGCCACCATGAGCCGCGGCTTCCACGCCTTCTTCCGCCAGTACTACAACCTCCGCTCCCTGCTGAGCCGCACCGACACCCACCTCGGGCGGCTCACCGGCCTGCCCGACTACCCCCTGCTGCACAGCAGCGGACTGCACGACGGCTTCCGCAGGGTCCCGCGCACGCCGCCGCTGAGCGCTCTGGGCTTCGCGGCGCTCAGCCCGTCCTTCCGCTCGCGGGACCTGGTCCGGATGAACCCCGCCGCCGCGCTCCCGCTGCTCGACGTCCGCGTCCCGCGGGTCTACGAGCGGCTGGACGGCGTCAGCGCCCACGACTTCCTCGCCTCGCTGCGCTTTCCGCGGGCCGCGCGCCATCTGGCCTTCGAGGTCTTCTCGCGCAGCTTCTTCGCCGACCCCCGGCTGCTGTCGGCGGCCGAGATGGTGCTGATGTTCCACATCTACTTCCTCGGTTCCGCCGAGGGGCTGCTCTTCGACGTGCCCCGCGACCCCTTCCCGACGGCCCTGTGGGAGCCCCTGCGCACCTACCTGAACCGGCACGGCGCCGCAGTGCGCACCTCGACGCCCGTCGAGCGCGTGGCGCCCACCGGTGACGGCGCCTTCACCGTCGTGACCGGCGGCGGGGAGAGGCGCTACGACACCGTCGTCCTGGCCCTCGACACCCCCGGACTGCGCGCCCTGGTCGGCCGGTCGCCCCGGCTCGGCGACGCCGCCTGGCGCGAGCGCGTCGGCCGCCTGCGCGCCGCCCCGCCCTTCCTCGTCTCCCGCCTCTGGCTGGACCGCCCCGTAGCCGCCGGCCGGCCCGGGTTCCTGGGAACGGCCGGATACGGCTCCCTGGACAACGTCAGCGTCCTGGAACGCTGGGAGGGCGAGGCCGCCCGCTGGGCGGCCCGTACCGGTGGATCCGTGGTCGAACTGCACGGCTACGCACTGCCCGAGGACGCCGACCGGGACACCGAGGCCGCCGGTCTGATCCGGCAGCTGCGGCGTGTCTACCCGGAGGCCCGCCACGCGCGGATCATCGACGAACGTCACGAATGGCGCCGCGACTGCCCCCTGTTCCCGGTCGGCGGCTACGACGACCGCCCCGCCGTGCGGACCCCGCAACCGGGTCTCGTACTCGCCGGCGATCTGGTGCGCACGGACCTGCCGGTGGCTTTGATGGAGCGGGCGGCAACCAGCGGATTCCTCGCCGCCAACGAGATCCTGCAGCAGTGGGGCGTACGGGGCCACCCGCTGTGGACCGTGCCCGACCGGGGCCGGAACCGGCTGCTGCGAGCCCTGGCGACCGATCGGATTCGGCCACCTGTTCCCCGAGATGCGTGAAACGGCGATGAAAACGAGAATCAAGGGT
Source organism: Streptomyces sediminimaris (assembly GCF_047049295.1). Taxonomy (NCBI): domain Bacteria; kingdom Bacillati; phylum Actinomycetota; class Actinomycetes; order Kitasatosporales; family Streptomycetaceae; genus Streptomyces; species Streptomyces sediminimaris. The sequence goes on along the minus strand of NZ_JBJWOT010000001.1, from coordinate 304,960 downwards.
ATTCGGCAGCGAGCGGCAGAGCGGCCGCGTCCAGCGCAAGCGGCTGACCAGTCGCTTCGAGTACGAGGGATACGAGGGAAGGCATCCATGATGACGCCGGTGTTGACGACTGAGGCCCGGGCGGAACAGCTGTCGGAGGTCGCCGATGCCACTCACGTCACCCCCAAGGACGCCCGGGAGCTGACCCGCCACTTCCTTGCGCGGCTGGCTGTGCTGGAAGAGGGCACGCAGGAGCACCAGTACGCCCGCAACACCCTGATCGAGATGAACATCTCGCTGGTGCGCTACGCCGCCGCCCGGTTCCGCAGCCGCGGGCCGCAGGAGATGGAGGACATCGTCCAGGTCGGTGTGATCGGGCTGATCAAGGCCATCGACCGGTTCGAGGTGACGCGCGAGGTCGAGTTCACCTCCTTCTCGATCCCCTACATCGTCGGCGAGATCAAGCGGTTCTTCCGTGACACCTCCTGGGCCGTGCACGTCCCGCGCCGGCTGCAGGAGGCCCGGGTGCAGCTGGCCCAGGCCACGGAGGAGCTGAGCAGCCGTCTGGGCCGGGCGCCGACGGTCGCGGAGCTGTCGCAGCTGATGAGCCTGTCCCAGGAGGAGGTCATCGAGGCACGCGTGGCCTCCAACGGCTACAACTCCTCCTCCCTCGACGCCGCCATCTCCGGCAGCGAGGACGGCGAGAGCGTGCTGGCGGACTTCATCGGCAGCGAGGACGGCGCGCTGGAGCTCGTGGAGGACTTCCACGCGCTGGCGCCGCTCATCCACGACCTCGACGAACGCGACCGCCTGATCCTGCACCTGCGTTTCGTGGAGGAGCGCACCCAGGCCGAGATCGGCGAGCGCCTGGGCATCTCGCAGATGCACGTCTCCCGTCTGCTCAACCGCCTGCTGGGCCGCCTGCGCGAGGGCCTGGCGACCACCGGCTGAGCAGTCCGGGCCGCCCGCCCGGCGGGTGCGGGTTCAGGCCACCGTCCGGCCGTCGACGGAGATGCCCAGCCGGCCGGCCACGGTGGTGAGCGCTCTTCCCAACGGCAGCGCGACCCGGGTGCGGGCGTGCTGGTCGCCCCGGGTCGGATCGAGGTTGACGATCACCACCGGCGTTCCGGCCCGGGCGGCCTGCCGTACGAATCTCAGCCCGGACATCACCGTCAGCGAGGAGCCCAGGACCAGCAGCGCGGCAGCCCCGCGGACCAGTTCCCGGCAGTGCTCCACCCGCTGCGGCGGAACCGCCTCGCCGAAGAACACCACGTCCGGTTTGAGGATGCCGCCGCAGCCGGTGCAGGGCAGCACGCGGAAGTCGCCGACCTGCTCGTCGGTGAGGTCGGCGTCGCCGTCCGGGTTGATGCCGGCGGCCACCGGGCCGAAGCCCGGATTGGCCGCCTCCAGCCGGCGGGCGAGTTCGCCGCGCGGGCTGAGGGCACCGCAGGACAGGCAGCGCACCCGGTCCAGGCTTCCGTGGAGCTCCACGACTCCCTCGCTGCCGGCCGCCTGGTGCAGACCGTCGACGTTCTGGGTGATCACGCCCGAGAGCAGGCCGCTGCGCCCGAACGCGGCCACCGCGCGGTGCCCGGCGTTGGGGCGGGCGCGGCCGAAGGTGCGCCGGCCGAGGTGGCTGCGGGCCCAGTACCGGCGCCGGGCCTGGGCGCCGGCGGTGAACTCCTGGTAGGTCATCGGAGTGTGCCGGCTCAGGCTCCCGCCCTCGCCCCGGTAGTCGGGGATGCCCGACTCGGTGGAGATGCCGGCACCGCTGAGGACCAGGACCCCGCCGGCGCTCAGCAGATCGGCCACCGGTCCCGGATCCGTGGTGGCCGCGGGCAGATCCTCGGCAGGGGTCCAGCTCAGAGTGGGGCGCATGCGCATGCCGCCAGGGTACGGAACGGGGTGCCGGTCCCTGCCGCGTACCGGAGCCGTCCCTCCTCGTGATCCGACAAGCGGGTCAAACAAAAGGGTCGGAATTGGGTCTGATGACAGATCCACCAACTCCCTGCCGTCATTGCCATGACGCATCGACCGGGTCGCCTGCCGGCCCTCGCCCAGCTCGCCAACTCCATGGGTGACGGCGCCTGTTACGTGACCTCGGCGCTGTACTTCACCCAGGTCGCCCATCTCGCTCCCGGGCGCGTGGGCCTCGGTCTGACCCTCGCCCGGGGGAGCCGGCTCGCTGGTCGGGGTGCCGCTCGGACGGCTCGCGGACCGGCGCGGGCCCCGCGGCATGTCGGTGCTGCTGGCGCTGGCGACCGCCGCGGCGATCGCCTCGTTCCTGCTCGTCTCGGGATTCGTGGCCTTCGTCGCCGCGGCCTGTCTGTACGCCGCCGCCCAGTCCGGGCTCTCGGCGGCCCGTCAGGCGCTGCTGGCGGCCCTGGTGCCGGCCGAGCAGCGCACGGGGCTGCTGGCCCGCCTGGACGGGCAGTTCCGCGGAGATTCCGAACCTGCCGTACTCGTCGAGGCGGCCTCAGTGCGGGAACGGACGTTTCGGCATCACCGCAACCGGCCCAATGCCGAGCGGCTGTCATCGTCCGCGGCGCGGTAGATCAGCAACCGCTGGTCCGGATCTTGAAGTGGCGCGAGAACTTCGAAGTGCACTGCGATCACACCGACGTCAGGATGCCGCAGCACCTTGTGCCCCCGACCGTTGACCTTGATGTCTCGCTCGGCCCACAACCGCGCGAATTCCTCGTCACGAGTGATGAGTTCGGCGATGAGATCGGTCAACGCCTGATCCTCCGGACAGGCGGCCCACGCGGCGCGCAGGTGGGCGACCCCTTCCCGCACGACGCGCTCGCGGTCGACATAGAACTCACGCATCTGCGGATGCACCAGACACAGCCACATCGCATTGCGCTGCGACGGCGGCAGGGTGTCGACATCCAGCAGCAGCCTCGCCATTTCGCTGTTCCAGGCCAGGATGTCGTAGCGGTGGTTCATCAGCATGGCCGGCAGCGGCGACAGGTCGGCGACCAGACGGGCCAGCGGCGGCGCAGCAGTGGCGGCAGGCTTGTCGGCGCTGCGGGGACGCTGCCGGGCCAGGTTGAAAAGGTAGGCGCGTTCGGCAGGGGCCAGGCGCAGCGCCCGGGCCAGGGCCTCCACCACCTTCGCTGAGGGCCGCAGTCCGCGGCCCTGTTCCAGCCGCACGATGTAGTCGATGCTGACCCCGGCCAGTTCGGCGACCTCTTCGCGGCGCAATCCCGGGGTGCGCCGGGCCTGCTGACGTGACGGCAGGCCGACATCGTGCGGGTCCAGGCGTTCGCGCCGGGCCCGCAGGAACACGGCCAGCTCCTGTGCCGGGTCCACGGTGCGGATCATCATGCTCGATCCAACAGCCAGGGTGGGACTGGTGTTCCCAGGAACGTCCTTCCCTTATGCCCGGCTCGCGGCGGTCACAGGCTTGTTCTCGGCAAGGGATCACAAACACAGGAGGAGACGATGTCGCTCACCCTCGACACCTACCGGCTGCTGGGCCGCTCCGGGCTGCGGGTCTCACCGCTGGCACTGGGCGCGGCGACCTTCGGCACCGAATGGGGCTGGGGCGCCGAGCCGGACGAGGCACGCGAGCTGTTCGACCTCTACGTCGAGCGCGGCGGCAACTTCATCGACACCGCCAGCACCTACACCAACGGCAGTTCCGAGCGCCTGCTGGGCGAATTCACCCACGAAAACCGCGAAAGCCTGGTGCTGGCAACGAAGTACACGACGCTGCGCCGGCCCGGCGACCCGAATTCCGGGGGCGCTCACCGCAAGAGCCTGTTCGCGTCGGTGGAAACCAGTCTGCGACGGCTGAACACGGACTACATCGATCTGCTCTACCTGCACGTGTGGGATTTCACGACGCCGGTCGAGGAGATCCTGCGCGGCATGGACGACCTGGTCCGTCAGGGCAAGGTCCTCTACGTGGGGATCTGCAACACCCCGGCCTGGCAGGTGTCGCGTATGCAGGCGATCGCCGACTTGCGCGGCTGGTCGCCACTCATCGCTCTGCAGACCGAATACAACCTGATCGAGCGTACCGGGGAACGTGACCTGATCCCCATGGCACGGGAGATGGGCCTGGGGGTGGTTCCGTTCTCCCCTCTGGCCGGCGGGGTGCTGACCGGCAAATACGGCCGCGACGACCTGACCGCGACGGAGGTCGCCGACGACGGCACCCGCAAAGGCTTCAACATCGCCAACGGCGCGCTCACCGAACGCGGTCTCGCCATCGCGGACGTCGTGAAGGAGGTCGCCACCGAGCTGGGCCGCACCCCCGGGCAGGTCGCGCTGGCCTGGTCCCTGAAGAACCCGGGCGTGACAGCACCGATCACCGGCGCGCGCACCACCGCGCAGCTGAGGGACAACCTGGGTGCCCTGGAGGTCGATGTCACCGCCTCCCAACTGGCCCGCCTCGAAGAGGCCGGCGCGATCGGGCTCGGCTTCCCGCACGACTTCCTCGCCGGCGCCAGGGGCCGTTCTGTGAACAGCGGCGACCTGAAGATCGAAGCCCGCCGCTGACGCCGGATCGAGCCCCGAGGGCAGCACCGCCAGCGCCCTCCGGGCGAACACCGGCACATCTCGCATGCGTGGCCGTGCGTCCGTCGAGCGGTGGCTCGAGCCGATGCTCGCACACGTGACAGAGCGTGGCGCCGGCACGATGAGGAGGGGCCCGCCCTTCGTCGTCCGCCGGTGAAGCGCCGAGGTGGTCAAGGCCGCGATCGCCGACCCGCGGGCCCGGCGTCCGCGCGACGTCGGCACATCGGCACCGAGCCGTCGGCACTCGGCATCGCCGACCGGCCGCGCCGGGCGGCAGCAGACCGAGCTCCTGCGTTCAGTGATCGCGGGAAGCCGGAGCCCCGTACTCGGTGCGCCAGGTGGTCGGTGGCATCTCGGTCTGGCGTCGGAAGAAGGTGGTGAAGTTGCCGGTGTCCCGGAAGCCGAGGCGTCGGGCGCAGCTGCCGACCGGCAGGTCGGTGTGGGCGAGCAGCCGCTTGGCTTCCAGCAGGATGCGCTGGTCGAGGAAGGCCTTGGCGGCGATGCCGGCGGCGGCGCGGGTCGCACGGGTGAGGGTGCGCACGTCGTAGCCCAGTGCCTGCGCGTACTCGCCGACGTGGTGCCGGTCGGTGAAGTGCTCCTCGACGGCGGCGCGGTAGGCGCGGAACACCTCCGTGGACCGGGCGTCGGCACGGGGTGCCTCGGCCGGCTCGGCCGTGGCGGGGAGCGCGCGCAGGATCAGTGCCGCGAGCAGGTGGGAGAGCAGTGCGGGAGACGCCAGGCGCGGGGAGCGGACCGCCGCGTCGTGCTCGCGAGCGAGGTGTTCGGCTGCGAGCAGGGCGAGGTCCAGGCGCTGCCGATCCAGCTGCCAGCACGCCGCCACGGCCGCCTCCGCCGCGCTGAAGCCGGTGAGGAAACCGGTCCGGAACAGGATCAACGGGCCCTCGCAGGCCTCGACGTCGCTCCAGCGGTGCACCATGCCGGGCCGGATCCACACGGCGCTTCCCTCCGCCAGGCGATAGCTGCGGAAGTCCGCTTCGTGGGCGCCGGTACCCGAGCTGATCAGGGCCAGCACATGGAAGTCGGGGCGCTGCGGCCGTACGCGACGGCGGCGGGTGTCCATCGAGCGCAGCGCCCGGAAGTCCAGCACCTCCACGCCGTACGACGCTCCGATCGCGGGCAGGTACCTCAGCTGCCGGACCGGATCGTGTCCGTTTTCCACAATTCCCGTGCTCCTTTCCGTCAGGAACCGGACTTCGCGTCCCCTACGTTCGAACCCGTGCCCGGGCAGCAGCCCAGGGTAACGGTTCGAGGCTGCGGCACGCCGCGTGCGATCGCCCGGCACAGCCACGTGAGAGGTGCAACGATGTCGGAAATCACAAAGCCGGTGCCCGTGGCGGGCGGGACCCTGGACGCGCGGGTCGGGGGCCGCACCGGACCGGCGCTGGTGTTCGTCCACTACTGGGGCGGCTCCGCCGACACCTGGAGCGGCGTGATCGGCCACCTGGGGCGCGGACAGGCCACGGTCCGCTTCGATCAGCGCGGCTGGGGCACCGCGCGGGCACTGCCGGGCCCGTACCACCTCGACCGGCTCGCCGACGATCTGGGCCGGGTGGTCCACGCGTGCACGCCGGGGCCGTACGTCCTCGTCGGTCACTCGATGGGCGGCAAGGTCAGCCAGCTCCTCGCGGCGCGGCGCCCGGCCGGTCTGGCGGGGATGGTGCTCGTCGCGCCCGCGCCGCCGAAGCCGCCCGCCACGGTGACCGAGGAGTACCGCCGGACCCTGTCCCGGGCGTACGACGCGCCCGGGACGGTGCGGCACGCCCTGGACCATGTCCTGACCGCGGGGCCACTGCCCGAGGCGGTGCGGGCCACCGCCGTGCGCGACAGCCTCGCCTCAGGGGCCGGGGCCCGGCAGGAATGGCCGCTGCGCGGCATCGCGCAGGACATCACCCGTGCCGCACGTGACATCGAGGTCCCGGTCACCGTGCTGGCCGCGGAGCACGACGTGGTGGAACCGCCGGACGTGCTGCGCGCATATCTGCTGCCGCACATACCGCAGGCGGCCCTCGTCACCGTGCCGGCCGCCGGCCACCTGCTCCCGCTGGAGGCCCCGGCCGCCGTCGCGACCGCGCTCGACGGATTCCTCTCGACCCTTCGGCACGGAGCGCCTACAGGAAGCGCCGGATCGGCACTGGATGCATCGGGGTGATCCCGACAACACGGCGAGCGTGCGTGCCAGGCGTCGCGGGGCAGGCGGGACTTTCGGGACACGCCCTATGACCCCTCCGCGGCCGTCAGCGCCTCCAGCGCGCTCGCCTGGGTGCGCCAGTCCGAGGCATTGGGGCTCGTGCCCGACCAGCGCTGGCCGAGGCGGTTGAGGGAGTCGCGGTCGGTGGCCCAGACCGAGTCGGCCTGCCGGTCGACGTACGCCCGGTAGGCGGCGGACCCGGTGGCGTCCGCGAGGTCGGCGAAGCAGCGGATGAAGATGCCCTTGAACTGTTTCTGGTTGTCGTCGCAGGAACCCGTGCCGACGTCGCAGGACTCGGTCAGTACGCCGTCTCGGGTCAGCGCCGTCGAGGACATCGCCGCGTCGGCCAGGCGCTCGGCCGTGTCCAGGTAGCGCCCGCTGCCGGTCGACCGCCACAGCTGCGTGAACGCGCCGATGGCGAGGCCCTGGTTGTAACTCCACACCGTCTGGCCGTTGTTGGCGCAGTTCGCGGTCAGCCCGTCGTTGACCAGGCCCGAGGAGCCGATCAGCCCGCTGGCCAGGTACCAGTCGGCCGCCGCGGTCGCCCGGCCGCCCCACACGGTGTCGCCCGCGAGGCGCTGGTGCAGGGAGGTGGCCAGCCACAGGTACAGCCCGTTCGTGACGGCGTTCTTGTAGGTGCGCTCCCGGTTCCACCAGACACCGCCGCCGCAGGTGCCGGTGTCCCAGTACTGGTGGACGTAGTCGGTGATGGTGACCGCCTCGTCCAGGTAGCGGCGCTCGCCCGTGTAGTCGTAGGCCTCGACCCACGCGACCGCCCACCACGCCGAGTCGTCGATCGCGCGGCTGATGAAGTCGCCCTCGATGGGGTCCGAGCTGCGGCCGCCCGCGGGGAAGACGCCGCGGTTCTGCTCGAAGGTACGGGCGATCGCCCAGTCGTAGTCGTGCCGCCCGCTGTGCCGGGCGAAGTCGATGAGCGCGGTGAGGGCGGCGGCCGAGTTCCACCAGCTGCTGCGCCACCAGCCCTCGTCGGTCCGGTACGACGCCATCAGCGCGTCGGCCGCCGCGCGTGCGCGGGTGGGCGCGGGCCGGACCCAGGCCGTGCAGCTGCCCTCCTGGTGGGAGGCCTCACGGCCGCAGGCCCGGACCGCCCCGCCGTAGAGCAGGCCGCGCGGGTCCCGGGTGGCGAACATGACGGTTCTGGTCGAGGCCGCCCCCGAGGGCACACTCGTACGGCCGAGCGAGGAACCCTCGGGCCGGCTCGCACCACCGTCCCAGGAACGGTCGAGCCAGATCTCGTCGCCCGCGCCGCCGCCCGCGATGACGCCCCAGGCCATGCCGGTCTGCCGGTCGACGTGCAGGCTGATGGTGCGTCCGTAGAGGGTGGCCGGGGGGACCGGGGTGGCGTCGCCCGCCGCCGTGGCGGGGTCGGCGCCGTCGCAGGAGGAGCCGTCGCACACCGTCGGGTAGACCCAGTCGGTGCACGCGACGCCGGCGGCGTCACCGCAGGCGCGGACCCAGCCGCGCCGGTGCCCGGCCGGGTCGGTGATGTTGTACATCAGCGTGCGGGTGCCGGTCCACGTGCCCGGGATGCTCGCCTTGCCGAGCAGGGGCTCCCAGGTGGCGCCCCGGTCCCAGGAGCGGTCCAGCCAGACCGAGTCACCGCTCACGCCGTCGTCGATGCTCGCCCAGGCCATGCTGTCGGGATCGGAGACGTGCAGCCGCAGGGTACGGCCGTTGATGTTCCTGCTCGGCACCGGGAAGGTCTCCTGCCGCGCCTTCGACGGATCCAGGGTGTCGCAGGCGAGGGCGCAGACCGCTGTCGCGGCGCGGGAGGGTGCGGGGAGGGCGACCAGGCCGGTCAGGGCCAGGAGCAGGGCCAGCAGCCCGCCGATGACGGGGTGGGTCCGCGCTGACATGGCGTACCGCCTCTCTGTGGGGGCCGTGCGCGGAAAGGGGGTCGACGGCCGCCCGGGGAGGAGGGCGGCCGTCCGGGGGAGCGGTCGGTTCTCGGCAGCCGTTCGGCAGGAACCCGCGGGACAACGTTGTCGAGCCGACTGCCGGGTGGCCGCTCGACGGCCGTGTATCCGTTTCAGGGTGCCGCGTCGAGCAGGTCGAGGGCGCTCTGCTGCCGTGCCGCGTCCACCGTGTCGAGCGGGCCGGACCAGTGCAGTCCGTACTGGTCCAGGGCGTTGCGGTCGTCCGCGTGGGCGCGGTCGGCCTGGCGCTGCAGATACGCGGTGTAGGGGTGGTCGGACAGGGCCGCGTTGAGCTTGCCGAGACCGCGCGCGTACGCGCCCTTGAAGGACGGGCCGTCGCCGCCGCAGTCGCCGCTCTCGCACGGGTCGCGGAGGATGCCGTCGGCGGTGTGGAGGGAGGGGGCCGTGGTCGCGGCGTCGGCGATCTGCCGTGCGCGGGTGAGGAGTGCGCCGTCCCCGGTGGCCCGGTTCAGTTCGGTGAGGGCGCCGAGCAGGACACCCTGGTTGTAGGACCAGACCGCCTGGCCGTTGTTGCGGCAGGTGGACAGGTCGATGCCGTCGTTGACCAGGTTCGAGGCGTTGATCATTCCGGTGCTCTGGAACCAGGACCAGCCGGCGCGGGCGCGTTGCAGATAGCTCGTCTCGCCCGGGATCCGGTTGTGCAGGGCCGCGTTGAGCTGGATGTAGAGGGAGTTGGCGATGGCGTTCTTGTACGTCCTCGCCGTGCTCCACCACACTCCGCCGCCGCAGGTGGTGTCCCAGTAGGCGGCCATGTGATCGGCGTCGGCGCGGGCGGTGGCGAGGTAGCGGCTGTCGCCGGTCAGGTCGTAGGCGGCGACCCAGGCGAGCCCCCACCAGCCGGTGTCGTCGATGTAGTCGTTGCGGAACTGCCCGCCCTGCGCGCTGAGGTTGAGGTCGTAGGTCCGGGAGATCGCGTACGAGTAACTGCCCATCCCCGACACGCGGATGTTCTCGATGACGGCGGTCAGGGCGTTCGCGGAGTTCCACCAGCCGGTGGTGTCGAACAGACCGGTGGCGTTGTTGTAGAAGGTCATCAGCGCGGTGGCCGCCGCGGTGCGCCGGTCCCCGGCGTTCCAGGTGGTGCGGGCCCACGGGGTGCAGGCGATCTCGGCGCGGTCGCCGGCCTTGCCGCAGGCGCGCAGGGCGCCGACGCCCCGGTTGTTCCAGTCGTCGACGTTGTACATGAGGGTGCGCCAACCCCGTTGCCCCGAGGGGACGGTGGTGTCGCCCAGCTTGCTTCCGGAACTCCAGGTGCGGCCACCGTCGAAGGAGCGGTCGAGCCACACCTCGTCGCCCGGGTTGCCGCTGTCGGTGGACGCCCAGCCCATCGCGTCCGCGTCGTCGAAGTGCAGGACGATGGACCGTCCGTAGAGGGTCGTGCCGACCGGGGTGCGGTCGCCGGGGGAGAGGGCCGGGTCGCGTGCGTCGCAGTACTTGTTGCAGACGGTCGCGGCGGCGGAGGAGGCGCCGGCCGCGGACGCCGGTTGCGCGGTGAGGGCGGCGAGGAGCGCGAGGGCGAACGCCGCGGCCGGGCGCCTGAGAGTGAGGGGTCTCGTGGTGGGGGCTTTCGCTGTGCGGTGTCTTCGTACGGGAGTCATGGGGCCTCCCTGTCGGCGCAAGTCCCTTGGCCGCGCCGTGGGTTCGCAGGGGCCGGTTCACGCGGGAGCCGGCGGCGGCGGAAACCGGGGACGTGCTGCGGTGAATGGAGAGAGAGCGCTCTCAGAAGGTAGTGACGGGGAAAGGGGGCGTCAATGGGTTGTTGCGTACGAAAGTTGGCCGGTGGGGCGGCGGCCCTCCGTGGATGTACGCAAAAGGTTGCAGTGCTTGCATTCGCTTGCGTCGTGCGGCGCAAGGGCGAACAGTACCCGCAGGTCCTCACCACGGCCGCCTCGACCCCCGACCTCGCCCAGGCGGCGCCGCAGTCGTCGGCCCGAACCGCACCGTCGGCGACATCGCCGGCGAGGCGAGCGGCCGCAGGGCGGTGACCCTCACCGGGACCGGTCAGTACGTGGAGTGGACCACGCGCGCGGCGACCGACACCCTGGTCACCCGCTTCTCCGTTCCCGACGGCACCGACACCACGCTCGACGTCTACGCCGACGGAAATCTCCTCAAGCCCATCGGCCTCACCGCCAAATACGCCTGGCTGTACGGGAACGAGACGTCACCGGGCAACTCACCCGGCTCCGGCGCCCCGCGTCACATCTACGACGAGGCGAACCTGATGCTCGGCACGACCGCGCCGGCCGGCTCCAGGATCAGGCTGCAGAAGGACGCGGCCAACACCTCCACCTACGCGATCGGCTTCGTCAACACCGAGGAGGCGACCGCCCGTCCGAACCCGGACCCGTCCGCCCACGCGGTCCCGGCCGGCTTCTCGCACCAGGACGTGCAGAACGCCCTGGCCCAGGTCCGCATGGACACCACCGGCAAGCTCGTCGGTGTCTACCTGCCCGCCGGTGACTACGAGACCGGCAGCGAGTTCCAGGTCTACGGCAAGGCGGTCGAGGCCGTCGGCGCCGGGCCGTGGTTCACCCGCTTCCACGCCCCCTCCTCGCAGGAGAACACCGACATCGGCTTCCGTGCCGACGCCACGGCCGACGGCTCGACGTTCGCGGGCTTCTCCTGCTTCGGCAACTACACGTCCCGGATCGACGGCCCCGGCAAGGTCTTCGACTTCTCGAACGTCTCCGGCATCACCATCGACGACATCTGGGTCGAGCACATGGTGTGCCTCTACTGGGGCGCCGACACCGACCACATGACCATCAAGAACTCCCGCACGGAAACCGCATCCGAAACCGCATCCGCCGGGCCGGCCCGCTCGGAAGTACCGGCAAGGGCCCTCGTCCCGCGCGCTCCCCCGAGAGCGGGACGGGGGCCCGCTCTCGGGGACGGCGCGGGCCCCTGTTCAGAGCCCGGTGACCTTCCCGCTCGCCGAGATCTCGTGGACCAGGGTGATCGTGCGCTGCCCGCCGGGTGCCAGGCGCAGGTCCCAGTGGGCGATGCCGTCGGGGTCGACCGCGTCGGGCGGCGGGGCGCAGGCCTCCTCGCGCAGGCGGACCTCCACCGCCGAGACCTCGGAGACGGGGATCCGTTCCCGGAGGGTGACGACCTGCTCGCCGTGTGCGCCGGGGGCGGAGAAACGGGAGACATGGAGGCGGACCGTGCGGGTGATCACGGTCCGCTGGGTCAGCGTGGCGGTGTCGCGGGACTCCTCGGTGTGCCGGATCACCCGGTAGTCGTCGTGGCTGCCGAAGGCGAGCTCGACGGGAGCACCCGGAGCGGTGAAATCCAGCGTGCCGCGGCCGGTGAAACCGCTGCCGCGGACGAGGTCCACGGGCCCGGCCAGCAGCGCGTGGCCGGAGGTGTTGTCGAACCGTACGACCTGGGTGACCAGCGGCGACAGTTCCGGGGCGGAGGCGTACTCGCTGCGGGCGGCGGTGGTGACGGCGGTGAGCGGCACGCGGTGGGCGCGGCCGTCGGTGGGGACGGAGACGGGCGCGGGGGAGTGCAGCACACGTGCCTCGCCGCCGTCGTCCACTCCGGGAAGGCCGAGCACCGGGGCGGGGCCGAGGTCCGTGATCTCCTCCTCCCGCACTTCCACGTCGACCGTGCGGCGCTCGGCGGCGGTGCGGTCTTTGAGGGTGAGACGGTCCTCGGCCAGCCGTGGCGGCTCGGTGGCCGGCGCCGAGCGGGCCGTCGACAAGGTCAGCCGCACCCGCGACCAGTCCTCGCCGGTGCGCTGCCAGACCATCGCGTCGGTCTCCAGCGTCAGCGCGTCCTCGTCCAGTACGGCCCGGTATGCGGGGCGCCACAACGCGCACGCGGTGAGGTGGGTCAGCCGCAGCCGGGCCGGCCCGGCCGCGTCCGCGCGCACGGTCAGCTCGACGTGGCCGAGCAGTTCGGCGGGCTGTTCCTCGGCGAGTTCGGCGGCCCGCCGCACCTCCGCGAGCTCGCCGGAGAGGGCCTTCAAGCGTGCCTCCGCGGCACGCAGCCGCTCGGCGCAGGCATCACGTTCGCCGTCGATCCGGTCCAGTTCGCGCGTCCAACGGGTCTCGTCCGTCTCCCCGTTGCCGGTGTTCTCGGCGATGTCCCGCAGCAGATCGGTGGCGAGGTGCCCCAGCAGGCCGAGGCGGGCGCGCAGCCGGTCGCGCCGGTGACCGAGCAAGAGCTGTTCCTCTTCGAGGGCGCGCGTCCGCCGCCGCAGGGCGGAGTCGTCGGGGGAGGGCAGGGGCTCCCGGGGCGTCCAGGTGCGGACGATCCGGATGTCGAGGACGGCCGGTTGGTGATGGCCCGTCAGTTCCGCGTGCAGGGTGCGGTCGACCGCGAGCGCGCTGACCGGTCCCAGGCGCAGCCGCTGCACGCCGGCGCGCAGGTCGAGTTCGGTGGTCCGCTCGATGTGGGCGCGGTCTTCCAGACAGGTGACGGCCGTGACGGGCAGGGGGATCGGCTGGGTCTGCGTGGCCATGGTGTCAGCTCCTGCGGTTGCCGCCGGCCAGGGCCTTGTTGGCCGGGACGCGGATCTCGTAGCCGCCGTCGAGGGCGGCGCTGCCGCCGGCGGGCAGGTCGACACGCCACACGCGGGTGCCCGGGGCGTGGCGGTCGGGCCCGTCGGCCTGCCCGGGTGCCGTCCAGTCGGCCCGTTCCTCGATCCGGACATCGGATTCGGAGGTGACCGGGACCCGTTCGTGGACCTCGACGGTGATGTCCTCGGCGAGCCGGTTGGCCAGTCCGACGTGGACCTGGTGTGCCAGCACGGTGGTGTTGTTGCGCAGTCCGGCCGTCGACTCGCGCAGGTTCGTGCGGCGGGTGACCTTGACGCCCTCGGCCGGCCCCAGCCCCATCCGGCGGACACCCCCGGGAGCGAGCGTCGGCAGCGCGGCGGTCAGCAGGAATCCGCCGTCGGCGGTGACCTCCACCGGTCCGGCGAGCAGGGCCTGGTCGGTGGCGTTGGAGAGCACGAGGGTGGCGTAGACGGTCTGCTCCACGGACGGCACACACAGGTACTCGGTGCGCAGACCGACCGGGATCTCCGTGACGGTGACGGTGTGCCAGGCGCCGTCGGAGGGGATGTCGGCGCGGGCGGCCGCGTCGAAGCGGTGGTCGAAGGAGCCCGCCGACTCCCGGGGCCGCACGGCGTGTCCGGGCAGCGGCAGCGCGGCCACCGCGTCGGCGCGGCGGCGGTACTCGGCCGCCACCGGGTCGTGGGGAGCGTGCGGAAAGAGCCTGCCCCTACGGTCCTCGGGCTCGTCGGCACCGGACAGCACGAGGGCGGCGTAGTCGAGCTCCGCGCCGCTCGGCTGCGGCGGACCCGTCTCGGCCGGCGGCGCGGGCGGCGGGGGCATCCGCCCCGGAGCCGCGGGAGCCGCGGCAGCCGAGGGGGCCAGGGCGGCGGGAGCGGAGACGCGCCGGGCGGCGGCCGCGGATCCCCCCGCCGGTGGCCGTCCCGACCGTGTCGGCGGCGCGATGCCGGGCAGGGCTGGGCCGGATACCTGCGGCGGGGCACCGGCGAGTCCCGTCGGTGCGGCGGGTGCCGCGGGCGGCGTGCCGTACCCTTCCGGCGCCGGCGGCGGTGAGGCGGCACCGGGCGCGGCCACGGTCATGGGCAGCGCGGTCGAATCCGGGCGCGCGCCCGCCGCGTCATAGCCGGAGAACAGATCGGCCAGCCCCGCGGGCGGCTCCCGCCAGCCCGACGACGCGGGCGAGGGCTGCCGGCGCCCGACCCGGACCGAACGCAGCCTCGGCAGATCGGTCCGGCGCCGCAGATCCGCGGTGGCCAGGGCCACGCGCACCCCGCTCCAGTCCTCTCCGGTGCGCTGCGCGACCGAGGCACGCAGCACCAGGGTGCCGCCGTCCGCGCCCCGGCGGTGCGTGAGGCGGTAGGCCGGGACCCAGACGGCGCCCGGCACACCGTACTCGAGCTCGACCTCCACCGGTCCCGACCCGTCGAGCGTCAGGACCGCGCCGACCGTCGTCGCCACCTGCCCGGACGGTACGTCGGTGGAGGCGCGGGCCCAGCGGTCCGTCGCCACGGAGAGTGCGTGCTCGGCGTGGCGCACCTCCGCCTCGAGCTCGGCCAGCCGCTCGTGCAGGCCGACCAGCCGCTGGTCGACGAAGTCCGCGAGCCGCAGCCAGGCGTCGGCGGGTGTGCGGCGCGGCGGGTCCTCGCGCTTGCGGGCCGGCGGGACCGGACGCAGCGCCGCCACTTCGGAGATCCTGCTCAGGTGGCGGTCACGGCGGCCCTCTGCCGCGGCGTACACGTCACGCAGCCGCTCCATCTCGTGCCGCAAGGTGCCGGCCGGGTCCGTGCCGGACGGCTCGGCGGCCACCTCGACGCGCGCCTCGGTGACGCGCACACCGGCCGCGCCGACGACTCTGGCGCGCAGCGAGCCCGGGTCCATCGTGCGGGGCAGGCCCGTCACCCGTACCCGGCCGCCGGCCGGCACGGTGCCACGGGCCACCCGGGTGCAGAACGCGCCCCGCGCGTACACCACGACCGCGTCGAGCGACGACGCCCAACGCTGTTCCGGTTGCTCAGACTTCATCCGCACTCCGCCCCCACCGTGTCCGTGCCGAGCGAAGCCTATGCCCAGGCCGCGCTCGGCTCGTGGTTCTTCCCGGGGCCGCTTCACGTGTGCTGCCCGCCGGACGGCCGATCGCCGTGTTCACCTGGGGTGTGTGCAGGCTGGTGCCTGCCCGCACGTTGGGGGATCACGTCGGGTGGGGGCGCGGCGTACGACCACGGTGCGCCCGGGTGAGGGCGTGGGGCGCGTCGGGGGCAGGTCGTCGCCGTCTTCGCGCTCGTGGGGGCGGTGAGCCCGGCACTGGGGGCGGTCGGCCGGAACGACCTCCTCCACCGGCTCCGGGCCTGCCGGGTGCGCGGGTGGCGGCGGGGGCGAGAAGGGCTCCGCCGGTGCCGTTCCGGAATGGCCGACCGGAAACCGATCGTGGCCGATGGGCCGATGGGGCGACAGGCTGGCCTGGGCCGGTGGGGCAACGGACCGTGGGCCGCCGCGCTGCCAGCCCGGCACCGTAGCGGCCCGGTCCGGCCCGGTCCGGCACCGTAGCGGCCCGCCTTCGCGGTCCGGTGCGCGCGACACAGCCGTCACACGGTCCGGTACCCGCTACCCGCCGGGCCGCGAGGTGACGCGCGGGATGTGACGTGCTCAGGAGCGCCGTGCGAGGGCCGGGCTGCCCGTGACGGTCGGGCGTGCCCGAGCAGGCGGTCCTCGGTGTCCTGGGCCCTCGCACTGCCGACGGGCGATTGCTCGCGCAGCCGTCGTCCAGGGCCCCTGCGGACCGTTCCGGCCCGCAGGGGAGCGGCCCGCCCCGTTCGCGGGGCTACTCCTCGTCCGCCGTTGTGGTCGGCCTGGTGCGGCCGGGCTCCGGCGGCTCGGCCTCCAGGGCGCGGATGTGCAGGACGTCGCCGATGAACAGGTCGTAGACCAGCACGCCGATCACCCCGCCGATCAGTGGTCCGACGATGGGTATCCAGAAGTAGTCGCTGAAGGACCCGGACAGGGTGCCCGGCATGGCCAGGTCCTGCCAGCCGGCCGCCCAGGTGAACAGACGGGGCCCGAAGTCACGGGCGGGGTTGATGGCGTATCCGGCGTTCGCCCCGAAGGACATGCCGATCGCTGCCACGACGAAGCCGATCAGCAGCGGTCCCAGGTTCGCCTTCACCGCGGTGTTGCGCAGGTCGATGAGCGCGACCACCAGCATCACCAGGAAGGCCGTGCCGACGATCTGGTCGATCAGCGGCCCCCAGTTCCCGCCGTGGAAGTAGGGCGCGGGGAAGGTGCCGAAGATGGAGAACGAGGCGAGGGTGTGCCCGTTGACCTTGGGGCCCTTCATGGCGTTGTCGAAGGTGCTGATCGCGTCGTGGTACACGCCGTAGACGAGCGCGGCTCCGGTGAAGGCGCCCACCAGTTGGGACAGCCAGTAGGGCAGGACCTTGGCCCACGGGAACTTGCGGCGCACCGCGAACGCCAGCGTCACCGCCGGGTTGATGTGTGCACCGCTGACGCCGCCGGCCACGTACACGCCGAACACGACCGCCATCGCCCAGCCCCAGGTGATCAGCAGCCAGTCACCGGCACCGAGGAAGAACGTCGTCGGGCCGGACGTGCGGCCCGACCCCGGCAGGGCGGCGACCGCCATGGCCACCACACCGCAACCAAAGGCGATCAGTACGAAGGTTCCGAGGAACTCCGCCAGGCACTCGCCCCACAACCCGCCCCGGCGCCTGAGCCGGGAGGGCTTGAGCAGGGGCTGGATCTCTACGGCCATGTGATCCTCCCGATGTGCGGTTGTGCGCGCCACGTCTAGGCGTGGTTTGTCCCGTCATAACGCGACTCGGGGATCGCGGCAAGGTCAACGGGCTTTCGCGGCGAAATCTCGAACTTTTGTTCCCTTCCGTGCGGCTCGGATGATCTTGCGGACGGCTCACACGTTGGTCCCGCCCCACCGCCTGTCGGCCTGCTCCCAGTCCGCGGCCCACAGGCGCATGCGGTGCCGGCCCAGACACGCCTGCAGGCCCTGTACGCCGATCAGCACCACCACGCCGGCTCCGCCCGCGGCCGTGAGGCCCACCATGGCGGACTGGAACAGGGCGTTCGCGGGGGAGAGGGGCTCGGCCGTGAGGTGGTTGCGCACGTCGGTCCACACCCTGATCCGCTGCCCCGGCGAGGCTCCCCGCCGCACCTGGGTGGCGGCCGTGTGCTTGTGTCCGTCGGTGCCCGTCCAGCGCACCGTCGCCCGTACCCGCCGGTGACTCGCCGGGCCCGTGGTGGCCTGGGAGTTCGCGAGTCGCACGACGACCGCGGGGACCGGCCGGTGGGCGGCGCGCATCCGTGCGTAGCCCTCGTAGGCCGTGCTCCCGGTCACCCAGGCCGCCGCCAGGCCGCCCGCGACGGCGCACAGCCAGGCCGCGAGGATGATCCACGCCTCCACGACGTCGACACGCCGGCGCAGCGGATTGCTCCGCCACCTCCACAGCCGCGCAGCCGAGCGGCTCGTCGTCGCCATCGGCCGACACCCCTTCGAGAGTCCCGGC
Organism: Streptomyces sediminimaris; assembly: GCF_047049295.1. Taxonomy (NCBI): domain Bacteria; kingdom Bacillati; phylum Actinomycetota; class Actinomycetes; order Kitasatosporales; family Streptomycetaceae; genus Streptomyces; species Streptomyces sediminimaris. Next base: position 287,229 of record NZ_JBJWOT010000001.1, on the reverse strand, counting down.
GACATCCTGCTTCGAAGTTGCCCCGTGCCATGTTGCCCCGTGCCATGTGTCCCGGGCGGGGAGTACCCCCGTCAGCGCGGGCGACACCCGGGACAGGGGGCCGAATCGACGCCTGCCCCGGCAGTCCGGTTCGCGGGCGTCCCATGGGCTCGGCGGTACCCCGGGTGCCGGCGGGCAGGCTCGCCCGCCCACGGCCGCCGCGCAGCAGCGTCCGCGTGATCCCCGCGCCCCGTCAGTACGGCCGTGGCGTGCAGCGCTGCCCAGCGGGTCGCCGGCCGCCCGGCAGAGCCGGGCCAGGACGGTCAGGGAACCGGTCCCAGCGATCCACCGCGTCTCCTTCCGCGGTGGATCCCGTGCTCCGGGGCTCCCGCGCCGGTCCGCGTCAGTCGCGGAGCGCATCGCGCTCCGCCGCTGGTCCAGCCCGTCTCTCCACCTCGCGGGCCATCCGCTCCCGTGCTCCCGCGCTCCCGGGCCGCGCGGGAGCGGGTGAGCGCCGCCGGGTCCTCGACACGGAGCGCGGCGGGGGCGGCCGTCCGGCCCGGATCAGGGGTTCGGGGCACCGGCCCGCAGGCCGTCCATGACGAGGTCGAGGAGCCGGGCGGCGCGTGGCCGCCAGTCGTCGGTGGGGGCCAGCTGCCACAGGCCGGCGATGGCGAGCATGAAGTCGTCGGGGGTCAACCCGGGGCGGATGGTGCCCGATTCCTCGTTGGCGCGGAGCAGGAGTTCGGCCGCGTCGGCCACGGGGGTGGGGGAGGGTTTGGCCGGGCTGCCCGGGGCGCTGGTGGCGAGGCGGATCGCCTCGGCGAGGCCGGCTTTGGCCATGGCGAACTCGGCCAGCCGGTCCATCCAGGTCCGCAGGGCCTGCTGCGGGGGCAGTTGCCGCAGGAGCTGGACCGCGCTGTCGGCCACCTGGTCCATTCCGTGCCGGTAAACCTCCAGGACGAGTGCTTCGCGGCTGGGGAAGTTGCGGTAGAACGTGCCCTGCCCGACGCCGGCCTTCTTGGCGATCGTGCTGAGGGGAACGTCCGGACGGTGTGTCAGCTCGGCCAGGGCGACGTCGAGGATGCGCTCGCGGTTGCGCTGCGCGTCCGAGCGCAGGGGCGCGTGGTCGTTGTGCTGCACTCGTCACTCCTCGCGGGTCCGGATCGAAACCCGTCCTTGCTAAGCGGACAATTGTCCGCTACGTTGACTGCGTAGCGGACGGCTGTCCGGTTAGGTCAACCATAGCCCTGGCCGTGACCGTACGGCAGCCCGCGCACACCGTACTTCGGCGGCGCACCCCGGCCCGAGCGGGCCCGCACCCCGGCCCGAGCCCCGACCGGCGCGCACGACGCATCACGACGGGCAGCACCCCGGGCCCCGCCCTGCTCCGCCGCGACAGCCCCTTGCTCACCTTTCCTGCGTGAAGAACTGCGAAAGAAGTGGCTCATGGCCTTACCGACGTCCGGCGTCATCACCCTGCACATCAACGGCGAGAAGTTCACGCTGCCCGTCGAGCACCGCACCACCCTCCTCGACGCACTGCGCGAGCGGCTCGACCTGACCGGCACCAAGAAGGGCTGCGACCAGGGCCAGTGCGGCGCCTGCACCGTGCTGGTCGACGGCCGCCGGACCGTGGCCTGCCTGCAGTTCGCGGTGGCGGCGGAGGGACGCGACATCACCACCATCGAAGGCGTCGCCGACGGTGAGCGGCTGCACCCCGTCCAGCAGGCATTCCTCGAACGGGACGGCTACCAGTGCGGCTACTGCACGCCGGGACAGATCTGTTCGGCCATCGGCGTACTCGCCGAGCACGCCGCCGGGTGGCCGAGCGCCGCGACGGACGACCTGCGACCGGAGGCGGGGCCACCGCCGCTGACCGCCGAGGAGATCCGGGAACGGATGAGCGGCAACCTGTGCCGGTGCGCCGCCTACGCCTCGATCGTGGAAGCCGTCGCCCAGGCCGCCGAAGTCCCCGCCGCGCCGCGGGCCGGCGCCGGGCCGAACGCGAAGGAGCAGGCGGCATGAGGGAGTTCGCCTACCAGAAGGCCTCCGACGTGCCGGGTGCCGTCGCGCTGCTCGACGCCGACCCCGACGCCCGTTTCCTGGCCGGCGGTACCAACCTGGTCGACCTGATGAAGAGCGGCGTCGAGCGGCCCACCCGGCTCGTGGACGTACGGGAGCTGCCTCTGGACCGCGTCGAGACGGCACCGGACGGCGGCCTGCGCATCGGCGCCACGGTCACGAACAGCGACCTCGCCGCCCACCCCGAGGTACGGCGCCGTTACCCCGTGCTGGCGCAGGCGGTGCTGGCCGGCGCCTCCGGGCAGCTGCGCAACATGGCCACCGTCGGCGGCAACCTCCTGCAGCGCACCCGGTGCGCGTACTTCACCGACGTGACCAGGCCGTGCAACAAGCGCGCCCCGGGCAGCGGTTGCGCCGCCGTCAGGGGCGAGCACCACAACCACGCCGTCCTGGGCGCCTCCGAACACTGCGTGGCCGTGCACCCCTCGGACATGGCCGTCGCCCTGGCCGCCCTCGACGCCGTGGTGCACTTCGAGACCGCCGACGGGCCGGACGCGCTGCCGCTCGGCTGGCTGTACCTGCCGGTCGGCGAGACGCCGCACCGCGAAACGGCCCTGCCGCCCGGCGCGTTGATCACACACGTCGGCCTGCCGCCGGCCCCGGTCGCCGCCCGCTCCCGCTACCGCAAGGTGCGCGAGCGCGCCTCCTACGCCTTCGCCATCGGCTCCGTCGCGGCGGCACTGGACGTCCGCGACGGCGTGGTGCACGACGTACGCCTGGCGTTCGGCGCGGTCGCCTCCCGCCCGTGGCGGGCACGCGCGGCCGAACGGGTGCTCACCGGAGCGCGCGCCGACGCGGAGACCTTCGCGGCCGCCGCGGACGCCGAACTGGCCGCGGCCCGGCCGCTGGCGCACAACGAGTACAAGGTGGCCTTGATGCGGAACCTGACGACGGCAGTGCTGAGCGAACTCGCCGAGGAGGCCGGCCGATGAGCGCGCCCACCGTGACCGCCGCGGCGACCCGTGCCGTCGGCCGGGAACACGTCCGCGTCGAGGGCCGCGACAAGGTCACCGGAGCGGCCCGCTACGCGGGCGAGGTCCCCTTCGCCGACCTCGCCCACGGCTGGCTGGTGCTGTCCACCGTCGCCCGCGGCCGTATCGAGGAGATCGTCACCGATCCCGTCCTCGAGATGCCCGGCGTACTCGCGGTCCTGCACCACGGCAACGCCCCGCGCCTGGAGACCGACTTCGTCGGCCTGATGGGAACCAGGCCCGATCCGACCTGCGCCGTCTTCCAGCACGACCGGGTGCCGCACGCGGGCTGGCCGGTGGCGCTGGTGGTCGCCGAAACCTCCGAGCAGGCGCGGGAGGCCGCGGAGACGCTTGTCGTCCACTACGAACAGCAGCACCACGACGTGGAGTTCACCGCGGCGGACCCGGCGGCGTACCCCGTGGACGGCCACATGCCGGCGATCACGGACAAGGGGGACCTGGAGGCCGAACTCGCCGCGTCCGCGGTCGTGCTGGACGCCGAGTACACCACGCCGGAAGAGCACCACCACCCGATGGAACCGCACGCGGCCACCGCCCGCTGGGACGACGGCCGCCTGGAGGTGACCGACTCCAACCAGGGCGCCACCTGGGTCGTCTCGGAGCTCGCGAACATCTTCCGCCTCGATCCGGCGTCGGTGCGGGTGCGCTCCGAACACGTCGGCGGCGGCTTCGGCAGCAAGGGGGTGCGCGCCCACCAGGTGGCGGCCGTCATGGCCGCCAGCGTCCTGGGACGCCCGGTGCGCGTCGCGCTGACGCGCCGCCAGATGTTCACGCTGGCCGGGCACCGCAGTCCCACCATCCAGAGGGTCCGCCTCGGCGCGGACGCCGACGGGCGCCTGCGCGCCCTGGACCACCGCTCCCTCAGCCGCACCTCCACCGTGTACGAGTTCGTCGAGCCGAGCGCGGGCGTCGCCCGGGTGATGTACGACGCGGACGCCCATCACACGGAGAACAAGGTCGTACGGCTCGACGTGCCCAGCCCCACCTGGATGCGCGCCCCGGGCGAGGCGCCGGGGTCCTTCGCCCTGGAGGCCGCGCTCGACGAACTCGCCGAGAAGTGCGGCATCGACCCCATCGAGCTGCGCCTGCGCAACGAACCGGACAAGGGCCCCGTCTCCGGCCTGCCGTTCGCAAGCCGCAACCTGCGGGCCTGCTTCGAGGAAGGCGCCCGCCGCTTCGGCTGGGACCGGCGCGATCCGCGGCCCGGCGTGCGCCGCGACGGCCGCTGGCTGCTCGGCACCGGTACCGCGGGCGCGTCCTTCGGGGCCGGCGCCGCTCCGTCGACCGCGTCGATCACCGCCGAGGCCGACGGCCACTTCACCGTCCGCATCGCCGCCGCGGACATCGGCACCGGCGCCCGCACCGCCCTCACCCTCGTCGCGGCCGACGCCCTCGACGTCCCCACCGAACGCGTCCGCGTCCGCGTCGGCGACAGCGCGTTCGGGCCGGCGATGATCGCCGGAGGCTCCATGGGCACCCGCTCATGGTCCTGGGCCGTCACCGCCGCCGCGGGCGAACTGCGTGAACGGCTGGTGCCGGGCATGCAGATCCCCGAGCAGGGCATCACCGTGCGCTCCGACACCACCGAAGCCGTCGCCGCGCTCGTCCGCAAGGAACGCCACTCCTTCGGTGCCCAGTTCGCCGAGGTCGCCGTCGACCCGGCCACGGGGGAGGTGCGCGTACGGCGCATGCTCGGCATCTTCGCCGCGGGCCGCATCGTCAACCCCCTCACCGCGCGTGGCCAGTTCACCGGGGGCATGATCTGGGGCATCTCGATGGCCCTGCACGAGGAGGCCGCGCGCGACGGGCACTTCGGCGGCCTCGTCGGTGCCGACCTGGCCGGCTACCACGTGGCCACGCACGCCGACGTTCCGCACATCGAGGCGGACTGGGTGGACGATCCCGATCCCGAGGACCCCGTCGGCATCAAGGGCATCGGCGAGATCGGGGTCGTCGGCGCCGCGGCGGCCGTCGCCAACGCCGTCTGGCACGCGACCGGTGTGCGCCACCGCGGGCTGCCCATCCGCCCGGACCGCGTCCTGACGGCGGGCCCCCGTGCTTGACCTCCTGCCGGAGCTGGGACGCCTGCTCAAGGACGACCGCGCTGTCGCCGTCGCCACCGTCGTGGCCGTCGGCGGCAGCGCCCCCCGCGGGCCCGGCGCCTCGCTCGCCGTCGACGAGGAGGGCACCGTCACCGGGTCGGTGTCCGGCGGCTGCGTCGAGGGGGCGGTCTACGAGCTGTGCCGGCAGGCGCTCAAGGACGGCCACAGCGTGCTCGAGCGGTTCGGCTACAGCGACGAGGACGCCTTCGCCGTCGGGCTGACCTGCGGCGGGATCCTCGACGTCGTGGTCACCCCGCTGCCCGCGGGCGCGCCGCTCAGGGCCCTGCTGCGTACCGCCTGCGACCTCGCGGCGACGGGTGAGGCGGTCGCTCTCGCGCGCGTCGTGCGCGGCCCGGCGGCCCACCTGGGCGCCGGCCTGCTGGTGCGCGCCGACGGCTCGTTCGACGGCACGCTCGGCGGTCGCACCGATCTCGACGTCACGGCCGCCGCCGAGGCCCGGGCCGCCCTCGACACGGGCCGTACCGGCACCGTCGAACTGTCGGAGGACGGCTCGCACTGCCCCGGTGGACTCACCCTGCTGATCGAATCGAGCGTGCCGCCGCCCCGGATGATCGTCTTCGGTGCCGTCGACTTCGCCGCGGCGCTGGTCCGAGCGGGAAAGTTCCTCGGCTACCACGTCACCGTGTGCGACGCCCGGCCCGTCTTCGCCACCCGGGCGCGCTTCGCCGAGGCCGACGACGTCGTCGTGGACTGGCCGCACCGCTACCTGAGAGGAACCACGACCGACGCCCGCACCGTGCTGTGCGTCCTCACCCACGACGCCAAGTTCGACATCCCCCTGCTCGAGGTCGCGCTGCGTCTGCCGGTCGCGTTCGTGGGCGCGATGGGCTCGCGGCGCACCCACGCCGACCGCCACCGGCGCCTGCGCGAGGCGGGGCTGACGGAGACCGAACTGGCCCGCCTGCGGTCGCCCATCGGACTCGACCTCGGGGGCCGCACCCCCGAGGAGACGGCCCTGTCGATCGCGGCGGAGATCGTGGCAGCCCGGCGGGGCGGGAGCGGTGTTCCGCTGACCGGCTCCGCAAGGCCCATCCACCGCGCCGACCTGGCCTGAGGTGCCGCGGGCGCAAGCCTTTCCGAGTGAGCGAGTGAGCGAGTGACCGGGCGACCGGGTGACCAGGCGACCCGCGGTGCCGTATCACGCGGCCTGCGGGTCTCCGGGGCCCAGGGACCGTCGGATCACTTCTACTACATGTAGTAGATTGAGCTGACGGCCACCACCGGTTCACCGTGACGTCATTCGCATGTCATCGCGGGCGTGGGACTGGCCGGCGGCGCCGGGCTGTCCGGGTCGCCTCGCTGACAGGGAAGGACGTGCCCATGACCGCGGCCGCCACCGCGCAACTGGCCTTCGACGGGTCCGGTATGGACGGGTCGCTGTTCACCTCCATCACGGACTTCGCCCGCGACACCAAGTGGCTGAACACCCCCATGGAAGTGTGGACCAACCTCGGCCTGGGTGTGTTCGCGATACTCATGGTGATGGGCTGGTGGAAGGCCCGCCGCCGGGGGACCGAGGCGATGACCGTCGCCCTGGCCGCGCCGGTCGCGGTCGTCGTCGCCTTCGCCGCCGCCGAGGTCGTCAAGAAGATCGTGGCCGAGGCGCGGCCGTGCCGGTCGATGCCCCACGCGTACCTGGTCGACTCCTGTCCGGCGCCGTCCGACTACGCCTTCCCCAGCGGACACACCACCGTGGCCGCCGCCACCGTGGCCGCCCTGTTCCTGCTGGACCGCCGGCTCAGCGCCATCGCCGCGGTGTTCGGCGTGCTGGAGGGCTTCTCCCGGGTCTACGTCGGCGACCACTACCCGCACGACGTCCTCGGTTCCGCGATCGTCGCCCTCCCCGTCGCCTACCTCACCAGCCTCGCGCTGCGCCGCTGGGCCACGCCGCTGGTCACCAGCCTGAACCACGGCGCGCTGCGCCCGCTGCTGAGCGCGGAGCCCCGTGGCGGTGGCGTAGCGCAGCACACTCCCTGACCACGACCAGAAGACGATCCGCGCCGGGCACCGACGTGCCCGGCGCGGATCGCCGTTCTAGGTCCTGTCCCTCCTGACCGGGGCCGGACCGTCCGCGCTTCGAGTCACCTCCACGCGGACGCCTACCGGCGGAGCGTCACATCCCCCGGGCCGTGACGTCCGCGGCGTACACCAGGGCGACCCGGTGGTTGTACTGGATGGTGTACATCGACTTGGCGCCGGTGACGACCGTGCCGCTGGAGGCGAAGAAGTCGTCCGTGCGGGCCGGGGGCCGGGTGGCCACGTAGGCCTGGCCGGGCGGGACGCTGTACATGCTCAGCGGGGACTGCGTCGAGGGGGACAGGCCCGACGGGTACTCGGAGGCGTCGGGGTAGCTGGAGCCGTAGACGGCCACCGGGGAGGTGCCGGCGGCCGTGACCACCCGCACGCCGTGGGCCGGTGCGGTGTTGCAGCCGTGCGGGTTGTAGAACCACACCTTCGCGCCGCTGTACCAGATGGCGGTCCAGTCGCCGTCCTGACCGGCGACCACGAACTGCTGTCCGGCCTGTGCGGTGCTGCCCCAGTCGTTGATGCGGTCGGTGCCGGGCGCGCCCGGGTGGATCGCCTGGTCGCCGAAGAGCGGGGCGGTGGCGCTGGGCGCGGTGCGCAGGTGGACGAAGTCGGACGCCTGTGTGCTCTCGGTGCAGGCGGTGGTGGCGCCGGTGGGGTCGTCGGAGGGACAGATCTGCACCGTCTGCTGGTTGCGGGCGAAGCCGGGGGCGATGGTGACCACCGAGCCGACGGGGCCGACTCCGTGCCGTCCGGTGCGCACGCCGAGCAGGTTCATGAAGTGGTTCCAGTCCCAGTACGGGCCCGGGTCCCAGTGCATGCCCGCGACGAGGGACGACTTCGGCCCGGCGACGTTGTCGTGGCCGATGATGTGCTGCCGGTCCAGCGGGATGTCGTAGCGGGCGGCGAGGTACTTCACCAGGTCGGCCGTGGCCTCGTACTGGGCTTCGGTGTACCAGGTGGCACCGTGCGCGGCGTAGCCCTCGTGCTCGATGCCGATCGAGTGCATGTTGGTGGAGTAGTTGCCCGCGTGGAAGGCCAGGTCCTTCGTGGGCACCATCTGCGTCACCGCGCCGTCGGAGGAGCGCATGACGTAGTGCGCGGCGCCGCCACCGGGCGTCTGGAAGGTGGAGATGGCGGCGTCGTAGGAGCCCTCGGTGTCGTGGATGACGATGGTGTCGATACGGATGCCGTTGGCGGGGCGGTCGGAGACCTGGCCGTTGGACGGCGACGCCGGGACGAAGACGCAGTCCAGGGTGGCGGGACACTCGACGTCCGTGTCCGCCGCCGCCTTCAGGTGCAGGGCGGCCAACTGGTCGGTGTCCGGGCGGACTTCGCTGTCGGCACCGAGGCTCATGTGCCGGCCGTCCGCGGTGGTGCGGGCGGCACCCTTGCGCAGGGTGGCGAAGACCCGGTCGGCGAAGGCCTCGGCGCCCTGCCGCCGCGTCGACTGGCTGTACCGGGCCACAGCCGCGTACCAGTCGCCGGCGTCGGTGGAGGTGCGGCCGGCGGCCTTCTTCTGGTACGAGGCGAGCAGCGCCGCGCCGCCGCGGATGTTGGCGGACGGGTCGGTGCGCAGCTTCCCGGCGGGCAGCCCGGTCAGGCGCGCGGCGGCCTGGAGGGTGTGCAGGGCCGGGTCCGCGGCCATGGTGGCCAGGTCCCCCCGTCCCGCCGCGCCCGCGCCGCCCCCGGCCAGCATGGCGGGGGTGACGTCCGTCAGATGCATCGGCCCGTAGCCGCCGTCCGCGCTGTGCCGCCCGGCATGGGTCTCCCAGGCGGACTCCTGGTACGCCACCGCCATCAGGACCTCGCGCGGTACGTGGTACTCGTCGGCGGCCTGCGTGAAGTCCTGTTCCAGCGTGGTCGCCGCCGAGCCGGTGTCGTCGGTGGCCAGAGCGTTCGCCGGAACGGCCATCGTCGCCGCGACGACCAGTGTGGCACTCGCGGCCAGCAGGGCTCTGCGGCGGCGCCGTGACGCGTCCGCGCGCCCGGCAATTCTCGTGGTCATGGAATAGTCCCCGAAGCTGAAGAGAGCGAATGAGTGGGAGGGACCGGGCCGGTGGTCGTACGGCTGCGGCCCGGCGACAGCATGTCCTCGCCACGTCGGATGTGGATGATCCCCCTCCAGGCGAACCGGCGTCAACCTCGGCCAGCCGAGGCCCACTTGGGGCCGCGGCCCGCCCCGCGGCGCCCGGCGGCGCACAGGCCGCGGGGGATCTCGTCGTACGGGGCGCGCCGTTCGGGCGCGATCGGCAACACCGCGCCGGAGTCCGGGCCGCGCTGAACCGGCCGCCGCGCGAGGGGCCACGCGGCGGCCCGGCGTTCCGGGTTCCCCTGAGCGCGGGACCCCGGAACGCCGGGGCCGCCCCCGCACCCAGCAGGTCCCCGGCTTCAGGCACCGATCATGTTGTAACCGCCGTCGGCCATCAGGAACCCGCCGGTGATGTGGTGGGCGTCCTCGGTGGCCAGGAACAGCGCGGCGCCGGCCAGCTCCTCCGGGCCCGGGATGCGGCCCATGGGCGTCATCTCGCGCAGCCGGTCGCCGCGCCCGCTCTTCCAGTCCGCGCGCTCCAGCGTGGCCGGCGTCTCGATGAACCCGGGGGCGAAGACGTTCACCCGCACCGCAGGGGCGAAGGCGTGGGCGTAGGACTTGGTGAGGCCGATGATCCCGTACTTCGCGGCGGCGTACTGCGGTGCCCGCGCGCTGCCGCGGGCCACCACGGTGGAGCCGATGTTGACGATGGCACCGCCGCCCTCCTGCTCCAGCATCCGCGCCCCGAACTCGTGCGTGCACAGCAGCGTGCCCTTCACGTCGACCGCCAGGACGTGGTCGACGGACTCCTCCGTGAGCTCCCGCCAGGACATCTGCTCCCGTGCCACGTCACCGACGTTGTTGATCGCGACGTCCAGTCGGCCGAAGTGGCTCCACACCGCGTCGGCCATGCGCCTGATCTGCCCGTGCTCGGCGATGTCGGCCTGCACCAGGAACGCCTTGCGCCCGAGGGCGGTGACCCGCTCGGCGGTCGCCTCCGCGCCCGCGCGCGAGCTGCGGTAGTGCACCGCGACATCGGCACCCTCCTGGGCGGCGCGCACCGCCAGCTCGGCGCCGAATCCGGTACCGGCGCCGGTGACCAGCACGGTCTTGCCGGTGAAGCGCCGGGAGGTGGTGGTCATGAGAACTCCGTTCGACAGTGGGATCGTTGAGCGGATCGAGACGTCATACAAGGGTGCGGCCGCCGTCCCCGTACAGCACCCGTCGGGTCACGAAGCCGGACCCTGGGCGGGGAAAGAGGAGGGCGAGACCGGCCGTGACGTTCCACGCCGTCCGCATGCCGGAACCGGATACCGGAGGACTCGATGAAACTGGTGACGTTCGACGCGGGCCCGGAGGCCGCACGTGTGGGCCGCCTCGACGGCGACACGGTGGTCGGACTCGACGTCCCGACCACCCGGCAGTATTTCGAGCGCCAGGGCAACGTCCCCGAGACGGGCCGGACGTACCCCCTGGCGGACGTGCGGCTGCGCGCGCCGATCGTGCCCAGGAAGTTCTTCCACACGGCCGGAAACTTCCGGGAGCACCACGATGACCTGGCCCGCGTCGACTGGTCCCACCCGGTCAACAAAGGCATCGTGTTCTTCCAGAACGTCGACGCCGTCATCGGCCCCGAGGACGACATCGTGTACCCGGCCAACCTGACCCGGGAGCTGGACTACGAGCTGGAACTCGCCGTCGTCATCGGCAGGCCGGGCAAGTTCTTCACCGCCGAGCAGGCCGTCGAGCACATCGCCGGATACCTGGTCTTCAACGACATCACCGCGCGCGACATCCAGCGCAAGGAGATGGAGTCGGGTGTCTTCTCCTTCTGCAAGGCCATCGACACCTTCTGCCCGATCGGCCCGTACATCGTCACCGCCGACGAGATCGGCGACCCGCACCACCTGGACATGGAACTGCGTGTCAACGGCGACGTCCGGCAGAAGTCGAACACCTCCCGCATGTCGGTGTCGATCCCGCAGCTGGTGGCCTACCACTCCCCGCAGACCTACAGCGCGGGCGACCTCATCACCACCGGTACCGTCGCGGGCGTCGCCGCGAGCACCGCGGACCCGTTCGCCCACTACCTCAAGCCCGGCGACGTGGTCGAGGCCGAGATCGAGAAGCTCGGCGTGCTGCGCAACCGGGTCGTCTCCTGGCACGACGCCTACGGCACCCCCGAGCCGCCGGCCGGACAGTGGGCGTGACGGCACGGGACCGGCGGGGCCGCGTATCTCCGCAAGAAGTGCACCGTCGCGGATCCGCGGACATGGGACCGCCGCACAGGGGCATCCGAACACGAAGCCGAAAGCGTGGAGCGCGCGGCCGTCTTCGGCTCGCTCCCCTGACAACTTGGAGTGTCCAATGCCCGGTTACGGCGGTTCATCTGCCACGTCCTCCGGATCGCGCACCAACGGCATGGCGATCGCGAGTCTGTGCTGCGGCATCGTCGGGTTGTTCTTCCTGAACATCATCCTGGGCCCCTTGGCCATCGTCTTCGGTGCCGTCGCCCGCCGACGGACGGCGGCGGGGAACGGCACCGGAATGGCGACAGCCGGCATCATCCTCGGCGTCGTCGACGTGGTCCTGTGGGTCGTGCTCCTGGCCGTCGCCGCCAACGGCGGGTCCGGCTGGTACGTGGGCGGCTAGAGAGTTCCGCCGGCGCCGGTTGCGCCGGCGCGTGACGGCTCTCGTGGGCCGCGCCGCGCCGGGAGGGTTCGGCGTCCCTGCGTGGTCGCTGAGCGGCGGACCGAACGCGCGCCCCGTCAGCGGTCACCGACGGAACGCGGAAGCCCGAGGCGCCTCCTGCGCCGCACAACCAGGCCGAGCGCCATCCCGGCGAGAAGAAGGACCGCCCCGGCGGCCAGCCATCCCCAAGGGCTGTACTCGTCGACGCACGACTGACCGGCGGTTGTCGTCGTGCAGACGTTCCCCGGGCCCCCGCGGTTGAGGTAGGCCACGTACAGCAGGGGCACGCCGAGCCCGGAGACCAGGCCCGCGAGCCCTGTCCGGCAGCCGCGGCGGGTGGCGAGGAAGACGGCCGCCGCAAGGGCGACGGGCAGCAGGAAGACACCGACGGTGAGCACGCTCAGCAGTCCGAGCGAGGCGAGGCCGCCCACCAGGAACCATGCGCAGAACCACGGCCACACGCTTCTTCTCATGCGCCCCTCCATCACGGCGTCGGGCACCGGCACGGCACCGTCCGGCATGATGTCGCTACCCAGCACGCGCGGCCCGCAGCCCACAACGGCCCACCGGGCGTGCAACGGTCGTGCGTACACGCGGGCCCTGGAGTGAGGACGGCCCGCGCGGGCAGGTGGACCACGACATCGAGGACGGCCCGCCGACCAGGCAGGGGTGCCCGGCGGGAGAGCGGTGGTGTGAGGATGCCTGAACCATCGACGGCGGTACCGCCGTCGGGACCGGACGGGCCGGACGGCAGCGAGAGGCGGACGCCGCCGTTGCGGCCCGGCGCCTATGACCCGGCCGACTACGCCGATTGTGTCGTACGGAGCGCCGAGGCGGCCGGTGTGTCGCCCCTGCTCGTGATGACCGTGCTGCACAACGAGGCGTACAAACCGCACCACCCTGTGCTGGAACGGCTGTGGCAGTGGTGGAAGCCCGAGGCGTCGTTCGGGGTGGCGAACATGCACCGTGCGACGTTCGAGCAGGTCCGGCGCGCGCACGGCCTGTCCGGGCGGTGGCAGGACCTTCGCGACGACCCCGCTCTCGCCATCCACGCCGCGGCCCTGTACCTGAAGGACCTCGACCAGATCCTCCCCGAGCGGCACGTCCGCCGTTACACCCGAGCCGAACTGCTGGCCCTGGGCTACAACGCGGGCGGACGCAACATGCGGGCGTTCGCCCGAGGCGTGCCGCCTGGGCCGATGGCCCGGTCTTACCTGCGCCGTTTCCGAGCCCATCGAAGCCGGGCGGCCGCCGTCCTCGCGAACGGCGGCCGGCCGCGCGGCACCGCGGCGGAATGAGCGCTTTGAACTCGTCGACCAGCGCCCGGCCTCCGCGCGAGTCCAGGACCTGTGCCGCACGAAGCCTCAGGACCTGTGCCGCACGAAGCGGAGGTGGGCGAACCGCTCGCCGTCGCGTGGCGCGCGGGTCCAGGACCGGGTGGTGAAGGTGGGGAGCCTGCCTCGGGTCAGGGCGAAGCGGGGGAGCGACAGGCCGAGTTCGGTGTGCAGGGCCTGCAACAGACGCAGTTCGCGGTCGGGTCCGGTGTCCCCGGGGCGGAACAGCCGTGCGGGGTCCAGCGCCTCGGGTATCGCGCCGGAGCGGTGGACCGCCTCGCCCTGCACGGTGAACGCGTAGAGCTCCTCACCCTGTTCGGCCACGGAGAGGTGCAGCGCGCCCGGGTGGCGTTCCGGCACAGCGTGTCCGGGGTCACGCCAGATCACTACGGCGCGGCCGGAGGAGGAGGCGGCCCGAGCGGGGGACCGGAACCGTCTGTCCAACCAGTGGTGGGAGTAGCCGTCGAAGGCGAAGGCCCACCCTTCGGTGGTGCGGCCGACAGCGACCACGGCTCGGTCCTCCCAGGGTTCCACGCCCTCGCGTTCGTGGGCGTGGGGCGCCCGCCAGGACGCCGTGCGCGGCTCGACGGGCGCGCTGAGTCCGGCGCCCTCCTCGCCGATCAGGGCCGGCAGACGGGCGGGGTCGAGTCCCTCGACCCAGACGCAGCGGTATCCGTCGATCCCGCGCTGGTGCACCGCGGGATCGCTGAGCCAGGCCAGGCCCGGCGGGTCGAGATCGGGTACCGGATCGGGTGCGGGCCCTCTTTCCCCGGCCCGTGGGGTCGCGAGGAGTTCCCGCCCGCGCTCCGGGGTGAGCAGCGGGCCCAGGACGGGATCGGCGAGCAGGCCGACGGGGGCGATGAGCAGTGGCCCGGGAGCCTCCCAGCGGGGAAGAGCGTCCCGCAGCACCCGCCACGCGGCGTCATTGGCTCCCCAGCGGGCCAGTTCCCGGGCCTCGGTGACGGCCTGGCCCCATGGACCGCCGGGCGCGTAGCGATGGGTGCCGTTGCGTACCGCGCTCAGTACGGCCTCGGCCGTCTTCCGGTCGGCGCCGCGGGCGGCCATCGTCCTCAGCCAGTGGTCGTCCCCGCCCGGCCGGTGTGCGCCGGGTGCTGTCGTCATGGCTTCCACGGGGAGGATCTCGGGAGCGTAGCGCGCGTCGGCCACCAGATTGCCGTAGCCCGGGCAGTCGGGCGGGCTCAGCAGGTGCCGCAACTGGTCGAGCAGGGTGGCGCTGCGCGGCCGCCCGAAGGCCCGCGCCTCCTCGAGCAGGGGCAGGGCCTGTTCGTACCGTCCGCGCAGGGCGAGCAGGCGGGCCTCGTCCACCTGGACGTCCTGGGCGATCGTGGTCGCGTTGACGAAGCCGGGTCTGTCCGCCCGGTTGGCGTGGAAGTGGCGGTACATGGCCTCCATGTACGCGCGGAACGACCGGTGGCGCTCGGGCGGTTCACCGCTCCAGCCCTTGTAGACATAGAGCGCCCACTCGCCGTCCTCGTCGCGGTCGCCCGGGTCGAGCAGGGCGTACGACGCGTCGGAGTCCGTATCCAGGCGCAGCGCCCGCCGCCACATCCCGGCCAGCAGGACGTCCTCCTCGCTCGGGTCGTCGCCCAGGTTCTCCTGGTACAGCGAGGTCAGGTCGTGGGGGTCGGTGAACCAGTCGATGTCCGCGGCGCCACCGAGCTGATAGATCCCGGCCGTCTGGTCCACGTGCCAGCCGTCGCTCACGGCCAGGAACTGCCGGTAGGAGGCGGGCAGCCGCCGGCCCAGCCGCTCCTCCGCCGCGGTGATCGCCGCCTCGTCCGCACCGGGCCGGCCGGGAGGCGTGACGGGCCGGTCGCCGGTCTCCGCCGCCTTCTCGTCCTCGTCCTCGTCCTCGTCCTCGTCTGCGCGCGGTACCCACTCCTCCTGCCAGCGGCCCAGGAAGGTGTGCCAGGTGAAAGACTCACTGCTCATGGTCGGATGGTGCCATCCAGCACTGACATTGATGCTGATACTCAGGTTCCGGTGGTCGTGGCCCAGGCACTGACTGACGCCCTGCTGGGCTGTCCTCCCGCTGTTCAACGGCGCCCGGCGCCCTCGGCAGGGCAGGTGCCCTCTGTCGGCGGCTCGCGCCGAGCTGGGGCTCCGGCCAGGACGCCAGGTGTGCCGCCGCAGCGAGCGCCGAAGAGATCGACGCCTGTCTCCGTCATGCCTGCCTGCCCTGCATGCCGTGCGGCGTTCGCTGTCAGTGCCGCGTGGCACGATCACAGGCGTGGCATTCATGGATGAGGGCACCATCGCGAGACTGGCCGACGAACACGGCGTACCCGCCGACGTGGCAGGGGAGTTGGCAGGGCTGCTGCGGCCTTGCGTCTTCCTGGTGACGTACGAGGACCTGCCGGAGGGACGCCGGGCGGATGCCCGCCCGGCCGGGCGGACGGGCGGGCTGCCCTCGCTCCCGGAGGGCGTCGAGTGGCCCGAGGGGGTGCCCTTCGCGCTGGCCGTCGGCTGCGCGGCCCTCCCGCGTGACGCCATCGACATCGAACTGCCCCTGGACGGGCAGCTGTTGTTCTTCACCACCTTCAGGTACGAGCCGGAGGACTCGGCCGTCCTCCATGTCCCCACCGGCGTCCCGACCACGGAGCACGCGCTGCCGAAAGAGCTGGACGGCCAGGAGGCCGTGGCCTATGAGCCACGCGTGCTGTACCCCGTGCCCGGTCTGACCATCGACCATGACTGGTACAACGCGCCCGCGGCCGCGGCGTTCGGGGACGGCGGCTCGGACCGCCATGAGGTGCTGGACCGCTTCGTCGAAGCGGCCGTCGACAGCGTCCCGGGCGGATCCCCGTCCAACTCCGTCGCGCAGATCGGCGGATTCTCCAACCAGTGGCAGGTGCCGCCTGACGAGAACGGCCTCGTGCTCCTGGCCCAGATAGCCGGAAACGGCGTCGACCAGGGCCTGTTCACGCTGAACCTGATCGTGGGCGCCCGTGAGGACATCGCCGCCGGGCGCTGGGACGAGCTTCAGTACGAGCAGCAGTACTGAAAGAACCGGGCGGTCTCCTGCGCGGCCGAGAATGGCCCGGCGAAGCCTGTCGTGGCAACCCCGGTGGACACCGGCCCGGCCCCGGACCGGGCGCCTACGGAACCACGGGGAGCCGGCGACGGGCGAGCGCGGTGCGTGTCGTCCGTCGTGGCGGACTGCCCGCGTGGCTGCCGGTCGTGCCCATGGCCTCGTGCTCACGCCCGCGGTCGCGGAGCGATCTCCTCGATCAGGCCCTCCACCAGCTTCCTGATCTCGTCCCGGATGGGCCGGACCGCCTCGACGCCCTGGCCGGCGGGGTCGTCGAGCCGCCAGTCCAGGTAGCGCTTGCCGGGGAAGACGGGGCAGGCGTCGCCGCAGCCCATGGTGATGCAGACGTCGGATTCCTTGACGGCGTCCGGGGTGAGCATCTTCGGGACCTCGGCGGAGATGTCGACGCCGACCTCGGCCATGGCCTCGACGGCGGCGGGGTTGACCTGTTCACCCGGGGCGGACCCGGCGGAGCGGACCTCGACGCGATCCCCGGCCAGGTGGGTCAGCCACGCCGCGGCCATCTGGGAGCGGCCGGCGTTGTGGACGCAGACGAAGAGCACGGAGGGCTTGTCGGGCATCAGTGGTCTCTCTCGGTCTCGCGCGCCTGTACGGCGGCGGAGGGAGGGTGCACACATCAGCACCCGGTGATGTCAGTCATCAGTGATGTGACAGTATCAGTGCATGCTGACGTCAGTCGACGCTGATCTGCTCCGGGTCCTGGCCGACCCGCTCAGGCTCCGGATCGTCACCCTGCTCGCCGAAGAGACGCTGTGCACCACCCATCTCGTGGCGGAGACCGGTGCCCGGCAGACCAACCTCTCCAACCACCTGAAGGTGCTGCGCGAGTCCGGGGTGGTGGAGACGGAACCGTGCGGCCGCTTCACCTACTACAAGCTGCGCGCGGACGTCCTGGCGTCGCTCGCCGGCCAGTTCGCCGACCTGGCCGAGTCGGCCCGTACCGCCGCGGGCAACAAGCGGTCCTGCCCCTGACCCCTCGCCGCCCCGGCGACCGCACCGAGGAGACCTGTTGACCACCACGCACGAGCCGGCCGCGGAACCGGCGCTGCCCGGCACCGCTCCACAGCCCGCACCGGGCGCCACTCCGCCCCGCCGACCGCTGGCCGCACGCGCCGCCGCCGAACTCATCGGCACCGCGGCCCTCGTCGCCGTCGTCGTCGGCTCCGGCATCCAGGCCACCCAGCTCACCCGGGACGCGGGTGTGCAGCTGCTCGCCAACTCCCTGGCCACCGTCTTCGGCCTCGGTGTCCTGATCCTCTTGCTCGGCCCCGTCTCCGGCGCGCACTTCAATCCCGTGGTCACACTGGCCGAGTGGTGGACCGGCCGGCGCGGCGGCGCCGGCGTGACGATGCGTGAGGCGGCCGTCTACGTCCCGTCGCAGATCGCCGGCGCGATCGCGGGCGCGGTCCTGGCCGACGCGATGTTCGGCAGGCCGCTGGTGGCGTGGTCGACCCACGACCGGTCGGCCGGACACCTGCTGCTGGGTGAGGTGGTCGCGACGGCCGGCCTGGTCCTGCTGATCTTCGGTCTGGCCCGCACCGATCGGCTGCGTTTCGCCCCCGTGGCCGTCGCCTCCTACATCGGCGCCGCCTACTGGTTCACCTCCTCCACCTCCTTCGCCAACCCGGCGGTGACCATCGGCCGCACCTTCAGCGACACCTTCGCGGGCATCGCGCCCGGGTCACTGGTGGGCTTCATCGGCATGCAGCTGATCGGCGGTGTGATCGGACTGGCCCTGGTGTCCCTCGTGTTCCTGCCCGGACGGGAAGCCGCCGAGTGACACGCCTGCGGCGGGCGGTGATCGGCGCTGGAGCGGTGTTGACGGGGCGAGTTCCTGCCCCGCTGGTCAGGCCGCGGCCGGTGCGATCGTCAGCAACCTGCCCATCGCGACCAGCACCGACGGCTCAACCCGGTAGTACACCCAGGTGCCACGCCGCTCGGACGTCAACAGCCCGGCGTCCTTGAGCTTCTTCAGGTGGTGCGAGACGGTCGGCTGCGAGACGCCCACGTCGGAGATGTCGCACACGCACGCCTCGCCGCCGTCGTGCGAGGCGATCGCCGTGAACAGACGCAGCCGCACCGGATCGCTCAGCGCCTTGAACATCCGGGCGGCGGCCACGGCCTCCTCCGCGGTGAAGGGGCGCTCGGTCAGCGGCGGGCAGCACGGCTCTCCGGCCTCGGGGCCGAGCAGGGGAAGCGCCTTCGTATTCGGCATGCGTCTATGTTGACATACGTCAAATCAATGGGGCCGGGGAGCGTGGTGCGGACCGCCTGCTCGCCCATCCCGGGCCGTACCGGCTGTCTCGAGCCGCATCGCCCGCCCCTTGCCCGTATCGCCCGCCCCGACTCGTATCGACCGCCCCGAGCCGCATCGCCCGTACGGCCGCCCGCTTGATTAGATAAATGTCTATGTTGACGCTCGTCGATGCGGGTGTCATTCTGGGCGGGCAAGACATCGACAGACGTCGAAATAAAGGGGAACACCGTGAACGCGCCCACCACCCGGCTGCCCGTCGTGGTCATCGGGGCCGGCCCCGTCGGCCTGGCCGCCGCCGCTCATCTCGTCGAGCGCCACCTCGAACCGCTGGTCCTGGAGGCAGGTCCCTCAGCCGCCACCGCGGTACGCGACTGGGCGCACGTCCGGCTGTTCTCCCCGTGGGCGGAGGTCACCGACCCCGCCGCCGAGAAGCTGCTCGCCCCCACCGGCTGGATCCGCCCCGACGGCGCCACCTACCCCACCGGCGGCGACTGGGCGGCGGACTACCTCCAGCCCCTGGCCGACGTCCTCGGCGAGCGGGTCCGCTACGGCGCGACGGTGACCGGTGTCGCCCGCGCGGGACGGGACCGCGTCGTCGATGCCGACCGTGACCAGCAGCCCTTCACCGTCCACATCGAAACGGCCGACGGCCGCGAGGAGCGCCTGACCGCCCGCGCCGTCATCGACGCCTCCGGCACCTGGACCGTGCCCGGCCCCATGGGTGCCGACGGGCTGCCCGCCCTCGGCGAGAAGCCGGCAGCCGGCCACATCTCCTACCGTGTCCCCGACCTGGAGAACCCGGCCGTCCGGGCCCGCTACGCGGGCAGGCGCACCGCCGTCGTCGGGTCCGGAGCCTCCGCCTTCACCGCCCTCGCCCACCTCGCCGCCCTGGCCGAGGGCGAGCCGGGCACGCACGCCGTCTGGGTCCTGCGCCGGGGCATCGGTGCGAACACCTACGGCGGCGGGGAGGCCGACCAGCTGCCCGCGCGCGGCGCCCTGGGCCTGCGGGCCAAGGCCGCCGTCGAGGCCGGGCACGCCGACGCGGTCACCGGTTTCCGTACGCGGGCGGTCGAGCGCGACGGCGGCCGGATCGTTCTCGTCGCCGAGGACGGCCGCCGCCTGGACCCGGTCGACGAGGTGATCGTGCTGACCGGCTTCCGCCCGGACCTGTCGTTCCTCTCCGAGATCCGCCTCGGCCTCGACGAGCGCCTCCAGGCTCCGGCCGCGCTGGCCCCGCTCATCGACCCCAACGTCCATTCCTGCGGCACCGTCTATCCGCACGGCGTGAACGAACTGTCCCATCCCGAACCGGGCGTCTACCTGGTCGGCATGAAGTCCTACGGCCGCGCCCCCACCTTCCTCGCCATGACCGGCTATGAACAGGTCCGCTCCGTCGCCGCTGCCATCGCCGGTGACCGCGAGGCCGCCGAACGCGTCGAACTCACCCTGCCCGAGACCGGTGTCTGCGGTGGCGCGGGCCTCTACGACGACCCCGACGCGGCCCAGGGCGGCGAAGGCGGAGGCTGCTGTGCGGCCCCGGCCACCCTGCAGATCGGCACCGGCGTACCCGCCGCGTCCGGGGGCTGCTGACGATCTGCCGAGGCCGGGCGCCCACGCGGCCGAGGCCGCGACCGGTGCGGGGGGACCGGCCGCGGTCGCGCCCCGCCGGCTCAGCCCGCGCCGCCCCCCGGCGTCACGAGACCGGTTTCGTACGCGACGATCACGGCCTGCGCCCGGCTGTCGAGGTCCAGTTTGGTCATCGTGCGGTTGAGGTGGGTCTTGACGGTGGCCTCGCTGATGAACAGCTGCTCGGCGATCTCGGTGTTGGACATACCGCGTGCCGTCAGCAGCAGCACCTCGCGTTCCCGGTTGGTGAGCGCCTCCAGGAGCGCGGGGGAGTCCGGGACCGGCTCGCAGCGCCGTACGTATGCCTCGATGAGCCTTCGGGTGACGCTCGGTGCGAAGAGCATGTCTCCGCGCGCGACGGCGTCGATCGCCCCCAGCAGCCGCGCCGGGCCGGTGTCCTTGAGCAGGAACCCCGACGCCCCGGCGCGCAAGGCCGCGTACACGTACTCGTCGAGGTCGAAGGTGGTGAGCATCAGAACGCGCGGCAACGGGCCCGTTCTCGCCGGGAGTCCGGACCCCGGCCGGGCGCCGGTGGCCTCCGCGAGGATGCGTTCCGTCGCGGTCGTGCCATCCATGCCCGGCATCCGGACGTCCATCAGGATCACATCGGGCCGGACATCCGCCGCACAGGCCACGGCCTGCTCGCCGTCGGCCGCCTCACCGACGACCTCGACCCCTGGCGCGGCCCGCAGCAGCGCGACGAGCCCTGCGCGGATCAGGTCCTGGTCGTCGACCACGAGCACCCGGATCATCGCCGCAACCAGTCTCCTCAACTCGCGGCGTGCGGCTCGGCGGGAAGTGCCAGGCGTACGCTGAACCCCCCTCCGGCACGCCGGCCGACGTCCAGTGTTCCGCCGTAGAGCCTGGCGCGTTCCCGCATTCCGATCAAGCCGTGTCCGGACGTCGGCGGGACGTTGGCCGGAAGCGAGCGCCGTGGCCGGCCGTCGTCGGTGACGGTGATCGTCAGCTGCTGAGGGCCGTAGGCGACGACCACCGTGGCGTGCGCGGGGCGGGCGTGTTTGATGACGTTGGTCAGGGCCTCCTGCACCACGCGGTAGGCGCACAGCTCGATGCCGGGCGCCAGCGGCCGGGGCGTCCCGCGAGTGTGCAGGTCGACGGGGACACCGGCGGCCCGGACCCGCTCGGCCATCTCGCCGAGACGTGACAGGCCGGGCATCGGCGTGTACGGCCTGGTCCCCGGGGCACCGTCGTCCGGGCGGTCGGTGTCGTCGTCCGTGCCGTCGTCGGCGTCGGTGCGCAGCAGTGTCAGCATGCGGCGCAGTTCGCCCAGCACCTCCTGGCTGGTTTCGTTGATCGTCCGGATGGCCGCACGGGCGGTGTCCGGCGCGCTGTCGAAGACGTAACTCGCCATTCCGCCCTGCACATTGATCACCGACATGTGGTGGGCGACCACGTCGTGCAGCTCCCGGGCGATGCGCCGCTGCTCCTCCGCGATCGCCCGGCGCGTCCGGTCCCGCTGTTCGCGGCGCAGCTGCTCCGCCAGCTCGGCGAGCCGGTCGGCGCGCCGGGCCGAGACCCGGGCGGCGACGCCGAAGCGGCAGCCGACGGCCGGGAAGACGATCGCCTGGGCGAAGACGGCGGGCGTGGGCTGGCCTGCCCGCCAGCCGGCGTACACCCAGACGGCGCCCACCAGCGCCGCGCAGACGGCTGCCGGGCGCCACGGACGCAGCGAGGCGACGGTGTACAGCGCGAGGAACGGGCCCATCGAGTTCACGACGGGCCAGTAGTCGAACGCGATGAACAGGACCCAGGCCGCGCTGCTGATCGCGAAGACCGTGAGAGGATTCCGCCTGCGTGCCGCGAGCGGCGCGTTGACCAGACATGTGAGGGCGATGCCCAGGGCGTCCTGGGGCTGCCAGTCAGGTCCCCGCTCGGGTTGGTGGCCGAGCAGTACGGCGACCACCGTGAAGGCCACCGCGATCGTGACGTCCAGGAGCCACCGCTGTCGTGGTCCGATCAACTGTCTGGTCCTTCCCACGGCCGCAGCGTACGGGCACGGCGGGCGGGAATCAGGGCAGGAAGTGCGCAGTCGTGGCCGCCGCAGGCGCAGAAGCAGCCGGACGGCGTGCCGCTCCACGTGCCCCGGCAGTCGGCGACGGACGGGGTAGCGGCGTGTGAGGCCGTCGCGGGTACGTCCAACCCGAGAGCCGCGGGCGCTCCATGCACCTCCTGACGAGGAACCCCTCGACGCGAGCCACTGTGACCCGCGCCGCGTACACCAGGGTGCGCGTCTCACCGGCGTCCGCCGGCCGGCCGTGTGCCAGCTGCCGGCCTGGCGGACGCGGTGCCCCCCGGCAGCGCCACCGCGGTGACGACGAAGGCCGCGCAGAGGGAGGTGAGCATGGCTCCCCCGTGGTCATGCTCTTTCCCTGTGATGGACGTGCCGTGGCGCCCCTGGGCCGTCCGCCCGGCCGTCGGCTCGCGGCGTGCTCCCCTTCGACAACGACGCTAGGGCAGCGGCCCGGACCGATCATCAGACCGCCGGTTGACGATCCCGGTAAACCTTCGCGGTACTCCGGCCCCGCCGCCCAACCGTGGTTGCAGCCGGCACCAGGCGGCGGAGCAGATCCGTCCTCCGGCGTGAACAACGTGGCAGCGGCCGGAAGCCCGGGCCTGGATATGTGTCCGCCCGGCGCGGGTACCCGTTGTCCGCGGTGGAGGTGAACCATGGACGCGAGAGTCTCCCTGGGACGCGTCGCGGGTCTCCGCTTCGGAGCCCACTGGAGCGTCCTGGCCGTCTTCGTGCTGATCGCCGCCGGGCTGGCGCAGGGTCGCCTGCCGGTGGCGCACAGCGGGCACACGGCCTGGGTCTACTGGGGAGTCGGCCTGGCCACCGCTGTCCTCTTCCTCGCCTCGCTGCTCGCTCACGAGGTGGGTCACGCTGTCGTGGCCCGGCGCAACGGCGTGCCGGTCGACGGCATCACGCTGTGGCTGCTGGACGGCGCCCGGCTGCGCGGTGAGGGGCCGTCACCGGGCGTGGAGTTGCGCATCGCCGGTGCGGGACCGCTGGTCAGTCTGTTCCTCGGTGCGCTGTTCGGCGCACTGGCCGGCCTGTTCGCCCTGTTCGACGCAGCCGGTCTGCTGGTGGAGGCGGTGGCCTGGCTCGCCGGGATCAACGTTCTGCTGGCCCTGTTCAACGCCCTTCCCGCAGCCCCGCTGGACGGCGGCCGGCTGCTGCGCGCGGCGGTGTGGCGTCGCAGCGGCGACCCGCTGCGTGCCACCGTCCTCGCCACGGCCGTGGGCCGGGTCATGGGCTGGCTCCTCGCCGGGAGCGGCTTGTACCTGCTGTTCCTGGGTGCCTCGTTCAGCGGCATCCTGCTGGCCGTCGTCGGATGGTTCCTCATCGCGACGGCGACCGCCGGAGGCGGCCGGGCCGGAATGGGGGAGTTCCTCTCCGGCGTGTCCGTACGCGACGTGATGACGCCGATTCCGCCGACCGTCCCCGCCGGGGCGAGTGTCCGCGACTTCCTCGGCGGCTGCGCGGGTCACGACCCCCACGAGGCGGTCCTCGTCGTCGGTGACGACGGCCGCCCGATCGGGCTGATCACCGCGCAACGAGCCGCGCGAGCGGTTTCCGGGGAGGAACACACCACGAAGCTCGGGTCGGTCGTGGTGCCGCTCAGGGACCTCCCCACCGCGACACCGGACTGCCCACTGGTGCGGCTCCTGCCCCGGCTCGACGCCAGTCCCGTACGTCGGGTGGTCGTGCTGTCCGCCGACGGGGCTCCGGCCGGGATCGTCACCTCGTCCGACGTCAGCCGCCTGACCACGTGGCTGTCCTCCACCTCGCCATGGCCACGGTCGGCCGGGTCGTGGCAGTCGAGGAAGAAGGAGGTGCCCGCGGGATACGCGGAAGAGGGCGAGGGGGATGAGGGGGCACCAGGCGGGATGACGGGCTGAGATGACGGGGCGAGGGATGAGCAGGCGGGATGACGGGATGAGGGGTGATCAGGCGGGCATGGGCACAGGGGTAGGGGTGGCCCAGGCCGGCTCCCCGCGGGGCCGCGGCGTCACTCCGGCGCGCTGACCACGACCGCGTAGCTGCCGACCCCCAGGAGCGCCTCGCCCGGGATCTGCTCCTCGTCCGTCAGGAGATGACGGACGCGCCCTGATCGCTCGTCGAACTCGATGTCGGTCACGGTGCCCTTGCCGACACCCGTCTCGGTCAGCACCGCCTTCCCGATGGGGTCGTGCGTCGCATGGGCGGGGTCGGCGGGTTCGATGGTCTTCTCGTCCCGGAGCCGGCCCGCCTCCTCGACGGCGATCGCGTCGGGCCCGAACGCCTGGACGTGCGCCCATTCCAGGGTGTGGTGCCCGCGGCCCCGGGTCTTCAGGCGCAGCCCCGCGATGTGGGCCGGGGACGGAGCGACCGTGCACGCGGTGACCGTCGCGAGGGTGTCGGCCGAGCTGAGGTCCATGACGGCCCTGCCCAGGGCCTTGCTGAACAGCATCGTGCTCACTCCTCCCGCGCCTCGTGCCGGAGCCGGTCGCGCAGGCCTTCCGCGGCGGCGCCGAACCCTCCCAGGTCGCCCGCGCTGTGCTCGGCGGTGGCGTCCGGGACGAGCATCCGCTCCCGGGAGACGGTGACCGGGCCGGCCACCGGCAGCAGAATGTGGCGCTGCTCCGCGGTCTCGATCTCGTAGCCCGCCACCACCGGGGCCTTGCCGGTCTCGACGACGGCGTCGACGACGGTGCCCAGCCGCGTTCCGCTTCGGGTGGTGAGCGCCACACCCAGCACATCGGCTCCGCCCGGCTCGTCCCGGTCCGACCGGGCGGCCGTGTCGTCCTCCTCCAGCGTGGACTCGTCGCGCACCATGACCGCGTGCGGCCCCAGGGCGTGGACGTTGCTCCACAGCAGAGCGCGGTGCAGGGGGCCCGAGAGCAGTCCGCGGCCGGCCAGGGTGAAGCAGCGGATGCTGCCCGTCGGAGCGTCGAAGACGATGTCCTTGACCTGCCCGATGTCCTCCCCCGCCAGGGTCACCACCGGTTTCTTGATGATCTCACCGGCCCGCATGTAGACGGTCACGGCTGCCTCCTCACCGCTGAGGCCGACGGCCCTGCGCTATGACACCCCCGGAACGTCGCCGGGCCTGCAGCGACACGAGGGAAGCGGTGCCGGCCGCGGCAACCGCGAGAGCGATGATGAGCCAGATCCACCATTCCATCCCTGTGCCCCTTTGCTCCCGGTCTCCCTCCTTCCCTCCCGGTTCCCTGCTCCGGCCCGGATATGCGCGGCACGCGGTGCATGCCTACGGTCTCGACGGCACGGCGTACCCGCGAAGCCCGGCCGTCCGCGCCCGAGTCGCGCTGCCGCGAGCGGCGTTCACACCAGGCGGGCAAGGGCTGCCGAGACCAGCGCCGCCGTGCCGGTTTCGAGGGTGAGGCGGGGGCTGGGCAGGAAGCGGGGGGAGTGGTTGGCGGGGAGGGCGGCCAGTTTGGCGGCGGCTCCCGTGCCGGGAGCGGCGGCCCAGCGGGCGGGTCCGGTGGCGCCGAGCATCCAGTAGGCGCCGCGGATGCCGGGGTGGCCGTGCAGGTGGGCGCCGGCGCCGGTGAGCAGGGGAAAGTCGTCGGTGGCCGCGGAGCCGGGCCAGCCGGTGACACGGGCCGCGCCGAACAGCGCCCGGTGCGCCGCGCGCACGGTGGCGGTGAGGTCCGGGTCGGGCACGGTGGCGCGGGAACGGGAGAGCACCGTGAGCCGGACCCGGGACGGTACGGCAGCGGCGGCGGCCTCCTCGCGCACCGCGCGCTCCACCGCGGCTGTCGCGCGTTCCAGCGCCGGCTCGGTGAACGCTCTTATGGAGACGCGGAGTTCGGCGCGGGTGGGCAGTACGTTGGCGGACGGGCCGCCGTCGCCGGTGCGCAGGGAGGAGACCGTGACGACCACACGGTCCGCCGGGGACGCCGGCGAGGTGAGCCGCAGTACGGACGCCGCGGCGGCGCGCAGCGGGTCGGCGGCCAGGTGCGGGGTGGCGACATGGCCGCCGTCGCCCTCGAAGACCGCCTGCAACGCGGTGCTCGCGGCCAGCAGGGGCCCCTGCGCGTGGGCGACCATCCCGGCCGGGAACGGCGCGGTGTGCTGGGCGAGGACGTCGCCGGGCGGGGTGATCCGCTCGTAGAGGCCGTCCCGCAGCATGGCGTGGGCGCCGCTGAGGTTCTCCTCGGCGGGCTGGCCGACGACGAGGAGGGTGCCGCGCCAGCGGTCGCGCCGGCCGGCCAGCCAGCGGGCGGCTCCGGCCACGCAGGCGAGGTGGGCGTCGTGGCCGCACGCGTGCGCCACCGGTACCGGTTTCCCGTCGGGCCCGGGGGCGGTGACGGTGCTGGCGTAGGGGGCACCGGTGTCCTCGGCCACGGGCAGCGCGTCGAGCTCGGCGCGCAGCAGGACGGCGGGGCCGTCGCCGTTGTGCAGTTCGGCGGCGACGCCGTGGCCGCCGACACCGCGCAGGACACGGAAGCCGTCCGCCGCCAGCCAGTCGGCGAAACGGGCGGCGGTCCGCTCCTCGGCGCCGGAGAGTTCGGGGTGGCGGTGCAGGCCGACGTAGAGCTCGGTGATGGCGGGCAGCAGGGCGGCCAGACCGGAGAGCCCGGGACGGGAGCCGTCCGGCGGGTATGCGGGGACGGCGGTGGCGGGCCTGTCGGGCCGGTCCGGTCCGCCGGTGGTCATGGGCGTCTCGTGCCCGTCCGGTCCGCCGGCGGTCATGGGCGTGCCGCGCCTGTCGGGTCTGCCGGCGGTGGCGGGCGTGGCCGGCGTGTCTGGCCCGTCGGGCCCGCTGGCGGTGACGGGTCTGTCGGGCCCGCCGGCGGTGACGGGTCTGTCCGGCTCGTCCGGGCCGCCGGTGGTCACGGGCGTCTCGTACGCGTCCGGTCCGCCGGGGGAGGCGGGCTGTGCGGGGGCGGCCGGGCCGGTCGGTCTCAGGGGTGCCCCGGGTCTGCCGGAAGGGCTCTTCTCGGTGGTCACGGGTGTGGCTCCTGGTGGGTGTCAGCGGGGTGACAGCGGATGGCGAGGGGCGTGATCGGGCGGGCGCGTAGAAAGAGAGTGCTGAAGGGCCTGGGCGCGTACGACGCCCGCCGGGCCCCGGCGGCCGGACTGTCCCGTCCGGTTCACTGTCCCCGCACCCAGAAGGAGTCGTCATGGCCGACAGCACCCTGTCCTCCCTGGCCCAGGAGATCCTGGACCTCGAGTCGGAGACCTTCGAGATCACCGACTACTCGGACGCCAGCGAGGTCATGCTCGGTTCGTCCACGAGCTGCTCCTCGACGAGCACCTGCTCCAGCACCACCAGCACCACCTCCTGCACCGCCTGACGTCCGCCGTCGGCCGGCGAGGCCCCCGGAGCGCGCGCTCCGGGGGCCTCGCCGCGGCGCGGGCCCGCGGGGCCCGGTCAGGGGAACGGATGCGGCACCCTGCGCAGCCGGTCCTCGGCGAGCGGTTCAGGGCTCAGCCCCGCGCGGTGCGGGGCGGTGCGCAGACGGGGCATGCGCAGGGCGCGCTGCCGCGACCAGCCGAAGTCGATCGGGAGCAGGCCGGGGGCGATCGTGGCGACCGTGCGCAGCCCCATCCGGCGCTGCTCGGGAGTGGTCTGGTCGACGGCGATGACATCGCATCCCGCGCCGGTGATCAGGTCGCGCAGGAACCGCAGGTCGTCCAGCAGGTCGTGGGTGCGTGGCCGGCTGTCCTGCCACTCGGAGAACAGCTCGGCCAGGGGTGCCCGGCGCGGGGGCTCCAGGTAGCCGCGGACATGTGCGCGCATGGCGGGCAGGCCGAACAGGGCCGCGTGGTCGGGCAGTCTCTTCACCAGGTCGAAGTCCGCGGCCATGGAGGCGAGTTCGGTGGGGCGTTCCGCGACCTGACGGGGCAGGTGCGGGATGTAGGTGAGGATCTCGGAGAGGGCGGACTCGACGGCGGCCTCCGGGTCGAAGGAGGCGCCGGCGGCGAACGCGAGGGTGCCGGGGCGGTCGTCGCGGCGCACGGCGAGACCCGTGACGACGGGCAGCGGCAGGTCCACGCGGTTGTCGAAGACGTGGACGTCGTAGCCCTGCAGGGCGGCGCGGGCCACCATGGCGCGCACCTCGTGGCCGCGCACCGTGGCGAGGTCGATCTCGGGCAGGGGCAGGTCGCCGTACCAGCCGAGCAGGAAGGCGTCGCGCTCGACGAGTTCGAGCAGGCCGAACAGGACGGCCTCCTCGGTACTGCCTCCGGTGGCGCAGCCGTTGGAGCACTCGAAGACGAAGTTGTCGGCGTGCGTGCCCGCGCTGTAGTAGACGAGCCGCGCCGGGACCAGCACGGGCCGTTCGTCGCGCAGCGACCAGCCGGTGACCCAGGGCAGCGGCCGTGCCGGGTCGAAGGGCTGGACCATGGGGTCCTCGGCGTAGGTGCGGGGAGCGTAGAGTCCGCAGGCGCGCGGGTCCAGGGCGCGGTCGCCGAGGTCGTCGAGCGACGCGGTGACGACCGGGGCGCGGTGGCGGCGATGGGTGCCGGCGTACCGCTCCAGGCCCTCCAGCCAGGCCAGGTTCCGGCTGCGGGCGAAGGAGTTGGCCTGGCCGCTCCAGGTGACGTCGGTCAGTCCCGCGTAGCCGCGCATGAAGACGCTGCCGGCGACCGGCGCGGTGGTGGGCGAGGTGACGTCGATCCAGGTGCCGCCGCCGAGCATGCCGCACACCGGGTTGGCGAGGCCCTTGACGGGCAGGGGATAGTCGGCCGGAGAGCGCGGCCGGTAGGTGTCCGGATCCGGTTTGGCACGGGAACGGAGCGGTGGCACGCGGGCCTCGGTGGCGGCCGCCCGCTCGGCCGCCTTGGTGAAGGGCCGGCAGTGCGGGCACATCGGCTCGGGCACCAGCGGGAAGGTGCGCACCCGGAGGGTGTCCAGGTCGAGTTCGGTGACCCGCGGCAGCGTGGCGTCGGCGCCGGCCGCGGTGTGCCGGGCGGCGCCGGAGTCGATGAGGCGGTGCAGCTGCCAGGCGGCGTCCACGGCGTGGTCGGGCAGGGCGGGCCAGCGGCCGGCGCCGGTGGTCTCGGTGCCGGTCTCCAGCGCCTCCCGCTCGCTGCGGGTGCGCAGCCGCTGGCGGCGCATGGCGAGGCAGGCGCCGCAGGCGGGTCCGGCGGCCGGGTCGCCGCCCCACGGGCCCAGCAGCACCGCCTGGGCGGTGAGATGGACCCTCGCGGTGTGCGCGCTCAGCGTCCGGGCGGGGCTCTCGCCGAGGACGTTGGTGTCGCCGATGCGGGAGACGGCCGGTGCGGGCAGCCCGGCCCGGGCGGCACGGATCGCGAGCCGGGCCTCGAACTCGGCGCGGGCGGACTCCAGGGGAGCCGGTGGCGTCGGGGCCGCAGCGGGGGCGGCGGGGGCGAGGGGCGTGGCGGTCACCGGTTGCTCCAGCGGAAGATCCGGACCGCGATCAGACAGAAGACCGCGGCGAAGACGGCGAGTCCCGCGCAGTCCACGGCGATGTCGCCGAGGTTCCCGCGCCCGCCCATGGCGTCGGTGACGCCGTCGTTGAGATAGTGCAGCGGCAGTACTTTGGCGACCGTGCGCAGCCAGCCCGGCATGAGGTCGTCGGGGAAGAACGAGCCGGACAGGAACGCCATCGGCACCATGAGGATGTTGGCGATGGCCGCGACCGCCTCCGGGGTGTCGGCGACGCTGCCGACCACCAGTCCGAGCGCGAGGAACGCGGTGACGCCGAGGACCAGCAGCGGAAGCACGGCCCACCAGGGGCCGTTGAGCCGCAGCCCGAAGAACGGCAGCAGTGCCACGGCGGTGAACAGCACCGTCTGCACGACGGCCACCGCGAGCGCCACCGTCCAGCGCGAGGCGATCACGGTGCGCAGCGGGGTCGGGGTGCGCCAGATCAGCCGGAGCAGGTCGTCGCGGCGCCACTGCATGAGGGCGAACCCGACCGAGAACACACAGGCGTTGCCCAGGCCCCAGGACAGCACGCCGGGGGCGATGTAGTTGATGGAGGACATGCCGCCCTCGACCCGCTGGCCCTGGAAGATGAGACCGAACAGGACGAGGAAGGCCAGCGGGAAGGCGAAGGTGAAGAACAGGGTCGTCTTGTCGCGCACGCTCGCGACGTAGGTGGCCCGGGTCAGTGCGGCGTACGCGCTCAACGGTGGTGCTCCGTTCCGTGTCCGGTCAGGGCGAGGTAGGCGTCCTCCAGGGTGGCGGTGCGCACGGTGACCGCGTCGATGTCGAGCAGGTCGCCGAGGCCGGTGAGCACCCGGTTCACGGAGGAGGTCTCGATGACGAGTTCGTCGCCGTCCACGGTGGCCCGGTCGACGCCGTTCAGGGCGAGCGCGGCCTCCGGGGTGAGCCGGTCGGCCGGCAGCGTCAGCCGGGCGGGCGCGGCGAGGGAGCGGATCAGGCTGCGCGGGGTGTCCAGGGCGGCCAGTCTGCCGCCGGAGATGATGGCGACCCGGTCGCACAGGGCCTCTGCCTCGTCCAGGTAGTGGGTGGTGCACACGATGGTGCGGCCCTCGGAGCGCAGCGAGCGCAGCAGAGTCCACAGTCCGCGCCGGGCCTCGGGGTCGAGGGCGGCCGTCGGCTCGTCCAGGAAGATCAGCTCGGGTTCGTTCAGGAGTGCGGTGGCGACGGCGAGCCGCTGGCGCTGGCCGCCGGAGAGATGGTCGACGCGCGCGTTCTCCTTGTCGGTGAGCCCGACGCGTTCCAGCGCTGTCCGGGCTGCGGCCGGGTCCATTCCGTAGAGCGCGGCCACGGTGCGCAGGTGCTCGCCCGCGGTGAGTCGGGCGAAGAACGCCGACGCCTGGGTCTGCACGCCGATCCGGGCCAGCAGCGCGGCATCGCGCGGCCAGGGACTGCGGCCGAGCAGGCTGACGGTGCCGGAGTCGGGGCGGCGCATGCCCTCCACGATCTCGACCAGGGTGGTCTTGCCGGCTCCGTTGGGGCCGAGGATGCCGAAGAACTCGCCCTTGCGGACCGAGAGTGTGACGCCGGCCAGCGCCGTCACCTCGCCGTACCGCTTGGTGATGTCCTCGAGGACGATGACCGTCTCGGCGCCGGTCCCGGTGTCAGGTCCGCTCATCTGGCCTTTCCTTCGGTGGTACGACGGGCCCCGGGCGCCGTCGGCGCGTGCGGTGCCCGGCTCCGGGGCGGAGTGCTCCGGAGAGGCGTCGGGGGGTGTGCCGGGCCCGCCGGGGGACGGGACCGGAGCGGGGGACGGGTCGGTCACGGTGCGGGTGGCCGCCGGTTTCGCCGCACCGGCCACCGCGTCGGTCACCGCGGCCGGCACCGCGTCGGCCGCGGTCCGCTGCGCCGCCCGGTGCTCCCGCACGGCGCGGCCGCGGATGCCGAGCGCCCACAGCAGCAGGACGGCGGCGAGCGCGGCGGGCGGCAGCGACCAGGCGAGGACGGCCCGGTCGTCCGGGAGGGCGGCGCGCAGCGCGGCGCCGGCCAGGGCGAGCAGCGCGGCGCCCTGCGCGAGGCCGAGCAGCGCGAAACCGCCGTAGACCAGGCGCAGGCGGGCCGGGTAGGCGCCGATGCCGGGGCCGCGCCGGAACAGGGCGCGGACCGCGAGGGCGCAGAACGCCCGGCTGCCCTGGGCGAGTTCGGTGACACCCAGGGCGTGTCCGAGGGCCTTGTAGCCGTCCAGGGGCGGCAGCGGCCACAGGTTGGCGACGCCGGCGAGCGTGCCGAGCAGCAGCAGCGCGCCGAGCGCGGGACGGGCCTGAGCGCTCTCGGGCAGCAGCGCCCAGACGGCGTAGAAGGGCACCAGGAACACGATGTTGGCGAAGGCGCCCGCGCAGGCGGTGGCGACCTTGCGGGCGCGGCTGCCCAGGAACTGCACGTCCTCGATCTCGCAGTAGAGGTAGGTGGCGCCGAGGATCCAGCGCAGTCCGATCTCCTTGACGTGGCCGCCCCAGGCGCGCGCGAAGAGGCCGTGGGCCAGCTCGTGCAGGGCGAGTGCGCACCACAGTACGCAGCCGACGGCGAGCAGCAGGGCCGGCTGCCGGGCGGTGTGCTCGGTCTGCCGCCACAGGGTGCCGGCCTGGACCGCGACGGCGACGAGCAGCGCGCCGGCGAGGAGGGTCAGCGCGGTCAGTGCGGCGGGCCGCCGGGCCGGCGCGGTGGCCCGGTGCAGGCGGTCCATCAGGGCGGGCGCGTCGGCGACCAGCCGGGTGCGGCCCGCGAGGATCCCGCTCGGCCGGTCGCCGGGCGCGGGAGGCACGGCGGCGGGTGCCGGTGCTCCGTCGAGCAGGCTGCGGCCGTGCAGCAGCCGCAGCATCTGCGCCCACTGCCGCTCGCCGAGCCGGGTGCCGAACTCGCCCGCGTACTCGGTGCCGATGTCGGCGAGGGTGCGGCTGCCGTCGAGCCGGCTGATGAGGAAGTGCTCCTTGGGGCCGACCTCCATACGCCGTCCGGTGCGCGGGTCCTTGATCAGGTGGATGCGTGCCGCGCCCCGCACCAGGCTGGGACCGAACACGACGTCGGGGCGGATGCGCGGCCGGGCGGCCAGGAAGGCGCCGGCGGTCACCGCGCCTCCTCCGCGGCCCCGGCGCGCAGGGCGCGGGCGAGGACGTAGGAGAGGAACGCCTCGTCGCGGATGGTCATGCTCAGCCGGTTGTTGGTCATGTGCAGGTACGGCGAGAGCAGCATCGGCAGGACCGCGGCCGGGTCGGTGAGGTGGATGTCGCGGGTGTCGTCCCAGGAGCGGAAGGTCAGTTCGCCGCGGCGGGCCAGGTCCTCGGCGCGGTCGCGGAGTTCGGCGCAGTGGCCGGCCCAGCCGCGCAGGAAGGCGGGCAGCCGCTCGTGTCCGCCGCCCGCCACGGCGTCGCGGATGTGACCGAAGCGCGCCGGGAGGGAGTCCCCCATGGCGGTGTAGGCGCGGTCGTAGCCGTGGTCGGCGGTGTAGTTGGTGCCGCCGAACGCCTTGTCCCAGAAGGCGTGGTAGCGGTCGAGGAAGGTCAGCAGGGGCTCCTCGGCGGGCAGGAAGGTGCCGGACATGACCATCATCAGCTGGGCGGAGAGGCCGAGGAGCACGGTGCGCAGGTGCAGGTTCATGCTGTGCGCGGCCTCGATGACGAGGTCGCTGGAGTGCTGGAAGTGCCATTCGGCGAGCGCCACCCCGGCCGGCCCGCCGTACTTGCCGTACTCGGGCTCGTAGGCCCGGTCCTCGAAGGTGTTGTTGGGGCGCAGCGCCATCCGGCCGTCCGGGCCGAGGAGTTCGGCACGCTGGTCCTCGCTGTACTCCAGGGTGAACAGGGTCTCGTACAGGTCGGCGAGGAAGCCGGCCCTGACCTCGTAGAGCGCGGGGCGCTCCCGCAGGAACGCGGTGAGCGCGGCGTGCGCGCGTTCGCGCACGGTGTCCGTGTCCGCGGCGCGGGCGGGCCTGAGGCGGAGGCGGACGTGCGGGCCCTCCAGCCAGTAGTTGATGAAGAAGTACCCGGCGAGCAGGCCTTCCCGGGTGAGGTCGTCGACCAGCGGCTTCACGCACTGCAGCAGCAGCGGGCGGGGGCTGGCGGCGTAGAAGACGTGGACGGCGAGCCACTCGCCCGGGGCGTCGTCGGCGAGGGCGGCGGGAAGAGCCGACCGCGAGGTGGTGGGTGGGGTCATCGGGGGGTGTCCTGTTCGGTCCGGCCGGCCGGGGCGGGCAGCAGCTCGACGGCGAGTTCGGCGACATGCCTGCCGCGCGGGGAGGCGACGTGCAGTTCGTCGTCGCCGGGCAGCATCTCCTCGAAGACGGTTCGGGCGCGCTTCCCGGCGAGGAGGGCTTCGAGGGCGGTGAGCGAGAGGGGGCTGTCGAAGTCGACGTACTGCGGCTTGGAGGCGCCGAACCAGCCGCCGGGCCCGCCCTCGCCGCTCTCCTCGTGGAGGGTGGCGAAGACCCGGGCGGGCAGTGCGTGCCGGGCGCGCCAGCGGTGCCAGGCCAGGAACCACTGCCCGTCCGAGGCGCCGGGGGAGCGCAGCGGGAGGCTGCCGTCGGCGGCCGACCAGGAGCGGCGCTGCAGGACCAGCCGGTGGTGGCGGACCCGGGGGCGGCGGGTGACGCCGCCGTCGTCGGGCCCGGCCGGGACGCCGCGCCACACGTCGAGCACGGAGCGGGCGGTCGGGGAGAACAGCAGCAGGGTGCGCGGGATCTCGGGCAGCACCATGGGGACCAGGTAGCCGAGGTACAGCGGTACGACCTCGCGGCCGAGACGGCGCGAGCGCAGGGTGAGCCGGTCGGTGCCGGCGTCGTGGACGGCGTAGAGGTCGTCGAGGTGCAGTCGGGCTTCCCCGGGTGCGGTGCTGTGCTCGCCGGGGCAGACGATCTCGTAGTCGGTCAGGCGGCCGTGCAGGTTGAGGTTGGTGGTGGCGGCACCGGCCGTGATCTCGGCGAACACCGCCCCCTCGGGCAGCAGTCCGCGCAGGCTCGTGCGCAGGGCGGTGGTCAGGTCGGGGGCGGGGCGGGTGCCGGTGCCGGCCGCGCCCCGGGCGGGCTCCGGGCGGTCGGCGGTGCCGGCCGTACCGCCGGTTTCGGCGCTCCCGAAGCAGTGCGTGAAGCGGGTGAAGGGGAAGCAGAGTCCGCCGAAGGAGTCGTTGAGGACGGCGAGCGGGCCGTCGGCGCGGCGGGCGAGCTGGAGGAAGTGGCTGTGCGGCTGGAAGGCGGGCGCGGCGGCGCCGAGTTCGGCGGCGACCTCGTTCACGGTGGCGTCGTCGAGGACCAACTCCTCCGCGTCGTCCGGCAGTTCGGCCCACGTGGTGCGCAGCCGGGCGGTGAGCGCGGCGCGGGCGCGGTCGACGGCCGTGATCTCCGGCAGGCCGAGCCAGTTCTCCTCGGGCGCGTGACTGCCGTCCGGCAGGAAGTCGTCCTTGCCCGCGGTGAACTGCAGGTACTGGCGGAAGATGTCCTCGTGGAAGTCGTGCACCAGCCGCAGCAGGTCCTCGCAGCGCCCGCCGCGCCCGTGGCGGGCGAGGAAGAAGCCCTTGAGGGTGAGCCGCTGGGGCAGGGCCACGTCGAAGGCGGGCAGGGCGCGTCCGAGGGAGGCGAGCGGCGCGGCGATCGCGGTCCACTCGGCCAGGTCCGCGCCGGTGGTGCCGGCGGACACGTCCTCGTAGAGCAGGGTCTGCGGCAGTGTGGGCCGTGCGGCACCCAGGTCGCTCTGTACGGCGAGCAGTTCCTCGCGCAGAGAGGTCAGCAGGGAGCGGCGGGTGGCGATGTCCGCCTCCGGGTAACGGGCGAGCGTGTCGGCGGGCTTGCCGAGGCGGTCGGCGAGGGCGTCGGCCCAGGGCCGCTCGAGGGCGCGCAGCGAGCGCTGGAAGGCGTGCAGCGGGTCGCCGTCGTGGACGCTGCCGGCGAGGCCGGGCAGTTGGAGGATGCCCAGGTCGCGCAGGGCGGTGAGGTAGTGCCCGGCCTCCTCGTCCCCGGCTTCGGTGGTCTCGGCGAGCCAGCGGGCGAGGTCTCCGTGGCGCAGGGCGCCGCCGTGGTCGCGCAGCAGGGTGAGCATGCCGTCGAGGACACCCTGACGGCGCAGGAAGAACAGGCGGTCCTGCGCGGCGTCGAAACTCACCGGTGCGC
This sequence comes from Streptomyces sediminimaris, assembly GCF_047049295.1. Taxonomy (NCBI): domain Bacteria; kingdom Bacillati; phylum Actinomycetota; class Actinomycetes; order Kitasatosporales; family Streptomycetaceae; genus Streptomyces; species Streptomyces sediminimaris. The sequence goes on along the minus strand of NZ_JBJWOT010000001.1, from coordinate 251,481 downwards.
TGTCGTCGCCCGCGGTGACCGCGCGCCGGACGTAGCGGATCCGGTCCTCGTCGAGCTTCCAGCCCGAGGCCAGGGCGACGGGCAGGTCGGCGCGGCGCCGCGGGTCGGCGGCGACGAGTTCGGCGAGGCGGGTGAGGACGACGACGTTGAGGCGGACGTGGCCGGTCCAGTCGTCGCCGACCCGTGTGTCGTGCGGTACGCCGTTCTCCGGCGGGTGCTCCTCGCACGTGAACTCGCCCAGTGCGACGCCGGTGAGGGTGCTGAAGGGACTGGTCTTGCAGGCGGTCCGGTAGACGTAGGACAGCAGCGAGCGTTCCATCTTGCGGGCCCGCTTGCCGGGGGCGGGGGTGGTGTCGGCGGCGAAGGCGTCGAGCCGCTCCTCCAGGGTGGGCGAGGCGAGCAGCAGACCCCGGCGCAGGCGGTCGTCCCGGGCCAGGTCGCGCAGGGCGGCACGGGTGCGGGCGAGGCCGCCGGCGAGGACGCCGTCACCGGCGCGGCACAGTTCCTCCCAGCGCACGCGCGCGTCGAGCCAGGCGGCGAGGTCGGCGCCGGCGGTGCCGCCGACGGCGGCCGCGAGAGCGCGGGCGGCGTCGAGGTCGCCGGGCAGGCGGTTGTTGAACACCTGGCGGCGCAGCGCGAGCAGCCGGCGGCGCAGCGTCCGGTCCTCGGCGCCGCCGACGGCTTTTGCGAGCGGGTCGCTCAGCCGGGCGGCGAGGCCGGTCAGGCGGTCCTGTTCGGCGGCGGTGCGGGCGGCCCAGGCGGTGGCCTCCGGCGCGCGCAGGGCGTGCACGGTGTCGACGGGCAGTCCGGCGACCCGCAGCATGAAGCGGCGGTGCAGGACGGCGGGTTCGCCCGCGGTGGCCGGGGCCTCCTGGGCGGTGGTGGCGGTCGGGCTCACGCCCTCCCCCCTTTCGGGTCGGTGGTCCGCCGGGGTTCCGCTCGCCGCGGCTCCCGGTGGTCGGCGGGCGGGGTCACGGCGCGACGATGTCGAAGCGGTACTCGGCCGGGTGCGGCCGCTCGTCGCCGATCATCATGATCAGCAGCGGGAACTCGCCGCGTTCGGCCAGTCCCAGCTCCTCCTCGAAGGAGACGCTGTCGAAGCCGAGGGCGACACCGCAGCAGGTGCCGACGGCGCTCGCGGCGGTGTAGACGGCCTGCGCGGTGGCGCCGACGGCCGCGTTGACCAGGCGGTAACCGCGGTCGCCGACCCGGTCCAGCACCGCGTGGGTGCGCACGGTGGGCACCAGGACGGCGGCGGCCTGTTCCACGTTGTAGTTGGCGAGGAAGTAGTTCTGCTGGAGGAAGCCGCCGAAGTCGCCGGCCTTCAACAGCACCAGGCCGCCGGCGTCCCGGTCGTACTCGTAGAGCCCGGCGGGTACGTCGCGCACGTGGTTGACGAAGACGCACAGCCGGGTGAGGGGCGGGCCGCCCGGCGTCTCGGCGTCGCTGCCGAGGCTGCCGGCGGCGACGGCGGCGGCGAGCGTGGCGGCGAGCCGCGCCGGATCGAGCGGGCTGACGGCCGTGAACCGGCCGAAGCTGCTGCGGCGTCGGCGCAGCGCTCGGCGCACCGGCGTGTCCAGCGCTGCCGGCGCGGGCAGCGGGAGGCGGGCACCGGGGCCGGCCGGGGCGGCGAGTGCCGGGTCGAGGGCGCCCGGGGCGGGCCGGTCGGCGGCCTTCTCCAGGGTGGCGGCGTGGATGCGGCGCAGGGTCTCGAAGGACAGCACCCGGCGGGACTTCTCGTCCGCCACCCGGCGCACGCGGGCACGGGGCGCGGGCGGTGCGGGCCGGGCCGGCTCGGCGGGGGCGGTGCGGGCCGGGGCCGTCGTGCCGGGTGCCTGGGGCGTCTCCGATGCCTCGGGTCCCTCTGCTCCCTCGGGCGCCGGGGGTGCCTCGCCGGCCGCCGGGCCGGGAGCGGTGGCCTGCCAGCGCAGTGGTACGACCGCGAACACGCCGTCCTGTTCCGCATCGAGGCCGAGCAGGCGGCCGAGCCGGGGCTCGTCGAACCACAGGGCGGTGGCGAGGGCGAGTGAATGGGCGCGGGCCCACATGCGCCAGGTCTGCAGGAGGGCGCCGACATCCATGGTGACCGCGTGGTAGCAGAAGCTGTTGTACTTGAAGGAGTTCTGCCAGAACGTCACCCCGAGGACCAGGAACTGATCGGTGCGGGCGGCTTCCCCGAGGTCGCCGAGAGCTGCCCGCACCTCGCCGGTGACGTCGCCGGACAGCAGCCGGGTCAGGCTGTGGCGCGGGGTGTCGTAGTAGTAGACACCCGGGTTGAGGGGGCCGCTCGCACCGCTGATCCAGTGCACGCCGACCGGGTAGAGGCCGCCGCCCGAGGCCGTTCCGCGTGAGTAGTTGGCGTGCGCGTGGAAGGGCAGCGAGCCCAGGTCGGTGTTGGCCTGCACGGCGAGGCGGCGCCCGGTGAGGCCGTAGGAGTCGCGGAGCATCGCGCCGAGCAGGGGCAGGGTGAAGGCGCCGGTGCCGGGCGGCCCGAACAGCCCGCGGCCCGTGGTGGCGCTCCGCGCGCAGCCGCCGTCGGGCAGCGGGAAGGACGGGGCGCCGGGGAAGTGCTTGCCCTTGCGGGGGCGGTCGGCCCAGTCCGGCACGAAGCCGGCCGGCTCCATCGGGATTCGGCCCCGCCGCATCACCGCGGTCGCGTACTCATGGGCGTATCCCATGGTCACTCCCTGTCTGTCGTTCGTCTGTGGTGGTCTTCGGCCGTCCGGCGCGCGGGCCGCACGGTGGAGGTCTGGGGTGAAAGGTGCGTGTGGTGTGCGACGGGGTCAGGGGAAGGGGTGGGGGGCGGGATTGAGGTCGTCCGGGCCGAGGTCGTCCGGGCGCAGGCCCGCCTCGCGCAGCGCGGTGCGCGTGCGGGGCATGCCGGTGCCGCGCTGGCGGTGCCGCCCGAAGTCGATCGGGAGCAGCCCGGGGACCAGCACCTTGACCGTGTGCAGGCCCACATCGCGCTGTTCGGGCGCCGTCTGGTCGACGACCACCACGTCGAAGCCGCGTGCGGTGACGGCCGCGAGGCACGCTCGCACGTCGTCGTGCAGGTCGGCGGAGGGACGCGGGTCCGCGGCCAGCGCCGACAGCGGCACCCGGTCGGCGTCGTCGCGGCCGCGCAGCAGGAAGTCGGTGTACCGGCCCATCTCCGGCAGCCCGTACAGCAGCGGATGGTCGTGCAGGACGCGCACCTCGTCGAAGTCGGCCGCCATGCGGCGCAGCCGGTGCTCCTCGCGGGCGGTGCGGCGGCGCAGGTTGACGCTGTCGGTGGCGATCTCGCACAGGCCGCCGGCCAGGGCGGCCTCGGGATCGAGGGAGGCGCCCGCGCCGAAGCAGAGCAGTCCCGGCCCGCCGTCGAGGCGTTCGGCGACGGCGGTGACCACCGGCACCGGGAAGGTGACACGGGTGTCGAAGAACCGTGCCCGGTAGCCGTACAGCGCCAGCCGGTCGACCATCGCGCGGCTCGCGGCGCTGGTGCTGCTCGCCGGGTCGATCTCGGGCAGCCGGGCCCGCCCGAACCAGGCCAGCAGGAAGGCGTCGCGCTCGATGGCCTCCATCAGCCCGTGGTAGACGGCCTCGGTCGGCGAGCCGCCGGAGGCGCAGCCGTTGGAGCTCTCCTGCACGAAGCGGCGCCGGATGCCGCCCGGCGCGTGGTAGTAGGCCACCACCTCCGGTACCAGGACGGGCCGTTCGTCGCGCAGCGACCAGCCCCACACCCACTCCACCGGCCGGTCCGGGCGGAAGCGGGGCACCTCCGGTTCGGCCGCGTGGAAGGCCTCGGAGTACAGCCCGGTCACCCGCGGGTCGACCGCGGTGTCGCCGAGTTCGTCGAGGGCGGCGGTGACGACGGTCCGCTTGGCGCGGGCGCGCATGCCGGCGTACCGCTCCAGCCCCTCCAGCACGCCCACACGGGCGCTGGTGCCGTAGGCGCCGGTGTGGCCGCCCCAGTAGCAGTCGCGCAGATAGCCGCCGGATCGGGTGGTGAAGGCCCCGATCACCGAGGAGGTGGAGGCGGAGGCCAGGTCGGGGGCGACGGACGGTCCGAGCATCCCGGTGACCGGGTTGACGAACGCCTCCAGCGGTAGCTCGTAGTCGTCGGGCGCCCTCAGCCGGAAGGCGTCCCGGGCGTGCTTCGGGGTGGCCCGCAGGGTGACCCGGGCGTCCTCGGCGGTGTCGTCGCGTCGCGGCCCGCAGGCGGGGCACTCGCCGTCCGGCACCAGCGGCAGCCGGGAGGCGCGCAGTGTCTCCAGGTCCAGCAGCCAGACCCATGGGCGGTGGGCGGGGCCGGGCCGCCGGGCCGCCGCGGCGACGAGATGGGCCAGGGCGTCCGCGACGAACGCGGCCCGCCAGGGCGGGGTCCCGGTGGCCCGGCATTCCCCGCCCTCCTCCAGGGCGTCCCGCAGGAACCCGGCGCGTACCGCCTGCCAGCGGCGGGCGAGGCACTGCGGGCAGCCCCGGGTGCCCTCGGCCGTCACCGGACCGACCACGGCGTGGTGCCCGTAGAGGCCGACCGGCACCGCGCCCGGGGGGAACCCGGCGGCGCCGGCGGTGAGTTCGTCGCGTACGCCGAGCGCGCCGACCACGCTGGGCGGGGTGGCGGGGTGTGTGCCCGCGCGCGCGGCCAGGGCGTCGGTGAGCGCGTGGCAGAGCTCCGCCCAGGGGCCGGCCGGCGCGGTGGTGGGGCGGCTCGGTGCCGGGGGGCGCGCTGCCGTCGCGGTCTCAGCGGGCACGGTGCTGCCCGCCGGTGGGCAGGGTGAGCAGGACCTTGGCCACGTGAATGCGGCCGGTGGCCAGGTCGGGGGCGGCGACCGGCAGCGCGAAGGCGTCGCGGTCCGCGGTGGCGAGGCGGTCCAGGACGGTGGCCCAGGTGGTGGCGGTGTCCGGCAGGGGCAGGAGGCCGTCCGCGACCAGGGTGGTGGCGTCGAGGTCGGCCCACAGCGGGTCGCCGGTGTCGACCTCGCCGCCGGCGCGGCGCAGTTGCTCGGCGCCGAGGAGGTCGCGCAGCGCCTCCACAGCGGCCTCGCGCGGGCGCAGTGCGCTGCCCGCCGCCCAGCGGGTCACTCCGGTGGCCCGGTCGGTGAAACGGGCGAGGACGACCGGCAGCGTGCTGCCGCCGGCGGCGGTCAGGTCCAGCAACTCGGCTGCCGCTCCCAGGTGTTCGGCCGAGCGGAGCAGGAAGAGCAGTTCCGGGTCGCCGGTGAGGGAGTCCGCGTCGACGGTCCGGGCGGGGGCGCTGCGGCGGACGGCGCTGTGCAGCGCGTCGTGGGTGAGGGCCGAGCGCAGGGCGCGGGCGAGCGCGGCGCGCGGGCTGCCGGCGGCGCCCGTGCCGGCCGCGGTGGGCTCGAAGAGGTGGAGGTCGTTCCAGGGGCCGAGGAGGCGCGTGGCGCCCGTGGGAACGAGCACGGTGCGGCCGTCGAGCAGCGAGACGGCCTCGCTCCAGTGGGCGACGCGGTCGGCGCCACCGCCGAGGCCGCTGCTCACGGCGAGGTCGGCGGGGGCGATGCGCGGCCACTTCGCGTCGGCCGCCTCCGGCCCGGCGGCGTCGGTCACGCGGGGCGGGACGACGTGTTCGGCGTAGACCTCGGCGGCCCGGAACAGGGCGGAGAGGCGGGCCCCGGCGACGTGGTGGATGTCGACGGCGCTGACGTGCCGTTCCCGGCCGGGACCGGTGGCCAGGCGGACGGTGCCGGCCTTGAGCGGGGTCTGCTCCCAGTCGTCGTCGGCGTAGGCGGTGAACACGCCGGCCGCCTCGTGGACGAGGACGTCGCGGGCCTGCAGCGCGGCGAGGGCGTCCTTGGCCGCCGCTTCGTCGGCGGCGCCGTCGCCGGGCGGTGCGGCGGGCGCGTCGTCGGTGTGCGGCTCGCGCAGCAGGTCGCCGGGCGACACGGCGTCGCCGGGGAGTACGGCGCTCGCGTCATCGCCGGCCGCGGAGGTCTTCGGGGCGCAGAACGGGCAGCGCGGGTGCGCCAGCAGCGGCTCGGTGAGCACGTCGAGGGAGTCCAGGTCCTGAACGACGACCTGGCCGCGGGTCTCGGCGGGCAGGGCCTCGGTGACGAGGCGGAAGACCTCGAAGGCGAGGAGGTTGCCGAGCATGCCGGCGAGCGGTCCGGTGAGCTCGGTGGCGGGCGCGCCGAGCGGTGCGGCGGGGCTGAAGGAGGCCCAGAAGGCGGCGCTGTCGGCGGCATCGGGGCCCGCGCCGAGGCGCAGGACGGCGCAGCACCAGCAGCCCGGGGCGTCCCCGGTCATCACCGGGCCGACGACGGCGCGGTGGCCGAAGGTCCAGGCACCCAGCAGGCGGCGGCCGGGCGGGACGCCCTCGCTGAGCAGCCGCAGCATCTGACGGTGCCCGGCGGGCCCGGGGGTGACCAGGACCGTGTCCCAGCCGTCGAGTTCCTCCCAGCCGTAGCTGCCGGGGGCGTGTGTGCCCACCCCCGGCTCACGCATGGCGGGGGTGGCGGGGACGGGCGGCGGCAGGCGGACGAGGCCGGGGGCGCAGCCCGCGTCGGTGAGTTCGGCGGCCTCGGCGTCGAGGTCCTCGGTGCCTTCCACGCCGTGCAGTTCGCGGCGCAACGCGCCGGGCCCGCCCGCCTCCTGCACGGCGATGTCCGCGCAGCCGTTGCGCAGCAGCCCCAGCGCGGCCCAGCGGGCGAGGGCGCCGTCACCGAGGACGGCGACCCGGGTGGCGCGGAAGCGCAGGAACCGCTCGGTCGCGCCGTCGGCGTAGTGGTCGAGGTAGGCGAGTTGGTGGGCGAAACGGTCCGCGACCGGTGGCGGAAGCACGTCCGCCGAGGGTCTGGGCGCCGCGTCGCGGGCGAAGCCACGCGCGTAGAGCGCGCGCACGAGTTTGACCACCATGTCGCGCTGCTTGTCCCCCAGGCCGGCGCACAGCTCCTCCACACGGCGTTCGCCGTCGAGGTGCGGCACGATCAGGGAGGCGAAGCGGTACGCGGACTGGGTGACGATGTTGAACCCGCCGTGGGCGTTGTGGAAGAGCACACCGGACGGCGTACGGGTGAACAGCACGTCCCTGCGGATGCGCGGTCGCGACTGAGCGATCTCGTCGAAGGACGAGGGCGTCCGGGTCGTGGGTGTCGCGGGGGTCTGGGTCATGGGTGTTCGGAACCTTCCCTTGGGGGAGCGGCGCGGTGGTCAGCCGGCGGGCGGCGGGGGGAAGTCCGTCTGGAGACGGGAGGCGGCGGGCGGGTCGCCGGTCGGCGCGTGGGCACGTGCCGCCTGGGTGAACAGGCGCAGCAGGTCGTGGACGCGGTAGCGGCCGGTGGGGCCTTCCTGGAGCAGTCCCGCCTCGACGAGCGAGCGCAGGACGTGGGCGCCGGGGGTGGTGGCCGTGGCCGGATCGCGGGCCGTGGAGCCGGGCGGCGGTGAGGCCCGGCCGAGTCCGGGGGCCGCGGCCGCGCGGCCCGGGGGCAGCGCCTGGGGTCCGTCCGCCGCGTTGTCCGGCAACTCGCCGCGCAGTACGGCCAGATGGAGGTCGCGCAGTGCCGGGCCGGGCTCGACGCCCAGCTCGGCGGAGAGGTGGGCGTGGATCCTGCCGTACTCCTCCAGGGCCTCCGCACGCCGGCCGGACCGGTAGAGCGCCTCCATGAGCAGCGCGGAGAGCCTTTCGTGGCCCGGGTGGTCCTGCACGGCCAGGCGGGCCTCGGCGATCATCTCGCGGTGCCGTCCGAGGCGCAGTTCCCCGTCGAAGACCTGCTCGACGGCGAGCAGTCGTTCCTCGGCGAGGCGCGGGACGAGGTCGCGGTGCAGGGCGTCGGACCGGACGTTGCCGAGGAGGGGTTCCTGCCACAGCCGCAGCGCCTCCCGGGCGAGCCCGAGCGTGGCCTCCGGGTCGTCGCAGGCCCAGGCCCGGGCGAGCAGTTCGCGGAAGTGGAGCAGGTCGAGGGCGTCGGCGTCGGCGTGCAGCCGGTAGCCGCCGGGCACCGCCTCGATCGCGTGGTCGGCGATGCCGTACTTGGCGAAGAGCCGCCGTAATCGCAGGACGCAGGTGTGCAGGGCGGACTTGCCGCCGGCCGGTGGCCTGTTGCCCCACGCGACGCGTTGCAGGAAGCCGGTGGAGACGACGGCGCCGGGGTGCAGCAGCAGCGCGGCCAGCAGGGTGGCGGGGCGGGAGGGCTGGAGCACCACGGTCTCGTGGCCGTCGGTGATGGCCAGCAGGCCGAGGACGAGGAACCGGGGCCGCCCGGACTCCGTTTTGGGAGGTATTCGTCCGGGAAGCGCACTCTTAACAAAAGGTGAATTGGTCTGATCCACAGGTCTCTTTCATCGCACGAAAGGGTGGTGCAAGAGCGGACTTGTCTCGCGGTTGCGCACCACGCCGGATTTCGACCGTGATCAGCGCCCCGCCGGGACGGTAACCTAGATGGCTGATACTGCTGCCGTCCAGTGCCCGGCGTGGCAACAGCAAGCAAGTTTCGGGCCGAACTTTTCCGCCGAGTGCTCGGCATTGGCGTCCCGCCTGCGGGGGCGTATCCTGCCACGCGAAGCGCGGACCACGCTTCACCGAACGACACTTCAGGGGGACACACATATGCCGTGGTGGGGACTCATTCCGGTCGTCTCGATGATCACCGGACCTGCCACTCTCTATCTCCTCTCGCGGCGCAAGCGGCGAGAGAGCGACGGCCGGGACCGCTACGACGAACTGTCCCAGAAGTACACCGAGTTGCTGGAGCAGTCCACGGCCGGGGAGTTGCCCAACGGGCGGGGGCGGTATCCGGAGGACCGGTGAACCGGTGAACCGGACGCGAAACAGAAATTTACTCACCTTCTCATAGCGGGAGCTTTCTTCACGCTTATCGCGGCCACGGTCCGGGCGGACTTCATGCTCTATGCGAAGGTTGCAGACGAAAAAGGAAAGCGGCTTCGCGGCGGGCGCACTTGTGCATTCCGCGGCAGGCCCGGCCGTGAACTCGTGATCCGATCGTGTGAATGCGTGCTGGTTGCGTGCCGGTGGGTCGCGACCGATACGACGATTTCACCGTCGGCGAGATATCGGGAACCTGCCGTTGTCGGCCGCCGCGCTGTGCGGGAAGTCTGCGGGTCCGTCCCGGAAGGGTTCGTCCGCGCGCGGCCGGCACCAACGGCCCGGTGGCCCCGGTGCGCAATTCTCAGCCCGGTGACCCCGCTGAGCCGGAGCCGGTGATGCGATCGGCCCTGGCCGCGTCGGCGAGGGCGGCGGCCGCGGCTTCCGCGGCCTGGGCCGTGTCACTGGCCGCTTCGGCGGACGTGCCCTGTGCGGGCTTCTCGCGGGTGGCCGGCGACTGGGGCAGTGCCTCGGTGAAGGCGCGGGAGACCCCCTGGAGCGCTGAGGTGACCTCGCTGGGAATCACCCAGAAGGTACTGCCCGGGCCCTGCGCCAGTTGAGGCAGCGTCTGCAGGTACTGCCAGGCCAGCAGTTTGGGGTCGGGGTCGTTGCGATGCACCGCCTGGAACACCTCGTCGATGGCTCGCGACTGGCCCTCGGCCTGGAGGATGGCGGCGGTGCGGTTGCCCTCGGCGCGCAGCACCGCCGCCTGCTTGTCGCCCTCGGCGGTGAGGATCTGTGACTGGCGCTGCCCCTCGGCGGTCAGGATCGCGGCCCGCTTGTCCCGCTCGGCCCGCATCTGCTTCTGCATCGCGTCCTTGATGCTCTGCGGAGGATCGATGGCCTTGATCTCCACGCGGTTGACCCTCAGCCCCCACTTGCCGGTGGCCTCGTCGAGCACACCGCGGAGCTGGCTGTTGATGGTGTCCCGCGAGGTGAGGGTCTTCTCCAGGTCCATGGACCCCACGACGTTGCGCAGGGTCGTGACGGTGAGCTGCTCCACCGCCTGAAGGAAACTGGCGATCTCGTAGAAGGCCGCTCGCGGGTCGGTGACCTGGAAATACAGGACGGTGTCGATCTCGACGACCAGGTTGTCCTCGGTGATGACCGGCTGCGGCTTGAAGGAGACGACCTGCTCCCGCAGGTCGATCAGGGGGTGGACGCGGTCGATGTACGGGATGACGAGGTTGAGCCCGGGACTGAGGGTCCGGTGGTAGCGGCCCAGCCGCTCGACGTTGCGAGCGCGGGCCTGGGGGACGATACGGACCGCCCGCACGATGGTGAAGACCACGAACAGTGCGAGGATCAGGCCGGCAATCAAGAACGCCGTGTTCTCCATGGCTTCAGTCCCGGGGGTAGACGAACGCGGTGGCGCCGCTGATCTTTATGACGTCGACGGTCTTTCCGGCGGGGATCACCAGCGTCTCGTCGTAGGCGCGGGCGGTCCATTCCTCGCCGTCGATACGGACCCTGCCCCCCTGCCCGGTCACCTCGGAGGTGACGTGGGCGGCCTTGCCGACCAGCGCGTCCACGCCGAATCGCGTCGTCTGGGGCTGGAGGACGTGGCGCAGTGCGATGGGACGCACGAACAGCACGGTGACCGTGGCGACGGCGGCGAACACCAGGAACTGGAAGGGCAGCGGCAGCCCGACAGCGGCGGACGCCGCCGTGACCATCGCCGCCGCACTCAGCATGGCGAGCGCGGCGGTCAGCGTGAGCATCTCCGCGACAGCCAGCACGGCCGCGACGACCAACCAGATCAGCCACAGATCCATGGCGTGCCTCTTCTGACCAGTACGGGAACGCGGGAGCGGCGCGGCCCGGGGCGTCCCGAGCGACCACCGCGCATCCTTTACCCCCAGTTTACCCACGGGGAGAAGATCCCTACTCCCTCCGCGACGCGCTTCTCAGCGCTTTGCACACCTGGCACGGGGCAGATCGTCCCGCGGGAGCCGGTGCCGCGGACGTACCCGGTGCGTAACCCCCGCGCGCGTGCGTGCAGTCGTCTGCCGTAGCCGGTGCCCGGTCGCGGCGCGCTCCGGCGGCCTCGCCTCCCAGGTGGGAGCGGTCCTTGAGGCCGGCCGCGCGCTCACCGCGGGTGCCGGGTGGCCGGCCGCCCCGTCCGACGGCCGCTGTATCAGTGCGACCGGCGGCGGCTCCTTCCCGTTGGCGGCCGACAAGCCGCCGCGCGCTCAGGGCCGGTACAGGCGGATCCCGTGCCGGCCGCGCGTCTCGTCTCCGGGGGAATCCGTGACCACTGACCCGATCGTCCAGGATCTGCCGTTCCTGTCCCAGGCGAATGCCCTGGGACAAGGATTCGACGTCTACGGCGCGTATGGCGCCGAAAGCCTGCTGCGGCCGATCTTCGACCTGGACGACACGCCCACCGGCGTCTTCACCTTCCTGGGCAGGGACTACCAGATCCCGGCCATCGTCCGCGGCGTGCAGGACACCTCGTCGACGTACAACAGCGGCACCTTCACCTCGCGCGAGGGCTTCCAGAACAAGGTGGCCGTGTTCGCCGGCGTCGAGGGCAAGTACGGCGAGTTCAGCGGGGAACTCAAGGCGGCGTTCGCCACCGACTACGCACGCAGCAGCGAGTACTACTACTCGTTCAAGAACTTCTACACCCGGCTCGGCCACCTCCAGCTCAACCCGGACACCACGTTCCTGACCGCGGACTTCAAGGAGGCGGTCGGCAAGCTGCCGGACGCCGTGACGCCGCAGAACCTGCCCGTCTTCGCCGACTTCTTCGCCCGGTTCGGCGGCTACTACACCAGCCAGGTCTCGCTCGGCGCCTCGCTGGAGTTCTACAACGGCGTCAGCAAGTCCACCACCGACACCGTCACCCAGATCAGCGCGATGCTGGAGGTGCAGTACACCGCCCTGTTCAGCAGCGGCAGCATCTCGGCCGGCATCCTGGCCAGCAAGGAGTGGAAGACCTACGCCGAAAACTCCACCCTGTCGGTCGCGACCACGGGCGGCGACGCCATCGGTGCCGCGCACCTGCAGTCCATCGACGCCCGCAACCCCAGCGCCAAGACGGTGGACGCCTTCAACGGCTGGCTGGAGACGATCAGCGACAACCCGGCCGTATCGGAGTACAAGCTCAGCGGCATCTGGAACGTCTGCGGCGAGAAGAAGGCGGTGGTGCAGCAGGCATGGGTGCTGTTCGGCAGGACCATGCACCCGCGGATCACCATCGAGGCGACCAGCCCGGCCGCCCAGGCGCCGACGATCACGCTCGGCTACCAGGTGAAGCCGTCCACGCCGCCGGACACCCTGTCCGGCTGGCAGATCGCCCTCCTGGACCGACGGGACGTGAGCACGCCGTCGAAGGTCGTGTTCGACCGCTACTACACCTTCGACAAGAACTGGGTGTCCTCCTTCCAGAAGGTCTACCGCACCATGGCCCGCGACATCCGCGAGTCCGGGTACGCCGACGAGAACCACGTCCTCGTGGCGTGCGCCTTCGGCCTGAACTTCAACTGCTCGCCGGACAGCGACTTCTACGGCCTGCTGCGCTCGGCGGGCGGCGGCGAGATGCTGCAGCGCTGGGTGCAGAACGCCACCCCGGGCAGCAGCAACGCCGACAACGCCGGCTACGCGCTCATCGGCGTGTTCGACGAGGGCGCCGACAGCGGACTGGAGGCGTTCAGCTCCGCCTGGGAGCGGACGGCCCGGCTCGACCTGGACGCCTACTTCTACCGGCTGGCCTACGACGCCCCGTACACCTTCGGGCCGGCGCCCCTGCCCACCGAGGCGTCCGCCGGTGACCCGCCGGCCCCGGACACGCCGACCGGGGCCTGAGGTGCCCCCGCCGCGCCGCCCGCTTCCGCGGCTGCTGGTGGTCGGGGAGTCCCAGCGGTACACCGGGTACGCGCGGCACGCGGCCGGCCTGCTGGGCGCCCTGGCAGACCGGTGGGACATCCACCAGTTCGAGGTCCGGGACGCGGGGGAGCGTATCGAGCGGCCGTGGCAGGTCCATCACAGCCGGGTGGACGGTGACAGCTACGGGCTGGAGCAGGTTCCGCGACTGGCCGACCGCCTGACTCCGGACGCGGTGCTGTTCCTGCACGACGCCGTCCTGCCCGGCCTGCACGCCGGGTGGCTGGCCGGCCGGGCGCCCCGGCCGGCCGCGGCGGCGGTGCAGGTGGAGCGACAGGCCGACGCGGCGGAGATCGCGCCCTGGCTGGACGGCCTGGACCTGGTCGTCGTACCCCACGAGCCGGCCCGTGCCGCACTGACCGGGGCGCGGGGGTCCGCCCCGGCCGTGCACGTGATTCCGCACGGCCTGTCCGCGGCCGACTTCCGGGCCCCGGGCTCCGGGCAGGCCCGGGCCCGGGCCAGGGCCCGGCTGTGGCCCGGCCGTCCCGATCTCGCCTCGGCCTTCGTCGTCCTCAACGCCAACCGCAACACCGGGCGCAAGCGGATCGACCGCACGCTGGCCGGCTTCGCCGGTCTGGTCCGCGCCGGGCACGAACACGCCTGGCTGGTCCTGCACATGGGGCGGCGGGACTTCGGCATCGACGTCGTCGCCACCGCCCGCCGGCTCGGCGTGGCCGACCGGGTCATCTGCACCGCGCCGGGCGACGACCACCCGGACGCCGCCGACGCCACGCTCCGGTCGCTGTACGCGGCCGCCGACGTCGGGGTCAACACCGCCGACGGGGAGAGCTGGGGCTTCGTCGCCTTCGAACACGCCTGCGCCGCAGCCGCGCAGATCGTGCCCGGGCACCCCGGGCAACGGGCGATCTGGGGGGAGGCCGCCTGGGCGCTGCCCACCGGGGAGGACACCATGCCGGCCGCGCTCACCGCGGCACTGATCCGGCTGGCGACCGAGCCGGGCACCCTGCGCGAGTACGGCCGCCGGGCCCGCGCCCGGGCGCTCGACCCGGCGCTGGCCTGGCCGGCCGTGGCGGCCGCCTGGGACCGGCTGCTCCGCGAAGCGGCATCGGGGGCGCGTGCCTCGACAGGGCGCGCACGCGGTCCCAGCAGGGGCCTGTAGCGGGTGGACCGCGCCGGACCCGCCGTCATCACCCCCTCCACCACCACCGGGAAAGACCCACAGAAAAGGAAGTGCGTCGTGTCCAAGAAACACACCAAGCGGGCGCAGCACGAGCGCTGGCTGGAGATCGACGAGTACTGGACCCCCGAACGGATGGCCGCGGCCGTACCCGAGAACGTGCCCGTCACGGCCGAGCCGGCTCCGGCGCCGCCGTGCGAACTGCCCGGCGCGTTCAAGACGACCCTGGTGCAGAACCCGGCCACCAAATCCCCTTACCAGCGGGCGGGCGCCCTGTTCTTCGTCAGGGAAGGGGTCGACTACTACGGCAGCGCGTCGGCCATCACCCACAACGGCATCCTCACCGCCGCTCACTGCCTGTACGGGAGCACGGTGCGCAAGTACGTGAGCAAGGCGGCCTACGTGCCCGGCTACCAGGAGCACGACGAACCCCTGGGCAAGTGGCCCCTGTTCGGTCAGCCGGCCGTCCCCGATCAGTGGAAGGCGGAGGTCAACCGCGCCTGGGACTACGGGTTCAGCAAGGTGGGCCTGGGCGGGAAGAACGGCTACAGCGTGCTGGGCAACGTGACCGGGTACTTCCAGCTCGCCGTCGAGCTGCCCGGCGTCCGGCAGTGGGACGTCCTCGGCTACCCGGGAGACCCCATACCCGGCTACCCCTTCGACGAGGAGCACATGTGGAGCTGTGTCGGCGATTTCACCCGGCAGCCGACCCCGCACATCATCGGCAAGGAGGGGAACCTGAACAGCGGTTCCAGCGGCGGCCCCTGGCTGGTCCCCGGGCGTGACTACGTCAACGGCGTGGAGAGTTACCGCAACGACGAGTTCCCGGGCGAGAACTTCTCGCCCTATTTCGACCGGGATGTGGTGAAGCTGTTCGAGAAGACCTTCCGCTCCTGACGAAGCGGTCCTCGCGGTAGGCGGCGGCGGTCGTTGACACGCTGTCAGACGGCCTGTCGGCGAACGGCGTTGCCGGTCGCACTCCCCCCGGAGAAAACGCACGCCAGTGCGGGGTCGCGGTGTAGCTTCTACCCGTCAGTAGGGGCTTGAGCAAGGGGGGACCTGTGACTGCCTCTCCGAGAACCGGGACATTCGCCGCTTACCTTCGGATGCTGAAGGACCGCAGTGGCCGGGGTTACGACCGCCTCGGCAAGGAGGCGGGCGTCAGCGGTTCCAGTCTGCACCGGTACTGCTCCGGCCTCAGCGTTCCGACGGACTACCGGGTGGTGCACGCCTTCGCCAAGGTGTGCGGCGCCAGCGCGGAGGAACTGCGCGAGCTGCACCGTCTGTGGGCCCTGGCGGACAGCGACCGCAACGCGCCGGCCGAGGACCGTCCGGACCCCGCACACGATGCCGTACGGGACGCACCCGACGTACGGGACGCACCCGATGTACCGGACGCGACCGGCTCACCGTACGCAACCGGTGTGCCGGACACGACCGGCTCACCGTACGCAGGCGGCGGTGCTGCGGATTCACCCGTCCTGCCCGCCGAGCCCGTGCGGACGAGTCACGCGCCGGACGACCTCGCCCCGCCGCGGACCGCCGTCGGCCGGGACGGGGTGCCGCCACGGCTCCCGCTGCCCGGGAAGGTGTCCGCCCGGTTCGCGGTCCTGGCCGCGGTGGTCGTGGTACTGCTGGTGGCCGGCTTCGTGTGGCTGCCCTCGGGCCACTCCGCCGGCGGCTCTCCGGCCGCGGGCGACAAGGTGCTGGACTCCCCGGCGTGCGCGACGGTGAGCATGGGACAGCACGACGCGTGCGTGCGCGAGGTGCAGAGCCTGCTGGTGCGGGCGAAGGGCAGACTCGCCGTCGACGGGGACTTCGGGCCGGAAACGCTGCGCCGGGTGACCGCCTTCCAGGTGCTGGCCGGCGTCACGGCCCGGGGAGTGGTCGACGAGGCCACCAAGAAGGCGCTGTACGCCCACAAGGTGAGCATGGCGACCTGGGCGCCGGCCAAGGTGGCGAGGCGCATCCGCGAGGTGTTCGTCGAGAACCCCGACACCGCCGTCGCGATCGCCCGCTGCGCGTCGTTCCTCGACCCGCTGTACGTGCTGCCGAACACCAACGGCAGCCGCAACTGGGGGGTGTTCCAGATCTCCGACGCCCGCCTGCGCGATCTCGGCGGCACACCGCTGCGGGCGTTCGACCCGGAGTGGAACATCCAGGCGGCCCACCGGCTGTGGAGCGTCCGGCACGACTTCCACGACTGGCCCTCCTGCGAGGCGGCGCTGAAGAAGACACCGAAGAGCTGAAGTGGCCCGGGGCGCCGCCGCGGCGGCAGGCGGAACCCCGGGCCACGCATCACCGGGCAGGCGTCACACCGTGCCCGACTCCCACCACCAGGCACGGCCGAGGTCGGCCCTGCTGTCGACGTGCTGATGGTCGGCGGTGTACCGCTCCAGCCCGGAGAACCCGCAGGTCTCGGCCTTCTGGTAGACGGTCTTGTTGGACACGCCGGGCACGTTGAGGTCGGCCGCGGTGCCGTACAGGTGCATGCTGTCGCTGGCGCCGCCGATGTCCGCGTTGTGGGCGATGCTGCGGAAGCCGGAGTTGACCGTGATCGGCTTGTCGCCGAGCTTCTTGCGCAGCGCCTCCAGCTTGTACATGCAGCGGCGGACGTTCTCCTTCACCTGCGACGCGCTCAGCTTGCCGCCGCTGAAGCTGCCGCTCACCCGGTCGGTGAACTCGCTCCAGTTGAAGTGGAGCGTGGAGCCGTCCGACTGCTCCAGCGCGTTGAGCTTCGCCTGGGTGTTGGGTCCGACGACGGCGTCGACGCTGAGACCGTACGCCGCCTGGAAGCGGCGTACGGCCGCCGCCGTACCGGGACCGAAGTCGCCGTCGATGCTGACCCGGCTGTGGCTGGGGCTGTCCGCCGCCCAGCCCGCGACCCTGATCTGCAGCTCGGTCACGTCGGAGCCGGTGGCGCCCTGGGTCAGGGTGCGCGACCAGGAGTAGGCCTGTGCGGTGCCCGAGAGCAGCAACGGGCCGACCGCGACGCCGGCACCGGCGATCAGCGTGCCACGCAGCATGGACCGGCGGCTGATCGGACGGAAGGAAGAGGAAGCCATGGTCGTCCTTTCAAGGGGGAACGGTGATCCGGGAAGAGGTCAGTAGGCGATCTGGAAGGTGACGTTCTGCGCGTCGGTGTCGTAGGCGTGCACGCGCAGCACGAAGTGGGTGCCGTCCTTGACGTCGGTGGCGACGGTGCCCCACTCGGTGCCGTGCGTGGTGTACGCGTCGCCGTTGTTGCACTTGGTGGTGTGGTCGACGAACACCACGCAGGCGTCCAGGAAGACCCCCGGCACGTCCGTGACGAGCCGCATGTTGATGTCGCGGCACCGGGAGGACGTGGTGTAGGTGCCGTACTCCTTGGCGGCGGCCTGATAGTGGTACGTCAGGGTCCTGGTGCCGCCGTAGCAGCTGACGGCGGCGGCCGAGGACTGCGCCGCGGCGGGCACGGCGCCCGCTCCCAGCAGCGCGGCCGCGGTGAACAGGGCCGAGGCGAACACTCTTTTCCGGCTCATGGATGGTCTCCGTGGTCTTTCGTTGGTGAGGGGGGTCAGAAGGCGAGCTGCATGACGGCGTCGTCGCCCTCCAGGGGCACGCCGACGGGCACCGTGAACCTGCTGCCGTCCAGGACGTCGGTGGCGATGGTGGTCCAGCTGCGGCCGACCCTGGTCCAGCGGTTGCAGGTGCCGTACTTCGCGAACTTGACGCAGGCGTTGACGTAGTCGGCGGTGCCGCCGATGACCCGCAGGTTGATGTCGTGACAGCGGGCCGTGGTCCGGTAGGGACCGAACTCCAGGGCGTCTCCGTAGCGCACCGTGACCGCCCCGCCGTAACAGGTCGTCGTCGCGGCGGCCAGGGAGACCGGGGCGGCCGAGGCGGGCGCCGGAGCGGTGAGGCCGAGGGCGATGAGCAGCGCGACGAGGAACGCGCGTCGGAACCGGATGGTGGTCATGCGGGTTCTCCTGAGTCGCGCGGCATCAGCGGTTGGCCAGGCGGTCCAGATCGGCCTGCGTGCCGTTGAACACGTCCGCGGTCGCCGGTGCCTGGATGCCCGGGAACAGCGCGGCATCGGTGTACTGCCACATCGTCCAGGTCGTCGAGCCGTCGGGCAGCGGCGGCCGGCTGATCGACCGGCGGTAGTCCGCGAGTTGCAGCGGATAACGGGCGAAGGCGGTGGTCGAACCCAGGCAGTCGTCCAGGAAGGACTTCTGGGTGTAGATGATCGGTGTGCGGCCGAACGCCGCCTCCACCCGGTCGAGCCAGGCCTTGGCGTCGTCCACCGTCCCGTAGGTGGGACAGCGTCCGCTGCCGTCGTCCATGCGTTCCAGGTCCAAGACCGGCGGCAGGTCGCCCGCCCGCTGCCCGGTGTAGCCGGTCGCCCGTACGGCGGCGACGAACCGGTCGGCCTGCGCGGCACCGGTGTCGGGCGAGGTGCCCGTGTAGAAGTGGTAGGGCGCGACGGCCAGCCCGGCGGCCCTGGCCGCCTTCAGGTCGGTGGCGAGGTAGGCGTCGGTGACGTTCGTGCCCCGGGTCGCCTTGACGGTCGCGAACTCGACACCCGAGGCCCGTACGGCCGTCCAGTCGATCGGCGCGCCGCCGGGGTGCTGGTACTTGGCCGTGTCCAGGCCGTCGATCGGATATCCGGCGGGCCGCGGCGGCGTGCAGTAGGTGTTGCGGCCGGACCAGTCCGCCAGCTGCGCCCAGGCGTTGGGGCCTACGACGCCGTCGGCGCTGAGATTGGCGCAGTGCTGGAGCTCGATGACGCGGCTCTCGGTCCCGCCCCCGAAGTCACCGTCGATGGCCAGCGGCGGATAGTGGAAGGGCTCCATCGCGAGGTTCAGACGGCACTGCAGCTCCTTGACCTCGACGCCGGCGGCGCCCTTGCGCAGCGTCGGGCGGGTGTCGGTGTGGCCGCACACCGCCGGCTGCGCCGTACTCGAGGTGCCCCGGGTGGCGCAGGTGTGCGGTTGGGCGGCCCAGGTGTTCAGCGCCGCCCAGGTCTGCGGGCCGAGCACACCGTCCACGCCCAGCCCGGCGCAGCGCTGGAACTCCTTGACCCGCGTCTCCGTCGCCGGCCCGAACGAGCCGTCCGCCGCGATCGGCGTGTACCGGCTCGGTTTCGTCGCCAGGTTGAGCTCGCACTGTGCCTCGACCGCCGGGTCCCCCGTGGATCCCCGCCGCAGGGTCGGCTGTGCGCTCGTGTGCCCGCAGACCGCGACCGCGGTCGCCGCGGACTCCGCCGCCTGCACCACCGCGGGCCCGCACAGGGGCAGGACCGCTGCCACGGCGAGGGTCAGACCCCGCAGAAGCGTCCTCTGTCCCATCTGGTGTTTCCCCTCTTGTGAGTGACCGGGAGCTCCCGGCGCGGGCCATGCTCGCAGTGGTCGCCGCGAAGCGGACCCCCTCACTCCCGGATTGGGATGCCGGGATGGCAACCCGCCCGTGACCTGCGAGGACGGGGCACCGCTGGGATGGAGCTGGGACACCGACGGTGATGCCGGGGCTGGAGGGGCAGATGAGGGAGTGTGTGCGCCAGTGGAAGAAGCGCCTGTGGAGGAAGGGGAAGCGGGGGAGGGGGACGCGAGGGCCGCCCACGCCCGAGGCGGCGGGCGGCGACTCAGGGGCGCGGCCGCCGCGGGTCGTCAGGCGGCCTTCCGGGGCGATCGGGGCGATCGGGCCGATCGGGTGGGCCGGGTGCCGGACGGTGCTGCCGCGCTCCGCGCGGCGAGGCGACGGCGCAGGCGCGGATGGAGATTGGCGCGGGAGAGATCGCCGTCGTAGTGGGCGGCGAGCCGCGGATCCATCACCTTGCGCCACAAGGGAGGGAACCAGGCCAGCACGATCATCGACGCGTAACCGGACGGGAGTTCCGGGGCCTCTTCGAAGTGCCGCAGGGTCTGGTAGCGGCGCAGGGGGTTGGCGTGGTGGTCGGAGTGGCGCTGAAGCTGGAACAGGAAGAGGTTGCTGACGGTGTTGTCGCTGTTCCAGCTGTGCCGGGGAGCCACCCGCTCGTAGCGGCCGTCGGGGCGGTGTCGGCGCAGCAACCCGTAGTGCTCCAGGTAGTTGACCGTTTCCAGCAGGCAGAATCCCAGCACGGCCTGGAGTGCGAGGTAGGGCAGGATGCGCGGGCCGTACGCCGCCGTCAGGCCGGCGAACAGGACCGCGGAGAGCGCCCAGGCCGTCAGGATCTCGTTGTGCCGGCTGAGCACCCGCCGCCCTCGCCGGTCGAGACGGCGCTTCTCCAGGCGCCAGGCGGAGCGCAGGCTGCCCCACACCGTCCGGAGCAGGAACTGGTAGAAGTTCTCGCCCATGCGGCTGCTCGCGGGGTCCTCGGGTGTGGCCACCCGGATGTGGTGGCCGTGGTTGTGCTCCACGTAGAAGTGGCCGTACCAGCTCTGGGCGAGCGCCATACGGCTCAGCCGGCGCTCCAACTGCTCCCTTTTGTGGCCCAGTTCGTGCGCGGTGTTGATGGCCACCCCGGCGACCACGCCGGTGGTGACCGTCAGCCCGAGGCTGTCGGTGACGGACAGGTGCCCGCCGGACCACTGGCCGCACGCCCACACCAGTGCGCCGAACTGCAGCGGGAGATAGAGGTAGGTGCACCAGCGGTAGTAGCGGTCCGCCTCGAGCCGGGACATCGCCGACTCCGGCGGATTGGCGCTGTCCCGGCCTGTCAGCCGGTCGGCGAGCGGCACCAGGACGAAGGCGAAGAAGGGCCCCCACCACCAGAAGGCGCCGGCCCCGGTGAGGGCGACCAGAGCACCGGCCTGGAAGGGGAGAGTCGGCACCGCCAGTGCGAGCAGCCACAGCGGACGTTTGGGATCCCGCCACGGGCGGGTGTCGATGGACGCTGACGGCATCACAGTTCCCTTCGGGCGGCTGACGAGGGGGCGCGCTCTCGCCGGCCCTGAGGGACCGGGCCGGCGAGAGCGCTGTTGGGGGGACCACCGAGAGTGGCAGACGGGTTTGCCGCTGACAAAGGTGGCTCAGTGTCAATGTTCTGATGGAACGTCAGGTCCGCGTTTCGCGTTGTCTCCGCCGGCACTTCGGGGGGATCCGATCCACCTCTCGCCCGGATTTATCCTTCGGTCCAATTCTGTTCCGTTTCGTCTCGTTCCTTCTCCTTCCGTCTCCTTCCGTCTCCTACGGTCCCCGTACCCGCGGTGGCACACTGCGCCCATGCCTCAGGACCGCTCGTCTCCGCTCCCCGAACTCCCGCCCGATCCACCGCGAGTGGCGTGGCGCAAGCAGATGCGTGCACGGGTGCTCGCGGAGGCCAGGGCACTGGCGGCGGAGAGCGGGTGGGACGGCGTCCGGGTGGCGGACCTGGCCCTGCGCGCGGAGGTGTCGAGGCCCTCGATCTACAAGGAGTTCGGTGACCGGGCGGGCATCGGCCGGGCACTGGTGCAGCGCGAGGCGGAGGAGTTGCTCTGCGCGCTCGCCGTGGTGCTCAAGGCGCGTCGGGGCGACCTCGGCGCGGCCCTGGAGGCGGCGGTGGCCCACGTACTTGCCGAGGCGGACGCCAACCCGTTCGTCGGTGCCGTACTGACGGCGGCCCGGGGCGGCACCGATGCCCTGCTGCCGTTTCTCACCAGCAGGCCCGAGCCCGTCTTCTCCGGTGCCTGGCAGTTGCTGGCGGCCTGGCTGGGGGAGGTGGTGCCGCAGGTGAGCGAGGAGCGTCGAGCCGAAGCCGCCGACCTGGCGGTGCGACTGACGCTCAGCCACATGCTGCTGCCGGCACCCGGGCCAGAAGGGGCCTCGACCCCCACCTCGGCCCCGACTCCCACCTCGGTCCCGGCCCAGGTGTCTCGTGCTGTGTGCGCGGTTCTGGGTGTGCCCGTCCCGAGATGGCCGGGCGGCCTGGCCGCACGTCATGCGCTGGGGCAAGCCGCGCGACCGTCCGGATCGTCAGCGTGCGAACTTCTCGACGGCCGCTGGGGTGACGGGGGTGAAGAAGTTGACGAGGTTGCCGTCGGGGTCGCGGAACAGCAGTGACCGGTTGCCCCAGGGCATCGTCGTGGGTTCGTTGACGAAGTCGGTGACGAAGCCGGTCAGGTTCTGGTGCACACGGTCCACGTCGTCGACGAGGAACTCGGTGATCACGCTGTCGTTGGCCGCCGGACGGGCGGAACCCGGGGCGAACAGCGGGACGGTGCGGGTGCCGCCGATGGCGAGGGTGGCGCGCCCGATCCTGAGTTCGGCGAAGTCCTCGGTGGCCCAGGTCGCCGACACCCCCGTGGCCCGCTCGTAGAACCCGACGAGGCGCGCCACGTCGCCGGTGATGATGCGGATCGAGACGAAGTCCATGGGAATCTCCTTGGCTGTTCTGAAGGCGTGCACGTCGCAGGCTAGGAGAAATAGAGGACAGAATCGGTCCTGTATCCGCGTTAGGCTGCGAACATGTCCCGACCCACCGGCCGCGTGCTGACACTGCTGGAGCTGCTGCAGTCGGGTGGTACCCGGACCGTGGCCGAACTCGCCGACCGGCTCGGCGTCGAAGGGCGCACCGTGCGGCGGTATGTGGACCAGCTGATCGACCTGGACATCCCCGTGGAATCGGTGCGCGGCCGCTACGGCGGGTACCGGCTCGCGCCCGGATACCGCCTGCCTCCGCTCATGCTCAGCGACGACGAGGCGCTGGCCGTGCTGCTCGGCCTGGTCGCCGGCCGCCGAGCGGGGTTGACGACGACGCAGCACACCGCCGGTGAGACGGCTTCGGCCAAGATCCGGCGGGTGCTGCCCAAGCACCTCGCCCGCCGCCTCGACACCCTCGTGGAAGCTCTCGCCTTCACGGACCAGCCCGGCGACTTCGACACCCCGGACGCCGAGGTGCTGCTCACCATCGCCGATGCGGTGCGCCACCACCGACCGGTCTCGGTCCGCTACACCGACCGCGAGGGACGGCGTAGCGAACGCACACTGCATGCGTACGGCATCGTCGCGCACGCGGGCCGGTGGTACGTGACGGGCAAGGACGCCCGGATCGGCGAGGACCGCACCTTCCGGCTCGACCGCGTCGCAGACGCGAGGACCCTGCCCGGCTCATTCGAGACGCCCGTGGGCCTTGATCCCGCGGAGCGGGTGCTGACGGCGTTCGCCACGGCCCCGTACCGGCACGAGGTCACCTTGCGGATCCACGGGACGGCCGCGCAGGTCCGCGCCCACCTTCCCGCCGGCGTCGCGAGCCTGCCGGACGAGACGCCCGCGGCAGGCGAGGACCGGACGGCCGAGCGCTGGCTGCGCGTCGAGCTGCGTGCGGAGCGGCTGGACTGGCTGCCTGCGGTACTCGCCGCACTCGACCGGCCGTTCGTCATCGAACGCCCCGATGAACTGCGCGACCGCGTCCTCGCGCTCGCCGATCGCCTCACCTCCTGCGCCCGCCGCACCTGACCGCGACGGCCCCCCTGCTGTCCGGCAGCGATGACCCCTGCTGTCCGGCAGCGAGGAGCCCGTGTCGTGACACGGCACGGCCGGGGTGGACCGTGGGGTCCGAGATGCGTCGACGGTGGGGCGCGCAGCCGTTGCGGGCCGGTCGGGTCCTCGCGGTGCACGGGCGCACTGACCCGCCTTCCCGCTGTTCCCCCTTCCCGCCCGTCTCGCCGCCGGAGCCGGGCCCGCACCGCCCTCCCGATCCTCACAGCAGCATCGGCAGTCCCATCAGCGTCGCGCCGCTCGCGCCGAGGGCCGCCATGAGGGAGCCGGGCCAGTTGCCGGACTGGGCGTACGTCAGCAGGCCTGTCAGCAGTCCCGCCACCACCGCGGCCAGGAGGATGAGCGCCCAGCGCAGGGAGAGTCGTTCCGACTGGGGCGGTGGCGGTGGCGGGGGCGGGGCGGAAGCGGGGGCGTGGGCGAGGTCGGTTCGGGCATGGGGGTTCTCCTGAAGCTGAGTCAGGTCGGGACCAGCAGTCCTGGGTGGCTGCCACGCACCGGCGCGGCCCGGTGACGTCCGTCCTGCACTCACCCCTGGCCGATGTCCGGTATCACCGAAGCATCTCGAATGAGTGAATACGGTAACCATGTAAGCGCTATCAGAGAAGGCTTCTGATACACCATCACGCGTCGTGAGGAGGCGCGGGGAGGCTCGCGGGGGGCAGTGCGGATGCCTGCGCGCTCCGACGTGCGCCTGCCGGGCTGCCCGCGCTTCCGCACCTCCCGGCCGGATGGCTGACCAGAGCGACGCTGTGACCTAGCATCCCTGCCATGACTGGTCCCGAGAAAGACCATTCCGTGGATTTCGAGGACGCGTCACGGGGTTCCACCGCCAAGGTGGTGGAACGGCTCGGCTGCCAGATCGTGGAAGGCAGCAAGTCCCGTGAGCAGCACCTGACCGTCGACGCCGTGGCGCGCGAGTTCGCGATCACTCGCCCCATGGCCCGCGAGACGCTGCAGGCGCTGCACCAGAAGGGCCTGGTCAACCTGCAGCCCAGGATCGGGGCCGCCGTTCAGGGCCTGGAGCAGTGGGACCTGCTCGACCCCGACGTGATCGCGTGGCGCCTGGAGGTCGCCCCCGACAGCCAGATGCGGTCGCTCACGGAACTGAGGGAGGTCATCGAGCCCCGAGCGGCCAGGCTGAGCGCGCTGAGCCGGTCCGCGGAGATCTGCCACGACCTGACCGGCCATGCCCGCACCCTGCTCGCCCTCAGCGAAGAGCCGGACTTCGTCCGTCCGCGCGAGGGAGTGGCGGTCAGGCAGCGCTTCCGCGACGTCGATGCGGCCTTTCACCGCACCCTGCTCGCCGGCTCGCGCAACGAACTGTTCCTGCGCCTGTCGCATCCGGTCGTCATGGCGTTGAACCACCGGATCGACCGCAACTGGATCGGCGGCCACCAGCAGGCGGCGGTCGGGCCGGCCCGTGCCGTCGTCGGCGCCGGCACCGTCCAGCGCTATCCGATACGGCCGGAACCGGTCGCCATGTGGCTGCACATGGGGCTCGCCTACGCCGTCGACCAGGGACTGGCGACGGCCGCGGAGGCATTCGCGGAGGCCCTCCTCGCCGAGATCAGGGGCGGACGGCTCCAGGACCCCGCCGTACTGGACCATCTGCGCGCCGGGCTGGAGCAGTTCGACCCGAACGGCCTGCCGTCGCCGTACCGGTCCGGATTCCACGACGCCATGGCCGCGCTGGTCCGCGCCCGGCGCGCCCCCGTCGTCGTCATGGGGGTGAGTGGGTGCGGCAAGACCACCGTGGGGCAGTACCTGGCGGAGTCGCTCGGCGCGCCGTTCGAGGAAGGCGACCGCTTCCACCCCCGGTGCAACGTGGAGGCGCTGGAGAACGGCACCCGGCTCGACGACCGCAGCCGCAGCCCGTGGCTGGCCGCCGTCGCGGCCCGCATGCGGGCCGCGGGCTCGGAGGAAGGCCTGGTGATCACGTGCTCCGCCCTCAGACACATCTACCGCGAACTGCTGCGGGCGGCCCGCCCGGACGCCTTCTTCGTGCACCTGGCACTCGACCAGGACGCGGCCACCGCCCGGGTGGCGGCCCGGCGTTCCCATTTCATGCCCGCCTCCCTGGTGTCCTCGCAGTACGAGGACCTCGAACCGCTGCAGGAGGACGAGGCCGGCCTGACCGTGGACGCGACCCTGCCCGTCGAACGGATCGTCGCCGAGGTCCAGACCGAACTGGTCCGGCGCGTCCGGGAACGCTGAGACCTCCGCCCGAGTGGCCCGCACCGGCCGACGCAGCCCCGACAGGACCCGACGAGCAACCGACGCACGCCCGACAAGACCGACCAAGAAGAGACCAGCAGGAACCAGCAGAGGCCGGCAGAGGGCGGCAGAGGCCGGCCAGCAGAGACCGGCAGAGGGGGCCCAACATGAGGATCGTGTCCGCCGAGGTCATCGTCACCAGTCCGGGACGCAACTTCGTCACCCTGCGCATCACCACCGAGGACGGCGTCACCGGCCTCGGCGACGCCACCCTGAACGGACGTGAACTCGCCGTTCAGTCCTACCTGGACAACCATGTCGTCCCCTTGCTCATCGGAAGCGACGCCTCCCGCATCGAGGACACCTGGCAGTACCTCTACCGGGGCGCGTACTGGCGGCGCGGCCCCGTGACCATGGCGGCCGTCGCGGCCGTCGACACGGCACTGTGGGACATCAAGGCCAAGGCCGCCGGCATGCCCCTGTACCAGCTTCTCGGCGGCGCGTCCCGCAGCGGAGCCCTGGCCTACGGGCACGCCTCCGGCCGCGACATACCCGAACTCCTCGACTCCGTGCGGGCGCACCTGGAGCTGGGCTACCGGGCCATCCGCATCCAGACCGGCATCCCCGGCCTGGACACGGTCTACGGGGTGGCGGCCTCGGCCGCCGACGGAGGGGACCGGTACGACTACGAACCCGCGCGCCGCGCCGCGACGGGCGGGCGGCCTCTTCCCGCGGTCGAGACGTGGGACACACGGGCCTATCTGCGGCACGTTCCCTCCGTCTTCGAGGCCGTCCGGGCGGAGTTCGGCCCCGAACTGCCGCTCCTGCACGACGGACACCATCGGATGACGCCCATCCAGGCCGCCCAGCTGGGAAAGGCGCTGGAGCCGTACGACCTGTTCTGGCTGGAGGACGCCACGCCCGCCGAGGACCAGGCGGCGCTGCGCCTGATCCGCCGGCACACGACGACACCGCTGGCGATCGGCGAGGTCTTCAACTCCGTCCACGACTACACCACGTTGCTGAGCGAGCGCCTCATCGACTACGTGCGCTCCGCCGTCACCCACACCGGCGGCGTCACCGCGATGAAGAAGCTCCTCGACCTCGCCGACCTGTACGGCATCAAGTCCGGGATGCACGGCCCGACCGACATCTCCCCGGTGGGCATGGCGGCAGCGCTCCATCTGGACCTGGCCGTCCACAACTTCGGCATCCAGGAGTACATGCGGCACTCCGAGCCCACCCTGGAGGTCTTCCGGACCTCCTTCCGGTTCCACAACGGCCTGCTGCACCCGTCCGACACGCCGGGCCTCGGCGTGGAACTCGACGTGGAGGCGGCACGGAAATTCCCCTACGAGGCCGCGTACCTGCCGGTCAACCGGCTGCGGGACGGGACGATGCACGACTGGTGAGCGTGAGCTCGGGGCGCGTGTCCTTCTCGCCGTAGCGCACCGTCGGATGGACTTCGGACGGACTCCCGGCTCCCGCCGGCTACCCGAAAACGGTGCACTGGTTGCGGGCATACCTGGGCGCGGGGCGCGGTGTGTCGCCGCAGGCGCGGAACTGCCATCCCTGGCGGAGGGGGTGGGCAGGGGTGGTGCGCGTCGGTGAGGTGGCCGCGAAGGGACCGCACTGCGTCCAGCTCCTGCCGTCGTCCTCGCTCCAGTCGATCCACACGCGGTCACCGAAACGGGCACCGGTGATCTCGGCCCACGCCATCCGGCGGCCGTTCACCGTGCCGTTCTCCAGGCGGACCACGGGCGCGTGGTCGTCTCCGTGGACGGTGACGGGAGCGACGTCGACCTGGCCCTCGACGCCGGCCGACGGCCAGGCCCAGTCATTGCAGGCGCCGTCCTGCGGTGAGGTGAGGGTGGTGTGCGCCCGGCGGTCCGGGGCCAGTTCGAGCCCGGCCCACACGCCGCTTCCCCCGGACACGAGCGCGGTGACGAGCACCAGCGCTCCGACGGTCGCGCCGGGCCGCCACCGGTGCCGGGCGGCCCGGTCGATGCCCGTATCCCGATCCCGCGCGGGCGGAGCGGGGGGCACGGACGGCGGGGGATACACCCGGACCGGGACGCAGCGGCCGTCCCGGTGCTCCTCGCGCTGCAGGTGCTCCCACAACGGCCGGACCGCCGCCGAGTCCTCACCCGCCGCCTCACTCAACCGGCCCACCACGCTCCATGGCGGCACGATGCGCCCGGAGAGATAGCGGGACAAGGAGGAGTCGCTGGCGTGGACGACATCCTGGAGTTCCTTCAGCGATCTACCGGTCCGCTGCCGCATCCCTCGCAGCCGTGCGGCGAGGAGATCGCCGGCCAGGCACTCCGGTTCCGTACGCGCGGCAGTGTCCCGTCCCATCCGTCCCATCCTGGATGCGCGCCCGAGTCTCGAGCTCAGCGTAGGCGCAGGTCGGTGCCGGGGACGCGAGCCGGGCGCGTCCCAATGCCGTCCCAGGGGGCACTCCCGGCCAGTCCGGTCGCGATAGTGGAGCTGCCGGGCAGACCGCAGCCGCAACGGGGGACAGCGTGCTACGCATTCACTTCACCGACGACGATCTTTCGCGTGTCGAGGTCGCCACCACCTACGATCCCTTGTGGGAGACCGTCCTCGGCCTGCAGCAGCTGGCGGAGGCCGCCCGCGTCCCGGCCGTCTTCCTGACCTGGTGGCTGCGGGCGCGTGAGGTCCTCACGGAACGACAATTGACCGGATCGGTACGGCAGTTACGGATGCTCGCGCCGGCGGACTGCTACTTCCCGGACTTTCTCACCCCGGACGCCGCCGCCGACGGCCTGCGGTCCGGGCTGCGGGCGGTACGAGCGACCCCGCCCGGCCGACTCCGCCGCGAAACGGCGCTGTTGGCACGGCTGCGGCACCCGCGCGGGGCACCGCTGTGGCTGCGCGACCTCGCCTCGGGCGACCGCGAAGGGGTGCAGGAGGTCGCAGACGCGCTTCATGTGCTGCACGACGCGGTGATCGCGCCCGACTGGAGCGATGTCAGGGCCACCGTGGAAGCCGACAGCGCGGTACGGGCGCGGGCCGTGCGTGACGGCGGCGTGAACGGGCTTCTGAGCAGCCTCGGTCCCGGCATGCGCTGGGAGCCGCCCGTGCTCCGCGCGGACTACCCCGTCGACCGCGATCTCCGCCTGGAGGGCCGGGGCCTGCGCCTGATCCCGTCCTTCTTCTGCTGGCGCACGCCTGTCACGCTCGTCGACCCGAGCCTGCCCCCGGTGCTGGTCTGCCCCATGGAGCACGAGAGGCCCATTGCCGTCGCGCGGCGCCGTGAACGCCATGCCCAGGCTCTGGCCGCCCTGCTCGGCCGTAACCGCGCCCGTGTCCTCGCCGCCCTCGACGTCGCCGCCACCACGGGCGAACTCGCGCGCCGCCTCGGCGTCTCCGCCGCCGGCACGAGCCAGCACGCGCACGCCCTGGCGGACGCCGGGCTGGTGCGCAGCCGCCGGATGGGCAATCGCGTCCTGCACACGCTGACGCCCCTGGGGCGGGCGTTGCTGCAGCACGGGCTGCGCGGTCCCTCCGCCGTGAACTGACTCTTTCAGGCCTGCCTGAAACACCTCGCCCGTTCCCGTTCGCTCCCCGCAGGCTGATCGGGCGCCGAGAGGCATCGAACGGACCGACTACGTCAGGAGGGTTCCCATGAATCGACTGCGGACCGCGCTCACGGGGGCGGCGGCCGCCGCGCTGACCGCCTCACTGCTGGCCGGCGCCTCCGGCTCCGCCTCCGCCGCGTCCCCGGCTTCCGCCGGCGCCGGCCCGGCGGCCGCCGGTGCGGTGCACGCGCCGGTGAGGGCCGCGGCCTACGCCAAGCACTGGATCACACTCTTCGAGGACGAGGACGGCTACCGCACGCCACGTCCCTTCTCACAGCCGACCACGCCCTCGGGCGGGATCCACGCGGGCAGCAACTACGTGTACTGCCGTGTGTGGGGCGACAAGGTGACCGGCAGCTACGGGTACAACCACTGGTGGCTGCGGACGGACCTGGACTGGACGTATCCGGGCAAGCCCTGGCAGAACCAGTACATCCCGGCCTACGGCCTGTCGGGGCAGGGCAACGACCAGGCCAACGGCATCCCCGACTGCTGAGGAAGGGGGCCGGACCATGAGGACATCCGTCAGGAACGCGGGCCTGGGCCTGCTGGCCGCCGTGCCGCTGGCCGGCCTGCTGCTCGCCGCGGCCCCCGCGCGTGCCGTGGGGTCGACTCCGGTACTGCCCTGTCCGCCCAGCCCGGGGAGAACCTTCTGCGTCACCCGGACCACCCCGGTGTACGCCTCGCTGCCTCCGGGCGCGCAGGTCGGCCAACTGCTGCCGGGGCGCGCCTACTTCGCCGTCTGCCAGGTGGCGGCCGGGAGGGTGACGCGCGGCGAGTACCACAGCCGCTGGTGGGTCAGGACCGACTCGGGCTGGGCCAGTGAGATCGACATCGCGGGCCTGGCCGACGACCGGCCCATTCCCGGCCTGGCGTCCTGCTGACAGGACCACGTCGTTGCGACGGGGCGAGTGCGCGCTCCGTCGCAACACCGTGCCGAGGCCCTGCACGTGCGGGGAGGCCGCCGCTTCAGTAGTTCAGGCCGGCGAGATCCGGTCCCCGTCGCCTCCAGGATCGCTGCCGTCGGTCGGCCCGGCGAACCCCGGCTGCCGCAGAACGCGCAGCCACTTGAGCATCAGCGCGGTTTCCTCCTGGCCGAGGGGGGAGTTGCCCGGCTGCCGGAGCCTTGCTTCGAGCTGAAGGGCGGAGGAGACGAGGGCGGAGGAGACGACCGGCTCCTCGGCGCGGCCTGGCGCGTGGGTGTGGACGAGACAGGAGGAGAACACCGCGTCCCGCACCCTGTGCGGCAGGTCCGGGTCGCTGTACCGGTCGGGCTGGGACAGGATGCTGAGGGCGACACCGACGTTGGCCGACAGGATCGCCTGTGCGGCCTCTTCCGTCGGGATCTTCAGCGCGCCGTGGGCGGCGCAGCGGTCGAGGGTCTGTTTGAGAAGGCCGAAGATGCGGCCGGCCGCAGCGGGCACCTGGGGGAGGGTGGGCGAGAACATCAGCCGGTACAGCGCCCGGTTGCTCAGCGCGAAGTCCATGTGGTCGTCCCAGCCGTCGCGCAGGTCGGCCACCGGGTCGTCGGTGGTCTCCAGCGCCTGCTTGCGGCTGATGTACCGCTCGAAGCCGCTTTCGACGAGGGCGTTCAGCAGGCCGTTCTTGTCCCCGAAGATGCGGTAGAGAACGGGCTGGCCGACACCCACGGCGTCGCAGACGGCCCGCGTGGACACGTCGTTGTCGGAGGAAGCGCTCAGCAGCCGCTCGGCGGCGTCGAGCATGCGTGTCCGCGTGTCCTCGGTCTTCGGGCTCCTGCCGGCGTCAGCCATGGCCGTCCACTGTCTCCTTCCTGCCGGCAGCCGTTGGGCGAGGGCCGCGGTGGGCCCCGCCCTCGTGGCGGCCGAGGGCAATGAGAATAACCGCTGGGTCAGGTGCCGCCCGTGGCTGTCCGGACGGGCGGACCGCCGGGCGGTGCGCCGGACGCGGTTCGGCCGACGCTCGGGATGGCGCAGGGGGCGGGTGGTGGGCCGCCCCCTGCGGCACCTCTGCAACGCGGACGGGCAGTTGTCGCGGGTAAGGGCAGGGGGCCCGGTGCGCGCCCGGCAGCCGGGTGCTACCCGTCGTGGCTGTCGTTGATCATGGCCGCGGTGAGGACGGTGCCACCGATTCCCCAGCCGCCGTCGGGGACCTCCTCGACGAGAACCAGGGTGTTGGGGCGGGCCACCTCTCCGTAGATCTCGGCGTAGAGGTCGGTCGTCCGGTCGACGATGAGCTTCTTCTGCTCCGGGGTGAGGGTGTCGGCGGGGACCTTGAAGTTCGCGAAAGGCATGATCTGCTCCTTGTCGTGGTGATGACCGGCCTCGGCGTGTACGCGACGTCCGGCACTCCGCTGTGCGGGGGTCCAGCGGGCGGACTGCTGTCCGCCGGTTGGGGCGGGCAGCCGGCGGGCACGTGGACCCGTCGTGCGTATCGCCGCTACGGCCTGGCGAGTGCAACGATAACACCAGGGCTTAATCAGCGCTACGGTCTGGGCGTATCGATGAAACGGCTCGATGTCCGGCTGGAACGCCGCTGCGAGGGTCAGTGCGAGGTGAGGTCGCCGAGCAGCAGGCCGAGGACCGCCTCCTCCTCGACGCGTACGCCGATCTCGGTCAGAGCCGGGCGCAGGTCCGGGTCCCAGGGCGCGGTGGCGGGGGCGCCGGTCAGGGGCGGTGCCAGGGGAGCGGCCGAGGCGGCGGCGCGGTAGTCGGCGGCCGTGTAGCGCCAGGGCTGCCAGGGGACGCGGCGCAGCAGGGCGGCGGCGATGCGCAGGCCGCCCCAGTCGAAGTCGCCGTGGTAGCGCAGTGTGGCGCCGTGGGCGTGCAGGTGGCGCAGCAGGGTGAGGGCGGCGGCGGAGGGCTGGCCCTGGAGGCAGACCAGGGGCGGGCGGCCGGGGAAGGAGGGGCTCCCGTTCGAGCGGCGCCGAGAGCGGGGGAGCCGGTCGGCGGCGGTGGCCAGGACAGTGGGGTTCTCGCACACGTACACCGTGGCCGGAGCGGTGCGCGGCGGGGTGCGGGTGAGCTGGCG
Organism: Streptomyces sediminimaris; assembly: GCF_047049295.1. Lineage (NCBI taxonomy): Bacteria > Bacillati > Actinomycetota > Actinomycetes > Kitasatosporales > Streptomycetaceae > Streptomyces > Streptomyces sediminimaris. Next base: position 219,365 of record NZ_JBJWOT010000001.1, on the reverse strand, counting down.
CAGGGTCAGGACGGCCGGTTCGCCGGTCTCGGCGAGGGCGTTGAGGGCGGGGGTGCCGGTGAGGCCCAGGGTGAGCACGGTGGAGGACAGGGCGTCCTTGAGGAGCCCGGCCGAGGCCCACACCTCGCGGCGCCACTCGGCGCCGGTGCCGTCCGGAAAGCCGCTCAGGGCGCGGATGCCGGAGTGGACGAGGGTGGCGAGAGGGGTGCCGTCGTCGAGGGCGTGGGCGTCGCCGAGGGTGCGCGCGGCGAAAGCCGCCAGGGACACGGGCGGGTCGGCGGGCAGTTCGCGCAGGGCGGTGGCGGCGGAGGTGAGCAGGTTCCGCGCGGCGCGCGGGGTGCGGGCGAGCCGCCGTACCAGGCCGTCCGCGCGCACCCGGTCGGCCCAGGCGGCCAGTTCGGGACCCAGGCCGGCGAGCGGCGCGTAGGCCTCCTGCCAGGCGTGCGCCTGCTGTTCGCGGACGTCCGCGAGCCGGGTGACGGGCCCGGTGAGGGCGGTGACGGCGGCGGCCAGTCCGCCGGGGGCGGCGCCGGAGCGGCGCAGGACGGTGTCCACCGCCTCCAGCCGGATGCTGAGCGAGCGCCCGGTGCCCGGGGGGCGGCCGAGGAGACGTTCGGCGGCGGCGCGTTGGGCGTCGGTCGGGGTGGCCAGGGTGACCGGGCCGGTGAGGGGTTCCTCCCGTGCCATGCGGCGGCGTATCCGCTCCAGGAGCCAGGCGAGGTCGGCGTGGCCGAGCAGGCGCGTGAGGCGGTCGCGATCGACGGGCGGGGCGGGGCCGGCCGGTTGCTCGGCGGGCGGGGCCGCGGTGGCCGGTCCCTCGGCGGGTCCTCCGCCGCCGGTGTCGCGCCGCCCGGTGCCGGACGGGGCGTCCGTGTCGTTACCGGTGCCCCGCCCGGGCGGGGTCAGCTCCGCCACAGCGACTCCTGGTGGTCGGGGGCGGGCAGCGACGGCAGGCGATGGTCGTCCCCGCCGGTGGCCCGGGCGCGCTCGGTGCCGTCCCATTCCCAGCGGGTCACCAGGACCGCGGGGATGTCGTCGACGCGGGAGAGCTGGGCGATGGCGATGCCGGGCACCTGCGGGTAGCAGGCCCATTCGCGCTCGGACGTCATCACCACGTCCAGGTCGAAGGCGTGCAGCAGGCCCAGGCACTTGGCGCGCGAGTCGTCGTCGACGCCGGCGAACGCCTCGTCCAGCGTGACCAGGCGCGGGGCGTGAGGGGCGGCGGTGGCGTAGTGGGAGGAGGCGGCGGCGAACAGGGGCACGGAGACGGCCAGGACGCGTTCGCCGCCGGAGGCGGGGCCGGTGGCCGGGACCCACTTGCCGTGCTGGTGGCGTTCGATGCCGAACTCGTGCCAGGAGCGGTGGTCGAGGGCGGTGGTCAGGACCTCCAGCCAGCTGCCGGCGGCGTCGTCCGTCTGGGCGCGGGCGATCTGTGTCTGCAGGAACTCGCCGACCGCGGCCCGGTCCTCGCTCGTCCAGGCGTCGGCCGACTGCCGCAGCCGCTCGCGGGCCCGCTCCAGCCCGGCCGGTGCCCTGCGGGAGGGGCGCCAGACCAGGCGCAGCCGCATGCCGGTGGAGGTGGGGCGTTCGGCGAGCTCGGCGTTCATGGCGCGCACCTGCCGCTCGGCGCTGCCGATCAGCTCCTGCAGGGTGCCCGCGACCTCGGTGAGCAGGTGGGTCTCGAGGATCTCCCGTTCGTGCGCGGACAGGATGCGGGTCAGTTCGGCGACCTCGGCGGCGAGGGCCTCGGCGAGTTCGGGGACGGCCCGTTCGCGGCCCTGGTAGACGATGTCGACCACCATGCCGTCCTCCGTCATCCGGGCGCTCGCGCCGTGGCCGCCGCGGGAGAGGGTGTCCTGGAGCTTCTTGTACTCCTCGCCGAGCCGCTTCTGCACGCGCTCCCAGGCGCCGTCGGAGTCGTCGGTCGCGGACAGGTCGGCCTCGATCGTGCGGGCGAGCGCGATCGCCGGGGTGGCGGCCCAGGGGCCTGCCTCCAGCGGCGGGAGCGCCGTTTCGGGCAGGGCGACGCCGAGCAGTCCGGTGGCGGCGAACCGCTGGAGCGCGGCGATCGCCTCGGCGCGGGCCGCCGCCGCTTGCCCCACGTCCTTCTCCAGCTGTTCGATACGGCCCTCGGCGTGGCTGGTGCGCCGGTCGGCGGCGGTGTACGCCTCGCGGACCCGGCGCTGGTCGCGGTCGCAGGCGGTCAGCGCCTCGGCGGTCTCGGCCAGGCGGCGCTCCAGTTCGGCGACGGCGGCACCCACGGTGGAGCGCAGGGTGGTGTGGCGTTCATCGGCGGCGCTGGCGAGCCGGGCCGCCTCCTCGGTGCGCCGGGCGAGTTCGGTGACCCGGTCGCCGGCCTGCCCGGTCTCGGCGCGCTCGTCGGCGACGGCGCGGGTGGCGGCGGTGCGTTCGCGCAGCGCGGGCCACAGGGCGGCGAGGACGGCGGTGTAGTCGGACAGCGCCTGGCGGACGGCCGACAGGCCGGCCCGGTCCGCGGGCAGGCCCACGGCGGCGGCGGTCTCGGCGAGTTCGGCGGCCGCCTCGGCCTCCTGACGTGCGGCCTCGGTGAGGTCGGCGGCGCACTCGTCGCGGCGGGCACGCGCCCGGTGGGCGGCCTCGGCCGCCGCGGCGGCGTGCGCGTGGGCGTCCCGCAGGGCCGCGTCGTCGGGGACCGCGGCCAGTTCGGCGTCCAGGGTGCAGCGCCGCTCGGCGACGCGGGCCTGCTCGGCCTCCAGCCGCGCCGATGCGCCGGCCAGGTCGTCCAGTTCGCCCTTCAGGGCGGCGATCCGGGCCCGGCGGGCCTCCTCGCGGGCGCCCGCTCCGACGTAGGCGGCCCTGTCCTTGGCCCAGGAGCCGGTCAGCGCGCCGACGCGGAAGCGGCCGTCGGCGCTCATCCAGGTGTCGCCGCCCGAGCCGAGTCCCACGGCGGCCAGCAGCCGGGCGACCGTCTCCTCACTGACCGCGGCGGCCGGGGACGCCTCTTCGGGAGCGGAACCGCCGTGGTCGACAGCGGGGCGCAGCACATCGGTGAGCGTCGGTCCGGCCAGCGGGCCCGCCGGGGCGAGGAGCACGTCATGGCCGTCCGCGTGCCACACCGTGCCGTCCGGGCACACCCAGGCGTCCAGCAGCCCGGACGCCTCCAACGCGGCCTCCAGACCCGCCCGTTCACGATCCGGGACGTGGTCACGGAAGTCGACCAGGCGCCACAGGGGAGCCCCCGGCGCGCTCTCGCGCACACCAGGCGTACGGGTGCGGGGGGCCTCGGGCCCGCGCTGCCCGCCCGCTTCCAGCGCGGCCAGCTCCCGCTCGGCCTCGGCCCGCCGGGTGTTCAGGGCGTCGTGTTCCTGCCCGAGCCCGGCTGCCCGGTCGGCCAGCCGGGCCGCCCGCGCCCGGTGTGCCTCACCCGCCTGCTCCCGTGCGGGGTAGGGCCCCTGACAGTGCGTCACCCAGTCCTGCAGGCCGTCCAGGAGACCGGCGGGGTCGGCGACGGCCAGCTCCCGGCTGCTGCGCACGTGGTCGCGGACGAGGCCGATCAGCTCCCGGCCCGCCCCTGCCGTCCGTGCCCCGGCCTCGGCCTGCCGGGCGGCGGTGTGTCCGGCCTCGGTCTCGGCCTCGTCCAGGCGCCGGGCGGCGGCACGCCTGACGGCGGCTGCCTCCTCGGCGCGTGCGGCCAGCCCCTCCACATGGTCCACGGTGCGCCGCCTGCGGGCCACCGACTCCTCGGCCGCGCGGCGCAGGTCGGCCTCCGCCGCGCCGTCGGTGCTCAGCTCCCCGTCGAGCCGGGCGGCGGCGGCCGCCTCCCGCTCTCGCAGCAGAACGTCCGCGACCTGCTCCTCGGCCGCGGCCAGACGGTCCTCGGCCGCCTGAAGACGACCAAGGGCCCGGGTGTGCGCGGCGGCGGCCTGCACCCGGTCGGCCTCGGCCCGCTGCCGCTCCCCGGCCGTGCGGCGGGCATCGACCGCCGCCTGCTCCAGCTCCCGCGCGCTGCGCATCTCCGGCCCCGCGCGCAGGGCCGCGTCCTGGGCCCGGAGCCGGGTGGCGATCTCCTCCAGCTCCGCGATCCGTACGGCCGCCTCCTCCCGCTCCCGCTCGGCGTCCTCGCGCTCGGCGCGGGCCTGGGCCAGATCGCGTCCGAGCTGTTCGTAGCGGGCGTGTTCGCTGCGCGGCAGCCGGGCCCGGCGCCGGGTGGCGACGCGGGCGTAGCGGCGGTAGTGCTCCAGGAACCCGGACGCGGCCCGCTCCGCCTCGGCAGCCGCTCGCAGTTCCTCCTTCTCCTCGTCCAGCGACCGGAAAGCCTCGGCCACATCCGCGATCACCGCCTGGTCCATGGGCGGCAGCGCCTCGGTCAACGCACGCGACAGGGCCGCCTCGTTGGGCCGTTTCGACAACTGAGGCTGGCGCAGCTGGATCAACAGGTCCACCAGCGCCGCGTACCTCTGCTCGCCCAGCCCGAACAGCGCCTCGTCGACCGCCCGGCGGTACGCCTTCGCCTGGTCGTACACCATGCCGCGGCCGGCGACCGCCTCGGCGAGCCGGTCGCGCGACAGCGCGGTGCCGGTCGCATCCAGCAGGCTCAGCTCCTCGCCGATCCGCTGGTCGGTGACCGTGTACCAGTGGCGCGCGATGCCGCGGCCCGCCACCGCCTTCAGTCCGCAGGCGAGCGTGCGGAAGTCGGCCTGCCCGCTCTCCTCGTCGACGCGCCCGAACTCGATCCAGGTGTAGCCGAGCCGCTCGGGGTGCGGGTGCTCCCCGCCCAGCAGCAGGTTCCACTCCATCCGCTTGCCCGGGTCGGCGTCGGGCTCCACCCGGCGCGCGGACAGGTCGCCGTCCAGCAGGAACGGCAGGGTCAGGGCGAGGACCTTGGACTTGCCGGTGCCGTTGTTGCCGCGCAGCAGCAGGCGGCCGTCGCGGAACCAGAACTCCTCGGTGTCGTAGTAGAACAGGTCGACCAGGCCGACGCGCAGCGGGCGCCACCGGCCCGGGGAGGGATGGGGCAGGGCGGGGGTGGTCACGGCTGCTGTGCCTTTCGCTGGGACGGGCGCGGCCTGCGGTCGGTCCGGACTCCCGGTTCCACGACGACGGTCTCGCCGACCGCGTACCGGGCCAGGGCCGGCCGTGGTGTCACGCCTCCGGGGGTGCGGGTCACCAGACCGAGCGCGGTGAGTCTGTCCAGTGCCTGGTCGACCAGCTCGCCCTCCGCGCCCGGCTGTTTGGCGCTCTTGGACCAGAACGCCCCGTGGACGACGGCCAGTTCACGCACCTTCCGCTCGAGCTCCGGGCGGCCCACCTCGCCCGCGGCAATGGCCAGGTGCTCGGCGAGCAGCAGGGTGACATGCCCGTGGGTGCCCTGCTCGGGCATCCGCACGTCGGTGAGATCGTCGTGGGGGTCGACCATGGCGACGCCCTCGGCCCGCACCTCCGCGACCAGGCCGGTCAGTTCGGTGATGCGGGCGGTGATGAAACCGCGCTGGCGGGTCAGGTAGGCGAGTTCCTCGTCTGTCAGGGTGTCGTAGTACAGCACCGGGTCATCGAGCAGGCGGCGGGTCAGCCGCTGGCGGATGGCGCGGAAGCGCAGTTCTTCGCTGTCCAGGGCGGTCTCGGCGGTCAGTTCGGCCAGCCGTTCCCCGAAATCCCCGGCGGTGATCGTCGACGGACCGTGGCGGGCCGCCAGCAGCCCGGCCAGGACGCGGCGCTGCACGTCGTAGAGCACGTCCCCGGACCCGCTGACGTAGGCGTCCTCGTCCCCGGCCACCCGCCGCAGCACTCCGTAGCGCATCAGCAGCCGGACCACCGCCGCCAGGTCCGCCCGCTCCTCGCGCCGCTCCAGGGTGAACTCGATGCCGGCCGAGGTCAGTTGCGGATCGGCGGCGTCCAGCATCACCTGCTCGGCGAGCCGCCCCAGCGCGGTCTGCGCCTCACCCCGCTCCAGCGCCGCCAGGGCCAGGCACAGCAGCACATAGCGGCGCCGGGTGAACGGCGCGCGGGCGCGGGAGGTGTCGCGCGCCGGATGCGTCGCGTCCGACAGGGTGCCGGGCGCGCGGTGCAGCCGGGCCGCCTCCGCGTCCACCCGCAGCGTCCATCCGGTGTTGCGGTCGAACCAGTCCCGCAGCTCACCGGCGTACTGCCGGACGAGGCGGAAGGCGTCCGCCGACGGACCGTGCGCCAGCAGCAGCGGCTCCTTCAACAGCGCGCGAGCGGCCTTCTGCTGCTCGGCCGCGCGCCGCGCGTCGAGGACCTCTCCCAGCTGTGCGGTCATCGTGCCCCTCCTGCATCGTTGCGCACGGCTCCTCGCGGACGGTCCGCGGCCCCGCCGAAGGCGCCGCGTTCGTCCCCCGAGGCCGCGCCGGGGGCGCCTCCCGGATCCGCCGCGGCGCTGCCCGCGCCGAGCCCGGTCCCCCGTAGGTCCGCTGTGGCCGCGCCGACGGCGCCTCGCGGGTCTGCCAGCACGCCCCGCGCATCCTCGGGGCCGCCGGTGTGCTCTGTGGCCCTGCCGGCCGCCCGCACCCGTCCGTCGCGGGTCAGATCGGTGATCTCCACCAGGTGGTCCGGGCCGCGGAAGACGCCGCCCGGTGTGCGGATCTCGGCCGTCGTGCCGTCTGCCGGAGCAGTGAGCCGGATCTCCATGGTGCCGTCGTTGCTGGTCGCCAGGGTCGTCGTCATGCCGGGTCGCCAGGTGGCCAGGGCGTCGCCGAGCAGCCGCAGGAACAGGCCGAAGGCCGCCGGGTCCAGCTCGCCGAGCGCGGACAGCCGGGTGGTGCCGTCCGTGGCCAGCCGGGCGCGGGCCGCCGCGATCTCCTCGGCCTGACGGGCCGCGATCTCGGCCAGCCGGCGCCGCTGTTCGGAGCGGTCCTGCACCTTGCGCGCCTTGCCGCGCCGCTCGTAGCTGCCGGTGCGACGCAGCTGCGGACTGATCCGCAGCGGCGCGGCCTCGGCCCACGGGGTGGCCGCGGGCTCCGGGCGGGCGGCCCGCTCCGCGAGGGTGTCGGCGTCCACGGTCAGGTGCCGGGCCGGGTACAACCCGAAGGCGGCCCGCCACAGCCGGTGCCGCGCCTGGTCGTCCGGCGCCTCCGCGAACCAGCGGGCCAGCGCCCGGAAGTCCGCCGACCGGTCCGAACGCCCGGCCCGCCGGTCATTCAACTGCCGTACGACGGCCAGTAGTTGCGGAATCGCCCCGAGCGCACGCCCGCGCAGCAGACGGGCCTGCGCGGGTCGCCCGTCGGCGGACACGAACCACGAGGACAGCCCCGCCCACCGCGCCGCCCACCGCGCATGGGCCTGCGCCTCGGCGCTCGCCGCCTCTTCCGGGTCCGCGTCGGCCGCCTCCCGGGCAGCCGCCAGTCGCAGCAGGCTGTCCGCGCGCCCGTCCCGTTCCAGCTCGCCGACGAGCAGTGCGATGCGGCCGCCGAGGGTGATCAGGTCCTGGATGAACCGCTCCAGGTACTGGATGAGCCGGTCCTTGTAGGCCAGGAACACCTCCACCTCGACACCGTGCAGGTCGATCGTGCGCTGCAACGACCCCATGAACGCCCGCGCGTTCTCCGCCAGCGCCTCGAACCGGGCCGTCAGCGCCGACAGTGCCAGATGCGCCTTGGCCGCGTCGGGTCCGCCCTCGTCCCCCTCGGCGGCGATCACCATGAGCGCCCGCAACTGGGTGACGATGTCGTGCAGCGCCACCGCCTGCAGCGCGCCGCGCCGCCCCAGCGCCTCGTCGTACGTGCTCAGCGCCTGCTCGGCGGCCTCCCCGGCCCGGGTGAGCTGGTAGATGAACCGCTTGCGGTAGAAGTCCTCCACCGCCGTCACCCGGGAGGTGTCCGGGTCCGCCCGGAGATTCCCCCACTCCACCAGGCTGTCCAGCGCCTTGGCGACCGCGTCCGGATCGCCGGGCCGCCGCTCGGGCGGCAGCGCCGCGTACACGTCCTCGGGCCGCAGATGCACCGCGAACCGCTCCTTGGCGGCCAGGAACGCGCGCATCACCTGGCGGTACAGGGCGGCGTTCGGCACCGTCAGGTGCGCGAAGGGCCCGTAGTCGGCCCGGTCCCGATCGGAAGGCTGCGAGGTCATCGCCCCGCATTCTTCCCGACGGGCCCCCGGACACGGCAATCGTGGCCAGAGATGTACGCAGAGTGATGGGCTCGTGCATCGAACCGTACGACGACGCTCCGGGCGCCTGGGCTCCGCCCCCCCTTGTGCCTCGTGGCCGTCGCCGCTGCGACCGGAGCCGACGGACTGACCCCATCGGCAGTGGAGGGCCCTGCAGTCCGTCGACCATCCGTAGTCGATGGAGCTGTTCGAGGTCAGTCCCGTGCCGTGCCGGTTGTTGTAGCCGCGCGGTCCGCTCCACGAGCTGCGCCACATCTGCGGAATGCCGCGGTACGCAAGTCGCTGTTGCCGTAGGTCCCGCGCGGAGCCTACAAACGGGCCATGCCACCAAACGACACCACACCCGCCCGCCCTGCCTGGTACTTCCCCGAATACGCGCCCGTCGGCGTCGACTTGGGCAGCAAAGCCGCAGTCGCCGCCTACGACCGCAACCAGGGCACGGACCCGCGAGCCGATGACGCGCTGCTGGACCGCTTGGGCGTCACCGGAGATACCCGACTGGTCGATCTCGCGTGCGGTACCGGATCGCTGGTCGTCCAGGCCGCACGGCGCGGGGCCGCCGCACACGGTGTGGACGTCTCCGAGGAAATGCTGGCCTTCGCCAAGGCGCGCGCCGACAGGTACGGCGTCGCACCGCGATGGCACCACGCCGGCTTTCTCGACTACACCCACCGTGGTCCTCTCGCCGACGTGGTCACCACGAAGTCGGCCCTGCATCAACTGCCGGACTTCTGGAAGCAGCAGGCGCTGCTCAACGCGGCCGGGATGCTGCGTCCCGGCGGGACCTTCCACCTGTGGGACGTGATCTTCAGTTTCGAGCCGTCCAGCGCGGAGACGCACCTGCGGCAATGGATCGACACCGCCGGCCGGCCGGACGGCGAGGGCTTCACCAGGGCCGACTTCGAGGCCCATGTGCGTGAGGAGTTCTCCACCTACGCCTGGATCGTCGAGGGCATGCTGCAACGAGCCGGGTTCGACGTCGTCTCCCGCTCCTTTCCCCGCCCCACCCATGCGGAGTTCTGCTGCCGCCGCCGGTAGCCACTCAGGCCGCGTCTCGTCCGGCTGCCGATCAGGCGGCCCGCACGAGGAGCGGTGGCACAGATGAGTGGTGCCACAGAGACGTGTGACACGAAGGCGTGGTGACACAGAGGAGCCGTGACCCCGCTGGATCCGCCGCGGCAGCGTCCGGGCGGCGCCACCCCGCGGCATGCCCGCCGCGAGGTGCCGCCGGCCGAGCCGTTCGCCGTGGTCAGCAGCGGGCAGGTGCCGAGGCGTCCTGGTCGAGGAGGAGGGGGGCGGCGGTCGCGGCCGTCACCTCCCCCACGGTGACGCCCGGAGCGGTCTCCGCCAGGCGCAGGCCTTCGGGGCTGACGTCGATGACGGCCAGGTCGGTGATGATCCGGTCCACCACCCGGCGACCCGTGGCGGGAAGGCTCAGTTCCTCGACGATCTTCGGGCTGCCGTCCTTGGCGACGTGCTCCATCACGACCATCAGCCGGCGGGCACCGTGCACCAGATCCATCGCACCGCCCATGCCCTTGACCATCTTGCCGGGGATCATCCAGTTGGCCAGGTCGCCCCGGGCCGAGACCTGCATGGCGCCGAGCACGGAGACGTCGATGCGGCCGGCCCGGATCATGCCGAAGGAGAGGGCCGAGTCGAAGTAGGCGGTGCCGGGGACGGTGGTCACCGTCTCCTTCCCGGCGTTGATCAGATCCGCGTGCTCCTCGCCGTCGTGGGGGTAGGGGCCCACGCCCAGGATGCCGTTCTCGGAGTGCAGCACCACGTGCACCCCGTCCGGCAGGTGGTTGGGGATCAGGGTGGGCAGGCCGATGCCCAGGTTGACGTACTGGCCGTCGCGCAGCTCACGGGCGGCGCGGGCGGCGAGCTGGTCGCGGTCGAGCGGCATGGTCACTTCTCCTCGGAGTCGGTGCGCACGGCGGCCGGTTCGGCGCCGGTGCGCGCCGGGCGCACGGTGCGGCGCTCGATGCGCTTGTCCAGCGAGGCGTCGGCGGCGACCACGCGGTCGACGTACACGCCCGGCAGATGGACGGTGTCCGGCGGCAGTTCACCGGCCTCGACGAGGCGTTCGGTCTCCACGACGGTCACCCGTCCCGCCATCGCGCACAGCGGGTTGAAGTTGCGTGCCGCCGCGTGGAAGAGGCAGTTGCCGTGCCGGTCGGCGACCGCTGCGCGCACCAGGGCGAAGTCGGCCGTGATGGCTTCCTCCAGCAGGTAGCGGCGGCCGCCGAACTGCCGTGTCTCCTTGGGCGGGGAGGCCAGCGCGACGCCTCCGTCGGCGCCGTGGCGCCAGGGCAGGCCGCCCTCCTCGACCTGGGTGCCCACCCCGGCCGGGGTGAAGAACGCGGGGATGCCGGTGCCGCCGGCCCGCAGCCGCTCGGCGAGGGTGCCCTGCGGTGTCAGTTCCACCTCCAGCTCGCCGGCCAGGTACTGGCGGGCGAACTCCTTGTTCTCACCCACGTAGGAAGAGGTCATCCGGGCGATCCGGCCGGAGCGGAGCAGCAGTCCCAGCCCCCAGTCGTCGACACCGCAGTTGTTGGACACCACCCGCAGGCCGGACGCGCCCGTCTCGGCCAGCGCGGCGATCAGCGTCGACGGTATGCCGCACAGGCCGAACCCGCCGACCGCGAGTGTCGCACCGTCAGGGATGTCCGCCACTGCCTTCGCGGCCGCGGCCATCACTTTGTCCATGCCGTTCCCTTCCCCGTGGGGGTGTGTCGCCTTCGTCGTCGTCCCGGCCTGCCCACCACATCGCGACCAGGGCCGGGTGGTGCTCACCTTTTCCCGGGCCGGCTGCCACGGACCATGTGCGCCGGCGCTATGACTGGGCCTTGAAGAACGGTGATCGGCACCATGCCGCCCGTCGTACGGCGCTCCTAGGGTTCCGGCAATCACGCACCGCGCTCCCGTCGTCGCGTACGAGGCCGCCGTCCCGGACGGGGCCCGCGGAACCCGGCGACGGGCGGGCGACACACTGTCAGGAGCCGATCGTCATGCGTTCCCGCCTCACGGACACCTTCCGAAGCAGATCTGTTCGCGCCCTCTCCCTGATCGCCCTCGGCGCCCTCGTCGCGGGCTGCTCCTCGGCCGGCACCGCCGGCACCGAGTCCGCCGGCGCGGCCGGTAGGTCCGCGCCCGTCGACGTGGGACTGGTCTACTCCCGCAGCGGGCTGCTGGCCGCCTACGGCAAGCAGTACGAGGAAGGCTTCAAGGCGGGTCTGGCGTACGCCACGCACGGCACGAACAAGGCCGGCGGCCACCCGATCCGGGTCACCGAACAGGACGACGCCGGTGACCCCGCGAAGGCGGTCGCCGCGGCCAAGACCCTCGTCGGCAAGGGCTACAAGATCCTCGCCGGCACCACCGACTCCGGTGTGGCCCTGCAGATGGCACCGCTGGCCGCGCAGAACAAGGTGCTCTACGTCAGCGGCCCCGCGGCCACCGACGCGGTCACCGGCGTCAACGCCTACACCTTCCGCTCGGGCCGGCAGTCCTACCAGGACATCCTCGCGGCCGGGACGCTGCTCGGTGACGCCAAGGGCAAGAAGGTCACCGTGCTCGCCCAGAACTCTGCCTTCGGGCAGGCCAACGTGGCCGCGGTGAAGGCCGCCCTGGGCCCCAAGGGCGCGCACGTCGGCTCCGTGCTGGCCCCGCCGAGCGCCACCGACCTCACGCCCTTCGCCCGCCAGACCAGGGCCGGCAGACCGGACCTGGTGTTCGTCGCCTGGGCCGGCGCCACCGCCCCCGCCCTGTGGACCGCGCTGAACCAGCAGGGCGTGCTGGACGCGAGCAAGGTCGTCACCGGGCTCGCGGGCACCGCCTCGTACCCGATCTTCGGTTCGGCCGGCTCCAAGGTCGCCTTCCTCGCCCACTACTTCCCGGGCGCCGGCGGCGGCAACCCCGTGGAGAAGGCCATGCTCGACGGCATCGCCAAGGCCGGTGGCACCCCCGACCTGTTCAGCCCGGACGGCTTCACCGCCGCCCAGATGATCGTGCACGCCATCGAGTCCGGCAGCGCCACCGACACCACGGCCATGGCCAAGGCACTGGAGGGCTGGACCTTCGACGGCCCCAAGGGCAAGGAGCAGATCCGCGCCGAGGACCACGCCCTGCTGCAGCCGATGTTCACCGCCCGGCTCAAGGGCAGCGGCGCCGCCGCACGGCCCGAGCTGATCGACAGCCTCCCGATGACAGCCGTCGCACCACCGGTCGCGAGGACGGCGGGCTGAGACGATGTCCTCCTCGAACACGACGTCACCGAACGCCGCCGGGGCCGCGGACGCCGGGCAGGCCCGCGCCCTCCCGGCCCCGGTGCTCCGGCTGCGGGACATCGGCTGGACGGTCGGCGGCGCGACCATCGTCGACTCCGTCTCCTTCGACGTCCGCGAAGGCGAGTTCCTCGCCTTCATCGGCCCCAACGGCGCGGGCAAGACCTCCCTGTTCAACCTGGTCAGCGGAGTCAGCCCGGTCTCCCGGGGCACGATCGAACTGGACGGCCGCGACATCACCGCGGAGGCCGCCTACGCCCGGGCCCGGCGCGGCCTCGGGCGCACCTTCCAGACCTCCAGCCTGTGGCCGGGCATGACGGTCGCCGACCACGTGGGACTCGCGGCCCAGGCCGCCGACGGCGGCTCGTACCAGGTGTGGCGCCGCGCCGGCACCGACCCCGAACGGGTCGGGCGGGTGCTGGCCCGCACCCAGCTCACGCACCGCGCCGACACCTGCGCCGACGCCCTCTCGCACGGCGAGAAACGCAAGCTGGAACTCGCCGTCCTGCTCGTCGGAGAGCCCCGGCTGATGCTGCTGGACGAGCCGATGGCGGGCGTCAGCGCCGAGGAGGTCCCCGCCCTGACCGACCTCATCCGGTCGCTGCACAAGGAGGAGGGACGCACCGTGCTCATGGTCGAGCACCACATGGACGTGCTGCTGGACCTGGCCGACCGGCTGGCCGTGATGCACCACGGCACGCTGCTGGCGCTGGACACCCCGCCCTCGGTGATGGCCGACCCCACCGTGCAGCAGGCCTACCTCGGGGAGGAGTTGTGACCGCCGTTCCCGCCCCCCTGCTCACCGTGCGCGATCTGCGGGTCGTCATCGGGGGCAGGCACATCCTGCACGGCGTCGACCTGCAGGTGGCCGCCTCGGGCACCACCGCCCTGCTGGGCCGCAACGGCGCCGGCAAGACGACCACCGTGCGCGGCATCCTCGGACTGGTGCCCCGCACCGGCAGCGTGCTGCTGGCCGGCGAGGAGACGGTGCGCCTGGCCACCCACGCCCTGGTGCGCCGGGGCATCGGCTACGCCCCCGAGGACCGCGGCGTCTTCGCCTCCCTCAGCGTGGCCGAGAACCTGCGTCTGGCCGAGCGGCCCGGCGCCGGGGAACCGGCCTACGACCTGGTCCACGAACTCTTCCCGGAGCTCGAGCGACGCGCCCGGCAGCCCGCCGGAACCCTGTCCGGCGGCCAGCAGCAGATGGTCGCCATCGCCCGCACGCTGCTCAACGGCAACCGGCTGATCATCGCCGACGAACCCACCAAGGGCCTCGCGCCCAAGGTGGTCACCGAGGTCGCCCAGGTGCTGGAGCGCGCCGCCGAGGCGGTGCCGGTGCTGCTCGTGGAGCAGAACCTCGCCGTGGTGCGCCGCCTCGCCCGTACCTGCGTGGTCCTCGCCGACGGCCGCACCGCCCACCAGGGGCCGGCCGCCGACCTCCTCGCCGACGCCGAGGCCGCCCACCGGCTGCTCGGCGTCGGCAGCACCGCAAGGCCGACGGCCGGTGCGCCCGTTCGCACCGCGGCGCTCCCCGCCGCCCGGACCACGGAGGCGGACGCCTGATGTCCACCGTCGTACTGCTCGTCTTCACCGGACTGGGCCTGGGCGCCCTGTACTTCCTGGTCGCCTCCGGCCTGTCGCTGATCTTCGGGCTGATGGACGTGCTCAACTTCGCCCACGGCGCCCTGCTGTCCGTCGGCGCCTACGGCACCTGGTGGGCCGCTTCCGGCCACCTGCCCGGTGCCGGGTCCTCCGGCGCCGGCTTCGGCCTCGCGGTCGTCTTCGGCACCGCTGTGGGCACCGTCGCCGCCGTCGTGCTCGAACTCGCCGTGATCCGCCCGCTCTACACCCGCCCCCGCGAGCAGATCCTCGCCACCGTGGGCGTCGGCCTGGCCGTTCCGGCCCTGCTGTCCGCGATCTGGGGATCCGACGCCCGCCCCTTCCCCGGACCGAAGGCGCTGGCGGGAACCTTCGCCGTGCTGGGCGCCGAAGTGCCGCTCAACCGCCCGGTGCTGATCGGCGCGGCGCTGCTCGTGCTGTCCGCGCTCAAGCTGTTCCTGGGCCGGACCCGGCACGGACTGGTCGTCCGCGCGGGGGTGGAGGACCGGGCGATGGTCACCGCGCTGGGCATCGACGTGCGCAAGGCCTTCACCCTGGTCTTCGCCATCGGCGGTGCGGCGGCGGCCCTCGGCGGCGCCCTGGGCGGCCTCTACTTCGGCTCGGTCGACCCCGAACAGGGCACGTCGCTGCTCATCTTCGCCTTCGTGGTCGTCGTCACGGGCGGCATGGGCTCGCTCACCGGAGCCGCCCTCGCCTCGGTGGCCGTGGGCCTCGTCCAGCAGTTCGCCAACTACTACACCACCGCCGGACTCGGCGACCTCGCCGTCGTCGTCCTGCTCGCCGCCCTGCTGCTCGTCCGGCCGCGAGGGCTCACCGGGAGGCTCACATGATCACCGCCACCCAGCCGCGCGACGGGGCCCGCGCGGCGGACCGCCCCGCCGCCCCCCGCTCCGAGCGGCTGCGGCGGGCCACCCGCTGGTGGCCCGCCCTGCTGCTGGTGGCGCTGTTCACCGTCCCCTACAGCGCGCTGCCGCTGCCGGGCCTGCTCGACGGGCCGATCGGCGGCCCCGGCAACCTGCAACTGCTGGCCCTGTGCCTGCTCTTCGGCGGCCTGGCCACCGGCTACGACCTGCTGCTGGGCCGCACCGGGCTGCTGTCCTTCGGGCACGCGCTCTACTTCGCCGCGGGCACCTACGTCACCAACACCCTCATGCTGGAAGCGGGGTTGCCGTTCGCCGCCTCGGCGCTGCTCGGCCTGCTCGCGGGCATGGTGCTGTCCGCCCTGCTGGGCGCGGTCAGCCTCCGCGTCAGCGGCATCGGATTCTCCATGGTCACCCTGGCCTTCGCGCAGGCCGCGTCGATCCTCGTCCAGCGCGATCCCGGAGGCGTCACCGGCGGCGAGGAGGGCAGGGCCGCGCCCGCGGACCGGCTGCCCGCCTCGCTGGTCGGCATCGAGCACACCGCCAACCTGTACTGGATCGCTCTCGCCTACCTCGTGGTGGTGCTGGCCGTGGTGGGGTGGGTGGTCCGCTCGCCCATCGGCCGGGTCTGGGAGGGCATCAAGGAGAACGAGCGCCGGGTGGAGGTGCTGGGGCTGCGCCCGTACGGCTTCAAGCTGGTCGCCTTCGTGCTGGCCGGCACCCTGGCCGCGCTCGGCGGGATCGTGTACCTGCTGCTGACCGGCGGCGCCACCCCGCAGACGACCACCTCCGACTTCACCCTGTCGCTGCTGGTGATGGTGGTCCTGGGCGGTTCGGGCAGCCGGTGGGGCCCCATGATCGGGGGCATCCTCTACACCTGGGCCGACCACCGGCTGGCCGACCTGGCCGGATCGAACGCGGTCGCCGATCTGCCCTCCGTGGTCCGGGTGCCGCTCTCGCAGCCGCTGTTCCTGCTCGGCACGCTGTTCGTCGCGGTGATATACCTGCTGCCCGGCGGCGTGGTGCGGCTCCCGGCACGGCTGCGCACCGCCCGTACGTCCCGGCCCGCCGCCGACCGCGAGGAGGTCCTTGCGCCATGACGCCCACTCCGCACAACCACACGACGGCCGGCCGGCCCGGGGCCGCCCCGGCGCACGAGGAGTTCGACGTTCCGGTGCCCGGCGGGCGGCTGGCCGTGTCGCGCTGGCCGGCCGCGGACCCGGGCGCGCCGGTGGTGCTGGCGCTGCACGGCATCACGGCCAACGGCCTGAGCTGGGCGCGCGTCGCCCACCACCTGGCCGGCCGGGCCACGCTGGTCGCACCCGACCTGCGCGGCCGGGGCCGCAGCGGGCGGCTGCCCGGCCCGTACGGCATCGCCGCCCACGCCGATGACATGGCGGCCGTGGTGGACGCGCTGGGCGTGCGGCGGGTGGTGCTGACCGGGCACTCCATGGGCGCCTTCGCGGCGGCCCTGACCGCGGTACGCCATCCGGGCCTGCTGACAGGTCTGCTGCTGGTGGACGGCGGCGTCGGCTTCCCCGTCCCGGCCGGCCTGGACCCCGATGAGCTCATCACGTCGGTGATCGGCCCGGCCATGCGACGGCTGTCGATGACGTTCCCGGACCGGGAGGCCTACCGCGCCTTCTGGCAGGCGCATCCGGCCTTCGCCGGCTGCTGGTCGACGTGGGTGGACGCCTACATCCAGCGCGATCTGGTCGGGCAGGAGCCCGAACTGCGCTCCTCCTGCAGTCTGGAGGCGGTCCGCGTCGACGGCGTGGACCAGCTCGGTGCACAGGTGCCGGGCGCGGTGCACCGGCTGCCCCTGCCCGCCGTGCTGCTGTGGGCGGAACGCGGCCTCATGGACGAGCCGCAGGGCCTGTACGACGAGCAGCGGCTCGGCGCCGCGGGCCTCGATCCGCGCATGGTCCGCACCCGGCTCGTCCCCGGCACCAACCACTACACGATCGTCATCGGCGACGAGGGCGCCCGGGTGGTGGCCCGGCACCTGCTGGCCGCGGCCGGTGCCGGGAAGCCCGAGGAGGCCGGCGGCACGCCGTGACGGGGGACACCTGCTGGGGCATCGGGCATCGGGCATCGGGCATCGGCCACCGGGCATGGGGCGTCAGGCGTCATCAGACGTCAGGTGTCACACCTCGGGCGCCAGCGATCAGGCATCACACATCCGGCGACAACAGGTGCAGGCGCAGGGCGAGTTGGAGTTCCAGCGTCTGTTCGGGGGTGTTCCAGTCGGGACCGAGCAGCGCCTGGATACGGTCCAGGCGCTGCACGACCGTGTTCACGTGCACGTGCAGCTCCTCCTTCGCCCGGGTGAGGATCCCGCCGCAGTCGAAGTAGGCGCGCAGCGTGCGCACGAGCTGGGTGCCGCGCTGGGCGTCATAGTCCAGCAGCGGTCCCAAGGTGGCGGAGACGAAGCCGTCCACGTCGTGCAGGTCCCCCAGCAGCACGCCCAGGAAGCCCAGTTCGGTCACGCTCGCCCCCTGTCCTGCGCGGCCGAGGACGTGCAGCGCCCGCAGGCAGCGCAGGGCCTCGGCGTGCCCGTCGGCGAGGGCCCGCGGCCCGGCGGCCGGCCCGGCGCCGGCCACCGTGACCGGTGCGCCGGTCAGCTGGCCGAGCTGCCCGGCCGCGGCGCGAGCGGCCTCGCCCGGACCGGTGCCGGCGTACGGGAGCAGCAGCACCACCTCGCCCTCGTGCTCCGCGCTGACACCGGCGCACCCGAACAGGTACTGCGCGGCGGCGTCGGCGAGCCGTTCGCGGACCGCGTCGCCGGTGCGGGCGACGAGCAGTACGTGGGGCCGGTCGAGGTCGAAGCCGAGACGGCGGCCGCGGGCGACCAGGCCGGCCGGGTCGCGGTCGGGGGCGGTGAGCAGATCGGTGACGAGGTCGCCGCGTACCCGGTTCTCGGTCTCCGCGACCGAACGCCTCAGCAGGAGCAGCAGCGAGGTCACCACGCCGCTGCGCTCGAACAGGCGCCGGTCGGGACCGTCGAGGTCCGGCCGCCCGGACAGCACCAGACAGCCCAGCAGTTCCTGCCCGGCCAGCACAGCGCAGACCCAGCGCCCGTCGTGGAGCACCGCGTGGGCGGCCGCGCGTGAGCGCTTCGCCGCCGCGACCAGCGCTGCCGCCTCCTCCTCGGTGCCGCCGGCGTCCGCCGTGTCCCCGGCGAGCGGGCCACCGTGTTCGCCGACCGAGGCCAGCGGCCACCCGGA
Source organism: Streptomyces sediminimaris (assembly GCF_047049295.1). Classification (NCBI taxonomy): domain Bacteria; kingdom Bacillati; phylum Actinomycetota; class Actinomycetes; order Kitasatosporales; family Streptomycetaceae; genus Streptomyces; species Streptomyces sediminimaris. The sequence goes on along the minus strand of NZ_JBJWOT010000001.1, from coordinate 201,269 downwards.
GCCGTCGTGGACCGCGACGTCCCCCTTCAGCAGACCGGCCACGGCGGCGGCCACGTCCGGGACGTCGCCGCCGCGCAGCACCAGATCGGTGAGCCGGTCGTGCGATTCCTCGGCCCGCTGCATGGCGGCGGAGTGCTCGCGGATCACGGCGTTGGCCTCGGCCAGTTCGGCCATCGCGACACGCGCGTCCGCCATGGCCTTGGCGGTGTCGATGGCGATCGCGGCGTGGTCGGCCAGCGAGCACAGCAGGGCGACCTCGTCGGGTGCGAAGGTGCGGGGCGTGCGGTCCGCGGCGAACAGCGCCCCGATGACCTGGCCGCCGCTGCCCGATCCGAGCAGCAGCGGCACCCCGAGGATCGCGACCAGGCCTTCGTCCAGGACCCCGGCGTCGATGCTGCCGGTGTGCAGGAAGCGGTCGTCGGTGCGGTAGTCGGGGGAGGCGTAGGGGCGGGCGGTCTGCGCGACCAGGCCGCCGAGGCCCTCTCCCAGCTCCAGGCGCAGGTTCTGGAACAGTTCCGACACCGATCCGTCGGTGACCCGCATGTAGGTGTCGCCGGCCTCCTCGTCGGGGAGCGTGAGGTAGGCCGTGTCGGTGCCCAGGAGCATCCTGGCGCGCCGGACGATGGAGCGCAGCACGGCGTCGAGGTCGCGCAGCGCCGCGAGGTCGCCGGCGGTGTCGAAGAGCGCGGTCAGCTCCGCCTCCCGGCGCCGGTGCTGCCGGAGTGTGGTCTGCACGCGCAGCGCCGCCTCGGTGGCCTGTTCGACCTCCGCCAGGTCCTGGGCGGCGGCACCGCTGTGCCGGGCCTCGGTGACGACGGCGCCGAGGTCCTCGGCGGGGGCGCCCGCGGCGAGGAGTTCGAGCAGCCGGCGCAGGTGACGGGTGACGGGAGTGGGGGTGTGTGACATGGGCGGGCCACCGTTGCGTGGTCGATGGGCTCTGGAAGCGGTGTACGGCTGCGTGGTCGAGGGGCACGGGAAGCGGTGTACGGCGGGATTCAACGGCCGAGGACCGAACCGCCCGCCGGGAACAACGGCCGAGGACCGAACTGCCCGGCGGGAAGGCAACGGCCGATGAGGGCCAGGCTCCTCTCCCTTCTGGAAGGAGCCTGGCCCTCCGGCCGGGGAGCGGTGCGGCCGTCAGGCGGACGCGGCGGTCTTCCGGTCCGCGGCGGCCGGCGCCGCGGAGCCGTCCGGCTCGATCGCGGCCAGGTCCCTGCCGCGGGTCTCGCGGGCGGCGACGACGGCGACCACGGTGATCAGGGCGGCCAGCCCCACATACAGCGAGATCGGGGTGGCGTTGCCGTAGGAGCTGAGCAGGGCCGTCGCGATCAGCGGGGCCGGGGCGCCGGCCGCCACCGAGGAGAGCTGGGCTCCGACGGAGGCGCCGGTGTAGCGCATCCGGGTGGCGAACAGCTCGGAGAAGAACGCCGCTTGGGGGGCGTACATGGCACTGTGGAAGATCAGCCCTACCGTGACGGCCAGGACCAGCGCGGGGAAGGACCTGGTGTCGAGCAGAGCGAAGAAGGCCCACGACCACAGACCCACGCCGACCGCGCCCACCAGGTACACGGGCTTGCGCCCGACCCGGTCGGAGAGCGCGCCGAACAGCGGGATCAGGCAGAACTGCACCGCCGAGCCGATCAGTACCGCGTTCAGTGCCGTCTGCTTGCCGAGGCCGAGGTGCTCGACGCAGTAGGTGAGGACGAAAGCGGTGATCACGTAGTACGAGATGTTCTCGGCCATGCGCGCGCCCATCGCGATGAGGATGTCCCGCCAGTGGCTGCGCACCACCGCGATGAGCGGCGGCTGCTCGGCCCGCTGCTCGGCCTTGCGCCGTTCGGCCTTGGCCAGCGCCTCCTTGAACAGCGGGGACTCGTCGACGGACAGCCGGATCCACAGGCCGATCATGACCAGTACGGCGGAGAGCAGGAACGGCACCCGCCAGCCCCAGGAGTCGAACGCGTCGTCGCTGAGCAGGGTGGTCATCAAGGAGAGCACTCCTACGGCGACCAGGTTGCCGGCCGGTGCGCCGCCCTGCGGCCAGGACGCCCAGAAGCCGCGTCGCCTGGCGTCGCCGTGCTCGGACACCAGCAGCACCGCTCCGCCCCACTCACCGCCGAGGGCGAAACCCTGGATGAGGCGCAGGACGGTCAGCAGCACGGGAGCCGCGACACCGATCGTGTCGTAGCCGGGGACGCAGCCGATCAGGGCGGTGGAGAGCCCCATCATCAGCAGGCTGATCACCAGGAGCTTCTTGCGGCCCAGACGGTCGCCGAAGTGGCCGAAGACCACGGCGCCGATCGGGCGGGCGGCGAAGCCGATGGCGTAGGTGAGGAAGGACAGCAGCGTGCCGGTCAGCGGGTCCGACTCGGGGAAGAACACGCGGCCGAAGACCAGGGCGGCGGCCGAGCCGTAGAGGAAGTAGTCGTACCACTCGATGGTCGTGCCGATCAGGCTGGCGGCGACGATCTTGTGCAGACCGCGTGGCCTTCCCGGGGCTGCCGGGTCGTTCACGGCGTTGTGAGCGCTGGGCATGGTTGTCACCGTGTTTCGGAGTGAGAGTGAGCGGAACCGCCGGACCCGGCGCCGCGGTCGGACGAAGGGAGGGGGTCCGGGGGAGTCGGTCGGCGGGGTGCGCCGCGGGGCGGTGGGGGACGGTGGCGCGGCGTGGCCCTGGCCGGGATCGGACGGGCGGGTGAACGGGCCCTCAGCTGGCCGTCCAGCCTCCGTCCAGGGGGATCGAGCTGCCGGTGAGGTAACCGGTGGGGTCGGTGCACAGCCACAGCGCCGCCTCGGCGACCTCGGTGGGCTCGATCAGGCGCTTGATCGCGGTGCGTTCCAGGAAGACCTGGTCCATCACGTCCGCCGCGGGGATGCCGTGGGCGAGCGCCTGGTTGGCGATCTGCTCCTCGACCAGCGGTGTGCGGACGTAGCCGGGGTTGATGCAGTTGCTGGTCACACCGTGTGCGGCGCCCTCCAGGGCGACCACCTTGCTCAGGCCCTCCAGCGCGTGCTTCGCCGTGACGTAGGCCGACTTGTAGGCGCTGGCGCGCAGACCGTGCACCGAGGAGATGTTCACGACCCTGCCCCATCCTCGCGCGTACATGTGGGGCAGGGTGCGGCGCAGGATGCGGAACGGCGCCTCCACCATGACCCGCTGGATCAGTGCGAAGCGCTCCGGGGGAAACTCGTGCACCGGGGCGACGTGCTGCAGGCCCGCGTTGTTGACGACGATGTCGGCGTCGTCCGGCAGCGCGTCGACCGCGTCGGCCTCGGAGAGGTCGGCCACGACGGCGATGCCGCCGATCGCCTCGGCCACCTGCTTGGCGGCCTCGGCGGCCCGGTCCACCACGTAGACCTCGGCACCGGCCGCGGCGAAGCCCTCGGCGCAGGCCCGGCCGATCCCGCTGGCCGCACCGGTGACCAGGGCCCTGCGGCCGGTGAGGAAGCGGGTCGAGGCCAGGCCGGACGCGGTGGCGTCACCGGGTCCGGGATGCTGGGGCGAGCCCTCGTCGGAGCTCTTTGTGCTGTCCATGGCCGAACACGGTAGGGACGACTCAGGAGGTGAGACACGTGGGTCGTCGACATATTTTCGCGCCGAGAGATAGGTGCCGCCACCATGTGCCGGCAGGGCGTCGGACGCCGGGTGTTCCGCCGGACCCCGCACGCCGCGCGCACCCGGGACGCCGGGGTGCGCGCGGGCTCCGTCCCATGTCACAGGGGCACTGCGGACACCATGGGTGCGCCATCCACGCCCGGCGCCGCAGTCCTGGCTGTCCCTCACATGTCATGGCCCGGCCAACCGGTCGTACAGTCCGCTCCAGTAAGCCGGTACGACAGCGTGCCGTGACGACAGCAAGCCGGTACGACAGCGGGCCGGGCGCGGCCGGGTGCCGGGCCGGCCGACGCGACGGGCGCGGGTGGAGCCGGGCGGGGTGGGACCGCCGGGCGGCGCGCCGCGCCCGCGCTCCTCCTCACTCCCCACCATCCAACGGAGTCGCACCATGCCTCACCCCACCTTGCGCGGGTTCTTCCGGCGCACCGCACTGGCTGCCGCACTGGGCGCCTTCATCGCGTGCCTGAGCGCCGTCACCCCGCTCGCGCCGAGCGCGGCGGCCGCCGGCACCCTCCAGCAGGTCACCAGCTTCGGATCGAACCCCGGCAACCTGGCGATGTACGAGTACGCCCCCGCCAACCTGCCCGCCGGCGCACCACTGGTCGTCGCCCTGCACGGGTGCACGCAGACGGCGAGCGACTACCACACGCACTCCGGCTGGCAGAAGTTCGCCGACCAGTGGGGCTTCGCCGTGGTCTACCCGCAGACCAGCTCGGCCAACAACAGCCTGTCCTGCTTCAGCTGGTTCGACTCGACCAAGGACACCAGGGGCAAGGGCGAGGCGGCCTCGATCAAGCAGATGGTCGACACCGCCGCGGCACAGTACGGCTCCGACCGCGGCCGCGTCTTCGTCACCGGGCTGTCCGCCGGGGGCGGCATGACCGCGGACCTGCTCGCCGACTACCCGGACGTGTTCGCCGGCGGTTCCGTCGACTCCGGCCTCCCCGCGCAGTGCGCCACCACGCAGGGTGCCGCCTCCGGCTGCCAGTACAGCAGCCAGAACCTCACCCCGAAGCAGTGGGGCGACAAGGTCCGCAACTCCGACCCGGGGTACTCGGGCCCATGGCCGCGCGTCGCCATCTGGCAGGGCAGCTCCGACACCACCGTCGCCCCGGTCAACGGCACCGAGCTGCGCGACCAGTGGACCGACGTGTGGGGCATCGGCCAGACGGCCTCCAGCACCCGGAGCCTGACCGGCGGCACCACCGAGAGCCTCTACGACGACTCCGCCGGCCGGCCCGCCGTCGCCCTGTTCTCGGTCTCCGGCATGACGCACGGCCTCGCCGTGAACCCGGGTTCGGGCGCGGACCAGTGCGGCAGCACGGGCGCCTACTACCTCGACTACATCTGCTCCAGCTACTACACCGCGAAGTTCTGGGGTCTGGACGGCAGCGGCGGCCAGGGCGGCACCGGTTCCCTGCCCGCCCCGTCCGGGCTCACGGTGACCGGCACCACCGACACCGGCGCCTCGCTGTCGTGGAACCCCGTCAGCGGCGCCGCCTCGTACAACGTCTACCGTGACGGGACGAAGGTCGGCTCCGCGACGAGCACGACGTACACCGACACCGGCCTGTCCGCCGGCAGCTCCTACGGCTACACCGTCGCCGCGGTCGACTCCTCGGGCGCCGTCGGCGCCTCGTCCGCACCGGTCACGGCGACCACGACGGGCTCCGCGCCCAAGTGCTACACCGACAACAACTACAACCAGGTACAGGCCGGACGGGCCCACCAGAGCGGCGGCTACACCTACGCCAACGGCTCCGGCCAGAACATGGGCCTGTTCAACGTAGCCATCGTCCACACGCTGAAGGAGACTTCCGCGGGTTACTTCGTCATCGCCGACTCCGGCTGCTGAACCGGCGGGAACCCTCGCGCCCGCGCCGCGCCGCGCCGTGCCCCGCCCGCGCCGCCCCGGCTCGGCGCGGCACGACGCGGGCGGGGCGGCGGGTCGGATGTCGCGCAGATTCCGGGCCCTCTCCGCCGCGGGAACGCTCAGCGGAGAGGGCCCGCTTCCGCCCTGTGAGAGCCGGAGGTCAGGCGTAGAGCCGCACGGAGTAGGTCGACGTGAGATTCGTCCAGAAACCTCCCGCACAGTTATTGCTGCTGAGGTTCCACGCCACACTTCCTGTGCCGTTGTAGCCCGTGAACCCCTCGACCCCCGCGCCACCGGTCTGGCAGTTCAGCACGGTGTACTCACCGATGAGATTGTGGACGTTGTACGTCCCGTAGTAGTAGAAGTCGTACACCTTCGCATGATTGGAACTGCCGTCCCAGATGTCGCCCTTGTAGATGCACACATGACCTGAATTGCAGGCGACGGTCTGCACACTGCCGGGAACGGCGGTCGACACGACCGGCGCTGCGGACGCGGCCGTGGAGGTGGCGACCACCATGGGTACAGCTGACCCCAGGCAGGCGAGCAGCACGAGTGAGATGCGACGCATGGATATCTCCTGGCGAGGTTGACGAGTTGCGACGGGAAGTGAGGAAGCGACGGGAAGTGAGGAAGGAACAGGACATGGGACCCGGCGCGCGGTTCATCACGGGCACGCCGGGAAACGTGCCGTCCAGCAGCTGGGAGGGGTGTTGGCTCACCGGCACTGCGGCACGTGCGGCTGCCACTGGGACGGCGACCCCGTCGTCACGTACCAGTCGTTGATGTAACCGCTGTCGCTGTCGAAGTCGAGCGCGAACCAGTAGTGGTCGCCATGGCCGTCCGCGTCGCCGTCGCCCGTGGTCCAGCAGGCCAGCATCATGGTGTTGCCGTTGTAGTAGCGGTGTCCGGTCGTGCCCGATGCGTAGGACGGCCCGTTGTGGGACGCCAGATAGGACCCGGGCGAGATGGCGGTCACGGAGGCGCACCATACCGTGTGCCCGTCGTGGTCACAGGCCCAGCCCGCGGCCGACGCCGGTGAGGCGGCCGTGCCCACCGCGGCTCCCGCCAGCGCGAGCACACCCGCCACGGCAGCGGCGCGACGGCGCCTCGGTCCGGCGGTGCGGACGGGGCCCCTCACGCCGGCCGACCCCGTGTCACCAGAAGCCGACGGCTGCGGGCGCATATGTGCGCCGGGGCCGCTGTCCGGCGCGGCGCCCGTACGCGCGGCCGCCGCGGCGGTACGGGCCGCGAGCCTTTTGATCGACTGCATGCGCTGCATTCAGAGCTCTCCCTCTGACGGACCCGCCCGGGCGCCACTTCGAGCGGCCACCCGAGCCCCTCCTGTGTCGGGCCGCGGCGACAGGATCCGCCACCGCGGCCGATCTCTCGCACGTCGTCGCGCGCCGGTCCTCCGGGACGACGCGGGACGACGTGCGCGGGCTGCGAGCGGTACCGCCCGCGGCCCGCGACGGACCATGGTGCGGTCAGCAGGTCGCCGACGCCGGCAACCCGCCGTACTGGTCGCCCTTGAGGTAGACCGCGCTGACGTAGCCCTCGGCCAGACGGACCCAGACGTCGTTGGTGTAGCCGTTGTCCTTGATCGTCTGCCCGTGCGTCCAGCAGGACGCCCCGCGCACCTCACCCGCCGCCACGTGACCGGAGATCGAGTACGTGGTGGCCGGGCCCGAGCGGACGTTGACGTTCTCGTAGGCGGTGACCGCGTAGGGCAGCCCGGCGGCCGCCGCCTGGGCTCCCGCCGCCCCGCCCAGCAGCAGGCCCGCCGTGATGGCCCCCGCGCCCGCCGTGGCGAGCACCTTCGTCTTCAGTCCCATGCCGATGGTTCCTTCCCCGTGGGTGGCTGGTGTCCAGCTGTTTCAGTGCGTTCGTTCGGTCGGTCGAGTGCGTTCGTTCGGTCGGTCGATTGAGCGCGTTCGGTCGGTTCAGTGGGCTCGGTCGGTTCAGTCAGTTCGATCGATGGGTTCGGCCAGTCGGGCTGACGGCCGGCCGGGCGGCGGCATGTCAGCAGGGCTGGGGGATGCCGTTGCCGATGTACTGGCTCAGCGGGTCCGTCTCGCTGTAGATGTCGGTGTCCTTCATGTAGCCCCACTGCCCGTTGTCCGCCTCCGTGTACTCCCACCGGTACGGGTGCGGGCCGCCGACGTAGGCGCCGCTGTCGGTGCGGCATTCGAACCAGCTCGGGTTCGAGTACATCTTGCCGACCGGATGGCTGGTGTCGGGGGTGGCGTACACCGTGGCACCCACGACGTTGTTGCAGTACATGTGCATGCCGTCGCTGCTCCACCAGCACGGATTGGCGGCCTGCGCGGTGCCGGCGAAGACGGTGCCCAGCGCGGCCAGGGACAGGCCGGTGGTGAGGAGTGCCGAGATCCTGCGAGCGGATGTCCTCATGATGTTCCCCCTGTGACGGTGTCGGTTCGGTCCTGCCGCGTCGCCTTCCACGCCGTGCGGTGGGGGAGACGCGGTGCGAAGCGGCGGTCGCCGAGTGTCGGTCGCGCCGGACGGGGGGCGCGAGGCTGCCGCACCCCGCCCACGCGCATCGAGCGCTCCCGGCGGCGGTCGTGTCGGTCCGGAACGCGGCGTCGCGCGCTTCACACGGTTGGAGTTCGGTGGTCGCAGCTCAGCCTGCACGAGACGCTCAACTGGCGCACGGCGGTTCGGACTCAGCCGAAAGACCCGCATGTTGCGCACGAAAGGCTTGACATCGGGAGGAGTTCCGGGGGATGCCGCCCGAGTCTTCAGGGCGTGAAGCCGGCCCGGGCCGGGGAGCGTTGACACCCGTGCCCGGCCCGGACGCCGGAGTCACGCTCGAGAACCGCCCGGCCGAGCGGGGTGGGCATGTGCCACACCGTGTTGGCGGTCCGGTGACTGACGATGAAGCCGGCCCGCCGCAGCACGGTGGCGTGTTCGCTTGCCGAGGCGGGCGAAATCCGAAGGCGCCGGACGAGGTCCGTACCGGTGACGCCCTCGGCACCCCCGATCTCCTGCAGAACGGCGGCGCGCGTGGCGCCCAGCAGTTGGGCCAGCGAGTCACCGTTGGACGTGTCGGGTGGCTCCACCAGCCGTTGCAGGCCGCGGTTGGCCGGATAGACCAGCACGGGATCCAGGCCGGAGTCGCGCAACGCGATGGGGCGAGCCCAGCAGAAGTACGAGGGTACGAGCAGCAACCCCCGTCCCCCGAGGTGCAGTTCCTTGCGGACGGGATACGTCACCGACAACACGGGCGCCTCCCAGCGGATGTGAGGATGCAGCCTGCTCAGCATCCGCTCCACACCTCCGTCGAGGAGGTCGGCCACCCGGGCCGCACGCTCGGCCATGACCACCGCGTGAATGCGGTCCCACGCCGGCGCCAGAACGCGCTGGTGGTAGCGGAACATCGCGGTGCCCACGCACCGCAGCGCCGTGGTGTCACCATCGGCCAGTGGACGCATCCAGACCGCTGGGCCGCGCTGTGCGGCCAGGAGTCCGAGATCGGTGCGCAACCGGCGCCGGGCCGTGCTCTGCACGGCGTCCACGAGGGAATCGATATCGTTGTCAGCCGTCGGGGTCAGAAAGTCCGGGGAATAGCCCCGCGGCGGGGCAAGACGCAGCAGCAGCCGCGCGGAAGCGTCCAGCACGCCCAGCGTCCTGGCACGCCACGGCCCGAAGACGCCGTGGTCGGCCGGTCCCCGCAGGGCATGCAGACTCAACAGCATCTCCCAGGCCGGCACCGGCCCGGCGGCGATACGCACACGCCCGATGTCCTCGCCGGCGAAATGAATTCGCAGCACGTTTACTCCCCCGAAGAACAAGCGGTCTCGAATGATGACGCCAGGTGCCGCTGAATTGGTTCATCGCCGGCTGGTGGTGGCTTGATTTGATGGATCCGCACCATGGTGGGAATGTGCGGCGCAGGACACCAATCGTCGGAATATCGGAATAGATGTGAAGGTTCCGAGCGCACGTAAAGGTTCTCGGTCGGACGGGGAGCGGGGAGCGGGGAGCGGAGCAGAGTGCCTTGCTGGGTGACGCCTGTGTCGCACGGTTCTCTCCACGCCCGCAGACCGAGGAGGATCGCAGCCGCAGCCGCAGCCGCAGCCGCAGTACGCCTTCGGCGATGGCCGCGGAGATATCCCGTTGTGGGACCAGGAAGGTGTCCATAGGGTCTCGGCATGTCCCTACGTATCCGTATGCGTCAAGCCCTTCCGGAAGCGATGCGCGCCCGCGACAAGGCCGCGGTGAGCGCCCTGCGTGCGACTCTTGCCGCGCTGGACAACGCCGAGGCGGTGCCTCTGGAGGAGGCCGCGACGCGCGGTCCGGCGCTTGAAAAGTCACCGGTCGGTGCCGGTGCCACCGAGGCGGCGCGGCGGGAGCTGAGTGAACGCGGGGTTGCGGACATCGTGCGAGCCGAGGCCACCGAACGGCTGGAAGTCGCAGCGCGGTTGACCGCGCCCGCGCATGCCGACCGAGTCGCGCGGCTGCGCGCGGAGGCCACAGTCTTGCTCCGCTTGCTCGATGGTCAAGGTGTCTCGTAATACGGGGGGTTGTATACGGGTCTTGCCAACAGAGCCATGCAGCCGGAGCCGGAGCCGGAGTCGGGGCCCACGCCGCACGACCTGCACGCGTGCGTCGTAAATGCCGGGATTCGCTCCGTAACGCTGACCATCGCGTACGCGCGGGAAGGTCGGGTGGGCCGGTCGTCGTCGGATGGGGGCCGGTCGACCCTTTGGACCGCGGCTCGCCCGGCGGGAGGCTGGCCGAAAGACCAGCCGCCCCCCTGATCCGGGGCGGCACCTCCCTGAGAGGCGAACATGACCAGTAGGCGTGCACGAACTGCCACCGCGGCGGTGCTGGCTCTGGCGGGCACCGTGGTTATCGGTGCGTGCGGTGCGAACGGCGACTCGGCCGGCCGCATCGGAACCTCGAGCCGTATGCCCATCGTCACGTCCAGCCCGGCTCCCGCCGCCTCGGGCACCGGCACCTCGACCGCCCCGTCGAGCAGCGCTCCCGATGCGGGTCCGACCAGCGGTTGGGGACCGGATATGTGGAGTGGCGAGTGGGGCTCGGGCATGATGGGCGGCGGCGGGGGCTCCTGGGGGCCCGGCATGATGGGCCGGGGCATGACGGGCAACTGGTGGCTGGCGGGCGACGGCAGTCGGGTGCGGACACTCGACCAGGCGCGGCAGCGGGCGGCAGCGTTCGCCGACCGGCTCGGTCTGCGGGTGGGCGAGGTCATGCAGTTCTCCCGTAACTTCTACGCCGAACTGGAGACCACCGCCGGTCGTCCGGCCACCGAGGTGCTGGTCGATCCGGCTGACGGGGCCGTGCAGATCGAGTACGGCCCGGCGATGATGTGGAACAGCGACTACGGCATGCACTACGGCCGGCAGGACCAGGTCCGCGTCTCCGCGGCGCAGGCCCGCAGCATCGCAGGGCAATGGCTGCGCGACCACGATGGCAGCTTGACCGCGGGTGAGCCCGATGCGTACCCCGGCTACTACACCCTGCACACCATGCGCTCGGGGAAGATCACCGGCATGCTCTCCGTCAACGCCTACACCGGTCAGGTCTGGCCGCACACCTGGCACGGCACCTACATCGCCACCAGCCAGGGGTAGCCGCGCGTCCCGTGCTCGTTCAGTGCTTCACCGGCGACGCATGCCGTGCCCGATCACGGTTCTCGCCGCCGCAGCCGATGTTCGCCGAGCCGGGCGGAGGCGCCGTGTTCCCGGAGGGGCCCGACCTGCCAGCCGCGGGCTTCGCAGGCGTCGAGGATGCGCGGCAGTGCGCGGAGGGTGGTGCGCCAGGAACCGACGGCTGAGGTGCAGTCGGAGTCGTGCAGCAGGATGGTGCCGCCGCCGCGCAGGTCCCGTAGGACGGTGTCGTGCACCGAGCGAGGCGTGGCGCGCCGTCGCCAGTCCTCGCCCCAGCAGGTCCACAGGATTGGGGCCATTCCGAGGCGGCGGCAGGCCAGATGGGCGGCCGTGGTCATCACCCCGTACGGGGGCCTGAAGAGCACGGGGGCACGTCCGGTGACATCGGCCGTCTTGTCGCGGGCGCGGGCGAGGTCGTCGTAGGTGGCGCGGGGACCGCGCAGCAGCAAGGGGCGGTGGTGCCAGCCGTGGACGGCGACCTCGTGGCCGGCGGCGGCCATCTCCTTCGCCAGGCCGGGCGACCGGGTCAGCATCGAGCCGAGCAGGAAGAAGGTGACACGCACGCCGCGCGCGTCGAGGAGGCGCAGGAAGTGCGGGGTGGACAGATGGTCGGGGCCGTCGTCGAAGGTCAGGGCGACGTGGTCCGGCCGGCCCTGCCCGGCGAGCCGGGGCATGGTCTTGTTGCGTAGGGGGCCGAGGGTGGAGACGACGGGGGCGGCGTGCAGGGCGGCGAGCGCGGGGAGTGCCGCGGCGGTGGCGCGCAGGACGTGGCGTGGCGGGGTCATCGTCCGTCTCCGTCCAGGTAGTGGGTGACGGCGGTGAAGCGGGCGGGCGTCTCGTTGTAGGCGTAGGCGAGCGGGGCGCCGATGCCGAGGGCGAGGGTGGCGGCGATGGTGGCGGCGGGCAGGGCGAGCCGTCGCCTGTCCGGCAGGAGTGTTGTCGTCGGCCGTCCGCCTGGCGCGGGCGGCGGACCGGCATCGGCCGCGACCTTGGCGGCGACGGCGGGTTCCGGGCCCGGGGCGGACCGGTGCAGGGCGAGTCCTGCCGTGCGCTGGGCCTTGCCGCGCGGACCGTGGAGGAGGTCGGTGAGCGCCGGCCCGAGGCCGGCCGCTTCGCGGATCCAGGTCGCGAGGCCCGCCTCGTCCAGGGCGGCGGCGTTGGTCCGGCCGTGGCCGGCGATACAGCGGTAACTGGCCACCGGCAGCCCGGCGGCGAACGCCTCCAGCGAGGTCAGCCCGCCGGCGTTCTGGACCAGCACATCGCAGGCGTGCATCAGGCCGGGCATGTCGTCCGTCCAGCCGAAGGCGTACTCGACACCGTCCCGGCGCAGTTGCTCGGCCAGGGCGTGGTTGTGTCCGCACACCACGACCGGCGCCGCGATCCCGGTCTGCCGTATCTCGGCGGCGGCCCGTCGCACCGGGCCGACCCCCCACGAGCCCGCGACCAGCAGGGCCAGCGGTGTGTGCGGGGGCAGTCCGAACCGGGCCCGGGCAGCCTGGCGTTGCCCGGCGGTGGCGGGGGTGAAGCGGGGATGGGTGACGGGCCCGGTGACGGTGACACCGGCCGCGCCCCGGGCGTGCGCCTGAGCGGCGGGTACTGGGTGCACGGCGAGGTGCGTGTCGATGCCGGGGGCGACCCACAGCGCGTGGACGGAGAAGTCGGTGAGGTAGGTGAGGGCCGGAACCGTCAGCAGGCCGCGCCGCCGCAACTCACCGAGGACCTGGCTCGCCCCCGGGTAGGTCGAGACGACCGCGCAGGTATCCGGCCGGAGGGCTGCGAGGGTGCGTCGCTGGGCGGCGCGGAACAGTGCCCGCCACACCGCGCCGGGGCGCGAGGCATGCTCGGTCGCCGCGTACAGACGCTGGTAGCCCTCCGGGGCCCAGGTCAGCAGGCGGTGGTAGCCGCCGCGGAGCAGACGGCCCGTGCGTGCGGGCAGCAGGTCGAGGAAGTCGTACCGGTCCACCAGGAAGCCGCGCGCGGCCAGCCGGTCGGCGAGCCCGGCGGCGGCACCGTCGTGTCCCGCGCCGACACTCGCGGAGATGATCGCGACCCGCCGCGGTGCCGCGTCCTGTGGTGACGCGGCGGGCGGCGAAGGCACCGGGTCCGGATCCTTGAGGTGGGGCACGGTCGATCAGCCTCCTGGCGAGATGTGCGCCCGGATCACGGGGGTGCCGCGGGCAGGCCGACGTCACGCCCGGTACGGCGGAGGGCGAATCGATGGCGGTGGGCGCCGACGAACGGAAACTACTACATGATGTAGAAGTTAGGGAATGCCGGGGGTGGGGGTGAGCGTGGGAGCCGGAGTGGGAGGTCCGTCCGCGGTGCGCCAGGAAGGTGCCGGTGAATCTACTACGAGATGTAGGGGGGAGTGCGCGGGGAGAGCGGGGAGGGTGTCCGATGGTGTCGGATCCTGTGCCGGTGCCGGTGCCTGTGCCTGTGCCTGTGCCTGTGGCTGTGGCTGTGCTTGTGGCTGTGGCTGTGCTTGTCCGATGAGTGACCGTCAGCTGCGGCCGGCGCGCTCTTCGGTGTCGGCCAGGTAGGACCGCAGGGTGCGGGAGGAAAGGGGCCAGGGCTGCGGACAGGGGCGAAGTCGCCGCCAGTCGTAGGGTGGATGGCCGAGCTTGGGGCGACGCCGGTCGTAGCCGTTGATGAGCGCCCAGCCGCCGACGCAGGCCACGATCCCCGCCCGTGCGGCAATATCGGCGGCACGTGTTCCGGGCGCCAGCAGACCCCCGACTCCGGCCGTCCACAGCCAGTAGCCGAGCAGCGGGTAGACCACCAGCTGATGCCAGATCTTGGTGGGGGCGAGGGCCTGACGGCGGGTGAAGAAGCCCGACCGCAACTCTGACCACCACTGCGCCAGGCCGAAGGCGAGCCAGCCGCCACCGGAGGCCACGCCCCACCACAGGCCCGAGGGGCCACTCGGCGGCGTCGCGCCCAGCCGCCACACCCCCAGCGCGACCGCCGCGGCCAGCAACGGGTCGCCGATCAGCACCGCCAGGAACCCGGTGCGCAAACCCATCAGACGCCGTTCCAGCACCAGCGCCAGCACCCACATACCCCCCGGTGTGGCAGCCAGCACCGCGAGGGCCGCGCTCCAGGGTCCGTGCTCCAGCGGCACACCCAGCCAGGGAAGATACGATCCGCTCACACCGGACGCGTTCCCCCGGTACGCGTCCGCAGCCATGCCGACCCCTCATGCCGGCCGGGTCGTCGCGTACCTCGAGCCCTCGCGGACCACCCGCGGTCTTGGACGCGCATCCTTGCGGGACCCCGGCGCTCCTGCACGCGCATCCTTGCGGACCACCCGGCGGCCCTGCACGCGCATCCTCCCGGACCGCCGGGCGGCCTCGGACACGCAGCCTCCGCTTCGTGATTCTGCGTAATGAGTCGATTACGGTGTGCATGTGATTCGTGCGATGGTCGGGAGCCGCGTCCTGCGTCGTCCTGCGCCGTCCGTGCTGCTCATCGGGCTGATCGTGCTCGTGGCGTCCCACCTGGTGGGTGCCCTGCACGGACCGGGATTCGTCGGCCCGCACAAGCCCGTCGCCGTGATCGCCGCGTCATCGACGGCGGTCGCCGAACCGGAGATCCCCGGTTCACGTCACGGGCACAGTCACGACGTCTTCGACGACTCTCTCGAGCATGCCGTCGACCGCGTCCGGGCCACAGCGGATCTCCCGGCCCACGCTCCTCAGCCTGTCGAGCCGGTGGTCGCCCAGCGGCCCGGCACGCGTCCGTCTCCCCGGCGCGCGGCCCCGGCAGGCGGTGTTTCCGCACCGGCACACGGCCGGTCCGTATGTGCCCAGCACTGCGTCTGGCGGCAGTAGGCAAAGCCCCGCACGCCCTGCCCAGGTCCATGCCCCGAAAGCGGCGGGCCGCGGTTCGGCGTGCCCAGGTACCCCCGCACCGCCAGCACGCGCCCGCCCCACCCGCGGACGCGAAGGAGCCGTACACCCATGGATCTCTCCGTGCTCGAATCCCCCGCCTCCATCGGGGCCGTCGCCCCCGCCCCCCTGATCGCCCGCCGCCCGGCCCAACTGGTCGGCAACACGCCGGTCCTGTGGATCGACGAGCCGTTCGCCCCGCCGGGCCGCGGCTTCCACGCCAAGCTGGAGGGCGCCAACCCGGGCGGCATCAAGGACCGTCCCGGCCTGTACATGGTCCGCGAGGCGCGGCGTCGCGGCGACCTCGCCGCCGGCGCACCGATCGTCGAGTCCTCCAGCGGCACCCTCGGCCTGGGCCTCGCCCTGGCGGGGCTGACCCACGGCCATCCCGTCACCGTCGTCACCGACCCCGGCATCGAGCCGGCCATGGTCCGGCTGCTCACCGCACTGGGCGCACGCGTCGACCAGGTGGCCGCTGCGCACCCCGACGGCGGGTGGCAGCGGTCCCGCCGCGAACGCGTCGCCGAACACCTCGCCGAAGTCCCTGGCGCCTACTGCCCGGACCAGTACCACAACCCCGACAACGTCGCCGCCTACCGCCCGCTGGCCGCCGAACTCCTCGCCCAGCTCGGCCGTATCGACGTCCTGGTGGCGGCGGTGGGGACGGGCGGGCACTCGGCCGGCGTCGCGACGGGGCTGCGTGAGTCCTTGCCCGATCTGCGGCTCATCGGCGTGGACGCGACCGGCTCCACGATCTTCGGACAGCCCGCCGCACCACGCCTCATGCGCGGACTGGGATCCAGCATCCACCCGTCCAACGTCGACTACGGGGCCTTCACCGAGGTCCACTGGGTGGCCCCGGCGGAGGCCGTGTGGGCATGCCGGCAGCTCGCCCGGCGCCACTGCGCCTCCGGGGGCTGGAGCGTGGGTGCTGTCGCGCTGGTGGCCGGGTGGGCGGCGCGGACGTACCCCGTCGGCACGCGTATCGCCGCCGTCTTCCCCGACGGCCCGCACCGCTACCTGGAGACCGTCTACAACGACGCGTGGTGCCGTGAGCACCAACTCCTCGACCAGCGACCGCTCCTGGAACCGGAGGAGATCTCCGAGCCGGACGAGCACGTGGTGACGGCCTGGACCCGGTGCGGGCGGGTGCGGGATCCGCTGGGGCGGCAGACGGCGGCGAAGGCGGGTGTCCGATGAGGCGGACGTGGGCGCAGGTGGCCTCCTTCGACCGGCCGGCCCGCCTGCTGATGGTGAACCAGTTCGCCATCAACCTCGGCTTCTACATGCTGATGCCCTACCTCGCCGACCACCTCGCCCACGGACTCGGACTGGCCGCCTGGGCGGTCGGCCTGGTCCTGGGCGTGCGCAACCTCTCCCAGCAGGGCATGTTCCTCGTCGGCGGCACCCTCGCCGACCGCTACGGCTGCAAGCCGATGATCCTGGCCGGGTGCGCGCTGCGCACGGTCGCCTTCGGTCTGCTCGCGGTGGCGGCGAGCCTGCCGGTCCTGATCGTGGCCTCGGCGCTGACGGGACTGGCGGGTGCGCTCTTCAACCCGGCCGTACGGGCGTATCTGGCCGCGGAGGCCGGTGAGGAGCGGCGTGTGGAGGCGTTCGCCGCTTTCAACGTCTTCTACCAGGCGGGCATCCTCATCGGGCCGCTCGCCGGACTCGCCCTGCTGGCCTGGGACTTCGGTGTGGTCTGCACGGTCGCCGGACTCATCTTCGGGGTGCTGGCCGTCCTCCAGGCCCGGGCGCTGCCGGTCCGTCCGCCGGCAGGCCGGGGCACCGAGCCCGCCTGGCGGGCGGTGGCCGCCGACTGGCGCGCCATCGCCGCCAACCGGCCCTTCCTCCTCTTCGCCGCCGCGATGAGCGGCTCCTACGTCCTCGCCTTCCAGGTCTACCTGGCTCTCCCGCTCCGCGCCCGCGAACTGTTCGGCGCGCGGACCGGGACCGTGACCGGCGCGATCTTCGCCGTCTCGGCGCTGGCGGCACTCTCGGGCCAGCTGAAACTGACCGCGTGGGCGAAGGCGAACCTGGCCGGACCCCGGGCGATCGTGTACGGGCTGGCCGTGATGGGGGCGGCCTTCACGCCCCTGCTGCCGGGGGCGTACGGCGCCGTCACCGGCGCCGGTGCCCTGACACTCTGCGCGGCCCTCCTCGCCTGGGGCGGGGCCCTGCTCTACCCCTTCGAGATGGACACCGTCGTACGACTCTCCGGTGACCGGCTGGTCGCCACGTACTACGGCGCCTACAACACCGCCTCCGGCATCGCGATCTCCCTCGGGAACCTCGCGATCGGCGCCCTGTTCGACACCGGTGTGCGCTGGCTGCCGTGGACGGCGCTCGCCACCACGGGGTTCGTCTGTGCGGCGCTGGTGGCGCGGCTGCACCGGGCCGGCCACCTCGCGCCGAGGCCGGCGGCGGTGGCCGTTCCGGGGTGAGCCTCAGCGGGCCCCGGTCGCCGTGGCCGGGGCCCGGGCCGGGGTGTCGCGCAGGCCCAGACGCAGGTGCTCGACGTGGTAGAGGGCCTGCTCGAGCAGTTCGGCGACGTGGTTGTCGTAGAGGGCGTAGATGACCGAGCGGCCCCGGCGTTCGCCGGTGACCAGGCCGAGGTTGCGCAGCAGGCGCAACTGGTGGGAGCAGGCGGACTGTTCCATGCCGACGGCGTCGGCGAGTTCGGTCGCCGCGCACGGGCCTTCCTGGAGGCGGGCGAGGATGCGCAGCCGGGACGGGGTGGCCAGGGCCTGCAGGGTGGTGGCCACGTCGGCGGCACCCACGCTCTCCAGCCGCTCGCGCGCGGTGGCGGTGGTGTTCTCGACATCAGCTCCGTGGCCCATGGCATTCATCCTACGGAGACCGTCCCATGAATGCATGAACGGGTCTTCATTCGATCCTGTACGGTGGAGCGAGCGGCGCCGGGCGACCGGTCGGCCGCTGTCCGTCATGTCTTCTCCGTCCTGCGTCCTGTCTCCTCCTGTCGCCCCCATTGCCCCCGACCCATTGCCTCCGACCCATTGCCCCCGACCCATTGCCCCCGACCCGTCGCCCCCGACCCATCGCCTCCTCCAGCGTGTCCCCTCCGTCGTGTCTCGTCCGTCCTGCTTCCGTCCGTTCCCTTTCCGCCCGTGAAGGACCCGCGCCCCGATGGCCTCCACTCTCACTCAGCCGTCCACCGACCGGGCCGCGGTGTCCGGCGACGGTGGCGCGCTCCGCCGCCGTACCCGCGTCCTGGCCCTGCCCGAGGCCCGCTGGGCGCTCGCGGCCACCGTCTGCTTCCTGCTCGCGCTGCCGGGACAGCTGGCCGGCGCCCCGGTGTGGGTGTGGGGGCCGCTGTACGCGCTGGCGTATGCGGCCGGCGGCTGGGAGCCCGGCCGGGAAGGGCTGAAGGCCCTGCGGTGCAGGACGCTCGACGTCGATCTGCTGATGGTCCTCGCCGCGCTCGGGGCGGCGGCGATCGGGCAGGTGATGGACGGCGCACTGCTGATCGTCATCTTCGCCACGTCGGGCGCGCTGGAGGCGCTCGCCACGGCACGCACCGCGGACTCCGTGCGCGGCCTGCTGGACCTCGCGCCCGCCACCGCCACCCGCCTCGACGACAGCGGTGGCGAACGGACCGTTTCCGTCGAGGAGTTGACCGTCGGCGACACCATCCTGGTACGGCCCGGCGAGCGGATCGGCGCGGACGGCCGCGTGCTGGACGGCGTGAGCGAGGTCGACCAGGCGACCATCACCGGTGAGCCGTTGCCGGTGGCCAGAAAGAAGGGTGAGGAGGTCTTCGCCGGGACTCTCAACGGCACGGGTGCGCTCCGGATCCGCGTGGAGCGGGACGCCCGCGACTTCGTGATCGCCCGGATCGTGCGCATGGTGGAAGAGGCGTCGGCGACCAAGGCGCCGACGCAGTTGTTCATCGAGAAGGTCGAACAGCGCTACTCGCTGGGCATGGTGGCGGCGACTCTCGCCGTCTTCCTCCTCCCGCTCGGCTTCGGCGCACCGCTGACGGAAGCGCTGCTGCGGGCGATGACCTTCATGATCGTGGCCTCCCCGTGCGCGGTCGTGCTGGCCACCATGCCGCCCCTGCTGTCCGCCATCGCCAACGCCGGACGGCACGGCGTGCTGGTCAAGTCGGCCGTGGTGATGGAGCGGCTGGGGCAGGTCGACGCGGTGGCCCTCGACAAGACGGGCACGCTGACCGAGGGCACCCCGCGCGTCTCGGATGTCCGTCCGCTGGCCGGATCGGGCCTCGACACGGGGGAGTTGCTTGCGTTGGCGGCCGCCGCGGAGCACCCGAGCGAGCACCCGCTGGCGCGAGCCGTCGTGGACGCGGCGCATGAGCGCGGACTCGCCCTGCCACCGGCCGAGGACTTCGCCTCCACGCCCGGCGTCGCGGTGACCGCCACCGTCGCGGGGCGCGTGGTCGCGGTGGGCGCACCGGCCCGGCTGCTCGCCGGCGCCACGGACGCGGCCTCCGCGCGGGCTGCCGCGCTCGCCGCCGGTCTGGAGGACGGCGGACGGACCGCCGTCCTGGTCGCGGCGGACGGTGTGCCGGTCGGCGTGCTCGGTATCGCCGACCGGCTGCGCCCCGACGCCGCGGCCACCGTCACCGCGCTGACGACCCTCACGGGGACGCCGCCCGTGCTCCTGACCGGCGACAACAGGCGTGCCGCCGCCCGCCTTGCCGCCGACGTCGGAATCGAGGACGTCCGGGCCGGCTTGCTGCCGCAGCACAAGGTGGCCGCCGTGCGGGAGTGGCAGGACGTGAACCGCAAGGTGCTCGTGGTCGGCGACGGTGTCAACGACGCCCCGGCACTCGCCGCCGCCCACACCGGCCTCGCCATGGGCCGCGCAGGCTCCGATCTGGCTCTGGAGACCGCGGACGCGGTCATCGTCCGCGACGAACTCACCACCGTGCCCGCCGTGATCTCCCTCTCCCGCCGGGCCCGTACGCTGGTCGTGCAGAACCTGGTCATCGCCGGTGTCTTCATCGCCGGCCTGGTGGTCTGGGACCTGGTGGGCACGCTGCCGCTGCCACTCGGCGTCGCGGGCCACGAGGGCTCCACCGTCATCGTCGGCCTCAACGGCCTGCGGCTCCTGCGCGAGGCGGCCTGGCGGCGCGCCGCCCGGTGAACCGCTGCGCGGCCCCGGCCGCGCGCGAGTACCGCCTCGGAGCTGGGAGGAGAACGCGACCAGCGGCGCGGCAGCGATGAGGCGTGGCTCGTGGCCTGTTCGTGGCCTGCAGTCCGCTCGCCCGCAGCGGCCCGGGCTCCAGCCCGTGGCGCCGGGTGCGGTCACGGCGCGTTCCGGGGTCCGGCGGTGGCGCCGGCATCGAGTGCCGCGGCCGCGCAGGAGCCGGACACGGTGGCATCGATGTCAGTGCTCGGCCCTATCTTGGCCTGGTGACTTCCGAAGAGCTACGCGAGCGACTCACCCGCTTCCGCGACGAGGCGATTCAGCTGGGGATACCGGCCGAGGAAGCCGACCGGTGGATCGACATGGTCCGGCCCTGCGCGGTCCTGTCGACGCGCCAGGACGGCCCGGTCGCCGCCAGGTTCGGCGGCCCCGTGCTGCTGCCGGCGGACACCCCGCACCCCCTGTTCCCCCACGTCGCCTCCATCGACCTCGCGGCCCTGCCGCCGGCCTCGACCGACCTGCCCCTGCCGTCCGACGGCCACCTGCTCCTCTTCGCCTGGCCGCGCGACAGGGGCGACCTGACCGATCACGGCGCGGTCGTGCACGTCCCCGCCGGGACACCCGTGAAGGAACACGACAGGTACGCCTGGGACCCGTACGGCGTCCCGGAGGAGCGGGAGGTGGCCGACGCCTTCCCGCAGGGCGAGCTGCGAGTGCGGACCGAACCGTCACTGCCGTACCACTACGCGGTCGAACTGCCCGACGGCGACCTGCAGCCGCTCCCTGGCTTCCCCCACGCCGAGGAACTGGCCGAGGAGTGGGAGATGGCATGCCGCTACCTCGACCTCCGCGGCCCCTTGCACATGGGCGGGTACGCCGACGAGGAGATGGTCGACCTCGACCCGCTGGAAGGCCTGGTGCGCTGCGCGGTGGAGCAGGCGGCGAAAGGCCGTTGGGGCGACGGCGAACCGGCGTCGGAGGTGGTGGGGGACTGGGTGCTGCTCGCGAGCTGGAGTCCCGACCTCGGTGAAGTGGCGGCCGGCTCCAGCGTCCACTGGGCGATCCAGCGCAAGGATCTGGAGGCCGGGCGCTTCGACCGGACGTTCACGAGTGTGTACTGGAATCCTTGACCGATCGACTCCCGGACAGGCACCCCATCGCCGCCGATCCGGGCGGGCGTGAGCACGGTGGACCCGCCGGGCCGCGTGGCGCGAGACTCGTGGGCATGGTGACGCTGCGGGTTCTCACGCCAGACGACTGGCCGTTGTGGCGAGCACTCCGCCTCGCTGCGCTGACCGACGCGCCGAACGCGTTCAAGGTCCGGCTCGCCGACTGGCACAGCGGCGAGGAAGAACGCTGGCGTGCCCGCCTGGGGCTCCCCGGCGCCCACCATGTCGCCGCGCTGCTGGACGGGCACGCCGTTGGCATGGCCAGCGGCCTTCCCGGCGCCGCCGAGAGCAAGGAGTTGCGGTCCGTCTGGGTCAGCTCTCGGGCGCGGGGCCGTGGAATCGGCAATCGGCTGGTCGCGGCGATCGAGACCTGGGCTCTGGCATCGGGGGCAGCAGCCTTGAAGCTCGCGGTGCTTGCGGACAACGAACCCGCCATCGCCCTCTACCGGCGTCATGGGTTCATGGCCACCGGGGAGCCCGGAGCGGTACTGCCGGACGGGGCAGCCGGGGAACAGGTCATGGTGAAAAAACTTCGCCGAGCGTGAGCGGCGGGCTTGGCCCGCTGGGCGCGGACCGCCGGGGGCCCGGTCAGAGCACCGCGGGCCCGGTCAGAGCACCGAGGACGCCGGCACGAGCCCGGCACGAGCAAGGACCATCGGGTGTCCGGCAATCCCCGCGCTTCGGCACGGAAACGGCCCGGGTCACGCGTAGGGCCGGCCCCCGGGCTCGTGGCCCCGCTCGGACCAGGAGTGACTGCCACCCGGTGCGTTCCGGTCCGTCCGCCGTCCCTGGCCGTCGCCGAAAGGCCCCACCAGGAGGACGATGCGGTTCTGGCCGTCAGAGGCTGAACGACACGCCTGTGAGCTTTTCCGACATGTCCCAGAGCTGCCGGGCGACCTTCGGGTCCCGCGCGGTCTTGGACCGGCCGATCGGCTCGGCGCCACCACGCATGTGCAACCAGTGCTCCGGTCCGATGAAGCTGTCGCCGGGGACATCGCCGGTGGCGGCGTGCAGCACCGGCAGGGCGCCGTCCTCCGGGCTCTGCGCGAGCACGCGGAGCATCAGTTTCGTGCCGAGTCCGGTCGCCCGGTCGTAGATGTTCGTCGCGACGAAGCCGGGGTGTGCCGTGGTGGCCAGCACCTTCGCCCCGGCGGCGTCGAGCCGGCGTTGCAGTTCGGACGTGAACAGGAGGTTCGCCAGCTTCGACGTCGCATAGGCGCTGGACTGTTTGTAGCGGGTGTGCTCGCAGTTCAGGTCGTCGAAGTTGATCCGCCCCATGCGTTCCGCCTGCGACGACACGGATACCACTCGTCCGGTGACGTGGGGCAGAAGCAGGTTCGTCAGCGCGAACGGGCCGAGATGGTTGGTTCCGAATTGCAGTTCGAAACCATCGACGGTCCTTCGGAGTTCGGGGGCGGAGATGCCCGCGTTGTTGATGAGCAGGTGGATCGGCTCCTGCCAATCGGCGGCGAAACGGTGGATCGACGCCAGGTCGGCCAGATCCAGCTGTCGCACCTCGGTCAGGCCGGGCGTCCCCGCGGCGGCGCTCATGCCCTTCGCCGTGTTGCGTACGGCGAAGACGACGCGCGCTCCGTATCCGGCGAGGGCCTTGGCCGTGGCGAGACCGATACCGCTGTTCGCGCCGGTCACGATGACTGTCTTGTCGGTGAGATCTGGGGTCATGGCAGCGAGACTAGACGCTGCCTAGTTTCTAGGCAATGCCTAGTTACTAGTCAATGTCTAGATCGAGGTAGGGTAAGTGGGTGACCCACAGGCCCTTCCATCACGGCAATCTGCGAACCGTTCTGCTGGACCAGGCCGAGCGAACCTTGCGCGAGGGCGGTGTCGAGGCGCTGTCGCTGCGCGAGTTGGCACGGAAAGCCGGAGTCAGTCACGGCGCGCCCCGGAGCCACTTCGTCGACCGGCAGTCACTCCTGGACGCGCTCGCCGAGCGAGGATTCAACCGTCTCGCCGATGAGGTGGAAGCGGTCATCGCCTCCGATGCCGTGGACTACAAGCAACGGTTCCGCGCGATCGCGACCTCGTATGTGCACTTCGCCGTCACGGACGCCGCGCTCCTGGACCTCATGTTCACCGCAAAGAACGACGACCCCCCCGAGGGGCTGCGCGCGGCCTCGGAACGACTTTTCGCGGCCGTCGGTGACCTGATCGACCGCAGCGCCGAGGCCGGAGAGCTCGGCCCCCGGGACCCGTACCGGCTGCAACTGCTCTTCGCTGCCATCATGCAGGGAATCGCGTCGCTCGTCAGCGCCCGCCGCATCTCCGCGCAGGACGGCGACGCCCTGATCGACGACGCGGTCTCCCTTCTGGTCCGTGACTAGTGCCGCACCGGCCTGCCCCTCGTCATGGCCGAACAGGCGCACGCCTACTCGCTCCGTCACCCGGACACGTCGCCTGTATCCCTCCCGCACGGAAGCCTCCGGCTTCGACCGCATGAAGGCAGAGAAGATGAACACGCAGCCCCAGCCTGCCGACCGCGAACTCATCCAGGCCGCGGACCGGGCCGCGCAGGCGTGTTGCCGGGGCGACAACCACACCATGGCGGCCGCGGCCCGCGCCCGCGACGGCCGGATCGTCACCGCGGTGAACGTCTACCACTTCACCGGAGGCCCCTGCGCCGAACTGGTCGTCATCGGCGCGGCGGCCGCCCAGGGCGCCTATGACCTGGACACGATCGTCGCCGTGGGCGACCGCGACCGCGGGGTGGTGCCCCCGTGCGGCCGGTGTCGCCAGGTGCTCCTGGACTACTTCCCGGCTCTCAAGGTCATCGTCGGCGCAGGCGGCAGCCTCCGCGTCGTCCCCATCGGCGACCTGCTTCCGGAGAGCTACGTCTGGGCGGACCATCAGGTCGACGCCTAACACCTCACAGCATCCAGCACGAGCTGACACCGCCGGCCGGCTACCGGGCAGACGGCGCCTGACATGGCGCTCGTAGGGCTTGGTCGGCTCCGTTACCCGGTGGCGCGTCTGCCTGTCGCCTCCCCGCCGCCGGTCGGATCGGGCCTTGCGGCGTAACGGCCGTAGCGCACCGTTGATCACCTGCCGGTGGTCGCGTCACGGACGGCCTGGTTCATCGGCAGCCGGCGGCGCGGGCTTCAGCGCCTGCCCCGCGGCGTCCGCCGGTTCGCACCTTCCTGCCACGTGATCGGTCGCGCACCGGGTCTCATGCGGCCGTGGCCGTCTGCGTCTTCGCCTCACGGACCCCGCGCAGTGCGCCGGACCAGGCGATCACCTGATCGAGCATGTCGCCCACGGCGGTGTCGAGGCCCTCCTGGGGGACGAAGGTGCCGGTGTGGAACGCGGGGTGTGTGGAAATGGTGGGCTGGGCACGGACCGTGGCCACTTGCAGTTCGGCGAGGACGAGCCGCAGCGCCTCGGCGGCCCGGGCTCCGGCGACCCAGCCGCCGTAGCTGATGATTCCGGCGGCCTTGTCGTTCCACTCGCGGTAGACGTAGTCCAGGGCGTTCTTCAGGGCGCCGGGGTAGGAGTGGTTGTACTCGGGGACGAGGAACACGTAGCCGTCGAAGCTGTCGATGAGTGCGCCCCAGGTGCGGGTGTGGTCGTGCTGGTACTGCCGGAGGTTGGGGTTGCCGGGCTCGTCGAGGTTGCCGAGGTCGTGGTCGGCGAGGTCGACCAGCTCGTAGGCGGCGCCGCCGTGGGCGCGGGCGGCCTCCAGTGCCCAGGCGGCGATCTGGTCGCCGCGGCGTCCGGGGCGGGTGCTTCCGAGGATGAGCGCGATGCGGAGCGGCATGGTCTTCCTTCCGGGTGAGTTGATACGTCAACTCTAGACGGGAAGGAGTTGATGTGACAACACAGCTGGTCGCGGTATCCTCGGCGGCATGACGGAGACTCGATCGCTGGACCCCGGGGAGTGGGAGTTCTGGGATACCTGGATGCGCGCGCAACGCCTGCTCACCAGGGAGCTGGAGCGTGGTCTGCAGCGGGAGTGCGACATCTCGAAGGCCGAGTTCAGCGTGCTGGTGACGCTGTGGCAGGCCACCGGTCGCGAGATGCGTGTCGGTGAGCTCTCCGAGTCGCTCGACTGGGACAAGAGCCGTGTCGCGCATCAGCTGACGCGCATGGAAAAACGCGGCTTCGTCAGACGCACCCGGTACGGGGCCGATGGCCGCCGCGCGGGGGTCGGGCTGACCGTCGAGGGCCGCCGCGCCGCCGAGAGCGCCGTCCTGGTGCACGGCGGCAACATCCGCCGCCACGTCCTCGACCCACTCACCCCCGAGCAGGCATCGGTCATCCGCGCGTGGAGCGAGGAAGCGGTCGACCGCCTGGAGCCGCACCGCGGCGGGGCTGTCGACGACGGCGCGTCCTAGGTGTTCTGTCCCCGGACCGCGCTGTCAGGCCGGCGGTGTTCGGCGGCCGGGCTGCTCTGGGCTGCTCTGTTCCGCTGTCTCGCGTGGCGCCGGCGCCGGGCACCAGGTCGGGCAGGGCGAGGGCGAGCGCGACTACGGACTCCTCGCGCCGTAGGCCCGTCACGACGGCATCCCGACGTGTTCGCCCGAGCCGTCGTCAACCGGTGTGGACGCGTGGGCGCTTGGCCCGGTCCGGTTCGGCCTCGCGCAGGACCTCGCGGGTGACGGGGGCGACCTCGCCCTGGCCGAAGAGGAAGAAGCGCAGGAAGTTGGCGAAGGGGGTGCCCTCGGTCCACTCGAAGTAGATGTGCGGGATGGTTCCGGTGACGTCCCGGGCGTGCAGGAGGAGAGCGGCCAGGGCGTTGGGGATGGAGGAGGATTCGAGGGTCAGCACGCGGTAGCGGTCGTGGAGGACCTCGCCGCGCACCCTGAGATCGGTCTCGAACTCGGACGGGTCGGTGACGGTGACCTCGACGAAGACGAAGTCCTCCAGCTCGGGCAGGTCGTTGTCGGCGCGGATCTGCTCGACCTTGTCGCGGTACTCGGCTTTGTCGCGGCGGCCGGGATCGTTCGCGATGAAGCGGATGCGGCGGTGCGCCATGTCGCGGATGAATCGTTCCGCCATGCCGTCGAGCTCGACGTGGGTGACGCGCAGCTCGAAGGCGCGGGCCAGCCGGGACAGCAGCGAGACGAGCATGATGCCGACGATGAAGCAGGCACCGATCTTGACGCCGTCGGGGCGCTCGACGACGTTCGCTCCGGTGACGTAGACGAGGACCGCGGAGACGGTGGCGAAGCCGATGGCCCAGCCGCGCTGGCCCGCGCGGCGGGCGGCGATGGTCACCGCGATCGCGGCGGAGGACATCAGGACCAGGACGCCGGTGGCGTAGGCGCCGCCCTGGGCGTCGACGTTGGCGTCGAAGATCCAGGTGACCAGGAAGGCGATCAGGATGAAGACGATCACCATGGGGCGGACGGCGCGGGCCCAGTGCGGGGCCATGCCGTAGCGGGGCAGGTAGCGCGGCATCAGGTTGAGCAGGCCGGCCATCGCGGAGGCGCCGGCGAACCACAGGATGGCGATGGTCGAGACGTCGTACACCGTGCCGAAGCCGCCGCCCAGGTACTCGTGCGCGAGGTAGGCCAGGGCGCGTCCGTTGGCCTGGCCGCCGGCCTCGAACTCCTTCTTCGGGATCAGCACCGTGGTCACGAAGCTCGTGACGATCAGGTAGGCGCTCATGATCAGGGCGGCGGTCGTGAGCAGTTTCTTGGTGTCGCGGATACGGCCCCTGGGCTGCTGCTCCGTGTCGCCCGGGTCGCCCTGGACATGGGGCATGACGGCGACGCCGGTCTCGAAGCCGGAGACGCCCAGGGCCAGCTTGGGGAAGACGAGCAGGGAGACACCGACCATCGCGAACACGTTGCCGTGATCGGCGGTCAGGCCGCTGGTCCAGTCTGTCACCAGGTGACCGGCGGTGAGGACGTGCCACAGGCCGACGGCCACGACGACAGCGTTGAGGCCGAGATAGACCACCACCAGGGCGACCGCGACGCCGATCGCCTCCATGAAGCCCTTGAGGAACACCGCGCCGAGGAGCGCGACCAGCAGCAGCGTGATCAGCATCTGTTTGCCGTGGAGCGCGCTGTTGAGGTGCGGGTTCTCGACCAGATGGGTGGAGGCGTCGGCCGCGGACAGGGTGATGGTGATCAGGAAGTCGGTGGCCGCGAAGCCGAGGAGCGTGAGGACGAACAGCTTGCCCTTCCAGAACGACAGCAGCCGTTCCAGCATCGCGATGGAGCCCTCGCCGTGCGGGCTCTCCTCGGCCACACGGCGGTAGACCGGGAGGATGCCCGCGAGCGTCACGACCACGAGGACGAGGGTCGCGACGGGCGACAGCAGGCCGGCCGCGAGGGCCGCGATGCCGGGCTGGTAACCAAGGGTGGAGAAGTAGTCGACGCCCGTCAGGCACATCACCCGGTACCAGCGCTGCCCCTTGTGCGGAGGCTCGGGCTCGGCGTAGGGGCCCTGCGGGCCGTGTCCGTTGCCCATGTCGGACAGGTCCTCCAGCAACCACGTCCGCAGTCGGCTCGGCGGCGGGTGTTCGGTGGTGGCCATCGACGTGCTCCTGATGTGTGACTCGGCGTGCGGTCCCGCCATCACACGGACGGCGGCACCAGCGTATGCAGAGGGTGACACGACGGCCCGCGGAAGATTCCGGCGGGCGCGTCAAGAAGCCGTTAAGGCCGACGGGGAGCACCGCGCGCAGGTCAGGGCGGGGAGGACCGCGGAAGACGGGGGAGCGGTGGAGCCGTACGGGGAGCGGTGGAGCCGTACGGGGAGTGGCCGAGTGGTACGGGGAGCGGTCGAGCCGTATGGAGGAGCGGTCGAGCCGTACGGGGGAGCGCGCCTGCCGAACGCCGAGGCGATGCCGGGCCGCCGCCTCGGCGGCGGGACCGCGTCACCGCGGGGTCACGTCATCGGCGCTTCTCGATGACCTTCGCGTGCAGCAGCGTCCCGGCGAGTTCGATGCGAAGGCGCGGGTCGGTGGCCCGGCCCTTCGAGCGGAGCTTCAGCTTGGAGTAGGTGAGGCTGAGCCCGTCGGTGTCGATCGTGATGTCCCGCGAGCCGATGAACACCAGCTTGCCGTGCACCATGTCCGTCTCGATCCGCAGAACGCCCGAGGTGATCACCGCGTGGGTGAAGTCGAAGGTGACCCGGCACAAGCGGGTGCGGAGTTCGATGCGGGCGGGTACCGACCAGCGTCCTTCCCGTACGTACTTCCCGCCGTGCTGCTCGACCACGAGGACGTCCCTGCCCCTGGCAGCGGGCGTCACCGGCAGATCGGCGGTGAGCTCGGCCAGTTCACCGAGCGTCCGGGCCGACAGCGCGCTCTCCAGCCGCATGTCGAGTTCCTCGGCGCTGAGCCGGCCGTCACCGGCGGCGACTCGCAGCACGTCCACGACGCGGTCGCGATCCTCGTGCGATGCCCGCAGGCCGGGCGGCTCGTTGGACATGACGGCCACGTTAGCAGCGCCCGAGGGGCGGGGTCTGCGGGAGGACGTACGGTGATGCCTGCCGGGGTCCGTGTCCGGGGCCGCGCAGTGGCATGGGGCGCCTCGGCGCGCGGGGAGAGCCCGGCTGGCCGTGGTGATGCCCGCCGGCAGGCCGGTGCCGGCCTGCGATACGGCGGGACTGGTGGACGGGCGGGCCCGGCCCTGACCGGCAGGCGATCCGGGCGCTCGGCCTGCGCGGCGCGGCGCGTCGTGGTGGGGCGGGGCGTGGCGCGTCGTGGTGGGGCGGGGCGTGGCGCGTCGTGGCGCGGGACTTCATCCGGCAGCGGGCCCGTCGGCGTCGGTCGCCATGCCGGAGACCTTGAACACCGCCCGCGCGGTCTCCCGGTCGATGCGTTCCGACAGCATGCGCAGGGCCGCCGGATGAGCGGTGGGGTGGCCCGCGCGGGCCGAGACACGGCACGCCGTGTCCAGCCGGTGCCACAGGGCGGGATTGGCGGACAAGACGTGGGAGTCGAACTCGACCCGCCCGCCGAGAGCGTCCCGCAGCACCAGACACCGGCCGTCGTGACCGGTGGTGTGGGCGGCGACGAGGCGGTCGGTGCGCACCCGGCGCGTGCCGCGGACGGTGCGCACGGTGAGCCAGCCGTCGCCCACGGCGACTCGGGCGGGCATCAGGACGAGGAGCAGCAGCAGGGCGAGCCCGCTCCACAGGGCCGCGCGGGCCGGCGTGAGGGTGCCGGCCGCCGCGTCGATCAGGACGAGGAGCGAGAGGAAGGAACCGACGCAGAGCAGGGTGGTGCGCAGGTCCGTGGCCCAGCGGCGGTCGACGATCTCGCGCTCGTGCGGCGCGGGACGCCCGTCGGCTCCGGTGCTCTCCATGTGCCCGTACACGCGGCGTCGCATGGGCGCGACCATAGGCGGCCGAACGTGACCGCCGCCGGTTCTTGACGCGCCGCTGACGGGTTGCCGACGGATCCCTGACGCCCCGGCAAAGCGCAGGCGGCCGGGCGGGGAGGGCGGCCGGTTCCGTACCGCCGTGATCGTCCGAGCGGCGGGCGCGGGGCGGCGTAAGGGCTCCGTCAAGGCCGCCGGAGTCGCCGTATGAGGGCCGTCAAGGGCGCTGGAGTCCGGCCGAACGGCGGGTTCCCTGTACTCGTCCGATCCGTGTTCGAACCCCATTGAGGAGTCTGCGATGGCCGACCTGGCCTTCGTCATCGCCACCTTCGCCGTGTTCGCTCTGGTGGCTCTCGTCGCCAAGGGGGTGACGAAGCTGTGACCGCGGAGAACGTCGTCGGCCTGGTCGTGGCCGTCGCCCTGCTGGGTTACCTCGTCCTCGCCCTCGTCTTTCCGGAGAGGTTCTGAGCCGCGTCATGAGTTCCGAACTTGCCGACGTGCTCGTGGTCGCCGCGCTGATCGGCGCCCTCGCCCTCGTACACCGTCCCCTCGGCGACTACATGGCCGCCGTCTTCCGGTCCGGGAGGCACCTGCGCGTCGAGCGGTGGATCTACCGCTCGGTCGGCGTCGACCCGGACACGGAGATGCGCTGGCCCGTCTACCTGCGCGGTGTGCTGGTCTTCTCCGCGGTCGGTGTGCTGTTGCTGTACCTGGTGCAGCGCGTGCAGGACAGGCTGCCGCTGTCGCTCGGCTTCAAGCCGATCAGCCCGGACCAGGCGTTCGACACGGCCGCCTCCTTCGTCTCCAACACGAACTGGCAGTCGTACTCGGGCGAGGTGGCCATGAGCCACGTCACCCAGACGATGGGCCTGGCGGTGCAGAACTTCGTCTCCGCCGCGGTGGGCATCGTCGTCGCGGTGGCGCTGGTGCGCGGTTTCGCGCGCTCCCGTACCGGCGAACTGGGCAACTTCTGGGCGGACCTGGTGCGCTGCGTCATCCGCATCCTGCTCCCGGTCTCGGTGGCCGCGGCCGTGGTCCTGATCGCCTGCGGTGCGATCCAGAACTTCGGCGGCATCCACCACGTCACCACGCTGACCGGCGAAAAGCAGGCGATCAGCCCGGGTGCGGTCGCCTCGCAGGAGGCCATCAAGGATCTGGGCACCAACGGCGGGGGCTTCTTCAACGCCAACAGCTCGCACCCCTTCGAGAACCCGGGCGGCTTCACGAACTGGCTGGAGATCTTCCTGCTGCTGGTGATCCCGTTCTCGCTGCCGCGCACCTTCGGCACGATGGTGGGTTCGGTCAGGCAGGGCTACGCGATCGTCGCGGCGATGGGCGTCATCTGGTTCCTCGGCGTGGTCGCCGTGACCTGGCTCGAGTACGCCCACCCCGGCACCGCCTCGCAACTGGCGGGCGGCGCGATGGAAGGCAAGGAGACACGGTTCGGCGTGGGTGACTCCTCCCTGTTCGCGGCCTCCACGACGATGACCTCGACCGGTTCGGTCGACTCCTTCCACGACTCCTTCAGCGGCCTGTCCGGGGGCGTGCTGCTGCTGGGCATGATGCTGGGCGAGATCGCGCCCGGTGGCACCGGCTCCGGTCTCTACGGCATGCTGATCATGGCGGTCGTCGCGGTGTTCATCGCCGGCCTGATGGTCGGCCGTACGCCCGAGTACCTGGGCAAGAAGATCGGCCCTCGTGAGATCAAACTCGCCGCCTGCTACATCCTGATCACTCCGGCCCTGGTGCTGACCGGCACCGCGCTGGCGATGGCGCTGGGCAAGGGCGAGCCGTCCATGACCAACACCGGAGCGCACGGATTCTCCGAGGTGCTCTACGCCTACACCTCGGCCTCCAACAACAACGGCTGCGCGTTCGCGGGCTTCGCGGCCGACACCGTGTACCACAACACGATGCTCGGCTTGTGCATGCTGCTGGGCCGCTTCCTGCCGATGGTGTTCGTCCTCGCCCTGGCCGGCTCGCTCGCCGGGCAGAAGCCGGTCCCGGCCACCGCGGGGACCCTGCGCACCGAGAAGCCGCTGTTCACCGGAGTGCTGGTGGGCGCGATCCTGATCATCACCGGTCTGACGTTCTTCCCGGCTCTCGCGCTGGGCCCGCTGGCCGAGGGGCTGGCGTGATGAGCCCCGACGCGCAGAAGACCGACGTACAGGGACAGGACTCCATGCCCGCATCCACATCCGCATCCACTCCCACGTCCACTCCGACGTCCGCTCCGACGTCCGCTCCCACCCTCGCGCCCCACCAGGACGCGCCCACCGGACACAAGCCCGACGGGCGGGTCGGCGGCGGGCTGTTCGAACCCCGGCAGTTGTTCAGGTCGCTGCCGGACGCCGTCCGCAAGCTCGACCCGCGGGTGATGGTCAAGTCGCCCGTGATGTTCGTGGTCCTCGTCGGCTCGGTCCTGACGACGATCTTCTCCGTCAAGGACCCGGGCGACTGGTTCGGCTGGGCGATCAGCGCCTGGCTGTGGCTGACGGTGGTCTTCGCCAACCTGGCGGAGGCCGTCGCCGAGGGCCGCGGCAAGGCGCAGGCCGACACCCTGCGCAGGGCCAAGACCGACACCATGGCACGCAAGGCCGACGGAACCGTGGTCGCGGGCACCGAGCTGATCGTCGGTGACGTGGTCGTCTGCGAGGCCGGCGACATCATCCCCGGCGACGGCGATGTCATCGAGGGCGTGGCCTCGGTCGACGAATCGGCGATCACCGGCGAGTCGGCCCCGGTCATCCGGGAATCCGGCGGCGACCGCTCGGCCGTCACGGGCGGCACGAAGGTGCTGTCCGACCGCATCGTCGTCAAGATCACGACGAAGCCGGGCGAGACCTTCATCGACCGTATGATCAGCCTTGTCGAGGGTGCGGCGCGGCAGAAGACACCCAACGAGACAGCACTGAACATCCTGCTGGCCTCGCTGACGATCGTCTTCCTGCTGGCCGTGGCCACACTGCCGCCGTTCGCGGACTACGCCGGCTCCCGGCTCGGCATGGTCGTGCTGGTGGCGCTGCTGGTCTGCCTCATCCCGACCACGATCGGCGCCCTGCTCTCCGCGATCGGCATCGCGGGCATGGACCGGCTGGTGCAGCGCAACGTGCTGGCGATGTCCGGCCGGGCGGTCGAGGCCGCCGGTGACGTCTCCACACTGCTGCTCGACAAGACCGGCACCATCACCCTCGGCAACCGCCAGGCCGCCGAGTTCCTGCCGGTGCGCGGCACCACCGAGGCCGAGGTCGCCGATGCCGCCCAGCTGTCCTCGCTGGCCGACGAGACACCCGAGGGCCGGTCCGTCGTCGTACTGGCGAAGGAGCAGTACGGGCTGCGCGAGCGCCACCAGGGCGAGTTGGCGCACGCCGAGTGGATCGCGTTCACCGCGCAGACCCGGATGTCGGGCGTGGACGTGGACGGCCGGAAGATCCGCAAAGGGGCCACCGCTTCGGTCATCGCCTGGGTGCGGGAGGAGGGCGGCACGGTCTCCGAGGACGCCGACCGGATCGCCGCCCGTGTCTCCGAGGCGGGCGGCACGCCACTGCTCGTCGCGGTCCACGACGGCCACGGCGCCCGGGTGCTGGGTGTCGTCCACCTCAAGGACGTCGTCAAGCAGGGCATGCGGGAGCGGTTCGAAGAACTGCGCCGCATGGGCATCAGGACCGTCATGATCACGGGTGACAACCCGCTGACGGCCAAGGCGATCGCCGAGGAGGCGGGCGTCGACGACTTCCTCGCCGAGGCCACCCCGGAGGACAAGATGGCCCTCATCAAGCGGGAGCAGGCGGGCGGCAAGCTCGTCGCGATGACCGGTGACGGCACCAACGACGCGCCCGCGCTCGCTCAGGCGGACGTCGGCGTGGCGATGAACACCGGTACCTCGGCAGCCAAGGAGGCCGGCAACATGGTCGACCTCGACTCCAACCCGACCAAGCTCATCGAGATCGTCGAGATCGGCAAGCAGCTCCTCATCACCCGCGGCGCGCTGACGACGTTCTCCATCGCCAACGACGTCGCGAAGTACTTCGCGATCATCCCGGCGCTGTTCGCCGCCGTCTACCCCGGCCTGGACAAGCTCAACATCATGGGCCTGTCCTCGCCCGACTCCGCGATCCTGTCCGCCGTCATCTTCAACGCGCTGATCATCGTCGCACTGGTGCCGCTGTCCCTGAAGGGCGTGCGGTACCGGCCGGTCAGCGCCGACAGGATGCTGCGCCGCAACCTCGCCGTCTACGGCCTCGGCGGGCTGATCGCCCCGTTCGCCGGCATCAAACTCATCGACCTGCTCGTCTCTCTGATCCCCGGGATCGGGTGAAGGACATGAACACCTCTCTCGCGAAATCCGCCCGCCTGGCGTGGGCCGCGCTGCGCATGCTGCTCGTCCTCACCGTCGTGACCGGCCTCGTCTACCCGCTCCTGGTCACCGGGGTCGGCCAGGCCCTGTTCCACGACAAGGCCAACGGCTCGATCGTGAAGGTCGGCGGCAAGGCGGCCGGCTCGAAGCTGATCGGGCAGAGCTGGAACATCGAGAACACCGGCGAACCGGACCCGAAGTGGTTCCAGCCCCGGCCCTCCAACAGCGGCTACGATCCCCTGGCCACCGGATCCGGGCAGCTCAGCGCCGGCAACCCGAAGCTGGTCGCGGCCGTCAGGGCGGCCCGGAAGCAGGTCGCCGCCTTCAACGGCGTCCCCGAGTCACAGGTGCCCGCCGACGCGGTCACCGGCTCGGCCTCCGCGATCGACCCGGACATCTCCCCGGCGTACGCGGACATCCAGGTCAAGCGGGTGGCCGAGGCGAACGGGCTGTCCGTCGCCCAGGTCCGCAAGCTGGTGAAGGACCACACTTCGGGGCGCGCGCTGGGGTTCATGGGCGAGCCGCACGTCAACGTCCTGGATCTCAACATCGCCCTCAAGGCGCTGGCCCGGAGGTAGGGGCTGGGGGCTTACCCGCGGCGGCGTGCGCCGGCGCACCCGAGACCTCCGGGCCACTGGCTCCCGCCGCAGTACCCGCCCCGCCGATTCCGTGGGCGGGCCAATCCCGTCGGCGGGCCAATCCCATCGGCGGGCTGATTCCGCAGGCGAGTTGATCCGGTCGGCGAGTGGATCCCGTCAGCGGGTCGATTCCGCAGGTGAGTGGATCCCGTCGGCGGGCTGATTCCGCAGGCGAGTCGGTCCGGTCGGCGAGTCGATCCACCCAGCGAGTAGATCCATCCGGCGAGTCGATCCCGCCGGTGAGCCGGCCTCGCCGGCAAGTCGCTCCCACCGACAAGAGGAAGGCCGCACGCCGATGACCCGGGTGCTGGTGGTGGAGGACGACCCGCAGCTCGTGCGGGCCCTCGTGATCAACATGCGGGCGCGCCGGTACGACGTGGACGCGGCGCCCGACGGTGCCACGGCCCTGCGCCTGGCCGCCGCCCGCCGCCCGGTTGCCGTGATACTGGATCTCGGGTTGCCGGACATGGACGGCGTGGACGTCATCAAGGCGCTGCGCGGCTGGAGCCGCGTACCGATCCTCGTCCTGTCCGCGCGCCGCGCCTCGGAGGAGAAGGTCGCCGCCCTCGACGCCGGAGCGGACGATTACATCACCAAGCCGTTCAGCATGGACGAGCTGCTGGCGCGGCTGCGGGCCGCCGTCCGGCGCATCTACGACGTCTCGCTCGCTCCGGAGACGACGCTCGTGGAGACGGATGCGTTCAGCATCGACCTGCCGGCCAGGAAGGTCGTGCGCGACGGGCACCCGGTGCGTCTCACACCGACCGAATGGCATCTGCTGGAGATCCTGGTCACCCACCCCGGCCGGCTCATCACCCAGACGCACCTCCTGCAGGAGGTCTGGGGTGTGTCGCAGCGCGGCAAGACAAACTACCTGCGGGTCTACATGGCCCAGCTGCGCCGCAAACTGGAGACGGACCCCGCCCACCCGCGCTACCTGATCACCGAACCGGGCATGGGGTACCGCTTCGAGGCCTGAGACGACATCGGCGGGCAACGTGGCCTGGTCGAAGGAAGGCGGATCTTCGAACCCTTCCAGCGCCACGGCGACGCTCCACGCTCCACGCGTCACCGTCAGCACTCGGCTGGCAGAGGCAGAGGCAGAGGCAGGGGCAGGGGCAGGGGCTCAGGCGGCTGAGGCGGTCGCCCGTCCCCGAATGCTGTCAGCCGCGGGCCCGTTCATGGCTCCGGGCGGCCCGGTGCGTAGAGTGCCTCGATGTCCGTGGCGAACTTGACGGCCACGTATCCGCGTCGCACTTTCTGAGAGGGCGTCAGTTCCTCGCCCACGACGAACTCCCGGCTGAGAATGCGGAATCTCTTGATGGCCTCGGCCGCGGAAACCATCCGGTTGACCTCGTCCACCGCGGTCTGGATGGCCGACATGAGTTCCGGGTCGTGGCGGAGTTCCGCGATGCCGTCCGTCTGAGGCCGGTTGTGCTCGCGCTTCCACCAGGTGAGGAACTCGGGGTCGAGGGTGATGAGGGCGCTGATGTACGGTCGCCGGTCACCGACGAGCATGCACTGGTCGATCAACCAGTGGGCCCGCAGCCGGTCCTCCATCGGGGCAGGGGCGACATTCTTGCCGACGGCGGTGATGATGAGGTCCTTCTTGCGGCCGGTGATGGTCAGATACCCGTCGTCCAACGCGCCCACGTCACCGGTGCGGAACCAGCCGTCGGCGTCGAACGCCTCGGCCGTGGCCTGCTTGTCGTGCAGGTAGCCACCGAAGACGTTCGGGCCCTTGACCAGGACCTCGTCCCCGGGACCGATGCGTACGGCGCAGCCGGGCAACGGGCGGCCGACACTGCCGATGCGCTGCGCGTCGGGCAGGTTGAGGGTCACCCCGGACGTGGTCTCGGTCAGCCCCCAGCCTTCCAGAACCGTGACCCCGGCACCGCGCAGGAAGTGCCCCAGACGGGCCCCCAGGGGAGCGCCGCCACTGCACGCGTACGCGACCCGGCCGCCGAGCGCGGCCCGCAGCCTGGTGAACACCAGGCGGTCGTACATCCGGCGCCTGAACCGCAGCCACGGTCCCGGACCGCCGTGATCAAGTGACTCGCTGTACGCGACGGCGGTGGCCTCGGCGGCACGGAACAGCCCGGCGTGACCGCCCGCCACGGCCGCGCGCTGGGCGGTGTTGCGCATTTTCTCGAACACCCGGGGCACGGCCAGCAACAGCGTGGGCCGGTAGGCCCGCAGTTCGGTGGTGAGGTTGGCGAGGTCGCTGGTGTGCGCGACCTGTGCGCCGTTGTGCACGGCGGCGAGTGCGACGACCCGCGCGAGAACGTGGGCCGGCGGCAGGAACACCAGGAGCGTGGTGCGGTCGGTCAGGACCTTTTCCCTGATCCCGTCGGCGAGTGCGACGTTGCGTACCTCGGCGACCAGATTGCCGTGGCTGAGCAGGCAGCCTCTGGGCCTGCCGGTCGTGCCGGAGGTGTAGACGATGGTCGCCGGCTCGTCGGCGCCGACCGAACGCCTGCGCCGCTCCACCTGTTCCGGGGACAGCGACCGGCCCAGTTCGGTGAGGTGCCCGAGTCCTCCGTCCATCCGCCAGACCTGGCCCGCCGAGGCCAGGCCGACCTCGGCGACGACTCGGGCGCGCGCCTCGTTCTCGACGAACGCGGCCCTGGCGCCGCTGTCACGCAGGATCCACGCGACCTGCTCCGGGGACGAGGTCTCGTACACGGGCACCGTTACCGCCCCGGCCGTCCAGATCGCGTAGTCGCACAGCATCCACTCATAGCGGGAGGCCGACATCAGGGCGATCCGGTCGCCCCGTGCGATCCCGGCCGCGATCAAGCCCGCGGCCAATGCCCGGACCTGGTCGGCGAACTCCCTCGAGGTGACCGTCCGCCAGACTCCGTCGACCTTGCGGGCGAAGGCCATGTGATCAGGGCGGCGAAGGGCGTTGTCGACGATGTCGTCGGCCGCGTTCACACAAGGCGGCACCACGTATTTCGCCGGGGTGCGCCACGTCGCCGAGTCCGGTCGCTCCTCCATACCTCCATGCTTCCGCTCCGGTGGGCCTGCACAAGGGGACCAACCGCACCGTATGAGGGTCCACCGGTCCAGGACAGAGGGCAGTTGGCCGTCACACCATGGAGGCACCTTCCGTCATGGACACGTCCCTCGTGCCGGAAGCCACGGTTCCGCGGACACGGAGCAGCGATGAGCCTTCAGCCCCATCCCGCCGACCTGCCACCGGACTACCCGGTCGCCTACGAGCGCGAAGTGCGGCTCCGCGACGGCCGCCGCGTCGTGATCCGGCCGATCGTGCCGTCCGACGCGCCGGACCTGGCCGCGGCGATCCGGTCCGCGGACGCCGAGACGCTGCACCGCCGCTTCCTGGGCGGTTCGCCACGCGTCACGCCGGAGCTGCTGACCCGGCTGACGCAGCTCGACTACACACGCCGATTCGCCCTCGTCGCGGCGGACGCCACCGGTGGACGGGGCGTCGCCGTCGCACGCTACGAACATCTGGGCGAGGGCGTCGCGGAGGTCGCCGTCGCGGTGGACCCCGCGTGGCGCCGGGTGGGGCTGGCGACCGCGATGGTGGAGATCCTGGCCCAGGCGGCCCTGGAACGGAACATCCACACCTTCAGCGCCTCCTATCTGGCCGACAACCGCCCGGTGGCGGCCCTGTTGTCCCTGGCCGACCTCACCCGCCCACGCGAAATGGAACAGGGACTGGCCGAGTCCGAGGTCGAACTGGACCGCGGCAGTGTCGCCGCGGCCGTGCGCGCGATGAACACCGACCAGCACGGCGCCGCACCGTCATGACCCCTGGCGCGTGAGCGGGCGGTCCGGCCCGCCCGGAGCGGCGGGCGTACCGCGTTGCGCTCCCGTGCTGCGGCCCTGCTTCTCCCGGCGCCGCGCCCGCCGACGATTCGGCCTCGTGCGCGGCCTCGTGCGCGAGCTCGGCGCCGCCGGCGACGGCACTCCGGGCGGATCGTCCCTGCAGGGATGCACGCTCGGACATACCGGCTCAGCATGGAAGGAAAGGGATGTTTCCCCAGTGGAGGTTCCCATGACTGACAACGAAACATTCGTCCGTGATCTCTTCCGGGCGTGGAACGACCGGGACTACGACGCCATCGCCGGATCCGTCGCTCAGGACTGCACCCTCGTCGAGGAGGGCAGCGGGAGGACGCTGCAGGGTCCCGAGGGCTTCACCCAGCTCGCGAAAGCCATGTTCGACGCGATGCCCGACGGCAAGTTCACCCTCGACCACCTCACGTCCCAGGGGGACACGGTCGTCGTCGAGTACACGGGCAGCGGAACCCAGACCGGAGACCTGGCCCTGCATGCCGGCACCGTGCCCGCCACGGGGCGTCACGTCACCGTGCACGCGTGTGACATCTACGAGGTCCACGACGGCAAGATCCAGGAGGGCCGCGCCTACCTGGACACCGGCGCCATCATGAGCCAGCTGGGCCTGACCGAGCAGTCTCGCGGCTGATCGGTACCGAGCCCCCCTGCCCGGGCGGAGATCTTGTACCGGCCCCGCCCGGGTGGCATGCGCGGTGGCCGCGCCGCCGCGCATGCACAGCACCTCGGCGCCTCCACGCGTGAACGGCCGACGCAGAACGACGTCGCCGCCCCGGGACGCGCCGGCCTGTGCAGGGCACCGAATCTCGTATCGGCGTCTCCTGGTGCTGGTGCTGGTGCTGGTGCTGGTGCCGGTGCCGGTGTTCCGCTGTGGGTTCCGATGCCGACGCCGCGGTCGGGGTGAAATGCCGACGCCCGGAAGATCCAGGTGCCGCGGCGGGAACAGCCGGTCCTGCCGGCACTGTTGGATCGACCGAGGGACCGGCGTCGCACGGGCGGGGAACACGGAGACCATCAGGTGTCCGTCCGGGGTGGGTCCGGTCCCCGGGGAGCGCGGTACACCCGCCGCGCACTCGGACCAAGACGCAATGTCGCAGGAGGACTGTTTCGTGACTGACCGGCCTTTGACGCTCATGGCGGTGCACGCCCATCCCGACGACGAGGCCACCGGAACCGGAGGGGTCCTCGCGCGGTACGCGGCGGAAGGCATCCGCACGGTTCTCGTGACGTGTACCGACGGCGCTTGCGGTGACGGACCGGGGGGTGTCAAGCCGGGTGATCCCGGGCATGATCCGGCGGCCGTCGCCCTGATGCGGCGCAAGGAACTCGAGGCGAGCTGTGAGGTCCTGAAGATCAGCGATCTGGAGATGCTGGACTACGCCGACTCCGGAATGATGGGCTGGCCGAGCAACGACGCCCCCGGATCCTTCTGGCAGACCCCCGTGGAGGACGGCGCCGCCCGCCTCGCCGAACTCATGCGGCACTACCGACCCGATGTGGTCGTCACCTA
Source organism: Streptomyces sediminimaris (assembly GCF_047049295.1). Classification (NCBI taxonomy): domain Bacteria; kingdom Bacillati; phylum Actinomycetota; class Actinomycetes; order Kitasatosporales; family Streptomycetaceae; genus Streptomyces; species Streptomyces sediminimaris. Next base: position 161,313 of record NZ_JBJWOT010000001.1, on the reverse strand, counting down.
TGACGAGAACGGCTTCTACGGCCACCCCGACCACATCCAGGCCCACCGCATCACGATGGCGGCACTGGAGATGACCGCGCTGACGCCGAAGGTGTACTGGACGACGATTCCCCGTTCGGGAATGCGGCAATTCATGGAAGTCATGCGCGAGTTCGGTGCGGAGATGCCGGAGCCGGACCCCGCCGAGGTCGCGGCGATCGCCGAGATCGGCCTCCCCGACGACGAGATCACCACGTGGGTGGACACCATGGCGTTCAGCGGCCAGAAGTACGACGCCCTGGCCGCGCACGCCAGCCAGGGCGAGAACATCTTCTTCCTCAGGATGGGCAAGGAGAGGTTCGGCGAGTTGATGGGCATGGAGACCTTCGTACGTGTCCAGGACACCACCGGCGCGGCCGTACCGGAGAACGACCTCTTCGCCGGACTGCGCTGATCTGCTCGCTCGCTCACTCGCCCGTCTGTCCGACCGGCCGGTAGGCCGCCGGTAGGCCGACAGGGCCGGGCCCGGACCGGTCCTTCGGCCGCGCGGCAGGATCGAGCGCGTGCCACACTCCGAGGCGTGTGCATGCGGATGCCCTTCCGGTGGGCCACCGCCTCGGATGGTGTCTCACAGCGCGGGTCAAGTACCCGGCGGTCTACTCCGATCAGCAGGGACCGCCGGGGAACGGCAGGAAGCGGAGCCTCCGACATCCGGCACACTGTCGCTACCCTCGCGGGTCGTTGCTGCCGACGGGCCGGCGCCGCCCGTTCCACCGGAGTCAGACGGAACGCGGGTCGCGGAAGGCGGGTTGCGGAACGCGGGTTGCGGAACGCGGCTCGCCGTCGTCCGTCCGCCCCTGGCCGTCGCGGTACTGCGGGCATGGCGCTTTCAGTCCAGTACGAAGGTGCCGCCCGCGGTCGTCGCCAGGCCGGCTCCCAGGGCCGCTGCCGGTGTCCAGGCGCCGGGCCCGCCGGCGCCGCGCGCCAGCAGTTCGGTGACGGTGGCGGTCACGTCGGCCGTGAAGTCCATGCCGTCGCCGGCGCGGAGCCATCCCTCGCGCCGGGTGCCGTCCGCCCATTCGACGACCGCGTGCCCCCAGGAGTGCTTGCGCGGGCGGGGTGTTGCCTCCTTGACCCGTATCCGGCCGAGCCGGTCGACGGCGAGGCGTCGCAATGCCGGCACGGACAGCAGGCCGCCGAGCAGGGGGAGCAGGGCACGTATCAGCGGAGCGGTCGGCACCAGAGCGGACGTGGCGGTGACGAACGGTGCTCCGCTCACCGCGTGCGCCGCGATGAGTTCGCCGGAGGCGACGCCTGCCGATTTCGCCGACTCCCCGTCGGGGAAGGTGAGTTGCTGCGGGTCCGCGCCGAGACGTGAGGTCGTCAGCCGCCCGTCTTCGTACCGCCGTCCGCCGGCGGTGAGCGCGTCCGCGATGGTTTCCGCCAGGGCGGCACCGAGCAGGCCCGCCTCGACGGCGACCGAGGCCACGGCGTCGACCCGCACCCGGTGCGGCGCGGGCCGGCCCTCGCACAGCTTCGCCACCACCGCCTCCGTCGCCAGCACACCGAATCCGGCGCCGGTGACCAGGGTGCTGCCCGCCCGCACCGCTTCGTCGTGCAGGGCGAGCAGCCCCCGCACGGCGACCACGTCGTTGGCCTGGTCGACGTAGTGGCCGCCGGGCATGCAGGCGCGGGCGATCACCGGCGCGGTGGCGGCGAAGGCGCCCATCGTGTTGACCACGACCCGCGGGCGCCCCCGGGCGATCTCGTCCGCGATCCGCTCGGCCGAGTCGGCGACGACGACTTTCGCGTCCCCGGGCAGACCCGCTTCGGCCCCGACGGCGGCCATCCGCCCCCGGCTGCGCCCCACCGGTACGACCGTCAGTCCCCGCGCGGCAAGCCGCGCGGTCACGCCCCGGCCGACCCGGCCGGTGGCCCCGACGATCCATATCTCGTCGTTCGTCCTGCTCTCGCCGGTCGTCCCGACGGAGCCACTGCTCTCGGTCATGCGAAGGTCACCCTGCCTGCTTCGGGCCGCACCGAGGGCGGGCGCCCCCAGTGATGACACAGTGTGTCGTGAGTCGAGGCTAGCACTGACGACACAGTGGGACATCACCTGTTAGGGTCGGTCCATGGCGAGGTGGGATCCGGGCGCCGAGCAGCGCCTGAAGCAGGCGGCGCTGGAGCTGTATCTGGAGCGCGGTTACGACAACGTGACGGTGACCCACATCGCCGAGCGGGCCGGACTCACCCGGCGCTCCTACTTCCGCTACTTCCCCGACAAGCGTGAGGTTCTCTTCGCCGGCTCGGAGCACCTGCCGCCCGCGCTGGCGGAGGCGGTCCTGGCGGCGGACCCGGACGCGGCTCCGCTGGCCGCCGTTCTCGACGCGCTGGCGCGGGTCGGTGCCCAGCTCGTCGAGCAGGTGGACGGTGTGCCGGAGCGCCGGGCGGTGATCGACGCCAGCCCGGAGCTGCAGGAGCGCGAACGGACGAAGGCGGCCGCGGTCGCCGAGGCGATCCGCGATGCGCTGAAGCGGCGTCAGGTCGACGCCGGCACGGCCGAACTGGTCGCGCAGCTGGCCACGGTGGCCTTCGGCAGCGCCATGCGGCGCTGGATCGACGCCAAGGGGCAGGCGAGTTTCGGCAGCTGCCTGGACGCGGTGACCGACGAACTGCGAGCCGCCCTCGCCGGGGTGTGAGGGGGACGCCTGACCGGTCCCGCCTCCTGACGACGGAGGACCTGCCACCCGGATGGCGCCGGATCGGCCGGCGCACCCGGCGAACCGGAGACTCAGGGCCGGCCTGGAGACCGGGAGGAGAAGGTGTGTGTCAGCCCCCGGTCATTCCCCAGGAAACCACTTCCCTTCGCTGTGACAGCCGCCTGCTGCTTCCGCGGCTCCCCTGCAGTATCGGTCGCCCCAACCGGATCGTGTGACGAATTCCACGGACGGGAAATTCAATTCTGAATGAAACTTCTGGAGAACGGCGACCTCTCGGCGTCCGGAAATGCATCCCTCCGTATCGTCCGCCGAGTGCTGCGCCCGTCATATTCGGTCATCGGAAGCGCAAGCCCTCACTGCTTTGACGAGACCGCACCGTTGTGAGCTGTGCGTTCTGTGAGTGGATAGGTCCTGCCGGCTGTCCGATCCTGGTGGTGAACGACCGGCGGAATTCGGTTAAAACCATTTCCGCGGTCGCGGAAGAGTTTTCTTGGATAGTGTCGTGAAACCTCTTGGTGAGGCCGAGTCCGAAGTCCGAGCCGGGGTCCGATCCGGAGTCCGAGTCCGGAGTGCTTCGAAAGGAAACTAGTTGTCGCTCACCACGGGAGCCGATCACCGGTTCCTTCGCGTTCTCACACCGTCCAGTGAGCGTTCTCAGATCGCCGCATGGGCCGGTGGCAAAGGGAGAAACCTGCACACGCTGAGCACGTCCGGATTTCATGTACCGGACTGGGCCGTGCTCGGCCTGGACGTCTTCGCGGCATTCTGCCGCGGCAACCGACTGGACGAACGCCTGGCGAACCTGCTCGACGACGGCTGGGACACCCAGGCCGGGCAGGTCGCCGACGAGATCGCGCGCCTCATCGGGACCGCGCCGCTCGGCGAGGGGGTGGCCGCGGCCATCGCCCGGGCCTACCGGCAGGTCGGCGGCGGCCCGGTGGCCGTGCGCTCGTCAGGAGCGGAGGAGGACGGCTCGCACCACTCGTTCGCCGGCCAGTTCGACAGCTTCCTCAACGTCTCGGGGCTCGACGAGGTCACCGCCCACGTCCGCCGCTGCTGGGCCTCCGGCTTCTCGGAGCGCTCCCTGCGCTACCGCGCCCTGCGCGGGCTGCCGCCGGACACCGGGGGCGTCGCCGTCATCGTCCAGCGCATGGTGGCCGCCGAGCGCAGCGGTGTCCTGTTCACCGCCGAACCGGCGACCGGCCGCACCGACCGCTACGTGGTCAGCGCCGTGCACGGCCTGGGGGAGGGGCTGGTCAGCGGCGCCGTCGACGCCGACACGGTCGTGCTGGACGCCGGCACCGGTGAGGTGCTGAGCACCGTGATCGGTGAGAAGCGGGAACGCCACGTGGCGGGCACCGGTCCCGGCTGCGCGGTGGCACCGGTGGCCGACGAGGACCGCATCGCACCGGCCCTGACCGCCGAGGACCTCGCCCGGTTGCACGGCGTCGGCGTCCGCGCCACCGCACTCCACGGCGCTCCTCAGGACATCGAGTGGGCCATCGCCGACGGCACCGTGTGGGTGGTGCAGTGCCGCCCCGTCACCACGCCGCCGCCGACGGCCGACTCCGCGCAGGCACCCGAGGGCGAACTGCGGATCTGGGACAACTCCAACATCATCGAGAGCTTCAGCGGCGTCGTCTCCCCCCTCACCTACAGCTTCGCCGCCGACACCTACGCCAAGGTCTACGACGGCTACGCCCGCGCACTCGGCGTCAGGGGCCGGCGACTGCGCGAGGTGCAGGAGTGGACCCCGCACCTGCTCGGGTACATCCACGGCCGGGTCTACTACAACCTCCACCACTGGTACCGCATGGTGCGCCTGGCGCCTCTGTACCCCCTCAACCGGCGAGTCCTCGAGAAGGCCCTGGGCGTCGCCGAGAGCATCTCCGACGAGACGGCCGACTCGCTCCATCCCTTCACACCCCGGGCCGGGCTGCGCGGCGCCATGTCCCGGCTGGCCCGCACGGTGGTCTTCACCGGACGGTTCCTGACCGTCGGAAGGTCCGTGGAGACCTTCCACCGCGACTTCTCCCGCGCGTACGCGGTCTTCAACGAGGTCGACTACGACGCACTGCACGGCGACGAGACCTACCGCCGTTTCCGCAGGCTGCAGAGGCAACTCATCGAGCAGTGGGGGCCGATGCAGGTCCTGGACGCCGCGATCCTGCTCTCCGTCGGACTGCTGGCGCTGCTGACCCGTGCCTGGCTGCCCCAGGCCCCGGAGTGGTTCGTGTGGGCAGCGGCCGCCCCCGGCGGCGACATCGAATCCGCCGAACCGGCCCGGAAGCTGGCCGAGCTGGCCGAACAGTCGCGCGCCGACGCCGAGGTCCGCCACCTGCTGGAACACACCCCCGACACGGACGCCTACCGGGCGCTGCACGAGGCGGGCCACACCGCGTTCCTGGCCGCCGTCGACGCGTACATCGCCGACTACGGCTACCGCAGCCCCGACGAACTCAAGCTGGAGGTTCCCGACCTGCGCGAGAACCCGGCCGCGCTGTTCACCCTGCTGCGTGACGCGCCGGCGGACACCACCACGGGCGGCGGGGGCGACCGCGGCCGCGAGGCCGACGCCTACCTCGACGAGCACCTGCGCGGTCCCCGCCGCTGGCTGTACGAGAGGGTGCGGGCCAAGGCCCGGGCCGTGCTCGCCGACCGGGAACGGCTGAGGTTCTGCCGCACCCGTGCCTTCGGCGCGGCCAAACGCATGCTGCGCGCCCTGGGCCGCGACCTGGCGCGCATGGGGGCCGTCGACGCCTGGGACGACGTGTTCATGCTGCGCCTGGAAGAGGTACGGGGCGCCTACGAGGGCATGATCGCGCACACCGAGCTCAAGGAGCTGGCCTCGCTGCGCCGCAGGCGGCTGGCCGACGACGCCGCACTGCACCCCCCGTCCCGCTTCACCACCCGTGGTGCCCCGTACTGGTCGGGCAACCTGGAGCGGGCGGGCTGGAGCAGCGCGGCCCCCGCCCGCAGCGGCGCCCGCGAACTGCGCGGCACCCCCTGCGGCCCCGGCATCGCCGAAGGGCCGGCCGTGGTCACCGACACTCCGCACGACATCGGCGGGGGCATCCTGCTCACCTACCGCACCGACCCCGGCTGGGTGGCCGCGCTGCCCTCGGCCGCGGCCCTGGTCGTCGAACGCGGCAGCCCGCTGACCCATGTCGCCGTCGTGGCACGGGAGCTGGGCATCCCGACCGTGGTCCAGGTCAAGGACGCCACCACCGAGATCCGCACCGGCAGTCTGCTGCGCGTCGACGGCGCCGCCGGGACGGTCACCGTACTGGCCGACCCGCCCGACGACGGCACCACCGGGAGTCCGGACACTCCCAGGACGGAGATCCACCTGTGATCCTCACCGAGGACCAGTTGCAGGACCTGCTCGACAAGTCCCTCACCGAACTGCCCTACGACGCCGAGTGGGCCGTGGCGCTGGAGGGATCCGTCGCGGAGGGCTTCGGCAACGCCTCCTCCGACATCGACTTCCTGCTCGTCGGCCGCCGCGAGGAGGACCTGCCGACCATGCCGTCGCTGCTCTTCGTCGACGGTCGCCGGGTGGAGATCCGTACCCGGTCGGTGCGTCAACTGGCCGAGCAGTTCCGCACGCTGGAGAACGCGGCCCGGCGGCCTGACCGGCTCTCCGAGGACCTGCTCAACCGCTGTCAGCGGCTGCTGCACAGCCACCCGCTGCGCGGCCACGCCCTCATCGGCGAGGTCAAGGCGATGCTCCCGGTCGAGCGGCTGCGCCGTATCGCCGCCGACTGGTGGGCGCACCGGGCCCGCCAGTCCCTGCGCCACGCGACGGCGCTGCACTGCCTCGGCGAGATGGACGAGGCGGTCGACTGGGCCCGCGCCGGCATCGTCCAGGCGGTCAAGTCCTGGGCGGCCGGCCTGGGCGAGACGTACCTCGAACCCAAATGGCTGTCCCTTCAGCTGGACCGGCTGGACCGGTCCGACCTGCGCGAGCGGTACTGGCGGCTGGACGCCGCCGCCCCTGCCGCCGGTGACGCCGACGCCGCCCGCGGCCACCTGACCGCGTGCTTCGCCTTCGCCGAAGACCTCGGTCTGACCGGGATCCGCGGGGGAGGGGAGCGGCTCATCGTCGAACGCGCCCCCGGGGTGACCACCTGGCAGACCGGCGAGCGGATCCATGTCGTCCGCGAACGGAGCGAGGTGTTCGCCCTGGGGGAGCACACCGGTGCCGTCTGGCGCTGCGTCGTCCCCGGTCGGCCGCTGCCCCGGGTACGGGCGGCGGCCGCGGCCACCGGCGTCAGCGACCCCGGCCCGCGGCTGGCCGCGTTCCTGCGCCTCGGGCTGATCCGGCTGGCCTGGAAGGGCGGCGGTGTCGTCGTCCCCGCGCTGCCGCTCGCCGCGCCGCCCGGCCCCGTCACCCCGCCGCCCTCCACCGTGCAGCCGCCGCTGTCGGTGCGCGGCGCGGCCGTCAGCGGCCCCGACGCCATCGATCTGGTGCCGCTGCCCGCCGCCCGGTTCGCCGCCGCCGCCATGGCTCTGGTGTGGTCCAACGTGGTCGTCGAGAACGCCCTCGAGGACCTCACCGGCGCGCTGCGGGGCGGTCAGTGGCGGGTCGCCGAGCTCACCGCCCGCCGTGCCGTGCACGCCGCGCTGCGCGGACTGTTCAGCGCCTACGGCGTCAGCCCGCTGCCCGCCGACTGCGACCTCGTACGCCGTGTCGACCTGTTGCCGCCCGTCGTACGGCCCGTCCGGGCACGTGTGGAGGACCTGCTGCGGCGCACCGCCGACCCGGCACAACGCGGCGGCGACCTCCTCACGGACGTGCGCGCCTGCGTCGCCCTGGTGCGCGACGCGGCCGGCGCCGGCGCCTTTCCCGCCTCCTTCGACTCCGGAGAGGCCTGGCGGGCGACCCTGCAGCTCGGCTACGACTGGCTGCGCCTCGGCGCCCACCTCGACGCGCAACTGCCCCTCGAGGAGGCCCGGGACCTGCTCGCCGGCCACGGCGCCGCGTCACCCCGGGCCGCGTGAGAGGAGCCCCGACCGATGACCGACACACGGACCGCCCCGATGACCGACACACGGACCGCCCCAATGACCGACACGATGACGGTTCTGGTGACCGGTGCCAGCGGGCTGGTGGGCGCCGAGGTGACCGCCCGGCTGACCGCCGCGGGCCACACCGTGCTGGCACTGCTGCACCGCAACGGCGACCTCGTCCGCAACAGCGGCCGGAGACTCAGCCCCGGCCCCGGCGTCCTGACGCGGATCACCGGCGACATCACCCGGCCCGGCCTCGGGCTGACCGGCGACGACCAGCGCCTGGTCGCGGCCGCCGACCGGATCGTGCACTGCGCCGCCGTCACCGGCTTCGGACTGCCCGCCGAGCGCTACGAGACCGTCAACGTCAGCGGCACCCGGCACGTCCTCGACCTCGCCGTCACCCACCGGACCCCGCTGGTGCACGTCAGCACCGCCTACGTGTGCGGGGAACGCGACGGCACCGTCCGCGAGGACGAACTCGACGTCGGCCAACGCCCGGGCAACGACTACGAGAAGAGCAAGCTGACCGCGGAGACCATGGTCCGCCGGGCCGCAGCGGAGGGCCTGCCGGTGACCGTGGTGCGTCCGAGCATCGTCACCGGCGCCGCCCGCACGGGCCGCGTCCGCGACTTCACCACCATCTACCCCGTGCTCAAGGTCCTCACCAGAGGCCTGGTACGCACCGTGCCCGCCCACTACGACGCCGCCCTCGACCTGGTCCCGGTGGACCGCGTCGCCGACCTGGTGGCCGGGGCCGCCACCCGCTTCGACGGCGCCGCGGGCCGCACCCTGCACGCGGTGGGCCAGGAGCTGACCCTGCGGGACTTCTCGGACGTCCTCGCCGAGTACCCGTGTTTCCAGGTACCGAGGTTCCTCCCGCCGTCCGCGTTCTCCGCCGCGGCCCTGCCCGACCGCGAACGCCCCTACTACGACCGCGTCATCTCCCTCTACGACACCTACTTCCGGCGGCGCGTCCGCTTCGACGACACGCAGGCCGCGGCATTCGGCAGCCGTCCGGCGCCCGCGGGCGCGAGGCCCTATCTGCGCCGCCTCCTCGACCACTGCCTCAGGACCGGCTACCTCGGCGCCGCCCCGCCCCGGGAGCCGGCCGGCGCCCGAACCCACGGGAGCACCCAGTGACCACCCATCCCGCCCCCGACGAAACCACGCACGGCATCGCCGTCTCGCCGCTGCTGACCTGCCGGCCGGACAAACAGCGGTGGTACGGCGCGGACACCTACTACCAGGAGAGCCACGGACAACTGGCCGAACTCACCGACGACGTCACCGGCTTCGCGCACCGCCACGCCGCGCTGCTGCTCAAGCCGGACGCCGTGGTGACGCGCCGGCTCGAGGCGGCGGTCCAGTGGCTGACCGAGCAGGGCTACCGGATCGTCGGCGCGGCCATCACCCGGCTGACCCGCACCATGATCCGCTCCCTGTGGTATTTCCAGTGGAACCTGGCCACCCCCTACCGCAGGCGGCTCGCCGCGCTGTTCCTGGAAGACGCCGACGCCCTGGTCCTGCTGGTCCGCCCCACCCGTGCGCCGGACGTCCCCGCCTCGGTCGAACTCACCCGGCTCAAGGGTCCGACCGACCCCGAAGCCCGCAGGCCCGGCCAGCTGCGTCACCTCCTCGGCCGCTACAGCTACCTGCTGAACCTGGCGCACACCCCCGACGAACCCGCCGACGTCCTGCGGGAGTTGGCCGTCCACTTCGACGAGGCCGCGCGGGAGCGCCTCTTCCGTTCCGCGCTGGCCGGCGCCGACCGCACCGCGGACGCCCTTCGACTGGCCGACCAGCTGTACGCGGCCACCGAGCCGCGGGACCTGGACTTCGCCCCCGCCGCCGGCCGGCTGCGCGACACCGTCCGCCGTCACACCGGCATCGACCCCGCCGCCGGCCCCCGGCTCCTTCTGGAAAGGGCCTGGGAACGGGGGATCGTCCTCGACCCGTGGGACACCGTCATCGTCGGCTCCGCGGTGCTCCCGATGCGCCAGCCCGGCCGCACCCCCGTGCTCGACGGGGCCGGCGTCGGCGCCTGGCGCCGCCATCTGGACGCCCTGCGCGTCACACCGGTGTGAGGAGCGGTCCATGCAGTTCACCCGCACACTCCCGAGGGAGTTGGTGCACCGCGCCGCGGTCGCGGAGGTCTTCCTCACCGACGCGCAGCGCCACAGCGAGGACGAGGTACTGCTCGCCGCGCAGCTTCCCCGCCTGCACGCCTTCTACGACGACACCCTCGGCCCCCGCACCCACCACGACCCCCTGCTGCTGCTGGAGGCGTGCCGACAGGGCATCTTCGTGGTGGCCCACCGTTACTTCGACGTCCCCCTGGGCCACAAGTTCCTGCTGCGCGCCGTCGAGTTCGAGGTACCGGACCCCTCCGCCCTGGCCCGCGGAGACACCCCCACCGAGACCGTCGTCGCCGCCCGTGTCGAGAACCGGTTCCGCGGCCGGACCGGTGTGACGGGGCTGCGGCTGGGCTTCACGGTGCGCACCGGCGCACGCGAGGCCCTGCTGGCCCGCATCGACTACCGCTGGATGCCGCCGGAGGACTGGAGGCGTCTGCGGGACGGCCAGCGCGGATCACTCGGCCTGCCCCACACCCCCGTCGCGCTGCTCGGACCGCGCGTCGAGCCCACCCTCGTCGGCCGGCGCGACCCCGCCAACACGGCCATCTCCCCGCCGCGCACCTCGCGCGACGGCGCACGCGTCGCCCGCCTGGTCGCCGACACCGGCCACCCCATCCTGTACGACCACTGGGTCGACCATGTGCCCGCGATGCTGGAGCTGGAAGCCCTGCGCCAACTGGCACTGAGCGCCTCCCTCGCCACGGACAGCAGGGTGACACCCACGCCCATGCCGATCGGCCTGGCCGCGCGGTTCCGCTGCTTCGCCGAGATGGACCTGCCCCTGCAGTGCCGGATGGCTCCGGCGCCGCCGGGCACCGACGCCGAGTGCACTGTGCACCAGCTCGGAACCCTGGTCACCGACGCCCGGATCCGACTGGCCGACCGGAGCACCGCCGTCCCGCCCGACGCCTTCGCGGAACGGCGAACTGCGGAACGGCGAACTGCGGAACGACGAAGTGCGGAACGGCGATCTGCGGAACGGCGAACATCACGCGATTCGCCGGAATCCGGCGCGACCGGCACACCACAGCAGCGCACCCGAGCAGGGGGAGCCCCGTCGTGACCACCGCCGCCGTACCCCACGTGCCCGCCCGGCTGGGCCGTTTCGTGCTGCGCATGTTCCGGCCCCACATCTACGTCACCTACGCGCTGCTGTGGGTCCTGGCCCTGGAGAGCTCGGCGGTGGCCCTCGCCGGCACCGCCTGGCGGCCGACCGGCGCCACCTGGGTGAGGGTCGTCACCGTCGTACTGGCCCTGTTGTTCCTGCGGATGCTGGACGAACAGAAGGACCTCGCCTACGACCGCGTGCACCACCCGGACCGGCCGCTTGTCACCGGTGCGATCACCGTCACCGAACTCCGCGGCGCGATGGCCGCGCTCACCGTGGTGGCCGCGGGCCTGAACGCGCTCCGGTCGGCGACGGCCCTCCTGCTGATCCTCGCGGCCCTCGGATACGCGCTGTTCCTCGCCGGCCTGGAGCGGCTGTCACCGGCCGTGCGCGACCGGCAGCTGCTCAACCTGACGGTCACCTACCCCGTACAGGTGCTGCTCGGCGTCTATGTGTACGGCTCACTCGTCGCCGACGGGACCATCACCGCCGACTGGCAGGGCGTGGCGCTGCTCGCGCTGTGCGCCTGTGTGTTCCTGCACTTCGAGTTCGCGCGCAAGACCGCCTGGCAGGCCGAGCCCACCGCCCGCCTGTACTCGGCCCGCCTCGGCCCCCGGCGCGGCGCGGCGGTCACCGCGGGCTTCGCGGCCGGCGCGGTCGGCTGCCAGGTCGTGCTGTTCGCGCCCGACGGCCCGCTCGGACTGCTGCCGTGCCTGGCGGCGGTCCTGCCCGCCTGGGGCACCCGGCGGTTCCTGGCCGCCCGCCGCGGCGACTGGCCGTTGCCGGCCGCGATGGGATTCGTCGTGAGCACCTACCTGGCCCTGGTCGTCCGGGCGGTGCTGCTGCCGTGAGCACGCGGCCTCCGGCGTCCATCGACGCGTTGCTGACCACCACGCGTTCCGTGCGGCGCGGCCTCGACCTGGAGCGGGCGGTGGACCCGGAACTGGTCAAGGACTGCCTGCGCATCGCCCTGCAGGCACCCAACGGCAACAACCGGCAGAACTGGCGCTGGATCCTGCTCACCGCCCCACGGGTACGCGGGCTCGTCGCCGAGGTGTACCGGGCGGCGTTCTACGACCGCAACGCCGCCGCCCTCCGGCGGCTCGACGAACTGCCCCCGCAGGAGCGGTCCGTGCTCACCGCCGCCCGCGCGCTGGCCGATCGGCTGGACCGGGTGCCTGTCCTGGTCATTCCCTGCCTCGAACTGGCCGACGCGCGACTGCCGGAAGGCAACCAGGCGGGCCTGTGGGCGTCACTGCTGCCCGCCGCCTGGAGCTATGCGCTGGCCGCCCGCAGCCGTGGCCTGGCCACCGCATGGACGGCCGTCCACCTGGACCGTGAGCAGGAGGTCGCCGACATACTGGGCCTGCCACCCACCGTCCGCCAGGGCGCCCTGCTGGCGACGATGTACCCGCTGCGCACCACCTTCCGGCCGGGGCCGCGGCTGCCCCTGGAGGAGGTCCTGCACCACAACGGCTGGCAGGGCGGAGACCGACCCTGACGCGGGCAGGCCGCGCCCTCCGTGCCGGAACAGCGTCATGCGGCCGGGATCGGCTGAGTGAGGTTCACCGGGTTGCCGTCGGGGTCCTGGATGTGGGCGACGCGCTGGCCCCACGGCATGTCGTTGGCACCGCCGCGGACCGAGCCGCCCAGCGCCGTCACCCGGCCGAGCGTGTCGTCGACGTCGTCGACGGCGATGCTGAGCAGGATCCGCGCCGCCGCCCCGGTTCCCGGGTCCGCCTTGGCCACCAGCCCGAGGTCGGTGTCGCCGATACGCAGACCGAGGTAGAAGACCGGGCCGTGCGCCGGTATCCGGAAGATCTCCTCGGCGCCGAACAGCTTCGTGTAGAAGTCGAGCAGGACGCCGTGGTCGGCAGTCACGATCACCGGCTGGATGGTGGACATGGCACTCCTGTCGGGCCTGTCGGGCCTGTCGGGGACGGTCGTTTCGATGGACAGACCGTTCGGCGACGGTGAACTCATCGGCAGGGCCGAGTCGAGGCGGACGCGCCACGTCCGGCAGGAGGCCACGGCTACGTCTCCTGCGACGCGGTACCACTGCGACGCGGTACCACCGCGCCGTCGCCCCGCAGCATCACGGTGTGGGCGATGCGCCACGCCCGCCAGGCCGCGCTCGCCGGGGCGGCCCGCACGGGGCGGCCCGTACGGTGCGGTCCCGGTCAGGCCGTCGACGGATCCAGGCTGAGCACGGTCTTCACGTCGCCGGGTTCGCGCCTGAAGGCTTCCTCCGCGCGCGCCACCGGGACCCGCCGGGTGATCATGCGCTCCAGCCAGTCGACATCCGCCTTGGCCAGCGCGTCCGCCGCCTGCTGGTAGTGGCGCCTGTTCGCGTTGACCGAGCCCACGACCACATCGTTCTCCAGCACGATCTCCCGGTTGACGACGCCCGCGTCCACGGTCAGCCGGCGCCCGGAAGGAGACACCCCGGTCAGGCAGACGATGCCGTAGGGAGCGGTGCCCCGCATCGCGGCGAAGACCACCTGCGCGGCGCCCGTCGCCTCGATGACGATGTCGGGGCGTACGTCGTCCAGCACGGCGTCGATGTCGTCGCTGTGGTACGTCGCCCCCAGGCCGCCGACCAGGGCGGGCTTCACCCCGCGCGTGACCCGGTCCAGGACGTGCGTCTCCAGGCCGCGCTGCACGCTCAGCAGTGCGGCCAGCAGGCCGATGGGTCCGGCGCCGGTCACCAGCACCCGGCGCGGCCCGAACCAGCCCCGCTCTCCGACCCGCTCGACCTGCTCCCACGCCTTGGCCACCACGCTCGTCGGCTCCATCAGCACACCGGCCGACCCCAGCCGCGGCTCCACCCGCACGGCGTACGCCGGGTCGACGCACCACGTCTGCGCGCCGTAGCCGTCGCGCTCCTTGATGCCCCGCTCGGTGTACCGCTGGTTACGGCACATGTCGAACTCGCCGCGGGCGCAGGCTCCGCAGGGCACGGGATCGGGGCGGCGGACCACTCCGGCGACCAGGTCACCGGAGGCGAAGCCGCTCCCGGCGGGCGCCTGGCGCACCCGCCCCAGCGACTCGTGGCCCAGGACCAGCCAGTCCCGGCCCGGCGGCGGGGTGCCGTACGCGCCGGAGACGATCTCGCGGTCCGTGCCGCAGACACCCAGCGCGATGCCGTCCACCAGCAGCTCGCCGTGCTCCGGCTCGGGCTCCGGCAGATCCCGGACTCCGAGGCTTCCCTCCTGACCCGGCGTGACGGTGACAGCTCGCATCGTCTTCCTCCCGATGTCCGACTCGACTCCTCGGCGGCCGCCCGGTGACCGGCGGGTGATCACGGAAGCGGCCGTGCGGCGTCCGTCCCGGCCACTGATCGGGTGCCGGACGACGCTGACGCCGGCACGTCCTCCTGCGTTCCGCCCAGGCGCACGGCGGTGGTCCGGCCGCCGCCGTACGCCGAGTACCCGGCCGACCGGTGACGAAGCCGTCACGGAGGGTCGGGTGCCTGTGGCGGAATCCAGGTCAGGCCGCTCTGCTCGTCACTTGCGGCTCACCAAAGGATCAGCTTCCGGCCGCAATATGACATCGGGTGTCCACTTCGGGAAACAGGCGATCTCCGTTCGTCATCTTCCGTCTGCCCGGTCAGGGCCGGCTTGTGAGTAGCGTCGTCGCCGTTCAGGGATCAACTCGGAGGTGGCCCCTTATGTGTGTTCACGGTGACGGCCCATCAGAGGAAGCGGCCGGTCAGAGCCGGCGGGGTTTTCTGCGCAACGCGGCATTGGCGGGCGCGGGCGCGGCGGCCATGGGTGCCGGCGTGTCCGAGGCCGGTGCGGCGCCCGCCTTCGCGGCGGACGCCGGCAGGGGTGGCAGGGTCGGCCCGTGGAGACCGGATCCGACCGCTCTGCAGTTCACCCTCGCGGTGATGCCGGACACCCAGTTCCTGTACTGGGGCAGCCAGGACAGCATCGACCGGACGCCGCAGGAGGAGTCGTTCCGCTACATCGTCGACAACAGCGGCGCCGCCGACAACATCGTCTTCATGGCGCATCTGGGCGACCTGACGCAGGATGCCGACGCGTCGTCGTTCCACCAGGTCGACAAGGCCTTCACCCTGCTGGACCGGCACGGTGCGGCATACAGCGTGGTGGCCGGCAACCACGACGTCTCCGGCGACGACAGCCGCGGTGACACGCCGTACCTGCGGACCCTGGGCCCGCAGCGGTTCAAGCGCTCGAAGACGTTCGCCGGAGCGGACGCGACCGGCTACAACACCGCGCACGTCTTCCAGGCCGCCGGCCGCTCCTGGCTGGTGCTGGCTCTGGACTGGCGCACCACCGAACAGGGCTTCGCGTGGGCCGACGAGATCATCAAGGCGCACCCCGGGACGCCCGTGATCCTCACCGCCCACGACATCGTCTACCCGGACTACGATGACAACGTTTTCCCCTACGAGTCCGGCGATCCGGAGAACAACGCCGCGCTCTCCGGCTACGGCCGGACCGTCTGGGACAAGCTGATCAACGGCAACGACCAGATCTTCCTCACCCTCAACGGCCACTACTGGCCCGCCGGACGTACGACCAGGAAGAACGCCGCCGGCAACGACGTGCACATGCACATCACCAACTACCAGAACCGCTACTTCGGCGGCGGGGGCATGATCCGGCTGTACCACTTCGACCTCGTCCGCAACGTGATCGACGTCGAGACGATCAACCCCTGGATCCTGGCTCAGGATCCGCATTCCCGCACCGAACTGGCGGCAGAACACGCCCGGATCACCGGCCCGGTCGACGACTTCTCGATCCCGATCGACTTCCGGAAGCGGTTCTCCGGCTTCGTCCCGGTCCCGGTCAGGCCCGCGAGGCCGGCCGGCAGGGAACTGGTGAAGGGCACCCTGGCCTACTGGCGTTTCGACGGACAGGGCGCGCCCGGGACTCCGCTCGCCCCGGGCCGGACGATCCACGACCTGTCCGGCAAGGGCAACGACCTGACGGTCGTCTCCGTGCCGGGCACCGCCGCCGACGCGCTGACCTGGTCCGCGGACCACCATCCCGACCAACCCGGCCACGCCAGCCTGAAGTTCACCGGCGGCAGGAATCCGCTCCATGGCACATACCTCACCACCCGGGCCGAGGCTCCGCTGAACGCGGAGACGTTCGGGTCCGGCTACACCATCGAGACGTTCGTGATGATGCCGCTGGACTGGGACGCCGGTCAGAACGGCTGGGCGGCGATCCTCAGCCGCCGAGGCTCAGCCGGAGCAGCCGGCAAGCACGGCAGGAACACCGACCCGGGCGAACCCGTGCTCCAACTCGCCATCTCCAACAACGGCCGCGAGCCGCAGTTCAACCACTATCCGCTGAACAACACCTACCCGACGACCAACTGGGGCCACGGCCTGCCGGAGCTCAAGTGGTGGCACCTCGCCGTCGTCAACGACGGCCGCCGCACGAGGCTCTACGTCGAGAGCGCTCCCGTCGTCGACAACCCCGACCGCGAGTCCCACGGCCTGACGTCGCTCGGACTGCCCTGGCTCGTGGGCGGTCACGAGTACGCGGGCGAGATCGACATCGTCTTCCACGGCAGCATAGGTGACATCCGCATCGTCAACCGTCCCCTGCCCACGCACGAGTTCCTCACGGCCGAGTAGGGGAAGCCCCCTTCAGGGGCGCGCTGCCATCGGCGGCCGTTCACCTGCGCCTCGCGGGCCATCAGCCGGTGGAAAGGGCTCAGTCTCTGCCGTCGTCCTCGAAGGTGAAGTACAGACTCAGCACGTAGGCGAACTCTTCCCCGGCGGGCGCGATCTCCCAAGCGGTGTCGATCACCCGGATGTCGTGCGCCGCGATCCATGTGGAGGCCGCCTCGAAGGGCTCTGCCATGATCGAGCCGAAGAACATCTTCCGCGCCATGGGGTGCACTTGCGATTCCGCATCGGAATCGTCGAAGTCGTCGGGAACCATCAAATGGAGATCGGGTTCACTTCTCATCCGGGTACCTCCCGCATCCGGCCGCCGTTCGCGGCCCTCGAGGTGGAAGACCCGGCAGCGTGCTGTCGAGGTTGCTTCGTGCGCTCCGAGCCGCCTCCCACACGGGTGTCCTGATCGCTGAGCCCGCACGTTCGCGCCGCGCTTCCTGTCGGCCGAAGCGGAGGGCCGGCCCTCGGGGATGCGGCCGGTTGGCAGGAGCATGCCGTCCATGCCCGGATACGCGTTTGCCGAGCCCGTGTGACCTACGGATTGCTGGGTAGCAGGACCGTCTCCAGCGGCGTAGTCGGCAGGCGGGAAACGAACCTCTTCATGAGCAGGGCAGTGAGCGTGTCAGTGACGACCGACGAGCGGGAAGCGGAGGGCGAGCGGGAAGCGGCCGGTCGTTCCTCCGGCCCCGACGAATCGTCGAGACGCGCGCCGTCGGGCCGCGGCTTCCCGTCGGCGTCGGCACGCAGCGGCCGCGTGGATGGCCTGGACGGCCTGCGGACCGTCGCGGTGGCGATGGTCCTCGTCTACCACGTGAGGCCGGACCTGTTGCCGGGCGGAGCGGTCGCGGTGGGCGTCTTCTTCACCATCAGTGGCTTCGTCATCACCCGGCTGTTGCTCGCCGAGTACGCCCGCACGGGCGGCATCGGCCTGCGGGGCTTCTACCGGCGGCGCTGGCTGCGGCTCGTCCCCGCCCTGCTGGTCGTCTGCGCGGCGTGCGTGGTGCTGGCGCTGACCACCTCACTGTGGGGGTTCGACGGCGCCTGGGCGGGGGCCGGCCTCGCGGCGGTGTTCGTGGTGAACATCGTGCGGGCCGGAGAGGCCGGGTCGTACTCCGACATGACCGGACCACTGGCGCACAGCTGGTCGCTCAGCGTGGAGGAGCAGTTCTACCTGCTGTGGCCGCTGGCGTTGCTGTTCCTGCTGCGGCGGTGCCGGGCCCGGGCGGTGCTGCTGTGCACGGCGGCGCTGTGCGCGCTGCCGGTGCTGTGGCGATGCGAGCTGTGGAACCCCGACGCGGCGCACCGTATCTACAACGGCACGGACACTCGCGCCGACCAGTTGCTCGCCGGCGCCCTGGTGGCCGTGGTCCTGGCCCGTCTGCGCGCCGACGACCCCCGGCTGGCCACGCTGCGCAGATGGGCCGGCCGACTGGCCTGGCCGACGCTCGGCCTGCTGTTCCTGACCGCCTGGAAGGTGCCGGTCACCGGTGACGCGGGCGCCTGGACCGCCGTCTGGTACACCGTCGGGTTCCTGGCGGTCGCCGTGGTGTCCGCCACGCTCGTCGCCGGGCTCGAACTGCGCCGGGACACCCGGCTGTCACGAGTGCTGTCCGTGGCGCCCGTGACCTGGGTGGGCCGCAACCTCAGCTACGGCGTGTACCTGTGGCACTACCCCATCGTCCGTCTCCTGGCCTCGCTGGGAGTGAGAGACGGGCGTCTGTCGGCCACGGTGGTGCTGACCACCGTGATGGCGCTGCTGTCGTACGCACTCGTCGAGGCCCCCTGCCTGCGCCGGGGCCGGCGAGTCCGCTCGGCGCCCGGAGACCTCTCCGCGGTGAGCAGGCCGACGGCGGCGCCACCGGCGACGTGAACCAGGGCGGGCGCTGGTGTCGTGTCATTGCTACGTCGTGTGACGGCTACGCCTGTTCGAGCAGGGTGCAGTTCTGAGCAGGGTGCGGTTCTGAGCAGGTGGGGTGGAAGTGTCCGACCTTGCCTCGCAGTTGGTCCGGGTCCGTCAGGGGCGGGTCCGGCGGGGGCGGGTCGGGCTGGGCTGATGCCGAGGTCCGTAGTTCAGCGCGTCTTCGCCAGCGCCGCGCGCATCCGCGGAGTCAGCGGCTTCTCGACATAGCGGTTGATCAGCCAGGCGAGGAGCAGCATGAAGGCGATGGTCAGCAGGAAGGTCCCGTAGGACGGGATGTGCAGGCCGCGGTGCAGGACCTTGATGACCACCCAGCCCAGGTGCTCGTGGACCAGGTAGAAGGGGTAGGTCAGTGCCCCGGCCACCGTCAGCCAGCGCCAGTTCGCCCAGTGCAGCCAGCCGAGGGCGATCGCTGCGACCGCGACGAAGCCCAGCGTGACCACGAGGACGATGCCGAACGAGGTGCGGTGGGCGAAGGCGTGCGGGTCCGCGGCGTTCCACAGCGCGCGCACCGCGTAGTGCTGCCCGATCAGCCAGCTGACGGCCACGATGCCCCAGGCGTAGACGTCATGCCGGTCGCGGTGGACCAGGAAGAGGCCGACGCCTCCGACGAAGAACGGCGCGTACTCCGGCATCAGCACGAGGTCGAGCAGCGGCTGGTGCGCGCCTTGCGCGATCGCCGCCGTGAGGATCCAGCCCGCGCAGAAGAAGATCACGCGCTGTCGGCTCGCGCCGGGCAGGACGATCAGCAGCGCGAACAGGGCGTAGAAGCGGATTTCCGCCCACAGCGTCCAGCACACGCCGAGTACCCGGTCCACGCCGAGCGGCTGCTGGAGCAAGGTCAGGTTCACCAGCGCGTCGCTGGGCGACACCGCCTTGAAGGCGACCGCGGGCAGCGCGAACACCGCCGTCACGAGGACGATCGCCAACCAGTATGCGGGCATCAGCCGGGACGCGCGGGAGGCGAAGAAGGACTTCAGGGTCCGTCCCCAGCCGCTCATGCAGATCACGAAACCGCTGATCACGAAGAAGACCTGGACGCCGAGGCAGCCGTAGGCGAAATACGTGTGCAGAGTGGGGAACTGGTGCTGCGCGGACGCCCCCCAGGACTGAGTGACATCGCCGCCCCGGCCGCCGTAGTGGTACGCGGCCACCATCAGCGCGGCGACCAGCCGCAGCCCGTCCAGTGCGCGCAGCCGCGGCCCCGGCCGGGGCCCGCTCCGCTCCGGCCGACGGGGAACCTCGATCGCCGGTCGGACGGTCATGCTGGTCACGAAATTCCCCTCGACGGGCGTTCCTGTGGGTGTACGGCAGCACGTTAGTCCGATTCACAGACATACCTTGGCCTGCGCCCCGATGATTGGCCGCCCCGACCCGGGGAGTTCATCTGAAGGTCGTTTCTGCTTCCCGATTTCTTTCGCGATTCCACCGCTGAGCGGACGAACTCAGTGCTTCTGGCTACCGGTCAGCTCTGACAGATGTCGTGCGATCACATCCAGCATGAGGGACCGGGTGGCGCGGTCCGGGCGGATCACGCAGTGCACCACCAGTCCGTCGATGAGCGCGTACAACCGCTCGGTCTCCACCCTGAGATCGAGATCCGTCCGCCGGTTGTGTTCCCGGAGGACGTCGACCAGGCGGCGGCACAGGTCCTGCAGAAGTTCGTAGCTGGTGTCGCGCAGTGCCCGCAGCGCCGGGTCGGTCTGGGCCCGGGCGGTGAAGGCCAGCCAGACTTCCGCCTCGGCTCGGCGATCCGCATCGAGGGGGAGCAGTTCCTCGACGGTTCTCAGGACGGTCGCGTTGGGGTCCGGCCGGGGCTCCAGTGCCTGGATCCGGGTGCGGACCCGGTCGATGACCAGTTGCATGGCGAAGGTGAGTACGTCCGACTGCGTGGCGAAGTAGTGCCGGAGCGCACCCGAGGACAAGCCCGCTTCTCTGGCGACGGTGCGTACGGAGACGCCTTCCAGCCCACGTTTGAGGATCAGGCGCCACACGGCTTCCGCCACGGCGGCACGCCGCGCCTGGTGATCGACCACTTTCGGCACCCGGCCTTTTTAGCACGGCCGTGCTACTTTGATTTAGCACGGTCGTGCTAAATCAAGGGGGAGCCGGTGCTGTATCTGCTGATCGTCGGGTGCGAGATCGCCTTCTGGGTCTTCCTGGTCGCAGGCCTGCTGTGCCGCTACGCACTGCGCCGGCGCCGGGCGAGTGCCGTCCTGCTGCTGATGGTGCCCGCTGTCGACCTTCTGCTCTTCACGGCGTCGACCGTCGACCTCGCAGGAGGTGCGGCGCCGACCCCCGCGCACGGACTGGCGGCGGTCTACCTGGGGGTGTCGATCGCTTTCGGCGGGCAGCTGGTGGCCTGGGCGGACGGTCGCCTCGCTCACCGGTTCGGCGGGCCTCCGCCGGACCGGCCCCCACGCACCGGCCCGGAGCACGCTGCCCGTGAACGTCGCATGTGGGCACGTCACCTGCTTGCCTGGAGCATCGGCAGCTGCCTGATCCTGCTGGATGCCGCCATAGTCCACGACGCTCACCGCACGGGTCCCCTGGTCGGCCTCATCGGCGCCTGGGGCCTCATCCTGGCGATCGACTTCATCTGGTCGTTCAGCTACACACTGTTTCCCCGCAAACCTCGTCTCGACCGGCGCGGCCCCGGCGCATGAACCCCGACCGGCTTCATGACGGCCCCGGGTGCACACTCGGGACGCGGGCCCCCACCTGGCCGCGTGAACCGCCGCGCGGGCCGGAGCCCGGCCGCTGGGCGCAGACGAGGGCCGAGGAGGGCAGACGCGGGCACAGGAGCGCAGAGCAGGGCAGGCGAGGGTGGAGAAGGGCGGGAGGGATGACGCGATGAGGACACCTCACCAGGAGTCGGTGCTGTCCCGGGCGGCTCGCATCCTGGAGGCCTTCAGCCAGGAGGAGCCGGCGCTGACCGTCTCCGAGATCGCCCGCCGCACGGGGCTGCACGTGGCGACGGCCTCCCGCCTCGTGGGCGAGCTGGTCGCTCACGGCTTCCTGGGCCGGGACGACGATCGCCGGGTGCGGATCGGCGTACGGCTCTGGGAACTCGCCGTCCGGGCCTCGCCCGCGCTGTCCCTGCGGGACACCGCGATGCCGTTCATGGAGGGCGTGCACGACGTGGTCGGCCACCATGTGCAGCTGGGGGTGCTCGACGGTGACGAGGTGCTGTTCCTGGAACGCCTCTCGGCGCCGAACTCGGTGATCAACTACACCCGGATCGCCGGGCGCCTGCCGCTGTACGCCTCCTCCAGCGGTCTGGTGCTCCTGGCCCACGGTTCGGCGGACCTCAAGCAACGGGTGCTGACCGGCTCGTTCACCGCCTGCACGCCGGCGACTCCGGCCACCCCCGCCCGGCTGCGCGTGACCCTGGCCGAGGTCCGGCAGCAGGGTTACGCCTACTGCCCCGGCTACGTCCACGAAGAGGCACTCGGTGTGGCCGCCGCGGTGCGCGGCGCCAACGGCCGGGTGGTGGCGGCGCTGTCGGTCATCGTCCCCAACGACCCAGGTGCCCAGGCGGTCGTTCCCGTCGTGCGTACGGCCGCGCGCGGTGTGTCCCGTGCGCTCGGCGCGCCGACCGGGAAGGAGACGGCCGAGGTATGACGGGGCGGGACGTCGGTGCGGACTTCGTCTCTCACTGAGTGAGAATGCCGTCGCGCCCCGGGGGCGGCCACGCGCATCCTTCCTGCATTCCACAGACGGGAGGCGACAACGTGGTCGCACACAACCTGCTGCCCGCGATTCCCCGTTCCACCCCCGCCCTGTCCCTGCGGGTCCGTGCCAAGGACGCCGTCGCGGACGGCGTCGTGTCCCTCACCCTCGACCACCCCGACGGCCTGCGGCTGCGGGACTGGACTCCCGGGGCGCACATCGATCTCGTGCTGCCGGACGGGACGACCCGGCAGTACTCCCTGTGCGGCGACCGATGGGACGCGCACAGCTACCGTATCGCCGTCCTGCGCGAGCCGGCCGGGCGCGGGGGATCGGCCTACGTCCACGACGGGCTGATGCCCGGTGACCGGGTGGGCGTCGGCGGGCCGCACAACCACTTCCCCCTGGTGCCGGCCGACCGCTACCTGTTCATCGCGGGCGGCATCGGTATCACCCCTGTGCTGCCGATGATCCAGCAGGCCGAACTGGTGGGAGCCGAATGGCAGTTGCTCTACGGTGGCTGTACCCGCGCCTCGATGGCCTTCCGTACGGACCTCACGCGGGCCCACGGCGAGCGGGTGCGCGTCAGGCCCCAGGACGAGTACGGCCTGCTGGACCTGGCGGCCTGGCTGAGCACACCGGCACCCGCCACCAGGGTGTACTGCTGCGGACCGGCCCCGCTCCTGACCGCCGTCCAGGAGGCGTGTGCCCACTGGCCCGACCACAGCCTGCGCACCGAACGCTTCGCCGCGGCCGTCCGGTCAGAGCCCGTGCGCCGTACGCCCTTCGAGGTGGAACTGCGGCGCACCGGCCGTACGGTGACCGTCACCCCGGACGTCTCCGTGCTGCACGCCGCGCGCCGGGCCGGCGCCGAGGTGCTGTCCTCCTGCGAGCAGGGAACCTGCGGCACCTGCCTGGTCCCTGTGCTGGGGGGAACCCCCGACCACCGCGACGCGGTCCTGGCCGACCACGAACGCGCGGCAGGCGACTGCATGCTGCCCTGCGTGTCCCGCTCACACTCCGACCGCCTGGTCCTGGACCTCTGAGCGCCGGAACACCGCAGCCGCTCCGAGCCGCGGCCCTCGGGCGCCCGAGGACCGATGCCCCGACCCTGCCCCGAACCCCCTTCTGTGCCAAGTCGCCCTCCGTGGAGCCGCCATGACCGAGACAGCCGCCGTTCCCGCATCGCCGCCGACCATTGACGCGGACCCGTTCGCCGCCGAGCACCTGGAGAACCCCGAGCCACTGCACCGGCAGCTGCGCGAAGCCGGACCCGTCGTCCGACTCTCCCGCTACGGCGTACACGCCCTGGCCCGCCACCGGCAGGTGCACGCCACCCTCGTCGACTGGCAGTCCTTCCAGTCCGGCGCCGGAGTCGGGCTGGCCGACTTCCGCCACGAGAAGCCGTGGCGACCGCCGAGCCTGCTGCTGGAGGCCGACCCGCCCCACCACGACGCGCCGCGCCGCGTGCTGCGCGAGGTCCTCGCCCCGCTCGCCCTGCGCCGGCTGAGTGAGGAGTGGCAGACAGTCGCCGAGGACCTCGTCGAGGCGGTACTGACCGAGCAGGGGAGGGAGTTCGACGCCTTTGACGTCTTGGCGAAGGCGTTTCCCTTGCGCGTCTTCCCCGACGCCGTCGGTCTCGGCCCGCACGGGCGGGAGAACCTGCTGCCCTACGGCAACATGGCCTTCAACGCCTTCGGACCGCGCAACGCCCTCGTCGAGGCCGACGCGCGCCGGGTGGGGGAGCTGTCGGCATGGGTGAACACCCAGTGCGCCCGCGAGGCGCTGAGCGAGGACGGCTTCGGTGCCCGGATCTGGGCCGCCGCCGACCGCGGTGACCTCACCCCTGCACAGGCGCCGCTGGTGGTGCGCTCACTGCTCACCGCCGGTGTCGACACCACGGTGCACGGCCTGGCCGCCGCCCTGTACGCCTTCGCCACGCATCCGGAGCAGTGGCAGCGGCTGCGGGCCCGCCCGGAGCTGGCGCGGGTGGCGTTCGACGAGGCGGTGCGCTGGCAGTCGCCGGTGCAGACGTTCTTCCGCACCGCCACCACCGATGTCGACATGGCCGGCACCCGCATCCCCGAGGGCGGCAAGATCCTCATGTTCCTCGGCGCCGCCAACCGGGACCCCGTCCGCTGGTCGGCCGCCGATCGTTTCGACCTCACCCGGGACCCCTCCGGCCACGTCGGTTTCGGCATGGGCGTCCACCAGTGCGTCGGCCAGCACGTCGCCCGCCTGGAGGCCGAGGCCCTGCTGACCGCCCTCGCCCACCGCGTCGAACGGCTGGAACTGGCCGGAGAACCAAGGCGGCACCTCAACAACACCCTGCGCTCCTGGGCCTCGCTTCCCGTACGTGTCCGGCCGGCGAGGTGACCCGCCGGGCGTCTTCGGGTCATGGCGTACGGGCGTCCACGGCGGGCTTGAGCACCTCCCTGCACCAGGTCCGGAAGTCCGTCGGCGTCGGCTTGGCAGCCGCCCAGTCCTTGTCGTAGATGCCGTGGTCCTGTGCGGCGAACGCCTCGGTCAGGTCCTTGACCGCCTGCCCGCCCGCGCCCTGCGAGCGCAGCAGCGAGGCGTAGTCGTCGATGCCCATGCGGCGGTAGGCGACCGTACGCCCGAGTTCCTGGCTGATCACTTCGGCCATGCCGTCGGGGGTCAGCCGGTCGGGGCCGAACACCGGAAGGTTCTCCTGCCCGGTCCAGGACAGGTCGGTGAGGAGGTCGGCGGCGGTGCCGGCGATGTCCCGCGTCGCGATCGACGCCAGCGGCAGGTCGCCCGCGCAGGTCAGGTAGAACGCGCCCTGCTCGCTGATGGCGTCGAGCTGCCGCAGGAGGTTCTCCATGTAGAAGGGCATGGCCAAGGCCCGGTAGGCCGCGCCGGACTCGCTCAGTTCGGCGTCCATCGCGAAGGCCGCCGAGAGCACGCCGGCAGGGGTCGGCCAGCCGTGCCCGGCGCTGGAGACCCCGACGACGTGGCCGACGCCGTGGCGGGCGACGGCGGCGGCGCCCGCCCGGGCGAACTGCAGATAGTGCGCCTGAGCGCTCGGTGCCCGCGGGTTCGGCGGGACGAGCCAGAACAGCGCTTCGGCGCCGGGCAGGGCGCGGTCGAGCACGACGGGATCGTCGTGGGAGCCGCTGACGGTCTCGACCTGCTCGCGGACCCGTTCGTCCAGACGCGAGGCGTCCCGGACGACGACCCGGACCTTCTGACCCTGGTCGAGCAGCCGACGCAGCAGCTGACTGCCGATCTGTCCTGTCGGTGTGGTGACGACGATCACTGCATCCTCCATAACCTGAACCTGAACTCCGGTTCCGAATGTAGGGGTGCCTTCCGTGCGCCGTCAACTAGAGTCGGTGGTCATGACCGCTCCCGAACGCCCGCTGCGTGCCGACGCCCGGCGCAACCGCGAAGCCGTCCTCGACGCCGCCGGCGACCTGTTCGCCCGGCGAGGGGACGCCGTGCAGATGGACGAGATCGCCGAGCGCGCCGGACTGGGCGTCGGCACCCTCTACCGGCACTTCGCCGACAAGCAGGCGCTGCTCGCCGCGATCATCGGCCGCCGGTTCGAGGAGATGACCACGCTCGCCCGCGCCGCCGACGCCAGCGAGGACCCCTGGGCTGCGTTCGAGACGCTGCTCTACGGCTATCTGGAATCCGTCGAGGGCGACGCGGCGTTCCGCTTCGCGCTCCTCGGCCCGCAGGAGCCGCGCTGGAACGACATCGCCGCCGAGAAGACGGACTTCTCGGCGATCACCGAACGCATCATGCGGCGCGCTGTCGACTCCGGTCACCTTCGTGAGGACTTCCAAGCCCGGGACTTCGTCCTCATCACCCGCGGCGCCATGGCCAACATGACCGGCACCACCGACTGGCGCAGGCACGTCACGCTTCTGCTCGAGGGCATCCGCCGCGACGCAGCGTGACCGAGAAGGGTGCGGGCAGGTCCGGAAGGTGGTCAGGGCGGCAGCGGATCCCCTGGCCGTGCCGCCGCCCACGCGGATGGTGTCCGACGGTATCGGACGCCGGCTACGCCGCGGGTGGTAGCGGAGGGCGCTGGGGGGAGGCCTGGATCATCTGGATCACGAAGCCCGCGAAACGCCTGGATGCCGCTACCTGACCGGCGGCTGTGGCGGCGCGGATCCCCTGATTCGCCATGAGCATGAGCAGGAGATCGTCCGGGACCAGGAAGTCAGGACGCAGCTGACCGGTTTCCTTGGCGCGACGGGCCAGTTCCGTGACCGCCTTCACCGTGTGTGCGCGGCCCGCGGTGATCTCCCTCGCGTCCGGGAAAGTCGACATGAACGCTTCGGTGAAGCCCCGGTCCCGCGCGTGCAGCTCGCAGATCCCCTCGATGACCAGGCAGAGGCCGCGCCAGGGATCGGGGTCGGCGCACCCCTGGTCGACGATGGCGCGGCATGCGCGCATCTGGTCCGCGAAGGCTTCGGTGACCAGCGCCTGCTTGGCCGGGAAGTGGCGGTACACGGTGGCGGGCCCCACCCCCGCCCGCCGCGCGATCTCTCGCATCGGCACGCTGAGTCCCTCCGCGGAGAACGCCGCGCGGGCCGCGTCGAGGATGCGCGCGCGGTTGTCCGCCGCGTCGGAGCGCAGGGCGTGAGGCAAACGAGTCGTCACGACTCTCACTTTAGGCAGCCGGACGGGGGCGTCCGGATACCGTCGCGGAACGGGCGGACCTCACGCCCGGGCCGGACGGCGCGCCGGCAGGACCGGACCCGGCTACACGGCGCCGAGCCCCTTCGCTCCGGCGGCGAGGCTGCCACGGCGCGCGCGGCGCCCGGCCGCCACGGCGCGCGGCGCCCGGCCGCCGGCCGACCCGAGACCATGGAGACGGAGACCACATTGAAGGCAGTTTCGATCCGAGAGTTCGGACGTCCCGAAGGCCTCGCGGTCATCGACCTTCCCGCCCCGGTTCCCGCCGCCGGGGAGGTGCTCATCGCGACTGAGGCGACAGGCGTCGGCGGTGTCGACGCCGCGATCCGGAGCGGGGCCATGTCCGCCTACGGCTTCACTGAGGGCCACATTCCCGGCGGTGAGGTGGCGGGCACCGTCATCGCGGTCGGCGACGGTGTCGATGCCTCGTGGACAGGGCGGCGGGTGTGGGGGGCCACCGGTACCGGCGGAGGCTACGTCGAACAGGCCATCGTGCCGGTCACCGAGGTCGTTCCGCTGCCCGCGGACCTGTCCGCCGCCGACGCGGTGACGCTCGGCAGTGCCGGCGTGGTGGCCCACTTCGGACTCGCCCACGCCCATTTCGCACCCGGGGAGACGGTCCTGATCCGCGGCGCGGCCGGCAGCATCGGGATCATGGCGGTGCAGCTCGCGGCCCACGGCAGCGCCGCCGCGGTGGCGGTCACCACCTCCTCGGCCGATCGGGGCCGGCGGCTGCGCAAGCTCGGTGCGACCCACGTACTGGACCGCTCCGGCAACGCAGACGGCGACGCCCCCGCCGGCTACGACGTCGTCATCGACGTGGCCGCCGGCGAGCACCTGCCCGCCTTCCTCGACCGACTCAACCCCAACGGCCGCATGGTCGTCGTGGGCGCAGTGGCGGGCCGGCCGCCGGCGAACCTCGGCACGCACATGATGGCGGCGTTCCAGAAGTCGCTGTCCTTCGCCACCTTCAGCGCGGCCACCGTCACGCCGGCCGACCGGAACGCCACGCGCGCCGAGCACTTCGCAGCCGCAGGCCGCGGTGAGATCCAGGCGGTGGTGCACGAACACCTGCCGCTGGACCAAGCCGTGCTCGCGCACCAGAAGATGGACGCGGGCGAGGTCTTCGGCCGAATCGTGCTGACGCCGTAGCCCCAGGAGCTGTTGATCAGTCGCGCGGAAAGGCGGCCCATGCGGTGATCGCGAAGCCGTCGCCGTCTCGCCGGGCCTCGGCCGCCCCGTGCCCCGGCCAGTGGGCCGGGATGATGAGCTCGCGCAGCTCGGCAGCGCGGGAGAGATAGGTGCGGCGGGTCGTGGCCGCGAGCTGGAGGTCGTCGCAGAAGCAGCTGTTCCAGTCGGGTTCGAGGACTTGTACGGGGCTGTGCAGCATGTCCCCGACGAAGACGGCGCGGTCGTCGCCCGAGCGGAGGGTGAGGACGGAGGAACCGGGGGTGTGGCCCGGTGCGGCCTCCAGGCGCAGGTTGCCGTCGATGCGGTAGGTGCCCTCCCACAGCACCGACTGTCCGGCTCGGTGGACGGGGGCGATGCTGTCGTTGAACACGAGCTTGCTGCCCTCCCAGCGCAGGCGCTCGTGTTCATCGCGCGGCATCCGGCTGCGGCGGGGGTTCTCCGGGTCGAAGTACAGGTTGTCGGCGCGGGGGATCAGATACGTGGCGTTGGGGAAGGTGGGTACCCATCGCCCGTCGTGCAACTGGGTGTTCCAGCCGACGTGGTCGTAGTGGATGTGCGTGTTGACCACGACGTCGACGTCCTCGGGCTCGACGCCGGCCTCGCGCAGCCGGGCGAGGAAGTCGGTCCGCAGTCCGGCGAACTGCGGGACCTGCGGGCGCTCCCGGTCGTTGCCGACACCGGTGTCCACCAGGATGGTCCTTCCCTCGCTGCGCAGGACCCAGGTCTGGATGCGGCAGCGGTAGGCGTCGTCCGCGGGCGTCCAGAAGTCGGGCGCCAGCCAGTCCTGGTTGCGCCGCCAGGTTTCCTCGTCGCTGTCGGGGATGAGGAAGCGGGCGGTGCGGATGGGGCCGGACCATTCGATGACGCGTGTGATGTCGACATCGCCGAGTGTGATGGTGGGTGCGGGCACGGTGGGTCCTCCGGAGAGCGCGATGGCGGCTCGGGTGCGGACACGGTGGTCGCGCGGCGAATGGGTCGGGCAGGCTGCGCCTGAATGTCCTACGCGGGCGCGTAGCGCGCCAGGAAACTGAGTACGGCCTCCTCGATCACCACTTCCGCGTCGGGCTGGACGGCGGTCTCCTCCTCGAAGGCCATGACCCTCGGCCAGACGAGGAACTCCTGGACGAGGCCCATGAATTGGCGCGCCGCGAGGTAGGTGTCCGGGCAGTGCAGGCGGCCGCTGCGGACCAGAGCGTCGAGACTGGCGACGAACGCTGCCACGACCGGCCCTTTCCCCAGCCGGTAGAACTCGTCCGCGATCCACGGCAGACGGCCCGATTCGCTCACGACGAGCCGGGCGAAACGGATCTGGTCCGTCTCGGCGGCGAAGCGCTGGAGCGACTGGGCGAACCCGCGCAGGACCTCCGCGGCGCTCGCGCCCTCCTCGCACTTGGTGGGCTGTCGATCCGGGTCGGCGAACGCTGACCAGTGGTGACGGATCATCTCCCGGAAGACCGCCTCCTTCGACCCGAAGCGGTTGTAGACGGTCTGCCGCGACAGTCCGGCGCGTTCGGCGACCCGCTCCAGGGTGACTCCGTCGTAGCGGTCGGCCAGGAAGAGCTCCTTCGCCGCCGCGAGGATCTTCTCGTCGGAGGCCGACCTGCGGCGTACGGACTCCTTGGCGACAACGCCATCCACCCGGCTGTCCATGACCAGTCTCCCTTCTCCCCTCAAATCTTTACTTGACAGTACAGTCAAAGTCCAGGCGCCGCAAACCCCGAACGCACCACTTGCAGGCAGCGGCGGCGTTGGGCCGGACACCCGGCCTGATCAGCCGCCTGGATGCCGGAACGAGGCCGGGCGACACGGAGGTCACGGAGCTCACGGACGAAGGTCACGGAGGCCACGGAACAGGCGGAGAAACGGTGCCGCGTCCTTTCGTAACCCTCAACACAATGGGTGGGCTCGACTGGTCGCAGGCCGGCGTCGGGCACGGTAGGGGGGACGGAGTCAGTCGCGTAGTCGCAGGTGACAAACCCTGCGACGCCGGCGATCGGCCCCGGGATACTGGTCGGCCATGGATGAGGTCGAAGTCGTCGTCGCCCACTCCGAGCGCGCGACCCTGCGCGTCGGCGAGGTGTTCGTGAAGGTGGACGCCGATCAGGCACGCATCGACGCCGAGGTCGAGGCGATGTCCCTCGCGCCGGTCCCGACCCCGGAGGTCCTCTGGCGCAAGCCGCCCGTGCTCGCGATCGCGGCCCTTCCGGGGGCGGCGCTCGGGCGCCTCGGCGGCCCGTCGACCGGGTCGCCGGCGGCATGGGCCGCGGCGGGCGCCGCCATCCGGAAGCTGCACGACGCGCCGCTGCCGCCCCGGCCCGGCCGGGCCGGCCGGAGCATCGCCGCGCTGGCGGCGGAACTCGACGACGAGTGCGCGTTGCTCGTGACGAACGGCGTCCTGCCCGCCGACCTGGTCACCCGCAACTGCCAGGTCGCCGAGGCCGCACTGCGGCCGTGGGCCCCGGCGTTCACCCACGGCGACCTGCAGATCGCACACGTCTTCCTCGACGGCGACGAGGTCACCGGCATCATCGACTGGTCCGAAGCGGGCCGTGGTGATGCCCTGTACGACCTCGCCACCTTCACGCTCGGCCACGAGGAGCACCTCCACGACGTCATCGCCGGGTACGGCACCGACGTGGACCTCGACGTGGTCCACGCGTGGTGGTCGTTGCGAAGCCTGCTGGCAGTCCGCCGGCTGATCGAGCACGGCTTCGACCCCTTCGCACCGGGCTGCGAGGTCGACGTGCTGAAGTCCCGGATGTGAGGCTGCGCGGGCGTCACTGCCACGTATGCGTTCTGACGCATCGAGCAATCCGCTGTACCTGGAGCGATCGGCCGCCACGACTGTGCACACCGTGAGGTGCGCAGTCGTGGTCGGCAAACGGCAGCGCAGCCGAGCGTGCACCGTTCCCGGATCGGTGGAGGGCCCGGCCTGCCCCGAGGGCCGGAGCGTTCGAATGGTTCACGGGTCGGCGCAGCGCCGGCCGCCGGTGTTCAGCGGCGGTACGCGGCTGTCGCGATCTTGATGAAGGACCGGATCAACGGGTTGGTGTCGCCTTCGTTCCACACCGCCACCACTCGGCTCGGCGCCATGTCGATCAGCGGTACCAGGGCGAACTCCGCAGGGAGGTCGTGTCCGAGCGGGGCCAGGCCGACCGTGCCGTTCCACAGCACGGCCTGCAGGCATTCCTGGACGGCGCGCACCACGGGGCCCTCGCGCGGCCTGCCGCCGTTCCAGTACGACTGCCAGACGGGATCCGTGCCCTGCGGGAACCGGAACCAGCGGCGGTCGCTCAGCTCGGCCAGCCGCAGCCGGCCGCGTCGGGCAAGCGGATCGTCGGCGCGCAGGACCACTCCCACCGGATCGGTTCGCAGCGCACGCACTGCCAGGGCAGTCTCGTCGAACGGCGCCCGAGTCAGGGCGACGTCGACCAGCCGGGCCCGCAGCCCACACGTCGGGTCCGTCAGGTCCGTGTCGCGCACGCGGATGTCGACGGCGGGGTGGGTCCGGCGGTAGGCGGCGGCGAGCCTTGCCATTCCCGGGTCGGTTCCATCGCCCAGGATGCCCACGGTGAGAGTGGCGACGCCGGCCGCCGCGCTCACCCGTACCCGGACGTGGTCGGCGTGGTCGAGCAGGGCTCGCGCCTCGTCGAGCAGCACTGTGCCCACCGCGGTGAGCCTGACGCCGGTAGGGGAGCGGGCGAAGAGCACGGCCCCGACCTCGTCCTCCAACTGCTTGATCGCCCGGCTCAGCGGCGGCTGACTCATGTGCAGTCGGGTGGCGGCCCGGCCGAAGTGGAGTTCCTCGGCGACCGCCACGAAGTAGCGCAAGGTCCGTAGCTCCACGCTGCAACGATACCCGCGAGGTATCGGCGCTGCGGGATGGGTCTTGGACACGGGCGGGGCCCCGGCGGTGCACTCGTGAGCATGAGCGAACAAGCAAGGACCAGCGAGCCGCAGACCGACGCCGCCGTATCGGTGGTGGGCCCCGGCGACGGTGAGATGATCGTTCTGGGCACCACGCGCATGCGCGTCCTGGAGGACGGCAGCCACACCGGGCACCGCCTCGCCATCGCGGAGTCCGTCCTCGCCCCGCACACCCAGGGGCCGCCGCAGCACCGCCACGCCCGACACGATGAAGGTTTCTACGTCCTGTCCGGCACGGTGCGGTTCACCGTCGGGAAGGAGGACTACGACGCCACCGCGGGCACGCTCGTGATGGTTCCGCCAGGCGCCCCGCACACCTTCGCCAACCTGACCGACCAACCCGCCGTCCTGCTCAGCACGTTCACGCCCGACCTGTACGTGCAGTACTTCCGCGACCTCCAGGACGTACTCGCCGGCGGCCGGCCGCTGACGCCGCAGGCCAACATCGACGCGATGAGCCGCTACGCGACCGAGCCCGCAACCGACCTCGCCTGAAGCCGGCGGGACGGCACGGCCGGCCGGGTGCCTCCAGCCGGTCCGGCGAGGTCGCGGCGCTCCCGCCTTCCGGTGCCCGGATCCGGCTCACTGGCCATTGACGCAATCGACGGGCCCTGCGAAGCGGTGGCCCATGAACGGGAACGATGAACATCGCCTACTGGATACTCGCCGGACTGCTCGCTCTCTTCTACCTCTACTCAGGCACGCTGAAAGTGCTCCGCGGCCGCGATGAGCTCCGCCCGATGATGGCCTGGGTCGACCGCGTGCCCCTGACCGTGCTCAGGGCGCTGGGGACGGTCGAGATACTCGGCGCGACCGGCCTGATCCTGCCGCCACTGACCGGCATCGCTCCCTCGCTGTCAGCGGCCGCGGCCGTCGGCTTCGTACTCCTGCAGATGGGTGCGATCGCCGTCCACCTGACCGGCGAAGACCGCCGGATCACGCTCAACCTCGGGCTCGCCGCCACCGCGGCCGTGACTGTCTGGCTGGCCACCAGGCTCTGATCGGGCACTGTCCCCGAGGCCGGCACCCTCAGCCCGCGCGGACGCGACGGCGCCCTCGCGTGGCGGTCTGTACGCGGGGGCGCCGTCTGCGCGCTGAGTGAGGGTCAGTTGCCGGGGCCGAGGGTGGCCAGGTCGATGGTGCCGGTGATGGCCTGGTGGGCGTCGGTGGTGGGGTTGACGTGGTCGCCGGTGTCGTAGTCCTCGGGAGCTGCGGCGGCGTTGAGGATCAGGGGTGCGGGGTCCGCGGTGAGGTGGGTGTACCCCGCCGCGGCCGCCCGCTCCAGTGCGGTGGACAGATCGGGCGCGTGGTGGGCGAGCACCGGTCAGCCCTTCGTGCAGGTAGCGGTAGGCGGTCGGCAGCGAGATGCCGTTGTCCTGGGCGAGCTGGGCCAGCCGGGTGCCGTCGACGAACCAGCGCAGCACGAGCACGGCCAGCCTGAAGACGCCCAGTGTGCGGGTGCCCTTGCGGGTTCCGAGCCGCTCGCGGTGCCCGCGCAGCAGCTTCGCTCTTCCTACCAGGGCTTCACCCTTATCTGACGTCAGGTCATCCGACGCCTTATCACGCACTGCAACCATACGTTGCCGCGAGGACTTCTCTGGCGAGCGGCGGCTTCTCCCCTGGCAAGGTGACCGTCACGGCTCCGTCAACTTGCCGATTGCCAGGGTTTGCTGATCAGTGGGCGTCCCTGCCTCACGCCCCCGGTGCATATCCGGGTGCGTCCTCGCCGGCGAGGACACTGCGCTGAGTGGCGAACTGGGGCTCCGGACTGAACCGTTGTTCGAAACCGTCGGCAAGCGCGTGCAGTGCAGCGGCGCCGTCGCCTTGGTACGAGGAGCCGTGCATCACCGCCAGCGTACGTGGCTGGAGGTCGGCGAGGGATCGCAGCGTTGTCACGGCTGCGGTGAGACAGGACGTCTGCCGGAACGCGGCCTCCGCGTCGAGGGCGCGTTCGACCAGGTCCTCCTCAGTGACCGCCGGCCCGTTTCCGACGTGTGTGAACAGATCGCCGCAGAGCAGGGTGCCGGTGGTCTCCTCGTAGAGGACGCGGGCATCCCAGCCGTGCGGCACATGGGGCGTGTTGAGGTGGCGGACCCTACGGCGAACCTGTTTGCCGCCCAGATCGAGCACTTCCCCGTGTGCCATCGGACGCGGTGGCCGGTCGGCGAGGTCGTTGAGGGAGACCTGGCAGCCGAGCAGGCCGTGCGCCACCTCCGCGTGCGGCGCCGCGCCCAGGAAATCGTTCATGGCCCCGCATTCATCGGCCTCCACGTGCCCGAAGGCGATCCACCGCAGCCGTTCGACGGGCACCACCCGCCCGACGGCCTGTGAGACGGCGGGGAACAGGTGCTTCATCCCGGTGTGGAAGAGCAGTGGCTCCTCCGCCTTGATCAGAAACTGGTTGAAGGTGAATCCGGCGGGCTCGGCCACTTCCGGGAAGAACGTCGAAATCCGGTAGATACCGTCGGCGATCTCGTCGACACGCGTCTCCATGGCACGACCTCCTCAGAGCGTCGGACGGTGTTTCGCACGCTACGCCCGGTGCCCAGGCATAGCGATCCGGCGCACTCCACGAGGAGTACGCGTCTCTCGCCGCGGAGCCGACTGGCTCTGCGCCGTGGCCGCCGCCCGGGTCACGAGCACGACATCACCTGCGCCCGCGCCCACGGCCTCGTCGACGCCCTCAACCGGCTCGCCGCCACCCAACTTGTACGAGAACGTCGACGACGAAGGCGAGCGCTTGAAGCCCTGTGACGTCAAGCGGGTGCACCGGTCCCGCGCCACTGCAGAAATTCAGGAAGCCTCAGCAGCAAGAGAGCCGTAGCCATGAACCCGTGTTCGGTCGGCCCGGGTCGGCTACTGTGATCGGTCACAGTCCGGAAAGGCGCTGCTGGGCGATCATGAGCCTTCATTCGGGTGGCACGGACCATGGCGGGGCAGAGCTGTCCCAGGCGGCTCGGGACCTGGCCGCGCGCTGCGAGAACCAGGTGAACGAGCTGGCCCGGCGGATGTCCGGAGACGTCTTCGAGAGCCTGCGCGGTTACGCCGAACTCCCGAATGACGTCAAGGACGTGGAGATCGCAGCCACGGCTCGCCATGCCATGCGCGTGTTCCTCGGCCGTGTCGCCGACAATCCGGGCCGTGCCGCGGCGTTGGACGGCTCAGTGACGCTCTTCCAGGAACGTGCCGCTCAGCGAGCGGAGGAAGGGATGCCGCTTCAGCTGCTGCTGCGCACCTACCTGCGGGGCACCCGGGTTCTGTGGGAGGCATTGCGCCGCAGCGCCGAGCCGGGTGAGGAGGCCGCGCTGGCGGAACTGGGTGGGCACCTCTTCGCCGCTCAGGAGCGCGTGATCAGCGCCGTGACCGAGACCTACCTGGACGAGCAGGCGGCGCTCGCCGCCGAACGCCGCGAGGAGCGCCGGTCGCTGGCCCGGGCATTGCTCGACGGACGCCCGGTGCCGCAGCGGTGGCAAGGGCCCGCGCTGGTGGTGTGCGTGCAACTGCCGCCCGCTGCGGACGCGGCGGGCGAGAGGGCCCGTCATGCGCTGGTGGGCGCCCGGCGGGTGGTCCGCCGTCTGCAGGCCGCGCTGGAGCGCCTGTGCGGCGTGGACGTCCTGACGCTGCTCGATGAGGACGGCGGACATGTGATCGTGCCGGGTCTCGCCGCGGTTCCCGGGGACCTGATGACCGTACTGCGCGGTGCGGCGGGTTCGCGGGTACGGGCCGCGGTGGCCGTCACGGATGGCGCCGAGGACATCCCCGGCGCCGCGGGGCTGACGTCCGACGTGGTGAGGGTCGCGCGTGCCTGCGGCCGCCCGGCAGGGCTCCACGACCTGGACGACGTGCTCCTCGAATACCACCTGGTGTGTCGTTCCAGCCAGAGCAGCGAACGCATCAGGGCCTTGCTGGAGCCGATGGCCGACCGGCCGGAGCTGCTGGAAACGCTGCGCGTCCATCTCGAACAGCACCAGGACCGCCGCGCGACGGCCGCGCTGCTCCACCTGCATCCCAACTCGGTCGACAACCGGATCAACCGGATCGTGGCTTTGACCGGGCTGGACTTGTCCTCACCGCGGGACTCCGCTCTCGCCCTGGCCTCGCTCCTGCTCAGGAACGCGCGGTGACGATGGGAAAGTCCCGGGTCGGGGGCTCCAGCAGGCCGCGGAGCGTGACGAGTACGTCCACGTCGCCGTCGATGTCCACCGCGCCGTCGCGGATCGCCGACGGGAACGTCGTGTCGCCGGCCAGTACGGCGTCCAGAGTGGGGCGGTCGAGGCGCAGCGTCACGTGCGGTGCCTCCCCGCGGGGAGCGTCCCCCGGCATCGGGATGAGGGCCCCGTTGGAGAGCAGCAAGGTCCAGACTTCGCTGATGTCCGGGAACTCCCAGCGCAGCAGCAGCCGGCCGGCACGGGCCGCCTCGAGTCCGTCGACCCTGACGGCCATGGACTGGAAGATCTGCTCCGTGGTCAGTGCTGCCACGACCTCCGGCGCCGAGCGTACCGGTGTGGGAATGACGCCCTCGCGCAGTTCGGCAGCACCCATCAGGAAGAAGTTGCGCCACGGTGCGGACTCGCTGCCGTATCCGAGACGCTCGAAGCACTCCGCCTGCAGGGCGCGGCCTTCGGGGTGGTCGGGCTCCGTCTGCAGGACGTGGCTCAGGACTTCGGCCACCCACCGCAGATCCCCGTCAGCGAGGGAACGACGGGCCTTCGCCACTACTGCGTCCGCGCCACCCATGAAAGACACGTAACGGCGGGCGGACTGGGCGGGTGGGTGCTGCCACAGGTGGGCGGGATTGCCGTCGAACCAGCCCATGTACCTCTGGTACACGGCCTTGGCGTTGTGGCTCAGGGTGCCGTAGTAGCCGCGCAGGTGCCGGGCCTCCTCCAGCGAGGGCGGGAACCGCAGTTCCTCGGCGATCTCCGCGCCGGTCCTACCGGAATTGATCATGCGGACGCATTGGTCGTGCAGATAGGCGTAGCCGTCGCGCTGCTCCTCCACCAGGCGGAACGCTCGGTCCCGGCCCCAGGTCGGCCAGTGGTGCGAGGCGAACACCACCTCCGTCTCCGCGCCGAAGAGGCGCAGCGTCTCGGTGAGGTACCGGGCCCAGGCGCTGGGGTCCCGCACCAGTGCGCCCCGCAGGGTCAGCACGTTGTGCAGGGTGTGGCAGACGTTGTCCGCCATGCACAGCGCCTCCTTCTCGGGGAGGAAGAAGTTCATGTCGGCCGGCGCCTCGGCCCCGGGAGTGAGCTGGAAGACGATCCGCACCCCGTCGACGGTCTCCTCCTGACCGGTGCGGACCACATCGAGCGTAGGGGCGATCAGACCCACGCTGCCGAGAGAGGTGGTCTGTCCTACGCCGCAGCCGATCTGGCCGGCCGGCCCCTTGGGCAGGGCCGTTCCGTACATGTAGGAGGAGCGACGGGCCATGGCGGCACCGGCGAAGACGTTCTCGGCTGCGGCGTGCTCGAGGAAGCCGCTGGGGGCGAGAACGGGCACGTGGCGATCCCGCACGTCCGCGGCGTCGACGATGCCGCGCACTCCTCCGAAGTGGTCGACGTGGGAGTGGGTGTAGATCACGGCCGAGACGGGACGGTCGCCCCGGTGTCCGCGGTACAGCGCCAGAGCCGCTGCCGCCACTTCCGCGCTGATGAGAGGGTCGACGACGATGACACCCCGGTCACCTTCGAGGAAGGTGATGTTCGACAGATCCAGTCCGCGCACCTGGTAGATGCCTTCGACCACCTCGTACAGGCCCTGTCGCGCGGTGAGGCGGGACTGCCGCCACAGTGAAGGATGCGCGGTCGGTGGACAGTCCTCATGCAGGAATCCGTAGGCGTCGGCGTCCCAGACCAGGTGACCGTTGCCGTCACGGATCTCGCCCGGTCGAAGTGCCGTGATGAAGCCGCGATCGGCGTCGCGAACGTCCCGCTCGTCATGCCGGGCGAGGTCTTCGTCGCAGTGCGTGCCGTTGATCATTGTTCGATTGTGAGGTGGCTCGACTGCTCGCCGCACTGTGACGCGTCACAGGGTCTGCGCACGCACGTCACACCGCCGGATGGGCGGCTTACGGCCGGACGCGGCGGGCGAGCCCGTATTGACATAGCGATCACTATCCAAGTAATTTCCATTCGGTGGAAGACGTGACTGATGCACTGCCCCGCAAGCGCCTCACCCGGGCACAGGCCAAGGCGCGCACCCGTTCGCTCCTGCTCGACGCGGCGGCACGCACCTTCGCGAGGAAGGGCTTCGCCGGTGCGTCAGTGGAAGAGATCGCGGAGACCGCCGGCTTCTCCGTGGGGGCCGTCTACTCCAACTTCAAGAACAAGGACGAACTGTTCGTGGCCCTCCTCTCGGAGCGGGCCCACGACCGCGTCGTACGGGCGGCGGAGATCCTCGATGGTGAGGCGGCGGACGCGGACGACCCGGCCGCGGCCCTCGGTCGTCTCCTGACCGAAGTCGCCGACAAGGACAGTGAATTCGCCCCTCTGCAGGCCGAGTTCTGGTTGTACGCCATTCGCAAGCCGCAGGCCATGGACGTACTGGCCGCACAGTCCGAGCAGACCCGAGAGGCTCTCGCCAGGGTCATCGAGCACCGGGTCAGTGAAGCTGAGGTGTCCCTGACGGTTCCGTCGGCCCGCATGTCCACCATCGTCCTGGCCCTCTTCCAGGGGCTGGTGACTCAGCGGCGCACCGATCCGGACAGCGTGCCGGACGACTTGTTCGGGCAGGCGGTTCGCTGGCTGTTCGCGGGAGCGGTCACCGAGTCCTCGCAGGAGCCTGATGGTGCCCCGGCCGGGGAGTGACTCCCGGCGCTCGCTCGCCGAGGCCGCCGAGGCGGCCCCGTGCAGTCCCCGGCCGGCACCCGCTCATGTCCAAGGGCGGCGCGCGACCGACGACTTGGCCGAGAGATCCGGCCCGTATGACGCGGGCGTCCCTCACTCCCGGAACCGGCCGGGCCCGCAGGGCCAAGTGCCTCTGAAAGCAAGGTGAGAACGGTGCGCCAACCGAGCGACTCCGCAACCGCAGGCGATCCCGCCGCTGCGGCCCGGAAGGCCCGGACGAGCTGCCTCGTCCTGGGTCCGGCGATGGGGCTCCCCTGGGCGGCACCGCATGCCGAGGGACCCGCGTGGGAACACGCGGTGCGCACGCTCCTGGTCATGCCGGCCGCCCTGCCGGGCCTAGTTCTCCTGCCGCGTCGCAAGCGGAGCAGATCCGGAGTGCGACTGAGCCGATTCTTCGTCAGACAGCCGGTGGCCAAAACGCCTCAGCCCTTTGCACATACCGGGAGTTGCGCATGAGTGAGCACAGGACAACCGTTTTCCGCGCCGCCCGGGTCTTCGACGGGGCATCCTTTCTGCCGGGCCCTCACGACGTCACTGTCACGGGGCGCCACATCACCGCCGTCGCGCCCACCGACGCGGACATCGACGGTGATGAGGTCGTGCACTGCGGCGGCAAGACCCTGGTGCCGGGGTTCATCGACACCCACGTGCACCTGATGATGTCGGGCGATCCCACCGCCGTAGCCCTGCGCCCCTACTCCCAGGTGTATTACGAGTCGGCGGCCAACGCCCGTACGGTCCTCGCCTCGGGCGTCACCAGTGTGCGCGACTGCGGGGGTGCCGATCTGGGCATGAAGCGCGCCATCGACGCCGGCATCATCCCTGGCCCGCGGCTGAAGATCGCCACCAGCGTCATCTCGCAGACCGGCGGGCACGGAGACTTCCGTCTGCCGTCCGGTCACACTTTCGGCATCGTGCCCGAGCACGAGGGACTCCCGCACGCCGTGGTGGACGGAGTCGAGGAGGCCCGCAAAATCGCCCGCGTCCTCTTCCGGGCAGGCGCCGACCACCTGAAGATCTGCACCTCGGGCGGGGTGCTGTCACCCATGGACGACCCCCATCACCCGCAGCTGACCGTCGACGAGATCCGGGTCGTCGTGGAGGAAGCGCAGGCCGTCAACAGCTACGTGGCGGCACACGCCATAGGCGCCGCCGGGATCAGGAACGCCGTCCGGGCCGGGGTGCGGAGCATCGAGCACGGCATCTTCGCCGACGACGAGACCCTTGCGGAGATGGCGGACAAGGGTCTCTTCCTGGTCCCGACGCTGACCGCGCCGACCGGAATCCTGAAGAAGGCCGACGCCGGCATCGTGCTTCCCGACTACATGATCGCCAAAGCACGCGCAGTCGTCGACCAGCACCTCGACACGGTCGGCAGAGCCCACCGGGCCGGTGTGCGCATCGCCATGGGGTCCGATTCCGGCGTCAACCCCCACGGCGGTCACCTGGAGGAGCTGGCGCTGATGGCCGAAGCCGGCATACCGCTCGAGGAGGTCCTCTCAGCAGCGACGAGAACGGCCGCGGATCTCATCAACGAGCGTGAAAGCCTGGGCGAGATCAGGGAGGGGTACCTGGCAGACCTGGTGCTCCTCGACATCGAGTTGACGCACGCGAACCAGCTGGACAAGGTCCCGGCGCACGTCGAGGCGGTCTGGAAGGGCGGCGAGCGCGCGTAGCCGGTGCCCCGGCGAGACAGGGGCCGACGCTGCCGCGTCCAGTCCTATTTGGCCCTCAAGTGCGCGGTCAGGCGTGACAGCAGGGGCAGCGCCGCCGCGAGCGTCTCCCGCTCTTCCGGGTCGAGGACCTCGGTGATCGCGGTGCCGAGCCAGGCTGCACGCCTTCGGCGCTCCTCGGCCAGACGACTGCTTCCCGCCGGTGTGAGGTCGAGCAAGAGCTTGCGGCCGTCGCTGGGGTGAGGCTCGGCGTGCACGAGGCCCTGGCCGAGGAGTTCCTTGACCGCCTTGGCGGCCGACTGGTGGCTGACGCGCCGTTGGTGTGCGATGTCGGCGGTGGTCATCGGGCCGCCGCGGTCCAGGTATCCCAGGACGGCGGCCTCGCCGGGGGACATCCTGTCGGCCGTGCGCACGGTGCGCACGAGCTGTCCGACGGTCAGGCGGAGTTCTTCAGCCAGTTGGTTGTCGTCCATGGTCCCACCACCCTACCCAGCGGCCCTGCCGTACTATATACAACCTAGGTGTACAGATTGGTTGTAGATATTTTCCGGGTCAGAGAGGGCCTCCTGTGAAGCTCACCAAGCACGCCCATGCCTGCGTCACTCTCGAGAAGGGCGACACCCGCCTGGTCATCGACCCCGGCACCCTCACCCCGGACGCGGCGGAAGCCGTCGCCCGGGCTCACGCCGTCCTGATCACCCACGAACACTTCGACCACTTCGACGCGAAGCTCCTCGCCGCTGCTCTCGAAACCCGGCCGGGGCTGCAGGTCTACGGCACAGCCGGTGTCGCGGCCGCTCTCGGCAGCCACGGCGGCCGCGTGCACGCCGTCGCCGCGGGCGACACCTTCGGCGTCGGTTCCATCACCGCCACCGTCCACGGCCACCGCCACGCGCTGATCCACGCCGACATCCCGTGCCCCGACAACGTCGGCTACCTCCTCGATGACGGGGCCGTCTACCACCCCGGCGACGCCTACTTCGCGCCCGGCGCCCCCGTCCGCACTCTCTTGCTGCCGACCAGCGGCCCGTGGACCAAGCTCGGTGAAGCCGCCGACTACGTCCGCACGGTCAAGCCCGAGCGCGTCATCCAGATCCACGAACTCATGCTCAGCGACCTCGGCCGGCACTCCACCGCCCATCTCCTCGGGGAGCAGGGCCTGACCGGCATCCCGATCGACCGCTTCGAGCCCGGGACCACCGTTCGACTGTGACGTCCAAGGAGCCAGGAGCGGACGTGTGTTCGGCGACCGTCCGCACGGGGGAGCCAGGGCGACCTTGGGCAGGCTCAGCCGGTTCGGAGGACGTCCGCTCCGGCCCTGCCGGTCCACAGCGTGCCCGCGGTCAGCTCCAGGTCGACCTGCCCGAGCAGTGCGGCGTCGATCTGCCGGACGTCGTCGACCACGTACCGCACGCCGGTCTCCGCCATCTCGGCGCGCTGGAAGTTGTGCGGCATGCTCGCCGGCAGCCCGACGAAGCCGGCGCCCAGGGCCTTGCACACCTCCGCCACCCGGTTGATGTCGTCCACGAACACGACCTCGTCGAAACGCAGGCCGAAGATGTCGCGCACGATCTCCTGGACACCCGGGCGGAAGTCGTTCACGTCGACGTAGGGGATCTCCGGATCGAAATACGCCGCCAGGTGGCCCAGGTGCGTGTCGAAGGTGTACCGCCGGTCGCGTCCGCCGTAGCAGGTGACGCGCACGCCGAGTTCCCGCAGGCCGGCGAGGAGTTCCGGCACGCCCGGCTGCACCTCGATCGGATGGGCCTTGAGGTAGGTGTCGCGCTCGGCGAAGAACTGGGCGATGGTCTGCTTGGCCGACCAGGGCAGCCGGCACGCCAGGGCCAGGTTCTGTCCGGCCGCCAGCTGCGGCGACCCCCACACGCCGCGTTCGACCGCCGCTGTGTACTCGCCGCCGTGCTGCGTGACGAACCGCTCGATGACCGGGCTGTAGGTGTCGTTGAGCAGGACTCCGTCACTGTCCAGCGCGACAAGTTTGATCTTCTGCAACTGCGTCTCCTCGGATGGCGGGTGTTCGTTCGTCAATGGGCGGTCAGGACGAGGGCCGCGTTGTGCCCGCCGAAGCCGAGAGAGGTGCTCACCGCGACGTCGAGCCGGGCCGGCCGGGCGGTGCCGTGCACCACGTCGATCGTCAGCTCCTCGTCGAGCCGGGTCAGGTTGGCGGTCGGCGGCACGCACTGCCGCTGCAGGGCGAGCGCGGTGTAGGCGGCCTCCATCGCGCCGGCCGCCGCCAGGGCGTGTCCGGTCACGCCCTTGGTCGAGGTCACCACGGGCCGGTCGCCGAGCACCCGGGCCAGCACCCGGCCCTCGGTGACGTCGTTGAGCTTCGTCGACGTGCCGTGCGCGTTGACGTGGTCCACCTCTGACCCGGACACCTCGGCGTCGGCGAGCGCGGCGCGCAGCGCCTCCTCGATGCCGCGGCCCTGCGGATGCGGCGCCGTGCTGTGGTAAGCGTCGCTCGCCGCGCCGTATCCGCGGACCACGGCCCGGATCCGGGCATCGCGGGCCCGCGCGTCCTCGAGCCGTTCGAGTACGAGGACCGCCGCGCCCTCGGCGGCGACGAAGCCGTCGCGATCGGCGTCGAACGGCCGCATCACGTCTGCCGGTTCGCCACCACCGCGAGCAAGGGCGCCCATCCGGTACAGGCCGGCCAGTACCAGCGGGGTCAGCGCCGACTCGCAGGCCCCGGCGAGCACGATGTCGCACGCGCCGGACCGGAGCAGGTCGCGGGCCGCGCCCACGGCCGTGGCACCCGAGGCGCATGCGGTGGCGACCACCTGGCTGGGTCCCTGCGCGCCGAGGTCCAGCGCCACCTGACCGGCAACCATGTTGACCATGAACGACGGGATCAGCAGCGGGGAGACGCGTTGCGCACCCTCGTCCTGCAGCACGTGGTGCTGCGCGGCGAAGGTCGCGGCCCCGCCGAGCGAGTTGCCGAGCACCACGCCCACCCGGGCGGGCTCCCACGCACGCGGATCCCAGCCGGCGTCGGCCGCCGCCGCGCGGGCCGCGCTGATCGCGAGCTGGGTGAACCGGTCGAGCTGGCGGGCGCGGAAACCGCCGAGCTCGGCGTCCGGGTCGTAGCCGGGCACCCGGCAGGTGATCCGCACCGGGCCGTCGCGCAGCGTCTCGTCCGCCGTCGCGCACGACCGGCCGGCGACCAGTCGCGACCAGTTGGCCTCGACCCCGATACCGGCCGGGGTGAGCAGGCCGATCCCGGTGACGGCCACCGCCGGCGGCCGACGGCGGCCGTTCACCGGACCCGGCTGCGCTGCGAGACCAGCTCGGCGCTCGCGCCGATCGTCATCTCCGGCAGCAGTTCGCCGTCGGCGATCGACACCCCGAACTCGTCGCCGATCAGCAGCGCAAGCTCCACCAGGATCAGCGAGTCGATGCCGAGTGCGGCGAAGGTGGTGTCCGCGCCGACCGCCTCCGCCGGCACGCGCAGCACGTGGACCAGCAGGTCACTGATGCGGTCTTGGATGGTGATGTCCTGTGCCGGGTGCATGGGGGTTCTCCTCACGGGGTCGCGGTGATGGGGGCGGTCGGCTCCAGAGCGGGCCAGACCAGTGCGGCCGAGCCCCAGGTCAGCCCGCCGCCGAAGCCGGAGAGCAGAACGCGGTCGCCGGGCCGCAAGCCGCCGCGGGCCGCCGCGTCGGCCAGCGCCAGCGGGATGGAGGCGGCGGCGGTGTTGCCGACCCGGCCGATATTGCAGACGAACCGTTCCCGGGGGACGCCGAGCCTGCGCGCGACCGCGGCCAGGATCCGCTCGTTGGCCTGGTGCAGCACGAAGCGGTCGACACCGGAGACGTCCCAGCCGACCCGGGCGGCCGTCCGGGCGACCGACTCCGCCATCCGCTGCACCGCACGGCTGAACAACCGGGGACCGTCCATCACGAGGTAGCAGTCCTCGCTCTTGATCCCCTCCCCGCTGGAGCGCTGCCGGGACCCGCCGCCGGGCACGACGAGCAACCCGTGTTCGCTGCCGTCACTGCCGAGGTCGAAGCCGCCGATCACGCCGGGTTCCGCTGTCCTGCCGGCCCGCAGCACCACGGCGCCCGCGCCGTCGCCGAACACCGACCGGGTCGTGCGGTCGTCCGGGTCGACGACGGTGCTGAACGCGTCGGCTCCGGCCACCAGCACCGTGCCCGTGACACCGGCGGCGAGCAGGCCCGCGCCGGCCGCGAGCCCG
Source organism: Streptomyces sediminimaris (assembly GCF_047049295.1). Lineage (NCBI taxonomy): Bacteria > Bacillati > Actinomycetota > Actinomycetes > Kitasatosporales > Streptomycetaceae > Streptomyces > Streptomyces sediminimaris. Next base: position 116,580 of record NZ_JBJWOT010000001.1, on the reverse strand, counting down.
TAGACGAAACCGGAGCAGACCGCGCCGATGTCGAAGGCCGGGATCGGGCCGAGCCCGAGCGCCGCGGCGATCTGCGGGGCGGTCGGCGGGCAGGGCTGGTCCGGGGTGGCCGTCGCGAGCACGAGCGCATCGACCGGCCCGGCACCGTAGGAGTGCAGTGCGCGGCGGCAGGCCTCGACCGCCAGGTCCCCCGTGGACTGCCCGGGGGCCACGAGATGACGGTGGCTGATGCCGGTGCGTGTCCTGATCCACTCGTCGTCCAGACGCAGGTGGCGGGCGAGTTCGGCGTTGCCGACGGCGTCGCCGGGCACCCAGCCGCCTAGCCCGGCAAGGACGGCTGCCGCGCCCATGGCGGTCTCCTTCCGTGTCCGTCCTCCGCGGCCGGGCCCGGCGCGGTGAGCCCGAGGGCGATCCCGATCTCTGCGATGCGGGTCCCGCCCTGGACGACCCGCACACGTGCCGGCTCCTCGGCGGAGGGGGTGTGCAGCTCGATCGGAGCGTCCAGTTCGGCATACGCCGAGAACGAGGCGCTCATCGCGGTCATCACGGTCCGGTCGGGCGGCTTGCCGTGGTACCGATCGGCGACCACGGCGGCCAGTTGGCGGGCCGCCTCGACGAGGACGGTTCCGGGAACGTGGTCCTGCGCATGGTCGAACAGGCTGATGTTGCCGGTCGGCAGGCGCAGGCGCGCGGTGCTCGCGGCGGGGGTGGTGGACAGGTCCAGCAGCAGCGTGTCATCCGGCGATCCGCGCCCCACCCAACGCGGTGGCACCGGCTCGCCGGTCTGCGGGGCAGGGTCGGGGCAGGAGGGCGGGGGAGCCTCCCGGCCGCGGGAGCGCAGCAGCGTGTAGGCCGGGCGCGAGACGTAGCCGACCTCGATCCGTGCGCGCGCGATCGGCCGCCCGGCGGCCCAGAGGTCGAAGTCCTGCACCAGGCCGCGGGCCGCGCCGCCGACCGTCCGCAGCCCGCGTGTCCGCGCGCCGATCGTCAGCCGCACCGGCGTGTCCCGCCCCGGCCGAGGGGCGAGCGCCTCGGGCAGCAGCGACAGCGACCAGCTCTTGAGGACGAAGGCCGCGTCGGGCTCGACGCCGTAGAACCGGTGCGCCGCGTAGGTCTCCGCCTGCCGGCAGCACTCCAGCAGCAGCATCGGGTCGAGCCGGCGGTTGGCCTCGCCGGTGTGCGCGGTGTAGTGCGGGTGCGCGACCGGCAGCAGCGCCGCCGCGGTGAACCGGCGCACCGGTGGGCGGCCGCCGGGTCGTGCGTCGGTCAGGAAGACCTCGGAGGCGTTGCGGCGGTGCACGGCCTGGAGCGGCACGCTGCCGGAGAAGCCGAGCCCGGCATCCGCCGGTTCGGTCGCGGTCACCACGTGCAGCAGTTCGTCCAGCGGCACGTCGCTCTCACGGCGCAGCAGCGTCGTCATGATCTGATACGGGTCGGCGTACCCCCGGGCGCCGGCCTGCGCGCCGAGGTGGCCGCCGAGCTCGGCGGGCGGTGCCGAGGGGTCACCGGAGCACCGGTCCAGCAGCCGTGCCGCGCGGCGCACCCAGCGGCGCAGCCGGGCCGGGGAGAACGACTGGCGCGCCGTGCGGCCGAGCTCGGCGATGAGGTACAGCCGCAGCCCGAGGCGGAAGGCGTCCGGCCCGTGTGCGTCGACGAGCGGCGCGGCGATCGCACTGAGCGTGTACCCCTGCCAGCCGCCGTGCCGCGTCGAGCGGGCGACGCCGTCGATGGCCACCCGCGGCACCTCGAAGCGGGTGACCTTCGCTCCGAGCACGGTGAGGATCGCGGCGACGGTCCGGTAGTCGGCGCGCAACTCGGTGTCGTGCGCCAGCACCACGAGGTCGTGGGCGGCCGCCTGCGGGATCAGCTCACGCAGGAGCGGCAGCAGGTAGTTGGGCCGGCCGTCGGCGCCCACCACGACCCGTAGCGGCAGGCCTTCGCCGGTGGCGTCGAGGTACACCGGCGCGCCCAGCGCACGGCCGTCGACGCACAGTCCGTGCTCGGCCAGCAGCGCCAGCACGTCCTCGGCGTCCAGCAACGGCGGCCCGTCCCGGCCCATCACCGGATCGAGCATCCCGAGGGTGCGGTAGTGCCCGGCCCAGATGTCGAGCAGCCGGGTGCTGACCGGATGCGGTCCGCCGGCTCGTGGACCGCGGTCGACGACGTCGGCGGCGTCCGTGCGGTGATACGTCGTGTAGAGCTCGCCGATCTCCTCCTCCGTGGCGTCCGCGTACTCCCGCCCGGGAAAGCGGTCATCCAGGTAGGACCAGAATCCGGTGACCTGGTGACTGCCGTCGAAGGTGGCATGCCGGTAGAGGAAGGTGACCTCCGCGAACGTGGCGGTGGCGCGGCGCAGCACGTCGAGTGAGAGCAGGTACTTGAGATGCGTCGGGGTCAGCGGCTTGGTCGGGCTCACCGTCACCGGCGCGACCAGGACGCGGGGGCGGGCGCCGGTCACGTCGTGGCCTCGCCGTCGGCGGGGTCCTCGGCGGAGTGCTCCGCGTCGAGCGCGGCACGCACCTTGTGGATGACCTCCTCGGCCTCCGACGGTGTGCAGTGGCCGGGTTCGGCGATGAAGGTCCGGCCCTCGGTCGCTCCGGGCACGCGGGGCACCATCCACAGGTGGAAGTGCTCGGTGCCCTCCATGCAGGAGAACAGGTGCACGCGCGGGGCACCGGTGGCCTGCTTGAGCGGTTCGGTCAGCCGGTGGATCAGCGGTCCGAGGGAGGCCGCCTCGTCGGCGGCGAAGTCGGCGTAGTCGAGGAAGTGCCGCCGGGACTCGATCAGCAGCGTCCCGGCGGGCCAGTACGGGGTGGGCCCGTGCCCGACCCTCCACAGGTCGTCATCGATCAGATGCCCGCCCGGGGGGACGGGGAACCCGGCCCACGGGGGGACGGGGTTGCCCGCGTACTTCGCACAGATCAGGCAGGTGCGCTCGCCCGGCGTACGGCCGCTCAGCAGGCGGCTGAACGGGTCGGGGACGCGGGCCAGCGGTTCGAGCTGGGCATGCCGCAGGTACCAGGCGTCGAGCTGTGCGGCGGTGGCGGCCGGGTCGGCCACATGGGTCGTCGTGCCCTCGGCCGCGCCGAGATAGCCGGCGATCGACGCGCGCAGTGTCGGCACCTCGGAGTCCAGCAGCGCCTCGAGCCGGTCGGCGAGGGTGGCGACGCCCGGGGTGACCGAGGCGAGCCGGAAGGCGTCGGACAGCTTCTGCAGTTGGGCGGAGAGGGCCAGCCGTGCCAGGTCCGAGGCGGAGAAGTCCTGGAAATCCTTCATGGCGCATCCTGAGGGTCGGGGGCGAGCCAGGTGAACAGACGCAGCCGCGCGGTGTCGGCATCGGGATGGTGCACGCGGGCGTAGGCGGGTTCGCCGACCGCCACGGCGGGCTCGATGTCGGGTCGGTGGTGCAGCCGGAGTGCGTCGTCGGCGCCGAGCCTGCCGCTGAGTACGGCCTCGGCGAGGGTGTGGTGCAGATGGACCAGGTAGTCGACGAGTGAGAGGCCCCGCGTCGCGACGTACAGCGCTCGTGGCGTGCCGTGTCCGGGGATGGAGAGCGTCGGCGGCAGCGTGGGCGGCGTGCCGGTCAGCGGCTTGAGCAGCCGGGCCCGGCCCGGTGTGTGGTCCGGCGGGTACAGGCCGAGCCAGGCGCAGCTGCCGCCCGGGCCGATGACCCGGACCGGCGTACGCCCCGTCAGGTTGGCCGGGTTGCCGAACAGGAACCTGGTGGCGGTCCAGGTCCGGCGCCAGCGCGCCGCTTCCCGCGCATCGAGTCCGGCGGCGAACGCCCGGGCGCCGGCGACCACGTCGGGCAGGTCGAACCGGCACAGCACGACCAGGGCGACGCGGTCGTCGTCGGTCAGCTCGGCCGGGCTCACCGTCTCGCGGCCGACCCAGGCGGCGCGCTGCGCGAACAGCGCGGCGAGCCGGTGTTCGAGCGCGGTCGCCTGGGGCGTCTCCGACGTCGGTGCCGTCATCCGGCCATCACCGGCTCGACCGTGCGGCGGATGGCCGAGACCAGTGCCTCGGGTGTGCGGCGGCCGTCGATGTCGACCACCGGGACGTCCCGCAGCTCGGCCAGCACGGCCGCGCGCAGGTCGCGTTGCAGCCGGACGAAGCCGACCTGCTCGGGCCGGGCGCCATAGTGCTCGAACGGGTTGACGCGTGCGCCGTGGCCGCTGCGCTGCCAGGCGAGCCTCGGCGGCACGTCGAGCCAGAACGCGCCCGCCGGCTGCGGGAAGGAGCGCCAGATGTCGAAGGTCGGCTGGTGGCTCACCCCCAGCAGCGTGCACTTGGCCAGCAGCTTGTAGTAGTACGAGTCGACGATCACCGGCCCGTTCCCGCTCGCGCGGGTCAGCTCGTCGCGCAGGTGCAGCACGATCGGGTGCAGCGTGGCGAGCACCAGTTCGCTCGTGTAGCGCTTGCCGCACCACACGAAGGCGTCGTCGACCCACAGCTCGCGCAGGGTCCTGATGAGCGGATGGGCGCCGAGGTAGGCGTCGTCGTAGGAGACCACGCGCCACCCGTGTTCGCGGTGCAGCAGCTCCAGCACGGTCGACTTGCCCGCTCCGTCCGGCCCGACCAGGGTCCAGAAATCGGGTGCCGGCCGTCCCGGCCCGGTACTCACAGCCAGGCTCCCTTCGCCAGCCAGCCGACGAGGAGGTAGCCGGCGTAGGTGGTCGGGACGAACGCGATGGTCGGCCCGGCCGGCCAGCGCGTCGCCCCACGGGCGAACCTCAGCGCACACGCCGCCGGAACGAGCGGCGGGACGAGGACCAGCCAGCCCCACGCGTCGGCGCCGGAGGCCCACGGACGCAGCGCCCCGAGCACCACGGCCGCGCCGGCCAGGGCGCAGCCGACCGCGAGTGCAGAGGTGAGCGCCGGGCCGAGAACCGCGGAGTAGGTGTGCTCGCCCGGCCGCGGCGCCCGGTTCGCCTTGCGGCCGAACTCGAGACAGGCGGCGGCCAGCGTGGCCGCGGCGACGGCGACCAGTCCGGCCCGGTCCGGTCGCTGTCCGGTCGAGGTGAGGAAGCCGGCGTAGACGTAGCAGCTGAGCAGGGCCTGGATGGGCAGGTTCACCGCGAGGTGCAGGAACACCCGCCGCGGCGGCGGCCAGTGCAGTCGGCGGTCGGCGGCGATCACGAGGAACGCGTAGCCCAGCTGGAGAGCCAGGGCGGCCAGGGCGGCCGGCCGCCCGGCGTTCAGCAGCAGCACGACGGCCGTGCCCGCCGCGATCATGACGGTCAGGTCTCGCTCGCGGACCCGGCCGGCGGGCAGCGGCCGGCTCGGATGGTGCGCCCTGTCGTAGTCGTGGTCGCGGATGTCGTCGAGGGCGCGCAGCATCAGCATGTCGAGGACGAGGGTGATCCCGGTGACCGCGAGCCAGGCGTCCGGGCGCCACTGTGCTATCACGCCGGTCAGGCAAGCCAGTTGCACGGTCAGGCCGACCGCCCAGAGCAGCATGTAGGGCAGGTGGATCCGCAGCGGGTACGCGTCGGCGACGTAGCGGACGAGCCGGCGGGTCATCACGGCCGCTCCAGCAGCCGGACGGTGCCGGCCGCGCCGTCGACCTCGACGAGGGCTCCGTCGGCGATCCGGCGGGTGGCCCCGGGGACCGCGACGACCGTCGGGATGCCGAGCAGCCGGCCGGTGATCGCCGTGTGCGAGAGCAGGGTGCCGCGTTCGACCACCAGGGCCGCCGCGGACATCATCAGGAAGAGCCAGCCGGGATCGGTCTCGCGCGCGATCAGCACCTGTCCGGCCGGGATGTCGGCCCCGACCGGGTCCAGCACGACCGCTGCCCGGCCCCGCACGGTGCCGGGGCTGGACGCGAGGCCGCGCAGCGCGTCGCCGGCGACGCCGGGTGGTGCGGCCCGCGCCGCCTCGGCCGTGCGCGGGACCTGGGCCAGGGCTGCCGGCAGCGGCAGGTCCGCGGGTGTCCGCAGCCGGGCCGGCAACGGTGCGAGCGCGCCGCACCGGGCCCGTTCGGCGGCCCGGACGGCCACGAGCGCGCGAAGGTCCGCGCCGGGAAGCGTGCCGTCGATCGCGCCGAGCACCTCCTCCACGGTCAGATCGAGCACGTCCTCGGCGCGCTCGAGGCAGCCGGCCGCGGCGGCGTGCTCGCCGAGCCGCAGCAGCAGCGCGCGGGAGTCGCCGAACAGCTGGCTGCGACAGAACCGGGTGTCCTCACGGACCTTGAGCAGCGCCCGCATCGCCGCGTATCCGGCGGCGAGCACCGCGCGCTTGACCGGATTGCGGCAGTGGGCACGCAGCGTCCGTACGGCGTCGTCGCGGGTCCTGCGGGCCGTCGCGCGGATCTGCGCCACGCGCAGTCGCCGGTCGACGTACGTGCGGAGGGTGGTCAGCAGGAGCGGGGGCTCCTGGCGCGGCGTGCGCGTCTCCAGCTTGAGGTCGTGCAGGGTCCTGTCACCGAAGGCGCGCAGGTAGTGGGTGAAGGCCGGGCCGTGCGGGCCCGCGGCGATTCGCCGCCAGGCCGCGTCGGCGTCGGCGTCGCGCAGTTCGGCGGCCAGGCTCGGATCCTCGACGGCGCGTTCGGCGAGCGCCACCGCCGCCAGCACGGCTTGCGTCGACCGGTTGTCGCGGCCGCCGCAGAGCATGCCCGCGGTGACGGCCGCGGTGTCACCCTTCAGCCAGCGGCTCGCGAGATGTGTGGTGGCCGCCGTGGCCGCGAACAGGAAGACGCCGTTGACCAGGGTCACACCCCAGCGGCGCCCCACCTGCGCCCACAGCAGTCGGTAGGTGTCGGCCAGCTGCGCGGGTGAGCGGGTTCCGGTGTCCGCGAGCTCCGCGTGACAGGCGTCCCACCAGCGCAGGAAGCCGCGGACCCGGAGCGGATGCGCGGTGAGCCTGCGGAGGATTCCCGCGACGTCGAGTGCGCGCGTCACCGGTGCGGGCCGTGGACGCGTGTGCTCGGTGGCGGCCAGGCCGAGTGAACGCTCCCAGGTCGGCCACAGCGGCCGGAAGCAGCGCATCAGACCGTGCAGCCGGTACCAGCAGTCGAGGCGGTAGTAGATCCGGCCGTCGAGATGGCCGATCATGCGGGCGAGCAGGTGGGCGTTGCGGCGCAGCGTCCGCGCGGGCACGCCCATCCGCCGGTAGAGATCCCGGAAGCCCGTCTCGTAGAGCTGACGGGCCGCCGAGTAGGTGAGTGCGCTGCTGATCCCGGGGAAGCTCTCGGTGACGTTGTTGTTGTCCCACAGGGCCGTGTCCTGGTCCGGGGACGCCCCGGGGGCCGGCCCGCCCGGCCGGGCGATCTGCACCGGCCGGGACTGCACCAGGACGATCTCCCCGTCGGCGGTGATCGTGCCCTCGACGTCCTGGGGCGCGCCCAAGTGCTGCTCGGCCGCCGCCGCGAGTGCGGCTATCCGGCGCACCTCGTCATCGGTGAGCACGGACTCGGTGGCCTGACGCGGGGTGAGCGTGAGCGGGACGGGGCCCGCGTCCGGGCGGCCCGGGTCCCAGCCGACCGCGCGCCGTTTCAGGGTGAGCTCGGAGCCGACCGCGTCGGTGGCCGGGTCGTGGAAGTAGTGGTCCACGTCGGCCTTCTCCTGCACGACGCCCTCGCCGATGCCGTGGGCCGCCGCGACAACCGTGCGCCGCGCGCCGTCCCGGGGGTCCCGGGTGAAGGCGACGAACGAGCGCGCTCCCATCGCCATCCGCTGTACGGTCACCGCGACCCGGGCGGCGAACGGATCCAGGCCGCGCCGGATGCGGTAGGCGACTGCCTCCGCGTTGAAGGCCGAGGCCCAGCACTGCGCGACGCGGCGGGCGATGTCGTCCCGGCCGACGTAGAGGAAGCTGTCACCCAGCCCGGCGAACGGATCGGCGGCCGAATCCTCGCCGTCGCCACGGCCGCGGTTCGGCACCACACAGGAGCGCACCGCGACCAGTCCGGCGGAGCCGGCGAGTTCGGCGAACCGCCCGTCGAGCGCGGTGGTCAGCGGCGTGGGCAGTGCCGTGTGCGCCAGTCGCTCGCGCAGCTGGGCCGCTCTGGCCAGGGGGTCGTCGGCCGGGTCGTGCAGCAGCCGTCCGAGAGTCGGGTCCGCGGCCACCACATGGTCGAACACGGAGGCCGGCACGCACACGAGTGGCGGCACCGCGATCCCGGCGAGGGCCAGTTCGACCTGACTCGCCGCCTTCCGCCCGACCAGCTCCGGGTTCCGCAGGGCGGGACCGGACACGATCAGCCGGGCGGGCCCGGCTTCCGCTCGCCCCCGGTCGTCGTCCCGCCGCCGCGGAGCGGTCGGGCCTGCCCCGTCCGGTCCCGGCCCGGACGGGTGCGCGCCCATGTCAGGCCACGGACGTGGTGGGGGAGCTGCGGAGCTGAGCGCTCGCTTCGACACCTGGCTTCCCCTCGTGTTCACCGCGACATCGGCGTCCGCGGTCCCGGTCTTGGCTGCCCGGCCAAGCTAGAAGCGGGTGACTGTGCGTTTCCCCAGTACTGGGGGTGCGCTCTTGAGGAGGCCGTCCGGCCCAGGCGGGCCGGCGGGGCGATCTCGAAGTCGTAACCATCTCGTGGATGTACGCCTCCCGCCGGCCGGACCGTGGAGGATCCGTAGCGGCCACGGGCCGGAGAGCGGCGGCCCCGCGCGGGCAGGCTGTCGACCGGTTCTCGCGTCGCCGGCCTCACCGGCCTCACCGCGCCACGGCAGATGCCCCTGTCGTACGCACAAGGGGCCGGCGAGCCCCTGTCGTCACGTGCCGGAAATCATTGAACGTTGGATGTTATGGGTTCGGTCGGAACTCGGTCATCTTCAAGACGCCATCTGGGCACTGCGGGCACCAATGCGGGCAAGGTCGGTCATTTGCGTTACTCGAACGAGATATTTCCAGTATTGCGGCTGCTCATGGCGCGGATAAAACTGAGGCCTTCCGGGCAACAACGGACGTGAAACCGCATGAATGCGGTACTCGTTTGTGAAAGGAGCGTTACGCGACGTGTATGTGATCGAACGTCGTCAGATGCTCCTCGAACGCGCGCGACGCACCGGTCGGGTGAATGTCGCACAGGTCTCGGAAGAACTCCATCTCGCGGCGGAGACGATTCGCCGGGACCTGAAGGATCTCGAACGGCAGGGACTGGTGCGCCGGGTCTACGGCGGCGCGGTCGCGGTGGAGCGCCTGAGCTTCGAGAGCGCCCTGTCGGTGCGTTCGACCAGGCGGCAGGCGCAGAAGAACCGGATCGCCGCGTCCGCGGTGACCTTCGTCAAGGAGGCCGAGTCCGTATACATCGATGAGGGTTTCCTGCCGTCGCTGGTCGCCCATCAGCTGCCGGCCGACCGGCCGCTGACGGTGGTGACCTCCTCGCTGGTCACCGCCCAGGCCCTGGTCGAGCGCCCGGAGATCACCGTTCTCGTGGTCGGCGGGCGGGTGCGCGCGGAAACCGTGGCGAACGTGGATCACTGGGCGGTGGCGATGCTCGACACCCTCGTGCTCGACCTCGCGTTCATGGGTGGCAACGGCATGAGTATCGAGCGCGGTGTGACGGTGCCGGACGGTGCCGTGGCCGCGGTGAAATCCGCGGCGATGCGCGTATCCCGGCGCAGGATTCTGATAGCGGACAGTTCGAAGTACGGCATGGATTCCTTTGTCCGATTTGCACAACTCGACGATTTCGAACGACTGGTCACGGATGACGGATTGCCCATGGACCAGGCGGCCCTCCTGCATGAGCACGGCGTCGACGTGACCCGCGCCTGACGAAGGAGGCGGGCGGTCGACTCGCGGCCGACCGCCCCACATCCCGCGCGAGCGCAGGCTCCGGCCGAAGAGCCTGTGACCGTGCCCTTCCCGACGACGCAGACACGCATCCGGTGAGGACGCAGCCCACGACAGGAGGAACACGGGGATGGGTTTGACACACGGGACTCGGTCCGGTCACCGGTGGGCCGTGGCCGCCGGGTGCAGGGCGCTGCCGGCGGCCTCGGAGAGTGCTTACGCGCATTCCTTGCTGTCACCGCCGCCGGGGCCGACCTGAGGTATCGCCGTCGACGTGGCCGCGCTCCCGGCCCCCGCCTCGGCGAGCCCCGGCGCGGCCGCCGGACGTGGGCGCGGAACGTGCGGCACATCGCATCGCCCACCGCCCGAGAGCCGGGGGACGCGGATGCCACAGGAGGTCGGACCGAACACTCTTCGGGACCGGTGACACCGGACGGGGAAGTGAGCCCGGTCGTGCTCGAAGGCCGGCCCGGCGCCGCCCGCGGTCCGACCCCGCGCGGCTCGAGCGCACGGCCGGCCGGGGGGAAGGCAAGCAACACCGGGGGCGAGGCAAGCAACACCGGGGGCAAGGCAAGCAACGAGGAACTGACCATGGCGTATCCGCACATCGACCCCCAGGACACGGCCCGCAGCCGGCTGAAGCAGGACGGTGCGGCCGCCCCGTCACCGCTCGCGCCGCCTCTGCCGGGCGACGGTCCCCCCGGCCCGACCGCGACGGCCACCGGGTCCGCGTCCGGCCCCGGGAGGCGAGGCCGTCCATACGATCGGTGCGGGCCACCCGGCTCTGGGCGTGCCCGTGGACGAGCCGGGCGTGACCAGGTGCGCGGAGGCCGGGCGAGACCGCTGGAGCGCGACCCGGAACTGCGCGCCCTCGAGCGGGCGCTCGGCTCCGCCGCAGAGCGGCAGGGCGGCTTCGCCGTCATCACCGGGGCGCCCGGCTGCGGGCGCTCGGCCCTGCTCGACGCACTCTGCGCGGGCCCCGCCGTCGCCGGGTTCACGGTGCTGCGCGCTGCCTGCTCGGCCGCGGAGCAGGGCTTCGCCTTCGGCGTCGTCCAGCAACTCTTCCAGCCGCTGCTCGGTGCCCGCTCCGCCGCACGCGTCGACGCCCTGTTCACCGGCTCCGCCGCCGTCTCCCGGACAGTGCTGGTCGACGACCCCTGGTTCGAGGGACACACGACCGACGAGTCCGTGCTGCACGCCCTGCACGCGCTGCTGCTAAGGCTGAGCTCGGAGCGCGCCGTGCTGCTGGTCGTCGACGATGTGCAATGGGCTGACACCGCCTCGCTGACCTGGCTCGTCTATCTGGCGAAGCGGCTGAGCAAGGCCAGGGTGCTCGTTCTGTGCGCGGTCACCTCACAGCCCGCTGACGACGACACGGCGGCGGATCCCGCCGACGACCCGGCCGAGCGCGGGGCCCTGCGGGAGCTGCTCGACGCGGCGGGCGTCGTGCTCGAGCCGAGTCCGCTCTCGGCCGCCGCCGTGCGGCACATGCTCGGTTCGGCGGCGACGGACGATCTGGTCCGGGTCTGCTGCGAGATCACCGGGGGCCGTCCGGCAGCCGTGGCCGCCGTGGCGTCGGCGGTGCACGCGCTCTCTCCGGCGCCCGGGGATCCCGCGGACCTGCGCGACCACTGCCAACGATCGCTGCTCGGGTGGCGGCAGGCGGGCCTCGCCTCGGCGCCGGCGAAGGCCCGGCGGCTCGCGGACGCGCTGGCCGTGCTCGGCGGACACGCTGATGCGCACATCCTGCGCGAGCTCGCGCAGCTCGACGAGATCGAGTACGCGGCGGCGCTGCGCGCGCTCCACGGACTGGGCCTGCTCGCGGACACGGCGCCGGTGCGGTTCGTGCACCCGAGCCTGCCCGCCGCGCTCTACGCCGCGATGCCCCGGGGCGACCGGGAACGTCTGCACGGCGCCGCCGCACGGCTGCTGTACGCCGCCGGGCAACCGGACGAGATCGTCGTCGAACACCTGCCGCCGGCCGGCAGACCGCTGGACCGCTGGGCCGTGGGCGTGCTGCGCTCGGCGGCGGTGCGTGCCGCCGAGAGCGGCGCGGCGGGTCGGGCCTTCCAGCTGCTGCGCACCGCCATGGTCCACGGCCCCGCCGACCGGCAGCTGCGCGCCCAGCTGCTCACCGAGCTCGCGGCCGCCGAACGCGACACCGACCCGCTCTCCTGTGTCGAGCGCGTCCGCACGGCGCTGCCCCACCTGGAGCCGGGTCCCGAACGGGTCGGCGCCGCGCTGCTGCTGCCTCCGATCCTCGCCGCGAGCATGCCGCCGGTCCTCGCCACGAGCGTGCCGCCCGTCGGCGACCTGATCAGGCGCGTGCGCGACGAACTGGCAGCGAGCGACCGGGCCGTATTGCACCGCGGTCCGGGGCTCCGGCTCGAGGCGCGCGTGCGGGCGCTGACGCTGTTCGGCGACGTCGGCCCCCTCCAGGCGCGCCCGAGCCCGCCGCCGTCCGCGGCCGCGGACGAACCCGGGGCGGCTCGGCCCGGCGAGCGCGTGCGCGAACTGCTGCGCTCGGGCTCGGCGGACACCGGCCCCGGCCGCGAACTGCTCGCCGTGCTCGCCTGGGAGGCGGTGCTCACCGGCGAACTGCCGGCGGCCGACGTCGCGGCCCTGTGCGACCGTGTGGTGCAGGGCGAACCGGCCGATCCGACGCATGTGCACACCTCCTTGCCCCTCCTGGTCGCCGCCGCCGTGGCCGCCGACGCCGCCGATTCCGTCGACGCCGTGGGACGCTGGGTGGAGCGGGCCGTCGCCGCGGCCCGGCCGGACGGATCGGCCGGCGTGCGTGCCTGCCTCGCGGCCGAGCAGGTGGTCGTGCTGGCCGGCCACGGCCGGCTGGAACGCGCCCGCAAGCTCGGCCTGGACCTGCTCGAGACGACCGGCCCGGAATGGCCGGCCACCCGGATCCTGACCGTCTCGGCCCTGGTCTCGGTCGCGCTGCAGACCCAGGACGTCGGGCTCGCCCGACGGCTGCTGAACCGGCCGCTGCTGCTCGGCGACCGGCGCACCCGGGCTGCGTACCAGCTGCTGCGCGGCATGCTCAGCGCCGCCTCCGGGGACCTGGCCGGGGCGCTGGACACCTTCCTCGGAGCCGGCCGCGACCTGGCCCGGACCGGGTGGACGGACACCGGCTGCCTGCCCTGGCGGGTCTGGGCGGCGATGGTCTGCGTCCGGCTGGACGAGCGCGACCGGGCCCTGGAACTGGCCGAGGACGAACTGCGCGATGCCCGCGCCTGGGGCGGCCCGAACCCGCTCGGGCGCGCGCTGCGGCTGCTCGGCATGCTCACCCCGGGGGAGGCGGGTCTCGGCCTGCTGCGCGAGGCCGTCGACGTGCACCGGCGCTCGGCCAACCGGCTCGAACTCGCCCGCAGCGCCACCGTGCTCGGCCGTGCCCTGCGCACCGCGGGGCTGCCGGGCGCCGAGCAGCTGCTGGCCACCGGGGAGCGGATCGCCCGCGACTGTGACGCCTCCTGGCTCGAGGGGACTTCGGACAGCGAGCTCGTCGGGCCGGTGCCGCGGCTGCTGCGCGCGGGACGGGACCGGCTCAGCCGGGCCGAGGGCGCCGTCGTCGACCTCGTCCAGCGCGGACTGAACAACGCCCGGATCGCCGAGGAGCTCAATGTCACCCGGCGGGCGGTCGAGAAACACCTCACGAACGTCTATCGGAAACTCGGTGTCACCGGACGCGCCGCCCTGATATCCGAACTCGCCCCCGCGGCACCGAACCTCGAACCGCAAGGCGGACCGCACTGACCGAACCGATTCCCGTGAATCACGTAGTGATTTTCGACGCCCATAGGTCCCAGGAGGCTCACTTCATAGCATTTCTCAACAGCTGAGCACGGTGACGGCTCAGCGTTAAAGTCGAGGGGCCGATTTCGCATGGATGATGATTTCTGGGCGCGCGCCGACGATCCGGGCCATTCCCTGGCGACCAGGAAGCCGGGCCGCGACGGCGGTGTGTTCCCCACCTTCTTCGACCAGTCCGGGATGCGTGCGGCGCTGCTGGACGACAAGCTGCGCGTCGTCGAGGCAAGCGTCGACTTCGTGCGGGACCTGGACCGCTCGGTGGAGCAGATGCGCGGCCGGTACCTGCCCGAGCTGCTGCATCCGAGCGTGCGCACGCAGGTCGTCGAGCAGCTGCACCGGCTGCTCGACGGGCAGCGCACCCGCTTCGTCGAGTGGGTGCTGGCGCTGCGTTCGGACGGCGCGGCCTTCAACGGGGAGCTGATCGGCCTCGCGGTCTGCGGGGACACCGGCGGCGTCGAGGGGCTGATGGCGCTGCTGCGGCCGGAGAAGCCGGAGCACGAGGAGCACGAGGGGAGCGAGGCGACCGAGGAGAACGACGGGCGCGGCGTCGTCGTCGCGGGAGACGAGAAACTGCTGTCGCAGATGGAGGCACGGATCCTGGAGGGCGTGGCGGCGGGCGCGTCCACGGTGCAGTTAGCGGGGCTGCTGTTCCTCAGCTGCGGCGGTGTGGAATACCACCTCACGGCCCTGCTGCGCAGCATGAAGGTCCGCAACCGCTCCGCGCTGGTCTCCAAGGCGTACTCGATGGGCCTGTTCTGTGTCGGCTCCTGGCCGCCCCGGGTGCTTCCCCAATACGTGGCATGAGGGCCAGAGGCACGGCTTACGCGGCGGCAGGGGGTACCGGCACGGTGGTCGGACGACCGGGGTGCTGCCATTCCCGGCTCGATCCGGGGGCCGGTGACGAGGACCGTAGGACCATGCGCGAGGTGTCGCCCTGAGTGGAGCATCGATGCTTGACGAGTCAACCGAGACGGCTGTCCTCTTAGGACGTGATCACGAACGTGATCGGCTGCGCACCCGGATAGAGGACCTCGTCGCCCGGCGGCGATCCGCGTCGCTGATTCTGCGCGGGCCTCGGGGGAGCGGGCTGAGCGCTCTGCTGGAGGCGGCCGTCGCGGACGCGGCCGACGCCGGAGCGGACGTCGCGTACGCGACGTGCTCGCCCTCCGAGTCGTCCCTGCCCTTCGGCATGGTGCTGCAGCTCGCCGCCTCGGTGGCCGACGGCGAAGAGTGCGGCGACGGCTCGCTCACCCGACCGCTGCGCGCCGGCCCGGCCGGGCGCCACTCGTCGCTCGCCACGGTCGCGGGGCTCTGCGCCGCGTTCCTCGCGGCCGCCCGCCGCCGACCGCTGCTGATCGCCGTCGACGACGCGCACTGGGCCGACCCGGACTCCCGTGCCTGGTTGCGGGCAATGAGCAGCCGGTCGAATCAGGCCCCGATCCTGCTGCTGTGCGCCACCGTCCTGCCCTGCGCGGAGCTGGCGAACGTCGAGGAACTGCCGGTGCGCCCGCTGCCGGAGGACGCGTTGTGCCGCCTGGCCGGCACCTGGTGTCGTGGTGGGCCGGGCGAACACCCGCGCGTGCGGAGCCTCGCGGAGGCTTCCGGGGGGCTTCCGGCCGTGCTGCGGGCCATGGGGAACCGCCTCACGCGCGGAGCGCCACCGACCGGGGACACGACGGCGATGGCGGATCTGGCCGCGCAGGTCGTCGCGCGGCGCGCGGGTCCGGTGCTCGACGGGCTGTCGGCCGACGCACTCCGCCTCGCCCGCGCGATGGCGGCATGCGGCCGGGCGGGCGGCTTCGAGCTGGCCACCATGCTGGCCGCCCCGCTCGACGGCTCCTGGCGCACCGCGCTCGACGAACTCGTCTGCCTCGGACTGGCCCGGCACGATCCGGCTCCCGCGCTCGTCGACGGCGTCGCGGTGCGGGTGCTCGGCGCGATGGCCGCCGCGGATCGCTCCCGACTGGCCTGCCGCGCCGCCGAACTGGGCCGGCACAGCGCGATTGCGGACGAGCGGCTCGCCGAGCTGGTGGTGCGGGCGCCGGAGCTGAGCACCCGGTGGAGCGGCGAGCTGCTGCGCCAGGTCGCCGCGCGGCGCCGAGCCGAGGGTGATGCCGCCGCGGCGGCGACGCTGCTCATGCGCGCGCTGCGCGACGACGCCCCGGCGCAGCGGCCCCGGCTGCTGACCGAGCTGGCGCTGGCCGAGGTCGCCGACCGGCCGCAGGCCAGCGATCTGCGGCTGCGCGAGGTGCTGGCCGAGGCTCCGCCGGAGACCGCGCTCGGCGAGCTGGTCCGGGCGGCCGACCTGCTGCTGTGCCGGGGCGACGCGCGCACCGCGCACCGATCGATCGCCTCGGCCTGCCGCCGCCGCACGGGTGCGGACGTGATCGCGTTGGGCGCGATCGGGTGGATCGCGGCCGAGGACAGCGACACCGATCCGGTGCTGCCGGTCGCGCCGCTGCCGGAGCTGGACGGCCTGCCCGCCGACTGCACGCCCGGGCCTGCGGCCGACCCGGTCGTGGAGCCGGTCGTCGCGGGGGTGATCGCCTGGCGGCTCGCCGCGCAGGGTCGCCGGCGTGATCTGGTCCGGTCCGTCGCGTCGCGGGCGCTGCACGCGCCCGGGACCTCGCTGCCCTTCCTGCCCAGGCTCCGCGTCTGCCGGGCGCTGCTGCTCGCCGGTGAGTTCGACGCGGCGCTGCGCGGCCTCGACCGGGTGCACCTCGACGCGCGCCAGGCCGGGGCCGGCATGCCCGCCGCCCTGGCCCGGCTCTGGCGGGCGGAGTGCGAACTGGCCCGGGGCCGGCCCGCGTTGGCCGCGGAGGAACTCGCGGCGGCCCGGCGCGAGCTGCCGCCCGAGGCCTGGCATCCACGGCTGCTGCCGTGGCTGCTCGCCCTCGAGGCCCGCGGGCATCTCGCCGCGGGCGATGCCGAGGCCGCCGAGCGGGTACTGGAGGCGGACCTGCCGCCCGCCGCGACCGAGGGCACGGCCTGGGCGCACTTCGAACAGGCGCGCGGTGACCTGCGCCTGGCACTGGCCGCCCCGGCGGCGGCCCTGCCGCACTTCCTCGCCTGCGGGCGAGCACTGACCAGCCGCGGGATGACCAATCCGGCGCTGTGCGACTGGCGGTCGACGGCGGCCGAGGCCCACGCGCAGCGCGGCGAGCGTGCCGCCGCCCTGGCCCTGATCCGCGACGCGGCCGACCGGGCCAGGACCTGGGGTGAGCCGCTCACGGCGCGCCGGGTGCACCTGCTCGCCGTGCGCAGCGGCTGCGGCGGCGTCACCCGCGATCTGGCCGGAACCGGCGCACCCCCCGACGCCGTGGGAGACGACGGCCGGCAGCGCGACGATCGGCAGTGCGACAGCCGGCAGCGCGACCCCCGGAAGCCGGCCGGCGGGGCGGCGCGGCTGTCCGAGGACGAGGAGCGCATCGCGAAGCTCGCGGCGGCCGGCTGGTCCAACGCCGACATCGCCCGCTTCCTCGCGGTCAGCACCCGCACGGTCGAGGCCCGCCTCACCGCGATCTACCGGCGGCTGGCACTCACCGGGCGCAAGCAACTCGCCGGTCTGTTCCCGCCCGCCCGGGCGGTCGGCCCGCGGCGGGACGACGGTGCCGGACACGCGCGGACCGGCCCGACCGAGCAGGACGGCTAGACGAGGGCCCGGCCCCGAAACCGGCCGCGGGCTGAGCAGAGGGCCGCCTGCTGCGGCGTTGGGCGGCGGGCGGCGGTCAGCAGGGCCTGGCGGCCTGCGCTCAGGCGCCGCCATCGGGCGCCGGAAAGGGAGACGGGGCTGCTGCCGTTGACTGGTGAACGAATAGCCGGGCACTCCTGAGCCCCGGAGCTCTGCCAGGGGCGTTCGGCCGGCTGATTGAGTCGTTTGGCCCATGGCTTGGGCGGGGTGGCGGGGTGAGTGTTTTACGAGGCGTTCCACCCCCAATGGTGAGGGGACTCGGCTCATGACAGTGCATTCGTCTTCCGGTGGGGGTCTCCTCGGCGCGCCCATCGATCTCAACGGGACCGGGCACTACGTGCACTGGGGCGTCATACAGGTGTCCGTGGCCAATCTCGTGGTCGTCGGGGTGATGCTGGTCGTCTTCGTGGCGGCACTGCTCCTGCCCTTCCCGCGAGGGCGGAACCGGCGATGAGCGGGGTGCCGGAGACCGGCGGAGGGTGGACCGGAGCGGTACGGCGCAGGTCGGTGCGGGCATTGCCCCCGGAGAAGCTGCTGCCGGACGCGCAGCCCGCGTACATGGCGTCATGGATCTACGTCTTCGGTGTGCTCACCCTTGCCGCGCTGATCGTCGTCCTGGTCACCGGCGGGGTGCTGGCCCTGGAGGGGCCCGCCTGGTGGCATGTCTCGGGGACCGGCAAGTACGTGAACAGCCTGCACCTGTGGAGCGTCGAGCTGTTCATGGCCTTCATGGTCATCCATCTGTGGGGCAAGTTCTTCATGGCCGCCTGGCGCGGTCGCAGGGCGCTGACCTGGATCATCGGCGCGGTGTGCTTCTTCGCCTCGATCGGTACGGCCTTCACCGGCTATCTGGTCCAGCAGAACTTCGACTCCCAGTGGATCGCGGGGCAGGCGAAGGACGGCCTCAACTCGGTCGGCATCGGCGCCTTCTTCAATGTGCTCGACTTCGGCCAGATGCTGATGTGGCACATCGTCCTGCTGCCGCTCGTCCTGGTCCTGCTGACCTTCTGGCACCTTCTGCTGGTCCGCCTGCGCGGGATCGTGCCGCCGATCGACGCCACCGATCCTGCCGAGGACGGCACTGCTCAGGAGGCGGCGCGATGAAGAGACGTACGCGCAAGGCCGCCGCCGTGCCCGACTCGGGCGCCTTCCCGACGAGGCCGTACGACCTGGTCAAGGAGTTCACGATCGCGCTGGTCGTGGTCGCGCTGCTCACCGTGGGCCTGGCCGCCGTCTTCTCGTCGCCCGACGTCAAGCCGGTGACTCTGGCCTCCTGGTCGAGGGCGGACGGCGCCGACTTCAGGGCGACGGCGGTGTCCGAGCTCGGCGGCACCAGCAGCACCGCCGAGTACGGGGCGCCGTACAACCACACGCCGGGCGCGGCGCAGAAGCTGGGCCCGGTCGGGCTGCAGAGCGCCGCGGGGGTCCGTATCCCGGTGGACACGGCCAACGACTTCGTGCTGCGGCCGCTGCGCAACGCCCCGGAGCCGCCCGCGGTCGGCGCGGCCCTCGCCGCCTGGGACGGAGCTTCGGCGGCCCGGCACGCGGCATGGACCTCGGCCTACTCCGACGCTCTGGCCAAGGCCAACGGCGGCACCCCGGGCCAGGGCGACTACGGCCCCGCCCCTGTCCTCGTCTCGCGCCTTCTCCAGCTGGCGCGCGGTGGCGCGCTGGACGGTCAGCTCCAGGCGGAGGGCAAGTTCTACGGGACCGACTACACCCGCCCGCTGCTCTTCCTCTCCGACGGTTCCTATCTCGAGTCCCTCGCCCGCGCCGACCATCTCGGCGGTGACCAGTGGGGGATGATGAACGAGACCGGGAACTACCCGGGCCAGGCGTGGCTGTGGCTGTACACCTTCTGGTACCAGATCGACCCCTTCAAGTCCTCCGGCAACGCCGACGCCCTGATCTGGGGTCTGATGGCCCTGCTCAGCCTGGTCCTGCTGTTGGTCCCCTTCATCCCCGGCGTGCGCTCGATACCGCGCTGGACCCGGGTGCACCGGCTGATCTGGCGCACGTACTACCGCGAACAGGCCGCGCAACGGGGCCCGCGGGAGGAGTAGGCCCAAAAGACAAGTGTGTTGGCCGCCAGGACCACGTCCGGCTTGGCGCGGGGTCGTCCTCGCGGTCGAGGAACGCGCAGTCGGGCCACGGCGTATGGAGGTTCCTGGACCCGATGCGCAGGTCTGAGATCTGCGGGTGTGTCACACGGCGCGCCACGACTCCAGGCGCTGCGCGACGGCACGCAGGTCGGAGTCCAGCGCGCGGATCGACTGAGCGAGTTCGAACAGATCGTCGTCCTTGGCCTGGAGGGGCTCGCCAGAGACGTGCATGTACTGGCTGGCGCAGGCCCAGCCGATGACCAGGTTGTAGTCGGCGAAGGGGCGCAGCAGCAGCGCGGTGTGCAGGAAGGTCGCGGCCCGGGAAGCGGTCTCCTCGTAGTACAGGACGCCGCGCTCTCGCTCGAACTGGTGCCGGCTGGCCATGAAGCCGAGGGCTCCCCAGTCCGTGATGGGCACGTTCAGGGGGGAGATCGCCGACTGGATCTGCAGGACCCAGCCGACGTCGACGCGGATGATCGGGCTCACCGCTGCCCGGCGGGGAAGCGGGCTTCGACGCCGGGCAGCACCCGTTCGGCCTCCGCGACCGCCCCGTCCACGAACGTGATCCGGTCGGCTTCGTCGACCGTGACATCGTGCACGTGCTGCTTCAGGCTCCGGCCGGTCAGCGCCGCCCTCGCGCGCAGCCGCGCCATCTCGTCATCGGTGAATTCCACGTTGAGTGCAGGCATGACCGAACAGTACCGCCTCCGGTACCGGGTGCGGTACCGGAGGGAAGCGGCCTCACGGTGGTGCAGCCGTGGCGCCCGCTTAATGATCTTGCCTGTACCTGCTGTTGCTCAGTTGGACTGGGCAGTGCGTTGGTTTCGCGGAGGCGGACCGAGGGTTCGCGGACCGGTGGTGCGCAGGTGCACCGCAGGGGGCTGCGGCCCGGTTGATCGGTGACGCGGTCGGCTCCCCGGTCAGCGGCACGCTCCGTAACGCCCCTGCGGTCACAGCTCTTCCTCCCGTGCCCGTTCCTGCTGAGCCGAAGCCCAGTACTGTCATCGGTGAAGCCGGATGAGCTAGGGCGGCGACCAGGCCGGGAAGCTGGACGGACTCTCGGTCTTCGGTACTGGTGACAGCAAGGCCGCCGAATGAGCATCTGTGACAACAGAAGCCGAATGCCTCGTTGGCGCCACAACGCCGCCTCACCCCGTCCTTCCGGCCAGCCGACCTGACGGCCGTGCTGCGCGCTGGTGCGGTGGCCGCCGTGGTGGGCATCGTTCTGCTGCTCACCAGGAGAGCGGATCCGTCCGGGGCTCAGGCCGCTGCGGCCCTGGCTGCCTCCGGCGGACGCGGCCAGCTGGGCTGGGAGCCCACACGGGGTCTGGACGAACAGGCGGGGCGCTACGGCTGGAGCGTCCACCCCCTCCTTCGGCAGTCGGCTCGCGGTTGCCCCTTGCGTGATCGGCGACGAGCCTCCATTATCAGGAATCCTGATACTTTAAGTTTGTAGCGATGGGGTCCAGTCATGTCATTCAAGGCCACAATCCAGGCCAGAGGGGTTCAGCTGCTGCTCGGCCGAATGATGAGCCGCGTGCACAAGGATCTGCGCTTCACCGACATCCCGAAGCGCGCGGAATCCATCCGGGTGGAGACCGGCGCCGGACTGGTGACGTGCACCGTCTACCGCCCGTCGGCCGCCGCCGCACCCCCTGCCCCCGTGTACGTCAACTTCCACGGCGGCGGGTTCGTGATCGCCCGCCCCCGGCAGGACGACCACATCTGCCGCTACATAGCCGCCACGGCCGGCTGTGTGGTGATCAACGTGGACTACGCCGTCGCCCCGCAGCGGCCGTACCCCGTACCCGTCACCCAGGCCTACGACGTCACCGCCTGGGTGGCCGAGAACGGCACCGCCAACAACTGGGACGGTTCGCGACTCGCCGTGGGCGGACACAGCGCCGGGGCCAACCTGACCGCCGCGGTCTGCCGCACCGCTCGGGACCGCCGCACCTTCACGCCCCGCCTCCAGATCATCGACTCGGCACCGCTCGACCAGCTCGC
Source organism: Streptomyces sediminimaris (assembly GCF_047049295.1). Taxonomy (NCBI): domain Bacteria; kingdom Bacillati; phylum Actinomycetota; class Actinomycetes; order Kitasatosporales; family Streptomycetaceae; genus Streptomyces; species Streptomyces sediminimaris. The sequence continues at coordinate 95,223 of NZ_JBJWOT010000001.1, read as the reverse complement.
CGACCCGGCCACCAAGCAGTCACCCATCGTCAAGCCCCTGCTCACCCCTCAGCTCATGCGGATCTTCACCGCCGCCTACGTCTCCGATCCCGCCGACCTGGCCCATCCGCTGGTGTCGCCCGGACTGGCCGACGACCTCGCCGGGCTGCCGCCCGCCCTGGTCATCACCGCGGAGAACGACCGCCTGCGCGACGAGGGCGATGCGTACGCCAAGGCTCTGGAAGCTGCCGGCGTTCCGGTCACCCACCGTTGCTTCGAGGGTGTCGACCACTACTTCACCCACACTGGCCCGGTACCGGCCGGGAAGGAAGCCATCGATCTGATGGCCACCACCCTGCGCACGGCACTCACCGCCTGACCGTTGCCAGGGGCCGACAGTCCTTGTGCCAACACGCTGCCTTGGTGACACCTATCGTGCCTCGGCTCACCTGCTTCCTGCCCGGTCTCCGGCCCTGTCCGGCTACAGCTCGAACCGCAGGTCGACGATGTCGTTGAGTTCCCCTTCGAGGCCGTGGGCGCGCCGTCCGCCGTCGCGGCAAGGCGGGCATCCGGATGCCCGTCCACCATCTGTTCGGCCGCGCCGGTGCCGAGTGGCTCGCCCGCGCCGGCCTGCACGGCACCTACCGGCTGCGCGTCGACTCGCTGCCGCGGCTGATCGCTTTCCTCAGCGAAGAGATCGCGGCGGTGGAGAAGCAGACCTGCCGCCTGCTCTGTGATGAACCCGGCTACCGGGCAGTGCAGGCCATTGCGGGCACCGCCCTGTCCGGTCCGTTCGAGGCCTGATCCGTAACCCGGGTGAACCGGCCGGAGTGCCCGGTGCGCACAGCCTCCCGCCGCCGGTGCGGCCCGGGTGTTCCCGTGAGCGCCGCCCCACCCGATCCGGGTCCGTCGGTCACCTGGCGCCCGCAGGAGGCGCTCTTGAACGCCGCAGGGACACCTTTTAGGTTCGAACGATGGATCCCTCAAGCATCGGATTACGGATCTCGGCGAGCCTCGTGACGCCCCTGGTGAAGCGGCTCATCAGACAGGCCGGACCCGGCGCCGGGCTGGTGGACGAGCAGGTGCGTCTCTCCGGCCTCGTCTCCTTCCACGGGGAGAAACGCGATCTCGTCGAGGACGACCTGCGCCGGCTCACCGGAGAACTGGTGTCCCGGGCACGGCGCGCCACAGGACCGCGCGAGGGTTTCCCGGATGACGAGTACACGGCCGTGGTGGACGCCGTGACCAGGACCCTCTCCGGGCTGGGCGGACTCGACATGGACGACGTACAGGCGGTGGCGCTCGGCCCGGAAGGGTTCGTGCGCCGGCTGCGCCTGAGCACGCCGGACGCGTGCCAGCACCTGTCGGCGGACGCCACCTGGTTCCACGACCGGCTGGTGGAGACGGCCGGCGTACACATTCTGCACTTCTTCACCCAGCGGTCCACGTTCCTGGCCCGGACCGCCGTCGAACAGAGCCGACGCCTGGAGCAGGCGATGCGCCTGCTCGAGCAGCTGCCGTCGCCCGACGCGGCGGACCTGGCGTTCGAGACCGCGTACGTGGAGAGCCTCGTCCCACTGCACGGGCAGGTGACGATCGTCGGCGTCGACTTCGTGAACTCCCCGGGAAGCTGGTCGCTGGACGCCACGTATGTGCCGCTGGGGGCGGAGCCGACCGGCGAGGAGCCCTTCGAGCGTCGGCCCGGCGAGGCGCTGGGCGACAGCGCGACCGGCAGCACCGGCGGACCGGCCGCCGTCGGTGCGGCCGCCGGCCCGCCGCCCACCGTTCCCGTGGATCACGCGCTCGGCGGTGCGCCCCGCATCCTGGTGCGCGGAACCGCCGGATCCGGCAAGACGACGCTGATGCAGTGGCTGACCGTGCAGACGGCCGCCGACCGGCTGCCCGAGTCGCTGCGCCCGCTACGCGGTCTGGTGCCGTTCATGCTGCCGGTGCGGCGCTTCTCCGACCAGGACATGCCCTCACCCGCTGACTTCCTGTCGGCCTCCCACCACCCCATGGCGGGCTCGGAACCGGACGGCTGGGCGGTGCGGGTGCTGCGCTCGGGCCGGGCCCTGCTGCTGGTGGACGGAATCGACGAGGCCCCCGCCGGACGGCGGCAGCGGATCCGTGAGCAGATCGACCTGCTCCGGCGCACGTTCCCCGGTAATCGCTGGGTGGTCACCACCCGTCCCTCCGCGGTGCGCGAACAGTGGCTCACCGACCAGGAGTTCACCGAAATCACGCTCACGCCCATGAACCGCGACCAGGTCGCCCGCTTCATCCGCGCCTGGCACCGCGCAGCGGCAGGTGAGGCCGGCACCGACACCGCACGGCTGGCCGAGTACGAACGTCGCCTCCTCAACTCCGTACGCCTGATACGGGAATTACGCGGGCTGGCCACCAATCCGCTGATGTGCAGCCTGATCTGCGCGCTCAACCGTGACCGCAACGGAATCCTGCCGCGCGGCCGCAAAGCCCTCTACAAGGCGGCGCTCGCCATGCTCCTGGAGCGCCGCGACCCGGAACGAGAGGTGGACGCGGACGGGATCGTCATCGACCGGGAGGCCAAGGAACGTCTGCTGCAGAAACTGGCGCACTGGATGCTGCTCAACGACCTCACGGAGATGGACAGGACCACCGCCGTGGGCACGCTGGAGCGGTTCCTGCCGGCGATTCCCAGCGCGGGCAGCCAGGGCAGCGCGGAGGCGCTGTTCGAGCACCTGCTGCACCGCACCGGACTGCTGCGGATGCCGACACCGGGCTCCGTGGACTTCGTGCACCGCACCTTCCAGGACTACCTCAGCGCCAAGGAGGCGGTGGAACGGCACGACTTCCATTTCCTGGTCAACAACGCGCACCGCAGCGACTGGGACGAGGTGATCCGGATGGCGGTGTCGCTGGCACGGCCCGACGAGTGCGCACAGATGATGCAGGACTTGGTCTCCACACGCCCCGGGCTGACCGCGGCCCAGGCCAAGTACTGCAAGCTGCTGGCCTCCGCCTGCCTGGAACACGCCACGGAGATGAGCCCCGAGACCCGGGAGATGGTGCGCCGGCGCACCCGCTTCATCGCACAGCCGGACAACCTCGCCAGCGCCCGCACCCTGGGCTGGATCGGCCCGATCGCCCTCGAACTGCTTCCGGACCCGGAGAAGATCTCGGACCGCAAGGCCCTCCTCCTCGCCGCCACGGCGAGCGGCGTCCGCGACGATGCCGCCATCGACTACCTGGCCCGCTTGCGCGACCGCCGTTCCCTGGCCGTCCGCAACGAACTGGCAGCCGCCTGGCCCCGCTTCGACACCGAACGCTACGCCGCCGAGGTCATCGCCCACCTCGACCCCGAGGACCTCTACTTCACGGTCACCAGCCCCGAGGAGATGGCGGAGCTGCGCCGCCTGGGCGGGCGCGCCAGGATCCGCGTCACCGAACTCCTGCCGTCGGAGGAGCTCTTGTCAGGCCTGGTCCGATCGTGTCTCACTCATCTCTACCTCTTCGTCCACGACACGAGCAGCTCCTTGGACTGGCTGGCGGCCTTCCCCCACCTGACCACCCTCCGCCTGGGCCCCCACGCCGGCCTCGCCCAGGACCTCCCCGAGGGCATTCACGTACAACGCGACGCCGTGCGGGAGGCGTGAGGCTTGCGCAACGCCATCACTGCCGGAGCACGGTCCTCATCCCGGCAGGCGGGCGTCCACGACGTCAGAGCCAGGTGGTGGTGGCCGCCTGCGGCTTCACCCTGCCGGATCTTCTAGAACCCCCGAATCACGCGGAACGCGGGCCGATGTTTGCCGAAAGCACTTGATCGTCATAGGACCCGTCGGCCGCGCAGGTTGCGTACGACGAGGGTGCCCGCGCACAGGACGGTGACCGCGCCGCAGACCAGGTGCACCCAGGTGTCCGCGCCGTCGAAGGAGGCCACCATGTTGGCAAGCGCACTGATTACGACGGTGATCCAGAGCAGAGCGCGGAAGACGTCCCCGCGGGAGAGGGCGGGCGACGAGGTGCCGGGGGCGGTGTCGGCACTGGTCAGAGGGTGAGGATCGGTGTTCTGCATGGGGACTTCCTCTCGATGTCGGCTGCCGCACCGACGCTACGGAACACGGCCCCTCGCCGCCGATCCCGCAGCCCCCCGGTTGCGGGTACAGCAGGCTGTACTCCCCGGCACCCAGGCTGACAGCGAACGGACTCTCGGCATAGGGTCCTTCGCGACGAAGGGAGGGCAGGTGGCCGTCGACCAGGACGCCGCGGACGGTGATCGGAGCGCGGGCCTCAAAGCCACCGTCGTGCAGGCCACGAGGGCCGCGGGCGCGGCGATCGGGCAGCTCGCCTCCGGGCTCGGTACGTCCGTCCTGGCCCTCCTGGTACTGCTCTGGCTGGCCGCCACCGCTGTGGCGAGCCTGGTCGGAGTGGGTCTGCTCGTGGCCCCCGCCGTGCTGCGCGTACTGCACGGCCTGGCCGGACGGGAACGCGAGCGGCTGGGCCGCTGGGGTCCCGAGGTCGTCTCCCCACAGCCTTCGCCGACACGGCTACGGCCCGCCCTCGTCGACCCGGCCACCCAGCGGGAGTTCCACTGGCTGGTCCGGCACGCCACCCTCGGACTCCTGCTGGGACTGCTCGGCGTCCTCCTGCCCGTCCTCGCCATACGCGACAGTGCCTTTCCGCTGTACTGGAAGTTGGCGCCCGCGAACGCGACGGCCACATCCGTGGGGGTCGGCGTCGCACACTCCTGGCCGGACGCCCTCGCTGTGACCTTGCTCGGTGCGGGCTGGATCGCCATCATCCTCGGCCTCACCCCCGGCATGGCGCGTCTGCAGGCCCGGCCGGGACGCCGGTTCCTCGCGGCCGGACCGGAAGTGGACCTGTCGCTGCGTATCGCCGAACTCACCAGCACCCGCGCGGCCGCCCTCGACGCCCACGCCACCGAACTGCGCCGCATAGAGCGCTCGTTGCACGACGGCACCCAGAACCGGATGGTCAGCGTGACCGTCCTCCTCGGTGCCGCCCGCCGCATGGTGGCCCGCGATCCCGCCGGCGCCGACGAACTCCTCGAACGCGCCCAGTCCGCCGCCGAACAGGCTCTGGCCGAACTGCGCTCGGTCTCGCGGAGCATCCTGCCTCCGGTGCTCAAGGACCGCGGGCTCGCCGGTGCGCTCTCCGGGCTCGCCGCGGAGTGCGCCGTGCCCTGTCGGGTCGACGTGGACGTATCGCAGCGGTGCGCCGCGTCCGTCGAGGCGACCGCCTACTTCGTCGTCGCCGAGGCCCTGACCAACATCGCCAAGCACAGCGGCGCCGGGCGGGCCGCGGTGACCGTCCAGGCCCGCGGCGGCCGTCTCCACCTGTGCGTCGAAGACGACGGACAGGGCGGCGCCGACGACGAACGTGGCTCCGGACTCGCCGGCATCCGCCGCCGGATCGCCGCCCACGACGGCACACTCACCCTCGTCAGCCCGCCCGGCGGCCCCACAACCCTGAAGGTGGAACTTCCCTGTGGCTCATGACCTGCGCATCGTGATCGCCGAGGACGACCCGTTGCTGCGCGAAGGGCTCGCCCTGCTGCTGCGTGCCGAGTCCCTCGACGTGGTGGCCACGGCCGGTACTCCCGACGAGGCGCTGGACGCCGTCGACGCGCACGAGCCGGACGTCGCCATCCTCGATGTACGAATGCCGCCGACCCATACCGACGAGGGGATCGTCGCAGCGGTCGAGGCCCGGCGCCGGCGGCCCGATCTGGCGGTTCTGGTCCTCTCCGCGTACGTCGAGCAAAGCTTCGCCACCGAACTGCTCACCGGCGGTGTGGGCGGCCTGGGCTATCTGCTCAAGGAACGGGTGGGCCGGGTGGAGGAGTTCCTCGACGCGCTGGGCCGGGTGGCGGCGGGCGGCACCGCCATCGACCCCGAAGTCGTCGCCCAGCTCTTCACCCGGTCCCGCCAGGACACCCGGCTGGACCGGCTCAGCCCCCGCGAACGGGACGTACTCGTCCTGATGGCCGAGGGGTTGGGCAACACGGCCATCGCCGAACGGCTCGTCGTCACCGAGGGCGCCGTCCACAAACACATCCGCAGCATCTTCGCCAAGCTCGACCTGTCCCCCACCGACCAGGTCGACCGGCGCGTCGCCGCCGTCCTGCACTACCTGGAGGATGCCCGCCGCCGAGCCTGACGGGTGCGGCGGACGGCTCCGGTACAGCCTGCTGTACCACCGCCTGGGGCACCCACGGCAATGATCTGCGGACGCGGCGCTGATGTGCTGAGCACGTCACGTCATCCGCATCCGGAGGGACACCACGGTGAGTACCCAGACACCCGTCACCAGCGACATCCAACCCGCCGAGCGCGTGCCGAAGGCCCCTGCCGGGCTCCGGGGCAGTATCGGCCGCCGCCCCTTGACCTGGTTCTTCTCGCTGGCCTACCTGCTGAGTTGGCTGGCCTGGACACCGTACGTCCTGTCGGAGAACGGCTTGGGTGTCCTGCGCTTCTCCTTCCCCGGGGCCGGCGGGACGAACGAGCTTCTGGGTGTTCTGCCCGGCGCCTACCTCGGCCCGATCATGTCGGCGTTCCTGGTCACCGCAGGCTCTGAGGGTCGTGCCGGACTGCGGGTCTGGATCGGGCGGATGACCAAGCTGCGGGTCGGCTGGCGCTGGTACGCCGCAGTCCTCCTGTCGGTGCCCGTCGCGCTCATTCTGACCTCGTCCGCGCTGGCCGGGCGCGGCCCCGTACTGCCGCCGGTCGCGGTGCTGGCCGCCTACCTGCCGGGGCTCGTCCTGCAGGTGATCACCACGGGTCTGGCCGAGGAGCCCGGCTGGCGCGAGTTCGCCATGCCCCGCCTCCAGCGACGCCACGGCCCTGTGGTCGGCACCCTCATCCTCGGCCCGCTGTGGGGTGCCTGGCACCTGCCGTTGTTTCTGACCGAGTGGGGCGACTGGATGGGCGGGTCCTGGATCGGGCCGGTGGAGTTCATCGCCACCGCGATGGCGATCAGTTTCGTCATGACGTGGGTCTTCAACCGTACCGGCGAGAGCCTGCCGTTGGCCATGCTGCTGCACACCAGCGTCAACAACTTCATCTCCCTGGCGTGGTCGGCGATGTTCCCGTCCCTGTCCCAGGGGAAGGCCGCGCACGCCATTCTGCTCAGCTTCACCGCGGCGGCCCTCATCCTGCTGGTCAGTACGCGCGGTCGGCTCGGCTGCCCGCCCTCTCCCCCTACCGGCGGACAGCCGGGCTTGACAGCCTGACCGGGGCGGTGCCCGGCGCAATCACCCCGGCTCGCCCCTGTGCGATCGTGCGCACCGTGGCCTGGGTCGGTGTGGTCGCCGTGTGCACGGCGCTCGCGACGGCGCCGTCGGGGGTGCCTGTTGAGTCGGCACGGAGCGCAGGGCCGGTGTTGCTACCGGGATTGCCGCCGCACGCTCCGGTCGGTTCCCGCTATCCGAGGCTCTGCCGGCCCCGGCGCCGGCCCGGGTTCGGGTTCGGTGTTCTGGGACATGGGATCTTCCTTGCAGAGACGGCGGCGGTCGGCCGCATGGCTGACTCGGCCAGTGCCGCTCTCGCTCAGGGCATCGTCGGCCACGGCCGGGTGTACGCCGTGCGGCGGAAGGCGTCCCGGGTCCGTGCCAGCAACTCGCTGCGCCTACGACCCGTCCGGCCGGCCGGTGCACCCCTCTCGGCAGCGGCGCTTCCCACCCGTCCTCGTGCTGTGGCGTGCGGTCGGCCGCTGCCGTTCGGCTCCGGCCCACGTCGCAGAACGCGAGCCGGAGCCGAACGGCACACGGGAAGGTGATGGTGGTCAGTCCGCGGACCGCAGGGTGGGAGTGGCGAGGGCGACCGGTCCCGTGCTGGGGCCGCTCTTGCAGGAGTCGTGGCAGTCCTTCTCCAGGCTGCAGCACAGCGAGCAGATCGCCCCGGCGTGGAAGGGGCAGCCCGCCACGTCCGGCCGTTCGAAGTCGGTCGTGCACACGGTGCAGGTCAGCAGTGCTGCCGAGGGCAGGCCGTCCGCCCCGAGCAGCGGCTGAGCCAGATCGTCCACGCGGGCGATGTAGTACTTGCCCTTGGTGAGCGCCGCAAACAGCGGTGAGAGGAGCATCGCGAGGAGCAGGGCGATGAAGGGGGAGTACGCCTTGCCGTAGTCGCCGAAGGCATCGAAATAGGCCGCGATGGAGACGGCGGAGGCGATGAGCATCGAGCCGAAGCCGACCGGGTTGAAGTGGTGGAGGTGGGCGCGCTTGAACTCGACGTAGGAGGGGCTGAGCTTGAGCGGTTTGTTGATGACGAGGTCGGCGACGACCGCGCCGATCCAGGCGATGGCCACGTTGGAGTAGAAGCCGAGGACGGTGTTGAGGAAGCCGAAGACGCCGCCCTCCATCAGGGCCAGCGCGATGGCGACGTTGAGGAAGATGTAGACGACCCGGCCGGGGTGACGGTGGGTGAGGCGGGAGAAGAAGTTGGACCAGGACAGCGAACCGGAGTACGCGTTGGTCGAGTTGATCTTTACCTGGGAGAGGATCACGAAGAACGTGGCCAGACCCAGTGCGACCGGAGCGGCGAAGGTCTTGAAGCCGTGGACGTACTGCTGGATGGGCTCGTTGGCCTTGGACAGACCCACGCTGCCGGCGATGTAGAAGGCGAGGAAGGCGCCGCCGATCTGCTTGGCCGCGCCGAGCACCACCCAGCCGGGGCCGGCGGAGAGCACGGCAGCCCACCACTTCCTCGCGTTGTCGGGCGTCTTGTCGGGCATGAAGCGCAGATAGTCGACCTGCTCGCCGATCTGGGCGATCAGTGACAGGGCCACGCCGGCGCCCGCGCCGACGCCGAGCATGCTGATGCTTGAGCCGGTGGGGGAGTTGCCGGCGAAGTGCGTGAACTGTGAGAATCGGTCCGGTTCCTGGATGGCGATGGACACGAACGGCGCGACCATCAGCACCAGCCAGACCGGCTGCGTCCACACCTGCATCTTCGACAGTGCCGTCATGCCGTAGATGACCAGCGGCAGGATGATCAGAGAGCAGATCAGATAGCCGACGGCGAGCGGGATGTGCAGTCCCAGCTCCAGGGCCTGCGCCATGATCGAGCCTTCGAGGGCGAAGAAGATGAAAGTGAAGCTGGCGTAGATGACCGAGGTGAGCGTGGATCCGAGGTAGCCGAAGCCCGCGCCCCGGGTCAGCAGGTCCATGTCGATGGAGTACTTCGCCGAGTAGTACGAGATCGGGATGCCGGTCAGGAAGATGACCACCGCCGCGGCCAGGATCGCCACCATGGCGCTGGAGAAGCCGTTGGAGACGGCGATCGAGCCGCCGATGGCGAAGTCGGCGAGGTAGGCGATGCCGCCGAGCGCCGTGGTGGCCACCACATAGGGGGTCCAGCGGCGGAAGGATTTCGGCGCGTACCGCAGCGAGTAGTCCTCCAGCGTGTCCTTCTGTGCCCAGTTGTTGTACGTCCGTCCGCCCGTACTCGCCGGCGGTGCTTCCTTGTCGACGATCTCCGTCACGACATTCCCTCTTCCCAGCACTGGGGACGGCCCGGGCGATGCCGGGTGATTGCACGGAAGAGTCACGCCGCACTGTTTCTTGAACGTTTCGCTCCTTTTAAGGGAGAGATCTTTAACGGGCCTTTTATTTGACGCGTGTAGATAGCGCGCCGGCGGTGGCGGACTACGCCTTGCCCGCGGGGAAGCGCGTGGTGCGGCTGCCGCCCTCCCGGCGAAGGCCCCGGCTCATGAGGCCTTCACCGGAACGAGCTGCGGGGAGCGCAGCCGTGCCATGCCGAGCTGGGTGGCGCGCACCTTCTCCGGGTCACCCGCGAGGGAGCGTGCCCCAGCCAGGTCGCAGTCGAGCTTTTCCGGATCCGTGGAGTGGTGGACGAGCCGCTTGAACTCGCCGGCCATGGGCGAGGCGATGTTCAGGAACCTCTGCCGGCGGTCCTCCGCGCAGCGGCGGAGAACATCGGAAGGAGCCTCGCCTCGGACCACGGCCGCCGGTGCCGGGTACAGCACGAACAAGCCGAGCAGGCCGCAGGTGAGGCCGAGAGCGCCGGTCGGGTTGGTGGCGTGCGCGGCGTCCCGGCCACCAGCACCCGGCCGGTCTGGAAACGCTCCGCCGCCCGCTGGTGCAGCCGGTAGGGAGCGTGGTGCACCAGCTCGAATTCCCTCGAGCCGGGGAAAGTGCCGAAGAAGGCGGACACCCGCTCCAGGACCCGCTCGACCGGCAGGTCGGCGTCCTCCGCGTACGTCACCCGCCACAGGCCCTCGTCGTCGATCTTCGCGACGACCGCGCCGTACCGCGGATCGACGGCAGGTGCCGCCGGAAGCTGCGCGTCCTGTAGCGGGGTGCACGCCGGGAAGCGGATGCGAGCCGGGCGGGCGTCGGAGGCGGCCGTAGTACCACGATGAGCCGGGTGGACAACACCACCGCCGGCCAGGGGAGGGCCGCCACTTCGTCGATGCGGCCGACGACGGCGCGCTCGCGGCCGGCTGCACCGCCGCCGGCCTGGTACCGGTTCGACCGCCGGACCCGGATGTACCGGACCGGTCCCGTTCCAGGCCAAGGAGCCGTTCGCTTGTAGCCCGTCTATGAACTCGTGCCGTAGGTCACTCAATAACTTCACATTCGCGACCGCAGGGGAAGACCACGCCTGGTGCAACTGCCATGCTCACAAGCCCTGAAGGAGGTGGCTGTGACCTTCATTGCGGAAACCGTGGAATCGTCGGCGCCCGCCGCTCGCACGACGGCGGGGCGCCTCGACGACCTTGCCGCCCGGCACCGGCGGGCCCTGGCAGGTGGCTCCGCGGCGGCTCTCGCCCGGCAGGCCGCGAAGGGGCGGCTGACGGCCCGCGAGCGCGTTGACCGGCTGCTGGATCACGGGTCCTTCGTCGAGACCGGCGCGCTGGTACGCAGCCGTGGTGACAGCGGTGACACCTCCCTCGGTGACGGTGTGGTCACCGGATCCGGCACTGTCGACGGGCGTCAGGTGTGCGTCTTCGCGCAGGACGCCACCGTCCACGGCGGCAGCATGGGCGAGGCGTGCGGGGAGAAGGTCATCAGAACGATGGACCTGGCGTTGGCGACCGGGTGTCCCGTCATCGGCCTCAACGACTCAGGCGGCGCTCGTATCCAGGAGGGCGTCGCCTCGCTCGCCCTGTACGCGGAGCTGGCCCGTCGCAATGTCCAGGCCTCGGGCGTCATCCCGCAGATCTCCGTGGTCATGGGTCCGTGCGCGGGCGGCGCCGCCTATTCGCCGGCCCTCACCGACTTCACCGTCATGGTCGACGGCACCTCGCACATGTTCGTCACCGGCCCGGATGTCATCAAGGCCGTGACCGGGGAGCGGACGACGGCCGAGGAACTCGGTGGCGCCCGTGCCAGCAACTCCGTGAACGGCAACGCCCATTTCCTTGCCGAGGACGAGGACGACGCCCTCGACCTCGTCCGGGTACTTCTCTCGTTCCTCCCGGCGAACAATCGCGAGAGTCCGCCCGTGTACGCTTGCGCGCCGATCGCCCTCGACACCACGCCCGACGACCGGCGCCTCGACCTCATCGTCCCCGACCGGGCGGGCACCGTGTACGACATGCGTGAGATCCTGCGCACGGTCGTAGACGACGGCGAACTGCTCGAGGTGCACGAACTGTTCGCGCCTAACATCCTCTGCGCCCTGGCCCGGGTCGAGGGACAGTCCGTCGCAATCGTCGCCAACCAGCCGCTGCACCATGCCGGCGTGCTCGACAGCGACGCCTCCGAGAAGGCCGCTCGCTTCGTCCGCTTCTGCGACGCCTTCGGAATCCCGCTGCTGACCTTCGCCGACGTCCCGGGCTATCTCTCGGGCGCCCATCAGGAACAGAACGGCATCGTCCGGCGCGGCGCCAAACTGCTGTATGCCTACGCCGAAGCCACCGTGCCCAAGATCACCGTCGTGGTCCGCAAGGCCTACGGCGGCGGATACGCCGTCATGGGCTCCAAGCACCTGGGAGCCGACGTCAACCTCGCCTGGCCCACCGCCATGATCGCCGTGATGGGCGCCGAGGGAGCGGTGAGCATCCTCCACCGCCGCGAACTCGCAGCGGCGGCGGCCGAGGGAGAGGAAACCGCGGCGCGTCTGCGGACGAGGCTGGTGGAGGAGCACGAGACGACCGCCGCCAACCCGTACGCGGCCGCAGCGCGCGGCTACGTCGACGCGGTCATCGCGCCCAGCACCACCAGGGCGCACCTCACCCGTGCCCTGCGCACGCTGCGCAGCAAGCGCGCCGCCGTCCCCGACCGGCGCCACGGCAACATCCCGTTGTAACGGCATCGCAGCCGGCACCGCCTCGCCCCGGACGAAATCACCACCAGTGACGTGAGGAGTTCTCCCATGCCCGCGCATGCCCTGCCGCACGCCTCCGGCGCGTTACGCACAGGAGCGGAACAGCCGGTCACCCTCCCCGCCCTTCTCGCGCACTGGGCCCACCACACCCCCGACCGCCCGGCGTTCACCTTCGCCACCTACCGGTCCGCCGGCCTGCACGCGAGCCACCGCACGCTCACCTGGCAGCGCCTCGCCACACGCGTCAGGGGGATCGCCGCCCGGCTGGCCGACACCGTGGCACCCGGCGAACATGTCGCCCTGCTCGCTCCTCAAGGCCTCGACTACGTCGTCGGTTTCCTCGCCGCACTCACCGCGGGCACGGTCGCCGTACCCGTGTTCACCCCTGAGCTGCGCGGGCACGCGGACCGGCTGGGCGGAGTTCTCGCCGATGCCCGGCCCTCGGCCGTACTGACGACCAGCGGTGCGGCGGACACCGTGAGAGCCTTTCTGGACGCTCATGAGCTGCGCACTCGGCTGATCGTCACCGACATCGTTCCCGACCGGCCGTCGAGCGTCCCGCACCAGCCCGCACCGGACCCGGAGGCCACCGCCTACCTCCAGTACACCTCGGGATCCACCAGGTTCCCGGCCGGCGTCGAGATCTCGCACGCGAACGTCGTGGCCAACGCCCGCCAAGCGCTGGCAGCGTACGGCGCCGACACCGCTCCCGTCACCACGGTCGGCTGGCTTCCGCTCTACCACGACATGGGACTGGTGCTCAGCGTCGCCGCTCCCGTCGTACGCGGACTGCGGTCGGTCCTGATGGACCCCATGGCCTTTCTCCAACGACCCGCCCGTTGGCTGCATCTGCTGTCCGACCATCGGTACGCCCTCAGCGCCGCGCCGAACTTCGCGTACGACTACTGCGCCGCTGTCGTCACCGACGAGGACAAGACCGGCCTCAGGCTGGACCGGGTCGCCGTGCTCGCCAACGGCAGCGAACCTGTACGACCGGAGACCGCCGACCGGTTCCACGCGGCCTTCGTCGGCCAAGGGCTTCGCGACGACGTCCACTGCCCGTCCTACGGGCTCGCCGAGGCCACCGTCTTCGTGACCGCCCACCGCCCCGGACAGCCGCTGCGCCGATTCGCCCTGGACCGCGAGGCCCTGGCGGCGGGCAAGGCCGTGCCCGTGGCACAAGGCGACCCCGGCGCGGTTTCGCTCACCGCGTGCGGCGAACCCGTGGGCCAGTCGGTGCGGATCGTCGACCCCCTCGCCGCCACGGTCGTTCCGGCGGGGGAGGTGGGCGAGATCTGGGTCCAGGGCCCCAACGTAGGGCGCGGCTACCTGGGCCGTGACCGGCAGACCCGCGAGACCTTCCATGCCCTGCTGGCCTACGCGCGCGGTCGCTGGTTGCGCACCGGGGACCTCGGCACGCTCCTCGACGGGCAGCTCGTGGTCACCGGCCGGCTCAAGGACCTGATCATCGTGGACGGCCGCAACCACTACCCGCAGGACGTCGAGGCCACTGCCCAGGCAGCCCACCGCGTGCTGCGCCCCGACCGCCTCGCCGCCTTCGCCGTTCCCGCCCGGGAAGGGGACACGGAGCCCGGTGCGGTCCTCGCCGCGGAACGTGCCGTGATCGTCGCGGAGCACGTCCGGGGTCTGGACTCGCAGGCCGGCGCCCTCAAGGAAGCCGCCGTCGCGGTGCGGACTGCGGTCTCCGCCCGGCACGGTCTGCGGCTCGGCGACGTGCTGCTCGTCCCGCCCGGTACGGTGCCGCGCACCTCCAGCGGCAAGGTCTCCCGCGCCCTGACCCGCGCTCGATATCTCGACGACTTCTACGGTCGACCGCAGCGAGGCACTTCGTGAACGGGCCCCCGACCGGTTCCACCGAACTGCGACGCCTGGTCCTCGAACGGATCGCCCGCTGGTCCGGGTTGTCCGCCGAGGACATCGCCGGGGACCGGCCACTCATGGAGCTCGGGGTGTCGTCACGCGACGCGGTCGTCATCGCCACCGAACTGGCCCACGCCCTCGGCAGAGAGCTGCCCGCGACACTCTGGTGGGAGTCGCCCACCGTCGATGCGCTGGTCACCCTCCTCGGGGACATCGACCCGTCCGGCGACGAGCCTGGGCCCGATCCGCGAGCGGTGCGCGCCGCCGGGGCGGTCTCCGTCGACGAGGAACCCATCGCGGTGGTCGGGGTCGGTTGCCGTCTTCCCGGCGGTGTCCGAGGGCCCGCCGACTACTGGCGGCTGCTCGTCGAGGGCACCGACGCCGTCAGCAGGGCCTCCGAGGAACGCCTGCGCCACTTCGGCCCCCGGCTGCCGTCGGACGCCAACCTCTGGGGCGGATACCTCGACGACGCCACCCTGACAGGGTTCGACTCGGCCTTCTTCCACGTCCCCCCGAGCGAGGCCGACGCGATGGACCCGCAGCAGCGCATGCTGCTGGAGGTGACCCAGGAGGCCCTGGACCACGCAGCCATCCCCGCCGAGTCCCTGGCAGGGACCGCGACAGGCGTCTTCGTCGGCATCTCCGGCCAGGACTACGGCCGGTTCACCGGAGCCGACCCGTCAACCATCGACCCCTGGGCGGCCACCGGAGCCGCCGCCGCGGTGGCGGCGGGCCGGCTCAGCTACGTGTATGACCTGCGTGGCCCCAGCCTCGCCGTCGACACCGCCTGCTCCTCCTCCCTCGTCGCCGTCCACCAGGCCTGCGTCGCCCTGCACGGCGGTGACTGCGACACCGCGCTCGCCGCCGGGGCCAACGTGCTGCTGTCGCCCGCCGTAACCGTCGCGTTCGGCCGGGCCGGCGCTCTGGCACCGGACGGCCGGTGCAAACCGTTCTCCCGATCCGCGGACGGCATCGGCCGCGCCGAGGGCTGTGCCGTCGTGGTGCTCAGAAGACTGGGCGACGCGGTGGGCGCCGGCGATCGGATCCTCGCCCTCATCACCGCGACCGTCGTCAACTCGGACGGCCGGTCCAACGGGCTGACGGCCCCCAGCCCGCCGGCCCAACGAGCCTTGCTGGAGACCGCCTACGCGCGCGCCGGTGTCGCCCCCGCCACCGTGGACTACGTGGAGGCACACGGCACGGGCACCCCCCTCGGCGACCCCATCGAGGCAGGTGCGCTGGCCGACGTACTGGGCCGTGCACGCCACCCCGACCAGCCGCTGCTCCTCGGTTCGGCCAAAGGCAACCTGGGCCACCTGGAGGCAGCCGCCGGGGTGGCGGGACTGGTCAAGACGGTCCTCGCGCTCCACCACGGTCTCATCCCCGGCTCGTTGCACTGTGATCGTTCGGCCCTCGACGACGACCGGCTGCGGGTGGTCACCGACCCCGAACCCTGGCCCCGCTACGAGGGAACCGCGACCGCCGGGGTCTCCGCCTTCGGCTTCGGCGGTACCAACGCCCACGTCGTATTGCAGGAGTGGCAGCGCACCCCGTCCGTCCCCGGCGCCCAGGACGGCGGCGGTTGCCTGCTCCAGCTCAGCGACACCGACCAGGAGCGGGTTCGGCTCATCGCCACCCGGCTCGCCGACTGGCTCGACACGCCCGGCGGCCGAACCGCCGGGCTCCAGGACGTCGCGCGCACCCTTGCCGGGCGCACCGGCCGAGGTCCCGCCCGCGCGGCCGTCGTCGCCACGGATCACGACGGACTCACCGACGGGCTGCGCGCACTCGCCGCCGACCGTCCCCACTTCCGGGTCGGCACCGGAAACCGGAACCGGCTCGGGCCCGGCCCGGTCTGGGTCTTCTCCGGCTACGGCACCCAGTGGCCCGCGATGGGCCGTCAACTGCTGGGCTGCGAACCTGCGTTCGCCGCCGCCGTGGAGGAACTGGAGCCGGTGCTCGCGACCGGTTGCGGCATTTCCCTGCACGAACTGCTGAGCGACTGCACCGACGACGATCTGCGGAACGTGGCGATCGCTCAACCCCTCCTCTTCGGAACCCAGTTGGCGTTGGCCGAGCTGTGGCGCTCCTACGGCGTCGAGCCCTCCGCCGTCATCGGGCACTCGATGGGTGAAGTCGCCGCGGCCGTGGTCTCCGGAGTGCTCGACCCCGCCGACGGGGCCCGCGTCATCGCCGTACGGTCCCGGCTGCTCGCCACCCTGCGCGGCGGCCAAATGGCGGTCGTGGACCTGCACGACGACGAACTCCCGGCGCTGGAGCGCGAGTTCCCGGGCGTCCACCTCGCCGTGCACTCGTCAGTGAGGGAGAAGACCGTCACCGGTGAGGCGTCGGCCGTCGCCCGGTTGGTGGAACACCTCGTCTCCCAGGGGCGTGCGGCCCGCACCATGACCGTCCAGGGCGCCGGGCACTCGCCCCAGGTCGATCCACTGCTGCCGCAGCTGGTCGGTGATCTCGACGGAGTCCGGGGCCAGTCCGACGGCGCGGTCCGCGTGTATTCCACCGTCCATGACGACCCCGGCCGGCGCTGCGCCTTCGACGCCGGCCACTGGGCGGAGAACCTCCGCCGCCCCGTCCGGCTCGCCACCGCGCTGGCCGCCGCCGCGGCGGACGGACACACCGCCTTCATCGAGATCTCCCCGCACCCCGCCCTCCTGCGCCCCCTCGCCGAGAACCTGCCCCACGCCTTCCACCTGCCCACTCTGCGCAGGGGCGACGACCCCGTCCTCACCTTCCGTCTCCACCTGGCCGCCCTGTACACGGCGGGCCATTCCCTCCCGGCCGACCGCCTCCACCCGCGCGGCGAGGTCATCGACGTCCCGCTCCCGCCCTGGCGGCACACCCGTCACTGGTGGACGGACGCAGACGGCCCGACGCCTACGACAACGCCCGCCGATCCACCGGCCCTTCCCCCACCGCCGGCAGGCCGGGGCAGGGGAGCCGGGACGGTCACCGAGCGGCTCATCCGCCGCATCGCGGACGTCACCGGCCACTTCCCCGAGCAGATCACCGCCGACACCTCGTTCACCGAACTCGGCCTCGACTCGCTGATGGCCGTCCGGCTTCGCGAGGCCGTCGTCCGCGAGTTCGGCGCCGCGCTCTCACTGAGGGACCTGCTCTCGGCCGAGAGCATACGGGGCGTCGCCGAGGCGATCACCCAGGTCCCGCACGACGACCAGCCGGAAGGCAAGCCCGCTTCCCGGGCGTTCGCACCACCTTCGGCGGCTGACCGGCCGGCGCCCCACCCGCTGCGGGCACTGCGCCCGGAGGGCCGGCTCCCGCCCCTGATCCTGGCCCACGCCGCGGGCGGCAGCCCGGACGTCTACCGACCGCTCGCCGGGCTGCTGCCTCCTGGGCTGCCGGTGTACGGGCTGGACCGCGTCGAAGAGGCGGAGAGCGTCGCCGAGAAAGCCCGCCGGTACGCCGAGGCGATCCGCACGGCATGGCCCGGCGGCCGCTACCGGATCGGCGGATGGTCGTTCGGCGGGTTCGTGGCACAGGAGACCGCCCGGCTGCTCGCCGCCGAACTCGCACCCCCCGACGCGGTGGTCCTCATCGACGCCGTGCGTCCACTGCCCCGAGGGGCCGGGCGGACCGCGTGGGACGTGGCACGGGAGCACTTCGAAGGCTTCACCGAGCATGTGTTCCGCACCTACGGGGCACGCCTGGACCTGCCGTACCCCGAACTGGCGGGCCTCGACGACCGGGGCCGTATCGACCTGGTGCTCGCCGCCCTGAACGCAGCTGCCGACATCCCGCCCGCCGCCCTGAAACATCAGCGCGACTCCTATCTTGACCTGCGGACCGGCGAGGAACACACCCCCCGCCCCTACGACGGCCGGGTGATCCTCTACCGAGCCTCCGAACCCGCGCCGCACACAGTGCGAGACCCGGCGTACGAGCGCCTGGACGACGCCCTCGGCTGGGACGAACTCTGTGCCGACCTGCAGATCGTCCGTGTCCCCGGACACCACCTGTCGCTGCTCGACCCGCCGCACGTGCAGGTCATCGCCGACCACCTGAGCCGGGCGCTCGGCCAGGACCCGGCCTGAGCCCGGGCCGTACATCGCCCATCCCGACACGTCACAAGGAGCCGCCCGTCATGTCCGACCGCTCGTCCATCTCGCACCGCGGCCCCTCTCGTCGCACTGTCGCCAAAGCCGCTGCCCTCGGTGCCGCGGGCGTGCTCACCGGGGCCTGGAGAGCCTCGGCCGCCGACGTCACCGTCACACAGCTGGGGCCCCGCACCTACGATCTCGGCGTCCCCTCCGCCGCTCTGGGCCGCACCGCGCCCGTAAGGATCATTCTCCCGACCTCCTACGCGGCTCAGCCGGACCGTACCTGGCCGGTGCTTCACCTGCTGCATGGCGCGCACGACAACTACACCTCGTGGACCCGCGAGACCGACATCGAGGCGTTCACCGCGGGCCAGGACCTGATCGTCGTGATGCCGGACGGAGGACCCACCGGTATCCCGACCCGCTGGCTGAGCGGTCCCGACTACGAGACCTTCCAACTGCAGGAGGTTCCCGCGGTCTTGCGTTCCGGTTACCGGGCCTCCACCGTTCAGGCGGTCGCCGGGGTCTCGACCGGCGGATACGGCGCCATGGCCCACTCGGCCCGCCACCCGGGTACGTTCGCCGCTGCGGCGTCGTACAGCGGCATCCCCGACACCACGGTGACGAGGATGCCGACGATCGTGGAGGGGATCGTGGGGCGGGAGCGTCTCAACCCGCTGTCACTGTGGGGCGATCCAACAGCGAATGCCGCGACCTGGCAGGACTTCAATCCGCTGACACACGCGAACGCACTGCGTGGCACGGCCCTCTACGTATCGGTCGGCAGCGGCAGCCTCACCGGCGGACTCGACACCATCCTCGCGCTCGCTCAGCTCTTCAGCGGCGGCATCGACTCCCTGCTCCCCGGAGCCCTGGAGAGCCTGGTCGCACCCTCCACGGAGAGCTTCGTCAACGCCCTCGGCCAACTCGGCATCCCGGCCAACCAGCACCTCTACCACGGCGGTGGTCACCAATGGAGTGACTGGAAAAGGGAGTTCACCACCTCATGGCCCGTTCTCGCCGGGGCGCTCGGCCTGCCCGTTTGACCCGAGCCGGTTTGTCACGCACCGACAACACCGCGGCCGCTCCTTGTAAGTCCCGCACAACGTGCGCCCGTCGAAGGGAAGATATCGTCGTCGGCTGATCCGCCTTGGCCGAGCGGTAGGAGCAGCCAGCATGGATTCTTTCGCCGTCGTCCCGCACCGACTGGCAGACTTTCTGCGTCCGCACCTCGACGACATCGCCGAGGAAGTGGAACGCGAGGTGCAGGTTCAGGTGCCGGAGTACGCACGCCCAGCCGACGAGGCGTACGTGCGGACCATCAGGGCCGGGGTCAAACAGGCGCTGACGCTGTTCGTGGACCGCATCGCCGAGACGGGCCAGGACCGGGGGCACGTCGCCCGTACCTACCAGGAGATCGGGCGCGGTGAAGCCGGCGAGGGACGAGGTCTCGAAGTCCTGCAGGCCGCACTCCGGCTCGGCGGACGCGCCGCCTGGCGGCGCATGATGACGGCCGCCCACGAACTCGGGCTGGACTCCGCAGAGGTGGCGGCGCTGGCAGACGCGGCCTTCATGCACTTGCACGAGATCATGCAAGCGGCAACGGAGGGCCACACAGAGGCTCGGTTACGCAGCGCGGGGGAGTTGCAGAGGCGCCGCAAACGCCTGGTGGACCTGCTGTTCGGGGACCAGCCCGCCTCCGTCGAAGCGGTCGGTGAACTGGCCCGCGCCGCAAGCTGGCCGATGCCGCGGAGCGTCGCCGTCATAGCGGTCGGCGGCGAGTGCGAACAGGAGGGCGACGAACGACTGCTGCCTTCCGGAGTGCTCGCCGACACGACCGCGCGTCCGGCCCGCCTCGTCATCCCGGACCCGGATGTGCCCGGCGCCCCGCGCGGACGCGCTCTGACCCCGGTGCTACGTGGCCGGCCCGCCGCGGTCGGACCGACGGTCCCGTTGGCACACATCGCGGACTCGCTGCGCTGGGCGGCCCGCGCCCTGACACTCATGCGGCGCGGTGTTCTGCCCGGTGAAGGGGTGGTCCGCTGCGCCGATCATCTCTCGACGCTGATTCTGTACGCGGACGAGCCACTGGTCAGGGCCCTGTCCCACCGGGTGCTCGCACCCCTGGCCGGGATCCCGGCGCCGCAACGTGACCGCCTGGCCGAGACGCTGCTGGCGTGGTTGCAGAGCGAGAGCAGCGTCGGGGGCACGGCCCTTCGGCTGCACATCCATCCGCAGACCGTGCGCTACCGCATGCGTCAGCTGGAGAAGCTGTTCGGCGAGGGCCTGCGGGATTCGGAGACCCGCTTCGAGCTGGAACTGGCTCTGCGGTCCGGTGTGGCCTCCGGGGCGGCCCGCAAGCAGGTCCGGCCGGCACCGGAACCCGTGCGTCCCACGGTTCCCTCCTCACCCTCCCGCTCTTAGTCGTTTCCCGAGTAAAACTGGGTGCGACTTTGTCATGCCGGTCATTAACTCAGGGATTGCGCGACGGCTTAGCTTTTAAGAGCAGCAACCACCTCACCTGGTGGTGGCGGACGTCGTTCGTACACGAGGCCGCACACCACATGAGGAGGCAGGCGGCGGCACGTTCCGGGTCGAGGAAGGAGGCCACCGCGGGGCAGGTCGGGCCGGAGGGCGGAGCGTCTCGCGCCCGGCGGCCGGCCGCCTGCGATTCCACGTCCTGCCATATGAACTTCTCTGCGTGAATGGCGTGTTACGTTCGAGCAAGCCAATTCCTCTGCACTGGCTTTCCGTTCGACGGACCTGTAGTGCACATCTCGCGTGCCGTCACTTTCGCGCAACCGTGAAGAGCCGCTGCGCCCCTGCGTCTTCGACGCCGGGTCAGTAACGCGCCCGTCCGGCCGTCCCGGTGCGCCCGGGAACGGCCCCGCGCGGGCCGCCGTCCCACCCCCGTGCTCAGGGCGGCGACCCGCACCCTTCTCTCCACCAACTCCAGTACCGGAGGCACCCGCATGCGCAGATACTCTCTCTCCGCCCTGGCCACCGCCTTGACGGCCCTGGCATTCCTCCCGGCGACCGCCGCCTCGGCCGACAGCGCCGTGCTCACGTACGGCAGCGCCGGCGGCAACGCGGTCTCGGGGGGAGACGTCCTCACTGGTTCCCTGGCGAGCGGCACCAAGGCCACGCTCGCCACCAGCAGTGGCGGCACGTCCGGCATCACCTGCACCGGCTCGACGCTCTCCGCCACGGTGACGGACAACCCCGCCGCCCCGGGCACCGCCACCGAGTCGGCGACCTCGCAGACCTTCAGCGGCTGCACCAGCAACGTCTTCGGCGTCACCAGGGTGCAGAGCATCACCGTGAACGGTCTCCCCTACACCACCTCCGCCGGATCCGACGGCACGGTGACGGTGAGCCCTGCCTCGGGCGGCGCGATTCAGACCACAGTGGTGCTCTCCACTCTGCTGGGCTCGATCACCTGCGTCTACCAGGCGCCCAGTCTCTCGGCGGTGAGCTCCAACAGCGGCAACAGCCTCACCTTCTCCAACCAGGCGTTCACCAAGGTCTCCGGCTCGGCCTTGTGCGCGGCCAACGGCTACTTCACGGCCGCCTACGCGCCCGTCGTCGACAGCAGCGTCAGCGGCGCCCCCGCTGTCTACACCAACTGACGGGCCCGCCATGGGAACTCACCCGAGGTCAGTTCCGCTCCGCGCGCTCATGGCGATCCTCACGATCGTCGCCGCGACCGCACTCGCCACTCCCGCCGACGCCGCCCCGGCCGACCCCTATCAGCGCGGACCGGACCCGACCTGGGCGAGCATCACCGCCGAGACCGGCCCGTTCAGCGTAGCCTCGGTCACCGTGCCGTCGGGCAGCGGGCAGGGTTTCAACGACGGCACGATCTACTACCCCACCGACACCAGCCAGGGCACCTTCGGGGCCGTCGTCGTCATGCCGGGCTTCGTCGCCCCGCAAGCCGAGATCGCCTGGTACGGTTCCCGGCTGGCCTCCCAGGGCTTCGTGGTCATGACCATGGACAGCGTCAACCTGTGGGATTTCCCCACCGACCGCAGCAAGCAGCAACTCGCGGCGCTCGCCTACCTCACCACTCGGAGCGCCGTGAAGAACGAGATCGATCCGGGGCGCCTTGCGGTGATGGGCTGGTCGATGGGCGGCGGTGGCACGCTGGAGAGCGCGGCGAGCACTCCGTCCCTGAAGGCGGCCATCGCCCTCGCACCCTGGGACACCGCCAATCCATCCAGCCAGATCACGGTCCCGACCATGGTCTTCGGCGCCGACGGCGACACCGTCGCCCCCGTCTCGACCTTCGCCCTGCCCGCCTACAACGAACTGACGAACGCCCGTGACAAGGCGTTCATCGAGCTCAAGGGTGCCGACCACTTCACCTTTGCCAGCCCGAACACCACGGTCGCCGAGTACAGCATTGCCTGGCTCAAGCGCTTCGTGGACAACGACACCCGCTACGACCAGTTCCTGTGCCCGACTCCCAACGACCCCAGCACGGTCGCCTTCCAGGACAGCTGCCCGCTCTGACTCACCCGGACCACGGCAGCCACGGCTTCCATGGAGCCGTGGCTGCCGTGTCCGCTTGTCGTGCCGATGCCATCAGTCCGGCGGTCCCATTGTTCCGAGACTCCAGGGTTCCACCGTCGGCTCGCCCTCGAACGTGGCAGGCGCGGCCGAGGGCCGCCCGTGGCCAGGCCGGAGACGCCGTTGCTTCCGTCGTGGCCGCAGCCAACTGCCCGACGGCCCTTCGCGCGAGGGTCTGCTCGTGCAGCCGGCGGGCGGATTCCAGCGCGGTCCAGCGGGCGGGCCTGCCAAGGGGTCCGGACGGTGATCGGCGGGGGAGTCGCCATCGGCAAGGTACTGCTCTGAGTGATCACCACACAGCGCTCAGTCGGGAGGAAATCGGGCAGCGCGGCACAGAGGTTCGAGCGGCACGCAGGAGCGTCGGCTGGGAGAAGGATAGGAAAGGACCTGAAGCCTGTTGCCGGGCTGGCAGTGTTTGCAGGCGCCAGGCTGTCGGCCAGAAGCTGGCGGGCTTCGTCGCGGCCGACGAGGCGGCGGGAGCCGAGCAGCTCCAACAGCAGGTTCACTACCGCAGCGCCCCCGACCAGGCATGTCGGCTCCGCGGTGTCAGCCGGTGGCTGCTCTGGTGATCCCCGCCGACGGGGACGACCTCCTGCGCACGACGCCCGAGGAGGCCTTCACCGGCCTGATGCCCCGGTTCGGCGTCACGCTTCCGTTGCAGCCGGGGCGGGTCGAGGCAGCGCGGCCGTCCCGTTGCCGTGCCCCGACGGGCGGCGACAGTCCTCGGCGATGTGACGCCCTCGTGCGGCCAAGACCGCGGATGATGAGCACGCGGGTCCCGCCCCGATCCCCGAGCCGGCGCGGGACCCGCACACCCTGCCGCAGCTGGTGGCGTCATGCTGATGAGGACCCGTGGAATCGGCCAGGGCTATTCGTCGCCCCATTCGCTTCGTCTCTCAACCGAGTGGGGAGGGAAGGCGAGCGCCTCCCGGGTGAAGGCCGGGCCCGCACGCTCGCGGGGTGTGCGGGCTGTGCTGCCCCCCTGTGGTGGTGTGCTCAGGCTCCCCGGTCCGGGGCGACGGCGCGGCTTACGCAGTCCCGGAGCAGGGTGCGCCGCTGGTCGTGCGCGCTCGCGGGCTCCTGGGCGGAGGCGGCGTAGACGTTGCTCACCGGGGACCAGGCCATGGACATGGCGATGACCATGGCCATGACGTCGAAGGGGTCTCCCTGTCTGATGCGTCCGGCGGCCTGGGCCTCTGCGATGGCGCGGAGTTTGCGGTCGTCGTAGCGTTCGTGGTCCGCGACGAGATGCCCGCTCGGGCGCCGCTCCAGGCGTGCCCAGGTCGCGAGCCGGATCAGATCGGGGCGGCTGAGGTACTCGTCGTAGAGGCGCACCGCCCAGTCGGCGAGGTCTTCGGCGTCGATGGGGACGACGTTGGTGATCCGCTCCAGTGAGGCGAAGAAGATCGCATCGAAGAGCTGTTCCTTGTTGCCGAAGTAGCCATAAAGCTGCGCCTTGTTGGTGCGTGCGGCGGCGATGATCCGCTCGATGCGTGCACCGGCGATGCCGTACTGGGCGAACTCCTCGGTGGCGGCGTCGATGATGCGCTGATACGTCGCGGCTCCGCGGCTGCTGGATGGCTGGTCGGGCATGCTCCGCACCATAACAGACAGACTCGTCTGTTTGCGTATTGGCCGGCATGCACCTACTCTCAAACAGACCGAACAGTCTGTCTTAGGGGTCAGAGATGCGTCCCACGACCGGATGGCAGGCGGACAGCGCGACACGGACTCTGCGCCGCGTGACGCTGGAGCGCCGGGACCTGCGCCCGGACGACATCGCGGTACGTGTCGAGTACTGCGGCGTCTGCCACACAGACCTCCACGCACTGCAGACGCACGAGAGTGACGCCAACGGCATGCTCGTACCCGGGCATGAGTTCACAGGCGTGGTGACCGAGGCCGGCAGCGCGGTTGTCGACTTCTCCCCGGGCGATCCCGTGGCCGTCGGCAACATCGTCGACTCGTGCGGCATGTGCCGCATGTGCCGGGCCGGCCAGGAGAACTTCTGCCGCGAGTTCCCGACACTGACCTACGGCGGAGCCGACCGGCGGGACGGGTCGACCACGCTGGGCGGGTATTCCCGCGAGTACATCGTGAGCAGTCAGTTCGCCTACCATCTCCCTGCCGCCCTCGACGCGGCCGCCGCGGCCCCCTTGCTCTGCGCGGGCGTCACCGTGTGGGAACCGCTGCAGGCGCTCGGAGTGGGCCCGGGCAGCACTGTCGCCGTGGCCGGACTGGGCGGCCTGGGACACCTCGCGGTCAAGATGGCGACCGCGCTCGGCGCCACGACCTCCGTCATCAGCCGGACCCCGGACAAGGCTGACGAAGCGCGCGGCCTGGGAGCGCAGGGATTCGTCGTGTCCACCGACCCCCGGCAGATGGAAGCGGTCCGCGACCAGTTCGACGTGGTCATCGACACCATCTCCGCTCCTCACGACCTGGCTCCGTACCTGCGTGTGGTCGCCATGGACGGCACCCTCAGCCATCTCGGTCACCTCGGACCGGTCACCGTGGAAACCTTGGAGCTGCTCCTCGGCCGCAAGAAGCTCAGCTCCGCCGGCAGCGGCGGCCGCCCGTCCACCGCCGCCATGCTGCTCTTCTGCGCCGAACACGGCATCACCGCCGACATCGAGCTGCTGCCCTCGAGCCAGGTGAACAGGGCTCTCGAGCGCCTGGCTCGCAACGACGTCCGCTACCGCTTCGTACTCGACATGTCTGACCTGGACTGACCGACAGCGCGGCTTGTCCAACAGCACGCCCAGCGTTAACGCGAAGCCCGCCCCGCGATAACCGAGAGAGGCGCCCGGACGCAGATCAGGCGCTGCATGGGTGGGGAGGTCCATCAAGCAGGTCCGGGGTCACCCCAAGCAGGGAGTGATCGTTTCAACGAGCGCCATCAGGGCGACGGAAGCTGCTGGCGAGCGGGGTGCGCACGTCCGGTACGGTCAACGCGGCGGTGTCCGCGCCGGCCTTGTGGGCAGCAGCCATCACGGTGGCGATGTCGCCCGTGGCCAGTGTCTCGGCGGGGCACTTCCGGCACTCTCCGTCCGGCTCGTGCCCTGGCTGAGCGGCGACGAGCGCCCGGACGTGGCCGAAGGCGTCCAGAGCCCGGTCGACCCGCACCGCGTACCACGTCCCCCGCTGCTGCTGCGGTGAGAAGGCGGCTGCGACCCGGGGATGCACGGGCAGGTCCACCCGCCCGTCCACGGCACGGACGAGGACGACCTGGTCGAGGTAGTCACACCGGTCGGGCTCGGGCCGGTTCGCCTCCAGCCAGTCGACGGCCTCAGCGCGGGTTCCCGGCCCCCACAGATACGCGGACGGGAAGACGGTTGCCGCGGCGCGGGCGTCGAATTCCATCAGGGCCGGGTCGTCCACCACGGCACGGACCAGGAGGTAGGTCAGCGGCTCCTCGTCCCCCGACGACGCCAGATGCTCGGCCGGGCCGGCGAGGATCGTGTGCCCGCTCTCGTTCCAGCCGATGGCGACGATGTCCCGCACCAGCGGCGCCGGGTACAGCCGTCCGCCCGGGGTGGGCTGCCCCCACAGGTGGTTGATGAGTTCGGCGAGGTCGGACAGGGTGCGGGCGGCGTCCACCGGGGAGTTCAGATGGTAGGAGCCGTGCGCGGCCATGTTGCGCAGCTCTCTTTGGACCGGCTCCAGGCTCCGGCTGCGCTGCCCGCGTAGCAGACCTTCGCGACGCGCCCACCGCAGCAGCCCGTCGAGCATCCCGTTGAATCGTTCCCAGTCCCCGGTAGCGCCCATCCGGATCTCGGCGCCCTTCACGTTCCGGAACTGCTCGTAGAAGGCCGGGTAGCTGGTCATGGTGACCTGGTGTTCCCGGCCCCGGCGGTCGCGCACGTCGACGGCGCGGCCTTGGTGGTGAGTCATGGAGCGGTCCCGCAGGGCTTGCTCGAAGGTGAGACGGGTCGCGTCCTCGACGAGGGTGAACAGCTCGTAGCACAGCACCCCGTGGCTGAACCCGGCCCGCAGTTGCTCGAACTTGTTCCGGGTCGATTCGGCGACATCGTCCGCCAGCTTCAGCCGGGCGATGACACGCTGCTGGAACTCCGCTGAGTCCTCCGCACGCATCCGGCCGAGGCCCCAGGGGGTGAAGTGCAGCGTCCGTTCGTCGACGGCCTGCAACTGCTCGAGCGTCTTGATCTCCATACCGGGCCCTGCCTGCCTTCCTGCCACGCGTCAGCCAACCGGCCAGGATCGGCCCAAGTCCCCGGCGGCCGCAACCGAATTGACTCGACGCACACGTGCGGCCTGCCGCCGTCGCCGCGCTGTGGGGGATCAGGATCTCCTCGGCCTGCCTCAGCTGCTTGCGCACCTCGTCGACTGGGTCAGCGTGACCGAAGACCTCCGGGCCGCGGCCCTTGTGCATGCGGGCGAGCGATCGCGCGGCCTCGAGCGCGGAGACGACACCCTTCGCGGGAACTCGGCGCTGGCGTGGTTCGAAGTACTTCTTCGGCACCGACAACGGCAGACGGTTCGGCGGATACTTCGGCACGGGACGGACTCCTTCCAGCAGTCGCAACCACCGAAGAGAGAACCACCGAAGAGAATCCGCACGGGGTCCTGCCACCGGCATCGCCGGCCACTGCTGAAGGTGGTGACCAAACCGTGCCCGGGTGTCTTACAGTGACTTCACCTGACCTGGCACTTTAGGGACCTGCGAGGGACACGCCAACCATGCCGACCGAAACGTTTGAGTTCCAAGTCGAGGCGCGCCAGCTGCTGCAGCTGATGATCCACTCGGTCTACTCGAACAAGGACGTCTTCCTGCGGGAACTCGTCTCCAACGCCTCCGACGCGCTCGACAAGCTGCGTCTGGCCGCGCTGCGGGACGACAGTCTCGACGCCGACACGTCCGACCTGCACATCGAGATCGACGTCGATCCGGAGGCCCGTACGCTCACCGTGCGGGACAACGGCATCGGGATGTCGTACGACGAGGTCGGCAAACTCATCGGCACCATCGCCAACTCCGGCACGGCCGCCTTCCTCAAGGAGTTCAAGGAGCTCAAGGAGGCGAAGGACGCGGCCGGCGCCGAGGGCCTCATCGGGCAGTTCGGCGTCGGCTTCTACTCCGGCTTCATGGTGGCTGACGAGATGACCCTGGTGACCCGGCGCGCCGGGGAGAGCCGCGGCACCCGCTGGTCCTCGCGCGGCGAGGGCACGTACACCCTGGAGACCGTGGACGACGCCCCGCAGGGAACCGCCGTCACGCTCCACCTCAAGCCGGCCGACCCCGAGAACCAGCTGCACGACTACACCTCCACCTGGAAGATCAAGGAGATCGTCAAGCGCTACTCGGACTTCATCACCTGGCCGATCCGGCTCGTTCCGAAGGCGAAGGAAGACGGCGACGGAGCGGACACGTCCGGGCCCGAGACGCTGAACTCCATGAAGGCCCTGTGGGCCCGCTCGCGTGAGGAGGTCTCCGACGACGAGTACCACGAGCTGTACAAGCACGTCAGCCACGACTGGCGCGACCCCCTGGAGACGATCCGCTTCCAGGCCGAGGGCACTTTCGAGTACCAGGCCCTGCTCTTCCTCCCGGCGCACGCTCCGCACGACCTGTTCACCCGCGACTTCCGCCGCGGACTGCAGTTGTACGTCAAGCGCGTGCTGATCATGGACGACTGCGAGGCGCTGCTGCCGCCGTATCTCCGCTTCGTCAAGGGCGTCGTCGACGCGCAGGACCTCTCGCTCAACGTCTCCCGCGAGATTCTCCAGCAGGACCGGCACATCCGGATGATCCAGCGCCGGCTGACCAAGAAGGTGCTGGCGTCGGTCAAGGAGATGAAGGCCGCCGACGCCGACACGTACGCCGCGTTCTGGCGGGAGTTCGGCGCCGTGCTGAAGGAGGGACTGTTCGGCGACCCCGACAACCGCGACGCCCTGCTCGCGATCGCGTCCTTCGCCAGCACGCACTCCGAGGACGAGGCGACCACCCTCCAGCAGTACGTCGAGCGGATGAAGGAGGGGCAGGACGACATCTACTACATGACCGGCGAGTCCCGGCAGAGCATCGAGAACTCCCCGCACCTGGAGGCGTTCCGGGAGCGCGGCGTGGAGGTTCTGCTGCTGACCGACCCGGTCGACGAGGTGTGGGTCGACGCCGTGGGCGAGTTCGAGGGCAAGAAGCTGCGGTCCGTCGCCAAGGGCGAGATCGACCTCGACGTCAACAGCGACGAACACAGCGACGGTGAGCGGGAGAAGCAGGCCGAGGCGTACGCCGGTCTGCTGGGCTGGATGAAGGAGCAGCTGGAGGAGGACGTGAAGGACGTCCGCCTGTCGACGCGTCTGACCGTGTCTCCGGCCTGCGTCGTCTCCGACGCCCACGACCTGACGCCGGCGCTGGAGAACATGTACCGGGCCATGGGCCAGGAGATCCCACCCACAAAGCGGATCCTCGAACTCAACCCCGCTCATCCGCTCGTGCAGGGCCTGAACAAGGCCTACGAGGAACGAGAGGACCGCGGCGAACTCGTCGAGAGCGCCGAGCTGTTGCACGGTCTGGCAGTCCTCGCCGAGGGCGGTCAGCCGAAGGAGCCCGCCCGGTTTGTGAAGCTGGTGGCGGACAGGCTGGAGCGCGGGCTGCGCTGACTGATCGGGGCAGCGGCGTCACTTTGCTGACGAGCAGGCACTCGGCATGCCGATGCGCGCCGAGTGCCTGCTCACTTGTGTGCACCACTCGACCGCGATCCGAGCCCGGGCCACGGCAGCGGCAACTCCCGCGGTTTGTGCGGGACTCGGCCGCCGTGGCCGCATCACGTGAAGGAGGCTCGGCATGCTGGTCCGGCGGATGGACAACGTCCTCATCGTCGTCTCACGCGACTGGCGCGAGGCGCTGGCAGCAGCCGGGACAGCCCACAACTCACCCACTCTCACCGAGTTCCCCGGCCAGTCCGACGACGATGCCCTCGGGGCCGCGGACGCAGCAGAGCCGATAGAGGTTCTATTACTGCACGATCTCGTCGCAGCAGGGAGGCATTCGAGAGGAGGTTCCTGGGCCAAACGCTGTTGGTGGTCCCTTGCTGCGGCGCCGCGACCTCGCTGGACGCGCTGGAGTAGGAACGCACCCCGCAAGCCCCTCGCGGGTCGGTGACCGACTCGAACTCGGCAACCAGACAACGAACTTGGCCCTGTGTGGCAGCCTCGCCGAGGGCCTCCAGGCGGGGCGCGTGATGCGCGAGAACAGCGGCAGGAGATGATGGAGGGACGAACACGGTACCTTCGTGGATCTCGAAGCGTAGAGAACTCCATGATCCACGGTGCGGTGTTCACCTGCTTCCGGGGCCCGCTGCCCCGATCAACCACTCCAAGCCGGGGTGAGCAACCTCGCCCACCGCCAGGACGACGAGCTGATCGACGGCCTTGCCGCCAAGGGCATCGCCTACGTTCCGTTCTTCCCCCTCGGCGGCTTCACCCCGCTGCAGTCGGCGGCGTTGACGGCGGTGTCCGCCCGGCTGGATGCGGCGCCGATGTCGGTCGCGCTGGCCTGGCTGCTGCAGCGGTCACCGAACACCCTGCTCATTCCCGGCACCTCGTCGGTGGCCCACCTGCGCGAGAACGTCACCGGCGCGGGACTCTCGCTCTCCGAGGAGGAACTCGCCGAGCTGGACGAGATCGGCCGCTGAACCCGGCCGGCGTGAGTTCGCGGGCGCACCCGCCACCAGGTGGATCTCTGTGGCTGCGCGGTCTGGGAGATGGACGACCCTGAACTGCGGGTGGCCGGGGCGAGACCGGGGTGAGCGGCGAGGTGGCCGGCGGTCGGGAAGGTGCTGCCGTCGCCGAGCTCGATCAGAATCCGGGCTCCGGTCCTGACGCCGATTCCCGGCATGGACGTCAGGACCTTCGAAACCGCCAGACACCCGGTGCAGTTGATCTGCCAAGGGCGGCACTCTGGTAGGGGTAGGAGTGTCGGTGGTGTGTGGCAGCATCCACGGCATGACGAGCATGGGGATGAGCCGCGGACTGGACTTGTTCCGAGAGGGCGATTTCCCCATCTACACGCTGACCTTCGTGCGGGACCTGACCCCTGCCGAGCTGCTCACCCGCATGGCGGTAGATCCGGAGACTTTGGCGCTTCGCGACGCCGTAGACCTCTCGGCCGACTTGGGCGACGACCTTTTCGACGATGAAGAACCCGTCGTCACCAGCGGTATCGACCATCCGTGGACGTGGGCATGGGAACAGGGCGGCGTGCACGGACTCGATGAGAGGATCTTGAGTCGCGTCTCCGTGGGCACGGAGGCCGTGGTGCTCCACTACAACGAGAAGCCGATGCACTGGTTCAAGTACGCGGTGGGCGGCGAGATCGTCGTCGACTTCCACACGCTCCAGGCGATCGAACCGACCGGTCATGACCCGGCAAGACTCGATGACGCCATGAGGCCCCTCGGGCTGGTCCCTGGCCAGGTCGCGCCCCTGCACAGCGTCCTGGCACTGGTAGAGAACGTTTTTGACATCCGCCTGAGGCAGCCCGATGAGGTTGGCGACTCGCGCTGGAGCGGCAGGTTGCTCCCGCTGCCCGACTGAACGCCCCGCCGCTGACGTGCCATCAGGCAACTACACTTCCCACGACGCCTTTGACCAGGCCAGATAGCGAAGCGCTGCTGGAGTACTAGCTGCTCGTCGGCCGTCCGTTCGCCGGCGTTTCGGTTCGCCAGCCGAGAAGGATCGCGCGGAGCGCCTGTTCGGCGAGGCGGCGGGCGCGATCGTTGCCTACGTTGCCGAGGTGGCTGAGCGACGCGATGCCGTACAGCGTGCCCCAGAGGATTTCGCAGGCCTGGTCCTGGTCGGCCAGGACCACATCGTGTGCAGCAGCCCAGGTGGTGAGCAACTCCTTGAGGACGTCGATGGCCGGTTCCACGATGCGTCGGCGTTCGTTCGCGTCAACTACTGGGTCGTTCATGACCTGGTAGAGGTGGGGGTGCTCGCCGGCGAACCGGACGTACTCCGACGCGATGCGCATCATGCGCCGGTCCGTGTCGGGCTCCTGCGCGGCTTGGCGAAACGCGGCCAGCATCAGGCGGTGGCCGTGCGCGACCAGCTCCAGTACGAGTGCGTCCTTGTTGGCGAAGTGCTGGTAGACGACGGGTGCGGAATATTCGACGTCGGTGGCGATGCGCCGGATCGTCAGGGCCGCGACGCCCTCGGTCTCGAGGACGTGCAGCGCGGTCTGGATGATCCGCTCCCGGGTGTTCGCCCGTTCGCGGGCTCGTCTCGTGCTGGTCGACATGGTCCGTCACTTCGCTTCGATGGTGTCCTCGAACACTAGTCAACCCCCCTTGACCGTGCCGAAAACGCCCACCATGGTTAACGTCGTTAATAAATCTAACAACGTTAGGAACGTGGGGCAGGCCATGATTTACCACATCAACCGGGTCACGATGAAAGCCACCGCGACGCCCGGGCAGATCGAGGCGGCGTTGGAGAGCCGGCGCAATCAGGGCCGGTCGAACCCCGCCACCAAGTCCCTCATCGTCGGCCGCGACCACGGCGGCGACTACACGTACAGGGCGGTGTTCGTTGTGGAGGGCCTCGACGGGCTGTTCGCCTGCCTGACGCACCCGACCACCCACCAGACCGACCACTTGGGACTGAACCTGGTCGAACGGCTGGAGATCTTCGACGTCAGTGACGACGACCCTGACCTGAACGCCAAGATCCAGGAACTGCACCGGCGACGCAACGAGCTCAACCCGCAGATCGCCGGAATGCTCGCCGACGTGCCCACCTGCATCGGCTCCGGCGTGGACGCCTGAGCGAGATTCCAGGGAAGGGAGAAACGTCATGGGCAAGCACCTCGTCATCGGCGCCGGTTCCATCGGTACCAACGTCGCCCGCCTGCTCGCCGAGCGCGGCCAGAGCGCCCGGATCGTCACCCGCAGCGGCTCCGGCCCCGAGCACCGACTGATCGACCGGGTCGCCGCGGACGCGTCCGACCCGCTCCGGCTGACCGAGCTGTCCCGCGGCGCGGAAGTGATCTACCACTGCGCCAATCCGCCCTCGTACACGATGTGGGAGCGCCTGCTGCCACCCCTGCAGACGGCGGCCATCGCCGCCGCCGAGGAGAACGACGCCGTCCTCGCGCTGACCGGCAGCCTTTACGCCTACGGCCCGCAGCCCGGTGGCCGGATGAACGAACGCACCCCCATGGCCGCCGTCGGGCACAAGGGCCGTCTGCGCAGACGCATGTGGGAACAGGCCCTCGCCGCGGGCATCCGCACCGTCGAGGTCCGCGGCTCCGACTTCATCGGCAAGGGCGCCAACGGCGTCTACTCCCTGCTCATCGAGCCGGCCCTGAAGAAGGGGAGCGCGGCCTGGATCCCCGGCCACCTGGACATGCCGCACACCTTCACCTTCAACGGCGACATGGCGCAGGCCCTGGTGACGCTGGCCTCGGAGAAGCGCGCGTGGGGCCGGCCCTGGCATGTGCCGTCCCCGCCGGCCGTCACCATCCGCGAGCTGGCGCGGCGCTACGCCGACGCATTGGGCCGGCCACCGATCAAACTGATCCAGATGCCACGCTTCGTGATGCGTACGGCCGGGCTGATCGTGCCCATCGCCCGCGAGATGGCCGAGATGGACTACCAGTGGTACGCGCCGTTCCACATGGACGCGACGCAGACGGCCAACACCTTCCGCCTGACCGCCACCGACCTCGACACCGCCGTCCGCAACGAGGTCAGCTGACTCCCACCGCCACACCGGCAGGCCAACGGCATGGCCGGCACAGGGCGTCACCGCAAGCTCGGCCGGGCTGCGTCTGCTGCCGCCGGGGGGAGACCGCGGCGATCCCTGAGTACGCCGAGCGGCTGCCGGTGCCTCTCGGCGAGGAGGAACTCGGCCGCCTGCGTCACCGCATGTCGCCGGACATCGCGCAGGTCGAACAGGAGTTGCTGGCCTACCGTTCCTGCGCCGACGGCCGCGGCGCCCTGTTCACCCGCGTCCTGGCGGCCGGAGTGCCGGCGCACGGCATCGCTGAGCTGACCGGCGAGGACCTGGCCGTCGTCAAGGCGGGGGCACGCTGGCACCGGCCGGCGTGTGGCGCCGGCGCTGAGGATTCCGCTGTTCTCATGCGGTCAGTGCGATGTACTTCTCCTCCAGGAACTCCAGGACGCCCTCGAAGCCGCCCTCCCGGCCGAGACCGCTCTGTTTGACGCCTCCGAACGGGGCGGCCGGGTCGCTGACCACGCCGCGGTTGACCGCGACCATGCCGGCTTCGAGGCGGCGGGCGACGGCCATCGCCTCGCGTTCCTCGCCGAACACGTAGGCCATCAGTCCGTGGACCGTGTCGTTGGACATCCGGATCGCGTCCTCGACGTCGTCGTACCGGACGACGGCGGTCACCGGCCCGAAGATCTCGGTCATGGTGATGGCCGAACCGTGTGTGACGTCGGTGAGCAGCGTCGGGTCGTAGAACGCGCCCTTGCTCCAGGCGCGTCCGCCGCGTACGAGGGTCGCGCCGTCCGCGATGGCGGTCTCGACCAGGGCCGCGACCTTGTCGCGCTCGGCGACGGAGACGAGCGCGCCGAGCGTGTGCGCGCGGTCGGTGCCCGGACCGACCGTGACCTTGGCGAGCGCGGCGTCCATCCGGGCGACGAACTCGTCGTGGACCGAGGTGTGCACGTAGAAGCGGTTGGCCGCCGTGCAGGCCGCGCCGCCGTTGCGCATCTTGGCCGGCAGCGCGCCCTCGACGGTCAGGTCCAGGTCGGCACCCGGCAGCACGACCAGGGGGGCGTTCCCGCCGAGTTCCATCGAGGTGCTCACCACGCTGTCCGCGCACGCGTGCAGCAGTGCGCGGCCGACCTCGGTCGAGCCGGTGAACGACAGCTTTCTCACCTCCGGGCGGTCCAGCATGCGGTGCACGGCCGGGCCCGGCGGCACGGGTGTGACCAGGTTGACGACTCCGTCGGGGACGCCGGCGCGGCGCAGCACCTCGACGACGTACGCGGCGGTGAGCGGTGTCTCCTCGGCGGGCTTGAGGATCGTGGTGCACCCGGCGGCCAGCGCGGGGGCCAGCTTGCGCGTCGCCATGGCGGCGGGAAAGTTCCAGGGTGTGATGAGCAGCGACACCCCGATCGGCTGCCGGTCGACGACGATCCGCTTGTCCCCGGACGGGGAGAGGCGGTAGTCGCCCGGCACGCGCACGGCCTCCTCGGCGAACCAGCGGAAGAACTCCTTGGCGTAGTGCGCCTCACCCAGGGCGTCCGTCCAGGACTTGCCGTTCTCGCGCACCATGAGCCCGGCGAACTCCTCGACCTCGGCGGTGAGGATGTCGTAGGCCCTGCGCAGGACTTCCCCGCGTTCGCGCGGTGCGGTCGCGGCCCAGGCGTCCTGTGCGGTGGCCGCCGCGTCGACGGCCGCCATGCAGTCCTGCTCGGTCGCGACCGCGAAATCGGCGATGGTCGACAGATCGGCGGGGTCGACGACGTCGAACCGGGCGTCTGCCGAGCCCGGCCGCCACTGTCCGTCGATGAACAGGTTCGTGTGCAGGTTCATGCGGCGGTCCGTTCGTCGAGGACGCCGGCGTGCGCCCGCCCGATGACGTCGAGGAGCAGGTCCCGGTCCGGCTCGACCGGCGCGATCGCGAGGAGCCGTGCCGACTTCAGTGCCAACTCGGCCATACGCGACAGCTGTTCGCGTCCGACCCCGATCTCGGCGAGGGTCGCCGGAACGCCGATGGTCCGGTTGATCTCGGCCACCCGGGCGACGGTTCGCGCGGCGGACGCCTCGCTCGCGGGGATGTGCTCCAGCGCGGCGCCGAGGTCCGCGATCCGTTCGGCCACGCCCGGGTCGGCCCGCAGCGTGTCGAGGACGTAGGGCAGCAGCAGGCCGGTGCCCAGGCCGTGCGGTGTCTTGGTCAGCGCGCCGACCGGGTACTGGATCGCGTGGCACAGATGAGTGCCGGTCGAGCCGAAGGCGACGCCTCCCAGCAGCGCGCCCAGCGCGACCTGGTGGCGGGCCCGCCGGTGCGAGGGCTCCCGTACGGCGACGGGGAGCCACGGCCCGAGGTGCCCTGCCGCTTGCAGGGCGATCGGTTGTGCCAGGACGTTGCGGCCCGTGAACACGGGCGGCGGCAGGGACCAGTCGGTGTCGAGCGACCGGGCGGTGTATGACTCGGCCGCGTGCACGAGTGCGTCGATGCCGGAGAAGGCGGTGACGCCGCGCGGGGCGCCCAGGGTGAGTTCGGGATCGACGACCGCGGCGGCCGGTACCAGGAACGGGCTGGAGATGCCCACCTTGAGTGCGCGGCCGGGGTCGGACACGACGGCCACCGGTGTCACCTCGGAACCGGTGCCCGCCGTCGTCGGCACCGCGACGACCGGGACGACGGGACCGGGAACGAGGTTCTCGCCGTAGTACCGGCTGAGCGGGCCGTCGTGCGCGAGGAGCAGCGCGATGAGTTTGGCCGCGTCGAGGACGCTGCCCCCGCCGATCGCGAGAATGGTCTCGGCCCGGTGGGCCCGGGCCACGGTGGCGGCCGCGTCCAGGGTGCCGACGGGCAGTTCGGCGGTGACGTCGGAGTATGTCCGCACCTCCAGCCCGGCCGAGCACAGGGAGTCGGTCACGGCGGTGATCTGCGGGGTGGCGGCGAGGAACGGGTCGGTGACCACCAGCACCCGCCGTCCGTACGCGGCCACGATGTCGGGCAGTTGCGCGCGGCACCCGTAGCCGAAGTGCACCTGCGCGGGCAGCCGCAACGTCCCCCGGGCAGCGGTCAGGTCAGGCACTGAATCCTCCGTCGACCGGCAGCACGGCCCCGCTGATGTGGCTCGCCCGGTCGCTGAGCAGGAATGCGGCGGTCGCTGCGACCTCCTGCCCGGTGCCCACCTTGCGCAGCGGGGTGGCGGCGATCCGCGCCTCCACTCCGCCGGGGATCGCGCGCCGGAGCTCGTCGAGCATGGGGGTCTCGGTGGGCCCGGGGGCGATGACGTTCACGCGGATGCCGAGCGGCCCGAAATCGTGGGCCGCGGTCCGGGTCAGGCCGATGACCGCGTGCTTGGTGGTCTGGTAGGCGCCCATGCCGGAGCTGCCGCGCAGTCCTCCGATGCTGCTCACGTTGACGATCGCGCCATACCCGCGCTCCTGCATGACCCGCACTTCCTCGCGCACGCACAGCCATGTGCCCTTGACGTTCACGGCCATGATGCGGTCGAAGTCCTCCTCCGGGACCGCGTCGAGGCGACCGGCCTGGGTCATCGCCGCGTTGTTGAACGCGCCGTCGAGCCGGCCGAACCGGTCGACGGTGGCGTCGACGAACGCGGTGACGCTTGCCGCGTCGGAGACGTCGCCGGTCGTGTACTCCACGTCGTGCCCCGCCGATGCGAGCTCCTTGGCCAGTGCGGCGAGCGGTTCCTCGGTGCGGGCGACGAGCATGAGGGCGGCGCCGTCCGCGGCCAGGACGCGCGCGGCATCGGCTCCGATCCCCGCGCTCGCCCCGACGACGAGAACGACCTTGCCGAGGAGCGGCGGCCGGATGTTCATTTCCTGAGCCATGGTTCCCTGTGTCCTTTGCTGTCTTCGTGTGACGGCCGCGTGTTCACGCGGCGGTGGTGGCGTCGTCGGTCTTCGCGAGGCCGCGGAGCGCGAGCATCCGGCGGGCGTCGTCCGGTGTGGCGATCTGCTGCCCCAGGTCCTCGACAACGGTCCTGATCCTGCTGACCTGTTGGGCGTTGCTCCGGGCGAGCTGTCCTTTGCCGAGCCACACGCTGTCCTCCAGGCCCACCCGTACGTGGCCGCCGAGCCACGCGCTGTGCGTGCCGAACTCCATCTGGTGGCGGCCGGCGGCGAAGGCGGAGAAGGAGTAGTCGTCGCCGAAGAGCCGGTCGGCGACCCGCACCATGTGCTCCAGGTTGTCGTGGTCGGCCCCGATGCCGCCGAGGACGCCGAAGACACCCTGGATCATCAGCGGCGGCTTCGCCAGGCCGGCCTGGACGAAGTGGGCGAGCGAGTACAGGTGCCCGATGTCGTAGCACTCGAACTCGAAGCGGGTGCCGAACGCGCCGAGCGTGCGCAAGGTGTACTCGATGGATTCGAAGGTGTTGACGAACGGCCGGGAGTAGCTGTCGAGGACGTAGGGCTTCTCCCAGTCGTGCGCCCACGCCGTCACCTTGTCGGCGATCCCCGCGTACACGAAGTTCATCGAGCCCATGTTCAGCGAGGCGAGCTCGGGCCGGATCCGGACGGCGGCGGCGAGCCGTTCCTCCATGGTCATCGCCGTCGAGCCGCCGGTGGTGATGTTGATGACGGCGTCGGTGTGCGGGGTGATGCGCTGGATGATCTGCTCGAAGACCTCGGGGTCGGCGGTGGGCCGGCCGTCGGGCTCCCGGGCGTGCAGGTGCACGACGGCCGATCCGGCCTCGACCGCTTCCAGCGCGGACTCGGCCACCTGCTGGGCGGACAGCGGCAGATGGGGGCTCTGGGAGGGCACGTTGACCGAGCCCGTCACCGCGGTGGTGATGATGACCTTGTCGGCCTTGCGCATCAGTCGCTCCTCCTCGCGTGCTCGTCGGCGTGGTCGTGACCAGCCGCTTCCCGGAATTCCGTGACCAGTGCGCGTGCGGCCGTGGCCAGCATGGTGGTGTCGTTGCCGAGCAGGACGAAGTCGCAGCCCTCACGGACCGCCCGTACGGCCTGCTCCGACACGCCGCCGAACGCGAGCCCCAGGCGCTTGCCCGCGGCGTGCGCGGCGTCGCGGGCCGAGGCGATCAGCGCGAGGACGTCGGGTGAGGCGGGTGTGGAGCCCATGAACCCCATGGACAGGGACAGGTCGGCGGCGCCGACGAACACCGCGTCGACCGAGTCGAGGGCGAGTATCTCCGGTGCCGCCTTGATCGCTTCGACGCTCTCGAGCTGCGGGATGCAGAGCACGTCGTCGTTGCCGGTGGCGAGGTAGTCGGCGTTCGGGCGCAGCCCCCAGGCGCCGGCCCGGCTGGTGCCGCCGGCGCCTCGCACGCCGTACGGCGGGAACCGGCAGGCGCGGCCGACGGCGGCGGCCTGCTCCACGGTGTCGACGTGCGGCACGAGGATGCCCATGGCGCCCGCGTCGAGGACCTTCTGGATCGTCGACGCGGTCGTGTCCGGTACCCGCACCAGCGGTGCCATGCCCAGCGCGGCGGCCGAGTTGATCAGCCGGTAGGCGGTCTGGAGGTCGAGCGGGGCGTGCTCCAGGTCGATCACCACGAAGTCGAACCCGGCGTACGCCATGATCTCGACCGGCTCGCCCGAGGCGATCTTCAGCCAGGTGCCGAGGGGGGTGATGGTGCGGTCCGGCGCGAACAGCCCCCCGCCCGTGCGTCGTGGCGTACTCATGACGTGCGGTGTTCGGCGGGCATCGGGTAGGTGTCGGCGTTGAGCACCCAGCCGGGCTTGAGCGAGAAGTCGGTGCGGGGCGGGCTGAAGATGTCGATCAGCTGGTTGAGGCCGGGGTCGGCGGCGGCGGAGGTGTGCACGGCGGGAGGCGGGATGATCGCCACGGACGGGCTGCCCAGCCGCACGTGCTCGTCGTCGCGCCACTGGGTGCTGTCGTGCAGCCAGGGGGTGCGGATGTGGTGGACGTAGCTGCCCCGCACCGCCAGGGAGAGCTGCTCGAAGTCGTCGTGCGTGTGCGGCGAGAGCTTGCGCGGATCGCGCGGACCGTCCTGCGGGGGCAGGAAGTTGACCATGAAGGAGCGGGTGCGGAGGATACGGCCGAACCGGCCCGGCTCGTCGGGCACCCCGGCCAGCGGGTAGAACCGCACGGCCGCCCCGCCGACGGGCTCCGGCCAGCGGCGTAGCGGTGCGACGCGCGGGTGGTCGTGCGCGTAGGCCTCGGCGTTCGCGGCGCGGCTGCGCCACGCCGGTTCACTCGCCTCGACCAGACGGATGACGGGCCCGTCGCCGTGCACGCTGATGCGCGAGGCCCCGGGCGGCACCACCACGAGTCCGGGCTCGCCCACCGAAGTGGCGCCGTCGCCGGTGTGCACGGAGAAGGCGGGCGAGTCGTCGGTGACGACCACGGCGAGTTCCCCGTCGAGGGTTGCGTTGTCGAGGTCGTCGCCGGCCCGCGCGTCGGTGTGGACGAGGATGACGTTCTGGGCGCGGACGACGGCGGTGCGTTCCTCCGCCGTGGGGGCGTCGGGCGAGGCCAGGCGGCGGAAGTCGAAGTACTGGGCGGCGGCGATGGCGGCGCCTGCGTCCGGCCCGGGTGGGGGCGCCGTCGCGAGCGCGGAGCGGGGGTCGTCCTTGGCGTACACGGTGATTCCCTTTCGTTCAGGGGTCGAGGCCGATGCGTTCAGGAGTCGAGACCGAGCAGGTGGGCCGGGTTGTCGCAGGCCATGCGCCGCAGGTCCTTCTCCGGCAGGCCGAGGTCGAGCAGCGCCTCACAGACGCGCAGCCAGGCGTCCACCGGTTTCGGGTTCGCGGCCTGCCCGAAGTCCGAGGCCAGCACCGTGTGTTCGGGACCGAGCGTCTCGATCCAGGTCAGCAGCTGCCTCGGGTCCCAGTGCTGGTTCCCCTCGGGGTCGTACATGCCGACCTCGTGCTCGACGTACGCGCCGAGGTCGATGAGGTCGCGGCACAGGTCCGGCTCGGCGCCGATCACGAAGTCGGGATGGCTGACGACCATCCGTGTGATGCCGCGCTCCTTCGCCGCCTGGAACAGCGTGCGGATGTACTCGGGGTACATGTGACCGCCGTTGACGACGGCCTCCTGTTCCTTGATCTCGTCGAGGATCTGGGCCGCCTCGGGCTTCAGTTCGCCGTTGTCGTCGACGATGTCGATGCGCTCGAGCGTCAGGGGCACGGTGGTGGTGGGGAACGCCCCGTCCTCGGGGTGGCAGTCGAGGTGCCGGCCCGAGGAGATGGTCGGGAACCAGACGACCTTGCCGCCCATGCGCAGGCACATGCGGACGGCGTGCACGTTGAGGCCGCCGACGGTGCTGTTGAGCGCGATGCCGCCGTAGGCGGTCGCGGCGACCCCGGCGAGGCGGTCCTTCATCGCCAGGAGGTCCATCTGGGTGTTGTGGTGGTGGGACTTGGCCACCATGGCGCGCATCCCGATCCGGGCGCCGTCCTGCGCGGCCTCGACGTGGTCGAAGCGGCGGGGGAAGGGGCTGGGGCCGGAATGGACGTGCATGTCGACCAGGCCGTCGAGGAGGGAAGCGATGGCGGGACGTGGATTCATGGACTCACCCTTCGTTCGCAATATGAAGTATGAGTTCACGATGAGACCCAATGTCAACCGTGTCCGGAGGCTTGCGCTACTGAATGGGCATGTTTACCGTGACTGACGTTCGCTTCGTGAACATGCAGTTCGCAATAAACCGAGTGTGGCGACGCGCGAGCTGCAAGTAGCCGACAGCCCATCTCGGAGGACGACGATGTCCACACCGCCACCCGCCACCGAGCCGCAGTCGGCGGCTTGGGATCAGCCTCGCCCGCGAACGCCGCACGGCCCGGACCACGCCAAGATGCGCGCCGCGGTGCGCGGCGGGGTCCTCGCCTACTTCGTCGACCAGTTCGACATCTACCTGCCGATCGTGGTCGTGGCGCCGGCGATGATCTACTTCCAGTCGGCCGGCCTGAGCGCGAGCACCACGGCCATGCTCTCGTCCCTGGTCTTCGCCTCGACGCTGATCGGCCGCCCGCTCGGCGCGGTGATCTTCGGGCACTTCGCCGACACCGTCGGACGCAAGCGCACCACGCTCGTCGCGGTCGGCGGCTTCGGCGTCACGACGCTGCTCATCGCGTGCCTGCCGGGGCACGAGACGATCGGAACGTGGTCGATCGGCCTGCTGATCGCCCTGCGGTTCCTCGACGGAGTCTTCCTCGGCGGCGAGTACACGACCGCGGTGCCCCTGGCGATGGAGTGGAGTCCACGGCACAGACGGGGGTTCTACGCCTCGATCATCACCTCGACCTCCCCGGCCGCGTACGCCGTGATCGCCGCGATCACCCTCCTGATGCTGCAGTTGCTCAACTCCACCGGAGTGCACAGCAGTTACGTGCAGTGGGGCTGGCGGGTGCCGTTCCTGATCGGCGCACTACTGGCGGCCGTGCTGTTCCGCTACTACTCCAGGCAGGTGCACGAGCCGCCGGCCGAGGTCACCGGTGAGCGGCACAGACTGCCCTTCCTGCGGCTGCTGGGGCAGTACCCCAGAGCGCTGGGGCAGGTGTTCGTGCTCATGACCGGCGTCTGGCTCGCGACCAACGTGCAGACCGCGGTGACCCCCGCACAGCTGAAGGCGCACCTTCAGCTGTCGAGCCAGCAGGTCACGCTGACCATGCTCGTGGTCAACGCCGCCGCCGCGCTGTCCTTCCCCGTCTACGGCGTGCTCTCCCAGCGCATCGGCCGGCGACGCTTCTACATCGGCTACGGCCTGGCGGTCCTGGTGCTCGGGTCGGGCTCCTACAGCCTGCTGATGGCCTCCGGCGGCGGCATGGCGGCGGCACTCGGCTGGGGTGCGCTGATGGGCGTCTCCACCCTCGGCACGTTCGGCCCGATCGCCGCGTACCTGACCGAGCGGTTCCCGGCCGGCGTGCGGTCCACCGGCTACGGCGTCGGCTACAGCCTCGCGCTCATCGCCCCGGCGTTCTACCAGTTCTACCTCCAGCAGCTCGACGGCTTCATGCCGTCGCACGTCGCCCCGGCCCTGCTGATCGCGCTCGCCGGCGTACTGATCAGCCTCGGCGGCCTCCTCGGCCCGGAGACCAAGGACATCGACATGGCCGACGACAGCACGCTCCCCGCGCTGTCCTGACCGTCCCCGGCGCACGTGTGGGCGGGCATCCGCGAGATGCCCGCCCACACGTGCGTGCGCGGTCCTACACCGCCCGCCGGTGGAGGTCGTCGGGCCGGTAGTGGCCGCCGAGTTCCCGGGTGAGCTCGCGCGCGGTGTCCATGACGAAGCGCAGCTCGGGGGCGTCGTCGGACATCGAGAGGGTGTTGTCGGGCCCCACGACGGCCATGGTGGCGCAGATGCCGTACTCGTCGAAGACGGGCGCCGCGACCGCGACCACACCGGGGGTGCTCATCGCGGAGCAGTGGCCGACGGCGCGGACCCGTTCGACGTCGGCGCGCAGTTCCTCGCGCGCCGGACCCGGCAGGTTCGCCATCAGCCGCTCCATGGACAACTGGTCGGCGTGGTACGCGAGGAAGACCTTGCTCTGCGCCGTGTCCAGCGGCAGATGGCTGCCCACCCGCACGGAGACGACGACCACCGCGGAGACGTGCTCCTCGACCCGGGAGACCACCGGGCCGGTCTGGCCCCACAGGCTGAGCACCACGCTGGTCCGCGTGGCACGGGTGAGCGCCTGCATGTGACGGGGCGCCAGGTTGACGACGCGGCGGTGCCCGATGGCGAAGGCGCCCAGCTGGAGCAGCAGGCCGCCGGGGACGTAGCCGCCTTCGGCGCTGCGCTCCAGCAGGCCGGCGGCGACGAGTGACGTGCAGTACCGGTACGCGGTGGTGCGGTTGAGCCCGAGCCGTTCGGCCACTTCGCCCGCGGTGACCTCGGGCGTGGCCGGATCGAACAGGGCGAGGATCTGACTGACCCGGCCCACAGCCTGGATGTCGGCCTGGTCGGCACGGTCGGCGCGGACCGTGTCCGACGGCCGTGTCGATTTGGTCACGCAAGCCTCCGCCGGACGATGTTCGAGGATGATGTCATCCTAGTCGACCGCGCTGCGCCGCGATCTCCCCGCGGTGCGACGGCGTCTGTCGGCACGTGCGCCACCGTCCGCAGGGACGTCGGATCCGCACCGCTCAGTGACGGCGCTGTGCGTCGTCCAGATAGCGCGGGAGGGCCGCCATGCCCCAGTCCGGGCGATCGGTCGGCATCGGGTCGAGCTTGGCGAAGATGCCGCGGATGTGGTTGTGGACCGCCCGGCGGTGACGGCGAGCCGTTCGACGATGGCGCTGTTGCCGAGCCCGTCGGCCATGAGCGCGGGGACCTCCCGCTTCCGTGGGCTGGGCCGTTACAGTCGCGTGTCGCGGGGGAGACCTCTGAAGAGCCGGGCGACGACCTCGGGGTCGACGGCGGTGGAGCCGGACGCGACCCGGTGCGGCAACCGCTCGCCGCGCAGCCGGACGGTGACCCTCGCCCGTGGCACCGCTGTGCCCGGCGATGTTGGGCGCGACGACGAAGTAGGTGGTCGCCTCGACCGAGGCGGCGCACCGCCGTCCACGTCGGCCTCGGTGGCGCAGGGACGGAACACGAGGCCGCCAGTCCCGAGAGGGCGCCTGCCAGCCCGCGGTCGGCCAGTACGGGCGGCAGGACGCTCCGCGCGACGGGTCTTCGGCTTCCAAGCTCACTGGCGGGGTTCCGGGTCCGCTGACGGATGTTCCGAGTCCGTTGAGGGGCGCGAAGACCGGCCGATGAGCGCGGGCCCGGGAATCGCCGCCGGCCGGACCGGGTTACCTACGATCACGACGATCGACGGGACGGACCGCACGGAGCTACGAGAACCGATGAGCATGCGCCAGTTCGAGTACGCCCTGGCCGTCGCCGAGGACGGGACGGTGACGGCGGCGGCCGAGCGACTGCGGGTCGCGCGGCGTCGGTGTCCCAGCAGATCCGCGGCCTGGAGCGGGAACTGGGCGTGGAGCTGTTCGCCCGCACGCCGACCGGTCTGGTGCCCACCGCGGTCGGCCGCGCGTTCCTGCGGGAGGCGGAGATTGCGGTGAGCGCGGCACGCCGGCCAGGGCCACGGCGCGCGCCGGTGCCGAGGAACTGGCGGGCGAGCTG
Organism: Streptomyces sediminimaris; assembly: GCF_047049295.1. NCBI lineage: Bacteria > Bacillati > Actinomycetota > Actinomycetes > Kitasatosporales > Streptomycetaceae > Streptomyces > Streptomyces sediminimaris. The sequence goes on along the minus strand of NZ_JBJWOT010000001.1, from coordinate 50,673 downwards.
GTGGTCGCCGCGCAGATGGGCTCTGGCACCCGGCAGCTGCCGGGCGCGCTGGGCGCGGTGCGCCGCCGGTTCCCGCGCCTGGAAGTCACCGTCTTCGAGGGGCAGGATTCCTCAGCGAGGGCTATGACGGGGGAGCGGTCTTCGGCGCGCTCGCTGAGGGGGAGGCGGTCGGCGTACTCGGCTGCGAATCGCTGCCGCCGCTGTTCATGACGAGGATGGCGACGATCGCCGTCACGATGGCCACGGTCGCAGCCAAGACCCCGATTGGTCTCACTTCGCGCCTGGCCATGCGGTGCCACCTCCGGCACCGAGGGTAGCGCGCCACGGGGGAGGCGGCCTGTGACCCGTGGCATGCCGGCGGAGCCGGGGTGCCCGCTGCCCGAGAGTTGGGACGCTCGTGATCGCCAGTGATACCTGCGTCAGGAGATCGACAGGCGCCTCGAGCAACTCGAAGCGATTGCGAAGCCAGTCACAGGAGAGGAAGCCCGAGCGCTGGTCTCCTGTTTCGGCCCAGACGACTCCTACGACGCCGCCGAGACCCTGCTGCACCTCATCGAGACCGGCCCAAGCCCCGTCCCACCCACCGATCCCGGAGGCTGCGCCAACGAGTGGCACCGCCGGCTCTGCAACCGCGCCGTGAACCGAGACCTGAGCTTGAGGACTTGACGGCATGGCAACGTGAGGTGTCTTCCTCTATGCCCCCACCGGCCCACAAGTCACCCCCCTCCAGGCGCCCGTTCGGACCAGACCGAGCGCACGACCGGATAGCGGGCAGCCAGTCAGACACCACTTTTGGCCATTATCCGCCGCGCGACGGCGAGGGAAAGACGCGTCGGCAGCAGCCTTCCGAACAGCAGAGCGGTCAGCGCATTGGTTTTGCCGTCGATGACCGCCGGACCGTTGCCTGACAGGGCACGCAACACAGTAGTGGCGACAGCCTCGCTGCTCCGCGTGCCGCGGGTGTTCATCGCCGTCTTTGTGGGACCGGGACTGACCGCCACCACCCGGACCCCGGTGCCTTGGGTCTCGGCCCACAGCGCTTGGCTGAACGACACGACATACGCTTTCGTCGCCGCGTACACCGCCAGATTGGGGGCGGGTACGTACCCCCCGGTGCTTGCGATGTTGACGACGGCCCCGTGGCCACGGGCGACCATCGCGGGCACCAAGAGGGTGGTCAACTCGGTCAATGCGTTGACGTTGACGTCGATCAGGGACCGGAACCGGGCCGGATCGCCGTCGAGCACCGGACCTCGCGCGGTGACGCCGGCGTTGTTGACCAGCATCTCCACCTCGATGCCCTCGTCAGCCAACGTCTTGGCCAGCTGCGCCGGCGCGTCGGCGGTGGCGAGATCGGCCGGAAGGGCACGCACGGTCACTCCGTGACGACGGCTCAGCCGCGCGGCCGCCTCGTCGAGCTTGCCCGCGCTGCGGGCGACCAGGACGAGGTGCACGCCGGAGGCAGCCAGTCGCTCGGCGATGGCTGCCCCGATGCCGTGTGAGGCGCCGGTGACGACGGCGAATCTGTCGCGCAGTTGCGCTGCTGTGGTCATGATCCCGACGCTAAACCTTGACGTCGATGTCAGGGTCAAGGTGAACTGAGGCATGCGCATCGGCGAATTGAGCAAGGCGACCGGCGTCAGCAGCCGGGCACTGCGCTACTACGAGCAGCAGGGCCTGCTGCGCAGCGAGCGCCGGCCCAACGGGTACCGCGAGTACGCCCCCGAGTCGATCGAGGTTGTCGCGTTCGTCCAGGACATGTTCCACGCCGGTCTGTCGTCCGACGTCATCCGAGACATCCTGCCCTGCGCCCGAGATGAGCACCCGCGTGCTGACTGCGCCGAACTCCTCGGGCGCGTCCGGCAGGTCCGCGACGAACTCGTGCGGCAGGAACACCACATCGCCGAGCGTCGCCAGCGACTGGACACCTATCTCGCCGACGGCTATGAGGCGCCTCCGATCGCCCCCAGGGCTTCGGCGTAGTCATGTGACGTCCGGTTCGTGATCATCCGAGGCCGAGGGGTGCGAGGGGGGCGGCGAGAGTCGCGGGCGTTGCGGCGGAGGCTGGCGGCGATGTTCTTCACTCTGGCTGTGCGGAGGGCTCCGATGGCGAGGTTGCGCCAGGTGGCCATCGCGCGGGGCGGGTTGCCGGTCCGTAGTTGGGAGGCGTCCTCGGCGAAGGTGGTGTGGCGGACGTGGTGCAGGGCCTCGATCACGCTGCCCCTTGATCGTGGACACCTGGAGACTGGGACCTTGAGGTTCCAGCGGAAGTAGCACCAGGTGGGTAGCAAGTACACGAAGCGGTACACCGAGGAGTTCAAGCGGGACGCGTTCGCGCTCGTCGATTCCTCGGACAAGACGGTCGCTGCTGTCGCCCGGGAGCTCGAGATCAGCTCCGAGTCCCTGCGCGGCTGGTACCGCCAGGCGAAGGCGGACCGGGGCGAGGGCGGGTCCGGCGAGCAGACCAGTGCCGAGCGCGGGGAGCTCAAGCGGCAGCTCTAGGAGGTTCGCGAGCAGCTCCGAGAAGGACGCGGTGGCGAAGCGGGATGAAGCCTGCCCATCCGTGCATATGGCGCGCCATCCGCTCGGCGTACGACGCAGGACCGTTGACTGGTGACGTCCTTGTGCGGTGTGGCGTGCCGGCGGGCCTGCCGTGATATGTGTCCGGCGTCGGACTGCCTTCCGCGGTGACTGCGCCAGCGTCGGTCGGTCATCCGGCGGTGGTGTTTCCGGCCTGCGGGCGCAGGCCGTCGAGCATGGTCTGGATGATCGGGTCGAGATGGTCCTGGCTGCCTGGGATCTTGGCGATGGCGATGATCATGTCGAAGATCTGCTCCAGGGTGAGGTCCTCACGGATCTCATGGGCCTGCTGTGCCGAGGCCAGGAGCGGACGGCCGGCGTCAAGGGCCTGTGCGCGGCGGCTGGGGACGCCGCCCTGGCTGGTGTGCGCCAGCAGCTCGGAGACGATCAACCGTTTGTTGGAGATGAAGTCGAACTGCTGACGCAGCCAGATGATGAGCGCTTCGCCGGGCGTCTGGCCGTCTTCGATGACCGCGGCGTCGCAGACTGCGTCGACCTCGTCGGCGTAGAGGGCTTCGAGCAGTTCGGGGCGCCCGGGGAAGTTGCGATAGAGGGTGGCCATGCCGACGCCCGCGCGTCGTGCCACCTCGGCCATCGAGATCGCTGTGTCGCCGTCGGCGAAGGCTGCTTTCGCGGCGGCGAGAATCTTGTCGCGGTTGCGTTCGGCGGATGCCCGCCGGGTGGGGAACGACGTCTTGCCTCGTGTCACTGGTCTTCTCCGATCCGTACGGCCTCGGTGGGCCCGTTGCGGGCGGGACCTGGCCGGCCATCAGCTCCAGGCGTTGAGCTTCGGCCCCAGCTTGGTGGACAGCCTATCCGGTATTGCTCTAACGTTGCCGGATAGCCTATCCGGCATTGCTTCTCTCCGGGCCGGACGGGCATCTCGCACTCTCGTACAGGAGATTTTCCATGCCTCACGAACATTCTGGCGGGGCGACCGTCACGCCGTCCGCCCCGGACATCGCGCAGGAGGTCGCCAAGCCGGGTGTGGGTCTGGCCGTCGTCGCGGCCATCGCCTGTCTCGCGCAGTTCATGGTGGTGCTCGACTCCAGCATCGTGAACGTGGCGCTGCCCTCGATGAAGACCGGACTCGGCCTGTCGGCCACGGCGCAGCAGTGGGTGGTCAACGGCTACCTGATCGCCTTCGGCGGCCTGCTGCTGCTCGCTTCGCGTGCGGGTGACCTGTTCGGCCGCCGGCGCGTCTTCCAGATCGGCCTGATCGTCTTCACGGCTGCCAGCCTCTTCGGCGGTCTCGCCACCGACGGCTGGATGCTGCTGGTGGCACGTGTGATCCAAGGAGCCGGTGCCGCTGCGCTCGCCCCCTCCAGCCTGAGCCTGATCACCGCCAGCCACACCGAACTCCGTCAGCGCACCCGCGCGATGACCTGGTGGGGCGTGGCCGCCTCCAGTGCCGGCGCGGCGGGCATCGTGCTCGGCGGACTTCTGACCACTTACCTGAGCTGGCGCTGGGTGATGCTCGTCAACGTACCCGTCGGCATCGGCCTGCTCGCCGCAAGTGTGGTCTGCCTGCGGTCTTCCGCAGCATCCGAGGCCCGCGCCCGCATGGACGTCCCCGGCGCCGTGGTGATCACCCTGGCCGCCGCCGCAATCGTCTACGGCGTCTCGATCGCCCCGGACCACGGCTGGGGCTCCGGCCAGGTCCTCACGTTGCTGATCGGCGGGATCGTGCTCCTCGCCGCGTTCGCGGCGATCGAGCGGCGCAGTGCAGAACCGCTGATCCCGCTGGACGTCTTCACCGTCCACAACGTCCGCGTCGGCAACATCCTGACCCTGTGCATGGGCGCGGTGCTCACGGCACCGTTGTTCTTCCTCTCGCTGTATCTGCAGCAGGTACTGGGCCAGAGCGCGCTGCGCACCGGACTGTCACTGCTGCCCATGGTCTCCGTGATCAGCATGGGTGTCCTCCTTTCCCAGCGGCTGATCCCCACGATCGGCCCGCGCCGTCTGGTGGTGGCAGGCTGCCTGGTCGCTGCCACGGGACTGATGTGGCTGGCCCAGCTGCCCGCTCACTCAGCCTATGTCGGCCACGTCCTGCTCCCCACGGTGATCGTCGGTGCGGGAACGAGCCTGACGATGATGCCGGCGATCGTCGCCGCCACCACCGGAGTGGCTCCGCGCAACGCCGGCGTCGCCTCCGGACTGCTCAACATGTGCCGCCAGCTCGGCGCGGCACTCGGCCTGGCCGCCTTGGTCACCGTGGCCACGACCGTCACGCGCCACAGCCCGTCCACGGGCTCCGCGGCGGCCGTCGACGGCTACCGCATCGCGTTCTGCGTGATCGCCGCGATGAGCGTTGGCACGGCGCTTGTCTCGCTCATGCTCAAGGCAGCCGCGACGACTCCCCGCCCGCAGTAACGGGCGAGACGGCGCCACCCGTGCAGCGCGCGGATGCCGCTGTCTCGCCCCGAACCGCTCAGGAGCCGCACACGCATGGTGAGTCCGCGGCTCGGCCGTCCGCGCCGTAGCACCCGGCCTATCGTCGGACAGGCAGAAGCCGCTGCTGGTGACTGCACGGTCGCCCAAGACCTGGTATGGGCCGTGCGGACCGACGACATGGCCGCCTCCACGGCGATCATCCTCCAGCTCGCCCACTACATGGGGCAGGCCGAGCTGGCACAGGCCAGCCGGCAGGGGCTCGAGCTGCGCAAAGCGGGAGAGTCCGACTGACGCTTCAGGCTGTCGGGCGCTTGGCACGGGCCGGTGAGGCGTTCCCGGTTGCGGTGGCCGATGTCGGCCTTCTGCTCGTCGGTGAAGGGCGAGTTCTCCAGGAAGGAGCGGGCTTCACCGTTGCTGGCGTCGACGTAGGGGAAGCCGCCGGGGCGGAAGCCGTGGGTGAAGGGGTGGTCGGTGGAGTACAGCATCCGTTCGGTTCCCATCACTTCGGCGGTCCAGCGCAGGTAACGAGGGCTGTCGGTGCCGCTGCCGGCCACCCAGAAGTTCTGCTTGAAGTAGTCCGCCAGGGGTTGCCGCAGACTGCCTGCCTCGCCGAAGAAGCCGGTGTGGTCGAGGGAGAACATCACGACCTCGCCCCAGTGCCCGGCGATCACCTGCAGATCGGGGAACCGGTCGAAGACCCCTGAGAAGATCATGCGCAGGTACTGGACGCCGAGGTCGTAGTACCAGCCGAGTCCGGCGCCGGCCAGCACGGGGCCCACGGGCTCGGGGAGGCTGGAGCAGTAGGCGTCGATGACGGGCCCAACCGGTGTCTGCGGGTGGAAGTGCAGCGGCACGGCGAGGCGCTCGGCCATCGCGTACAGCTCGTCGTTGTCCGGGTGGTCGGCCAGCTTGTTGCCGGTACGCCCGTACAGCATGGCCCCGGGAAAGCCCAGTTCGGCCACCGCGCGCTCCAGCTCGGCCGCGGCCGCGGCCGGCGACTGGGTGGGAATCCCGGCCCGAACGCCTGGAAGCGATCGGGCCGGGAGGCGACGATCTCGGCAAGCTGGTCATTGGCCTCGCGTGCCACCGCCACGGCGTCGGTCCCGGGCAGGTCCCGCACGCCCGGAGGCGACAGGGACAGCACGGCGACGTCGATGCCCTGATCGTCCATGCGGGCCAGCCGCCGCTCGCCGGCCTCGTGCGGGTTCTTCGCGGTCGGGCTGTCCCCGAAGCCACGCGAGAGGATCCGCGGCGATCCGGCCCGCTGGTATGCCGTCGTAGACGGCCGGTGTGTCGTCCGTCATGCCTGCCGCTTGGGATGGCGTATCCATCAGGAAGCGTCGGGGACTGTCGGCCGCGAGTGAGGGGCGGCCGCGTGGTCCGGGCCATGCTCTCCCGTGAGGTGTGCCTCGGCGGCCGCACAGAAGGCTTCGAGCAGGTGGTTGCCGTCGTTGGCGCGGGTCGCGAGCACGACGTGGCTCGGCTCGGCGCCCTCCAGCGGGACAGCGGTCAGGTCCGGGCGCAGGTGGTCGGAGCGCTCGGGAGAGATGGCCACGGCCTGCCCGGCGGCGATGATCTCGTACTTGTCCTCGACGGCCTCGACGAGGGGACCTTCGGGCGCGCGTCGTCCGTCGGGCCGGGGGTCGATGCGCCAGAAGGCGCTCCAGAGCGGGTCGGATCGGCGCACCCGGGGCATGGGCTCGTCGGCGATGTCGTCGAGGTTGACCGACTCCTTGCCGGCAAGGCGGTGTTCACGTGAGAGCACCACCACGCGAGGTTCGTCGTAGAGAGTGATCACCCGCAGGTGGTCGGTCGCGAACGGCATGCGGGCCACGACCGCGTCCACGCGGCGATCCAGCAGCGCCGCGCGCGGTTCGTTCCAGGGCAGATGCAGGGTGTGCACCTCGGCGTCGGGGTGCAGGCGGCGTACCTCCCGTACGGCCGGAGTGATGATGATGCCCGCGGTGTAGCCGACGGTGATCCGTTCGGGTCCGCCCGCGGCCCGCGTGAGCTGTACGGCCTGATCGGCGGAACGCAGCAGTGCCTCGGCGTGCGGCAGAAAGACCTCACCCGCTGTGGTCAGACGGCTGCCCCGAGGTGTCCGGTCCAACAGGCGGGTGCCCAGTTGCTGTTCGAGACGGTGAATCTGGCGACTCAGGGACGGCTGAGTGGTGTGCAGGGCTTCGGCGGCACGGCCGAAGTGCTGGTGTTTGGCGACGGCCACGAAGCACCACACCAGCCGCAGGTCGAGGTCCACCGGGCGGAGCGACCAGTCGGGCATGCCCCAGAATAACCCGCCTCGAGCGGGCGCCGCCGAGCGGAATGCTGGCCAGGAGGTGCGGTCATACGGCATGCGTAAGTCCGCATGCGGAACATTCATTGGATCTCGCGGGGCCGGCGTGCGCAGGATGGGGACACCGGCCGGACCGTCCATCGAACGGGCACATCACGGAAGAAGGCTTCATCCATGCGCGTCTTCGTCACTGGTGCGACCGGCCATATCGGCTCGCTCGTCGTCCCCGAACTGCGCTCGGCCGGGCACGAGGTCGTCGGCCTCGCCCGCTCCGAGGCGTCCGCCGCTGCGCTGGCGGCCGCCGGCGCGGAGGCCCACCGAGGCACCCTGGACGACCTCGGCAGCCTGCGGAAGGCCGCCGTCGCGGCGGACGGCGTCATCCACCTGGCGTTCATCCATGACTTCGCCGACCACGCCGCTGCGGCGGCGACCGACCTGCGTGCCATCGAGGCGATCGGGGACGCGCTGGAAGGCTCCGACAAACCGTTCGTGGTCACCTCGGGCACCGCGGGCCTTAAGCCGGGGCGCGTCGTGACGGAAGAGGACCCGGCCGATGCACGGGCCACGACAGCGCCGCGCGCCCCTTCGGAGAACGCGGCGATCGCACTGGCCGGGCGCGGGGTACGGTCGTCGGTGATCCGTTTGGCGCCGTCCGTGCACGGCCCGTACGACGCCCACGGCTTCATTCCGCGCCTGATCCGCATCGCCGCAGACAAAGGAGTCTCTGCCTACGTCGGCACCGGGTCCAACCGCTGGCCGGCCGTGCACGAACTCGACGCGGCCCGCCTGTACCGGCTGGCGCTGGAAGCGGGCCCGGCCGGGTCGCGGCTGCACGGGGTCGGTGAGGAGGCGGTGCCCTTCCGGGCGGTCGCGCAGTCCATCGGCCGCCATCTGGGCGTGCCGGTCCGGAGTGTTCCGCCGCAGGAAGCGGCAGCCCACTTCGGGTGGCTCGGCGCCCTGGCCGCGCTCGACGTCCCGGCGTCGAGCGCGCGGACGCGGGCGCTGCTGGGATGGCGGCCGGTGTACGCCGGACTGCTGGCGGACCTCGATGAACTCCACTACTTCCGCTCCTTCCGCAGCCGCACGGCCGTCGCCTTCGAAGCCGGGAGGCCGGCATGACAGGCCTGCAGGAACGCCATGCCCTCGTCACCGGCGGCACCGGAGGCATCGGACGGGCGATCGCCGAGGCACTGGCACGCCAGGGCGCGCTCGTCGTGGTGACCGGCCGCGATACCGGGCGCGGCACAGAAGTCGTCGGCCGCATCCGCGAACAGGGCGGGCGCGCCGAGTACGTCAGGGCCGACCTGGCCACCGGCGAGGCCGTCCGGCTCCTGGCCCGTGACGCACTGGCCGCTGCGGACGGGCGCATCGACATCCTGGTCAACAACGCCGCCCACATCCCGCCCTCCCAGTCCCTGTCGGAGGCCACCGAGGAGCAGATCGACGCGGCGCTGGGACTCAACGTCAGAGCGCCGTTCCTGCTCACCGCCGCCCTGGTTCCCGGCATGGCCGAACGCGGAGCCGGCACGGTCATCAACATCGGCTCGGTCAGCGGCATCCACGGCAAAGAGGGCACCGCGCTCTACGGGGCGAGCAAGGCCGCGCTGCACTCGCTGACCAAGTCCTGGGCCGCGGAACTCGGCCCCCGAGGGGTACGGGTCAACGCCGTCGTACCGGGCCCGACCGCCACGGAGTTGAACGCCGCGCAGATGCCGTTCTGGGAAGAGCTGACCGCGAGCAGCTACCCCGCCCGGCGTCCTGGCACCGCGGCGGAGGTCGCCGACGCGGTGGTCTTCCTCGCCGGGGATGAGGCGTCGTACATCCATGGCGTGCTGCTGCCCGTCGACGGCGGCGCCCTGACCCGCTGAACGGATCAGTTCGTGAGCATGCCGCCCGGCTGGTTGCGTGCGGCGGCCGGTCCTGCAGGGGACACAGGCCATGTCGCCCTGTGCCGGTCCTTCGGTCCGAAAAGCCGGCAGGGGGGCGCTTTTCGTGTCCGCAGCCGTTACTCACGGATGAGGGAGAGGGCGGTCCATGGTTTCCCAGGGCGAGCAGGGACCGCTCTCCGGGGGCTCCTGGTCGCGTCGGCGGGTAAGGCAGGGCCGGAGCACTGTGGTCGTCAGGTGCGCGACGGACTCCGCGTCGGCCCGGGTACAGCCGTTGCGGACCCGGCGCCCAGTTGCGCCTCACCGATGCCGACGGCACCCAGCTCACGGCGTTCGCCAACACCAACAACGTTCCGATCGCGGCGCTGGATCTGAGGCACTGTCGGCGGGCCCGCGCCGAGGACCGCATTCGCGCCGCCCGCGCCACCGGCCTGCGCAACCTGCCCCTGCACGACAGCGCACAGAACCAGGTCCGGCTGTAGATCATGCAGATCGCCCTCGGCCTGCCGGCCCGGATGCCGAGACTCGCCCTCACCGCAGCCGCCCGGCTGTGAAAGCCTCGCCGCCTGCGCCTGTTCTCCGCCGCTGTCGAGTTTGCCCTGGACCGGCGAGATCACCGAAGCCCTGCAACGGCTCGCGGCTCTGCCGAACCCCGACTGATCAGCAACGTCCCGCCTCTACGAGCAGCATCACCCGACCGGAGCCACCCACCCGGGAAGGCGTAGTTCGAAGCATGCTCCGAGGGTCCGGGGGGTGAGGGTGAGGGTCCCTCGGTGGCGGTGGGCCAGGTCGCGGGCGATGGCAAGGCCCAGGCCGGTGCCGCCGTGGTCGCGGGAGCGGGCGTCGTCGAGTCGGACGAACCGTTCGAAGATGCGCTCGGCGTCCTCGGCGGGCACGCCTGGTCCGTCGTCGTGCACGGTCAGGACGACCCGGTCGTCCTCGTTCCGGACGGTGATCTGGATGCGGTGTGCGGCGTGGCGGGCGGCGTTGTCGACGAGGTTGCGCAGCAGCCGTTCGTATTCGTCGGGGTTTCCGTGTACGAGCGTGGGGGCGGTGCTGTCGCAGGTGAGGGTCAACGGTCTTTCGGTGAGGGGGTATTGCTCGGTCAGCCGAGAGGCGAGGGCTGCCAGGTCGACGGTCTCGGAGCCGGCTGTGGGGGTGCGGGTGTCGAGGCGGGCGAGGAGCAGCAGGTCTTCCGCGAGAGCCTGGAGGCGGCGGGTCTGTCGTGCGGCGGTGGTGGCCGTGGCGGGCCAGTCGGTGCGTTCCGGGTAGGCGAGCGCGACTTCCAGGCTGGCCAGCAGTGTGGTGAGGGGGCTGCGCAGTTCGTGGGCGGCGTCCGCGACGAAGCGGCGTTGCTGGGCGGCGGCGTCGTCGAGGCGCTGGAGGGTGGTGTTGATGGTGGTGGCCAGGGCTGTGATTTCGTGTCCTGTGGCGGGGACGGTGACGCGTTGGCGCGGGTCGTTCGGGGTGACCGAGGCGGTGAGCCTGCGGATGGCTTCGACCGGCCGCAGCGCGATGCGGACGGTCACGTAGGCGATGGCGGCGATCAGCACAAGGCCGACGAGACCGGCCCGCAGCAGCAGGTCGTCGGTGCTGCCGGCGATCTCCTCGGCGGTGTCGGGGAGCACCACCACATAGACCCGCAGGGTGGCGCCGGTGGTGACGCCCAGGGCGGCGGCCTTGTCCTTGCCCAGTTCACCGGCCCAGATGTCGTTGTACATGACCATGTAGGTCTTGCCGGCCAAGTCGTATCCGTACTGAGGGCGGTAGTCACGGCGCTCCGGTATGCGGAGGGGCTGCATCGTATAGCCCCAGCTGGCACCATCCGATGTCGGGGCGGAGAGCGCGGGTGGGGCAGGCAGCACATGGCGGGCGCGGGAATCGAAGTCCCGCATGGCTCCGCCGGAGGCGACGGGGGTGCGTCGGCCGGTCGCGACGACCTCGTACGGCGCGGCGCTTGCGGGACCGGGAACGGAACCATCACTCAGCTGATTGACGAGAGCGGCGAGGTTCCGTTCGGCACGTTCTTCGGCGATGGCCATGCTCTTGCGGTAGACCTCCTGGTGCACCCACCAGCCGATGCCGGCCAGGACGACGGCGGCGGCCAGGGCGGCGGCCAGGGCTGTGCGGGCGCGTACCGAACGCGGCCACCAGCGACGCCGTGGCTCAGTCGCGTTCACGGTCGTCCACCAGGCGGTAGCCGGTGCCCCGTACGGTCTGCAGGGACTGCCGGTCGAACGCGGCGTCCACCTTCTTGCGGAGGGCGCTGACGCGGGCCTCGACCAGGTTGGGATCCCAGGCTTCGTCGGGCCACGCGTGATAGAGCAGGTCCGCTTTGGAGACCGCCTGGCCCGCGCGGCGGGCCAGCAGCTCCAGCACGGCGAACTCCCTGGGTGTGAGTTCCACCCGGACCCCGGCCCGGCGGCAGACCCGGGCGGCGACGTCCAACGAGAGGTCGCCCACGGCAAGGACGGGCGGGGCGGTGGTGGCGGCTCGTCTGACCAGGGCCCGCAGCCGTGCGACGAGCACCAGGTAGGAGAACGGTTTGGCCAGGTAGTCATCGGCCCCCGTGTCCAGGGCCTCTGCCTGGTCCCAGTCCCCGTCCTTGGCGGTGAGTACCAGGATGGGGGTCGCGTTGCCCTCCCGGCGCAGCTGGGCGCAGACCTTGTAGCCGTTGAGGCCGGGCAGCATCAAGTCCAATACGACAACGGCGTATTCGCCGGTGCGGGCCATCCACAGTCCCTGTCGGCCGTCGTGGGCGAGGTCGACGCTGTAGCCCTCGGCAGTCAGACCGGTATGCAGGGTGTGGGCAAGGTCCAGCTCGTCTTCGACCACCAGGATGCGCATGCGGTGCAGCCTGCCACAGCACCGGGCCCGCCTTCCTGATCGGCCGGTCAGGGTGGATCAGCAACCGGTCAACGAGGTCCCGGCACGCTGACGGGGTTTTTCGCCCCTGCTGAAAGGCCCTGTTGCCGATGTCCCTTGATGAACGTACCCCCACCCTGGCCAGGGCGGTTTCTCCTCCCGTATCCGCCCGTCGACGACCACCGGGCCCGGCCACAGCCGTGGTCGTCATCGCGCCCTTGTCGCTGGCCATCGGTCTGGGGCTGTGGGGGATCCGCAGGCAGAACACCATGTGGGGGGACGAGTCCGTCACCTGTCAGCTCGCGCACCGCGATCTTTCGCAGATATGGCACACCGCCCAGCACATTGATCTGGTCCATGCCCTCTACTACGCCGTGATGCATGAGATCTTCGGCTTCTTCGGCGGAGGGCTGCTGATGTTGCGGCTGCCGTCCGTGCTGGCCATGGCCGCGGCGGCGAGCGGAGTCGGGCTGCTGGGGCTACGCCTGGCGGGATGCCGTGCCGGGCTGCTGGCCGGACTGGTGTTCCCGCTCCTTCCGCAGGTGCAGAAGTACGCGCAGGAAGGCCGCTCGTACGCCATGGTCTGCGCCCTGGTCACCTGGGCCACCCATGCGCTGGTGGTCAGCGTCCCGCATCGCACCCGGTGGCGGTGGGCGATCTACGGCTCCACCATGCTGCTGGCCTGTCTGCTCCATGAGTTCGCGGTCCTCGCCCTGGTCGCGCACGGCGTCACACTGGCCGTCTCCCGTGTTCCACGACCGGTGCTGAGGGCGTGGAGCGCGGCAGCCGCGGGCGTTGTGGCCGGGCTGCTGCCGCTGGCGATCTGCAGTGCGGCGCAGTCGGACCAGGTGTCCTGGATCGGCGCACCGGTGCGGCTTCGCTATTTCCTGGTGGTGGCGGTCGTGGGCGTGGCGTGTGCCCGCGTGCCCCTGCCAGTGAGGGAGCCCGTGCGGCTTTCCGCGCTGGCAGTGCCGATCCTGGTGCTTCCGGGTCTTCTGCTGCTGATCACCTCACTGGTCAAGCCCCTCTTCGTCGACCGGTACGTGCTCTACAGCAACATCGGAATCGCCTTGCTGCTGGGCGCCTTGCTGGACCACGTCCACCAGAGGCAGCGGTCTTCCCGCAACGCGTGGATCGCGTGGACCTCGGCGGTTGCCGTACTGGCCGCGCTCATCCCGCCGAGCCTTTCGCTGAGAACGCCCCAGAGCCGGAGCAACGACGCCACCGCCGTCGGCGCCGCCGTACGCAAGGAAGGCCGCCCCGGCGACGGGCTGCTCTATCTCTCCGGCCAGCAACGGATCTTGACCGCGGCCAACCCCGAAGACACCCGTACTTTGACAGATCTCGCCCTGGCACAGGATCCCGTATCGTCGAACACACTTGCAGGTGTCGAGCTTCCGGCCCGGGACATAGCGGCACGCATGCTGGAATTCGACCGGATCGTCGCGGTCCGCGCGGTGGGTGTGCACTCGCCGACCGACCCGCGGGAGGAAGCCAAGACAACCACCCTGCGGCACCACTTCCGTGAGTACGCGACAATCCATGTCAACGGAGCGCAAGTCACCGTCTATGTGCGGGACCGGTTGAGTCGGCCTGGAGCGCGGTACCGGTGTTGCCACCATCCCGTCTCGCCAGGCCGCTCGCCGAAGCCGGCGTGCCCGTCACCGAGTACCGGGCCTCTCCACAGTCCTTGCCGTGGGCTGTTCGTCAGGCAGCCGTCCAGGGGGGTGGGGATCGCGTCGCTCCGGTAGCGGTACCGCGTGATCGCGGGCGTCCGCGCCGGGTCGACCAGCTCCACCCCGTCCACCCGCGATCGGCAGCCAGGACCCGTCGGGTCCGGGAGGCGTGAAGCCGGTGACCGGGAGGCTGCGGGGAAGGTCTGCGGCGCACTCGCAGTGAGGCCGTTGGGGCAGAGTCGGGCTCCTCCTGCGTCAGGCTGTGCGGAGGCGGCCGGCTCAGGCGGTGTGGCGGGCGAGCCACTCGAGAACGCGGTTCGGGTCTTTCTGGAAGTGCAGGTATCCGTCCCAGCGGCGCGTGGTGTCGTGGATCCAGAACAGTTCCTTCGGCACGTCCGAGGGGATGGCGTCGAACATGGACTCGACATCGGCCGGCCGTGTCATGAGGTCGTCGTGGACCTGGTAGACGAGCGTCGGCACCCGGACACTGCCGGCCGCACCGGTCTCGACCGGGGACATCTCGTCGAGGCCGAAGCCGGTACGGAGTCTGATCAGCCGGTCCAGCTCCTGCACCCGCTCGGCCGGGATGCAGCGCCGCTCGAGCGTTCGCTCGAGAACCGCGCGCGGTGACAGCGGCTGGCAGGCGACCAGGCAGCAGACGTCCGTGAACTCCTGCGGGGCCCGCTGCATCGCGAACAGCGTGGCGTTGGCGCCCAAGCAGCGACTGAACAGCGCGATCCGCGCCCCGCGCAGGTCAGGACGCGACCGCGCATACTTCAAGGAACCGACGACGTCGCGCGACTCGAATCTGCCACTGGTGGTCACGCCACCGTTGGCGGCGCCGCTGATGCCGAAGTTGCGCAGGTCGTAGGCGAGGACGTGGTAGCCGGCGGCGTGCAGGAGCGCGATGTCCGGCACCAGATCGACCTCGATGTCATTGCCGGTCTCGCCATTGACCGACCGCCAGGGCTCCAGATGTGACGGCAGCCCCGAACGACTGAAGAACCGCGGATGGTTGACGATCACGATCCGGTCGGAGCCGGGGGCCGGCACGAACCAGCCTTCGAGTGGAGTCCCGTCCTCGGAGGGGAACGTGACGTCCTCGAAGTCCAGCCTGTGCTCGGCAGGGGAGTGCAGCACGGGCGAGCGTGGCGAGGTGCTGAAACGTTCGGCGATGGCTTCGAGCATGTCAGGCTCCCGTACGTGTCATGCCGCCGTCGACGTGCAGGATCTGGCCGGTGATGAAGCCGGCGTCGTCGGAGACCAGGAAGCCCAGAGCGTTGCCGAGGTCCGCCGTGACCGACCGGCGCTTGATAGTCTGCAGGGCCGTCACATGGGCGAACACCTCGTCGGCGGTTGGGCCGTTGGGCCGGGCTCGGCCCAGGAACCCGTGGGTCGCCACCAGGCCGGGTGCTATCGCGTTGACCGTGATGCCGCTGTCTCCGAGTTCGTTGGCGAGCGCCCGGGTCAGAACGTGCACGGTGCCCTTGCTGGCCATGTACGCGAGGTCGCGGTTCTGGGTCAGGGTGATGCCCGAGCCGGTGTTGACGATGCGCCCCCACCCTGCGGCCCGCATCCCCGGCGCGAACGCCCGGGCGAAGAGCAGGATCGACTCGACGTTGACCGCCTGCACCTTGCGCCACAGTTCGATCGTCATGTGCTCGAGATCGGTGAAGGGGAAGATGCCAGCGTTGTTGACGAGGATGTCGCAGCGCCCGTAACGCTCGAGGACCGAGCGGGTCACGGCGTCGACCTGCGACGGCTCACTGATGTCGCACACCAGTCCCAGCTTGTCGCCGCCTCCCGTCAGCTCGCTCACGGCGTCCACCGGGTCGTCGACGTCGACGGCGACCACGTTCGCGCCGTCCGCGGCGAGCCGCCTGCAGTATGCGCGGCCGATGCCCCGGGCCGCCCCGGTCACCACCGCCGTCTTTCCGTCAAGCGCCACGGGTGAACACCAGTCCGAGCTGGGTGGCGATCGAGAAGTAGTCCTCCAGGTGCCAGGTCCGCACGATGTGGCCGTCGACCATCTGGTGGAAGTCGGCCGCTCGGAACTCGACCTCGCGGCCGGTACCCCCGACACCGAGCAGTTCCCCGGTGTGTTTGCCGCGGCTGACCGCCCGCACCGCGACCATGTCCCGATTCATGACAATGTGGTCGATCTCGACGGTCAAGTCACTGAACACATCACGAACGTGAGCAATGCTCGCCTTCCATCCCTCTGGGCCGCCCCCGGTGCGCAGGGGCGGGACAGCCTCCCAGCCGGCGGCGAGGGCCTCGTCGGCCAGCGCGCCGTCGCCGCTGGAGAGTGCCTCGTAGAAGCGCCGGACCGCGATTTCATTGTCGTTTGCCATGGATCTCACAGTAGGGGCGCAAACTTTCGGTCATCAAAGACCTGTTGCGGAACACGTCATACCCTTCAGGCATGACGGATCTCGACCTTCGGCTGGTGCGCTACTTCACCGCCGTCGCGTCACACCTGCACTACGGCCGGGCCGCAGCCGAGCTGCACATCGCGCAGCCGTCGCTGAGCCGGCAAATCAGCCAGCTCGAGGCCCAGGTGGGTGCGCGACTTTTCGACCGGACGCGACAAGGCACACGGCTCACCGAAGCGGGAGAGGCCTTCCTCCCCCACGCACGCACCTTGGTGCGCTCGGCCCAGCAGGCCACGGCTGCCGCCCGGGCCGCAGCGCGGCCCACCCGGATCACCGTCGGCTACACCGCAGGACTGATCGTCACCCCGGTGGTGCGGAACCTGCGGTACGAACACCCCGACACCGATGTACGCACGCTGCACCTGAAGTGGAACGAGCCGCGCGAGGCCCTGCTCGACCGGCGGGTCGACGCCGCGATCACCCGGATGCCGCTGCAGGCCGAAGGCCTGGACGTGACGGTCCTCTACGACGAACCGAAGATGCTGCTCGTACCGGTCGGACATCGGCTGGCGGGCAAGGAGTCGGTCACGCTCGACGACATCGAGGGCGAACCGATTCCCCGCTTCCCGGATCCGGAATGGGACGCGTACTGGCGGGTCGACCCGCGGCCGGGAGGCCGGCCCGCGCCCGGCGGACCCCCGGTCGAAACCATTGAGGACAAGCTCGAACATGTGGCCGCCGGGCACGCTGTGGCCATCATCCCGGCTGCCCTGCACACCGGCGGCACCCGATCCGACCTCACCGCCGTCCCGCTGCGCGGCGTCGAACCGGGCCACGTCGTCGTGGCAACCCGGGCCGGGGACCACAGCCGACTGGTGACCGCGTTCCGCGCGTTGGCTCGGGACTGCATGACGGCCTGAGTGCCTCTCGGCGGCACTGCCGTCCAAGGCACTCAGGACACACGTTGTCCTGGTCGAGTACGCCCGCCAATTGGCCTCTGGGCTCGAGTGGGTCTCCACCCAGCCAGTGGTCCACACTGAACTTCCCCGCATCCGGCGCAATGTCGACTTTCCCCCGCTGTGGTTCCAGGCCGTCATCCACGCGGTCGAGGGCTTCACCACGTGGGTCCGCACCGACACCCACTCCACACCCCTCATGGACGACCAGTTGCATCAGCGTGTGGTCGGCTCGGACACGTTGCTGCCACGGCCATATCGGCCAGGTGCTTGGCGCTGGTCGTGGCGCAGCACGGCCATGAGGATCAGCGATCGGGAGTGAAATCTAACGACTCTGTCTTTCAGTGGTAACGGTAAGTAGCTGCCGTGGCTGGCAGTGGCGCTCCCAGGCCAGTATGGGTGAAGCGACCGTCGGTACCGTGCGCGCGCCGCTCGATGACGCCTCCGCGACTGCTCTTCCCGGAGTTCGGACCAGGCACTTCGGCGATGACACTCTGCCACCACCGAATGTGAGACAGAGCCGTTAGATGTCTATCGGACACTCCCGTTCCGACTTGTATGGCGGTAGCGGAACGTGGTCGGGTTGGCCGCTCGTAGCGTTTCCGTAGGACGCTGGGCCGAGGGGGTGGCTCGTGAGGTTCCTGCCACCGTTCCTGGCTGGCTCATCGGGGGCGTGCCGCCGTTCCGGCGTCCGCCGGCGGTCTGACTCAACAGAGGCGTGTCCCGGTCCGGTTGTTTCCCGAAGTCGGAGTGTCGGCCGGGGGCGTACCTTCCCGAGTGATCGATAGGTCACCGAGTAGACGACGTTGCACCGTCGGTAGGGAAGGCACGCCCATGCTCAGCGTGGTCAACGAACACGGCACCACGGAATCCGGCTCCTTGATCGACGAGATCGTCCGGGAGGGCGCCCGCCGCATGCTGGCGGCCGCGCTGGAGGCCGAGGTCGATCAGTACATAGCCGATCTCGCCGCCGGAAGGACGAGGCCGGGCGGCGCCTGGTGGTCCGCAACGTCCGCCACCGGCCGCGCACCGTGACCACGGCCGCTGGGCCGGTGGAAGTCACCGCGCCGCGGGTGAACGACCGCCGGGTGGACGAGGCTACCGGCGAGCGGGCCCGGTTCTCCTCGAAGATCCTGCCGCCCTGGTGCCGCAAATCGCCGAAGATCAGCGAGGTGCTGCCCCTGCTCTACCTGCACGGCCTGTCCTCCGGGGACTTCGTGCCGGCGCTGGAGCAGTTCCTGGGCGGCTCGGCCGGGCTGTCGTCGGCGACGGTGACGCAGCTGACCAAGCAGTGGCAGGCCGACCACGCCTCCTTCCAGGAACGCGACCTTTCGGCATCCGACTACGTGTATGTGTGGGCCGACGGCGTGCACCCCAAGGTCCGCCTCGGTCAGGCCCGCTCCTGCGTGCTGGTGCTGATGGGTGTGCGCGTGGACGGCACCAAGGAACTGATCGCGCTCGCGGAGGGGCTGCGGGAGTCCACCGAGTCCTGGGCCGACCTGTTGCGCGACTGCCGCCGTCGCGGCATGCGCGATCCTGAACTGACCGGCCCCCGGCCGGCCCCGGCGACCCGGACACACCCCGCCTGCCCTTGGAACCGGGGGAGTGGGACCTCCCCCGCGTCCCGCTGCTCTACCAGCGTGCGGTTATCGCCTCCACCGTTCTCAACGCCCGACTGCGCGCCGCGCGCCGCACCGGCCGCGCCCTGTACGACGACGTCGTGGTGCACCAGCGGGCAGCGATGCCCGAACAACTGCCCCTCTTGGCCAGGAGGAGCCGCCCGTACGCAAGAAGGCCGGGTCCCGTCGACGTCGCCGCGCTGCGCACCGACCTGGAAGCCCTGGAGTTGACCGCCCCAGCTTCGCCGCCTCGGTCGCGCCGGTCAGCGGCTGCACAAGGACTCGAACCAGCGCGCGCACCAGATCGCCGTCGGCAGTGCGCCGCGTGCGCAGGACGCCCCGGCTGCCGACCCGAGCAGCCAGCAATAGCACCAGCAGCCCGGCACCGAGCACGGACAGAGGCGCGGACCAGCCTCACAGCCGTGACCAGGAGCAGGCCAGTCGGTTCCCCCTGGGGACAGGAGACCAAGTCGCCCAGCCAGCCGCCGGAACGCGACGGGAGAGTAGGCCCCGGCACCGGCGGGCGGCAGCGAGAGTGCGGTGGCCACCCCTCAGCCAGGCCACTGCAGCTACCCGGGACCCGAGCGGCAGGTTTCAGCACGGCCTGTCGAAGCACCGCTCATCAACTCCCGCTGCCTCAGCTGGTCCAGGGACGGTGTATCCGGCCCGGCCCCAGCGGTGATTGCCTCCAGTGCCGATTCAGTCCGCGGCCAGGACGCGCACAGGGGCGATCCGGGTCAGGGTGCGGATGGGAACGGCCAGCGCCGCGCAGACCAGGCCGGTCGAGAGGAGGATCGCCGTCCCAGCCGCGGCGGCCACCGGCAGCAGGTGCCCCGACAGGACTCCTTCGCCCAGTGCGAGGACGGTGGCCAGTCCGGCGGCGGCGCCGGTGAGGCTGCCGAGCAGGGCCAGGCCGAGGCCCTCGTAGAGGGTCAACCGGGCCAGCTCGTGTGTCGTCCAGCCGGTAGCTCGCAGGACTGCGAGGTCTGTTGCCCGTTCTCGCTGGGACATGACCAGGACGTCCACTGCACCGGCCGCGCCGAGCAGCAGGGTCAGGGTGACACTCAGGTAGTCGGCCGTGCGGGCCTGGGCCACCACCGCGTCGCCCAGGAGCGAGCCCGCGACCTCCCCCCGGAAGGCGAAGGTGACCGAGAGCAGCACGGTGAACGCCGTCACTGCCAGGGCGAGTCCGGCCGCGCCGAGCACGGTACGTCCGCGTGCCCGCAGCAGGTTGCGTTGGGCGAGACCGGCGACCGACCGCACGGCGACGGACCGGCGAGCCGGCGCCACCGGGGCGGTGACGGCGGCCAGGGGACTGATCCGGGTCGCCCGCCATGCCGGGATCAGCCCCGCGAGCAGTGCGAGGAGGAGCGCGACCGGCAATACCAGGGCGGCCTTCGTGAACGAGTGGGAGAGACCGAGCAGGGCGCCCAGGCCGTAGGCGAGCAGCGCCCCCAGCGCGCCCGCGGCCAGGCCGACCACGGCGAGTTCGCCGAGGATCAGACGCAGGACCTCCCCCGCGCTCCACCCCGTACAGCGCAGAGTGCCGATCTCGGTACGCCGGGAGCGTACGGAGGCGAGCGCGGCCTGGGTGAGGAACAACCCGCAGACCACCAGCACGAGTATGAAAAGCACGGCGCTCTTGGTGTCCACGGCCCGCAGGACGCGCAGTGCCACGCCCTTGGCCGTCCAGTTCTCCCGGATGTTGAGGCCGGCTGCGAGGGCGACGGTCTGTGGCGCCGGCGAACTGCCCACGGTGACGTCCACGCGCAGGTGCGGGAACGCGTCATGGATGCGCGCGGCCACGGCGTTCACCCGGGCTCGGGACGCGGAGTCGACGCCCCGCACTCCGGCTACCCGGATGCGGATGGCGCTGATGGGCGTCTTTTCCTGGGCGGTGGGCGTGTGGCGGCTCTTGGTGAAAGCGCTGATGGAGTCCAGTGTGGTGAGCAGGGTGGGAGGCGGACTGAGGTAGCCGCCGAGGTTGCGGTCGGGGTGAAGGGGGCGGCCGCCGAGCGCGGACCGGGTGGCCGCGTCGGCGCCGGTGACCTGTGGGGAGCGGTAGGTCTCCAGCGGCACGGCGGAGAGCGCGGAGAAGCCGTGCAGCCGGGTGGTGTCGTAGCGGCCGACGAGGTGGATGACTGGGATCGGGGCGCGGCCGCTGTCCTCGCCGGTGCAGGTCTTTTGTCCCCCGCAGTTGGTGGAGGCGTGGTCGGCGACCGTGCGGTATTGCGTGCCGGCGTTCTCCTCGGGAACGTCGGACAGCAGTGCCGAGGTCCCATCGAGGTTGTTCTTCCAGACGTCGGCGGGTTGCTGCGGGCGGGATCGCGCTACCAGGCCGTCGGCGGTGACGCCGTAGGCGACCGGACCGACGGTCCAGTAGCCGCCGGTGTCGAAGTTGACGGCGCGGTTGACGGCGCGGAAGGCCTTGTCGAGGTCGGCGCCGACGGTGCCGACGGTCTTGCCCCGCAGCGCGGTGACGAAGCGGTGGGCGGCCGGGCTGCCGAGCTTGCCGGGCAGCTGGCCGGGGTCGCCTGCGTCGAGGCGTTCCACGCTCGCGGTCAGGGTCGTGGAGGTCAGGGCGTGGCTGCTGAGCATGACCGGCACCTGGTAGTCGTGCTGGCGGCTTGCCGCCGGGCCGCTGTCGAAGGGGTCGGGGCCCCACACGGGGTGGTCTTTCGAGGTGAGCATCCGGCCGGAGGTGACGGTGTTGCCAAGGCCGACCAGCCGGTCTTCGGCTTCCGGGTCGACGGCGGACAGCAGCACCGGGAAGGTGACCGGGATCTCCGCCGAGGCCTTGCCCTGTCCTGACCGGCAGGTCATCCTCGACCGGGCGTCCAGGTCGAAGGCGGAGGTCGGGACCGGGTTGTAGTCGGGTTCGGCCTGGGGCGTCAGGGTCTTGCCGTCAGTGCCCGTCGTCGTATCGGACTTGTCGCTGTTGTAGTACCAGCACACCCAGTACGTACGCCCGGCCGCCTTCTCCTGGTCCAGTCCGGTCAGTCCGGTGTCGGCCATGAGGTCGTCGCGGACGGTGATGGGGTTGCGGGTGAGGTAGACGTACTGGTCGGCGGCCGGGTACGTGCCGAGGCCGGCCTTCACCGTCGGTTTCAGGCGCAGCAGTTGGGCGGAGGCTTTCGAGTCGAGGAAGGGCGTGACGTCGAGGCGCAGATTGCCATCCACCATCAGATAGCCGATGTTGGCGATGGGGGCGGCGACGTCGAGTCCTGGCAGTTTTTCGATGCGCCGGTACTGGTCGAGGGTGATGCCGCCGAACACGCCGGACAGGAAGTTGGCCTGCACCAGGCCCCGTTGACGTTCGACGGAGGTCTGCGCGGTCGGGGGGCGGACCAGGATGTCGTAGGCGGAGCGGGCGTTGTGCCGGACGATTCCGGTGGTCTGGGCGCGGCTGGTGGTGACTGCGGAGGTCAGCAGGGTGAAGCCGGTGGCCGCGACGAGGATGCCCAGGGCCAGGGAGAGGGCCCGCCCGCGTCGGCGCCGCAACTGGGAGAGGATCATGCCGATCACGGACGCAGGCCTCCGAGGCGGCCGAGGACGTCGTCGTCCGGCGTCACCTGGTCGTCGGCCACGATCCGGCCGTCGTGCAACCGTACGATGCGGTCGCAGTTCGCGGCCACCTCGACGTCGTGCGTGGCGACCAGCATGGTCGTACCGTAGCGCTCGCGCAGCGAGAGCAGCAGCTCGACTATCTCGCGCCCGGTCGTGCTGTCCAGGTTCCCGGTCGGCTCGTCGGCCAGTAGCAGGCCGGGCCGGTTGATCAACGCCCGTGCTATCGCGACGCGTTGCTGCTGGCCCCCGGACAGCTCCGACGGCAGTGCGTGCGCACGCACTGCCAGGCCGACCGCCTCCAGCAGTTCCCGCGCGCGCCCCTGCCGGTCGAAGTCCACCCGGCGGGGCAGCACCGGAGCGAGGACGTTGTCCAGCACGGTCAGGGCCGGCAGCAGATGGAAGCGCTGGAAGACGAAACCGACCCGCCGGCGGTGCGCGTCCAGCCGCCGTGCCGTGAGCTCGTCGCCGTCGACCTCGACCGTTCCCTCACTGGGCCGGTCCATTCCGCCGAGCAGATGCAGCACCGTGGACTTCCCCGAACCCGAGGGGCCGGTCAGCGCGACGGCGGCCCCTGACTCGATGCGCAAGTCGACGGCGTCCAGCGCGACCAGGTCCGCATATCGGCGCGTCACGCCTCGTAACGACACATCCACCGAGCTTCCACCCTCCTGCATTGACACAATGCAGCGGTACGTTGTCACAATGCACAACGACTTGTAAATGGCGTTGCAGGAGGGTCCATGCCACTTCATCACGCGGTGCTCGCGCTGCTGGCCGACGGCCCGGACCACGGCTATGAACTCAAGGGCCGATTCGAGAAGGCCATGGGCCCGCAATGGGGCGGCCTGAATATCGGGCACCTCTACCAGATACTGGAGCGCCTGGTCCGGGACGGCTACGTCGTCCCGTCTCATGTGAGCCAGGCGGACCGCCCCGACAAGACCCGCTACACCCTCACACCCGCCGGACAGGACGAGTTGCGGGACTGGGCCACCAGCGCCTGGGTGCGCACTGGCGGTTTCCGGGACGAACTGTTCCTGAAACTCTTCGGCGCTTCCTCCCTCGGTCCCGACGCCCTCGCCACACTCATCACCGCACAACAGCAGACCTACGTTGCCGAACTCGCAGGCCTGACCCGGCTACGGCGTACCCGAGCGGACGATCCCCTGGTCAGCCTCCTGATCGACGGGGCGATCGCTCACACCAAGGCCGACCTCGAACTCCTTGACACAGCCGCCCAACGCCTCGCCCCCATGACCCAAGCAGCTCCAGGAGATCGAGCCACTTGGTCAGACGGCGGCCAAGGAATCGTTGCGTGAGTGAACGTGTCGGCAGGGAAAATGTCCTGCGAACTCACCAGAGAATCCTCTCCAACCTGGCGAATCGAAACGGACAATCCACTCACATGTCCTGAACATTGATCAGATGCGATTCGTTCCCCTTCAAAAAGGGGCGAACTGGTGCTGTAGGGGTTGAAGTGGGCCCCTTGCCGAGTCTGGTCGGTCGACCATGACCCCATGTCCGATCGTGGTCGGCCAACCACGGACCCCTTGTCCGATTCGGCGCGGGCCGCCCGGAGTGGACGTTTCCCCTTGACCGGCTTCGCCAGCGGACGCCGTCAGGTCGCGGACAAGGGGTGGGTGTTCACGATGGCCGCCACGCGCCCGCAGGAGGGGCAGCAGCGGCCACCGAGCATCGGGGGCGGCCTCCCTCGCGCCGGCGTGCCACCGGTCGGCACAGGGCCGGTGGAGGACGCCTCGACGCAAGGAGAGATCCGGGATGATGACCCAACACAGGCGCCCGCCGTACCCTGACCGAGGGCTGGTCGGCCGGACAGGCCGCCGCAGTCTCCTGCCGCCGGCGCTTGCGATCCCACTGCCGTACCCACTTCCGTGCCCGTCACGAGCGCGGACCGTATTCCCCTTGGCCACCACGGCTTTCCGGGGCTGTAGCGCGTCGTCACGACCCTCTTCTGTCCTCCTCTCACTGACCAAGCCCTGGGAAATAGCTGGGGGCGGGGTGTCAGTGGTGGAGGCGATCATCGGGTTGAGGGCGCCTGGTGCCCTCTGCGGCCGGGCGGGGCCGGCGCCCGGCCGGTGGCCGGACGCGGACGACGGGAGGGGGCGCTGATGGTGGGCAAGCGCAAGGAGAACGAGGCGGGATCGTCGACCGGGCCGCGCGCCGATGTGCTGCGCGTGCTCGGGGTGTTCAAGGCCGCGACGGCGGACCAGATCCAGCGCCTGTCCTCACCGCGCCTGACGTACCGGCACACCCTCAAGGAGACGGCAGCCGCGCGGAAGGAGGCGCGCACCGCCTCCCATCGCGGAGCGCTCAACGATCTGCGGAGGCACGGCCTGTCCGCTGATGGTGGCCGCACCCGAGGCGGGGAGGAGGTGCGCCTGCTCACCAAGGACGGGCTGGCGGCCGCTGGCCTCGAGTTGGACCGGGGGTCGGAGAAGATGGGCGGCATGCCCAAGAGCGCGGGCCGCTCGGGTGCGTCGCACGCGATGACGGTCAACGAGACGGCCATCGCGATGATCCGCCCGAAGCCCGACCTCGCCCTGGTGGCCGGTGAGCCGGCCGAAGCCATCGCGGCCGCCGCCCAGGGCCCGGGTCGACGCCCCGGACGGGATCGGCCATCGCCTCCTACGCCACCGAGGTCGCCTTCCCGGGACCGGCACCTGGAGGAACCCCGGCGTCGGGTGCGCGTGGGCCGACATCGTCCTCACCGCCCCGGAGGTGGGGCTGCCGCTGTTGTTCATCGAGGCCGACAACTGCACCGAGGAAGTGCCGATCATCGCGGCGAAGTTCGACAAGTACATGCGCCACTTCCACCGGAAGGTGAAGGACATCGACGGCCAGGACAAGCCGATGTGGCGCACCCGCTGGTCCGCTCCCGATCCGCGGTGGGGTGACGCGACGCACCCGCCGGTCCTGCTCGTCTTCCACCAGGTCGGGAAACGGACCGTGCTGACGCAGATGAAGAACGTCGCCGACCTCACCCGCGAGCACTGGCAGGGCCAGTGGGCCGAAGGCGGCTTCCGCGTCTACAACCAGAAGATGCCGATCGTGGCGACCACCCTGGAGCTGCTGCGCGAACGGCCCGGCCGGGCCCGCGTTCTGGCGTTTCGGCCGCGAGGACCGACAGAACCTGTGGGAGGCGATCGGCAACCCCCGCCGGGACGCAGCCCTCGCTCGCCGTGCTGAAGAGCGACGGCGCCGCCAAGCGCAGGAAGCAGCCGAACGCGAGGCTCAGCGCCCGGTGTGCACGGACTGCGGACAGAAGTTCACCGACGACCGTCTACGTCCGCGCGGATGCGGTGGGGGCGGGCCGGGTGCCGCCACCGTCCGGTGCTGTCGCGGGCGACGTCGACGTTGACTTCCATCACGACCTCCGGTCGCACCAGGACGGCCTCGAGGGTGCGCTGCGTTTCCCACGCTGCCGAGAACGTCCAGCCCGTCCATGGGTGCGCGCCGTGCGGCGGGGCCAGAGGGTCGGCCACAGCGCGGCCGGCGGCCGCACCACGTCCCGTGAAAGCCACCGCACCGTGGGCTTTCCCCCACGAGAGCTCCGCGACCTGCAACTCCGCGTCCGCGCCGGGCAACAGACGCCCGAGTGGAAGGCCCGCTACGCGATCCGCTCCGGGGTGGAGGGACCGGTCAACGAGTTCGCCCACGGACACGGCATGCGGCGCTGCCGCTACCGCGGACAGGGAAAAGCCCACGTGCAGCACGTCCTGACGGCCCTCGCCGTCAACATCGAGCGTCTCAGCGGACTGCCACCAGCCGTGGGAGCACCCGCACCCCGCCGATCGACTGCCTTTCAGAACTACCTCGACCAACGCGAGATCCCTCGCCTGAAGTCATGGCGCACCCTGGGCAGTTGACCTCAACGGCTACAAGATCCCCGAGAGAGGCAAGCTCAGGTTCACCAGTCAGGTTTTCGATCAGAGGCACCGGGCCGCGCAGTCGGCTGGCGATGCGGGTCGCTTCGCCGGCGAGGTCGTCGTCGAAGCCGGCGATCATCTCCAGTTCGGCGATGGTCTCGTCGGTCGACCCGACGCTAGGCAGAATGTGCGGCATGGTGCGGGCAGCGTCCGCGATGATCGTGACGTCACGGGCGTCCGTCTTGGCTTCGCCGGGGCAGAGGTCGGCGATGCAGCGCATCTTCGGGCCGGCAGGTAGGCGATGCGGCAGCCGGCGTTCCGGGCGGCCGCCGGCGGCGGCAGGGCACCGATGGAGACGGGCCGGCCGACCACGACCAGGATCGTGCCGTGCTTCGCGGTGAACTTGCCCAGCACGGCCCGCATCCTGGGATCGCAGTTCGGTAGCTGCTTGTCGAAGTCCCGCTTGCCGACCCGGGTCAGAGCAGTCCCGTGGTGCTCGCTCTTGCCGGTCCAGGCCGAGGAAGACGTCCACATCGCTGGTGTCGATCATGCTGGTTCTTGAGAGTGTCGCCCTCCTCGTGACGGCAGGCCGCCGGAGGCTGGCGGCGCCCATGGCCGTGGAGTCGCCTTTGAGTTTCGGCATCCCCTCCAGTTTCGGCATCGTTGACCTGGGCGCCCTTTGGCGTGCCGTCAGGAGTCCCCTGGCCTGAGGGGCCGTCGCCCCATCTGGGCGGCGGCCCTGTGCTACCTGCGGCTGCGGAACGGGTGAAAGCTGCCCGTAAGCATGCGGTTTCTAGCGTCCTGAGCGAGCTGTCACCGACTCTGGAGGAAACCGTGGACGTGCTGAGCAGATGGGTGGTCCGGCACCGGTTGTTGGTGTTCGCGGCCTGGCTGGCCATCACCGTGGTGGGCGTCCTCGTCGCGCCGAGCGTCTCTGGCCGGCTGCAGTCCGGCATACACATGAGCGGTTCGGCCTCTACGGCCGACGCGCAGATCGAGGCCCGGTACGGCGGCGCCACCTCGGACCCCGGAGTGCTGGTCCTGGGACTGCCGAAGGGCGAGCCCGTGACTGCGCCGGCCGCTCGGGCCGGGCTCCGGGCGGTGGACGCGGCGATCAAGAAAGCCGATCCCCGGGTACGGCTGGTCTCGTACGCCTCGACCGGGGCCCGGACGCTGGTGGGGAACGGGGGAACCAGCACCATCGTGCTCGCGTACCCGCCGCACACGGGCGACGACATGTCGGCCGGACAGATCGACGCCCTGGTCGGCGCTGCCAAGGCGGCGGCACCCGGGCTGACCGTGCACGGCACCAGCGTGAAGGCGCTGGAGGCCGGCAACACCTCGGGCAGCGGCAACTCCGGCGTCATGACCGAATTGATCTTCGGTGTGCTGGGCGCGCTCGTCGTGCTGGCGTGGGTGTTCGGCTCGCTGCTGGCGGCACTGCCGATCATCATGGCACTGGTCTCGGTGCTGACGATGCAACTGCTCATCTACGCACTGACCTGCGTCATGCCGTCGTCCTCGCCGCTGAACCCGGCGGTGCAGTACATCGTCGCGCTGCTCGGCCTCGGTCTGTCCATCGACTACTCACTGCTGGTGGTGACCCGCTGGCGCGAGGAACGTGCCGCGGGCCGGAGCAACGAGGAGGCGGTACGGGCCGCGGTCGGGCGCGCGGGGCACTCGGTCTGGTTCAGCGGCCTGGTCGCCTCGCTTGGCCTGTTCGCCCTCATCGTGGTGCCCAACTCACTGGCCCGCGGGATCGGCGTCTCCGGCCTCTTCATCCCCTCGACGGCGGTGCTGGTCGCGCTCACCCTGCTTCCCGCGGTGCTGTCGAAGGTCGGTCCCCGGGTCGACTGGCCGCGACGGCGGCGGGCCGGGTCCGCGAGCCGCTTCTGGACCTGGTGGGCCGTGCTCGTGATCCGCTACCGGATGCTTGCGGCGGCCCTCGGCCTGGCGATCCTCGGCGCGCTGGCCGCGGTGGCAGCCACCATCGACATCGGGCTGCCGACCACCTCGCACCTGGCGACCAGCGGCGTCTACACCGACGGCCTGCACGCCCTGCAGGCGGCCGGCTTCCCGGCGGGGACGCTCACCACGGTGCCGGTGTACGTGCCGCACGCCCCGGACGCCGCCTCGGTCGCTTCCTCCCTGGACTCGGTGGACAGCCTGCACGGGGCCGTCTCGCCGGCGGGGGCACCCTGGCGGCACGACGGCAGTGCCATGGTCTTCGCCATCCCGCAGCACGAGGTGGGAACCTCGGTGGGCGGGACCTCTCTCGCCGACATCCGGCACACCGTGCCGCACGGCGTGCTCGTCGGCGGCGAGGGCGCGGTCAACCTCGACCTGACCCATTCCACCTACGGCGCGTTCCCGCTGCTGTTCGCGGTGGTGGCCCTGACGACGTTCCTGCTGCTGGCACGCGGTCTGAAGTCGATCCTGCTGCCGGCCAAGGCGGTGCTGCTGAACATCCTCTCGGTCGCGGCCTCCTACGGCCTGCTGGTGCTGGTTTTCCAGCACGGCCTGGGGATGCAGACCTTCTGGGGCGCGCGCAGCTACGGCGCCGTGGGCACCCTCGCCCCAGTGCTGATCTTCGGCTTCCTCTTCGGGGTCTCGATGGACTACGAGGTGTTCATCCTCGCCCGCGTGCGCGAGGGCTACGACCGCTCGGGCTCCACCCGGGAGGGCGTCGTCGAGGGCGTCTCGCGCACCGGAAGGCTGGTCACCAGCGCCGCGCTCATCCTCTTCCTCGCGCTCGCCTCCCTGTCGACGGCGAACGACATCACCGTCCGTCAGATCGCCGCCGGCCTGGCGGCCGGGGTGCTGCTCGACGCCGTCGTGGTGCGCATGCTCCTGCTCCCGGCGCTCGTCTCGCTCTTCGGGAAACTGAACTGGTGGATGCCGCCGGGCGCGGCCCGGCTGATGCGGATCCATGCCGCCCCGCCGCGGCTGCCGAACGAGCCGGGGCAGGAGCCGGTGGCGATCGGGGATGCTGGATAGATGCGCGTGCTGGTGGTCGAGGACGACCGGGACCTGGCCGAGTCGCTCGCCTGGGGACTCAAGGCCGAGGGCTACGTCGTGGACGTGGCGGACAACGGTGTGGACGGGCTGTGGAAGGCCCGCGAAACCTCACCCGACGTGATCATCCTGGACGTGATGCTGCCGGGGATGGACGGCTACCGGGTCTGTCGCACCCTGCGCGAGCAGGACCTGTGGATGCCGATCCTGATGCTGACCGCGATGGACGAGGACCTCGACCACGCCGAGGGCCTGGACAGCGGAGCGGACGACTACCTGGCCAAGCCGTTCTCCTACCCCGTGCTCCTCGCCCACCTGCGCTCCCTGACCCGCCGTCGGCTCGGCGCCAGGCCGGCGGTGCTCACTGCCGCCGGCCTGGCGCTGGACCCGGCCAGCCGCACCGTGACCCGCGGCGGCCGGGGGCTGGATCTCACCACCCGCGAGATATCGGTCCTGGAGCACCTGATGCGGTGCAAGGGACGTGCCGTGGCCAAATCCGAGCTTCTGGAGCACTGCTGGGACGTCAATTTCGAGGGCGGGCCGTCCGTGGTCGAGGTCCATGTGCACCGGCTGCGGCGGAAGATCGAGACGCCGGGCGGTGCGCCGGTGATCGAGACGGTCCGCGGTGAGGGCTACCTGATCCGGGAGGACGGGCAGTGAGCGGCCGACACCTGGGCCACCCGGTCGGCATGCGCACAGTGCGTGCCAGGGTCACCGTCGTCGCCGGGCTCGCGCTCACGGCGGCAGTGACCCTCGGCCTGGTCCTCTTGTACCTGCTCCAGGTCGGATCCGCGCACCGTACCGCCGACGACCAGCTGCGCACCTACGCCGCGCAGGTCGAGCAGTCCGCGCGCGGCGGCCGGTGGCCGCATCCGCTGCCCGCCTCGGCCCTGGACCCCAACGCCCAGGCACAGGTGCTCACCCCGGACGGCACGGTCCTCGCCGCCAGCCGCGCCCTGCAGGGGCAGAGTGCCGTCTACGCCCTGCCGCCCGGCGCCGGAACCCCCGTGCGACAGAGGACTGCGGACACGGCGCTGAACGGCGAGGTACGCGTGCTCGGCCGCCGGGCCACCATTGGCGGCAAAGAGGTGACGATCATCACTCTCACCACCACCGACCTGCTCAGCCAGGTCAGCGAGACCTTCGCACGGCTGCTGTTGGTGGGCGTGCCCGGCATCCTGTTGCTGGCCTGCGGCACTGTGTGGCTGGTCGTGGGCCGGGCGCTGCGCCCGGTGGAGCGCATCCGCCGCTCGGTCACCGAGATCACGGCCGCGGACCTGTCGCGGCGAGTACCGCAGCCGGGCACCCACGACGAGATCGGTGACCTCGCCCGCACGATGAACGACATGCTCACCCGGCTCGACGACTCCGCGGCGCGGCAGCGGCGCTTCGCCGCCGACGCCTCGCACGAGCTGCGCACCCCGCTGGCGGCGATCCGCACCGCACTGGAGGTCGGCCTTGCCCACCCGGAGACGGCTCCCTGGCCGCAGATCGCCCGGCGAGCGGTGCGTCAGTCGGAGCGCCTGGAGACGCTCGTGCACGACCTTCTCGTCCTTGCCAGAACCGACGACCGCCGGCTCGTGACGCGACGGCGTCGGGTCGGTCTCGGCGAGCTGGTCGAGGAGGTGCGCGCGACCAGTGCTGCACCGCGGGTGCCCGTCGGCATCGACCGCGCGAGGACCGGCCTGATGGTCATCGGCGACGCCGAGCACCTGAGCCGCATGGTGCGCAACGTCCTCGACAACGCCGTCCGTCACGCCCGCCACGCGGTCCAGATCTCGGTCCGGGACGCACGGCCCGATCAGGTGAGGATCGAGATCGCCGACGACGGTCCCGGAATCCCGCCCGAGGAACGCGAGCGCGTCTTCGACCGCTTCGTCCGGCTGGACGCCAGCCGGGAACGCACCAGCGGATCGAGCGGCCTCGGCCTGGCCATCGCCAGGGAGATCGCGACCGCACACGGCGGCCATATCGTCATCCACGAGGCTCCCGGCGGCGGTGCACTCGTCCTGATCACCCTGCCACGTGCCGCCGCCGGTGAGCGCCTGGTGGGTTGAGGCGCAGGCTGTCCACGTCCCTGACCCGGCCGTTGGAGACCACACCGCGCACGCTCAGCGCCGCCGGCAGGCTGCCGTTCACTTCGCCGAGGAACGCGCCCGCGCCCGCGGGCTGGTCGGGCAGGCGGGGCGGCAGAGGTCTGGGGGGCGCCGCTGGTTCAGGCGCCGGCGGCCGTGACGACGGCGTCGGTGGCGAAACCGAGCAGGAGGCCCAGCAGGAGGCACCAGGTCGTGAGTGTCTTGAGTCCGGTCTTGCGGGCGACCGCCAGCAGTTCGATGACGACGTAGAGGATCGAGCCGGCGGCGAGGCCGAGGAAGGCGATCGACAGGGTGTCGTTGACCAGGTGCTGGCCGATGAGCGTGCCGAGGAAGGTGGGGCCGCCGCCGATCAGACCGAGCCACAGCAGGGTCGGCCAGGACGGGCGCTCGCCCTCGGCGGCCAGCGGGGCGACGATGCCGAAGCCTTCGGTGGCGTTGTGCAGGCCGAATCCGACGATCAGCAGGAGAGCGAGGGACAGTTCACCCTGCGCGGCGGAATTGCCGATGGCCAGGCCCTCGGCGAAGTTGTGCAGGCCGATGCCGGTAGCGATCATCAGCGCGAGCGAGCCCGCCTGACTGCGGGTCCTGGGTGCCAGCTCCGCGGCGGCGGCGGCACCGGGCCCGGCCGGGCGGGCAGCGGCGGTCCGGCGGCGGCTGACCCAGGCGTCGTAGTGGACGAGTCCGGCCAGCCCGATCGTGAGGCCTACGGCCAGGGTGACACCCCCGGACGCGACGTCCGCCCATGCGTGCT
The DNA here is from genome assembly GCF_047049295.1 of Streptomyces sediminimaris. Taxonomy (NCBI): domain Bacteria; kingdom Bacillati; phylum Actinomycetota; class Actinomycetes; order Kitasatosporales; family Streptomycetaceae; genus Streptomyces; species Streptomyces sediminimaris. The sequence goes on along the minus strand of NZ_JBJWOT010000001.1, from coordinate 18,710 downwards.
TGCTCAGCGCCTCGTCGACCGGTTCCCAGGCGTGGGTCAGGACGTCCCATACAAGGAAGGTCAGGATGCCGATGGCCACGGCGTTCAGGCCCGCCTTGAGGCGCGGGGTAGGCGTGCGCAGGCGACCGACGGGAAGGCCGAGGTAGATGGTGAAACCCGCGATGGCGCCGAGCAGGGCGATGTTCGCGCTGGACATGGGAGACTCCGGTCTTTCGTGCACGGGAAGCACACCGAAACTAAGTCAGGTAAGCCTCGCCTAACAAGCTGTGGAGTTCCGCTGCTGGGAGATTTGGCGAAACCATTACGGGCCGCGGCGACGCGGGACTCCGTTCCGGACCACCTCCCTGCGCTCTTCGCCGGCTCTCGCGGCTGGGCCTGTCGCACACCGATGTCCGGGCTCACCGCTTCACGCGGTGCCGCCCCCGGGCGGCCGGTTCCACGGCCGCAGCAGGGGAGGGGCATCGCCGTGATGACGACGGCGCCCAGCGGCCGGACGACCAGAAACCCATGCGAGAACGGCGGCTCTCTACGGCGGGAGCCCCAGCGCCGGCTCTGCCGGCGGAGGATGGACGGCGGAGGCCACCCCCGACCTCACCCTCCAAGCCGGTGCCCAGTGATCACCGTGCTCATCGTGGACGACCAGCCGCTGCAACGTTCCGGCTTCAGCCCGCACCTCGACTCCGTTCCCGAGAAGGAGCCGTCGGCGAGGCCGCCCACGGCGGCCAAGCGGTCCGCAAGGCGGCCGAACTCCGACCCGACGTCGTCCTATGGACGTCCGTATGCCCGGCCTGGACGGCATCGAGGCCCCGTTATGTTTTCCGCGGTCCTGCAAGAGGGCCGCTGGCCTCCGGGCCCGGCATGACTGTTGCCCCCTGTCGAAGGCATGACCTGGGGGGTGGTGTCACCGGGCCCGGGAGGTGCCGTCGGAGACGCTGATCAGAGGTCCGGCCACCGCCCGGTCCGGCGCAACGCCGGACAGTTCGCGGGCGGCAGGTCTGCATAACGTGGATGCGCGAGCACGACACCCGAGCCGAGGCCGGCACCGTCAACACCCCTGGGGAAGGGGCACGATGTTCGAGATCGAAGACGTGGGCGTGTTCCTGGGCCTGGACGTCGGCAAGAGTGCCCACCACGGCCACGGACTCACCCCGGCCGGGAAAAAGGTCTTCGACAAACCGCTGCCCAACAGCGAGCCCAAGTTGCGGGCCGTCTTCGCCAAGCTGCGCGAAAAGTTCGGCACCGTCCTGGTGATCGTGGACCAGCCCGCCTCCATCGGCGCCCTGCCACTGACCGTCGCCCGCGACGCCGGCTGCCAGGTCGCCTACCTGCCCGGACTCGCGATGCGCCGGATCGCCGACCTCTACCCCGGCGAGGCCAAGACCGACGCCAAGGACGCCGCCGTCATCGCGGACGCCGCACGGACGATGCCGCACACCCTGCGCTCGCTGGAACTGACCGACGAGATCACCGCCGAACTCACGGTCCTCGTGGGCTTCGACCAGGATCTCGCGGCCGAGGCCACCCGCACGTCCAACCGGATACGCGGCCTGCTCACTCAGTTCCACCCGTCGCTGGAGCGCGTTCTGGGTCCCCGCCTCGACCACCAGGCCGTGACCTGGCTGCTGGAGCGCTACGGCTCCCCGTCCGCCCTGCGCAAGGCCGGCCGCCGCAGACTCGTGGAGCTGATCCGCCCGAAAGCCCCCCGCATGGCCCAGCGGCTGATCGACGACGTCTTCGACGCACTCGACGAGCAGACCGTCGTCGTCCCCGGCACCGGCACCCTCGACATCGTCATTCCCTCCCTGGCCGCATCCCTGGCCGCCGTCCACACCCATCGCCGGGCGATGGAAGCCCAGATCAACGCCCTGCTGGAGACTCACCCTCTTTCCCCGGTCCTGACGTCGATGCCCGGCGTCGGCGTCAGGACCGCCGCCGTCCTGCTGGTCACCGTCGGCGACGGCACCAGCTTCCCCACCGCCGCCCACCTCGCCTCCTACGCCGGCCTCGCCCCCACCACGAAGCAGTCCGGGACCTCGATCCACGGCGAACACGCACCCCGAGGCGGAAACCGGCAGCTCAAACGGGCGATGTTCCTCTCCGCCTTCGCCTGCATGAACGCTGACCCCGCCTCCCGCACCTACTACGACCGCCAGCGAGCACGCGGCAAGACCCACACCCAGGCCCTCCTCCGCCTGGCCCGTCAACGCATCAGCGTCCTGTTCGCCATGCTCCGCGACGGCACCTTCTACGAATCCCGGACACCGAAAGGCGTCGAGCTCGCCGCGTAACCTCAGCAACCCCGAACCACCCCAAACCCGACAGGAGTGCCTTGACGAAAGACATAGAGGCACCCCCCGCCCCATCACCGCCACCGGCGACCGCTCCCGCGTCCTGGTGCTGACCACCTTCGACCTCGACGAGTACGTCCACGCGGCCCTGCGCCGGAGCCGGCGGCAGGAAGATCGCGGCCCGGCCGCCGCCTGTCGAAGCCGGGGTGCTGGTCGCCACCGACCGGCACGTGCGCATTTTTCCGGTGTCGCCCCTCGCTGTGCGGGCGGCCGTCGTTTAGGCTCGCTTCGCCACAATTGGTCCTGAATCAGCGGAGGACGGGACGCCGGGAATCAACCGCGAGCGCCTCATCGAGACGCTGACATTCTGGCTGCGTCCCGCCTTTGTGCTGCGCGTCATCAACCGTTTCCAGAAGATGGCGGGTTTCGACCGGGCGATGGCGTTGGCCTCGGGCGCGCTGACCGCGCTGCTGCCGCTCGCAATCCTGGGCGGCGCCCTGTTCGGCGAGGAGGCCGCGGATCGGATCATCAACCGCTACCGCCTGACCGGCCGCGGGGCCGAGGTGGTCAGGTCGGTGTTCTCCACCTCGTCCGCGAGTGACGGCATCGGGGTCTTCGGGATGCTGTTTCTGGCCATCTCAGTGCTGAGTTTCTCCCGCGCCATGCAGCGCCTGATCGAGCAGACATGGGAGTTGAGGCCGCTGGGTGTGCGCAACACCCGAGGCGGCCTGTGGTGGATCGGCTCGCTCACCGTGTACTCGGCGGTGATCGGCTGGATCTACGTCATGCTGGGCGGGGGAGGCCTGGGCGTGGCGGCCGCGGTGTGCGAGGTGCCGGTGTCCGCCGCCTTTTTGACCTTCAGCGGCTTCATCCTGTCCGCGAAGCGGCTCGCCTGGCCCGTCCTGCTGCCCTTCGCGCTCTCCGCGGCCGTGCTGACGGCGGCCTATTCGGTGGTGGCGGCGGTGTACCTGCCGCGTCTGTTCAACTCCTACGCCTCACGCTACGGCGCCGCCGGTGCGGTCTTCGGGATGACCACGACCCTGTTCGGGGCCATGCTCGTCGTCGTCGCCTCGGCGGCGCTGGGGCGCGAGGTGGGGGATGAACTCACCCGGATCCGCCAGGGCCAGCGCCCGTCCCAGGACGAGGTGCGCCGCGAGTGGGACAGCATCGTGGAACAGACCCGCTCCCGCTGGCGCAGTGTGCGCAGCCACCCCGCTCATCACCAGGCGAAGGAGGCTCCATAGGGATCATGTCCGAGACGATCGGGTCTGCGCGTGGGCACGGCGTTCCACGGTCGAATGGATGCGTGCGGTATGCCGAACCGTGGCGTCCTGCCCGGATCAGCAGCAGACCGGGGCGTGGACGAACCTGCTCGCCCGCGAAGGTCTCGGCGGGCAGCAGGCGTTGCGCGGTCTGGACGAAGCCGAGACGCAGCGGCTGGAGAAGCTGGCGTGGACGACGAACGCGGTGCCGCTCACCCGCCGGATGCTCGACAACTGGGGGGATAGCACCCGATGAGGCACGACTCAGCAGCGGGGCCGGCTCCCCGGACGAGAACATGGACGGCTGCGCGGAGCTGATCGTCGGCGGTCTGCTGCCACCCGGCGCGTCGACCACCGAGGATCGGGAGAGAACCTGCCGCGGTGTCCTGATCCGACTGGTGGCTGGGCGCCCCTTGCGCTGGGCTGGGCTGCCACCGAACGGGGTCCGGGCAGGGATCTGTCGATCAATAACTCCTCGGTTTCTGTGGCCGGTTGGTCCGTAGGGTGCGGGTGTGACGGAGGGGATTGGGGCGGGACTGTCGGAGGCGCTGGGGCTGTTGCTGCCGCATCTGGACGAGCGGCAGCGACGGCTGGTGCTGGGGGCTGCTGCCCGTGTGCGGGGCCACGGTGGGATTCGCCTGGTCGCAGGGGCTGCGGGGCTGACGGAGTCCACGGTGTCGCGGGGTTGCGCGAACTCGAACGGGGCGGAGAGCCCGATGGTCGGGTGCGGGCGGTGGGTGCGGGCCGCAAGCGGCTGCGGGATCTCGATCCGGACCTGGTCCCTGGGTTGCTCGCGCTGGTCGAGCCGGACCAGCGGGGAGATCCGAGTCGCCGCTGCGGTGGACCGTGAAGTCCACCCGTGCTCTGGCCGCGGAGCTGTCCCGCCAGGGGCACCGGGTCGGTCACGACACGGTGGCCGCACTGTTGTAGGCCGAGGGGTTTTGCTTGCAGGGCTCCTCGCGCACCACCGAGGGAGCCCGCCACCCCGACCGCGACGCCCAGTTCCGCTACATCAACGACCAGGCCACGGCGTATCTCGCGGACGGGCAGCCGGTCATCAGTGTGGATGCGAAGAAGAAGGAGACCCGGGGCGCGTACGCGGTCGCCGGGCGCGAGTGGCACCGGGTCGGGCAGCCGGTTCGCGTGCGCGCCCACGACTGTCCCGAGGGGCAGGCCATGCGCATCCTGGACACGGCCGGGACCGTTCTGCGCGACTGGCGACCCCGCCCGGATGACCGGGCGAATCCCGAGATTGACCGTGGGCAACTCCGTGACCTGCTGCTCGGCACTCTCGACGTCCAGTGGGCGCAGGGCGTGACGCAGGTGGTGCCGGGAACCCGGGACGGTGCACTGGTCCACTTCGCGGACGGGCGACAGGAGACGTCACAGCGCAGCAGCCGCCTACGCGGCACTCCGCGGCCGCGTTCCCGGGCTCGGGCCATCCTTCTTCACCAAGTTCCTCTACTTCACCGGCAAGGCAGTCCCGCCGGCGAACGGCCCCGAGCCACTCATCCTCGACCGCGTCCTGGCCTGGCGCATGCGGTCCCTGGCCGCGGCGGTCGGCCGGGAAACGGGCCACGACCCCGACGGCTCGATCGCCGCCTGGGTCTGGAGGGATCGGGACTGGTCACCCCACCGCTACCAGGTGTACCTCTCGTTCCTGCACGCCGCCGCCCACCAGGCAGCGTCCACCGACGGCTGGCCGTCCGACGCCTCACCCGACCTGCTCGAATACGCACTGTTCAACGCTGCGTGGTGAGCATCCGGGTCGGGCACACCTGCCGCATCCCGGCGCGCATAGGCGTACGGCAGACGTTCCCGGTGCGGCCTGGCGAGCGTTCCGGCGCGGTTCGGTAATCGAGTTGAACCGGTACGGGTGAGGCGTGAGACTTGCGCGGTGTTCGTAGAGCTGTCGCCCCGCATCCTGACCTGGGACGAGGTGGACCCCGCCCGTCATCCATTCGACAGCGAGGCGGCGGCGCGGGTGGTCAGATCGCTCGGCCCGGCCCGGCGGGTACCCCGTCGCCCCGACCTACCGCCGGGTGACAGGGCCCTGTACGACTGGGGCTGGGAGGAGGCCAGGCCCTGGGCCGACGCCATGACCCACGCACTGTCCGAGCACTACGGCCGCTGGGTCGCCGGCTGGCGATGGGCGCACGACGAAGGGGACTTCGACGGAGGGCCGGTCGGCAGCTGGTGCTGCCCCCAGGACTCGGTCACCACCCCGGACGAAACCCTCGACCGGGTGGCCGAGGCGCTGCGGGAGTGGCGGGAGTGGCTGGAGAGTCTGGCCGCATGGTTCGAGGCCTACCCATTGAACCTGGCCAGCATCGACGACCAGCGCATCCTGTGGGACCGCACCGCCCGCAACCTCATCCTGCACGTCACCGACCGCACCGGCTGCGGCAGCGGCTGGTACGCACACTGCCACCAGGTCCTCGGCTGGTTCCTCAGCCGCTGGGGCATCCCGGCCGACGGCGCCGAGCACCTCGTGGAGCAGACGATCGGCGGCCGATTCGAAAGCTGGACCGGCCCCGACACGGTGCTGGTCGAGGACATCGCCGAACGCCTCGCGGCCGCCGTACGGCCCGACGCGGCCGCCCGAGCCGCCCAGTCGCCGCTGCTGCCCGACCACCTCAAGCGCTGGCTCGCAGTGCGGGACGCGGTGCCGTGGCACGAGGCTGCCGACAGCACCGGGGACGCACCGGTGGCACCAGTGCGCGACGGGATGGCGGAGGAGATCCGCACCTTCGACGCGATCCTGGACCCCGCCCGCGGACGAGGCCTGCTCACCGCCCTCGACCTGATGCGGGCCGACGCCGCGCGCGGCGCCCGGCTGGACTGCGCCCTGATCCAGCGCTGGCAACAGCACGTCCTGGCCACACCCGGACTGCCACCGTTGCGCAGCCTGCCCGCCTTCGCCAAGGGCGGCCGTGAACGCTATGGCATCGCCCCGGACATCCGCGCCCGTCTCGACGCCTGCCTCGCCGAAAGCGCCAAGGACGCCGACCGGCCCCTGCCGCTGACCGCCCGGGCCGCACGCGCCTTCCTCGACGTCTGTTTCTTCCACCCCTTTGACGACGGCAACGCCCGCTCTGCCCTCCTCGCCCTTCTCTTCGTCCTCGCCCGCGAAGACGTCGCACTTGACAGCGTGCAACTGCTACGCCGGGTCTCCTTCCACGCCGATGACCCACAAGACGCACTGATCCTCGCCCGGTACATCGACTTCCACCTGCGCGAAACCCGACGGCAAACCACCAACCCGCCCCCCTGAACGGACGGCAACCTCGCTCGGCTGTGATCGTGAGGCCGGCCTCGGTGGCGAATGGGGGCGAGTTCGGTCTTCCACGTGCGGGTGCGGTACCCGTTGGAGCCGCCGGCGTCCGGTGATCAGCAGCCGGTCGGCGTCGGGTAGGTGGCCCACCCGGCTCCGTTCCACCAACGGCGGATCGATTCGACGGCGAACGCGGCGGTGTCATGGTCGATGTGACGTTGACCCAGCCGGTGTTCGTGGCGACGTCGTAGATGCCGTAGGGCACCAGGGCTTGATCAAGTTCCGTTGAGGTCGGGCTTGTAGGTGATGCCCAGGATGGGGAGGGCTCGTTCGGGTTGGTCGCGGATGGCGCGGGTGGTCTTCGCGATGTTGGTCGCTCCGAGGGCTTTGAGGGCTCCGATCGCGAGGTTGCGGAGGGTGGCCATGACGCGGGGTGCGTTGCCGGTGTGGACAGTGGAGGCGTCTTCGGCGAAGGTACGGTCGCGGATGTGGTGCTGGGCTTCCACTGTCCAGTGTCCGCGCAGGTGGGAGGCGAGTTCGGCCGGTTTCGCCTGGTGGACGTCGAGGCTGGTGACCGCATAGACGGTCTCGCGGGTCTCCTTCCTGCCGGTCTCTTTGCGGCGGCGGTGGACGCGGAGGGCGAGCTTCGCGTGGGGGAAGGCGATGCCGCCGAGGTTGTCGGCGATGGCGAGAGTCTTGATCGAGCGGGACTCGCGACGGCCGTGTCCCTTGTTCGAGGCGGTGTGCTGGATGGCCACCGCATGCCAGTCCAGTCCGTCCAGTTGGGCCCAGGCGGTGGGCTGATTGGGCTTGATCACGGCTACGTAGTGCGCCTTCTTGGTTTCGGCCAGCCAGGTGACATTGGCCCTCACGGAGTGCAGCGCGTCGAACGTGAGTACGTCTCCGTCCAGGTCGAGTGGTGCAAGCAGGGGCTGGAAGTGCCGTGTCTCGTTGGTCTTGGACTCGACCTCAGTCTGGGCGAGGGTGACCGGGCAGCCGTGGGTGACGGCGGACAGCAGGTGCCGGCGGGGCTGGTCCAGGCGGGCGGAGCCGCGCAGTGCCTTGCCGTCCACGGCGATCACCCGTCGCCTGCCCGGGGCTGCGGCGGTATGGCGGTGAGCGAGCCAGGCTCCCACGGCCGCGTCGAGTGCGTTGGTGTCGAGACGCTCGAGGACCCTCCCGATGGCGGACCTGGACGGTGCATGCCGCCAGCGCAGCAGGTGACGGCGCACGCCCAGCGTGGCGAGCAGTCCTGCGTCGGCGCGGGCGCCCCACTCGGCGAGTTCGTCGATGGTCCGGGCTCCCGAGACCGCGGCGGCCGCGCAGACCAGCAGGATCGAGGTCAACGAGTACCAACGGCCTCGCCGGGACCGAGGATCGGGCACCGCCTCCAGGAAGAGTCGCAGGTCAGACATGCTGTCTGGACGGAGCGGACCCAACTTGGCCAACACGGCAGGGATCGGGGAAGATGAGACAGCGGACACGGGAACCCTCTTGATCACTTGGCTTAGACACCTGAATGATCACGGATCCCGTGTCCGCTCTGTCATCCACCCAACCCGCGGCGTCCTCACGCCAGTTGGCCGATCCCGGGAACTTGCGCAAGCCCTGGTAGGGCACCGCCTGAGACAGGGCCGTGAGATTTCACTCCCGCCCGGCCCGGCTGGGTTATGGCGCGCCTGGCGGACGTGCTCCGGTGTTCGGTTCCTTGCGGAGATCTTTCTTTGAGGTGAACGAACGGATTCTTTACGCGGTTTCAGGCATCTCACTGCCTGATCTTGGAGGATCGATTGAACTCGGTTTGACCTGTCCCTGCCATGATCCTCAATCGCCAAGTGAATGTGACCAGTTCGTCAAGGACTCTGGAGCGAGTTGTGGGGGATTCGGGGGGCAGACGTGTGCGGTCGTCGCGCACCGCATGGTTGGCCGCATTCGTCTTGCTGATTCAGCCTGTCGCGGCGGCTGCCACGCATACGGTCGTCGCGGACGGTCAGAACACCGGTTCCACCAGTACGACATCGCTTTCCCCGGAGGCGGCCGCTTCGCAGAAAGCGGCGGCGAGCGGTTCTCGGGTCGAGGTCAGCGATGACCGCTCGGAGTACACGACGACGTACGCCAATCCTCACTCCAGCACCTCCACACGTACTATGTGCTGGCAGGGGCTACTCCGGTCCTAGTGCATAACTGCAATGGAAATGCAGTTATCAACGACGATCGGTTGGCCCATATTGAGTATCGCCATGGCCCTGGTGGTCGCGATCAGGCGATTCGCGCGGGTGAGACTGATCTGCCGGGAGAGTTCAACGAGGACTTCATATGGAATGAGAATGACGAACATGTCCTTGGTGAAAATCTTCGCGAAGGTGCGAATAATTCTCCTGAGCTCCCTAACCCCAACGGCCCTGGGCATATTCATCAGTATGACTTCGGGCGAACGATCGGCGTGAACGGGGCTGGAAATGAGACATCAGTCGCTGAGATCGTCGTTCGTGACGGGCAGATTTGGACGGCGTATCCGAAGTGACCGAAATGACTGAGGAGGGTCTCTCCGTGGCTCGGCACATATTCAATTGGATGCAGCTGCGGCATGGCTGGGCGTCGTTTGAGCTGCTGAGAGAGGGTTCGCCCCCTTACCGTGCAACCGTCAGCGATTCGACTGATGTGTTTCGTGTCCTAGTGGAAGGCGCGCGGCTAGTTCTCGATACCGGGGCGCGCCAGGAGTTCTCATTCGACAATGAGCCAGGAGAGATCCGGTGGACTTTGGAGCCGCACGGAGATTCTTTGAGCCTCCGTGTGGCAATGCATCCCGAATGGGGACGAGGTCCGGGCGAAGAGCGGTGGACGGCAGAAGAGATCGATCCTAGAGTCTTCGCATCTGATGTACTTTCATCCACCGCTGAATTGATTAGCAGTCTGGGTGTCGAAGGCTTTCACCGTTCATGGCCGTCGTACCCGTATCCAGTTGCTGAGGTCGAGGCGCTTAAGGAAATTCTTGGAACTTCTTGATCTGCCTCTGCGGTCCCGCCAGATGCTGGTGAGTGTGTGAACCGCCCCGGGTCCGGTAGAGATCTCAGGTTGTGGTTGTGACCTGGGGTTTCGTGGATTCCTTGTAGTGATTGGCTTCGTACTCGGCGGGCGGAACGTGGCCTATCTCACCGTGGAGTCTGCGGTGGTTGTACCAGTCCACCCACTCTGCGGTGGCCAACTCGACCTGGGAGAGCGACTTCCAGGGCCGTCGGGGCTTGATCAGCTCGGTCTCGTACAGGCCGATCGTGCTCTCCATCAGGGCATTGTCGTAGGCGTCGCCGACCGATCCGATCGAGGCGGCGATGCCGGCGACGTCCAGATGCTCGGCGAGCCGAAAACTCGTATATTGCGATCCGGCGACGCTCTCCTGAATGTCAACCTCTCTGGAGTGACCGGTTTGAGGCGTTGTCCTGCTTGATCAGGTAGTACGCCTCGCGGGCGACGTATCGTTTGAGGCAACGGATGATCTCCATCTTCGACTTGCCTTCGCTGGTGCGGCGTTCGAGGTACTCCTGAGTGGCCTTGTCGTAATGGAGGCGGCAGACCACGGCCATGTGGAGGGCGGAGTTGGCCTGGCGGTCGCCGCCGCGGTTGAGGCGGTGACGCTGGACCTTCCCGGAGGAGGCGGGCAGCGGGGCGACGCCGCAGAGCTTGGCGAAGCGGGCCTCGTCGGTGACCCGCTGAGGGTTGTCGCCGCAGGTGACCAGGAGTTGGGCGGTGTTCTCGATCCCGAAGCCGGTCCGTTTCAGCAGCGAGGGCGCCAGTTCCCGGACCAGGGGCTCGATCATTGCATCGAGATCGGCGACCTCGTCGTTGAGCTCGAGGTAGCGGCGGGCCAGGGACTTGATGGCGATACGGGTGGCTGAGACGGGGTCGCGGAAGGCGGTCTCGTCCGGCCGCCAGGCGGCGCAGGTGCGGATGAGCTGCATCCGTGTCAGGTTCCGTACCTGGTCACGGAGTTCCTCGGGCGCGGAGATGATCTGGCAGCGCAGCATCTGCAGGGCGACGCGGCGGGCCTTGACGGCAGTGGAGCGGGCGATCCGCAGGACGCGTAAGGACTCGACCATGCCGGTGCGGGTCTTGGGCGTGATCACACGGTTGCCGGCCAGCGCGGCGTGGGCGGCGTTCTCGGCGTCGATGGTGTCGTCCTTGCCGCGTCGGCGCCGGTCGGAGCGGTCGGGCCGGTTGACCTCGAGGATCTCGATGCCGGCCTGCTGCAGGTGGCGCAGGAGCCCGGCGCCGTAGGAGCCGGTGCCCTCGATGCCGATGCGGCGCACGTCGCCGAAGGTACGCATCCAGGCGAGCAGGGCGCGGTAGCCGGCGCGGGTGGTGGAGAACGCCTGGGTGTCCAGGACGTGGTCGTCGGTGTCGATCACGGCAGCGACGTGCAGGTCTTTGTGGGTGTCCACGCCGCCGATGACGACGCGGGAGACGGGTGGGATGCTGGCCATGTCGGCCTCCTCGCGGATGAGAGCGCGGTGGGTCGGCGCGCGGTCACCGAGGCGGCGGACAAGACAGTGATGGGACCTTGGCCAGGCTCTCCTTAAGTCACTCCCGTCGGCGAGGCGAGCGCCTCGCCGGGATGCTCCCGGGCCACCGACAAGTCCGAGGAAGGACAGAGCCGTCGATCGGAGTGCGGGTCAGGAGGCCGCGAGAGCATCCCGGCACCGGCATCCTGGCGCGTCCATCGCTGTGCGAGTCAAGAAGCCCGGGACATCCGGCACTTCACATACTCACTGTCCGAGTGATGTATCAACTCGCCTGGTACTCCAGTCGCACTTCGTGATCTGACTGGTCGTTGGGGTGCGGGGTTCAGTCGAGGTCGGTGAGGCGTCGCTTGTAGTGGTGCCAGCGGGCGCGTGCTTGGTGGCGTCGTCGCCAGGTGGACCACTGCAGGTGGAAGGTCATGCGGCGGGTGGTGAGGGCGGCGGGCAGGTCCCGCAGCAGGTTGGTGAACAGCTGGAACAGGCGTCGGGCCTCGGTGACGGTCAGGGCGATCTGCCCGAAGTCCGCGGGTGCTTCGTCGGTGGGGCTGGTCGGCAGGACCGGGGCGGGATGTTCTCGCTGCTCCAGGCTGGCGATCACGGAGAGCAGGGCCAGGGCGGCCATCGCGAGGACGACGTGGCGTCGCCAGGAGCGGTAGCGGCGGGCCTGGGTGTGGTCCAGTCCGACGGCGTCCTTTCCGTTGGCGAAGTCCTCCTCGACGGTCCATCTGATCCCGGCGATCGCCACGAGGTCGGTCAGCGCCATCGAGCGGCCTTCGGGTGCGTAGGCGTAGAAGTAGGCCAGATCGGTGGGGTCGGCGATGCTGCGGCGGACCAGCAGGTGGTGGCGCGGGTCGGCGGTGGCGACCAGGGCCCAGTCGTAGACGCGCGGTCCCTTGGCGCCCTGCCCGCACGAGAGCCGGTTCCAGGCTCGCTTGGGGACCTTCTTCGCCGCCAGGACGTCCACGCGCATCGGCCCGGCGCTGGTCGGCACGGCGAAGTTGACGCCGACGGCGAAGACGTAGCCGATGCCGTTCTCCTCGAAGAAGCCGCGCAGTTTCGCGCTGCGGCCATAGACCTCGTCGCCCGCCGCCCAGTCCACCGGGACGCCGGCCGTGAGGGCCAGTCGGGCCTGGTCCAAGGCGATGGTGGTCTTGGTGCGGAAGGTGAAGTCCGAGCCCAGTCCGGCTCGTTCGCACCGGTCGGGGTCCTGGGCCCAGTGGTTTTGGACGTAGAGGTCGCCGTCGATCAGGCAGTGGCCGAGCGGGCTGGCGTAGGTGCAGTACACCGCGACGACGGCATTGCTGACCTGTCCGGTGGTGCCGGTGTACTGGCGGCCGACCCCGGCGGTGGCCTCGCCCTTCTTCTCCTGGCCGGTCTCGTCGAAGACCAGTACTGCGCCGGGCGCGGCCAGGTGCCGTACGGCGAAGCGGCGCACCACGCCCAGGGCGGCGTCCTCGTCCCAGGCCGCCTGGGAGAGCAGGCGTTGCAGTCCGAAGGCCCGGTCTTGTCCGGCGTGTTCAGCCATGGTCCAGCAGTTCTTGCGCGGCAGGTCGGCCAGCAGGCCGCGCAGGTAGTCGAGGGCGTGCGCCCGGGGCTCCCGGCGGGTGAAGAGCGGGGCGAGACCGGCCGCGAGCTCGTCGAACTTCTCCTGGAACAGCAAGGGATCTATGCTGGCGGCAGAGGCCGCCTGATCTTCATGATGCGTCACAACACCATGATCAACAGGTGGCCTCGCCCATGCTCCGGAGCCCCCATGGCACCTGCCGCCCCGTCAGATCACGAAGTGCGACTGGAGTACTGGTTGGACCTGGTGTTGGTCGCGATCGCGTTGCCACACGGCCATTTCCAGAGCGTCCAGGACGAAGACCGTTTCCTTCACCGTGGCCGCGGACCAGCCGACGATCTCGGCGGGAGAACGTGTCCACGACGAAGGCGACGTAGACGACACCCGCCCAGGTCTTCACGTGGGTGAAGTCCGCGACCCAGCAGCGGTTCGGGGCGGCGGCGACGAAGTCGCGGTCCAGCAGGTCCGGCGCCCGTTCGGCCTGCCCGCCGGGCAGCGTGGTGATCACGCGTTTACCGCGGACCGCTCCGGTGATGCCGAGTTCGCGCATCAGGCGTTCGACGGTGCAGCGGGCCACCGCACGTCCCTGTCGGTTCAGCTCGCGCCAGATCTTCCTGGCCCCGTAGACGCGGTAGTTGGCCTCGAAGACCTTGGTGATCCGTCCCTTGAGTTCGGCGTCCCGCACGGTCCTGGCCGACGGCGTGCTCCGGCGTTTGTGGTGGGCGTAGTAGGTGGAGGGGGCGATCTTGCAGTCGTGTCCGGTGAGGGTTCTGCAGATCGGCTCGACGCCGCCGAAGCGGTCCCGGTGCTCGTCGATGAACGCTACGAGCGCGTGTGTGGCCGGTCGAGCTCGGCCGCGAAAAAAGACGCCGCGGCCTTCAGGATCTCGTTGGCCCGCTTGAGTTCGGCGTTCTCCTTCTTGAGCGCTTTGAGCTGGGCGGACTCCTCCGTCGTCGTCCCCGGACGTGTCCCCGCGTCGATCTCGTACTGCTTCACCCAGTTCCGCAGCGTCTCGCGGGAACCGATGTCGAGCTTCTCGGCCACCCCCTGCAGAGCGGCCGTCTCGTTCGGGTAGTCGTCGCGCACCTCGGCGACCATGCGCACCGCACGACGGCGGAGCTCAAGCGGGTAACGGGAAGGTCGTGCCATGACTCGATCCTTTCATGAAATCGAGTCTCTATTCGAACCGGGGCTGTTCACACACCCTCGTCGGCGGCGCGGGTGGTGTGGTTGGGACTCCTCTACTGCCAGAAGCATTCGTCAATGACGATCTGTGGATCCGTCGTGCGGGGCACGAAGTGATACCGGAGCCATCCGCGGCCGTGGTCGAAGTAGAGGACGTGTTCACCGCTGGGGCGGGTGGACTGGACGGGTTCGACATTCATGCCGGTGGGCAGGTCGCGGTCGGTGTCGATGCCCCGAAAGTACGGGTCTTTTGCGATGACGAGTTCGGCGCGGGCCGCTTCGATCATGGTGCGGGCCTGGGGCGGCAGCGCGTTGTAGTTGCTCGTGGCTTCGTCGGTCCAGTCGGCTTGCCAGGGTGGACCCATGAAGTCGTCTGTCACTGGCCTGGTTCCGCCTTGGCCGCGTCGCGGCGGAGCCGTCCGGCCTCTTCGATCATGACTTTGGCGCGGGCGAAGTCGGGTTCTTCGGCCGCTTGGTCCTCCAGGCCGTGAACTTGTGCCTCAAGTTTAGGGTTTCGGGCCAGGGCGTATTCACCCCACCAGCGGGCCATGAAGGCGGGGACGGGCGCGAGGTCGTAGGCGTCAGCGATGTCGCGGCGCCAGTGCCGGTCGAAGTCGACAAGGAGTTTCGGTGCGTGCTGGGCGATGGCTGCGCGGAGGGCTTTGGGGCTGCGTTCGGGCATGGGGGGGGTGGTCCCGTGGTGCCCGATGGATGCGGTGGTCATGAATGGCCGGTCCCTTCGTGGCGGTCGGGTCAGGCGGCGAGAGGCGACGGGGTGATGCCGCCCCGGGCTTCAAGCTGGGGGGCGGTGGTCCTAGGGTCCGCCGGGCTCGGGGTGACGGTCATGGTGATGGACAGGCGCCCCTGCGCGATGGCACCGATCAGCTTGCTCACGAGGGTGGCCATATTGGCGTAGCGGCCCTCGTCCTGTCTTTTCTCGTCCGCGCGCTGCCAGACGGCGCCACTGATACGCATGTTGACCTGCTTGCGGCCTCCGCCGGCGTCGATGTCCTCGATCGCGGCGACGGGGATGAGGTCGCGAGCGTAGGAGTCCAAGGCCAGCTCGAGGGCGCGGGGGCCGGTGAGCTCGAGAGGGGCGACGGCGTCGATGAACTGCGCCCACGCGTGGGGGCTGATGTACGGTTTTTGTGGGCTGCGGGGCGTGGGTGGCATGCGGGCTCCTCCTGGTGATGTCCAGGACAGCGTAAGGTGCGTTTGTAACTAGGGGCAATCTTGATCGCTAGATGTGAGGGTGTCGGCTGCCTGGTTGATCCGGTACCGGTCTGCGCGGCGGTTGCAGGAGCCGCGTAGGTAGATCCCGATCGGGGGAGGGGCCCGGAAGCGGAACGGCTGGAGGTAGGCGACGTCTACCGGGTACTGCCCTGAGAACAAGCGTTGACCCTGCCCCTGGTGCGTGGCTGCCGGGAGGCGGCACGGTTCACGGCGCCGGGGCGTTGCGCGGGTGTGGGGGAGTGGTGTCCAGGTGGTGCCAGATGCGACTTGCCTCAGGGCACCGAGATGAGCTTCCACACCTGTACGCCGGTCCGGGCCCTCGATGCGTCACAGGCCCGGCCTCACGGATATTTCCCTGCCTCCGGGTCGGTCGGGTCAGCTGAAGGGCTTCACACCCTGTCCGCTGGTGGCCTGGGTGAGCCGGTAGCTGTCACCCTGGGTGACACCAACGGAACTCAAAGCTGTACTTGACGGTCCTCCTGGGGCCCCTCGGGCCGGTCGAGGGTCTATATCTGCATCCTGAGCACCGCCGACGTCTTCGGCATCCTCCTGTTGAGGGGGTCCGTGATGTGTAGTGATCGATGCCGCTGCGTCCATTTGAATGCACCGCCGAGCCCTCGGGGCATACTTCCTCTTGCGCCCCTAACTGCCCATTCGCTCCGGCGTATTGGGGTGTGCTTCGGGGCTGCGGCAGCAATCCGTCGACAGCCTCAGCCGGCGGGACTACGTTCCGCAGCAGGAGGCGATGTAAGTGGACGAGGCCGCGAGGTTGAGGTTCCTGGAGTCCTCCGGCCTGCTGCATGCACGGCCCGAGGCGGTGTCGGCGCCGCTGTTCGCCTCCGGCGGGTTCTTCCTGGCCCAGGACAAGGTCCAGGTGAAGTACGAGATGCTGCGGGCCCACACGGTCGAGGGCGTCCCCGCGGCTGCTGCGGCCGTCGGCCATGGATACTTGCGGTCGGGCTTCTACCTCGTGAGCGCGGCCTTCGAACGGGCGGGCATGCCGGGGCTGTTGGACCGTCCGCCCGGACGGCGTGGCCCGTTGAAAATCACCGAGGAGATCGTGGTCTTCGTCCGCACGGCCCCGGCCGACGTCTCCGGGGCGGTGCTGGCCGGCGAGGTAGAGCGCCGGTTCGGGGTGAGTCTTCACCGGCGCACGGTGGAACGGATCCGGCGGCGGTAACGATGACCGGCAGCTTCCCGTTTGTGCAGGCGGGTGGGCCCGGGCAGACCGAGTACGAGATGCTGCGGGCCCAGGTGATGGAGGACGGGCGGCTGCCCGACTCACTGGCCGCGGCCCGCTTCCAGCGCCGGGGACTGGCCGGCCTGATCTGCTGGCCCGCCGGGGAGACGGTCTTCCGCGCACAGCTGGTCGGGGCCTGCCGCCCCGCGTGGTCGCCGTATGAGGATCCCCGGGTCCAGACGCTGGCGGACGTGTTCGCCCTGCTCCTGGCGGCAGCCGACCGCGACGGGCGAGGTCACCCGCGCTGGCAGGGGAGGTGGGCGTGATGAGGGCGGCGCTCTATGCGCGGGTGTCCACCGAACGCCAGCAGGCGCGCGGCACGATCGGCTCCCAGCTGGCCGTCCTGCGCGAGCACGTGGCGGCCGCGGGCGACGAGGCGGTCGCCGAGTTCATCGACGACGGCTGCTCGGGCGCCCGGCTGGACCGCCCGGGCCTGGACGCGTTGCGGGATGCCGCGAGGCCGGGCTGTTCGAGCGGGTGTGGTGCCTGTCCCCGGACCGGCTCGCCCGCGCCTACGCCTACCAGGTCGTTATCCTTGACGACCTGGCACGGCTGCAGGTCACGGTGGTCTTCACCGATGCCCCGCCGCTGACCGACGATCCACAGGCCGTGCTGCTGACCCAGGTCCAAGGGGTCATCGCGGAGTACGAGCGGGCGAAGATCGCCGAACGCTACCGGCGGGGGAAGTTGTTCCGTTCAAGGGCCGGGGAGGTCATCTCCTGGAAGACGCCCTACGGTTACCGTCGTCTGCCCCGCGAGCACGACCGGCCGGCCCGGCTGGAGGTGTTCGAGGCGGAGGCCGCCGTGGTGCGGCGGATCTTCGAGGACTACACGGTGCATGGCCTGTCCCTGCGGCAGATCGCCCGGAACCTGGCTGCCGACCGGGTGCCCACCCCGCAGTCCGGCCGTGGCATCTGGGGCACCTCCACCCTGGCGCGGATCCTGCACAACGAGGCGTACATCGGCCGGGTCTACTTCAACCAGACCGCACTCGTGCCTGACCCCAGGCCCGGCCACCGTTCCCGGCAGGTTCCAAGGCCCCGCGAGGAGTGGATTCCCATCGCGGTGCCCGCCATCGTCCCCGAGCCCGTCTTCGCGGCCGTCACCCAGGTCACCTACGACAACAGCAAGTGGAGCCCGCGCCGCACCGAGCCCGGCCAGTGGATGCTGCGCGGCCTGGTCAAGTGCGGCCACTGCCACGTCGGAACGAACTGCCACACGATGCGCGCTCGCAACGGCACCTGGCACCGTTACTACTACTGCCGCAACCACGACCCCCTGCGGGCTGGAGGACACGAGCGGCGCTGCCCCGAACGCAACATCCGGGCCGAGGCCCTGGACGCCTTCGTCTTTGCCCAGGTCCGTGCCGTCCTTCTGCGCCCCGACGTACTGCTGGCCGGCGAACAGGCCCACGCCCAGCAGCCCGCCGACGGCGAACTCCTCGAGGGCGAACTGGCCCGCCGCGAGCGTAAACTCGCCCAAGCCCAGGCCGAGCGACGTCGCCTGGCCGACCTCTACCAGGCTGGGCTGATCGACCTGCAGGACCTGCAGCGGCGCGCCGACGGCATCGAGCACCGCCGCACCACTCTGGCCGAACGCCGAGAGGCTCTCACCGCCCGGCGCCATGAACTGGCCCAGGCCGGGCAGCTGCGGCGGCGCCTGGAGGGCTTCGCCGAACGCGCCCGCGCCGGCATCGACTCCCTCAGCTTCGAGCAGCAACAGGCCCTCCTCCGCCTGGTCGTGGAGGAAGTCGAGGTGACCGGCTGGCACGTCACCATCCGCCTACGGATCCCCTCGACGACCCACCGCCCAGGCGACCTGGTCTCCGCCCCCGCACCCCCGCACCGTCCAGCCAAGACAGTCTGCGTTCCATTGGTGTCGATCAACGGCAACAGCTACCGGCTCAAGAACCGCCTTCAGGCCATCGAGCGGGACACCGACGTGGCCTGAGCAGTGGTGCACGTATCTCCGTACTCGGTGGTGCACTCAGACGAGTACGGGGACAGCATCTCCAGGATCTTCGCCGCTTCCATGGCCTTCGCCCTGATTTCGGGGGCTCGGCACTCCCTGTCCCCGCCCCGAGAGACGGGCCTCTAACGACGCCGCAGGCTTCGCTTCATGCTACGGACCGCTGCTTTGCTCCCCCTTTG